>NZ_BSDD01000001.1 GCF_030268065.1 Geothrix rubra
TTTACGGATCCCGCCAACCTGAACTTCACCCTCAAGGCCTCCAGCCCCATGTTCAGCATCCCCGGCTTCCCCGGCATCGATGTCTCCCAGATGGGCATCCAACACTAGCTCCCCTGCTTCACCCGGACGGGCCGGGAGGCTGGTGGTTCCGTCCACCGGTCTCCCGGCCTGGTCCGTGGGGGGCCACCCAGGACGCCCTCGCGGCAGGAAGGGTCCGCCAGGCTGCGGGAAGTCGAGATAGAAACCCTTGGTGATGGCTTGGTTAGGAGCGATGCTGGCGATTCTTTTGCAAGAATTTTCCACCCGGATGACTCAAAGTGCTTACACTTTCTAGCGTCAAGCACCCCAAGCATCCATGGACAGGAAGCCGACTGTGGAAGGAACCGTCAGATCCGCTGGCTTGCCTGGTTTCTTCCAGGTCGAGAATCCCCTGTTTCGACAGGCCGGGAAGCAGGCCATGGACGGCGTGCTCGCCGCCACGGCCTGGCTGATCGCCGAGGGCCTCTGGGAGGGCTCTGAATGGCAGCTCAGGCGGATGGGCATCTGGGCCCTCATCTCCCTGGTCGTCGGCGGCCTGTTCCAGCTCACCCGGCATGTCTACCGCATGACGGATCTGCGGGATGCGATCCGCCTGGGCATGGCGACCCTCACCCTCCTGGGCCTCTCGATCCTCCTCGAGCCGCTGGCGGGGCTCTTCAAGCTGTCCCCACCGATCCCCCACATCGCCTTCGGGGCCAGCGTCCTGACGGGCGTGTTCTGGGGGACCCTCAGGATCGGCTGCCGCTGGTGGCGGGAGAACCATTTCCATCCTGTCGCGACCCTGCCCATGCGGGGCGTGCCGCGCAAGAACCGGACCCTCATCGTGGGGGCGGGCCAGGCCGGGGCGCTGGTCCTGCAGGAGCTGCTGCGCCACTCCGAGTTGGGGATCTTCGTCGTGGGCTTCATCGATGACGATGCGTCCATCCTCGGGGAGCGGGTCCACGGCATCCCCGTCCTGGGCGACACCGCCCACCTCGACGAAGTGGTCCGGAAGTACAAGGTGACCAACGCCATCCTGGCCGTGCCGAGCGCCCCGGGCCTGGTGGTCCGCCGGCTGAACGAGGCCCTCCAGGCCCTCCGCGTGCATGTCAAGACGGTCCCCGGGCTCTACAGCCTCCTGGGGAACGACGTGTGGAGACCCGTCATCCGGGACGTGTCCATCGAGGATGTCCTCCGGCGCGAGACGGTGCGCCTGGACCATTCGGCCCTGCTGGAGGCCATCGAGGGATCGGTGGTCCTGATCACCGGGGCGGGCGGCTCCATCGGCAGCGAGCTGGCGCGCCAGATCGCCAATTTCCGGCCCAAGCACATCGTGCTGCTCGGGCGGGGCGAGAACAGCCTCTGGATGATCCAGCGGGAGTTCCAGCGGCTGTTCCCCGGGCAGCCCTACTCCCTGGAGCTCATGGATATCCGCAACCGGACGGGGCTTCGCGAGGTCTTCCAGGTCTACCGGCCCGACATCGTGATGCACGCCGCGGCCCACAAGCACGTGCCCTTCCTCGAGACTCATCCCGTCGAGGCGGTCCAGAACAACATCTTCGGCACCCTGAATGTGGTCGAGGCCGCCCTGGAGAGCGGCACCCAGGCCCTCGTCAGCATCTCCACGGACAAGGCCGTGAACCCCACGAACGTGCTGGGCGCCTCCAAGCGCATCGCGGAATGCATCGTCCTGGAGGCCTCGAAAAAGGCCCAGCCCGGAACGCGCTTCGTCAGCGTCCGCTTCGGCAACGTGCTGGGGAGCCGGGGCAGCGTCGTACCCGTCTTCAAGGAGCAGATCGAGCGGGGCGGGCCGATCACCGTGACCCATCCCGAGATGACCCGCTACTTCATGACCATTCCCGAGGCCAGCCAGCTCGTCCTCCAGGCGGGCCTCCTGGGGGACACCGGGAAGGTCTACGTGCTGGACATGGGCGAAGCGGTCAAGATCGTGGACCTCGCCTCGGACATGGCCCGGCTCTCCGGGCTCGTCCCCGGGCGGGACATCGAGATCCAGTTCGCGGGGCTCCGGCCGGGGGAGAAGCTCCACGAGGAGCTCTTCCTCGACCAGGAGCGTTCCAGCACGCAGCTGCACGCCAAGGTCTTCGAGACCAACCCCCAGGGGATCAGCGCCGAGAAGCTGCTGGAGGGGCTGGAGGGGTTCCGCAAGGCCGTCGGCCTGCCTTTCAAGCAGCGGCAGCCCGAAATCGTCCGCCTCCTCCAGTGGATGGTGCCGACGTACACGCCCTCGCTGCTCGGGGTGGGCCGCTACGGGGGATTCGCCTGGAACCGCCGACAGGTGAACCTGCCCGTGCCCGCCGACCAGTCCTGCCGGCGCAAGAATCCGCCCCAGAAGGATGCAACGGCGCCCTGGCTGGTCCAGAACAAGGCGAAGATCTGAACCGCCGCAACCGCCCACGCGATGAAGGCTCCTCATGGAAATCCTCTACGTGTCCCGGCTCTGCTCCGAGCGGCGCCTGGCTGATCTGCTGCGGGAGCAGCCGGTCAAGCCTCCCCAGCAGGAGCAGAAATTCCACGGGCTCCTGGCCCGGGGCCTCGCGGGCTTCGCCGGGGGCCTGACCGCCCTGTCGGTCCTGCCCCTCCGGCCCGGGTCGGCCGGACTCCCCTCGACGGACGCTGAGGTCGAAAAGGGCATCACCTACCGGTACCTGTCGCTGCGCACGATCCCCATCCTCTCCCACGGGATCGTCTTCGCCTGGAGCTTCCTCGCCTGCCTCCGCTGGAGCCTGGCCCGGCGGAGCCTTCCCAGGTTCATCCTCTGCGACGTCCTGGACCTGTCCATCTCGGCCGGGGCCCTGCTGGCCTCGAAGGTGACCGGCGCCCCCTCGGTGGCCATCGTGACGGACGTCCCGAACTACCTCCACGACTACATCGGTGGGGAGGGCGGCCTCGCCCGCGCCTACCGGGGCCTTTCCACCTTCTTCATGGGTCGGTACGACGGCTACGTCCTGCTGACGGAGGCGATGAACGCCCTGGTCAACCCGCGGGGGCGCCCCCACCTGGTCATGGAGGGCATCGTGGATCCCGGCATGGGGGAGGTGGCCAACACCCTGGAGGGGAAGCACCCCGAACAGGTTGTCCTCTACGCCGGCGCCCTGTTCCGGAAGTACGGCGTGGGGGACCTCCTCGAGGCCTTCCAGAAGGTCTCCCGGGAGAGCGCCCGGTTGTGGCTCTACGGCGCCGGCGAGCTGGACGGGGAGATCCGGGCCTGCGAGGCCCGCGATCCCCGCGTCAAGTACTGGGGGGTCCGGCCCAACCCGGAGGTGGTCGAGGAGGAGGTCAAGGCGACCCTGCTGGTGAATCCCCGTCCCTCAGGCGAGCCCTTCACGCGGTTCTCGTTCCCCTCCAAGAACATGGAGTACATGGCCTCCGGCACGCCCGTGCTGACCACGCGGCTGCCGGGCATGCCGGACGAGTACCTCGACCATGTCTACACCTTCCCGGACGAATCGGTGGACGGCATGGCCGCCACGCTGAACCGGCTGCTCGACCGGCCACGGGAGGAGCTCCACCACCGCGGACAGGGCGCCAAGACCTTCGTGCTGACCCGGAAGAGCAACCTCATCCAGGCCGGCCGGGTCCATGCCTTCCTCCAGGTGGTGGGAGCCAGGCGAGCCTGAATCCCCGCCTCCGGCCCGGCGAGGCCAGGCCTTCAGGTGCGGGGGGCGGGTCGTGCCAGGCGGGTGAGCAGGCCTGCGGGAATCCGGCGCAGGCAGCCGACCAGGTGGGTCGCCCAGTCCCCGCCGTAGGGGATGTAGCAGCGGACCTGGTACCCGTCGGCGACGAGCTGTTCCTGGAGCTCCGGCTTCACCCCGTAGAGCATCTGGAACTCGAAGGCATCCTTCCCCAGCCCAAGGCGTTCCTGCACGGCCCGGGTCCAGGCCACGGCTTCGGCGTCGTGCGTGGCGATGGCCGGCGAGATCCCCCGCGCGAGGAGCCGCTCGATGTCCCGCCTGAAGGCGGCATCGACCTCGGCCGCGGCCTGGAACGCCACGTCCCGGGGCTCCCGGTAGCCGCCCTTCACGAGCCGGATGCGGGAGCCCCGGTCCAGCAGGCGGTCGAGATCCCCGGAGCGATGGCGGAGGTAGGACTGCAGGACGAGGCCGACGGACCCGGCGCCGTACCGGTCCCGCGCCTCCTCGAACATCTGCAGGGTCGTCTCGAGGTACCTCGACTCCTCCATGTCGATCCGGACGAACCCCCCGGTCTCCGCGGCGCAGTCGAGGATCCGGTGGAGGTGGTCCCGGCACAGCGCCAGGTCCACGTCCAGGCCGATCTTCGTGAGCTTGACGGAGACATGGGCGTCGAGCCCCTCGGCGCGGATCCGGCGGAGGGCGTCGATGGCCTGGCCCGCAGCGCGGGCCGCTTCCTCCGGGTCCTCCACGTGCATGCCATGGAAGTTCAGGGAGCCCTTGATCCCCCGGGCATTGAGGGCCCGGACTGCGGCGAGGCCGGCCGGGAGATCGTCGCCCCCGACGAACCGGCCTGCGAGGTCCCTGAGGACCGGGGTGCCCAGGATGGTCTTTCGGAACCAGGACTGCCGGGCGAGGAGCAGGGCGGTTTTCCGGATCATGTTGCCTCGGGGGATGGCGTCCCGGCGCGGCGGGCGCACCGGGGCTGGAAGGTCCTGCCGGTGGCGTCTATGGAAGCACCACCCGGGGACCCTGTCATGTCCTCCGTTGCGGAACCCGGGGCTCCGGCCTGCGGAGGGTCAATGTCCGGCCGGCTTGGAGATCAGGAACGGGCCGAGGGCCAGGTGGAGCAGCCCCGACCGGCGCATGACGTCGATGGCATCGACCGGCGAGGAGACGATGGGCTCGCCATGGATGTTGAAGGAGGTGTTCATGACGGCACCGCGCCCCGTCCGCTCCTGGAACCGTTCCAGGATGCGGTGGTAGGAGGGGTTCTGGGCTTTCGTCACGACCTGGGGCCGGATGGTGCCGTCCTCGGGGTGGCAGGCGGCCTTGACCTCCGGGGTGTTCCGGGAGTCGAAGGCGAGGATCATGTAGGGCGCCACCAGCCCCTTGGGATTCTGCAGGTAGCGATCCGCGCACTCGGACATCACCGAAGGGGCGAAGGGCATCCAGAAATCCCGGCACTTGATGGCGTTGTTCACGATCCGAACCACGTCGGGCCGGGTGGGATCGGCCAGGATGGATCGGTTCCCCAGGGCCCGGGCGCCGAACTCCTCGCGCCCATGGGTGCGGGCGACCACCTCGCCCCGGCTCAGCAGCGCCGCGATCTCGTCCTCGATGTCCGGAGGCATGGTGACCGTCCAGCCCAGTTCCCGGGCCTGGTCGGCCGCCCGGCGGTAGTCCTCGGGGGCGGGTTCCGGGCCGAGGTAGAGGGTTTCGAGGGGCTGAATCCGATCGGCCGTCCCGTGGTCCGCCATGAAGGCCCAGGCCGCGCCCAGGGCATTCGTCTCGTCGCCGCAGGAGGGGAACACGTAGAGGTCGTCCACTTCGGGAAGCTCCCCGATCGCCTTGTTGAGCTTGACGTTCATGAACACCCCGCCGGAGAGGCGGAGCTTCCGTCGCCCCGTCTTCCTCAGCCAGCCCTGGATCCAGGTGGTGATGAACTCCTCCGTGAAACTCTGGAGGCCGGCGCAGATGTGGTCGAACCGCACGAACTCCAGGCGCTTCCGCCAGAACTCGTAGGCGAAGGTGGGATTCGGAATGCCCGGCGCCCGGTGCCAGGTGCCATCCGAGAGCTCGAAGGCGCTGCTGAAGAGCTGCTTGGCCTTCTCCGCCCGGTCCCCGCTGGCGTACGGGGCGAGGCCCATGAGCTTGTACTCGTGCTCCATGGGCACCATGCCCATGAGTGCGGTGATGACTTCCCAGAGATTCCCGACGGAATGCCGTTCATGGATGGCGGCGATCCGCTCCAGGCGCCCGCCGGGCCGGGGCAGGGACACGGTGGCGCAGAGGCCGTCTCCGGCCCCGTCGACCGTGATGACCAGGGCCTCCTCGTCGATGCCGGGCCCGTAGTGCGCGGTCGCCGCATGGCAGCGATGGTGCTCGATGGTGAAGATCCGCTTCTGGTCCACCCCCTGGGCTTCGAGCAGCTGGAGGTGGCGCTCGCGCCGCCACCGGTGCACGAGGCCGCGGGCCGGAGTCATCTGGAGCAGCTGCCTGGCCTTCCCACCGAGCCCGGCGGCCGCCTTGTAGCTGCGGATCCGGCTGGCCGACTCGTTCACCCCCGGGGGGGTGTCGGCATAGGAGCCGTAGCCTCCGAAGACGAAGGCATCGACCTCCTGCCAGTGCAGACCCTCGGACTCGAGGAGGCGGCTGAGGGCCTGGCCGGGGAAGCCCCGGCGGTTCTTCTGCCGGGTGGGGCGCTCCTCCTGCAGGGCGCCGATCAGCCGCCCATCGCGGAGCAGCGCCGCCGAAGCGGTATGGCTGGAGTTGATCCCGCAGATCAGCATGTCAGGCCTCCGATTCCTGGGTTCGTGTCGGACCTGGAGGATTGAGGATCCTCGTGGTGGCCCTGGGTCGGCTCAGGTGCGCACTTGGCTGGAATGTCGATCAGAAGACCCGGATGTTATCATGAGCAAGATGGTGCAATGCCTGTTTATTCTCATTCGATTGACGTGGTGTTTTGAGTTTGACGGTGCTTAAGTAGGGGTTGAGTCGCAAGATGGGGGAGTCGCGGGACCCGGGTCCCGGCTCCCTGACCAGGGGGGTGGGGGGCCCTCGGGCCCAGGGGGATCCCGATCCTTGAGGCAGGTCCGATCGTTCAATGGGTATGACAATTAAGACCATCACGGGGAAAAAATGGATGATAATGCCCTTGAAACCATGTCTGAACCCATCCCGACAATCAGCTGATCGCCAGCCCTCCCCGGTGCCCAAGGCCCCCCCACGCGGTGCATGACATGCGTCGACCCGTACGCTTCAAGCCTTCGATCAGCCCCGCCTCGAGCCCAGGGTCTGGCGCGACCCATCCGGCGCGTGCGGAGGGCGGCGGGATGGGGGCCGGCCCCCGGTGCCGTCGGCGCGGAACAGGGAGGATCGGGCACCCATGAACGCAGATGTCTTTGCCGAATGGCTGCGCCGCCAGGGATACCGTGTCGTGCGGACCGCGAGCAGCTACTGGTACAACGCCGCGCCGGGGGTGTTCCAGGCTTTCCCCTACCACTGGGTGATCACGCCGAGTGATGCGGAGCTCAGGAGCCTGATGTGGCTGCACGGGGCCCTGGCCGTCCGGTACTCGGCCCCCATGACCTTCTCCCGGGGCGTGGTGAGCTACCACGTCGTCCTGCGCCCGCCCTACTCCCTCGACATGCTGAAGTCCCAGGCCCGCAACGGGGTCAAGACGGGCATGGGCCATTTCAAGATCGAGCAGATCCCCTTCGAGCGGCTGGCCACGGAGGGGTGGCTCCTGCAGCAGGACACGCTGGATCGGCAGGACCGCCTCCGGAGCATGACCCGCGAGGCCTGGGAACGGCTCTGCCGCGCAGCCTGCGGCCTCGAGGGCTTCGAGGCCTGGGCGGCCACCTCGGACGGGGAACTCGCCGCCGCGATCATCGCCGCCCGCCTGGGGCCTGTCTTCTCCGTGCCCTTCGCCCTGAGCCACCGTCGGTTCCTGGGAGAGCACGTGAACAACGCCCTGTTCTACTGTGCCAGCCAGGAGCTGCTGCAGCGGGAGGGCATCGAGGGACTGTTCTTCACGGTGCAGTCGCTGGATGCCCCGGCCAATGTGGACGAGTTCAAGTTCCGCATGGGGCTCCAGCCCACCCTCGTGCGCCAATGCGTGGATTTCCATCCCCTCTCCCGGCCCTTCACGGGGCCCCTGGTCCATGGGTGGACCCGCAGGCTGCTCCAGCGGGATCCTTCCAATCCGCTCATCACGAAGGCGGAGGGGATGCTCCGCTTCCACCTGGAAGGGCGGAAGCCGATGGAGGAACAGGCCTGGCCGGAGCGGCTCCAGGCGGAGCGGGCCCGTCTCGCCGCCCCGCCTGCCGTCCTCTCGAAGGAGAAGGGATTCCAGGTGTGTCCTGCGACGCCTTTCGATGTCCCCGCCCTCGTCGACCTCCACGACGCCTGCTTCTCGAAGGAGGGGAACATTTCCGTCCTGCTGGGGAGGCCCTTCCTCCAGGCCGTCTACCGCTGGTTCGTGCGCTCCCCGGAGACCTTCGTGCTGGTGGCGAGGCAGGGAGACCGGGTCATCGGATTGACGGCGGTGTGCGACCGTTCCTACAACCTCCCGATGGTGAAGGCCTGTCGACGGGAGCTGATGTCCGGTTTCCTGCGGCATCCCTGGGCGGCCCTCGACCGGCGGCTCATCCGGCGCCTGGGGTGGAGCCTCTTCCTGCGGAGGCGCGATCCCGGCCCCGGCAAGGGGGTGGCGCAGATCGCCTATACGGCGGTGGATGCCGCATTCCAGGGCCAGGGGGTCGGGCGGGCCCTGAAGGAGGCCTCCATCCGGATGTGCCGGGAACGGGGGCTGGTGGCCGTCACCACCGGCGTGGTCCGGACGAACCTCCGGGCGCGGCGGTTGAACGAGCTGGCGGGATTCGTCGAAGTGCCCTCCGGCTATTCCCGGAAGCTGGTCCACCTTCGCCTGGACCTCGGAGACCCCCAGGTGCCATCCCCCGAGCCGCCCGCTCCGGTGGAGGCGCTGGCTCCGATCGGAGGGGAACCGGCCTCCCGGGCTGCCCGGAATGAACCTGATCCGGCCGCCCCCGCCGCCCGAAGGAGGCGCGCATGACCCCCGATGCCAAGGGCCGGCGCCCCGGGGACCCCAGCAGTCCCTATCACATCGTGATCATCACGCCGTACTTCTGGCCGATCCTCTGCGCCTCGACCCACCTCATGAAGGCGCTGGCGGAGGGCCTCGTCGAGGAGGGCCATCGGGTGACGGTCCTCACCAACGGGTTCGGCGCGCCGGGTTCCGCCACGCCGGACGAGCCCCCCATGAAGGGGCACATCCACCGGGCCTGGAACCCGTTTCTCCAGCGCCTGGGGGTGCTTGCCAAGTGCTGCGAGTACACCTGGTTCTCGATCTTCTTCCTCCTGCGCGGCCTGGGCGTCCGGAAGATCGACATCATCTTCGTGGCCTCCAACCCCCCGCTCGCGGGCCTGCCTGCCGCCCTGCTGGCCTGGCTGAAGGGGGCGAAGATGGTCTACAACCTCCAGGACATCTTCCCGGACTCGGCCGTGGTGGCCGGGATCCTCCCGGCGGGCGGCCGGGCCTACCGGTGGCTCCGGAAGGCCGAGGAGGCCACCTACCGGGTTTCCGACCTGGTGGTGTCGATCAGTCCCTCCTTCTCCGACTACGTCGAAGCGCTCGTCCCGGGCACGCCGGTGGCCACGATCCCGAACTGGGTGGACACGGACCACATCCGGCCGATGGAGGAAGCGGAGGAGCCTGCCATCGCACCCTTCCGGGGAGGGGGGGGCTTCGTCGTCCAGTACGCCGGGAACATCGGGTTCATGCAGAACCTGGAGACGCTGCTGCTGGCGGCGGAGGAGCTGAAGGGGTTCCCCGACATCCGCTTCGTCTTCATCGGCAACGGGAACGCGAAGGAGGCGATGGAGGAGCTGGCGCGCCAGCGCGGGCTGGCCAACTGCGTCTTCCTGCCGCTCCAGCCCCTGGAGAAGGTGCCCGCGGTCTACAACGCCTGCGATGTGGGCGTCATTCCCCTGAAACCCGGCGCCGCGCGCATCGCCGTTCCCAGCAAGACCTGGAACTACCTGGCCGTGGGCCGTCCCGTCATCGGCTGCGTGGAGGTGGACAGTCCCCTGGCGGACGCGATCCGGGAGAGCCGGTCCGGATCGGTCGTTCCGGCCAGCGATCCCGCCCACCTGGCGCAGGTCATCCTCGACTACCGCAACGCCCCGGAGAGGGCCCGCCTGGAAGGTCGCCAGGGACGGGCCTACGCGGAGGCCAACCTGTCCCGCCGGGTCGCCATCCAGCGGTACATCCGGATGTTCGACCACCTCCTGGAGGCCTCGAGATGAGGAAGGTGTTTCTCTCCTACAACCCCCCGACCATCGGCGACGACGAGCGTGCGGAGGTCCTGGACACCCTCAACTCCCCCTGGGTGACCACGGGGCCGAAGACGAAGGCCTTCGAAGCGGCCCTGCAGGACTACCTCCATGCGCCCGCCGTGGTGGCCCTGAACTCCTGCACCGCAGGGCTTCACGTGGGCCTCGTGGCCCTGGGGGTGGGCCCCGGGGACGAGGTCATCGTCCCGTCCATGACCTTCTGCGCCACCGCCAACGTGGTCGAGCATGTCGGCGCCCGGCCGGTCCTGGTGGACGTGTGTCCCGACACGCTGACCCTCTCCCCCGATGCCGTGCAGGCGGCCATCACGCCCCGCACCAAGGCCCTCCTGCCCGTCCACTACGCGGGCCACCCGGTGCAGATGGACGAACTGGACGTCCTGGCGGAGCGGCATGGCCTCGCGATCCTGGAGGATGCGGCCCATGCGATCTCGAGCCGCTACAAGGGGCGCCTCGTCGGATCCAGGCCCAACCTCGCGGCCTTCAGCTTCTACGCCACCAAGAACCTCACCACCGTCGAAGGGGGCTGCCTCACGGGCGAACCCGCGCTGGTCGAGAAGTCCCGCATCATCGGGCACCATGGCATGAACCGCGACGCCTGGAAGCGTTTCGACCGGTCCGGATCCTGGTACTACGAGGTGGTCCTCCCGGGGTTCAAGTACAACATGACCGACATGCAGGCCTCCATCGGCCTCCAGCAGCTGAAGCGGCTCGGGGCCTTCCAGCGGCGCCGGCGGGAGGTGGTGGCCCGCTACGAGGCGGGCCTGGGCGACCTGGCCGCCCTGGAGCTTCCGGTGGAGCGCCCCTGGGCCGAGTCGAGCTGGCACCTGTACGTGATCCGGCTCCGGGCCGGTGCGCTGCGGATCGACCGCAACACCTTCATCGAGGAGCTGAAGGCCCGGAACATCGGCACCTCCGTCCACTACCTGCCCGTGCACATGCACCCCTTCTACCGGGACAAGTACGGCTACCGCCCGGAGGACCTGCCCGTCTCGGCGGATGCCTACCAGCGGATGCTCAGCCTCCCCCTGCACGCGGGACTGACGGACGGCGATGTCGACGACGTGATCCAGGCCGTCCGGGAGCTCGTCCTCGCCAACCCGGCCTGACGATGGCCAAGCGCACCTTCGATCTGTTCTGGTCGGCCCTGGGGCTGGTGGTCCTCTCGCCGGTGCTGCTCCTGGTGGCCCTCCTGGTGAAGCTGGAGGACGGCGGCCCGGTCTTCTTCCGGCAGGTCCGTGTGGGGCGGGGGGGACGTCCCTTCCGCATCTGGAAGTTCCGGACCATGGTCGTGGATGCCGAGCGCCGGGGAGGGGCCATCACCGTAGGCCAGGACATCCGGATCACCCGGATCGGCCGGTACCTTCGGAGCACCAAGCTGGACGAGTTCCCCCAGCTCCTCAATGTCCTGTCGGGGGAGATGAGCCTCGTCGGGCCCCGTCCGGAGGTGCCGCGGTACGTGGACCACTACACGGAGGCCCAGCGCGGGATCCTCGGACTCCGGCCGGGCATCACGGACCTGGCCTCCATCAAGTACCGGAACGAGAGCGAGCTGCTCGGGCAGGCCGAGGATCCCGAGGCCACCTACATCCAGGAGGTGCTGCCGGACAAGATCCGCATCAACCTCGCCTACGCCTCCAGGGCGGGTGTCTGGTCGGACTTCCTGGTCATTCTTGCCACCCTCGGGCTCTTCCCGCCCGCGCGGATCCGCACCGGGCAGGCCTGAAGTCAGTCCTTCCGCCAGACGAAGCGGTTGACGTAGTCGACGTAGCTGTGGATGGCCCGGACGACGGTCTCGGAGACCTGGGGGGCCTCGTAGTCCTTGACGATCCGCGTCCGCCGCCCGGACCGGAGCCGCGCGCCGTGCAGCACCTGGATGGCCTGGTCCACGCGGTCGATCTCCATCCCGGTGAGGATCACGGCCCCCTCCTCCATGCCTTCGGGCCGCTCATGGGCCTCCCGGATGTTCAGGGCGGGGAAGTCCAGGATGGACGACTCTTCGGTGATGGTGCCGCTGTCGGAGAGGACCACGTGGGCCTGCTGCTGGAGCTTCACGTAGTCGAAGTAGCCGAAGGGCTTCACGAGGTCCACCCGGGGCTCCAGGGTGAAGCCGCCGGCCTCGAGCCGTTTCCGCGTGCGGGGGTGGGTGGACACGACGACGCGCTTCCCGTGGCCGGCCGCGAGGTGGTTCAGCAGGGCCACGAACTTGGGCAGGTTGACGTCCGAATCCACGTTCTCCTCCCGGTGGCAGCTGACGAGGAAGTAGTCCCCGGCGGCCAGGCGCAACCGCCCGAGGATGTCCGAGGCCGCGATGCCTTCCCGGTAGTCCTGGAGCACCTCGTACATGGGACTGCCGGTCTTGATGATCCGGTCCGTGGGAAGGCCCTCGCGCAGGAGGTTCTCACGGGCGTGTCCGCTGTAGGGCAGGTTGATGTCCGCCAGGTGGTCCACCACCTTGCGGTTCGATTCCTCGGGCACGCGCTGGTCGAAGCACCGGTTGCCCGCCTCCATGTGGAAGATGGGGATCTTGCGACGCTTGGCGGGGATCACCGAGAGGCAGCTGTTGGTGTCCCCGAGCACGAGCAGGGCCTCCGGCTGCCGGTCCGCCAGCACCGGGTCCACCCGGATGATGATGTTGCCGAGGGTCTCGGCCAGGGTGCCGCCCGCGGCCTCGAGGAAGTGGTCGGGCCGGCGGATCCCGAGGTCCTTGAAGAAGACCTCGTTCAGCTCGTAGTCGTAGTTCTGGCCGGTGTGCACGAGGATGTGCTCGGTGGTCTCCTCGAGCCGGGCGATGACCCGTGAGAGCCGGATGATCTCCGGGCGGGTCCCCACCACCGTGAGCACGCGCAGCTTGTTCATCTGGCCAGCTCCGGCTTGATGCCCCGCTCGGCGAGGGACTCCCGGACGCAGTCGAGGGTGAGCAGCAGCTCCTTCACCTCGGGCACCGACAGGCGGCGGGCGTTGTGGGAGTGGTACTCCTCCATCTGGGAGAGCTCCGGGTTCCCGACGGAGAAGTACTTGGAGTAGTTGAGGTCCCGGGAATCGGCGGGGACCCGGAAGTAGTCCCCCATGTCCTCGGCGCGCACCCGCTCCTCCCTGGAGAGCAGGCTCTCGTAGCGCTTCTCGCCATGCCGGGTGCCGATGACCTGGATCTCGTTGTCCACCTGGAGCAGTTCCCGGATGGCCTGGGCCAGGTCGTGGATGGTGGAGGCGGGGGCCTTCCTCACGAAGGTGTCGCCGTTCTGGCCATGGGTGAAGGCGAACTCCACCAACTCGACGGCCGTATCCAGGTGCATGAGGAAGCGGGTCATCTCGGGATCCGTCACCGTGAGCGGTTTTCCGGCCCGGATCTGGTCGAGGAAGAGCGGGATCACGGACCCCCGCGAGGCCATGACGTTCCCGTAGCGCGTCACGCAGATCACGGAGCCATCGGGATCCAGGTTGCGGGACTCGGCGAGGGCCACCTTCTCCATCATCGCCTTGGAGATGCCCATGGCGTTGATGGGGTAGACCGCCTTGTCCGTGCTGAGGCAGACCACGCGCTTCACGCGCTGCTGGATGGCCGCCTGGAGCAGGTTGGACGTCCCGAGGACATTGGTCCGGACGGCCTCGAACGGGTAGAACTCGCAGGAGGGCACCTGCTTGAGGGCGGCGGCGTGGAAGACGTAGTCGACCCCCCTCAGGGCGGTGGACACGCTGCGGGGATCGCGGACATCCCCGATGTAGTACTTGATCCGGTCGTCCTTGTACAGGTGGCGCATGTCGTCCTGCTTCTTCTCGTCGCGGCTGAAGATCCGGATCTCCCCGATGCCGCTTCCAAGGTATTTCCGCAGCACGACGTTCCCGAAGGATCCCGTGCCGCCCGTGATCAGGAGCGTGGCGTTCTTCAGATCAAGGTGGCTGGACAAGGTGCCTCCAGATCGGGACGTTTCGGTGGGATGTGCCTGGAGATGATTCCGTACGCCCTGCTGGAAGTAAAATGCGTTTCCAGCTGCCGGCGGCCGGCCGCGCCCATGCGGGCACGCAGCTGCGGATCCGCGGCCAGCCGGTCCAGGTGGCGCTGGAACGACGCCAGGTCGCCGCTGTGGCACCAGAGGCCGGCCTGGGCCTGGTCCAGCATGTCCCCGAAGTCCGTGGCGGGATCCAGCGCGGCCAGGACCGGCATCCGGATCTCGAAGTAGGAGAGGACACGCGAGGGGAAGTTGGGGATGGTGAACCGCGGATCGAGGCAGATCAGCCCGATGTCGCACTCCCGGGCCAGGGCCTCGTAGTCCGGCCGCGGCAGGGGGGCGACCAGGGTGACACGGTCCAGCCGCCGCTCCGCCAGGGCCTCCGCGAGCCGCCTGCGCTCGGTGCCCCTGCCCACCACGAGGAAATGCAGGTCGGCGCGGTGGCGGTTGGCCTCGAACACGTCGAGCAGGAAGTCCAGTCCCTGGGGGATGCCGAGGTTCCCCCCGTAGAGGGCGACGACGGCCTCCTTCGGGATGCCGTACCGCTCGCGGAGGGGGCCCGGCGGGAGGAGGCCCACATCCGGGCCGGGCCGCCGGGTGTTGGGCAGGACCTCCACCCGCTCCGCGGGGATCTCCGGGTTGTGCCGGCGCAGGTACGCCACGTTGGCCGGGGACATGCAGCCGATGGTGTCGGAGGCCGCGTAGAGCCGGCGTTCCTGGCGCCGGAAGTAGGCGAGCAGCAGGGGGTTCCGGATGAGCCCGAGATCCCGGGCATTCTGGGGGAAGATGTCCTTGAGCATGAGGTAGGTCTTCGCCCAGGGCTGACGGCGCTTCAGACCCCTGACGACCCGGGACAGGGTGACGGGCGGGGCCACGTACAGCACCAGGTCGTAGCGGCGTTCGGGAAGGTGCCTGGCCATCGCGCGGCGCAGCAGCCAGGGCAGGACGACGAGGCTGAGCCCCTTCTCGTACAGGCTGACATCGTAGATGTTCCCCGTGCGCACCCTGAGCACCTGGAAGGGCCCCTCCCGGGTGAGCCGCGTCGGCCGGCCGTGCTTCCGTTCGTCGATGGCGACGACATCCACCTGGTGTCCCTGGCGGCAGAACTCCTCCATGAGCTGCATGATGTCGGAGGGCGCTGGGGGCTGGGCGGGCAGGGGGAACCCCAGGGCGAGGTAGAGCACGTTCATGGCCGGCCGCCCGGACACGGAGACGGGCGGGGGATCCGGCCGGAAGGGGGAGGCGGGGGCAGGGCCAGGGTCATGCGGAGGGCCTGTAGCGGTTGACCACGACGCTGAACTTGCCGGAAGCGAGCTGGGGGATCTGCTCGACGTGCCGCACGGTCACCGCGGCCTCGGCCCCCAGGAAGCCCCTGACCGTCTCCAAGAACGGGTCGTCCGTCGCACCGGGCTCGGCGCCGTTCAGGACGAGCGTGTACTGGCCCCGGGCCTCCTGGATGAGCTGGAACTGCTTCAACCCGGTGAAGGGCCAGAAGGCATTGCACACGACGACGGGTGAGAGGCGGCGGTCCTCCGTGTCATAGAGGAAGTCCATCTGGCGGCCCTCGACCTCGCGCAGCGTCTCCGTCTTCCACCCGCAGGCCGCGGCGGGCTGCCGGACCACCACGTCCCCCGTGTCGTACCGGATCATCGGCATCGCCCGGTTGAACAGGTCCGTGACCACGATCCGGGCCCGGTCGCCCGGACGGGCGGAATGGTCCCCGTCCAGGCTGAGGTACTCGAAGACGTAGCTCGCGGTGTTCAGGTGGTATTCGTCCCGGTCGGGGCACTGCTGCGCCAGGACCCCGTTCTCCTGGTTGGAGTACCGCGCGACCACGGTGCATCCGAACCGGGCGCGCAACGCCTCGCGGAGCTGCTGCGGCAGCCGCTCCGAGATGCTGATGATCGTGCGGAGGTGGAAGGCGTCCGGTCCGTCCCCCCGCTGTTCCAGGTACCGGGCCAGGGGGCCCAGGGTGGAGGGGTACCCCAGCATGCACCGGATGCCCGTGTCGCGCCGGAGGAGGGACCGCAGCGACTCCAGGCGCACCTCGTCGAGGAGGGAGATGTCGAACATGATGGCGTTCTCGCGCAGGGCCACGTGCCAGGGTTTCCGGTTGAGGTGATTCCAGACCCGCGTGAAGACATACCGGTCTCCGACCTGGTAGCCCGCCCTCCGTCCGAAGCAGATCATCTCCGCGAGCGCGCGGCGACGCTTGTCCGGATCCTGGAGCACGGCGAAGGGCGTGCCCGTGGATCCGCTCGTGTGCATGACCTGCAGGCGGGCCTCCCGGAAGACGTCCGAACGGAAGGCCTCGTCGTGCGCCTTGATGATCCGCTTGTCGATCACCGGGAAATCCTGGAGGGAGCTGAATCCCCGGCAGGCGGCGTAGAAGGGGGCGTGTTCCACGGCGAAGTGCAGGATCGCCTCCAGGCGGTCCGTGGAGGAGGCTCCCGCGGCCAGGCGCGCCTCGATGTCCTCGCAGTGCCTGCCGATGGGCGAGCCCTGGAGGTGGTCGGCCATCGAGAAGCCCCACTGCCTGATCCGTGCTGCGAGCATCGAGCCATTTCCTTCGGGGAAGGATCCACCGGGCGGTCGAACTTGTTAAGATGGTGGCTAGTATGAACGGGAAAATCCCGCCAAGCTAGCTGAACAAAGGCCGGATTGTTATGGCCCACCCGGCCGAACCCGGGAGAAAGGTCATGGAATCGTTGATGCGGGCTCTGGGGCCATGAACCGGTCGGCGCCGTTCCTCCTTGCCCTGGGGCTTCTGGCGGGTCGGGCCGGCTCGACCGGCGAGCCGCCGCGGATCCTCTATGTCTCTCCGGCCGGCCGGGATGCCTGGTCGGGCCGGATCCCGGCCCCGAACCGGGATCGCACGGACGGCCCCTTCGCCTCCCTCGCCCGCGCCCGGGATGTCATCCGGCAGATCAAGGCGGAAGAATCCCAGCCGGGACCGATCACCGTCCAGATCCGCGGGGGGCAGTACTACCTGGACCGGCCGATCCAGTTCGGTCCCGAGGATTCCGGCACCGCGGCCGGGCCGGTCTCCTACGTGGCCTATCCAGGCGAGACCCCGGAGCTCATCGGGGGGCGCCGGCTGACGGAATACCGGACACCGGCCCCGGGCAGCCCGGTCGTCTTCCACCTGCCCGACAGCGGCGGCGGGCCCTGGCAGTTCCGTTCCCTCTTCGTCGACGGCCGGCGGGAGGTGCGGGCCCGGTACCCCAACGTCGATCCCGCCGACCCCTTCCGGAAGGGGTTCCTCTATGCCGCGGCCGGTCCCGATCGGGTCGCCTTCGGCGTCACCGTGAGCGGCATCCACAACGCCGGCGACTGGCTGGAGTACCGGGTGACCCTCCCCGTGGACGGAAGCTACGTCCTCTGGCTGCATTACGGGGCCCGGAACGAGCCCTACGGCCTCGCCTCGATGGACGGCCGGTGCGCGATCCAGGTGGATGCCCGCGGGCCCGTCCCCCTGGGCGACCTGGCGGACACGGGCGGCTGGAGCCCCGTGCGGTGGTCCCGGGCGGCCACGCTGCGGTTGACCGCCGGGGAGCACCTGCTGCGCTGGCAGAACCAGAAGGGGGGCGGTCTCGCCCTCGATGCCCTGGCCCTCTGCGACGAGCCGGCCTGGTCCCCCGGGGACACGGCGCTCCCCCCACCGGACCGGGGAGGGCATCTCGTCCTCCGGTCCGCCAAGGATTTCGTCCGTTCCCACGGGCGGCAGATCACGGTGAGCGGCGCGGGGGCGGGGCCCAGGGACGCCATCTGGTGCGGCCCCGGTGAGGTCCATCCGGCCTGGCTCTCCACCCCCGGGGCGGAGGTGCACATCTTCCAGTCCGGCGACTGCCGGGCCTACTCGGAGATCCTCTCCATCGAGGGTTACGACCCCAAGGAGCGGAGGCTCCTGCTTGGAGGCCCGGAGGCCCGGTCCGCCTTGAATCCAGGCGACCGGTACTACGTCGAGAACGTGCGGGAGGAGCTGGACGCCCCCGGAGAGTGGTACCTGGACTCCGGGGCGGGGACCCTCGCCTACCTGCCCAGGCCCGGCTTCGGGCCGCGGAGCGAGGTCATCGTCCCGCAGACGAACCGCCTCCTCCAGCTGGAGGGGTGGCCCTCGGCGGGTGCCCCGGTTCGGTACCTGCGGTTCGCGGGCCTGACCTTCCGGGACACGGACTGGGCCCGGGGCGGGGCGAGCGCGGGCTATGGCGTGGGTGACGACGGCGCCGTCTACCTCCGGGACGCCGAGGCCTGCGTGGTGGAGGACTGCCGGTTCCTCGACCTTGGCGCCTACGCCGTCTGCGTGACCCGGGGGCGTGGCAACACCATCCGGTCCTGCGAGGTGGCCCACGCGGGCGGCGGGGGCGTGCTGATCCTCGGCAGCAGCGGGAACCGGGTGACCGACAACCACATCCACGACCTCGGCGAGGCCTACCAGCACGTGGGCGGGATCGTCCTCGCCGGCGGGGGCGCGTCCGGCAACACCCTCGCCCACAACGCGATCCACGATTCCCCCCGGTACGGCATCTCCCTGAAGGAGCCCGGCGGACACAACCTCGTCGAGTTCAATCGCATCCAGAACACCGGCCTGGCGACTTCCGATTCGGGGGGCATCGAGGTGACCCAGCACGACCGCGCCTTCCGGAGCGGAACCATCATCCGGGACAACCTCGTGGCCGACACCGTCGGCTATTCCTCCACCTCCGGCACGCCCACCTACCTGTCCTGGGGCATCTACCTGGATTCCTTCGCCAGCGGGTACGAGGTGGAGGGGAACGTGGTCTGCCGGTCCTGGAACGGCGGGATCATGCTTCAGGGCGGGCGGGACAACCGCGTCGAGGGCAACCTCTTCATGGACGGCCAGGTCTCCCAGGGGACCCTGGCCAATTTCAACCAGCAGTCTGCGGGCCTTCAGGTGATGGGGAACGTCATCGCCTACTCGTCCCCCGGGGCGGTGGCCTTCGACACGGGAACCCTGGGGCCTGGGGTGGTCCGGATCGACCGGAACCTCTACTTCCCTCCGCGGGGCGCCCTCCCCACCTTCGGCGCGGCGGGGGCCACGACGTGGGCCGAATGGCGCCGGCAGGGCCGCGATCTGGGCTCCGCCGTGGCCGATCCCCGCTTCCGGCACCCGGGGGCCGAGGAGGGCGCCCTCCTGCCCGGCTCTCCGGCGTTCCGCCTCGGGTTCAAGCCCATCCCGCTGGAGCAGGTGGGGCCCAGGACCCGACGCTGCACCTGCCGGATCCGGCCCGCCGGGCGGGTGTTCTGGGGGACTGAGAAAAAGACGCGCGATTGACGTTCCCATGCGTGAGGGATCCAATTGAAAACACTGACCCGGATCCGGTCGACAGCTTATGATCACCGCATCCGTTCCAGTTCCGACCCAAGGCCCAGGGGCCCCTTCCGGCTTGACCTCGTGGCTTCTACCCGTTCCAGCAAGGAGATCCAGATGGGGAAAGTCGTCGTGACGGGTTCGCAGGGCTTCATCGGCCGCAACCTGATCGCCACCCTGTCCACCCTTCCGGACCTTGAAGTCCTGACATTCGATGTCGAAGATCCGGTCGATTCCCTGCCGGGTCTGCTGGCCCAGGCCGAGTTCGTGTTCCACCTCGCCGGGATCAACCGGCCGCAGGATCCCGGGGAATTCACGCGGGGCAATGTCGGGCTCACGCAGCAGATTGTGGAGCTCCTGCGTTCGACGGGCCGTCCCGTCCCGCTGCTGATCAGCTCCTCCACCCAGGCGGACCTCGCCAATCCCTACGGCGCGAGCAAGAAGCAGGCGGAGGAGCTTGTCCGGGCCTACGGGCGGGAGACGGGGGCGCCGGTGTTCGTCTTCCGCCTCCCCAACGTCTTCGGCAAGTGGTCCCGCCCCAACTACAACTCCGTGGTCGCCACCTTCTGCCACAACACGGCCCGCGGGCTCCCCCTGGAGGTTCATGACCCGGACCGCGAGGTGCACCTGGTGCACGTCGACGATGTCGTCGCCCAGTTCATCGCCGCCTACCGCGGGACCCCCCACCGGGGACCCGATGGCGAGCCGGCCGTGCCCCGGACCTTCACCCTCACGCTCGGGGACCTGGCGGCCCGGATCGGCCGGTTCCCCCAGACCCGGCTGACGCGGGAGGTCCCCGACGTGGGGGACGACCTGACGCGCCGGCTCTATTCGATGTACCTGAGCTACCTCCCCACGGACCAGTTCGCCTACGCGCTGGAGGCGAAGCACGACCCGCGGGGCTGGCTCGCCGAGATCCTGAGGGGGCCCGGCCTGGGCCAGCTCTTCGTGTCCGTGACCCGGCCCGGCATCGCCCGCGGCCACCACTGGCACCACACCAAGGTGGAGAAGTTCCTGGTGGTGAGCGGCGAGGCGGTGGTCCGGTTCCGGCCGCTCTCCGGGGCCGAGGTGATCGAGTATCCGGTGTCGGGCGGAGAGCCCCGCGTGGTGGACATTCCGCCCGGGTACACCCACAGCATCACGAACACCGGCACCGGGGACCTGATCACGCTCTTCTGGGCCAGCGAGCCCTTCGATCCCGGGAGGCCGGACACCCATGCCCTCCCTGTCTGACTGCCCCGGATCCCGACCGTCTGGCGGGATACCGCCCCAGGAAACACCGTGACCCTCAGCGCCCTCCTGTCCCGCCCCCGGGCGAGGCTCAAGCAGAACCGGCAGATCCTCGGTTCGGTGGCCGCGCTCGTCGGAGGGAACATGAGCGCCTCGGTCCTCGGGGCCGTCGGGGGTCTGCTGGTGGCCCGGTTCCTGGGGCCCGAGGTGACGGGGCGTTTCAGGATCTACACCATCCCGCTCACCTACATCACGTTCCTCCATCTGGGGACCTTCGACGGGCTGTGGCGGCAGATCCCCTTCTTCACGGCGAGGCAGATGCCCGAGAAGGCGGAATCCCTCGCCTCGGCCGCCGGGGCCTGGAATGTCCTGGTCTCAGGCCTGGTATCGGCAGCCTTCCTGTCCCTCGCCCTGGCGGCCCTGGTCCGGGGGGACACCTTCGGCGTGGCGGGCTGGCTTTCCCAGGTGATCTGCTGCTGGGCCGTGTTCTTCGGCGGGTATCTCAGCGCCACCTACCGGACCATCCACCAGTTCGTGGCCCTGGCCAAGATCCAGTTCACCCAGGCGCTCCTCAACTTCAGCCTGGTGTTCCTGGTGCCCTTCCTGGGGTTCTTCGGACTGTGCATCCGGGCCGCCGTGCCGTCCTTTGTCGGCGTCTGGCTCTTCCACGCGAAACGGCCTCTGAAGATCCCCCTCCGGTTCGACCGGAAGGCCCTCGGTGAGGTGGTCCGGGTCGGGCTGCCCTTCAGCCTTTGGGGCAGCCTGTACACCTCCGTCTGGGCCGCCACGGAGAGCGCGCTGATGCTGGCCCTGGGTGGCGTGAAGGGGCTGGGCCTCTTCGCGGTGGCCTCGGTCATCCGCGAGGGCATGAACGTCCTGCCCCAGTCCGTCTACCACGTCATGACCCCGCGAGTGGTGGAGGCCTACGCCCGCGAGGGCAGTGTGCGCAAGGCCAACGCTCGGTCGCTGCTGGTCACTGCGGGCATGGTCGGCATGATGGTGGTCCTGGTGATCATCTGCTCCTACCTGCTGGGGCTCCTGGTCCCCCTGGCGATTCCCAAGTACGTGGAGGGCATCCCCCTCATGCGGGCCTCGCTCTGGTTCTCCGTCCTGCAGGCCGCCGCCCTGCCGTTCAACACCCTCTTCGCCACCGGCCGGTCCTGGCTCTACGGGCGGGGCGTGATCGTCGGGATCATCGTGTTCCCCCTCAGCGCCTACCTGCTCGCGCCCGCCCTGGGCGGGATGCTGGCGGTGGTGTTCGGCTCCCTCTGCGGACGGACGGCCCGGACCCTGGTGGCCTACGCTGAACTCGCTGTCCTGAACCATCGAGAGGTGCCATGAACCAGCTGGACGAGGTGCTCGATCCGCCCCGCGCCCCGGAGGGCCTGTTCTCCGGGGTGATGCTTCCCGTCTTCCTGGGGATGGGCATCAATCTGGCTTCACTCGCCATCGGCGCCCCCTACCAGATGGCGGTGGTCGGCCTGGCGGCCGCCGTGATCGCCACCTTCGCGTGGTCGGAGCGGCCCCTGGCGTGGGTGCTCTTTGTCGCCGTCCTCGCGGCCAATCCGGCCAATCCCACGACGCCGATCGCCCTGAACCTCTACTCCGCCCTCCTGTTCTTCATGCTCGCGAGGAGCGAGGCCTGGAGGGGCGTGCCCCGGCTGGTCCAGTTCGCCCTCGGGTTCGTCCTGCTGTCCATGGCGGTGAGCATCCTGGTCTCCTACTCGGCCCACCGGACGGTTCCCACCATCTCCAGCACGGACGTCGATCTGCCCCGGGTCTATTCCACCACCTGGACCGGCGGCGTCAGCGCGGACATCTTCCCGACCCAGCTCATCGCCATCCTCAACTACCTGCTCGGTCCGTTCCTGCTCATTCCGCTCATCTTCACGCGACTCCGGCGGGACCTGGATCCCGAGCTGCTGGTGAAGGGGCTGGTGTTCGGCCTGCTCCTGCCGACCATCCTGCTGTTCCTGCTCGCCCGGATCGCCGGTCGGCCCACCATTGACGCCAATGTCCAGAGCCAGGATCTCCTGAATGTCTCCACCTTCCGGCTCGGGAAGCTCGACATCCAGATGATCCGCACGCAGTCCGGCATCATCCTGGCCTCCCTCGTCTGCGGGTCCTTCGCCATCGCCATCTCCCCGATCGCCCGGTGGACGCGGATCGCCGCGACCGGCTGCCTCGCCGCCTCGGTCTACCTCATGCTCATCACGGGCAGCGTCGGGAGTTCCCTCGCGTCCCTGGCCGGGATGATCCTGATCCTCGTCATGGGGAAACGCAGGTTCTCCATCCGGCGGTACTTCCTGCTGCTGCTCCTGGGGACGGGCCTCGCCTTCACGGCCTGGTCGGTGATGCCCGCGGCCATCCAGCAGTACGCGGTGAGCCGGTACGAGGTCCGCATGGGTGCGTCGGGCTCGGCGGTGGGCGACCGGGCGTGGCGCTGGAAGAAGGCCTTCAACTACCTGACGGACCACCCCGCCGGCGTCGGCTGGTCCATCTACATCGAGCCCCTGGGCACCTACCCCCACAACGACTACCTCACCTACGCCATTGCGTACGGGGTGCTCTGCGGGCTCATCTACCTGCTGTACCCCTCCGGGCTCCTCTTCAGCTTCGTCTTCCTCAACTCGAAGGTGGCGGACCCCTCTCGGTTCGCCCTGGCCCTCGCCGGAGCGGGGGTCACCACCGTGCTGCTCATCAATTCCATGTCCGACCACATGACCGCCAACCGGTGGTACTTCAACGTGATCTGGTCCCTGATCTGGTACGCCTTCGCGGCCAGCAGGACCCCCAGGACCCACCCGGTGCCCTGAGGGCACCCTCGATCGGGAGGTGCGCGATGCCAATGACGGACCTGGCCATCGTCGTCGTGGGGTACGATCGCCCGCACTCCCTGTCGAGGCTGCTGGACTCCCTGGACCGGGTGGCCTTCGACGGCGAGCGGGTCCCTCTCATCATCAGCCTCGACCGGTCGGGGAACGAGGCGGTCACCCGGGTGGCCGAGGCCTTCACCTGGAACCACGGCGAGAAGACGGTCCGGACCTTCCCCCAGCGGCTCGGGCTGAAGCGGCACCTCCTGACCTGCGGCGATCTGACCGACGACTTCGAGCATCTCATCGTCCTGGAGGACGACCTCTACGCCTCGCCGAACCTCCACCGTTTCGCGGTGCAGGCCATCGATCGGTACCGGGACGACGACCGTGTCGCCGGCATCGCCCTGTACACGCACCTCTGGAACGTGGCCTGCCATCGCCCCTTCCTGCCCCTGGACGACCCCTTCGACACCTTCTTCATGCAATACGCCTGCTCCTGGGGCCAGATCTGGTCGCGGGAGAAATGGCGCCGGTTCATGGCGTGGCATCGTGAGCGCGGCGAGGGCTTCCAGCCGGACCCAGGGGTCCCCGCCTACGTGGCGCAGTGGTCCGACCAGTCCTGGCTGAAGCACCACATCCGCTACTGCATCGAGACCCGCCGGTTCTTCGTCTATCCCAGGGTGGGCCTGACCACGAACTTCAGCGACAGGGGCCAGCACAACCTCGGCCGGGAGAACGGCTACCAGATCCCCCTGCAGGAACCCTACGCCAAGGCCTACCGGTTCCCCACGCTCGATGAATCCCGGGCTGTCTACGACGCCTACTTCGAGTCCCTGGCCCTGGGCGGGGCCCTCGGGATCGATCCGGCCGACCTCTGCGTGGACCTCTACGGCCTCAAGGGGAACCGGGCGAACCGGCGGTTCTGGCTGACCCTGGCACCCGCGGCCTTCGAGGTGCTGAAGTCCTTCGACCTCGCCCTCCGCCCCCAGGAGGCGAACATCCTCCACGAGGTGCCCGGGGAGGCCATCCGGCTGTACGACACCACCCGGAAGACGGACGCCATCCGCCCCTTCCCGGGGAATCTCCAGGACGCCCTGGTGAAGTACGATGTCCGCAACCTCTCGTACAAGGACCTCCTGCGGTACTCCCTCCGCTTCCTGCTGGGGCGGCTGAAAGTCAAGGCGACGGGGAAGGGGTGATCCAGATGCTGGGCAGCCTGAAACAGCTCGTGAAATGGTGGAAATTCGCCCTCCGCGGGCGGTCGCGGGGCATCCGGATCGGTCGGGGCTGCGAGATCGGCTTCCGGAGCGAACTCGAGGGGGGCAATCGCATCCTGGACGACACGACCTTCAGCGGCCGGCTGGGCTACGGCTCCTACCTCGGGGAGCGGTGCCGGATCAGCGGCTCCATCGGACGGTTCTGCTCCATCAGCGCGGAAGTCGCCACCATCCCCGGAAGGCATCCCACCACGGGCTTCGTGTCCACCCATCCGGCCTTCTACTCCCTCAAGGGCCAGGCCGGCTTCACCTATGCGAAGGCCCAGCTGTTCGAGGAGTACGCCTACGCCGATGCGGAGAAGGGCTATGGCGTGGTCATCGGCCACGACGTGCTCATCAGCCACGGCGTGCGGATCCTCGAGGGCATGACCGTCGGCGACGGGGCCATCCTGGCGGCGGGCTCGCTGGTGCGGAGCGATGTCGAACCGTACGCCATCTATGCCGGCGTCCCGGCCAGGAAGATCGGCCAGCGGTTCGACGACGACACCATCCGCGAGCTGCTGGAGCTCCGGTGGTGGGATCGCGACCTCCCCTGGATCGAGGCCCATGCGCCGCTGTTCACCGACATCCAGGCCTTCCTGGCGGCCTGCCGGAAGGAGGCGCCATGACGGGGGGGCGGCGGCTGCTGGTCTTCCCCTGCGCGCCCGGGAAGGGCGACGGCTACAGCATCGCCGTGTCCGCGGACGTGGCCCGCCTCGCCCCGGGCCCCGAGGACGTGGTCCTCCATCGGGTGCCCCGTCCCTCCGCACCGCAGGGCCAGGTCCGGACCCTCGGGACGCCCACCCGGGCGGAACAGGTCTGGAACCTCCTCCGGGGGCGGCCTTCCTCCGAGCTCTCCGAAGGGGCCTTCCGGCGGTGCCTCGAAGGCCTGCCGCAGGCCTTCGAGGAGGTCTTCTCGGGCGAGATCTTCTTCTACCGCGCCCTGCGGCACCTGTTCCCGGAGGCCCGGATCCAGGTCCGCACGCACAACCTCTTCAGCCTGGTCCGGTGCCGGCAGATGCTGGCGCATCTCCCCACCAACGCTCGGCACACCCTGAACATGCACCAGTATTCGAAGCTGGAGATGGAGATCCTGGCCGATCGCAACGTCACGATGATCTTCATCACGGAGGAGGAGCTGGCGTTCGCACGGCTCCTGTCCCCGGGCCTCCGCGGCGAATGCTGGCCGGTGGTCGATCCCCGCCTCGCCGTATCCGGCAGCCTGCATCCCCCGACGGTGCCGAGGCTGGTGCACTTCGGCAGCTCGGCGGCGGCCCATACGGCCATCGGCCTCGAGATCCTCTGCCGGAGGGTGATCCCCCGCCTCCGGATGCGGATGCCCGAGGTCGAGTGCCACCTCTTCGGGCACGGCTCGGAGCGGTTCCACGATCCCGCCCGGGGCGTCATCGGGCACGGGCGCTACCCGGGCGAGGGACTGCCCTTCGGCGGCGACGCCCTGTTCTGCATCCCGGACATCCACGGCATGGGCATCAAGCTCAAGGTCGCGGATCTGCTGCGGGCCGGGGTCCCCTTCGTCTCCACCCCCCTGGGGCTCTCGGGCTACCACCTGGCCCCGGATCCGCACATCCTGGTCCGGGAGCTGGACGACTGGCCGGAAGGCATCCACGCCTACTTCCAGAGCCACGGGCTGTCGGGGCCCTCCTGACCCGTCCGGGCCAGGTTCAGCCCCGCCGGAGGGTGACCTGGACGATCTCCGGTCGGCACCGGAACCGGAAGGGGAGGCCCGTGCAGCCCAGCCCCCGGGTGACGAAGAGGCTGTCCCCGTCCTTGCGGTAGAGGCCGTACACGTAGGGGGTCCGCTCCAGGGCGGCATTGTAGAAGGGGCTGAGGTTCACCTGGCCGCCGTGGGTGTGGGCCGCGAGGGTCAGCTCCGCGCCTTCCTGCCGGAACAGGGGCCACTGCTCCGGGCTGTGGCAGAGGCCGATCCGGAAGCCCTGCGGCCAGGGCCGTCCTTTCCAATGCGGCGGGACGGTCATCCTGTCCTCCGCGGGATAGCGCGTCCCGATCAGCACAAGCCGCTGGCCCTGCCGTTCGATCACCAGGTCCTGGTCGAGGAGCATCACCCAGCCGTGGCGGCGCAGGCGCTCGGCCACCTCGTCGGTCTGGGAGTACTCGTCGTGGTTGCCGAAGATGCCCACCTTTCCATCCTCCGGATGGAGGAATTGGAAGGCGACGCCCGTGCGCTCGGCCTCCTCCGGTGTGTGGGTCACGAAGTCGCCGGCCCCCACCAGCAGGTCCCCCGGCACCTGTCCGACGGCCCGGGCCCAGCGCCCCACGGTCCGCGTGCCCGCATAGGGACCGGCGTGGATGTCCCCGAAGAGCACGATCCGGTAGCCGTCGAAGGCGGGAGGCAGGTCGGGGAAGGCCAGCGCCACCCGGGTGACGACCGGGGGGCCGTAGGCCTCGCCGAGCCCCCAGCCGTAGCCGCCGAGGAGGAACCCGAGCCCGAGGATGCGTACCCAGGCCCGCCAGGGCAGCAGGCGGGCCAGGACCTCGATGCCGATGACCGGGCCGAGGATCAGGTGGATGGTCAGCCAGGTGGCCGCAGGGGAGAGGGCCCAGACGCCGGAGACGCTCAGGCTCCGGTCATCGCGGGCGTACCAGACCATCCACACCGCATCCAGGACGAGGCAGATCAGGACCGCCGCCCGCTTCCACCGGCGCGGCACGAGGGTCCAGCCCAGGGCCTGGACCGCGAGGCCCAGGAGGATGAGGATGAGGTGGCTCGTCCTCATGCCCCCACCAGGTGGGGCCGGGTTCGACAGGAGGGATGGCGCGTCACAGGTGGGGTCCTCGCCGGAGCAGGGGCTCGTGAGGGCCCATCATGCCACAGGCACCGGGCCGCACGGGGCAGGGGAAAGTCCCCGTCCCGTGCGGCCCGGCCCAGGCGGGACGTCCCGCTAGACGGCGGCGAGGATCGCCACCAGCAGCTTCCAGAAGGCGCCGACGGAGGGGATGCTCACGTTCTCGTCGGGCGTGTGGACGTCCCACATGTTCGGCCCGATGGAGACCATCTCCATCTCCGGATACTTCTCGCCGATGAGGCCGCACTCCAGGCCGGCGTGGATGGCCTTGATGGCCATGGGCTTGCCGAAGGTCTTCTCGTGGACGCCGTTGACCAGCTTCACCAGGGAGGCCTTGGGCTCCGGCTTCCAGCCGGGGTAGCCGTCGCCGCGGGTGGTCTCGAAGCCCGCCAGGCGGGAGAGGGCCTCGACGCGGTCGGCGACGACGAACTTGGAGGCCTCCACGGAGGAGCGGTGGCTGAGGCAGATCTCCACCTCGGCGCCCCGGGTGGCGATCATGGCCAGGTTCGTGGACGTCTGGACGAGGTCAGGGATGTCCGGGCTCATGGCCACCACGCCGTGCACCATGCTGAAGAGGTAGTCGACGACGGCCTGGGTGTCCCCGGGGGCGAAGGCCAGCTCAGGGGCCTCGGCGGCGGGTTCGAACTCGAAGTGCAGGCCCGGATCGAAGGCGCCCAGCTCGTCCTGGGCGATCTTCTGCTCCTTCGCCAGGGACGCCTTGAGGGCGCCCTCCTTCGCGGGATCCAGGAACACGGTGGCGGAGGCCTCGCGGGGGATGGCGTTCCGCTTGTTGCCGCCGTGGAACTCCCCCACCTGCAGGCCGAACGCGGGCACAAGACGGAACAGGATCTGCCCCAGGATGCGCAGGGCGTTGCCCCGGCCCTGGTGGATCTCCACGCCGGAGTGGCCGCCCTTGAGTCCCAGCACCTTGAGTCGGTAGGGGCGGGCGCCCGCGGCCACCGGCACCTGCTTCATCTTCCGGGTGGCCACCGTGTCCAGGCCGCCGGCGCAGCCGATGGTGAGATCGCCCTCCTCCTCGCTGTCGAGGTTCAGGAAGTACTTCCCCTTGAGAAGGCCGGGCTGGAGGTTGCCGGCACCGGTCAGGCCGGTCTCCTCGTCGATGGTGATGAGGAATTCGAGGGGCCCGTGCGGGATGTCCTTGGCGGCCATGACCGCCATGGCCGAGGCCACGCCGATGCCGTTGTCGGCGCCGAGGGTGGTGCCCTTCGCCCGGAGCAGGTCGCCGTCCCGCCACACCTGGATGGGATCCTTCGTGAAGTCGTGCTTCGTCGCCTCGTTCTTCTCGCAGACCATGTCCACGTGGGCCTGGAGCACGGTGATGGGGGCCTTCTCGCGGCCGGGGGTGGCGGGCTTGCGGACGATGACGTTGCCGATGGCGTCCTGCTGGGCCTCGAGGCCCATGGCCCTGGCCTGGTCCAGCACCCACTTGGCAGCGGCCTGCTCGTTCTTGGACCCCCGTGGGATCTTCGACAGCTCCAGGAAGTAGGACCAGAGGGTCTTCGGTTCGAGGGATTCGAGCAGCGCGTCCACAGTGCCTCCTGGCGTGCCCCGTCCACGGAGACACGCCCTTCCACTCTATAACGGGCCCCCTGGATCTCCCTGGCCCCGTGATCGGGGTCACGCTACCGCACCAGGAATTCCTTCCAGACGAAGAGCACCACCTCCACCAGGATGAGGACGATGATGATCCACTCCAGCCGCTGGTCCTTCCGATGGGCCATCACATCCAGCACGGTGGCGCCAGCGTCCTGGAGGTAGGCCACCTTCTGGTTCACGGCGGCGATGCGCTCCTCCAGGTCGAACTGGTCGAAGAGGGCGCCATCGAGGTGGGCCAGGGCCTCGCTCTCCCAGGTCTCCGGAGGGTCGTCGAAGAGCGTGAGGGTGTCCAGCACCGCGGCCCGGACGGCCATGGCGAAGCCCACGGTGCGCAGCAGCTCCCGCTGCCCCGACGCCAGCCGGCCCTCCGCGCGCAGGGCCTCCACCACGGGCTGGAAGCGGTCCAGGGCCCGGCTCACCTCGGCCTCCACGGAATCCAGGGCCACGCTCTGGGCCAGGGCCAGGGAGACGATCTTGAGCTTGTCGAGGGTGAGCTCCCGCAGCCAGACCTCGGAGAAGGTCACGCGGTCCGTCTCGGCCCCCAGGTGCACCCGGAGGTCGTCCCGGGCGGCCTCCACCCGGGCGCCGGTGCCCGGCAGGGCCGCCAGGTCGAGCAGCACCGCCTCCACCACCGCGGGCGAGGCGTTCCAGAACACCACGGCCCCGAAGCGGGAGAAGTACACCCAGGTGCCGGCCTCGGGCTCCAGCACCAGGGGATTGGTGGAGAGGACGCGGTAGTGGGGATGGCGGGCGCAGAAGGCCCGGAAGTCGATCTGGCCCTGGACGTTCTCGGCCCGGAGCAGCAGCGGACCGGCGGCGCCCTCCAGGGGCAGGGCGGCGTTCCGGGGGACCAGGGAGGCGTCCATGCCCTCCAAGTGTAGGCTCCCCCTACCTCCGGGGCGGGAGGCCGGGCATGATGGGGAACACCCCTCGCAACAGGAGGCATCCGTGGCCCGTGCCCTGTCCCTTCCCGTCCTGACGCTCCTGCTGGCCGCGCCGGCCCTCGCCGCGCCCCCAGCCCGGGACCAGCCCGCCTCCCCCTGGAAGGCCGCCACTTTCGAGGGGCTGGCCTTCCGGAACATCGGCCCCGCCCTCACTTCCGGCCGGGTCATCGACCTCGCCGTGGACCCCTCGCACCCGGACACCTGGTACGTCGCCGCGGCCTCGGGGGGCCTCTGGAAGACCACCAACGGCGGCACCACCTGGACGCCCATCTTCGACAAGGAAGCCTCCTTCTCCCTCGGCTGCGTGAGCCTCGATCCCAGGGATCCCCTCACCGTGTGGGTGGGTTCGGGCGAGAACAACAGCCAGCGGTCCGTGGCCTACGGCGACGGCGTGTACAAGTCCACGGACGGCGGGAAGAGCTGGGAGAACGTGGGGCTAAAGGCCTCCGAGCACATCGGGAAGATCCTCGTGGACCCCCGCGATTCGAAAGTGGTCTTCGTGGCCGCCCAGGGGCCGCTCTGGAGCGCCGGCGGAGACCGGGGCCTCTACCGGACTGCGGATGGGGGAAAGACCTGGAAGGCCGTGCTGACCGTCTCGGAGAACACCGGCGTCTCGGACGTGGTCATGGACCCGGGCAACCCGGACGTCATGTACGCCGCGGCGTACCAGCGGCGCCGCCACGTGTGGACCGTCATCAACGGCGGCCCCGAGAGCGCCCTCTACAAGTCCACGGATGGCGGCCAGAGCTGGCGGAAGCTCACCACCGGCCTCCCGAAGGAGGACCTCGGCCGCATCGGCCTCGCCGTGGCCCCCGGGCGTCCGGGGCTGGTCTATGCCACCGTGGAGGCGGCCAACGGGGCGGGCGGCTTCTACCGGTCCACCGACGGCGGCGGCAGCTGGGAGAAGCGCAACGGCTACGTCTCGGGCAGCGGCCAGTACTACCAGGAGCTGTTCGTGGATCCCTCCGACGCGGACCGGATCTACGCCATGGACGTGTGGATGCAGGTCTCCGACGACGCCGGCAGGACCTGGCGCCGGGTGGGGGAGCGGCACAAGCACGTGGACAACCACGCCCTGTGGATCGACTCCGCGAATGCCGACCACCTGATCTCCGGCTGCGACGGCGGCGTCTACGAGAGCCGCGACCGGGGCGCCACCTGGGGCTTCAAGGCCAACCTGCCCATCGCGCAGTTCTACCGGGTGACCACGGACAACGCGAAGCCCTTCTACCACGTCTACGGCGGCACCCAGGACAACTACAGCCTCGGCGGCCCCAGCCGCACGGTGAACGCCCAGGGCATCACCAACGCCGACTGGTTCGTGACCCAGGGCGGCGACGGTTTCTACTCCCAGGTGGATCCGGTGGACCCCGATACGGTCTACGCCGAGGCCCAGTACGGCGACCTGGTGCGCTTCAACCGGAAGACCGGCGAGCGCCTGGACATCCAGCCCACGGCCGCCCCCGGCGAGGCCCCCCTGCGCTGGAACTGGGATGCGCCCCTGCTCATCAGCCCTCACGACCACCGCCGGGTGTACTTCGCGGCCCAGAGGCTCTTCCGCAGCGACGACCGCGGGGAGTCCTGGAGGGCCGTGAGCCCCGACCTGACGCGGCAGCTGGACCGGGACAGGCTGCCCGTCATGGGCCGCCTCTGGAGCATCGACGCCGTGGCCAAGAACACCTCCACCAGCGCCTTCGGCAACATCGTGGCCCTGGCGGAATCCCCCCTGAAGGAGGGCCTGCTCTTCGCCGGCACGGATGACGGCCTGCTGCAGGTCAGCGAGGACGGCGGCGGCACCTGGCGCAAGGTGGCGACGTTCCCCGGCGTGCCGGACCTGGCCTACGTCTCCCGCATCGAAGCCTCCCGCCACGATCCCGATGTGGTGTACCTGGCCTTCGACAACCACAAGAACGGCGACTTCAAGCCCTATGTCCTGCGGAGCCGGGACCGCGGCCGCACCTTCGAGGCCATCACGGGCGACCTCCCCGCCCGCGGCACGGTGTACGCCCTGGCGGAGGACCCGGTCCGGAAGGGCCTGCTCTTCGCAGGCACGGAGTTCGGGGCCTTCTTCACCGTGGACAGCGCCCACTGGACACCCCTCAAGGGAGGGATGCCGACCATCGCGGTGAAGGACCTCACCATCCAGGCCCGGGAAGGCGACCTGGTGGCCGCCACCTTCGGCCGGGGCTTCGCCATCCTGGACGACCTCACGCCCCTGCGCCTGGCCACCCCGGAGCTGCTGGCGAAGCCCGGTGTGCTGTTTCCCGTGCGCAGGGCCGACCTCTACATCCCGGCCCAACCCCTCGGCGCCCGCGACACCGGCTTCCAGGGCGACGCCTTCTACGCCGCCCCCAACCCGCCCTTCGGCGCCGTGTTCACCTACTACCTCAAGGACGAGGCGCAGAGCCTGAAGAAGGCCCGGCAGGCTGCGGAGAAGCAGGAGAAGGATCCGGCCCGGCCCAGCTGGGACGCCCTGCGGGCCGAGGCCCTGGACGAGGATCCGGAGGTGATCCTCACCGTCACGGACGCCGCCGGGCAGCCCGTACGTCGCGTCACCGGGCCCGCCAAGGCCGGCATGCACCGCGTGGCCTGGGACCTGCGCTTCCCGGCGCCGGATCCCGTCAGCCTGAAGCAGCGCGAGGCGGGCGCCCCGTGGGACCGGGTCCCCCGTGGCCCCCTCGTGGCGCCCGGGGCCTACACCGTCTCCCTGGCCCTCCGGGCCCAGGGCCGCACCACGCCCCTGGGCGAGCCCCAGTCCTTCCAGGCCGTGCCCCTGGGCGCGAAGGCCCTCTCCGCCGCCGACGCAGCCAGTCTCCAGGCCTTCCACATCCGGGTGGCCACCCTTCAGCGCGCCGTGCTGGGCGCCGCGCGCCTGATGGACGAGGCCAAGGTCCGGCTGGACCTGCTCCAGAAGGCGGCCCTGGACACGCCGAAGGCTACGCCCGCCCTGATTGAGCAGGCCCGGGCACTGGCGGCCCGCTTCCAGGCCCTGCAGTTCGAGCTCACCGGGGATCGCGTGCTGGCCAAGTACCAGGTGCCTACGGTGCCCGCCATCGAGGAGCGGGTGGGCCGGGTGGTGGAGGGCACCTGGACTGTCACCACCGCCCCGACCGCCAGCCAGCGGAAGGACTACGACCTGGCTGCCGACGCCTTCGCCGCCTGGCTGCCGCGGGCCAAGGCCTTCCTCGGGCAGGACGTGAAGGGCCTGGAGGACGCCCTCGACGCCGCCGGCGCCGCCTGGACCCCCGGGCGCCTGCCGAGCTGGCACAAGGACTGATCAGGCCCGTCTGGCAAAGCTGGAACGCAGAGGGCACGGAGGAAAGCTGGAAGCAGCGGCCGGAACCGGCCTTTCAGCTTCCAGCTTTCCTCTGTGTCCCCCGCGGCCCTCTGCGTCCTTTGGGTTCCGCGCTTCGATCCAGGGGGGCCGGTCACTGGCTCGGGGGCGGGATGATGCCGAGCCGGGTGTAGACGGGGCGCAGGGCGCGACGCACCTCGCCCATGCGGGACAGGAACCAGGCGGCGCCCGCCAGGCAGAGGCCCCCGCCGATGGCCAGGGTGGCGGGGGCGCCGATGCGATCGGCGGCCCAGCCGGCGATGAGGCTGCCGAAGGGCATGGTCCCCTGGAAGGCCATGGCGTAGTAGCTCATCACGCGGCCGCGCTTGTCCTCGTCGGTGACGGTCTGGAGGATGGTGTTGCTGGCGGCCATCTGCTGCATCATCCCGAAGCCCGTGAAGAGCAGGAGGGCCAGGGAGAGCGGCAGCCAGCGGGAGAAGCCGAAGGCGATGATGCCCGCGCCGAAGATGGCGGCCACCGTGGGGATCACGCGGAGGAGGCCCCGCACGCTCTTCCGGGAGGCCAGCCAGGCAGCGCTCGCCAGGGCCCCCAGGCCCGAGGCGCCCATGAGGAAGCCGAGGGTGTGGGCGCCGCCCCCCAGGACCCGGGTGGCGAAGATGGGCATGAGCACGGTGTAGGGCATGCCCACGAAGCTGACCAGGGCCAGGAGCAGCAGGATGTTCCGCACCGGCGGGAACCCGGCGACGTAGCGCCAGCCCTCGCGGAGTTCGGTCCCCACGCTCTCCGCGGCCCGGCGCACCTGGGGCACCCGCACCTCCATGAGCAGGAGCGAGGCGATCACGGCCATGTAGCTGGCGCCGTCGATGAGGAAGCACCAGCCTTCGCCGAAGCCCGCGATGACAAGGCCCGCGAGGGAGGGGCCGATGAGCCGCGAGCCGTTCACCATGGACGAATTCAGGGCGATGGCGTTGGGCAGGTCCTCCCGCCGCTCCACCATCTGGTGCAGGAAGGCCTGCCGCGCCGGCATGTCGAAGGCGTTGACGACACCCTGGAACACGCTGAGCCAGAGGATCTCCGCCACGGTGATGTGGTGCGGCAGGGCCAGGGCCGCCAGGGCGAAGGACTGGAGCATGGACAGCACCTGGGTGACCACCAGCACCCGGTGGCGGTCCAGTCGGTCCACCCACACGCCGGCGAAGGGACCCAGCACGAAGGTGGGGATCTGGCTCGCGAAGCCCGTGAGGCCCAGGAGGAAGGCCGAGCCCGTCAGGCGGTACACCAGCCAGGACATGGCGATGCGCGTCATCCAGGTGCCGATGAGCGAGAGGCTCTGGCCCCCGAAGAACAGGCGGTAGTTCCGGAACTTCAAGGCCCGCAGCGCATAGCGCCACCCGACTTCCTCGCCTGACTGGTCCCTCGGGTCCACGAACGCTCCCCTGCCATCCTCCCGTGGCCCGGACGCGCCGGCAAGGGCCCGCGGGGCGGGTACCATGGTTCCTGCGCCGCCCCCCGGCGCCGAGAGGCCCCATGCGATTCTCCGAGTACCTCGACGCTGAATGGAAGCCCGCCCTGGGCTGCACGGAGCCTGCGGCCGTGGCCTATGCGGCCCTCCTGGCCGCCGGACAGGGGGAGGGGCCCGTGCAGGAGGTGCGGCTGGTCGTGGACGCCCGCACCTACAAGAACTGCCATGCCGTGGGCATCCCCAACTCCGGCCGGAAGACCGGCATCCTCTGGGCCCTGGCCCTCGGGACGCAGCTGCGGGACGAAGGCCTCGGCCTCCGCTGCTTCGAGGGCGTGACTCCGGAGGCCCTGGCGGAGGCGGGCCGCCTCCTCGAGGCCGGCCTCCTCCAGGTGGCGGTGGACGCCGCGTGTCCCGACCTGCACATCGACTGCACGGTGGTGCGCGCCCGGGGCACGGGGCGGGCGGTGCTCGACCGGGAGCACACCCATCTGGCCCTGCTGGAGGCCGACGGGCATCGCGTGGGAGGGGAGGCGCCCCTGGCCGAAGCGCCGCCGGCCACCGTGCGGGACACCCTGGCCGGGTGGAGCCTCCGCGACCTCATGGCCTTCGCCCGGGAGCTCACGCCGGAGGACCGTCGCCGGCTGCGGGAGGGCGCGGAGCGCAACCTCGCCATGGCCCTCCACGGCGTGTCCCTCATGCCGGAGGGCTTCGTGCCGCCCGAGGGCTACGATGCCCTCACCCGGTACTCGCGCCTCGTGAGCGCCGGCGTCTACGCCCGCATGTCCGGCGAACCCCTGATGGTCGTCTCCCTGGCGGGGTCCGGGAACAAGGGCATCACCGTGTCGGTGCCCGTGACGCTCTGGGGCCGCGGGAAGGGACACCCGCAGGAGCGCATCGACGAGGCCCTGGCCTTCGCCTGCCTGATGACCTCCACCACCACCCACCGGCTCGGCACCCTGTCCTCCATCTGCGGGGCGGCCAACGCCGCCGGCATCGGCATCGCCTCGGGCCTGGTGCTCCTGGAGGGCGGCAGCGCCGACCAGGTGGACCTGGCCATCCACAACATGGTGGGCAACCTGGCGGGCATGATCTGCGACGGCGCCAAGATCGGCTGCGCCATGAAGACCATGACCGGCGCGGACGCGGCCTTCCGTTCCGCCACCCTGGCCCTGGCGGGCTTCGGCATCCCCGCCACCGACGGCATCGTGGGGGCCGATGGCGAGGCCTCCCTCGCCAACCTCGGCCGCCTCGCCCAGCGCGGGATGGCGGGTGTGGACACGGAGGTGCTGGCCATCATGCAGGGCAAGCTGGGCGCCACGCCGGCCTGATCCATGTCCGACGAGGCCTTCACCTACCGCCCCATCGGCGTGGTCCGGTCACCCTACCGCCGTCGCATCGACGCGCCGCACCAGGCGCCCGTGGTGGCGGGCACCGAGGCCGGGAGGCCGGCCGAGGCCACCCTGGAGCTGGATCCGGCCCTCCCCGAGGAGGTCCTCCGCGACCTGGCGGGTTTCGACCGCATCTGGCTCATCTTCGCCTTCGACCGCAGCGAGGGCTGGGCCCCGCTGGTGCAGCCGCCGAGGGGTCCCCGCGTCCGGCGCGGGGTGCTGGCCACCCGATCGCCCCACCGGCCCAACGCCATCGGCCTCTCCGCCGTGGAACTGGTGGCCGTGGAGGGCCGCACCCTGCGCCTCCGGGGCGTGGACCTGCTGGACGGCACGCCGGTGCTGGACCTCAAGCCCTACGTGCCCTACGCCGACGCCTTCCCGGACGCGCGGGCCGGGTGGATCGACGCCGTGGACGAGGCCACCGGCCGCCACTCCGCGCCGGGGCCCAGGCGGCCGCGGAGGGGAACGGCCTGATCAACGCAGGCCATGGCGCGCCTTGAAGGCGGGCCATTCGGCCTTGAGGGCGATGAAGGCGGCCACGTCCGGGCACTGCAGGAAGGGATTGCCGGTCCGCTCCCAGGCCATCGTCGAGCTGGGGCGGGCGCCGTAGTCGTGGCCCGGCCAGAGGGTCGTCTCCGGGGGCCACTCCCGCAGGAGCCGCTGGAGGCTGTCCCACTCCGTGCGGGCGTCCGCATCCCCCATCGTGCCGCCCACCTTGCCCACGAAGAGCAGGTCGCCCGTGAGGCCCGCGGCCTGGCCCTCCACCAGGAAGGCCAGGTGGTCCGGGCAGTGGCCGGGCACGTGCCAGGTCCTCAGGGTGAAGCCGCCGAAGGGCACGCGGTCGCCGTCGCCCAGCACGCGATCCAGGGGGCCCGGATGGCCTGGGCCGCCCAGCACCGGTGCCTTCGTGAGGGTCCGGGCCTCCGCGTTGCCGTTCGAGTGGTCGGCGTGGCCGTGGGTGTTCAGGATGGCCGTGATCCGCAGCCCCTGGGCCCGGGCCCGGGCCACGGCCGTCGCCGGATCGTAGGAGGGGTCCACCAGCAGCCCCTCGCCGGCCTCCCGGTCCCCCAGCAGGTACCCGAAATTGCGATCGCCGCCGAGACGGAGCTGCTCGAACACGAAGCGCATGGAGCCTCCTGGACAAGCCTGCATTATCCGCCGCTCCGGGCCCCGGAGAGATCCTGGGCCTCCGCCTTGCCGCCGGGGACGGGCGGACCGACACTCGGGGCCGGTTCCTGGAAGGGCCGGACCATGACCGCGCTGTGGATCCATGTCCCGGGGCAGGACCCCGTTCCGGTCCGGGGGGATGTCCGCCTCACCTTCGGGCGGGGCTCCGGCAACGACATCGTGATCCCGGACCGCAGCCTCTCCCGCAACCACGCGGCGCTCGAGTGCCACGACGGGGCGGCGGTGCTCCTGGACCTGGGCTCCCGCAACGGATCCCGGGTGAATGGCGAGCGGGTCCAGGGGCCCCGGCCCGTTCAGGCCGGCGACGAGATCCGCCTGGGCAGGGTGCGCCTCCGGCTCGAGGCGGAGGCGCCGGCCCCCGTGCCGATCGAGGAGGCCGGGCCCTCTCCCCGATCCGCCTATGCCGTGCGGGTGGACCGGCTCCGGAATCTCCGGACCGGTGCCTCGGCGGCTCCCGCCGACGGGCACTGGCTGGAGGCCCTGACCATCGTCCACGAGCTGAGCCTGGACCTGCTGCGGGCCGAGTCCCTGGACCTCATGCTCTGGGGCCTGCTCGACCGGCTGTTCGCCTTTCTCCGGCCCGGCCGCGGCGCCGTGCTCCTGAGGGACGCGGAGGGGCGGCTCTGCCAGGTGGCCGCGCGCTCCTCGAGCCATGGCCGCGAGTTCCAGGTGGCCCTCTCGCGGACCATGGTGGAGGCCGCCCTCGAACGCCACGAAGCCATGCTCGTGAACGACCCCCTGCTGGACCCGAAGCTGGGACGCGCGCCGTCCCTCATCCGCAGCGGGGTGACCACCCTCATGACGGTGCCCCTGGAATACGAGGCCCGGGTCGTCGGGCTCGTCTACCTGGATGCGGACGCCCGGCGGGCGCCCTTCACGGAGGCGGACCTCCAGTTCGTGGCCTCCCTCGGGCACCTGGCGGCCGCGAAGATCCAGGCGGTGCGCCTGGCGGAGGAGGTGGCGGCCAAGCGCGACCTGGAGAAGGAACTGGCCATCGCCCGGCAGATCCAGGAGCGGATCCTGCCGGACCGGATGCCGCAGCCCGGGGGCTTCGAGCTGCTCGGCGCCAACGAGGCCTGCCGGCAGGTCTCGGGAGACCTCTATGGCCACTGGCCGGGCCCGGACGGCCGCCTCTGGCTGGCCCTCGCGGATGTCGCCGGCAAGGGGCTCGGCCCGGGCCTCCTCATGGCCACCTTCCAGGCCTATGTGCAGGCCTGGTCGGAGACCTGTGCGGATCCCGCAGCCCTGGCCCTGAAGCTCTCCCTGGCCCTGAGCCGGAGGACCACGCCCAACCGCTTCATCACGGCCTTCCTGGTCCTCCTGGATCCGGCCTCGGGCCTGATCGCGTTCACCAACGCCGGCCACAACCCGGCCCTGCTCCTCCGGCCCGATGGCGCCTGCGAGGACCTCGGCGCCCAGGGGTTCCCCCTGGCCATGTTCGCCGGGCAGCCCTACGGGAGCGGCCAGCGGGTGCTCCAGCCGGGGGAGCTGCTCTGCCTCTACACCGACGGGATCAGCGAGGCCCTGGATGCCGAGGGTCGGGAGTTCGGTCCCGGGGGCCTCGAGGCGGTGCTGCGCGCCCAGGCGGGGGCCGACCTCGAGACGCTCCACCACGCGGTGTGCGAGGCCCTGGCCCGGCATACCGGCGGGGCCCCGCTCGCGGATGACCGAACCCTGCTGCTGGTGCGACGCAGGGGATGAACGCCCCGGGTCCGGCGGCCCTTCCGGTCCAGGCCCGCCTCCAGGCCTGCAAAGGCATGGCCAGGCCCTGCGCCCAGTGGCCCTTTCACCTGGAGGCCCGACCGGCGCGGGTGGCGAACCGGAACACGCCGCCCTCCTGGGTCCTGGTGAGGCTGCCTTCGTGTTCCAGGTGCGTGAGGTGGGCGATGCACTCGCCCATGGCGAAGAGGGTCTGGAATGGATCCGCGATGTCGCGCTCGAAGAGGACCGGAAGCAGCGAGGCGGCGCTCCGGGGGCCGGTGGCGCACGCCGCCCGCAGCAGCCCGCAGCGGTGGTCGTGGTGGGCCCGGAGCTGGTCGATCCGCTTGCGCAGCCCGCGGAAGGGCAGGCCGTGGGAGGGCAGCACCAGGAGCTCCTCGGGAAGCGCCTCCATGCGATCCAGCGAGGCGAGGTAGAGGCCCAGGGTGTCCGCCTCGGGCGCCACGACATAGGCGCTGATGTTCGTGGTGATGCGCGGCAGGAGCATGTCCCCGGAGATGAGCACGCGCGCCTCCTCGCCGTGGAGGCTGGCGTGGTCCGGGGAGTGCCCGTGTCCGCTGACGACCCGCCAGTGGCCCGCCCCGATGGCCAGGCGCTCGCCATCGAAGATGGGCCGGAAGGTGGCCGGCAGCTCCGGGGCGCCGGTCCGGTAGGTGTTGCCCCGCCGCTCCAGGGTCTCGATGCGCGGGCCCTCCAGGCCGTGGGCGCGGAGGGAGGCGTAGAGCGCCTCGTGGCCGAAGCCGGCCACTTCGTGCAGCCAGAGGTGCGCGGTGGCGTACTCGGCCTGGGTCATCCAGACGGGGACCGCGGTTCGTTGCTGCAGCCAGGCGGCCAGCCCCAGGTGATCCGGATGCAGGTGCGTGACCACCAGGCGGCGCAGGGGGTGCCCGGCCAGGATCGCCTCCCAGGCCGTCCGGGTGGGCTCCCAGGCCAGGCCCGTGTCCACGGCGGTCCAGCCTTCCCCGTCCTCCAGGAGCCAGACGTTCACATGGTCCAGGGCGAAGGGCAGGGGCATGCGGGCCCAACGGACCCCCTTCGCGACCTCCAGGACCTCGCCGGGCGCGGGCGGATGCGGATGCGTCGTCTCCAAGCCGGCCTCCCGGGCGACTCTAGCATCCGGCCCTGTCCGCCTGGTAGGCGCAGCCTGCGAAGGAGGCGGTGGGGCACCTCCTCCTGGATTCCGCCGCCGGCCCCCGGGAACGGACCGCGCCGCTTGTCCCCGGCCTGGCTTCGGTCACGGGGGTGGCGGTGGCGGGCAACGCCATCGCCCTGCCGCTGCGGCCCGGCATGGCGGAGGCATTCCCCTCGCCGACCCTTTCCACGACCCGGACTCAGCCTACATTGTGGTGAGCCGCAAATCGGCGCTTCGCCCACGCCAATCCCGGAACCCTGCCGAGAAGCGCAAGGGATCGACAATGCGTTCCCGGGCGGGGGGTGGTGCCCCGGGGAACCTCTCCTGGCGCCCGTCAAGGAGCCCATGGCCACGAATCCGAAACCTCCGACACCCGCCAGCCCCAGACCGGCCAGGCCCCTGGACCAGGTGCTCGGGCAGAACGAACACGTCGAGGGATTGATGGCGGCCAGCGCCGAGGACCTTGCCGCGGTCAACCAGACCCTGAAGGACGAACTGGCCTCGGGCAACAGCGGCCCCGGGATCGAGCCTGCCCTCGAGAAAAGCGAGGCCGCCGAGGACAAGGTCCAGGAAGCATCCGAGCGATTGTCGGACATGAACCAGGCCTTGAAGGATGAAGTCAGGGAAAGGAGCGACCTGGAAACGGAACTGGCCGCCGTCAAGGAGCAGGGTGAAGCCGATCGCCATGCCTCCTTCCACGACCTGCTCACGGGCCTGCCCAACCGCAGCTTGTTCAACGATCGCCTGGAGCATGGCCTGGCCCAGGCCCACCGGCACGGCTGGACCCTGGCGGTGATGTTCGTGGACCTGGACGACTTCAAGTCCATCAACGACTCGTACGGGCACGAAGCCGGCGATGCGGTGCTGCAGACCATCGCGAATCGCCTGCGGGAGAGCACCCGCACCGATGACACCGTCAGCCGCCATGGCGGCGATGAATTCCTGTACCTGTTGATGGAGGTCAAGGACGAAGCGGATTTGAGGGTCATCGCGGGCAAACTGATCGAGGCGATCCAGGCGCCCTGCGACCTGATGGTGGCTGGCCAACGCATCCGCCGGCGTGTCCATGCCAGCATCGGGATCTCGCTGTTCCCGAACCATGGGGACACGGCCGAGGCCCTGATCAACCGCGCCGATGGCGCGATGTACGAGGCGAAACGGAACAAATTGGGGTATGCCTTCGCGACCTGAGGCCTTGCCCGGCCTGGGCCACCCGTCCCGTCCCGTGAGTGGCCGGGCCGGCGCTGCGGCAGAAACTCCTCACTCGACGAAAAAGCCCGCAAGCCGGGTGGCTGCGGGCATCTGGCGGAGAGAGAGGGATTCGAACCCCCGTTGAGGTCACCCCCAAACCTGATTTCGAGTCAGGCGCCTTCAACCGCTCGGCCATCTCTCCAGGATGGACCAGTCTAGCAAAGCGGCGGCTAGAATCCAGCGGGAGGCGGCCATGGGCGTGCGGCGGGGACTGGCGGCGGTGGTGATGGCGGCGGCGGTGGGGGCGCCCGGGGCGGCGCAGGAGGCGGACCTGGCGCTGTCGGAGCCGGCGGCGGGGCGCTTCGCGGCGCTGGCGCTTAAGTGCGTGGGGCGGGAGTATCCGAACAAGCTGGACCATGTGATGAATGCCGCCGAGGAGGTGAAGGGGCCCCAGGCGCTGCACCCGGCCTTCTACGGCTGCTTCGACTGGCATTCCTCGGTGCACGGCCACTGGATGCTGGTCCGCCTCCTGAAGGAGCACCCGGCCATGCCGCGCGCGGCGGAGGCCCGGGCGGCCCTGGACGCCCACCTGACTCCGGAGCGCATCGCGGGGGAAGTGGCCTACCTGGACCAGCCGGGCCGCCGGAGTTTCGAGCGCACCTATGGGTGGGCCTGGCTGCTGAAGCTCTCCGCCGAGCTGCGCACCTGGGACGATCCCCAGGCCCGGCGCTGGTCCGCGGCCCTGCAGCCCCTGGCGGACCGTCTCGCCGCCCAGTTCATGGCCTTCCTGCCGAAGCAGACCTATCCCATCCGCACCGGCGTCCATCCCAACACCGCCTTCAGCCTGCACCTGGCCCTGGACCAGGCCCGGGCCGCCGGGGATGCGACCCTGGAGGCGCTGATCGGGGAGCGGGCGCGCACCTACTTCGCGAGGGACCGCCGGGGGCCCCTGGCCTGGGAACCCGGCGGCGAGGACTTCCTGTCCCCCTGCCTGGAGGAGGCGGCCCTGATGGCCGAGGTGCTGCCCCGGGCCCGCTTCGCCCGGTGGCTGGACGGCTTCCTGCCGGGGCTGCCGAAGGGCCTCACGCCTGCCGTGGTGACGGATCGCACCGACCCCAAGCTGGTGCACCTGGACGGCCTGAACCTGAGCCGGGCCCGGGCGCTGTACGAGATTGCCGAGGCCCTGGGGCCGAAGGATCCCCGCCGGGGGGCCCTGGTGGCCGCCGGGGACCGCCACGCCCGGGCCAGCCTCCCCCACCTGGCCTCCGGCAGCTACGAGGGCGAGCACTGGCTGGCCACCTTCGCGGTGCAGATGCTGGCGGCTCGGCAGGCCCTGGGGCACTGATCCCGAATCCAAATCCTGGAACCAGGCCTGTTCGAAATGGGTCAAAAAAGCTATTGACTCTCAATATCGACTGGTTGAATATCGGCATGCCCCAATCGATGCCTCGACAATCCGTGCGCACGAACCTGCCCAGTCCTGTCCCTGGGCAGCCAGGGCCATCCAAGGAGGTTCCCGTGAAGATGCGCCGTTATGCCTTTGCCACCGTGGCCCTGGTGAGTCTCTTCCCCCTCGCCGCGCCCCTCCGCGCCTGCTGCGACGACTTCTGGAGCTGCGCGGCGGCCGTCGCCACCGGCGGCCTCTCCTGCGCGGTGGAGGACCTGATCAATTCCGTCAAGACCCTCATCACCAACGTGTCGAGGCTGGCCTCCACCCTCGGCCAGCAGGCCATGGACGTGGTGAACCTCGCCAAGAACGAGCTGAGCGGCGCGGCCAACGACCTGCGGAACCTGGCGGGGCAGGCCGAGTCGGACTTCAACAGCGCGGCCCAGGCGGCCCAGACCATCGTGAACGAGGCCAGCCGTCCGCAGATGATCGCGCCCCAGGCCATCGGGGCCCTGGCGACGACGGCCGGGGCGGGGCAGCGGGCCGGGGGCGGGATGGTCGCCCCGGCGGGAGGCGCGCGCCCGGCCGTTCCGACGCCGGCCCGCACCGCGGCACCGGCCGGCGCGACCGGGGTGATGCATTTCGACCCGCCTGTCAGTCCCCAGGACCTGCTGGACGCCCTGCGGCGGGCCCAGCAGGCGGTGGACGGCCTCCGCCCCGACGTGACCCAGCCCATCAACCAGGTGCGCCAGTTCGCGACCCAGGCGGAGCAGCAGGCGGCCGCCGCCGCCTCCTCCGCCGCGAACATCGCCCAGACGGCCCTCCTGGCGCCCCTCCAGACCCTCGGGAACATGCTCCAGGACCTGGTGAACCACCCCGAGCACATCTTCGACCCCAGCAAGATCGTGGACGACGCCATCACCCAGATCACCAACCAGGCCATCACCACCATGACCCAGGTCCATGACGCGGTGATGCAGCAGGCCAAGGGCACCCTCGACATGGCCCAGAAGCCGCTCCAGGACGCCCTGGACCGGGCCTCCGTAGCGAAGAAGATCGCGGACGCCATGCAGCGGCTCCAGCGCGCGAGATCCAAGTCCGCCCTGGACGCCCTCAACGCCGTGGTCCCCCGGCAGCGGGTGGATGTCCACATGCTGGTCTCCCAGGTGGCCGCGGCGACCCATCCGTCGGGCATCACGGCCCTGAACCTGGGCCAGCACCACGGCATGGTGCTGGCGCCCTTCAACCGGATCACGGCCTCCCGCCTCACCGCCCGGGCCGCCGGGGCCCAGATGGCGGCCCAGCTCAAGGGCCCCTGGATGCAGTTCAAGCGGATCCAGGCCGCGCCGCCGAAGGCCGATCCCGCGGCGAGGAACCGCATGGAGGCGGAACTCACGCAGCGCTTCGCCGGGAAGTCGCCCGCGCAGGCCGCGGCGGAGAAGCAGGCCCTGCTGAACGAGGCCCGCGCCCGGTTCGCCCGTGACCCGAAGACCTTGCAGAAGGTGGAGGCCATGCTCAACGGCGATCCGGTGATCCAGAACCACCTCGGCCCCCACGGCCCCGCCGTGCAGCAGCAGTAGCACCCACGCAGGGTTCGACTTCCTGGAGGCGGGATGGACCGACGGATCGGAAGCCTCGTCGTCATGGCCGGTTGGCTCGCCCTCTCCCCCGTGCTGGTCGCGGGGGAGAGGGTCGAGCTGACGGCTCCCGCCACCCCGGGCGGCCCCGTCACCGGGAAGGCCTCGGCCCCCGCCGGCACGGAATGGGTGGTGATCTTCTACCGGACCCAGGGGGAGCAGGACTTCAACAGCTTCAACCTCGACGCCCAGCCCGACGGAACCTACACGGGGACCATGGACACCGCGCCGCCCGCCGGGGCGAAGGTGGAGTACTACGCCGCCCTCCGCGCCCCCGGCGGCATCAAGTACCTGCCCGAAGGCGCCCCGGCCGCCTTCGCCAGCCTGCAGATGCCGGGCACCCCGGCGGCAGGGTCCGCCCCGACGCCGGCCGCGGGGGAGGCCGCGCCCGCAACCCCGGCCCAGGTTCCCGCCGAGGGCCAGGCGCCGCCGGTCCACGGCCCCTTCTACGTGGATGGGGCCCTGGAGCATGTGGCCCATCACCAGCAGGAGGTTCCCGGAGAGTCGCGGAACCTCGCCTCGGGCCAGGTCCGCTTCACCTACCAGAAGGACGCGGATGGCCGCCAGGTGCTGCTGAACACGCGACTGGTCTACACGAACCAGCCCATGGGGGGCCAGGCGCGCTGGAGCCTCGGCGACCTGCAGGCGGCCTTCGCCCAGGGCGGCCACCGGGTGCAGGTCGGCGACCAGATGGTGCAGGAATCCGAGTTCACCCTGGCGGGGGCGGGCCGCCGCGGGTTCGACTATGCCTACACCGGCGCCTCGCTCGGGGCCCACCTCTTCGCCCTGAACACGGAGGCGCAGGGCGGCACCCGGGGCCTGGCGTGGCCCGTGGCGGGGAGCGAAGCCTACGGCGGTGCCCTGGGCTACGGCTGGCTCAACGGCAACCTGAAGGCGAGGCTCGTGTTCCTCTCGGGGAAGGACGACCCGGCGACGGCCCTCAACGTGGTGACCACCTACGCCGCGCCGGTGCGGGATGGCTCCACGGGCGCCCTCCTGCTGGACGGCCGCTTCCTGGACAGCCGCCTGGCCCTGTCGGGCGAGTACGCACGGAGCCTCTTCACGAAGGACCTCCTGGGCGAAGCGCCCCGGATCGTGGACCAGGCCTGGCGGCTCTCGGGGATGTGGTCCCAGGGGGCCTTCAGCGCCCAGGTGGGCTACCGGGACGTGGGGCGGGATTTCGGCACCGTGGGCGTGGTGTTCTTCGTGGGGGACCGGCGCACCTTCAACGGGAGCCTGGGCCTCAACTACGCCCGGTGGAGCCTGAGTGCCACGGCGACGGACGAGCGGGTGAACCCCTCCGGGCGGCCGGACCAGAACCAGGCCTGGAACCAGTCCCAGCGCCTGGATGCGCGGCTGGGGCTCACCCAGACCCTCTACTGGCGAGTGGGTCTCCAGCAGTCCCGGCAGGATGCCGGCATGGTGGCCAATCCCCTGGTGCCCTTCAGCGACAGTTCGCGATCCGGCGTGAGCACGGGCTTCGACCTGGCCCTGCCGCCCGCCACGAGCCTCACCTTCAATGCCCAGTTCGATCGCATCCGCAGCACCGGGATGAGCGACACCACCGGCAGCAGCACGACCCTGTCCCTGGGCGGCAGCCTCGGGTTCGGGGCCTGGGTGCGCCTGTCGCCCAGCCTGAGCTGGTCGCGCACCCTCAACGATCCCGGGGCCCAGAAGACCACCGTGGAGAACGCCTTCCTCAATGCGGACGTGACCCTCGTGCCGAACCTCCTGGGCTTCCTCCTGAACGGCGGCAGCTCTCGGACCACTCTCGTCACCGGCGAGACGGTGGAGAACTCCGTGGCGGAGGGCACGCTCCGCTGGTACCTGGACGGCTACCTGCACGGCCATGCGCGGGCGAGCCTCGGCCTGAAGGGGCGCTACACCCATGCCCCGTCCATGGCGGCCTACCTCCCGACCGCCGCCTCGGGCACGACGGGGGCGACGGCTGCGGCCATGGCCAACGACAACCAGGTCTCCCTCCTCCTGAACGTCTCGTACTGAGGAGCAGCCCCCATGCGGAACATCCTCCTCGCCCTCGCGTTCCTCGGCACCCTGGTCCTGAGGGCCCAGGGCGCCATCTCCGTCATCCCCGGGGTCCCGGTCAACGGCGTGGCCACGACCTTCGTGCTCTCCCCGACCTACCCGCCCACCGGCGCCGTGGTCTGGGACTTCGGGGACCAGACCCCGCCGCTCAGCGGCGGGACGGTGGCCACCCATGTGTACCCCCGCACGGGGTCGTACCTGGTGCGGGCGGTGTACCCCTACGCCTCGGCCATCGGCCTGCCGGCCACCGTCCAGCTCCCCATCCGGGTGGCGGATCGCCTGGGACCGGCGGCCCCCTTCACGATCGCCATGCTGCGGGTGCGCTGGGACGATGGTCGCACGGACGTCTCGGTGGACCAGGGCTTCTCGCCCCTGGTGGCCTACGCGGACCTGAAGTTCGAAGGGACGGGGCTGCTCCAGGCGCAGTGGCTGGTGGACGGCATCCCCCTCGGCACCTTCACCCAGCAGCTCTCCTTCGCGGACACCGTGACCCTGGATTCGCGGCGGGCGATCCCGCTCCCGACCACCGGCCTGGGGGAGCACTGGGTCACCCTCCGCATCCTGTCGCCCCAGGTGACCTTCCAGCCGCCCCTCATCCGCTATTTCGTGCGGGTGGCCAGCGGCCAGGAGGCCCCGCGGATCGATGCGGTGAGCCCCGAGACCGTGCGTCCGGGCGAGGAGGCTGAACTGCGGGTGCTCGGCCGCAATCTCGATCCCCGCACCACCGTCTCCTTCGGCAGGGACATCGCCCAGGTGGCCCCGCTCCGCCTCACGGGACCCGGGGAGGCGGTGGTCCGCATCTTCGTGGCGCCCACCGCCCGGGCGGGGTCGCGGGAGGCCCAGGCCTCCAGTCGCGCGGGCCGGAGCCGGGGCCCCGCCCGCCTGCGGGTGATCCCGCCGCCACCCGATGTGCGGGCCGGCCTCGCGGAGGGCCAGGCCCTCCCCTGGCAGCCGATGGGACCTCCGCAGCCGGCCCTGCTCCGGACCCTGACGGCCTTCTTCCTCCTGCCCCACGGCGAGGAGGGACGCACCCTCTTCGCGCCGCCCGCGCCCTGATCCGGGACGCTCAGCCCCGCCGCCGCCGGAAGAAGGCCTGGAGCTGCTCGCGGCACTCCGCCTCCAGCAGGCCCCCCTGGAAGTCGACGCGGTGGTTGAGGGCGAGGCCCTCCAGGTTCGCCGCCCAGCGGCTGACGCCCACCTTGGGATCCGGGGCCCCGAAGACCACGCGGCCCACCCGGGCGTGCACCAGGGCGCCGAAACACATCAGGCAGGGTTCCAGCGTCACGTAGAGGGTGGCGTCCGTCAGGCGGTAGTTCCGCGCCCAGGCCCCGGCGGCGCGCAGGGCCTGCACCTCCGCGTGGGCCGTGGGATCGTGCGAGCTGATGGGGCAGTTGTGCCCGCGGCCCAGCAGGGCGCCTTCGGATACGACCACCGCCCCGATGGGGACCTCGTCCTTGCGGTCCGCGCGCTCGGCCTCCTCGAGGGCCAGGCGCATGAAGTAGATGTCGTCGCCGCTCCACATGCCTTCCAGTGTGGCCCAAATCAGGGCCGGGCCTGTGACCCGCGTGATTCCCTCCGTGCCGGGGCCCGACTCCGGACGCGCCCCCGGCGCGTCCTCCGTCACCCGGCGGTCGGGATGTCGTCGCCGCTCCACATGGCATCAGTGTGGCGGAAAAGGGTGCGCCCTTACGTGGGTTCCTGCCTCCGGTCGTCGACCGCGGAACGTCCACCCGGTACGTCGGAAACAAAGGAGCAGTATGGCGGAATTCCCCTAGAAATAAAAGGCTGATTCGCGGTTTTGCACACCGCTACACTCATCCAGGTCCCCCAAGGACCGACTCTTTTCCACGGCCCCGCGACGGCAGCGCCCTCGCGGGGTTTTTGCAGAGCCGGAGGGTACATGCAGGCGCACCTGATCCTGAAGGACGGGACGATCTTCCGGGGACGGGCGCCGCTGGGCTTCGGCGGGGGCGGCGAGGCCGTCTTCACCACCGCCATGGCGGGCTACCAGGAGATCCTCACGGACCCCAGCTTCGCCGGGCAGATGGTCTGCATGACCTTCCCCGAGCAGGGCATCTACGGCATCCACGCGGACCTGAACGAGGCGGCCCATCCCTGGGCCACGGGCCTGCTCTGCCGGCGCCTCACCTTCGCCCCCGACCACGCCCGCTCCGAGGGCGACCTGGCGGGCTGGCTGAAGCGCCACCGCATCCCCGTGATGACCGACCTGGACACCCGGGCCCTCACCCAGCACCTCCGCGACCAGGGCGCCCAGCCGGCCCTCATCTGGACCGAGGCCGACGGCGGCCTGGAGGCGGGCGTGGCCAAGGCGAAGGCGCTGCCGGACATGACCGGCCAGGCCCTCTGCGGCGAGGTGAGCTGCCGGGACCGATACGAACTCAATCCCGGCGGGCAATTCCGGGTGTCGGTGCTGGACGGCGGCATCAAGCGGAGCATCCTGGACCAGCTGGTGGGGGCGGGGCTGCACCTGGAGGTGTTCCCCTGGGACACGCCGGCCACGGAACTCACCGACAAGCGGTTCCACGGCCTGTTCCTCAGCAATGGTCCCGGCGATCCCGGCGCCCTTCCGGGCATGCAGCGGGAAGTCGAGGCCTGCCTCGGCAAGCTCCCCATCTTCGGCATCTGCCTGGGCCACCAGCTGCTGGGCCAGGCCTTCGGCGGCCGCACCTTCAAGCTGAAGTTCGGCCATCGCGGCGCCAACCAGCCCGTGCAGGACCTGGCCACCGGCCGCATCGAGATCACGGCCCAGAACCACGGGTTCGCCGTGGACGAGGCCAGCCTCCCCAAGGAGATCGTGGTCACCCACAAGCACCTCAGCGACGGCACCGTCGAAGGGCTGCGCCACACCCAGCTGCCGATCTTCAGCCTCCAGCACCACCCCGAGGCCTCGCCAGGCCCCCACGACGCGCACCCCGCGTTCCGGCGGTTCGTGGAGCTCATGGAAAGACATCCAAGATGAACCACGAAGACGGGAAGACCACGAAGGAAGACAAGTGGATCGGATCATTGGATCCGAAGCTGGAGGCCATCGGCACGGCAATTGTGGACGCGGCTATCACCGTGCATCGAGAACTGGGACCGGGCCTGTTGGAGAGCACTTACGAGGTCTGCCTTGTCCATGAGTTGACCAATCGAGGCTTATCCGTGGAGCGGCAGAAGTCACTGCCTGTGATGTACCGGGGGACGCAGATTGACGCGGGGTATCGGCTGGACTTGCTTGTCGAGGGATGTGTCGTTCTTGAACTGAAGGCAGTGGATGAACTCAGCAGGATTCATTACGCACAGCTCCTTACTTATTTGAAACTCTCAGGCCATAGGCTCGGGTTCCTGATCAATTTCAATGCGGTCCCCATGAAGCAGGGGATCCGCCGCCTGGTCCATTGATGGTGGCTTTTCTTCGTGGTCTTCCTGTCTTCGTGGTGAATCGACATGCCTAAGCGTACGGATCTGAAGAGCGTGCTGGTGCTGGGGTCGGGGCCGATCCAGATCGGCCAGGCCTGCGAGTTCGACTACTCGGGGACGCAGGCGCTGAAGGCGCTGCGGGAGGAGGGGATCCGCACGATCCTGCTGAACTCCAATCCCGCGTCGATCATGACGGACCCGGGCCGGGCCGACGCCACCTACCTGGAGCCGCTGACGCTGGCCGTGCTGGAGAAGGTCATCGAGGCGGAGAAGCCCGACGCCATCCTGCCCACGGTGGGTGGCCAGACGGCCCTCAACCTGGCCATGGAGGCCCACGAAAGCGGGCTGCTGGCCCGCACGGGGGTGCACCTGATCGGCGCCCAGCCCGAGGCCATCAAGCGCGGCGAAGACCGCCAGCTCTTCAAGGCCCTCATGGACGGCCTGGGCCTGGAGACCTGCCGGGGCGGCTTCGCCCACAGCATGGCCGAGGCCCGCGAACTGCTCACGGTCACGGGCTTCCCCGCCATCATCCGCCCCAGCTTCACCCTGGGCGGCAGCGGCGGGGGCATCGCCTACAACGTGGACGAGTTCGAGACCATCGTCGCGCGGGGCCTGGACCTGAGCCCCACCAAGCAGGTGCTCATCGAAGAGAGCATCCTGGGCTGGAAGGAGTTCGAGCTGGAGGTGGTGCGCGACCTGGACGACAACGTCGAGGTCATCTGCTCCATCGAGAACCTGGATCCCATGGGCGTCCACACCGGCGACAGCATCACCGTGGCGCCGGTGCTCACCCTCACGGACCCCGAGTACCAGCGGATGCGAGACGCGGCCATCGCCGTCATCCGCGCCGTGGGCGTGGAGACGGGCGGCTCCAACATCCAGTTCGCCCTGGATCCCGAGACCAGCCGCATCATCGTCATCGAGATGAACCCCCGGGTGAGCCGCAGCTCCGCGCTGGCCTCCAAGGCCACGGGCTTCCCCATCGCCTGGGTGGCCACGAAGCTGGCCCTGGGCTACCGCCTGTGGGAGCTGCCGAACGCCATCACGCGCATGACGAAGGCCGCCTTCGAACCGGTGCTGGACTACGTGGTGGTGAAGATCCCCCGCTTCACCTTCGAGAAGTTCCCCCAGGCCGAGAAGGTGCTGGGGACGCAGATGAAGAGCGTGGGCGAGGTGATGAGCATCGGCCGCAGCTTCCAGGAGGCCCTGCAGAAGGCCGTGCGCTCCCTGGAGGAGGGCCACCTGGGCCTCTCCGGCGCCCTGGAGGGCAAGCTGGACCTCAACCGGCTGAAGGAGCACCTGCTCATCCCTGGGCCCCAGCGGATCTTCTGGCTCTACCACGCCCTGAAGGCCGGCCACAGCGTGGAGGAGCTGCATCGCCTCACGAAGATCACCGCCTGGTTCCTCCGCGAGATCGAGGAGATCGTGGTGCTGGAGGGCCGCCTGCGGAGCTTCCCCGTGGACCGCCTGCCGGAGGAGCTGCTGGAGAAGGCCAAGCGCGCGGGCTTCGCCGATGCCCAGATCGCCGTCTTCTGCGCGGGCACCGAGGCCGAGGTGGCGAAGCGCCGCGAGGCGCTGGACCTGCGGCCCGCCTACAAGCGGGTGGACACCTGCGCCGGGGAGTTCGCCGCCGAGACGCCGTACCTCTACGGGACGTGGGAGGAAAAGAGCGAAGCCGCACCCACGGACCGGCCCAAGGCCATCGTGCTGGGTTCAGGCCCCAACCGCATCGGCCAGGGCGTGGAGTTCGACTGCTGCTGCGTGCAGGCGGTGGAGGCCATCCGCGCCAGCGGGGTCGAGGCCATCCTGGTGAACTGCAATCCCGAGACCGTCAGCACGGACTTCGACACCAGCGACCGCCTCTATTTCGAGCCCCTCACCTACGAGCACGTGAAGGCGGTGGTGGACCGCGAGGCGGCCGGCGGCAAGCTCCTGGGCGTCTTCGCCCAGTTCGGCGGCCAGACCCCGCTGAAGCTGGCGTCGCCCCTGGATGCCGCGGGGGTGCCCCTGCTGGGGACGCCCCTGAACGCCATCCTCGACGCCGAGGACCGCGAGCGCTTCGGCCAGGCCCTCAAGCGCCTGGGCATCCCCGCCCCGCTCTGGGGCATGGCCACCAGCTTCGAGCAGGCCCTGGACGTGGCCCACGGGCTGGGCTACCCGGTGATGGTGCGCCCCAGCTTCGTCCTCGGTGGCCGGGCCATGGCCGTCGTGTTCGACGACGCGGGTCTCGAGAAGTACATGCGCGAGGCGGTGGCCGTGAGCAACGACCAGCCCGTGCTGCTGGACCGCTTCCTGGACGGCGCCCAGGAGCTGGACGTGGACGTGGTCTGCGACGGCGAGCAGGTGGTCATCGCCGGCCTGCTGGCCCACATCGAGGAGGCGGGCATCCACTCGGGCGACAGCTACGCCGTCATCCCGGCCCTGGGCGTGCCCGAGGCCGTCGTGGAGACGGTGAAGGAATACAGCCGGCGGCTGGCCCTGGACCTGGGCGTGCGGGGCCTCATGAACCTGCAGTTCGCCGTGAAGGACGGCATCGCCTACTGCCTGGAGGCCAACCCCCGGGCCAGCCGGACGGTGCCCTTCGTGAGCAAGGCCACGGGCGTGGACTGGGCGGGCGTCGCCGCCCGGGTGGGCCTGGGCCAGAGCCTGAGGCAGCAGGGCGTCACGGACGGCGTGCCCCGCGCGGTGTCGGTGAAGGGCGTGGTCTTCCCCTTCGCCAAGTTCCCGGGCGTGGATCCGGTGCTGGGCCCCGAGATGAAGAGCACGGGCGAGGTCATGGGCATCGGCGAGACCTTCGGCGAGGCCTACGCCAAGGCCCTGCTGGCCGCGGGCATCCCCCTGCCGCTGTCGGGCACGGTGTTCCTCACGGTGAACGACGCGGACAAGGCGCGGCTGCCGGAGCTCGCCCAGAAGCTGGTGGGCCTGGGCTTCGGCCTCTGCGCCACGGAGGGCACGGCCCGGACGTTGGAATCCGTGGGCCTCAAGGTGCGCCGCATCTTCAAGGTGAACGAGGGTCGCCCCAACGCCGTGGACCTCCTCAAGAACGGCGAGGTGCAGTGGGTCATCAACACGCCCCTGGGCCGCGACGCCTTCTTCGACGAGAGCGCCATCCGCAAGGAGGCCCTGCGCCTGAAGATCCCCTGCCTCACCAACCTCAGCGCCGCCCTCGCCGCCTGCGAAGCCGTCGAGACCCTGCGCGGCGAGATGAAGGTGCGGGCCATCCAGGCGCTGGCCTGATCATTCCGGAGGTTCCCATGTCCGTCAACGACCGCATCCAGTCCTTCCTGGCCTCGGGTCCCTTCGCGGTGGTGGGGGCCAGCACGGACCGCTCGAAGTACGGCAACAAGGTCCTGCGCTGCTACCAGCAGCACGGGAAGGAGGTCTACCCCATCAACCCGAAGGCGCCGGAGGTGGAGGGCCTGAAGGCCTATCCGTCACTCGCTGCGCTGCCGGTGACGGTGCCGGCCATCTCCATCATCACGCCGCCCCCGGCCACCGAGCAGGTGGTGCGCGAGGCCGCCGCGGCGGGTGTGAAGCACGTGTGGATGCAGCCCGGCGCCGAGAGCCCCGAGGCCATCCGCACGGCCGAGGCCCTGGGCCTGAGCGTCATCGCCGGGGGGCCCTGTCTGCTCGTGGTGCTGGGCTACCACGACTGAATTCGCTGCGCGAATTCAGATGGGAAAGCCTTGATACCTGAATCCGCGCTGCGGATTCAGTTCAGGCCAGGCCCAGGTTCTCCCGCACCAGCCGGCGCTGCTCCTCGTGGGCCTGCAGCACCTTCGGCACCTCGCTGTGCCATAGCCTCGACACGTCGGCGAAGGAGATGGTGGGCCTCGAGTCGGCGCCAGGGGTCGAGGGTTCGGTTGAGTCCGGCGAGAACATCCCGCGGATACCAGGCTTCGGGGTCATGGAGTGGGTTCCTTAGAAGGGCAAGGTACGCGGTCTGGAGCTGGTAGGCAACCCCGGATTCGGGCAGCTCGGGCCGGGCCCGCACCTGGGCCACGGCCTCCTGGTCCATGGCCAGGCTGCCGGAGGTGCCCTCGTCCACCCGGATGTAGTAGAGCCGGAGCCCCCGCGCCGCCTCGGGCACCTGGGCCAGGAAGGTGCGGGGGGCCCGGGCGTGGGTGCGGGCCATGCGGTCCAGGGGCACGTAGCGGCCCTCGCGCTCCGAGCGCTCCAGCATGGCCCTCACGGCGCCGGCGGGATCGCGGTCCGCGTAGGCCAGGTGGATCTCGCTGGGGGTGCGGCGGATCCGGGCCAGGAGGAAGGCGAGGCCGTCCGGGTCCGTGTGGGGTGCGTCGAATACGGCCCCGAAGGACCAGCCCAGGGCCGCGGCGCCCGTGGTCTTGCTGGTGGCCTGGCCGCCCATGAGGATGAGCACGGGATGGCCCTGGGCCGTGGCGAGGATGCGGTCCCGCAGGCGCTTGCCCAGGGCGTGGAGGTGGACGGCCGCCCGGCCGCCGGGATCCTCCAGGGCCTCGTAGCCCTGGGTGGGGTTGCGCCGGAGGGTGGGGAGCAGGGTGGCCAGCACGTCCGCGTTCAGCACCTGCCCGTTCAGGCTGTCGGGCAGGGCGGCGTAGTCGTCCAGGGCCGCCTCGGCCCGGCGGGCGCAGTCGGCGGCCTCCGCCTCCAGGGCGCCCCGAACCTCGGCGCGCTCGGTCTCCTCCAGCTCCCAGTAGGAGCGGCGGAGGTGCCAGGGCACCTGCTGCCAGGGCGGGGGGGTGGTCATGGGGACACAGTACGGCATCGGGCCGCCCCGCGCCGCAGGCATCTCCGGTCGTCAAAAAGCCGGAACGCAGAGGGCGCAGAGAACCGCAGAGGACGCAAAGGAAGGCGCAGGCCTCCACCATTTGGCGCGGGGTTCTGCACCTTCGCGAGCTTTTCTCTGTGTCCTCCGCTTTTTCTTCCATGTCCTCTGAGTTCCAGCTTTTGAACCCGGGAGGGGACCCGATCTATGCTCTCCCCATGGACCAGCCCGCCTGCACGCTCCTCTTCCCCGGCCAGGGCACGGAGGCCGTGGGCATGGCGGCGGGCTGGGAGGTCCACGGGCCCTGGCGGGAGGCGCTGGACGAGGCGGAGGCCCGCACGGGGGCGCCCCTGCGTCGGCTCATGGCGGAGGGGCCTCTGGAGGCGCTGCGGGCCCAGCGCTGCGCCCCCTACGCCGTGCTGGCCCACTCCGTGGGGATCTACCGGACCCGCCGCGCCCTGGGGCTGCCCCTCCCCGTGGCGGCCACGGGCCACAGCATGGGCTTCTACTCCGCCCTGGTGGCCGCGGAGGTGGTCCCCCTGGCGGCGGCCCTGGACCTCATCACCGCCGTGGAGGATCTCAGCGAAGCCGCCTTCGGCTCCGGCGCCATGGGCATGGCCTTCCTCATCGGCGTGCCGGAGCTGGACCTGCGCGAGGTCCTGGCCGGCCTGCCGGACCTGGCGCTCTCCAACCGCAACGGAAGGGCCCAGTTCACCGTCTCCGGCCCCGTGGGTGCCCTGGAGACCCTGGTGGCCCATTTCCAGCCCACGGCCCTGAAGGCGGGGCTGCTGCCGGTCCGCCACCCGCTCCACGGCCCCCACATGGCGCCCCTCCTGCCGGCCCTGGCCCGGCGGCTGGCTGGAGTGGTCCCGGCGGCCCCGGCCTTTCCCCTGATCTCGCACTTCGACGGTCGCCTGATCCGGGAGGGCGCCGCCGCCTGGGACGAGGGCCTGGCCTCCGTGGCCCTGCCCGTGGACTGGCTCCAGGTGGTCCGCCGCCTGCGGGCCCTGGGCGCGCCCCTGGCGGAGTGCGGCCACGGCAGCCAGCTCTCGGGCCTCACGCGCTGGGCGGACCGGGATCTCTTCGTGGCCTCGCTGCAGCCGGCGCCATGATCCTCGACGGGCCACCACCCGCCTCTGATGGCCTCTGGCTGCTGGAGGGGGTTCCGCTCTCCGGCAAGACCACGCGCCTGCGGGCCTGGCGGGCGGCATCGGCCCACCCCGTGCTCTGGAGCGCCGAGGACCTGGCCTCCCAGCGCCTCTTCGAGCCCCTGGAAGCGCGCCACGGCCCCGAGTCCGTGGTGCCGTGGCTGGAGGGGCTGCTCGGCGCCTGGGAAGCCCTGTCCGCGGCCCGCGCCGCAGCGCCCTGGGACGGCTGGCTCCCGCCCTTCGCGGCGCACCAGGAGCGGTTCCACCTCAGCGCGGCGCTGGAGGGGGGGCTCGCGCCGGGGGCTTTCGAGCGGATCGAGGGGCGGCTGGCGGCCCTGGGGGCCCGGGGCCTGCTGTGCGTGGCCGAACCCGAGGACCTGGCCTTGCGGCTGGAGCGCAGCCTCCAGGAGCGGCCGCCGGCCTGGTCCCGCTGGCTGGAGCGCCGGTTCGGGGGCGTGGAGGGTGCCCTGGCGCGATTCGCCGAGCAGCAGGGCCATTTCCGGGATCTGGCTGGTAAAAGTCGTCTTTCCTGGTACACCTGCCGATAGAAAGTCCGCCCCACCCTTGCCATGATGGGAACTCTTCTACCACCCAGGCCCCCCATGCAGGCGTCCCCCCTCATCCTCGGCGAAGCGCTCGCGAACCGCTGCTCGCAGGTGCTCTACCGCTGCCTGGAGGAGGTGGGCAGCACCAAGGGCGCCCTCTACCTGCGCGTGCCGGGCCAGGGAGTCTTCGAGGTGGTGAGCTTCTTCGGCTGGCCCCGGGGCACCCGCCCGCCGGTGTCCATCCCGGAGGACCATCCCCTGGTGGTGCGCACCCACCGGGAGCGGCGCTCCTTCGTGGTGAACGACGCCTCGGACGCCCCCGAGCTGTCGGCCTTCGGCCAGGGCGGGGAGTGGCCGCGCTACCTCATCACGCCGCTCTACCTCATGGGCGACTGGGTGGGCCTCCTCATCCAGCGGGACCGCATCAAGGGCGGGACCTTCGACCGGGACCGGGACGAGCCGCCCACCCTGGCCATCTGCGAGGACCTGGTGGAGGCCCTCCGGGAGTTCCATCTGTACGGCTCCGCCCCCCGGCCCGCCCCGAAGGCACCCGGGCCCCTGCAGCCGAACCAGGTGCCCGAGGGGCTGCCCACGGCCTCCGCCATCATCGACGAGGTGGCGCCCGCCCCGGAGCGGCTCCTGCCGCCGCCCCCCGGTCCCGCCGCGGCGCCCCTCCATTCGGTGGATTCCACCCTCCACGGCGCGGGTCCCGGCACCCGCGAGCGCCTGTTCGGTTTCCACGCAGGCCAGGAGGGGTTCACGGCCCTCCCCTGGGAGGCGGACCGCACCCTCAGCGGCTGGGTGATGCCGCCCGTGAGCCCCGAGCGCAAGCGGGGCATGACGCCGCCGGAGCACCGGGCCTACTTCTGGGAGATCGCCGGGCTGCTCACCCAGATCCTCTCCACGGGCGCCGTGGCGCTGTGGATCGAGGATCCCGAGGAGATCCGGCCCATCCTGGCCTACAGCCAGTTCCCGCTGGCCACGGAACTCCAGCAGCAGATCCTGGCCCACGCGACCTTCCACCTGCCCAAGGTGCGGGAGCAGGACCTGCGCCTCATCACGCGGGTGGAGATGACCGACACTCCGGAGATGAAGGGGGTCTTCGCCACCTACATGCCCCTGCTGCTGAACGAGTCCACCGAGGGCCACGACCTGCTCATGGTGTTCCGGCAGGAGGACCAGTCCTTCTCCCTCACGGAGATCGAGGCCATCCAGCAGCTGGGCCGCATGCTCGGGCTCTACCTCCAGGAGGCCCGTCTCCACGAGCGCTACTACCACGCCTTCATCTCGGTCAGCCATCGCATCCTCCAGTCCAGCGAGAGCCGCCTGCCCACCCTGCGGCCCCACAGCCTCGCCACCGCCCGGCTGGCCCGGGACCTGGCGTTGCGACTGGACCTGCCCTCCGAGGAGGTGGAGGCGGTGAGCATCGCCGCCATCCTCCACGACGTGGGCACCCTGCTCCTGGACCCCCAGATGCTGGCGAAGGCCGAGCTGACTTCCGAGGAGATGAAGCGGGTCCGCACGCACCCCGAGCTGGCGGCGGTCTTCCTGAAGGACCTGCGCTTCCCCTTCGACGTGGTGCGCATGATCCGCCACCACCACGAGCGCTGGGACGGCTACGGCTATCCCGATGGGCTGCGGGAGACCGCCATCCCCATGGGCAGCCGCATCATCGCCCTCATCGAAGCCTACGAGGTGATGACGAGCGGGAAGAGCTACCGGCGCCCCCGGGGCTTCCGCCAGGCGCTCGACGAGCTGAGGAACGAATCGGGCACCCAGTTCGACCCCCGGGTGGTGGAAGCCTTTTTCGAACTCATGACACTGAAGGAGGGCAGGGGCTAGTACCCTGGGCCCGGAGCCTTCCATGCCCCGTCGTTCCGCCCAGCCCGTGGCTGCCCTCCCCGCCGGGAGGCGGCGTCAGCGCGGCTTCACCATGGCCCTGGCCCTGGCCATGATCGTGGTCATGGGAGTCATGCTGATGAAGGCGGAACCCTTGATTTCAGCCGAGATCCAGCGGGCCAACGAATCGGAGCTGATCTTCCGGGGCGAGGCCATCGCCGAGGCCATCCGGGTGTACTTCGCCAAGTTCCACAAGTACCCCGTGGACCTGGACGAGGTCATGAAGGTCCGCCCGCGGATCCTCCGGCAGAAGTACGCGGATCCCATGACGCCGGGCGGGGAGTGGGAATACGTCACCCAGGTGCAGGCCGGGGCCTCCGGCAGCACGGAGGGGCTCCCCATCGTAGGGGTGCGCAGCCACTGCACCAAGGACGCCATCCACATCTACCAGCACAAGACCCTGGTCTCGGACTGGGTCTTCACCGCCGATCCGAACCTGCTGGGGCTGGGCGGCGGGGGGCTCAGCGCGGATGACATCGCCAAGGGCAGGAAGGTCCTGGATCCCAACGCCAGCGCCCCGACCTCCAAGAAATAGTGGGCGGATTCTCCTGCGAGGCGGCATGAACCCGAAACGATTCACCGGCGCGGCCATGATCCTGGCGCTGGCCCTCACGGGGCTGCGGGCCGAGGATGTCCAGACCTGGGCCAGGGGCCTGGAGCGGCGGGGGGTGAAGGTCTCCGCCGGGCTCTGGGATGCCGCCACCGGCAAGGCCATCGAGCGGTACCAGGACGGCCTGGCCCTGGTGCCCGCCAGCACCACGAAGGCGGTCACGACCTACGCCCTGCTCAAGAGCTGGAAGCCCGATTTCACCCTGGACACGGAGGTCTGGGGGGACCTCCAGAACGGCACCGTGCAGGGGGACCTCGTCTTCAAGGGCGGGGGTGATCCCTTCCTCACCAGCGAACGGATCTGGCTGCTGGCCCACGCCCTGCGCCGGGCCGGCGTGGACCGCGTGACGGGCGGCATCCGCCTGGACCAGAGCGCCTTCGATGCCCAGACGGAACCGGAGGGCTGGGAGAACACCACCGCCGACACCCTGCCGCGCGTGCAGGCCCTCTCCGTGAACTTCAACCGGGACGACCGGGGCCGCATCGTGGGCGATCCGGACGGCCTCGCGCGGCGCACCCTCCAGGAGGTCCTCCAGGAGGCGGGCATCGTCTTCGAGGGGCGGCCCGCGCCGGCGCGGACCGAGCCCCGAAAACTCCTGGCCTGGCCCTCCCCGCCCCTCCGCGACCTGGTGCTGGACATCAACAAGTGGTCCAACAACTTCATGGTGGAGATGCTGGTCCGCGCCTTCGGCGAGGGCTCCTGGCCCCGTGGCGTCCGGCGCATCCAGGACTTCTACGCCACCACCTTCGGCCTGTCCGCCGAGGACATCCACATCACCGACGGTTCGGGCCTGAGCAAGGAGAACCGCCTCAGCGCCCGGACCCTGGCCATCGTCCTGCGGGCCGGGTACCACGACTTCGAGGTGGGACCCGAATACGTGGCCTCCCTCAAGATCATCGGCGGCGAGCCCTGGAAGCTGCGGATCAAGGATCCCAACCTGGCCCGCCGGCTGCGGGTGAAGAGCGGCCACCTGGACCGGGTGGACAGCCTCTGCGGCTACATCCAGATGCCGGACGGCCGGGTGCGCGTCTTCGCCATCCTCCTGAACGGGCCCGCCACGGACGAGGACATCTGGCCCCAGGTGTCCCGCTGGGCGAACTGAATTCAGGGAGGCCGCAAGGCGGCCGATGAGGTACCGGGGGAAGCCATGGCCCGGATCGCCATCGTGGACGACAGCCGTCTGGCCCGCGTGTTCGCGGCGGGGGCCCTGCGGGCGCAGGGCCACGAGGTCGTGGAGGTCGAGCCAGACTCCCTCTTCTCGGTGCTGAAGGTGTTGCGGGACGATCCGGTGGACCTGCTGGTCATGGACCTCCTCATGCCCGAGTGTCCCGGCGAGAGCCTGGTGCGGGCCTGCCGGGAGGATGCGGCCCTCCAGGGCCTGCCGGTGCTGGTGCTCTCCGCCCACCGGGACGACGAGGCGCTGCAGCGGATGCAGCAGCACGGCATCTCCGGGTTCCTGCTCAAGCCCCTGGAACCCGCCGCCCTGGTGGAGAAGGTGGCGGAGGCGCTTGCCGGTTGAGACCCTCCCGGGGATGCTGGTGGGATGGGCGGAACAGCGGGCGAGGCAGGCGGGGCACGGGGCTTGACGGCTGTGCTGGCCGGGGCCGTCCTCCTGGGCTTCGCGGCCATGCTGGTCCGCTGGTCGGCCCCGGCCAGCCCGCTGATCATCGGGTTCTACCGGATGGCCTTCGCCCTGCCCCTGGTGGCCTGGATGGGCTGGCGCGCCCGTCGGCCCGGGCAGGGCGCGGCCCGGGGCTGGGCCCTCCTGGCGGGCCTCTGCTTCATCGCCGACCTGTGGCTGTGGCACACCTCCCTGGAATTCACCAGCGCGGCCAACTCGACCCTGCTGGTGGGGCTGGCGCCCCTCTGGGTGGCCGCCATCTCCGTGCTGTGGCTGGGGACACGGCTCCGCAGGCGCTTCTGGCTGGGCCTGGCCTTCGCCCTGGCCGGGGGTCTGGTGCTGGGCCTGGCCAAGGGCGCCCGCTGGGGCACGGGCCGGGGCGAGCTGCTGGCGGCGCTGGCCTCCCTGGCCTATGCCTGCTTCACCCTGACCCTGGGCAGGGCCCGCCGTGAGCTCGCCGCGCCGGAGGCCCTGGCCTGGGTGGTCCTCTGCTGCACGGCCGGGTTCGCCCTGCTGGCAGGGGCGCGGGGCGAGGCCTTCCATGGCTTCCCCCCCCAGGCCTGGCTCTCCCTGGCGGCCCTGGGGCTGGTGGTGCAGGTGGCCGCCTGGTGGCTCATCACCTGGGGGCTGGGCCACGTGTCGACCAACCTCGGCGCCGTGACCCTGATGGTGCAGCCCGTGGCCACCGTGGGCCTGGGCTGGGTGCTGCTGGGGGAGGCCGTGCGCCCGCTGCAGGGCGCGGGCATCCTCCTGGTGCTGGCGGGCATCGCCCTCAGCGCCCTGAGCCCCCCGGCGCGGACCTGATCCCGGGAATACAGGGTTGGCAGGTCAGGGCAGGGTTGCTAATCTCGGCGGATTGCCTGAAAGGAGGCTGCGATGGCTGTGCTGACCCCGATCGCCGAGCCTCCGTCGAGTGGCGCCCTCCGGGGCAGGCCCTCCTTCGGCTGACGGGATGCCGGAGGCCGGGACCGGGCTCCGGAGGGTGTCGCACTCGATGATTCCCCCGAACCCGACCGTTCCGGTGCTTCCATGTCCCTCCGCGGAACCCTGCTTTCCCCCCTGCTCCTCCTGGCCCTGGGCCCGGCCCTGCCGGCCCTTGCCCAGGAGGCCGAGACCTGGAGCCTCCACGGCCAGGCCACCACGGTCACCCAGGGCCACGGGGCCTTCCCGTCGCCCTACGCCGGCGGGAACAGCCTCGAATCCCGGAAGGAGATCCGCACCTCGTTCACGGCCACGCTCTTCCTGGGGCGGCGGCTGTGGGAAGGCGGCGAGCTCTACGTGAACCCCGAGGCGGCGGCGGGGCAGGGCATCAGCCATGTCCTGGGGCTCGCGGGCGCCGCGAACGGCGAGATCTACCGCGTGGACAGTCCGGAGCTGAAGGCCTCCCTGGCGCGGGTCTTCCTGCGGCAGACCTGGGCGCTCGGCGGCGCCGCGGAAACGGTGGTTCCCGATGCCAACCAGCTCGGCGGGACCCGGAGCGCCCGCCGCCTCGTGCTGACCCTGGGCCGCTTCTCCGCGGGCGATGTCTTCGACCAGAACGCCTACGCCCACGATCCCCGCAGCCAGTTCCTCAACTGGGCCCTCATGGACACGGCCAGCTGGGACTACCCGGCGGACACCCGCGGCTACACCTGGGGCGCGGCCCTGGAGCTGGTCTGGGACGCCTGGGCCCTGCGGGCGGGCAGCTTCCTGGAGCCGAAAGAAGCCAACGGCCTGCTCTTCGACCACCAGGTCTCCCGCGCCCACGGGGACGTGGTCGAGCTGGAGCACGGGCACGAGCTCGGCGGCCTCGCGGGGCGGGTGCGGCTGATGGGGTACGCCAACCACGCCCGGATGGGCGACTACCGGAAGAGCCTGGAAGGGAATCCCGCCACACCCGATGTCACTGCCACGCGCCGCGCGGGCCGGATCAAGTACGGCTGGGGCCTCAGCGCCGAGCAGGCCCTCACGCCGGACCTGGGTGCGTTCCTCCGGGCCGGGTGGAACGACGGGCGCACCGAGACCTGGGCCTTCACGGAAGTGGACCGCACGGCCGCCGGAGGCCTGAGCCTGGCCGGGCCCCGCTGGGGGCGCCCGGAGGACCGGCTGGGGCTGGCGGCCATCGTCAACGGCCTCTCGCCGGACCACCGGGCCTACCTGGGGGCCGGCGGCTACGGGTTCATCGTCGGGGACGGCCGCCTGAACCCCGGCCAGGAGCGGATCGTGGAGGCCTACTACGCCTTCGAGGCCGCCCATGGCTTCACCGTCTCCCTGGACGCCGAACGGGTCGAGCACCCGGCCTTCAACCGGGACCGGGGACCCGCGTCCATCTTCGCCCTGCGGGTGCATGGGCAGTTCTGAAGGGGACGGCTACTCGGGCGTGAGGACGCCGCGCTCCTCGCGGTAGGCGAAGAGCTCGCCGAAACGGCCCCACGGGGCCCCCTCCGCGATCGCAAGCCGGAGGCGCCGCGGGAGCGGGAGCACGCGACTGACGTCGCGTGCGATCGGGGCGGTAGTCCAGGTGGGGCAGTGGAAAACCCGCCTACTCGGGCGTGAGGACGCCGCGCTCCTCCCGGTAGGCGAAGAGCTCGCCGAACCGACCCCACGCGACGAGGGTCTCGAAGGTCCGTTCGGGGTCCTCCATGGGCAGGCGGTGGTGCAGCTCGGAGATGAGCTCCTCGCGGCTCAGCTGGCCCTCGTGCATGTCGAGCAGGTCCGTCACCACGCGGAAGAGCTTGAGCTTGAGGAGCTGCTCCTTCCAGATCTGCTTGCGCTCCTCCATGCCGGCGCGGACGAAGCGCTGGCCCAGGGCCGTGAAGATGACGGAGCGCTTGGGCGTGTCCACGAACTCCAGCATCTCGGCGGATTTCACGGAGGCCAGCACCAGCTCGAAGGGCACGTGGGTGTGCGAGACCACCTGGAAGAGGTCGCAGGTGCCGCCCTGGGTCTCGAGGAATTCCAGCAGGCCCAGGATGTCGCCGCTCTGGGCGGAGGGCAGGGGCTCGGCCATGTCCGAGAGGAGGCTCGGCTCGGGGGCCGTGATCTCCACGTCCGGCAGCTCGGCGCTGGTGATGATGTCGTGGAGCTGGTCCACCAGCCGGAGGAACTCCGCGGAGCGCGTATCCCGGGGCCGGGGCAGGGGGTTCTCCACGATGGTGCGGACGCGGCCGGGGTTCGCCGAGAGCACCACGATGCGGTCGGCCATGTAGGCCACCTCCTTGATGTCGTGGCTCACCATCAGGATGGAGGAGGGGTTCCGCTCGGCGTCCACCCAGATGTCCAGGATCTCGGCCCGGAGGCCCTCCGCCGTGAGGGCGTCGACCTGGCTGAAGGGCTCGTCCATGAAGAGGATCTCGGGATCCACGCTGAGGGCGCGGGCCATGCCCACCCGCTGCTTCATGCCGCCGGAGAGCTCCCGGGGGTAGGCCTCCTCGAAGCCCTCCAGGCCCACCAGGGTGATGGCCCGGTCAGCCCGGGAGCGGACCTCGTCCTCGGCCAGGCCCTTGGCACGGAGCACGGTGCGGACGTTCTCCTCCACCGTCATCCAGGGATAGAGCGCGAAGCCCTGGAACACGATGGACACCCCGGGGTTCAGGCCCTCCAGGCGGTTGCCGTGGTACCGCACCTCGCCCTTGCTGGCCTCGATGAGGCCCGCGAAGATCCGCAGGATGGTGGACTTGCCGCAGCCCGAGGGGCCGATGAGGCAGAGCACCTCGTTGGGGCGGATGTCGAGGTTGATGTCCTCCAGCACCCGCAGCAGGTTGCCGCCGCCGCGGTCGAAGAACTTCTGGACGCCCTTGAGTTCGCAGATCGGGGCTTCAGACACCATGGGGCACCTATTTCGTCAGGGAGTAGCGGGTGGCGGCGAGCTGGTAGCACGGCTTCCAGACCAGGCGGTTGAAGGTCACCACCAGGCTGGACATGAGGATGACGCCGGCGGCGAGGAGGGGGAGGTCGCGGTGGTAGGCCGCGGCGCTTACGGTGGAGCCCAGGCCCCAGGTGGTGAGGGTGTGGCCCTTGTACTCGGCGTACTCGGCCACGATGCTGGCGTTCCAGGCGCCGCCCGCGGCGGTCACCCAGCCCGTCACCAGGTAGGGGAAGATCGAGGGCAGGTAGAGCGCCTTCATCCGGTGCCAGCGGGACAGGCGGAAGCTGGTGGCCGCCTCCCGCAGGTCGCCGGGGATGGCCATGGCCCCCGCGATGACGTTGAAGAGGATGTACCACTGCGTGCCGAGGAGCATGAGCACGATGCAGCCGTAGTTCAGGCCCACGCCGAAGGTGGCCAGGATGCCGATGACCACCGGGAAGAGCATGGGGGCGGGGAAGGAGGCCGCCACCTGCACCACAGGCTGGAGGACCTTGGAGAGCCGAGGCGAGAGGCCGATGGCCAGGCCCGCGGGCACGGCCCAGAGGGTGCCCAGGAGGGTGGAGATCAGCACCCGGCTGAGGGTGAGGCCCCCGGCCTTGGCCAGGTCCCACCAGCGGGCGCCGGGGATGGGCCGCAGGAAGGCCACCAGGCTGACGGCGGACCAGGCGGCCAGGGCGAGCAGGGCCAGGAGGCCCGCGTTCGCCAGCCAGCGGCCGCCGCGCAGGCGGAGGGACGCGGCCGGCCCGCCCCCCGGCTTGGGGGGCTGCGGGTGGACCGTCGTCTTCCGGTGGACGCGCCGGGCCTCCAGCCAGCGGATGAGGCGGGAGCGGCGGAACAGCTTCAGCAGCCAGCTCCGGGGCGCCTCGCCCTGGGCCGTCTCCTCCACGCGGAAGCGCTGGGCCCAGACCACCACGGGCCGCCAGAGCACCTGGTCGAGGAACACGATCATGGCCACCATCGCGAGGATGGCGTAGGCCATGGCAGGCACGTTCCCCTGCTCCACGGCCACGCTCATGTACGAGCCCAGGCCCGGCAGCCGGAAGTCCTTGTCGCCGAGCTTGAAGGCCTCCGTGATCATCAGGAAGAACCAGCCGCCGGCCATGCTCATCATGCTGTTCCACACCAGGCCCGTGGTGCCGAAGGGCAGTTCCACCCACTTGAAGCGCTGCCACCAGTTGAACCCGTAGACCGTGGCCGACTCCTGCATGTCCAGGGGCACGGACTTCAGGGAGTGGTAGAGGCTGAAGGTCATGTTCCAGGCCTGGCCCGTGAAGATCATGAGCACCGCGGCCAGTTCCAGCCCCAGGTTGCTGTGGGGGAAGATGGCCACCAGCGCCAGCACCAGGCCGGGCATGAAGCCCAGCACGGGGATGCTCTGGAGGATGTCCAGCAGGGGGATGAGCAGCTTCTCCGCCCGGCGGTCCTTGGCGGCCCAGAAGGCGTAGACCAGGGTGAAGCCCAGGCTGATGACGTAGGCCACCAGGCCCCGCATCATGGAGAAGAAGGTGTACTTGGGCAGGGCCCAGGGGGAGAGGTCGATCTCCACGAGGGGGCGATGCACGCCGGTCCACTGGCGGCCCATCATGACGAGGCCGTAGAGGATGGCGGCGCCGGCCACGAGGACCAGGAGGTCCACCCAGCGGCGGCGCTTGAAGGGAAGGAACAGGGCGTTGGCCTGTCCCCACACGGTGTCGAGGAAGCGATGGATCATGGCCGGTCCGGAGGAGGGGATGCGCCGCGCCGATGCAGGCCGCCATCCCGGTCAGGGGGCGGGGGAAAGGGGAGCCGCGGGAGCCGCCTCAGCGGGCGGCGCGACTCGACGGAGGTTCAGCGAGGTCGGTCTGTCGTCCCATCGCAACCTCCTTTCCGGCGCCAGGGCCAGAGGCAGTCTGCCTTCCCCGGCCTGGAGGGGTCAACCCGGTTTCTCGGAGCCTTCCGCTTCATTCCCGCGGGCCTTCGCGTCACCATGGAGCCCCTACCTGGAGGAGAGACCGTGCCGGAGCCCCCCTGTGGCCACCTCTGAGGAGCGGCTGCTGGCCCTGGCCGTGGCCCGGGGCCTGGTGGAGCCGGCGGAGGCCCGGGGGGCCAGCCTGGACGATCTGGTGTCCTCCGGCCGCCTGACGGCCGCGGAGCGCGACCTGCTGGAGGAGGACCTGGAGACCTTCTCGGACACCCACTGGTCCATGGACATGACCGGGCCCGCCCCGGAGGGCTCCGGGGGGGGCGAGGCGCCCACCTGGGCGGGCCTCTCCGAGGCCAACTCCGAGGCGATGGCCGGGATCCGGGCCTCCAAGGCCGAGGGCCTCTTCCGGGCAAAGCGGGTGGCCCACTGGGGGCGCTACGAGTCCCTGGAGCTGGTGGGCGAGGGGGGCATGGGCCGCATCTTCCGGGCGGAGGATCCCAAGCTGCGCCGGGCCGTGGCCCTCAAGCTCCTGCGCCGGGATGACCCCGAGCTGCTCCAGCGCTTCCTCCAGGAGGCCCAGCTCCAGGCCCGGGTGGACCACCCCAACGTGTGCCGGGTGTACGAGGTGGGCGAGTGGCGGGGCCAGCCCTACATCGCCATGCAGTACGTCCGCGGGGAGTCCCTGCGCGAGGCCGGGGCCGGCCTGCCGCGGGAGACCCTGCTGGAGCTGATGGTGCAGGTCTGCGAGGGCGTGCATGCGGCCCATCGCGTGGGGCTGGTCCACCGGGACCTGAAGCCAGCCAACCTCATGGTGGAACGGACGGAGGAGGGCGGCGTCCGGGCCTGCGTGCTGGACTTCGGGCTGGCCCGGGGCCAGGAGGGGGGCGGCGTCACCCAGACCGGCCACGTCATGGGCACCGTGAGCTTCATGTCCCCGGAGCAGGCGCGGGGCGAGTCGGGCCAGCTCGACCGCCGCTCCGATGTCTACGCCCTGGGGGCGACCTTGTACACGCTGCTGGCGGGCCGTCCGCCCTTCGAGGGCGAGGGGCTGGACTGCATGGCCCGCATCGTGAAGGACGATCCCGTGCCGCTCCGGCGGTTCGTGCCCGACCTTCCGGCGGACCTGGAGACCGTGGTCCTCACCTGCCTGGAGAAGGACCCCCGTCGCCGCTATCCCACCGCCCGCGCCCTGGGCGAGGACCTGCACCGGATCCTCGACGGGGAACCCATCCAGGCCCGGCCCCTGACCCTGGCCGAGCGCGTCCTCCGCTGGGCGCGGAAGCGCAAGGCCGCCGTCACGGCCGGCGCCCTGGTCTGCCTGGCGGCCCTGGCCTTCGGCGGCTTCGCCGTCCGCGAGCGCATCCGGTCGCGGGAGCAGACCGCCTACGCCCAGCGCTTCGCCCAGGAGGCGGAGCGCATCGAGGCCCTGGCCCGGTACCTCCGCCTCCAGCCTGCGCGGGACCTCCGCACGGACCAGGCCGATCTCCGGGCGCGGGTGGGGGGCCTCCAGGCCGAGGTGCAGGCCGCGGGTGCCCTGGCCGAGGCCCCCGGCGCCTACGCCCTGGGGCGCGCCCACCTCGCCTTGGATGAGCCCGCCGAGGCGAAGCGGGAACTGGAGCGGGCCTGGTCCCTGGGGTTCCGGACCCCGGAGGCGGCCCACGCCCTTGGGCGCGCCCTGGCAGCCCTCTACCAGGCGGAGGTGGGGAAGGCCTACGCCCTGCCGGACCCGCAGATGCGGCAGCGCCGGATCGCAGAGCTGGACCGCACCCTGCGGGAGCCCGCCGCGACCTGGCTGCGCCAGGGGGCCGCCGCCTCCCTGGAACCCCCGGCCTACCGCGAGGGCCTCCTCGCCCTCATGCAGGGGGATCCCCGCCGGGCCGTGGACCTGGCCCAGCGCGCCCAGGACCAGGCCCCCTGGTTCTACGAGGCCCTGCGACTGGAGGCCGAGGCCGAGATCGCCCAGGCCCACGCCCAGCAGGACCCCCGGCTGGCCGACACCCTGCTGGCCCGGGCCGGTTCCCTGCTGGCCCAGGCCGAGGCCCGCGCCCCCTGCGACGTGGACCTGCTGCGCCTGGAGATGCGCCAGCGGCAGGAGGCCGTGGTCCTGAACTGGCAGACCGAGGCGGACCCGCGTCCCCTCGTCCAGGCGGAACTCGAGGTGGCCGACCGCTGGGCGCGGCTGGAGCCCGCCGCCGCCCAGCCCGTGGCCTGGCGGGCCCGGGCCTGGGCCGAGGAGGCGCGCTACCTGTCCCAGCGGGATCGGGAGCCCGATCCCTGGCTGACCCAGGCAGACCAGGCTTCGGCCGAGGCGCTCCGCCGGGATCCCCGGGACCTGGACGGCCTCACGGCCCGTGCGGCGGTGCTGCGGACCGAGGGTTTCCGCCTGTTGAACGAGGGCGAGGATCCCAGCGGGAAGTTCAAGGAGGCCGTCCAGGTGGCGGATCAGGGCCTCCGGCTGGACCCCTCCCAGATCATCCTCATGAACATCCGGAGCGCGGCCCTGCTCACCTGGATCCGGGTGATGGGCATGCGGGGGACCTATTCCCGCCCGGAGGTCCTGCCCTTCCTGGAGGAATCCCGGCGCCTGGCCCAGGCGCATCTCTCCGAGCCCTACTACCAGGGCAACCTGGGCGGCCTGGCTCAGGCCATGGCCACGGCCGCCCTCTACATCGGCGGCGATCCGCGTGCTGAAGCCCGGGAGGCTGTCCTGGCCTACGGGGAGGGCCTGAAGGCCCAGCCACACCACGTCGGCTTCCACCGGGGCGTCCTCATCGGCCTGGCGGACCTCGCCATGGCCCAGGCCCGGGATGGGGAGGATCCAGGCGAAGCCGTGGCGGACGCCCGCCGGGCCTTCCAGACCGCCCGCGGAGCCGGGGCCCCGCTCCAGTCCCTCGCCCCCTACCTCACCCAGGCCCTCACAGCGGAGGCCACCTGGAAGGCCTCCCATGGGGGCGATCCCCGGTCCGACCTGGATGAGATCGACCGTCTCGCGCCCCTGCTGGCCCACCCCGAGGAGGAACCCGACGTGGTGGCCGGCGTCTGGCTGAAGGCCCTTGCCCTCAGGCTCCAGGTCGGTCCTTCCGCGCCGGCGGCCGGGGCCCGCGAGGAAGGCCGCCGCCTGGCAGCCTTCCTCGCCCGCCAGGGCTCCTCCGATCCCCTCGCCTGGGATGGGCTGGCCGCCTTCGAGCGCGCCTGCGGAAACAGGGAGGCGGGAGCGAAGGCCCTCGCCCGGGTGAAGGCCCTCGATCCCGCCTGGCGTGATTTCTAGCCGTTGATGACGTTGATGGTGTGCTTGCAGAGGAAGGCGGGCGTCGTGCCGTCCTCCTTGGCAAGGTTCCAGAGGCGCTCGACGAGCTCGGGGGTCATGAGGATGTCCTGGCTCTTCCCGATGAGCTTGGCGGCCTGGGGGAAGCGGCGGAGGAAATCCTCCCGCGTCATGCGCTTGCCCTCGGCGGGGCCGCCCTTCTCGTAGAACTTGCCGAGGACCTTCACCCCGCGGTCGCTCCAGGCCAGGGCGTCGCACTCGATGGGATCCAGCGTGTGGATGCGCGAGGTGCCGTCGGGCATGAGGACGTTCAGGGTGATGCCCGTGATCTTGGGGCGCTTCGGGGTCGTGCGGGTCGCCATGGCGTCTCCGGAGGGGGGTGGGGGAATCGGGGGCCGGGCTCAGGGTCGGGGCACGGCTTGGAGGAGCTGGGCGATGGCCTGGTCGGTGGTGGCGCCGTCGGCCTCGCTCTCGAAGGTGAGCAGGAGGCGGTGGCGCAGCACGTCCGGCGCCAGGTCCACCACGTCCTGGGGCAGCACATGGTCGCGGCCCTGGAGGAAGGCCAGGGCGCGGGAGGAGGCCTGGAGCGCGAGGGAGGCCCGGGGGCTGGCGCCGCAGCGGAGCTGCTCCTTGCCCTTCCAGGGCTTGCCGTGGCCGGGGCGGGTGGCCTGCACCAGGCGCACGATGTAGCCGCGGATGGCCTCGTCCAGCCGCACCTGTTCGGCCTCGGCGCCGGCGGCCAGCAGGATGGCGCCATCCACGACGGGATGCACCTGGTCCCCGGTGAGGTGGGCGCGGCGCAGCACCTCGATCTCCTCCTCCTGCTTCGGGTAGTCCACCCGCAGCTTGAAGAGGAAGCGGTCCATCTGGGCCTCGGGCAGGGGGAAGGTGCCCTCCTGCTCCAGGGGATTCTGGGTGGCCAGCACGAGGAAGGGATCCGGCAGGCGGAAGCTCTCCTCGCCCAGGGTGACCTGGCGCTCTTCCATGGCCTCCAGCAGGGCGGCCTGCACCTTGGAAGGGGCGCGGTTGATCTCGTCGGCCAGGAGGAGGTTCGCGAACACCGGTCCCTTCTTCGGCGTGAAGGTGAGGGCCTTGGGATCGAAGACGAGGGTGCCCACCACGTCGCTGGGCAGCAGGTCCGGCGTGAACTGGATGCGCCGGAAGCTGGTGTGGCTGGCCGCCGCCAGCGTCTTGATGGTGCGGGTCTTCGCCAGGCCCGGCAGGCCCTCCAGCAGCACGTGGCCGCGGCAGAGCAGGGCGACGAGCAGGCGGTTCAGCAGCAGGGGCTGGCCGACGATCACCTTGCGGCATTCGGCGAGCAGGGACTCGAGGGCGGCGTTGGATGCGTTGGGCATGGTGCGACCATTCTGCCCCGCGGGCTCGGAACCTGGGAACCCGCAATCCGAGGAACCTGCGTCTGGGCCCCCGGGGGTTTACCATGGGGCACGTCCCCGGGTGAGCCGTGCTCCGACCCGCCATGACACCGGTCCCAGGAGACCACGCGGTGCGATACGTGGGGGACCGGCTGCGGGTGGACCTCGCCCACCCTGCGCCGGGCCAGCCGGGCTGGCGGGCCTACCTGCGCACCAACCTCACCCGCGGCGCCCGGGCCCGGGAGGAGATCCTCGCCCTGGCCGGGACCGTGCCCGAGGCCCAGACCTTCGCCGGGGCCGCCTGGCGGGACCTCCCGCTCCATGCCGAGGAGGGGGGCTGGTCCCTGGACCTGGCCCTCACGGAAACGGGCCACTTCCGCGCCAAGGCCTACGCCGTGGACCTGGCCGGGCGCCAGCACTGGCCGGAGGGGGACGACCTGGGGGTGAGCGTCCTGCCGGACCGGCTGCGTACGGCCAACCTGGTGTACTGCGCCTTCCCCCGCATGTTCGGCGCCGGCCGCGCCCTGCGGGAGGCCCGGGATCCGGCCCGGGAGGCCGCCTGGGCGGAGCTGGACGCCCAGGGGATGACGGTGATCCCGCCCTCCGGCACCCTGCGGGACCTGGCGGCCTGCCTGCCCCACATCTTCGACACCCTGGGCTGTCGCATCCTGCACCTGCTGCCCGTGGGCCCCGTGCCCACCACCTTCGCCCGCCTGGGCCGCTTCGGCAGCCCCTACGCCCAGCTCGACCTCACGGCCATCGATCCGGCCCTCGTGGCATTCGACCGGCGCACCACGGCCGTGGACCAGTTCCGGGAGCTGGCGGACGGCGTGCACCTCCGCGGCGGCACCCTGCTCCTCGACATCGTGGTGAACCACACGGGCTGGGGCTCCCGGCTGATGGAGACCCATCCGGAGTGGTTCCTCCGCGACCCCGACGGCCGCTTCCACAGCCCCGGCGCCTGGGGCGTGACCTGGGGGGACCTGGTGGAACTGTCGGGCGGGCCGCCGGCCTTCTGGGAGACCGTGGCCGAAGCCCTGCTCACCTGGTGCCGCCGCGGGGTGGACGGTTTCCGCTGCGACGCGGGCTACATGGTGCCCCTGGAGGTCTGGCAGTACCTCGGCGCCCGGGTGCGCCGGGAGTTCCCGGACTGCCTGTTCCTCCTGGAGGGCCTGGGCGGGGCCTGGGAGACCACGGAGCGGCTGCTGGGCGAAGGCGGCATGCAGTGGGCCTACTCCGAGCTGTTCCAGAACCACGCCCCCCAGGATGTGTCGGGCTACCTGGACCACTGCCTCCGCCAAGCGCCGCGCCTGGGGCCCCTGGTCCACTACAGCGAGACCCACGACAACGACCGCCTGGCCCTGCGGGGCCCGGTCTGGTCCCTCATGCGCAACCGCCTCAGCGGGCTGGCCAGCCAGTGCGGGGCCTACGGCTTCAGCGCCGGGGTGGAGTGGCTGGCGCCGGAGAAGCTGGATGTCCACGAGGCCCGCGGCCTGGCCTGGGGCGCCGAACCCAACCTGGTGCCCGAGCTGGCGGCCCTGAACCGGCTGCTGGCCGACCATCCCTGCTTCTTCGACGGCGCCCAGGTGGCGCGGCTGAGCCCGGACGACGCGCCGGTGTTGGCCCTGGCCCGCCGGTCCGGCGAGGGCCTGGACCACTGCCTGGTGCTGGTGAACCTCGAGGCGCGGGAGGCCCGGGACCTGGATCTGGCCGCGGCCGACTGGACCGCCCTCGGCGCCCCGGCCCACGACCTCCTGGGCCCCCCGCCCGGGCTGCAGCGGGTGGAGGGCCGCGTGCGGTTCACGCTCCAGCCCGGGGCCGCCCACTGCCTGGCCCCCCAGCCCGTGCCGCAGGGGCTTGCGGGCGAGGCCTACCGCGCCCGGCGGGCCCAGGCCGCCTGGGCCGTCCAGCGTCTGGCGGAGGCCCTGCCCGCCGAGGCCATCGGCCCCTGCGACTGGCGCTGCCTGGCCGAGCGGGTGGATCGGGATCCGGCCGCCTTCCTCGCCGCCCTCACGCGCCTGGATCCCGCCCGGGCCACGGGGGACCTGCTCGCCGCCCTGGACGCCGCCTCGGCTGGGGACCGCTACCCGCCCGTGGTGGCCTGGGGGCCGGCGGACACCGCCCGCAGCGTCCCCGTGCCGCCGGGCCACTGGGTGCTCGTGGCGGACGACCTGCCCTTCTCGGCCACCCTCCGCCAGGCGGGGCTCCTGGACCTGAACCTGCGCTCGATTCCCGCCGCCGGCCGGCACTGGGCCGCCCTGCCGCCGCGCGGCCCGGACGGAGACGGGGAGGCCGAGCTCCACCTGGACCGCTTCGGCGAGGCGGGGCCGCCGGTGTGCGGGACCTTGCGCTTCTGCGCCGGCCTCCCGCGCTTCCTGGGCCACGGGGAACGGGGCCTGGCCCTCCTCACCAACGGGCGCGGGGGCATGGCGCGGCTCCACGCCGACCTCGGCGCCATCGGCTCCAAGTACGACTGCCTGCTGGGCGCGAACCTCCATCCGGACCTGCCCTGCGACCGCCACGTGCTGGCCAAGCGGCTCCGGGCCTGGGTCATCGCCGACGGTTTCCTCACGGCCCTCGGCGCCGACACCCTCGAGCGCTTCGAACCGGGCCCCCCGGCCCGCTGGGTCTTCCGGGCCAACGCGGGAGACGGCCGGAGGGTGCCCATCGGCCTCGACGCGGAGATGCCGTCCGGCCGGAACGCCGTCCTGCTGCGGTTCACCCGGGGAGCGGGGAAGGGCGCCCTGCCGGAGGGCTGCCGGGTGGACCTCACGGTGCGCCTGGACCTGGAGGACCGCGGCTACCACGAGGAGACGACCTGCAGCGGGGTCCTCGACGCCCACTTCCAGGCGAGCACCGGGGTCCTGCCGGACCGGCCCGGGTTCCGGTTCCGGCCGGCGCCTGGCCGGGAACTGCGGGCCTGGTGCGAGGGGGGCATCTACCATCCGGAGCCCGAATGGAGCCTCCGCATCCCCCATCCTGTGGAGGCCGCCCGGGGCATGGCGGCCCAGGGCGATGCCTGGAGCCCCGGCTGGTTCGAGCTGCCCCTGCCGGCGGGCGGGGGGCTGTCCATCGTGGTGGATGCCGAGTCGCGGGAACCCGCGGCCGCCGTGCCGGGGACCGCTGCGCGGCCCGCCCGCGGGCCCGAGGAGGACAGCTTCGGCCGGCAGCTGGAGACGGCCTGCGCCGCGTTCCTCGCGCGCCGGGGAACGGGCACCACCGTCATCGCGGGCTACCCCTGGTTCCTGGACTGGGGCCGGGACACGCTCATCGCCGTCCGCGGGCTCCTGGCGGGGGGCTGGCACCGCGAGGCCCTGGACATCCTCCGCACCTTCGGCGCCCTGGAACGGCGGGGCACCCTGCCCAACCGCCTGGCGGCCGCCGACGACGCGGACCGCGACACCTCGGATGCGCCCCTGTGGTTCGCCCTGGCCCTGGAGGAGGCCTCGATGGCCCTGGGCCCGGATGTCCTCGCCGCGGACGCCGGCGGACGCAGCCTGCTCTCGGTGCTGCGCAGCGTGGCGGAGGGCTACCTGGCGGGCACGCCCAACGGCATCCGGGTGGATCCGGCCTCGGCCCTGGTGTGGAGTCCCGCCCACTTCACCTGGATGGACACGGACCACCCGGCCGGCACGCCGCGGGAGGGCTATCCCGTGGAGCTCCAGGCGCTGTGGATCCGCCTCCTGCGCCAGCTGGCGCACCTGGGCGTTCCCGCGCAGGGCGAGGGCTGGGACACCCTCGCCCTGCGCGCCGAGGCGGCCCTGGACCGGTTCTGGCTGCCCGCCGTCGGCTGGTACGCCGACCTGCTGGCCGCACCGTCCGGGACGCCGGCCGCCCGGGCGGCGCCCCAGGACCACCTCCGCCCCAACCAGCTGTTCCTGGTGAGCCTGGGGCTCCTCCAGGGCCCGCGGGCCCGGCGGATGGTGGCCGCCGCGGGCCGGCACCTGCTGGTGCCCGGCGCCCTGCGCAGCCTGGCGCCCCTGGCGGTGGCCTGTCCGCTTGAGATCCGCGACGGCGCCGGCCGCCCGCTGAACGATCCCCTGCGGCCCTACTGGGGCCGGTACGAGGGCGACGAGGACACCCGGCGCAAGCCCGCCTACCACAACGGCACCGCCTGGGTCTGGCTCCTGCCCACCTACTGCGAGGCCCTGGCCGCGGCCTGGGACCACGCCCCGGAGGCGGTGGCCGCGGCCCGGGCCCTGCTGGGGAGCCTGGAGATCCCCCTCGCCGAGGGCTGTGTGGGGCACCTGCCGGAGCTGCTGGACGGCGACGCGCCCCACGCGCAGCGGGGCTGCGACGCCCAGGCCTGGAGCGTCACGGAAGCGCTGCGGGTGTGGCGCCACCTTTCGGAGGGCCTGTGGGCGGAGACACCGTGACGGACCAGGACCGCTTCCCCCCGTGGCTGGGGCCGCTGGACCACCACCTGCTGTCGGAGGGCACGCACCGGCGCGCCTACGAGAAGCTGGGGGCCCATCCGGCGGTGCTCGACGGCGTGGCGGGCACCGCCTTCGCCGTGTGGGCGCCCAGCGCGCAGCGCGTGAGCGTGGTGGGGCCCTTCAACGACTGGGACGGCCGGCGCCATCCCATGCGGTCCAGCGATTCCGGCGTGTGGGAGCGGTTCGTGCCGGACGTGGGACCCGGCGACCTCTACAAGTTCGAGCTGACGGGGCCGCGGGGCGAGCCGCTGGCCCTGAAGGCCGATCCCTTCGCCTTCCGCTGCGAGGTGCCGCCCCGCACGGCCTCGGTGGTGCACGGCCTGGGCGGGTACGCCTGGGGCGACGCGGCCTGGATGGGGGCCCGGGGCCGCGTGCCCATCCACCGGGCGCCCTTCAGCGCCTACGAGGTGCACCTGGGCTCCTGGCGCCGGCGCCCGGACGGGCGGTACCTGAACTACCGCGAGATCGCCGAACAGCTCATCCCCTACGTGACGTACCTGGGCTTCACCCACGTGGAGCTGCTGCCCGTGAGCGAGCACCCCTTCTACGGTTCCTGGGGCTACCAGCCCCTGGGGCTCTTCGCGCCAACGGGCCGCTACGGGACGCCGGAGGACTTCAAGGCCTTCGTGGACGCCTTCCACCAGGCGGGCCTCGGGGTGGTGCTGGACTGGGTGCCGGCCCACTTTCCGGAGGACGCCCACGGCCTCACCTTCTTCGACGGCACGCACCTCTACGAGCACGCCGATCCCCGCCAGGGCCGCCTCGTGGACTGGGGGACCCTGGCCTACAACTACGGACGGCGGGAGGTGCAGACCTTCCTCATCGCCAACGCCCTCTACTGGCTGGACCAGTTCCACGTGGACGGCCTGCGGGTGGATGCCGTGGCCTCCATGCTCTACCTCGACTACAGCCGGAAGGAGGGCCAGTGGGTGCCCAACCGGCACGGGGGGCGGGAGAACCTGGAGGCCGTGGCCTTCCTGCGCCGGCTCAACGAGGCGGTGTACGCGGAACATCCCGATGCCTTCACCATCGCGGAGGAATCCACCGCCTGGCCCATGGTCTCCCGGCCCACCAGCGCCGGGGGGCTGGGCTTCGGCTTCAAGTGGAACATGGGCTGGATGCACGACACCCTGCTCTACTTCTCCCGCACCATGCTGCACCGGCGCTTCCACCACGACGAGCTGACCTTCAGCATGCTCTACCACGGCACGGAGAACTACGTGCTGCCCCTCTCGCACGACGAGGTGGTGCACGGGAAGCGGAGCCTCCTCGGCCGCATGCCGGGCAGCGACTGGGAGCGTCTCGCCAACCTGCGTCTCCTGCTGGCCTGGACCTTCGCCCACCCGGGCAAGAAGCTGCTCTTCATGGGCACGGAGCTGGGCCAGGAGCGGGAGTGGAACCACGCCACGGCCCTGGACTGGGAGCTGCTGGACCGGCCCGACCACAAGGGCATCCACGATCTGCTCCGCGACCTCAATGCCCTCTACCGGGCGCGGACGTCGCTCCACGAAGGCGACTGCGAGCCAGGGGGCTTCTCCTGGATCGAGGCCGGCGACCGGGCCAACAGCGTGCTCTCGCTGCTGCGTCTCGGTCCGGCGCCCGGCGACCTCACGGTGGTGATCCTCAACTTCACGGCCCTGGTGCATCGCGACTACCGGGTGGGCGTGCCCGTCCCCGGACCCTTCGAGGAATGCCTCAACACCGACGGGCCGTCCTACGGAGGGCAGGGCTTCCTGAACCCCGGGAGCCTGCGCCCTGAACCCATCCCCCTCCACGGATGCCGCCAGTCGATCCGGCTCACCCTTCCGCCCCTCGGCGCAGTCTTCCTCCGGCCCACCGGAGGGGGAGTAGAATAGGCGCCCCACCTTCGGACCATCGAGGCTCAGCCATGGAACCCCTCCGGCAGAAGCTCGAACGACTCACCCAGAACCTCTGGTGGACCTGGCGGCCCGAGGTGCGGTCCATCTTCCGGGACCTGGACCTCGAGCTGTACCAGCGCGCCCACCGCAACCCGATCTCCGTGCTGCGCCAGATCGACACACGGCAGATGGAGAACCGGGCCATGGAGGTGGACGTCCCCGCCCGGATCGACCGGGCCCTCCGGCAGCTGGACGAGTACCTCCACCCCGTCACCACCTGGGGCCTCTTCCACGCCGGACCGCTCAGCACGCGGCCCGTGGCCTACTTCTGCGCGGAGTTCGGGATCCACGAATCCATCCCCATCTATTCCGGCGGCCTCGGCATCCTGGCGGGCGACCACCTCAAGGGCGCCTCGAACCTGGGCGTGCCCCTGGTGGGCGTGGGACTGCTCTACCACCAGGGCTACACCAGCCAGGTGCTGGACGGCACGTTCTGGCAGCAGGACGTGCTGGAGCCCTTCGACCTGAAGGATCTTCCCCTGCGGCCCTCGCTCACGCCCAGGGGCGAGCCCGCCCGGGTGGGGGTGGAGATGCCGGGCCGGACGGTCTGGGCCCAGGTGCTCGAGGCCTGCGTGGGGCGGGTGCGGCTCCTCCTGCTCGACACCCGAGATCCGGCGAACAGCGAGACGGACCAGGCCCTTGCGGCCCGCCTCTACGGGGGCGACCAGCGCATGCGCATCGAACAGGAGCTGATGCTCGGGGTCGGCGGCGCCCGGGCCCTGCGGGCCGTGGGGATCACCCCCAGCGTGTTCCACCTGAACGAGGGGCACACCGCCTTCGCGGTGCTGGAGCGGGCCCGCCACCGGGTGCAGGCCGACGGCCTCGACCCCTGGGCCGCCCTGAAGGAGGCCGCCGCGGCCACGGTCTTCACGACGCACACCTCGGTGGACGCGGGCCACGACCGGTTCCCGGCGGACCTGGCGGAGGAGCACCTGCGTCCCCTGGCCGAGGGATTGCGGCTTCCCGTCCAGGACCTCATGGCCCTCGGCCGGGTGAACCCGGCGGATCATGGCTCGCCCTTCATGCCCACGGTGCTCGCGCTCCGGCAGTCCAGCCGGGCCAATGGCGTCTCGGCCCTCCACGGCGTGGTGTCCCGGGCCATGTGGACCAGCCTCTGGCCCGGGCGGCCCGAAGCCCAGGTCCCCATCGGCCACATCACCAACGGCGTGCACGTGTCCACCTGGCTGGCCACGGAGATGGACCAGCTCTTCGAGGCGCGCATCGGCACCAACTGGCTGGACGGCATGGTCCACCCCGACCTCTGGACGAGGATCGAAGGCGTCGACTCGGCCGAGATCTGGGAGATCAAGCAGGTGCTCAAGGCGAGGCTGGTCCGGTTCATCCGCGGGCGCGTGGCGGCCACCCGGGCCCACCAGGGGTTGCCGCCCGTGGACCCGCCGCCCCTCGATCCCGACGCCCTCACCATCGGCTTCGCCCGCCGCTTCGTCCCCTACAAGCGGCCGGACCTGCTCTTCACGGATCCGGACCGCCTGGCGGCCCTGGTGAACCATCCCACCCGGCCCGTGAACCTCATCTTCGCCGGCCGCGCGCACCCGGCGGACCAGACGGGGAAGGCCCTCATCCAGAAGGTGAACCGCCTCCTGGAGGATCCCCGCTTCCGGAACCGGATCGTCTTCGTCGAGAACTACAACATCCACGTGGGCCGCAACCTCTACCAGGGCGTGGACGCCTGGCTCAACAACCCGGTGCGCCCCCTGGAGGCCTGCGGCACCAGCGGCATGAAGGCGGTCCTGAACGGCGCCCTCCACATCTCGGTGCTGGACGGCTGGTGGGCGGAGGCTTTCGATGGGCAGAACGGGTTCGCGATCGGCAGTGGCGAGTCCCACGCGGACCCCGAGATCCAGGACCGGCGTGACGCGGAGGCCCTCTTCCGGGTGCTGGAGGAGGAGGTGGTGCCCTGCTACTACGACCGCGACCCCGCCGGCGTTCCCAGGGCGTGGGTGAAGCGGGTGAAGCGCTCCATCCGGACCCTGGCCTGGCGCTTCAACTCCGACCGCATGGTGATGGACTACGTGCGGCACTGCTACCTGCCCGCGGCGGTGGCGGCCTCCTGCCAGATGCCGCCGGCTTAAGAGTGCCTAACAAAACCCCCACAAGGCCGCGCGAGGGCCGCCGGGCGAGCGAGGCGAGGAACGCGAGGGAGGCTCCGGCTCCACGAGCCGCGGGCGAGTGGGAGGCACGCAAAGCGTGCCGTCAGACGGAGGGCGTAGCGGCATCGCCCCTCCACCTGACGGGCCCTGCCTCGCAGGGCCCTCCCGCTCGCAAGCTCGCGGAGGTGGAGCCTCCCCGCCGGCCCTCGCCCGGAGGGAGAAAGCCAGGTGGGCGCCCCGCGGCGTCAGGGCCCTTGAACGATGTCCCGCATCGCCCTGCGGGCCCTTCCCTCTCGGTATCGCCTTCGGCGATACGCGAGACATAAAGATATCTGCGGTGCATCGCACCTGGCTTTCTCGCGGCCCCGTCGGGGTTTTGTTAGGCACTCTAAGGCCGCCTCAATCACCGGAGCGCAGCAGCTCCTCGTAGAGGTCGAGGTACTCGCGGGCCGCCCTGGGCCAGCCGAAATCCTGGGCCATGCCGCGCCTCTGGAGCTCCGTCCAGGTCTCCCGGCGGTCCCGGTACATCGCGATCGCCCGGTCCAGGGCCCCGGCCAGGCCGCCCGCCCGGGCCTCCTGGAAGGCGAATCCGGTGGCACGCCCCGCGCCGATGGCCTCGGGGGTGGCGTCCACGACGGTGTCCGCCAGGCCCCCGGTCGCGCGCACCACCGGCAGGGCCCCGTACCGGAGGGCGTACAGCTGGGTGAGGCCGCAGGGTTCCTGCCGGCTGGGCACGAGGATGGCGTCGGCCCCCCCGTAGATCCGGTGGGAGAGGCCTTCGTCGAAGCCGATCCGGGCCACCACACGGCTGGGGTGCAGGCGGGCCGCCGCCAGGAACCGGGCCTCCAGCTCGGGATCGCCCTGGCCCAGCACCGCCAGCTGGGCGTTCTGCGCCGCGAACCAGGCCTGGTCGTCCAGGACGAGGTCGAGCCCCTTCTGGGCGGCGAAGCGGCTGACGATGGCGAAGAGGGGCTGCTCCGCATCCACCCGGAGGCCCAGCTCCCGTTGCAGCTCGAGCTTGCCGGCGGCCCGGGCGGCCAGGCCGGTGGGGCCGAAGGGGTGGGGCAGGTGGGGATCGGTGGCCGGGTTCCACACCTCGTCGTCCACACCGTTGAGGATGCCCCGGAGTTCTCCGTTCCGCTGCTGGAGCAGGCCCGCCAGGCCCAGCCCCTCGGGGCCGAGGATCTCCCGGGCGTAGGTGGGGCTCACGGTGGAGAGGCGGTCGGCGTACACGAGGCCCGCCTTCAGGAAGCCGAGCTTCCCGTAGAATTCCAGGCCGTCGGGGTGGAAGGAGGCGGCGGGGAGGCCGAGCGGCGCCAGGAGGTCGGCGGGAAAGAGCCCCTGGTAGGCCAGGTTGTGGATGGTGAAGACGGTGCGGGGGCGCGGGCCCTCCTCTAGGGCCAGGTAGGCCGGGGCCAGGCCCGTGGGCCAGTCGTGGGCGTGGACGATCTCCGGCTTCCAGCCCTGGCCGTCCCCGTGGCGGCCCAGGTGGGCGGCGGCCCAGGAGAGGGCTCCGAAGCGGAGGGGCAGGTCGCCGGCGGCGCCGTAGGGCGTCCCGCGGCCGAAGAAGGCCGGCTGGTCCAGGAGGTAGAGCGGCTGGCCGGCGGGGCTGCGACCCAGCAGCACCCGGGCCTGTCCACCGCCCATGAGGTCGCCCAGGGCGAGGACGGGTTCCAGGGGCCCCACCTCGCGCATCAGGGACGGGTAGCCGGGCAGCAGCAGGCGGGTGTCCGTCCCCAGGTTCCGGAGGGCCTTGGGCAGGGCCGCCAGCACGTCCGCAAGGCCGCCCACCTTCACGTGGGGGAAGAGCTCCGTGCCCGCGAAGAGGATCCGCATCGTCACTCTTCCATCCGGTCCAGCATGGCCTGGGAGATGAGGGTGACCCCTCCGGGGGTGCGGTGGAACCGGCGGTCGTCCTCCTCCGGATCCTCCCCGACCACCAGCCCCGGCGGGATGCGGCAGCCGCGGTCCACCACCACGCGACGGAGGTGGGCCCGCTCTCCGATGTCGGCCATGGGCAGGATCACGGCCTCCTCCAGCTGGGCGTAGGAGTGGACGCGGGTCCGCGTGAAGAGGAGGGAATCCCGGATGTGGGCCCCCGAGACGATGCACCCGCCCGAGATGAGGCTGCTGATGGCCGAGCCCTGGCGGACATCGTCGCGGTGGACGATCTTCGCCGGCGGGAGCTGTTCCTGATGGGTGTAGATGGGCCAGCTGTAGTCGTAGAGGTTCAGGGCGGGCTGCACGGACACCAGGTCCATGTTGGCCTCCCAGTAGGCATCCACGGTCCCCACGTCCCGCCAATAAGGCTCGGTGTTCAGGGGGTTGGGGATGCAGCTCCGCTCGAAGCGGTGGGCGTACACCCGCGCCCGCTTCACCAGGATGGGGATGAGGTCATGGCCGAAGTCGTGGCCCGATTCCGTCCGGGCGTCCCGCATCAGCTCGTCGAAGAGGAAATCGGCCTTGAAGAGGTAGATGCCCATGCTGACGAGGGCCTTGTCGGGCCGGCCCGGGATGCCCGGAGGATCCTGGGGCTTCTCCACGAAGTCGAGGATGCGGTCCGCCTCGTCCACCTGGGCGATGCCGAAGCCGCGGGCGGTGAGCCGGGGGACCTCCAGGCAGGCGATGGTCATGTCGGCGTCGGTATCGAGGTGGTCCTGGAGGAAGTACTTGTAGTCCATCCGGTAGATGTGGTCCCCGGCCAGCACCAGCACGTGCTGGGGATCGAACTTGCGGATGTTGTCCACGTTCTGGAACACCGCATCGGCGGTGCCGTTGTACCAGCACTCCTTCTCCAGGCTCTGCTGGGCCGGCCACACGTGGACGAACTCCTGGAGGTTCCCGGGGAGGAAGCCCCAGGCGAACTCCAGGTGCTCCAGCAGGCGGTGCGAGTTGTACTGCGTGAGGATGCCGATCTTGCGGAAGCCCGAGTTCACGCAGTTGGACAGGGTGAAGTCGATGATCTTGAACTTCCCGCCGAAATCGAGGCCCGGCTTGGAGGCCCAGTCCGTGAGATCGGCCAGCCGTCGCCCCCGTCCCCCGGCAAGGACCACGGTCATGATGCGACGGGGACTCAGGTAGGGCTCTTTGAGGGGCATGCTCCCCTCCCCTGGCAGGATACCCTTGCACCGCTGATGGCGCGGACCCATAAAAAAAAGATGCCGCCCGCGTGCCCGAGAAGGATCCATTCATCCGTGGGTTCCGTCAAGGTGAGGCGCCCCTGGGTCCGGACCCGGGCCGATCCGACCTACGGTAGGGACTTTCCAGTCGTGGCGCGGATGCTAGGCTCACCGGAACCAAGCTCTTCTGAGAGTCATCACCTGGAGGTCCCATGCGATCCGCAGTCATCGTCGAAGCCAAGCGCACCCCCGTCGGCCGGGGCGTCAAGGGCGCCTATGCCGCCACCCGGCCCGAGCAGCTGGGATCGGTGGTGATCGAGGCCCTCAAGCCCCTGCTCAAGGATTGGTCCATCCTCGAGGATGTCCTGGTGGGCTGCGCCATGCCCGAGGGCGAGCAGGGCATGAACATGGCCCGGCTGGTGAGCTTCCGGGCAGGCCTGCCCATCACCGCCGCCGCGGCCACCATCAACCGCTTCTGCGGCAGCAGCCAGGAGACCATGCTCATGGCCGCCCGGGCCATCCTCGCCAACGCCGGCGATGTCTTCCTCGCCGGGGGCGTGGAGAGCATGTCCAAGGTGCCCATGATGGGCTTCAATCCCAGCGTCGATCCCTTCCTCAGCGAGAACTACCCCCAGGCCTACTGCTCCATGGGCATCACGGCCGAGAACCTGGCGAAGGAATACAAGCTCACCCGGAAGGAGTGCGACGAGTTCGCCTTCCAGAGCCACCAGAAGGCCGCCGCCGCCTGGAAGGCCGGCAAGTTCGAGAAGGAGGTCGTCCGCTTCGAGACCAAGGGTCTGGACGGCAAGGCCGTCACCCTCCAGCAGGACGAGTGCGTCCGCGCCGACACCAGCCTGGAGAAGCTGGGCGAGCTGAAGCCCGCCTTCCTGGCGGAGGGCCTCACGACCGCCGGCAACAGCTCGCCCATCACCGACGGCGCCGCCTTCCTGCTGGTCATGGAGGAGTCCGTGGCGAAGTCCCTGGGCCTCAAGCCCCGCGCGCGCATCCTGAACGGCGCCGTGGCGGGTGTGGAGCCGGACCGCATGGGCATCGGCCCCGTGCCGGCCGTGAAGAAGGTGCTGGGCCGCGTGGGCCTGAAGCTCGACCAGATCGACGCCATCGAGCTGAACGAGGCCTTCGCCGCCCAGAGCCTGGCCGTGATCCGCGAAGGCGAGTATGACCCCGCCAAGGTGAATGCCTGGGGCGGCGCCATCGCCATCGGCCACCCCCTCGGCGCCAGTGGCGCCCGGATCCTCACGACCCTGCTGAACCGGCTCGAGACCGACGGCGGCAAGTACGGCATCGCCACCATGTGCATCGGCGGCGGCCAGGGCGTCGCGTCCGTCATCGAGAAGCTCTGATCCAACCACACGACATCGAGACTGGAGGTTGGACATGAACATCAAGAAGATCGGCGTACTCGGCTCGGGCGTGATGGGCTCGGGCATCGCGGCCCACGTGGCGTCGGCAGGCTGCCAGGTGGAGCTGCTGGACATCGTCATCGACGAGGCGGCGCCGGACAAGCTGGCGGAAGGGGCCCTGGCGGGCCTGGCGAAGGCCAAGCCGGCCCTGGCCATGCACCCCTCGTTCCTGAAGAAGATCCGGCCCGGCAACCTGAGGGACCACCTGGACCGCCTGTCGGACTGCGACTGGGTGGTGGAGGTGGTGAAGGAGGATCTCGCCATCAAGCGGGACCTCTACACCCGCCTGGAACCGAAGCTCAAGGCCGGCGCCTGGATCAGCTCGAACACCTCGGGCATCCCCCTCAAGCTGCTCGTGGAGGGCCGCGGGGACGCCTTCCGCAAGCACTTCGTCATCACCCACTTCTTCAATCCCGTGCGCTACCTGCGCCTGCTGGAGTTCGTGAAGGGTCCCGAGGTGGACGAACAGGAGGCTCAGGCCTTCCGCACCTGGCTGGAGGAGGCCCTCGGCAAGGAGGTGGTGCCGGCCTATGACAGCCCCACCTTCATCGGCAACCGCATCGGCATCCACGGCATCATGGCCACCCTGCACATGGCCCTGGCGGAGAAGATCCCCTTCGAGGTCCTGGACATGGTGCTGGGCGATGCCTCCGCCCGGGCCAAGAGCGCGGCCTTCCGCACCGCGGACCTGGCTGGCGTGGACATCCTGGCGGCGACCGCCAAGAACGTCTACGACCTCTGCCCGAAGGACGAGGTGCGCGACGTCTTCAAGTTCCCGGAATTCCTCCAGTGGATGTTGGACAACAAGCTCTTCGGCAACAAGGTGAAGCAGGGCTTCTTCAAGAAGGGCCCCAAGGACGCCAAAGGCAAGAAGACCTTCCTGGCCCTCGATGCCACGTCGCGCGAGTACGTCCCCCAGGTGCGGAAGGACTGGCCGATCCTCAAGGAGCTGAAGGGGATCGACGACCCGGCGGAGAAGGTAAGGACCCTCCTCACCAGTGATACGGAGGCCGGGCGCCTGGCCTGGCGCTGCATCGCCCCCAACCTCACCTACGCCGTGAACCGGCTGGGCGAGGTCACGGACGGCCCCCTGAACGTGGACCGCGCCATCAAGAACGGCTTCGCCTGGGAGCTGGGCCCCTTCGAGACCTGGGACACGCTGGGCGTGGAACGGGTCGTGGCGCGCATGCGCTTCGACGGGCAGCCCATCGCGCCCCTCGTCGAGCAGATGCTGGCCAAGGGCATCCCCAGCTTCTACCGCTGGGAGCACGGCATCCCCGTGGCCCAGCTGAACCCGAAGACCCTGGCCTATGATCCGATCCTCGAGGACCGGCGCGTCATCATCCTCAAGCGCGAGGAGGGCCGCGGCAAGGTGGTGGCCGAGAACGGCAGCTGCCAGCTCATCGACCTGGGCGACGACGTGGCCTGCCTGGCCTTCCGCAGCAAGATGAACGCCCTGGACGACGGCATCATCGGCCTGATGGAGGACACCCTCCAGAAGCACGTGCCGGGGCGCTTCAAGGGCCTGGTGGTGGGCAACCAGGGCCAGCACTTCAGCGCCGGGGCGAACCTGGTCATGGTGCTGAACGCCGCCAAGGACAAGCAGTTCGACCAGATCCTGGAAGTGGCCCGCCGGCTGCAGTACGCCGGTCGCATGCTGACCTACGCCCCGTTCCCGACGGTGGCGGCGCCCTTCAACCTGGCCCTGGGCGGCGGCTGCGAGATGACCATGGCCTGCCAGCGGGTCGTGGGCCACGCCGAGCTCTACATCGGCCTGGTGGAGGTGGGCGTGGGCGTGATCCCCGCCGGCGGCGGCTGCCTCCAGATGCTCCTCCGCATGGAGGACGCCATGGCCGCCCAGAACCAGCTCGGCCCCATGCCCAAGGTGAAGGCGGCCTTCCAGGGCATCGGCACGGCCAACGTGAACACCAGCTTCGACGAGGCCCAGCGCAACGGCTACCTGCGCCGCACGGATCGCCGCGTGATGAACAAGGCCTTCCTCCTGAACGAGGCGAAGCAGGAGGTCCTCAAGATGGCCGCGGACTTCCAGCCCGTGAAGGAGCGCACCCTGCGCCTGCCGGGCCGGGGGGGCAGCGAGGCACTGAAGATGGCCGTCCGCGACTTCCAGCTCCAGGGGCTGGCCAGCGAGCACGACGCCGTCATCATGGGCGAGCTGGCGAACATCCTCTGCGGCGGGGACGTCAGCCTGGTCCAGGAGATCACGGAGGAACGGATCCTCGAGCTGGAGCGGGAGGCCTTCACGCGCCTCTGCGGCATGGAGAAGACCCAGGCCCGCATGGACGCCATCTTGAAGACGGGCAAGCCCCTGAGGAATTGAATCCGAGGCGGTCTCGGGATCGAAGATCCCGAGAAGACGGGCAAGCCCCTGAGGAACTGAAGCCGGGACGACCTGAAAACCGCTCCGGATCCAGCTTCAAATCCATCCCAGGTTGTGACTTAAGCCGCCTTTTCCCGGGCGGCTTTTTTTTCGTGTTGCCAGGGGTGGGGCAGGTCGGAACACTTGGGGCGATCCCAAATCGGACCCAATCCATAGGAGGCACTGTGAGCGGCAATTCCCAGTCAACTCCACGCGTGGCGGCCATCGTGGGCCCCTACCTCTCTGGTAAGACCTCCTTGATGGAGAGCCTTCTCTTCGTGGCGGGCGCCCTGCCGCGCAAGGGCTCCGTCAAGGAGGGGAACACGGTCGGCGACGCCTCCATGGAGGCCAAGGCCCGGCAGATGAGCGTGGAGGCCAGCCTGGCCGCCTGCACCTACCAGGACCAGGCCTGGACCCTCATCGACTGCCCCGGCTCCGTCGAGTTCAGCCAGGAGGCGGCCCACGCCCTCATGGTGGCCGACATCGCCGTCGTGGTGGTGGACCCCGACCCCAACCGGGCCCTGATGGTGGCCCCCACGCTGAAGTTCCTGGACGACCACAAGGTCCCCCACGTGGTCTTCGTCAACAAGATGGAGGCCCCCGGCAGCGCCTCGAGGCTGAAGGACGTGCTGGGCGCCCTGCAGGGCGTCTCCGAGCGGCCCCTGGTGCTGGTGGAGATCCCCATCCGCGAGGGCGACCAGATCACCGGCTATGTGGATCTCATCAGCGAACACGCCTACAAGTACGATGCCGCCCGGGATGCCGACCTCGTCACCCTGCCCGAGTCCGTGCTGCCCGAGGAGCACGAGGCCCGGCAGCAGATGCTGGAGAAGCTGGCGGACTTCGACGACCACCTCATGGAGGAGCTGCTGGGCGACGTGGTGCCGCCCCTGGAGGAGATCTCCGAGGACATGGCCAAGGACGTCCATGAGGATCTCCTGGTGCCTGTCCTCTTCGGTTCCGCGGACCGGGATGCGGGGATCCGGCGGCTCTTCCAGACCCTCTGCGAGGAGGCCCCCTTCGCCGGCGAGACGGCGGCCCGCCTGGGCATCCCCGAAGGCAACGGCACCCTCGTCCAGGTGTTCAAGACCGTCCACGCCCAGCACGTCGGGAAGCTCAGCATCTCCCGTGTGTGGCGCGGCGAGGTGGCCGACGGCACCTCCCTGGCCGGCAATCGCGTCAGCGGCATCAACCGGCTCTTCGGTTCCCAGCAGATCAAGCTCCAGAAGGCCACGGCGGGCGAAGTGGTGGCCCTCGGCCGCATGGACGAGGTGAAGACCAGCGAGGGCCTGACGGCCTCGGCCAAGGTCCAGCTGACCTGGCCCGAGCCCCTCCAGCCCATGCTGGCCCTCAGCCTGCACACCACCAAGAGTGGGGACGACGTGAAGCTGTCGCTGGCCCTCCAGAAGCTCTGCGAGGAGGACGCCTCCCTCCAGGTAGAGCAGAACGCCGAGACCCAGGAGCGTGTCCTCTGGGGCCAGGGCGAGGTCCACCTCAAGTGCGCCCTGGACAAGCTCAAGAGCCGGTTCGGCCTGGATGTGCAGTCCCACCCGCCCCTGGTGCCCTACCGGGAGACTTTCACGAAGGCCACCAAGATCCACGGCCGCCACAAGCACCAGACCGGCGGCCACGGCCAGTTCGGCGACGTGTGGTTCGAGATCAAGCCCCTGCCGCGGGGCACCGGCTTCCAGTTCGAGGAGCGCATCGTGGGCGGCGTGGTGCCCAAGAACTTCTTCGGCGCCATCGAGCATGGCGTGGTGGACTGGATGAAGCGCGGCCCCCTGGGCTTCCCGGTGGTGGACATCCACGTGGCCCTGGTGGACGGCAGCTACCACACCGTGGACAGCTCCGACATGGCCTTCAAGACCGCCGCCCGCATCGCCATGACCGAGGGGGCGCCCCTGTGCCATCCCGTGCTCCTGGAGCCCATCACCGAAGTGCAGATCTCCGTGCCCAGCGAGTTCACCTCCAAGGCCCAGCGGCTCGTCACCGGCCGGCGCGGCGGGCAGGTGCTCGGCTTCGACGCCAAGCCGGGATGGAACGGGTGGGATGTCGTCTCGGCCTACATCCCCCAGGCCGAGATGGGCGACGTCATCGTGGAGCTCCGCAGCCTCACCATGGGCGTCGGCTCCTTCACCTGGTCCTTCCACCACCTCCAGGAACTGGTCGGCCGCGATGCCGACAAGGTCGTCGAGGCCCGGAAGGCGGCGAAGACCACGGCCTGAGGGCCCGGTCGAGCCCGGCAGGGCAGGAGGCAGTGGCCGCAGGATGCGGCCCCTGCCGGTTCGTGGGGTCGACCCGGCCGAGGGATGGGGGTTGACCAGGGTCACCGGGAAGGGAGGCCTGCCCATGACAAGATGGGGGCATCCCATCCCACGTCCAGGCCATCCGATCCGTGCATCAACCGCTCGCGAAGGTCCGGGCTCCACCCTGGAGTTCCACGATGTCCTCCCGTTCTTGGCTGATGGCCGCGGCGCCACTGATCCTCACGCCCCTGCTGGCGGGCCCGCCGCCCCCCACCTTCGCCGCGAACCAGGCCATGCAGATGCAGATCCAGATGCAGATGCAGATGCAAATGCAGATGCAGATGACGCGCGCCCGGCTGGCGGCCCAGCAGGCCCAGCGCCGGCGTGCCAATGAGCAGGCCGCCCACCAGAAGAACCTCCCCCCCATCGAGGAGGTCGCGAAGCCGGGTGGAGAGGCCTGGCGGGCCACCCTGCCTTCGGCGGGAAACCGTGCCGAGGACGCGGCCCTGGTGGTGGCCGTCGGCGAGAAGTGGCTGTTCGCACGCTCCCGGGACAAGGGGCTCGACCGCTGGACCGCGCCGGTGGAAGGGGGCTTCGAGAGCGGACCGGTGATCACGAACGGGCTGGTCCTCTACACCACGGGGGACTACCGCTTCACGGCCCTGGACCGCGAGACCGGGAAGCCGCGCTACCAGGTGCAGCTGGAGGCCCTGCGCCGCTTCTTCTCAGCCGACAACAACAAGACGAGGGTCCAGTTCCCGATCATCGACGGGAAGCGGGTCTACCTGGCCACCTACGGCAAGGGTCAGGATGGCGAGGCGGGCGGGAAGCTCTATGCCCTGGACCTCGAGACCGGGGCGAAGCTCTGGGAGGCGGCCCTCGCCGCCGGGGCCGACCATCCCCCGATGATCCTGGGGGATCGCGTCCTGGTGGGCGGGGCACCCTGGATCCAGGCCTTCCAGGTCGCCGACGGCAAGCCCCTCTGGAAGACCTACCTGGGACCCAGCAAGTGGGTATCGATGGGGGTCGTGGCCCAGGGCCGCTACTGCCTGACGGCGGACAAGCTGGTCATGGCCCTCGATCCGGTCAAGGGGGAGATCCTCTGGCGGCAGGAGGTGGGATCGGGCGTGACGGGGGATGACACGCGGCTGTTCAGCATCCGGACGGGGATGTTCGGTGGGGTGACCCTCGTGGCCCTCGATCCGGCGACGGGCCATCCGGTCTGGGAGCGGAAGGGGGTCGGCAGCCTGCCCTGGGTCCAGGATGGTCGGGTCTACCTGGCGGTGGACGGGGCCGTCCGCTGCCTGGAGGCGGTGGATGGCAAGCAGGTCTGGGAATCGCCCATGGCCAAGCCCGCACCCTGGCCGCCGACGATGGTCGGCAGTCAGCTCCTGGCGGCCTGTCCCGAGGGGAAGACCACCGTGCTGCGCGCCCTGGACCCCGCCACCGGCAAGGAGAACTGGTCCTTCACCGCCCGGGTGAAGCCCGGCGACGGGCTGTTCGTGGCCGATGGGGCGGGCATCCTGGTTCCCGGCAAGGATGACGAGCTGGTCTGCTTGAAGTGAGAATCCGCTCCGGCCCTGCGGGGCCGGAGTTAGAGGAAGCCATTCTCTCCCTGCGGTGAGACAATCAATCTCCGGATTTCCCCAGGGATCCGGAGCAGGGAGTCGGCTTGGCGCAGAAGGGCGTGCAGATCATCACCGTGGAACCCGGCAGCCTGGCCGAGGCGGCCGGGATCCGCCCGGGGGATACGCTGCTGGCCATCAACGGCGAGGCGGTGCTGGACCAGCTGAACTACCAGTTCCTGGTCACCCAGCGGGACGAGACGGACCTGCTCGTGGGCCGGCCGGACGGCAGCGCCTTCGAGGTCACCGTGGAGAACGGGGGCGAGGGCCTCGGCGTGGACCTGGCCCAGGACGAGGTGAAGGTCTGCCGGCAGAACTGCGTCTTCTGCTTCGTCCACCAGATGCCCAAGGGCTTCCGGAAATCGCTCTACCTGAAGGACGAGGACATCCGCCTCTCCTTCCTCTACGGCCATTTCACCACGCTCTCCAGCAGCGACGATGCGGAGCTGGACCGCATCGTGCGCGAGCGCCTGAGCCCCATCCACGTCTCCGTGCACGCCACGGACCCGGAGGCCCGGGTGCGGGTGGTGGGCAATCCCCGGGAGGGCGACGTCCTCCGCAAGATCGACCGCCTGCTGGCCGGGGGCATCGACGTCCACACCCAGGCCGTGGTGGCGCCCGGGCTCAACGACGGCGCCATCTGGCAGCGCACGCTGGACGACCTGTGGGCCCGTCGCCGGGAAGGGCGAGGCGGCGTCCTGAGCCTCTCCTGCGTGCCCGTGGGCCTCACGGCGCACCGCGACGGCCTGCCCACCGTGCAGGATGTGGACCCCGCCTTCGCCCGGGAGTGGGTGGCCCACTGGACGCCGGAGGTGCGGCGGTACGCGAAGGCCAATGACGGCGAGCCCTGGCTGCTGCTGGCGGACGAGTGGTTCACCCGCGCCGGCATCGAGGTGCCCGGCCGGGCCTTCTATTCCCGGAGCTGGGCCCAGCTGGAGAATGGCGTGGGCCTCGTGCGGCGCTTCCTGGAGCACAGCCGCCGCTTCATCCGCAGCCCGCGGGCGAAGGGCTTCGCGGGCCGCCGGGCCCTGCTCCTGACGGGCGCCAGCTTCGCGCCCACCCTCTCGCGGGTGGTGGCGGAGCTGAACCGCGCCGTCGGGAGCCAGCTCCGCGTGGCCCCCGCCCGCAACTTCACCTTCGGCGAGAGCGTCACCGTGGCGGGCCTGCTCTGCGGCGAGGACCTGAAGTACGCCGCCCACGCGGACCGCGAGGCCCGGGGCGGCCGCCCGGACTGGGTGGACGCGGTGGTGGTGCCGTCCGCCAGCCTCCGCACCCACACCGGGCCCACAGACCAGTACACCCTCCGCGGCCAGGTGGTGCGCGAGGAGGGCACCTTCCTGGACGACCTGACCCTGCCGGAACTGGCCACAGACCTGGGCGTCCCCGCCGTGCCCAGCGGTGCGAACCTCTCCCACCTCCTGGACCACCTGGAGGCGGCGGACCGGGGCGCCTTCCGTGGCGGGGCCCTGCACCGGACCTTCCATCCCGAGGGGCTCAACCTGCCGCAGGGCGCCTACAATCCCTGACGCAGACCGATCTGCGGAAAGCCGGGCGTCTGCGGTTCCCCTTTCGCTGCCTGCATCGGATGATGAGGCAACGACCCGAAGGAAGTCCTGGATGCCCACTGCCGCCGCCCTGTCCCGCAGCCGCGCCCAGGCGCGCATGGAACTGGCCGGCTCGGCGTTCTGCTTCGGCCTCATGGCCATCCTGGCCCGGAAGCTCAGCCAGCCGGGCATGGGCTTCACCGCCGGGCACCTCTCCGTCATCCGCTTCGTCGTGGGAGTCGTCCTGAGTCTGGCGGCCTTCCGGATCTGGCCGGGCCTGTACCGGCCCGGGAACTACCGCCTGCTGGTGCTTCGTGGCCTTTCGGGCGGCCTCGTGGTGGTGCTCTATTTCTACGCCCTGGCCCGCATTCCGGCCGGCGAGGCCGGGATCCTCTACAACCTGTTCCCGGTCTTCGCCACGGCCATGTCTCTCTTCCTGTTCCGGGAGCGGCCCACGATCCACCTCCTGGTGGCCATCCTCGCGGCCTCTCTGGGCGTGGTGCTGGTCCTGGGGCAGGGCGGTGTCGCCCTGGCCGTGCGCCTGGGTGCGGGCGAGGCCGCGGCCCTGGCGGCGGCGGTGTTCGCGGCGGTGAGCGCCAACGCCATCCGGGCGGCCCGGCCCACGGACAATGCCCCGACCATCTTCTTCTTCTTCTGCCTGGCCGGACTGCCGGTGGTCCTGCCCTTCGCCCTGGACCCGTGGCCCGGGGGGCTGGTCCCCTGGCTGGTGGCCCTCCTCATGAGCCTCCTGGCCTTCGCGGGCCAGCTCCTCATGGCGGAGGCCTACGGGGCCCTCTCCGTGGCCGAGGCGGCCATCTGGCTCCAGCTCATGCCCGTGGTGCAGTACCTGCTGGCCGTGCCCCTCCTGGGGGAGCGGGCCACGACCGCGGGGCTCGCGGGCGTGGCACTCACCGTGACCGGCGTGGCCTACGGGACGGCCCTGGGGCACCGGCGCAGGACGGCCTGAACAGGAAAGGCCCCGCCGGAGCGGGGCCTTCCATCACGCGGCTCAGGTTCAGCCGTTGGTCGGGGCAGCCGTGGCTGCCGCGGGACGCTTCAGGATGGAGACGGCCACCTTCACGTCGCCGCCGTCCTGACCCTGGAACTTGTCGGCCTGCTCCAGGGACTTCTTCTTCGCCGTGTCGGAGGCCACGCGGATGGCGTCCAGGGCATCGACGGCGTTCTGGAACTTCACGTCCTCGTCGATCTTCAGGAAGATCTTGCGGTAGCCCAGGGGCTGCAGCATGACGATGTCGGGAAGCTTCTGCTTGATGCCGTCGGCATCGATGGGATCGGCCTGGAGCATGAGCTTGCCGTCCTTGTCGATGCTGATGACGACAGGAGGATTGTTCGGATCGGGCTTGGGCGGGGTCGTGGTCTGGATGACCTGGGGAACCACCACCTTCATGGCCTTGGCGAGGCCGGGCACCATCACGATGAAGACGATCAGGAGCACCAGCACGATGTCGATCAACGGGGTGACGTTGATGTCGGATTTCTGCTTGCCCTTCGGGCCACCGGCATCCATTACTGGCCTCCTTCCTTCTTGTCCTCGGCCGTCACGATGGACGCCTCGTCGGCGCCACCCTTGCGACAGGCCTGGAACAGCTCATTGACGTACTTGAAGGGGAGATCCGCATCGGCCTTGACGAACACCCGCTTGTCCACGTGCTGCGAGACGTTGCGGTTGATGTAGTCGATGAGCTTCTGCTGCTCGGCCTCGTTGCCGATGGAGAACCGCTCGTCCTTGGCATCCTTGTCGTCGATCAGGATGGGGCCGGGGCCGGTCACTTCATAGGTTCGGGGATCGCGCTTGGAGGTGAACATCAGGGTGAGGTACTTGACCCCCTGATCCTCCTGCTGGTCCACCTTCGGGGCATGCTTGGAGAGCGGCAGCTTGACGGCATTGTTCACGGCGGGCGTGATCACGATGAAGATGATCAGCAGCACCAGAACGATGTCCACAAGCGGCGTGACGTTGATGTCGGCCTTCATGCCACCCTTGGAACCACCACCTGCATCCATGGTGTCCTCCTTGAAGAATGGCCCGGGGGTTCGCACCCCCGGGCCGGGGTGGAATGACTAGGCCTGGCTCTCGCGGCGGATGAACTCGTCGATCATCTGGGAGGCCGCGTTGTTGATGTTGGTGACGACCATGTCCTGCTTGTTGGTGAGCAGGTTGTAGAACCACACGGCCGGGATGGCGCAGACGAGGCCGAGGGCGGTGGTGGCCAGGGCCTCACCGATGGAGCCGGCCAGGGCGTTGATGTCGCCGGCGCCCTTGGTCTTCAGGTCGGAGAACACCTTGATGATGCCGACCACGGTGCCGAGCAGGCCGATGAAGGGGGCCAGGGCGCCGATGGTGGCCAGGCTGCTCATGCCCTTCTTCAGGAGCTCGACGACCTCGGCGGTGCCGCGGACGATGGCGCGCTCCACGGGCTGGATGGCGTCATGGTTGGGGTTCATGGTCTTGAGCTGCTTCTCGTACTGGAAGATGTCGAGGCCGTGCTTCAGCACCAGCGCCACGTGGGACTTGTTGTGGGTGGTGGCGGCGCGCTTGGCGGCCTCGAAGTCGCCGCGGCGGAGGGTGTCCATGAAGAGCTTCAGGAACTTCTCGGAGGCGGCGTTGCTCTGCCCGTAGGTCACGAAGCGCTCGATGGCGACGTAGATCTGAAGGGCGATCAGGACGAAGAGCAGGATGATGATGAACTTGTTGAAGATGGAGGCGGCGTGCCAGATCTCCATCGGGGAGAAGCCCTGCCCTTCGGCAAGCGCGATCACCAGGGGGGAAGCAAGCAGGTTCATTGGGGTTTCCTTGTAAGAGAGTGAAGTGGCGTAGGGAGGGTTGCGTTCGGCGGAAGTCCGCCCGTCATGTGGTGCCGGATCAGGCGGGGCGCCCTACCGGAGGCGGAAGGGCATGGTCAGCTTGAAGCGGGCGTACTGCGGCACGCCGTTCAGCATGGCCGGCTCGAACTTCCACTGCATGGCATAGGCCTCGGCCGTGGGCCGCAGCTGGGGAGGACCCTCCTTCGCGGTGGCCGAGGTGGGGACGCCATCGGGACCGACGACGATCTCCACGACCACGACGCCCTGGATCTTGGCGATCTTGGCGAGGGGCGGGTAGGGGGGCGGAGGCGGCTGGTACTTCACCTTGATCTGGCTGAAGTCGAAATCCACGACCCGGCCCGTGCCGCCGACGACCCCGCCGACCACACCACCGACCACGCCGCCGATCACGCCACCCGGGACACCGCCGGGAACGCCGCCGGGAACGCCGCCGAGGGAGTTGTCCTGCTTGGGCAGCTCCTTGGGCACCGTCTCAGGCACCACTTCCTGCCGCGGGTCGATGGGAGTCGTATCCACCTTGGCCGTGCTGGTCGCGGCAGCCGGCGGCGGCGGCGGCGGCGGCGGCGGCGGAGGCGGCGGCGGAGGCGGCGGCGGCGGCGCGTCGACCGTCTCGGCCAGATCGATGCCCACGGTCTTGATGACCTTCTTGCCGGCCTCGGTCTGCTTCGCCAGCTGGAAGGCCACGAAACCAAAGAGGCAGTACATGGCGATCGTCGTCGGGACGGTCACCATAGGGTTTCCCCGCCGAATGGCCTCGTTCCCCGCAGACAAGGAGGTGCGATAGACGGCATCCTCCAGCGTCTCTACGGGAGCGGCCGGCTTTGCGGGGGCAGGTTTTTTGGGATCTTTGCTCATGCGACTCCCTTAAAGATCCGGGGAAAAACAGCGAGCCGAACTGGCGGGATCACCAATCCGGCTTCATGAAAGTGGGATAAAGAACTGGGGCAAGCCCAACGGCTAAGATGGCAAAGGACCGCCCCCGGGTCAAGCGCAGAAAACCCGCGCAATGCCACACGGGCACGGTGTTCCGCGTTTTTTTCATGTCTGTTCCACGGCGGATTCACGGGGCAAAGCGGTGGGGCTGTTAATTTTTGTTAAGAAGGCCGGGTCACACTCATGTCATCGATCACAACTCGTCTGTTCGCAGTCCGGAACGAATCGCCCGGTGCAGGGCCCGCGCGGGCGGGGCGCTTCGCCACCGCCCACGGGGAGGTGCTGACGCCGGCCTTCATGCCCGTGGGCACTCAGGGGACGGTGAAGGGGATTACCCCGGAGCAGCTCCGGGAGATCGGCCCCCAGGTGATCCTCGGGAACACCTACCACCTGGGGCTCCGTCCGGGCGATGGCCTGGTGGCGCGCCTGGGCGGGCTGCACCGCTTCATGGGCTGGGACGGGCCCATCCTCACGGACTCCGGGGGCTTCCAGGTGTTCTCCCTGGCCTCCCTGCGGAAGATGACGGAGGAGGGCGTGACCTTCCAGAGCCACGTGGACGGGAGCCCCCAGTTCCTCTCGCCGGAGCGGAGCCTGGAGATCCAGCGGAACCTGGGCTCCGACATCTGCATGGCCCTGGACGAATGCCCGCCGGGGCGCCTGGAGCGTCCCAAGCTGGAGGAGAGCATGGCCCGGACCACGCGATGGCTGGCCCGGAGCCGCGCGGTGCCGCTCCGGACCCACCAGGGACTCTTCGCCATCAACCAGGGCGGGACCCACCTCGACCTGCGGCGCCGCCACCTGGCCGAGGCCCTGGAGCTGGACGCCAAGACCCCCTTCCAGGGCTTCGCCGTGGGCGGCCTCAGCGTGGGCGAGCCCAAGGAGGCGATGAACGCGGTCCTGGCCGAATTCGTGCGCGAGCTGCCGGCCGAGCGCCCCCGCTACCTCATGGGCGTGGGCACGCCCGAGGACCTGCTCTTCGGCATCGAGCAGGGGGTGGACCTCTTCGACTGCGTCCTGCCCAGCCGGGAGGCCCGCCACGGCAGGATCCTCACCAGCCGGGGCAAGCTCAATCTCAAGAACGCCCGCCACCGGGAGGCGGACCTGCCCCTGGACCCCGATTGCGGCTGCTACACCTGCCGGACCTTCAGCCGGGCCTACCTGCACCACCTCTTCCGCTGCGGCGAGCTGTTGGCCTTCACGCTGAACACGATCCACAACCTGAGCTACACTGTGGGGCTCACCCGAGCCGCGCGACAGGCCCTGCTGGAGGACCGTTTCCCCGCCTTCGCCCAGACCGCGCGCGCCGGATGGATGACCGAGGAGCCCTGAATGACCTTCGCCCTGATCCAGCAGACCCCCGCCGCCGGCCCTCCGGGCTGGACGCAGTTCGTGTTCATCGGCGGCATGGCCCTGATGTTCTACTTCCTCCTCATCCGGCCCCAGAGCAAGGCCCGGAAGGAGATGGAGGCCCGACTCTCGAAGCTGAAGGCCGGCGACGAGGTCATCCTGACCTCCGGCCTCTACGCCACCATCGACCGCGTCGAGGACAAGCACATCTGGCTGAAGCTCGGCGGGAGTGTCGTCAAGGCCCGCCGCACTGCCGTGGCCTCCCTCGCCGCCGAACCCGAGTCCCAGAACTGATCCTCCTTCCCACCGGCCCGGCCATGCCGGGCCGCCTTCTCTAGGAGCGCCCCGTGACCAAACGGAGCCTCTGGCGCCTCATCATCGTCCTCGCCGTGCTCGCCGGATGCGGCTATTTCTTCACGCCCCTCTCCAAGGTGAAGCTGGGCCTCGACCTCCGGGGCGGCGTCCACTTCGAGCTGGAAGTCCAGGGCCAGGAGGCCCTCGCCGCCGACCTGCGCGACACGCGGGACCGGCTGTCCTCCCGCCTGCGGGACAAGGGCCTGACCGCCGCCGTGGAGGTGGACGGTACGACGCTGCGCGTGGACGGGGCTGGCGCCGACCAGAAGGCCACCCTCGAGAAGGTGGTGAAGGACTTCTTCCCCGGCTACCTCCTGGCGGAGGATGGCGCCAGCTACCGCCTCTCCCAGAAGTCGGACTACCAGAAGCAGCTGAAGGATGACGCCAACAAGCGGGCCCTGGAGGTCATCGAGAAGCGCATCCGCGACATCGACCCGGCCAACGTGCTGGAACCCGAGATCACCGCCAGCGGCGCCGAGGGCAACCGCATCGTGGTGGAGATCCCCGGCATCGAGGAGGGCGACCGGGAGCGCATCAAGAAGCTGCTGGCCACGCCGGGCCACCTGGAGCAGCGGCTCCTGGCCAAGACGGATGTGATCAAGTTCCCCACCCGCGAGGCGGCCCTGGCCCACTTCCAGGGGAAGATCCCCGAGCAGTTCGAGCTGCGGCCGGAGATCGAGAGCGACCGTGCGGCCCGCCGTGCCGGCCAGCCCGTCGAGAAGGTCAAGCCCGGCGAGGAGAGGATCAGCGCCTGGGTGCTGCTGGACCGCACCATGAGCGTGGACGGCGCCGACATCATCGACGCCCACCGGGCCTCCAACCCCCAGACCGAAGCGAACGAGGTGAACTTCACCCTCAACAAGAAGGGGGATGACGACTTCGCCCGCCTCACCGGCATCGCCGCGGACGAGAACCGCCTCATCGCCATCGTGCTGGACCACAAGATCATCACGGAGCTGAGCGCCAAGGAGAAGATCATCGGCGGCGCGGTCCGCATCAGCGGCAACTTCACCGCCCAGGACGCGGATGACCTGGCCAGCCAGCTCCGCAGCGGCGCCCTGCGCGCACCCATGAAGTTCCTGGAGGAGCGGGTCGTGGGTCCCGGCCTCGGCCGCGACTCCATCCACGCCGGCGTGAGGGCCGCCCTCATCGGCTTCCTCACGATCATCCTGTTCATGGTGATCTTCTACCACTGGTCCGGCGTCAACGCGATCGTGGCCCTCACCGTGAACGTCGTGGTGATGCTGGGACTGCTCGGCTCCTTCCGGGCGACCCTCACCCTGCCGGGCATCGCCGGCTTCGCCCTGACATTGGGCATGGCCGTGGACGCCAACATCCTCATCTTCGAGCGCATCAAGGAGGAACTGGCCCTCGGCAAGAGTGTGCCGGGAGCCATCGATGCCGGGTTCGACCGGGTGTTCTGGACCATCGTGGACAGCCACGTGACCCAGCTCTTCGCGGCCCTCCTGCTGTTCATCTTCGGCACCGGCCCCGTGAAGGGCTTCGCCGTGACCCTCACCGTGGGCGTGGTGGCCAGCCTCTTCACCAGCATCTACATCAGCCGGTTCATCTACGACTGGGTGCTGGAGCACCACCCCGGCACCAAGACCCTCTCCGTGGGCACCCACACGTTCTTCAAGGGCGCCTCCTTCGACTTCATGAAGTACAAGGGCATGGCCCTGGCCATCAGCTGGGGCATCATCCTCGTCAGCCTCGCCTACGTCCATCCCTGGCACATCACGAACAATCCGCGGATCAAGCTGGGCATGCAGTTTGTCGGCGGCAACGACATGACCGTGCGCTTCCGCGGGCCCATGGAGCCGGAGACCATCCGGGCCGCCCTGGGCAAGGGCGGCTTTGCCGACGCCTCCGTGGTGGCCTACGAAGGCAGCGACAAGTCGTACCAGGACTTCGCCGTGAAGGTGAAGGCCCGGAAGGACGCCGACCAGAAGGACGCCACCCAGCAGGCCAACGCCCTCCGCGCCATCTTCAAGCAGCTGGATCCCGAGGCTGCGGTGAGCACCCTGCCGCCCCTCAACCTGGAAGGCTCGAAGAACCTCTCGGACGACCTGGTCAAGGCCAATCCCATGGGCGTCCAGCAGGACGACCAGGGACAGGCCCTGAATGCGGCCTACGGGCCCATGGCGGACAAGATCATCGCCCTCCGAGACCGGCTGCCCTCGGGGCTCTACCAGAGCTTCGACCAGCTGCCGACGGACATTCCCCAGGCCGTGAAGGACACGGTGAAGAAGGACTACCGCCTCGGCTCCGTGGGCATCCAGAAGGACGAGAGCTTCTCGCCCAGCATCTCCGGCGAGTGGACCCGGAAGACCCTCACGGCCGTGATGTGGGCGAGCATCGCCATCCTGATCTACGTGATGTTCCGCTTCACCCTGAGCTACGCCGTGGGCGGCATCGTGGCCCTCATCCACGACATGCTCATGGCCCTGGCCCTCTTCGCGGCCTTCGGGTACGAGTTCAACGTCCCGGTGGTGGCCAGCTTCCTGACCCTGATGGGCTACTCCATGGCCGACACCATCGTGGTCTTCGACCGCATCCGCGAGAACAGCCACAAGCCGGAGTACCGCCGCGCCTCCATCACGAAGCTGGTGAACGATTCCATCAACCAGACCCTGAGCCGGACCATCCTCACCTCGGTGTCCGTGCTCTTCGTGAGCGTCTGCCTCTGGCTCTTCGGCGGCCCGGCCCTCCATGACCTGGCCTTCCCCCTGGTCATCGGCGTCATCACCGGCACCTACAGCTCGATCTACATCGCCAGCCCGGTGGTCGTGTACTGGGACCAGTGGTTCGGCGGCAAGGACAAGCTGAAGCAGCATTGACGAGTGGTGCCGGGCTGGCAACGGCCAGCTCGATCACCATTCGCCAGGATTGGCGAATGGGACCGTGTGGGCGGAGCCCACAACGGCCCCGCAGGGGCGGGGGCCCAGGACGGGCCCCCGTCAGCATCGCCAGCCCGGTGGTCGTGTACTGGGACCAGTGGTTCGGCGGCAAGGACAAGCTCAAACAGCATTGACGTGCCTGGGCGCGCCGTTCCGGCGCGCACGGCACCTCTGGCGGCCCTCGATCGGACGCGCCATTCAGGCGCGTCCTCCCGCTCGCGCAGGCGCTCGCGGAGAGGGGCCCCCGGTTCGACGGCAAGGACAAGCTCAAGCAGCATTGATCCGGCCGCGGAGCTGCGCTCCGCGGGTACCAAAGAAGAAGCCCGGCAATGCCGGGCTTCTTCTTTGCGGGAAGGGCAAGGGCCTATTTCAAATGCCTCTCCAGGAAGGCGTAGATGTCCTTCCGGGATTCCCGGGCCAGGGTGGTGTCGATGCGGTTGAAGCTGTGGCCGCCGGGGGCGTCGGGGTAGATGCGGTACTCGAAGGTCTTGCCGGCGGCCTGGAGGGCGCGGATGAGGGATTCCACCTCCACCACGTTCACGTCCCGGTCGTTGGTGGTGCTGTGGACGAGCAGGGGGGTGTGGAGCTTCTGGACGTTCCACACGGGGCTGCGGCGGCGGTACTCGTCCACGGCGTCCTTGGGCTCCTTGCCGATGTGGTACTTGGCGGAGAACTCGGCCACGTAGTCCTGGCCCAGGTAGCCCAGGCGCAGGATGAGGTCCGATACGGGCACGCCGGCGTAGGCGGCGGCGAACTTCTCGGGGTGGTCGAAGACGGCCATGAGGGCGATGAGGCCGCCGTGGCTCCAGCCCACGATGGCACAGCGCTTCGGGTCCACGGGCAGGTGCTCCACGGCCCAGTCCCGGCCGGCCACCACGTCGTCGATCTCCAGGCCGCCGTAGTCGATGGCCTCGTAGAAGGACCGGCCGTAGCCCGTGGAGCCCCGGTAGTCCGGGGCGATCACGATGTAGCCCCGGTCGAGCATCTCCCGCACGATGTGGACGTGGTAGGTGCCGAAGTCCCCGTGGACGCCCCCGTGGGGCAGCACGATGAGGGGGAGCTTCCGGTCCTTGGGGGCGTTCCGCGGCATGAAGACGTACTGCTGGATCTTCAGGGGGTGGCGCTCGTTCCGGATGCCGTAGGTCTCCTCGCCCTTGGGATTCGGCGGGCCCGTGTACGTCACCTTGTCCACCACGGCCACGTCGGCGAGGCGCTGGAACCAGAGCTGGTCGTCCGCGGCCTTCCGCAGCGTGTCGAGCTCCCACTGGAGGCCGGAGACCTGGGCTTCCATCCGTTTCAGGCGATCCTCCCCGGCGGGGGCCTGGGCGGACAGGGAAGAGGTCACCGGGAGGGCCAGCACAAGCAGGGCCGCCGCCTGGAGGATCGGTGCGCGCATGGGTGCCTCGCAGGAACGATGTCGGCTACGAGCCTACGCCAAATAGCCTCGCAAGGCGAGGCTCAGCCTTCCCAGCTCACCCAGCCGGCTCGCCCCGGGATGTCCCGGCGCGCGACGGCCTTCGCCGGCGGGTTCGCGGCCTTCAACTCGGGCAGCCACTCCGCGTGGGTGCGGGCCACCACGCCCCGGGCCCGGAGGCCCCCCAGGAAGGCGTCGAAGGTCTCGAAGAGGGCGCCGCCCTCCACCTCGGTGTGCAGGGCGTAGACGTTCAGGGCGTCCTCGCGCACCAGATCCCAGACCTCCTGGTTCACCTGGGCCGGCGTGCGGCCCTCCAGGCCCAACAGTTCGTCCAGGGTGGGCAGGGTGGTGGGCACCTGGAGCGTCTTCAGGGTCCTGCCGTTCACGATGGGGAAGAAGGGCGCGGTGCCGCGGCAGTCCCCGGCGTAGTCGAGGCCGTAGGCCTCCTGCAGCTCCAGGGTGGTGTCGTTGCAGCGCCAGGCGGGGCTCACGGCCCCGCGGGCCTTCTCGCCGAAGACGGTCCCGTAGGCCTCATGGGCCCGGGCGTACCAGTCGGACAGCCACTGCCGGGACTTCCGGTCCAGCAGGTCGTGGTACTGCACGTGGTCCCAGGCATGGATGCCCACCTCGTGGCCGGCCTCCCTCGCCTGGCGCATCTCCGCGGCGGCCCGCTTCCAGATGGTGGGGGCGGGCAGCAGGACGCCGTACATCATCGTCTTGAAGCCGTACAGCTTCGCCGCGTTGGTGCGGCGCATCTTGGCCAGGAAGCCCCTGCGGAAGATGCGGCGGAGGGCCTTGCCGCTGTTGTCCGGACCGAAGCTGAAGTAGAAGCTGGCGCGCATCCCGTGCTTGTCCAGGAGGCGGAGCAGCGTGGGGATGCCCCGGATGGAGCCCTCCAGGGTATCGACGTCCACGCGGAGCGAAATGGCCTTCATTCCCCGTCCTGCCGGAAGCGCTGGCTCCGGTCCATGCGCCGGGCCTGGATGAAGCGGCGCATGGGCTCCAGGTCCCCCTCGGCCCCCGGCTGCAGCACGATGCCCAGGCGGGTGGGATGATCCTGGCCCTCCAGGATCGTGAGGTGCCGCACCTCACCCGTGCAGTGCAGGGGGATGCCGCCGGGCAGGGTGGCGTGGATCTCGATGGGCGTGTGGAGGTCCACCATGAAGACGTCGGGGAAGGCCAGGCCCGCGCCGGTTTCAGTGAGGTTCACCAGGAGGGCTTCCCGGGCCTTCCCGCCCAGGCGCACCTGGACCTGGAGGGGGGCCTGTTCCGGGGCCGCCACGCGGACGTCCGCGCGCCGGTGGAGCCGCGCGTCCTGGGGCCAGCCGAGGCGCAGGCGGGCGGTCCCGCCGTCGCGCTGGGCGATGGACAGGAGCTCGGCATCGAGGGAGAGCAGCTCGCTGCCGATCAGGATGGACAGCGTGGCCGGTCCGCCGGTGGCGGGCACCTGGTCCCTGGGCCGGATGCCCTCGACGTCGAGGGTCTCCCCGGGTTCGAAGGCCACCAGGCGCAGGTCCCCGAGGAGCCGGGGGCTGCCCTCGGGGCGCAGGCTGGCGGGGGCCTGCGTCTCCACGGCCTCCTGCAGGAGCTGGTGGAGGGCGAGATCGGTGAGGGTGGCCCCGCTGGCCATGGAGGTTCCTTTCAAATGCCCTGCGCGAGCCGATCCGCGAGGTTGGCGTGCAGTCCCGCGGCGAGGATGGCCCGCGCGGCGCCCTTCACATCGTACTCCAGACGGTGCAGCCGCACACGGCGGCGCTTGGGATCGTAGGTGAGGAAGGAGACGCGCGGATCCCGGTCCCGGGGCTGCCCCACGGACCCCGGGTTCACCAGGTAGCGGCAGTGGGGCTGCAGGGAGAACCATTCGCCGGGCTGGAGGGAGATCCAGTTGAGCTGGCCGCGCGATTCGTCCAGCTCGAAGCAGCCCGGCAGGTGGGTGTGGCCGAAGAAGCAGAGCTGGCCCTCGAAGGCGTCGAAGGCCTGGCCGATCTCGCGGATGTGGAGGAGGTAGGCGTCCTCGTCCATGGGTGACCCGTGGGAGATCTGGTAGTCCTCGCCCACCCAGAGGGGACCCCGCGGCAGCTCGGACAGGAACCGCCAGTTGTCCTGCCGCAGCCGTTCGCGCGTCCAGTCCGCCGCCTGCCGGGCGGGGAGGCTGAAGGTGCCGTCCTGCTCCAGGCCGGCACAGACCTTGTCATGGTTGCCCCGGACCACGAAGCGCGGCCGCAGCTCCCGCACGCGGTCCAGCAGCTGGTTGGGGTTGGCGCCGTAGCCGACCAGGTCGCCCAGGAGGATGAACCGGTGGATCGCCCGCCGCCGGGCGAAGCGCAGCACGGCGCGGAGGGCATGCAGGTTGGAATGCAGATCGGAGAGGATCAGGTCCACGGAGGCTCGGGGGTTGATCAGGATTCTAGCAAGGTCGAGGCCAATTCCCCCGGTTCCCGTCCGAAGGGCAGGAGCATGGGGACTTCGGACCAGGCCGGTGTCCGGGCGGCCCAGCGGGCCATGAAGGCCGCGCGGTCCTGGGCGAGGGGCCGGGCAGGATCCTGGCCGGCCCGGGCCCAGGCCCGCGCGGGGGTCTCGGCCAGCCAGAGCGGCTGGAAGCCCCGGTCCGCCACGACCTGCCGCGAGGCGGGGTCCTCCCAGGCGCCGCCACCCAGGGCGACGACGGCGGGGCGGTCCAGGAGGCGGGCGAGGGTGGTCCGCTCCAGGTGCCGGAAGGCGGCCTCGCCGGCTTCCGCGAAGAGGGCGGCGATGGGTTTTCCCGCCTCGGCCTCCACGGCGCCGTCCAGGTCGGCGAAGGGCAGGTCGAGCCGGCGGGCGAGGTCCCGCCCGAGGGTGGTCTTGCCCGCGCCGCTGCCGCCCACCAGGACCAGGCCCTGGCCGTGGCGGAAGGGGGGGCGGGCCTTCCAGCGGGCCCGCTGGACCGCCCAGCCGAGGGCGGCGGGGTCCGCGGCCCGGTGGAGGGCGCCCACCATGGCCAGGGACTCCGCCCCGGCCGCGAAGCAGGCCGGGGCGTCCGCCGCTTCCAGGCCGCCGATGGCGATGGGGGTCAGCCCCTGCCGGCGCAGGGCCGCGCAACCCGCCGCCAGGCCCCCGGGGCCGATGGGTGCGGCGTGGTCGCCCTTGGTCGCGGTGCCGCGGAAGGGGCCCACGCCCGCGTGGTCGCAGGCGGGATCCACGGCCTCCCACTCCGCGGGCCCGTGGGTGGAGGCGCCCAGGTGGCAGCCCGCCAGCCCCGGAAGCCGCCGGGCCTCCGCCGCCGGCAGGTCCCCCTGGCCCAGGTGGAGGCCCCAGGGAGCCAGGCCCTCCCGGGCCGCAAGGACGGCAAGATCGGCCCTGTCGTTCACGCAGATCCAGGGCCATCTGCCATTTGCGGCGGATTCCGCCAGGGCCTTGCGGAGCTCCTCCCACTGGGCCGAGGGTCCCAGGGGCTTGCCCCGGAACTGGACCAGGGGGAAGCCCGCCGCCCCGAGGCGCCGGATCTGCTCCGACAGGGGTTCGGGGCGCGTGGCATCGGTGATGGGGTAGAGCGGCGGCAGCTGGAGCATGGGTCCAGTCTAGGCGGCTTCCCCTTCCGCGAACTGCAACCGCACGAGCTTGGCGTAGACGCCGTCCTGGGCCAGGAGGCTGTCGTGGGTGCCGCGCTCCACCAGGGTGCCCTGGTCCATCACCCAGATCTCGTCGGCGTCGCGGATGGTGGAAAGGCGGTGGGCGATGGTGAAGGTGGTGAGGCGGTGGCTGACGCGCTCGATGACCGTCTGGATCTTCGACTCCGTCTCGGAGTCGATGTTGGCCGTGGCCTCGTCCAGCAGGAGGATGGCAGGCTCCTGGTAGAGCATCCGGGCGAAGGCGAGGAGCTGGCGCTCGCCGGCGCTGAGCTTCTGGCCCCGCTCGCCCACCTGGGTCTCCAGGCCCTGGGGCAGGCGGGACACCAGGTCCCGCAGCTGGCTCTGCTCCAGCACGGAGGCCAGCCGGGCCTCGTCGTGGGGGCGGTCCAGCAGGATGTTCTCCCGCAGGCTGCCGGAGAAGACGAAGACATCCTGGAGCACCAGCCCGAAGAGCCCGCGGAGGTCGCGGAGGCGCAGGTTCCGGGCATCCTCGCCGTCCACGGTGATCCGGCCCTGGTGGGGATCGTAGAAGCGCATGAGGAGGTTGATGAGCGTGCTCTTGCCGGCGCCCGTGTGGCCCACCACCGCCACCCGGCGGCCCCTGGGGATCACGCCGCTGAGGCCCCGCACCACCTGCCGTCCACCCGCGTCGTAGGCGAAGGTGACGTCCTCCAGGCGGATCTCCCGCTGGAAGGTCGGGGCCTTGGCCTCCGGCGCCTCGGGGATCTCCTCCCGGTTGTCAAGCAGGCGGAAGATGCGTTCGCTCGAGGCCAGGGCCGTCTGCATCACGTTGTAGCGCTCCGCCAGTTCCCGGATGGGCCGGAAGAACCGCGCGGACTGCTGGATGAAGGCGAAGAGGAGGCCCCAGGTGATGGCGCCGGCCTTGAGCTTGAAGCCCGCGTAGAAGATGAGGGCCGCCAGGGTGCCCGAAGTGATGAACTCCACCACGGGGAAGAACACGGCGTAGGCGAAGATGGTGCGGAGGAAGGCGTCGAGGTAGTCCTGGTTCAGCCGCTTGAATTCCCCCTCGCTGCGGGCCTCCTGGGCGTTCACCTGGACCAGCCCCATGCCGGAGATCTGCTCCTGGAGGTAGGCGTTGATGGCGGCGTAGCGCCGCTGGGTCTCCCGGAAGGCCTCGCCGGCCCGCCGCCGGAAGATCTCCGTGGCCGCCAGCAGGAAGGGCAGGATGCCCAGGGCGACGAGGGCCATGCTGGCGTTCGTCCAGAACATCCATCCGACGATGGCCAGGAGGGACATGGCGTCGCCCACGATGGCCACGAAGCCCGAGGCGAACATCTCGTTCAGGTTCTGCACGTCGCTGGTGACGCGGGTCATCAGCCGGCCCACGGGGTTGCGGTGGAAGAAGTGGGTGCTGCGGCCCATGAGGTGGGTGAAGAGCTGGACCCGCAGGTCCACCATGGCCTTCTGGCCCACCCAGGCCAGCAGGTAGTAGCGCAGGAAGCTGACGATGAAGCCGCCCACCAGCACGCCGACGAAGCCTGCCAGCAGCGGGGCGGCGCCGCGCAGGCTGCCGTGGTCCATGAAGCGGTTGATGAGCCGGAGGGTGAGTTCCGAGGGCATCACCTCCAGGAAGGCGCCGGTGGCCATGAGCAGGAGCAGGGCGGCCAGGGCCGGCCAGTAGGGCCGGATGTAGCCCGCCAGCCGCCAGAGCAGCGCATGGCGCAGGGGGCGCTCGTCCACCTGGTCCGGCTGGAAGAAGGCTTCCTGTTCCGACATGAGGCCATTCTCCCACAGGCCCGGCCCTGGCGGTCCCCTCGGGACGGATCCGCCCCGCGCCGGTAAAGTACAGGCAGGCAAGGAGTGGCCATGCGCCCATGGAAGTCCCTGGTGTTCATCCCCGCGCTGGCGGCGCTCCTGGCGGGCCAGACGCCCGCGGACGCCCCCGCCCGGGTGGAGGCCCGGCTCCGCAGGGACGTCACGTTCCTCGCCTCGCCTGAGTTGAAGGGACGCGGGAACGGCTACCCGGAGCTGGAACAGGCGGCGGCCCGCGTCGCCGGCGAACTCCGGGCCCTGGGCCTCCGGACCACCCTCCAGCGCTTCCCCTTCCTGGCCCGCGTGACGCGGAGGCAGGCCAGCGCCCAGCTCGCCCGGGGCGAGGATGTCTTCAGCCTGGCCTGGGGGAAGGACATCGAGGCCTACGGCTTCAGCGCGGACGGGGCGTTCCGCAACAAGCCGCTTGCCTTCGTGGGCTTCGGCCTCCAGGTGCCGGGCGGCTACGACGACCTGGCCGGCATCGACCTGAAGGACCACGTGGCGGTGATCGCCCGGACCGTGCCCGATCTTCCGGCCTTCGCCCACCTGGGCCGGGGCGACCGCAGCCTCGTCACGCGGATCAAGCGGCTGGAAGCCGCCCATGCGGAGGCGGTGGTGGTGCTGGAGGACGGCCCCCTGCATCCGCCCCAGCGCGAGGAGGGCCCGGCCCGGCTGGACCTGCCCGTGCTGGCGATGACGCCGGCGGCCCTGGCGCCGGCCTGCGAGGATCTCGCCGCCCGCCTCCAGAAGCTCCGGGAGACCGGCCAGCCCCAGAGCCGGGACTACATCTACGCGCCCTGGAGCACGCTCTCCCTGGACCTGAAGCTGCGGCGCATCGAGGCGAAGGTGCCGAACGTGGTGGCCGTCCTCCCGGGCCGGGATCCCAAGCTGCGCGGCGAGTACATCGCCGTCGGCGCCCACCTGGACCACCTCGGGCTCGGGGAGCGCCACAGCCTGGGCGGCGCGGCGGCGCGGGGAGAGGTGCACCCCGGCGCCGACGACAACGCCTCCGGGACCGCCATGGTCCTCGAGCTGGCCCGGGAGCTGAAGCGGGCCCGGCCCCGCCGCTCGATCCTGCTCATGGCCTACGGCGGGGAGGAGGAGGGCCTGCTGGGCTCCCAGTACTGGGTGCAGCACCCGACGCAGCCTCTGGCTTCCGTGAAGTTCATGGTCAACTTCGACATGGTGGGCCGGCTGGATCCCAAGGCCCCGCGCCTGATGATGGGCGGGCTCGGCGCGCCGAAGGCCGCCGTGGAGGCCGCGGAGAAGCTGGCGCCGAAGGCCTTCGCCATCACCGCTGACATCGGCGCCGCCGTGGGCGGCTCCGACCACATGAGCTTCGCCCAGGCGAAGATCCCCACCTTCTTCTTCTTCACCGGTCTCCATGGGGACTACCACCGGCCATCGGACACGGCGGACCGCATCGACTTCGCGGGCATGGCCGAGCTGGCCGCCTACGGACGGGCGGTGGTCCTCCAGCTCGCGGACGGGACGACGGTGCCGGCCTTCGACCCCGAGACGGCGAAGCTCCCCTCGAAGGGGAACGGCGGGCCCATGCGCATCGCCTTCGGATCCATCCCGGACTATGCGGACAACGCGAAGGGCTTCCGGATCAACGGCGTCTCGAAGGGGTCCACGGCGGAAGCCATCGGGCTCCAGGCCGGCGACGTCCTCACGCGGTTCGGGGATCGGCCCATCAAGGACATCTACGATTTCATGGGTGCCCTGGGCGCCTACAAGCCGGGCGACAAGGCTGTCATCCAGTGGCTCCGAGGGGACCGGCCCATGCAGGCCGAGGCCACCCTCCGGGGGAGGGACTGACATGCGGCTGGCCACCCCCTCCGGATTCGCCACCGAGGTCTTCATCCAGGAGGCCCCGGATGCCGCCCTCCTGCCCGAGGGACCCTGGACCCTGGTGGGCGACGAGCAGCTGCGGGACGCCTGGCGCGAGGCCGACATGCCCGAGCCGTCCCATGCCCTGTGGGTGCCGGTGAGCGAGGAGGAGAAGAAGCTCCGCACGGTGATCCCCTGGCTTGAGCACTGGGCCCGCGCGCCCCTCCACCGCGAGGCCACGGTGGTGGCCCTGGGCGGCGGCGTGCTGACGGACCTGGCCGGCCTGGCTGCGGCGATCTACCTTCGGGGCGTCTCCTGGCAGGCCTGGCCCACCACCCTGCTCGCCATGGCGGACGCGGGACTTGGCGGCAAGACCGGCGCCGACCTGGCCGCGGGCAAGAACCTGGTGGGGGCCTTCCACCCCCCCCGCCGCCTGGTGGCCTGCACCGGCTTCCTGTCCGGCCTGCCGCCGCGCCACCTGGAGAACGGGCGCTGGGAGCTGGTGAAGACGGCGCTGATCCAGGGCGAGATGGCCTGGGCCACGGAGATGCTGCAGGAGGGCCCCGTCAAGCAGGCCTGGGTGGAGCGGGCGTTGGCGTTCAAGGCGGGGGTGGTCCATCGCGATCCCCGGGAATCCGGGGAGCGGCGGCTGCTGAACCTGGGCCACACCCTCGGCCACGCGCTGGAGGCGGCCTCGGGCTACCAGCTGCTCCACGGCGAGGCGGTGGGCCTGGGGCTGCTGGCCTCCTGCCTCATGGTGGAGGACCTGGACCTGAAGCCGTTCCCCCCTGAATTCCTGGACCTGCTGGCCCAGCGCCTGGCGCCCCTCGCGCCGAAGGTGGCCCCGTGGTCCGAGTGCCTGCCGCTCCTCCATCGGGACAAGAAGGCCCGGGCGGCGGCCCACAGCACCGAGGAACACCCCGTCACCGAGATCCACTGCATCCTTCCCAGGGCCACGGGACCCGCCATCCAGCGGATCCTGCCCCCCGAGGCATGGGCCGGTCCCCATGCCCGACTGATCCAGCTCCTAGCCCGTGAGGCCACCCGTGCGTGATTCCCGAATCCTGATCCTGGCGGGCCTCCTCCTGCCGCCCCTCCTGGCCGCTCCGCCCCTCCCGACCGCGCCGCCTCAGGTGGACGTCCGCGCCCTCATGCTCGAGGCGCGGGCCCTCCAGCTCCGGGGCGGCGGCACGGATCCCGAAGGCGCCGTGGCCATCTACCGCCGCGTGGTGGCCCTGGTGCCGAAGAGCGCCGAGGCCCACCTGCGCCTCTCCGAGGCCCTGCAGGAGACCCGGGACCTGGACGGGGCCCTGGCCCCGGCGCAGAAGGCGGTGGCACTGGCACCCCAGAACGGGGAGGCCCGCGCCCACCTCGCCCTGCTCCAGGTGCAGCGGGCCCAGAAGGACAATGCCCTGCTGCCGGAGGCCCGGAAGGACCTGGAGGAGGCCGCGGCGCTGCTGCCGCAGGATCCCGAACTCTGGGGGCGGCTGGGAGAGGTCTCCGAGCAGCTCCATGACGATGCCGCTGCCCTGCGGGCCTGGCTCCGCCTCGGCCGACTGCGCCCCTCCTTCACGCCGGCCTGGGAGCGCGCCTACATCCAGGCCGTGGCGACCCAGAACTACCCGGGAAAACGGGAGGCGGTGCTGGCGCTCAATGCCCATCACCCGGACGAACGCCAGCTCCGCATGCTGGAGGACCTGGCCCGGGAGCAGATCCAGGCCGGCTTCCTGGCCCACGCCGAGGAGAGCTTCCTCCTCCTCGCCCGGCACCTTCCCCGGGAACCCGCCCTCTGGGAGAACATCTCGCTCGTGCGGCTGCAGACCTCGCGCTTCACCGAGGCCCTGGACAGCCTGGGGCGCGCGGAGGCGCTGAAACCCAGCCCGCGCATCAGCTTCAACATCGCCATGGCCCTCATGAACCTGGGCCGCTTCCCGGAAGCCGAGACCCGGCTGAAGGCGCTGGTGGAGGATCCCGCAGACCAGGGGGCCGTCTCGGACGGGGCGCAGGCCCTCTACGCCGAGTCCCTCCTGCTGCAGGGAAAGGGCGCCGAGCTGCTGGCCTACGTGAAGCGCCAGCCCCCCCGCGACAAGGTGGCCGGGGAGATGCAGGTGTTCATCTGCCAGGCTCACGTCAGCCGCAACGACTGGAAGGCGGCCCTGGCCGCCCTCCAGGACGGCATCCGCCGGTTCCCCAAGGTGGCCTTCTTCGCCCAGGCGGCCACCTTGCCCTCCAAGTACCTCGAGTATTCCTTCTTCTCCAGGAAGGAGGCGCGCTCGGCCCTGGAGCAGCTCCACCAGGAGGGCATGGCCGCCCTCTGGTCGGAATTCCGGCGCTGGGACAAGTGCCTGCAGGCCCTCCAGCAGGCCCGGGCCCTCGGTCCGGTGCGCAACGTCGACATCCTCCTCATGCAGAGCACCGCCTTCGAGCAGCTGGATCGTCCCCAGGAGGCCCTGAAGGTCCTGCGGGAGGCCCAGGCCATGGAACCCGCCAACCCCATGGTGCAGAACAACCTGGGCTACCTGCTGCTGGAGCAGGACCGGGACCTGCCCGAGGCCGCCTCCCTCATCGAGGCCAGCGCCAAGGCCACCCCCGACAACGGGAACGTGGTGGACAGTCTGGGCTGGGCCCAGTTCAAGCTCGGCCGGGTGGCCGAAGCCGAGGCGACCCTGCGCCGGGCCACCTCCCTGAGCCCCTTCAGCCCCGAGGTCCGCAAGCACCTGGGCGAGGTGCTCCTGAAGCAGGGGAAGCTGGAGGAGGCCGCCGAGCAGTGGGAGCGGGCCCTGGCCTTCGTCTTCCCTGATCGCCCGGCCCTGGAGAAGCGGCTGGGCGACCTCCGGCTGCGCATCGCCAAGGAGCAGGCCCGGAAGGTGGCCGAACCGGCGCCCACGGCCGCTTCCGAGGACGACGAGGAGGCCCCGTGATCCCGCTCTTCCAGACCGTTCCCGCCCAGACCGCCCCCGCGGCCCCGGTGGCGCCCGTGCGGGCCCAGTACGGCTGGGGCTACGAGGGCCCGGAGGGCGAGGGCACCGGCACCCTCAGCGTGCTGGTGGACGCCGCCACCGGGAAGCTGGTCCTCGAGCTGCATGGCCTCGGCGAGCGGCTCCTCCTGCTGGAGGGCGACCGCGCCACGGGCTACCGGGTGCAGGTGCCCCGCCAGAAGCTGGACCAGCGTGCGCCCACCCTGGCGAGCCTCCCGCTGCCCTTCCTGCCCGAGGTGGCCAGTCCCGAGGCCCTGCTGAAGCTCCTCCGCACCGGCGAAGGAGCCGGCGTCACCGTGCAGAAGCGGGACGCCGAGGGCCCCGTGAAGCTCCACTGGCAGGGCGAGGATCCCAAGGGCCGCACCGAACAGGTGTGGCTGGACCGGAAGCGCTGGGAGGGGCCGAAATAGCGCCTACTTCCCGCCCGGGGCGGCGGGACGGCCGGCGGCGATCCAGGCGTTGAGCTCGGCATCCCCCAGGTGCCGGGCCGCCGCTTCCAGCTGGCCCGTCACCACGGGCTTCTCCTCCCCCCAGAAGATGGCCCAGTAGGCGAAGCCCCGCTGCTTTCCACGGGGGCCCTCCGGCGAGGTGCGGTCCGCGGCGCGGTCATCCGCAAGGAGCCTGGGCACCAGGGCGTGGGAGGCCGCGAGCCAGGCCCAGGGACGGTCGAGGAGGTCCGGATCGACCGACGCCGGGGCGGCCTTCAGGTCGGCCTCCTGGACGAAGCGCTCCACCAGGCCCGTCTCCCAGCGGCTGTGGACGCCCCGCTGGCCCGTGGCCTCGCCGTCGTGGTTGTCGGTGGTGTGCAGGGGCACGTGGATGTCGGCCACGTAGTGGGACAGGATCGCCGTGGCGAAGGCCACCTTCTCCGGGTCGCCGGACCTGAAGGCGGCGACGAGGTCGCGCCAGCGGTCCTGGATGATCCAGGGCACCACGCCGTTCCGGTAGAAGTCCCCGCCCAGCTTCGCCTGGGCCGCCGCCTCGTCCCGGGGGATGCCCGCGGGGCCGCCGTAGGCCTCGCAATCGAGGAAGTGCCGGGGCCCCTCCTTGCGGTCCTGCCGCCAGTGGTCGGGATCCGAGGCATGATCCCGCAGGAAGTCCTCCCGGCCCCGGTACCAGGCGCGGACGTCGGGCGGGAGGGTGGTCAGGGAGAGGCTGACCACGGCCCGGTGGCCCTTGTCCCCCCAGGCCAGCAGGGGGAGGGTCACGAGCAGCAGCGGAAGCAGGCGGGTCTTCAAGCGGCTACCGGGGGATGGTCCCGGTCCGCTCCCAGCGGGTGCGGGTGAAGAAGTGGCGGGCGGCGTCCACGAAATCCGAGAGGACATCCATGGGGCCGTTGGGCACGCGCCCGTTGTCGTCGTCGGAATCCCCCTCGCGGAAGCTCCACCACACGATGAAGGGCCGGCCGCGCAGGTGGTCCATGGGCAGGAAGCCCCAGTAGCGGCTGTCGAGGCTGTTGTCCCGGTTGTCGCCCATGGCGAAGAGGTGGCCGGGCGGCACGGTGACGGGGCCCAGGTTGTCCTTGAAGCCCTCCTGGATGAGGCTGTCGATGCCCTGGCGGTCCATGGACAGTTCCTCGGGGTCCGTGTGCCGCCACACCCCCGTGGGCTGTTCGGCCTCCCCGGCGTACCGGGTGAGGGGCCAGGGGCCGGGCGTGGGACCGTCGGGGCTGCGCCCGAACTGGTATTCCCAGGGGCCCGTGACCAGCCTGCCGTTCACGTAGAGCCGCTTGTTGCGCATCTCCACGGTGTCGCCGGGCAGGGCCACGCAGCGCTTCACATAGTCCTGGTCGCGGTCGAGGGGATAGCGGAACACGATGATGTCGCCGCGCTCCACGGAGCGCATGGGGAAGAGCCGCTCCTCCCAGGCCCACTGGGGGCGGGCGAAGATGAACTTGTTGGCCAGCAGGTGGTCCCCGATCATCAGCGTGTTCCGCATGGAGGCGGAGGGGATCTTGAACTGCTGGCCCACGTAGGTCTTGAAGAACAGGATCAGGACCATGGCGAAGCACACCACTTCCAGGTTGTCCCGGAGGGAGCCCTTGGCGGCGCCGGGGGGAAGGGTGGCTTCGGTCGTCTCGTCGGCCATGGAGGCTCCGGTGGGGCGCTAGGGGCGCCCGGAGATGGGGAGGTCGGTGAAGCCGCGGCCCACGAGCCGGTTGACGGGGATCCATTCGCCCCCGCGGAGCTCTGTGGATTCCACCTCGCCGAGATCGGGCAGGTAGAGGGTCCGGCGCAGGGGGCCGCGCGCGGGGCGGGCCTCCACCCACACGCCGACCCGCGAGGAGGTGGCGGGCAGCAGGGCCGCGCCGTCCCAGGTCCCGCGTCCCACCACCTGGTAGGCGGTGCCGTGGTCCTCCCAGGCCTGGGTGCGGGGGAAGCCCTCGGGCAGGAGCTGGGCCAGGGACTTGCCGTCGGGGCCCACCAGGGCGATGCCGCCCGCGTGGTGGTGCAGCACCAGGGTCAGGGAGCCCTGGTAGCTCGTGTAGTCCAGGCGGACCGTGCCGTCGCCGTCCGTCGGGAAGGACGCACGGCCCACGCGCAGCTGCAGGCGCTGCTGGGTCCGCTGCGGCTCGGGCACGGAGGGATCCTCGTAGGCGAGGGTCAGGCCCTCCTCCCAGGGACCGTAGCGCACGGGGCCGCGGGGCTGGGGCTGGCAGGCGGCTAGGAGGACCAGGGCCGCGGCGGGAAGCACCCGGCGCATCACCGGGGACCCTTGCTGAACTTGGCCATCAGGTCCGCGAGGGACGCGCCCGTGGCCGGGGTGGCCGGGGCCTCGCGCCGGGGCTGGGCGGGCCGGGCCTCGCGCTCCGGGCGGGGCGGGCGCTCGGTCTGGGGGCGCGGGGGGCGGGGACCTTCGGGGCGGGGAGGCCGGGGCCCCCCAGCCTGCGGGGGACGCGGGCCCTCGGGCCGCGCGCCCTGGGGTCCGCCGGGTCGCGGCGGGCGGGTTCCTTCGGGCCTCGGCGGACGGGCACCCTCGGGACGGGCCTGGGGACGGCGGTGGTGGGACCCCTGCTGGGGCCGTACGGCGCCCTCGGGAGCCGGAAGGAGGGCCTTGATCGAGAGGGCGATGCGCTTGGCGGCCAGATCCACGCCCAGCACCTTCACCTTCACGGCCTGGCCCACGCTGAGGGCGTCGGCGGGGTTCTTCACGTACCGGTGGGCGATCTCGGAGAGGTGCACCAGGCCGTCCTGGTGCACGCCCACATCCACGAAGGCCCCGAAGTCGGTGACGTTCGTGACGATGCCCTGGAGCTCCATGCCCACTTCCAGGTCGTCGGGCTTGTTGACGCCCTCGCGGAACTGCACGGCCTCGAAGCGCTGGCGGGGGTCGCGGCCCGGCTTCTTCAGCTCGGCCAGGATGTCCCGGACGGTCTCCACGCCGAACCGCTCGTCCACGAAGAGCTTGGGATCCAGGCCGTCCAGGGCGGCATCGTTGCCGATGAGCTCGGGGATGGTCTTGCCCGTGAGCTGGCAGATGCGCTGCACCACGGGGTAGCTCTCGGGGTGCACCGCCGACGCGTCGAGGGGGTCCTCGCCGCCCTGGATCCGGAGGAAGCCCGCGGCCTGCTCGAAGGCCTTGGCGCCGAAGCGGCTCACTTCGAGCAGCTGCTCCCGGCGCCGGAAAGCGCCGTGCTCGAAGCGGTGGGCCACGATGTTCTTGGCCAGCCCCTCGCCGATGCCCGCCACGTAGGCCAGCAGCTTATAGGAGGCGCTGTTCAGGTCCACGCCCACGCGGTTCACGCAGCTCTCCACCACGTCGTCCAGGCCCTTCTTCAGGGCGGTCTGGTTCACGTCGTGCTGGTACTGGCCCACGCCGATGCTCTTGGGGTCCACCTTCACCAGCTCAGCCAGGGGGTCCTGGAAGCGCCGCGCGATGCTCACCGCGCCCCGCACGGTGACGTCGTGCTCGGGGAACTCCTCGCGGGCGATGTCGCTGGCGGAGTACACCGAGGCGCCGGCCTCGCTCACGCTCACGCAGATGATGTGGTTCCGGCCCGTCTCCCGCAGCCACTCGCGGATGAAGGCCTCCACCTCGCGCCCGCCCGTCCCGTTTCCGATGGCGATGGCTTCCACCGGATTCTCCGAGCAGAGCTTCTCCAGCAGGGCGCGGCTGCCCTCCAGATCCCGCTTGGGCTCCAGGGGGTAGATGACCTCGTTCTGGATGAGCTGGCCCAGGCGGTTGATGACCACCAGCTTGCAGCCCGTGCGGATGCCGGGGTCCACGCCCAGGGTGCAGCGCTGGCCCGCGGGGGGCGCCAGGAGGAGATGGTCGAGGTTGGTCTGGAACACCTTGATGGCCTCGGTGTCGGCCTTCTTCTTGGCCTCGTAGCGCACCTCGGATTCGATGGTGGGGGCCAGCAGGCGGTCGAAGGCATCGCCCGCCACCTCGTGCAGGAAGCGCCGGTAGCCGCTGGCGGCCTCGATGGCGATGCGGGCCACCAGGTGGGTGACGAACTTCTCCCGGTCCACCGCCAGCTTGACGGTGAGGATCTCCTCCTTCTCGCCGCGGCGGAGGGCCAGCAGGCGGTGGCTGGGGATCTTGCGGATGGGCTCGGAGAAGTCGAAGTAGGGCTTGAAGCGCAGGGCGGCCTGGTCCGCCTTCCGCTCCTCGCGGATCACGGAATGGAGCACGCCCTGCTCATGGAACTCGTGGCGGAGCCAGGCGCGGATCTCCGCATCCTCCGCCAGGCGCTCGGCGAGGATGTGGCCGGCCCCCTCGACGCACTCCGAGGGCGTCCGCAGGCCCTCCTCGTCCTTCAGGAAGGGCTCGGCCAGCAGCAGCGGGTCGGCGCCGGTGGCGTCGGCGAGCAGGGCCTCGAGCAGGGGCTCCAGGCCACGCTCCCGGGCCACGGTGGCCTTGGTGCGCTTCTTGGGCTTGAAGGGCAGGTAGAGGTCTTCCAGCTCGGCCTTGACCCAGGTGGCCTCGATCTTCGTCTGCAGCTCGGGCGTCAGCTTGCCCTGCTCCTGGATGGACTTGAGCACGGTCTTCCGGCGCTCGAGCAGGTCCTTGTAGTAGGTGTGGCGGTCCTCGACCGCCCGGATGGCCACTTCATCGAGAGAGCCGGTCCGTTCCTTCCGGTAGCGGGCGATGAAGGGGACCGTGTTCCCTTCCTCCAGGAGGGCCACGATGGCGGCGACGCCGGCGCGGGGGAGCTTCAGCTCCTTGGCCATGAGGTCCAGCACTTGATCCACACCTGCTCCTTGCGATCCCCGGGAAGAGGAACTGCGATGATACCAAGGAGCCGCGGATCCGGCTCCCCGCGTGAATCAGGGGTCCAGGACCACCTTCCGCCGCGTGCCGGCTGGCGGCCGTTCGAGGTCCCGCAGCGATTTCTTCCAGAAGGCGCCGTCGAGGCCCGTTCCGATGACCACGCCCACGCAGGCCACCGCCGTGCCGTCCGCCTGGAGGGGCAGGGGGGAGACTTCCAGCCGCCCGTCCGCGAGCTGGAAGGCCCAGCGGTCGCTGCCGTCGTTCCGGGGCGCCCAGCCGGCGAAGGCGCAGACACCCTTCGCGCGCAGGAGCTCGCCCTGGGGAGGCGGCGCGAGGAAGAGGGCCTCCAGCGCCGCGGGATCCAGCGGGTGGTCCCAGTGGACGGTGATGGACCGGGCCTCCGCGAAGCTCGCCCCGGCGCTCGGGGTCCAGCCCTCCGGCACCGGGCGCAGGTCGCCGCGCCAGGGATCCGGGGCGCCTTCCGGCGGGACGCCGTGGCGGCTGTGGACCAGGGGGATCTCCCTGAAGGTGGCGCGCAGCTCGCTTTCCCAGGCCACGGCGGCGGCGGGATCGAGGTCTGCCTTGCTGAGGTAGATGAGGCTCGCCAGGGCCGCCTGACGGTGCAGCAGGGGCCGGGTCCGCAGGTGGTCCACGGGCCCCAGGCAGGAGAGCACGGTCAGGAGGCCCGCGAGGCGCAGGCGGCCCTCCAGTGCGGGTTCCCGCTCCAGGTCCACCAGGTCCGTGGGGTCGGCCAGGCCGGTGGTCTCCAGCACCACCCGGTGGGGCCGTATCTCCTCCGGCTGGTCGCACCAGGCCCGCAGGGTGGCGATCACGTCGTCGCGCAGGCTGCAGCACACGCAACCGTTGACGAGGTTCTCCACCCCCGCCAGCTCCGGGCGCTCGGCGCCCACCAGGCTGCCATCCACGCTCACGGCGCCGAATTCGTTGATGAGCACGGCCACCCGGTGGCCCGCCGCGACTTCGACCTTCAGCAGGCGGTTCACGGCCGTGGTCTTCCCGGCCCCCAGGGGCCCGGTGACGATGAGGACTTCGATCGGGGATGGGTGGGGCGCGGCGGGCGACATCCCTCCATGATGCCGCCGCCGGGCGAATTGTGAGAGCGTGGAGGCGTGGATGTCCTCGACCTGAGCTACCTCGGCGCCGTCTCCCTGGCGGGGGCCCTGGCGCGCGCCTGCGCCCGCGGCGTGCCCGCGGGCTGGCGGGTGCGCCTGGGGGCCGAGGCGCCCGACCTGCCCGCGGGGGCCTGGGTCTGGGTGCATGCCGTGAGCGTGGGGGAGCTGCTGCTGGCGGACGGGCTGGTGGCCCGCCTGCGGGACCGGGGGCATCGGATCCACCTCACCACGGGCACGCCCGCGGGCCTGGAGCTGCTGTCCCGGCGCCTGGGGGCCTGGGATGCGGGCACGGGCCGGGTGAGCGGGGGGGCCTTCCCCCTGGATGATCCCGAGGGCCTGGAGCCCTTCCTGGCCCGGGCGCCCGGCGCCTTCGTGGCCCTGGAGACGGAGCTGTGGCCCAACCTGCTGAGGGCCCTGGAAGCGCGGGGCATCCCGAGGTGCGTGGTGAACGGGCGGCTCACCCCGAAGTCGCTGGGGCGGGGCGGGCCCTGGCTGCGTCGGGCGGCTTCGCGCCTCAGCCTGGTGGCCGCGAGGGACGACGCCAGCGCCGAGGCCTTCCGTCGCCTCGGGGCGCGCAACGTCGCCCTGGGCGGCAACCTCAAGGCGGATCTGCCGCCGCCGACTCCCCTGCACGGGGGTTGGGCCCACCTCCGCGCCGCCTGGGCCGCCTTCCCCGTCCTCGTCGCGGGCAACACGCTCGAGGGCGAGGAGGCGCTCGTGCTCGGGGCCTGGGGGGCGGCCCGAGCGGTGTTCCCCGGGCTCCGGCTCATCCTGGCGCCGCGCCAGCCCCGCCGCTTCGAGCGGGTGGCGGAGTCCTTCGCCGCGCAGGAGGTGCGGTTCCGGCGTGCCTCGGCGCCCTGGCCTTGCACTGCGGCGGATTGGGCCGACGTGGACGTGCTCCTTCTCGACACGCTGGGCGAGCTGCCGGCGGCCTACGCCGAAGGCACGGTGGCCCTGGTGGCGGGAGGGTGGCGCGCGGAGGGCGGGCACAATCCCCTGGAGCCGGTCAGGGCGGGCGTTCCCGTGATCCTCGGTCCGGGCTTCGCCAATTTCGACGACCTGGTGCCGCCCCTGCGGGCCGAGGGCCGGGTGCGGGTGGCGGAGGAGGCGGACCTGTCCGCCGCCCTCTGCGACCTCCTCGCAACCGCAGCCCTGCGCCCTCCGGCCGGGGGCGTGGTGCTGCCCGGATCCCTGACGGGGGCCCTCGAACGCACCCTCGACCTCCTGGAACCCCTGCTGCCCCGTTAGAATCCCGGGACGCCCCCCTGGAGCCGCCATGACCCGCAGAGGCACCCACATCCTGCTGATCGACGACGACGAAGCGGTCCTGGACATGGTCGAGTCGGCCCTCGGCCACTACGGCATGACGGTCCACAGCTGTTCCGAAGGCGAGCAGGCCCTGGCGCGGCTGGTGACGCCCGGGGCGCCCCAGTTCGACCTGGTCGTCACCGACATCAACATGGAGGGGATGGACGGCTTCGAGGTCATCCGGAAGGTGAAGGCCATCGCCCCCCACCTGCCCGTGGTGCTGATGACCGGCCAGGCCTCCGTGGACTACGCCATCCGGGCCATGCGCATGGGGGCGTCGAACCTGTTCATGAAGCCGCTGGCCATGCGCGACCTGGTGCAGAGCGTGTTCCACCTGGTCGACCTCCACCGGGACTTCCGCCTGGCGGAGGATGGCCTGCGGGGCCTGGTGAACGAGCGGCGCCACTTCCTGTTCCGGTCGGACGAACTGGATGTGCCCAGCCTCATCCGGCATCTGACCGACCGGCTGGTGCCCATGGGCTTCGCCTCCCCGGCCAACATCGACGTCATCGCCATGGCCATCCACGAGGCCCTTGCCAACGCCCTGGAGCACGGGAACCTGGAGCTGGACTCCAGCCTGAAGGGGGACCTGTTCGTGGCGGAGGATCCCTACACGAAGCTGCGCGAGGCCCGCATGGCCGATCCCCGCTTCGCGGAGCGTCTCATCGAAGTCCGCCTCGCCCTGGATACGGAGCGTTTCGAACTGGAGATCTCCGACGAGGGCCCGGGATTCGACACCAGCCGCCTCACCCTGCCGCCCCCCGGCTCGGACCTGGCGCCCCACTTCGGCCGGGGTCTGCCCCTCATCCAGCTCGTCATGGACGAGGTGCACTTCAACGAGAAGGGCAACCAGGTCCGGATGGTGCTCAGGCGCAAATAGAAACGGAGGAAGCGCCGGGCGGGCCCGGCGCTTCCTCCGTCTGCGGCCGTTCAGCGCCGGATCAGAGCGCGCTCTCGATGAAGGCCTTGAGCTGCGGCTTGGGCTGGCCGCCGATCATCTTGTTCACGGGCTTGCCATCCTTGAAGACGATCAGGGTGGGGATGCTCATGATGCCGAACTGGCCGGCCACCTGGGGGTTCTCGTCCACATTGATCTTGACGATCTTGGCCTTGCCCTGGAGCTCGCCGGCGAGCTCGTCGAGCACGGGGGCGATCATGCGGCAGGGTCCGCACCAGGGGGCCCAGAAGTCCACGAGGGTGACGCCCTGCGAGACGGTCTGGGGGAAGTCGGCGTCGGTGATGTGGGCGACGAGGTCGGACATGGTGACTCCTTTCGGGTTCAGGGTACGGGGATGGGGCCGTCGGGATTGGCGCCACCCCACTGGGCGATGGTGAAGATGCTCATGTAGCGCTCGTTGGTCTCGCGAAGCCGCTGCGCGAGCACTTCGCAGAGGGCGTAGAGGATCTTGAGGGCCATCTGGTGGTGGACTTCGATGAGGGACCGGAGGTCCTTCAGGGGGATGAAGAACAGCTCGGTGGGCTCGTTGGCGATGGCGTCCGCGGCCCGGGCGGCCATGTCGATGAGGGCCATCTCGCCGAAATAGGCCGGCGGGTCCAGGACGGCCAGGGCCTCCTCGCCCGTGACGCTGCGCTTGGAGATGCGGACGGATCCCCGTACCACGATGAACAGCCCGTCCCCGGCATCGCCCTCCCGGAAGATCACCTGGCCGGCGCCGAAGGTCTGGACCTGCCCGATGATCAGGATCTGGGCACGCTCCGCCTCGTCCAGGTTCCTGAACAGGGGGGACTGGGTCAGGAAAAGGGTGTCGATCAACGTCGTTCCGTGGGGGAGGCCGCGGGCTGTTCCAGGGGAACATGGGCGCAGATGTCGAGGCCGAAGCCCCGGAGGCCAATGTACTTGGTTTCATGACGGCTGAGGAGGCGCATTTTTCCAACCCCCAGCTGCCGGAGGATCTGCGCGCCCACGCCGAAATCGCGGTCGCTCATGGCCTGGGGCTGCGCGGCCTCCTGGGCCTCCCCGAGCACACCCTGGGTCCGGGCGTGCCGGCGCAGGTAGACCAGGACGCCCCGCCCCTCCTGGGCCAGCGCGCCCATGGCCCTCTGGAAGAGGCCCGAATCGAACCCATGGAGGTCCTCCGGCAGGGTCTCCAGGTGGACGCGCACCAGGGGAGGCTCGCCGGCCGCCAGGTCGCCCAGCACGAACGCCAAGTGGGTGCCGCCGTCCAGGAGGCTCTGGAAGCGGTGGACCCGCAGGTCGCCCCAGGAGGTGGCCAGGGGCCGGACCTCCAGCTCCTTCACCAGGGGCTCCTGGCGGAGCCGGTAGGCCACCAGGTCGGCCACGGTCACGAGGAGGAGGCCGTGCTTCCGGCAGAAGGGCACCAGATCGGGGATCCGGGCCATGGTGCCGTCGTCCTTCATGATCTCGCAGATGACGCCGCTGGGATGGAGGCCGGCGAGGCGGGCCAGGTCCACGCTGGCCTCGGTCTGGCCGGTGCGGGCCAGGACGCCGCCGGGGCGCGCCCGGAGGGGGAAGACGTGGCCCGGTTTCACGAAGTGCTGGGGCCGGGACTCGGGATCGATGAGGGCCTGGATGGTGCGGGACCGGTCCTGGGCGCTGATGCCCGTGGTGGTGCCCTCCCGGGCCTCCACGCTCACGCAGAAGGCCGTCTCGAAGGGGCTGGTGTTCTCGCGCACCATGAGGGGGATCTGGAGGCGGTCCAGCAGGGACCCCTCCAGGGCCGCGCAGATGAGGCCCCGCCCGTGGGTGGCCATGAAGGCGATGGCCTCGGGACTGACGTGCTCGGCGGCGAGGGTGAGGTCCCCCTCGTTCTCGCGATCCTCGTCATCCACCACGACCACCATCCGGCCCTGCCGGATGGCCTCGATGGCATCCTCGATGGGGGCGAAGGGGGAATCGGGTCGGCGGTCCATAGGCCCCCCAGGATGGCCGAGGCGCCGCCGCGGGGGAAGGGCGCACTCCGTGGTAGGATACGCAAATCCATATAGGCCGCCCAATTTCCGAGAGGAATTGCCCATGTCCCAGGGTGTGATTCAAGGCTCCATGCGCGAGGCTCCGCTGCCGGACATCATCCAGCTCGTGAGCCAGGGCGGGAAGTCGGGCTGCTTCCATGTCCAGCAGGACGCCTCGAAGGCCAGGATCTACCTGAAGGACGGGCGCATCATCCACGCCATCACCAACAACGGCGAGGGCTTCGACGCCCTCATGGAGGTGGCCCTCTGGCTGGAGGGCAGCTACCGCTTCGAGGAGGGGCCCCAGGAGGTCCCCGCCACCATCACCAAGCCCAATGCCTCCATCCTCATGGAGCTGGGACGGCGGATGGACGAGTGGCGCGTCATCAGCCAGAAGGTGCCCTCCGTGGAGCTCTATCCCCAGTCCACGCTGCTGCCCGGCGAGACGCCGCAGGGCGTGAACCCGCGCGAGGCACGGCTGCTGAACCTGGCCACGGGCTACTACAGCGTGGCGGAGCTGGCCGAGGTCACCCAGAAGCCCGTGCTCACCGTGGCCAAGGACCTCTACGGCCTGGTGATGGCCGGCCACATCCATCTGAAGGGCATCCGGTCCGGCAAGGCTCCCAAGCTGGAAGCCGCGCCCGCGGCGGCTCCGGCCTCGACCCCCGCCCCGGCCCCGGCCTCCGCGATCGACCTGGTGCCCATCTCCGAGCGCCTGGGCCTGGGCCCGGTCGTCCCCGAATCCCGGGAGGAGGAGACGGCCATCGTCAGGCTGCAGGCGCCTCCGCCCCTGCCCACCTTCCCGATCCAGGGCTTCCCCGAGGCCGAGGAGTCCCTCCCGGTGACCGTGGGAGGGGGGGTGGCCTCCGACGCCCCGCCCGTGGCCCCCCCCAAGCCCGCGGCCTCCGCGGACGACCCCGTGCGCATGGCCAAGCTGACGGCCTTCACCCAGCGCATCGCCCAGGCCGCCAAGACGGTGCTGCCCGAGGCGCACCACGAAATGGTGAACCGGCTGCAGGCCCGTTCCACCCAGCAGATCATCGGCGGCGAGGGGCCCGAAGCCGTGAAGGGCCTGGCCCTGGCCATCTCCCGCGGGGCGGTGGACGCCGGCTGTGATGCGGAACTTGTGCGGACCCTCAACGCACAATTGAAAGCCCTGTTCACCAAGTAGGCGGTCCGAATGCATGTCCGAATCCTGCGCGGCCTCGCGGCCTGCGCGCTGCTGCTCCTCCCCATCGCCTGCAAGGATGCCGTCACCTCCGGCAGCACCTCGGGGGTGGCCCTCTACGCCTTCGATTCCACCAGCAGCACCGTGATGGCCTGGAACGACCTGGAGGCGCTGTACTCCGCCACCTCGACGCCGGCCCCCGACCGCACGCTCACCTCCAGCCTCCTCAGCAAGGTGTCGAGCCTGGGGTGGGGCGGGCTCTGCCTCGACAGCCAGCGCGGCCTGCTCTACCTGGTGTCCGATTCAGGCACCATCGTCCGCATCAACCGCCTCCGCAGCCAGACCGGGGCGGTCCCAAGCACCGACATCACCTCCTTCACCCTCTCGACCACCGACCGGCTCACCAACGGGAAGTTCGGGCAGGCGAGCATCGACCCCCAGACCGACACCCTCTACATCACCGAGAACGGCGACAACGGCACCCGCATCTGGGTGGTGGCCAACGCCAGCACCCAGCTGCAGGACAACACCATCGCCCTTCAGGCCCTCCAGACCAGCGGCGACAGCGGCGGCACCGGCGTGGCCGCCGGATCGGGCACCGTGTACGCCTACTTCCAGGACGGCAATCCCGTGGGCCCGGATGTCCTCACGGGGCCTCGCCTGCGCAGCGGCGCCCAGGGCGGCTTCCCGGCCTCCAGCGTGATCGTCGGCAGCCTCACGGGCCTCGGGGAATACGGCAGCCTCGCCCTGGACACCGGGAACAGCTATCTCTACGTGGCCCGCCACAACACCGACAGCGGCAGCACCGCCGCGCCGGTGGAGGTCTTCCGCACCGGGCAGTTCGGCATGGCCTACAACCAGGCCCCCGCCTTCACCCTCGGCAGCGCCACGGCCCAGGCCGACCTCCGCGTCATCGCCCACCCCGGCACCAAGGACTGGCTCGTGGGCCTCCGCGGCCAGGGCACCACGGGCTACGCCACCCTCATCCTCTGGAAGTCGCCCCTCGGGGGCACAGATGCCAAGGTCCAGACCGTGAGCCCCTCGACCACCGTGTTCCGCGGCGTGGCCATGGACGGGAACGCCTCGTGACCCAGCTCCGGCTGCTCGGCCTGCTCCTCCAGGATGTCTGGAAGGACCTGTTCCGGCATCGCGGGCAGTATTTCCTGGCCGTGCTGACCCTGGCCTCGGGCCTGCTCCTGGCCGGGGGCGGCCTGCTCCTGGTGGAGAGCCTGGACCGCTTCGTCCAGCATCTCGAAGGCATGGCCAAGGTGGTCGTCTTCGCCGCGGACGGGCAGAACCTCCAGGAGGCGGAGGCCCGGCTCAAGGCGGATCCCCGCTTCACCGCCGTGCGCCGCGTCAGCGCCGAGGAGAACCGGAAGCGGTTCCAGTCCGCGACCCGCGAGGCCGGGATCCTGCTGGACGGCGCCGGGCCCGATGCCCTGCCGGAGAGCCTGGAGCTGACCCTCCGCCCCGACCTCACCGCCGCCCACCGGGCCACGGAAGTGGGCGAGAGCCTGCGGCAGATGCCCGGGGCGGGCGACGTGCTGGTGGACCAGGCCCGCCTGGAGCACCTCCAGCAGATGGCCCGCATGGCCCGCTCCGCCTTGGCCACGCTGGGATTGCTGCTCCTCCTGGCGGCGGGCTTCGCCACGGGGAACGTGATCCGCATGAGCATCATGGCCCGGGAGGAGGAGATCGCCATCATGCGGCTGGTGGGCGCCTCCGAGGGCTTCATCCGCACCCCCCTGGTCGTGGAGGGTGCCGCCCTCGGCCTGGCGGGGAGCCTCCTGGCCCTGGGCGGCCTCTTCGCCCTCTGGTGGCCCATGGCCCGGGGCCTGGGCGGCCTGTCGCCCCTCCTGGTGGACCTGGCCCGGCTGGGCTTCTTCTCCTTGCGCAGCATGGCGCTGCTGTCCACCGTGGGGGCCGCCACCGGGGCCCTGGGCGCCCTGTGGGCCTTCCTGTCCACCCGCCGGGCCCAGCGCGAGGCCGAGGCCGCCCTGGAGGGCGTGGGCTAGCCTTCAACCCCCGCGTCGCGGGCCAAGGCCTCCAGTTCCGCAGCGGTGAGCAGCCCGTCCGACGTGCCCCGCAGGGTGCAGGCGTGGCGGGCCGCGAGCTGGCCCCGCCGGATGGAGGCCTCCAGCGATCGCCCTTCCAGCACGTGGGCCGTCAGGAAGCCCACGGCCAGGGAATCCCCCGCGCCGTTGGTATCGACGACTGGCCGCTCCAGGATTTCCGGTGGGAACCGGCGGATGCCCGCCCGGGTTCCCAGGGCGCACCCCCTGGGACCGAGGCCGGCCACGACGATGCGGTCGGGGCGCCCCGCGAGGAAGGCCTCCATCAGGGGTTCCGGATCGGCGTGGTTGGCCGAGGAGAAGAACAGGATGTCGGCCTCGCGGATGTAGGGGGCGCGGTAGGGATCGGTCGGATCCACCACGTCCTGGAGGTCGCAGGCCAGGGTGAGCCCCAGGGTCCGGGCGACCGGCAGCAGGTCCCGGGTCCACGCCGCCAGGTTCACGTGGGCCAGGCGGGCCCCGGCCAGGACCGCGCGGCAGGCGGCCGGATCCGGATGGAGGCGGGCGTGGCCCTTCCCGTCGTAGAAGTTCCGCCGGCTGCCGTCCGGGGCCATCAGGTTCACGCTCCGCGCCGTGCCTTCGGGATCCAGGAACAGGGCCCGGAGGTCCACCCCGGCTGCGGCGAGGGTGTCGCGGCAGAGCCGTCCGGGCGCATCGTCGCCCACGTGGCCGATGAAGGCCGTGCGCCGCCCCAGGCGGGCATAGCCGAGGCTGGCGTAGCCGCCGGCCTGGCCGACGCAGTCCAGGTTCTCCGTGAAGGTGGTTTCCGCCGGGCCCGCAGGAACCTGCGGGGGCAGATAGACGTTCGTGTCGACGCCCAGGTTGCCGAGGACGACGACCTCGGCGGGGCTCATCCGCGCCACCGCCGGGCGTCCGGCTCGCTCAGGCCCAGCTGGTCGAGCACGCGGGTGGCGAAGGTGTCGAAGAGGTCATCGAGGGATTTCGGCCCGCTGTAGAAGCCCGGCATGATCGGCATGACCACCGCCCCGGCGTCGTGGACGCGCAGCATGTTCTCCAGGTGGATGCGGTTGAGCGGCGTCTCGCGCAGGCAGAGCACCAGGGGGCGGCGCTCCTTCAGGCAGACGTCCGCCGCGCGGCTGACCAGGGATTCGCTCACCCCGGCGGCGATGCGGCCCAGGGCGCCCGCGCTGCAGGGCACGAGGGCCATGCCGTCCTGGCGGAAGGAGCCCGAGGAGATGTCGGCGCCCAGGTCCCGCTCGTCGCGCAGGCCCACCTTGGGCAGGGTGGCCAGCTCCTTCGGGGTGAGACCGGTCTCATCCAGCAGGCAGCGCTTCCCGGTGGGGGAGAGTAGGAGGGCGACCTGCTCCACCTCCGGGTTCGCGCTGAGCCGCCGGAGCACGGCCACGCCGAAGGCCGAGCCCGAGGCGCCCGTGATGGCGAGGGTGACGCGCCGGCCCACGGTCCTCACTCCGGCCGGTCGAGGTCGAGGAACTGGGGACCGGCGTGGGTGATGGACCCGGCCCCGAAGGTGAGGAGCAGGTCCCCGGGCCGCGTGATCCCCAGCAGGGCCGCCGGCAGATCCTCGACCCGACCGGCCAGGTGGACCTCCTTCTGTCCGTGTGCGCGCAGGGCCTCCACGACTGCGGTGCCGTCCACGCCCTGGAGGGGGGGTTCCCCGGCGGGGTAGATGTCCGTGACCACCACCACGTCCGCCTCGAAGAAGGCCGTGCCGAACTCGTCGAGCAGGGCCCTGGTGCGGCTGTAGCGGTGGGGCTGGAAGGCGGCGACGATGCGGCGCTCCGGGAACCCGGCCCGGGCCGCCGCCAGGGTGGCGGCGATCTCCGTGGGGTGGTGCCCGTAGTCGTCGATGACGAGCACGCCGCCCTTCTCGCCCTTGAGCTGGAAGCGGCGGTCGGCCCCCGTGAAACTCGCGAGGCTGGCGCGCACCACCTCCCGCTCCACGTTCAGTTCCAGGGCCACGCCGATGGCGGCCAGGGCGTTCAGCACCATGTGGTGGCCGGGCACGCCCAGGCTGAAGGCGCCCAGGTCCTCGCCGAAGGCACTGACCTTGAAGTGGGTGCGGAAGCCCTCCTGGCGGATCTCCCGGGCGCGGATGTCCACCTGGGGGTGCGTGCCGTAGGTGTGCACCTGGCGCTTGAGACGGGGCCGCACCGCCGCGGCGTGGGGATCATCCATGCAGAGGAACACGGATCCGTAGAAGGGCACCTTGTTGGCGAAGGTCACGAAGGCCTCCTGGATCTCCTCCAGGTTGCGGTAGTGGTCCAGGTGCTCCCGGTCGATGTTCGTCACCACGGCGAGGGTGGGGTTCAGCATGAGGAAGCTGCCGTCGCTCTCGTCCGCCTCGGCCACGAGGAAGGGGCCCTTGCCCAGCTTGGCGTTGCTGCCGATGGTGCCCAGCTTCCCGCCGATGACGATGGTGGGATCGATGCCGCCCTGGCTCAGCACCTGGGCGATCATGCTGGTGGTGGTGGTCTTGCCGTGGGAGCCGGCCACGGCCACGCCGTACTTCATGCGCATGAGTTCCGCCAGCATCTCGCCGCGGGGGATCACGGGCACCTTGGCGGCATGGGCGGCCACGACCTCCGGGTTGTCGCCCTTCACGGCCGAGGAGATCACCACCACCTGGGCCCCTTCGATGGCGCGGCCGAGGTGGCCCAGGTGCACGGTGATGCCCAGGCTCCGCAGCCGCTGGGTGACGGCGCTCTCCTTCAGGTCGGAGCCAGAGACCTGGTAGCCGAGGTTGGCCAGCACCTCGGCGATGCCCGACATGCCGATGCCCCCGATGCCCACGAAATGAATGTGCTGGATCTTGCCGAACACCGGATCTCCCCCGAAGCTTGATGGGGCCAGCATATCGCCTCATGGCCCCCCCGTGGCACGGACCTCGCTTCAGGGGCATGACGCCACGTGGCGTCCAGCGAACTCGGAGGTAAGACATGACGTCCGCCAGCCTGCAGTTCCGCACCCTCGCCGCCCTGGCGTTGACCTCCCTTCTCTGTGGCGCTTCGCCACAAGACGAGCAGGGGCGTCGCGCCACGCCACAGCCGCGCGCCCCCATGCCCATGCGCTCCATGGACGAACAGCGCTCGGGTACCCCCATGCCCGTCGGGCCCCGCGGTGGCCGCAGCAGCGCTGGTGTGGAGGACGGGCCCATGGGCCGACGGCCCACCGCCCTGCCCCAGGGAGGCCGGGTCTCGATGTATGCCGGCACCCGGATCATCGTGCCGCCCGCCTGGGAGCGCTGCAGGGTCCAGCCGACCCTCACCTACTGGCAGGGCCGGGATCTCATGGCCCAGATCCAGTGGCTGTCCCGGAGGGGCTTCCTCCCGGTGACGCCGGTGGGCGTGGGCGTCAGCGCCCTCTCCGACTACACCCAGCGTCCCGCAGGCTGGCGGGCCTACGGGGTGGCGGTGCCTGCCGGTGGCCGCATCCAGGTGGAGGTCCACCACCCGAAGATCGGCTGGTTCCGGCTCATGGCCGTGAACAAGTGGGGACAGCCCGGGCCCGGCATGCTCCAGGCGGCCATGGCGCCTCAGCCCGTGATGATCACCCTCACGAACCCCGCCAAGGAGGCCACGGCGATGTACATCATCGTGGATGACCCGGCGTGGTGGTCCGACAAGGACAGCCCCTACACCCTCACCATCCGCCGGGATTGGGATCCCCTGAAGGTGGACCTCAGCCAGGTGCCCATGGTCGCCGGCCTCTGGGGTGCCTCGCCCAGCGTCAGTGCCGAGTTCTCCGGGCCCAGCCTGACCGGGCCTGCCGTGTATCCACATTGAGCCTTTCCCACCCGCAGAAACGGCCCGGCGGGGCCGTTTCTGCGCCAGGGCAGGCCTATGCCCAGGGACAGGCCCCCGTCACCTGAAGCCGGAAGGCGCGGGGTTCCACGGTGAGCTCGGCGCGGTCGCGCTCCGGGGCGGGTTCGCCATCCAGGTGCCAGGGCAGGGGGCGGTCCAGGTGGAGGATGGCCCGGAGAAGCCGCCCCTCCTGGCGCAGGGGCGTGTGGCCGCCCTCCCGGAACAGCACGGGGGCCTCGGCCAGCAGGTCGAACCAGGAGGGGCGGTGGAGGCTGGCCCACTGCAACGCGCCGTCCGTGGGATCGGCGTGGGGCGCGATCCAGAGGCCCGACCCGTACTGCGGCAGGTTGGCGAAACACAGGCTCCAGGCCCGCTCGGGAAGGTCCGGGTCGTGGCCCCGCCAGGCCTCCCGGATGCGCTGGAACCCCGACGTGGGCTCGGGATCCGGCCCGCGGAGCGCGTCCCAACGCAGATCCGCCTCGGGCCAGGTCCGCCAGAGCTGCCAGGTGGCCCGGGCGTAGCTGGCGAAGCCGCGGGAGGGCAGGCCGGCGAAGCGGTGGGCCACGGCCGCCTCGAAGCCGGTGCCGCAGAGGTTGAGGAAGGGGACGCCGTCCAGCCGCGGCAGGTCCACCTGCAGCTCCCGCCCCTCCAGCAGGCGCTGGAGCGCTCCCTCCGGCTCCAGGGGCGTGCGGAGGCCCCGCGCCAGCCCATTGCCGCTGCCGCCGGGAATGACGCCCATGGCCACGGGGCAGCCGGCGTCGAGGAGGGCCCGGGCCGCATGGTGCATGGTGCCGTCCCCGCCCCAGACCAGCAGGGGACCTCCCGCCGCCCTGGCCTGGGCGATGGCGGGGGCGTAATCCCAGGGCGGGCCGAAGGGCAGGGGCTCCACCCGGTCCCGGAGCTCCTTCGGCAGGGGCCGGAGCAGGGCGTCCGGATCCTTGGGATGCGTGCCCGACGCGGGGTTGAAGAGGACCGGCAGCCTCATGCCCGGAACCGGGCGGGCGGGGCCTCCAGGCGCAGGTCGTCGCCGGTGACGGGGTGCTTCAGTCCCAGCCGCCAGGCGTGGAGCCAGAGGCGGTCCGAGGGGGCGCCGCCGTAGAGGGTGTCGCCGAGGATGGGGTGCCCCAGGTGGGCCAGGTGGACGCGGATCTGGTGGGTGCGGCCCGTGTGGAGCCGGGCCACGACGTAGTGGCCGGGCACGAGGCCCGCGGTCTCCTCGCCCGTGGCGGGGCGGAAGTCCGTGCGGGCGGACTTGGGTTCCAGCAGGTCGCCGACGCAGCCGAAGCGTCCGGGATCGGCGCCGCGCAACCGCCCGATGGGGGCCTCCACGGTGCAGGCCCCAAGGGGCTCGGACAGCCGCGCCAGGTAGAGCTTCTCCATGTCCCGGGAGGCGAAGGCCGTGGCGAGGCCGGGGTTGGCGGCGGCGTCCTTGGCGAAGAGCAGCAGGCCCGAGGTGCCCTGGTCCAGGCGGTGGTGGAGGAACAGCTTCAGGTCCGGGCGCTGGGCCTTCAGGAGGGCCAGCAGGTCGTGGCGGTCCGAGGCCCAGGTGCCCTGGGTGGCCAGGCCCGCGGGCTTGTCCACGGCCAGCAGCCAGGGGTCCTCGAAGACCACGGGGATGGCCATCTCCGGCACGGGCGGCAGGTCGGGATCGAAGGCCACGCGGACCTCCGTGCCGGCCTTCAGCAGGCGGCCCGCCACCCGCATCCGCTTCCGGTCCACCTGCACGCCGCCGAGCTTCAGCGCCTCCCGGGCGGCCCGGCGGCTGAGCCCGGTGCGCTGGGCGACGAGCTGGTCCAGGCGGAGGGTGCTGTCCTCCGCGGCCACGGTGAAGGTCCATTTCTGCAAGGCCATGGCTTCAGCCTACACGCAGTCCCGGAACGCCCCTTCGGCCCTGGTGCCACCCGGCGGCCGGTCAGATCGAGTAGCCGTGGCTGCCGGACTCCAGGGCCTGCTGGCGGGCGGCGAGGTCGGCCAGGCTGGTGTCCCGGAGGACGGCCCGGGCCGCCTCCGCACTGCGGAGCCAGGCCTCCCGCACGGCCCGCGCCCCGGCGGTGGCGCCGGGCTCCGCCTCCGGGGCCCCCAGGCGGCCCTCCAGGGCCTCGATCACCTCCAGGGCCGTGATGTGGCTGGGGTGCCGCGCCAGCTCGCAGCCCCCGCTGGGACCGCGCTGCACCTTCACGAGACCGGCGGTCTTGAGCGGGCCCAGCAGCACGCGGAGGAACTTGGGCGGCAGGGCCTGGCGGGCCGCCACCGCGTCCACCAGGACGGGGCCCCGGCCCGCCTGCAGGGCCAAACCCACCATGAACTGAAGTCCGTAGCGACCTTTCGCCGTACCTTTCATCAACCGCCTCCGGGAATGAGGATAACCGAATACATAATAAAATCAATTAACAAACTTGACAATTGCGAAATCGGAAGCCATGCTTCTGGATCCGGGCCTCGCCCGTCCCCTTCGGAGAACCCCATGAGCCGCCCCACCGACCGTCCCGACCGCGTGGACCACGCCTACCAGCTCATCGGCCGCACCCCGGTGGTGCGCCTCAACCGGGTGGTGCCCGCCGGCGCCGCCACGATCTACCTCAAGCTCGAGAGCGCCAACCCCGGCGGCTCCGTGAAGGACCGCATCGCCCTGAGCATGATCGAGGACGCGGAGGCCCGGGGCGTCCTGAAGCCCGGCATGCGCATCCTGGAGGCCACCAGCGGCAACACGGGCGTGGGCCTGGCCTTCGTGGCCACGGCCAAGGGCTACCCCTCCACCCTGGTGATGCCCGACACCATGACCCAGGAGCGTCGCTCCCTCCTGAAGGCCTACGGCGCGGAGCTGATCCTCACGCCGGGCAGCCTCGGGATGAAGGGCGCCGTGGAGAAGGCGGAGGAACTGGCCGCCGCCGATCCTTCCTATTTCGTGGTGCGCCAGTTCGACAACCCGGCCAACCCGGAGGTCCATCGCCGGACCACGGCCCTGGAGGTGCTGGCCCAGGTGCCCGAGCTGGACGCCTTCGTGGCGGGCATCGGCACCGGCGGCACCGTCACCGGGGTGGGCGAGGTCCTGGCCCAGAAGAAGCCCGGCACCCTCGTGGTGGCCGTGGAGCCGCTGGATTCGCCCATCCTCACCCAGGGGAAGGCGGGTCCGCACAAGATCCAGGGCCTCGGCGCCAACTTCGTGCCCTCCATCCTCAACCGCAACGCCTTCCAGCGGATCGAGGACGTGGCCTACGACGACGCCCTGGCCATGGCCCGCCGGCTGGCCCGGGAGGAGGCCCTGCTCTCGGGCATCAGCACCGGCGCCATCGTCCACGCCGCCGTGAAGGTCGCGAAGGAACTCGGCCAGGGGAAGACGGTGGTGGCGGTGCTCTGCGACACCGGCGAACGCTACCTGAGCCATCCCCTCTACGCCGAGATGGACCTGGCGGAGGCGGTCCGCTGAGCCGCCCGGCTCCGGCGCCTTCCCAGGGCCCCAGCTGTCCCGTCGTCTCCGGCCTCGTGGACGACGGGGCGGCGCGGATCGCGGCCCTGGCCGTCCTGGTTCTCGCCAGCCTCGCCGCCTGGCGGGGCCTGGGCTGGCTCGCCCTGGCCCTGGCGGCGGACTTCGGCCTCCGTGCCGCCGGGTGGCCGGACCTCAGCCCCGTCGCCCGCGCCGCCGGGCTGGCGCGCCGGCTGGCGGGGCTGGCCCCGCGGCCGGTCAACGCCGGCCCCAAGCGCTTCGCCGCCTCGGTGGGCTGCCTGTTCTCCCTGGGGACAGCGCTGGCGCTGCTGGCCGGGGCCCGCACCCTGGGCCTCGGCCTGGCGGCCGTCCTGGCCGTCTGCGCGGGTCTGGAAGCGGCCTTCGGATTCTGCCTGGCCTGCCGCCTCCATCCCTGGCTGATCCGTGCCTATCCTGGGGGGCACCGCCTGGGGACCCCATGAGACCCGTTGCCCTCCTCCTCGCCGCCTCGCTCCTCCAGGCCGGGGCTCCTGCGGCGGAGAAGGCCACGGCCTTCGAGCGGGCCGTGGTCCAGGAGATGAGCGACGCCCGCGTGTCGCCGCGCGCCTATGCCGAGCACCTCCGCGCCCTCCGGGACGCCTTCGAGGGCACCCTCTGGCGTCGGCCCGGGCGGGTGCCCCTGCGCACGGAGGAGGGCGTGGCGGCCCTGGACGAGGCCATCCGCTTCCTGGAAACGGCCCGTCCCGCGGGTCCCCTGCGCTTCAACGAGGGGCTGGCCCGGGCCGCCAAGGCGCACGCGCAGTACCTGGGCTCACGGGGCCTGCTCAGCCACCAGGGCCGGGACGGCAGCGGGCCCGCGGCCCGGCTGGACCGTCTGGGGCGCTGGCAGTCCCTGGTGGCCGAGAACATCAGCACCGGCGAGGACGATCCCCGGCTGGTGGTGGTCCAGCTGCTGGTGGACGACGGGGTGCCCAGCCGCGGGCACCGGAAGAACCTCTTCAACCCGGACCTCCACCAGGCCGGGGCGGGGGCGGCGGCCCACGCGCAGTACGGCACGGTCTGCGTCATCGACTATGCCGACGGCTTCGTGGCGGACCGCTGAGGATGGGGTTTCCTGCTAGCCTGGGCCATCCCTTCCCGGAGATGGCATGGGCTTCCTGGCGAGTCTGGGCGCGCCGGTGCGCCGGTTCCTGGTGTTCCTGGGCGACCAGGCCCACCTGGTGCTCCAGACCCTCCGCTACGCCCTGACCCTGCGCCTGGACCAGCTCCCGGTGGTGGGCGCCCAGGCCCGGCTCCAGATCCGCTTCACGGGCCTCGACGCCCTGCTGCTGACCTGCGGCACGGCCCTGCTGCTGGGCGGCGTCACGCTCATCCAGGCCTTCAGCCAGCTCTCCGGCCTGGGGGCGGAGAACTACATCGGCCTGCTCATGGTGCTCATCATCTTCCGCGAGCTGGGGCCGCTGCTCACCGCGGTGCTGGTCATCGGCCGCAGCGCCACGGCCATCGCCGCGGAGCTGGGGACCATGCAGCTGAACGGCGAGGTGGACGCCCTGGCGGCCCACGGCGTGAACCCCTACCAGTACCTGCTGCTGCCCCGCTGGCTGGGCGTGCTGGTCTCGGTGTTCGCCCTGGTGGTGTTCTTCGACGCCTCGGCCCTGGTCGGCGGTTTCCTGGTGGCGCGGCTCAAGCACGGCGTGACCCTGGGCTTCTTCATGGATTCCGTCCGCGACGCCCTCATGAACCGCGACCTGGCGGCCACCCTGCTCAAGGTGGCCCTCTTCAGCGGGGCCATCGCCTTCCACGCCTGTCACTACGGCCTCGGCATCCGCCGCAGCCAGACGGAGATCCCCCAGGCCGTCACCAAGACGGTCGTCTCCGCCCTGGTGGCGGTCTTCCTGCTGGACGGTCTCGTGACCGCCTTCTTCTACTTCTGACCATGCTCCTCGCCGACGACCTCGCCCTCGATGCTCCGGACGGACGCCCGCTCTTCTCGGGCCTTCACCTGTCGCTGGAGCCCGGGGCCAACCTGCTGGTGCTCGGGCCGGGCGGATGCGGCAAGAGCCAGCTGCTCCGGGCCCTGGCGGGCACGCTCCCGCCGCGCTCCGGGCGGGTCCGCGTGGGCGGCGTGGACCTCTGGCCCGGGGAGGGCGCCCTGGCCCTGGCGGGCCGCGTCCGGCTCGGCTTCGTCTTCGCCCAGGGCGGGCTGCTCTCCAACCAGACGCTGCGGGACAACGTGACGCTGCCCCTGCGCTTCGGGGGGATGTCCGCGGGCGAGGCGGTGGGCCGCGCGGAACGCGCCCTGTCCCGCTTCGGACTCGGGGCCGTGGCCGGCTTCCGCCCCCACGCCGTGAGCGCCGGGGCCCGCAAGCTGGCCAGCTACGCCCGGGTCGCGGCCCTGGAACCCGACCTCGTCATCCTGGACGATCCCCTGGAGGGCGTGGAGAGCGGCGACCGGGCCGAGGTCCTGGACCTGATCCAGGCCTGGGCGGCCGACCCGGCCCGCACCCTCGTCCTGGCCCTGGAGGACCCCGGCCCCTTCGCCGGCCTTCCCGCGCGGCGCCTGCATCTGGCGCCGGGCGGCCTCTCCCCTTCCGACCCGGAGCAGCCATGAACTTCGACAAGCAGGATGTCCGGCTGGGCGCCTTCGTCCTCGCGGCCCTGGGGCTGTTCCTGGGCCTGCTGGTCTTCAAGAACGCCCGCGCCGTGGTGGAGCGGTCCTACCCGCTGGTGGTGCGCCTGGACAGCATGGAGGGCCTGGCGCCCGGCAGCGATGTGGAGCTCAAGGGCTATCGCGTGGGCGCCGTGGATCGGGTGGACATGCGCCAGGAGGGTGTGGACTACCACTTCCTCGCCACCCTCTCCATCCGCCAGGACATCCGCCTGTGGCGGGGCACCCGGGCCCTGGTGGCCGCCAAGGGCCTGGGCAGCACCTTCCTGGACCTCCAGCTCCCGGACCCGGCGGAGCGGACGGTGGTCCTGGCCCCCGGCGACCAGATCCCGGGCGACCAGGGCGTGTCCCTCGGCAGTGTGCTGGAGAAGGCGGACCGGCTGCTCGACACCCTCACTGGGAGCGTGGAGGCCCTCCGCGACCGCCTGCGCACCCACGGCCTGGGCGACGTGCTGGACCATCCCGCGGTGAAGCAGGCGCTCCAGTCCCTGAACGGCGCCCTGCGGGAATTCCAGGCCCTCGCGCAGGAGGGGCGCGGCCTCGTGGGCCACGCGGACCGCAGCATGGGCGAGGCGGACAAGGCCCTGGCGGACCTGGAGAAGAGCCTGGCCATCACCCGCGGGCTGCTGGAGTCGCGGCGACCGGAACTGGACCGCATCGTGGTGAGCCTGGCCGCCACCCTCCAGCAGGCGGACGCCCTGCTCTCGAGGTTCCGCGCCGAGGACCAGCCTGAGCTGGAAACCAGCCTCAAGACCCTGCGCCGATCCCTCGATTCCGTCGAGGAACTGCTCCAGCTCCTCAAGCAGAAGCCCAGCCGGGCCGTGTGGGGTACGCCCAGCGATGCCGAACGCGAGAAGGCACGGAAGGCGCTGGAGGCCGCGAGACAGGCCCCTGGCCCGGGGAGGTGAAGCCATGCTGCCGATGGATCTGAAGACTACGTTCCTGGTGGTGGATCCTGGGCTGTCGGTCCATCCGGTCCCAGTGGGGCCGACGCTCTACCAGGATCTCGAGGCCCGGTTCCAGGGATTCCGGCAGTGCCTGCTTGTGGCGGTGCACTGGTTCGACCGGGACTGGCCCACCTGGGAGCGGCATCCCATGGGCGATGAGATCCTGGTCCTCCTGTCCGGCCGGGCCGAACTGCGGCTCTGGGAAGGGGGCAGCGCCCGGACCCTCCCCTTCGACAGGCCGGGGACCTCCGTGATCATCCCGAGGGGCACCTGGCACACCGCCAGCATCGAAGGCGAATGCAGGATCCTCTTCATCACGCCGGGGGAGGGAACCGTCAACGCGGCCCACCCCGGGGAGGGGCAGGGCTGATCCCTGCTGGCCCCGCCTGAAGGTCTGCAGGGGCCCTGCCAGGGCGCGAGGGCGTCGCAAGGGTTGGATCCCGGGAGGATCCGCATTGGCCAGGGTGGTCTGGTCTTTGCGACCTTGAATCATCCTCAAACCGCCCCATGCTGGGGGCCTGTTTCCGGGGGACCCTGCGGTGCGCGGGGGCCCCGCGGGTGTCCCATCTTCGCTTCCGTGCCAGGGAGGCCCGGCCTCCCTGTGGCCGGAAGCGCCTGTCCAAAGGAGGACCCATGGGCAGCATCGCAACCATCCACAATGGCGTGAATGTGGAGGACCTGAACGCCATGGTGGCCCAGGTGGAGGCCAAGCCGGACCTCGGGCGCTTCACGTTCCGGTCCCGGGCCAAATGGATCAACCGGGCCCACTCCCAGAGCACGTTCGACTCCCTCTACGGGGCGGGGCAGGAGCACAAGCGGGCCGCCCCCCTCTTCATGGAGGGCGATGAACCCGCCGCCCTCCTCGGTACGGACCTGGCGCCCAGCGCCGGGGAGGCGGCGCTCCACGCCCTGAGCTCCTGCCTCAGCGTGACCTACGCCTACACGGCGGCGGCCATGGGCATCGAGATCACCAGCCTCAGCTTCGACCTGGAGGCCGACACGGACCTCCGGGGGTTCCTCGAACTGGACAAGGACATCCGCCCCGGCCTGTCCCAGATCCGCGTGAAGGTGAACCTCGCCTGCAACGGCACCCCCGAGCAGGTGAAGGCTCTCCATGAGCAGGTCCGGCGGACCTCGCCGATCTACGACACCTTCCGGAACCCGGTCGACATCAAGATGACCACCTGACCGGCGCGGCAGGGGCCCGCGCCACCTTGCGCCTCTGGCCGGCGCGGGGTGGCGCGGGTTCTGTCCGGGATCCTACAGGCGATCCAGGCCTTCCTTCCCGAAGCTCACCTTCCACACAAGGGGCTCGTAGGTGGCCAGACCCTGCTGGAAGAACGGATCGCCATCGCGGATGGCATCCAGGTCCGCCAGGGGGTTGGCGTCCTGCACGCGGAAGAGGATGACGCCGCCGTTGCGGGGATCCATGGGGCCCGAGGCCAGCAGGATGCCCTGGGCCTGCAGGGTGCGGAGGTAGGCCCGGTGGGCCTCCGTGACCGCCTCGATCTCGGCGATGGGGCGGCGGTAGCGGACGATCATCAGGGCGTACATGGGAGACTCCTAGTCCCGCACGATGCGGGTGCCCACCGTTTCGGGATCCTCGACGGCCAGGGCCTCGGCGGTGGTGATGAGCACCTCGTGGCCGCCGCCATCGAGGTAGGCCAGGGCGCTCTCGATCTTGGGGCCCATGCTGCCGGGCGGGAACTGCCCCTCGGCCAGGTGCTTCCGGGCTTCGGTGGCGGTGAGGCGGTCCATCCAGCGCTGGGTGGGCTTGCCGAAGTCGAGGGCCACCTTGGCCACGCCGGTCAGGATGATGAACAGGTCGGCCTCCAGCTGGGCGGCCAGCAGGGCGCTGAGCCGGTCCTTGTCGATGACCGCCTCCACGCCCACCAGGAAGCCGCTGGCGTCGCGGATCACCGGGATGCCGCCGCCGCCCCCGGCGATGACGCAGTGGCCCTTCCCGAGCAGGGTCTTGATGGCGTCGAGCTGGACGATCTCCAGGGGGCGGGGCGAGGGCACCACCTTGCGCCAGCCGCGACCCGAGTCCTCCTTCATCTTCCAGCGCTTCGACCGCATCAGCTCCAGGGCGCGGAACTCCGGGTAGAAGGGGCCCACGGGCTTGGTGGGGTCCTGGAAGCCCTTGTCCTCCTTGTCCACCACCACCTCGGTGAGCACGGAGGTCACGGGGGCCTCGAGCTTCATGAACCGCAGGCGGTTGATGAGCATGCGCTCCAGCATGTAGCCCATGGAGCCCTGGGTCATGGCGCCGCAGATGTCCAGGCTGTAGCCGGGAATCTGGCCCGAACCCGCCTCCTGCTGGATGAGCAGGTTGCCCACCTGGGGCCCGTTGCCGTGGACCACGCAGAGGGCGTAGCCCTCCGACACGACGTGGGCCAGCATCTCCGCCGTCTCCCGGGCGTTCTCCAGCTGCTCCTCCTGGAGCCCGCGCTCTTTCTCTTTCAGGAGCGCGTTGCCGCCGATGGCGAGGAGGGCGATTTTTCGGGCCATGGGGGGCACCTGGAAAAACGAGAAGTCTACCCGAAGGGCCCGGGAATGCCAGTGATCCGGGGCAAAGGTCCCGTTCTGATCCAGGCCGGAAGCGGCTAGAATCGAAGGTTTACGGACGTCCTCCCATGCACATCCAGGAACTGATCCTCCGCCTGCAGCGGTTCTGGGCCGACCGGGGCTGCCTCATCGGCCAGCCGTACGACCTGGAAAAGGGCGCGGGCACCATGAACCCGCTCACCTTCTTCGGCGCCCTGGGCAGCAAGCCCTGGAACGTGGCCTACGTGGAGCCCTCCCGCCGCCCGGCGGACGGCCGCTACGGCGAGAACCCCTTCCGCGTCTACAAGCACCTCCAGTTCCAGGTGATCCTCAAGCCCTCGCCCGCCAAGGTGCAGGACCTCTACATCGAGAGCCTGGAGGCCCTGGGCATCGACCTCTCCAAGCACGACCTCCGCTTCGAGGAGGACAACTGGGAGTCGCCCTCCCTCGGCGCCTGGGGCGTGGGCTGGCAGGTGGTGCTGGACGGCATGGAGATCAGCCAGTTCACCTACTTCCAGCAGGTGGGCGGCCTGGACTGCCGGCCCGTGAGCGCCGAGCTGACCTACGGCATCGAGCGCATCTGTATGTTCCTGGGCGGCTACGACAACATCTTCGACCTCGTCCACGGGAACGTGACCACGGACGACGGCGTGTTCCCCGTGACCTACGGCCAGATGCGCCAGCGCGAGGAGTTCGAGCTCTCCGCCTACAGCTTCGAGCACGCCGACATCGACCTGCACCGTACCCTCTTCGACGCCTTTGAGAAGGAGGGCTGGCGCCTGCTCAACGACCACGGCCACTTCCTCAGCGCCTACGAGCAGGCCCTCAAGATGAGCCACACCTTCAACGTCCTCGACGCCCGCGGCGCGGTGAGCACCACCGAGCGCCCCGGCATCATCAAGCGCGTCCGCGACCTGGCCTGCGCCTGCGCCCGGGCCTACCTGGAGCACGCGGAGGGCGCCGCCGTGCCGGTCGAAGCCGCCGGGAAGGGAGGTGCCCAGTGAGCGCCACGAAGACCTTCCTGCTGGAGCTTCACTGCGAGGAGATCCCGGCGCGGTTTTTGAGACCGCTGCACGTCGAGTTCAATCATTCATATTTCAAGTTTATGGAGAAGGAATCGCTGCTTCCAACTGGAATGGCTGTGACTCCGTATGGAACCGTTTCGGAACCACTGCCCGACTTCATGTCCCCCAGGAAGTTGGCGTGGCGGATCCCGGGCCTTCCGGCCGCTCAGCCCGACCAGACGGAAACCCAGGTCGGTCCGCCCCAGCGCATGTGCGTGGACGAGGCCGGCAAGCCCACCATCCAGGGGCTGAAGTTCGCGGAGAAGTGGGGGGTGGAGTTCTCGGCCGTCCGCTTCGAGCAGCCGGCGGGGAAGAAGGAGCCCTGCGCGGTGGTGACGATTACGAAGCCGGGCCGGCCCACGGTGGAGCTGCTGGCGGAGGCCTTGCCGGGGCTCATCGCGGGCCTGCACGTGCCCAAGGCCATGCGCTGGGGCTCGTCGGAGTTCGAGTTTGTCCGCCCCATTCGCAACATTCTCTGCCTCTTCGGGGAGCAGGTGGTGCCCATCACCGTGGATGGCGTGGCCGCCACGAACACCACCTGGGGCCACCGTCTGTTCCATCGCCAGCATCCCGAACCGGTCAAGATCGCCACGCCGGAGTCCTACGAGGCCGCCCTGGAGGCCGCAGGGGTGGTCGTCAGCGTGGAGGTCCGGCGCCAGCGCATCGCCGCGCAGCTGGAGACCCTGGCCGCCGAGGCGGGGGGCCGCGTGGTGGCGGATCCGGAGCTGCTGGACACCCTGGCGGAGATCGTGGAGTTCCCGAAGGTGGTGCGGGGCGACTTCCCTTCCGATTTCCTGGAACTGCCCAAGGAAGTGCTGGTGGTGAGCCTCCGGGAGCACCAGAAGGCCTTCTGCATCGAGCAGGCCGATGGTGCCCTGCTGCCCTGCTTCCTCACCGCCGCCAACCGCGAGGACGATCCCGAGGGCTTCGTGAAGGCCGGCAACGAGTGGGTGCTGAAGGCGCGGCTCTACGACGCCCGGTTCTTCTTCGCCGAGGACCGCAAGCACCCTCTGGCCGACCGCCTGGAGAAGCTGAAGGCCCTCACCTTCCAGCGGGAGCTGGGCAGCTACCACGAGAAGACTGGCCGCGTCGTGGCCCTCACGAAGGCCCTCGCCACGCGGCTTTCGACCGATGACGCGCACATCGACCGGGCCCTAGAGGCGGCCCGCATGGCGAAGTGCGACCTGCGGACCCTCATGGTGGGCGAGTTCCCCGAGCTGCAGGGCGTCATGGGTGGCGAATACCTCCGCCACGAGGGCGCCCACGAGGAGGTCTGGAAGGCCATCAAGGAGCACTACCGCCCCATCGGCGCCGACGACGCCATCCCGGGCACCCCGATGGGCTGCCTGCTCTCCCTCTGCGACAAGCTGGACACCGTGGCGGGCTGCTTCGCCGTGGGCCTCATCCCCAGCGGCTCGAAGGACCCCCTCGCCCTCCGCCGCGCCGGCCAGGGCATCGTGCGCATCCTGTGGGAGCAGGGCTGGCCCCTGACCCTGGCGGACCTGGTGGAAGCGGCCCTCAAGGTGGTGGCCCCGAAGGCCACGAAGCCCGAGGCCGAAACCCGCGAGGCCCTGCTGACCTTCTTCAAGGACCGCGTGGCCTACCAGCTGGAACTGGCGGGTTATGCCGGATCCGTACGTCGGTCGGCCTCCGCGGTTGGCTGGATGGACCTGGTGGCCCTCAAGGCCCGCTGCGAGGCGCTGTCCGCCTTCGCCGAGGACGCGCGCTTCGCCAGCCTCGCCCAGAGCGCCAAGCGCATCGGCAACATCCTCAAGGACGAAATGCCCATCGAGGCCTTCGAGGCCGCCGTCCTCCAGGACGCCACCGAGAGGGCCCTGGCCGAGCGGTTGAAGGCCCTCGAGGCCACCGGCGACCACGGGACCCTCCTGGCCGCCCTCGCGGACTTGGCGGAACCCCTCGAAGCCTTCTTCACCGCCGTCATGGTGAAGTGCGACGATCCCGCCCTCCGCGCCGCCCGGCTCAGCCTCCTCCATCGCCTCCGCCAGGCCTTCCTGCGCGTGGCGGATTTCAGCCTGTGGCAGTAGGTCCCCGGACCGGAGACACACGTCACAACTGATCCTAGGCCCTTGGAAATCGTGGGCGGATCCCTGTATGTTCGGAGAAACACCCGCACTCCAGGAAGGATTTGGCATGCGCCACTGTTTCGCGTCGGCTTCAATGTTGGTTTGCGCTGCTTTATCGCTTCTGGCGGGTCCAGCCTTCCCTCCGGTCGGTCCAGAGGTGTGGGCCCTCCATGATTCGACCACCGAAGGGAAGGGTGCGCTGGTGCTGGAGGATCACGTCAAGATCCACTCCCGCTATGCCGAGTTCACGCAGCGCATCCGGATCCTTGCACCGGCCGGGAAGGGTGCGGCCGAATTCTCCGGATTCGACAAGGACTGTTATGACATCGCCGGCCGGACGGTATTGCCAGACGGCCAAATCATTCCCTTCTCCAGGAAGGATATGGCCACCAAGACCGTGGCGAAGGTCGGGTATGCGGAGGCGGAGCGCACCGTCGTGGTGGCGCCAGGCGTGACGGACAACTGCCTGGTGGAGATCGCGTGGAAGCAGTCCAAGCCCTACTACGATATCCAGCGGATGGCGTTCGGGCAGATGGAGCGTCTGACGCTCTCCGGCCCCTATCCTGTCCAGAAGGTGGTCGTGGAGATCCCCAAGGCCTTCGAATGGGCCTGGCAAGTGCAGACAGGCGGAGCACGCAAGGCCGACAGGACGGAGGAGGGCAACTTCACCGTCCTGACCCTCGAGGGGTTGCCCGGGATGGACAACCCCCCCTACAGCGTGGCGGGTCCGAGGCCCGCCTGCCGCATCATGCTCTTTCCCGTCCCGGAAAACCTTCGGTACGCGGCCTCCAAGGGGCCTGACGCCTACTGGAACGCAGTGGGACGAACAATCCTCAAAGACTATTTTGAACAGGGAATCGACAAGGGGCGGTCCTACCGGAACCTCCTGGCAACCCTTTCCGCGGGCCTTCCGGAGGCCCCGGGTCCCCGGGCCGTGGAACTGCTGAAGCGCCTGGATGGGGCCATCCAGAACACCACCTATCCCACGTACCAGGAGGAGGCTCTCCGTTCGAAGAAGGATGAGAAGGCGGAGATCGATCCCAAGGACCTGGATGCGGCCGCGGAACGCGGCCGCACGACAGCCACGGGGATGATGTTCCTCTACTGGGAGATGCTGAAGGATCTCGGCCTCAAGCCCCAGGTCGCCATGGTGGTGGATCGGGACCGGGCGGTCTTTGATCGCAAATTGCTATGTTGGCAGCAGTTCAATGATCTTTTGATCGGCGTGGCGAATCCTGGCGGGGACACCCTCTGGTTCGACCCGTCCCTCCGGTATGCCGCGCCAGGGGTCATCAGCCAGGACTACCAGGGCTCCACTGCCCTGGCCTTCGATCCGCAGAACTGGGAAGCCAAGGCCTTCCACGTTCCGGTCCAGGGATCCGCGGTGAATCAGCGCCGTTTCGACTACACGCTCGACCTGGGAGAGGACGAGGATCGCTTCACCCTTCGTGCTTCCCTCACCGGGCTCCCGGAATACGGGGAGCGCCGGACGTTCATGGCCCTCGGGCAGAAGGAGCAGAACCGCGCACTTCAGGACCGGCTTGAGCAGAAGTTCAAGGGCGTCACCTTCACCAAGGCGCAGGTCGAGCATGTTGTCGACCCCACCCAGAATGTGGCCTGGAGCGTCGAGGGGCGGATCGAACGGGATTCGGGCCGCCGACGCACAGTAGATCCGTTTCCGGCGAATGCATGGGCCCTCTGGATTCCCGACCGGCTGGATCCCGTCCGCAAGGAACCCATCGTTTTCCCGTATGCAAGTGCCTTCCAGGAAAAGAGCCGGTTCCGCATCCCCAAGGGGTACCGGCTCGGCGCCGTGCCGCCCTACAGCCAGGCCAATGCCTTTGGGCGGGTCGACTGGTCCATGGATCTCCAGGAGGGGGACCTCTGTGCCGTGACGGTCAAGGTGGAGCTCAGCCGGCCCATCGCAGGGGCGTCGGATTATGAGGCCTTCAAGGCCTTCCTGGGCTGGGTCAGGGAAGCCTGTGGGAGGACCCTCATCCTGGAGCGCCTGTGAATCGAGCGCGGGTGCTCCTTTGTCTGACGTTCTCATTCATCCTGCTGGGGGCGCCGAATGTGGACAAGCTGCCCTCGTGGGCCCGCGAATCCGCCCGGGAGGGCGTTCTGGTTGATCCCCCCGCCGGGGCTGATGCCTGGGTGCTGCTCGACCGCACGGAGTTCGCCTACGCCGGATCCGGGGAGGTGCGGCAGCGGCGCTACCGGTTGGTGCGCATCCTGTCGGAACGGGGCCTGGACGAGTCGATCTACGTCATAAGGGGGCTCGGGGGCAAGGGTAATCGGATCAAGCGGCTGAGGGGCTGGAACTGTCGCCCGGATGGCGAGGTGACCAAGCTGGATCAGGACAAAGTGGTCACGGTGGACAGCGATGACGACGACGAGATCACGACCGGACACGCCACCTTGGCCCGGCTGCCCAGGGTCGTGCAGGGGAGCCTGGTGGCCTTCGAAAGCGAACAGGTGGTCAATCTGGTCGCCGGGCCCGGGGCCACGGTCACCGCGATGCAGTCCAACCCGGTGCGCCGCTGGGAACTCGAACTGGCGACCTCAGATGGCTGGTTCACCGACCTGAAGGGCGTCCAGATGCGGCTGGAGACCCGGGACTTCAAACCGTGGCTCGGCCTGGATGACGTGCGGGATGGCACCCGGGTCCTCCTCAAGGATGTACCGGCCCTGCCCAAGGATGAACTCGCGACGCCGGATCTCATGAACGTCCTGCCACGCGTCCATCTCCGATTCATCGACGCGACACAGTCCGCCGCACCGGTCCTGGATGCCTGGGATTCCATCGCCCGCTGGGAGGAAGCACAGTTCCGGAAGAGCAGCCCCGCGATGCGGCTTCCGGGCGTCGCGCCCCTTCCCTCTCTCGTGGGACTGCGGGCGGTCATGGGCTGGATCTCCCACCAGGTGGCGTACCGCAAGGTCTACCTGACCCCGGAGCGCGGCTGGGTCCCCGAGAATGCCGAGGAGGTGGCCCGGAAACGCTACGGAGACTGCAAGGACATGACGGCGTTGTTCCTCGCCGCGGCGCGGGGGGCCGGGTTCGAGGCCTTCCCGGTGCTTGCCCGGATCATCACTGGCCGGATCCCCGCGGACCAGCCTGTCGGGCCCGACGCCTTCAACCACGTGATCGTCGCAGTCCGCCTCCCGTCGTCCTTCGGGTTGCCGGCGGAGATGGCGACCCCGAAGGGACGGTTCCTGCTGGCGGATCCCACGGATGCGTTCACCCCTCTGGGGCAGCTCGGGGATGCGCATCGGAACCGACGGGTCATGATCTGCCTTCCTGACGGGGCGCAATGGGTCCAGGTTCCGGCCACCGCGGTGCTTCGCCCGGAATTCGAGGCCCAGATCGATGGGCAGGTGGATGCCGGCGGGCGCCTCAAGGGGCGACTGGTTCTCCAAGAGGTCGGGGACGCCATGGGGCTGAGGTCCGCCTTTTCGGAGGGAACTCCGACGGCGAGGAAGGATCGCCTGGGGTCTCTCCTTTCGCTGCCCTTGGATGCCCAGTGGACGCTCCGCGAGGCATCGGACCCCCGGGAGCTGACCCAGCCCCTCCGGGTGGTCCTGGATCTGGATTATCCCGGCGCCCTCCGAAGGGAGGGGCGGGACTGGGTCCTCTCCGACTTCCTATTCCCCTCGGTTCCCACGGCCATCCAGCGGCCCGGCACGCCCCGGTGCTATCCGGTCGCATGGACCGGATGGCTCCGGTGGACCGTGGGGGGACGCCTGAGCCTTCCCGATCCCGCCTATCGGCCGGTCCTGGCGGCTTCCCGGGGAGAGAGCCCATTCAGGACCTGGACCTGGAAGGCGGAGGTCGCCAGAGGGGTGTGGACGTTCGGGTTCACCCAGGAGCGTCAGGACGCCTGGTTCGATTTTGAACATCGAGAGGACGGGGTCCGCGCGGCCAAGAAGGATCGGAGCCGATACCGGGAACTCCTCGACGAGGCGCCCGCCTTGAGGCTGGGGCCATGAAAGGATGCCCCTGCGCGGGTTGATCACTCAGGAAGGGTGCGCTCCGAGGCCGCTGGAGGTGGCCGATCCTACGCGAATGGGTGTCGCCCATTGGGGCCACCCTGGATTCGGACTTCCCGCTTTTCTGGTCCGGTAGGGACTCCCGCGTTCAGGGAGGCGAGAGGGGAGTTGCCTCTGCTTCCCGCCAACGCCAAGAAGGCCTGGAAGAAGGCAGAAGCGAGCGTGATCACCACTTGGCATATACCGACGAGGTCCTGGTCTTGCAGTCCATCCCCGGCGGGAATCCGGAGGCGGGCCTGTACACTAGGACTCCGGTCCCCGGACCCGGCGGGAGTCCCATGCACCACGAACGCATCGCGATCATCGACTACGGCAGCCAGTACACGCGGCTCATCACGCGGCGGCTGCGGGAGCTGGGGGCCTTCGGGCTGGTGTACAACTCCAACGCCACGGCGGCGGAGATCGCGGGAAAGGACCTGAAGGGCGTGATCCTCTCCGGCGGACCGAATTCGGTGCTGGAGCCCGGGGCACCGGGCCTGGATCCGGCCATCCTGGCGCTGGGCGTGCCCATCCTGGGCATCTGCTACGGCCAGCAGCTGCTGGCGCGCGACCTCGGCGGCCAGATCCACCGCAGCACCAGCCGCGAGTACGGCAAGGCGGAGATCACCGCCGTACCCGAGGGTTCGATGCTCTTCGCGGGGCTGCCCCACCAGCAGCAGGTGTGGATGAGCCACGGCGACCATGTGGAGGTGGCGCCGGCCGGCTTCACTGTCACCGCGAAGACCCCCAGCGTGCCCGTGGCGGCCATGGAGGACCCGAAGCGGCGCCTCTACTGCCTCCAGTTCCACCCCGAGGTCACCCACAGCGCCCAGGGCACGCCCCTGCTGCTCAACTTCCTCAAGTCCTGCGGCATGGCCCTGGACTGGAATGCGGGCAACTTCATCGAGGAGAAGGTGCAGGTCATCCGCGAGCAGGTGGGGAAGGGCACCGTGGTGCTGGGCCTCAGTGGCGGCGTGGATTCCAGCGTGGCGGCCCTGCTGCTGCACAAGGCCATCGGCGACCAGCTCACCTGCGTGTTCGTGGACCACGGCCTGCTGCGCAAGGACGAGATGAAGCAGGTCCAGGCCTACTTCGCCCCCTTCGAGCTGAAGGTGAACTGGGTGGACGCCTCCGACGAGTTCCTGGGGGCCCTGGCCGGCGTCACCGACCCCGAGCAGAAGCGGAAGATCATCGGCGGCAAGTTCATCGAGGTCTTCGAGCGCGAGGCGGGGAAGGTGAAGGCCGACTTCCTGGGCCAGGGCACCACCTACCCGGACGTGATCGAAAGCAGCGGCATCGGCGGCGCCATCCTGGTGAAGTCCCACCACAACGTGGGCGGCCTGCCGGAGCGCATGAAGCTGAAGCTGGTGGAGCCCCTCCGCGAGCTGTTCAAGGACGAGGTCCGCGCCACGGGCCTGGCCCTGGGCCTGCCCGAGGAGATGAACCAGCGGCATCCCTTCCCGGGACCGGGCCTGGCCGTGCGCCTGCCCGGCGCCATCACCCGGGAGCGGGTGACCATCCTCCAGAACGCGGACGCGATTTTCATGCAGGAGCTGAAGGACAGCGGCTGGTACCGGAAGACCAGCCAGGCCTTCGCCGTGCTGCTGCCCGTGCAGACCGTGGGCATCATGGGCGACGAGCGCACCTTCGAGTGGATGTGCGCCCTGCGGGCCGTGACCAGCGAGGACTTCATGACCGCCGACTGGGCCCGCCTGCCCCACGAGCTGCTGGACCGCATCGCCCAGCGGATCGTCCGCGAGGTGAAGGGCATCAACCGGGTGGTGTTCGACATCACCTCCAAGCCGCCGGCGACGATCGAGTATGAATAGCCTGGCCGCTCAGATCTCACGGCCGCACATCCTGTGCGGCCGCCCTTCGGGCCATCGCTCCGCGACGGTGGCCCTCCGCTCCTGCTCCGGGCTCATGACCGCCGACTGGGCCCGCCTGCCCCACGAGCTGCTGGACCGCATCGCCCAGCGGATCGTCCGCGAGGTGAAGGGCATCAACCGGGTGGTGTTCGACATCACCTCCAAGCCGCCCGCGACGATCGAGTACGAATAGTGGCCAAGCGACAGGAACCCGTCCGCAAGTCCGTCAAGGACACCCTGGAGGACCTGCTGGCGGGGCACCGCGAGGCGGCCTTCAGCGGGCCCGGGTCTGCCCTGAAGTACCTGCGCCGCACCTTCGAGGGGCAGGCGAGCCTGCCCAATGCGGTGAAGGCCGTGGCCTACGACCTCCAGGCCGAAGCCCAGGCGCAGACGGGCGACTGGGAGGCCTGCGCGGCCTCCGTGGGCCAGGCCCTCGGCTACCTGCCGGACCTGGAGGCGGCCTTCCCGCACGAGTTCCGGCGCATGCTGGAGGGGATGACGTGCTTGGAGCGGGGCATCCAGGCCCACAGCGAGCTGGGGGACTTCCACGCCGCGCTGGAACTCTGCGAGCGGGCCCTGGCGCTGGATCTGGGCGCGCACTACGCGGCGAAGCGGGATTCCCTGGATTGGGCCCGGTAGGACTCAGTCGGCGAGGGGGAAGACCAGGCGGAAGCCCTGGCCGCGTCCCGGAGCCCGGAACAGCTCGATGCGCCCCAGATGCCGTTCCACCACCCGCTTCACGATGGCCAGGCCGAGGCCAGACCCCTGGCCCTCCGCCTTGGTGGTGAAGTACGGCTCGAAGATGCGGTGCTGGTGGGCCTCGGGAATGCCTTCCCCGCCATCCTCCACCTCGAGCCAGGCCTCTGATCCGTGACGGCGCGTCCGCAGCAGGAGCAGCCCACCCTCCGGCATGGCGTCCCGGGCATTGAGCGCGAGGTTCAGGAGGGCCTGGGTGATCTCCACGGCCCGGACCTGCACGGGCAGGGATTCCTCGGTCGGTTCCAGCTCCAGCACGATGTGGTGGCCCAGGGCGGGCCGGACGAGCAGGCCGGCGTCCCTCAGGCAGTCGTTCAGGTCATGCCGGTGGAGGGGCTCCTCGTCCTTGCGCCCGAGGCTCAGGAGTTGCCGGTTCAGGGCCGCGCCCTGGCGGGCCGCGGCAAGCCCCGCGCGCACATCCTCGGCGGCCGGGGTGGAGCCGTCCCGGTCCAGGGCCCGGCCGAGGCGGAGCATGACGATGGAGAGCACATTGTTCACGTCGTGGATCACGCCACCGGCGAGGGCCGACATGATCTCGAAGCGCTGCGTCTGGAGCAGCTGGTCCTCCAGGCCCTGGCGTTCGCGCACGGCGCGGCCCGCCAGCTGGAGGCTCTGCCCCACCTGCCGGAGCTCCCAGATGTCGGAGTCGAAGTCGGGCACCTCCCCGCCCCGGTTCGCCGTCTCGGCCGAGTGCAGGAGCCGCTGCACGGGCTGGCCGTAGCGCCGGCTCATTCCCCGGAGGTAGAAGAGCCAGGCCAGCAGGAGGAGGCTCAGCACGAGGGTCAGCACGAGCCCGCCGTACCGGAGCAGCGGACCCCCGGGGACCATGGGGTAGGCCACCCAGAGGTCGCCGTGGAAGGCCGAACCCAGCTCCAGGGGGGCGCGGCAGGTCAGGAACGGCAGGCCTCCGATGTCGGCGGTGGCCATGGCCGGCCTGCGGTCGCCCCCGGGCCGATCGAGGAGGGCGCTGGCCCAGGGAATCGTCTCCACGGGAAGGACCTGGAAGGCCTCCCCCGGATCGGCCACCGACGGGGGCTGGGGCGGCACCAGCACCTGGTGGGACGGGTCGCTGATCATGGTCCGGCTGAAGGGATGGTCCAGGATCGAGGCCATCACGCGGCTGATCCGGGTCTGGGTGCTGTCGATGCAGACCACGCCCAGGCGCTGCCCGCCCCTGCCGCGCACCGGCACGAGGTACGAGAGGCCTCCCGCCGGCGTGCCGACGAACGGGTAGGGACGGGCCATCCAGCCCGGCTGGAGGCGGCCCATCCCCTCCTTGAACCAGGGCCGGGACTCCGGATACCCGTCGGGCAGGCGGACCCAGTCCACCCCGGGCGCCGGCGCGTCGACCTGCTTGGTCAGGCGGGCGCGGCCCGGTCCGAAGGCCGGCCCGCCTTGGATCAGGTCCCAGCCCCGCGCGGTCCGGACCAGGGTGCTGAAGCTGCCGCCGGGGGCGCAGAGGGTCACGTTCGAGATCAGGTCCTGCTGGCGCAGGAGGGGCAGGGCCGCCTGGAGGATGCGTCCGGGGTCCCCTGTCGGTTCGGGCGTGGCGGTCCAGGAGGCCGCCAACATCTGGCCGAGGCTCTCGAGCCCTTCCCCCTGGGAGGCGAGATCGCGCTGGATGGCCTCCACCCGGTAGCCGAGGACGGTCCGTGCCTGGGCCCGTCGCAGGGCGGCGGTCCCGACCCAGGACAGGACCATCAGGAGCCCGACGCCCGCCAGGGAAGGCAGGGCCAAGTCGAGGAAGAGGCGCCGGGAGAAGCGGGAAGGCGCGGGCGGGAGCGGAGGCTGGAGGTCCGGGGCCGCGGGCGTGGGTGGCATGGTCCGTCTTTCGGTAAAAAACAACGTTACATTAGAATGACATCCAAGGGCATGAATTGCCTGATCCCGGGGTGGGATTACAGAGTTCCCGGGGGCTGGCCGTTGAGGCATTTGAGGTCGCCGATGTCCGATGGAATCCAGGTGGTGCCGGATCAGGCCAGCATCCTGATCGTGGATGACCTGCCCATCGTGCGCTTCTCCCTCCAGCGCATCCTCGGGAAGGCGGGCTACCGCTGCCGGGAGGCGGAGGATGTGCCCCACGCGCTGGCCGCCCTGGCGGAGGAGCCGGCCGACCTGGTGCTCTGCGACATCCAGATGCCCGGGGCCTCGGGGCTGGATTTGGTGAAGCTGCTCCGCCCGCGCATCCCGGACACGTCCGTGCTGATGGTCAGCTCCTCGGAGGATGCCGAGACGGCCATCGAGTGCCTCCAGCAGGGGGCTTTCGGCTACGTCTTGAAGCCCTTCCAGCCCCGGGAGATCCTCGTCCAGGTGAACGGCGCTCTCCGCCGCCGGATGCTGGAGATCGCCTTCCGGGACCGGGAGGCGCAGCTGGCCCAGAAGGTCCGCGAGCAGACCGAGGAGATCCGCAACTCCCGGGAGGAGATCGCCCTGCGGCTCATCGCCGCCAGCGAGCACCGGGACAACGAGACGGGCCAGCACGTGCGGCGCATCGGCCTCTTCGCAGCGGAGCTGGCCCGCCTGCTGGGCTGGGACGAGGACGGGGTCGAGACCATCCGCGCCGCGGCGCCCATGCACGACATCGGGAAGATCGGCGTCCCCGATGCCATCCTGCAGAAGCCCGCGTCCCTCACGGAGGAGGAGTGGGTGGTCATGAAGCGCCACACCCTCATGGGGGCCACCATCCTGAAGGGATCGACCGTCCCCTTCATCCAGATGGGCGCGCGGATCTCCGTGGGCCACCACGAGAAATGGGACGGGACCGGCTATCCCAAGGGGCTGGTGGGCGACCAGATCCCCATGGAGGCGCGGATCACCACCCTGGTGGACGTCTACGACGCCCTCAGCAACCGCCGACACTACAAGGATCCCTGGCCCGAAGACCAGGTGATCCAGCTCATCCGGAAGAACCGCGGCACCCATTTCGATCCGGCCCTGGTGGACCTGTTCCTGGCGAACCTGGACAGCTTCCGGGCCATCCTCCTGGCCCACCCCGACGAACCCCACGACGAGGACCCGGGGATCTGAGCGCCTGCCGGGGGGCCGTGTGGATCGGCCTGTGTTGGCACTCCTGGAGGCCAGGTGTCACACTGGGAGATTCAGGCAACGCCTCGATGACTGGGATCAGGCGCCGCATGATCCCGGTTGCCACCACCGCCTGCCGACCCAGGGTCGGGGTCATGGGATCCCATGGACATCAATCAACTTCTCCAGTCCCGGGCCAAGCGCCGCAACCTGCGCATGCTGGCGCACGGCCGCCGCATCCTCTTCCTGATGCTGCCGCTGGGCGCCTTCACGGGCTGGATCATGGGGCTCGCCGTGGCCGCCTACATTGGCCTGTCCGACCGGATCCAGCGCGACCTGACGCCGAACCACCTGATCGTGTTCCTGCCGCTGATCGGCTTGCCCCTGGCCACGACGATCCTGGCGCTGGGCGGCGTCGGCGAGGTGGGGCTGGCTGAGGACATCGAACTCTCCCACAAGGACCCCTACAAGGCGTTCCCCTTCTGGAAGACCCTCGTCAAGGTGGCCGCCTGCTTCGCCACGATCTTCCTCGGGGGCAGCGCGGGCCTCGAGGGGCCTGGCAAGTGGTTCGGCGCCGCCGTCGGCCTCCAGTGCCACCGCCTGGTCCGCTACCTCTCCCACCGCGTGAAGTTCATCCGCCGGCTGCTCATCGACGCCCACACCATGGTGGCCTGCGGCGCGGCCGGCGCCCTGGCCTCGGTGTTCCGGGCCCCCCTGAGCGCGGCGCTCTTCGCCGCCGAACACGACGGGACGGTCCGCACCCCCAACCTGGTGCCCACCCTGGTGGCCTCCGCCTCGGGGTACCTGGTGTTCGCCGCGATGGTGGGCCACAGCCCGCTGCTCGCCCTGACGCGACCCTACACCCTCAACTGGCACGAGATCTGGATGGCGCTGCCTCTGGGGCTGGCCTGCGGCCTGGGCTCCAGCTTCTTCAGCGCGGCCCAGGCCACCTTCCGCCGGCGCCTGGCCTGGATTCCGCTGCCCCTCCGTGGATTCGCGGGCGGGCTGGGCCTGGTCCTCCTCATGCTCCCCGGCCACCTGCTGCTTCCGGATGTGCCGGTGGTGCGAGGTGGGGGCGTGGAGCTCGTGAACCACCTGCTCACCGTGCCGCCCAGCCTCAGGCTCGCCCTCATCTTCCTGGGCGTGAAGGTTCTGGCCACGGCCCTGACCCTGGGCTGCGGGGGGATCGGCGGTACCTGGCTGCCGGCGGTGGCCATGGGAGCCTGTCTGGGATCGGCCTTCGACGCCTGGCTGCTGCCGTCCTATCCGGGCCTGCTCACCATGCTGGGAGCCACGGCCTTCGCGGGGGCCTTCAACGAGACCATGCTGGTCCCGGTGGTCTTCCTGGCGGAGACCACGGCCCAGGCCTCGCTGGTGGTGCCGGCCCTGGTGGCCACGACCGTGGCCTTCCTGGTCGCCCGGGAGTGGGACTGAACCAGGGCCATTCCCGTCCCTGCTTCCATGGCTGCGGCGCCCCTCCTGCCGGCGAAGCCGACGGGAGGAGCTTCAAGTCGCCTGCTGCGCGTCCCTGGCGCCGGGGGTGGCTCAGGGGGCCGGATCCAGGGGCTCCGCGGGGGCGGGGTGCCCCTTTCCCATGGTGTGCTGCCCCAGCATGATGGGGACCGCGGCCTTGAGCATGAGGGTGAACACCAGGAAGCCGGTGGCGAAGATCCCGGCCGCCACGAAGATCTCCGTGGTGGAGGGGCGGTACTCGTAGATCTCGCCCAGGGCGTCCGGGGTGAGGCCGGGGATGATGAGGCCCATGCCCTTCTCGATGTACACGCTGCTGTAGATCAGCACGCAGCCGAGGTTCAGGGTCACCCAGTTCGTCCGGGTCTTCGGGATGAGGAAGAGCAGGAAGGCCGCGAGGCCGCAGGCCACCGAGGCCCAGGCGTAGGGGACGAGGGTCGTGTGGCCCTTCAGCCCGAAGTAGAGGTACTGGCTGAACACCACGTGCTCGGTGTTGGAGTAGAACTCCTTGAAGGCCTCGGCCGCGGTGAGGAAGAGGTTGAAGCCCATGGTGTAGGCCATCAGCTCGGCCACCTTGAAGATGGCTTCGTCCTTGATGCGCAGGGGCGTGGTCTTCCGGAGGATCTGCAGGAGGATGAGCAGGATGGCCGGACCCGAGCAGAAGGCCGAAGCGAGGAACTTGGGCGCCAGGATGGCGCTGTTCCAGAAGGGGCGGGCGGCCAGGCCGTTGTAGAGGTAGGCCGTCACGGTGTGGATGCTCACGGCCATGGGAATGGAGAGCAGCACCAGGGGCAGGACCAGCTTCTTGATGTAGTGCTTTCCCGTGTAGGCGCAATAGAGCAGGTAGGTGACCACGAACCAGTTCAGGAGCAGGTAGGCGTTCAGCACCAGGACGTCCCAGGCCAGCATGGACTGGGGCCAGTTGAGGCGGCCCACCAGCGGCATGATGTGCCAGAAGCGGTCCGGCCGGCCGATGTCCACCATCACGAAGCCGAGGCACATGACCAGGGCGGCGATGGCCAGCATCTCGCCGAGGATGGTGATCTCCTTGATCGGCTCCCAGTCGTACACGTAGGCGGGGATGACCAGCATGATGGCGGCGGCGGCCACGCCCACCAGGAAGGTGAAGTTGCCGATGTAGAAGCCCCAGGAGACCTGGTCGCGCATGTGGGTGGCGATGAGGCCGTGGCGGAGCTGGTTGGCGTAGGCCAGGCCCCCGGCGGCCATGAGGACGAGGAGCACGGCGACCCAGATCCGGTAGGCCCGGTTGCCGCGGAAGACGAGCCGGACGGAATCCGCCAGGAAGCTTGCGAGGTTGCGCAGGATGTCCATGGCCCTAGACCCCGTAGAAGTAGAAGAAGTTGGGCTGGGTGTTCAGGTCCTCCTTGAGCTTGAACACGCGCTTGTTCTCGAGCACGTAGCGGATCTCGCTCTGGGGATCGAGGAGGTTCCCGAACTTGCGGGATCCGGTGGGACAGATCTCCACGCAGGCTGGATAGCGCCCCTTTCGAGTGCGCTGGATGCAGAAGGTGCACTTCTCCACCACCCCCTTGGGCCGGGGCCGGTTCCCCAGCAGGTGCGTGTCGGGATTCAGGTCCTCCACGGGCAGGTGGGGCTCGCCCCAGTTGAAGTGCCGCGCCCCGTAGGGGCAGGCGGCCATGCAGTAGCGGCAGCCGATGCACCAGTTGTAGTCCACCACCACGATCCCGTCCTTCTCCCGCCAGGTGGCGCCCACGGGGCAGGCCTTCACGCAGGGCGGCTTCTTGCACTGCTGGCACTGCACGGGCATGTAGAAGTGGCCCTCCTCGGGAACCTCCGGCGGATCGTAGTACTGGTCGGCGTGGCGCAGGTCCACGCCCTCCTCCTTGTCCAGCTGGAGCACCCGGATCCACTGGATCTGGGGGTCCCGGGACTGGTTGTTCTCCTGCACGCAGGCGTGGACGCAGCGCCGGCAGCCGATGCAACGGCTCAGGTCCAGGGCATAGCCGAAGATCACGCCGGGGAGCGGAGGCTCATTGCCGACATGCACCTCGCGCCCGAACTGCGCCTTGTACTCCCGCTCCAGGCGGGCGATCATCTCCTCCACTTCGGCCTTCGACAGCTCCCGGAAGTTGTGCTGGAGGAAGTCCTCCACATGGTCGTTGTTGCAGCCGACGAGGGCGCCGGCCACGGCTGCCACGGCCGTGCCGAGGAAGGCCCGGCGGCTGGTGCCGCTCCCGCAGCCTTCGCACCCGGCCGGGGATCCGGCGGACCTGGGGTCCTGGGTTTCGCTCATCGCGCACCTCCCTTCCAGGCCTGGATCCGGTCCGGCTTTACCGGCGGCGGCATCGGCTTCAGGGGCTTGAAGTGGGGAGAGTGGGGGTTGTGGCAGTTGACGCAGAGCAGGTACTGCTTCTGGCCGTTCCAGCTCCCGGTCCGCTTGCCGTGGACGCCCACCCGCCAGTCGCGGTACTTGTCCCCGTGGCACTGGCCGCACAGCCGGTAGGACACGGTGAAATCGATCTTCTCCCCGCTGACCAGATGGAGCTTGTCGCGGTCCTGGGCGTCGTGGCAGTCCAGGCACCAGCGGCTGGCCGGCCCGTGCTTGAGCACGATGTCGTCGTGCATGGCCGTGAGCGGGCGTGGCGTCGGATTCACCTTCATGCTCTTGCCGTCGTGGCAGGAGGTGCAGGGGAAGATCCCCTCGCTGAAGGGCGGCTTGGGCACCTGGATGCCCTCCGGCATGGACCCGTCTCCGCCCCGGGCCGGCGGGGCCTGGGCCCGGAGGGCGGGGGGCAGGAGACCCAGAAGCAGGCCCAGGCCCCAGGCCGGGAATCGGGATCGGGTGGCGAGGGATGGCACGGGGCCTCCTTCAGGATGGGGCCCCGCCTGAGGGGTGGGGCCAGCGGCGGGTCGTTGCGTTTGTTAGATGACGTGAGGGTGCTTTGAGTGGTGATGAGTCCCAATATGGCCGGGCCGGGACTGGAGGCCAGGGGCGGAGGGAGGATCTTCGTCACATGTTCCCTGGGGGCGGCGGATCCGCCTTGGGATGGGCCGCCTTGAGGAACCGCGGCGCGAGGATGAGCGCCGCCCCGTAGACCATGAAGGCCAGGAACCAGGTGAGGGGCCGCCCTCCGGGCAGGTCCTCGAAGAGGAACTTGAGCGCGGCCAGGGCCAGCAACGGGTAGACGAGCCAGCGAAGCTCGCTGGCGGGATGGCGGCGGCCGAGGGCCGCGAGGCCGATGGCGGCGGTCGAGAGGGCGCCCGTGCGGATGGCGGCCAGCAGTCCAGGGTCCGCTCCGCCGCGGGTCAGGCGGAAGAGGGCCCAGACGGCCAGGGCGCCGAGGCCGAGGATCGCCTGCATCCCCAGGAGCAGCGAGGGCACCCGGAACCGCCAGGAGAGGGGGCCGGCAGGACGCCTGGTCACCAGGAGCGCGTGGGCCGCGGCCAGGAAGGCGAGGAGCGCCAGGGCGGGCGCGGAGGGCCGCGCCAGCCCCGCGGCGGGTCCGAGGAAGGCGGCGACAGCCTGGGCCAGCAGCCCTGAGGCGAGGGCCCCGGCGGTGAGGGACACCGTTCCGTGGAGGACCAGCACGGTCCGGCGGAAGCGGAGTCCCAGAGCCGTGGCCGCCAGCCCCAGGAACCCGGCCGCGAGGGCGAAGGCCGCCCGGGGCAGGACGATGGGGCCCCCCAGCAGCAGGAACACGAGGGCGAGGGTGGTGAAGAAGCTGAAGTTCGCGCGGAGATCCTCCTGGTCCGCGAGGAAAGGGTAGGCCGCCGCGCCGCAGCCGATCCCGGCGACCAGCACCCCGCCACCCAGCAGTCCGGCTCCCGAGCCGGAGGCCAGGGCCACGCGGAGGGCACCTCCGAAGCCTGCGAGCAGGACCAGGGCCGTCTGGACCATCTCGAAGGTGTTCAGGGTGCGGCGACGCTGGAGCATCCGGGTCGCGAAGCTGCCGAGGTAGATGACGACGAGCCCCAGGGCCAGGGCCATGCTCCGTTCGGGCGACAGGCCACGATAGCCCTCCGGCGGGCCCCCCGGCCAGGCGGCGAGCACCGTGAGCACCAGGACAGCGAGATCCGCGGCGAGGGCAGCGGGCCACCGGAGGGCATGCCATCGGCGGCCATAGGTGAGCCACAGGGAACCTGCGCCGAGGGCGAGGAACAGGGCCACGAACCATTCGATGGACTGGGTGGCCACCATCAGGCCGAAGGCAGCGGCCAGGACCGAGAGGATGGCGACCCAGGCGATGGTGCGAAGGGACCGGATCCACGCCACGCCGATATGGAGGCAGGCCGCCAGAAGGAGGAGGAGGGCCGCGGCGGGGGCCCGCAGGATCGCGAAGGTGGTGGTGGACTCCCAGAGCAGGGGATAGGTGATCAGGATCGAGGCTAGGCCATAGAAGGCCGCGTGGAGCGTCGAGGTGGTGCGCCAGGCCACCAGTGCCCAGGTGATGGCGTACGCGAGGCCCAGGGCCATGCCGGCCGGACGCGCGACCGTCCCGCCGTCGGTGAGGGTCCGCAGGAGGAAGGCGCCGCCGAGGATGAGGCACACCTGGCCGACCATCCCCAGGACGGACGCCAGCGAACCGTGCTCCTCCCGGCCGGGCGCCGTGGCGTGGATCGCCTCCGGCGGCGCCAGGTCGGCGGGGCGCGGCGCGCCGCCATAGCCCTCCAGGCGCTGGACCCGGGCCTCGAGGCGATCCAGGGCCTGGGTCAGGTCCTCGATCCGCGCCTCCAGAGTCCTTCTCGACGGCGGGAGCATCGGGTTGGCTGATGGATCGCGAAGGGATGGGACCATGGATCTGGTCTCCCGCAGCGGGTTTCTTGATATAGAGGTGGAATGACGGCCTCCATGGCAGACCCACAGGTTTAGAGCGTCAAGTGGAATTATTCATTCCAATGGAGATATATGAGATACAATGATGCATCCAGGAGGGTTCCATGAGTCTTGACGCCTACCGCACCCTGGGACGATCGGGCCTGCGGGTGAGCCCCCTGTGCCTGGGCACCATGACCTTCGGCACCGAGTGGGGCTGGGGGGCCGATGTGGCCGAGAGCGAGGCCATCCTGGACCGCTACCTCGGCGCCGGCGGCAACTTCATCGATACGGCGAACATCTACACCAAGGGCCACAGCGAGGCGATCCTGGGCGACTGGTTCGCCAAGCGGGGCGGGCGCGACCGCGTGGTGCTGGCCACCAAGTTCTGCGGCAGCCTCTTCCCGGGCGACCCCAATGCCGGCGGCGCGGGCCGCAAGGCCATCCACCAGCAGCTGGAACAGAGCCTCCGGCGGCTGCGGACCGACCATGTGGACCTCTACTGGATGCACTTCGACGATCCGCACACCCCTTTTGACGAGACCCTCCGGGCCCTCGATGACCTGGTCCGGGACGGGAAGGTGCGCTACCTCGGCGTCTCCGATACCCCGGCGTGGAAAGTGGCCGCGGGGCAGGTGGAGGCCCGCCTGCGCGGCTGGACGCCCTTGGTGGCGCTGCAGATCGAATACTCCCTCGCGGAGCGCACCGTGGAGCACGACCTCCTGCCCATGGCCCAGGCCATGGGCCTGGGGGTCACGCCCTGGTCGCCGCTGAAAGGGGGCCTGCTGAGCGGCAAGTACGGCCGGCGCCGGCATCCCGAAGGCGAGGGCCGCCATGTGCCCGGCGTCTCGAAGCATCTCACCGAAGCCAACTACGCCATCATCGACGCCCTGGAGGCCGTGGCCGCGGAGGTCGGCACCGGCGTGGCCCAGGTGGCCCTGGCTTGGGTGCTGGCGCGGCCCGGCATCGCCAGCCCCATCCTCGGCGTGCGCACCCAGTCCCAGCTGGAGGCGAACCTGCAGGCCATGGCCGTGCGGCTGGATGCGGACCAGATGGCCCGGCTGGACGCCGCCAGCGCCCCGGCGCCCATCTTCCCCCACGGCTTCCTCCAGAACACCCGCCACGTCCAGCAGAGCGGGGCCACCGTGAACGGCGTGGCCTCCGATCCCTGGCCCCTCGCGCCGAAGTCGGACGACGAGCGGTGGTGAGGCTCCTCCTCGCCCTCTGTCTCGCCGCCTTCCTGGGCGCGGCGGACACCACCGTGGTCCTTGTGCGCCATGCGGAGCGCCAGTCCATCTGGGATGGCGACTCCCCCCTGGCGGCGGCGGGCCTCCGCCGCGCCCAGGCCCTCGTCCCGCAGCTGGCGGCCTTCCACCCGGCGGCCCTCTACACCTCGGACCTCCAGCGGACGCGCCAGACCCTCGCGCCCCTGGCGGCCCGCCTCGGCCTGGTTCCGGCGGCCTTCCCCAAGCACGGCTCCGCCGACCTGGCCGCAGCCATCCTCCGCGACCATCGGGGCGGGACCGTGGTGGTCTGCTGGCACCACGACCTCATGAAGAAGCTCGTCCGGGCCCTGGGGGTGAAGGGCCCCGTGCCCTACTGGTCCCTGGACAGCTACGACCCCCTCTGGATCGTGCGGGTGCCGGAGGCGGGCGAGGCCACCCTGGAGGTGGCACGCCAGGGGGCCCCGGCGGCGGGCGCTACAGCTGCGGGAGTGCCCGTTCCAGCCCATCGCTGAAGATCGCCTCCGGCGTCAGCAGGCTCAGCACCAGGTGCCCATCGCCCGGAAGGTCGAAGAAGGAGCCGGGGTGGGTCAGCACGCCGGTCTCCCGCAGGAGGCGCAGGGCGCAGGCATCATCCGCATCCAGGGCCGGGCGGCGGAGCAGCACGGACCAGCCCCCCTCCACTGGCAGCCGCGAGAGGTGGGGCCGGTCGGCGAGGGCCCGGTCCAGGGCCGCCAGGTTGGCGCGGAGGCGGGTCCGGACCTGGACCTGGATCCCGGGCGCCAGGGCCAGCAGGGCTGGGGCGGCGGCCTGGGCCGAAGCGGAGACGGAGAGATACTGGTCCGCCAGGAAGGCCAGGGCCTCCAGGTGGTCGGCGGCGCCGGGGCCCCGCACGGCGAGCCACCCCAGCTTCACCTGGGGCAGGGCGGCGATCTTGCTCAGGCCCGAGAGGAGGAACAGTGGACAGGGCGGGTCTGTGTCCTCCAGGGCCGTGGGAAGGGCGTCGGGCGGAGCCTCGAGGGAATAGTCCGCGAAGACCTCGTCCACCAGCAGGGCCAGGCCGCGCCGGGCACAGAGCTCCGTCAGGCCCGCCCACTCCGTTCTCGACAGGAAGTGTCCGGTGGGGTTGTTGGGGTTCACCACCACCACGGCCCGGGTGCGCCCGGAGGCCGCGGCGTCCAGGGCACCCAGATCCAGGTGCCAGCGCTCGTGGAAGTAGGAGGGCACGGCCCTGGCTTGCATCCCCTCCAGCCGGGCCAGCCAGTCGAAGAGGGGATAGCTGGGGCTGGGTACCAGCACCTCGTCGCCGGGGTCGCCCAGGAGCTTGAACAGCAGGGCATAGCCCTCGCTGGTGGAGGCCGTGAGGAGGAGGTCGTCCGCCCGCAAGTCCCGGCCGTGGAAGGCGGCCACGGCCTCCCGGGCCCGCCGCGAGCCCAGGGGATCCGGTGCGTAGCCCAGGACGGCGCGGTCCGCCAGCGCGGCGCGGATCTCCGCCTCGGGGTAGGCGAATCCGCAGGCGGTGGGGTTCGAGACGGTGAGATCCACCACCGGCAGGTGCGCGGCCCTGCGCTCCGACAACATGCGGGAAAGCGGATTCGGCTCGAAGCTGGCGGGAAGGCGGGCGGAGCGGTGCATGCCCTCCAGCATAGAGCGGGTGCAGCCCCTCAATGGCTCCGGCGGGGCGGGGGAGGCGGGAGGTGCACCCGCACCACCAGGACGGCGAAGGCGCAGGCGAGGATGCCGGGGACCACCAGGCCTGCCTGGCCCGTGGTCTCGGCGAGGAACACCACGGGCACCAGCAGGGTGCGGTGGCTGGCCCCGGCGAAGGCCACGGCGCCCAGCATGGTCATGAGGCCGGGATAGGCCGGCAGGAGCCAGAACCCGAGCGCGGATCCGAGGGCGGCGCCCATGGCCACGGTGCACAGCCACATGCCCCCCACGCCGCCGGCGGCCAGGGTGAGCGCCGTGGCCAGCAGCTTGAGGACCAGGAACAGGATCGCCTCGCCTGGCGCCGTGGGCGCGCGCAGAAGGGACACCACCAGGTCCAGCCCCCCGCGCTGGGTGATGGCGAGGTCGTGGAAAAGGACATGACCCGGGGTCGCCAGGAGGGCGAGTCCCAGGCCCCCGGCGATCCCCCGGCCCCAGAGGGGGAGCGGGGCGAGGAGCGACCGGAGCCCATCCCGTACCGTGAGGAAGAGCCCGGCGCCCAGCCCGCAGGCCAGGCCGAGCGGAATGGCGGTGAGCAGCTCCCGGACATTCAGGACGTAGGGGCCTTCGAGGGGCAGGAGGGGCCGGGACCCGGCCAGGGCCACGAACACGGCGTAGCCCGCGGCGGCGGCCACCACGGCAGGGAACAGCTCATCCGACCGGAGATCCCCGTCGTGCTCGGCGGCGAAGAGGGCCCCCGAGAGCGGGGCGCGGAAGACGACCGCGACCGCCGCGGCGGCTCCCGCGGTCACCGTGGGCAGGGGCTGTCCCTTCAGGCGGCGGAGGAGGCGGACGCGGCGGGAGAGCGCCCGCAGGCCACGGTGGAACTGGACGCCCAGGGCAGCTCCCAGCCATTTGGCGGGACCCTCCAGGCCCGTGCTGCCGCCCAGTCCGATGGTGAGGCCGCACCCCACGACCTTCCCCAGGGACTTCCAGAAGGGGAAGGCCTCGAAGGGGCTGTGCTTGGCAAGGTCGAGATCCTCGAACAGGGAGACCTCGCCGATGCGGGTCCAGGTGAGCCAGAGGGTGCAGAGGACCAGGGCGGAGAAGGGCAGGATCAGCCGGAGGGGGTTGTGGCCGTACCGGAGGACCAGGTGCGCCACCGCCGCATCCAGGGCGAGCACCACCAGGCTCATGGCGAGTCCCACCGCGGCGCCCAGGGGCAGGATGGAGAGGAGGATCCGCCGGGCATGGGCGAAGAGCCGGAGGTGCCTGGCGCGCGAGGACAGATGGAGGGAAGCCGGTCGGGCGATCGTCATGATGAATATTGGAACACAAATGATTTGAGGTCCTATTAAAATGGCAGGATGGACCGGACCGAGAACATCGAGCGCATCTTCCAGGATCTCCGGCGGGTGGTGCATGCCCTGGAGCTCTACTCCAAGGATGTGAATGCACGGTTCGGCCTGACGGCGCCCCAGCTCTGGGCCCTCTGGGAGCTGGAGCGCGGAGGGGGGATGACGCTCGGGACCCTGGCCCGGGCCCTGCAGCTCCATCCGTCCACCGTGGTGGGCGTGCTCGACCGGCTGGTGGACAAGGACCTCGCCAGCCGGGAGCCGGATCCCCAGGACCGCCGCCGGATCCGCATCCGGATCCTCCCGAAGGGACGGGCCCTGCTCAAGCGTGCGCCCCATCCGGCCCAGGGCCGGCTCGTCCACGGCCTCCAGGCCATGAGCGAGTCGCAGGTGACGAGCCTGCGCCGGGCCCTGGCCACCCTCGTCCGCGTCATGGAGGCCGAGGACCTGGAGGCCCGATTCTTCTTCTCGGAGGACTGACCCCGGTTCCCGGGGCCCTCCGGTGGGATAATGGGCGGAACCCCGGAGGCTCCCATGGCGAAGACACCCAAGGTGGCGGTGCTGCTGGCCGGCTGCGGCCACCTGGACGGCGCGGAGGTGCGCGAGGCCGTCCTCACCCTGCTGGCCCTGGACCAGCACGGGGCCTCCTTCCAGTGCATCGCCCCCAACGCGGACCAGCATCATGTCGTCAACCACGTCACGGGGGAACCTGTGCCCGGGGCGCGGCGCAACATCCTGGAGGAAGCCTGCCGGATCGCGCGGGTGGGGCAGTGCCTCGACCTTGCCCAGGCGAAGGCCGGCGACTACGACGCGCTGGTGATGCCGGGCGGCTACGGGGTGGCGAAGAACCACTGCAGCTTCGCCTTCAAGGGGGCGGAGGCCGAGGTGCGCCCCGACGTGGCGGCCTTCGTCCGGGCCTTCTTCGAGGGCTCGAAGCCCGTCGGCGCCATCTGCATCGCCCCGGCCCTGGTGGCCCTGGCCCTGTCCGGCCGGGAATCGGCGGAGCTCACCCTGGGCAGCGACGCCGGCTGTGCCGCCGCCGTGGAGAAGCTCGGCCAGCACCACCGGAACACGCCCAGCGCCCGCGAAATCGTCGTCGACGAGGCCCACAAGCTGATCACCACGCCTGCCTACATGTTCGACGATGCGCGGCTGTCCGACGTGTGGACCGGGATCGAACGGTGCGTCTCGGAGGTCCTGAAGCGCTGCTAACCCTCCCGCCGCGGATGCACCAGCCGCCGCAGGGCGGGCGTCACGGTGCGACTGGCGGCCAGGATGCGGGCCTCCTCGTCCAGGACCTTGATCCAGGGGACCGCGTGCCCGAGGGCCAGGCCGGAGTCGGGCAGGCCCAGGCTCCGGTCCAGGGCCCGCAGCACCTGTTCGGCCACGGGGCCGGTCTCCCGCCAGCGCGAGGCGGCCAGGGCATCGGCCTGCACCGGGCGGAGGGGCGGCTGGATGAGCGCCACCAACTGGTCCAGCCCCAGCTTCGGGTGCTGGAGGAAGGCCGCGAGGACGCCCTCCGTGGGCGTGCGCCACACCAGTCCCCAGAGCGGTCGGGGGGCGTGCAGGGCGAGGCTGCGGCGCTCTCCCTGGGTCATGCCGGTCCAGAGCTGCAGGAGCTTCTCGGTGGCCTGCTGCCGGGCCTGGGGGTGGGCCGCGGCGTCGCCCGCCACCGCGGCCAGGGCCCGCCAGGGGAGGCGGGCCAGGAGCTGGGACCGGAGGTGGGCCGTGGCCCTCGGATGCTGGGCGATCCAGCGCAGCAGGAGGGGCCGCTTCCTCAGCTCCGGGAGCTCCGCCGCCTGCTCCAGCCAGCCGCGGGGCGGATCGGGGTGCCGGAGCAGGCGGAGGAACCTCGGCCACGGCAGATCGGGCGGCAGGGCCCAGGGAATCGGAGCGGGTCGTGACACCGGAACAGTGTAGGGAGTCCGCGCCCTGGACCGGGAGGTGGGGCCCCAGACCGGTTTTGCGCCACACTAGGGCCATGTCGTCCGAATTCTCCATCCTGGGCCGGGGCCGCGCGGGCCGCGCGCTGGCTTCTGCCTGGGGCCCGCGGGCCCCGCTGCTCCCCCACACCGCCCGCCCGGAGGGCCTGGTGCTGCTGGCGGTGCCGGACCGGGCCGTGGCGGAGCTGGCTGCGGCCTTCCCGGGCCGCTGCGTCCACCTGTCCGGGAGCCTCCACCTGGAAGGCGTGCCCTGTGCGCATCCCCTGACCAGCTTCGACGGGGAGGCCCGCGACTGGTCGGGCACGCCCCTGGCCCTCTCGGGCGATGTGCCGGAGGGGATCCGCCGGGCCTTCGCGGACCTGGGCTTCGCGGCCTTCGAGCTTCCGCCGGACCTCAAGCCCCTCTACCACGCCGCCGCGGTGCTGACGTCGGGCCACGCGGCCACCCTCTGGCTGGGGGCCGAAGCCCTGCTCCGCGAGCGGGGCGTGGTGTTGCCGGGCCGCGGCCTGTGGCCCCTGGCGGAGGCCACCCTGCACAACCTGGAACGCCACGGCGCCGGAGGGCGCACGGGCCCCTTCGTCCGCGGGGATGAGGCCACCATCGCCAGGGACGCCGCGGCCCTGCCCGAGGCCTGGCGGGAGCTCTTCCTGGGCCTTGGCCGCCTCGGCTGAACCTTCCGGAGTCCCGTGATCCAGCTCACCCTCGTCTCCATCCTGTGGGCCCTCTCCTTCGGCCTCACGGCCCAGGTGGCCGACCTGGGCACGCCCTTCGTGACGGCCGTGAGGACGGTGATCGCAGCCCTGGTGTTCCTGCCCTTCCTGGATGCCCGGGGCCTGGGCCGGCGCCGGGTCCTGGCCTTCGCGGGCATCGGGGCCCTCCAGTTCGGGCTGATGTACCTGCTCTACATCGCTGCCTTCCGCTGGCTCCACTCCGCGGAAGTGGCCCTGTTCACCATCTTCACGCCCCTGTTCGTCACCCTGGTGGATGGCGTGCTGGAGCGCCGCCTCCGCTGGCGGTTCCTGGCGGCTGCGATCCTGGCCGTGGCCGGGACGGCCCTCTGCGTCTGGACGCGCCTGGGCCGGCGGGGACTGCTGCTGGGCTTCCTGGTGATGCAGGGGGCGAACCTCTGCTTCGCCCTGGGCCAGGTGCTCTACCGGCGGCTGGCTCCCGCCACGGGCAAGCGGGACCGGGACCTCATGGGCCTCCTCTACCTGGGTGCCTCCGTGGTGGCCGTGGCCCTGGCGGCGCCGTCGGTGCCCTGGGCCAGCGTGGCCGGCCTGCACCTCCGCCAGTGGGCCGTGCTGCTCTACCTGGGCGCGGTGGCCTCCGGACTGGGATTCTTCCTGTTCAATGCGGGGGCCCGAAAGACGGACATCGGCACCCTGGCCGCCTTCAACAACCTCAAGATCCCCCTGGCCATCCTGGCCTCGGCCCTGGTCTTCCACGAAGCCGTGGACTGGATGCGGCTGGTGATCGGGGGGACCGTCCTCGCCCTCGCCCTGGGCCTGAACGGGGCCGGAGGTCCGCCATGAACGCTTTCACGCCGCCCCTCCCCCTTCGCGCGGAGACACCTGCGGCCTGGGCCGAGGCCGCCCTGGCGGACCCCGAGGCCCTGCTGTCCGACCACGCCCACTGCGAGAAGAAGGCGGCCCTCTCCGCCCTCACCCTGGCCCAGGCCTTCGGCGACCAGCCCCGGGCCTCGGTGCTGCTCGCGCGACTGGCAGAGGAGGAGATGGGCCACTTCCGGCGGGTGCTGGAGGCGCTCCAGGGCTTCGGGTGGACCCTGCGGCCCGACGGGGGCAACGCCTACGCCCAGGCCCTGCACCGGCTGGCGGGGAAGGGCCTGCTGGACCGGCTGCTCATCGCGGCCCTCATCGAGGCGCGGAGCTGCGAGCGCCTCTGGCTGCTGGAACAGGCGGCCGCCGGGCACCCCGTGCTGGGGGCGGCCCCCTGGCTGGCCTTCCTGCTCGAGCTGGAGCGCTGCGAGGCCGGCCACGCCCTCAGCTACCGCGGGCTCGCGGAGGAGCGCTTCGGGGACCAGGCCCGGGCCCGGCTGGACTGGTGGCTGGACCGGGAGGCGGAGGTGGTCCGGGCCCTCCCCTGGCGCTCCGTGGTGCACTGACCGCGGAGACCGGAGGTTGGCTCCGGGTAGGTCAGTTCGTGGCATCCTGGGACATTCCACCGAGGCATCCCATGTCCTCCCTCCCCGACCACGGACTCAAGGAAATGACACCGGTCTTCGGCCCGGAGGTCCTGGGCGCCTGCAAGGGCGGCAGCTTCTACGAGGCGCTCGAATGCCTGAGCCAGAACGGGGACCTGAAGGCCCGGCTCCTGCTGGCGGCCCTCTCCCACTTCGCCGCCAAGGGCTATGACGGGGTGCAGGTGCGGGAAGTGGCCGAGGACGCCGGCGTGTCCAAACCCACGCTCTACTATCACTTCGGCAGCAAGGAAGGCCTGTTCCGCCAGCTCTGCCTCGTCTCCCTGGCCAGCACCTCCGCCCGCATCGAGGCCATGGTGGCCCCCTTCCTGGAGGCCCCCATCAAGGGGCAGAAGGCCATCGAGGAGGCCAGCCTGGCCCTTTCCCGCGCCTACCTGGACCTGCTCATGGAGAACCAGGAGTTCACGGGGTTCATCCTCCGCTCCATCGCCGTGCCCTCCCCGGACTCGGGGTTCCGGGACCTGATGCCCCTGGTGGAGAAGGGGCTCAGCCCCCTCGGCCTCTTCGTGAACCATGCCTTCGGCATCGCCCTGGAGCAGGCCCGGAAGGAGGTCCTGCTCTTCACCTCCCTGTTCGGCTCCCTGCTCGAGGAGAAGCTGCGGCACCCCGAGTACCAGATCACGGATGCGGAGATCCGATGGGCGGTGCGGCGCTGGCTGCACGGCATCCAGGGATGAGCGCGAGGATGGGCCGATCGATGACGCCGATCCGGGCCACGCTCCGGCCCCTGGACCTGGCCCAGCACCTGTTCGAGGTGGAGCTGGCGCTGCCGGCGGAAGCCGTGGCGGAAGGGGCGGTGGCCGCCCTGCCGGCCTGGACGCCGGGTTCCTACCTGGTCCGGGACTACGCGCGGTTCGTGGACCGGGTGCGGGGCGAGGATGCCACGGGCCGCGAGGAGCCGCTGGAGAAGCTGGACAAGCAGCGCTGGCGGATCCCACCCGCCAAGCGGGGGCTGACGCTCCGCTACCGGGTGTACGGGAACGACCTCACGGTGCGCACCAACCACCTGGACGCCAGCCACGCGCAGATCATCCCCGCCGCCACCTTCCTCTACCTGGAAGGCCAGCTGGCGCGGCCCATCGAGGTCCGCTTCCAGGGCTTCCCGAAGGCCTGGAAGGTGGCCACGGCGCTGCCGGAGGGCACGGCAGGCTACCTGGCGAAGGACTTCGACACCCTGGTGGATTCCCCCTTCGAGCTGGGAACCTTCCGGGCGCGGAAGTTCACGGCCGGCGGCACGACCTTCGAGCTGGTGTTCACGGGCGAGCACAACGGGGACGAGGACCGCATGGCCGAGGCCACCCGGAAGATCGTGGCGTCCGCCGGCGCCATCTTCGGCGGGTTCCCCTTCAAACGGTACGTGTTCTTCCTCACCTTCACCCCCCGGGTGCGCGGCGGGCTGGAGCACCGGGACTGCACCAGCCTCATCGCCGACAGCCATGGCTTCGACCGGCCGGAGGGCTACTACGGCCTCTACCAGCTCATTGCCCACGAGTTCTTCCACGCCTGGAACGTCAAGCGCCTCCACGATCCCGCCCTGGGCCCCTTCGACTACAGCCGCGAGAACCCCACCCGGATGCTCTGGTTCCACGAGGGGCTCACCTCCTACATGGAGCACGTGATCGTCCTGCGGGCGGGCGTGGTGCCCTGGAGCCACACGGCGAAGGAGCTGGCGAAGTGCTGGAGCGAGCAGGTGCAGCGGCCGGGCCGCCTGGAGCAGAGCCTGGAGGAGGCCAGCTGGGACGCCTGGATCCGCTTCTACAAGCAGCACGAGTTCAGCCCCAACAGTTCCATCAGCTACTATGACAAGGGCGAAATGGTGGCCTGGCTCATGGACGCGGCGATCCGCGAGGGGAGCCGCGGCAAGGCCGGCCTGCCGGACCTCTTCGCCCTGCTCTGGGCGCGCCACGGCGAGCGGGGGCTCACGGACGCCGATGTGCGGCGCGCCTACCGGGAGCTCTCCGGACGCAACCCGGCGCTCTTCTGGAACGCCTACATCTCAGGCCGGGTCGAGCTGGACGGCGCGTCCCTCGTGCGGGCCTTCGGGCTGCGGATGGAGGCCCGGGCGCCCTGGGAGGCCCTCTCTCCCGAAGACCAGAAGGATCCCCAGCTCCTGCGCCGGACCAGGGCCTGGACTGGGCTGGTGCTGGGTCCAGGTCCCTCCGCCACGGTGCAGAACGTCATTCCCGGAAGTCCCGCGGCGACGGCGGGGTTGAGCTTCGGGATGGAGATCCTGGCCGTGGACGGCTGGCGCACGGCCACCCCGGGCGAGGCCCAGCGCCTGCTGTCGGCCCCTGGGCCCGGCGGACGGGTGCGGGTCCTGGCGGCGGACCGGGGCCGCATCCTGGAGGTGGAGGTGCCCGTGGCGGAGAGTCCCGAGCGCACCCATCGTCTCGTGACCGAGACACGGGCCAACGCGGCCCAGCGCGCCACCTTCGCCGCCGCCTACGGGCAGCCCTTCCCGCGAGCCGCCGCCCGGCGCGGCAGGGCGACCGCGTGAGCGGCGGGGACGGTCGTCCGCGAATCGCAGCCATCATCGCCGCCCACGACGAGGGTGGCCACATCGGTGCGGTGCTGCGGGGGCTTCGCCCCTACGGATTGCACCGCATCCTCGTGGTGGACGACGGCTCCTCCGACGGCACGGGGTCCCTCGCCGCGGCGGAAGGCGCCGAGGTGCTGCGGCTCGAGCCGGGGCAGGGCGGAGGCAAGGGCCAGGCCCTGCGGGCCGGCATCGCCCGGCTGAAGGCGGATGATTTCGACTACTACCTGTTCCTGGACGGCGACGGCCAGCACGATCCCGCCGACCTGAAGGGCTTCCTGGATCACCTGGCCGCCCATCCGCGGACGGACTTCCTGATCGGCTCGCGCTTCCTGGACCGGGCCCGGATCCCGGCCCGGCGATGGCGCACCAACGCGCTGGGGACCTGGACCCTCGGCCGCATCGCGGGCGTGACGTGGGAGGACACCCAGAGCGGGTTCCGCATGATCCGGAAGAAGGTCCTCGACCGCCTCGACCTCAAGGCCACCGGGTTCGCCATCGAGATGGAGATCGCCATGAAGGCCGCCGACTGGAACCTGGCCTGGGCGCACATCCCCATCCAGGCGATCTACCACGGCGGCGGGAGCCACTTCAGGGGGGCGCTGGATACCTGGCTCATCGCGAAGTTCTCGCTCCGCTGTTGAGCTGGCTTCAACCCGTGCGGGCCTGGTCACCTGGCGCTGCCCCGCAGCGCCAGGCTCGGTCCCGGAACGGGTTGACCTGGCTCATCGCGAAGTTCTCGCTCCGCTGCTGAGCTGGCTTCACGGCCGGGGCGGTTCGGACAGGAGCCGGGACAGGGTCTGCCGGAGGGTCTCCAGGCTGTAGGGTTTCTCCAGGGTGGCCACCCTGGCGTGCCGGGAGGGGAGGGCGGCGATCTCGGGCTCCCGGTAGCCGCTGGCGAGGAGGACGGGGAGGGTGGGCCACTCGGCCCGGATCCGGTCGAGGGTCTCGAGGCCCGAGAGCTGGGGCATGTTCTGGTCGAGGATCACGAGCTCGACGGTGGGTGGGGCCTTGAGCCGTTCCAGGGCCTGGAGGCCGTCCTCGGCGGTCTCCACGGCGAGCCCCATGTCCTTGAGCAGCGGCGGGAGGGTGAGGCGGATGAGCTCGTCGTCGTCCACGAGGAGCACGCGGAGCGGCGGCAACGCGCCCGCGGAGGCCTGGGACTGGGAGGCTTCCCGGGGGACGATCGCCGGCGGAGGGAACCGGAGGTGGACGGTGGTGCCCTGGCCCACCTCGCTCCGGATCTCCAGCGTGCCACCGTGGGCCTTCATGGTCCCGTAGACCGTCGCGAGGCCCAGGCCGGTGCCCTTGCCCACCGGTTTGGTGGTGAAGAAGGGGTCCAGGGCGCGGGCCAGCACTTCGGGGGGCATGCCGGTGCCGTTGTCCTCCACGCTCAGTTCCACGCCACCGGTGGAAAGGGCGCGGGTCCTCAGGGTGATCCGTCCCCCGCGGGGCATGGCGTCCAGGGCGTTCAGGCTGAGATTGATGATCGCATTGCCGATCTCGGAGGCCTGCCCCATGACCACCGGCAGGGGATCGGCGAGGTCGGTGACCCATTCGGCCTTTCGCAGGGTGGTCCGTTCCAGGAGCTCCCGCTGCTCCCGTACCAGGGCATTGAGATCCAGCGGCTCGGCCTTCTCGATCTGCTTTCGCGCGAACTGCGTGAGCTTCCGGACGAGATCCGCGCCGCGGGTGCAGGCCTTCCGGATGAGGTCGAAGGACTGGGCCGCGGGATCGGAGGGAGTCAGCCGCTCCAGCTGCAGCTCGGACAGGTTCATCATCACCGCCAGGATGTTGTTCATGTCGTGCGCCACACCGCCGGCGAGGCTGCCCAGGCTGTCGAGGCGCCGGAAGTGCTGCACCTCCGCCTCGAGGCGGCGGCGCTCCTCCTCCGCCTGCACCTGGTCGGTGATGTCCTGGACGGTGCCCACGGAACGGAGGGCCCTCCCGTCGGGATCGAAGTGCGTCTCGCACCGCTCGTGCACGTGCTTGACGCGGCCATCCGGCATCAGCAGGCGGTGGACGATGTCGTAGGGCTTCCGGTCGACCAGGGAGCCGCGGTAGGCCCGGTCCACCCGCTCCCGGTCTTCGGGATGGATGGCGTCCAGGAAGGCCTCGTAGGAGGCCCCGAAGGCCGCAGGGTCGAGCTCGAAGATGTGGTAGATCTCCTCCGACCAGGTGAGGGTGCCTTCCACCAGATCCAGGTCCCAGTTCCCCAGGCGGGCGATGCGCTGGGCATCCGCCAGGCTGGACTGGCTGCTCCGGAGGGCGCGCTCGGCCTTCAGGCGCCGGGTGACGTCCGTCAGGGTGGACCGGCTGTAGAGGTAGGTGCCATCCGGGTTCTTGATGGCGGTGGCATTCGCCAGCACCGAGAGCAGGCTGCCGTCCTTGCGCACCATGTCAAATTCGAGGTCGTGGACCCACCCCCGGCGGATGAAGTCCGGGAAGTTCTCCAGGAACACATGGCGGCTGGCCGGGGTCACGAGGTCCAGGAAGGTCATCCTCCCCACGACCTCCTCCCGGGCGTAGCCGAGCCAGTTGAGTTCGGTGTCGTTGATGCGGAGGAAGGTGCCGTCCGGTCCCAGGGAGTGGTAGCCGCAGGGCGCGTTCTGGTAGAGGTCCTCCAGTTCAGCGAGGGTCTGCTTGAGCCTGATCTTCGCCTCCTGCCGCTCCGTGATGTCGACCAAGGCCACGAGGATGCGCCGGATGCCGCCCGTCAGGTCGACCTCCGGGAAGGCGTCCAGCAGGGTCCACCGGGAAGGGGTGCCGTCCCCCTTGCGGAATCCGAGCACCTGGCCCCGGATGGACGTGCGTTCCCGGAGAACCCTTGCCACGGGGAACTCACCGGCTTCGAGGATCTGGCCGTCCTCCTGGAAGAGGGCCACGCCGAGCTCCTGCAGCGTCCTGCCCTCGATCTGTTCCAGGGGCAGGCCGAGGAGGGCCAGGGCGGCGGGATTGGCGTACTCGAGGGCCCCGTCCAGGCGGTGGGACAGCACGGCCACGGTGAGGTGCTCCATGAGGTCGTGGAGGAAGCGCTCGCGGCCCTGCAGGTCGCGCACCCGGTGGTCCAGCTCCCGTGTGAGGCGGTCGAAGGCGCGGCCCAGCTCGCTGAGCTCGTCGCGACGGGAGGGAATGTCGGAGTGGTTGGGGTCCGTCTCCCGGGCGAGGGCCACCAGGCGATCGAGACCGGCCGAAAGGCGCCGGGACACGAGGAGGGAGACCATGGCCCCCAGCACCAGCGCCAGGGCGGTGAACGCGGCCCCGTCGCGCACGAGGGCCCGGAGGCTGGCTGTCGTGGCCTCCTGGCCGAGGCCGACCCGGACCCATCCGACGGCCCGCCCTTCGGCCAGGATGGGCGCCCCCACGTCGATCAGCCGGTCCGTCCGGATGAGGGTGGTCGGCCGGGCGGGGCCTGCCAGGAAGGTCCGGCTGCCCTCATCCGAGAGGTACTGCCCCACGAGGGAGGGATCGGTGTGGGCCAGCACGCGACCCTCCGGCGTGAGGATCATGGCATAGCGGAGATCCGGATAGGCCGCCAGCGGTCGGAGGAGGTCCACCATGCCCTGGATGTCGGATTCCAGGAATTCGGAGAGGTTGCTCGCTGCCAGGGCCTGGGCGAGGACGCTGGCCCGGTCCTCGCTCTGCCTCAGGAGCCCTGACCGCTGCTGGAGGGCGACCCGGGAGATGAACAGCACCATGGCCAGACCCAGGGACAGGGCCGTTCCGGCCAGGAGACGGTGACGGAAGGCACGCGGCCAGAGGTGCCGCGGCCGGGATCTGGAGAGGCCATCTCGGGTCACGTCGGCTCCTAGCCGTCCATGGGGCGGACCTTCGCATTGAAGCGTTTCATGAAGACCTGGACCGGAGCATAGGTCTCGGCGGTGGCGGGTTCGAACCGGGAGAGGGGGATCCGGTCGAGCAGGCGCCGTCCCTCGGGATCCCGGTGGAGGGCGAAGAGGACCCGTTCGACCTGGCCGGCCACGTTCCCGGGCACATCATTCCGGACCACGAGTCCGTTGTTGGGCAGGGTTCCGGTCCGCCACTTGACGACGAGCGCCGCGGCCTCCTGGGGGTGCTCCTCGATGAATTTCAGCCAAGGCACCGGCCAGGTGGCGCCTGCATCCGTGAGGCGGAGGTACACGTTCATGATCACGGATTCCTGGGTCCCGACGTAGACGCTGCGGGTGTCCCGGGCCACGTCCAGGCCGTGGGTCTGGAGGAAGTACTGGGGCATCATCGTGGCCGCGAGGGCGGTCGAGGCCGGGTAGCCGATGGACCTGCCCTTCAGGTCCTGGACCGAGCCGATGCCGCTGTCACGGCGTACCAGGATGATCCCCCGGAAGTGGTGGTCGTCCCCCATCTTCCCGAAGATGCGGTAGCCGGCGGCCTGGCACCGGATCGTCTGATAGGGATTGGGCAGGGCGAAGTGGACCTTGCGGGCGGCCAGCTTCTCCTCGAAGGCGTGATAGTCCTTCGAGGCCTCGAGACGGATCCGGAGGTCCGGGCACTCAACCCGGATGCGATCGAGGATCGGTCCGTAGACGGCGAACAGGCGCGCGGGGTTGTGCAGGGGATGCACGGCGAAGACATACTCCGGCCGCGGGTCCACCGGGTCCCGGCTGTAGCGGGGACCGTCCTCCCCGGAGCCGGAGCGGGCGCAGGCCATCATCATGCCCAGGAGCAGGCCGGCCAGTCGGTGTCGCAAGGGCTGCGGGTGTCCCATGCCTGGCTCCGGATCGGATGGAACCAGCCAAAGGATAGGGCCGGGATTCCGGCCGGACCATGCACCGGATCCGGGATGGTCCGGCTCCCGGGGTTCCTGCTAGCGTCTCCCCATGGTGAATCCGCTGGACTGGGACCTTGGCAACGTGCCCCCGGGCATCGCCTGGGGAGGCGTGGACGAGGCCGGTCGCGGGGCCTGGGCCGGGCCCGTGGTGGCGGCCTGCGCGGTGCTGGACGCGGAGTCGGTCCACAAGTGGGGTCACGTGCTCCGTGCCGTCCGGGACAGCAAGCAGCTGACGCCGGAGCGGCGGGAAGTCCTGGCCCGGGAGCTGAAGTCGGTGCTTCCGGCCTGGGCCGTGGCCGAGGTGGACGCCCTGGCCATCGACCGGGAGAACATCCTCGAGGCCACCCTCATGGCCATGCGCCAGGCGGTGTCCGACCTCCCGACCCGCCCCCGCCTCCTCCTGGTGGACGGGAACCGGGCCCCCCGCACCGGGCTTCCGGAGCGGCTTGTGGTGGACGGCGACGCGGTGAGCTGCGCCATCGGTGCCGCCAGCATCCTGGCCAAGGCCCACCGGGATGCGCTCATGGTGGGCCTGGAGGAACAGCACCCCGGCTACGGCTTCGGCCAGCACAAGGGCTACGGCACCGCCCTCCACCGCGCCCGCATCAGGGAGCTGGGGGTCTCACCCGTCCACCGCATCAGCTACGCGCCGGTGGCGGCCCTCCAGACCGTGGACGAGGACCTGCGGGACACCCTGCGCCGCAGCCTCGAGGCCTGCGCCTCCGTGGCGGAGCTGCAGGGCTGGGTGGCCACGGCCCTGCGTCCGTCCTACGGGCGCCTGAAGCTGGTGTGGGTAGAGACCCTCCGCCGGCGGTATGCGGAACGTCTGGCCCAGGTGGCCGCGGCCGAGGGCCTGGCGTGAAGGGGGTGGACGTGGCCCTCGCGGTGATCTGGCGAGGGGGCCGCCTGTTCCTCCAGCGGCGGGAACCGACGGGAGCCGTGCTGCCCGGCCGGTGGGAACTCCCGGGCGGGAAGGTGGAGGCGGCCGAGACCCCCGAGACGGCCCTGCGGCGGGAACTCCGGGAGGAAGTGGCCCTGGCGGTGGAGGCCCTGCACGGCCTCCCGGTCCTGGAGCACATCTATCCGGACCTGATGGTCCGTCTACATCCCTTCCAGGTGCGGGCCCAGGGTGAGCCCCGCACGCCCCTGGCCTGGGGATGGTTCACCCTGGAGGAGGCGCTCCGGCTGCCGCTCCCCGAGGCGAATGTCCCGCTGCTCAAGGGCCTGCGAGCTCCCGCGGGGGATGGCCCGGAATGATCTGATAGTCTGGTCCGGCCCCAAGGCCCGGAGACGTCATGACGCGAGCCCTGTTTCGGATTCTCTTCAGCGCCCTTGCCGCCCTCGCCGGACTGGGACTTTCCGCCCAGCAGACGGAGGTGGTGCTGAGCGCCACCAGCGGATCCAAGCTGGTGCTGGCGGTGGCGCCACCGAAAGTCACGGGCCTCGACGAGGCCAGCGCAGCCCGGGACTTCACGGACGTCCTCCAGCGCGACCTCGATGAGACCGGCGTGTTCGGGCTCCTCAAGGAGAAGCTGCCGACGGCCACGGATCCCGCCAGCTACAAGGCCTGGAAGGAGGCCGGAGCCCAGTGGCTCCTGACCACCCGGCTCACCAAGGCTCCCGGTGGAGAAGTCCAGCTCGAGGCGTCGGCCATCGACACGAACGCTGAGAAGGTCGTGTTCACGAAGCCCTACAAGGCGGATCGGCTCGTGCCCCTGCGCCGGCTGGCCCACGCGCTCTCCGACGATCTCGTCTTCCAGCTCACTGGCGTCCGGGGCGTCGCCTCCAGCCGGATCGTCTTCGTGCGGCAGCTCTCCCCGGGGGTGAAGGAGATCTTCCAGGTGGATCGGGACGGCGCCAACGTGCTCCAGCTCACCCGGAACGGGAGCCTGTCCCTGTCGCCGAGCGTGGCTTCGGACGGACGGCTGGCCTACGTGACCTACAAGGGCGGCGCACCGGCGATCTGGGGCCAGCGCACGGCGGGCGGCGCCCAGGTGAAGCTCTACGAGGCGGCGGGTGGCGGCATGGTCTCCAGCCCCGACTGGTCGCCGGACGGCAAGCGCCTCGCCTTCGTGCAGGGCGACCGTCGCGGCAACACGGACATCATGGTGCTGGATCTGGCCACCGGGCACGTGCGGCGGCTCACGGACGGATCCGGCATCAACACGGAACCCAGCTGGAACCCCGATGGCACCCAGATCGCCTTCACCTCGGACCGGGAGGGCGGGCCCCAGGTCTTCCTCATGCAGAGCGACGGCTCGAACCTCCGACGCCTGACGAACGAGGGAACCTACAACGCCAGCCCCGCATGGAGTCCCAATGGGGCGATGATCGCCTATGTCTCGCGTTTTGAGGGAAAGTTCGATCTTTTCATCTACAAATTAGGGGAAGGAAAGGCCTATCAGATCACCACCGGCGTCAACACCTCGGAATCGCCTGCTTGGTCGCCTGACGAGCGCCGATTGGTGTTCACCAGCAACCGGTTCGGTTCCATGCAGCTCTTCACCACCGACCTCTCGGGTCGGCAGGTGGTCCGCCTTTCCGACCTCACCAACTGCCAGAGTCCCGCGTGGACCCGGGCTCGCTGAGATTTTTTTCTCCAAATTTCGTTCTCCGTCATTTTTCAAGTTGCTACTCTCATACACCGGAGGAAACACCATGCGCCCTTCCCGTCTCATCCCGATCGCCACGCTGGCCCTGCTGATGGGCACCGTCGCCTGCCAGAAGCCGGCCCCGGCCCCCACCGGCCCCACCCAGGCGGAGCTCGACGCGGCTAAGAAGGCTGCTGACGAGGAAGCCGCCCGCAAGGCCGCCGCCGAAGCCGCTGCCAAGAAGGCCGCCGAGGAGGCCGCCGCCAAGAAGGCCGCCGAGGAGGCTGCCGCCAAGAAGGCCGCCGAGGAGGCCGCCGCCGCCGCCTTCAAGGCCGCCGCCGACAAGGCCCTCGTGAACATCCACTTCGACTTCGACAAGTCCGACATCAAGGAGGCCGACCGGGCCCTCCTGCAGGGCATCGCGGACTTCATGAAGGCCTACCCCCAGGCCAAGGTCGAGATCCAGGGCCACTGCGACGAGCGGGGCACCAACGAGTACAACCTGGCCCTCGGCAACCGCCGTGCCGCCGCCGCGCTGGCCTACCTGAAGACCCTCGGCGTGGACGAGGCCCGCTTCACCACCATCAGCTTCGGCAAGGAGAAGCCCCTCTGCACCGAGGCCAAGGAGGCCTGCTGGAGCCAGAACCGCCGCGACGAGTTCCACCTCAAGTAGGACGCGTTCCATCCGGGCAAAGCGGGGACTTCGGTCCCCGCTTTTTCGTCTAGGATGGAAGCATCACGATCCAGGAGCGCCCATGCCGACCCTCCGCAGGCTGTCCCTTCCGGTCCTGGCCCTCGCGGCTGCCCTCTCCCTGGGGTGCACCTCGGAGGATCAGCTCCGGCGGGTGGAACAGGAAGTGGGTGACCTGAAGCTCGAGGTCTTCAAGCTCCGTCAACAGGTGGAGGACGGCAACAAGCTGGCCGCCACCGAGCACAAGTCGGCCGAGGAGGCCCGGGACCAGGACCGCCGGTTCCAGGCGGACCTCCAGGAGAACCTCCGCCAGCTCAAGGACACCACCCGCGTGCTGAACAACCGCATGGGGGACATGCGGCGCGCCGGCGGACGCCCCATCGTCATCGAGACCCCGGGGGAGACCCCGGCGGCCGCCGTCCAGGCCGCCGAGGACGAACGGGCCTTCAACGCCGCGGTGCTCGACTACAACCGCGGGAACTACTCCCTGGCCGCCGAGGGGCTGAAACTCTTCCTGAAGAACTATCCCCAGAGCGCCAAGCGCCCGGATGCCCTGTTCTTCCTCGGGCTCTGCTTCTACAACCAGAAGATGTTCGACCAGGCCCAGTCCTCCTTCGAGCGCATCATCAAGGACCACGCCGCCTCCCCGCAGTTCCTCCCGGCCAAGCTGAAGCGCGGCCAGTGCCTGCTGAAGCAGGGGCTCAAGCCCGCCGCGGTGAAGGCCTTCAAGGAGCTGGTGGACGGGTTCCCCGACACCCCGGAGGCGCGCACCGCCCAGCAGGAACTGAGCGACCTTGGCCTCTGAACCTGAACGCTGGCGGGTCCCCGTCCGCGTGGATTTCGCGGGTGGGACCCTCGACCTCTGGCCCATCTACGCCCTGCTTGACGGCTGCCTCACCGTCAACGCCGCGGTGGATCTCTGGATCGGGATCGATGTCCGACGCGAGGGGACTGGACACCGGCTGGCGAGCCGGGACCTGGACCTGGATCTCCGATTCGACCGGTGGCCGGCCCAGGCTCCGGAAGGCCTGGCCTGGGTCTGGCGGGTGCTCGACGCGGCGCCGCGGCCTCCGGCCGAGGCCGTCATCCACAGCCCCGTGCCGAAGGGATCGGGCCTGGGCGTCTCCTCCTGCCTGGGCGTCGGCCTGCTGGGCAGTTCTCTCGACCTGGCGGCCGGGGAGGGACTGGCCTCCCGCGTGCCGCTGCTCCGGCACCTGGAATCGGGGGAGCTGCAGACCCCTGCGGGCTGGCAGGACTACTATCCGGCCGCCCTGGGCGGAGCCCTGGCCCTGCACTGGGACGGCCCGGAGCCCCGCTGGGAGCGGCTGGCGCCCCATCCCGACCTGATGGCCCGGCTCGTGGTCTTCTACACCGGCCAGCCGCACCACTCGGGCCTCACCAACTGGGAGGCCTACCGGCGGTTCATCGAGCGCGATGCGCGGACCCGACAGTCGCTGTCCGACATCCGGGACATCGCCCGGGAGATGGCCGTGGCCCTTTCCTCCGACCCCGCCGCCGTGGCGGAGCTCCTGGAACGGGAGGGCCAGGCCCGCACGCGGATGTCCCCGGCCGTGGAGACGGACGCCATGCGGGCGGTGCGGGACCGCGGGCACCGCGAGGGCTGGTACGCGGGCATGAAACCCTGCGGCGCGGGAGGGGGCGGCTGCTGCCTCCTGGTGGCCAGGGATGGGCGCCGCGAGGAAGCCGAGGCCGCCCTGCGGGCCATGGACCTGCCGCCCCTGGACCTGCGGATCACGCCGAAGGGGCTCCATCGGCTCTGAGCCGGGACAGCAGCGCCTGGGGATCGGGCGCCTCCAGGGGGGCCTCGCCGGGGGTCCGGAGCAGGTCCCGCAGGCGCTGGTCCCGCTTGCCCATGGGGAGTGCGGCCAGTCCGGTCCGCGGCATCCAACGCAGCCCGGAGGCCTCCTGGAAGCCTGCCTCCAGCTGGAGGTGCAGGGGGCGCACGGCTTCCCGCCGGTGGGTGTAGACCTGGGTCCAGCCCGGCCAGCCCTGCAGGCCCGGAGGCGGCCCGCCGGGCGCGTCCCCGGCGGTGACCTCCAGGGTGGGCCAGCGCCAGAGGCCCGCCAGGAGCCCTCGGACGGCGGGCGGGTGGAGCAGGAAGCGGTCCTCCGCCTCCACGGCCAGCAGCCAGAGCTCGATCGAACGGACCTGGGCCCGACGGGTCGCCGGGGGGATCTCCGCCACGCGGCCCGCGACGCGGGCGCCGCAGCGATCGGCCAGAGGGCAGCGGCCGCAGGCCGGCTGCGGCGTGCACACCGTGGCGCCCAGCTCCATGAGGGCCTGGGTCAGGCGGGAAGGCCCGAGGGCCGCAAGGGCCGGAGCCACCCAGGTGCGCAGGTCGGCCGCGCGGGTCTTCGGATCGCCGTCGAGTTCCAGCAGCCGTGCCAGCACGCGGAAGGCGTTGCCGTCGAGGGCGGGCGTGGGCCACTGGAAGGCGATGGCCCCCACCGCGGCCGCGGTGTAGGGGCCCAGGCCCGGGAGTGCGGCCAGGCCCTGGAGATCGGTGGGCCAGCCCTCGTCGGCCACGGTGCCCGCGGCGGCCTTCAGGAACCGTGCGCGGCGGTAGTAGCCCAATCCCTCCCAGGCCTTGTGGACGGCGTCCTCGTCCGCAGCGGCGAGGCGGGCCGGGGTGGGGAAGCGCTCCATCCATCGCGTGAAGAAGGGGATCACCGTGGCCACCTGGGTCTGCTGGAGCATGAGCTCGGAGACCAGCACCGCGTAGGGGTCCGGGTGCGGCGCCTCCAGATCCGCCGCCCGCCAGGGAAGTTCGCGCCGCACCCGGTCGAACCAGGGAGCCAGGGGCGCGAGGAACTCGGGAGCGGAAGGCCAGGACATGGTCTGAAGCTATCAGCTATCGGCGCCCGGTCGTCGGCAGCCGGGAGTGGACAGCAAAAGAGCGCCGGTTCCGGCGCTCTCGACTTGGTGCCCGCGAGCAGACTCGAACTGCTACGGCTTGTGGCCACCACCCCCTCAAGATGGCGTGTCTACCAATTTCACCACGCGGGCACGTGGAAGGACCAGTTTACCTGAAGGGCCGGGATGGTCAATGCCCGGAAATCGGCGGGAGGGGCGCCGATCCTACTTCTTGGCGGGAGCGGGCGCCTGGGGCGCCGCCGGCTGCGGGGCCGCGGGTGCGGAGGCGGGGGCCGCGGGCGTCTGGACCGCCGGCTGGTCGGCGGTCTTGTCGAGCACCGACCGGTTCGAGCGCACCACCAGCACCTCGATGATGAGCGTGGTGCCCAGGAAGGCCGCGGCCAGCCAGTAGGTGGCCTTGGAGAGGAAGGGCGTGGCGCCCTGGGCGCCGAAGGCGGAGTTCGCGCCGCCCCCGCCGAACGACGCGCCGAGGCCGCCGCCCTTGGTGCCCGGCTGGAGCAGGATGGTGCCCACCAGCAGCACGCCGAAGATGATCAGGATGGTGAGGGACAGGCCATTCATGGGTGCTCCGAACCACCTAGTCTGCCATGGGAGGGTTCCTACATCCAGAGCCCGGTGGCCGTGGGCATCTGCAGGGCGCGGTGGACCCCCTGGGCCAGTTCCACCAGCCGCACGAAGTCGGAGGGAAGGAGCGCCTGCGGCCCGTCGCTGAGGGCCTTCTCCGGATGGCAGTGGGTCTCCACCAGCAGTCCGTCCGCGCCCGCCGCCACCCCGGCCAGGGCGCAGGGGATGACCAGGTCCCGCCGCCCCGTGGCGTGGCTGGGATCCACCATGACGGGCAGGTGGGTGAGCCCCTTGGCCGCGGGGACCACGCTGACGTCCAGGGTGTTGCGGGCGTGATCGGACCAGGTGCGGATGCCCCGCTCGCAGAGCACGACCTGGCGGTTGCCCTCGCCCAGCACGTATTCCGCGGCGTAGAGCCACTCCTCCAGGGTGGCGGAGGGGCCCCGCTTCAGCAGCACGGGTTTCCCGGCCCGGCCCGCCCGGCGCAGGAGGGCGAAGTTCTGCATGTTCCGCGCGCCGATCTGGATCATGTCCGCGCTGCGTTCCACGTCGTCGAACGTCTCGACCTCCGTGGCCTCGGTGACGATGCCCAGCCCGAATTCCGCGCGGACCTCCTCCAGCAGCCGCAGGCCTTCCAGCCCCAGGCCCTGGAAGGCATAGGGGCTGGTGCGGGGCTTGAAGGCCCCGGCCCGGAGCAGCTTCACGCCCGCCTCGGCCACGTACCGGGCCACGGTGAAGAGCTGGTCGCGGCTCTCCACGCCGCAGGGCCCACCCACCAGCACGAGCTCGGGCCCGCCGATGCGGACGCCCCGCACGTCCACGACGGTGCGGCCGGTGGCCGCGTCGGCGCTGGCGAGCTTGAAGGGACTGGTGATGGGGACCACCCGCCGCACCCCGGCCATGGGCTCGATGCGATCGGGCTTGAGGGCCTGCGAGGCGTGGGGCGCCACGATGCTCAGCGCCTCGGGCGCCTCGTTGACCTGGCAGCGGATGCCCGAGGCCTCCAGCAGGACGAGCACCTCCCGGACCTGGTCGGGGGTGGCGGAGGGTTCCATCAGGATGAGCATTCCGGGTCCTCAGGGAATCGGTGCGGCCGGTGCGGAGGTGGAGGTCGTGCGATCGAATCCGGGATCTGAGCCCGCCAGGGCGAAGAGGATGAGCCTCGGGCCTCGCAGGATCCCCATTCTATCCCCCTCGGCTCCTGCGCCTGGACAGGGCCAGGGGGTCGGCACCACACTGGGGCGCGGAGGTCCGCCATGCGCCGTGCATCCTGGCTGTTCCTTGTCCCTCTCCTGGCCGCCTTCGGCTGCCGCCGGCCCGACGTGGAGGGCTTCCTCCGCAAGCCCCCGCCGGTGACCGTGGCCGTGAGCATGCCGCCGGAAGTGCCGGAACGCGAGGCCTACCGCAAGGAGTTCGCCGCGGCCCTGAGGGCCCGCCTGGCCACCCGCCTGGTGGTGGTGCCCGAGGGGGTGACGCCTCCGGCGGGCGCCGCCCAGCTCCAGGTGGAGATCCGGGACCTGGCCCCCTCCCCCGGCTCGCCCCATCCAGCGGTGGTGGGCGCGACCACGGGCGTGGCGGTGGGGCTGCTCAGCGCGGCCGCGGGAAACCGGGAGGGCGCCTTCTTCGATGGTCTGTTCTGGGGCCTGTGGGCCGGCAGCAACGTCGCCGCGGAGCGGGACCGCACCGATGAACGGCTGGGGTACCGCCCCAGCCGGGTCCGCGCTCAGGTCCGGCTCATGCAGCCCGGCAATCCCGAGCCGCTCTGGGTGACCAGCGTGGATCCCTACGAGGTGGTGGAATCCATGGATCCCCTGCCGCCGGGTTCCAGGGACGACGTGGACCGCATCCGGGAGGAGGAGGCCAAGGGCTTCGCCCGGGTCGTGGTGCGCAGGCTCTCCGAGGACTTCCACATGATGGCGGTGAGCGAGCAGCGCTTCTACCAGCCTCCCGCGCCGCAGCCCGCCACGCCTGAACCTGCCCCCGAGCCGAAGAAGGACTGATGGAAGCACGAGCGATCCGCTGTTCCGCGTGCGGGGCCTCGGTTCCCGCCGAAGCCCCCCAGTGCCCCTACTGCAAGGCCCAGCTTGCCACGGTGGCCTGCCCGGCCTGCTTCGCCCTGGTTCCCCTCACGGCCACCCATTGTCCGGCCTGTGGCGTCGCCATCCGGTCCCGGGAGGCGGGGACGCCCGATGGGGCGCCCTGTCCGGCCTGCGCCAAGCCCCTGGGCCGCGCCCAGGTGGGCGAACTGGCCGTGCAGGAATGCCTGGCCTGCGGGGGGCTCTGGCTGGAGCGGGAGGCCTTCGAGGGGCTGGCCGCCAGCCGCGAGGGGCAGGGGGCGGTGCTCGGGGCGCTTCCGGGGCAGACCCCGAAGGTGGGCCCCGCGGAGGGGCTGGCGGCGGTCCAGTACCGACCCTGCCCCCGCTGCGCACAGCGCATGAATCGCGTGAACTACGCCAAGCGCTCCGGGGTGGTGCTGGACATCTGCAAGGATCACGGCCTCTGGTTCGACCGGGACGAGCTGCGCCGCGTACTGGTGTTCATCCAGGAAGGAGGGCTCGACCGGTCCCGGGAAAGGGACCTGGAGGAGCTGAAGGAGGCCCAGCGGACCGTCGCCCGGCCAGAGTCCTCCGGGGATTCCTTCGGGCTGGGACTGGACACTGCGCCGCCCTCCACCTGGATCACAGGCCCGAGCCTGGCGGGCCTCCTCCTGGGGGCCGCCCGCCACCTGCTGGACCGGGATTAGGGTCTGTTTTCAACACAGACTCTAGCCCGCCTGCTTCGCCAGCTCCGCGAACTTGGCGGGGTCCAGGCTCGCGCCACCCACCAGGCCGCCGGCCACCTCGGGGATGTTCAGCAGCTCGGGGAAGTTCTCCGGCGTGACGCTCCCCCCGTACAGGATGGGGGCCTGGTAGTCGCCCCGGTCCATGAAGAGGTCCAGCTTCGCGCGGATGAAGGCGTGGGCCTCGCGCACCTGGTCGGCCTCGGCCCGGAGCCCCGTCCCGATGGCCCAGACCGGCTCGTAGGCCACCCAGAGGGGGCCAGGCCCGGTCTCGGCGAGGATGGACAGCTGCTGGCCGAGGACCTCCAGCGTGAATCCGGCCTGGCGCTCCGTCAGCGTCTCGCCCACACAAAGCAGGGGCAGCAGGTTCCACTCGCGGGCGGCCTTCACCTTCCTCACCAGGGCGGCGTCCGTCTCGCCGAAGAGCTGGCGCCGCTCGCTGTGGCCCAGGATGACGCCCGCGCAACCCGCATCCTGGAGCTGGGCCATGGAGACCTCGCCCGTGAAGGCCCCTTTGGCCTCCGCGTGGCCGTTCTGGGCGAAGATGCGCACGCCCCTCGACCGGATGGCATCCCCGACCTGCCGCAGGAGCGGGAAGGGCGGGGCGACGCCCACAGCCACCCCGGACGCCGGTGCGTATCGGGCCAGGAAGCCCTCGCTCCAGGCGGCCGCGTCAGCGGCGAGCAGGTTCATCTTCCAGTTGGCGACGACGCAGCGCATGGGATCTCCTGGTTGGGCGGGGCCGCCTTGAGCAGCGGGGGCCTGGCGCGGCCCGTGCGGAGAGGAATGGCGTCCTCGAGGCTATCAGCCTTCCGGGAGCCGGGCATACACCCCCGGCGTCCGGCCGAGGAGGGTCCTGAACGCCTTGATGAAGTGGGCCTGGTCGAAGAAGCCCAGCGCCAGGGCCAGTCCCGGAAGATCCACGGGCTGGCCCGACTCCAGCCGTTCCATGGCGTCGTGGAGGCGGTACCGCTGGATCACCCATTTGGGGCTCACGCCCACGTACTCCTGGAAGAGCCGCTGCAGCGACCTCAGGCTCATGCCGGCCTCCCGGGCCACCGCCTCCACCTGCGTCAGCTCCCGGTCCTCCAGGATCCGCGCCACGATGGTCCGGGCCCGCTGCGCCTTCGCGTCGGATCGGGGAAGGCGCGCGAGCAGGAAAGCCTCGGCGGCGGAGGCCGCCTCCCTGTCTTCTGGGCACGCGAGAACGGCCGCTTCCAGGGCCGCTCCCTCGGCGCCGAAGACGGCGGTGAGCGGAAGCACCCGGTCGGTGAGTTCCCGCACGGACCGGCCCCAGTAGGGGTGGAAACAGCCCGGGCGGAACTTCACCCCCAGCACCCGTCCCCGGCCCTCCAGGGTGCGGATGAACCGCCCGGTGTGCACCCCCGCAAGGCCGGACCGCCCGGCCTCGATGACCAGGTGCACCGAGGGGTGGGGGAGGGTCTCCCGGGTCACGGGAGGCAGGCCGCCCCGGTCCCAGCGCACCGTCCAGAAGTGCTCGACCAGATCGGCGAGCGGACCCTCCGCCAGGAAGCGCCCGGCCGGGGCCTGCCGACGCATGGATTCGCCATCCACCACCCCCCGGGGCCACCACTCGACCGGCTGGACCATTCAGTACTCCGGACGTTTCAATTGACGCGTTTCTACAATACCTGCACGCCGGCTAGGCCGATCCTGGACGCCGATGGGATTCCCCCCAGGGAGCATCCGTGCAGCTTCCGTCCGTCCTCAAGCCCATGCTTGCCCTGGTGGCCTGCCTCGTGCCGACGCCGGCGCCGCCGATCGGGTCGGCCAGTCCAGAAACCACGTTCCCGAGAAAGGAGGCCCGCATGACGGCCCTCGCGAAAGGCTCCTTCGACGTGAAACTGACGCCCCTTCCCGAATCGGGCCCGACCGGCGCCTGGGCGCCGGGCCGGATGGCCATCGAGAAGCGCTTCCAGGGCGACCTCGACGCGACCAGCCGGGGCGAGATGCTGACGGCCATGACCGGGGTGAAGGGATCGGCAGGCTACACGGCCATCGAACGGGTGGAAGGCACCCTCCATGGGCGGAGGGGCACCTTCCTGCTGCAACACAGCGCCGTGATGTCCCGCGGCGTGCCCGGGGACTGGACGGTCCAGGTGGTTCCAGACTCCGGCACCGGTGAGCTGGAGGGACTGGCCGGCAGGATGACCATCACCATCACCGAAGGCCAGCACACGTACTCGCTGGCCTACACCCTGCCGGAGGTCCCGTGAGCGCGGGGGGCGCCGGGCGTCAGCGCTGGAGCGCGGCGACGCCGGGCAGCTCGAGGCCGCTGAGGAACTCGAGGCTGGCCCCGCCGCCCGTGGAGACGTGGGACATGCGGGGGCCCACGCCGGCCTTGTTCACCGCAGCCACGCTGTCGCCGCCGCCCACCAGCACGAAGGCGCCCCTGTCCGACGCCTCGGCCAGCTCCTCGGCCATGCTCAGGGTCCCGCTGGCGAAGGGGGGCATCTCGAAGACGCCCATGGGCCCGTTCCAGAGCAGGGTCTTCGCCGCCCGGATCTCCGCCGCGTAGGTGGCCACGGTCTCGGGGCCGATGTCCAGGGCCAGGCGGTCCGCCGGGACGTTCTGGTCCTGGGTGATGGCGCAGTCCGCGTCCTCCTTGAACTCCGTGGCCACGACATGGTCCAGGGGCAGCATGAGGCGGGTGCCCTTCGCCTCGGCATGCTTCAGCAGGTCGAGGGCCAGGTCCAGCTTGTCCTCCTCGCAGAGGCTCTTCCCGATCTGGAACCCCTGGGCCTTGAGGAAGGTGTAGCTCATGGCGCCGCCGATCAGGATGGCGTCGGCCTTGCCCAGGAAGTTCTGGATGAGCTCGATCTTGTCGCTCACCTTCGCGCCGCCGAAGATCACCACCAGCGGCTTGTCGGGGTGCTCCGTCACCTTCGCCAGGGCCTTCAGCTCCTTCTCCATGAGGAAGCCCGCGGCAATGCGGTCCTTGGGGAAGTGGGGAACCATGCCGCTCACAGAGGCATGGGCGCGGTGGGCCGCGCCGAAGGCGTCGTCGACATAGGTGTCGGCCAGCTTCGCGAGGCTGGCGGCGAAATCCTCCTTGTTCTTGGTCTCGCCCTTCTCGAAGCGCAGGTTCTCGAGGAGGAGCACCTGGCCCGGCTTCAGGGCCGCCGCTTCGGCTTCCACGGCCTCGCCGTTCACGTAGCTGGCCAGGCGGCAGTCGATCCCCTGCTCCTTGAGCCAGGACGCCACCGGCGCGGCACTGTAGGCGGCCTCGAAGCCCTTGCCCTCGGGACGGCCCAGGTGGGAGGCCAGCACCACGGAGGCGCCACCTTCCAGCAGGTGCTTCAGGGTGGGCAGGGTCTCGCGGATGCGGGTGGCATCCGTGATGCGGCCCTCCTTGAGGGGCACATTCAAGTCCGCCCTCAGGAACACGCGGTGACCCTTGACGTCGAGATCCCGAACCGACTGGAAGCCCATGGCCGCTCCTTGCGAATGGTAAAGATCCATTCTGACGGAAGATCCGGTCGTCAGCCATCCGATGCGAAGGTCGACTACCACGCCTTCTCGAAGATCCCGATCCAGCGGGGGCTGCCCTCCGTGAAGGCCTCGCCGGCATAGGTCCCCATGACGTGGCGGAGGCGCAGGCCGGCGCGGACGGCCATCTCCTGGAGTTCCTCCGGGAGGTAGAGGCGCACGCTCTCCATCACGTGGCGTTCCTCGCCGGTCTTGGGCCGGACGAGGATCATCCGCTTGACCAGCCGGTTCCCCTCCATGGCCCGCCGGCTGTGGGCCGTCACGCCGCCGCGGACGACGGTGTCCTCGGGCACCAGCGTGCGCTGCACCAGGTCGCTGTTGAGGTAGTCCATGACCAGGACGCCCTGGTGGCGCAGGGCGGCGCCGATGCGGAGCATGAGGGAACGGTTCTCCTCGTCCGAGAAGTAGCCGAAGGGGGTGAACCAGAGGCAGAGGCCCGACAGGACCCCGTCCTTCACCGGGAGTTCCCGCATGTCGCCCCGCAGGAGCCAGGGGTGCAGGGGGCTGGGGGCCATGCGCAGCAGGGTGGGCGAGAGGTCCAGGCCGAAGGCCAGGGGATTGGCCCGGCGGAGGATCTCCAGGTGGCGGCCGGCCCCGCAGCCCAGGTCCAGGACGGGGCCCTTCGCCAGTTCCGGGGCCACCCGCAGGGCCCGGCCCACGGCCACGCGGGCCTCCTCCTCGTCGCGGTGGGCGTAGAGGAGGGCGTAGTCCTCATCGAACCACTCGGAAAACCACTCGGACAAGGGAATCGCCTCCCGAAACCTCCAGGTTAGCCCCTGAACGCCACTCACGCCGCAGGTCCAGGATGGGAAAGGCGGGTCGGCTAGAATGGAATTTGCAAAGGATCCCCATGCAACGCCCTGAACGCCTCGAAGACCAGATCCACTTCCTCCTGTCGAACCTGATCCAGCGCGAACTGCGCGATCCCGAACTCGGATTCCTCACCGTCACCGCGGTGCGCCTGACGCCGGACCGGAGCATGGCCCGGGTCTACTTCACGGTGCTGCCCCCCAGCGGCGGGGACCAGGAGGCCCAGGACGGTCTCACCCGCAAGGCCCTCGGCCGCGCCGCGGGATTCCTCCGCAGCCAGCTGGCCACGCGGCTCAAGATGCGCCGGGTGCCTGAACTCCGCTTCTTCCCCGACGGCACCCTGGAGGAGGGCAACCACCTGGAGACGCTCCTGGCGGAGATCCAGAAGGAGCGGGAGGCCCGCCCCCAGGACGATCCGGAAGCGCCGGAGGCCTGATGCCGGAGAACCCGCCCGGCATCGCACCAGGCATCCACCTGGTCCACAAGGCCGTGGGCCAGAGCAGCTTCGATGTGATCCGGGGCTTCAAGCGCCGGGCTTTCGAAGCCGGCCAGAAGAAGCTGGCCCTGGGCCACGGCGGGACCCTGGATCCCTTCGCCGAGGGCCTCCTGCTGGTGCTGGCGGGCCAGGCCACGCGGCTGATGGAGCTCATGCACCCCCTGCCCAAGACCTATGTGGCGGAGGTGGCCTGGGGGCTCGAGACGGACACCTGTGACCTCCACGGGAAGCCCGTCTCCGAGGCGGACGCCTCCAGGCTCACGCCGGCGGCCCTGGATGCGGCGCTGGCGCCCTTCCTGGGCTGGACCGACCAGATCCCCCCCGCCACCAGCGCCAAGAAGATCGACGGCGAAGCGGCCTACAAGAGGGCCCATCGCGGCGAAGACGTGGTGATGAAGCCCAGCCGCGTCTTCCTCCTGTCGGCCCGCTGGATCGCCCATGACCTGCCGCGCCGGAGCACCCTGGAGCTCACCTGCCGCGGCGGATTCTACGTCCGCAGCCTGGCCCGGGACCTGGGTCGGGCCCTGGGGTGCGGGGCCCACCTGGCGGCCCTGGACCGGACGGCCATCGGCCCGTGGACCGATCCCGGCGAGGACCGGGAACGCCTGCTGACCGGTGCGGATCTGGTGCCCTGGTGCCCCACGCGGCTGCTCACGGCGGAGGAGGCCGAGCACCTGTCCCATGGCCGGGCCATCCCCGCGGGGGAGATCCAGTCCGGGGTATGGCCGATGCCGGAGGGATTCCCGGATCCGGCGGCCCCCATCCGCGCCCTGCACGAGGGGCGGCTCCTGGCCCTGCTCCGCCCGACCGAGGAAGGGCTCAGGACTTTCGCGAACCTGCGGGGAGGCCTATAGCCGACAACCTCACCTGCGGGAAACCCGGGGATCGCAGCGAACGTCCGCTGCGATCCCCGGGTTCGGATGGCCGGTTGCTTCAGGCCTGGTTCGCGGGCACCCGGGCCGCCAGGTCGTCGAGCACCTGGAGCATCTGCTGGCATTCCTCGCAGCTGGTGTGGGGGGTGCCGCAGGGGAAGCCGTCGCTCTGCATGCCCATGCAGCGGGGCTGCTGGATGAACCTCACCAGCTCGCTGAAGAGCCCGGACACCTTCTCGCGAAGGGGGCTGTCCGGGATCTCCCGCAGGGCCAGGACGATCTTCCATTCCTCGGGGGTGAGGGTGATCTGGATGGGCGCGTCCGACATGGCTGCCTCCGTGGCGTGAAGCGTACGTCTATCCGGCGAGGGATTCCACCGACTTGATGCCCCAGGCGAAGGCCTCCTCGTTCAGGGGGATCAGGGCGCACTTGTCCTTCAGCGCCACGCGGATCGCCGTCAGGAGCGTCTCCTTGGGGAAGATGCCCGTGGCGGCCTGGAGGGCGCCCAGGGCGACGATGTTCTTCACCACGGCCTTGCCGAGGTCCGTGGCGATGCCCGTGAAGGGGACGGGGACCATCTTCACGCTGGGGTCCAGCGAGGGGGCGTCGGCGACCACGGAGCTGTCGTAGATCACCGTGCCACCCTTTTTCACCGTGGGCCCGAACTTCGCAAGGCTGGGGGCGTTGAAGGCGATGAGGATGTCGGGCGTGGGGGAGCCGGGGTTCAGCACCTCCTCCTCGGCCACATGGACGTCGGCGTAGGAGGTGCCGCCGCGGCTCTCGGGGCCGTAGCTGGGGATGTGGGTGGCGTCGAAGCCCTCGTTGATGGCCGCACGGGCAATGAGCATGGCCGCCGTCTGGGCGCCGTCCCCGCCGGAGCCGGCGAGCTTCAGGGAGATGTCATGGGGGGCCAGGTGCTTGGGGAATCCCTTGCAGGACCGCTCAGGGTGCTCCGAGGTGGCGCCGGCGAGGGCGAGGAGCTTCTCGCCGGAGAAGCTCGGCGGGTTGCGCTTGAACCAGGGATCGACGGTGAGGTCCTTCTTCACGCCCAGCGGGAAGATGGGCTCCATGGTCTCCTTGACCCACTTCTCGGTCTCCTCGGGGGTCATCTTCAGGTGGGTGGGGCACTCCGCCAGCACCTCGATGAAGGAGTAGCCGCGGCCCTCCACCTGGTTCTTCAGGCCCTTGAGGATGGCCTTCTTCGCCTTGATGCGGTTCTTGGCGTCGAAGAGGGCCACGCGCTCCACATAGACGGGGCCGTCGAGGCCGGCGATGAGTTCGGCCATCTTCATGGGCTGGCCCATGTACTCGTTGCGGCCGGCGGGGCTGGTGGCCGTGGGCTGGCCCATCAGCGTGGTCGGGGCCATCTGGCCGCCGGTCATGCCGTAGATGGCGTTGTTGATGAAGATGATGGTGATGGGGGCACCCAGCTGGGCCGTGGCCACGGTCTCGGCGAGGCCGATGGAGGCCAGGTCGCCGTCACCCTGGTAGCTCACCACCACGCTGTCCGGGTTGGCGAACTTGTGGCCCAGGGCCACCACGGGCGCGCGGCCGTGGGCCGCCTGGGAGTTGCCCACATCGAAGTAGTAGTAGAGGAACACGCTGCAGCCCACGGGGCTGATGGCCACGGTGCGGTCCTGGATGCCCAGCTCGTCGATGGCCTCGGCCAGGAACTTGTGGGCCAGTCCATGCCCGCAGCCGGGGCAGTAGTGGGTGGCGTGGCCCTTCAGGCCCTCGCCATGGGAGTGGCGCTCGAACTTGTCGTAGAAGACGCTGCTCTTGCTCATACGCGGGCCTCCTTGTGTCCCAGCACCTGGGTCATGACCTCGTCCTGCTGGGGCAGGATGCCGCCCATGCGGCGCACGGATTCGATTTCGGGGTAGTTGCGGATGCCCGCCTTGCTGAGGGCCAGCCGGACCTCGTCCTCGAGCTGGCCGGCGCTGGCCTCGACCACGACGATCCGCTGGGCGGTCGCCATCGCGGATTCCAGCTCGTGGATGGGGAAGGGCCAGAGGGTGATGGGCCGGAAGAGGCCGGCCTTGATGCCCTGGTGGCGCAGTTCCTGGACGCAGCCCTTGGCCATGCGGGCGGGGGTGTTGCAGGCGATGAGGAGCACCTCGGCGTCCTCGCAGAGGAAGCTCTCGGCCCGGGTCTCGACCTCCATGGCCTCGTACTTCTCGTTCAGGTGCACGTTGTGGGCCTCGAGATCCGTCTCGGTGAGGAAGATCGAGGTGATGACGTTCTTGCGGTGCATGGCGTCGCCGTAGACTGCCCACTTGGGGATGCCGGGCTTGATGAGGTTCTTCGGCAGCTGCACCTTGCCGGTCATCTGGCCCAGGTAGCCGTCGCCCAGGATGATGACGGGGTTGCGGTACTTGAAGCTCAGCTCGAAGGCCAGCATGGTCAGGTCGAGCATCTCCTGGGGCGTGGAGGGGGCCAGGGTGATGGCCTGGGTATTGCCGTGGCCCAGCCCGTGGCAGGCCAGCTTGATGTCGGACTGCTCGGGGGCGATGTTGCCCAGGCCCGGACCGCCGCGCATGATGTCCACGAAGACGCCGGGCAGTTCCGCGCCGATCATGTAGGAGACGCCCTCCAGCATGAGGCTGAAGCCCGGCGAGGAGGTGAAGGTCATGGTGGGCAGGCCGGCGCCGGCGGTGCCGTACATCATGTTCACCGTGGCCACTTCGCTGACGGCCTGGATGAAGGTGCCGTCGAGCTTGGGCAGGAACTTGGCCATCAGCTCGGCGCCCTCGGTGGAGGGGGTGATGGGGTAGCCGTAGACGTGGCGGCAGCCCGCGAGGAGGGCACCGAGGGCCGAGGCGTAGGTGCCCTTGATGACGAGGGGCTCGGTGGTGGGCAGGGGCATGACCTCGGAGGGGAGGTCCACTGGCTCCGGCGCGTCGCTGGGCTTGACGCCGAAGAGCTTGGCCGGATCCTCCAGCTCGAAGTCCTCCACGACGCCCTCGGGCGCGGGCCGCAGGCCGTAGGGCTCGGGGCAGGCGTCCATGCACAGGCCGCAGGCGTTGCAGTTGGTCAGATCCATCACCACCGGGATGAGGCCGGTAAGCGGGTTGATCTGATCACTCAGCGTGATGCAGTCCTTGGCGCAGGCGTCGAGGCAACGGCCGCAGCCTTTGCAGTACTCCGGCAGCAGGAAGGGTTTCGGTCGTTCTTTGAGGGCCATGTGGGGCTCCTTGCGGGGACGCGGTCCTGACCTGGGGAAGTCTCCATCCCGGCCCCTGTGCCTGGGGTCACAAGCGGGGGTAGGCGCAGACCTCCACCGACCAATGCCTCCACGCCCGGGCCCGGGGCGACCGGTCTGCGGTGTCGACCGACCGCGCCTGGGGCCGCCGCTCGCGGCCTACCGGTCTCCCCAGTGGAGCTTCTGCTGGAGCAGCCCGAAGAAATCGAGCCCCGGCCGCTGCAGGAGCGTGATGCTGGCCTTCGCCATGTGGAGCCGCACCCGGTCGCCCGGCAGGACGCGGTGCCCCACCTGGCCGTCGAGGGTGAGGTGGGCGTCCTCGGCATCGTCCAGGGAGATGGTGATGGGGATGGTGGCGGGGACCACCGTGGGGCGCAGCGTGAGGGTGTGCGGGCAGATGGGGGCGACGACGAAGGCCTCCAGGCAGGGATGGAGGATGGGCCCGCCGGCCGAGAGCGAGTAGGCGGTGGAGCCCGTGGGCGTGGACACGATGAGGCCGTCGGCCTTGATGGGACCCGCATCCTGCTCGCCCACGGCGAGGCGCAGGTCCATGATCCGGGCCAGGGCCCCCTTGGCCAGCACGGCGTCATTCAGCACGGTGTGGCGGGTCAGCAGGCGGCCGTCCCGCCACAGTTCCGCCTCCAGCATGAACCGCTGGTCTGCCACCAGGCCCCCCGCCAGGAAGGTCTCCACCGCCGTGCGGGCCTCCGAGAGGGGGTGGGCGGTGAGGAAGCCGAGGGAACCCAGGTTGATGCCGAGGATGGGCGTGCCCCGCAGGCCCACGCGCCGGGCGGCGTAGAGGAGCGTTCCGTCCCCTCCCAGGACGAGGCAGAGGTCGGCGGGGGGCTCCTGGGCTCCCAGCTCGGCATCCACCCGCAGGCTTTCTGCCGGGAGGCCGGAGAGCTCCCAGGCGTCCACCAGTCCGGGCTCGCCCGTCACCACCCAGCCACGCTCCAGGAAGGCCGGGATGCACTCCCGTAGGGTCGCCGCCAGATGGGGGGACTTGACCTTGGCCACGAGGATCAATCGCTGGGGCATGCCCACAACTCTACCGCTATCCTGGGGGCATGGTCTCGAAGCCGGCCTCCCCGAACCCCAAACCCCTCCACCGCTGGCTCCGACGCCTCCTCGTCGTCGCGCTGGGCCTCCTGGTGGCCGGGGCCGCCGCCTTCGCGGTGGCCTGGTCCGTGCTCTCGCGGGATGCGGACGGGTTCCTCACGCTGTTCGCCATGCGGGTGCCCAAGACCATCACCAAGGTCCTCGACCAGAACGGCAACGTGCTGGGCGTCTTCGCCGAGGAGCACCGGGTGGTGATCCCCTACGGCGACATCCCGAAGGCCTACATCAACGCCCTGGTGGCCACGGAGGATGCGGACTTCTGGAACCACGGCGGCATCGACTACCGCGGCGTGGCCCGGGCCGGGGCCAACTTCATCCTGAGCCTCGGACGCCGGAAGGAGGGCGCCTCCACCCTCACCATGCAGCTCATCCGCACCGTCACCGCCAAGCGGGAGCGCCGCCTCCTGTCCGGCGGCCTCAAGCGGAAGATCCAGGAGATGATCCTCGCCCGCAAGATCGAGAAGGCCTACACCAAGAAGCAGATCCTCGAGATGTACTCCAACGAGGTGTACCTGGGCGGGGGCCGCTACGGCATCGAGGCCGCGGCAGAATTCTACTTCGGGAAGAGCGCGCCCCAGCTGGCCCCGGAGGAATGCGCGCTGCTGGCCGGCCTGGTCCAGAACCCGAACTGGTACAACCCGTACAACCCCGACCCCAAGGCCCGGGTCGCCGCGAAGGCCCGGCGGGACCACGTGCTGCTCCGCATGGCCAAGGAGGGCTACCTCAAGCCCCAGGAGGCCAGCCTCCTCATGGACAAGCCCATCCGGCTGGCCCGGGAGAACGCCCGGGAGGATTCGGTCGCCCCCTACGTGCTCGAGGAGGTGCGCAAGTACCTCTATGAGAAGTACGGCCGGGACCAGGTGCTGAACGGGGGCCTGGAGGTGACCACCACCATCGACAGCTTCTGGCAGGAGGCGGCGAACAACGCGGTGCGCCAGGGCCTCAAGGCCGTGGACCGCCGCCGGGGCTTCCGGAAGGACGCCCTCCAGTTCGTGGGCGATCCCGAGGGGGCCCAGCTGCCCGGCTGGAAGCGCTACTTCGAGAACGGCGACGAGGTCCGCGGGATCATCCTGGGCTGGAAGAAGGGCGACGCGGAAGTCCGCATCGGGGCGGCGCGCATCGTGGTCCCGGCCGCGGCCTTCGCCTGGGCCGGGAAGGACGTCCAGAAGCTGATGCCCCGGGGGGCCGTGCCCCTCTTCTCGGTGAAGACGGCCGTGGACGGCGCACCCAAGGCCCTGGAGCTGGACCAGGAGCCGGCGGTGGAGGGGGCCCTGATGGCCATCGATCCCCGCACCGGCGAGATCCGCGCCATGGTGGGCGGCTACGACTTCAACCGGTCGAAGTTCGACCGCGCCATCCAGGCCCAGCGCCAGGTGGGCTCCACCATGAAGGCCTTCGTGTACGGCGCGGCCTTCACCGCCGGCATGACCCCGGCCACCGTGGTGCAGGACATCCCGACGCGCTTCCTGGACACGGCGGATTTCGCCACGATCACCCAACCCGATGGCACCGTGGACTACAAGCCCCTGCGGCGCGATTCGAAGGCCTACGAACCCCACAACTACGAGATGGACTACTGGGGGCCGATCCCCATCTGGGAGGCCCTGCGGGATTCCCGGAACGTGCCTGCGGTCCGCACCCTGGAGGACACCGGGGTGCTCAACGTCATCGACTTCGCCCGCAAGTGCGGGCTCACCGGCCCCATCCCGCCCTATCCCAGCATGGCCCTCGGCTCGGCCGACCTGACCCTGCGGGAGATGGTGCGGGCCTACGGCACCATCGCCAACGGCGGCCTCCAGGCGCCGGTGCCCTTCTTCATCAAGAAGGTGGTGGACCGGAACGGCCGGGTGCTGGAGAGCCACAGCGGGGCCGCCACCGAGCAGGTGCTGGATCCCCAGAGCACCTTCCAGCTCATCCAATGCCTCCAGGGCGTGGCGACCCAGGGGACCGGCGCCGCCAGCAATGCCCTGGAGTGGCCCGTGGCCGGCAAGACCGGCACCACGGACCAGTACACGGATGCCTGGTTTCTGGGCTTCTCGACCCGGATCACCTGCGGCGTCTGGGTGGGGCTCGACGAGAAGAAGACCCTCTATCGCGGTGCGGATGGCGGGCACGTGGCCCTGCCCATCTGGGTGGATTTCATGAAGGCGGCCCTCCCCGGCACGGCCAAGGAGGACTTCACGGCGCCGCAGGGCATGGAGTGGGCGGACATCGACCGCTACACGGGACTGCTGGCCACGGGCGCCACCACGGACAAGATCCTGCACCTGGCTTTCAAGCCGGGCACCGTGCCCAAGTCCGGCAGCGATGCCGAGTCCATCCAGAAGATCCGCGATGCCAGGGCCAAGGCCCCCTCCCAGCCCGTGGAGACGAGGATCTGGGGCATGCCCAAGCAGGTGGAGGAAGCCAAGCCCGTGGACCTCAACGGCACCGAACCCAACGGGTGAGTGAGGTCTGCTGCAGAAGGGGCGCCGATCGGCGCCCCTTCTGCAGACGGTCGGGGGAGGGACCTACTTCTTCTTCCAGGGCTTCGCGGGTGCGGCCTTCCAGGGGCGCGGCGCATCCTTGGCCGGACGGTCCTCCCAGGGCTTGCGGGGGCGGCTCGCCGGTTCCGCCTTCGCAGGGCGGGGACGCTCCTCGAGCTCCCGTCGGGGCTTGAAGCTGCCGTCGGCGCGGACCTTCGCCGCAGGCTCGGGACGCGCGGTGACGCGGGGCGCCGGGCGCTCCGCGGCGCGGGCGGCGGGCCGCTCGGGCCCGCGGGCCGCCGCACGCTCCGCATAGCTGCGCTGGGGGCGCACCCCGTCCTCCCGGCGCTCGCGGGGAGCCTCGAACCGGGGCCGGGCCGTCTTGCGCTCGGGCTCGGAGGGGATCTCGAAGCCGGAGGACTGGTCGGCCTGGAGCAGCCCGAGGAGCCCGGCGACGAGGCGCTGGGGGGTCGTCCCCTCCAGCATCCGGGCGGCCTGGGCCAGGGTGGCGGCGCTGGCGGAGGCGCCGATGCGCTGGACGAGGCGGGAGGCCTGGGCCTCGCGGATCTCCGCCGGCGCGGGGATGGCCCGCCAGTCCAGCTTGAGGCCGCCGCGACGGCTCCAGGCCAGCAGGATGCGGCTCTCCTTCCAGTTCACCAGGGCCAGGCTGGTGCCCTTGGCGCCCGCACGGCCGGTGCGGCCGCTGCGGTGGATGTAGCTCTCCAGCTGGGTGGGGATGCCGATGTGCACCACCAGGGGCAGCCCGCCGATGTCCAGGCCGCGGGCGGCCACGTCGGTGGCCACCAGGTAGCGCAGCTTGCCGTCCTTGAACTGGCCCAGGATGCGGGTGCGCGTGGCCTGGGCCAGGTCGCCGTGGAGGAAGGCGGCGGGAAGGCCCGAAACCGTCAGCTCCTCGGCCACCTCCTCGCTCTGGGCCTTGGTCTTGGTGAAGATCAGGGCGGCGCTGGGCTCGTCCATGAGCAGGAGGTTCACCAGGGCGCGCACCTGCTGGTGGTCGGGCACGAGCACCGGCGTGTGGGCGATGTCGGCATGCATGGCTTGCTCGCCGGCTTCCGCCAGCTGGATCTGCACGGGATCCTTCAGGAACCGCTTGGCCAGCTTGGCGATGGGGGCGGGCAGGGTGGCCGAGAAGAGGTAGGTCTGGGGGCCCTGGGGCACCTTGGCCAGGATGGTCTCCACGTCCTCCAGGAAGCCCATGTTCAGCATCTCGTCGCACTCGTCGAGCACGATCATGCTCACGCGGCCCAGGTCGAGCGTGCCGCGCTCCAGGTGATCCATCACCCGGCCGGGGGTGCCCACGATCACCGGAGCGCCCATGGACAGGGCCTTCATCTGCGGCGGGTAGGCGACGCCGCCCACGAGGGACGCGATGGGCAGCTTGGGCACGAGGCTGTGCAGCTCCGCGCCCACCTGCTGGGCCAGCTCGCGCGTGGGAGCCAGGATGAGGGCCTGGGGGTGGCGCGCGTCCGAGAGCCTGTGGAGGAGGGGCAGGCCGAAGGCCAGGGTCTTGCCCGAGCCGGTGCGGCTCTGCACCAGCAGGTCGCGGCCCTCGAGGCCGGGCCGGAAGGTCTGGGCCTGGACGGGCATGGGGGTCTCGAAACCGCGCTTGGCCAAGGCCGCCAGCAGGGCTTCGCTGCAGCCCAAGGCTGCGAAGGTGGTGTCGCTCACGTTGTCTCCCGGGGCGTTCCCTGCTCGAGGATGCCTGGTCGCAGGCATCGATGGCGGATGCGCCAGCCGGGAGGGCCCAAACCGCCAGTATCCCACGGAAAGCCGCGGAAAACCAGGCCTTTTCCGCCATACTGGCCCATGGCCCTCCCCGACGACCGCCTCCTGACCCTGCCCCTCGGTTCGGATCCCGATCTCCGCCGGCGCTACATGCTGCTGCACGAGGACCTGCCGGGCAACGTGCGCTTCGGCCTGCTGCTGGAGATCCTGGACAAGCTGGCGGAGGAGGCGGCCCTCGACTACGTGCGGCGCGCCCATCCCGACGCGCGCGTGGTCACCGCCGCCATCGACAACATCTACATCCGCGCCTCGGCGGACGTGAAGCGCGACATCGCCTTCAGCGCCCGGGTGAACTTCGTGGGCCGCACCAGCCTGGAGGTGGGCATCCGCGTGGAGCATCCGGCGGGTCCGAACGGCGAGCCTCCCGCCCACATCGCCTCGTGCTACTTCACCATGGTGGCCCGCAGCACGGCCGGAGACGGGGCCCAGAGCCTGGTGCTGCCCGCCTTCGAGCCCGCAGGGGAGCTGGGCCGCCGCCGCTGGGATCGCGCCATCGCGCGCCGCGAGGCCACCCGGCAGCAGATGCACCAGGCGCAGGAACCCCCCAGCCGGGGGGAATACGGACTGCTCGCAGCCCTGCACGCGGCCCAGGACAAGCCGGGCTTCGACGGGTTGCTGGCCGCGGACTGTGTGACGAACGGATGGGAGCGCACCTATCCCGAGCACGAGAACGTGCCCGAGAAGATCTTCGGCGGGCACCTGATCCGCCGGGCCTTCGAGCAGTCCGCCATCTGCGCCGAGGAAGTGGCGCCCGACCGGCCCGTCATCGTCGCCGTGAACCGGATCAACTTCGTCCAGCCCGTGCGCATGGGGGACAAGCTGCACTTCGTGAGCCGGGCCGTCTATGCCGGGGCGACGAGTGTCTCCGTGGAGACCGAGATCATCCGCATCAGCCGGGATCGCACCCAGACCCACCTCTCGAACAGCTGCATCTTCACCTTCACGAACGTGGACGCCGATCTCCGGCCGCAACCCGTTCCCGCCATCTACCCCACCACCTACGCCGAGGACGCCCGCTACCTGGCCGCCCACCGCCGGCACGAAGGGCACCTCGCCTGGAAGGCGGCCCGGGGGCGTTAATATCGGGGCATGTCCGCGACCCTGCTCCTCATCCGCCACGGCATCGCCGAGGATCCCGGCCCGGCCCAGCGGGACGCGGATCGGGCCCTCACGCCGGAAGGCTGGTCGAAGACGCGCGCCGCCATGGAAGGGCTCGTGGCCCGCGGCTACCTGCCCACCCGGGGCGCGACCAGCCCCTACCGGCGGGCCGTGGAGACGATGACCTGCCTCCAGGAGGCCGCGGGTCGCGCCTTCCCGGTGGAGACCTGGGAGGGCCTGGCCCCCCATGGGGATCCCGGGGCGGCCGACCTCTGGCTGCGGAGCCTGATGACGGAACTCGGCGGGGACAACGTGCTGGCCCTCGCCAGCCACCAGCCCTTCCTGGGCGACCTCGTCTTCCACCTCACGGGCCGGACCGTTGAGGTGAAGAAGGCCAGTTGCACGGTGGTGCGCTGGCGTGCCGGCGTCTGGACCTTCGATCGGCACTTCACCCCCGCCGAGCTGAGGAGCGGCGCATGAGGCCGCAGCCCGCATTCGTCACCCTGGCCTCCGGAGTCCGCCTCCACCACCGCGTCCAGGGGCCCATGGACGCCCCCTGGATGGTGCTGCTGAACGGGCTGCTGTCGGACACGACCATGTGGGCGGGCGTGCTGCCAGGGCTGACCCAGCGCTTCCGGGTGCTCACCTTCGACAGCCGGGGCCAGGGCAAGTCCGACGCGCCGGAGGCGGGGCCCTACCTGACTGCGGACCTGGCCGAGGACGCCTGGGAGCTCTTCCAGGCCCTCGGGGTGGCGCGACCCTGGCTGGTGGGCCTCTCGAACGGTAGCGCCCTGAGCCTGGAACTCCTCACCCGGCATCCGGGCGCCTTCGCGGGGGCGGTGCTCACCAGCGTCATGCCCCGCATCGACTTCGCCATGGCCCTCAAGGTCGAGCACTGGGCCCGCTGCCTGGAGCTGGGCGGACCTCTCTTCCAGTTCGACGCCGTGGCGCCCTTCCTATGGGGTGACGGCTTCCTCGAAGCCCGCCACGGCGTGCTGCGGGCCTACCACCAGGTGGTCACGGGCGGGGAGAAGCCCCTGCATGGGAACCTCCACCAGATCCGGGGGACCCTCGGCTGGGACATCCGGGATCGCCTGGGGGCCATCCGCGAGCCTGTCCTGCTCCTCAGCGGGGCCGAGGACCTCCTGACGCCGCCCTGGAAATGCCTGGCCACGGCCCAGGGCATTCCCGGGGCCCGCTTCGAGGTGGTGCCGGGAGTGGGTCATGCCTACCCAGTGGAGGACCCCAAGGGATTCGTGGCGAAGGTGCTGGCGTTCGCTTGTAAGGAACCCGCTGGAATTGGCCGATAAGTAAATCCGACCTATCATGTCAGCATTCCCGAGCCAATTCCGACTCGCCCGATCCCGAGGTGTCCCATGGCCACCCAGCCAGCGCCGCCGGTCGTCCTGAGCCTCCAGGAGCTCAAGGAGCTCTCCATCGGGAAGCTCGCGGAGCTCGCCAAGGACCTCCAGATCGAGAACCCCCTCTCCATGCGCAAGCAGGAGCTGGTCTTCCGCGTGCTCCAGGCCCAGGCTGAGCGAGAGGGCCAGTTCTTCGCCGAGGGGGTGCTGGAGGTGCTGCCGGAGGGGTTCGGCTTCCTCCGCAGCCCCGACCAGAACTACCTGGCCGGCGCCGAGGACATCTACATCAGCCCCAGCCAGATCCGGAAGTTCAACCTGCGCACCGGCGACACCCTGTCCGGCATGATCCGCGCCCCCAAGGAGGGCGAGAAGTTCTTCGCCATGCTCCGCGTGGATGCGGTCAACTTCGATCCGCCGACCACGGCCCGGGAGCGCCTGCACTTCGACGACCTCATCCCCCTCTACCCCAAGCACCACCTGCGCATGGAGCGGGACACCCAGGAGCTGAGCACCCGGGTCATGGACCTGATGACGCCCCTCGGCAAGGGCCAGCGCGCCCTCATCGTGGCCCCGCCGCGCACGGGCAAGACCGTGCTGCTGCAGAACATCGCCAACTCCATCACCGCCAACCACCCCGAAGTGTTCCTCATCGTGCTGCTCATCGACGAGCGGCCGGAGGAGGTGACGGACATGGAGCGCAGCGTGAAGGGCGAGGTGGTCTCCAGCACCTTCGACGAGCCGGCCACGCGCCATGTCCAGGTGGCCGAGATGGTCATCGAGAAGGCCAAGCGGCTGGTGGAGCACAAGAAGGATGTGGTGATCCTGCTGGACTCCATCACGCGACTGGCCCGGGCCTACAACACCGTGGTGCCGCCCTCCGGCAAGGTGCTCTCCGGCGGCGTGGACAGCAACGCGCTCCAGCGGCCCAAGCGGTTCTTCGGCGCGGCCCGCAACATCGAGGGCGGCGGCTCCCTCACCATCGTGGCCACGGCCCTCATCGAGACCGGCAGCCGCATGGACGACGTGATCTTCGAGGAGTTCAAGGGCACCGGCAACAGCGAGATCGTGCTGGACCGCAAGCTCTCCGACAAGCGCATCTTCCCAGCCATGGACATCCAGAAGTCCGGCACCCGCAAGGAGGACCTCCTCATCGAGCCCGCCAAGCTCGCCAAGATCTGGGTGCTCCGCAAGGTCCTCAGCGCCAGCGGCCCCAGCGAGAGCATGGAGCTCCTGGTGGATCGCCTCGGCAAGGCCAAGACCAACGATGAGTTCCTGGCCAACCTCCAGGAGCCGCCGGCGAGGCGCTAGCCCCCTTGACACACCCTGGGCGCTGCAATCCAGCCTCTGATGGGTAGCGTCCAGGGGAACGCTGTCCGGTTTGATTTCAAGAGCCTTCTGGTTCTGGCCGATGAATGGCTTAAGCGTTGAGCCCATTCGGAGAAATCCGGTATTCGGGCCCAGCCCCCCTGGTCTGGGATTGAATGGGAGCGCTCCCGGTTTTTCTTGGGCCTTTTGGAATTGGCAGAGGACATGAACCCACCTCCGAGGTTGCGCCACCTGTTGCTGCGATATGGCCTCCCTCTGGTTCTTGTGGTGTTGGCCGCCCTGCTTAGGATTTGGCCGTTGCGGCATGAAGGTACTGACCTCGCGTGGGCCACCTTCTACCCGGCAGTGGTGGTCGCGGCCATCTATGGAGGCCTTACCGCTGGGTTGTTGGCCACGGCGCTGTCCTGTGTGACGGTCCTCTTCTGTTGGCCGCTCCTGGTCGCGCAGCCGTTCATCACAGGTTCCACCGACTACCTTCGCCTGGTCGTTTTCGTTGTTGTTGGAACGATCGTTTCTAAAATGACCGAAGCGACGCGGCGCGCCAGGGCGGAATCGATCAAGTCGACCCAGGCTCTCGCCGAGAGCGAGCACTTCCTCAAAACCATCGCGAACTCCCTGCCCGGGCTTATCGCCTATTGGGACAAGGATCTGCGCTGCCGTTTCGCCAACCATTCGTTCCTGGATTGGTTCGGGAAGGCGCCGGAGGCCATGATCGGAACGTCCATACAGGAATTGATGGGAAAGCGCCTGTTCTCCCTGAATGAGCCCTACATTCGTGGTGCCCTGAAGGGTGAAATGCAGCAATTCGAGCGAACCCTCACCAAGGTCGACGGAAGTATTGCTCATACGTTGGCCAACTATGTCCCGGATATCAAGGCCAACGGTGAAGTCGCAGGATTTTTCGTCCTGGTGAGCGAGGTGACGCTGCTGAAGGAAGCGGAAGCCAAGCTTCAACTGGCCGCCAGTGTCTTTCACAACACCGTCGAAGGGATCCTTGTCACGGATGCCGACCTGGTCATCCTCTCCGTCAATCCGGCCTTCACCCATATCACAGGCTATGGCGCAGAGGAGGCCATCGGGAAGACGCCGCGAATGCTCAAATCCAAGCACCACGACCAGGCCTTCTATGCCGCGATGTGGCGTGATATCGATGCCACAGGCCATTGGCAGGGGGAAATTTGGAACCGTCGCAAGGATGGTGAAGTCTACCTGGAATGGCTGACCATCACCAAAATTCACGGCTCCATGGGCGAGCCGATCCAGTATGTTTCCGTCTTCAACGACATCACGAAATCCCGTTACAACGACGAGAGAATAAAACATTTGGCGTTCCATGATGCTTTGACTGACTTGCCCAACCGCTCCTTGCTGATGGACCGGCTTGACCACCAGATTGCCAAAGCCGAGCGGGAAGGGAGCCGCTTGGCTGTGATGTTCCTCGATCTTGATCGATTCAAAGGTGTGAATGACACCCTCGGACATGAGGTCGGCGATGACTTGCTGAGAATGGTGTCGCAGAAACTCCTGGCCCAGGTGCGGCAGTCGGACACCGTCTCGCGGTTGGGCGGCGACGAGTTCGTCATTCTGCTCGACAACCCTGCAAACGAAGATGAGGTCGCCCATGTCGCCGGTCGGGTCCTCACCGTCATCCAGGAGCCCATGGAGTTTCGCGGCAAGGCGGCCCAGATCGGGACCTCCATCGGCATCGCCATGTTCCCTCGGGACGGGAGTACCCCCGATGAATTGATCGAACGTGCCGACGCGGCCATGTATGCCGCCAAGGATGGCGGCCGGAATACCTATCGTTTCTTCCAGCAGGCCACGGGTTCCGCCTAGCCCTCCCCTCCGGCTCCGGCTGCTGGAAGGGAAAACCTGGGGTTCCCCCGCCATTGTCCTGAGCCTGGAGCCGCCAGCCCCCCATGTTCAGCATTTGGCCTCAGGCCGAATTCAGGGCAGCGGCTAAACTGGAAGGTCGCATGCGAGCGCAACCGTGACCTTTCCCCACAGCCCCTTCCAGATCCGCGATGTCGAGGTGCCCAACCGCCTCGTCATGGCCCCGCTGCACGAGATCACCGACCAGCCCTTCCGGAAATTCATCCGCGAGATCGGCGGCGTGGGGCTGGTGGTGTCGGAGATGATCAGCAGCGAGGCGCTGATCCGGCATGCGGTGAAGGCCGAGAAGATGATGGCCGCCACGGGCGAACGGCCGCTCTCCATGCAGATCTCCGGCGGACGCCCGGAGGCACTGGCCGAGGGCGCGCAGCTCTGCGAGGCCGCGGGTGCGGACCTGGTGGACCTGAACATGGGCTGTCCCGCCAGTAACGTCACCCGGGGCGGCGCGGGCTCGGCGCTGCTGAAGGACATCCGACTGGCGGAGCGCTGCGTCACGGCCATGGTGAAGGCGGTGAAGGTGCCCGTCACCGTGAAGATGCGGGCGGGCTGGGACGCCTCCCAGAAGGAGCGGGGCGAGTTCCTCGATTTCCTGCGCATGTTCGAGGCCGCGGGCGTGCAGGCCCTGGCCATCCATCCGCGCACCCGAGCCCAGCAGTACGAGGGGCATGCGGACTGGAGCATCATCGCCCGGGCGGTGGAGGCGGGCACCTCGTACCCGATCATCGGCAACGGGGATGTCAATGTCGCTGCCGACGCCTTCCGCATGGCCGAGGAGACGGGCTGCGCGGCCGTGATGATCGGGCGCGGCGCCCTCTACAACCCCTTCATCTTCCGGCAGGTCCTTGATCCCGACCTCGTGGTGAGCACGGAGATGCGCATCGACGCCACCCTGCGTCTGTTCCAGATCCTGCTGGACCTCCTGGAGCCCCGGGAGGCCCTGCACAAGATCAAGAAGATCGGCGCCTGGTTCACCAAGGGCGTGCCCGGCGGCCACGGCTTCCGCCAGAACCTGCACGCCGCCAGCGATCCCCAGGCCCTCATGGCCGCCATCGACGCCCTGAGGCACCAGGGCGCGGCCTGATCAGCGGCGCCGGCCGCCGCCGCCGAAGAGGGAGCCCAGGACGCCGCGGATGATCTGCCGGCCGATGGCGCTGCCCGCGGCGCGGGCCACGCTCTTGCCGAAGGATTCGATGAGGGTGTCCGAGCGGCGGGCGGGTTCGCGGGAGGTTTTCGCCTCCGTCGTGGCCTGGGCCTCGGCCGCCTCCTGCTGCATGGCCTGCTCGGCGCGGACCTTGAGGATCTCGAAGGCGCTCTCCCGGTCCACGGCCTGCTCGTAGTGGCCGGAGAGCAGCGAGGCCCGGATGATCTGCTGCCGCTCTTCGGGGGTGATGGGGGTGAGCTGGCTCTGGGGCGGGCACACCAGGGCCCGCTCCACGACGCCCGGGCGGCCCTTCTCGTCCAGGAGGGAGATCAGGGCCTCGCCCACGGCCAGCTCGGTGATGGCCGCAGCCACGTCGAGGTCCGGATTGGCGCGGAAGGTCTCGGCGGCCGCCTTCACGGCCTTCTGGTCGCGGGGCGTGAAGGCGCGGAGGGCGTGCTGGACGCGGTTGCCAAGCTGCCCCAGCACCTTCTCGGGGACGTCGAGGGGATTCTGGGTGACGAAATACACGCCCACGCCCTTGGAGCGCACCAGCCTCACCACCTGTTCGATCTTGTCCAGCAGGGCGTCCGGGGCATCGTTGAAGAGCAGGTGGGCCTCGTCGAAGAAGAAGGCCAGCTTGGGTTTCTCGGGATCGCCCACCTCGGGCAACCGCTCGAACAGCTCCGACAGCAGCCACAGCAGGAAGGTCGCGTAGAGCTTGGGGGCGTTGATGAGCCTGTCCGCCGCCAGGATGTTGATGACGCCGCGGCCCTTCGGGTCGGTCTGCAGCAGGTCGTCGAGGTCGAGGGCCGGCTCGCCGAAGAAGGCCTCCCCGCCCTGGCTCTCCAGCTCCAGCAGCCCGCGCTGGATGGCGCCGATGCTGGCGGCGGAGACGTTGCCGTACTGGGTCTTGTACTCGGCGGCATGGTCCCCGGCGAACTGGAGCATGCTCCGCAGGTCCTTGAGGTCCAGCAGCAGCAGGCCGTTGTCGTCGGCGACCTTGAACACGAGGTTCAGCACGCCTTCCTGGGTGTCATTCAGGTTCAGCAGCCGGGAAAGGAGGAGCGGCCCCATGTCGCTGACGGTGGTGCGGACCGGATGCCCCTGCTGCCCGTAAAGATCCCAGAAGGCCACAGGGCAGCCCGCGTATTCGAAATCCTCGAGCTTCATCTGCGCCACGCGCTCGGCCACCTTCGGGCTGTCGCCGCCGGCCTTGCAGATCCCGGGCAGATCGCCCTTCACGTCGGCCATGAAGACCGGGACCCCGATGGCGGAGAAGCGCTCGGCCATCACGCGGAGGGTCACGGTCTTGCCCGTGCCGGTGGCCCCGGCCACGAGGCCGTGCCGGTTGGCCATGCGGGGCAGCAGCACCAGGTCGGATGAACCTCGGGCGAGCAGCTGGGGCTGGGACATGGGGGCCTCGGAGGTGACGGGGACGAGTGTAGCGGACCTCAGGCGGGTCCCGCGGCCGTGGCCTCCTCCAGGGTGAAGGCATTGGGCGCGGTGCGGGGTGCCCGGCGGATGCCGCAGGGCTCGGCGGGGCAGCGGTCGCAATAGAGGCGCCCACAGGGATCCACGTGCGTATGCACCTCGCCTTCCACGCCGGCCTCCCGGAGGGCCCGGACGCTGAAGCCTTCGCAGAGGTCGTGGGCCTGGCGGATGGAATAGAACTCGGGCACCACCAGGTGGGCATCCACGTGGGTGTAGCGGCCCGAGCGGAAGGTGCGCATCTCGTGGACGGCGATGACATCCCAGGAGCGCACACGGTTCATGGCGGCCAGGATCCGGTCCACCACCTCGGGATCCTCTGAATCCAGCAGGGCCCGGGAGGACTCGGCCACCAGCTTGAAGCCCGTCCGGGCCAGGAGCAGGCCGACCACCATGGCCATGACCGGATCCATCCAGTGGATCCCCGTGAGCTTGACGGCAAACAGGCCGGTGGCGATGCCCACCGTCGTCCAGAAGTCCGACAGGATGTGGTGGCCGTCCGCCTCCAGGGCCTTGGAGCGGGTGGCGCGCCCCTTGTGGAGCAGGTACCAGCCCAGGAGGCCGTTGAGGAACCCCGCGAACAGGTTGATGGCGAGGCCGCGGCCCAGGTTCTTCAGCTGAACGCCGAAGATGAGGGCGTGGGTGGCCTCGATGAGGATGAAGGCCGCCGCCAGGGCGATGAGGCCGCCCTCGAAGGCCGCGCTGAAGTGCTCGATCTTGCCGTGGCCGTAGGGATGCTCCCGGTCCGCGGGCTTGCCGGCGAACATCACCGCGCCCATGGCGAAGAGGGCGGCCACCACGTTCACGATGCTCTCGATGGCGTCCGAACGCAGGGCGACGGAGCCCGAGACGACGTAGGCGACGTACTTCAGTCCCAGCACCACCACGCCCGCGCAGATGGACAGCAGCGCGACCCGTACCCTGGCTTTCTGCTCGGCGTGCTCCGTGGACATGGCGGCTCCTGCAGCCTTCCAGCGTATCAGTCGAGGCCTTCGAAGAGCCCACGCTGCTGACCGTTGCCGGGGTCGGCAGGGAAGGGGAAGGTTGCGGAAGCCGCCCAGGGCCGGTCCGGGTCGAAGGGGCCCGGCGGCGCCAGGTCCGGCGGCAGCCAGCGGACGGCCGGGGCGGGATGGAGGCCGGCCAGCAGGGCCAGGGCCCCAGCCTCCGGGGGCACGGCGGGCACCCGGAGCAGGACCACCGGGGGGTGGTCCAGGGTCCCGGTCCAGTCCGTCGGCTGGAGGGCCCGCCCCTCGAGGGGGACCGGATCCCGGGGATCCGCGGCCAGGCCCGGGCTGAAGCAGCCGGGAGCGGGGGGCAGGGGCAGGCTGGAGCGCCAGGGCAGGCCTTCCCGGAGGGCCTGGCGGCCCAGGAGGGCGGCAGCCTGCATGTCCACGGAGGCCCCGGGATGGATGGGCGTCCGCAGGCGCTCCTGGAGCAGGGCCGCGAGGGCCCTCACCTGGCCGAAGGCCGCCTTCCAGGTGCCGCTGGCCCGCTGGAACTCGGCGCCGCCCGTGAGGGCCAGGCGCCAGCCCACGGATCGGCGGAGGAACGGGAGGTCGGCCCAGGCCCCGGCAGCAAGGCGCTGGGCCAGGCCCCGCTCGGCTGCGCCCTGGGCTTCGGCCATGGCCGTCACGAGCGCTTCGCCCGACCCGATGGATCCCAGGGCGCCAACGGGCAGGACCACCTCGCCCCAGAGCCAGCCGGGGGGAACCTCCTCGCCGCCGGCGACGGGCCCCAGGTCGGGGAGGCTCCAGGGGCCGGAGGGGCGGGGCACCCAGCCGAGGGTGCCCTGGCGCCAGCGTTCTCCCAGGGGACCGGCGGGCGGCTCCGGGCCGTGGAGCCAGGCGCGGAAGGCCCCCCCCGGCACCTGCAGGGCGGCTCCGGCGTCGAGGTGCAGGGTCAGGCCCGGAATGGCGGAGATGGCCTCCCACCAGCCCTGGCGGGCCTCGGGCTGGAGGGCCTCCATCCACGCCGGCGGGTGGTCCCAGACCAGTCCGAAGCCTCCGGGCAGCAGGGCGGCCAGGCGCATGAGGCGGGCCAGGGCCCGGCCAGGGGCCGCATTCACCGAGGCGAGCCCCTCCTCCAGGAACCGGGATCCGCACCAGCCGGCCCAGGGGCTGTCCGGGGCGCTGCGGATCAGGTAGCCAGGGCCTTCGTGGAGGATCACGGGGCCTCCGGGGCGAACACGGGACGTCCCGCCCCACCTGGGACCCAGGCCCGGTCCCAGCGGTCCCGCAGGCGGCGGGCCGATTCCACGGCGGCGGCCTGCGGGCCCAGGCCCTGCAGGCGCAGGCCCAGCCAGGCCGAGGCCAGGGTGCAGCCGGTTCCGCGCCGGGCACCGGGGAGCCGGGGGGAGGGCTCCAGGGCTTCGATGCCCCCGGCTGTGATCCAGAAGTCCTGGACCTGGTCCCCCTCCGCATGGCCCCCCTTGAGCCAGACGGCGGCGGCTCCGGCCTCCAGCCAGGGACGGGCCAGGCCATCGACCTCCGCCGCCTGGATGGCCTCGGGGGGAAGGCCCGCGAAGGCGGCGGCCTCCCCGCGGTTGGGGCTCACCACCCAGCCGCCCATGGGCAGGAGGGCCTCGGCCATCCGTCGCAGGTCCCCCCCGTCGTGGAGGCCCACGCCGGTCGAGGGGGCCAGGATGGGATCCCAGATGCGCACGGGCGGGGCGAGGTGGGCCAGGGCCGCGCTCAGGCGATGGAATTGGGCGGGCTCCAGGGCGCAGAGGCCCAGCTTCACGCCCCAGCGGCCGGCCAGGTGGAGGGCCAGGCACTCCAGGCGCAGGACGGGGTCCATGGACGGCGGTTCGATGCGGCTGCATCCGATGCCGTTCTGCAGCGTTTCCGCCAGGCTCACGGTCATGGGATGGCAGCCGAGCGCCGCCACGGTGAGCGCATCCCGGAGGATCCCCGCGCCGCCGGACGGATCCATGCCCCCCAGGCAGAGGGCGATGGGCGGAACTGCGGGCGCGACCGGATCCATGGCGAATTCCCAGGATGCCACAGGCGGAGCCGGCGCCCTACCTGCAGGTGCCCGGTGGATCAGACCTTCCGGTCGGGGTCCACCACCTCGGTGACGCGGAGGCCCAGGCTGTCCTCGAGGACCGTGACCTCGCCGTGGAGGAGGACGCGGTCCTTGCAGAGGACGTCCATGGGCTCGCCGGCGCTCTTCTTGAGCTCGACCAGCGAGCCGGGTTCCAGGTCCAGCAGCTCGCGGATGGTCATGCGGGTCTGCCCCAGCTGGATCTCCAGCCGGAGGGGCGTGTCGATGAAGGGCATGAGCTCCGCCACCACCTGCTCGAAGCTGAGCACGCGCTCGCCTTCCATCCGATCCACCCGCTTGGCCATGGCTCTCCTGTGGGTCCTGTCAAAGCATGGACTACGGGTGGGGAGGCCGCAACGGGCATGCCATCGCGGCGATCCCCTACTGCTGGATGGCCCAGTCCACGATGAGCACGTCCTTGATGGGGCGCTTGGGCTTCTTGTGCTTCGGCGGGTCCTCGCCGGGCTTCAGGGGCTTGGGGCCGAACTGCTCGTTCAGCTTGTCCTTGATGTCCCGCCGCAGGGACTCCCGGAATTCGGGGTCCGAGGCCTCCTCCACGCTCTTGCCCGTGAGGGCGTCCAGGACGATCGCTTGGATCTCGCTCCGCTCCGGCGACGCCTTGTCGCTGGCGGCCAGTTTGCCCAGTTCGGCGTCGCAGAAGAGGATGTTCAGCTCGCAGTGGAGGAACGCATTCAGGCGCGGGCCGGAGAGGTTCACGTTGCGCGTCAGGACCATGACGGGCGGTCCGCTGGCCCCTTCACCCTCACCTCCGCCGGCGGCCTCGCCGCCGCAGTCCCCGTCGTCATTGGCCGCGGCATCGGCCCCCGGGGCCTGCTGGACGGCTGCCATGGCCTTGGCGGCGGCGCGCTTCTTCAGGAGGAGGCGGACGCCGAAGCCCCCGCCCCCGGCGACGGCGAGGCCCACCAGGACCATGAGGATCAGCTTGAGCGGGAGCTTCTTCTTGGGGGAGGCGTCTTGTTCGTCGGCCATCGGTTCCTCTCGGATGTCCTTCCCATCGGGAGGGGGGCCTCCGGTCCTGAATAGTGGGCACCAGAGGCGGGAAGGGCTCCGGAGGGACAAGGATCCAGGTCCGGCGGGATTTTCGGGAGGCCTTCGTGCCCAAAGCTAGGGATCCTCGTCTTCAGGGAGCCGGTCAGCAGGTGCAGGAATAGAACTCAAAAAAGAATAATTGATAGAAAACGGGGCCCGTTGGAACGGGCCCCGTTGGAACCTGTGCGCGGCGGCCTGCCGCGCAGGATCAGGCTACTTGCGCTTCTTGCCGCCCTTGCCGTTGACTTCGTCAGCGAGCTTCTTGCCGGGCTTGAACTTCGCGACCTTCTTGGCGGCGATCTTGATGGGCTTGTTGTCGCGGGGGTTGCGGCCGGTGCGGGCGCCGCGGCTCACCACGGAGAAGGTGCCGAAGCCGACGAGGGTGACCTTGTCGCCAGCGCGCATGGCCGAGGAGATGCTTCCCAGCACCTGATCCAGGGCGGCAGCCGCCTGGGCCTTGGTGATACCGGCCTTTTCGGCGACGGCGCTGACCAGTTCAGCCTTGTTCATGGAAACCTCCGAATTTGGGGAACTGTGTCCCCGGGTTGAGGAAAAGCGGATCGGCTCGGAAGCGAGACGACCGTATTGACTCGATTTTCAAGACTCGATGGCCCGGAAAGGCCCATGAATCCTTGATGTTGCCTAAACTGCCAAGAAGCTACGCCTGGGATGTAGTGGGGTCAAGGCTTTTCTTCAAAAAAAAATCGCGGATCGGCTGTCTGGGCTGGTTTCACGATTCATGGAACATCCGGATCGCCTCGGATGCTCGGTTGTAAGTCTCACGTATCTCGCAAATGTCCGTAGAACGGGCCTGCGCGGAGCCGACCTGCCCGCGGATCCAGGTTCCCCGGGGATCGGCGCCGCCAGGCTCTGCGCCCCTATGATGGAGGCATGGCGCACCCCTACTTCCTCACCGTGGCCTATGCCGGCGGGGGCTTCCACGGATGGCAGATCCAGTCGGTCCTCCGCAGCGGCCAGGGCGAACTATGGAAGGCCCTGCGGGCCCTGGACCCGGACGCACCGATGCCCCAGGGCACGGGCCGCACGGACGCGGGGGTCCATGCCCGGGCCCAGGGCGTGCTGGTCCAGGTCTCGCGTTCCTGGGAGCCCTATCGGCTGCTGGCGGCCCTGAACGCCCACCTGCCCTGGGACCTGCGCGTGATGGCGGCCCAGGCGGCTCCGGAGGGGTTCTTCCCGCGCCAGCACGCCGTGGCCAAGCGCTACGTCTACCGGCTGGGCACCGGGCCCGCCAGGGATCCCCTCCGGCACGGCCTCCTCTGGCACGTCCGCGGGGCGGAGCCCCTGGATGCCGGGGCCATGGAGGCGGCCGCCCAGGGTCTCCTGGGCACCCATGACTTCTCCAGCTTCCGCTGCGTCGAGTGCGTGGCCCGGACACCCGTGCGGACCCTCCACGCCTTCCGGATCCGGCCCGTGGAGGGGGGCCTCGACCTGGTCTTCGAGGGGGACCGGTTCCTCATGCATCAGGTGCGCATCATGACCGGTACCCTGGTGGACATCGGCCGCGGGCGGCGTACCGCCGGCTCGATTCCGGCCATGCTCGCGGCCCGGGACAGGGCCGCGGCGGGTCCCACCGCGCCGCCCGAGGGCCTCTGCCTGGATCACGTGTGGTTCGAGGCCCGCTGGGGCATCGGCGAGCCGAGCCCCTTCGGGGAGCGGGCGCCGGGGCCTGATCAGTCGAGGTAGAAGCCCACGCCCTGCCAGACCTTGAAGCGGGTGTTCCCGTCCTTCGAGGTGGCGGGATCGAAGACGAGGTTCTTGGCGGACTGCACGCAGGCCTCGTTCGCGGCCTTCGCGTCCGGGGAATCGCCGGGGAGGCCCTGGAGCAGCCGGGCGTCGAGCACCTCCCCCTTCTCGCTGACGAGGACGTTCACCACCACCACGCCGGTGGGTCGGCTGGCGAAGAAGCCGGAGGCCTTGATGTGAGGCGTGGCGCGGTTGAGGTTCAGGGGACGTGCGGGCTGCACATCCCGGGTGAGCATGACGAGGTCCCCCTCCCTGGGCGCGGCGGCGACCTGCTGGCGCAGCTCGGCATTCTCAGCCTTCACCTTGGCCAGTTCCTCCCGGGAAGCCTCGGCCTCCTTGCGGGCCGCCTCCAGGTCCTTGAGCAGGGTGTCCCCGCCGCTCGCGTTGGCCTTGAGGTTGGCCTTGAGCTGCTCCACCTCCTTCCGGGCGGCGTCGGCGTCGGCCTTCGCCTGGTCCCGGGCCTGCTGGGCCGCGACCAGGTCCTGCTGGAGGCTGTCGGTGGCGGCCAGGCGCTGCTTGAGGGAATCCCGCTCCTCGGTGAGCTTCTTCACCTGGATCTGGAGCTGGGCCACGGTCGGGCGCTTGGCGGCCGCGAGGGGCGTGGCGATCATCAGCAGGGCGAGGGGCACGCGCATGACACCTCCGGAAGCCGGGAGGGCCTAGCGCGCGGCGCCGGGCTGGTCGCCTCCCTGGGCTGGTTTGGACACCTTGAGAATCCCACGCTTGATGAGCTTGGTGAAGATGGACAGGCACTCCCCCTGCTCGAAGGGCGCGATGGAGAGGATGTCCTTGATGGACCAGAGGCCGTTCACCCGCGTGGCGAGGAAGGCCTCGTTGGGGCCGAGGCTGGTGGTCATCAGCTCGTCCAGACTCACGGCCAGCTCGGGGATCAGCTCCTGGTCGAGGGCCTTCTCCTCGAGCATGTCCTGGACCATGGTCATCATCTTGCTGGCGTCCTGGTGCCGCGGCTGGTCCTGGAGGATGCGCCGGAGCTCCTCCTGGGCCTCCTGGAGCTTCTGCTTCTCCACGAGGGCGCGGGCCCGCTGCAGCTGGAGGCTGGGATTCTCGCCCAGGTTCCCGCCGGAGGAGATGATGCGCACCAGGCCCTTCTCGTGCAGGTCGAAGAGCAGCTTGTTGACCTTGTACTCGGGCATCCGCATGTCCAGCACGAGCTGGTCCACGCGCTTGGTGCCGTCGAGGCGGGAGAGGACGTCCGCGTCCTCGGGCGCCAGGGGCAGGCGTTCAGCGATGGCCTCGGGGATGGGCGCCAGGACGGCGTCGCCGCCCTTCACGACCTTCCGGATGCGCTTCCAGTCGTCCAGCCGCCGCGCGCCCTCGAGGACGATGCCCGTCACATCGAGGCTCAGGAGCATGGACTTCTGGTGGGAGGGGGCGCCGTCGTGGAACTCGAAGCTGCCGACGTTCCAGAGGAAGGTGTCGTAGATGCTCTCCTCCACCTTCAGCTGGACGATGCGGCGGATCTCGGCCTCGGTCACGAGCTGGCGGTTCACGAGGATGCGGCCCAGCAGCTGCTGCTCGTCCTCCTGGGCGGCCAGCGCGTCGCGCAGCTGCTCCTCGGTGATGCGGTTGAAGGCGAGCAGGTACTGGCCGAGGTACTCCCTCGGATCGGAGGACCAGATGCTGGTGATGCGCCCCTCGTGGAAGGCCACCCGCTTGGTGTGCAGGGGGCCGCGCAGCTCCAGGACGCCGGTCTTCTTGCCGACGGCGAGCCACTGGAAGATGTCCTCCAGCCCCATCGTCGCCAGATCGCCGCTCAGCGCCAAAAGCCGCCCTCCTCAGCCGTCCTAGGGTATCCGCATTGTTGGTGAAAAAAACATAGAACGAAAGATCTACAAGCCCCTGCCTTCCCTGTTCCTATCGGCAGGGACGGGCGCCGCCAACAGGGGGCGGGGCGGAATCAGCCCACGGGGAGCCGGGGGATGACCTCCCGGATCGCCCGGTTGAGGAGATCCGGATGATGCCGGGCCACCCGGGCCTCGGGGTCGAGGAGCGGGTAGGGAAAGATCGGCACGCCCATGATGCGGTCCGCCATGGAGGAAAGAGGCTCGCCGCCCTCCTCCCGGTAGCGCTGGACCAGGTCGCCGGGGGCGGGCGTGGAATTCACGATCGTCCCGGAGATCCGGACCTTCCCGAAGGAGGAGATGGCCACCAGGTGATCCTCCAGGTCCAGTCCGGCGCTCTCCCCGGGCTCGGTCATGAGGTTGGCCACATAGAGCACGGGCGCTCCCGAGAAGCCGATGGCCTCCTGGAGCTCGGGGAGGAGGAGGTTGGCGATCGTGGAGGTGTAGAGGCTGCCCGGGGACAGGATCACCAGGTCGGCCCGGAGGAGCGCCAGGACGGCCTCGGGGAGGGGCTCGGCGCTCCGGGGCTCCAGCCAGAGGCGGGAGATGGGCGGGTGGCAGGCGCCCACCGCCGTCTCACCCACGTGCCGGACGCCCTCCCAGTCCTCGGCGCAGAGGGTCACCGGCACCACGGTCGAGGGGTAGAGGCGGCCGACGGTCACCAGCACGTTCGAGAGCTGGCGGATGGCCCGCACCCAGTCCCCGGTCAGGTCCGCCAGGGCCCAGAGCATGAGGTTGCCCAGCGAGTGGCCCGCGAGGCTCCCGTCCCCCTTGAACCGGTAGCCGAGGAGGTCGGAGAGGGGCGAGGCCTCCTGTGTCAGGGCAGAGAGGCAATTCCGGAGGTCGCCCGGGGGGATGCCGCCCAGCTCCTCCCGGAGGCGCCCGGAAGAGCCGCCGTTGTCGGAGACGGTGACGATGCCCGTCAGCGTCCAGGGGTCGCGACCGCGGCTGGCCTCACGCTTGAGGGCGCCCAGGAGCGCCGCGAGGCCGGTTCCGCCGCCGAGGGCCACCACCCGGAGCGGCTGGTCGGCGTGGGGAGGCTGGCGCGGCTCCTCGGCCATCGTCAGGGGTCAGCGTCCCTCGGTGAAGCCGAAGAGGGGCGACTTGCGCATGGCGGCGAAATCCGGTTCCATGTGCCAGAGGTAGACGAGGTCGGCATCCAGCTCCAGGGCCTTCTTCAGGGCCTCGGCGGCGCCTTCGGCGTTCTCCGCCTGGGCCAGGGCCACCGCCCGGAGGTAGTGGAGCGTCCCGGTGGCGGGGTGGGCCTTGATGAGCTTGTCGAGGAGCTTCAGGGCCGCCTCGCTCTCCCGGCGGTTCAGGTGGGCCTGGGCCTCGGACAGCGGGTCGCCGCCACCGGCCTTGGGGGGATCGAGCTTGGCGTGGGCCAGGGCGATGTAGACCTGGGCCCGCCGCTTGATGGCCCACTCCCCGTCGGCCTGGGCGTCCTGGACGAGGGGCTCGAGCACCTTGAGGGCCTCCGCGGGCTTGCCCGTATCCACCAGCTTCATGCCCTTGGCGAGCGTGGCAGCGTGGGGCGAAGGCGGGGCCGGCGCCGGAGTGGGCTTGGGGGCTGCGGTGGACTTTGCCTTGGTCGCCATGCGGGATCCTCTGGAAGTCTCGGGGAAACTATAGATTGCCAGAGTTTCCGCCGCAAATCCGCATATCTGAGGATCCGTCAGGCGTTGAACAGGGCCTTCTCCCGGTTCAGCAGCCGGGTGGAGATGAAGGTCATGAGGCCGGCCAGGCCCACGGTCATGGCGAAGGCCACCCAGTACTCCAGCCAGTTCGACTGCTGGCTGAAGAGCTTCCGAAGGGCCAGGCAGACATTCACCACCGGCACGTAGGAGAGGAAAGACATCTTCTCCACCCCCGGCATCATGGTGAACACCCCCAGGAAGATCACCAGGAAGATGCCCGGCGTGATGGCGCTGCCGGCCTCGATGGTGTTCTTCGCCTGCACACCCAGGAGCAGGATGAAGTTCGCGAAGAACAGGCCCAGGGGGACCATGATCAGGAAGGTGAGCCCCAGGGTCACGGGGTTGGCGATGGCGGCCACGGCCCCGAGGGCGCCCTGGGAGCCCGAGCCGCCGGCGATGGACGGGATCGAGAGGGCCATGCTCAGCAGGTTCAGCAGGGCCGCGATCACGCCCATGGAGAAGATGTAGAGGAGCTTCCCGAGGATGATCTGGTTCCGGGGCAGGCGGGTGGCCATGAGGCTCAGCAGGGTGTGCCGCTCCTTCTCGCCGGCGGTGGTGTAGATGCCGTGCTGCATGGAGCCCGAATACATCATGATCATGAGCAGGTAGGGCAGCATCCGGCCCATGGCCTTGCCGACCTCCAGGGCGGTGTCGGCGGCGTTCTTCACCTCCAGCTTCACGGGCTCCGCCAGCTGGGGGGAGGCGTTCAGGACCTGGAGGCGGTTCTGGATCCAGGCCTTCTCCTGGGGCCTCAGGGCCTCCCGGAACCGCTTCAGGGCCAGCTCGGAGGTGTGTTCGCTCTCGTCCTGGGTGGCGGTGATGGTGAAGGTCTGCTGCTTCTGGAGGGCCTCGGCGGCATCGGGGGCCACCTCCACCGCCAGCTCCAGCTTCTGGTCGCGGATGGCCTGCTTGACGTCGCCCTCGGGCCTGGGCATCAGCTCGAAGTGCTTCGGATCGGCCTTCAGCAGCCCGGTGAGGGCGCCCGAAGGGTCCACCAGGTAGACCCGGCTGGCCTTGTTGCGGTTCTGGTCGGCATCCCGCTTCCCCATCTTGGCCACCATGCCGAAGATGGCGGGGTAGAGGAGGAAGGGGAGGACGAAGACGAAGAACAGGGTCTTCCGGTCCTTGGAGAGCTCCAGGAACTCCTTCTTGGCGATGAGCAGGGCGCCGCGCATCAGTTGCCTCCCTCGGTCTCGGCCGCGAGCTGGAAGAACACTTCGTCCAGGGATCTTGCATTCCTCGATCTCAGCAGGTCGCGGGGCGGGGCGTCCCCGTGGAGCTTGCCATCGAAGATGATGCCCACGCGGTCGCAGATCTCCTCGACCATGGGCATGACGTGGGTGGAGACGATCACCGTCCGGCCCTCGTCCCGCATGATCCGGAGCAGGTCGAGGACGGTCTTGGCGGTCAGCACGTCGAGGCCCGTCGTGGGCTCGTCGAAGATCACCACCTTGGGGTCGTGCAGGAGGGCCCGGGCGATGCTCACCTTCTGCTTCTGGCCGGAGGAGAAGCCTTCCATCTTCACGTCCGCGAAATCGGCGAGGTCCAGCTTCTCGAGGAGGTGGAGGCCGCGGCGCTCCGCCACCACCGGGTCCACGGACTGGAACTCCCCGAAGATCCGCAGGAGTTCCCGGGGGGTGAAGCGGCCGTAGACGTTCATGTCGGTGCTGAGGTATCCCAGGCAGGCCCGGACGGCTTCGGGCTTCTCCCGGGTGTCCAGGCCGCAGACCTCGATCCGGCCGGCGTCGGGATCCATCAGGCTGGCGATCATGCGCAGGGTGGTGGACTTCCCGGCGCCGTTGGGGCCCAGCAGCCCGTAGATCTCGCCGGGCTTCACCTGGAGGGTGATGCCCCGGACCGCATCGATGCGCTTGGGCTTGCGGGTCTTGCGGTCCTTCACCGTGAAGGACTTGTGGACTTCGTCGAGTCGGATCACCGAGACCTCCGGAGGAGCGGGTCCAGTCTACGGAGGGTCACCGGGAAATCGGGCCAGGATCGGTGAACGGGGCCGGAAAGCCGGTGAACGGGGGCTGGCGCTTCTCGGGCGGTCGGGGGTCAGGCGCCCCGGAGACCGAGCACCACCATGACCAGGCCCGCCACCAGGCAGTAGATGGCGAAGCCGTTCAGCCTGGGCTTCCGGGTGAAGCGGTCCAGGAGGCCGATGGCGCCGTAGCCGGCCACGGCCGCCACGGCCACGCCCACGGCGCAGGCCGTGAGCGGATGGAGTCCGCCCGCGGGGATCATGGCATCCGGCGGCACGGGCTTGTGCAGCAGCAGGGGCTTGAGCAGCTTGCCGCCCTCCACGGTGGAGGCGGCCAGGATGGTGGGGATGCCCAGCAGGAAGCTGAAGCGGGCCGAAGCGGGCAGGTCCAGGCCTGAGAACACCCCCATCGCGATGGTCGAACCGGACCTGGAGAGGCCGAAGCCGCCGCCCAGGCCCTGGATCCCGCCCACCCAGAGGGCGTCCTTCCAGGTGACCTCCCCGACCGGGCGGCCCTGGCGGGTCTTGGCGAGCCGGTTGGCCAGGAACAGGATGGCGGCGGTGAACCAGAGGCAGAGTCCGAAGACCCACAGATGGTCCTTGGCCAGTTCCTTGGTGCCGCGGGTCAGCAGGCCGAACACGCCCGTGGGGATCATGGCCACGAAGAGCATCAGGGCCAGCTTCCGCCCCTCCTCGTCGCGGCCCACGCAGCCCGCCAGCACCCGGCCCAGCTCCTTCCGGAAGTAGATGATGAGCGCCACGAGGGTGCCCGCATGCAGGAGCATGTCGAAGGCGAGGGGCATGCTGTGGCCCAGGAGCAGGTTCTCCGTGAGCGTCAGGTGCGCCGTGGAGGACACCGGCAGGAATTCCGTCAGGCCCTGGACCAGGCCGAGGAGGATGACTTGCAGCAGGTTCATTCGGGCTCCGGCGGAAACGGCCATTCTGCCAGAGCTACGGGTTTCCGAAGGGCGGTCACCTCGTGATTCAATGCTTCCATGCGACCCCTCGACCTCCGCTCCGACACCGTCACCCAGCCCTCCCCCGAGATGCGCGCCGCCATGGCCGCCGCCGAGGTGGGGGACGATGTGCTGGAACACGACCCCACCCTGGCCCGCCTGGAGGGCCGTGTGGCCGAACTGCTGGGCCTGGAGGCCGCGCTATGGGTGCCCAGCGGCTGCATGGGCAACCTCATCGCGTTGATGATGCACCTCGGTCGGGGTGACCGCTTCCTGGCGCCGGCCCAGGCCCACGTGCTGGGCTCGGAGCTGGGCACCGCCGCCTGGCTGGCGGGGGGCATGCCCGAGGCCCTGGCCTGGGACGCGGGTCCGGGTCGGCCCACGCCCGCCCAGGTGACCAAGGCCGCGGGTTCGCCCGGGCCCTACTACACCCTGCAGACGAAGCTGCTCTGCCTGGAGAACACCCACAACTTCGCCGGGGGCGCCGTGATCCCACGGGCCGAGCACCGCGCCTTGGTGGCCGCGGCCAAAGCGGCGAAGCTGGCCGTGCACCTCGACGGCGCCCGCATCTGGCATGCCGCCGCGGCGCAGAACCTTCCTCCGTCGGCCCTCACGGAGGGGGTGGACACGGTGCAGGTCTGCCTCAGCAAGGGGCTCGGCGCGCCCATGGGCTCGCTGGTCTGCGGCACGAAGGCGGCCATGGTCGAGGCCCGGCGCCTCCGAAAGATGCTGGGCGGCGGCGTGCGCCAGGGCGGCGTCATCGGCGCCGCGGGCCTGGTGGCCCTGGACTACCTGCCGCGCATCCCCGAGGACCACGCCAAGGCCCGGGCCCTGGCCGAGGGGCTGCGGGCCTTCGGGGTGGCCGCGCCGACGCCCGAGACGAACATCCTGCTGCTGCCCGTGGCCGACGCGCCCACCGCCGCGGCGGCCCTGGAGGCGGCCGGCGTGCGGGCCTCCATCGTGGGGCCGGCCCTGCGCTTCATCGCGCACCGGGACCTCACGGACGCCGACATCGTGGAGGCCCTGCGCCGCATCGAGCCCCTGGCGAAGTTGCTCGGCGCGGCGTAGAACGGAGGGCATGCGAACCCGCCTCGCGCTCATCACCCTCCTGTCTGCGGTCCTTGGCGTCGGCGGCTGGTTCGCCTACCAGAACGGCCTCGTGCCTGTGCCCCTGGTTCCTGACGCGCCGCTCTATGCGCCGGCGTCGCCGGATTTCGGCGAGGACCAGGCGGTGCTGGAGGCCCTGGTGCCCGCGGGGCCGGGCCTGGACGCCTTCCTGGCCAACCAGTCGGACCTGGCCCTGCTCACCCGGACGCCGGACGGCGCCTGGGCGGGGCAGCTGGTGGACGGCCTCCAGCGGTCCAGGAACGGCCGCCGGTGGCGCCTCACCTTCAAAGCGGGCCTTCGCCTCCAGGACGGGTCGGAGCTCGGCGCGGACCGCGCCGACGCGGTGCTGGCGCCGGCCTTCCGCGGGGCCGGTGCGCGGGATCGGGTGCTGGATGGCCGGACCCTCGAGCTCCGGTTCGCCACCCGCACCGAGGACGTCCCCGAGCGCCTGGCCACCTGGCGGGTGCCCGGCAGTGGACCCTTCGTCCGGAAGGGGACGGTCCTTGCGAGATTCGACGGGTTCGTCCAGGGCCGCGCCGGTCTGGCCAGGCTCCGGGTGGAGACGGATCCGGCCCTGATGGCAAGCGCCGCCTGGGCCCAGGGGCTGGCCAGCGGGCGGTGGGCCTGGGCCGCCTACCCGGGGCGGATCGACCCGGAGGACATGGCCAGGGTCCGTCTGGCGCCCTACGACGAGGTGCGCCTGACGGACGGGAGCGTGTGGTTCATCTCCCAGAAGCTGCGGCGCTTCCAGCCTGACAAGGGCCCCTGGCCGGAGACGCGCCTCTTCGGCGTCTGGCGGGGCTCGATGGACCTTCCGAGGGCGGGCGCCCTCCCGTGACCTATTCCAGGTTCGCGGCCTGCTCGCGGATCTGGTCCAGGGCGCCCTTGGCCTCCATGACGGCCCGGGTCATGTCCAGCCGCTTGCACTTGCTGCCCGTGGTGTTCAGCTCCCGCAGCACCTCCTGGCACCAGATGTCCACGGCCTTGCCCTCCAGGCGGCCCGCGGCCAGCCGCTCCCGGAAATCGTCGAGGTGGGCCGACAGGCGGGTGAGCTCCTCCCGCACGTCCTGCCGTTCGGCCAGGATGCCGGCCTCGGCCAGCAGCCGCTCGGCGGGGACCTGGCCGGCGAGGCGGGCCTCCTCCAGGATCTGGGCGATGCGCTGGCGGTAGAGGTCCGGGAGCTCCGCGGCCTGGGCCTCGGCGCTGGCCTGCAGACGTCCCCGCAGCTCGGCCAGGCGGGACAGGCCCGCCTCGAAGAAGGGGCGCAGCCGTCCGGCCTCCTTCGCGCGTCCCTCGTTCCAGGTCTCAAGAAGGGCCACCAGGCCTTCGCGGACGGGCGCCTCCAGCCGCTCCGCCAGGTCCGTCGCCGGGGCCTGGAAGGCACCCGGCAGGCGGAAGAAGGCCTCGGCCGTGAGGGGCGGCAGGTTCAGCCACTCGGCGTCCTCCTGCCAGCCCTTGGCGACGGCCCGCAGCAGGGCGCGGTTCATCCGCGGCTCCAGGGAGGGATCGTCCTGCACCTCGACGGCGAGGTCGAGCTTGCCGCGCTGGGCGGCCTCGCGCACCTGGGCGCGGAGGCTGGCCTCCAGGGGGAACAGCGCGGGAGGGAGGCGGACGCTGAGGTCCAGGGATTTGTGGTTCACGCTGCGCAGGGCGAGCCGCAACTGCCCTGCGGACAGGGGACGGACGACCTCGGCGTAGGCGGTCATGGATCGCATGGGGACTCCTGATCCGATTGTGGGCCGGCGACACCTCCAGCACAAACGCTGGGCCGAGGGGGCCTGGCGGGGCCGCCGGTCAAACCCGGGAGGCGGTCCTGACCCGGGGTCAAAAGGGGTCTCCGGTCACAAGATGGAAGCCTCACACTGGGAGGGTCCCCGGGTTTCCCAGCCCGGTGCCCCCGGAGTTCCGGATGCCCGATTCCCTCTTTCCCGCCGCGTCACTGCCCGTGCTTCAAGGTTGGCAGGCCCCCGGGGCGCTGGACCTCCACGGCGCCTTCCAGCGGGCCGAGGGCTGGGCCCTGGCCCGCATCGAGGCCTTCCCCGACCCGGCCCGCCTCAAGGCCCGGCTCCACGAGATGTCCGTCTCCCTGCGCGGGGGGACGCGCCTGGGTCTGGACCTGCGGGGACTGCGCGACGGGGCGGACCACGTCATGGCCGCCGCGCGCGAGGCCGGTGTGGCCTTCCTGCTCCACACGGCGGAACTGCCGCCCTCCCTTTCCCTGCTGAAGCAGGCGAACCTGCCCCGGATCGTCGCGGTCCAGGACGCCCTGGAGGCCCAGGCGGCCCAGGCCGGCGGAGCCTCGGCGCTGCTGGCGGACGCGCTCCTGGTGCGTTCCCTCGGCGCGCTCCATCTCCCGGTCCTGGCCACCGCCGAGGACGAGGCCGCCGCCCGCCGGGCCATGGAGGCCGGGGCCCTGGGACTCCAGCCCCGTTCTCCCGCGCTGCTGGAGGCCGAGGCGCTGGCCTCCTTCCGCAGCCGCCTCGACGGCGGCCTGGGTACGGCCGACCAGGAACTCCTCCGCCGCGGGCCGGTGCCCCTGCCGCGCCTGCGCATCCGCAACCTGGACCTCACCTACCCGATCTTCCAGGGGGGCATGGGCATCGGCGTGTCCTGGGACCGCCTCGCCGGGGCCGTGGCCCGCGAGGGCTGCGTGGGGCTCGTTTCCGCCATCGGCACCGGCTACCACGGCTCCGCCACCTCGCCCCAGCGGCTGGGCCGTCCCGACGGCACCGAGGCCCTCAATCCGCCCCGCACCCTCGAGGGCATCGTGCGCCTGGCCCGCGAGCGCGCCGGTGGGCGCGGCGCCGTGGGCGTGAACATCCTCTGCGCCATCGAAGGCTACGAAGCCGCCGTGCGGGCCTCCGTGGCCGGCGGCGCCCAGCTCATCGTCTCCGGGGCCGGCCTGCCGCTGGCGCTGCCCGACTACGTGGGCGACGCCGACGTGGCCCTGGTGCCCATCGTGTCCTCCGCCCGCGCCCTGGGCGTCATCTGCAAGCACTGGCAGCGCCGCCACGGCCGGCTGCCGGACGCGGTGGTGCTCGAGGGCCCCGAGAGCGGCGGCCACCAGGGCTTCAGCGCGGAGGCCTGCGCGGAAGCCGAGCACACCCTCGAGAACCTGCTGCCCGCCGTGCTGGCGGAACGGGACAAATGGGGCGCCTTCCCGGTGATCGTGGCCGGCGGGGTGTGGGACCGCGCCGACATCGAGCGATTCCTCGCCATGGGCGCCGGCGGCGTCCAGATGGGCACGCGCTTCATCGGCACCTTCGAGTGCGATGCGGCCCCCACTTTCAAAGACACCATCCTCAAGGCCCGGGCCGAGGACATCGGCCTCATGAAGTCCCCCGTGGGCATGCCCGCCCGGGGCGTGCGGACGGCCCTGCAGGCCCGCATCGAGGCCGGCACCGCCCCCCAGGTGCGCTGTGTGAGCCACTGCCTCCAGCCCTGCCAGAACGGGAAGGGGGCCCTGGCGGCGGGCTACTGCATCGCCGACCGGCTGGCCGATGCCTACCGGGGCGACCTGGAGAACGGCCTCTTCTTCACGGGCAGCAATGGCGCCCGCCTGAGGGAGCTGCTCAGCGTCCACGACCTCATCGAGGAGCTGACCCAGGATCCGGGCCTCCAGCGCCGCGGGGCCTGAAGGCCGGCGCCTAGGCCCGCTTCTCCGCCACGATCTCCAGGACCATGGGCGTGATCATCAGGGTCCGCGGATCCGCCGCGGCCGCCCGGAGGGCGGTGCGGACGGAGGCCACCCAGGCCTCGTCCACCCGGCCGAGGTCGAGCAGGCGCTGGAGGTTGATCTCCACGAACTCCGAGGGCCACTTCCAGATGAAGTCGGTGGGCGGGATGACGAACACCTTTGGCGCGAGGTGCTTCACGGCGAGGCCCGCCTCCTCGAGGAGCTTGGGGAGCGACAGGGCCACGTCCGGCTCGCCGCCGGAGGCGCGCCAGCTCGCCATGACCTCCGACACGAAGGCCTCCAGGGGCGGGCAGGGGGGCGCCAGGCGCCAGGTCCGGTAGTCCAGGTATTCGTGGAAGATGGCCACGCCGCCCGGGCGCAGCGCCTGGGCCACGGTCGCCACCAGCTTTGCGGGATCGGACACGAAGGAGGCCACCCAGCGGCACCAGGTGGCATCCAGGCCCTGCACCTCCAGGGGCCCCGCCATCAGGTCCTGCTCATGGAAGTGGACGTGCCCAAGGCCGCGGGCGGCGCAGGTCTCGCGGGCGTGCTGCAGGAAGTTGCCGGAGCGTTCGGCGGCGTGGACTTCCCCGGTGGGCCCCACGATCTCCGCCAGGTCCAGGGTGGCGTAGCCGGGACCCGCGCCCACATCCAGGACCTTCGACCCGGTGGAGATGCCGGCCCGGCGCCAGCATTCGAGCATGTGCGGGCGCCAGACCCGGTGCTGGAGGCCCAGCCGCTCGATCTCCTCCCGGTGGGTCCCGAGGACGTAGTCGCGCTCGCCCGATCCAGCCATCCGGCCCCTCCATGTCTGTCGTGACGTCATTCTAGCGGGCCCGGTCAGCTGGCGTTCGGATGGCGCTCCAGCAGCTGCCGCAGGGGGGCGTTCCGCTTCACGGCGTCCTGGCGGCGGAGGTGGGCGATGAGCGGGGGCGGGGCGGCGCTCCATCGGGCGATGTTCTGGATGAGCAGGGTGGAGACATAGGTGCGGCGGCAGAGCAGGGCGGTGGTGTGGCCGTCGAGGGTGAGGCCCACCAGGCTGGCGAGGCAGCGGCCCTCTGTGGTGAGGATGAGCTCGGCCCGCTCCTCGCCCGTGCGCTGGTTGAAGCTGGCGCGGAGCAGGTCCCGGGCCATGGCGCGGACCTGCTCCGGCGCGTCGCGGCTGGTGGCCACGAGGTACTGCTCGAGGAGGCGGCGGGGGGACCAGAGGCGGCGGTAGAGGCCCGCCGGCAGGAGGGGGTTCTGCAGCAGGCCGCGGCGGACGCCGGGATCGTTCGTGAAGGCCGTGCGGCCGCCCAGGGCCTCCAGGCCCGCCGCCGTGCGGTGGTGGGCGGCGATGAGCCGCGCCTGGGCGAGGCCCGTCCGGGGATTCTCCAGCACGGCGCGGATGACCTCCGCCGTGGGGTCGAAGCAGAGGGCGCTCAGGTCGGGTTCCTCCGCCACCCGCGCCTGGGCCACCCGCGTGTCCACCGTCTGGGCATGCAGCTGCTGCTCGAACCGGGCGCGGTGGGTGGCGGCCCGGGCCGCGGCCGCGGGAGGGTCCTCCTCGGCTTCGGGTTCTTCCGGAACCTCGGGCAGGACGGCACCCAGGGCCACCAGCTCCGCCAGCATCCCGGCCACCTCGTTCTCTCCCAGGCCCATGAGGATGGCGAGGCCGGGCAGGTCCAGGGACCCATCCAGCCGCGAAAGCAGGTGACCCTGCTGGACATCGAGGGGCAGGGTGCGGGGATCCACGTCGGGCCGGGGGCGGGGCTTCCAGGTCATGGAACGAGGATAGGGCCGAACGGAGCCGGGCGAACGCTACTCGTCCACGGTCCCCTTCAGCCAGCCCTTGCCGCGGAGCCGCTCGACGCTGGTCTCCGGGAAGAGCTCGAGGGGGCTCTTCCCCTCAAGGCCCAGGCGGGGTACGGCGGCGGCGGCGAAGCCGAGGCGGGCGCCTTCCTGGAGGCGGAGGGGCAGCTGGGCCACGGGGCGCACCTCGCCGGTGAGGCCCACCTCGCCCATGAAGAGGGCCTTCTCCGCCAGCAGGCGGCCCGTGGCGCTGCTGCAGAGGGCCGCGATGACCGCCAGGTCCGCGGCGGGATCCTCGATCTCCAGGCCGCCGGCCACGTTCACGTAGACGTCCCGGTCGTGGAGCTGCACACCACCCCGGCGCTCGATGACGGCGCAGAGCATGGCCAGCCGCTGGCCGTCGAGGCCCAGGGCCGTGCGGCGGGGGATGCCGAGGCCGGCGGGGGCCACGAGGGCCTGGATCTCCACCACCATGGGCCGGGTTCCGCTCAGCACCACGGTGGCGGCGCAGCCGGGCCGGGGCTCGGCATCCAGGAAGAAGGGGTTGCCCTCGGCGGCGACGAGGCCCTTCTCGGTCATGGCGAAGACGCCCAGCTCGAAGGCGGCGCCGAAGCGGTTCTTGAGGGCGCGCAGCAGCCGGTGGTGGTGGTGCCGGTCGCCCTCGAAAGCCAGCACGGTGTCCACCAGGTGCTCCAGCACCTTGGGCCCGGCCAGGCCGCCGTCCTTGGTGACGTGGCCCACCAGCACCAGGGGGGTACCGGTGGTCTTGGCCCAGCGGGTGAGCATGGCCGCGCAGCCGCGGACCTGGCTGACGCTTCCGGCGCTCGACTCGAAATCGGGATCGAAGAGGGTCTGGATGCTGTCCACCAGCAGCAGGCCCGGCTTCATGCGCTCGGCCTCCTCGATGATGCGGCGGACGTCCGTCTCGGCCAGCAGGTGGATGTCCGGGTTCTCCGCCCCCAGCCGCTGGGCCCGCAGCTTGATCTGCCGCTCGCTCTCCTCGCCGCTGGCGTAGAGCACCGAGCCCGGCGCGGCCGCGGCCCACTGGAGCAGCAGGGTGGACTTGCCGATGCCGGGCTCGCCCCCCAGCAGCACCACCATGCCCGGGACCACGCCGCCGCCCAGCACGCGGTCCAGCTCCGCCAGCCCCGTGGCGGCGCGCTGGGCGTCGGCCACTTCCACGTCCGGCAGGGCCACCGGGCCCGTGTAGTGGCTCTGGGCGTAGGCGGAACCGGCCCGCTGGAGGTCGCGTTTCAGGCTGCCGCGCACCTCCTGGACGGTGTCCCAGGCGCCGCAGGCCGTGCACTTGCCCAGGGCCTTGGGATGGCGGGCCCCGCAGGCGGTGCACTCGAACAGGGGCGAGGCCTTGGCCATCAGGCGCCGATCTCGCGCTTGATGAAGGCCACCACGTCGTCGGTGTTGGTGCCGGGCTGGAAGATCTCCCGGATGCCGAGGGCCTTGAGACCGGGCACGTCGCCGTCCGGGATGATGCCGCCGGCGAAGACCAGCACATCGTCCGCGCCCTGCTCCTTCAGGAGGCGCATGACCTCCGGGAAGATCTGGTTGTGCGCGCCGCTGAGGATGCTGAGGCCCAGCACCCGGGCGTCCTCCTGCACCACCGCGGCCACGATCTGCTGGGGCGTCTGGCGGAGGCCCGTGTAGACCACCTCCATGCCTGCGTCGCGGAGGGCCCGCGCCACCACCTTGGCCCCGCGGTCGTGGCCGTCGAGGCCGGGCTTGGCGATCACCACGCGGATGGGGGCTTGGTTCATGGGCGACTCCGGCGCTACCTACCAGCCTTCAGTCTGCCTCAGGGCCTCGTAAAGGCCAATGGCCGCGGCCTGGGCCAGGTTCAGGCTCCGGTGGAACTCGCCCAGCATGGGAATGCGCACCAGCCGCTCGGGGTGGTCGCGGAGGATGTCCTCCGGCAGGCCGCGGGTCTCCCGGCCGAAGACCAGGCCGTCGCCGTACTCCCAGGACACTTGCGTGTGCCGGCGGTCCCCCTTGGTGCTGAAGAACCACAGCCGTTTCGCCGGATTCCGGGCCAGGAAGTCCTCCCAGTCGGCGTAGTGGGTCGGCGCCAGCTTCTCCCAGTAGTCCAGCCCGGCCCGGCGCAGGTAGTAGTCGCTCACCTCGAAGCCCAGGGGGTGGATCAGGTGCAGCTTCGCCCCGTTGTTCACGCAGAGGCGGCCGATGCTTCCGGTATTCTGCGGAATCTCGGGCTGGTGCAGGATGATGTGGAACAAGGGAGGACCCCGATGAGCGAGTGCCTGTTCTGCAAGATCGCGGCGAAGGAGATCCCGGCCGCGGTGGTGTACGAGGACGACGCCATTCTGGCATTCAAGGACATCTTCCCCCAGGCGCCGGTGCATCTGCTGGTCATCCCCAAGGAGCACTGCGCGGGGCTGGGCGACATGACGCCCCGGATCACGGCGGCCGTGGGCCGGATCCCCCAGGTGGCGGTCCGCCTGGCGGAGGAGGCCGGCGTGCTGGAGGCCGGCTGGCGCCTCCTCACCAACTGCGGCCCCGATTCGGGGCAGTCGGTGTTCCACCTCCATTTCCACCTCCTGGGCGGGAAGCCGCTGGGAGGGAAGCTCTGCCAGTGAGCGGGCCCCTGCTCCGCGCGACCGCCCGGGGAAGCTGTGATCACAGGGAGATCCGCACCGGCATTGGATCCGCGGGCTCCTCGTGATCTCCGTCACAGCAGGGCGGGCCTATCTTTCCGGTGGCGATCAACCGTTCCACCCACGGTCCGCGAGGTAAAGGTGGCAGGCCCCGGCCCGCCCGGGACCCGGTCCCCGGACGACCTGGTGGCCCGAGACCGGAAGTCGAAGGTCCCGCTGGAGTTGCCATGCCCTCCTCCACTCCCATCGCACCCCGCTCCGGCTCCAGCCTCGTCCACCGGTTGAGGGATGCCACGGGGGTGTCGCTGGCCTTCTGCGACCAGTGCGGAACCTGCACGTCCGCCTGCCCTTCGGCCGCCGTCATGGACCTGCCGCCCTGCCGGCTGGTGCGCCTGGCCCAGACGGGATTCGAGGGTTTCGACCGGCGGGTCCTCGCCTCCGAGGCGATCTGGCACTGCACGGACTGCGAGATCTGTGCGAAGCGCTGCCCCCAGGACGTGGACTTGCCCAGGGCCATGGCCTTCTTCCGGACCGAGGCCGAGCGGCTGGGTCTCGCCCGCGCCCCGGAGGCGGTCGCCGCCGCGGTCATCCATTTCGAGGGGCGCTGGTCCAAGATGCAGGCGCGGATTCCCGTCAGCTGATCCCGCCGGGACACGCCGGCGCGGGGTCGCGGTCAGCGCGCCGGGCGGGCGCGCGCGGGCCCGAGGGTGGCCCCTTCAAGGACCTGCACCGGGACGATGACATGCCGGATGGCATCCCTCTCGATGGCGTTCAGGGCGAGGTTGACGGCTTCGTGGGCGATGGAGGGGATGTCCTGGGCCACGGAGGCGAGGCCGGGGTAGAGGTCCACCAGGCCATCGAAACCCAGCACTGACACCTGCTCGGGCACGGCCACGCCGAGGTCCGCCAGGGCGCCGAGGGCGCCGACGGCCATCTCGTCCGTGGCGCAGAAGATCCCCGTGGGGCGGTGCCCCTGGAGCCAGGCGTCCCGCATGAGGCGGTAGCCCCCGAGGACGGATCCGCCACCGCGGAGGATCGTCGGGGCCAGGGAGCCGCCCCGGTGTTCCGCGAGGGCCGCGGTGAAGCCCGCCGCGCGGTCCACGGCCCACTGGTGCTCGTCGGCCACCGTGAGGTGGAGGAGGTCCCAGTGGCCCAGGGCCAGGAGGCGCTCTGCGGCCAGGCGACCGCCCCCCATGTCGTCCGGGGCGACGCAGGAGATGTTCGGGTGGTGGCCGATGAGGGCCCCGGGGACCCCTCGCCGCCAGAGCGTGGCCAGGCGCTGGTCGATGTCGGCGCAGTGGAACATCAGCACGGCATCGAGCTTGCGCCGTACCGGCGTCAGATCCACGGGCAGCTCCACGAACTGGGTGGCCCGCACCTGCATCTCCCGCAGCAGCGCCCGCCAGATGACGTTGAAGTAGGGCGACAGGCGGTTCTCGCCGGCGCCCACCCAGATGCCGAGCGTGTGCTTGGTGCGCCGGGACAGTTCCCGGGCCACCGGATCGGGCTCGTAGCCGAGCTTCTTCATCACGGCGAGGACCGTGGCGCGGGTATCTGTCGCCACGGTGGGCTTGCCGTTGATGACGCGGCTCACCGTGCCGGTGGAGACACCGGCCTGCCGTGCGATCTCGCCGATGGTGATCTTCATGGCATGTGGGATTCCAGGGGGTGGGGCCATCCATGAATACCGTCCGGTCCATGGGGCGTCAATCCAAGGCGGCGCGGGAGCTCCAGGTCAGGACACCGACCAGGCGTGGGCCGCGCCATGGAGGCTGAGGTCGTAGTCGCAGGCCAGGAAGACCGGCGTGGTCCGGGCCAGGCGGTCCAGATGGTCCCGGTAGTTGCGCTCGAAGCGGGCCATGAACCGGCGCTCCTTCAGGAAATGGTCCACGTTCTTCGCGGCGATGCCGCCAGCGAGGAAGAGCCCCCCCGAGGGGAGGAACGCGGCGCAGAGGTCGGCGCAGACCCGGGCGTAGAGATCTACGAAGATCACCATGGCGCGGCCGCAGGCGGGATCGCTCTCCGCCAGGGCGGAGATCGCCGCGGGCCGGGTCTCCTCCGAAAGCTCGAGGATCGCCGCACCCTCGGGCGTGCAGGCCACCCGGCGGGTCTCCACCAGGAACCGGAAGATGCGGCCAAGTCCCGGGCCCGAAACGGCCAGCTCCGCGCCCGGTGGGCCCGGCAGGCCCTCTGCCAGATGGCGCCACAGGGCCAGGCTGTCCTCATCGTAGACCGGCAGGCCGATGTGCCCGCCCTCGCTGGGGAAGGCGCGGATCCCCGAAGGGGACGTGACGAGGAAGCCCACGCCGAGTCCCGTTCCGGCGCCGACCACCAGCACCAGCCCTCCGGGGGCCGGCTCGGGCAGGCTGCCGTCCACGTGCGGCAGGGGGATGGCCTGGGCGGGGTCCGCCAGGTCCAGGTGGAGCGTTCCGGCGGAGAGGGCGATGAAGTCGTTGACCACCTTCACGGGGATTCCCAGGGCGCCCTCCAGGTCCGGTCCGTCGATGTCCCAGGGGGCATTGGTGAGGCGGATGCGGCCATCCACCACGGGACCGGCACCGGCGAGGCAGGCCCGGCCGGGACGGAGGAAGGGATCCACGGCCAGGAAGCGCAGGATGGGTTCGGTCAGGGACCGTTCCTCCTGGGTGCGGAATCGCGCCTTCCGGAGGAGGCGGAAGCCCGGGCCCTCGGGGATGAGGAGGGCCAGGTTGAGGTTGGTGCCTCCGACATCGGCCACGAGAATCGGACTGTTAACGGTTGCATCCGACACGTCATCACCTCTGAGCAGGGCGCGATCCCTGGGACCAGCGCGAAGAGGACCGGCGTGGGGCAGGAGGACGCGCCGCAAGGCGCTGCCTCGGAAGGGGGGCGACGGGCCGGACCAGGGAGGGGACCCGGCAGGAGACCATGGATGCCGCCTGGATGCAACGGATCAGCCCGCTCCTGTGCGCTTCGTCAATTGCCGGGAGAGGCTTTCCGGACAGCGCTTGACAGACCCGGAACGGCGAAGGAACATACCTGCGACTTCCTTGTAACCGTTTACATGAGACCTCACGGACCCCAGCCTGCCTGAACCAGTTCCGCCCCCTCATGGCAGGTCCCTCCGTCCCGATCACCCAGTTTGTAACCGCTTACAACTTCCATCAAGCCGCTGCGAAGCCCCTCCGTCCCCGATTCCCCCCAGGCCCTCCATGCCAACCAGTCCGACCACCCGAGGAACCCAGGCCCCTGACGCCCGCCGGCCGTCCGGGGCTCCGGCCGGTTCCGCCGAATGGTGGCGAGGCGCCTCCATCTACCAGATCTATCCCCGGAGCTTCCAGGACACCAACGGCGATGGGGTGGGGGACCTGCCGGGCATCACGGCCCACCTCTCCTACGTGGCGGACCTGGGGGTGGACGCCATCTGGATCTCCCCCTTCTTCACCTCGCCCATGCGGGACTTCGGCTACGACGTGTCGAACTACCGCGACGTGGATCCCACCTTCGGCACCCTGGCGGATTTCGACCGCCTGGTGGCGGAGGCGCACCGGCTGGGCCTGAAGGTGCTCATCGATCAGGTGCTCTCCCATTCCTCCGACCAGCATCCCTGGTTCCGGGAGAGCCGCGCCAGCCGCACGGGCGCGAAGGCCGACTGGTACGTCTGGGCCGAGGCCCGGCCCGACGGCACGCCCCCCAACAACTGGCTGTCCGTCTTCGGCGGGCCCGCCTGGACCTGGGAGCCGCGACGCCGGCAGTACTACCTCCACAACTTCCTGGAATCCCAGCCGGACCTGAACTTCCACCACGAGCCGGTGCAGGCGCAGCTGCTCCAGGAGGTGCGGTTCTGGATGGAGCGCGGCGTCGACGGTTTCCGTTTCGACGCCTGCAACTTCCACTTCCACGATCCGAAGCTGCGGAACAACCCGCCCGCCCGCCCCGGGAAGGTGGAGTTGACCTCCGTCCGCGAGGGCAATCCCTACGGCCGGCAGGTCCACCGCTATGACAAGAGCCGTCCGGAGAACCTGGCCTTCCTGAAGCGCCTCCGGAAGCTGATGAACGAGTATGGCGTGGCCAGCGTGGGGGAGATCGGGGACGAGGGGGCCCTGGCCACCATGGCGGAGTACACCGCCGACGGCGACAAGCTCCACATGGCCTATGGCTTCAGCCTCTTCACGGAGGAGTTCACCGCCCGGCGCATCCGCTCCGTGGTCCAGGAGTTCGAGCGGGGCATCAGCCGGGGCGGGGGCTGGGGCTGCTGGTCCCTCTCCAACCACGACTGCACGCGGGTGGTCACCCGCTGGGGGCAGGGCGTGGATGATCCCGCCTTCCCGAAACTGCTGGTGGCCATGCTGGGTTCCTTGCGGGGGAGCTTCTGCATCTACCAGGGCGAGGAACTCGGCCTGCCGGAGGCGGAGGTGCCCTTCGACCGGCTCATCGACCCCTACGGCATCGCCTTCTGGCCCGACTTCAAGGGCCGCGACGGCTGCCGCACCCCCATGCCCTGGACCAGCGCGGTGCCCCGGGGCGGGTTCTCGGAGGTGGAGCCCTGGCTGCCCATGTTCCAGGACCATCTCCGGCGGTCGGTGGCCGCGCAGACCGCCGATCCCCATTCCGTCCTCCACTTCTACCGGCGCTTCCTCGCCTGGCGGAAGGGCTCGGCGGCCCTCCGCCGGGGCAGCATCCACTTCTACCGGGCCGGAGAGCCGATCCTGGCGCTCCTGAGGCAGGAGGCGGACGAGAAGATCCTGGCCGTCTTCAACCTCGGGGCCCGGCCCGTCCAGCACACCCTCCCGGTTCCGGCGCGCCCCCTCGAAGGCCATGGCCTCGAGGCCTGCCGGCTGGAGGGCCGCATCCTTCACCTCCCCCCCTGGGGCGGGTTCTTCGGCCGCGTGGGCTGATCCCATCAAGGCCCCTTGTTCAACGCAGTACCCACTCAACCAGCCGCCGCGCGGCTATTCACTGGAGGCAAGTCCGATGAAGCGCAACCCTAACCTGCTGGCCGCCCTCGCCGTGGTGCTGGCCGCCGGCCCGCTGTTCGGCCAGGACGTGTTCGAACTCCACGGCTACATGCGCGCCGGCACCGGCCGCTCCTCCAACGGCGGCGAGCAGGCCACCTTCTACCTCCCCGGCACCGCCGACAGCGTCACGGGTGGCCCCGGCTACCGGCTCGGCAACGAGACCGACAACTACCTCGAGCTCGCCATGGACGTCCGCGCCTACGACAAGGACGGCGTGACCTTCAAGCTCCACTTCCGTCCCTCCTTCCGCCAGTACTACTCCGCCCGGGATGCGTCCTCGGATGCGGGCGGCAACGTGGACGGCTCCATGGCCTCGAATCCCAACCAGCAGGTCTGGCTGCGTGAGGGCTGGGGCGAGGCTGCCGGCGTGCTCGGCAACAGCAGCTTCTTCAAGGACGCCACCCTCTGGGCCGGCCGGCGCTTCTACCAGCGCCAGGACCTCCACATCCGCGACTACTGGTACTGGAACAACAGCGGCGACGGCGTGGGCATCGAGAACATCGACCTCGGTTTCGGCAAGCTTCACTACGCCTACATCCAGCATGACACCGGCAATGTCGCGACCTGGTGGAACAACAACGGTACCGGCTCCAGCTGGAACCCCGTGGGCGTGCTCAACACCAACGTCTACACCCTGAACGGCAAGGTCGTGGTGGGCTCCCACGACATCCGCCTGTCCGACGTCTCTCCCTGGGAGAATGCCACCTTCACCTTCGGCATCCAGTACAACGAGCCCCACGTCCGCAAGGACGTCGCCGGCCCCTCCAACAACAACGTGGGCCGCCAGTACAGCATCCTCTACACCCAGTCCGGCATCTGGGGCGGCGACAACAAGGTCTACCTGACCAAGGGCGACGGGTCCACCTTCTGGAACTGGTACAACCCTGAGGTCTCCACCAAGAACAACTGGTGGGAGGTGATGGACGCCCTCTTCGTCCAGCCGAACGCCCACTTCGGAATGCAGGCGGTGGCCATCTACCGCAACCAGAAGTCCCCCAACGAGCCCGGCGGCGGCCTCTTCATGGGCACCTCCAACAGCACCGAGGCCAAGTGGACCTCCCTCGGCGCCCGTCCGACCTGGTTCATCACCAAGCACTTCAGCGTCGCCGCCGAAGTCGGCGTGGACCACCTGAAGTTCGACGGGGAGTCCGACACCCGCAGCCTCACCAAGAAGACGGTGGCCCTCCAGTGGAGCCCCCAGAGCAGCTTCTGGTCCCGTCCGCAGCTCCGCCTCTTCGTCACCAAGGCGAACTGGAACCAGGTCGCCAACAACTGGGGCAGCATCGCCGGTGGCGTCTTCGGAACCTCCCTCGGCGGCACCACCTACGGCGCCCAGATCGAGGCCTGGTGGTAATCCCAAGGACAGTCGGGCGGCCCGTCTCCGGACGGGCCGTCCCCTGGCCGAGCCACCCAAGGATGTGATGTGAGACTCCGCACGCTCCTGACCGCCGCCACCCTGCTCGCCCTGCTCCTCGGAGGCGGGCTGGGCTGCCATGGCCCCAGCGCGGACGCCTCCGGCCGCTACCCGGTGGACACGACCACCATCGCCCCCGGGCAGCAGCTGGAGAACGCCCCGGGCTGGTACCGGGACGCGGTGGTGTACCACATCTGGGTGAAGGCCTTCGCCGATGGCGTCTACCAGGACGGCATCGGCGATCTTCCCGGCATCCAGTCGAAACTGGACTACCTCCAGTCGCTCGGCGTGAACGCGCTCTGGCTCTCGCCGATCTTCGAGTGCGGGTACAAGGGCGACAACATGCACGGGTACGACACGACGGACTACTACGCCGTGAACGACCGCTTCGGGACCCGCGCCGACCTCAAGAGCCTCATCGATGCGGTCCACGCCCGCGGCATGCGGATCCTCTTCGACTTCGTGCCGAACCACACCTCCACCCTGCACCCCTGGTTCACGAACAGCGCCACGCGGGACACCTGGTACCTCTGGCAGCCCGCGCCCCCGGCCGGCTGGGGCTACCCCTGGGGGGGCGGCACTTCGACGGATGTCTGGAAGCCCGGTGCCTCGGGCTGCTTCTACACGGCCTTCGGCGTGACCTCCCTGGCCGATCTCAACTGGTACAACCCCGCCGTGCAGACCGAACTCAGGAAGGTGGAGGTCTACTGGCTGGACCGGGGCTTCGACGGCATGCGGGTGGACGCGGTGCGCTACCTCTGCGAGTCGGGGCCGGGGCAGGGGGCGGACCAGCCGGATACCCATGTCCAGCTCCAGGCCTTCCGCAGCCTCATGGACGAATACGACACGGGCGACCTGCACCCGCATCCCGGGGGGGATCCTGCCAAGCACAGCAGCAAGGCGATGATCGCCGAGGCCTGGACGAACGACGCCTCGGGCGTCGCGCCCTACTACGGCAACGGCGCGAACGAGTTCCACATGTGCCTCGATTTCAGCGCGCCGTGGGCCATCTACAACACCATCAGCAAGGGGGACGCCACCCAGGTGACCTCGCTCTGGGACTACGAGCAGCGGACCTACCCCGCCGGCTACCAGACCGCGACCTTCGATTCGAACCACGACAACCTGATCTCCCGGCCCGGCACCCAGTACGGGGGCGATCGGGCGGAGGTCATCCTGGCCGAGGCCCTGAACCTCCTCTCCCCGGGGACCCCCATCCTCTACTACGGGAACGAGGTGGGCATGGCAGGTCAGTCGGGCTCGGACATCAACCTCCGGCAACCCATGGACTGGTCCCAGGCGGCGCTCCAGGCGACCCAGCCGGATTCCATCCTCAGCTGGTGCAGGTACCTCATCCAGGCCCGGAAGGCCTATCCTTCCCTCCGGGGCGGCTACGCGACGCTGGCCACCGATGCGGGCACCGGCAAGGCCCTGGCCTACCTGCGTTCGGCGGGGACCGAACGGGTGCTGGTGGTGGCGAACCTCACGACCGCGCCCCTGACCTTCACCGTCACCGGGCTCGCGGCCCAGGGTGTCCCCGCGGGTGGGCCTGTCCAGGCCGTCCTGGGCGACCTCCAGGGCGGCTCCACCGTCTCCGGAGACACCTGCACGATCGCCTCCCTGCCGCCCCACGGGCTCCGCGTGCTCTACCTCGCGGGCTCCGGCTTCCAAGGCACCATCCACGGCGATCTCCACTGACTTGCACAGGGGCCCCCAGGGCCTATCCATCAGCTCCAACCGCTCACTTTCCGGAATCCCCATGGCCGACCTCCAGTTCAAAGCCCTGCGCAAGTCCTTCGGGGACGCCGAGATCCTGCACGGGATCGACCTGGACATCCGCGACGGGGAGTTCATCGTCTTCGTGGGCCCCTCCGGCTGCGGGAAATCCACCCTCCTGCGGTGCATCGCCGGCCTGGAGGAGATCACCAGCGGGGAGATCAGCATCGGCGGGCAGCGGGTCAACGAGATCCCCCCGTCCAAGCGCGGCATCGCCATGGTGTTCCAGAGCTACGCGCTCTACCCGCACATGACGGTGGCCGAGAACATGGCCTTCGGGCTCAAGCTCGCCGGGCATTCCAAGACGGAGATCCAGGCGGCCGTCCTCCGGGCCGCCCAGATCCTCCAGATCGAACCCCTGCTGGACCGCAGACCCAAGGCGCTGTCGGGGGGGCAGCGCCAGCGGGTGGCCATCGGGCGGGCGATCGTACGGAAGCCCGGCGTCTTCCTCTTCGACGAGCCCCTCTCCAACCTCGACGCGGGGCTGCGGGTGCAGATGCGGGTGGAGCTGGCCCGGCTCCACGCGGACCTCGGCACCACCATGGTCTATGTCACCCATGACCAGGTGGAGGCCATGACCCTGGCCGATCGCATCGTGGTGATCAACCAGGGGCGCATCGAACAGGTCGGGGCACCCCTCGACCTCTACCGGCGCCCGGCGAACCGGTTCGTGGCGGGCTTCATCGGCTCCCCCAAGATGAACTTCCTGACCTGCAGCCTGGTCTCGGCGAGGGACACCGATGCCACCGTCCGCCTCGGGGACGGCACGCTGGTGACGGCCCAGGTCGACGCCCGGGGCCTGGCCGAAGGCACCCCGCTCACCCTGGGCATCCGCCCCGAACGCCTCCTGCCCGAGGCCACGGGGGGGGAGGACACCGCCAGGGCCACCGTCCTCGTGGCCGAGCACCTGGGGGATACCGTCTTCCTGCACATCCAGGGTCTCGAGGGCCAGGGCCAGATCACGGTGAAGGCCCCGCCCGAGACGCCCTTCCGGACCGACTCCGAGGTCCATCTCCGGTTCCCGGCCAAGCACTGCCACCTCTTCGGCCCGGACGACCGGGCCCTCACCCGCCTCATCTAGCACCTCCAACCCCGGGTCCCCCGGACATCACAAGGAGCGTTTCGTGAGCCACCCCACCACCTTCCGCAGACTCGCGGCCACCGTCGCCACCTTCCTCGTGGCCGGCGCCATGACCGTGGCCCAGGCCGCCCAGAAGGGCCAGCTGCTCGTCTGGATCAACGGCGACAAGGGCTACAAGGGCCTCCAGAAAGTCGGCGACGAGTTCGCCAAGAAGACCGGCATCAAGGTCATCGTCGAGCATCCCGAGGATGCCCCCGGCAAGTTCCAGGAAGCGGCCGAGGAGGGCAAGGGGCCCGACATCTGGATCTGGGCCCATGACCGCGTGGGCGAGTGGGCGGAGAGCGGCGTCATCAATGCCGTGACCCCCGGCAAGAAGATCAAGGACGACATCGACCCGGCCGCCTGGCAGGCCTTCACCATCAAAGGGAAGGTCTGGGCGTATCCCGTCGCCATCGAGGCCGTCTCGCTCATCTACAACAAGGCCCTGATCAAGACGCCCCCCAAGACCTTCGAGGAGATCTTCGCCCTCGACAAGGCCATGATGGCCAAGGGGAAGAAGGCCATTCTCTGGGACTACACCAACACCTACTTCACCATGCCCATGCTGGCGGCCAACGGGGGGTACGCCTTCAAGATGAAGGCCGATGGCACCTATGACCCGAAGGACACGGGCGTGAACAACGCCGGGTCCCTGAAGGGCGCCGAACTGCTCACGAAGATGGTCTCCACCGGCGTGATGCCCAAGGGCGCCACCTACGCGGACATGGAAGCCGGCATGGCGCAGGGCAAGCTCGGCATGATGATCAGCGGGCCCTGGGCCTGGGACAACCTCCGCAAGGCCAAGATCAATTTCGGCATCGCCAAGATCCCCAGCGTGGCCGGCAAGCCCTCCAAGCCCTTCGTGGGCTACATGGGCGCCATGATCACCAAGGCCGCCTCCGGCGCCGGCAACGTGGACGTCGCCCGCGAGTTCATCGAGAACTACATGCTGAGCCCGAACGGCATCGAGACCATCAACGCCGACGTGCCCATCGGTGCTCCCGCCAGCAAGGCGGCCTACGCGAAGATGAAGAACGACCCCTTCATCCAGACTTCCATGGCCAGCGCCCGCGATGGCGTGGTGATGCCCAACAACCCGCAGATGGGCCGCTTCTGGGCCGCCATGGTCTCCGCCCTGAACAACATGACCGAGGGCCGGCAGACCCCCAAGGAAGCCCTGGACGCCGCGGCCAAGCGGATCCTCAAGTAGCCCTCCACCCTTGGCGGGGGCGGACCGTGTGGCCCGCCCCCGCCCGGCTCCCGCCCCGTCCTCCGGAAGATCTGCGCATGCCCAAGGCCCTCAAGCGATTCCTCCTGCCCGCCGTGATCCTCGCGCTGGGACTGGCCGGGCTGTACGTCATCACCCTGGTCTATGCCATGGGCGAGAGCCTGCTCGCCGCCGTGATGCTCGCCACGCTGGCCTGTTTTGTCTGGATCTACACCACGCAGAAGGCCTACGTCTACCGGTACCTCTTCCCCGGCATCGGGGCGGCGCTGATCTTCGTCGTGTTCCCCATGCTCTACACCGTGCGCATCGGGTTCACCAACTACAGCTCGAAGAACCTGCTCAATTTCAAGCGGGCCACCCAATACCTCCTGGAGGAGACCTACCGGGCCGACGGCTCCACCTTCAATTCGGAGGTGGTCCCCGATGGCGGGAAGTGGCGGATCCGCCTCGAGGATGCCGACAGCGGGGCGGCGTTCCTGACCGGTGCGGTCGCGCTGGAGCCGACGGAGCAGACCGTGACCTTGCAGGCGGCTCCGACCTCGACCCCGGTCCCGGACGGGGCGATGTCGCTCCGTGACCTCATCGAGCGGCAGGACGCCCTGAAGAACCTCGTCGTGGTCATGCCCAGCGGCACCCACGTGCGCATGACCGGCCTGCACGAGTTCGCGCCCCAGCGCCTCCAGTACACCCGGAACCCGGACGGCAGCCTCACCAACAACCAGGATCAGAGCGTCCTGCGGCCCAATTTCAAGACCGGCTTCTACGAAACCGCCGACGGGGAACAGGTCCAGCCGGGCTTCCAGGTGGACATCGGCTGGCAGAACTACACCCAGATCTTCACGGACGCGTCCCTGCGCGAGCCCTTCGGCCGCATCTTCCTCTGGACGGTCGTCTTCTCGGCCCTGTCCGTGCTGTTCTGCACCTCGCTCGGCATGGTGCTGGCCGTCCTGCTCAGCTGGGATTCCCTGAGGTTCAAGGGCCTCTACCGCCTGCTGCTCTTCCTGCCCTACGCGATTCCCAGCTTCATCTCGATCCTGGTCTTCAAGGGGCTGTTCAACCAGAACACGGGCGAGATCAACCTGGTGCTCCACGGCCTCTTCGGCCTCAGCCCCACGTGGTTCTCGGACCCGTTCCTCGCCCGCACCATGCTGCTGATCGTGAACACCTGGCTGGGCTTCCCGTACATGATGGTGGTCTGCATGGGGCTCATCAAGGCGATCCCGAACGACCTCTACGAGGCGTCCGCCGTGGCCGGGGCGGGGCCGATCACGAACTTCTTCAGGATCACCATGCCGCTCGTCATCCGTCCCCTGACGCCCCTGCTGATCGCCTCCTTCGCGTTCAACTTCAACAACCTGGTGCTCGTCAACCTGTTGACCGGCGGTCTGCCCGATTTCCTGAACACCTCGGTGCCGGCCGGCACCACCGACCTCCTGGCCACCTACACCTACCGCATCGCTTTCCAGGATTCGGGCCAGAAGTTCGGTCTCGCGGCGGCGATCTCCACGGTGGTCTTCCTGATGGTGGCGGCGATCGCCCTGATCCAGATCCGCGCGACCAGGATCTCCCAGGACGACAAGGGCTGAAGGGAGCACATCATGGCCATCGTCATCGACAAGTCCCAGCGCTGGCGGATCTTCGCCGCCCATGCGTTCCTCATCGTCCTCTGCGCGATCGTGATCTTCCCGCTGCTCATGGTGGTGTCCATCTCCCTCCGGCCCGGCAATTTCGCCGCCGGCAGCCTCATCCCCAAATCCATCAGCCTCGATCACTGGCGCTTCGCCCTGGGACTGCCCGTCACGGGTCCGGACGGCCGGGTGACCCAGCCCGACCTGCCGGTGCTGCTCTGGCTCTGGAATTCGGTCAAGGTCGCGACCCTCTCCGCCACCGTGGCCGTGCTGCTGTCCACCACCGCGGCCTACGCCTTCGCACGCCTGAAGTTCGCCCGGAAGAAGGCGGCGCTGACGGGGCTGATGCTCATGCAGATGTTCCCGACGGTGCTCGCCCTGGTGGCCATCCATTCCATCTTCTCGCGGATCGGGCATGCCTTCCCGGCCATCGGCGTGAACAGCCACTGGTCCCTCGTGCTCGCCTATTCCGGCGGGATCGCGCTGCACATCTGGATCATCAAGGGCTTCTACGAGAGCATCCCGCCCGAGATCGAGGAAGCGGCGACCGTCGACGGCGCCACCCCCTGGCAGGCCTTCTGGCGGGTGCTGCTGCCCATGGCGCTGCCCATCCTCATGGTGGTGTTCCTGCTGGCCTTCATCGGCGCGGTGAACGAGTACCCCGTGGCCTCGATCCTGCTCCACAGCCAGGACCGCCTCACGATGGCCGTGGGCGCCAAGCAGTTCCTCTATGCCCAGCACTACCTCTGGGGGGATTTCGCGGCCGCCGCGATCCTCTCGGGCCTGCCAGTCTCGGTCGTGTTCATCCTCGCCCAGCGGTGGATGATCTCCGGCCTCACCTCCGGCGCCAACAAGGGCTGACGCTTCCCAAACCCGAGGGCGGCTCCGCCCTCCCTTTCCACAAGGAGTCCTGCATGAGCCTCCGCAGCACCTTCCTCAAGGTGATGGCCGTGTTCGCCCTGGCCCTCACCCCAGCTCTCGCCGCGCCCCCCGAGGGCATGATCGGGATCCACTACCACCGGGTGGACGGCAAGTACGAGAAGTGGGGCGTGCATCTCTGGAAGAGCCCCAACATGCCGCTGCCCGACATCGAGTGGCCGAATCCCATGATGCCCACCGGCAAGGACGACTTCGGCGTCTACTGGTACGTCAAGGCCAGCGAGTTCTCCACGGGCTCGAAGATGCAGGTGAACTACATCATCCACAAGGGCGACATCAAGGAACAGGGCGCCAAGGACATGGCCTTCGACGGTCTCCAGCACAAGGAGATCTGGGTCTGGGAGAAGGACCGAACCATCTACTACTCCCTCGAGGACTGCCTCAAGGCGCATCCCGCCGAACCTGCCAAGTAGGTCCACCTCCGCCCCCGGGAGGCGACGCCACCCGGGGGCGGACTCTGTGCTCCAGGCGTCCGCCGCGAGGTCCCATGAACCCGGTCCGTCCCCATTCCCCCGCCGCCCGCGCCCTCGTCCTGGTCGCCGGCCTCGCCGCAGCCTGGCTGCCGGTCCGGGGCCAGGCCCCCGTCCCCGCCTCCGTTCCGGGCACCTTCGCCCAGAATCCCATCGTCTATTTCGTGATGACGGACCGGTTCTACGACGGGGACCCCTCGAACGACCACAGCTATGGCCGCCAGCGCGAGAAGGATCCGAAGGACGACGTGGGCACCTTCCATGGGGGCGACCTCAAGGGCCTGACCCTCAAGCTGAAGGAGGGCTGGTTCCGGAAGCTCGGCGTGAACGCCCTCTGGATCACGGCGCCCTATGAGCAGATCCACGGCTGGGTGGTGGGCGGCCGGGAGGAGTTCCGGCACTACGCGTACCACGGCTACTACGCCCTGGACTACACGGTGCTCGACAAGAACATGGGCACCCCCGAGGATCTGCGGGAGCTGGTGGACACGGCCCACAGCCAGGGCATCCGCATCCTGTTCGACGTGGTGATGAACCACCCCGGCTACCTGGATCTCCAGACGGCCCACGACCTGCACGTGAACGTGCTCTGGCCGGGCTGGGAGAAGGCCACGATCAAGAACTACCACAGCTTCATCGACTACAACAGCGACGCCTGGGCGGACTGGTGGGGCCGCGACTGGGTGCGCGCCGGGCTTCCCGGCTACATCGACGGCGGCCGCAACGATCTCACCATGCAGATCGCCTTCCTGCCGGACTTCCGCACCGAGAGCAGCAAGCTGGTCAAGCTTCCGAAGTTCCTCCACGACAAGCCGGATACGAAGGCCGTGGACCTCCCCGACACCACCGTCCGGGGCTACCTCATCAAGTGGCTCACGGACTGGGTCCGGGAGTACGGCATCGACGGCTTCCGCTGCGACACCGTGAAGCACGTGGAGCCCGAAGCCTGGGCCGCGCTCAAGGACCAGGCCACGAAGGCGCTCGCCGAGTTCAAGGCCAAGAACCCCTCCCGGAAGGTCGACGATGCCCCCTTCTGGATGGTGGGCGAGTACTGGGGGGCGGGCCCCGAGAAACACAAGATGACCCGGTACGGCTTCGACGCCATGATCAACTTCGAGTTCCAGGGGGACGCGGACGAGTTCGCCAAGCCCGAGAAGCTCTTCAGCCAGTACGCCAGGATCCAGGCCGGCAAGCCGGTCCACATGTTGAACTACCTCTCGTCCCATGACACCTCGCTCTTCGACCGCACGAAGCTGATCGAGGGCGGAGCGGCCCTGCTGCTGGCCCCGGGCGGTGTCCAGATCTTCTACGGCGACGAGACCGCCCGGCCGGCAGGCTACAAGCCCCGCACGGATCCCCAGCAGGCCACCCGGTCCGACATGAACTGGGCGAATCCTGATGAGAAGGTGCTCGCCTTCTGGCGGAAGCTGGGGACCTTCCGCGAGCGGCACTGCGCCCTGGCTGTCGGGGAGCACAAGCAGATCTCCGAGAAGCCCTACGCCTTCAGCCGGGTGGATGGGGCCACCGGCGACCGGGTGGTGGTGGCGCTCGACGCCACCGGGCCGGTCACCCTCCCCGTCGCGGGCGTCTTCCTGGAGGGCGAGACGCTCGAGGATGCCTATACGGGCCGGACGACCGTGGTGGCCGGCGGGAAGGTGACCGTCCAGGCCGGGGGCGTGGTGCTGCTGGAGCGGGTGAAGACCGGCGCCCATTGAGCCGGTTGCACCTGTAGACGAATCGAACTGAACGAACGCTAGGAGTGGCCATGTCCGCCAAGAAACTGCCCCGGGTCGCGTACTTCTGCATGGAGTACGCCCTGGAGAGCTCATTCAAGATCTACTCCGGGGGCCTGGGGATCCTGGCCGGAGACTACCTCAAGGGGGTGAAGGACCACGGCTACCCCATGGTGGGCATCGGCATCCGCTGGAAGCAGGGCTACGGCGAGCAGCTGGTGGACGGGGCGACGGGGAAGGTGTACGACGCCTATCGGAACGCCAGCCACGAGTTCCTGGAGGACACGGGCGTCACCGTCGAGGTGGAGATCAAGAGCCGGCCCGTGAAGGTGAAAGTCTGGCGGGTGAACAGTTACGGCGTAGATTCCCTCTACCTCCTGGACACGGACATCGAGGAGAACGATGGCGAGGCCCGTTGGATCACCGGGCAGCTCTACGGCTGGTTCGGTGAGGAGCGGGTGGCGCAGGAGATGGTGCTGGGCATCGGCGGCGTGCGGGCCCTGCAGGCCTTGCGCATCAAGCCCGACGTGTACCACTTCAACGAGGGGCACGCGCTCTTCGCGGGCTTCGAGCTGATGCATCAGCGCATGGCCAAGGGCGCCACCTTCGAGGCCGCCTGGGCCAGGACCCGCGAGGAGGTGGTGTTCACCACCCACACGCCCATCGTCCAGGGCAACGAGTCCCATCCCATCGACCGGTTCATGTACCTGGGCGCCAATCTGGGGATGACGAAGGCCCAGCTCAAGCAGCTCGGCGGCAGCCCCTTCAACATGACGGTGGGTGCCCTGCGCCTCTCCCGCATCTCCAACGCGGTGGCCGACCTGCACCGGGTCACCTCGAACAAGATGTGGAAGCACATCGAGGGTCGCAGCGAGATCATCGGCATCACGAACGCCATCCACCGGCCCACCTGGGTGGATCCGCGCATGCTCGACCTGGCGGAGGCCTGCGACGGGTCGAAGAAGGCCAAGGACGCGCTGTGGAAAGCCCACATGGACAACAAGCGGAAGCTCATCCACTTCGTGGAGAGCCGTACCGGTGTGAAGCTGGACGCGGAGTGCCTGCTCATCGGCTTCTCGCGGCGGGCCGCGCCCTACAAGCGCTCGAACTTCATCTTCACGGACCGTAAATTCATCGAGCCCCTGCTGAAGAGCGGACGGCTCCAGATCGTCTTCTCGGGCAAGGCCCATCCCCTGGACGACAACGGCAAGCGCATCGTCGAGAACATCCTGGAGATGACGAAGCGGTATCCGGGAAGCGTGGTGTTCCTCGAGAACTACGACATGGAGATCGGCCGCATGCTCACCCGTGGCTCGGACGTCTGGCTGAACAACCCGCGCCGGCCCAAGGAGGCCTCCGGGACGTCCGGCATGAAGGCGGCCATGAACGGGGTGCTGAACCTCTCCATCCTGGACGGCTGGTGGCCGGAGGCCTGCCAGCACGGCGTGAACGGCTGGCAGTTCGGGGATGGCTTCGAGAGCGAGGACGAGTCCGTGCTCGACAGGCACGACTTCAAGGCCTTCAAGAAGGTGCTGGCCGATGAGGTGCTCCCGACGTACTACGATCGCCGCGACGCCTGGATGGACATGATGGTGGCCTCCATCCGGTCCACCCGCGACGCCTTCGGCGTCCAGCGCATGCTCGACGAGTACTACGACCGGATGTACAAGCGGTCCGCCCGCTGACCGACCCGTCCCAAGCCCCGGAGGCTCCGATGATCCGCCGCACCCTGCTGCCCCTGGCTTCGAGCCTGATCCTCCTCCTCGGATGTGGCGGCGGCGGGGGGGGCGGATCCGCCTCCACGCCCGTTCGGGACGCCGCGGCCATCGATGCGGACAGCGGGGCCACGCCGGCGGCCGACCCCGCCTACTACAAGATCCCCAGCGAGACCTTGGGGCCCGTGTTCGGCAGCGGGACCGTCACCTTCACCTACTGGAACCCCAACGCCAGCACCGTCTCGCTCTGCCTCTACACGAACTGGAACGACGCCCTGACCAGTCCGGCCGCCACCCGGCCCATGACCCGGGGGGCGGGCGGCATCTGGACCAGCGGGGCCATCGCCCGCCCCGCCCAGTCCTTCTATGTCTTCCAGGTGGGGGGCCAGTACGTGCTGGACCCCTATGCCAAGTCCATGGCCCAGTGGGTCCACACCTCCTCGACCTCCATCTCCGGCGACAGCATCGGCAAGGGGGCCATCGTGGATCCCTCGGCCATCGGACCTGATGGCGGCTGGACGCCCTACGCCGGGACGTCGTACTACTTCGACGGGTCGGCCATGAAGGGGCCCGACGGCACCACGGCCGCTCCCTACGCCTACGCCTCCAACCGCGACGCCATCATCTACGAGGCCGGTGTGCGGGATCTGACGGTGGATCCCAACCTCAGCGGCTTCGCCGCGGGCCACCCCTGGGGCACCTTCAAGGGCCTGGTGGACCTGCTGCCCCACATCCAGAGGCTGGGCGTCACCCATGTCCAGTTGCTCTGCCCCCTGGAGAACTACACCTACGACCAGACGAAGGTCGGCACCCGCGAGCTGAACATCGCCATGACCTCCGGGGCCAACTACAACTGGGGCTACGATCCCCAGAACTACTTCACACCCACCGGCATGTACTCGGCCAACCCCCTGGATCCCGCGGCCCGGGTCAACGAGCTGAAGACCCTCATCAACGAGATCCACAAGCAGGGCATGGGCGTCATCCTCGACGTCGTGTACAACCACACGGCCAACAACGCGGTGCTGGCCGATTCCGGCCTGCAGGGCTATTTCTACCGCAGCACCAGCCGGAATGGCGCCGGCAGCCAGGACGTTCGCTCCGAGGCGAAGATGGTGCGGAAGCTCATCGTGGATTCCATCGTCCACTGGGTGCGCGAGTACCGGGTGGACGGTTTCCGGTTCGACCTCATGGGCGTGCTGGACACCCAGACCGTCAAGGATGCCTACGCCGCGGCGAAGGCGCTCGATCCCCAGGTGATCTTCCTGGGCGAGGGCTGGAACGGCTTCTACAGCGGCCCGGCCACGGACTACAACGGCGACGCCATGACCGGTGCGGATCAGGGGAATTCGGCCCAGTTCCTGGGGCAGAACGTCGCCATGTTCTCCGACAGCTACCGCCAGGTCTTCAAGAACGGGTATCCCAACGACGGCCAGCCGGCCTTCCTGTCGAACCTCGCCCAGCCCCTGGCGACGCTGTTCTCCAATGCGGCAGGTGTCCCCACCAACGCCAACCCGGCCTTCGCGCCGGGCTCCACGGCGAACGTCGTGGACTACCTGACCTGCCACGACAACCTCTGCCTCTATGACACGCTGGCCATGGCCACGAACGCACCGGCCACGGCCGCGGGCGACGCCGTGATCCTCCAGCGGGCCCGGCTGGCCTACGCCGCACTGCTCTCCTCGCAGGGCGTGGCCTTCATCCACGCCGGGGACGAGATGTTCCGGACCAAGGAAACCACGGGCACCTACCCGAACACCAAAACCAATGGCACCCGGTGCTTCGTGGACAACTCCTACAACGCCTCCGATGCCATCAACCTGGTGGCGTGGAACCGGGTGTACACCGGGGGGAATCCCCTGGCCGGCGGATTCATGAACTACGACACCTCGCAGAACGGCTACAAGCTCTACAGCTACGTCCAGGGCCTCATCGCCCTGCGGAAGGCCACGGACGCCTTCCGCCTGCCCGACGCCGTGCGGGCCGCCCGCGTTTCCCCGCTCTTCCCCGACGGGGCGGGCACGAGCGGGCTGGCCTTCGGCACCAAGTCCGTGGGCACGGACGGCGCCTACTACGTCCTCCTCAACGCCGGCAGCACCGCCCAGACCTTCACGGCGGATGCGGATCTCTCCACGGCAACCCTCCTGGCAGACGGCGCCACCGCGGGTACCACGGCCATCGTCTCGCCTACGGGGGTGACGGTCTCGGGCACCACGGTGACGGTCGCCCCCCTGACCGCGGCCATCCTCCGGAAGTGATCACTCCAGTCCGGTGAAGGCCACCTCCAGCTTCCTGCGGCCGGGGAAGCCCGGCAGCGGGAGGCTGGCGCGCCGGAGGATCCGGCCCTCGAACACGTAGGGGCGGACGTCGGCCTTGGCATCCTTCGGGGCGAAATAGAGCACGGCGGGTTGCCCGTGGAGGGCCTGGGCCACCAGGTAGCCCACCAGGGCATGCTCGGCGGAATGGTAGCCGCTCTTCCACTGGTGGATCTTGAGGCCCTCCCAGGGCTCGAAGTCCGGCGGGCCGCCGGCGCCGCCCCAGACCTCGTGGTGCTCGTGGTCCACCATGCGCCGGAACCAGAACTCCGCCGTGCGGGGCAGGGGGGCCGCCTGGGCGGGATCCCGAAGGGCCAAGGTCCCCGCCAGCTGGTCCAGCTCCGCGTAGATCCACCACTCCTTGCCCGGGTCCACGGTGCCGTCCGGCCGGAGGCGGGAGCCCCAGGTGCCCGAATCCGGCAGGTAGGCCTGGGCCAGGACGGCTTTCCCGGCCTCCGTGGCGAAGGTCACCAGGCCGTCGTCGTGGAGGAGCCGGCCGGTGCGTTCCAGCATCCAGCAGGCCTTGGCGGTGTGGCCGAAGTCGGTGTGGCGGGAGCCCAGCTTCTTCTGCGCGGGGTCGTGGAGGGTGCCCCAGAAGAGGTGGTGCCCAGGATCGTAGTAGTCCCGTTCGATGACGTGGGCGAGGCGCTGCAGATCCTCCACCCAGGGTCTCCGCTCCTTCGGGGGCAGGACGGGCGCCAGCAGCAGGAGGTAGGCGTTGATCTGGTCCAGCTGCGAGACCAGCTCCTGGCGCCGCTCGTCGTGGTCGGCATCCGGTGTGACGACCCAGCGCAGGGCCTGCCATTGCGGGTTCCAGTACCGGCTGAAGATGTGGTGCTTCAGGCGAAGGAGGTCCTTCAGCACCGCCTCGTCCCGGGTGAGGTAGTAGTACATGGCCAGCCCGACGCCGGCATAGGCCAGGTCCTGGCTGGTGCGGGCGAGCACCGCCGGATGCGGGATGCCCTTCTCCCAGTAGGTCACGGCGCTGCCGGTGGCGGGATCGAGGGCGTGCGTCCGGATCCAGTCCACCCCGTCCCGGGCCAGGGCCAGCATTTCCGGATCGCCCGTAAGGTGGTAGGCCACACCGTAGAAGTAGGTCTGCCGGGACTTCATGCGGACGTAGTCGCGACCGAACTCCTGGCGGATCCAGCCCGGCGCGTCGGCGACCTCCTGGGGCGGATGGGCCCAGTCGATGGCCTTGCCGTCGATGGCCCGGAAGGTGGGGAAGTCGCCCCGGGGGGTGCCCCAGGCATCCGGCAGGTTCCAGTAGGGCAGGAGGTCCTCGCGGAAGTGCTGGAGCCAGCGGTCTCCTGTGGGGAGGTTGCCCGGGACCTCTGCGACCAGAGGCGCGGGCACGGGGGCCTTGGCCGGCGCCTGCGCGAAGGACGCGCCGGCCAGCGAGAGAAGGATGAACAGGAGGCGGCGCATGCGCATGGGGGGCCCAGTCCTTATCCTCTGCGTTCCCGGCGATGAAGGGGCTTTCCTACTTCGCGGCGACCCGCAGCATCCGCAGCAGGTTGGCGGAGTAGCCCCACTCGTTGTCGTACCAGGCCACCACCTTCACGAAGGTGGAATCCAGCATGATGCCGGCGTCGGCGTCGAAGACGGAGGGGCAGGATTCGCCGCGGAAATCGGTGGAGACGACCTTGTCGGTCGTGTAGCCCAGCACGCCCTTCAGGGGACCCTCGGAGGCCGCCTTCATGGCGGCGCAGATGGCCTCGTAGGTGGTCTCGGTCTTCAGCTCCGCCGTGAGATCGACCACGGAGACGTCCGAAGTGGGCACCCGGAAGGACATGCCCGTGAGTTTCTTGTTCAGCTCGGGGATGACCTTGCCCACGGCCTTGGCCGCGCCGGTGCTGCTGGGGATGATGTTCTCGAGGATGCCCCGGCCGCCGCGCCAGTCCTTGTTGCTGGGGCCGTCCACGGTCTTCTGGGTGGCGGTGGTGGCGTGGACGGTGGTCATGAGGCCGCGCTTGATGCCGAAGGCGTCGTGGAGCACCTTGGCCACCGGCGCCAGGCAGTTGGTGGTGCAGCTGGCCGCGGAGAGGATGGCCTCCCCCGCGTAGGCCGCGTCGTTCACGCCGAAGACGAACATGGGCGTGTCGTCCTTGCTGGGGGCGGACATGATCACCTTCTTCGCCCCGGCCTGCAGGTGCTTGTCGGCGCCCTTGGGCCCGGTCTTCTCCAGGAAGAGGCCCGTGGATTCGATGACGAGGTCGGCGCCGGCCTCGTTCCATTTCAGGGCCGCGGGATCCTTCTCGGCGGTGAGGCGGATCCGCCGCCCGTTCACCACCAGGGTGTTCCCCTCCACGGTGACATCGCCCTTGAAGCGGCCGTGCACCGAATCGTACCGGAGCATGTAGGCCAGGTACTCCGGCTCCAGCAGGTCGTTGATGGCCACGACCTCGATGTCCTGGAAGTCCCGCAGCGCTGCGCGGAACACCACGCGGCCGATGCGGCCGAATCCGTTGATGCCAACCTTGATCGCCATGGAACTGCTCCTTCGGGAAGGGGTTCAGGGGGCGAGCGCGGCGGCCTGGCGGGCCAGATGCGTGATGGCCTTCCAGTCGCCGGCGTCGAGGAGGGATGGAGGGGCAAGCCAGGATCCACCCACGCAGACCACATTGGGAAGGGCCAGATAGGCCCGGGCGGTCTCGGGGCCGATGCCCCCGGTGGGACAGAAGCGGAGGTCCCTGAAGGGTCCGGCCAGGGCCTTGAGCATGCCGAGGCCGCCGGCCTGCTCCGCGGGGAAGAGCTTGAGGTGCGTGAAGCCCGCCGCCGCGGCGGTCATCACCTCCGTGGGGGTCATGACCCCGGGCAGGAAGGGCAGGGGTCCCCGCGCCGCCGCCTCGAGAAGGGGCCTGGGCAGGCCCGGGCTCACCGCGAAGGTGGCGCCGGCCTCCTCGGCCTGGCGCAGCGCCTCCGGGGTGGTCACGGTGCCGGCGCCCACGTGGGCCTGCGGAAAGGCCCGGCGGATGCGCCGGATGGCCTCCAGGGCAGCGGGCGTGCGCAGGGTGATCTCCAGGGTGGGGATCCCGCCCGCCAGCAGCGCCTCGGCCAGGGGCAGGGCCTGGTCGGCGTGCTCCAGGGCGATGACGGGCATCACCGGCGAGGCGCGGAGGATCGCTTCCAGGCCCGGGGTCATGGCCGGCTCCCGTCGAAATCGGGGCCGAAGGCCGTGGCCCCGGCCTCCGCCTCGGTGGCGTGGGCCCGGAAGAGCCCGAACAGCTCCCGGCCCGATCCGTGGGTGCGGCCTCCGCCGGGTGGCGGTGCGGCGGGGCGCAGGGCCCACTCCGCCGGGTCCACCTTCACCTCCAGCCGGCCGCGCTCGGCGTCCAGCTCGATGAGGTCCCCGTCCCGGATCTTGGCGAGGGGGCCGCCGGCCAGGGCCTCGGGCGAGACATGGATGGCGGCGGGCACCCGGCCGGAGGCCCCGGACATGCGGCCGTCCGTGACCAGGGCCACCTTGAAGCCGTGGTCCTGGAGGTTCGCCAGGGGCGGCGTGAGCTGGTGGAGCTCGGGCATGCCGTTGGCCCGGGGGCCCTGGAAGCGCACCACGGCCACCAGGTCGCCCGTGAGCTCCCCGGCGCGGTAGGCCGCCTGGAGGGCCTCCTGGCCCTCGAAGACCCGGGCCGGGGCCACGAGGCGCCGATGCTCGGGCTTCACGGCGGCGACCTTGATGATCGAGCGTCCCAGGTTGCCGGTCAGCAGCCGCAGGCCGCCGTCGGGGGCGAAAGGCCGCGCCGCGGAGCGGAGGATGCCCTCGTCTCCGCTGAGGACGGGGGACTCGCGCCAGCGGAGCTCGCCGGCCCGGAGTTCCGGCGCCTGGGTGTAGGACCGCAGGCCGGGGCCGGCCACGGTCAGCACGTCCTCGTGCAGGAGGCCGAGGTCCAGCAGCTCGCGGATGAGGAAGCCCATGCCACCGGCGGCGTGGAAGGCGTTCACGTCCGCCGAGCCGTTCGGATAGACCCGCGCCAGCAGGGGCACGTGGGCGGACAGCTCATCGAAGTCGCTCCAGTCGATGCGGATGCCGGCGGCCCGGGCGATGGCCACCAGATGAAGGGTGTGGTTGGTGGACCCACCCGTGGCCAGGAGGCCGACCATCCCGTTCACGAGGGCGCGCTCGTCCACCACCAGGCCCAGGGGCGTGTAGTCGGGGCCGCCTGCGACCAGGGCCACGGCCCGGGTCGCGGCCTGGCGCGTGAGGGCCTCGCGCAGGGGGCTGCCCGTGGGCACGAAGGCCGAGCCGGGCAGGTGCAGGCCCATGACCTCCATCAGCATCTGGTTGCTGTTGGCGGTGCCGTAGAAGGTGCAGGTGCCGGGTGCCGAATAGGAGGCCGCCTCCGCCGCCAGCAGCTCTTCCCGGCTGGCCTGGCCTGCGGCGGCCCGCTGCCGGACCTTGGCCTTCTCCTCGTTCGGGATGCCGCTGGGCATGGGGCCGCCGGGCACGAAGACCGCGGGCAGGTGGCCGAACTGCAGGGCCCCGATGAGGAGGCCCGGCACGATCTTGTCGCAGACCCCCAGGCACAGCACGGCGTCGAAGACGTTGTGGGAGAGCGCCACCGCGGTGGCCATGGCGATGACGTCCCGCGAGAAGAGGGAGAGCTCCATGCCCGGCTGGCCCTGGGTGATGCCGTCGCACATGGCGGGGACGCCCCCGGCCACCTGGGCCGTGGCCCCGGCCGCCCGGGCCGCGGCCTTGATCCAGGCCGGGTAGGCTCCCAGGGGCTGGTGGGCCGAGAGCATGTCGTTGTAGGCGGTCACGATGCCGAGGTTGGGCTGGCGGCCCTCCCTCAGGGCGGCCTGGTCGGCCCCGGCCGCGGCGAAGGTGTGGGCCAGGTTGGCGCAGGAGACGTCGCAGCGATGGGGCGTGGCCGAGGCGGCCTCCCGGATCTGGGCCAGGTAGGCCTCCCGGCCGACGCGGCTGCGTTGCCGGATCCGGTCCGTGAGGTCGGCCACGTGGGGGTTCAGGGCCATGGCGGTGTCTCCCTGGGCCCGACGGGGCCCGCGGCGTTTGTAACAATATTACTTTGTGTAACCGGTTGCATTAAAAATTGTCGTAGTATTTCTACATTCGGAGCCTCCATGAAGACCCTGCCCGATTTCGACATGGTCCTGTTCGGCGGGACCGGCGACCTGGCCATGCGGAAGCTGCTGCCGGCCCTCTACCAGCAGGTGCGGGCAGGCACGGTCCCGCAGGGATCGCGCATCCTCGCCGCGGCCCGGAAGCCGCTGTCCCGGGAGGCCTTCCTGGAGCTGGCCGAGACCACCTGCCGGCCCTTCCTGGGCGCCGACTACGACGCGGACACCTGGCGGGCCTTCGCCGCGCGGATCAGCTACTTCCCCATGGATGTGCAGGCCGGCGCCAGCTACGGGGCCCTGGGCGCGGCCCTGGGCCTGCATCCGGACCGTGTGCGGGTCTTCTACTACTCCACCTCGCCGGACTTCTTCGCCACCATCTCGGACCACCTCGGTGCCGCGGGCCTCATCACCGAGGCCTCGCGGGTGGTGGTGGAGAAGCCCCTGGGCCACGACCTCGACTCCTCCCGGGAGATCAACGACGCCGTGGGCCGGCACTTCGCGGAACGCCAGATCTTCCGCATCGACCACTACCTCGGCAAGGAGCCCGTGCAGAACCTCCTGGCCCTGCGGTTCGGCAACGTCCTCTTCGAGCCCATGTGGCGGCGGGAATGGGTGCAGGACGTGCAGATCACCGTGGCGGAGCAGCTGGGTGTGGAGGGCCGCGGCGACTTCTACGAGGGCACGGGCGCCCTGCGCGACATGCTGCAGAACCACCTCCTCCAGCTGCTCTGCATCGTGGCCATGGAGCCTCCCCCCAGCAGCGATCCCGATGCCGTGCGCGACGAGAAGCTGAAGGTGCTGCGGTCCCTCAAGCCCTTCACGCCGGCGGATGTGGCCGCGCGGACGGTGCGGGGCCAGTACAAGGCCGGGGCCGTGGCCGGGGCGCCCGTGGCCGGCTACGTCGAGGAGCCGGGCGTGGCCCCCGGCAGCCGCACGGAGACCTTCGTGGCCGTGAAGGCCGAGATCGAGACCTGGCGCTGGGCTGGCGTGCCCTTCTTCCTGCGCACGGGCAAGCGCATGCCGGAGAAGCTGGCGGAGATCGTCATCAACTTCCGGCAGGTGCCCCACGCCATCTTCGGCGAGGCCACCCAGGGCACCCGCTCCAACCGCCTCATCATCCGCATGCAGCCGGACGAGAGCATGCGGCTCCACCTGGTGGCCAAGCAGCCGGGGGATGCCATGGCCCTGCATCCGGTGCACCTCAACCTGGACTTCTCCGAATCCTTCCGGGCACGCCGGCTGGAGGCCTACGAGCGCCTGCTCATGGACGCCATCCGGGGACGGCTCACCCTCTTCGTCCGCCGGGACGAGCAGGAAGCCGCCTGGCGCTGGGTGGAGCCGATCCTCGAGAGCTGGGCGGCCAGCGAGGACCGGCCCAAGGCCTACACGGCGGGCAGCTGGGGGCCAGCCGCCTCCAGCGCCCTCCTCTCCCGCGACGGCCTGGCCTGGAACGAGGAGGACTGACCATGGCCCGGCTCCTCGAGTATGCCGATGCGGAGACCGCGGCCGCGGCCCTGGCCCTGCACGTCGCCGGGCGCCTGAGGGCGGATCTGGACAGCCAGGAGCGGACCGTCCTGGTGGTCTCCGGCGGGAAGAGCCCGGTCCCGTTCTTCCGTGCCCTGGCGGCCCAGCCCCTGGCCTGGGAGCGCCTGATCGTCACCCTCGCCGATGAGCGCTGGGTGCCGCCGGATCACCCGGACAGCAACGAGGCCCTGGTCCGCCGCCACCTCCTCACGGGCCGCGCCGCCGCCGCGCGGATGGTCCCCCTCTGGTCCGCGTCCGCCACCCCTGAGGCTGCCGCGCAGGCCCTGGTCCCGGTCCTCGCGGCCCTGCCGCGCCCCTTCGGCCAGGTGGTGCTGGGCATGGGCGAAGATGGCCATGTGGCCTCGCTGTTTCCCGATGCGCCCGAGCTCCAGGAGGGCCTCCGGACGGCGGAGCCGGTCCTCGCCGTCCACCCCGGCGCTGCCCCGCATCCGCGCCTGAGCCTGTCGCTTGCGACCCTCCTCCAGAGCCGCGACCTCGCCCTCCTGGTCTCCGGGGAGCCTAAGGCCCGGCTGCTGGAGCGGGCGCTGGGGGACGGACCCGTGGAGGAGCTGCCCGTGCGGGCCGTCCTCCGGCAGGCGGCGGTGCCCGTGTCGGTCTTCTGGGCGCCCTGATGGCGCTCCTCGGCCGGATCCAGGCCCTCCTTCCCGAGCTCCCGCCCTCCGAGCGCCGGGTGGCGGAGGTCGTCCTGCACCGTCCGGTGGAGGTGGTCTCCGCGCCCATCTCGCAGATTGCCGCCTGGGCGGAGGTGAGCCAGCCCACGGTCATCCGCTTCTGCCGCCGCCTGAAGTGCGCGGGGCTGCCGGGCTTCAAGCTCCGGCTCGCCGGGGACCTGGGCGCGGGCATCCCCTTCGTCCACGCCCGCCTCACCCCGGGCGACGATCTGGGCAGCCTCATCGGGAAGGTCTTCGACCACGCCGGGGCGGGCCTGGCCCGGGGCCGCGACGCCCTGCGCCCCGAGGTCCTCGCGAGGGCGGTGGACCTCCTCGATGGCGCCAGCCGCATCGAGTGCTACGGCCTGGGCAACTCCGGGGTCACGGCCCAGGATGCCCAGATGAAGCTCTTCCGGCTGGGCACGCCGACGCTGGCCTGCACCGATGTCCAGATGCAGCGCGTGGCGGCCACGCTCCTCCCGCCCGACGCGGTGGCGCTGTGCATCTCCAATTCCGGCCGCACCCGGCCCCTGCTGGAGGTGGCGCAGCTGGCCCGCGACGCCGGCGCCACCGTCATCGCCCTTACCCGCTCGGGCAGCCCCCTCGCGGAGGTGGCGGACCTGCTCCTGCCCGCCGACGTCCAGGAAGATCCCGAGGTCTATGCGCCCATGGTCGCCCGGCTGGTGCACCTCACCCTCATCGATGTCCTGACCGTGGCCCTCGCCCTGCGGAAGGGTCCCGAGGCCGTCGGCCGCATGGAGGCCGCGAAGGCCTCCCTCAAGCCCACCCGGGAGCCCTGAGGCCGCTCCGATCCCCCGATCGCAGGGGCCCGGCGCCGTTTTCTTCCTCCGTCTCCGCGGCTGGATCGCCTTTTGTTCGCCTGCCCTTTCGGCGCCAGCGCCAGGCAGGCCGGGATTCCGTCGCCCCTCCAGCGGGCTGGCAAGGTCGCGCATGTTCGCTTTTCTTTTGGCTTGTGGCCCTTTGAGAGGTTTCTAGACTTTCAAGTGGTTCCCAGTGGAAGAAAGTGGAATGAAGTGGATCAAGGTGGTCCACCCCTAGCCGCCGAATCCTCCTGGGCAACTGGTTGAAAGGCGTCACCGGTGCTGCGACTTCGCGGAAACTCACCGGCCACGGTGGATGAGAAGGGGCGTCTGAAGCTCCCCTCCTCCTTCAAGGCCGAGCTGGAGACCTTCGCCCAGGGCGAGGGGGGCGGAGCCCTGCGGCACTACCTCACCTCCCTGGATGGCCGCTCGGCCCGCCTCTACCCGCTGCCGGTGTGGGAGGCCATCGAGGCCCGCCTGGCCGCGCTGCCCGCCACGAACCCGGCCAAGCGCCGCTTCCTGGAAGTCACCGCCTACTACGGCAGCGAGGTGGAGCCCGACGCCCAGGGCCGCTTCGTCATCCCGCCCATCCTGCGCGAGGCCGCCCAGCTCACCGGAGAGGTCGCCCTCCTCGGCCAGATGGACCACCTCGCCCTCTGGAACAAGGCCGGCTTCGAGCGCCGCATGGCCGCGGAGCCCCTCAGCGTCGAGGACCTGGCCCAGCTCGCGGACCTGGGGATATGAGCGTGGCGACCCCGACCCCCCTCCACGTCCCGGTCCTCCTCCAGGAGGTCGTGGACAACCTGCCGCTGCCGCCGGCGGCCCGGATCCTCGACCTCACCCTGGGCCTGGGCGGTCATGCGGAGGCCCTCCTGGCCCGCTGCGACGCCGGCAGCCGCTACCTGGGCGTGGACCGTGATCCCCAGGCCAGGGCCCTGGCCCTCCAACGCCTGGGGGGCGACGCCCGGCTCTCGATCCTGGCCTGCGCCCACGAGGACGTCTGGAAGGATCCCGCCTTCCTCGACTGGATGGCCAGCCATGCCCCGGAGGGCTTCGACGCCATCCTGGCGGACCTGGGCGTCTCCACCCTGCAGCTCCGGAGCCCCGAGCGGGGCTTCAGCTTCCGGGACGAGGGACCCCTGGACATGCGCATGGACACGGAGCACGGCCCCACGGCCCTGGCGTGGATCGCCGCCCAGACCGACGAGAGCCTGGCCGATGCCCTCTACCAGTTCGGCGAAGAGCGGGCCTCCCGCCCCATCGCCCGTGCCATCCTCGCGGCGTTGCGGGACGGGCGCCTCGCGACCACCCGGGACCTGGCCGAGGCCGTCTACACCGTGATCCCCCGGGAGCCCGCCAAGCGCAAGGGCCTCAGCGACCCGGCCACCCGCACCTTCCAGGCGGTCCGCATCGCCGTCAACGGCGAACTGGAGTGCCTGGCCGCGACCCTCGAATCCGCGGCGAACGCGCTCAGGCCCGGCGGGCGACTCGCCGTGATCAGCTTCCACAGCCTGGAGGACCGCATCGTCAAGCAGACGCTGCGGCGCCTCGCGGGCATCTACGACGGCCCGGGACGCGTGGCGCCCGTGACCCTGCCGAAACGCCTGCGCCTCCTCCATCCCGGCGGCATCGCCCCCGGCGAGGCCGAGGCCGCCGCCAATCCCCCCTCCCGCTCCGCCCGCCTGCGCCTGGCCGAGCGGCTCCCCTGACCGAGGTTCCGAGATGTCCGTGTCCGTCCAGTCCCGCATGGCGGCTCCCCCCCGCAGGGTGGAGAGCGAAGGCATCCTGCGCATGCTCCTGCTGGTGCTGGCCCTGGCCATGCCCCTCATGACCATCGCCTACCTCAAGATCCAGAGCACCCGCCTGGGCTACGCCATGGGCGACCTGAAGGAGCGCATCCGCAAGGAGGAGGAGGTCCAGCGCAAGCTGCTGCTCGAGCGCAGCCGCTACCAGCGGGACGAGGCCGTCCAGGTCTACGCCGAGAAGGCGGGTCTCCAGCCGCGCAAGCAGGGCCACCTGATCCGCCGTTCCTTCACCGTGGAGGACCAGCGGCTGGCCAAGCTGGGCCCCGTCTCGTCGGACACCTTCTAGCCCGGATCCCGGTCCGGCGCCGGATCGCCTATCCTGGCGGAGGGCGGTCCCCGTCCCCGCGTCCTTCCCTCCGACCGATCCCGGCTCCTCCGTGCCCCTTCCGTTCGCCACCCAGCCCCGCGCCTCCCGTCGTCTGCTCGGCCACCAGGAGGCGGAGGATCTGCTGGCCCGCCGTCTCCCCTGGCTGCTGGGCGGGATGCTGCTCTGGGCCCTGGCCATCCTCCTGCGGCTGGTGTGGCTCCAGGTGGTGGAGCACGCCCGCTACCGGGCCCGGGCCGAGCAGCAGCACACCACCGTGGTGCCCATCCCCCCCATCCGGGGCGAGCTTCGGGACCGGCGGGGCGAGCCCCTGGCCATCTCAATCAAGGTGGAGAGCCTCTTCGCGGATCCCCGCGTGTTCTACCCGGACTACAAGGCCGGCAAGGGGGAGGAGCGGGCCTGGGGCGAACCCGACCGGAAGGCGGCGGCCCGGGTGGCCGCGAAGCTGGCGCCGATCCTCGAGCAGCCCCGGTCCGCCTTGCTGGAGAAGCTGCTCCGGAAGAAGTCCTTCGTCTACCTCGAGCGCCACCTCGCGCCTGCCAAGAGCGATGCCATCCGGGCCATGGCCCTCGACGGCGTCGAGTTCCAGCCCGAGAGCCGGCGCTACTACCCGAGGGGCAGCCTGGCGGCGCAGGTGCTCGGCTTCACCAATATCGACGGCGTGGGCCAGCTGGGCATCGAGCAGACCTACGACAAGCAGCTGGCGGGCCTGAAGGGCGAGCTCATCGCCCCCCGGGATGCCCACGGGAAACTGCTCATCCTCCAGGAGAACTACAGCCAGGTCCCCGTGAACGGGGCCTCGCTGCAGCTCAGCATCGACGCCACCATCCAGCACATCGTCGAGGATGCCCTGGAGGAGGGGGTGCGCATGGCCCACCCCAAGACGGCCTACGCGGTGGTGGTGGATCCCCAGACCGGGGAGATCCTCGCGATCGCCGGCACGCCGACCTTCGACCCGAACCACATCCTGCCCAGGAAGTTCATGAACCGGCCCGAGTCGGACCTCTCGCCCGCCGAGAAGGAGGAGCTCCGCCGGGAACTGGACCGCCAGAAGGAGGCTCGCAAGGTGCATCCGGTGGAGGACGCCTACGAACCCGGGTCCACCATGAAGATTTTCACCCTGGCGGCGGCCCTGGAGGAGCGGAAGGTCCACCTGGGGGAGCGCATCGACTGCATGGGCGGACGCTGGAAATACAATCCCAAGATCCCGCCCATCACCGATACCCACCGCCACGGACTCCTCACCTTCGAGGAGATCCTCTGGCAGAGCTCCAACATCGGTGCCGCCAAGATCGGCACGCGGCTGGATCCCGCCGTCCACTACCAGTTCCTCCGCAAGTTCGGCTTCGGGGATCCCACCGGACTGAACTTCCCCGGGGAGAGCGCCGGGCGGCTCCTGGCGCCGGACCGCTGGACCCTGCCCACCCAGTACACGATGTCCTACGGGTACGGGCTCAGCGTCACGCCGCTCCAGATCCTCATGGCCGGCTGCGCCCTGGCCAACGGCGGCAAGCTCATGCAGCCCATCCTGGTGGAGAAGATCTACAACGACCGCGGCCTGCTCCTGAAGGAGTTCAAGCCCACGGTGCGCGCCCAGGTGATCAGCGAGGAAACCGCCAACATGATGAAGGAGGCCCTCAAGGGGGTCATCACCCAGGGCACCGGCAAGCTGGCCAAGCTGGACAACGGCGTCGAGGCCTTCGGCAAGACCGGCACCAGCCGCAAGCTCATCGACGGGAAGTACGACCTGAGACGGCACTACGCCTCCTTCATGGGCTTCTTCCCGGCGGACAAGCCCCAGTACGGCGTGCTGGTCATGCTGGACGATCCGGCCGGGGACACCACGGGCGGGGATGTGGCGGCGCCCCTCTTCAGGCGCATCGGCAACGAGATCATGCGCTACCGGGAGACGACGCCGGATCCGGACCGCGAGGCCGACCTCAAGCTCTCCCTCCGGGATTGGCCCAGCAGCGAGACGGACGAGGCCTCGGTCCACGTGGAGCGGGGCAAGGTGCCGGACCTCACCGGCCTCAGCCTCAAGGCGGCCATCCAGCGCGTGGTGCTGGTGGGCGGGGTGCCGAAGGTGGATGCCTCGCCGGGCGCGGCGGTCGTGCGGGTGGTGGGCCAGAGCCCCGATCCCGGCACACCGCTCCAGCCGGGTGGCGTGGTGACGATCAAGGCGGGGAACCCATGAAGCTGGACGTGCTCATCGAGGGACTGGCCACGCGTCACGCGGGGCCGGAGGTCGAGGTGGCGGACCTGACTTCCGACAGCCGGGAGGTCCAGCCGGGCTGGGCCTTCCTGGCCCTGAAGGGCGGCAACCTCGACGGTGGGGCCTTCGTGCCCCAGGCCCTCGCCCGGGGCGCGGTGGCCGTGATCTCCGAAGCGGCCGTCCCCCTCCCGGAGGGTGTGGCGGGCTGCACCTTCCAGGGCGACCCCCGGCTGCGGATGGCGGATCTGGCCCGCCGCCTGCACCGGGAACCGGACGAGAAGCTGGCGCTCATCGGCGTGACGGGCACCAACGGCAAGACCACCACCACCACCCTGGTGCGCCAGCTCCTCCGGGGCGCGGGCACCGGCTGCGGGCTCGTGGGCACGGTGCTGAACGCCGCGGGGGACCGCGAGGAGGAGGCCGTCCGGACCACCCCGGAGAGCCCGGCCTTCTACCGCTGGCTGCGGCGCTCCGTGGTCGCGGGCGACCGGGCCTCCGCCGTGGAGGTGAGCAGCCACGGCCTCTGCCTGGGGCGGGTGCATGGCGCCCGGTTCGCGGTGGGGGTCTTCACGAACCTCACCCAGGATCACCTGGACTACCACGGCACCATGGAGGCCTATTTCGAGGCGAAGCGGCGGCTCCAGGCCCAGAGCGAGCGGTTCCTGGTGAACGCCGACGATCCGTGGGGCCGGCGCCTGCTGGAGGCGGGTCCCTTCGCGAGCTATGCCGTGGAGCGGCCGGCGGACTACCGGGCCGAAGCCGTCGAACTGGGCCCCACGGGCACCCGGTTCACGCTGCGGGGTGCCGGGAGTGCCCGGGTCGTCCACAGCCCGCTCCTGGGCCGCTTCAACGTCTACAACCTGCTGGCCGCCCTCGCCGCCTGCGCCGAGGCGGGCTTCGACCTGGACGCCCTCGTGGCTGCCGTGCCGTGCGTGACGGGGGCGCCCGGACGCCTGGAGCGGGTGGACTGCGGCCAGCCCTTCGGCGTGATGGTGGACTACGCCCACACCCCCGACGCCCTGGAGAAGCTGCTGGCCGAGGGCCGGCGCCTCCTGCCGCCCGGCGGGCGCCTGCACGTACTCTTCGGCTGCGGGGGGGACCGAGACCGCACCAAGCGACCCCTCATGGCCGCGGCCGTGGCGGCGGGCGCCGATGTGCTCTGGCACACCAGCGACAACCCGCGCACGGAGGATCCCGAACGCATCCTCGACGATGCCGCGCCGGGCATCCCGGAGGCCCTGCGCCGGGATGCGTCCCGCTACCACCGTCTGGCCGACCGCCGGGAATCCGTGCAGCGGGCGTTGGCCGATTGCCGGCCGGGGGACCTGCTGCTGCTCGCAGGGAAGGGCCACGAGCCCTACCAAGAGATCCATGGCGTGAAGCATCCCTACAGCGACCGCAGCGCCGTCGAGGCGCTCCTGGGGGGCCGGCCGTGAGCGGCCTCTGGTCTCTCTCCGAGGCCTCCGCGCAGGTGGGTGGCGAGATCCTGGGGGACGGTTCCGTCGTCCCCGGCTCCCTCTGCATCGACACCCGCACCCTCCAGCCCGGCGCCTGCTTCGTGGCCCTGCGCGCGGAGCGGGACGGCCATGCCTTCTGCGCCCAGGCGGCCGGGAAGGGCGCCGCGGCCCTGCTGGTGGACGATCCCCAGGACCTCGACCTTCCCCAGCTGGTGGTGCCGGATACGCTGGTGGCCCTGCAGCGCTGGGGCCAGGCGCGCCTGGCGACCGTGCGGCCCCGGGCCGTCTTCGGGGTCACCGGCAGCGTGGGCAAGACCAGCACCAAGGAATTGCTGGCCGCCGCCACGGGCGGGTGGAGGACCCCGGGCAACCGGAACAACACCCTGGGCCTGCCGGAGGCGCTGGCCTCGCTTCCGCAGGGGCTCGGCGCGGCGGTGCTGGAGATGGGGATGAGCACCCCGGGCGAGATCCGGCGGCTGACCGAGATCGCGCCCCTGGATTTCGGGGTGGTCACGGTCATCGGCACCGCCCACCTGGAGAACTTCCCGACCGGACAGCAGGGCATCGCCGAAGCCAAGGGCGAGCTGGTGGCGGGCCTGCGTCCGGGTGGCGCCTGGGCCTACCATGCCTCCGACCCGTGGTGCCGCTGGGTGACCGAGCAGCCCTGGGCCCGGCACGCGGAGGCCCTGCCGGTGGGCGAGGGCGAGGCCTACGGCTGGGAGGACGCCGAGTCCCTGGGCGCCGCCGGCGAGCGCTTCCGGCTCCGCACGCCGCGGGGGACGGTGCCCGTCCACCTGAAGCTGCGGGGCCAGCACCAGGTCCGGAATGCGGCCCTGGCCGGGGCCATCGCCGTGCGGGCCGGCTACCGTCCCGAGGCCGTGGCGCTGGGCCTGGGGGCGGTGGAGCCCGAGGAGGGTCGGGGGCGGCTCCACGGTCTGGCCGGCGGGGGCTGGCTGCTCGACGAGGCCTACAATGCCAGTTCGGACTCCATCCTGGCCTGCGCGGAGGCCCTCCTCGAGCTTCGGGGCGGGGAGGCGGTGGCCGTACTGGGCTCCATGCGCGAACTGGGCCCCGGGGCTGCCCGCATCCACCAGGAGACGGGCCGGGCCCTGCGCCGGCTGGGCCTCTCTGGCCTGTGGGCCTTCGGCGATTTCGCCCGGGACTACGCGGAGGGCTTTGGGGCGGGGGCCCTGGCCTTCCCGGATTTCGAGTCCCTGCGGGACGAGGGGACGGGTCTCTCCGCGATTCCCCCCGGAGCCCGTATCCTGGTGAAGGGCAGCCGCTACTGGCGCGCCGAACGCGCCGTGGCGTGGCTCCTCGAACACCGATCCTCCTGAACCCCGACTCCCGACCCCGGAATCCCCATGCTCCCCTGGCTCCTCTATCCCTTCCGCGACATGGTTCCGGGATTCTCGGTCTTCCGCTACATCACCTTCCGGGTGGCCATGGCGGCCGCCACGGCCATGGTGCTGAGCCTGCTGCTGGGGCCCTTCGTCATCCGCACCCTGACCGCCCTCAAGATGGGGCAGCACATCCGGGACGTGGGACCCGAACATCACCGGAGCAAGGCGGGGACGCCCACCATGGGCGGCATCCTCATCGTGCTGGTCATCACCGTGTCCACCCTGCTCTGGTGCGAGCTCAGCAGCGGCGCCATCTGGGTGGTGCTGCTCTCCCTGATCGGCTTCGGGCTGGTGGGGGCCTTCGACGACGCCCAGAAGCTGCTCAAGAAGCAGAACCTGGGCCTCACGAGCTGGCAGAAGATGCTGCTGCTCACGGCCATCTCGCTCCTCGTGGCCGGCCTGATCCTCCACTTCGGCCTGCGGGGCGCCTCCACCAGCAAACTCTCCGTCCCCTTCTTCAAGAACTTCAAGCCTGACGTGGGGATCTTCCTCATCCCCTGGATCTGGCTCGTGATGGTGGGCACCAGCAACGCGGTGAACCTCACGGACGGACTGGACGGGCTGGCCGCGGGCGGCACCCTCATCGTGGCCTTCACCTTCGCGATCCTCTCCTATGCCGTGGGCCACGCGAAGATCGCCGCCTACCTGGCCGTGCCCCACGTGCCGGGCGGCGCGGAACTCTCCGTGTTCATGGGCGCCATGGCCGGGGCCTGCCTGGGCTTCCTCTGGTTCAACGCCCATCCGGCCGAGGTCTTCATGGGGGACACGGGCTCCCTCGGCCTGGGCGGGGCCCTGGGTACCGTGGCCGTGGTCATCAAGCAGGAGCTCCTGCTGGTGATCGCCGGCGGCCTGTTCGTGCTGGAGGCCGTGAGCGTCATCCTGCAGGTGGGCAGCTACCGGCTCCGGGGCGGCAAGCGCATCTTCCGCATGGCTCCCTTCCACCACCACATGGAGCTGGGCGGCCTGCAGGAGACCAAGGTCGTCATCCGGCTCTGGATCACGGCCATCGTCTGCTCGATCCTCGCCCTCAGCTCCCTGAAGCTGCGGTAGGAGCCCAGGGGACGGCCCCCGGGGAGGCATTGCCCAGCGAGCCTGCGTCCTTCCCGGATCCCGGCGTACAAGGCGGGGGCCCCGGCCGGAGCCGGGGCCCCTGGAACAGCCCCCGCTACTGGTTCGCGGGCGCCACGACCTGGTAGACCGAGTAGGGCGTGGAGACCATGAGATCCCCGTCGGCGTTGGCGCTGAGTCCCTGAGGCACGAAGACCACGGCGCCAAGGAAGCTCTTGCTGGCGTCGGTGCCACCACCATTGTCGGGGTTAAGGTAGCCGGGCTTCTGGCCCATCAGATTCTGGGCGGTGGTGCTCGTCGCATACCCGAGGAGGGTGCTGACGTCGCCAGTGGTTGCGTTGATGGCCCGAATGCCGTTCTGGCCGTTGGACTGGCTGTTCGTGTAGTTGGTCACGTAGACGTAGGTGCCGGCCGTGGTGATCCCGAGCGGCGACACGAACTGCGCGGTGGTCCTCGCACCGTCCGTCCACCCGGCGGTGCCGGTACCCACGGCGAAGAGCAGGGTGCCGGTGGCATCGAACTTCTTGACCTGGCTCGCACCGGTCACGGACACCCACACGGAACCATCCGGGGCGAACGCCACGCCCGTGGGATTGGCGCCCGTGGCGGCCACGAAGTCAGTGCTGGCGCCGGTGACGGCATCAATCTTGAATACCTTCAGGGCGGTGGCATCCGTGGCATAGACAGAGCCGGTGGCGGAATCCACGGCCAGGCCCGCGTGGTTGGGCGCGGCAGGATAGGTTCCGCCGGTCACGGCGAAGGTGGCCTCGGTGAAGGAACCATCGGGATTCGGGGTGAACTTGCGCAGCTTCTTGGTGGTGCCCGTGTCCGCCACGAAGAGGGCCACGAGGGCCTGGGTGGCGGGGTCCACCTGGACCGCGACGCCCTTGGGCGTGGAGAACGCGATGTTGGTGGAACTGGCATCCTTGAGGGTGGTCACGGTGCCGTCTGCAGAGATGATGCGCACCAGGTTGTTGCCCGTATCGGCGGCGAAGGTCCGGCTGCCGTCAGGGAGAGTGGCGAGGTTGGCGCCATAGGCCGTGCCGAAGTTGAACCGGGCCCGGGCACCCGCATCATCGATGGCGGTCCCGACGATCCTTGGGCCGCCGGCATACGCATAGCCCGCGGGCTTGCTGGGGTCATCCAGGGTCCAGGTCAGCTGGCCGGTGGCGGGGGATGTCACCGTGATCTCGCGGATCGACTGGACCGTGTAGGTGCTGCCTGTGGCGTCAGCCACGTAGAGCTTGGTCCCGGCGGTGCCATCGCCCTTGGCGGCCACGTAGTACGGACGCGCCAGGCTGGCGGTCGTGGAGGTCGGGAAGGTGCTGGTGCCGTCCCAGGTGGTGGCGGAGGGGGCGTAGCCCTCCGTGGCGGTGCCGGTCTTTCCGGCGATGGTGATGAGGGCGCCGGCGAGGGGTCCGCCCACCGGCACCATGCGGATGGCCATGTTGAAGGAATCGGCGATGTAGACGTTGCCGGAATCATCAACACTGACGCCGCTGGGGCCGTTCAGCAGGCCGCTGGTGGCCACGGCGTTGTCCGCATAGCCCTGGGCGCCGGTTCCCGCGAAGAGGCTCACCACGGGGCTGGCACCGGAGACGTCGATCTTCATGATCTTGTTGACGCCGGTGGTGCTGCACGCCACGTAGAGGAGCCTGCGCCCCCCGTTGAAGTCCTTGGCCATGGCCGTGGCGGCCACCACGCCGCTGCTCGTAAGGCTGGCGACGAGCACGGGAGCCGGGGTGGCCGAAGTGAGGTCCATGGTGTAGAGACTGCCGGACCCGGTGGCGAAATCCACGAAGTACATCTTGCGGCTGGCGTCGATGACGAAGGCGTTGGTGTTGAGGGTGAATCCGGCCACCAGGCTGGGGGTGTAGGTGCCGTCGGCATTGGGGCTGAGCTTCAGGAGCCGCTTGGTGGTGTAACTCTCGCCACCGACGTAGATGTCTCCGGTAACCGGATCCGTGGCCGTGTTGCGGGGTTGGAGGAGGCTGCTGGTATCGGAGTTGGTGCCCGTCGCGCCGGCCACCCCGGGCTTGCCCGCGAGGGTGGTGACCTTGCGATCGGGGGTGATGCGGCGGATCAGGTTGTTCGTGTAGTCCGCCACGATCATGGTGCCGTCATTGGCCTTCTCCTCCCAGGTGATGGCGTTGGGGCGATAGAAGCGTGCCGTCGAGAACCCGGTGACCGGATCCGCGCCGCCATCCACATTCCCGGTGCCGGAGCTGAAGGAGCCGGCCACGTGATGCAGGCCCTTGGCTGCGACCTTGATCGTGCGGGTGTCCCCGCCGAGGGTGTTGGAGCCGGCCAGCGTGTAGGCCTGGCGGCGGACGGGGCTCACCGTGGCGCTGGTGGTGCCGAGCACGTTGCCGCCGTTCAAGGTGAGGGCATCGGCCATGCCCGTGTAGGCCCAGCTCAGGGTGGAGGTTCCACCGAAGAGGACCGGGCTGGGGGCGGCGGAGAAGGACGTGAGGGTCACGGGGGCCGTGCCGACGGTGAGGCCCACGGTCCGGGTGACAGGTGTTCCGCCGGACGCCGGGGTGGCGGTCAGGGTGTAGGTCGTGGTGACGGCCGGACTGACGTTCTTCGTGCCGGCCAGGGAGAAGGGCCCCGTTCCGAGGCTGGCATCCGCCGGCGAGGCGGAGATGCTCACGGCAGTGAACACCCCGGCCGCCTGGCTGGCATCCCAGGCGAGGCTGGCGCTTCCGCCCAGGTTGATGGCGGCAGGTGCCAGGGTGAAGCTCAGGGGCGTGGCGGCCACGGTGATCTTGAGGTCGCGGGTGGTGTTGCCGACGGTGTTGGTGGCCTTCACCGTGAAGGTGGCCTGGGCCGCCGCGACCTGGGGCGTTCCGCTGACGATGCCGGTGGCGGCATCCAGCGAGAGCCCGGCGGGCAGGGCCGGCGACACGCTGTAGGTGATGCTGGGGCTGCCGGACACGCTCGGGGTGTTGGCGGGGATCGCCACATCCACGTAGTAGGTCGCGTCCTCGTTGGCGTAGGTGAGGCCGGAGGGCGCCGTGAGGACGGTCACGGAGACGGTGGCGCTGGCCTTCTGGCCGTCGCCGCTGGTCACCGTCAGGGTGTAGGTGGTCGAAGCGGTGATGTTCGTGATCTGGAACGGCACGTTGCTGGTGACCGGGATGTTGCCGGGGGTGACCACCGCGCTCCCGTCCTTCATGCCGAAGTTGGCGAGGCACCAGACGCTGCCGCCGGTTCCGACCTCGACGCTCTTCAATCGCTTCGTGGGGTCCGTGGGGAAGCTCTTGGCCAGGGCGACCTGGAAGGAGGAGATGGCCGGGGCGGGATTCTCGTAGCCCTTGGGGTTCGAGGCGCAACCGGTCTGCACGACGGCGAGCCCCGTGACCAGTCCGAGGGTCAGGCAGGCCGTCGCCCAGAGGGCGGTCCGGCGGTTGGAAGGGGTCTGCATGGGATCTCCTGATGGATCGTGTGCGAGGGGATGGGTCATCGAACTAGAACCGGACCTTGAGGGTGAACTGCACCTCGCGGGTGCGGTTGTCCGGACGATCGATGGCGCCGAAGATCGCCGAGTAGTTGTCGGGATAGGTCGAGGGGTTCTTGGACCAGGTGGTCTGGGAGGTGTACTGGTTGGCCCAGTTGAAGACGTTGAAGACGTCCACGATCCCCTGGAGGGAGACCTTCCGGTTCACGTTGAAGTACCGGGACACCCGCAGATCGAAGGTCTTGGAGCCGGGTTGCCGGAAGGTGTTGCGTCCGTTCGCCGTGTCGAGGTACTTGCCGTCGCCGTTGAGGTCGTCGTAGTAGACGCCGTTGAAGGGCCGGCCCGAGGTGTAGGTCGTGATGCCGGAGACCTGGATGCCGTAGACGGCCGGGGCGTACCAGGCCAGGACGGCGCGGAACTTGTGGTCGTTGTCGCTCAGGGCGTAGGAGCCCAGGGGATCCGCCGGGTTCTCCGTCAGCGCGTTCGTGGAGGTGAGGGTCGCCCGGTCGTTGGAGTTGTTGTCCTCGGCCTTGGAGAAGGTCACATTCCCCCGGAAGCCCCAGCCGTTCTTGGTGCGCTTGGCCCCTTCGACCACCAGGCTCTTGTAGCGCCCTTCCCCGTCGTACTTGGAGAGGATGACGTCGCCGAACCCGCTGAGGTCCAGCAGCCGGCCCCGCACGATGGCGCTGTAGGGCCGATTGGCGGAGGCGTTGGAGAAGCGGTTCCAGGTGCTCGCGTAGCCGTCGTTGTAGATGGCGCCGCTCAAGGCGGTGGTGCTCCCATCGGCGTACTGGGCCAGGTTGATGTTCACCGCGTATTGCAGGTTCCGGAACTGCTTGTAGGTGGCCCGGATGGCACCGGTGTAGCCATTGCCGAAGTCGTGCTCCAGGGCCAGGGAGGCGGTCCGGGCCTGGGCCATCTTCGCCTCGGGGTCCATCAGGGTGACGGTGATCGAATCCTTCGGGAGCGTGGCCAGCTGGTCCAGGGGGACGGCCGTGAGGGCCCCGGGGCCCGTGAGCGGGCCGGACCAGCGGGAGCCTGCCGACAGCACGCCGCCGGACTGGAAGAGAGGCAGGTTCGCCGCGGAGGACGAGGAGACGTAGTAGGACACCAGGTTGATGCCGTTGTTCATCATGGCGCCGGAGACGGTCTGGCCGGGGTTGCCCACGCTGAACCAGCCGTACCCGCCGCGCACCACGGTCCTGCCGTTGCCGGAGAGGTCGAAGGAGAAGCCGAACCGGGGATCCAGGGAGCTGTCGTTGGGGGCCTGGTCCAGGCCCTGGAGCTTGGGATTGGGATTCGGGTTCCCGCTCCAGCGTTCCACGGTGTAGCGGGCGCCGAGGCTGAGCAGCAGGCGGTTGCTGAAGAACCCGCCGTACTGGGCCTGGGCATAGCCGGCGAGGAAGCCCAGGTCGAAGTCGCTCACGCCGTCGAGGGGGGAGAATCCCTGGGAGTAGGTCACGCCCGTCCCGTTGGTGTTTCCGGCGAACCACTGGTTGGCGGCGTCGTACGAGGTGAAGGTCCAGCTCCCCTGGCTGTTGGGCAGGTAGCGGTTCTTCATGCTGACCTTCTGCAGGTCGGTCCCGGCCTTCAGGGTCCAGTCCCCGCTGAAGAAGGTGAGGTTGTCCTGGAACTGGGTGGTCCGTTCCTCGGTATTCCTCGGGTCGATGTAGTACTGCCCGGCGTTGATGGCGTAGCTGGTGTCGATGCGGGCAATGCGGACCGGTGCCGAAAGCGTGGTGTTGGGCGTGGTGGGCCGCTTCTCGTTGGCGATCTGGAGGCGGGCCTCGTTGATGAGGTTCGTGCTGAGGATCGAGTTGAGTTCCAGCACGGTGGAGAGGCTGGAGAACTTCATGGTGGAGTTGCCGGATTCCGCGGTGTCGCTTCGGCGGGTCCCCGGGTAGATGTCGTTGAGCCCTTCGTAGGTCTGGGAATTGAGACGGAAGGCCGCGCGGTGGTTGGTGTTGATGGTCCAGTCCAGCCGGCCCATGACCGTCAGGTTGGTCTGCCGGTCGGTCCAGGCCGACTTGTTCTCCTGGGCGAGGGTGCGCCCGGGCATCGTGGTCATCAGGGTGCCCATGCCGGAGGGGCCGAAGAACGCGTTGTAGTCCGCGGTGGTATTGCCGGTGTAGGCGTCGTTGAAGCCGAAGGCGGGGACGCTGTCCTCGCTCGTGCGGGCGGCCTCCACGTTGATGAAGTAGTGGAGGCGGTCCTTGATGATCGGTCCGCCGAAATTGAAGCCGGCCTGGGTGGAGTGGAAGTTCCGGGTGCGGACATCGGGATCGTTGACGGTGCCCTTGGGGTCGTAGGGAACCGGCTTGACCTTGGCGACCAGGCTGTTGGGCCGGAACAGGATGAAGGCCATGCCGCTGGGTTCGTTGGTTCCGGTCTTCGTCACGGCGTTGATCACCGCACCCACGGCATCCCCGTACTGGGCATCGAAGGAATTGGTGATGACCTGGAGTTCCTTGATGGAATCCTGGCCGAAGGTGAAGGGGATGCGGGTTCCGCCGCGCTGCTCGGTGTTGAACTTCGAGTTGAAGCTGGCGCCGTCGATCTGGAGGTTGTTCTGGACGCCGCGGGCTCCTTCCACCGAGGTGTAGTAGCTGGTGCCGCCGACCGCCGCGCCCGGGGTGAGCTGGACGAGATCGGTGAAGTTCCGGCCATTGACCGGAATGGCCTCCACCAGTTCCGGGGTGATGGAGGTCTGGGTGTTGATCTGGGTGGTGTCGAGGCCCTCCGACTGGGCGACCACTTCCACCACCGCCGCGGCCTCCGCCGAATCGAGGGCGAAATTCATGTCGGTGGTCTGCCCGAGGCTCACGCGGAGGCCCGTGGTCCGGCCGGTCCGCAGGCCCGGGGCCGTGACGGTCAGGTCGTAGGTGCCGACGGGAAGGAAGACGAACTGGTACTCGCCCCGGTCATTGGCGACGGCCGTCCGGGAAAACCCCGTTTCCGAATTCCGGACGACCAGGGAGGCCCCCTTCACGGGCGTTCCCTGCCGGGACTTCACCATGCCCCGGATGGCGCCGGAGGTTGTGCTGGTCTGGGCATGTCCGACGACAGCGCAGGCCAGGGCCGTTAGCAGGATGGAGGTGGCACGCGGTTGCATTCAAAAGCTCCTTGCCCGGGGGGGGGCGCAATGGCCTGGGACATCCGGGATCACCGGTTGATGGGGAACCCCTCATCATAAAGGATGAAAAGCTATCTTATGTTCCGGTTTTTGCGTGGAATCTGTAACAATGTTGAGATTCCAGCTGATACGTGTGTTGATAACCGATGTTGAACACTGCAAGTGATCCCGCGCCTCAGCTGTGTTGGTGAACGGATCATCCGCGTGCCGCCATGCATTTTCGGCGACAGATGTGATTGGAACTATTCAAAATAATATTGTTGAAGATTGCATTCGTCATCGGGCCAGCAGGAATAGATGGTATTGAGACTAATTAACATCCATTGCGTGAAATATAACATTAAACAAATAAACAAAAAGATGATTGATATCCTTTTAATTGAAGAATGAATGCCTGAAAGTCAGCCTGATGGCCATCCATGTCAGATGATCCGCACAGAGAGAAAATTATGAGACCTAATATCAACGGCATCCCCCGCCTGCGCACGGGCCTGCTGGCCGGTGTGCTGACCTTGCTTTCGGCCTGCGGGGGCGGCGGAGGATCGGCTTCAAGCCCGGGCCCTTCGCAGGTCCAGGCCTCCACGCCCGTCCTCTCGGTGCAACCGTTCTCCCAGTCCGTCCTCGAGGGGGGGAGGGTCGGCTTCAGCGTCACGGCCACGGGAAATGGGACGCTGACCTACCAGTGGCAGAAGGGCGGCATCGACCTGGCTGGCCAGACGGCGGCCACGATCACCTTTGATCCCGTGGCCCTGGCGGATGCGGGCCGCTACGTGGCCGTCGTGACCAACACCCTGGGCGGGACCCGGGCGACGGCCAGCAGCGCCGCGGCCGACCTCACGGTGAATCCCGTGGCCATGCCGCCGACGATCACCACCCAGCCGGTGTCCCAGATGGTCACGGAAGGCGCCGGGGTCACCTTCATGGTGGCGGCCACCGCGAATGGGGCCCTGAGCCTGCAGTGGCAGAAGGATGGTGCCGATCTTCCGGGCCGGACCGCCAGCACCCTCACCTTCGCCGCCGCCACCCTGACCGATGCCGGCAGCTACAGGGCTGTGGTGACCAATGCGCTGAATGGAACCACGGCCAGCACCACCAGCGCCGCGGCCGTGCTGACGGTGAATAGGGCCGCCGTCAACGGGCCCGTGATCGCCACCCAGCCCGCGAGCCAGACCGTCTGCGCTCCCGATGGGGCCAGCTTCTCCGTGGTGGCCTCGGGAACCGGCACGCTCCACTACCAGTGGCAGAAGAACGGCGTCGACCTCGCGGGGGCCACGGAGGCGACCGTCTCGGTCAGCGCCACGGATCTCCAGGAGACCAGCGCCCAGTACCGTGTGCGGGTCACCGACGACCTCGGCACCGGGACCAGCCAGTCCGCCACCCTGACGGTCATGGCCCCGGAACCCGCCTATGCCGGTGATCCGGCCCCCGTTCCGGCCCGTCCCCTCACGGTCCTGCCCTCCTACCACGTGGGGACCGCGTTCCCCCATGGCGCCTTCCGTGTGGGCTACGACGAAACCGCGAAGAACCCTGCCTGGACGGCCTACGCCAATTTCAGGTTCACCGCCGCCTTCGCCAACGGCACCCGCACGTTCCTGGCGGACGACCGGCTTGCCGCGCCCCAGGTGTCCGATGCGGACTATTCCGGCAGCGGCTGGACCCGGGGCCATCAGGTGATGATGTCCGACCTGGCCTACCGGTATGGATCCGAGGCGGGGACGGACACCTGCCGGCTCTCCAACGTCGCGCCCCAGGATACGGACCACAACAACAACTTCTGGAACAACCTGGAGCAGGCGGTGGGGGGCAGCTTCACCGGCACCGGCGGGGCCTGGGTTCCGGGGCTGGCGGATGCCTTCGGCCGGGTCTGGATCTACACCGGCCCCACCTTCGACGCCGACGCGCCGCTGCTGCCCGGGGCGGCTGCGCCGGTCCGCATCCCCAGCGGATTCTGGAAGGTCGTCGTCCGCGAGACGGCCCCGGGACAGCCCAGGGCCCTGGCCATCCTCACGCCCAACCGTGCCGGTCTGGCCGTGTCGGAGGCGGAGATCCAGAAGTACACGACGTCGGTGGCCCGCATCGAGACCCTCACGGGCCTCGATCTGTTCCCGAATCCGGCGGTCCCCCTGCCGGCCGGGTTCCGCACGGACGTGGACGTCCGTGGCTGGGGCGCCCGGTTCGAGGCCATGGGACGGCCCAATGTGCACATGATCCAACCCAGCTGGGACGGGACCGCCACGGTCGGCGCGACCTACACGTTCCAGGGCCAGGCCACCAGCGCCGACAGCCGTGTGGCCTCGGTGCGCTGGGACTTCGGCGACGGGGCCACGGCCGCCACCCCGGCCACCGAGCACGTGTATGCAGCGAACGGAACCTACTCCGTCGTCTTCACCGCCACGGACGCCCTGGGGGCCAGCAGCGCCATCACCCGCGTGCTCACGGTGACGGGAGGGAATGCGGCCCCGACGGTCCTCGGGCTCCCGGCCTCCAGCGCCACGCCCGTGGACACCGCGGCCGACCTGTCCTTCACGGTCACCGACGACGCCAGTCCCCTGGCCGTCACGCTCGCGGCGACCTCGAGCGACGAGGCCATCATTCCGAACAGCGGCCTCACCTTCGCCGGCACGCTGGCCGGCCCGGTGCTCCACATCGTCCCGGCCGCCGGCGCCGCGGGCACAGTCACGCTCACGGTCAAGGTGACGGATGCCGATCTGGCCAGCACCACGAAGACGCTGACCTTCGTGGTGGGGGGCACGCCGCCGCCTGCCGGTCTCGCCGAGCCCTTCACCTGGGCCGGGACGGGGACCACCTACGCCACGGGGGACTTCACCCTGGCCACGGGGTCCTGGCATTTCGTGACCACGATGAGCGTGAGCACCGATGCCAGCGACGCGAAGAACGGCGGGCAGGGCCTGCGCATGAAGGCCTCGGCGGGCAGCGCCGTCTGGATGAACTTCGACTACGGGGATGCGAGCACCCCTGTCACCTCGGTCAGCGTGGCCCATGGCGTCTACAAGTCCGATGCGAGCAACGGCAAGACGGCCACCTTCACGATCCAGGCCTCGACCGATGCCGGGGCCACCTGGTTCCCGATCGGTTCCCCTGTGACCGCAAGTTCCAACAGCCTCAGCACGGTGACGTTCAAGGGGCTGTCCCTCACCGGGCCCGTGCGCTTCAAGCTCGCGGTGGAGGGCACGCCCGCGGCGAGGCTGAACCTCGACGACTTCATCGTCCAGTAGGGCCCCGCAGCCCCGGAGGACCGGCGGAAGCCGCCGGTCCTCCGGGGCGTGTTCACGGCAGGGGTCCGAAGGACAGCGGGCGGGGGGCCGTCGGCCAGGGCTGGCCGAGGATGAAGCCCTGGCCCCAGGGCACGTCGGCGTCCATGACGGCCTGCAGCTCCTCCATGGTCTCGATGCCCTCGGCGATGAACCCGATGCGCATCCGCTGGGCGAAGTGGGACAGGGCGTTCAGGAGGGCCGCCTGGTAGGGCCTGCGGTGGACCTGCTCCACGAGGCTTCGGTCCGCCTTGATGAAGTCCGGTGCCAGCCGCGCCATGTGGCTGAGGCTGGCCACGCCGGCGCCGAGGTCGTCCACGGCGATGCGCAGGCCGGAGTTGCGGAGCAACGTCGCGTAGGCCCTCAGGGCATCGGGGTCATGGATCTTCTGCCCCTCCGTGAACTCCATCACCACCAGCTCCGTGGAGATGGGCAGCATCTCGATCCAGCGGGGCAGGGCCTCCCAGAAACCCGGGGCCTCCAGGCTCACGGGTTCCAGGTTCACGAAATGCAGGTGGGCAGGCGACCCGGTCCGGGCCAGGGTGTCGAAGGTCTGCTCCAGGAACCGCAGGTCCAGGGTCAGGCGGTCCCCCGGGGAGAGGTCCGGCGCCTGGAGGATGGGGCCGACGGGATGGGCCACCCCCTGTCCATCCACGTGCCGGGCCAGGTATTCCATGGCCACCAGGCGGTTGTCCTGGAGCCGGTACATGGGCTGGACGTGGGAGACGATCTCGCTCTCGCCGTTCAGAAGACGCTGGAGGATGCCCTTCGGCATGGCTGCTCCGAAGTGGGGCCAGGGAGCCAGTGTAGACCCTCCTTGGGGGCCCCGTGGGGCGGCCTTCGCGCGGAGCGTTCCAATTCCGGCGGCAGGCTCCTAGGCTGGAATCGGAGGACGCATGAGGACCGTGGTGATGGGTGCGGGACGTTCGGGTCTGGCGGCGGCCCGCTTCCTGGCCGGGCAGGGGCGCGAGGTGGTGCTGACGGATGCCCGTCCCGACCCCGGGCCCGACCTGGAGACGGCCCTGGCGAAGGCCGGCGTGCCCGGCGTGTGGGGTGGCCATCCGCCCGCACTGCTGGATCGCTGCGGCGAGCTGGTGGTGAGCCCCGGCATCCCGCGCACGGCCCCCTTCGTGGCCGAGGCCCTGCGGCGGGACATACCCGTCATCGGGGAGGTGGAACTGGCCCACCGCGTCCTCCGGGCCCGGCGGGACGGGAGCCGTGTGCTTGCCGTGACCGGCACCAACGGGAAGAGCACCACCACCGATCTGACCGCGCACCTGCTCCGGGCCTCCGGCCTGCCCGCCGTGGCCTGCGGCAACCTGGGCCAGCCCTTCCTCGAGGCGGTGGAGGGCGCCGCGTCCGGCACCGTCTTCGTGGTGGAGCTGAGCAGCTACCAGCTGGAGTCCGTGGCGGGCTTCCGTGCGGAGGCGGCGGCCTTCCTGAACCTCACGCCGGATCACCTGGCGCGGCATGGCGACCTGGAAGGCTACCGCCGCGCCAAGCTGCGGATCTTCGAGCGGCAGGGGGATGGCGATGTGCGCGTGGTGCCCGCCGCCCATCCGGAGTGGTGGCAGGACGCACCTGGCGCCGGCCGGGCCGTGCGGTTCGGCTGGACGCCCTGCGAGGCCTGGTGCGATGCCGCCGGCGTCCTCCGGCTGGGTGAGGAGGTCCTGCTCCCCCGGCGGGAGCTTCGGATTCCGGGCGGGCACAATGTCGAGAACGCCCTGGCCGCTGCGCTGCTGGCCCGGCACGGGGGTGCCCGGGTCGAGGCCATCCGCGAGGGCCTGCGGAGCTATCCCGGCCTGGCCCATCGCATCGCCTTCTGCGGCGAGAAGGACGGGGTTCAGGCCTACAACGATTCCAAGGGCACCAATGTGGATGCCACGCTGACGGCCATCCGCGCCCTCCCTGGACCGCTGGTCCTCCTGCTCGGGGGCACCGACAAGGGCGCCAGCTACGGCCCCCTGCGGGAGGCCCTGGAAGGGAAGCTGAGACGGCTGGTCTTCCTCGGCGCAGCGATCCCCCAGCTGACCCGGGACCTGGGCGACCTGCCGCACGACACCGTCCCCGCCTTCGACGAGGCGGTGGCCCGCGCCCTGGCGGTGGCGCGGACCGGCGACCAGGTGCTCCTCAGCCCGGCCTGTGCGAGCTTCGACCAGTTCAGCAATTTCGAGGAGCGGGGCGAGCGTTTCGAGTCCCTCGTGCGGGACTGGGCCGGAGCCTGAACCCCTTCCTGGAGTCCCCATGCGACGCCTCCTGCTCCCCCTCCTCCTGGCGGCGCCCCTGGTGGCCCAGGCCCCGGCGGCCGACCCCTTCGCGCCGCTGCGTTTCCTGCTCGGGACCTGGACGGGCGAGGGGGGTGGGCGGCCTGGCCAGCTGTCGGGAGAGGCCACGTTCAGCCTCGAGCTGGATGGGCACGCGCTGGTCCGGCGCAGCTGGGCCGAGACGCCGGCGGCGCCGGGGCGGGCCGCATCCCGGCACGAGGACCGCCTCACGGTGTACCCCGAGGGCGGCGGGCTGAGGGCCCTCTACGTGGACAACGAGGGCCACGTGATCCACTACACCGTGACCGGCTCCGCGGAGGGCGCGGTGTTCCTGGGCGACGCCGGCCCCGGCCCCCGGTTCCGCCTCACCTACCGCCGGACCGGAACGGATACGGTGGCTCTGGCCTTCGACATCGCCCAGCCGGGCAGGCCGGACGCCTTCACGACCTACCTCCAGGCCACCATGCGGCGGAGGCCCTGATGCCGGAGGCCACGCTCCTGCCTGGGTTCCAGGCGCGGCGCGTGGAGGTGGGCGGGGTCGGCATCCACCTGGCCTGCGGCGGCAACCCCGCCGGCCGGGCCCTGCTGCTGCTGCACGGCCATCCCCAGACCCACGCGATCTGGCACCGCGTCGCCCCGCGGCTGGCGGAGCGGTTCTTCGTGGTGGCGCCGGATCTGCGGGGCTACGGCGACAGCGACAAGGTGCCCGGTACGCCGGACCATGCGGCCCACTCGAAGCGGGCCATGGCCCAGGACCAGGTGGGCGTCATGCGGGCCCTGGGCCATGAGCGGTTCCTGCTCTGCGGGCATGACCGCGGCGCGCGCGTCGGGCACCGGCTCTGCCTGGACCATCCGGAGGCCGTGGAGAAGGCCGTCTTCCTGGACATCGCCCCCACCCTGGCCATGTACGAGCAGACCAGCATGGCCTTCGCGCGGGCCTACTGGCACTGGTTCTTCCTCATCCAGCCCGAGCCGCTCCCCGAGCGGATGATCGAGGCCGACCCGGCGTTCTACGTCCGCCGGATCATGGGCCGGGGAGCCAAGGGGCTCGGCATCTTCGCGCCGGAGGCCCTGGCGGAGTACATCCGCTGCGCGGAGCAGCCGGGAACCGTCCACGCCTTCTGCGAAGACTACCGGGCCTCCGCCGGCATCGACCTGGACCTGGACCGCGCCGACCGGGCCGCCGGCCGCCGGGTGGCCTGCCCCCTCCGGGTGTTCTGGGGCGAGGACGGGGTCATCGGCCGCTGCTTCGATCCCCTGGCGATCTGGCGGGACTACGCGGAGGCGGTGGAGGGCGGTCCCTTCCCCTGCGGCCACTACATGGCCGAGGAGGCGCCGGAGCGCCTCCTCGGGGAACTCGGATCCTTCTTCTGATCAGGCGGGCCGGTGGCCCCGGCCCCGGAGGGGGGGCAGGAGGCAGAGGCCCATCAGCACGACCTGGGTGGCGATGAAGGTGGACAGGGCCCAGAAGGCCTTGTCCATGAACCCGTAGGAGTGGAGGCCCACGCCAAGCATGTTCACGCCGAACCAGGAGAGGCTGGTCATGACGTTGCCGAAGATGGCCATGGCCATCAGCCCCCGCTCGCGGACGTAGCCGGCCCAGCGGGCGTGCAGGATGATGGCGTTCCACAGCACGATCAGCAGGGCGCCGTTCTCCTTGGGGTCCCAGCCCCAGAACCGGCCCCAGGACTGGTCGGCCCAGATGCCGCCGAGCACGGTGCCCACGAAGCTGAAGAACAGGGCGAAGCAGATGATGCCGTAGGCCATGCTCACCAGGGACCGGGTGGTCTCCGGATCGGGATCGGCCACGAGGTGTTTGCGGATCGTGTAGCCGATGGCGATGGCGCCGGCCAGGAAGGTGCCGCTGTATCCGATGGTGATGGTCACCACGTGCGTGGCGAGCCAGAAGTTCGAGTCCAGCACGGCCCGCATCATCTCCATGGTGTCTCCGTCGGTGCCCAGGTGCTGGGCCACGATGAGGGAGGCGAAGCCCGCGGCGGTGGCCACGGCGGTGCCGAAGCCGTTCTTGTAGAGGCGTTCCAGGATGAGGCCGAGGATCACGGCGCCCCAGCCCACGAAGACGGCGGATGAGTAGAGGTTCGTCACCGGGGGACGGCCCTGGAGCACGATGCGGAAGATCAGTCCGGCGGTGTGGACGAAAGCGCCCACACAGAGCAGGGCGAAGGCCGAGGGCCGGAGGATCTCCGGCTTCCAGGCCCAGGAGACGAACACCACGATCAGCGCCATCACATAGAGCAGCATGCCCAGGTAGAAGGGCTGGGCCCGGTTGAACAGGACTTCATGGTCGGCGTGGCTCACGAACTCGGGCCGCTCCGAGGCGACCCTGGCTTCCAGGGCCTTGACCGCGCTGTTGAACCCCTGGGCGTCGCCCGAGGCATAGGCCAGGCTGGCCTGGGCGTAGAGGCTCAGGGCCGGATGGACCGTCCCGGCATCGGCCGCGCGCAGGCCCTCGCCGGTGCTCTGCCAGGCGTCGGGGCTCTGGCCGGGCAGGGGAGGCAGGGGGCGGAACTGGGCGATCTGGGCCAGGTCCGCGTGACGCTGGGCCGCATCGGGGGCGCCGAGGGTCTGCAGCTCGAAGGCCAGGCCGGGGGTGCCCGCCAGCTGCATGGTGTTGCGCAGCTTGTAGTAGAGGTAGACACGGTCGAACAGGTTGACGACGGCCCCCTGGAAGCGGGTGCGCTTCTGCGCTTCGATGGGCTGGGCCGCCTGGGCCTGCTTCTGGATCTCCTCGAGGTGGGGGCCGAGGGTCTGGAAGCTGAAGTAGCGGTTCGAGGACTGCTTCAGGCCGATGAGGCCGAGGACGTCCGGATCATCGATGCGGAAGACCGGCTGCTGGTCGGCCACCTGGGGCCGGAACATGAGGTCCATCAGCCACTCGTCCGCGCTGAGGGTCTTCCCCCCGTCGCGGAAGCTCTGCTGGCCGCGGATCATCAGCAGCGAGTTCCTCGCCACCGAGTCCATGGGCTTCACCCGGCCGCCCTCGAGCACAGGCAGGCTGCCGAAGCCCGCGACATCGAAGCCGCGGACCTTGCCGCTGGGCAGCAGGGCGAGGAAGACGCAGGCCAGGGCGACGGCGCCGACCAGCCAGGGGAACAGCTTGGAAAGCTTCATGTCAGCCCTCCTTCTGGGTCTGCCGCCGCTTGATGGAGCGACGGAGGGTGATGCCGAAATGCATGAGCAGGCCGATGGTCACGAGCACGCAGGAGATGTAGGGGATGAGCCAGCCGGGATTGCCCACCACCTGCAGGATGGAGAGGGTGTCGCCCTTGCCGAAGCTGGCCTGGTAGAAGGCCTTGCCGTCGTAGCGCATGGGCTGGTTCATGTAGATCAGCACGTCCCGCTCCTCGCCCGTGTTGGGATTGGAGAGGTGGATGAGGCTGGAGAAGTTCTTGGGGATGTCCGTGCCGGGATAGACGTCATGGCTGAACTTCTTCAGCGTGATGGCGTAGGGGAGGTAGATCCGCCGCGGGCGGACGAGCAGGCGGTAGTTCCGCCCCTCGTAGGTGAACCCCTGCGGGGCCCCCAGGTCCGTCGAGACCAGCCAGGTGCCGAAGCTGTGGCCGCCGGCGATGGGCTCGATGAAGGCGGTGGTGTGGTTGATGTCGTCGTCCCGGGTGACGGGGGGCTGCCCCACCACCTTCACCCCGGGCCCCACGCCGGCCGTGGCCATGGAGGGGGCGTCGCCCTGCCCCAGGGCGCTCAGGTTGGCGTTGCGGAAGAACTTCCGGACGCGGATGGCCAGGGGCGTCCCCGGGATGGCCACGGTGCCTTCCCGGGCCAGAGTCGCCTCGGGGATGGAGTAGACGTCGTCATAGGCGGCATCGGTGGTGTCGATCACCGCCAGTTCCATGCTGCGCGGGGCTTCCACGTAGTTGACCGTCTGGCCGACCTCGATGGCCATGTTCGTGTCCACCTGGAAGGCGCCCGTGGCGAATTCCCCGGCGACGAGGAGGATGAGGCCCGTGTGGACGATCCAGAGCCCGGCCTTCTGCCAGGTGAAGCTGAGGCGCTTGATGGTGGCGGCGATGAGGTTCAGCACCAGCACCAGGCCCACCAGGGTGCCCCCGGGGAACACCGGGATGAATAGGTTGGAATCCTTGGGCTGCCACAGGACGAACCACGACCGCATGTAGTGGTTCACGGCGCCGAGGGTGCCGAGCTGGACCTGGGCGAGGGTGCAGAGGAACACCAGGGCCATGAGCAGGGCCAGCGTGACGATGGTCAGCTCGAAGGAGGAGATGAACTTCCAGAGACGGGTGCCGATCTGCTTAATCAAGGCGGATGCTCCCCAACAGGCGCATGAACTCGGGCTTGGCCTGGCCCACCGGACCCGCGTCCCCGGTCATCTTCAGGAACCAGGTGTTGCCGTCGGCGGTCGTGATCAGGCCGGCGACCATGCGGCTCTTGATCTGCCCATCACTGGTGAAATCGAACACGGAGAGATCCCCGGCCTTGGTCTTGAGGACCGTGCGCTCCTTGGCGAGCTGGGCCTCGTCGATGGGCGGGAGGCCGATCTGGCCGCGCCAGCGGTTCACGTTGGCCAGCTCGCCCCCGGCGGTGCCGGGCAGCACCACCACGGAGGCGTCGATCTTGCCGGTGACGGGGACTTTGAGGGTGGCGAAGCGCATGCCGCCAGCCGGCTCGTCGGCCCAGCCCTTGGGGAGGGTCCACTTGAGGGCGGTCTTGCCCGAGGGGGTCGGCGGCGCCTGCATGTCGCCACCCAGGGGCATGCCCATGGGGGGCATCGCCATGCCGGCTGGCGCGGATCCAGCTTCCTTGGGGACCCGGTAGTGGGCGACGTCGTCGCGGTTGCATCCCGAGCCCAGAGCCAGAACCACGGTTCCGAGGGCAGCGGGAAGGACAATGGACCAGGAGGTCCGGCGTGCCTTCGGGCAGCCGGAGACGGGGGGTGGGATGGGCAGGGGGTTCCTCATGCCCTCCAGCCTAGCCTCAGTACGTGTCCGGACACAGAGCTGGATGAGGGACGAAGGTCACAGTCCCGAGGGGCCCAACGTCACAGAAGTGCAACAGATGCGTCGATCACCTTGTCGAAGTCCGCGGCCAGCCGGCGGTCCAGGTCCGTCACGCCGCCGGCGTCGTGGGTGGTGAGGCGGATGCGGACGTAGCCCCATCCAAGTTCCAGATCGGGATGGTGGTTCAACGCCTCGGCAGGGGCCACCAGGGCACCCACCAGCCGGTAGGCCGTCAGGAAATCGGGAGTCTTGATCTCACGGTGCAGGGCACCGTCGCGTTCGATCCAGGTCATGCGATCACCTCCGGGGCCAGTTCCGCCAGTTCCGCCTGCAGCAGCCATTCCCCCGCATGGCGCGAGGCCCGGGCGGCCAGGGCCTCCCGACGGCCCGGATCCGGCCGGCCGTTCTCCCGGAGCGCGCGGACCTCCTCGTAGAGCGCGGCCAGCTCCGGCGACAGCGCCTCGGCCTTCCGGGCGCGGGCCTCCGCCTCGGCCTCGCCCTCGGCGAAGGCGTTCTGGTCCCCGAACCAGTGGTCCCAGGCTTCGGGATCCGCCGGACCGCCGGCCACGGAGGGCAGGTCGCCGCTGAGGAAGAGGAGGGCCCAGCTGGGCAGGTCCAGGGGCCGGCCATCCTGGTGGACGCGCAGGTTGATCACTTCGTGCCCGCCCACCCGGAAGCCGGTGAGGAAGAGGCCTGAGGGCAGGTCCAGGCTGAAGGCGCCGCGCTCCGGGAGGGCGGCCTGTCCGAAGGCCACCAGGGCCTGGCCCGGCCAGGGGCGACCCTCCGCCCGGTTCCCGCGGGACAGCAGCACCGGGCCCTCCAACCGCACCAGGGCCGTGGCGAGGTCCGGCGCGACCGGGCGGGAGGCGGCCACCCGCTCGGCCACCCGGCCCGTCAGCTCCAGGCCGCCCTCCAGCACCAGGTGGTTGACGGTGCGGGCCCGCAGGGCCTCCTCCAGGCCCAGGTCCCCACCCCGCCGCCAGGCGAGGGTGGCCTCGAAGGCCTCCAGCACCTCGAAGAGGTGGTCGAAGTCCCGCGCCACGAAGAGCTGGGGCTGCATCCGCGTGATGTCGTACTCGGTGTCGGCGCAGGCCAGGTCCAGGGGCAGCTTCCGCACGGCGGGCGTGAGGCAGTGGGTGGCCTCGCCCAGGCTGCTGAGGAGGCCCGCTCCGTAGATGCGCGGCGCGTCCAGATCGCCCACCAGGCCGTACTCCGCGGTCCACCAGTAGAGCCGGCTGGCCCGGGTGCTCTCGCTCACGTAGCGGCGGCTGGCGGAGGCCGCGTGCAGGCGCTCCTCCGCGAGCTGCACCTGCTCCGGCGTGGCGGCGGGATCCTCCTTCACCACGCTGAGGTTGCGGATCGCCTCGAATACGGCCTGGTCCTCCACGCTGGCGATGGCCCGGAAGCCTGCCTCGCCGCAGCGCTTCAGGTATTCGGCGTAGCGGCGGTCCGCCAGGATGGGCGCGTGCCCGGCGCTCTCGTGGACGATGTCGGGAGCCGGCGTGTACCCGATGTGCTCGTGGCTGCGGATGTCGGCGGCGATGGCCAACACGCCCAGGGACTGCAGCTCCGTGAACACCGCCGGGGGGATGAAGCCCCGCACCGCCACCGCCGACCAGCCCAGGCCTTCCAGCTTGACGTTCATCTCGTCGAGGCTGGGGATGCGCTCCAGGCCGATGCCCGTGGCGGCGAGTCCCGCCAGGTAGCTCTCGTGGGCCTTCCCGGCCAGGTGGTCCGTGAGCTTGTGGAGGATGTGGCGCCAGACGGCGTGGTCCCTTGGCGTGTACGCCCCGGGATCCTGGTCCACCACGTAGCGCCGCAGGTGGGCGGGAAGCCTGTGGATGGCGCGTTCGGTGGGGGTCAAGGCGGGCTCCGCTGGAGCATCCAGACTAGCTGTCGGAACATCCGGCGGAAATCCAAAAAAATATGAACCGATCGTCGGATTAACGACGTTTCAGCAGGGCCTTCGCCAGGGCCTCCAGGCAGGCCTCCGCCGCGGCGCTGAGTCCTCCGGCGGGCCAGAGGGCCACCACGTCCACGGCCTGGGGCTTCCGCTCCCGAAGGGGCCAGGCGCGCAGGTCGGAGGGGAAGGGGGCCAGGGCACGCAGGTCCGGGGCGATGGCGCAGGCCCGGAAGGCCCGCAGGGCCGGATAGAGCTGCAGGAAGCTCTCCACTTGGGCGGCCTCCTCGACCTGGATGCCGGCTTCGGCGAACCGTGCGGAATTGGCGCCGCCGTACGGATCGTCCCGCAGCCAGTCCACGAAAGGCAGCCCGGCGAGGTCCTTGACCCGCAGCGAAGCCTTCGCCGGATCGAGGGGACAGGCCTTGGCGGCGAGCACGACGAAGGGCAGGCTGGCCAGGACACGGAAGGCCACGTCGCGGTGGGGCGGCAGGGGCGTGAAGCTCAGGGCCAGGTCCAGCTGCCGCGTCTGCACCTGCAGCACCAGGTCGTGGGCGCTGCCGAAGGCGGCCTGCAGCCGCAGCCCGGCCGACGCCGCGGCGGAGGCCACCGGAGCCATGAAGAGGGCGGAGAGGGTGGGATTCAGGCCCAGGCGGAGGCTGGGTTCCGGCGAAGCCAGGTCGCGCAGGCGCTTGAGGTCGAGCTGGTGGAAGGGCGCCTGGGCCGCGGCGAAGAGCCGTTCCCCCCGGGGCGTGAGGCGCAGGCGGCGACCCGGGCCCCGCTCCAGCAGCGGCTGGCCCTCCGCGAGGGCCTCCTCCAGGGCCCGCAGGTGCTCGCTCGCCACGGAGCGTGCCACGCCCAGGTGCTGGGCGGCGGCCTCCAGCGAGCCCGTCTCCACCGCGGCCACGAAGGCCTCGAGCCAGGTGAGGTGACGGGGGAGCTTGCGGGACATGGCTCCATGGAACCGCAATCCGGCCGCCGGGGCTACGCTGGAGCCATGCCGGCCTTCGATCCCTGGACCCCCTACCGCGACCTGCGCTTCGCCGGCACCCGGGAGCATCCGGAGCATGGCCCCTGCTTCATCGCCGAGGGGCGCATCCTCGTGGAGGACCTGCTGGCCTCCGCGGCCCGGGGGGGACCGCGGATCGTCTCCGTGGCCGCCACCACGGCCGCGGCGAAGGCCCTGGCCGGCCGGCTTCCGGAGGGGACGGAACTCCTGACGGCTGAACCGGCGGCCCTGTCGGACCTGGCAGGCTTTCCCTTCCACCGCGGCCTCATGGCCTGCGCGGTCGTGCCCCCGTCCCCGCCCCGGGAAGCCCTGCGCGCGGCCCGGCGCCTGCTGGTGCTCCCGCGCCTGTACGATTCGGAAAACCTGGGCCTCCTGCTGCGCAGCGCCGCGGCCCTCGGCCTCGACGGGGTGCTGGCGGGGCCGGGGCCGGGCCTCTGGAGCCGCCGCACGGTGCGGGTGTCCATGGGTGCCGTGTGGCGCGTCCCCGTCTGGCGGGAGGAGGATCCCTGGCCCGCCTTGTCGGGCTGGCGAGCCGCCGGACCCGATTCGGAGATCGTGGCCGCGGCCCTGGTCCCCGGCGCGGAGGACGCCCGGGCCTGGACGCCGGCGTCCCGGTGCGCCCTGGTGATGGGATCCGAGGACACCGGCCTCGATCCGGCCCAGCTCGCGCATTGCGACCGGGCCGTGGCCATCCCCATGGCCTCCGGCATGGACAGCCTCAACGTCGCCGCCGCCGGCGCCATCCTGATGTTCCGGATGGGAGACCCCGGCACTCCGGGCCGCTGAGGGGGACCGATGCCGCTACCATCCTTCCGGGGCCGGACCGCGGCCCCGGTCGCCGGGAGGGACATGGGACATCGGATCGAGGCGCGGGAGAGCGGCGCGGGGACCTCCACCCCGGCGCGGCTGCTCCACTACCTCTGGCCCGTGGCCCTGGGCTGGACGGTGGCCACGGTGGCCGGCCGGGCCACGGGGCTTCCGGTCTCCCCGGCGGGCCGGGACCTGCTGCTGCTGGGCATCGGGGCCGCCTACAGCTACGACCGGCTCGCTGATCCGGCCGAGGCGGCCTCGCCGGCCCTGCTGGCCCTCCTCCGCCTGGGATTCGTGGCCTGTGCCGCGGGGACCCTGATGCTCCTGCCCCGGATGCCCGTCGGGACACTGGCCCTGCTGCCCGTGCTGTCGACCGCCGTCCTGGCCTACCGCTGGGCCAAGGCCTATCCCTGGGTGAAGGCCCTGCTCGTGCCGCTGGTGTGGACCTGGGCCGGCCTCGCGCTACCCCTGGCCGATGGTTCCTGGCTGGGGTGGCGGTCCCTGGCCCATCCCGTGGCCCTGCCGCTGTTCCTGCTCTTGGCGGCGGGGTGTCTGCTCTGCGACGTGAACGATGCCGCCCGCGACCGGGCCCGGGGCGTGCGCAGCCTCCCGGTGCAGGTGGGGGTGGGGCGGACGCTCCTGGTCGCCGCCCTGGTCGCCATCGTCGGCGCGGCCACGGGCCTCGCCCAGGGAAGGCTGGGCCTCGTCGCGGACGGCCTGCTGCTGGCGGCCCTGGCGGCCTGTCGGCCCCTGCTCATGCTGGAGTCCTGGGGTCCGCTGGCGGTTGATCTGGCGCTCACGCTCCCGGGGATCCTCATCCTCGCCCACCTGGTCTGATCCGGGCCGCGGGATTCCGGCGGGCCGGGCGTCCGTGTGAAAAAGGGTGTCACGCCGGGAACCCTCCACGGGATTACACTCGGAGCCAGCGCGGGGAAACCATGGATCTCCAGGGCTTGATGCAGGCCGGACAGGCGAACCGCAAGGCCCGGGATTTCCGGGCCGCGGCGGACTGCTTCCGCAGGGTCCTGGACGCGGCGCCGGATCATCTCCAGGCGCTCCAGGGGCTGGCCGACGCCTGCCGGGGCCTGAGGGATTACGAGGCCTGCCTGGCCGCCTGGGACCGCTACCTGGCCCTGCGCCCGGAGGACGGATCGGTCCAGGCCCGGGTCGGGGATGCCTGTCGGCGGACGGGGCGCCGGGAGCGGGCCGTGGCGCACTACGAGGCGGCGCTCCGCCACGATCCCCGGAACCGCTATGCGCTGATGGGGCTCGGTGACCTCCACCACAAGGCCCACCGGCCGGACGAGGCCCTGGCGGCCTGGGAACGCCTGCTGGAACTGGACCCCACCCTCCTGAACATCCGCACCATGGCCGGGAATCTCTGCCGCCGGCGCCTGGATTTCGAGCGTGCCGCCCACCACTTCCGCACGGTCCTGAAGGCGGAGCCCGACAATGCCTACGCCCTGTTCGGCCTGGCCGACGCCCTCCGCGGGCTCGGCCGGTTCGAGGAGGCCGCCCCCTTCTGGGACGAAGTGCTAAGGGCGGACCCCGGAAACCGCCAGGTGCTCACCCGGGCGGGGGACTGCTTCTGCCGCCTGGGGCAGCTGGCCAAAGCGGAGGATCTGTTCAACCGGGCCCTGGCCCAGGGCTACGACCGCTGCGCCCAGTTGGGCCTCGCCAGGGTGCAGGTCCGCCGGGGGGAGTACCGCGCGGCCATCGACCGCTACGAGACCATCCTGGCCCGGAACCCCGAGGATCCCCGGGCGGTCCTCCTCAAGGGCCAGGTCCTCGGCGAATGGCGGGGGCGCGAGGAGGCCCTGGCCTACCTCGAGGCGGAACGGGCGCGGCATCCCGGCCTGCGGGAGATCGCCGGCGCCCTCTCCCGGCTTCAGGCGGACGCGCCCGGGACCGGGGGTCAGGCGGGCCAGGCCGCGTTCTGAAGCACCACGCGGTAGCCGTCCGGATCCTCGAAGGTCCGGCCGAGGCGGTCCCAGTAGGGGTTGTACGAGGGCACCGGCGCCTGTCCCGCCGCCGCCATCCGGTCCACGGCCGCCTGCCAGGCGGCATGGTCTGGCAAGTAGAGCACCAGCAGGTGGTCGCGGGTGGGGGCGTCCCCGACCGCATGGCCGCGCTGGTGGGTGAATTCAAGGTGCCACGGAGCCCCGGGCAGCCCGAGCATCACGCCGTCGAACCCTTCGTGATCCTGGAATCCGCCCAGCTCGGACAGGCCCAGCCCGTCGCGGTAGAACCGGACCACCGCGCCCAGCCGGTCCGTGGGCCGGGCGATCCGAACCGTCGTCGCTGCCTTCATGGTGCATCCTCTCCAGGGGAACGGGGAGGGGCGGCCCGCGGGTTAGGGCTCCCGGCTGGCGGCCACGTCCACGAGGCCCAGCAGCTCGCGCAGGACCTCGCGGCGGTTGCCGTCGGCCTCATAGCGGGCGGAGACCTTCTTCCGCGCGGCGGCCACGTCGCCGCAGGCCTTGCCGCGGGCGATCAGCTCCCGGCAGCCCTCGGGCATGGGCCCCCAACTCCCGCACTCCACGAAGCGGTCGCTGAGGAAGATGAACTTGGGGATGGCCTCGCCGCCGTTGGTGAGGAAGCGGACGAAGACATCCGGCCACTGCTGGCGCGTGATGTAGCGGACCTTCAGCATCGGGCCGGCCTCGGCCATGCGTTGCAGCACCGGGACGTGGCGCACCACGTCGCCGCACCAGTCCTCCGCGATGGCGATGACATGCACGGGACGGGGCAGGGCCGCGAGGGTTCCCGCCGTCTGGGGCTCGAGGGCGAGGGCCGCCCGCTGGGCCTCCAGCTTGTCCCGCTGGTCGGGGGACTCGGCGGCGGCCAGCCAGGCGGGGTAGTCCAGGCCGGAATCGAAGACGGCCTTCCAGTCGATCGTGGGCAGGGTGGCGGGGCGGGGCATGGGACCTCCTCGGTCGGAGCTACTCGGCGATGGGCCCATCCCAGGCGCGGCGGTAGACGTCCACCTCGTCCCCGGGCGCGTGGGTCATGGATCCGGTGGGGTGGAACTGCAGCTTGCCGAGGAGCCGGATCGAGGCGGCGTTCCCGGGCGAGACGATGGCGAGCACGGCCGGCAGGCCCAGCGCCGAGCGGCCCCAGGCGAGGCAGGCCCGGGCGGCCTCCTCGGCGAAGCCCAGGCCCCAGAACTCCGGCAGGAAGGCATAGCCCAGGTCCACTTCAGGCAGGCTGTCGCGCCGGATGAGCCCGCACATCCCCATGGGGGAGCCCGTCTCGCGGTGCTGGACCAGCAGGAGCCCATGCCCGTGGAGCGCGTAGCTCCGGAGTGGGCCCTCCTCGAGATAGGCCCTGGCCTGGTCCAGTGTGCGCACCCCCTTGTCCGCGATGTGCTCGATGAAGGAGGGTTCGTTGAGCAGGCGGAGGATGAAGGGGGCGTCCTCCAGGCGGAGGGGGCGGATGAGCAGGCGTCCGGTCTCAAGGGGCTGCATGGTCCCAGGATCGCCGGAGCGGGCGACCCTGCCAACCCCGCGCACCCGGAGGTACCTGCTGTCCGCCCGGGGCCGACCTGCTTAGAGTGGAGGTCCGGTGCTACAAGGAGTCCCCATGTCCCTCGCCAAGGCCTACGCCGCCGCCTCCGCCACCTCTCCGCTGGCGCCCTTCCAGATCGAGCGGCGCGCCGTGGGCCCCCACGACGTGCAGATCGAGATCGCCTACTGCGGCATCTGCCACTCGGACCTCCACCAGGTGCGCAACGAATGGGGCAACTCGATGTATCCCATGGTGCCGGGCCACGAGATCGTGGGCCACGTCACCGCCGTGGGCGCCCACGTGAAGGGCTTCAAGCCGGGCGACCTGGCGGGCGTGGGCTGCATGGTGGACAGCTGCCGCACCTGCCCCAGCTGCCAGCGCCAGCTCGAGCAGTTCTGCGAAAAGGGCTGCGCCTGGAGCTACAACAGCACCGAGATGGACCGCAAGACCCCCACCTTCGGCGGCTACTCCTCCAGCGTCGTGGTGGACGAGGCCTTCACACTGAAGGTCTCCCCGAAGCTGGACCTCGCCGCCGCGGCGCCCCTGCTCTGCGCGGGCATCACCACCTATTCGCCCCTGCGCCAATGGAAGACGAAGAAGGGCGACAAGGTGGGCGTGGTGGGCCTGGGCGGCCTCGGCCACATGGCCGTGAAGCTGGCCGCGGCCATGGGGGCCGAGGTGACCATGCTCAGCACCTCGAAGTCCAAGGAGGCCGACGCCCGCAAGCTGGGCGCCCACCACTTCGCGCTCACCTCCGACGACGCCACCTTCAAGCAGCTGGCGGGCCACTTCGACCTCATCATCGACACCATCTCCGCCCCCCACGACTACAACAAGTACCTGGGGCTGCTCCGCGTCGAGGGCGCCATGGTGCTCCTGGGCGTGCCGCCCGAGCCCACGCCCGTGGCCGCCATCGCCCTCATCGGCGGGCGGAAGATCCTCACCGGCTCGCTCATCGGCGGCATCCAGGAGACCCAGGAGATGCTCGATTTCTGCGCGGAGCACGGCATCGTCTCCGACATCGAGCTCATCCCCGTCCAGCAGGTGAACGAGGCCTACGGGCGGATGCTGAAGAACGATGTCCGCTACCGGTTCGTGCTAGACATGAAGACGCTGTAGGATCCGCCGTCAAGGCCCTACGCAGGGACGCCCCGCTGGTGCGGGGCGTCCCTTCGGGTGGAACTCGGGTTCAGTGGCTTGCGGGGCTCACCAACTGGACCTTCGCCGGTTCGAGCGCCGCGGCCTGGGGAGCCTTGGTGATCTCGATGGGCCCGATGATGCCCTTCAGAGCCGGATCCACCAGGGCCGGATTCAGCAGCAGCTCCCAGCCCGTGGCGGCGCCCAGGGCCATGGCGCAGCCGTTCTTGATGGCGGCCGGGGTGGTGCCGAAGGCGGGGATGTTGTGCTTCACCTGATTCACGATCCCAGTGGCAAAGGGAGAACCGTCCCGCACGATCGGATCGTTGGGCAGGAGGGCCAGGAGCTGGACGCCCTTCTGGAGGACCATGGCGCCGGCGGTCGCCACCTGGGAGTAGTCATGGGCGTCGACCACCGTGAGGGTGGAACCCTCGGGGAGGGCCTGGAGGAGGTCCCCCACCGCCGCGCGGCTGCGACCATAGTTGCAGACGACGCCGAAGTGGGACTTGCCGGGGAAGACCAGCCCGGCCGCCTTGACCACCGGTCCGAAGTCCTCGGCGGCGAGGGTGGCCGTGAGGGCGGCGAGGATGAAGAGGGTGCTTGGACGGAACATGGGACGCCTCCATGAAGAGGGGACCCGATCGGGGTCCGGGCGCCCCACGGGATTGGGGCGGCAAGGGGAAGCTGGGCCAGATACACCTAACCGCGCCATGAACGATGCATGAATGGTGATCTGCTGGATCGGAATGCGTTGCGAGCTCGCCCCGGGCCGGGTTCCGCGGGGCCCTTCCCCGGGTGAGAGGCTGGTTAGGCGCCCAGGACGGAACTTGAACCGGCCCGCCTCGGCCCCATACTTCCCCCCGGACGCACCACCTCCCGGTGCCGCATGGCGAAATGGTCCTTCGGCGGATTCGAGCTGGATCCCAGTTCAGGTGAACTGTGGAAGGGGGGGGAGTGTGTGCGCATCCAGGAACAGCCCCTCAAGCTGCTGCTCTGCCTCCTGGAACGGCCGGGCCAGCTGGTGAGCCGCGATGAACTGCAGAAGCGGGTTTGGGGCGGGGACATCCACGTGGGGTTCGAGGACAGCCTCAATGCGGCGGCCTGGCGGCTGCGCCAGGCCCTGGGCGATTCGGCGGAGAAGCCCCGGTTCATCGAGACCGTCCCCCGGAAGGGCTACCGCTTCGTGGCCAAGGTGCTGCCCCTGCCGGGCAGTCCTCCACCCGAATCCGGCTCCTTCCCCATGCCGGTTCATCGGCCCGATTCCGGCGTCCGCGGGGGGATTGCCGACCGGTCCGGCCCCTTCACCCGGAGCCGCCGGATCTGGCTGGGCGGGGGCCTGGTCCTGGCGATGCTGGGGGGGGCGGTCGGGCTGTGGGCCGTCGTCCGCGACCGTCCGATGGCGGTGGAGATCCTGCCCCTGGAGAACACCACCGGTGATCCCGCGGTGGACTACTTCGCCGCGGCCCTGGCCCAGGAAGTGGGCCGGGACCTCCAGGGGGCGCGGGGGCTGCCCGTGGTCCACCTGGAGCACGCCCTGACCGGTGGCCCCCAGCCGAAGGGGCGGCGCCTCCGCCTGGTCTGGACCCTGCGCCGTGAGGCCGAGGGCTACCGGATCCCCGTCCTCCTCCAGGGCCAGCGTGGGACCCTGGCCAGCGAATCCTTCCTGGCCGGCAGCGGGGACCTCCACGAGGTGCACCGGAGGATCTCCGCCTTCGTGGCTGACCGGGTCGAGGCGGAAGTCGCCGCCGTCCACTGATCCTCCTGGCGCATCCTCGGGAAGGGGCTAGACTGGCGCCGGTCTGACGGAGCTCTCCGATGCGCATCCTCCAGCCGATCCGCGGCTTGATCCTCCTCATGGCGGGGCTGTCCCTGGCGGCCGGAGCTTCCGGGGACATCTCCATCTTCAGGCGCTACCAGGCCCTGGACGCCCGCATTGTCGAGGCCCGCCAGGCCCTGGCCGAGCGCCGGTTCCCGGACGCCCTGCACCTCCTGGAGCCCTGCCTCCAGAAGATCCCCGACCACTTCGAAGCCCACTTCCTCCTCGCCCAGATGGCCTACGAGCACCGGGATTTCGCCGGGGCCCTGGCACACGTGGAAACCTCCGAACGGACCCTGGCCGCCCTCGATCAGCAGTACCACGACCAGCTCGCCGAGCTGAAGGCCCAGGAGGCGGCCGAGGCCCAGGCCCTCAAAGTCAGCCTCGACGAGCTGACAGCCCGGGGTGGGGATCCCTCGGGGTGCAGTCACCATCTCTTCATGACCAAGGAGAGCGCCCTGCGCTACCTGGAGGGGAAGAAGGGGCAGCTCTTCCACCAGGACACCCCCTTCGCCGTGCCCGCGGCCTACCACCTGCTCCACGGGAACTGCCTCTACCGCCTGGGCCGTCCCGCCGAGGCCATCGCCCGGTACCGGCTGGCCATCCAGGCCGATCCCCGCCAGCCGGACGCCTGGAACAACCTTCTGGCCCTGCTCCTGGAGACTGGCGACCGTCCGGGCGCGCGCGCCGAGCTGGCCAGGGCGGAGGCAGCCCGGGTCGCCCTGCGGCCGGCCCTGCAGCGGGCCGTGCTCAGCGGTCCGGTGACGGCCGGTCCACGCTGACCGGACCCCTGACGGCTTCGAGGGCCACGAACTCCCCCTCGAAACGGCCTGTTCTCTGGCCCCCGCACTGGAGTTCGGAGACCACGGCGACCCGGGCCCGGCCCATCCGCCGCAGGGTCCGGAGGAAGGTGGGCCAGGCCTCCGGTCGCGCGAGGGCGGCGGTGGCGTTGAAGGCGCCCTCGGTGGGGCTTTCGTAGGCCATGGTGTTGCGCTGGATCACCAGCCGACTGTCGAGGCCCTCCGCCCGGAGGCGGCTGTGGACCAGGGCCCAGGCCGACAGGATGGCCAGGGAGGAGGCGCTGCCCCCGAAGACCGTTCCGCGGTGGTTGAGGTTCGGGGCCAGGGGCGCTTCGAGGGTGACGCCCTCGGCGGAAACGGATCGGACCGTCACCCCCATGGCCCGGGAGAGGGGGATGTGGTCGTGGAGGTACTGCTGGAGGTCCTGTCCGGAAACCATGGTCACCTGGGGAGTTGGATTTTGGGCATCAGCGCCGGGATTCCCGGGTCGGCGGCAGCGGCAGGCCGTGCTGGCGGAGGAAGCTGAGCTTGTCCCAGTAGCCGCGCTGGAAGGCGATGCGGCCGCCCACCACGTGGAAGAAGCCGCAGCCCCGCAGGCCGAGGGGATCCCGCCACTCGAGGATGGCCCACGCGCCGTCCTCGAAGCAGTTCTCCACGATGCAGACCATCTCCGCCGCCGCGAACCCCGCCGCGAACATGGCGCGGATGGCCTCCCGTCCCTCCACCGGCGCCTCCGCCACCTGGTGGTTCACGGCGTCCTCCGTGTACAGGGCCGCCAGGGCGTCCACGTCCTTCCGGTTGAAGGCCTCGACCCAGGCGGCGACGACGGCTTTGGGCGTGCTGGGCATGGGGGACCTTTCCGGGGCCGCTCGGGGCGGGCCGCTAGACAGTGCCTTCCTTCTCGACCACGAGGATCCGGGCCGGGCCGCGCGGATGGGCCACATGCTCGCAACCCAGTCCGGCGAAGAAGATGTCCCCCGCCTCCAGGGTCGTCACGCGCGCCACCCCGTTTTCCCGGACGTGCATGTCCACGGTGCCGTCGAGCACCGCGAACACCTCCTCGCCGTCGTTCACGTGCCACTCATAGGGCTGGTCCGCCCAGTGCAGGCGGGTCGTGACGCCCCCCATGTTCGCGATGTCGAGGGCGCCCCAGGCGCGGGTCGCCGTGAAGTCGCGGCTGCGGATGAGCGTCATGGCGTGGGGCCTCCGTCGTGGACGGCCAGGGTACCGTCCGGTGGATGGCCGGGACAAGCCGGATGGGACTCAGGAGACTGGAAGGCGCCTTCCCATGAACCGGGCGCCGGGGACCGGGTTCGGCCGGTAGGGGGGAATGTCGCGGAAGCCGAAGGCCAGGTAGAGGCCCTGGGCCTCGGTCATGGTGGGCAGGGTGTCCAGCACCACCTCGGCATAGCCGACGGCCCCGGCCTCCTCGAGGATCCGGGTCACCAGGGCCCGGCCCACGCCATGGCCCCGGCCCGAAGGCCGCACGTAGAGCCGCTTCATCTCGCAGCGGGAGCCCTCGAAGGAGCGCAGGGCGGCGCAGCCCACCGGTTCGCCGTTCCATCGGGCCAGGAGCAGCCGGCCGCCGGGGGGCGCGTAGGGGCCCGGCAGGCCCCGCACCTCCGAAGGGAACCCCTGGAACCCGAGGTCGAGGTCGAGGCTGGCCTGGTACTCCTGGAACAGCTCCCGGACGGTCTCCAGGTCTCCGGGGACCGAGGCCAGGTGGAGGGTCAGCATCCGGAGGCCTCCGGCGATCCATTCGCCGCCTGGATCAGCTCGATGCGGGTGCCGAAGGGGTCCGGGGTGGAGGCCCGGTCGAGGCCGGTGATGGCCATCAGCCGAAGACGATCGCCGCGGCGGGCACCGCCCGGATCACGGGTCCGAAGCTGCCGATGTCGGGCAGGGTGGCGTTGTGGTGCTCCCGGATCCGGGCGGCTGAGGCATGGCTCTTGTCGTGGGTGGTGTGGGCGTCGGCAGCCAGGATCACGCCGTAGCCCAGGGCCGCGGCCCGGCGCGTAGTGGTGTCCACGCAGAATTCGCTGGCGTAGCCGCAGATCACCACGGTCTTCACGCCCTGGCCGTCCAGCAGGCCCTGCAGGTTGGTGCGGAGGAAGGAATCCGGCGTGGTCTTGCGGACGAAGGCATCGGTCGGGGCCGGGCGGAGCCCGCGCGCCAGCTGCCAGCCCTCCGAGCCGTGGAGCAGGATGCCCTTGGGATATTCATGCTGGATGTAGACCACGGGGGCACCCACCCCCCTGGCCCGATCGGCCAGGGCGTTGATGCGCTGGATCACGGCGTCGGCCTCGAAGGGCCGGGGCGTCGGATCGAAGAGGTCGCGCTGGACGTCAATGACGAGGAGGGCGGTGGACATGGCCTAAGGGTAATACGGATGCGGATCCTGGACCGCGGGAGGGGTTGGGGACGACCCCGGTGATGACCGTGACCTGGGCCTGGCCGGCGGAAGGCGGGTACTCCCATCGTTTTGAACAAGGCTTGCCATCGTTTTGAACGGTCCTGGGGTGGGCCCCGGTCCGATTCCAACACCGACGCGCCACCTGGATGCCCTGAACGACTGCGTCGAATGAGGTTGAATCCGCCAGCCGAACTCACGCCACGGGCGGCACGCTCCTTGATGTGGAAGGGAGAGCCGAGGCTGCGGGGCCAGCGGTCAGCGCCCCATCAGGGAATGCCCATCGGGCTTCCGGGGCGGGGCCCCTCTGCAGCCCGGATCGAAGGAGGCAGAACATGTTCACCATCCTGATCATCATCCTGGTGCTGGCGCTCCTGGGCGCCTTGCCCACCTGGCCTCACAGCAAGAACTGGGGCTACTACCCCAGTGGCGGGCTGGGCCTCCTGGTGCTGGTCCTCGTCATCCTGCTCCTCATGGGCCGCATCTAGCCTCGGAGCGGCCCTGTTCCCCGCCAGCGCCGTTCCGGGAGCAGGGTCGAAGCATCGAAAGCGAGGCAGCACCATGATGTCATTCGGGCTCTACGCGGCGGGTTTCGCGATCCTCATCATCGGCTTGATCTACGGGGCCTTCCTGCTGCATGTGCCCGCCCAGTGGATTGCGGTCGGAGCCATCATCCTGCTGGGTTTCGGGATCCTCACCGGCGTCAAATCGACCCGCCAGAAGGATCCGCCGGCCTAGGCGTCCGCTTCCTCGGGGACGGGACATCCTTTCCACGTCCCATTCCAACAACCGCAAGCTGAAGGAGAAAACGATGGATCACAGACAGATCCTCCTGGGGGCGTCCTTCCTCATCCTGACCTCGTGCCTGGTGTCCCCCCGGCGCGGGGGTGGCATGGAAGTCGTGCCCATCCTCCCGGTGGTCGTCGAGCTGGATGCCGACCGGCCCTACTACGAGCAGGACGGCTATCACTACCACTATGCCGATGACCGGTGGCAGTACTCCACCTCCAGGAATGGCCCGTGGATGGAGCTTCCGAGATCCCACTGGCCGAGGGAGACGCGGTGGCGTGGCCGGGACCGGAATCGGAATCGGGATCGGGATCGGGACCGGGACCGGGATCGGGACCGGGATCGCCGTCACTGAGGCGACGTCCCCGCGTCCCCCGGGATCGGCCGCGGGCTGAACGGGCCTCAGGGCCGGTGGCGCTCGAAGAGGATGCCCCGGCCTGGGGCCGCCGGCCGGTAGTAGGCCAGCTGGCCCGGCAGGCATGAGAGGATGGCCCCCGAGCCCTGCAGGCAGATCTGGTCGAGGGCCTCCCGCAGGGGCAGCTCCCGCCCGTCGGCCTTCAGTTCCAGGGCCATCACGTGGCAGGTCGGGCCGGCCCCCTTCGCCCGCAGCAGCTTCTCCAGCTCCGCGGGGAAGTCCTGGGCACTGGGCACCTCGGTGGCGAAGCCGGGCATGTAGGGCAGGTCCTCGTCCAGCTGGGCCAGGGCCTCACCGCGGTGCTTGGGCTGGGCCAGGGCCTGGATGAAGCGGGCGCGCTTGGCGGAGGCGAGGAAGGCCCGGGTGAATTCCGCTTCGTGATCCATGGCTGGGCTCCTCAAGGCTGTGGCCGATCCCCCATCATGGCCGCGTTGTAGGCCCTGCTGCCCCCCCGGGCCACGCTGAGGGTCTGCCAGGGGCCCGGGGCCAGGTGCTTGGCGAGGAGGACGAGCTGGCCCGCGTGGTAGGGGTAGTGGGACAGCTGGCGGTTGATGGCCTCGAGGACGGTGTGGGGTTCGTTCCGGATGGTCACCGTGCGGTCCAGGTCGGCGCCGGTGAGCCCCTCCAGGGCGCCGAGGAGGCAGGCCCACCCGCGCTCCCAGCGGGCGCGCAGGGCCGCGGGATCGAAGGCCCCGGGATCCTCGAACTCGGCGTCGCGATCCCGGTCCGGCTTCTCGCCGTCCGTGGTGAGGAAGTCCGTCCAGCGGGAGAGCATGTTGCCCGACAGGTGCAGCATCAGCGTGGCGAGGCTGTTGGATTCGGGATCGATCCGGTGCGTCCAGCGTTCCACGGGAACCTGCGCGAGGGCACGGTCGCACTGGGATTTCGCTTCGCGGAAGCGCTTGAGGGCATCGGCAAGGTAGAGGTCGCCGTTCATCGGGTCTCCCGGACCAGCCTTCGGTACACCACGAACCCCGACTTCTCGGCGAGGGTGTCGTAGAGCCGCATGGCCGTGGCGTTGGTCTCGTGGGTCTGCCAGTACACGCGGGGGAGGCCGGCCTGCCGGGCCCGGTCGTACACGGCCTCGATGAGGGTCCGGCCCACGCCCTGGCCCCGGGCGGCCTCGGTGGTGAAGAGGTCCTGCAGGTAGCAGTTCGGGGCGAGCTGGATGGTGCTGCGGTGGTACAGGAAGTGCGCCAGTCCCAGCAGCGTCCCGGCGCGTTCCGCCACCAGGGCGTGCACCGGCTCGTACGGATCGAAGAAACGGGCCCAGGTGGTCCGGGTGATCTCCTCCGCCAGTGCCGTGGGGCCCGACCGGCCGTAGAAGGCGTTGTAGCCGTCCCAGAGCGCTCTCCAGGCGTCGAAATCGGCCTGCGCCACGGGGCGGATCAGGAGGGGGTCGGTCATGGCGGGCTCCGCTGAAGGGGACACGATGCCACAGAGGATGCCTGTCGTGGCAGGGATCTCCCGGGCCGTCTGCGGAACCCGCTGTCAGCCCCGGTGGAAGGCCCCGTCCAGCGCGTCGATGACGCCCGCCCAGTCGGCGTCGTTCTGCACCTGGTCCCGCAGGAACTCGGCCTGGGAGGACGTCCAGAACGGGGCATCGGGCAGGGCGAGATGGGCCGCCCGGGGCCGGTTCGTCTCGATGAAGGCCTGGATGGCCTCGGGGTTGGAGGGCAGGCCGAGCTGGGCGAACAGCTCGGTCATGGGGTGCAGGTGGGTGTCCATGGCGGTCCCCTCGGATCCAGGGTAGGCCGAACGGAGGGAAAGGCTCAGCCTTCGTCCTGGATCATCAGGTCGTGGCCGTACGAGTTGTCGATGGCGCACAGCCAGCCGGCCCCGGGATCGCGCCGGAAGACGTAGGTGGCGTTCCGGACCGTGGGGGGCAGGGTGGTCGCCGAGACGACGGTCCGGGCCAGCACCAGGGCCGTGTCCCCGGCCTCCAGCACCACCAGGCCCGCCTGCTCCACCGCCAGGCTGTGGCCGAAGTGGTCGGCGATGGCCACGAAGGCCTTGCGGATCTGGTCCCGGCCCCGGGCCTCCAGGCCGGGCTTGACCACCAGCACCGCATCCTCGGCGTAGATGGCCATCAGGGTGTCGAAGTCCTCCCGGTTGATGGCGGTGTCGGCCTTCTCGATGAGCAGCTCGACGGGGTGGCGGTCCATGGGGCCTCCGGGGGATGGGCGTCAGGCTTCGGCCCTGCGCCGGGCGGCGAACCCCGACCGGAGCCGCCGTACCAGCATGGGCACCAGGAGCATCCCCACCAGGACGATCCACATCGTGGTGTTCGGGTTCCTGATGTAGGTGTTCAGGCGCAGGGTCGTGAGGGCGATGACGGCGTAGTAGAGCATGTCGCCCGCGATGGCGAAGGCCCAGCCCGCCAGGAAGCCGTGGCCTGCGGCCAGGGCCGCGCTCCGGCCGGTCATGGGATCCACGCCGAAGGCGATCATGACGAGGGAGATGGGCCCCGCGCCCGGGCCGCCGAGGTGGGCCGCGCTGCGGGCCGTGGCCTCCTTCATGGCCGCGCCGAACCGCGCCAGGAACGGGACGCGCCGCGCGAGCCGCACGAAGCCCCGGAGCACCGGCTCGAAGGCCAGGGCCAGCAGCACGTCCGAGACGAAGTACAGCCCCGCGGTCAGCGGCCAGTGCAGCCCCTTGGCCTGGGCCAGCAGCACCCCGGCCGGAATGCCGCCTCCAACGGGGAGCAGGAACAGGAGGAGGACGGCGACCATGGGCCATTCTAGCCGGAGTGGGGGCGGGGCCCGGCGCGCCGGATCAGGTCTGCCCCGGGGCCTCGAGGCGGGAGCGGTCCAGCGGGCGCGGGGCTCCGGAGGGAGCGTGCAGCGCGAAGGCCATGCGGAATCCATCCAGGAACCCCCTCTGCCGGGTTCGGAAATGGGACCAGGGGATCGACCCCGACACGGTCAGCATCACCATGTAGAAATAGTTTGCCAGGTTGTAAATGAGGAATTCCGGGAATGGCCGGTTCTTGAAGAGGAAGTAGACCTTGTTTCTCGCTCCGTAATAGAGCGAGAAGTCGGACTGCTTCCCCCCGGTCAGCGAACTGACCTTGTGCCAGAGCCGGAGACCGGGCTCGTAGCGCGTGACCAGTCCCGCCGCGAGGGCCCTGTAGAGGAAATCGATGTCGTCCCAGTAGACGAAATAGGTCTCATCCATCAGGCCGATGGTCTCGAAGACGGACATCCTCACCAGGGAACAGCAGGTCGGGCAGAACTCCACCACCCGGGCGGCATCGTACTGGCCCCGGTCCACCTCGCCCTGCCCGAAGCTGAAGGTGGTGAAGCCGTGGTGCCTCATGAACCCGCCGCCTGCGTACCAGAGGCGGTCCGGGCGGTCGAAGAAGTACATCTTCGGGGCGATGATGTCGCAGTCATGCGTGTCCATGCTTTCCAGCAGGCCGCTCAGGAGGTCCGGCCCGAACTCGGTGTCGTTGTTCAGCAGGAGGACGTGGCTGCACTGGTCCCGGTGGGCGAGCTGGATGCCCTGGTTGTTGCCCGCGGCGATGCCCCGGTTGGTGGGGTTCCTGACCAGGACGATCCGGGGATCCTCGGGAAGCCCGATCCGGTCCAGGGTGTCGTCCTTGGAGGCGTTGTCGATGATGTACAGGGTCCGGTTCCCGTGGCTCTGGGCCTCGACGGAGCGCAGGAACGGCCCGATCACCGAGCCGCTGTTGTAGGTGACCGTGACGATGCCCACATGCGGGATCCTAGACATTCATCAGCCTCCTGCTTCTCAGCTCCTCCAGCGAGCGGGCGTACCCTCCGGTCGCCGGTCGCTCCTCCGCGGCCCAGTCCAGGAATGCCTCCAGGTCCTCCTGGAAGGCGGTGGTGGGCGTGAAGCCGAGCTGCTCGCGCACCCGGGTGAGGTCGGCCGTGTTGTGGCGGATGTCGCCGATCCTGAATTCCCCCGTGACCTGGATCCTGGACCGGCTGCCCAGATGCCGGACGATCCCCTCCGCGACCTCGGCGACGGTCGTGGCGACCCCGCTGCCGACGTTCAGGGCCACGGGTTCGGGGGCCTCCGTGTTCAGCGCCCGCCAGGTGGCCTCGACGACATCCCGGACATGCACGAAATCCCGGGACTCGAGACCGTCCTCGAAGATGCGCAGCGTCTCCCCCGACCGGGCGAGCCCGGAGAAGATGGCGAGGATGCCCGTGTAGGGGTTCTGGAGGGACTGGCCCGGTCCGAACACGTTCTGGTAGCGGAGCGCATGGGTGGAGATGCCGAGGGTGCCTCCGAACAGGAGGCCCATCTTCTCCTGCACCAGCTTGGTGAGCCCGTAGAAGGAGGTGGGGGCCGGAGGCGTATCCTCGGTGGTGGGCAGGCGATCGAGGGGGAGCCCGCAGACGGGACAGGCCGGCTCGAAGCGGCCCAGCGCGAGCGCCACGCGGCTCCGGGCCGGAGGGAAGACGACCCCGTCGAGCGGACAGCGGTACCGCCCCTCCCCGTAGACGGCCCGGGAGGAGGCCACGACGAGGTGACGCACCCTCCGGTCCGGGTCGTTGACCAGCAGGTCCATCAGCTGCGCGGTGCCCTGGAGGTTCACCTCGGAATAGCGGGCCACCTCGTACATGGACTGCCCGGTGCCGGTCTCGGCCGCGAGGTGGACGACCGCCTCGACGCCCGCCAGGGCCCGGCGGAGGGCCGCCTCGTCGCGGATGTCGCCCCGCACCAGGCGGACCGCCCCCCGGAGATCCGGGGCCAGGTCCCGGTTGTCGCCGTGGACCTGCGGAGTGAAGGCGTCCAGGACGGCCACCTCGAGGCCTTCCGCCAGGAGGCGGCGGGAGAGGTGCGTGCCGATGAAGCCTGCTCCGCCTGTGATGAGTGCCCGCATGCCAGCTCCTTGAAGGCTCGGGATTCCTGCCGGGGGATGGCGTCGCCGCTAGGGGTCCGGGCCCAGGGGTTGCAGGGCGCCGCCCTGGGGGGAGGGTTTCCCGGGGCGGGGGAGGCCTGGCCAGCCCCTGGCGGCCAGCTTGGCGCCCAGCCGCCGAAGCAGCATGCGCGTGGCGTAGCGCAGGAGCCCCTTGTAGGAGAGGTTGCGGATGTCGTACTTCACCGTGACGTCCCGGAGGGCGGCTCGGGACCGCGGGGACGGCGGGCTGGAGGTCCTGCTGGTGTCGTACAGCCGGATGGCCCCGCCCGGGATGGCGTGGAGGATGTTCGCCTCGTGGGGGCGCAGGGCGAGGTCGAAGGAGCGCAGGACCGGGAAGGGGGCCGGCTCGAGGGTCAGCCAGTAGCGCGAGCGCTCGGCGTTCCGCTTCACGCCGTAGAGGTCCACGCAGAGGGTGGCGGGGTCGATCCCGAGCGCCTCCCCCAGCGCCCTGGACTCGAAGAAGGCGTCGTAGACGGCCCTCGAGGTGCCGAAGGCGGGGAACCGGTAGGGCTTCGCATACGGCTCCTGCAGGGGGATCTGCCAGGCATTGTCCTGTTCGAGGGTGTGGTGCCGGCCCCGGTCCGCGAAGTTGGTGGACAGGCCGACCCTGGGGTACGCGAAGTACCGGTCGGTGGCGATGCAGTAGCGGATGTGGTGCTTCAGCCAGGACTGCTCGGACCACCGCAGGACCGAGGGGGGGATGGCCGGGTCCGGCCCGGTGTCGTCCGGATGGCGGTCGAACCAGTCGCGGAACTTCCGCCAGGGCTCGCGGGACCAGATCTGGCCCCAGGAGCAGGCGTACTGCATGAAATACGCATCGTAGGCATCGTCCAGGGGCAGGAAGGGGCGGTGGCAGGACAGGTTCCAGAGCTGGCTGTACAGGGCCAGGCCGGCGATCCGGTCCTCGCCTGCGTAGAACCCCAGGGCCTGGGTGGCGTAGCGGTAGAGGTTCCGGGACACATACACGTCGTCCTCGAGCACGATCAGGTGCTCGTGCTCGCGGGTGAGGTCGCCGCAGGCGAGGATGTGCTGCTTCAGGCCGAGGTGCCGGGGGAAGGTCCGGAGGCGCTTCTCCCCGTGCCGCCAGGGGAAGGCCCTGGCCAGGGCCTCGACCTCCCGGTCGCCCCCGTGGTCGAGGCTGAGGATGAGCGGCACGCGCGCGCCCTCGAAATCCACCCGGTCCAACGAGGCGAGGAGCCGGCCCAGCGCCTGCGGGCGGTCATAGGCGGCGACGACGATCGCGAGATCCACCATGGGGGTCGGGCCCTGCCTGGGGGGAGGGGATGGCCGGTCCGGCAGCCGACATGAAAAAGCGACCGAACATGAGTCCAGCTTTCGAAAAATGCCAACTGCGGGGTCGAACCCACCAAGGTTGGGTCATCGAGGCCGGGTTTCAAGGATATTTGATCGATCGGTCGTGTTTCGGGCGCGGCGGGTCCGTTGGCCGCCGCCGGGAGGTCCGACGGTTCGTGCTGCCCGTGGCCGTGAGGGCGGGGCACCGGGCGCCTCCCCGGGATGGGGGGCTCAGGACGACGGGGCGTGCAGGGCGATGCGGTTCCCCTCGCTGTCCAGCACCACGGCGCGGAAGCCGTGGGGGCCGATGGGATGCACGGGCGTGAGCACCCGGCCGCCCTGGGCGGCAGCGGCCTCGACGGCCTGCGCCAGGCGCCCCTCGGCGTTCAGGTACACCAGGGGGCCCGTCTTGGAGGGCGCCTCGTCCGGCCCGGGCTCGACGAGGCAGCCGCCCACCTCGCCCTCCCCGTGCGGCAGCAGCCCGAAGGTGAAGCCCGGCCCGCCCTCCTTCGTCACCGTCAGTCCGAGGACGGCGGAATAGAACCGGATGGCCCGGTCCAGGTCGGTCACGGGGAGGTCCACCCAGACGATGCGAGGGCTCATGGCGCACTCCTTGGCGGGATTCCGGGATGCCAGCCCGTCCCGCTCATTCCTGCCAGTAGGCCCGGGCCTCGGGCGGGAGCGTGGCCAGCATCGCCTCGAAGTCGGCAGCGTCGACGTGGCGCCGCAGGGCCGCGGCCACCTCGCGGATGGCCGAGTCCGTGGAGAAGTTGTGGGCGGCCCGCAGGGCCTTCACCTCCCGGGTCATGGTCGCCACGTCCTCGAAGGGTCGGATCGGCTCGTCCGCGTCCCAGTCGGACACGAATATCGCCCGCACCACGGGGGGCAGCCCGTTGGCGAACCGGAGGGCATCGCGCAGGGACAGCCGCCGCCGGAAGGCGTGCAGCACCCCCACCACCATGTTCCAGGCCTGGTGCGTGGTGCTCAGCCCCGACGCGGCGCAGACATCGGCCATGAAGGCCTCGAAGTGCTGGCTGGCGCGCTGGTACTCGGGGGGGACGGGCATGGGCGGCTCCATCCCCCCAAGGGTACGGCTCAGGCCTTCCCGCGCTTCGCCGGTTTCGCCTTGCCGGTCTGGTTGAGGGCCACGGCGGCGCGGACGAGGGCCTGGAAGGCGGCGGGGTCCACGGTTTCGCCCTCCCGGAGGTCGAGGGCCCGGCGCGTGTTCCCCTCCAGGCTCGCGTTGAAGAGGCGGGCCGGATCCGGCAGCGCGGCGCCCTTGGCGAAGGTGAGCTTCACCTTGTCCTTGTACGTCTCGCCCGTGCAGACGATTCCGCCGCAGGACCAGACCGGCGTGGCCCACTTCCATTCCTCGACGATCCGCGGATCCGCCGCGAGGATGAGCTGCCGCATCCGGCCCAGCGTCGCCCCCCGCCAGCCCCCCAGCTCCGCGATCCGCTGGGAGATGAGGTCCGAGGCTGAGGGTCCTGGGGCTGCGTCCGAAGGGGGCATGGGTCACCTCGAAGGGCAGATGGCTGTCATGGCGGCCATTGGAGGATAGCCGGGGTCGCGCAAGGAGCAAGGGCGTTCGGGGTGCAGTTCAGTGCAGAGAGGGCTCCTGCGTTTCGAGGGGCGTATCTGGCCAGTCGTCCCTGCTTATAAGCGAATCGTAGAGGTAGTAACCATCGCCCTCCTCGCCGGAGGCGTCCGAGTAGATGCGGTGGGTCTTCCCCTCGGACTGCCAGTCGATGAGGAAGGACCCCATGGTCCCCTCGAAATGGAAGTCCCCGTGATGGAGGACGCAAAGGATCCGGGTCGGTGATTTCCCATCCAGGAGGGCCAGCCGGTAATCGTCCCCCTTGAGATCCACGCGGATCAGGTATTTCGGGGTTCGCCATTCGAGGATCGGCTGGTCGAAGTCTCGCAGCGAAGCCGGGAGCCGGTCCTTCTGTTTCTGGATGGCCGCGGCCAACAGCCGCCTTGTGAGCTGGGTCTCGTGGTTGACAGCGAGGATCTTGTAGTCGAAATCCAGCCAAAGGGAACCGTTCCTGAACATGATTCCCCGCCAGCCCATTTCCTCCCAGTCCTGCTTGGGATCGGAGCCGGCCAGTTCTCGAAGGAACGACGCATCAAAAACTTCGTCAAATCGCTTGAGCAGTTCGGCCTTGGATTGGATGGGTTGCAGGGGATAGTCCCTTCCCAGGGGGAAGCTGATCTCATTGGCGATCAAGGCGCGATCCCTGGACGAGATCACCTTGAGGAGGGCGGCGATTCGATCCGTTTGGACGGTGTTGGCCGTTGGCTGGGCCATCAGCACCTGGGCGACGAGAAGGGTGAATGCGAGGAGGCGCATGAGTGGCCGAAGGATCTAGAGTGGTGAGGTTTCGCCTGCACCGGGGTAATGGATGAAGGGGAGGAATCCAGACGCTGAGAACGCGGAAGTCAATGCCGGCGGGTCCGAGTTAAGTGGAGAGTTAGATTTCATCGTATTCTAATGCATAGTCAGATTTACATTTGCGCGTTCGATAAATGCGGGTGTTGGGAAATAATGTCCGTGTTTGTTTGATTATTTCGTTGGAAAAAGTCGAATCTGCTTTGCAGCCAAGATATATTGCAGCAAGCTCTGATGATCTAATCTTCCAATCTTCATATAAAGAGCCTGGGGCCGGTGTTAATGGGTACCAGACTCTCCATTCATGCTCATACCTCCAGTGATCGCTTTTTGTAAGAACGTACCTTTTATAAAAGTTATTTAGACTAAACTCACGTAATGATAGAATGGACTCAATCCATTCCTCTTCTGATAGGAAAGGTATTGGTCGTTTAACATATTCGACTGGGCTTGCTGTTGAGAGCGCATTATCTTCTTCGGGTAATGACAATAGTTCAAAGACCAGTCCTGTATGATCTTTAGCATAGTGTGCCCACATAAGTAAATTGTCTCTGTCTTCAGAGACGCAAAACATGCGAAGCCCCGGCAATACATCTTTCCACCAGTGATCTTGGTACTTTTGCTGTGAATTAAGAATTAAATCTTTAAGATGAGCAAAAGTTTTTTTGGTAACAACTTCCCAACGACTGCGCGGGAACCCATCAATTGGATAACGTTCTCGGGCCGCTAAAATAACCTGACCCCATGGATTAGCCAGATCGATAGAAGGTTCTTCAATTCCTGCGGCCAATTCTTCGATACGATCGAGTATTTTTGCTGGTAAGGCCTCGAGATCAAACTCAAGGTGAATACCTGCCTGAACATCAAAAGGATCATTAAAAATTAAAGGAGAACTGAAGCGGAAAGTCTGGTTCTTCAATATCGCCAATGCAGTATCGGGTGCGACGTATTTAAAGAACGATCGATTTTCGGGTGATTGGCTGTTCACGGGCACCTAGGGAAATCTAACTGTTAACCAGGCAAACCTGCGGGTAACCCACTGGTTCGCCTGAACTGGAAATCGTGATGATGAATGTGGGCCGCCCCAAGCTAAATCCGGTTCGCTCGGGCCGTCAACCTCAATTCTGACGCGACCTCGGGAGCCTCAGCCCCACACCCGCTTCCCGCCGACCCAGGTGCCGAGGACCTTGCCGGGGAGGGACCAGCCCTTGAAGGGGGTGTTGAAGGACCGGGACTGGATGAAGGCGCGGTCCACCTGGACCTTGGCGTCGGGGTCGAAGAGGACGAAGTCGGCGCGGGCGCCGGGCTTGAGACTGCCGAGGCCCTGCTTGTCGAGGTGGAACACGCGGGCGGGGCCGGCGGCCAGCAGGTCGAAGGCGCGGGCGAGGCTGATGACCTTGCGGTTCACCAGCAGCTCCAGGGTGAGGGGCAGGGCGGTCTCCAGGCCGATGACGCCGAAAGCGGCGATGGGCAGCTCCACTTCCTTGTCGTCCCAGCCGTGGGGGGCGTGGTCCGTGGCGATGGCATCCACCGTGCCGTCCGCCAGGGCCTCCAGCACGGCCTGGATGTCGGCCTCGCTGCGCAGGGGCGGGTTCATCTTGTAGTCGCTGTCGAACTTCATCAGCTCCTTGTCCGACAGGGCGAAGTGGTGGGGCGTCACCTCGCAGGTCACATGCAGGCCCCGGGCCTTGGCCTCGCGCACCAGGCGCATGGAGCCCTTGGTGCTGAGGTGGGCCAGGTGCAGGTGGCCGCCCGTGTGCTCGGCCAGGATGATGTCCCGGGCCACCATGGCCTCCTCGGCCGCCGCGGGGATGCCCAGGCAGCCCAGGGACGCGCTCACGGCGCCCTCGTGCATGTAGCCCTTGCCGGCGAGGGTCTGGTCCTCCTCGTGGGCCACCACGGGGACCTCCAGCCAGCGCGTGTATTCCAGCGCCCGGCGCATGAGCGAGGCGTTCATGATGGGCAGGCCGTCGTCGGAGAAGGCCACGCAGCCGGCGGCCTTGAGCGTGCCCATGTCGGAGAGCTCCTCGCCCTTCATCTCGCGGCTGACGGTCCCGATGGGGAAGTAGCGGCAGAGGTCGGCCTTCGCGGCCCGGGTGAGCATCAGCTCCGTGATGGCCACGCTGTCGTTCACGGGCTTGGTGTTGGCCATGGCGCACACGGCCGTGAAGCCCCCCGCCACCGCCGCCCGGCTGCCAGTCTCGATGCTCTCCTTGCGGGTCTGCCCCGGCTCGCGAAAGTGCACGTGGAGATCCACGAAGCCCGGCGCCAGCACGGCCCCGCCGCCGTCCATGACCTCCGCGCCCACGGCCAGTGCGTCGCGCTCCGCGTCCGCCCCGATGGCCGCCACCGCCCCCTCCACCACCAGCAGCGCCCCCGGCCCGTCGAGGCCCTGCGCAGGATCCATCAGGCGGACGTTCTTCACGAGGAGGGACATGGGGGCTCCGGATCATCAGTCGTTCAATGAAAAGCTAACCGCCAAGACGCCAGGACGCCAAGAACTGCCAAGAGAAAGATCATTTGTTGGCTTGGCGTCTTGGCGTCTTGGCGGTGAATCGTTTCTTCCTTATTCCATCCGGTAGTTGGGGGCTTCCTTGGTGATCATGACGTCGTGGGCGTGGCTCTCGCGGAGGCCGGCGCCGCTGATCTCGACGAAGGTGGCCTTCTGGTGGAAGTCGGCGATGCTCTTGCCGCCGCTGAGGCCCATGCCGGCGCGGAGGCCGCCCATGAGCTGGGTCACGAGGTCGGCCATGCGGCCCTTGTAGGGCACCTGGCCCTCGATGCCCTCGGGCACCAGCTTGGTGTCGTCCTTGCCCTCCTGGAAGTAGCGGTCCTTGCTGCCCTGCTTCATGGCGCCCAGGCTGCCCATGCCGCGGTAGGACTTGAAGGTGCGGCCGCCGTAGAAGATGGTCTCGCCGGGGGCCTCGTCCGTGCCCGCGAAGAGGCTGCCGATCATCACCGCGTCCGCCCCGGCGGCCACGGCCTTGGCGATGTCGCCGCTGAACTTGATGCCGCCATCGCTGATGCAGGTGACGCCGGCCTCGCGGCAGGCGCGGCTGGCCTCGGCCACGGCCGTGATCTGGGGCATGCCGGCGCCGGTGACGATGCGGGTGGTGCAGATCGACCCGGGCCCGATGCCCACCTTCACGGCGTCCGCGCCCGCGGCGCAGAGGTCCTTCGCGCCCTGGTAGGTGGCCACGTTGCCCGCGATGACGGGCGTGTGGGGATGGGCCTTCTTGAGCGCCTTCAGGGCCTCGACCACGCCCAGGCTGTGGCCGTGGGAGCTGTCCAGGCAGAGGACGTCCACCTTGGCCTCGATGAGGGCCGCGGCGCGGTCCAGCAGCTCCTTGCCCACGCCCACGGCGGCGCCCACGCGCAGGCGACCGAGGTGGTCCTTGCAGGCGTTGGGGTACTCGATGGACTTCTCGATGTCCTTCACGGTGATGAGGCCCTTGAGCTGGCCCTGGCCGTCCACCACCAGCAGCTTCTCGATGCGGTGCTTCTGCAGGATGGCCCGGGCCTCCTGGAGCGTGGTGCCCACGGGCACGGTGACGAGGTTGTCCTTGGTCATGGCCTCGCGCACGGGGATGTCCCAGCGGGTCTCGAAACGCAGGTCGCGGTTGGTGAGGATGCCCACCAGCTTGTGGCCCTCCACCACGGGCACGCCGCTGATACGGAACTTGGCCATGAGGGCCTCGGCGTCGCGGATGGGCGCGTCGGGCTCGATGGTGATGGGGTCGGTGATCATGCCGGACTCCGACCGCTTCACCTTGTCCACCTCCTCGGCCTGGCGCTCGGGGCTGAGGTTCTTGTGGATGATGCCGATGCCGCCCAGCTGGGCCAGGGCGATGGCCATGCGGCTCTCGGTGACGGTGTCCATGGCCGCGGAAAGCAGGGGGATGCGCAGGGCGATGTCCTTCGTCAACCGGCTCCCCAGGTCCACCTGGTTCGGGTGCACCTCGGAGTACCCGGGCACGAGGAGGACGTCGTCGAACGTCAACGCTTTCAGCAGCGGCAAGGTCAGCATGGGAAGCCCTTTGAACCGGACCCGCCTCCAGCGGGACCTTGCAGCCCATGGTCTCACGCCCGGGCCGCGGCTTCCAGCGGACGCTCGCAGCGCAGCCCGTCCGCCGGGGAGCCCCGCCAGGGGCGCGGCACCGCGCAACGGGCCGTGGGCGCGGGGCACCGGGGCCGGAAGGGGCAGCCGGGTGGCCGGTCCTCCGGGCCCGGCAGGAAACCGGCTTCCGCGGCGGGTTCCTGCCGGGCCGCGGCCAAGAGGCGGGCGGTGTAGGGGTGGCGGGGCTCGGAGAGGAGCCGCGCGGTGGGGCCGGCCTCCACGGCCTGGCCTCCGTAGAGCACCAGCAGGCGCTCGCAGGCCGCCGCCAGGCCCAGGTCGTGGGTGATCCAGAGGACGCCGAGGCCCCGCTCCCGCTGCAGGCCCAGGACGAGGTCCAGGAAGGCCGCCTGCGCCAGGGGATCGAGGGCGGTGGTGGGCTCGTCCAGCACCAGCAGTTCGGGATCGCAGGACAGGGCCATGGCCAGGCAGAGCCGCTGCCGCTGGCCCCCGGAGAGCTGGTGCGGCCGGCGGCGGAGGAAGGCGCGGTCGCCAGGCAGCAGCAGGCGGTCCAGCAGGGGCGCCAGCCGGGGCAGGGCCACGCCGGCGGGCTCCCGCCGATGGGCCTGGGGGAGCAGGGCCAGGTGCTGGGCCACGGTGAGGAGGGGGTGCAGGGCCTGTCCGGGATCCTGGGGCACCCAGGCCAACCGGCGCTCCCGGGACGGGGAGGATCCGAAGGCCCGGACCGTGCCGTCCGCCTGGCGGACCCCCGGGGGCAGGACCCCGAACAGGGCCCTGGCCAGGAGGGTCTTCCCGGAGCCGCTCTCGCCCACCAGTCCGAGCCGTTCCCCGGAGGCCAGATCCAGGTCCAGGGGACCGAGCAGGCGGACCCCGTCGTGGCGTTCCAGCACCAGGTTCCGGATCTCCAGGGACATGGGGGTAGGATTGCATGGAAACCCTTTCCTCCCAAGGTATCGGTCCACACGGGAATTCACCCTTGACGGCCTGGGGACCGGTCCTACCCTTGGGCCACCGATTCACCCCGCGGGACCGCGGACCGGCCCCGCCCCAGAGGTACGGAGGATCCATGGATTTCCTGCGCCCAGACCTTCAGGAGCGCCTGATGAAGGACCATTTCGAGTTCCGGAAGCTGATGGAGGAGCACAAGGCGGCGGATACGCGCCTGGGCGATCTCCAGCGGAAGCCGAGCCTCACCGCCAAGGAGTCCCTGGAGGAAGTGGAGCTGAAGAAGACCAAGCTCCGGGCCAAGGAACGCATCTACCGGATCGTGGAGGAGGCCTCGAAGCACGGCGACCAGTAGGCCCAGTCCACTCGCAGGAGAAGCCCCGGGAATCGGCCCGGGGCTTCGTTTTTCCGGCCGAATTCCATTTGGCGGCCGGCTCCGGGCGTGGTTTCTTGGAGCCATGAAGACCGGCCACTGGATCCTGGGAACCACCTTGCTGGCCCTGCTGGGCGTGGCCGTGGCGGGCTTCGTCTTCACGGCCGGGGCCGATCCCGGCGCGAACTTCCGCCACCCGGTGATCCGCCGTCCCCCCAAGCCGGCCAAGAAAGCCAAGGGCGCCAAGGAGGCCAAGGGGACCAAGGACGCCAAGGCGGCCAAACCCCAGCCCCAGGCTTCCGCCCCGGCGGAGCCCGTGGTGGACGAGGGCCCGCTGCGGACGGCCCATGCCCTGGCCGCCCTCGCGGCCACGCCCGAGGAGCTGGAACTGGCCCGCCAGGCCGAGCGGCTCGCGAACCACGAGGTGGACCTGGCCTTCGCGGATGCCATGCGGGAGGCCGCGGCCCGCACGCCCCAGCCCACGCCCGAGCTGGAGGACCTGCAGGCGGAGAAGGACTACATGGAGGAGGCCGTGGCCGCCGACCAGCGACTGGTGGCGCAGCTGACGCGGCAGGCGGCCGAGGCCACCGGGGACCGCAAGGACGCCCTGGGGGACCAGCTGGAGGTGGCCAAGGCCCAGCTGGAACTGGACCAGGATGAGCTGGCGGACGCCTCCGACAACCTGGAGAAGGCCGGGGGCGATCCCCAGGCCCGGGTCCGGCGCCTGCGGGTGGCCCACGACGCCGTCCAGAACGAATCCCGGGCCGTGGCCCCGGTGGACGACCGCTTCAAGCCGGGCAGCCTGGTGGGCCGCATCCGCGAGTGGACCGCCCAGCGCGCCAAGCTCGCGCGGCTCGAGCAGGCCCAGCAGGACGAGCAGCAGAAGGTCCAGGAGCTCCGCAAGCGGAAGGAGGCCGCGGAAGACGAGGTGCAGAAGCAGTGGGACGCGCGGGAGGACGCCCGGAAGCGGGCCGCCGGGTTCGTGAAGCAGGGGAGGGCCGCCGATCCGGGCTCCAGCCGGGCCGAGGCCAAGGCCGCCATCGTCTCGCTCAAGCGCTTCACCGATGCCCAGCGTTCTGTCGTGAGCCTCGGCAAGCGGCTCCAGGACGAGGAGGACCTGGCGGAGGTCTACGGCAGCTGGGCGGGGCTTGCCTGGGCCTACGAGCAGGTGGCGCTCCACCGCATCCTGGCCTCCCTCCTGTGGATCCTGGGCACGGTCCTCGTCGTGTTCCTCGTGGGCCGGGTGGCGAAGCGCGGCTCCACCGCGGCGGCCGGAGAGGGGCGGAGGCCCGGCACCGCAGGTTCCGTGATCTACCTCGCCGCCGCCGTGGCCGGCGTGCTGCTGATCGGCTTCGTGATCCTCGGCGTGCCGGCCCAGGCCACCACCATCCTCGGCCTGGCGGGCGCCGGTCTCACCGTGGCCCTGAAGGACTTCATCGTGGCCTTCTTCGGCTGGTTCGTCCTCATGGGCCGCAACGGCATCCACGTGGGCGACTGGGTGGAGATCAAGGGCGTGGGCGGCGAGGTGGTGGAGATCGGCCTGCTGCGCACGGTGCTCCTCGAGACCGGCAACTGGTCCGACGCCGGCCACCCCACGGGCCGCCGCGTGGCCTTCGTGAACAGCTTCGCCATCGAGGGCCACTACTTCAACTTCTCCACCTCGGGCCAGTGGATGTGGGATGAGCTGAACGTGCTCATCCCCCAGGGCCAGGATCCCTACCCCGTGATCGACGGCATCCAGAAGCTGGTGGCCCGGGAGACGGAGGCCAGCGCGAGGCAGGCCGAGGAGGAGTGGAAGCACACCACGGGCAAGTACCGCGTGCAGTCCTTCTCCGCCCAGCCCGGCATCAACGTCCGGCCCACCAGCAACGGCATCGAACTGCGGGTGCGCTACATCACCCGCGCCTACCAGCGTCACGCCGACCAGCGCGGCCTCTACCAGGCCGTGGTGGAACTCATGCACGGCAAGCGGCCCGAGGAGCCGACGTCGACGGAGGCCTGAGGAATCAGGCCTGGATGAATCTCGGCCGGTAGGGCTCGCCGACCCAGTACACCATCTCCAGCATCTCCCCCACGTCCCACAGCAGCACGTCGGCCCTGGCGCCGGGGTGCAGGTGGCCGAGGTCGGCGCGGCCCAGGCTGCGGGCGGCGTGCAGGGTCATGGCGGTGAAGGCCTCCTCGAAGGTCATGCGCAGCTGCAGGCAGCCCAGGCGCAGGATGGTGAGGGGATCCAGGCAGGGACAGGAGCCGGGGTTGAAGTCCGTCGCCAGGGCCACGCGGCAGCCGGCCTCGATCATCTTCCGCGCCGGGGCCCAGTCGCGCATGCCGAGGAACAGCGTGGTTCCCGGCAGCAGCACGGGCGTGACGTCCGCGGCGGCCATGGCCTTCATGCCGGCCTCGCTGCAGAACATGAGGTGGTCCGCGCTGGCGGCCCCCAGCTCCGCCGCCAGCTCCGCGCCGCCGGTCCAGCTCAGCTCGTCGGCGTGGACGCGGGGGCGCAGCCCCAGCCGCCTTCCCGCCTCGAAGATGCGGCGGCCCAGGTCCGCGGTGTAGACGCCGGTCTCCACGAAGACATCGCAGAAGGCGGCCACGCCGGGATGGCGGCGGACCAGCTCGGGCAGCCAGTCCTCGGCCACGGCGCGGGCGTTGGCCTCGGCGTCGCCTCCGAACTCGGGCGCGAGGTCGTGGGCGGGCAGCAGGGTCACGTCGAAGCTCCAGCCCCGGCGGCGCAGCTCGGCGTAGGCCGCCGTCAGCCGGGACTCCGCCTCCAGCTCCAGGCCGTAGCCGGTCTTCACCTCGAGGTGCACGACGCCGCGCTCGCGGAAGGCCCTCAGCCGGGCCTCGCCGGCCGCCACCAGCGCCTCGACCGAGGCGGCCCGGGTGGCCCGCACCGTCTCGCGGATGCCCCCGCCTTCCGCGGCGATCTGCTGGTAGGTGGCGCCGTGGAGGCGGCGGTTGAACTCGCCCGAGCGGTCGCCGCCGAAGAGCAGGTGGGTGTGCGGGTCCACGAAGCCGGGGCTGGCCCAGGATCCGCCGCCGTCCACCCGGGGCGCGTCCTTCCAGCCCGCGGGCAGGTCCGCCGCCCGGCCCAGCCAGGCCACGCGGTCCCCCTGGAGGGCCAGGGCCGCGTCCGGGATGCGGTCCACCGCCCAGGTCCGGGCGGGATCGGGGGTCAGGAGGCCCCGGAGGTTCACGAGCACGCGACGGTCCGACATGCCTCCAGTCTGCCAGGGCCGGGGGCTGTCAAAAATCACGCAAGGGTTCCTTGCGCGGTCCCGGGCCCTTGGTAGCATCGCCTCACACCGGAGGTTCCAGTGCGGGGTATGGGGCGTGGCCAGGGGCGACTCGCTTGGCGTGTGGGCGCATGGATCGTGGGCCTGGCCTTCGCATCCGGGACCGCGCGGGCCCAGGCACCGGTGCCCGGGTGGGCCTGGCAGCGGATCCAGCGGTGGAGCTTCTACCGGACGGACGCCCGGGGCCAGCGCATCTGGCAGTCCGTCCCCTTCACGCAGATGAGCCCGGAGGAGCGGAAGGGCCAGCTCCTGGAGCACCTCAAGGACCCGGGCGACCGGCGGGCGGCCCTGGCCGCGCTGACCCAGTGGCCCCTGGACCAGTGGGCCGCGCAGGCCCTCTCGGCGGGCGGGCCGGAGGCGGCGCACTTCCTCTACCTCCGGGGCTACCGCCAGGCCGGCGCCGATCCCTTCGCCTACCTGGGCGCCCCCGACCGGGTGGATCGTCCCTGGACCCAGGGCCTGGGCCTCCACCTGGACCCGGGCGGCTGGCGCTTCCAGTGGATCCCCAGCCCGGCCCTGTTCACCCAGGCCGGGAACGCGGCGCTCCCCAAGGGGCTGGACCAGGCGGCCCAGCCCGGCGTGCTCATCCACCTCCGGCAGCTCCGCCCGGGGCTGGCGCGCCTCCAGGCGCTGGCGGGCGGGTCCGCGGACGGCGCGGGACTCGTGCCGGCCCTGGCCCAGGGCAGCCGGGCCGGTTTCGTGGTGCGCCACCTGGAGCCCTGGCTGCGCCAGGCCTCCCCGGCCCTGGAACCCCTGGCGGGCCGCGAGGCCTGGATCCTGCACTACGGCGTGGAACGCGGCCCGGGGAACGGCCTCCTCGGCACCCTGGTCTTCATCCCCGGCGACCTGCCCCTGCGGAGCCAGCTGCTGCTGGGCCTGCTCAAGCTCAATCCCCTCAGCCAGGGGGCCCGGGCCCGCACCGTCACCTGGCAGGGCCCCGGCGGGCAGGCGCAGGTCCAGCAGCTTCGGGGCTCCGGCGGGGTGTTCCACCTGGTGGCGCGGCCCGAGGGCACCTGGATCAGCGACCGCGAGGCGCCCCTGCGTGCGTTGCTGTTCCCGGGTCCGCAGCCCAGCCTGGGCGAACGCGGCGAGTGGACGCGGGTGGCCCTCTCGGCCATGGCGCCGGACACGGAGCTCTCCTTCTGGGTGGTCCCGCGCCTGGGGGCGGGGGACGCCTTCGAGTGCGAGGCCCTGCGACGCCGGCTTGCCGGAGCCCAGCAGGGCACCTGGCCCAACCCCTTCGTGGCCAAGGCCGCGCCCCGCACGGGGGCCCTGGCCCTGTCCGTGGGCGCGGGCCCGACGGAGAAGCTGGTGGCGGCGATCCTCCGGGTGGACCGGGGTGCGGACATCGCCGAACCCGAGATGCCGGCCTTCGCGGGCGGGGGCAGCCAGCTGAGCCCGGCCCAGCTGCAGGCCTACCAGGCCGCGGTGGCGGGCGCGGCGGAGCGGCGGCGGCAGCTCGAGGGCCTCCGCCGGGACCTGGACACCCTGCTGGGGGCCCTGGACCTGCGGGGCGCGGCCCTCCTCTGGAACGGCTGGGTGCCGGCCCCTCCCGTGACGCAGGCCGAGAAGGCCGCCCTCACGGAACTGGCGCGGCTGCGCCGGGAGGATCCCTGGCGGGCCTCGCGGATGCAGGCGGAGGGCGCCGCGGGGGCCTTCGGCGGCTTCGGCGAGCCCGGCATGAGCCCGAGCCTGGCCCTGGCGCTGCCCGTGCAGCCCGCGAAGCGGGTGCAGGTCGAGAACCTGCTCAAAAAGCTGCTGCCCCGGCTCTTCCAGGGGCAGAACCAGAAGCAGCCCTTCGGGAGCACGGAGCTGCATCGGGTCCGCACCCATCAGGCCTTCACGCCGGCCTGGGCCCTGGTGGGCGACACCCTCGTGCTGGGCAGCGACGACGGTTCGGTGAAGGCGGTGGCGGCGGGCCTGCTCGGCCAGGCGCCCACGCTGGCCGACAGCGACTCCCGGGCCTGGGCCCGCATGGAGGTGGACGGCGCGCGGGCCTCCCAGGAGCTGGAGACCCTGCTGCTGGCCTTCCTCCGCGGGCGCCAGGGCAGCCGCTGGTGGGCCGGCGAGGCCGCGCCGGCGGAGGACGAGGCCGCCGCCGAGCTGGCCGCCAGCCTCGGGCCCTTCCTCGGCGCCCTGAAGTCGCTCGGCACCGTGCGCATCGAGTGGAACTGGACCGCGGGCGGACTGGAAGGGCGGCCCCGATGACACCGCGCCGGCTGGCGGCCCTGGGCGGGGTGGTCCTGGGCGGGGCCGCCCTGGCCCTGGTGCCCGTGCGCCACCGCGTCAGGCTGGAGGCCGATCCCGCCAACCCCCTCCGCCATCTCCGCGTGGAGAGCCGGAGCCTGCTGGGTCTGCGCAGGCCTGGCTGGGGCGTGCGGGTGGCGGGCGTGCCCGCCTGGGGGAACGCGGCCGAGGGGTTCTTCATGGCCCCGGCGGGCGCCGCCCAGGCCACCCTCCTGGCCTGGCCGGGCTTCCGACAGTCGGTGTCCATTCCGGCCGGGGGGACCTTTCCGTCCGGCCTCCGGGACGAGGGCGACCGCGAGGCCTTCCGGGGCTGGTTCGTGGCCCTCCTGGAACAGCAGCTGGAGGGGCCCAGCCCGGCCTGGGAGCCCGCCCAGCGGGACTGCGCGGGACTGATGCGTTTCGCGTTCCGCGAGGCCCTGGCGCCCCACACGGCGGCCTGGCGGGACCGGGTGGGCTTCGCCGACGGCTCCGCAGGCGGCGACCCCTCCCCGGCCTTCGGGGGCGGCTGGCGCCAGGGCTTCCCCACGCCGGAGGGCGTCCAGCCCTTCGCCAAGGGCGCCTTCCTTCGCCGGTTCGCCTGCGTACCTTTGGGCCGGGACCTGGCCCAGGCCCGGCCCGGCGACCTGATCTTCTTCGCCCGGGGCGGGGCCCGCCCCGAGCCCGACCACGTCATGGCCTTCGTCCGCCCCGACACCGACGGCAGCCCGGTGCTGCTCTACGACACGGGCCCCGAGGGCTCGGGGGCCACCCGCCAGGAGGGCGAGGTGCGCCGGGTCCGCCTGGACGACCTGCTCCACCATCCCGATCCCGAGTTCCGCCCCCTCGCCGAGAATCCCGCCTTCCTGGGCCTCTACCGCTGGCAGCTGCTGGCGTCCAGGCCCGCCGACCCCTCCGCCTCCAGGTCCTGACATGCGCTGGCTCCGACCCCTCCTCACCCTGCTCATCCCCGCGGCGCTGCTGCTGCCCACCACGGGCACCGCCCAGAAGCGCGGCGGCGAGGCCCCCTGGCGGGAGGGCGGCTGGACCGGCGCCTTCGCCATGCTCCGGCCCACCCTGCCGGGGAGGACGGCGCAGCTGGAGGCCGCGGGGCCCATCCCTGTGGAGGCGCGCATCCGCCTCTACCGGGTGGAGGATCCCGAAGGCTTCCTCCGGAAGCTCCTCCTGCAGGCCCCCGGAAGCCCCGTGGCCGAGGGCGGGCGGGGCGCCCAGGATCCCCTGGACGTGCTGCGCGAGGCCCTCCTCTGGGGCGGCCGCCGGGCCTTCGTCACGGTCCACCGCACGGCCACCCGCAGCCTGCGGGACGCTGCCAAGCAGTCCGACCGGCTGACCAGTCCGCGCACCCCGGCCACGGCCCCGCGGGAGGGCGGCGCCCTGCCGCTGGAGGGACAACCCGGCCTGACCTACGTGACGGAGCTGGTGCCGAAGGTCACCGAGGAGGTGGCGGGGAAGCAGGGGAACGAGGAGGACGAGTCCGGTGATTCCGGCCACCTCAGCCGCGTGGAGCTGCCGGGCCAGCCGGCGGGCCTGTACCTCGTGGAGATCCTGCGGGGCTCAGACGCGGCCTACGTGCCCTGGGTGGTGTCGGACCTGGCCCTGCTGTCCGAGGAGGACGGCGCCCGGCTGCGGGTGCAGGCCGTGAACGCCACCGACGGGGCCCCCCGGGCCGGGGCCACCGGCCAGGTGTTCGAGGCCGGGAAGGCCCAGGCCCTGGCCTTCGACGGTTCCGGCGTCGCCGAGCTGGCGGCGGGCCCCGGCGTGCGTCGAGTCGTACTGGCCCGCAGCGGCGCGGCCTTCGCCCTCCTGGCCTCCGAGGGCCAGGCCACGGCCGCCGTGCGGCAGCGCCTCTACGCCTACACGGAGCGGCCCCTGTACCGGCCCGGCCAGGAGGTCTTCGCCAAGGCCATCCTGCGGCGGGTGGAGGACGGCGAGAACCGCGTGGCCGCGGGCGCCCCGGAGCTGCCCTTCACGGTGCTGGATGCCGAGGACACCAAGGTCACCGAGGGGAAGGCCCCGCTCCTCAACGCCGAGACGGGCACGTACGGCCTGCATTTCACCCTGCCCGGCGCGGGGCGCCTGGGCCTCTACCGCGTGGTGTTCCAGGGGCCGCAGGGCCCGGGCCAGGCGGAGTTCAAGGTCGAGCACTTCGTGAAGCCCGCCTTCGAGGTGAAGGTGGACACGCCGAAGGCCAAGGTGGGCCTGGGCGATCCGCTCGAATTCCATGTGGCCGCCCGCTACTTCTACGGGGCCGCCGTGCGCGGCGCCAAGGCGGACTGGTTCCTCTACAAGGTGGTGCCGCCCAAGGCCCGCTGGATCTGGGACGAGGAGGACTCGGGCCCGGCGCCGGAGTTGATGGAGAGCGGCCAGGTGGACCTGGACGACGAGGGCCAGGCCCAGCTCCCCGGCTTCAAGGCCGAGCGCGACGGCCTGTGGCGCATGGTCGTGAAGGTGGTGGACGCCTCCGGCCAGCGCAACGGTGGCCAGGCCCAGGTGCGGGCCTCCGCGGGCGACATGATCCTGGGGGTGGCCACGGACCGGCAGGTGGCCCTGCCCGGGCGCCCCTTCCAGGTGACGGCCCGGGCCATGGACCTGGACGGCAGGGAGCTGGCCGGGGTGCCCATCACCCTCCGCGCGGCCCGCATCGTGGCCCGGAAGGACGACGCCTACTGGTGGTCCCGCCCCAGCGCCCTCACGCCCGGCGAGACCGTGGCCTCGGCCCAGGGGCCCCAGGCCATGCTGACCATCCCGGAGGGCGGGCTCTACCTGCTGGTGGCCGAGGCCCGCGATGCCAAGGGCCGGCCCGTGGCCGCCCAGCGCCTCATCACGGTGGCGGCGGAGGGCACGCCCCTGCCGGCGGTGCCGGACCTGCGCGCCGCCGCGGACAAGCCCGAATACCAGCCCGGCGACATGGCCCGCATCCTGGTGCAGCTGCCGCGGCCGAAGCTGACCCTCCACTGGTCCATCGAGAACGAGGCGCTGGGCCGGCGCCAGAGCCGCGCCGTGCCCGGCACCACGGCCCTGGTGGAGATCCCCGTCACCGCCGCCATGCAACCCAACGTGTGGGCGGTCTTCGAGATCGTGGCGGAGGGCCGGCGCCAGATGGTGGAGGTGCCCCTCCGCGTGCCCCGGCTCGACCGGCGCCTGCAGGTGGCCGTCAGTACGGACCGCGAGCGCTACCAGCCCGGCCAGCCCATGCGCGTCTCCGTGGACGTGAAGGACGCCGCCGGCCATCCCGCGCCGGCCGACCTCAGCGTGGGCGTGGTGGACGAGGCCATCTACGCCCTCAGCGCCGAGCTGAACCCCGATCCCGTGCGGTTCTTCAATCCCACGCGGCGCCACGGCGTGCTGCGCTCGGGCTCCACGGACTGGAGCTTCTACGACCTGCTCCGCCGCCAGCGGCCCGTCTGGAGCCTCAAGCAGACGAAGCGCGGCGAGTTCAAGGCCGACGACGCCGACAAGGTGCGCCAGAACTTCAAGGACACGGCCCACTGGACCCCCTTCCTGGCCGCGGGTCGGGACGGGCACGCCAGCGTGGAGCTGACCCTGCCCGACAACCTCACGGCCTGGCGGGCCACGGCCCTGGCCGTCACCGCCGACACGAAGGTGGGCATGGGGCGGGCCTCCAGGCCCTCCTCCAAACCCCTGCAGGTGGCCGTGACACTGCCCCGCACCCTGAGCGTCGGCGAGGAGGCGCGGGCCATCGCCCTGGTGCGGAACCTCTCGGGCCAGCCCCTCAGCGGGCGGATCCGCCTGGAGGTCCAGAACGGCCGGCTGGTGGGGACTCCCGAGGCCACCTTCACGCTGCCGGACCAGGGCGAGTACCGCTTCGCCCTGCCGCTGCGGGCGGACCAGACCGGGCCCCTCGCGGTGACGGCGCGGGTGGAAGGCGGCGGCCTGAAGGACGCCGAGCGCCAGCGGGTGCAGGTGCTGGACCAGCTGGTGCCCGCCACGCTGTCGGGCCATCTCATCCTGGACGGCGGGTCCCAGACGGTGACCGTGCCCGTGCCCCCCGGCGCCAAGGGCAGCGCCGCCCTGGTGCTCACGCCCGTGGGCAGCCTGGAGCACCTGGCGGCCCCCTCGCTGCCCTACCTCATCGGCTACCCCTACGGCTGCGTGGAGCAGACCCTCTCCAGCTTCGTCCCCAACCTGCTGGTGGCGGACCTGGTGAAGCAGGGCGCCATGCCGCCCCTGGACTGGAAGCAGCTCACGGACCTGGACCGCAACATCCGGGACGGCGTCTTCCGGGTGTACGGCTACCAGCAGCCCAACGGCGGTTGGGGCTGGTACGCGCCCAACGACTTCGGCCTGGACGCCAACCCCCACACCACGGGCTACGCCATCCAGAGCTTCGCCACCATGAAGCGCCTGGGCTACCCGGTGGACGAGGCGGTCTTCCGGCGCGGCCGGCTCGCGGCCCTGGCCCTCTTCCAGCAGGTGGCCCGGCAGGCCGACCAGCGGGCCCAGGGCCAGCGGGCGGAGCGGGGCCAGACCGTGGATCCCGCCGGGGACGCGGCCTTCCTCCTGCTGTCCCTGGCCCGCAGCGGCGAGCCGGTGCAGGGCCTGGTGGACAGCAGCGCGGACAAGGTGCTGAAGGGCCAGTGGCCCGGCGCCCACGTGCTGGCCATGGTGGCCCTCGCCGCGGCGGAGAGCCGGCATCCGAAGACGGCGGCGCTGGTGGACCGCCTGGAGCAGGCCGCCATGGTGCGGGGCGGGCTGGCCCGCTGGGAGGGCCGGCGCGACGACTGGTGGAGCTACGTCTCCGGCGATGTGGTGCCCACGGTCATGGCCCTCAAGGCCCTGTGCCTGGCGCGTCCGCAGTCGCCCCTGATCCGCCAGGGCGAGACCTTCCTGGCCTCCGAGTACCGCGGCTACGGCTGGTACTCCACCTGGAGCACGGCGCAGATCGTGGACCTGCTCCCCTACCTGGCCCGCATCCGCAAGCTGGACTGGAGCCCCTCCGGCATCCAGGCGGCGGTGCAGGGCGGGCCGAGCTGGACCTTCCAGGAGCGCGCCGAGGCCCGGCGCTGGGACGCCCGCGCCCCCCGGCCCGGCAGCTTCGCCCTGGCCGAGCCGAAGCCCGTCACCCTCACCGCCAGCGGGAAGGGCGTGCTGGTGTGGACCTACGCCTACCAGGTGCCCGGCAGCGCCGCGGGCGTGCCGCGGGGCGACGCCTCGTCGGCCCTCCGCATGGCCGTGGACCGGAAGGTCTGGCGGCTCCGGACGCCGCAGGAGACCGGAAATGCCCGCCAGGGCTGGGTCCGCCAGCCCTGGACCGGGACGCTGCGCGCGGGGGAGGAGGCCTGGATGGAGCTCACCTTCCGCACGGACCGTGACGCCGACTACGCCATCCTGGAGGTGCCGATCCCGGGCGGCCTCACCCCCACCGTGAAGCTCGAGGGCTTCGTCCTCGAGGGTCACCCGTTCACGGAGGAGGGGAGCACGCCGGACTGGGAGAAGCCGAGGATCGAGGTCCATCCCGACAAGGTGACCTTCCTCTACCCCCGGATCTGGAGCTGGGGCTCGCACCGTGTCCGCATCCTGCTGCGGGCCGGCATGGCGGGGACCTACCGCCTCCGCCCCGCCAAGCTGAGCCTCATGTCCAACGAGGCCCAGTGGGCCACCTGCGACGGCCTGGATCTCCGGGTCGAGGAAGGAGGCCGGTGATGCGAAACCTGCTGAAGGTCTCCCTCCTGTTCGGCGCGGCCTGCACCCTGGGGTTCTCCGCCCAGCCCGCGAAGGCCTATGTCCCCGACCTCAAGCAGTGGCGTCTGGAGGTGGATCCGGCCCTGGGCGGCTGGTCCGGGGAGGCCAAGGTCTCCCTGCGGATCAAGCTGGTGGATCCCCGCGACCCCGAGCCTCCCAGGGCCGACCCGGAGCGGCGCACCGACGACGAGGACACCGACGAGGTCCCGGACCGGGACACGCGGACCGCCGAGCAGCTCCGTCAGGCGCGGCTCGCCCGGGAGGAGGCGGCCCGGCGGAACGCCTGGCGCCAGCGAAACCTGCGGGTGTGGTTCAACGGATCGGCCCAGACCTGGTCCGTCCGCGTGGGCTCGCCCTTCGAGACGGAGCTCACCTCCCAGAACGGCGAGAACCGGCTGGAGATCCTGGAGCCGGATTCGGGCCTGCGGGTGGTTCGCAGCTGGTGGGTCTCCGCGGCCCGCACCCGCCTGCGGATCCTGAGCCTCCAGGCCTCCGGCGAGTGGGCCAGCGGCAGCCTGCAGGTGGTGGAGCCGGACGGCCTGGTGGCCGAATCCGGCCGGCGCACCGCCTCCGGTGGCATGCTGCGCTGGTCCGGCGAGTACACCCACGACACGCCGCCGCCGGGGACCTACACCCTGCGGTGGGTCGGCGGCTGGCGGGGCGGCAAGCCCGCGCGGCTGCGGGTGGAGGCGGTGCTGGATGGCGGCACGGACCGGGAGCGCCGCTGGACCTTCGAGCGCCTCATCCTGCCCGGGGCCGGGCCCGTCACCCTGGGGACGATCGATGTGGAACCCTAGGGCCCTCCTGGTTCTCGTCCTGGGCACCCTGCTGGCGGCCCAGGAGCCCGCGCCGCCCCCCTGGACGCCGGGCGCCCTCCGTCCCGGCGAAGGTCTGGCCGTCAGCCTGGAGGGAGGACCGGTCCAGGGGTTCGGCGAGGCCTCGAAGGAGGCCCCCATGGGCAGTCTGGCCAAGCTGGTCTGGCTGAAGCTGGAGGGCATCGAGTGGTCCAGCCGGGACGTCCGTTTCCGCTGCACCGGCACCCTGGGCCCCTACCATTGCTGGAAGCGGGACGGCCACGGGAAGGTGGACCTGGGCAAGGCCCTGCGGGAGAGCTGCAACCTGGCCTTCCTCTCCTGGGCCGGGGAATCCATGGTCCGGTGGCGGCGGGACTACGGCGAGGCGCCGGCGCGGTTCCGGCTGGAGGAGGCCTTCGGCCCCTTCCTGGGCGACCGCCTCCCCCCCGGGGACACCCTGCCGGCGCTGACACCGGCCTGGGTGGGCGACGGGGACCTGCTGCGAACGAGCCCAGCGGCCATGGCCGGCTGGCTGGCGGACCCGAGTCAGGGTGAGGTGTTGGAGTACGCCCACCGCTACCTCTCCGGCTTCTTCACCGAGATCGGCGACCTGATCGGGAAGGAGGCCTGGTGGTTCAAGACCGGCACCGCCCCGGTCCCCGGCGAGCCCGGTGCCACGTCCGCCTGGGTGGCCGCAGGTCGCGGTGGCACGGTGGCGGTGCTGCACCTCCCGCGGGGACGGGGCAAGGGCGAGGCCATGGCCCGGTTCCGGGAGATCATGGGCATCCGGTGATCCTGCTCGCGGCGCCTCAGCCTGCCTTCACGCCTCCCCGGTTCGAGGGGGATCCGGAGGCCCAGGCCCCCGTGGCGACCGCCCTCGCCACGGCCTTCACCGACACGGCAGCCTACGGTCCCTGGCCCGGCGGCGCCTGGGTGGTGCGGGTCCACGCGGAGGCCCGGGCCTTCGAGCAGGCCACGGGCGCGCCTCCCGGCCGGGCGGCGCAGTGGATCGGGAACACCCTCCACCTCCGCCCCTGGGACCAGCTGCGTCGCCGGGACCTGGGCGCCGTGCTCCGGCACGAGCTGGTCCACCGGCGGCTGGCGGGGGTCCGGCTGCGCCGCTGGGCGGAGGAGGCCCGCTGCCTCCACGCGGAGGCCCATCGCCGTCCTCCAGCGCGCTGGCCGGCTGCGCCGTCCCCGGGCCTGCAGGACCGCCTGGACCGGGCCCTGGCCGGCGGCACCACCAGGGAGCAGGCCTGGGCCTACCGATGGCTCCGGGCCTGGCTGCGGGGGGATCCCACGCCGGTCCCTCCCCGGGCGGGCGCGCGCCAGGATGGCGCCTGGACCAAGGAAAGCCTCTCCCTGGGCGGGGACTCCCCCGCGGAGGTCACCGTGGCCTGGCCACCGGAGCGGCTCCGCGGGCCCATGGTCGTGAATGGACATCGATTGTCCAATATATCCGGCCGCCAGTGGCGCTTCGAGGGCACGGTCCGCTTCGGCGCCGGGTTCCCCGTGGGGACCCTCCGGGGCCAGGTTAGGATTCGCGCGGGACGCCAGGGCTGGTCGCTGAGGTGGACGGCGCCCGTGGCCGCCTGGGTGGCCGCCGCCACGGAAGGCGAACTCGGTGCCGACGCGCCCTTCGAGGCCCGACGGGCGCTGGCCGCGGTGCTCGCCCGCTGGCTCGCGGCCCATCGCCACGCGCATCCCGGGGGCGCCCTGTGCCCCCTCACCCACTGCGCGGTGGTGCGGGGCAGCGCCTCCCCGGAGACGGGGCGCGCCGTGGCCACGGCCCCGGGTCTGGCTCTGGATCCCCGCTGGGCCTTCTTCACGGGCTCCGCGGGAGGGCGGGGCCTGAGCCCCAGGGCAGTCTGGGGCGAGGGTCCCGCCGACGTGGGCACGCCGGCGGAGGTGCCCGGCGACCGCTGGGCCTCCTGGACCCGGACCCTGTCGGCCGCCCAGGTGGCGGCCCTCAAGCGGGACGTGGCCCCGGGGCTGCGCGCGGGCCAGGCCGGGATCCGCCTGGGCGCCTCCGGGCCCTATCCGGTGGAGGCCCTGCGACTGGCGGCGGGGCGCCGCTTCGGCTGGACCGCCTGGCCCAGCAACGCCTGCGTGGCCGAGCCGCTGCCCGATGGGGGCCTGCGTCTACAGGGCCGGGGCTGGGGGCACAACGTGGGCCTCTGCCTCGCCACCGCCCGCTTCCGGGCGGCCCAGGGTGCCACCGCCGAGCAGATCCTGGCCGAGGCCTTCCCGGCCTCGTGGCGGAGCGGGTCATGACCTGGTGGGTGTACCTCCTCCGTTGCGCGGATGACACGCTCTACTGCGGCATCGCCCTGGACGTGGCGGCGCGGCTGGCGCTGCACGAGGCGGGGAAGGGGGCGAAGTACACCCGGGGGCGGGCCCCGCTCGTGCTCGTCTACACCGAGGCCTGCGGCTCGAAGGCGGAGGCGCTGCGGCGGGAGCGGGCCATCAAGCGCCTTCCGCGGGACGCGAAGCTCAGGCTGTGCGCCCCTTCGCCATCTCGCCCAGCAGGCCGCTGACGGCAGTCCTCGGATCCGGGGCCTTGAACACGGCGTTGCCGGCCACCAGGCAGTCGGCGCCGGCGCGGACCAGGTCCGCGGCGTTCTTCAGGCTGACGCCGCCGTCCACCTCGATGAGGAAGGGGATGCCGCGCTCGGTGCGGAGGGCATCCAGCCGTCTCACCTTGTCCAGCACCCGGGGGATGAAGCTCTGGCCGCCGAAGCCGGGGTTCACGCTCATCAGCAGCACGAAGTCGAAGTCGCCGACGAGGTCCACCAGCGTCTCCACGGGGGTGCCGGGGTTCAGCACCACGCCCGCCTTCGCGCCGGCCTGGCGGATGGCGGCCAGGGTGCGGTTCAGGTGGGGATCGGCCTCCTGGTGGACGCTCACCCAGTCGGCACCCGCCTTCACGAACTCCACGGCGTAGCGCAGGGGCTCCACGATCATCAGGTGGCAGTCCAGGGGTAGGGCGGTGGCCTTGCGCAGACCCTCAACCACCGGCAGGCCGATGGTGATGTTCGGCACGAAGCGGCCATCCATGACGTCCACATGGACCACCTGGGCCCCCGTGGACTCGAGCATCTGCAGCTCCTCGCCCAGCCGGGCGAAGTCGGCGGAGAGGAGCGAGGGGGCGAGGAGAGGGGCGTCGGGGCGGAGGCTCATGGGCCTAAGTATTCCAGAGGCGGTCCCAGGGGGCTTCAAAGACATCCACGAAGGACACGGAGGAAGGCCCTGAAGGGTGCGATGGCATGAACGATCTCTTCGAGCTCTTGATAGCCTGCTCTTCGTGCCCTTCGGGGAGATCCTTTTCAGCGGCCCAACTCGACCTCCACCCCGTTCACCCACAGCCGCCCGGGCTTCAGCTTCCGAAGGGCCTCGGGGCTGAGGGTCGACATGGGCGCCTGGACCCACAGCAGGTCGGCCACGGCCCCCTTCTGCAGGATGCCGAGATCCTTCGCATGGCCCAGGGCCCTGGCGTTGCCGGCGGTGTAGGCGCGGAGGGCCTCGGCGCGGGTGAGGCGCTGGTCCGGCAGGAAGCCTCCGGGCGGATCGCCCGCGGGATCCTGGCGGGTCTCCGCGGCGGCCAGTCCCAGGAACGGGTTGGCGTCCTCCACGGGCGCGTCGCTGCCGAAGGCCAGCAGGGCCCCACCGTTCACCAGGTTGCGCCAGGGGAAGGCCTCCTTCACCCGGTCCGGCCCCAGCCGGGCGGGCGTCCAGGCATGGTCCGCCGTGCAGTGGATCGGCTGGACGCTGGCCACGATGCCCAGCTTGCCGAAGCGGGCCGCATCCTCGGGGGTGACGATCTGCGCGTGCTCGATGCGGGGCGGGAGCGTGCGGGGCCGGCCGGCTTTCCGCTCGGCGGCGGCCAGGAGGTCGAGGGCGGCGCGGTTGGCGGCATCGCCGATGGCATGGATGGCGGGCTGGTAGCCGGCCCGCAGGGTGATGGCGGCGTCCGCCTGGACCTTGGCGGGATCCGTCACCCAGAGGCCCTGGGTGGAGGGGTCGTCCGCGTAGGGTGCCAGGAGGCGCGCGCCACGGCTTCCCAGGGCGCCGTCCATGTAGAACTTCACGCCCTGGACCTGGAAGAACGAGAGGCCCTTCGCGCGCTGCTGTTTCAGCTCCCGGATCATCAGCTCGTGGTCGTGGCTGAGGTAGGCGAAGACCCGGATGGGCAGGGCGTGCGCCGCGGCCAGCCGCCGGTAGGACGCGAGCACGGGGGCCCCGATGCCCATGTCCGCCACGGCGGTGAAGCCGTCCTGCTCGAGTGCGCGGAGGCCCGCGAGGAGCTGGGCATCCAGCTCCGCAGGGGTGGGCTGGGGGACGAGCTTCTCCACCAGGGCCATGGCCCCATCCAGCAGGATGCCGCTGGGCCGGCCGTAGGCGTCCTTCAGGATGCGGCCGCCTTCGGGATCGGGCGTGCGGTCGTCGATCCCCGCCAGGGCCAGGGCCGCGGAGTTCACCCAGGCGGCGTGCCCGTCCACCCGCGTGAGCAGGACGGGCCGGGTGCCGGTGAGGGCGTCCAGGTCCAGGGCCTTCGGGAAGGCGCGGGTGGGCCAGAGGTTCTGGTCCCAGCCCCGGCCGATGAGCCATCCGCCGGGGTGGGACGAGGACCAGGCCCGGACCCGGGCCAGGGCCGTGGGCAGGTCCTGGGCGCCGGTGAGATCCACCTCCTGCGCCAGGGCGCCGAGGCCGGCGACGTGGGCATGGCCCTCGATGAGCCCCGGCAGAAGGGTGCCGCCCGGAAGGGCCACGCGCCGTGCCCTGGGGTGGGCTTTGGCCAGTCGGGCCTCGGGCCCCACGGCCACGATCCTTCCGCCGCGGGTCACCACGGCCTGGCCGCGCCGCGGCCCCTGGTCCGTCCAGAGGTCGGCGCCGGAGAGGAGCTGGTATTCGGCGGGCGGCGGAGGCGTCATCGGCATGGCGGGCCCTCGGGGAGGAGGGGCCAAGTGTAGCGCGGCGCCGCGGCCGGACGGTAAGGTGGACTTCTCGGAGGGCTCATGTACCAGAAGGATTTCCTCGCTCAGGTCCGTACCCAGCTGGAGGTCCGCGAGGATCCCGCCAAGCTGCGCCAGCGGGTCTTCGAGACCACCTCCGGCATCCCGTTGAAGAACAGCTACACGCCGGCCGACGTGGCCGACCTGGATGTGCTGCGCGACCTGGGCGCGCCCGGGCGCTACCCCTTCACGCGGCACGTGCAGGCCACGGGCTACCGGGGCCGGCTCTGGACCATGCGCCAGTACGCGGGCTTCGCCACCGCCGAGGAGAGCAACGCGCGCTACCGCTACCTGCTGGAGCAGGGCACCACGGGCCTCTCCGTGGCCTTCGACCTGCCCACGCAGATCGGCATGGACCCCGACCATCCCATGGCCTTCGGCGAGGTGGGGAAGGTGGGCGTATCCATCAGCTCCATCCATGACATGCGGACGCTCTTCCGGGGCATCCCCCTCGACAAGGTCACCACCAGCATGACCATCAACGCGCCGGCTGCGGTGCTGCTGGCCCTCTACCTGGCCGTGGCGGAGGAACAGGGCGTCTCCTGGCAGCAGGTGGGCGGCACCATCCAGAACGACATCCTCAAGGAGTACATGGCCCGGGGCACCTACATCTTCCCGCCCCGCCCGAGCCTGCGCCTCATCACGGACATCTTCGCCTTCTGCGCGGACCAGGTGCCCAACTGGAACACCATCTCCATCAGCGGCTACCACATCCGCGAGGCCGGCTGCACCGCGGCGCAGGAGATCGCCTTCACCCTGGGCGACGGCATCGCCTACGTGCAGGCCGCCCTCGATGCCGGCCTGAAGCTGGAGGCCTTCGCGCCGCGCCTCAGCTTCTTCTTCAACGCCCACAACCAGTTCTTCGAGGAGGTGGCCAAGTTCCGCGCCGCCCGCCGACTCTGGGCCCGGATCATGAAGGAGCGCTTCAAGACCGACGATCCCAAGAGCCAGATGCTGCGCTTCCACACCCAGACCGCCGGCAGCACCCTCACGGCCCAGCAGCCGGACAACAACATCGTCCGCACCACCGTCCAGGCCATGGCCGCCGTCTGCGGGGGCACGCAGAGCCTGCACACCAACAGCCGGGACGAGGCCCTGGCCCTGCCCACGGAGGCCAGCGCCCGCATCGCCCTGCGGACCCAGCAGATCCTGGCCTACGAATCCCGTGTGGCGGACGTGGTGGATCCCTTCGCCGGCAGCTACCTCATCGAGTCCCTCACGGACGAACTGGAGGCCCGCGCCCGGGCGCTGCTGGGGCGCGTGGACGAGCTGGGCGGCATGGTCAGCGCCATCGAGAAGGGCTTCCCCCAGCGGGAGATCCAGAACGCGGCCTACGCCTACCAGAAGGCCGTGGAGAAGGGCGAGCAGGTGGTGGTGGGCGTCAACCGATTCACCCTGGAGAACGAGGCCCAGCCGGAGCTCCTGCGCGTGGACGAGGCCCTGGGCGCCACGCGCCGGCAGCAGGTCGCAGCCGTGCGAGCGAACCGGGACAACGGCATCGTGAAGCAGCGCCTGGCGGAGCTGGAAACGGCCGCGCGGGGCACAGAGAACCTCATGCCCCGCATCCTGGCGGCCGTGAAGGCGGAGGCCACCGTGGGCGAAGTCTGCGACGCCCTCCGCGGGGTCTTCGGCGAGTACCAGGAACAACTCGTATTATGAGGGCTTTTCCTCAAGATCATGAGTCTCAGGAATCGTTCTTTTCCATGTAGAGACACGAAAGAACATGGCTGATAGGCACGGCCATTCGTGATTTAGATCAAGCAGTGGGATGGAACATCCGCGCTAGGGTGATTGATGACTTGCGGGGGTGTTATGCGGTTCCTGCTGGCTGGATTCTTCTCCTGTCTGCTCCTGTCGGCGGCGGCGCCGAAGCCGCAGGACTGTGTCGGCTGCCATGACGTGGATCTGGCGAAATTCGAGAAGACCCCCCACGCGAGCATGGGCTGCACGGGTTGCCACAACGGCATCACGAAGCTGCCCCACGCGGGCAAACCCGCGCCGGTGAAGTGCGGCGACTGCCACGCAGATGAGGTCAAGGAGTACGCCGGCAGCGCCCACGGCGTGGCGAAGAAGAGCGGCATGGCGGATGCCGCCACCTGCTCCTCCTGCCACGGCCCGGCCCACGAGATGCTGCCCGCCAGCGACCCGGGCTCCCGGGTCGCCAAGCGGAACCTGCCGGACACCTGCGGCTCCTGCCATTCCAATCCGGACTTCATGGCGAAGCACAAGATCCCCTTCGCCAAGCCCGTGGAGGCCTACCGTCTCAGCCTGCATGGCCGGGAGGTGGCGAAGGGCAACCTGGCCGCGGCCTCCTGCTCGGACTGTCACGGGAGCCACAACATCCTGCCCGCGACCGATCCCCGGGCGAAGGTGAACCACGCCAATGTGATGGAGACCTGCGGGGCCTGCCACGCCCAGGTCAAGGCGGCCTACGCGCAGAGCGTGCATGGCGTGGCGGTGGCGCGGGGCGCCGCGGACGCGCCCACCTGCACGGACTGCCATGGTGAGCACACCATCCTCGCGCCTTCGGAGGCCGGGTCCCTGGTGAACCCCGCCCGGGTCTCCACGGTGACCTGCGGCCGCTGCCACGCGGATGAGCGGCTGGCCCGGCGCTACGATCTCCCCGCCTCCAACGTGACCTCCTTCGAGGACAGCTTCCACGGCCTCGCCCTGCGGGGCGGGCAGCAGACCGTGGCCAACTGCGCCTCCTGCCACGGCGTGCACGACATCCTGCCCTCCAGCGATCCACGCTCCACCATCAACCCGAAGAACCTGGGGAGGACCTGCGGCCAGTGCCACGCCGGCGTGGGCGACAAGCTCGCCACGGCCCACATCCACCTCCGCAACGAAGGGGCTTCGGAGCATCCCGTCGTGAAGTGGATCCGCCTGGCCTACCTCCTCCTCATCCCGCTGACCATCGGCTTCATGCTCCTGCACAACGGCCTCGACTTCCTCCGGAAGCTCCGCCACCGGAAGCTCCACCACGGCACGGGTGAGGAGGTCATGCGGATGAACATCCGCTTCCGCATCGCCCACTGGATGGTGATCGTGAGCTTCCTCACCCTGGTGTTCACGGGATTCGCCCTGAAGTTCCCCGAATCCGCCTGGGTGAAGATGTGCCAGGCCTGCGGCCTCAGCCCGATCGCGCGGGCCTACCTCCACCGCATCGCCGCCATCCTGATCACCTTCGGGACGGTGTACCACCTGGTCCACATGGCCATGGTCCGGCGCGACCGGGTGATCCTCACCGAGCTGCTCCCCAACTGGCAGGACGCCAAGGACATCTTCAACATGCTCCGGTACAACCTGGGCCTCACGAAGCACCGGCCCACCTTCGGCATGTTCGGCTATCCCGAGAAGATGGAGTACTGGGCCTTCATGTGGGGCACCATCGTCATGGCGGTGACCGGGTTCCTGCTCTGGGCCGAGAACTGGACGCTGAGCCACTTCCCCAAGTGGGTGATCGATGCCGCCACCGCGGCTCACTGGTACGAGGCGATCCTCGCGACGCTCTCCATCCTCGTGTGGCACTGGTACCTGGTGATCTTCGATCCCGATGTCTACCCCATGGACATGGCCTGGCTGAACGGCAAGGTCTCGGCCGACCACCTGCGGGAGACCCGGCCCGAGTACTACCGGAAGATCGTCGAGGCCTCGGAGGTCCAGGACTCGGACCAGGCCACCCCTCCCGACGCGCCCGCCGGCCACTGATCCGAGGGCAGGGCGGGGCTCCGCCCTGCACCCATCCCCATCGATTCCCCCACCCCCCGTTCCCTTCCGTGTCGGAGGCTTCGCCATGATTCCCCTCGCGCCTGCAGGCCGCTCCCTTCTGCAACCTCCTGGACGCCACCGCCACCGCGCCTGGTGGATCGCCGCCGCCGCCCTGTTGGCCTGGAGCTTCGCGGGCTCCCTGCCGGTCCGGGCGGCCGCCGGAAAGCCCGCGCAGGACAACTGCCTCGATTGCCACGGCGACAAGGACTTCAGCAAGGAGGGTCCGGGCGGGGCCAAGGTGTCTCTCTTCGTGGATGCCGACCGCTTCGGCAAGGCCGTGCACGCTTCGCTCAAGTGCAGGGACTGCCACGCGGGCCTCGATGACAGCCACCAGGACGGCAGCCATCCCCCCGCCAAGGTGGCCTGCGGGAACTGCCACGCGGAGGAATCCAAGGTCTACCAGGGCAGCATCCACGGCATGAGCAAGGCCATGGGGGCATCCGCCGCCGCCAGCTGCGTTGACTGCCATGGGAACCACTACATCGTCCCGGTGGGCCAGCCCGATTCGCCGGTCTACAAGATGAACCTTCCCGTCACCTGCGGGCGTTGCCACGCCAACAAGAACATCACTGAAGAATACAAGATGAAGTACCCCGCCGTGGAATACCAGTACCAGGAGAGCATCCACGGCCAGGCCCTCCTGAAGAAGGGGCTCATCGTGGCGCCGAGCTGCAACGACTGCCACGGCGTGCACGACATCAAGCGAAGCGTGGATCGCAGCTCGCCCATCAATCACGCCAATGTCGCCAAGACCTGCGGCAAGTGCCACGTCACGGTCGAAGCGATCTACAACAAGAGCATCCATGGCCAGCTCCTCGCCAAGGGGGATCCCCGCGGGCCCGTGTGCATCCAGTGCCACTCGGCCCACCAGATCGAGACACCGGTGAGCGGCCACTTCAAGGCCAACAGCGACATGATCTGCGGGAAGTGCCACGCCGACCGGCTCGAGCACTACCGGGACACCTACCACGGCAAGGCCATGGCCCTGGGCCGGGCGAACAGCGCGACCGATGTGGCCGCCTGCTACGACTGCCACGGCCACCACGACGTGCTCCCGGTGTCGGACCCCAACTCCCGCCTATCGAAGGCCAACATCGTCAACACCTGCCGGAAGTGCCATGCCGATGCCTCGGCGAGTTTCGCGAAGTACGAGCCCCATGCCGATCCCATGGATCGCAAGCATGACCCGATCCTGCACTACGTCTTCCTGGTGATGACCACCCTCCTGGTGTTCACCTTCACCCTCTTCGGCCTGCACACGCTCCTTTGGCTGTTCCGCTCCATCTGGCTGTATCGCCACGACTCGAAGCAGTTCCGCGAGGCCAAGGCCAACATCGAGAAGGACGAGGAGCAGTTCACCCGGTTCCAGCCCTTCGAGCGCTTCCTCCACATCCTGGTGGTCACCAGCTTCCTGCTGCTGGTGCTGACGGGCATGCCGCTGAAGTTCTACTACACCCACTGGGCCAGGACGCTCTTCGCCTTCATGGGCGGACCGGGCGTGGCCCGCACCCTTCACCATTTCGGCGCGGTCATCACCTTCGTGTACTTCACCCTGCACGTCACGGACACCCTGGCCAACTTCTGGCGTCACCGCGGCTTCCTGCGCGATCCGGAAACCGGGAGGATCCGCCTGTCGCGCATCTGGAAGGCCATGGCCCATCCCGATTCGATGATCCCCTCCAAGCAGGATCTGGACGACCTGGTGGCCCACAACAAGTGGTTCTTCGGCAAGGGCGAGCGGCCGCAGTTCGACCGCTGGACCTACTGGGAGAAGTTCGACTACCTGGCCGTGTTCTGGGGCGTGTTCGCCATCGGCCTCTCGGGGCTGATCATGTGGTTCCCGGAGTTCTTCAGCAGGTTCATGCCGGGCTGGATGATCAATGTCTCGCTCATCGTCCACTCCGATGAGGCGCTGCTGGCCGCCGGCTTCATCTTCACCGTCCACTTCTTCAATACCCATTTCCGGCTGGAGAAGTTCCCCATGGACACCGTGATCTTCTCGGGCCGCATCGCCAAGTCCGAGATGCTCCACGAGCGGAAGCGGTGGTATGACCGGCTGCTGAAGGAGGGCCGCCTGGATGCCTTCCGCGTCAAGGACGAGTGGGACGCCTGGAAGGGCATTGCCCGCACCTTCGGCTACATCTTCTTCGGGTTGGGGATCGTCCTGCTCCTCCTCATCATCTACGCCATGGTCTCCCGCCTGGCGCACTGAGCCCCCTGGGGAGGGAAGGCGCCGGCTCCGGTCGGCGCCTTCTTTTTCCCGGGAATGACAGTCACGTGTAAAAGTTGAGACTCAATCGTAAGTGACGTCCTGGATTGATTTAGCGTCACGCGGATGTCATGATGGGCACTGATCCCCTTCGGGTCGCCTTTTCCGCCTTCCCTTCAGGCATTGGCAAGGAACCTGCTGTCCCTCCCCTGAGCCCCGTATTCCGTCGGGGCACTCCAACCCCCTCAAGGAGACACCATGCGCCGCCTCGTCCTCATCTCCGCCGTCCTGGCCCTCGCCGTGGCCCCTGCCATGGCCAAGCCCACCACCGTGAAGGGTGCGAAGTGCACCGCCTGCCACGTGGGCGCGCCCAAGGACAAGAAGTTCAACGCCGAAGCCACCAAGATGATCGCGAAGTACAAGGAAGCCCAGTGCAAGGACTGCCACGGCTGGGCCGAGGGCAAGCTGACCGTCACCAAGAAGAAGTAGTCGGCTTCTCCACCACGGAAAAGGGCGCCGGAAGGCGCCCTTTTCCGTGGTCAGGACGCGGCTACAGGCCCAGCAGGGACCTGGCCTCGGCCTCGAGCCGGTCCAGGAGGCCGGCATCGGCGCGGCTCTGGAGGTAGACCTTCAGCTTCGGCTCGGTGCCGCTGGGGCGGAAGGCGGCGAAGGCGCCGCTCTCCAAACGGAACTTCAGGACATTGCTGCGCGGGATGGGGAGGGCCCGGTCCCGCTGGTCCGGGCGGTCCAGGATGGGCTCCGTGCGGCCTTCCCCGTGCCACTCGCCGGCCTGGAAATCCTCCCAGGCCACGACCTTTTCGCCGCCGAGCGTGTCGAGCCCGGCTGTGCGGATGCGCTCCATGGCCTCGGCGAAGCGCTTCGCCCCGCCGGGGCGCGGATCTTCGAGGTTCACCAGGCGGTTGTGGAAGGTGCCCACCCGCGCCATGAGGGCTTCCACGGCCTGGAAGAGCGTCTGCCCCTTGGCCTTGAAGTGGCCGGCCATCTCGCCCACCACCAGGGCGGCCGTGACGCCGTCCTTGTCGCGCAGGCTCGGCGGCAGCAGCATGCCGTAGCTCTCCTCGGCCCCGAAGGCGTAGGGTTCGCCCAGGGTCTCCAGCCGGTCCATGCAGACGGCGATGTTCTTGAAGCCGGTGAGGGTCCACATGACCGGAAGGCCGTGGTGGCGGGCCACCTCAGCCATGAAGTCCGAGGTCACCACCGTGCTGACCACCACGCCCTTCCGTCCCTTCTGGGTGCAGAGGTAGTCCAGGGTGAGGGCGGCCAGGTCGTTGCCCGACATGAGTTCCCAGGCTCCGTTGCGCTTCGCCACGACGCCGATGCGATCCGCATCGGGATCGTTGGCCAGGATGACCTCGGCCCCCATGCGCTCCGCTTCCTCCAGGGGCGCCCGGTAGGCGGCCAGCTCCTCCGGGTTGGGCCGGGGGGCGGTGGGGAAGGTGCCGTCCTGGACCCCCTGGCTGGGACTCATGGTCAGCGGGAGGCCGGCCTGCTCGAAGAGGGTGGGCACGAAGGCGCCGCCGGTGCCGTGGAAGGGCGTGAAGAGGATGCGGGCGGCCTCGAAGGGCTGGGGATGCTGGAGCAGGCCGAGACCCATGGCGAGGTAGGCGGCTTCCACCTCGGCGGGAATGGGGAGGATGCGGCCTTCGGGCACCTTGGGCGGCGCGGGCACCAGCGGCAGGCGCGCCATCTCGGCTTCGATCTCCACATCCCAGGGCTCCACCACCTGGCCGCCAAGGTCGTTGTAGGCCTTGAAGCCGTTGTATTCCTTGGGATTGTGGCTGGCGGTGACGATGGCGCCGCAGCCCGCCTGGAGGCGCTTCATGGCGAAGCAGAGGAAGGGCGTGGGCAGCGGGCGGTCGCCGAGGAAGACCTGGTAGCCCGCGGCCGCCAGCACCTCCGCGCAGGCCCGGCCGAAGGCGGCCGAGTTCAGCCGGGTGTCGAAGCCCACCACGGCGATCTTCCGGCTGGGTGCACGTCGGGAGGCGACGGTGGCCAGGGCCATGGACACCCGGCGGATGTTGGGCCGGTTCATGCGGCGCAGACCGGCGGCCATGAAGCCCCGCAGGCCGCCGGTGCCGAAGGCGAGCGGCTCGGAGAAGCGATCGTCCAGTTCGGCCAGGGCCCTGGCATCGCCCGATCCGGCGGCGGTCACGAGCGGCTCCAGCTCAGCCTGGAGCTCCGGCTCCAGGTGGGGGGAGGACAGGTATTCGCGGGCGGACTGGAGGCTCATGGGGATCCCGATGCAGAAGACCCCAGGATCGCAGATCCGCACCCCTGCGGGCTAGGCCGGCTTCCGCGCCACCACCTGGACCACGGCGCCGGGACCATGGTGGTAGGGGCCCTCGTGGATCTCGCGCACGGTCTCCCGGCCGACTTCCAGGTCGAGGCCCGGCAGCAGCCCCCGCAGCTCCGCCAGGGTGCAGAGCAGGTCGGGCTCCTTCGGCCCGCCCGTGCCGTGGGCGAGCTGGTCCGGCGTGTAGGACTCCAGGATGAGGACTCCGCCCGGTGCCAGGACCTCGGCGCAGCGGGGATAGAGGCGCCGCCGGAGGGCCGAGGGCACATGGCAGAAGATGGAGATGATGCCGCTCCAGGGGCCGGGGCCCGGGTCGAAATCGGCGAGGTCGGCCACCACCGGGGCGAGGGTCACGCCGCGCGAGGTCGCCAGCTCCCCGGCCCGGGCCAGGCCCACGGCGGACTGGTCCACGGCGGTGACCGCATGCCCCAGGCCGGCGAGGAACACGGCATTGCGGCCCTGGCCCTCGCCCAGGCCCAGGACGGGGCCGGCGGGGATGCGGGACGCCATCTCCCTCAGGAAATCATTGGGCTCCGCGCCGTAGGTGAGTTCGGGTTCCGCGTAGCGCTCGTCCCAGAATCCCGCGCTCATCAGGCCCCTCCCAGGGCGATGTCCTCCAGCAGGATGCTGAGGCCAGCGCTGCTGCCGTACCAGCGGAGGTCGCTGCCCAGGGCGGCGATGCGGGTGAGGAAGTCCCGGAGGTTGCCCGCGAAGGTGAGCTTGTCCACGGGCTCGGCCAGCACCCCATCGCGGATGCGGATCCCGCTGGCGCCCACGCTGAGGTCGCCGCTCACGGGATCCACGGTGTGCAGGCCCATGATCTCCGTGATGAGCACGCCGTTCCCGGCCATCCGGTAGAGGGCGTCCGGGGCCGTCTGCCCGGCCAGCGGGAAGAGGTTGAAGGTGGTGGCGCCGGGCTGGCTGCCCAGGCCGCGCCCTGCGTTGGCGGTGGGGGCTACGCCCATCTCCGCGGCCGTCTTGAGGGTATGCAGGTAGGTCCTCAGCACGCCGCCCTCGATGAGCACGTTGCGGCGGGTGGGCAGGCCCTCCGCGTCCCAGGGCTCCGTACCCAGGGCGGGCCGGCCCGGGGCCTCGGCGAGCCGCCCGTCGTCCACCAGGGTGAGCAGGGGCGAGGCGATGGCCTCCCCCACCTTGCCGGCGAAGAGGCTGCGCTGCTTGAGCACCGACTCGGCGTCCAGCATGCCGGCCACGATGCCCAGCAGGTCCACGGCGACCTCGGGATGGAGCACCACGGGGTACCTGCCGGCAGGCAGGCGCTGCGGGTTCAGCTTCCGCTCGCCCTTCAGGGCCGCTTCGGCACCGATGGCGGCGAGGTCGAGCGCGGGCCTGCGGGCCACGTCCCAGTGCCAGGCAGCTTGGCGCTCATCGCCCTCGGCGACAGCCAGCTCGATGGCGGCGGAGCAGCTGGAGCCGAGGTCGGCCGCCCGCACGCCCTTCTGGGTGAGGAGCAGGCTGGCGCCGGCCCCGTCGCTCCAGGAGGATTCGCGCACGGCGGCGACCTTGGGGGAGGCCTTCCGCGCCTCGGCTTCGAGCGCCAGGGCCCGCTCAATGCGCTGCTCGGGCGTGAGGGCGTCCCCGGCAGGATCGAACCGGGAGGGCAGGTCGTCGGTGCCGGAGGGCTCCGCCTGCCGCAGCCAGGGGTCCTCGTCGCCCAGGGCGCTCAGCTCCCAGGCCTGGGTGAAGAGCTCCCGGAAATCCGCCGCCGCCAGGTCGCTGGTGGTGGCGAGGCCTGTCCGGAAGCCCTTGGCGCCGGCGCGGATGACCCGCACACCGAGGCCCCCCCGCTTGCTGGCGGTGAGGTCCTCCAGGGCGCCGTTCTGCACCTTGGCCTTGCGGGAGCGGGACACCGAGAGGAAGGCCTCGGCCCCCTCCGCGCCCAGCTTCATGGCGTGGGCGAGGCCCTCCTGGAGCCGGGCCTCGAGGGCTTCGGGGACGAAGGAACGGAAGGGATCGGTCATGTCAGGCATCTCAGGAAAAGGCTTGAACCACGAAGACAGGAAGACCACGAGAGAGACAGGTTTGTTCGTGGTCTTCCCGTCTTCGTGGTGAGTTGCTTCAGTTCTTTCAAATCACGCTCGGCAGAGGCTCCGCGGTGCCGCCCACGACGAGGGCGGGGCAGAGGATGGTGGGCAGGGCGTCGCTCACGGGCACCCCCTGGCCGTCCTTGCCGCAGGTGCCGATGTCGAAGTGGTGGAGGTCGCTGCCGATGCGGGTGAGCTGCTTCAGCACCTCCGGGCCACAGCCGCTGAGCGTGGCGTTCTTCACAGGGTACTTCCGTTCGCCCTGCTCCACCCAGTAGCCCTCGGTCACCTGGAACACGAAGTTCCCCGTGACGGTGTCCACCTGCCCGCCGCCCATGTGGGTGACCAGCAGGCCCCGGTCCAGGTCCTTCAGGATGGCCTCGGGAGACTCGCTCCCGGCGGCCAGGAAGGTGTTCCGCATGCGGGGGATGGGCAGGTGCCGGTAGCTCTCGCGCCGGCCGTTGCCTGTGGGCTCGGTGGCCATCTTCCGCGCGGTCTTCCGCGACTGGAGATAAGCCTTGAGGATGCCGTTCTCGATGAGGACCACGCGGCTGACAGGGTTCCCCTCGTCGTCGATGGCCTGGCTGCCGCGCTTGTGGGGCAGGGTGCCGTCGTCGATGATCGTGACGCCTTCCGCCGCCACCTTCTCCCCCAGCTTGCCGGCGAAGGCCGACATGCCGGCCAGGGCCAGATCGGCTTCCAGCCCGTGCCCGCAGGCCTCGTGGATCATCGTGCCGCCCGCGGTGCTGCTGAGCACCACAGGGAAGGTGCCGGCAGGCGCGGGCTGGGCGTCGAGGGCCTGGACGGCCAGGCGCACGGCCTCCTTCACCGTGCGGGCCACGGCCTCGTCCGTGAACAGCTCGAAGCCGCGGGTCTCACCCAGGGCCTGGTAGCCGGTCTGGAGCTGCTGGCCGTCGCCCGCGGTGACGTTCAGCCGGAGGACGCCCTGCGTGCGGTGGTCCTCGGTGGCGCGGGCCAGCCACCCGCTGCCCTCCGGCTCCGCGGAGGCGATCCACACGCGCTGGGTGCTGTCCCCGTAGCCCACGGAGACCTGCTTGAGCGCGCCCGGTCGGAGGTTCGCGGCGTGGTCGCGGGCCAGGGCCTCCGCACGGCGGACGAGGGCCACCTTGTCGGCCAGGGGCACGGTGTCAGGGTCCACGGCCACGGGGCTCGGCGTGGGGAAGGCCTCGGTCACGAGGCCCGGCAGCTCGGCCGGCAGGCCCTTGCCGGGCGCGGCGAGGGTGCGGGCGGCCTCCAGCAGCTCCTCGAAGGCGGGGGCGATGAGATCGGCGAAGCGGGTGGTCTCCCCCTCCATCAGGCGCAGGCTGGCGCCGAAGGCCTCCGAGGCCAGCACGTCCTCCATGCGGCCGTCGTCCATGCTGAGGGCATGGGCCTTCCGCCGCTCCACGAACACCTCGGCGTAGTCTCCGCCCCGGGCGAGCAGGGCGGCGAGGACCTCACGGAGCTGGTCGGGGGAGAAGGGTGCGGCCATGGGCGTTCTCCAGGTCCGCGCGCGGCGGATCTTCCAGTCTGCCAGAAGGGCGGCTTCGGCCCCGTCGAGGATTCCGGACAGATCGCGGCCGTCGTTGAGGATCACGCGGTCCGCATGGAGGGCCCGCTCGGGGCCGCTGGCCTGGGCGCGGAGGCGCGCGCGGGCCGCCGCCGGGTCCAGGCCGTCCCGGGCCGCCAGTCGCGCGAGCCGCAGGTCTTCCGGGGCGTCCACGGTCCAGAAGGCGTCGAAGTGGTGGGCCCGGCCCCGCTCCACCCAGAGGGCCGCGTCCAGCACGGCCCCGCGCGTGGCCGGCGGGAGGGCCGCCAGCCGGGCCGCCAGCAGGGCCTCGATGCGCGGATGCAGGAGGGCGTTGAGCCGATGGCGGGCCCGGTCGTCGGAGAACACCTCCGCCGCCAGCCGCGCCCGGTCCAGTCCGCCGTCGGGGCCCAGGATCCCGGGCCCGAAGGTGTCCGCGACCGCGGCCAGGCCCTCGCTGCCGGGGGCCACTGCCTCCCGGGCCAGGGCATCCGCGTCGATCACGGTCCAGCCCCGTCTCGCCAGTTCCGAGGCCACGAAGCTCTTGCCGGCGGCGATGCCGCCGCTGAGGCCGAGGAGGGGGAAGGGCGTGGGGTGCATCCGGGGGAACCTCCGCCCCGATTCTGACCGGAGCTCAGTTCCGCGTGATGGTTAGGGTGTATTCCTCGCCCTGCACGGGGGTCATGGTGGTGTCCACCACGATGAAGACGGTGTTCGGCTCGGCCTTGGGGTTCCTGTAGGAGGCCTCGGGATTGCCGGTGGGGATGCGGTTCTGGAGCATGCCCTCCTCGAGGGTGCCCCAGCGGTTGAGCACCTTCACCACGAACCAGGCCTGGTGGTTGCCGTGGAGGCGGACCTTGAACCCGCCGCCCGCGGGGACCTCGATGCGGTAGGCGCGCCACCCGCTGATGTCGGCGATGCGGTCCTTCACGCGCACGGAGCCCGGCGGGAGGGCCGCCGCCGGGATGTTCACGCCCCGGCGGGCGCGGGTTCGGATGGCCGCCTCCATGCCATCGGAACCGGGTCCGCGGCTGGGATCGGGATAGTGGGGCACCAGGGGGCCGGGCACGCCCGGCAGGGTCTTGGCGTCCACCTCGGGAAGATCCTGGGGGGGCGCCGCCACCTGGGTGGGCGCGAGCAGCAGCAGGGAGGCGAAGGGCAGCATGGGAACCTCCTGTCCGGTGTCCAATATGCAAGATCGACCGGCATCAGCAAGATGGGCGCGGCCTGTTCAAGGTTCCCCGGCCCCTCTACACTGGGACCTCGCACCTCATCCCCGCGAGGCCCCATGAAAGACGCGTCCCCCGAACAGGCCATGGATCTTGCCCAGCTCGAGAAGCCGGTCCTCGAGCTGGAGGCCCAGATCCAGGCCATGGCCATGGATCCCTCCCAGGCCCGGGAGCGGGAGAAGCTGGAGAAGAAGCTCGACAAGCTGAAGGCCGAGCTCTTCTCGAACCTCACGAACTGGCAGCGGGCCCAGCTCGCCCGCCATCCCAAGCGCCCCTACACCCTGGACTACCTGGAGCGCATCTGCGAGCGCTTCGAGGAATTGCACGGCGACCGGCGATTCGGCGACGACGCCGCGATCGTCGGGGGCCTCGGCTGGATCGATGACAATGCCGTGATGATCATCGGCCAGCAGAAGGGACGGGACACCAAGCAGAAGATCCTCCGCAACTTCGGCATGCCCAAGCCCGAAGGCTACCGGAAGGCCCTGCGCCTCATGAAACTGGCCGAGAAGTTCAAGCGGCCCATCCTCTGCCTCATCGACACGCCCGGCGCCTACCCGGGCGTGGATGCGGAGGAGCGCGGCCAGGCGGAGGCCATCGCCCGCAACCTGCTGGAGATGGCCAAGCTCGAAGTGCCCGTGGTGGCCGTGGTCATCGGCGAGGGCGGCAGCGGCGGCGCCCTGGCCCTGGGCGTGGCGGACCGCGTGCTCATGCTGGAGAACGCGATCTACTCCGTGATCTCGCCCGAAGGCTGCGCCTCGATCCTCTGGAAGGATGCCTCCCAGGCCCCGAAGGCCGCCGATGCCCTCAAGCTTACGGCCCCGGACCTGCTGGACCTGGGCGTCATCGACGGCATCGTCAAGGAGCCCCTGGGGGGTGCCCACTCCGACTTCGACGCCGCCGCGGCGGCCCTGAAGGAGGCCGTGGTGGAGGCCTTCTCCGAGTTGGCGGAGCTGGATGCCGGACAGCTCGTGGAGGAGCGGTACCAGAAGTTCGCCCGCATGGGCAGCGTGGGCTGATGGGCCCCAAGGCCTGGCGTCTCCGCCGGGAGGCCCCGGCGGGCGCCGCGCCCTGGCGGGTCCTGGTGTCGGCGTGGGACCTGGAGCCGCGGATCGCCCGGCTGGCGTGGTTGCGGGGCGTGGACCACCCCGGGGACCTGGCCTGGCGCCTGGACCCGGCCTGGGAGCGGAGCACCGATCCGCACCTGCTGCCGGGTGTGGACGCCGCCGTGGCGCGGATCCGCAGGGCCATCGAGGCCCGGGAGCGCATCGTGGTCTACGGGGACTACGATGTGGACGGTGTCACCGCCACGGCCCTGCTCTCCCGGGTGCTGGAGAAGCTGGGCGCCGACGCCAGTTTCTTCATTCCCAACCGCTTCTCCGACGGCTACGGCCTCCACCTGGACTGCATCCAGGAGCTGAAGGCCCAACGCGATCCGGGCCTGCTGATTTCCGTGGACTGCGGGGTGCGGAGTGTGGCCGAGGTGGCCGCCAGCACGGAGCTGGGCCTGGACTGGGTGATCACGGACCACCACGCCCTGGGCGCGGAGCTGCCGGCGGCCTATGCCGTGGTCCATCCCCACCTGGAGGACTACGCCAACCGCCACCTGGCGGGCGTGGGTGTGGCCTTCAAGCTGGCCCAGGCCCTCCTGGGCGCCGTGCCCGTGCCCAGGGGCGGGGACGCCGCCTTCCTCGACGGCCTGCTGAAGCTGGTGGCCATCGGCACTGTGGCGGACATGATGCCCCTCTCCGGGGAGAACGCCCTGCTGGTGCGGCGGGGCCTGGCCTCCCTCTCCGACAAGAACGGCCCAGGCCTCGCCGCCCTGCTGCGGGCGGCCCGCAAGGAGGCTCCCCTCTCGGCCCAGGACATCGCCTTCGCCCTGGGGCCCCGGCTCAACGCCGTGGGCCGCATGGGGGGCGCGGAGGATGCCGTCCGCCTGCTGCTCACCCGGGATGCCGCCGAGGCGGAGCGCCTGATGAACCGGGTGGAGGACCTCAACCGCGAGCGACGGCGCATCCAGCAGGAACTGGCTTCCCGCCTGGATCCGCCGGGGCCCGAGGCCTTCGACCTGGCCATGGATCCCACGGCCCACAAGGGGGTCATCGGAATCGTGGCCGGCCAGCGGATGCGCGCCAGCGGCCGGCCCGCGGGGGTCTGCACGGTGGTGGACGGCGTGGCCCACTGCAGCCTCCGTGCGCCGGAAGGCTACGACCTGGGCGAGCTGCTGGCCCTGGCCCAGCCCTTCATCCTGGGCGGGGGCGGCCACAAGGCCGCCGCGGGGCTCAGTTTCGAGGCGGCACGCCTGCCCTTCGTCCGCCAGGCCCTGCAGCGGGGCGCGGGCCTCCAGGCCGCCGGGCGGGCGCTCCCGCCCCTGCTTCTGGACGGGGTGGCTGATGAGCTCCCCGGGGATGCCGACCTGGCCCGCCTGGAACCCTACGGCCAGGGCTTCCCGCCGCCGCTGGGCCGCCTTTCCGGCCCCCTGGCGGCCCGGGACGTCTTCGGCGAGGACCACTGGAAGCTCCGCCTTTCCGGCCACCCGGACCCCCTCACCTGGTTCGCCGGAGCGGAACGGCCCGCCCTGCCGGCGGCGGGGGCCCTGCTCCACCTGGCGGCCACGCCCCAGGCCAGCCAGCGCTGGGGCCGCTCCTGGCTGGTGGAGGCGGAACTGGCCGCGGAGGGCGGGGCGTGAGGGCTCTGGCCCTGCCCCCCGCCCGGCACCCCCTCTGGCGGGGGGCGGGCGCGGCCCTGCTCGCCTCGGTCCTGGGCCTCACCATCCGCTTCATGCTCACGAGCCCCCGGGAACTGCCCGGCCGGACGGCGGCGGGCGACGCCCTCTTCTCGGAGCGCTCCCGCGGCACCCTGGGCACCCTCACGGAGCAGCTCGGGCCCAACCGCATGGTGCTGGACTACAAGACCATCGCCGGCTCGGAGGAGGATCTCCGCCTGGAGGACGTCACGGGGCGGCTGGAGGAGCAGGCGGGCCTCTGGCGCATGACCTCCCCCACGGCGAGCCGGCGGGAGGGCGTGTGGACCCTGTCGGCGCCCATGGATCTCCAGGTGCTGGACCCGGCCACCTCCCAGGTGCTTGGGAAGGGCCGGGTGGAGGGCACGGCACCGGCCCTGCGCTGGACCGGCGGCCTGTGGGAGGGGCTCTCCCCCCTCCACTGGGAGTCGCTCCAGGGTTCCAGCCAGGGCCAGTGGGAGCTGCCCGCGGGCTGGCGGCGGGACGTGGCCGGCCGGTTCCAGGTGGACCGGGGGCCGGTGGTCTGGCACGCCCCGGAAGGGGGGCCCTCCCGGGCCACCCTCCTGGGCATGGAGGCCGAACGCCTGTGGGCCACGCCGGGCTTCCAGACCGGCCACCTGGAGCAGGTCCGGGCCCGCCTCACGGAAGGTTCCCTCCAGGCCATGGCCGCCGATCTGGCTCCGGACACCGTGAGCTGGCCAGCGCCCCTGGCCTTCGAGCGCCAGGACGGCTGGCGGGGCGAGGCCCAGGGCGGTCGGGCGCCCCGGCCTGCGCCGGGATCCAGCTTCCAGCAGGTGGAACTGCGGGACTTCCGGGCCCACCGGGCCCTGCCGGGCGGCCTGGAGAACCTGGCGGCCGAAGGCGTCCGCTGGACCCCGGCGGGCCTTCGCCTGGAGGGGAACGTGGTCTGGGACCAGCCCCTGGACGGCCAGCGGCTCACCCTGAAGGCGCCCCGGGTGTTCATCCGGGAGGCGGCGGGCCCGGATCTGCCGGCCTCGCTCCCGGTGGGCTACGCCGTGGCCGAGGGCCAGCCCGTGCTCCTCTGGGGATCCCGCAGCCTCGCCTCGCCGAGGATGCAGGTCCAGCGCGCCTCCCGCCGCTGGCACCTGCAGGCACCGGTGCTGGGGCGCGGGGAGGACGGCACCTTCAGCAGCGGCGCGGGCAGTGGCGATCCCCGCTCCTGGACCTTCGAGGGGCCCGTCCAGGTGAACCTGGCCTCCGGCGGCAGCCTCCGGGGCAGCCGTCTCGTCTGGGCGGAGTCCCGCTGGACCCTCACCGGCCAGCCCGCGGCCTGGTCCCGGCTGCGGGAGCGCCTCAGCGGCCCCCGCATCCTGCGGCAGGGCGAGGTGGTGGCCTTCCCGGAGGGCCTCAACGGCACCCTGGCGGCGCCCGACGGGGATCTCTTCCTCCGGGCCGAGCGGGGCCAGAGCGAGGCCCAGCGGGTGGTCCTCTCCGGCGGGGTGGAGTGCCGGGGCCAGGGCTGGAACCTGGCCGCCCAGGCCGTCACCGTGACGGTGGGGCCCGACCGGTCCGTCAAGCTCATCCAGGCCCAGGGAGCCGTGTCCCTCCGCGGGCGGCTGGGAGAGGGCCAGGGCGAGGCCCTGGAACTGGAGCCGGGGCCCCGGATCGTGCGCTGGCAGGGCCGGGTCCGCGGCAAGGGTGCGGGGCCTTCGTGGTAAGGATGAAGGCGTGATGGAATCCCAGACCCCCTGCCTCGAGGCCGCGAACCTCCAGAAGCGCTACGGCGACCGCACCGTCGTGCGGGACGTGAGCCTCTGCGTGGGCATGGGCGAGGTGGTGGGCCTTCTGGGCCCCAATGGCGCCGGGAAGACCACCACGTTCTACATGGTGGTGGGCGTGGAGGCGCCGGACCGAGGCCACATCCGGTGGCTGGGCAACGACGTGACCGAAGCCCCCATGCACCGGCGGGCCCGCCTGGGCATCGGCTACCTCGCGCAGGAATCCAGCGTCTTCCGGGGCCTGACCGTGTGGGAGAACCTCATGGCCTTGGCGGAGCTGCAGCCCATTCCCAAGGCCGAGCAGCGGGAACGCTGCGAGCGGCTGCTGGCGGACTTCCACCTGGAGAAGGTCAGGGACACCCTGGGCATGAGCCTGTCCGGCGGCGAACGCAGGCGTTGCGAGCTGGCGCGGGCCCTGGTGACCGAACCCCGCATCATGCTCCTCGACGAACCCTTTGCCGGCGTGGATCCCAAGTCCGTGCTGGAGATCCAGGGACTCATCGATGACCTGAAGGCGCGCGGCATCGGCGTGCTCATCACCGATCACAATGTCCGCGAGACCTTGCAGATCGCCGACCGCGCCTATATCTTGGCGGATGGAATGATCATGAAGCACGGTTTGCCCAGCGAGATCGCCGAGGACCCGGACATCCGCCGGGTCTACCTGGGCGATCGTTTCAGGCTCGATTGATGGCTGCCGGTCCGTTCCTCTCCCAGCGATTGGCCCAGAGCCAGACCCTGGCGTTGACGCCGGCGATGCAGCTGAAGCTCAAGCTGTGGCAGATGAACCTGCAGGAGCTGAGCCAGACCATCGAGCGGGAGCTCGAGGAGAATCCCCTCCTGGAACTCTCCGAAGACGGCGACGAGGTGCCCACCCTCGAGGCCATCGAGGAGGGACGCGACTCCGACGTGGCCGAGGCGCCCTCCGATCAGGCCGCCGAGGGCGTGGAGCTGCCCGAGGGCGTGGACACCATGGACCTGGGGCCCCTCCTGGACGCCGCGGGGGAGATGAATCCCGAAGGCGACCTCGAGAAGTTCACCGAGGAGGGCGTGGCCCAGGTCCAGGAGACCGACTGCGGCGCCGAGAACAGCTGGGACACCGACCTGCCCCGCACCAGCGCCCTGCCCGAGGAGGACCGCCTCTCCTGGGAGGATCGCCTCAGCGCCACCGAATCCCTTCAGGACCACCTCATCGGCCAGCTCTACGAGACGCTCGAGCACGACGATTCCCGCGCACACCTGGTCGAGCGGCTCATCGACCGCCTGGATCCAAAGGGCTTCCTGCGCCTGGACCCCGACCAGCCGGGGCTCGAGACCACGGCCGCGGCCCTGGCGGAGGACATGGGCGTCACGGAAGAGGCCCTCCGCCACGCCCTTGATGTCCTGCAGGAGTTCGATCCTTCCGGCGTGGGCTGCTTCACGGTGCAGGAGAGCCTCCTGCTCCAGCTCCGGCATGCCGGCGCCGAGCCCGACGACCTCGCCGTCCGCATCATCCAGGACCACTCCGAGCTGCTGGGCCAGCGCGACAGCGTCAAGCTGCGCCGTGTGCTCGGCTGCAGCGAGGAGGAGCTGGCCATCGCCATGGACCAGCTCAAGCACCTGAATCCCTCGCCGGGCCGGGCCTTCGACCCCGAAGGCGACCGGGTGGTCAAGCCCGACGTCGTGGTGCTCAAGGGCGAGGACGGCAACTGGAAGGTCTACCTCAACGACGAGGGCCTCCCCCGGCTGCGCGTGAACGGCGACTACCAGCGCTTCCTGGCCTCGACGGACGCCAAGTCCGACAAGGACTTCATCCGCGAACGGTTCCGCAGCGCCCGGGACTTCATCCGGGGGGTGGAGGACCGCAACCGCACGGTGTTGCGCGTGGCCGCGCAGATCGCCGAGCTGCAGAAGGAGTTCCTGGAGCACGGCATCGAGCACCTGCGGCCCATGGTGCTGCGGGACGTGGCTGAGGCCACCGGCTTCCACGAGAGCACCATCAGCCGGGTGGTGAAGTCCAAGACCATCCACACGCCCCAGGGCCTCTACGACCTGAACTACTTCTTCTCGGCCCGCCCGAAGGATTCGGACGTCTCCGCCACGGTGGTCAAACATCGCATCAAGGCCTATATTCAGGCCGAGGACGTGGCCAAGCCCCTCTCGGACGAGGCCATCGCCGGCCTGCTGGAGCGGGACGGCATCAAGGTCGCGCGCCGCACCGTCAACAAGTACCGCGAGGAGTTGAGGATTCCTCCAGCTTCCCAGCGCCGGCGCCGATGAGCCGCCATGGGCCCGGCCCATGGTCCAGCCCCGATCCAGCGCCCCCGCCTTTCCGGGCCGCCCGGCCCACTTTGAGGAGTGTCCCATGAAGGTCAACTACACCGGCCGCCACGTGGAGCTCACCGAGCCCCTCAAGACCCACACGAAGGAGCGGTTGGAAAAGATGGCCAGTTACCTGGACGACATCATCGACGTCCACGTGATCCTGGGTGTCGAGAAGCACCGGCACATGGCCGAGATCACCCTCAAGACCCGCGCCAGCGCCCTCGTGGCCTCCGCGACGACGGACGACATGTATTCCAGCATCACCCAGGCCGTGGAGAAGCTGGAGGCCCAGGCCCACAAGCAGCAGGGCAAGCGGAACACCCGCCCCCATGAGAGCGCCAAGGCCGCGACGGCGGAAGAATAGGGACCTTCCGTCCCCCGGGAAAGGCGGCCTGCGGGCCGCCTTTCCCATTCCAGGGCCCCATCCGCGTTATCCTTGAGGCTCCGGAGTCCGCCATGCCCGATCCCACCCACCTCTACGCCCCCAAGACCGCCACCGAGGCCACCCAGATCTGCGAGAAGTGCCGCAACCCGTACACCCTCGACCACTTCCAGCATGGCGTCGAAGGCCAGGACTGTGTCTGCCGCCGCTGCCTCCAGGTCATGGGCTACGAGGTCTAGGCCCGACATGCCCACGACCACCACGGACACCATCATCGAGGGGGTCCTCCAGGGCCGCCGCGTGAGCGAGGACGAGGCCCTCCAGCTCCTGGAGCAGGCGGATCTGCCGGACCTGGCGGTGGCCGCCACGGCCGTGCGGGACCGGCACAACCACCCCGCCCGCGTCAGCTATGTCATCGACCGCAACGTCAACTACACGGACGTCTGCAACGTCTACTGCACCTTCTGCGCCTTCTACCACAAGCCCGGCGACACCCGCGGCTACGTGCTGACGAAGGAGCAGCTCAGGCAGAAGGCCGAAGAGACGAAGGCCATCGGCGGCACGGGCTTCCTGCTCCAGGGCGGCGTGAACCCGGACCTGCCCTGGGACTACTACCTGGACCTGGTCAGCTACCTGCACCACGACCTGGGCATCTGGGTCCACGGCTTCTCGCCCGTGGAGATCCAGATGATGGCGAAGCTCAGCGGCCAGAGCCTCGGGAAGACCATCGCCGACCTGCGCGACGCGGGCCTGGGCTCCATCCCCGGCGGCGGCGCGGAGATCCTGGTGGACCGCATCCGCAAGAAGATCGCGCCCCTGAAGGGCGGCCGCGAGAAGTGGCTGGAGGTCATGGAGGCCGCCCACGAGGAGGGCGTGAAGACCACCGGCACCATGATGTTCGGCATCACCGAGACCCTGGCCGAGCGCATCGACCACTTCCGCGTCCTTCGGGAGCAGCAGGACCGGGCCCTGGCCCGGAACAACAGCGGCGGCTACACCGCCTTCGCCGCCTGGCCCTTCCAGAGCGGCCATACCGTGTGGGAGGGCAAGGTCCCGAAGCCCACGGACGCGGAGTACCTCCGCACCATCGCCGTCGCCCGCATCTACCTGGACAACTTCGCCCACATCCAGAGCAGCTGGGTCACCATGGGCCGCAAGACCGGCCAGGTGGCCCTGCACTATGGCTGCGACGACATGGGCAGCCTCATGCTCGAGGAGAACGTCGTCAGCGCCGCCGGCACCTGCTACAGCGTCAACAACGACGAGATGAACCGGATGATCCGCGCCGCCGGCTACGAGCCCTGGCAGCGGGACAACGTGTACGGGACCGTCTAGCCCTTCGGTTCCTCGTTCCTCACGCCGCTGACGACGTGCCCGGTGGGGCCCACCCGGGAGGCGGTGTCGCAGTAGCCGGTCTGGTCGTCGAAGAAGAAGTCCGGCTCGAACTCGCGGAGGAAGTCCGCCTTCTCGAGGCCGCCCAGGAACATGGCCTCGTCCACCTGGATGTTCCAGGCCATGAGGGTGCGGATGGCGCGCTCGTGGGCCGGGGCGCTGCGGGCGGTGACGAGGGCGGTGCGCAGGCGCATGGGGGCGTCCGGGGCCAGCGTCTGGAGGCGCTGCAGGGCCTCCAGGAGCGGCTTGAAGGGCCCGGGGGGCAGGGGCACGCCCGCCCGCTCGATCTCATGGGCCTGGAAGGCCGCCAGGCCACCCTGCTCGTAGATGCGCTCCGCCTCGTCGCTGAAGAGCACGGCGTCGCCGTCGAAGGCGATGCGGATCTCCTCGGGATGCCGGTCCGCGGCCACGGCGCTGTCCGGGTACACCCGCGCCGCCGCGAAGCCCGCCGCCAGGGCCGCGCGCACATCCTGCTCCCGGGCCGACAGGAAGAGGTTGGCACCCAGGGAGGTCAGGTACGGATAGGGATCCCGGCCCCGGGTGAAGACGCCGCGTTCCAGGGGGAGATCGGCCGCCTGGGCGCTGCGGAAGACCCGCAGGCCGCTCACGGGATCATTGCGGGAGAGGACCACCACCGCCACCTGGTCGTTCCCCGGCGTATTGAAGGCCTGGAGCTTCTTCACCAGGGGGTAGGCCACGCCGGGCTTCGCGGGCACCTCCAGGCGGGAGAGCTGAAGCTCCATGTAGGCCCGATCGTCCGTCTCCTCGAAGACCCGGTTCTCCTCCTCGAAGTCGAACAGGGCCCGACTTGAGATCGCGACGACGAGTTTGCCTTCGAGGGTCCTGGGCATGGGACCAGGGTACCCTGATCGCCATGCCGCGCCTCTACTTCGACGCCAACGCCAGCGCGCCCCCCCATCCGGAGGCGGTGGAGGCGGTGCGCCGGGCCATGGTGGAGGACTGGGCCAATCCCACGAGCACCCACCGCGAGGGGCAGCGGGCCCGGCACCGGCTGGAGGAGGCCCGCCGGGAGATCGGGACTTCCCTGGGCGTGGCGCCCGGCGAGCTGGTCTTCTGCGCCAGTGCCACGGAGGCGCTGCACCTGCTCGTCCGCGGTTTGCGGCCGGCCCTGGGGGATCGTCCGGCGGCCGTGTTCCCCGGCGAGCACAGCGCCTGCCTGAACCCCTTGCGGGACTGGACCCGCGTGACCTGGCTGCCGGAGGTGCCGGAAGGCTGTGCCACGGTGGTGCAGATGGCGGCGAACAACGAGACGGGCCTCCTGTACGCCATGCCCGCGGTACCGGGGGCCGTGCGGGTGAAGGACTGCGCCCAGGCCTGGGGCAAGGTGCCCGTGGACCTGACGGACTGCGATGCGGCCGTGTTCAGCGGCCACAAGATGGGTGGCCCGCGCGGCGCCGCCCTGCTGTGGCTGCGGCCCGGCCTGCCCTGGGAGGCGGTGATGGAGGGGCCCCAGGAGCGGCGCCGACGCGGCGGCACCGAGGACCTCCCGGCCATCCTGGGCCTGGCGGCGGCGGTGCGACATTTGACGGAGCGTCAATCGCTCCATGCGGCCTTGGTCACATTACGGGACAGCCTGGAGGCCGAGATCCTGGGCTGGAATCGGGACATCGAGGTCATCGGGAGGGGGCTGCCCCGCCTGCCGAACACCAGTGCCCTGCTGCTTCGCGGTCGGAACGGGGAGGCGCTGCAGGTGGCCCTGGACCTGGCCGGTTTCGCCGTGAGTACGGGAAGCGCCTGCCACAGCGGGGCGGTGAAACCGAGCCACGCAATCACGACGCTTGGGTATTCTTCGGACGAAGCGCGGTCGGTGGTGCGGTTGTCGTTCCTTCCGGATGCGCGCCCAGCCGAGGTGGATGCCCTTGCGGCGGCCCTCAAGCGATTGACCTGAACCTGCCCCGGAGTTCCGGGGCCGGGGAGTGAGCATGTTCCAGCACAGCCTCCTGTTCCTGGCCCACAATCCCCTGCTGCTGCTCTTCGCGGTGGTGGCCCTGGGCTATCCCATCAGCAAGCTCCGTGTCGCCGGGGCCTCCTTCGGCATCGCCAGCATCCTCTTCGCGGGCATCGCCCTCGGGGCCCTGGTCATCCGGCCGGACCTGGACCCGGCCCTCAAGAAGGACATCTCCCGGGAGATGAAGCTGATCTACGAGCTGGGCCTGGCGGTCTTCGTCTACGCCATGGGGCTCTCCATCGCCCACAGCTTCTGGGCCGCCTTCAGCCGGGAGGGCATCAAGAAGAACGCCGTGGTGTTCATCGTGATGGTGGTCTCCACCGCCGCCGTGGCGCTGCTGGCGCGGGCCGTGGGGTTCAACGCCCGCTACGCCGCGGGCCTGCTCACGGGCAGCTTCACGAACATGCCGGCCCTGGCGGGGGTGGTGGATCGCGTGAAGTCCATGCCGGGCATGGGCCCGCTGGAGGTCGCGCAGCCCACGGTGGCCTCGGCCATCGCCTACCCCATCGGCGTGCTGGTGCCCATGCTCATCCTGCTCATCAGCCCGCGGCTCTTCCGCACCAGCCTGAAGGAGGAGGCCGATGGCCTGAAGGAGTACCGCACGGGCCACCACCACCTGGAAGCCTGGACGGTGCGGGTCAGCCGCGCCGAGGCCGAATCCCTCCGCAAGCACGACATCTGCACCACCCATGGCTGCCGGGTGGTCTTCGGCCGGGTGTTGCGCAAGGCGGAACTGCTGCTGCCGGGTCCGGACTTCCGCCTGCGATTGGACGACCTGGTGACCGTGGTGGGCGCCCCGGAGGACCTGGAGCAGGTCGCGCGGCTCCTGGGGGAGCGCAGCCACGTGGAGCTGGACCGGGACCAGAGCGCCCTGGATGCCACGCGCATCTTCGTCTCCCGGGCCGAGGTGGTGGGGGTGCCGCTGGGCCGCCTGGACCTCGTCACGAAGCACCAGGCCATCATCACCCGCGTGCGGCGTGGCGACCTGTGGTTCGTGCCCGACGGCGACACCGTGCTGGAACTGGGCGACCGCGTGCGCGTGACCACGCGGCGGGACAACATCGAGGCCATCGAGGCCTTCTTCGGGGACAGCTACCACGCCCTCAGCGACGTGAGCTTCCTCACCTTCGCCATGGGCCTGGCGGGTGGACTGGTGCTGGGCGAGGTGCCCATCCCCCTGGGCGGCGGGATGGTGTTCAAGCTGGGCTTCGCGGGCGGGCCCCTGGCCATCGCGCTGATCCTGGGCCGCTTCCATCGGGTGGGCTCCCTGGTGTGGAACTTCCCCTACGGCGCCAACCACACCATCCGGCAGTTCGGCCTGGTGCTCTTCGCCGCGGGCATCGGCCTCATCTCCGGCGAGGGCTTCCGCACCATCGTCTCCGCCAACCCCGGCGTATTGCCCCTGTTCCTGGGATCGGCCCTCCTCATCTGCCTCCTGGCGGACGGGCTGACCATGTTCCTGGGCCACAAGCTGTTCAGGATCCCGCTCAACGTGATGTTCGGCATCGTGGCCGGCACGCACACCCAGCCCGTGGTGCTGGGCTATGCCACCCACCAGACGGGCAATGAGCTTCCGAACGTGGGTTTCGCCACGGTCTATCCGCTGGCGACCATCCTCAAGATCGTCCTGGCCCAGGTGCTGCTGGGGCTCGTGGCCTGACCCCTCAGGACGGGAAAGCTTCCGGCGGGGCGCCCAGCCTGCGGAGGCTCCGCAGGAGCCGGGCCTCGTAGCGGGCGCGGAGATCCGGAGCCGGCGCGAAGCGCGCCCGGTCCCAGTCGATCAGGAGAATCCCGCCGCCCGGAGGCAGCAGGATGTTGGTGGCGTTGAGGTCCGGTGCCCACAGTCCCCAGTGGCACAGGGCATCGAGGGCATGGCCCAGCGCCGGAAGCACGCGGGGGCTGAGGTCCCAGCGTCGCGGCCAGGGCTCCCCTTCCGCGTACCGCGTGATGAAGACGCCTTCGACGCCCCACCGGTGGGGTCGCCAGGCATAGGCGAGAGGTTCCACGGTCGGGAAGCCCGCCTCCCACAGCGCGCGATGGACGGCATACTCGGCGGCGAAGCGGATGGAGGTGCGGTAGGTGCGCTCATTCACGTGCCGCAGCAGGCCGCCGCGTCGGTACGGACGCAGCACCGCGTCGCCCGCGCGGAGGATGCCGCCGCGACCGAAGGCACCCGGCAGGCCCTCCGCTGAGCCCAGATCCACGTCGCCAGCGGGGGCGCAGACGCGCCAACCCGAACCCAGCCCTGGCAGGTCACGGCCCTCCCGGCAGGCCAGGGGCCGCTGGGCCTGGCGGCGGGGGAAGGGCCAGGGGTCCGGCAGGGTGAGAGGAACGAGGGGATCATGGAGCATGGCGTACCAACAGGGTGGACTGAGACGCGCCGGAAGGCAAAGGTCGGATGGAACGAATCCGGGGACACCTGTCAATGCATCTGTCACCGCGGGCTGCCACCGAAACGCAGCAGACCTGGAAGGGGCTTGCAGAGCAAGGCGTTTGTCCGGGTTTCCGCCGCGCTTCCCACAGGTGTTGTGGAAATCGGGGCGAGGTTCCTGGTTCCTCCTCCGCTGTCTCTCGATTTATTCACTATCCTGGGAGGGTGAGTTCCGCTGCGCGCCCCAACGCCATTCCGCCCGAAGTCCTGGCGCGGGAGGCCCGTCTCGCCGCCGCCGTGGCGGCCATGGAACAGGCGGGCAGCCGGGAGGCTGCGCCACTGCAAGCCCTTCGCGCGGCTGTGGCTGCGGGTGATGTGATCGTTGCCGATGCGCAGGTCGATGATCTCGTCCGCGACGGCTTTGCGGAGGAGGCCCTCGCCGTGCTTCGCGAGGCCCGGCGGGCATCGAGGGGCGCGGATCCGCTGGAGGCGGTGCGGTTTCGCCTCGCATCTCCGGCGGAGAAGGCCCAGGCGCGGCGTGCCGCCGCCTGGCAGCTCGACAGCCGCAGGGCCTCCGTTCGCATCGCGTACGAGAAGGTCCCTCCGGCGACGGACTTCGACACGGGCGACCTCCAGCGGATCCTCCTCGCAGCCTTCCGGCTGGAGGGCCTGCGCCTGGCCCTGGATCTCGGGCACCACCCCCGGCCGCTCCTGCAGATGGGGCCACCGCTGCCGGCGGGTGCCGGCGGCCGCGAGGAGTGGGCCGAGGTGGTTCTCCAGCGCTCGCCGGACCGCCCGCCCGAGGCGCTGCTGGGGGCGCTCAACGCGCGCCTGCCGGAGGGGCTCCGGCTCCACCGCTGGCTCGAACAACCCGGCTATGCCACCCCCGTGGCGGAGCTGGCGGAGGTATCCGAATGGACCTGGCCTTGCCCGCCCGAGAGGCTGGAGGAGGCCCACGCCGCCACCGCGCGGTTCCTGGCCTCGGCCGCCTTCCCTTGGGACCGGGCCGGCAAGGTGGGCGGGCAGAAGCAGGAGAAGCATGTGGACCTGCGGCCCATGGTCTCCGCCATGGCCTGGGAGGGGAGCCGGCTGCGCTTCCGCACGCCCATGGCCGCCTTCGGCGCCACCAATCCGCTGAAGCTGCTGGGCGCGGTGCTGGGCGTGGACCCGGCGGACCTGCAGGGACTGGTCCGCGAGGGCCTCACCCTGCGCGAGGATCCCCGCCTGGGCCAGGGCGAGCGCTTCGAGCCCAAGCTGCGCAACCTCTACGAGGACGCGGTACTGCTCTCCGGAGGGTCGAACATCACCCTCGTGGACGACGAGGACGACGAGCCCCTTCATCTAGGCTGAGCCCGCCTCCTTGCTGATGGAAAGCAGGAGTCCCAGGCAGACCAGGCTGGCGATGAGGCTGTTGGGGCCGTAGGAGATGAAGGGCAGGGGAATGCCCTTGTTCGGGGCCAGAGAGAGCACCACGCTCATGTTCATCAGCGCCTGCACCACCAGGAGCAGCACGAAGCCCATGGCACAGAGCTTGAGGTAGGCGTCCCCCACCCGCCGGGCGATGCGGTAGCCCCGCCAGAGGATGGCGATGAACAGGGCAAGCACGAGGGTGGTGCCGATCAGCCCGGCCTCCTCCGCGATGACGGCGTAGATGAAGTCTGTGTGCGCCTCGGGCAGGAAGAACAGCTTCTGCTTCCCGGCACCCAGCCCCACGCCCAGCAGGCCGCCGTTGCCCACGGCCACGAGGCTCTGGAGGGCCTGGTGCCCCTTGCCCAGCGGATCGGCCTCGGGGTTGAGGAAGCTGGTGATGCGGGCGAGGCGGTAGGGCGAGAGCACCACGAAGGCGGTGCCCAGCGCGCCCAGGACGGGGAGGGCCACGGCGAAGATCCACTTCGGGGCGCCGCCAAGGAAGACCACCATCAGGGTGACGAAGACGATGAGGAAGGTGGTGCCGAAGTCCGGCTCCCGCAGGATGAGCGCGAGGGGTACCACCAGGATGCCGAAGAGCCCCAGCAGCTTGGGCAGCGAGTCCTGGCGGCTGGACCAGGCCTCCCGGTTCCGAACCATCCAGCCCGCGGCGATGAGCACGGAGAGCGGCTTGAAGAGCTCCGAAGGCTGGAGGCTCAGGGGTCCGAGGCGGATCCAGCGGTGGGCCCCGTTGATCCGGGGCCCGAAGGCCAGCACGGCCAGGAGGAGGATCACCAGGATCCCGTAGGCGATCTGGAGGGGGCGCCGGTGGTCCTGCAGGGGGGCCAGGTCCACCTGGGAGAGGACCAGCATGAGGCCGAGCCCGATGCCGCCGCCCACCATCTGCCGGGTCAGGAAGGCCGTGGCCGCCGCGTGGTTCTGGGAGGCCTTGATGGCGGACGCGGAATAGATCCACACCATGCCCACGGCCACCAGCAGCAGCGCGAAGAGCGCCAGCAGCCGGTCCACGGGACGGCGGACGTCGGGCGCCATCAGGCCAGGTCCAGGTCGCGGCGCGCCGCGGCTTCCAGCTCCGCGAGGGCCTGGTCCACCCAGGCCGGCTCCCGGGCCTCCACCATGAGGCGGAGCTTGGGTTCCGTGCCGGACCAGCGGACCACCTGCCGGACACCGTGGCCCCAGCGGGACTCGACGGCCCGCATCGCCTCGCCCAGGGCGGCGCAGATCTTCAGGTCCTTCCGGGACCGTGCCTTCACGTTCACGAGGCGCTGCGGCCAGGGGCGGAAGGTCCAGTCCCAGCGGGTGGTTTCCGGCCGGTGGAGGAGGGCCCGGAGGATGGCCAGGGCCGTGGCCAGGCCGTCGCCGCTGGGTCCCACGCGCTTCTGGATCACATGGCCCGAGGCCTCGGCGGCCAGGTCCCAGCCCCGCTGCCCCATCTCGCGCAGGAGGTACTTGTCGCCCACGGCGGTGCGGACGAAGGGGATGCCGGCCTCGTTCAGCACCTGCTCCAGGCCGCCATTGGTCATGAGGGTGCCCACGACGCCCGGCGGGGGATCCCCGCAGGCCAGGCGGTCCTGCACCATGAGCCAGAGCATCTGGTCACCGTCGATCTCACGGCCCGCGCCGTCCACCAGAAGGCAGCGGTCGCCGTCGCCGTCGAAGGCCACGCCCAGGTGGGCCCGCTCGGCCACCACCGCGGCCTTCAGGGCGTCGAGGTGGGTGGAACCGACACCGACATTGATGCGGGGACCGTCCGCCGGCACGCCGACCCAGGTGATGCGGCCGCCCCGGAACAGCTCACGGGCCGCTTCGGCAGTGGCGCCGTGGGCGCAATCGACGACGAGGCCGAACTCCGCAGGGAGGTCCACGCCGCCCAGGTGGGTCAGGTACGGGGCCAGGTCCAGACGGTCCGGCGGCATGGAGACAGTGGTGGGCTCGGGCGTGGCCTCGAAGGCCGCCTCGATGGCCTGCTCCTCGTGTTCCTCCAGCTTCTCGCCCCGCTCGTTGAAACCCTTGAGGCCGTTGTCCTCGGGCGGGTTGTGGCTGGCGGAGATCATCAGGCCCCAGGTCTTCGGGCCCTCCGCGCTGAGGCGGGCCACGGTCCAGGCCACGGCGGGCGTGGGGGCCAGGCCCAGCAGGGACACCTTGAGGCCCTGGCCCACGCCCAGGACGAAGGCCTCGGCCAGGGGCCCGGAGCTCGTGCGGGGATCCCACCCCACCACCAGCCGGCGGACCCCGTTCTCCCGGGCCACCTGGGCCCAGGCGGCCCCCCAGCGGGTGGCCTCCTCGAGGGTGAGGGGCGGCTGCAGTGCCACGCCCCGGATGCCGTCGGTGCCGAAGTAGCGGAGGGTCATGCCCCCAGATTACCCGATGGCGTGGGTCCTGAAGACCCGGTATCCCCAGGCCGCGGCCTCGGCGTGGGCCTCGGCGGTGAGGCCGTCCCGTTGCGCCGGGGGGAGCTCCGGCCTGCCCGCACGCGCCGCCAGGAAGCGCTTGCGGGAGATCCCGATGCAGAAGCGCCCCGCAGGCCAGTCCAGGCGGGTCGGGAGTGTGGGCAGGGCCTGCCAGAGGGCCAGGTCCTCCGAGAAGGTGGTGCCGAAGCCGAAGCCGGGATCGAGGAGCAGACGGTCAGGCGCGATCCCGGCACCGAGGAGCCGGTCCCGGACGTCCGCCAGTTCCACCAGCGTCCGCTCGGCATCGGTTTCGCCCTCGCCATCGTAGGGCGGCATGAGGAAGCCGCGGCCCTCGGGGCGGCTCCGCATGGCGATGAGCCCGCAGTCCGCCGTCCGGGCCAGGTCCAGCATGCCGGGGTCCGAGAACCCGGCGACGTCGTTGAGCACGGCCACCCCCGCCGCCAGGGCACGGGCCGCCACTTCGGGGTGGCGCGTGTCCGTGCTGAGAGGCAGGTCCGGCCATCCGGCCCGGAGGGGTGCGATCACGGGGGCGAGGCGGGCCCACTCCGTGTCCGGATCCAGGGGCTCGGCGCCGGGGCGGGTGCTCTCCGCCCCGAGATCGAGCATCCGGGCGCCGGCCGCCACCAGCCGCTGCGCCTGGGCCAGGGCGGCGGCAGGCGCGAGAAACCGCCCCCCGTCGCTGAAGGAGTCCGGGGTCAGATTGAGGATGCCGATGAACAACGGTTCGGAGGTGAGCTCAGCCCACATGCCGGCCTCCAGGGTGGGCCGTGGCGGTCTCGCGTATCGCCCCAGGCGATACCGAGAGATTGAGGATGCCGATGAACAACGGTTCGGAGGTGAGCTCAGCCCACATGCCGGCCTCCAGGGTGGGCCGTGGTGGTCTCGCGTATCGCCCCAGGCGATACCGAGAGATTGAGGATGCCGATGAAAAGGGGACCGCCCTGGAAGAGCGGTCCCCATTCGAACGGAGCCATGATCCTAGGCCGGCTTGAGGGCCGGGTTCAGGGGCGCGCCGGTGGCCGCCCCCTCGGTGGTGGCGGGGGCCGTAGGCGTGCCGCCAGCCTTAGGGGGGGGCAGGGTGCCGCCCTTCATGAGGATCTCGATGTCGTTGCCATCGAGGGTCTCCCGAACCAGGAGGGCCTCGGCGATGGCCACCAGCTGGTCGCGGTGGCTCTCGATGGCCTCCTTCGCCCGGCGGTAGTTGCGCATGACGAACTCCTGGACCTCGACATCGATGAGGCGGGCCGTGTCCTCGGAGATCTCCCGGTGCTGGGCGAAGTCGCGGCCGAGGAAGACCTCGTGCTGGCCGCCGCCGAAGTTCAGCGGGCCCAGCTTGTCGCTCATGCCGTACTCCGTGACCATCGACCGGGCCATCTCGGTGGCCTGCTGGATGTCGTTGGCGGCGCCAGTGCTCAGCTGGTTGAAGAAGATCTCCTCGGCGATGCGGCCGCCCATGGCGATGGCGATGCGGCTCTCCATGTAGTCCCGCGTGGTGTTGAAGCGGTCGGTGACGGGGAGCTGCCAGGTGACGCCCAGGGCCCGGCCCCGGGGGATGATGGTCACCTTGTGCATGGGATCGCTGTGGGGCATGACGACGGCGACGACCGTGTGGCCGGCCTCGTGGTAGGCGGTGATGCGCTTGTCCGCCTCGGTCATCACCAGGCTGCGGCGCTCGGCGCCCATGTAGACCTTGTCCTTGGCGCTCTCGAAGTCGGCCATCTCGACCCACTTCTTGCTGCCCCGGGCCGCGGTGAGGGCCGCCTCGTTGCAGAGGTTCGCCAGGTCCGCGCCGGCGAAGCCGGGGGTGCCGCGGGCGATCACTTCCAGGTCCACATCCGGGCTGAGGGGGATCTTGTCGGTGGTGTGCACCTTCAGGATCTCGTGGCGGCCCTTCACGTCGGGGCGGTCCACCACCACGCGGCGGTCGAAGCGGCCGGGGCGGAGGAGGGCGGGATCCAGCACGTCCGGGCGGTTCGTGGCGGCGATGAGGATGACTCCCTCGTTGCCCTCGAAGCCGTCCATCTCGACGAGCAGCTGGTTGAGCGTCTGTTCGCGCTCGTCATGGCCGCCGCCGAGGCCCGCGCCGCGGTGCCTGCCGACGGCATCGATCTCATCGATGAACACGATGCAGGGGGCGCTCTTCTTGGCCTGCTCGAAGAGGTCGCGCACGCGGCTGGCGCCCACGCCCACGAACATCTCCACGAAGTCGGAACCGGAGATGGAGAAGAACTGCACCTTGGCCTCGCCGGCGATGGCGCGGGCCAGCAGCGTCTTGCCCGTGCCCGGAGGGCCCATCAGCAGCACGCCCTTGGGGATCTTGCCGCCCAGCTTCACGAACTTGGCGGGATCCTTCAGGAACTCCACGATCTCCTTCAGCTCCTCCTTGGCCTCGTCACAGCCGGCCACGTCGGCGAAGGTGATGCGCTTGGCGCTGGTGGAGAGGCCCTTGGCCCGGGCCTTCCCGAAGCTGAGGGCCTTGTTGCCGCCCATCTGGGCCTGACGCATGAACACGAACCAGAGCACCACGAAGACCAGGAGGGGCGCCCAGAACATGAGCACGTAGGCGAAGTTGTTCTCGCTGGGCTTGGCGGCCTTGAACTCGTCGAGCTGGCCCTCGGTCTTCCAGCTGAGGATCACCTTGCCGAGGTCCTGCATGGGCGGGGCCACGGTGCGGAAGCGGTCGATGGTCTCGCCGGTCTTCGGGTTCTTGATGGGGTCCTTGTAGGTTCCCTCCAGGTCGAAGCCCGAGAGGGTCACGGTCTTGTACTTGCCGGCGGTGCCCTCGGTGTAGAACGTGGAGAAGGGGATCTCCACCTGGCGGCTGTTCTGGGGGATCTGGCGGAAGGCCAGCACGAGCAGGGCGATGATGCCCAGCCAGACCAGCACGCTCTTCATCATGGAATTCAAATTGTCACTCCTCGGGGCCGCGCCCCATTCCTGGTCCAGTGTACCCCGGCCCGGAAGGCGGGGAACCCTGCCTTAGATGCAGATACCGGCCCCCAGGTTCAGGGTTTAGGAAGAAGTTGCCCCAGGAGGCGCTGCGTACGGCGCCGAGTCGGATGGCCAGCCAGGGCGCGAGGCCGCGCAGGAGCGAGGCTTCCAGGGGATGACCCAGCTCGCGGAAGGCGGTCTCGAGGGTCCAGCGGAGTTCAGATTCTGTCCAGGATCCGGCGGCGAAGACGACCTCGCCATCGCCGATGGACCAGCGCGAACCTCGCCAGGAGGCCACCAGCCGGTGGGCGAGGGCCTGGGCCTCCTCCGCCTGCAGGTGCGTCTCGAAGAGGTGGCGATCCAGGTCCGGGGCCTCCCGGCGGATGTCCTCCAGCAATGTCCGCCACCGGTTCCGCGCCGTGAAGGGCTCGGCGTTGGTGGGGTCCTCCCGCCAGGGCACCCCGCGCTGGCGGAGGTAGTCGCGCAGGTCGCCACGGCGGCATTCCACCAGCGGCGACCAGCGCGGGCCCTGGCGCGGCGCCAGGGGACGGAGGCTGCCCAGCCCGCCGCCCCGGGCGAGGCGGATGAGGACGGTCTCCGTGTGGTCGTCGAGGGTGTGGCCCGTGGCCACGGCCGTGGCGCCGGTGCCCAAAGCCTCCTGGCGGAGCCAGTCCCAGCGCAGCTCCCGCGCGGCCATCTCCACGCCGATGCCCCGGTCCGCGGCGTGGGCCTTCACGCCCAGGCTGGCCTCCGCCAGGTCGAGGTCGAGGGCCCGGCAGAGCTGGCGCACGAACTCCGCGTCGGCCTCCGACTCGGGCCGCAGGCCGTGGTCCACATGGGCCACGGTGAGCTCCAGTCCCAGGCTCCGGCGCAGCGACCACAGCAGGATCAGCAGGGCCACCGAATCCCCGCCCCCCGAGCAGGCCACCAGCACCCGGCCCGACACGCCGTCACCCCGGCGCTGGATCTGCGCGAGAAGGTCCGATTCGAAGCGCTTCATGCGGATTCCAGCACCGCCAGCAGCCGCAGCAGGGCCGGGGGGACCGGCTTCTCGCACCAGAGGGCCTCGGCCCAGTCGCACATGCGGAGAGAGCCCCAGTGCATGGCGCGGCCGAGGACGCCGCGGCGGAAGGCGGGGTGGGCGATGCGGGTGGGCGGCTGGCTGGGATCCTGGTCGAACTGGCTCCCGAAGGCGTCGAAGGCGGCCATGCGGCGCTCCCACACGGCGCTCACATCCACGAGGAGATCGGGGGCGCCCGGCCGCTCGCCGCCCACCCAGGCCACGGCCTCGGGACGCCAGGGCTTCCCCACACGAGGCCCTTCCTGGGCCTCGCCCTTCGGGCGGTCCTCCGGACCGTGGGACGTCGCTCCGGCTGCGTCCTCGCAGGGGTAGTTCTTCAACCCGGCGTAGTAGGCCGCCTCGCGGCCCAGGCGGTGGGCCCGGCGGTGGTCGGGATGCCGGTCTTCGGGGGCGGGCAGGATGAGCACCCGGGGGCGCAGGCTGCGGAATTCGGCCATGAGGCGCACCCGGAAGCGCTCCTCCTCGGTGAACCGTCCGTCGGGGAAGTCCATCACGATGCGCTGCACTCCCAGGAGCTTCGCGGCGGCCTGGGCCTCCGCCCGCCGCGTCTCGGGCGTGCCGCGGGTGCCGAGCTCGCCGGCGGTGAGATCCAGGATGGCGGCCTTGAGGCCCCGGTCCGAGGCCAGGGCGAGCAGGCCGCCCACGTGGACCTCCGCGTCGTCGGGGTGGGCCCCCAGGACCAGCAGGTCGAGTCCGTCATTCATGTGGCCTCCACGAGAAGGAGATCGGTGCGGCCGTCCAGGCGGTCGAGGATCCGGTCCAGCAGCGCCTCGTCCCGCAGCCACTCGAGGCCCGGGACCACGCGCTCCTGGGGCCGCCCGAAGGGGAACAGGGCCTGGCGCAGGCCCTCGGGATCGCCGCCCAGGGCCGCTGCCGCGGACTCGCGGTGCAGCCGGCGGTCGAGGCGGCCGAGGCGGGTGCGGGTGCGGTCCAGCTCCGCGGCGTACCGTTTCCGGATGGCCTCGGGCCAGGCCGGGTCGGGCTCCGGGACGGGCAGGCGGGCCGAGGCCGTGCCACCAGGCCAGGGGGCGAGGCCGGCCCAGTCCCCGTCCCGGAGGTGCGACAGCTGGCCGGCCTCCAGGCCCAGCCCGGGCGGCAGCACGAAGACGCTGGGGCGGGCGACGATGCGGGGAGCCGGTAGTCCGACGCGCTCCCAGAGGGGCTCGCAGAGGCGCCAGTAGGCCCGCTCGGCGGGACCCAGCACCGCGGCTTCCACCGGCAGGAGCAGGGACTGCATGAGGGGGCGCAGCGCGGCACCGGGGCTCAGCCAGCGGCCGGGCGGCAGGGATTCGCGGGGTTCCAGGCGCCGCCGCCGGCCCGTGGCGGGGTCCAGGGCGAACCAGGCGGCCTGGGTACGCGGATCGAGGGGCAGGGGGGCGCCCTCGGCCTCCAGGCGCTCGGCCTGCCGGAGGAGGTCGGCCTCCAGGTCCAGGGCCCGCCAGCCCTCCAGCACCGCCTGGATGGGCGCCCGCACCGCCGGATCCGTGGGGGAGAAGGGCCGCAGGCCCCGTCGCCACAGGGGCTCGCCCAGGGCCAGGGCGTGGCCCCGCAGGGTGGGTTCCGCGGGGGCGGGGCAGGGGCCCCAGAGGGATTCGGCCTCGGCCTGGTGCCGGCCGGTCCAGGGCAGCCAGCCGGTGGCGGTGCCTTCGGGCGCCTCGAACCTGAACCGGTGGCGGATCCGGCGGCCGTCCCGGGTCCCCACCACGGCGGCGACCTCGGTACGGTCGTGGTCCTCGTCCGCCAGCCAGTACACGGCCTCGGCGCCGGTGCGCCGGGCCTCCGCCAGGGCCGCCAGGGCCTTGGCCACGGAGAGGGCCGGGCTCCAGCCCGCGCCGATCTGCTGGCCCGTGGCCACCACGGGCCTGGGGACTCCCCTTCCGCCGGATCCGCTCCCGTCCATCGCCATGGGCCCAGCCTACCCGGACTCGGCGTTCATGCCATCCTCGACCCCATGGCCTTCGACGATCTCCAGCCCTGGGTGCCCCCCGCCGAGCCGGATCTCGCGCGCCTGGCCATGGCGGCGGCGGACGAAGCCGGCGTGGCCGAACTGAGGGCGTGGCCCGTGCTGCGGAAGGGCGGCATCGGCTTCGGCGAGCTGCCACCCTTTCTGGCCTGGCGCGGCACCTGGGCTGGCCGCCACCATCTGGTGCTGCTCCAGGCCCGCGAAGTGGGGGCCCTGGTGCCCGGGGCACGCACGACGCCCCTGCCCGGGGGTTGGCTCGCGGCGCTGGACCTGGAAGCCCTGGCGCGGCCCCTGGCCCGCCATCCGGCCTTCCCGGGCGGGGCCTCGATCCATGTGGTGCATCTGCCCGGCGGAAACGTCGCACGGGTCCGCACCCGGGGCGAAGCCCTCCCGGGCCTCGTGGCCGAGGTGCTGCGGCGCGTCAGTTCCATCCAGGCGTGGCGGTTCGAGTGATCCGGACTTACTTGCCCCGGTTGCTGGAGCGCATGTGGGCGGCTCCGCCGCTCTTGCCCTGGGGCTTGGAGGAGGCGCGCACCGTGGGCTGGGGCTGGGGCTTCGCCTTGGGCTTGGACGACCCGGCGTCGGCCGCCGGCTTGTCCACGGCCTGGAGGGACTTCAGCAGATCGGCGGGGACGAGGGGCTTGGTCATGGTCGGACTCCTGGGTTCATTCTAGCGCTTCGTCCAGGCTGGTCAGAGGACCGACCAGTCCGTCTTGGCCTTGGGCTGCCCGTAGTCGGTCTCGATCTGGGCCAGCTGCAGCCGGCCGGAGGCGTCGTCGTTCACGGCCTGCCAGCGGGTGTACCAGTCGATCACCCACATGCCGCTCTCGCGGGTGCCGTTGCCGCTCCAGCCGTTGCCGCCGAAGGGCATGTGGGCCTCGGCGCCGGTGGTGCTGTTGTTGATGCTGGCCATGCCGGCCTTGATCTCGCGCTTGAAGCGTTCCACCCAGTGCCGGTTCTCGGTGTAGAGGCTGCTGGACAGGCCGTAGGGCGTGCCGTTGGCGCAGGCCATGGCCTCGTCGAAATCTTTCACGGTCGTGAGGTTCACGGTGGGCCCGAAGACCTCGTTCTGGAACAGCCACATGTCGGGCGTGACGCCGTCCCACACGCAGGGCTGCATGTAGAGGCCATGCTCGATGTGCCCCTTCACGCGGCCATCACGGTTGGCCTCGGTCCACTGCTCGCCACCGGAGAGGAGCTTCGCCCCGTCGGCACGGCCCTTCTCCCAGTGCTCGCGGAAGCCCTCGGCGAAGCGGGAGTTGATCATGGGACCGTAGGTCACGTCCGGATCGGTCATGGGATTGCCCATCTCCAGGGCCTCCGCGCCCGCCATGAACTTCTGCTTGAACTCGGCGGCGCAGGCCTCGTGGAGGATGAGGTTCGCCAGGCTGGTGCAGCGCTGGCCGGCGGTGCCGAAGGCGGCCCAGAGGGCGCCCTTCACGGCCAGGTCGATATCGGCGTCGGGCATCACGATCATGGGGTTCTTCCCGCCCAGCTCCAGGCTCGGGATGATCAGGTTCCGGCCGCAGGCCTCGCCGATCATGCGGCCCACGGCGGTGGAGCCCGTGAAGCTGAACTTCTGGTAGAAGCCCTTGTCGATGCCCGCCAGGAAGTGCTTCCCGCAGCCGGCGCGGCCCCGGCCGTTGACGGTGTTCACCACGCCCGGCGGCAGGCCCGCGTCCATCAGGGCCAGCAGGAAGAGGTAGGCGATGGTCGGGGCGTCGTCGCTGGGCTTCCACACCACGGTGTTGCCGCAGAGGATGGCGGGGATGATCTTCCAGCTGGGCACGGCCAGGGGGAAGTTGTTGGCGGCCAGGATGCCGCAGACGCCCACGGGGCGGCGATAGGTGGTGAGGGACTTGTCGGGCAGCTCGGAGGGCACGGTCTGGCCGTAGAGGCGGCGGCCCTCGGAGGCGAAGAAGGTGCAGGTGTCGATGGCCTCCTGGACCTCGCCCAGGGCCTCGCGGGGGGTCTTGCCGATCTCGCGGGTGATGACCCTGGCCAGCTTCTCCTTCTGCTCCGTGAGGATCTGGCCCGCGCGCTGGATCACCGCGCCCCGGACGGGGGCGGGGGTGGCGGACCAGGTCGTGAAGGCCTCGGCCGCGGCCTTGGCGGCCCGGGCCACGTCCTTCTCCCCGCTGTCGGGGAACACGCCCACCAGGTCGCGCTTGTCCACGGCGGAGCGGGACTCGATCATGGAGAGATCCCCCTCCAGCTCGCGCCCGTTGATGATGTTGAAGCCGATCAAGGACTTCCCGGCGCTGGCTGCGGCCGGCGAATTCGGTTTCAGGTACATGGCGGCTCCCGGCTGGAGGTCCCAGGATAGCCCGGCCCCGGGGAAGAAGGCCAACCGAGCGGTTAGCATGGAGGTTCTGCCGGAGCCCGGGTGTTCGACAACCTATCCCTTCCCACCATCCTCGTCAGCTATGTGGCCCTGCTGTTCAGCCTGAGCGTCCACGAGGCCTCCCACGCCACGGCGGCCTACCTGCTGGAGGACGACACCGCCGCGAGCCTGGGCCGGATGACCCTCAATCCCGTCGCCCACATCGACCTGCTGGGCACGGTCATCTTCCCCCTGCTGGGGATGGCCACGGGCTTCCCCTTCATCGGCTGGGCCAAGCCCGTGCCCGTGGATCCCCGCAAGCTCACTCGGAAGTTCACCCAGCGGGTGGGCTACGCCCTGGTGGCCAGCGCCGGGCCGGCCTCGAACCTGATCCAGGCCGGGGTCTTCCTGGGGGTCATGTTCCTGGTGGTGAAGGCCGTCGTGCCCGTGCCCGAGCTGGAGTACCGGGTGTTCGTGCGGGCCCTGCTGGCCGGCAAGGTGGAGAGCCTGCAGGTGCTGCAGCTGGGCACCACGGCCACGCTCTTCCTGGCCCTGCTGGGTCGCCTGGTGCTCATCAACGTCGGCCTGGCCCTCTTCAACCTGCTGCCCATGGGGCCCCTGGACGGCGCGGGCATCCTGCGCGGCTTCCTGCCCTGGCGGTGGCTGCCGAAGTTCGACCGGATCCAGCCCTGGATGGGCGGCATCCTCATCGTGCTGGCCCTCACGGGCCTCCTCGGCTACGTCATCGGCCCGGTGTTCGGCCTGGTGTTCTACGGCATCGAGATCGTGGCCCGCCTCATCCTCCACTTCTGATCCACGCGCGTTTCGGAGTCCCCATGCACCGCATCCTCTCCGGCATCCAGCCCTCCGGCTCCCTGCACATCGGCCACCTGGTGGGGGCCCTGGACAACTTCGCGCTCCTGCAGGGCCGGGGCGAGGCGTTCTACATGATCGCGGACTGGCACGCGCTGACCTCGAAGTACGAGAACGTGGGGGAGATCTGGCCCGCCACCCTGGAGCTCACCGCCACCTACCTGGCCGCGGGGCTGGATCCGGCCCAGAGCACGCTCTTCGTGCAGAGCCTCGTGAAGGAGCACGCCGAGCTGCACCTGCTGTTCTCCATGATGACGCCCCTCTCCTGGCTGGAGCGGGTGCCCACCTACAAGGAGAAGCTGCAGAACGCCGCCGCCGACCTGGGCAGCTACGGCTTCCTGGGCTATCCGCTGCTCCAGACCGCCGACATCGTCCTCTACAAGGCCCACAAGGTCCCCGTGGGCGAGGACCAGCTCTTCCACCTGGAGCTGGCCCGGGAGGTGGTGCGCCGCTTCCACTTCCTCTACCAGTGCGAGGTGTTCCCCGAGCCCGAGGCCGTGCTCACCAAGACGCCCAAGGTGCCTGGCCTTGACGGCAGGAAGATGTCGAAGAGCTACGGCAACTGCATCTACCTGCGGGACACCAACACCGAGATCCTCGAGAAGTGCACCCGCCAGATGGCCTCCGATCCGGCCCGGGTCCGCAAGACCGATCCGGGCAATCCGGACATCTGCCCGGTCATGGATTTCCACAAGCTGTTCAGCGACGAGGCCACCGTGCAGATGGTGGACACGGAATGCCGCCGCGCGGGCATCGGCTGCTTCGACTGCAAGAAGCGCGTGGCCGAGGCCATCACCCGTCGCATCGAACCGGTGCGGGAGAAGATCGAGGCCCACCTCGCCCAGCCGGCCCACCTCGAGGACGTCCTCCGGGACGGCAGCGCCCGGGCCCGGACCGTGGCCGCCGCCACCCTGGCCGAGGTGCGGGAGGCCATGAAGATGCCCGCCCTGTGAGCGGGGCTGCGGATCTGGCCCTTGCGGTCGGTCCGAAATCTGGTAGACTTTGGGTCTTGCAGGTCCCTTAGCTCAGTTGGTTAGAGCATCTGACTCTTAATCAGAGGGTCCCCGGTTCGAGTCCGGGAGGGACCACCAGGACAGAAGCCCCGCAGACACCAGCTCTGCGGGGTTTTTGCTTTCCGGGAAGTAGCGGGCGGCTGGTTCCCGTCGAGCATCCGGCCGAGGTTCGGGTTGGTAGTCGGCTCCAGGTCTTCTGAAGCTCCTATCCTTACCTGGAACACCCTCGGAGGTGCGCATGCGCGCCGATCAGATGATCAGGTTCCGGGATGCCATCCTGACCCGGAAGAAGGCCCTTCGGCTGTGGCTGGATGCCACGCCGGCCTCGCGCCGGTCCCTGGCCCTCGGCCCCTGCGGTCCCGAGGAGGCGGAAGCGGTGATGGCCTCTCACGAGGCGGCCCTGGAGCGGCTCGAGGGCGGGGGCTTCGGGGTCTGCCGCGTCTGCCAGGGGGAAGTGGAGGCCGAGCTCCTGGAACTGGACTTCACCCAGGACGTCTGTCTCGACGACCTGGACGCCCTGAGGAAGCGGGGCCTGGAGCGGGATCTCGAGCTGGCCGCCAAGGTCCAGCGGCACCTCCTCCCCCAGCGGGTTCCGGAGGTCCCTGGCGTGGAGATCGCGGCCCTGACCCGGCCCGCCGAAATCGTCGGGGGCGACTATTTCGATTTCTACACCTGTCCGGGCGGCAGCCTGGGCGTGGCGGTGGCGGACGTCATGGGCAAGGGCCTCTCCTCCAGCCTGCTGATGTCCAGCCTCCAGGCCAGCCTGCGCATCCTGGGGCCCGAGACGATGGCCCTGGACCGTCTGGCCGTGCGCCTCAACGACCTCTTCCGGTACAACCTCCGGGTGGTCCGGTTCATCTCCATGGTGATGGTCCGGTTCGATCCGGCAACCCGGGGCCTGGGGTACTGCAACGCGGGACACAATCCGGCCCTGCTGCGCCGGGCCGACGGGTCCCGGGTCTGGCTCGCCCCCACCGGGCCCGCCCTGGGGCTCACGGCCGCAGGGACCTACCGGGCGGCGGAGGTTCCGGTGTTCCCGGGTGATCTGCTGGTCCTCTACACCGACGGACTGACGGAGGCCGGGACCGGGGATGGGCGGGAGTTCGGGGCGGAAGGCCTGGCCGGCTTCCTCGACGCGCATGCGGGAGAGCCCGTCGAGATCCTCCTCGCCGGGCTCCGGGAGGCCGCCGAGCGCTTCGGAGGCGGCTTCCGGGACGATGTCACCCTGGTGGCCCTGCGGTTCAGCTGACCGACGCTGGATTCAGGACCCGCGAAGCCATTCCCGCTGCGACGGTCTGCCCCGGGCTCGTACACTGGCGGCATGCACATGGCCGATGCACTGGTTTCCGCGGCGGTGGGGGGGAGCTTCTGGGCCCTCTCCGGCGGGGCGCTGGCGGGCTGCTCCCGGCGATTGCGGCGGGACGAGGACGAGCGCCGGGTGCCGCTCATGGGGGTGCTGGGGGCCTTCGTGTTCGCTGTGCAGATGGTGAACTTCGCCATCCCGGGCACGGGCTCAAGCGGCCACCTGGTGGGCACCCTGCTGCTCTCGGCCCTGCTGGGCCCGCCGGCGGCGGTGCTGGTGATGGGCTCGGTGCTGCTGGTGCAGGCCCTCTTCTTCGCGGACGGCGGCCTGCTGGCCTTCGGCTGCAACCTGTTCAACATGGGTATCCTGCCCGCCTTGGTGGCCTACCCGCTGGTGTTCCGGCCCCTGGACCGCCGGGGCCACCCCGCCGCCGGGGCGATCCTGGGCGCGGTCGCCGCGCTGCAGCTGGGCGCCCTTGCGGTGGTGCTGGAGACGGTCCTCTCCGGCCTCACAGGGCTCCCCTTCCGCCCTTTCCTGCTGGCCATGCTGCCCATCCACCTGCCCATCGGCCTGGCGGAGGGACTGGCCACGGCCCTGCTCCTCAGGTTCCTGCGGCGGGCGCGACCGGAGCTGGCGGCGGTCCGGCCCGAGCCTGCGGGGCGGCCCCTCCTGGCCCTGGTGCTGGGAGCGGCGGTGCTGACCGCCGGGATGCTGTCCTGGGCCGCCTCCAGCCGTCCCGATGGCCTCGAGTGGTCCGTGTCCCGGGTGGCGCCTGCCGGGGCGGACGCGCCGGACGGAGCCGTCCACCGCTTCGCGGCGCGCCTGCAGCGGCGCACGTCCGTGCTGCCTGAGTACGCCCTGCCGGGGACCGAGCCGGCCGGGCCCGCGGCGAGCCGGCGAGGCACCAGCCTGTCGGGCCTCCTGGGCGGCGCCGCCACCCTCGGCCTGGTGGCGGGAGCCGGATGGCTGATCACCCGCGGCCGGCGGATCCTCCGCGCCCGGCCGGAGGCCTGAGGTGCCCTCCCTGGCGGCGGCGCTCCTCGACCTCCGGGAGCTCGACCGGCTGGCCCGGCTGGACACGCCGGTCCACCGTCTCGATCCGCGCGCCAAGGTGCTGGCCACGGCGGCCTTCCTGGCGACCCTCGCCTCCTTCGGTCCCCGCGAGGTGTCGGCCCTCCTGCCCCTGGCCCTCTTCCCCGTGGCCCTGGCGGCCCTCGGGGAGGTGCCCTTCGGCCTGTTGGCGCGGAAGACCCTCCTGGGCCTGCCCTTCATCCTGGTGCTCGGGGCCTTCCTGCCCTGGGTGGATCGGGTTCCGGTGCTGCAGCTCGGGCCCCTGGCGGTGAGCGGCGGCTGGCTGGCCTTCGCCTCCCTCCTGGTGCGCGGCCTGCTGGCGATGGTCACGGCCACGGCCCTGGTGGCGGTGACGGGCTTCGGGGACCTCTGCGCGGCGCTGGACCGCCTGGGCGCGCCCAGGGCCTTCTCGCAACAGCTGCTCTTCCTGCACCGCTACCTGTTCCTGGCCGGGGAGGAGACGGGCCGGGCCCTCCAGGCCCGCGAGCTGCGGGCCTTCGGTCGCCCCCTGGCGCCGCGGGAGTACGGCGCCTTCGCCGGCCACCTCCTGACCCGGAGCTGGGAGCGGGCCGAGCGGGTCCACGCCGCCCTCCGGGCCCGGGGCTTCGACGGCGTCCTGCCCGCCCGTGCGCAAACAGCCTTCGGAACGGGGGCCTGGGGCTTCCTCCTCGGCTGGTCGGCCTTCTTCTTCCTCTGCCGCTGGCTGGCCCTGCCGGCCCTTCTGGGCGGCCTCCTGGCGGGAGGTGGGTCGTGAGCCACCACCTGGTCGAGGTCCGCGAGCTGCGCCACGCCTACCCCGATGGCACCCTGGCCCTGGACGGCCCCACCTTCACCCTGCACCACGGCGAGGCCGTGGCCCTCGTGGGCGCCAACGGGGCGGGGAAGTCCACCCTGCTGAAGCACCTAAACGGCACGCTCCGCGCCGCCAGCGGCGAGGTGCGCGTGGGCGAGCTGCCCGTGCAGGCGGAGACCCTGGCCCAGGTGCGGCGCACGGTGGGCATGGTCTTCCAGGATCCCGACGACATGCTGTTCATGCCGACCGTGCTGGAGGACGTGGCCTTCGGGCCCCGGAACCTGGGCTTCCCCCCGCCGGAAGCGGAGGCCCGGGCCCGGGTGGCCCTCGGGCAGGTGGGGGCGGCGCACCTGGCGGCGAAGGCGCCCTACCACCTCTCCGTGGGCGAGAAGCGCCGCTGCGCCCTGGCGGCGGTGCTGGCGATGGGTCCGGACATCCTCGTGCTGGACGAGCCCAGCACCGGCCTCGATCCCCGCGGGCGGCGGCTCCTGGTGGGCCTGCTCCAGGCCTTCACCCACACCCGCATCATCGCCACCCACGACCTCGACCTGGCCTCGAGGCTCTGCCCGCGCACCCTGGTGCTCCACCGGGGGCGCCTCGTGGCCGACGGCCCCACCCGGGCGATCCTCGCGGATCGCGCCCGGATGGAGTCCTGGGACCTGGAGGCCTGGCCGCCGGAGGCCTGAGGGGCTACTTCGCGGCCGGCACGACGATCACCGGCGGGATGCCGGCGGCCTGGACGGCCCGGTCGAAGGCGGCGAGCTCGCCGGCCCAGACCTGGGTGAGCTCGGCCTGGAGGCCGGTCAGCACGGCCTTCTCCTGGTCGTAGTAGGCCAGGGCCGCGGGGCTGGGCGCGCCATCGCCTTCGCCGGCCATGCCGGCGAGGCCGATGAACTGGTGGTCCAGGGCCGGGGTGAAGTTCAGCACGTCCTGGTCGCTCTTGAGCTTGGGGTTCACCAGGCGGGCCTCCAGGGCGTCCAGGCGGTCCGTGAGGGCCTTGGCGGGGGCCTTCAGGTCCCCGGCTTTCCCCAGCTTCTCCGCGCGGTCCAGCAGGCCCTGGACCTGGGCCTTCACGTCGCGGATCTGCAGGACGGACTGGTGGACCTCGGTCACCCGGTCGCGGACGGCCTTGAGGAAGTCCGCCTGGGCCTTCAGCTCGGCCCCGCTGGCCGCGACGCCGGGCCTCGGCAGCACCTGCAGGTCGCGGCTCACGGTGCCGCCGCGGTAGGAGACGCGCAGGGTGTAGGTGCCGGGCGCCACCTCGGGGCCGCGGGTATCTCCCCAGACGATGGCCTTGGGCAGCAGGTGGGGGCGGAACATGCGGAGGTCCCAGGCCACGCGGTTGAAGCCGGCGTGCAGCTTCAGGGGCTTCTCGGCATCAGGCTCGGGCTTCTCGGGCTTGCGGCTGCTGAAGCGGCGGAGCACCTCGGTGCCGCTGAGCACGTCGAGGGTGAGGGGATCCTTGTCGTCCGGCGCCTCCTTCAGCCAGAGGTCCAGGATGGCCCCCGTGGGCGGGTTCTGGCCGAGGGCGCGGGGCTTCGCGTCGTCCTCCATCCACCAGGCCTGGCCGTAGTCGGCGCGCACCGCGGGCCGGGGCTGGAACACGTGCAGCGGCTCGGCGGCGACCTCCGGCTTCCACTGGCGCAGGCTGTCCAGGTCGTCGAGGATCCAGAAGGACCGGCCCTGGGTGGCCACGATGAGATCGCCCTGATGAACGGCGAGGTCGGTGACGGGCACCACGGGGAGGTTGCGCTGGAAGGGCTGCCAGGAGGCGCCGTCGTCGAAGGAGAGGTAGAGGCCGGTCTCCGTGCCCGCGAAGAGCAGGCCGCGCCGGCGTTCGTCGGCCCGGACCACGCGGGTGAAGGCGCCCACGGGGATCCCCGTGTCGATGCGGGTCCAGCTCTTCCCGAAGTCGTTCGTGCGGAAGAGGTAGGGCTTCAGGTCGTCCAGCTTGTAGGCCGTGGCCGCCACGTAGGCCGTTCCGGCCTCGAAGGGCGAGGGGTCGATGCTGTTGATCTGGAGGTTCGCCGGCAGCCCCTTGGGGGTGATGTCGGTCCAGGTCCTGCCGCCGTCCCGGGTGAGGTGGATCAGGCCGTCGTCGCTGCCGGCCCAGAGGATGGCGGGGTCCTGCCGGCTCTCGGCCAGCGCGAAGATGGTGCCGAAGACTTCGACGCCGGTGTTGTCCTTGGTGATGGGGCCGCCGCTGGCGATCTGGGTGGCCTTGTCGTTGCGGGTGAGGTCGGGGCTGATCGCCTCCCAGGTCCGGCCCCGGTCGGCGCTGCGCAGGAGCACCTGGGCCGCGTGATAGAGCACGTGGGGTTCGAAGCGGCTGATGAGGATGGGCGCGTTCCACTGGAAGCGGTACTTCAGGTCCTTCGGGGCCATGCCGATGGCCAGCTGCGGCCAGGCCATGACCATGCGGGTCTCGCCGGTGCGGTGGTCATTCCGCGTGATCTGGCCGCCGTACTCGCCGGCGAAGACCACGTCGGGATCCTTCGGCTCCGGGGCGATCCAGCCGCTCTCGCCGCCGCCCACGGCGTGCCAGTCGGCCTGGGAGACGCCGCCCCGGCCCTCGGCCCGGCTCCTGATGGCCACGGAGGTGTTGTCCTGCTGGCAGCCGTAGATCCAGTAGGGATTCCGCGTGTCCACGGCCACCCGGTAGAACTGGGCGGTGGGCTGGTTCAGGAGGGTGCTCCAGGACTCGCCGCCGTTGACCGTCACCGTGGCGCCGCCGTCGTTGCCCTCGATCATGCGGCGGGGGTCCTCGGGGGCGATCCAGAGGTCGTGGTTGTCGCCGTGGGGCGTGGGGATGGCCGTGAAGGTGCGGCCGCCATCCTGGGAGCGCATGAAGGCCACGTTCAGGGCGTAGACGGTGTCGGCGTTCTTCGGATCGGCGTAGATGCGGGAGTAGTACCAGGCCCGCTGGCGGAGCTTGTTCTCGTCGTTGACGCGGGTCCACGTGGCCCCACCGTCGTCGCTGCGGAAGAGGCCGCCCTTTCCGGCCTCGACGATGGCCCAGACGCGGTCCGGACGGGCCGGGGAGACGGCGAGGCCGATGCGGCCCAGGATGCCCGTGGGCAGGCCACCCTCCAGGCGCTTCCAGGTGTCGCCGCCGTCCGTGGACTTGAAGACGCCGCTGCCCGGGCCGCCGCTCTCCAGGGTCCAGGGCTTTCGGCCCACCTGCCAGAACCCGGCGTAGAGGATGCGGGGGTTCGTGGGGTCCATGCACAAATCAGAAGCACCTGTCTTGTCATCGACATACAAAACTTTCTTCCAGGTCTTTCCGCCATCCAGGGTGCGGAAGATGCCCCGGTCCTCGTTGGGCCCCCAGACGTGGCCCAGGGCCGCCACGTAGGCGATGTCGGGGTTCGTGGGATGCACCCGGACCCGGGTGATCTGCTGGGTGTCGTACAGGCCCAGGTGGGTCCAGGTCCGCCCGGCGTCCGTGGAGCGGTACACGCCGTCCCCCCGGCTGACGTTGCCGCGGATGGTGTCCTCGCCCATGCCCACGTAGATCACGTTGGGATCGCCGTCGCAGAGGCCGATGGCGCCCACGGAGCCGGTCCGGAAATAGCCGTCCGAGAGGTTCCGCCAGCTGGCGCCGCCGTCCTCGGTGCGCCAGAGGCCGCCCCCGGTGGCGCCCATGTAGTAGCGCTGCGGCTGTCCGGGCACACCGGCCACCGCGCCCACGCGCCCGCCGCGGAAGGGGCCCAGGTTGCGGAACTTCAGGCCCGCGAAGGGCTCGGGCCGGGGCGCGGGCGGGGCCGCGGCGGCGGTCAGCGCCAGGCCGACGGCGAAAGGGAGGAGGAATCGGCGCAGGCGACCCATGGTGGCTCCGGGGAGGGGGAGAAAAAGTATCGTAATACGAAGGTGGTTCGGGTGCTCCCCGCCTCGCCGGGATTATCGGCGTATGGCAATATGCTGAAGAATTCATCCTAATCTGGTGTATTCCAATATTTAACCTGTCAAGAGACTTGGCCGTAGGTTGGGGGAGACCCGTGCGGTCCAGCTGCCCCAAGGAGGCTTTTCATGCGTCATCGGTGGTTCCTGCCAGCTGTCCTGGCAGCCCTTTCCCTTCCCGCCGCGGCCCAGACCCGCGACCAGGCGAAGGCCTTCGTGAAACAGGCCGTGGATTTCGCCAAGAAGAATCCCCGCGAGGCCTTCCTCGAGGAAGTGACCTCCGGCAAGGGGCGCTTCCATTTCACGGCCGGGAAGAACAACGACCTGTACATCTTCGTCTACGACCTGGAGGGCAAGGTGCTTGCCCACGGCGTGCGCCGCGAGCTGGTGGGCATCGTCCGGTGGAACGCCAAGGACCCGGACGGCAAGGCCTGGATCCAGGACTGGACCCGGCTGGTGAAGGAGAAGGGGAGCGGCTGGATCGAGTACAAGGAGCTGAACCCCGCCCAGGGCAACAAGGTCATGAAGAAGGCCTCGTGGGTGGAGCTCTACAACGGCATGATCATCGGCGCCGGCGTCTACGAGTAGCCGAGGGTCGTGCCCTGGGTCATGGACCGGGCCTGCCTGCGGGAGGATGCTGAAGCCATCTCTCCCGCAGGAGGCCCCATGAAGACGTTCCGGATCGCGGTCATCCCCGGCGACGGGATCGGCAAGGAGGTGGTGCCGGAGGGCATCCGGGTGCTGGAGGCCGCCGGCCGGAAGTTCGGGCTGACCTTCCAGTGGGACCTGCTCCCGTGGAGCTGCGAGTACTTCCTGGCTGAGGGCCGCATGATGCCCGAGGACGGCCTGGACCGCATCCGGCACCACGACGCCATCTTCCTGGGAGCCGTGGGGTTTCCGGGCGTGCCTGACCACGTCTCGCTCTGGGGCCTGCTGATCCCCATCCGGCGGGGGTTCCAGCAGTATGCCAACGTGCGCCCCGTGCGCCTCATGCCCGGCGTGAAGTGCCCCCTGGCCGACCGGAAGCCCGGCGACATCGACTTCGTGGTGGTGCGGGAGAACAACGAGGGCGAGTACTCCTCCATCGGCGGGCGCCTCTACGAGGGCACGGAATTCGAGATGGCCGTGCAGCAGAGCGTGTTCACCCGGCATGGCGTGGACCGGATCCTGAAGTACGCCTTCGACATGGCCCAGCGCCGTCCGAAGCAGCACCTGACCTCGGCCACCAAGTCCAACGGCATCGCCATCACCATGCCCTACTGGGACGAGCGGTTCAAAGCCATGGGCGCCGCCTACCCGGAAGTGCGCACCGACCAGTACCACATCGACATCCTCACGGCCCATTTCGTGCGCAACCCCCACTGGTTCGACGTCGTGGTGGGCTCCAACCTCTTCGGGGACATCCTCTCGGACCTGGGGCCGGGCTGCACGGGCACCATCGCCATCGCGCCCAGCGCGAACCTGAACCCGGAACGGGAATTCCCCTCCATGTTCGAGCCCGTCCACGGCTCCGCGCCGGACATCTTCGGCAAGGGCATCGCCAACCCCGTGGGCCAGATCTGGGCCGGAGCCATGATGCTGGAGCACCTCGGCTGTCCCGAAGCTGGACAGGCGGTCCTGGCGGCCATCGAGACCGTGCTGGCCTCGGGACCCCGCACGCCGGACATGGGCGGCACGGCCTCGACAGAAGACGTGGGGAAGGCCATCGCCCAGGGGGTGTAACCTGGAGGTTCCCCCGGAGCCTTCATGCCCGTTCCCACTTTCGGTGGCCCGCGCCGTCCCTCGCTGCCCTACCGGAAGCCCCAGCAAGGCCGTGACTACTGGATCGTGGACGACATCCTGCCCAATGCGCAGGAGGTGGTGGCGCGGAGCCTGGCCCGCACGGAGTGGGAATTGGGCCTGCCCTACCGGAACGAGACCTGGCCCGGCATGCGGTCCCCCGGGGCCCTGCTCCCGGAGGAGTTGGCCGCCGTGGAGGCCCGGGTCCGCGCCCTCACGGGGGCCCGGCGGCTGTGGAAGGAGACGGACCCCCAGGGTGCCACCCTCAACCACAACGTGATCCAGCTGGTGTCGGCCTCCGAGTCCGGGCCGCGACCCCACACCGATTCGCGGGCGCTCTGCCGCTTCGCCGCGGTCATCTACCTCTCGCCGAAGGCGCCTGCCAGCGCGGGCACCACCTTCTACCGGCTGCGCTACCCGGACGGGACGCTGAGCGGCAACCTCTGTCCCGCCCCCCACGTCAACCTGCGGGACGCCCTGGGCGTGGGCAAGCTCCCCCTCCAGGCCTGGCAGCCGGAAGTGGCCATCCCCAACGTCTTCAACCGCATGCTGCTCTACCGCGCCGACCTGGTCCACTCCGCCACCGCCTACTTCGGCACCGAGCCCAAGGACCGCCGCATGACCGCGGTGTTCTTCTGGATGGCGGTGTAGCCGCCAGGCGAGTGGCCCGGGTTGGTCTCAGATATCCGCTTCGCCTTCCAGGTAGAAGACGCAGGCGCCCTCCAGTTCCACGCGATCACCGGCCAGGCGGCACGTGATCTCTCCGCCGCGCTGGGAGGCCTGGAAGGCCCGGAGGGTTGCCCGACCCAGCCGCCCGGCCCAATAGGGCGCCAAGGCGCAGTGGGCACCGCCGGTTACGGGATCCTCAGGGATGCCCTTCGCCGGGGCGAAGTAGCGGCTGATGAAGTCGTAGTCGCCTTCCCCCGGCGCGGTCACGATCACCCCGCTGCGGTCCAGGCGGGCGATCGCGGCAAGATCGGGAACAAGGCCGCGCACGATCTGCGCGTTCTCCAGCAGGGCGAGGTAGTTGAAGGTGTCGGCGACAACCTCGAGGGGATCCGCCCCCAGCGCTTCGGCCATGCCCGGGGGCACGGGGACAGGCTCGGGGCGCCGGGCCGGGAAGTCCATCAGGTAGCCGGTGTCGGTGCGATCCACCGCCAGGGGACCGCTGGCGGTGTGGAAGATGACCCGGCGACGCCCGGGCTCCAGACGTTCCATGACCACCGCTGCGCTGGCCAACGTGGCGTGGCCGCAGAGGGGAACCTCGACGGTGGGGGTGAACCAGCGAAGCCGGTAGTCGCGGCCTTCGGGGACCAGGAAGGCCGTCTCGGCGAGATTGTTCTCGGCGGCGATGGCCTGCAGTACCGAGTCCGCGGGGAAGTCGGCCAGCAGCATGACCGCCGCGGGATTCCCCGCGAACCTGCGGGTGGTGAAGGCGTCGACCTGGAACAGGGGCGTGGGCATGGGGGACAGCCTCTTGAAGGCCGCAGCCTGGCGGAGGACCTGGTTACTTCTTCGCCTTCTGGAGGCGGTCCACGAGCTTCTGGTCGATGAAGCCGGTGATCTCGGCCAGCTTCGCCGTGGACTGCTCCAGCAGCCCGGCGCACTGGGCCTGCATGTCGGCCACGTAGGCGGAGTCGGTGATGTCCTTGAGGTTGATGATGACGTTCCAGATGCCGCCGCGTACGCCGGCATGGGCCATCTGGGCGCCCACGGCCGCGTCGGTGATGGAGGCCACCTTGCCCAGACGGGCGGCCTCGCCGGCCAGCTCCAGGGCGGCCAGGCTGGCCTTGGCCGTGGCCAGGGGCACGTCGATGGCGATCTTCAGGCCGGCCTGCATGGCGGCCTGGCGGCGGACCTTCTCGTCGGGCGAGCCGTCCGGCAGGCGGCGGGCGTCCATGAAGGCGTTGAAGGCGTTGGTGTCGTCGTCCACGGCCGCCATCAGCTGGTCCTTGAGGACTTGGGCCCGCTCGGCCAGGGCGATGAGCTTCGCATCCTTCTCCGCATCGGGACCGCCCTGGGCCAGGTTGGCCACCATGCTGGCCAGGGCCGCGCCCAGGCTGCCCGCCAGGGCCGCGATGGAGCCGCCGCCGGGGGCCGGCGTGTCGCGGCTGACCTCGTCGGCGAAGGCGTGGACCTGCATGGAGACGAGGGCTTTCGGATCGTAGGTGGGCAGGCCCAGGACCTTCTTCTCCGCCTCGAAGGGCGCCACGTCCCCGAGGCCCATGGAGAACACGGCGGACTGGATGAGGTCCGCGGCCGGCACGCCCGTGGACTTGCCCATGGCCCGGAGGTAGTGCTTCCCCGAAGCCAGCAGGCACTGGTAGGGCACCAGGCCCACGATCTCGCTGCCGGTGACCACCAGCCCGCGTTCGGCCGCGAGGCGGCGGGCCTCCTCCAGCACCACGTGGGGCGCGGTCTGCTTGTAGTCCGTGAGGTTGATGCTGATCTGGGCGCGGCGGTAGGTGTCCACGTACCAGCCGATGGCTTTGCAGTGGCTGAAGGTGCCTCGGCGCCGGACCTTCTGGCCCACGGGATTCGCGGGATCCACGTCGTTCAGGCGCATGAGGGCCGGCAGGTCGTAGCCGTGGGCGGCGGCGCAGTGGTCCACCGTCTCCTGGAAGGTGGCGCCGGTGAAGTCGCAGTTGCCGCAGGGGAAGGAGCCCTCGGCGTAGAAGATCAGCTCGCCCGCCTGGTAGTAGGGCTTCACGCGGCCCCGCCGGGCCACGCGGCCCTTCTCGCGCAGCTCGAAGGCGATGTCCGTGGCGTGGGCCTTGTCGTTCGAGTTCAAGGTCACGTTGTAGGCCACCAGGAACTCCCGGGCGCCGATGATGGTCGCCCCGGCCTGGGCGTGGAAGGCTGCCGGGCCGAAATCGGGCTTCCACTCGGGGTTCCCGAGCTTCTTCTCCAGGCCCTCGTATTCACCGCGGCGCACCTCGGCCAGGTTGCGGCGCTCGGGGCGGCTGGCGGCGGCTTCGTAGAGGTAGACGGGGATGCCCAGCTCCTCCCCGACCCTCGCGCCCAGGCGGCGGGCCAGTTCCGCGCAGTCCTCCATGGTGACGCCCTCGACGGGCACGAAGGGCACCACGTCCGTGGCGCCCATGCGGGGGTGGGCGCCCTTGTGCAGGCGCATGTCGATGACCTTCGCGGCCTCGGCGATGCAGCGGAAGGCGCCCTCCAGGACGGCCTCGGGCTCGCCCACGAAGGTGATGACCGTGCGGTTCGTGTCGGCACCGGGATCGACGTCAAGCAGCGACACGCCGGGGACAGCGGCGATGGCCTCCGTCACCTGCCTGATCTTCGCGGCATCCCGGCCCTCCGAGATGTTCGGCACGCACTCCACCAGCTTCCGGGCCATGATCCCTCCATGCCCGGAAAGTCTAGCCGATCCGCGGCGGGCCTCCGGTCACACCCGGAAGGTGTCGGGCCGCCAGACCTGGATGCGCTTCTTAATGCCCTCGTCGTTCAGCTGTTCTGCCAGGGCCTCCCGGACCCGGTCGGCCAGTTCGGCATCCGAGGCGAAGCGGAGGCCCACGCATTGACGGACCGTCAACTCCGCGATCCGGGCCTTCAGGTCCGAAGGGAGCAGCCGTTCCATGCGGAGCTGCTCCTCCTGGCGGATGAGCCGGTCCTGCACCTTGAGGGCATAGCCGCGCACGAGGAGGGTCAGCAGCACCAGGGCGACGCCCACCAGCATCACCCAGGCGTTGATCAGGCTGGGCGCTCTGTACAGGTGCCGGATGGCAGCCCCCGCGGTCACCAGGAAGAACGGCAGCAGGACGAAGTGGAAGAGGGGGTCGAAACGGCGGTGGTTCGCGTAGGTCTGGGGCTGGGACATGGACGGCTCCTGGGCGGGGAGGCCGAGTATGGCAGTGGGCGCGGCCTGTTCCAAGCGGAGGGGATCGCCTATCGTCGGGGATGGAGGGCTCCCCGATGGGCGTCGGTTTCCTGATTCGCGAGGCGAGGCACGACGAGTTCGACGAGCTGGGGCGCCTGATGGTGGCGGTGTATGCGGGCCTGGTGGGCTTTCCGGGCCCGGAGGAGCAGCCGAGGTACTACGACCTGCTGACCCACATCGGCCGGATGGCGGAGAAGCCGGGCGCGAAGCTCCTGGTGGCCGTCGCGGAAGGCAGGATCCTGGGCGGCGTGGTCCACTTCTCCGACATGGCCCAGTACGGTTCCGGGGGCAGCGCGACCGGGGAACGGGATGCCTCCGGCTTCCGGCTGCTCGCGGTGGGCCCCGACGCCCGGGGCATGGGCGTCGGCAAGGCCCTGGTCCAGCGGTGCATCGATTTCGCGAAGGAGGAGGGGCACGGCCAGGTCATCCTCCACAGCACCGAGGCCATGAAGGTCGCCTGGGGCATGTACGAAAGGCTGGGCTTCGAGCGCTCGCCGGACCTGGACTTCCTGCAGGGGGAACTGCCGGTCTTCGGGTTCCGCCTGCGGATCTAGCGGGTCAATCCAGCCCGCCCCGGCGGTTCCGCTTGCGCTCGGCATCGCGCTTCTTGCCCTCCAGGCGGCGCTCCTTGGAGGCCCGGGTGGGGCGGGTGGCGGTCCGCTTCCGGGGCCGCACGAGGGCCTGCCGGATGCCCACGGCGGCCTTCTCGCGGGCGTCCTCGAGGTTCTTGAGCTGATCGCGGGTGAGGTCGCTGACGACGATCCAGAGGCCCTCGGCGTCCAGACGGTTCCGCTGGGCCTCCCGCAGGCGGGCGAGGGCGTCCTCCGGCAGGCCCTCGATGCGGTCCAGGTCGATGCGCAGCTCCACTTTCGAAGCCACCTTGTTCACGTTCTGCCCGCCGGGGCCCCCGGCCCGCACCGCCTTGAATCGGATGGCGTCGCCGGGGATGCGGACCTGCTCGTTGACGAGGATGGGATCGGCCATCCCCTGAGGCTAGCGCATGGCCTCCATGGGGGACAGCCGGGAGGCCCGGAGGGCAGGGTAGAGCCCGAAGACCAGGGCCAGGCCGAGGGCCACGATCCAGGCCAGGACGAGGCCGAAGGGATTCACCACCAGCCCGTAGGGGAAGCTGGCGGAGAGGGCCCGGCACAGCAGGGCCCCCGTGACCGTCCCCAGCAGCGAGCCGATGGCGGCCAGCACGAGCGCCTCCAGCAGGAACTGGATGAGGATCTCGTGGTCAGAGGCCCCCAGGGCCTTGCGCAGGCCGATCTCGAAGCGGCGGTCGCTGAAGCTGATGAGCATCACGGAGAGCACGCCCACGCCGCCCACCAGGAGCACGGTGCCGGCGAGGCTCATGAGCACCACGGTCCATCCGTGCATCTGCTGGAGGAAGTTCTGGTAGGCCCGGGCGGCCTCGGCGTCGAGGTCCACGATCTCCACATCCTCGATGCCGTGATGGGCCTGCCGCGTGCGTCCCAGGAGCATGGCGGAGACTTCGCCCATGTCGCCGGTGCGGCGGAGCTTCACGGTCAGCTGGGCCAGCTTGTGGGCGGGATCCATGCGGTCCATGTAGGTCTCCAGGGGGATCAGGAGGCCGTTGGCGTCGTAGTAGTTCTCGTCGTTGAAGATCTGGCCGGGGGCCTGGACGCCCACGATGCGGAAGGGCACGCCCTCCACCACCAGGTCGCGGCCCACGGGGTCGGCTCCGCCGAAGAGCTTGGAACCCAGGGTCGCCCCCACCACCGCCACGGTGGACCGCCGCCGCGCATCGTCCTCCGTGAGGCCGCGGCCCAGGCCAATGGGCCGGTTCATCCAGGCGGCGTAGCCCGGCGTCACCCCGATCACCCAGGTGCGCTCCGTGTCGCCCGTGATGCGCACGCTGACCTGCTTCTGGGCGCGGGGGAGGAAGGCCAGCACCCTGGCGTTGGGGGTGGTGAGTCGGCCCAGGTCCTCGTAGCGCAGGCCGGGGCTCATGGCGAAACGGGCCCGCTCCTCCGAGGTCTCCGGCGACTTCGGGGCGATGCGGACGGTGCCGTCCCAGCTCATGCCCGCGAAGCCGGTGCCGATCTTGTCCATGACGCCGTCCAGCACGGACGTCATCACCACCAGGGCGAAGACCCCCAACATCAGGAGGGTCAGGGTGAGGATGCTCCGGAGCTTGTGGGCCCAGAGCTCCACGAGGCCTGTGCGGACGACTTCCAGGACCATGGCCATGGAGAATCCCCGAGACCTCGGGCGGGGCGCCGGGGATTCCCGGTCGAGGAGCGAAGGGCCCGGGGCCCGGAGGACGGCTTCGTCACTCATAGCGCAGGGCCTCCTCGCGACCATGCGGGTCGCACAGCAGGCGACTTGATGTCGCCTTCGGCGCGGGGCCCCGCAGGGGGCGAATCACGCAGGAAGGGGAGAGGAGGCTATTCATAACGCAGGGCCTCCATCGGAGACAGCCGGCTGGCCTTCCAGGCGGGGTAGAGGGCGAACAGGAAGCCGGAGAGGGAGGCCATGACGTAGGCCCAGATGAAACTCGCGGGCGTCATGGCCAGGGGGACGCCGAGGCTCCGGGTGATGGTCCAGGAGAAGCCCACGCCGAGCACCAGCCCGGCCAGGGCGCCAAGGGCCGTGAGCAGCAGGGCCTCCGTCATGAAGCCCTTGAAGATCTCCCGCCCGGAGGCGCCGAGGGCCATCTTCACCCCCACTTCGCGGACGCGCTCCTTGAGGGAGGCCATCTGGATGTTCACGTTGACGATGCCCCCGCCCACCAGGGCGAGCACCCCGGAAAGCAGGAAGATCAGGTCGTAGACGTCCCCCTGGCTGTTCTGCCGGCGGATCCGGGCCTGGACGTCGTCCAGCCGGAAGTCGTCCTGGAGGCGGTGGTTGGCCGTGACCACATCCTGGAGCTGCTTCGAGAAGGCGGCCATCACCTTCAGGTCGGGGATGCGGAAGGTGATCCGGTCCACCCTGCGGTAGGCGTCGCCGTTCATGCGCCGCTGCACCAGGTTCGCCGGGACCGCGATGATGCGGTTGCGCCAGCGGAAGATGTTGCGCTGGTCCTCCCGGAAGCGGAAGACCCGCTCCTGGAAGGTGCCGATGACGGTCACGGGCACCTCGCCGATGCGCAGGACCTGCCCCAGGGGTGAGCCGGAGGGGAAGAAGGTGGCTGCGGCCTCCGTGCCGAGGATCGCCACCGGCGCGCCAGCCTCCAGCTCCGAGGCGGAGAAGCCCCGGCCGGCCTCCACCGCATAGCCGTTCGCGGGGATGAAGTCCCCACCGATGCCCGTGACGGGCCGGTCCTGGTCCGCGAAGCCGGACACCACCCGGGAGCGGGCGTTCTTCTGGCTGCTCACGCCCTGGATGGCATCGGGCCTGAGGGCGTCCCCGTCCGTCGCATCCTCGTCCCGGAGGCCCAGGTTGGCCTGCTGGAGGGCTGTGGCCTGGCCGTCCCGCACGGTGGCCCGGGGCTGGACGTTCAGCTTGTCCAGGCCGCCCAGGCGCACGTAGAGCTGTTCGGCCCGCTGGCGCTGGCTGTCGGAGATGGAGAAGCCGCCCAGCACGGAAGCCACGCCCAGGAGCACGCCGAGGGCCTGCAGGCTGGCGCGCCCGAGGTTCTCCCGGATCTCCATCCAGGCCTCGAGCAGCCGCTCGCGGAAGGCGCCCGAGGAAGTCATCGACCCACCCCGATGTGATGCGCAGCCGGATGGGCGCCCGGCTGCGCAGAGGACGTCGGGTCCTCTGCTACGCCACCCATCACGACTTTGCCGTCCCTGATCTCCACCCGTCGCTCGGCCTGGGCGGCGATGGAGGGGTCGTGGGTCACCAGCAGCAGCGTGTGGCCCTGGGCGTGGAGCTCCCGGAAGAGGTCCAGCACCTCGGCCCCGGTGCGGGAGTCGAGGGCGCCCGTGGGCTCGTCGGCCAGGAGGAGGGCCGGCTCGTTGGCCAGGGCGCGGGCCACGGCCACGCGCTGCTTCTGGCCTCCGGAGAGGGCGGCGGGCAGCTTGTCGGCCTTGTCGGCGATGCCCACCTTCTCCAGCAGGGCCAGGGCCCGCTCCCGGCGCTCCCTCCGGCCCAGGCCGGCGTAGAGCATGGGCAGCTCGACGTTTCGGAGGATGCTGGCCTTGGGGAGGAGGTTGTAGCTCTGGAACACGAAGCCGATCTTCCCGTTCCGGATCCGCGCCAGTTCGCCCCCGGAGAGGCCGTGGACCGCATGGCCGTCCAGCTCGTAGGTGCCCGCGGTGGGAGCGTCCAGGCAGCCGAGGATGGCCATCAGGGTGGACTTGCCGGAACCCGAGGGCCCGATGAGGGCCACGAACTCGCCTTTCTCCACGGCGAAGTCGATGCCCCGCAGCGCGTGCACGGCGGTCCCGTTCGCGCCGTAGACCTTGGTGAGGCCCTGGGTCCGGATGATGGTGGACATGGTGGCTCCCTCCGCTCGCCAGTCCTCAGTCCTGAGCCTTCAGTCTCCGGTGGAAGCCGGAATGCGGGTGGTTCCACTGAGGACTGAAGACTGAAGACTGAAGCTTGATCAATTGTTCTCGTCGTCCTTCTCGACCTTCTTCCGGCTGGGATCCTCGAGGCAGACCTGCTCGCCGGGCTTGAGGCCGGAGAGGACCTCCACGCGCTCGAGGGTGGCGATGCCGGCCCTCACGGGCACGACGTCGAAGTAGTCCTTCCAGTGGTCGGAGAGCCAGATGAACTTGGCGCGGCCGCTGAGGCCTTCCCTGGCCCGGGCCAGCTCCTGGGGCGTGAGCTTCTCCCGGAGCCGGTAGACCACCGTCTGCCCGTCGCGGCGCTGCAGGGCCTCCAGGGGCACGCTGACGGCCTTGTCGCGCTTCTCGCCCAGGATCTCCACGTTGGCGCTCATGCCCGTGCGGAAGGCGTCCGCCAGCTCATCCAGGGCCACCTCCACCTTGAAGACCTTGATCTTCTCCACGAGGTCCGCCGCCGGGGCCACGAAACGGACCCGGCCGGTGAAGGCCTTCTGGGGATAGGCGTCCAGGCTGATGCGGACGGGCTGGCCCACCTTCACCTTGGCGATGTCCACTTCGTTGAGGTTCACCTTCACGATGAGCGACTTGAGGTCGGCGACGGTGAACACGACGGTGCCGGCGTTGAAGCTGCTCACGCCGGAAGTGATGGTGTCCCCCAGCTCCACGCCCTTCTTGATGACGACGCCATCCATGGGCGCCGTGATGCGGGCCAGCTGGGTGGAGGCATTCCCGCTGATGGGGATCCCCCGGTCCTCCACAATCTGGTATCGGGTCTGGGCCGCCTTGTAGGTCTCCTCGGCCAGGTCGCGGGTGGTCTTCGCGTTGCGGTAGGCCTGGTCCGAGATGAGGCCGGCCTTGAACAGCTCGCTCTGCTGGGTGAAGTCGCGTTCGGCGTTCCTGAAGCTGACGCGGGCCTGGGACACGCTGCCCTGCACGTCGGAGAGCGTCTGGGCCTGGTTCACGTCGGGTTCCACTTCGGCGAGGACCTCGCCCCGGCGGACCACGGCACCCTCGCGGACCTTGAGGCCCACGATGCGCCCCGAGACCGTGGACTTCACGTCCACCTTGGTCAGGGGATCCACCACGCCCACCTCGCGGACGCTCACCTGCAGGTCCTCCGCCTGCACCTTGCCCAGGCGGAAGGGGGTGCTGGCCTCGGATCGCTTCCCGGATCCGTCCCCTCCCCGGAGGACGAAGAACATGCCGGCCGCCAGGGCGACCGCGCCCACGGAGACGAACATCCAACGCTTCTGCATGGGAGACCCCTGAATGGAAAAGAAACCGGATCGGCCGGATGGACTGATGAACCTACGGACGACAACATGGCGCCGTTTAGAGGCATCGCTGGCGGGTTTCCGGCCTGTGGCGGGACTGGACCGGCGAAGGCCGCGCCCGGACCGGGGAATGGGCCCCCGGCTGTGGCTTTCCGCCACCCGGATGTGTCAACTTTCCACGCGCGGCGCCTTCAACCTTTTTCGCGATCCCGAGGGGGCCTGACCCGCGGGAGATTGGCATGGGCCCCGCATGGGGGGCAGCGGGACGATTCCCCTTCCGCGGCAGAGCCGCCCAGGAGACAGACATGCTCACCACCCCGAAGCGCGTGGCCCTACTCGTGGCCGTTGGCCTCATCGGCGCCTCCCTCATGGCCCAGGCCCCCGTGCCTCCCCCGCCCACCGGCCAGCAGGTCGAGCGCCGCGGGGAGCGCCAGGAGGCGAAGGGGGAGCGCCAGGAGCGCCGCGGCGCCCGGAACGACCGCCAGGGCGAGCGCAAGGAGCGCCAGGGCGCCCGCATGGAGAAGCGCGGCGAGGCCCTCGAGGCCCAGGGCAAGACCAAGGCCGGCGAGTCCCTGGAGAAGCGGGGGGAGCGCCGGGAGGCCGTCGGATCGGCCCAGGAGCGCAAGGGCGAGCGGCAGGAGCGCCGGGGCGCCCGCAACGAACGGAAGGGTGAGCGCAAGGAACGCCGTGGCGAGCGCATGGAGAACCACGGGAAGTGACGGCCTGACGATCATCCGGGCAGATGTCAGGGGACGGAATCGTCCCCTGCTTTTTTTGCCGGGAGGCGTCAACCGCGCCCTCCAGGGCCCCTCTCTTGGGGCGGATCCGGAGCGTTCCGGATCCCCACAGGAGGGAGGCCACCATGACACGCCATCGTTGGCCGCTGGGACTCGCCGCTGCGCTGCTGGTGGCAGGGCTGGCCCAGGGCTCCACGCCTTCGCAGGACCGGGACCGCACCCGCGACCTGACGAAGGATCAGCTGCAGGACAAGGACAAGCTCCGCGACCGGGACAAGGACCAGCTCCGCGACAAGGACAAGCTGCAGGACAAGGACAAGCTCCGGGACAAGACGGGGGCTTCGACCCAGGCCAAGGAACAGAGCCAGACGAAGACCCAGGCCAGGGAGCAGGCCCAGACTCAGACGAAGACCCAGGCCCGTGAGCGCACCCAGACCCGGGACAAGCTCCAGGCCCAGACGCAGCAACGACAGGAATCCAGGACCCGGGACCGGGCCCGGGCGGATTCCGGCCGCCGGGGCGGGCGCTGATTCATGCCGGCTCCGTACCCAGAGCGGCCCCCGGGGGTTTCCCCCGGGGGCCGCTCCCTTGTCCGAAGGGTCAGCGCACCGTTTCGCGGGCGATCATCAGCTCCTCGTTGGTGGGCACCACCGTCACGGTCACCCGCGAGTCCGGGGTGCTGATGATGCGCTCTCCGGTGCCGTGCTCGTTCGCCTCGGGATCGAGCTTCACGCCGAGGAAGCCGAGCTTGCTGCAGACCTTGGCGCGGACGTAGGTGCTGTGGGTGCCGATCCCGGCGGTGAAGGTGATGGCGTCCACCCCGTCCAGGACGGTCGCGTAGGACCCGATGAACTTGCGCACGTCGTAGGTCAGGAGGTCCCGGGCCAGCCGGGCGCGGTCATTGCCCTTGTCCGCGGCGAGCTCGATCTCCCGGAAATCCGAGGAGACCCCGGAGATGCCCAGCAGGCCCGACTTCTTGTTGAGCAGGTCGGTGATGGCGGTGTAGTCGAGGTGCTCGTATTCCATCAGCATCTCGACCACGCTGGGATCGATGGTCCCGCAGCGGGTGCCCATGATGACGCCCTGCAGCGGGGTCATGCCCATGCTGGTGTCCACGCTCTTGCCGTTGTTCACGGCGCAGATGCTGGTGCCGTTGCCGATGTGGCAGGTGATGATCTTCAGCGACCGGAGGGGACGGCAGAGCAGGATGGCCGTGCGGGCGGCGACGAAGGCGTGGCTGGTGCCGTGGAAGCCGTAGCGGCGGATGCCGTACTTCTGGCTCAGCTCGTAGGGGATGCCATAGGTCCGGGCGTGGTCGGGGATGTTGTGGTGGAACGCCGTGTCGAACACCGCCACGTGGGGCACGTCCGGGAAGGCGGCCATGGCCGTGCGGATCCCCAGGGCATTCGCGGGATTGTGCAGCGGGGCGTACATCGCGAAGGTCTCGACGTCCCTGACCACTTCCTCGGTGACCAGCACCGAGTCCCCGTACTTGGGGCCGCCGTGCACCACCCGGTGTCCCACGGCATGGATGGGGGTCTCGTGCAGGACGGTGGTCTTCAGGCGCTCCAGGATGGCCTCCAGGGCCTCCCGGTGGGACGGGATGGGCAGGCTCTCCCGGTGACGCTCGCCCTCGATGGTGCAGGCGAGGTTGGCCTCGGGGAGGCCGATGCGCTCGACCATGCCCTCGGCCAGGGAAAGTTCCTTCCCCATGTCGAACAGGTTGAACTTGAGGCTCGATGAGCCGGCATTGAGCACGAGAACAAGCACGGAGTCCCCCACGGTGGAGCCAGTCTAGACAGCTTGGTACGTGACCGGCGTTTCATTGTGGATGGTGCCATCGTGTTCCAGGCCCATCCGGGTCCCGGCGGTCAGGGACGGGCGAAGACGCCGTCCTCGAGGGTCGAGGGATCCGGCCAGGGGGCGGCCAGGGCCCGTTCGCCCGCGGCGGCCAGGTCCGCGACCAGCCGCTCATGGAGACCCGGATCCGGGGACCAGCGGCGCTGGGCCATCCAGGCCTCGAAGCGGGGCAGAGGGTCCTTCTCTCGCCAGGTCTCCAGGAGGGCGGGGTCCACGTAGCGCTGGTCGTCGTGCTCGGCGTGCCCGGAGAGGCGGAAGGTCTCGCACACCAGGAACACGGGACCCTTGCCGTCGAGGCAGACCTGCCGGGCCTGGGCGGCGGCGGCGTAGACCGCGGCGGCATCATTGCCGTCCACCGTGAGGGTGAAGGCACCCTGGGCCCGGGCGGACATCCGGCCGGCCATCTGGCGCTCCGGCGGCGTCGAGAAGGCGAAGCCGTTGGCCTCGCCCACCACGATGAGGGGCAGCCGCTGGACCACGGCAAAGTTCAGCCCCTCATAGAAGGCTCCGGTGGAGCTGCCGCCGTCTCCGATCCAGGTCATGGCCACCCGGCGCTCACCCCGCTGGCGGAAGGACAGGGCCACCCCGGCCATGACGGGGATCAGGGCGCCCAGCATGGAGGTGGTGGCGACGATGCCCCGCTCGATGCCCCCGAAGTGGTTGTTGTGGTCCCGGCCTCCGGTGGGGCTGGTGGCCCGACCCAGGTACTGGAGGAAGACCTCCTCGGGCCGGACGCCCCGCACGAGCATGGAGCCCAGGTTGCGAATGAGGGGGGCGACCATGTCCTCGGGGCCCAGGGCCAGGGCCGTGGCGCAGGCGGTGGCCTCCTGGCCGAGGCTGCGGTACACGCTGCCGAGGGTCTTCCCCTGGCGGAACAGCTTCACCAGCCGCTCCTCCGTCAGCCGCGTCAGCAGCATGGCCTCGTGCAGGCGCAGGGCGGTCGATTGATCCATGGGAAGGATCATTCCCCACGGACGGGGGCGGGGGCAACCGGAAAGGGGGTCGGGGTGCCGGTCAGGCGGTCACGTCGAGGCGGCCGCCCACTTCGGAGCCTTCCGCCGCGGGGTTCCTGGCCTCGCGCTGGGCCTCCCGCGCCGGCTCACGGGTCTCCTCCGCGCGCGGGGCTGGCTTCTGCGCCGTCGCGGCGGGTTTCACCGGTGGAATGTAGGCCGCATTCGACGTCGGCTGGATCGTGGCCACGGGCCCTCCTGCGGCGGGATGCACATCCCCACAGCCATCCTATCGGCCCCCCTGGGCCCCGACATGAGTGGTCCTGAACGGATGCCATTGAGAACCCGGGGGTTGGCTGATAAACCCTCGCGGAACCAGGGTGATCCAGGGTTGAATGGACCCATGCTCACGCTCCGGCCCGCCAGTCCCATCGATGCGCCCCTGATCCTCCAGTACATCCGGGAACTGGCGGAGTACGAGCGGGAGCCGGAAGCGGCCGTGGCCACCCTGGAGGACCTCCACCGGCATGCCTTCTCGGACCATCCCCTCGTGCACGTGGTGATGGCCGAGTGGGACGGCCAGCCCGCCGGCTTCGCCCTCTGGTTCCTGAACTTCAGCACCTGGGAGGGGAAGCCCGGCATCTACCTCGAGGATCTCTTCGTGCGGCCCGCGTTCCGCGGCCGCGGCATCGGCAAGGCCCTGCTGAAGCACCTCGCGGCCCTGGCCCTGAAGGAGGGCTGGACCCGGTTCGTCTGGCAGGTGCTGGACTGGAACACGCCGGCCATCGAGTTCTACGAGGCCCACGGCGCGCAGGTGATGCGACCCTGGCTGACCTGCCGCGTGGAGGGAGAGGCGCTCCGGCGGCTCGCCCAGGACGCATGATCCCGCCCCGGCTCCTCCGCCTGCAGGCCGCCCTGGGGCCGGATGCGCAGCTGGCCCTGGTGGGCGGCGCGGTGCGGGACGAGCTGCTGGGGAGACCCCATGCGGACTGGGATCTCGCCACCGCCCTGCTGCCGGAGGCGGTCATGGCCAGGGCCCGGACGGCGGGACTCCGGGTGATCCCCACCGGCCTTCAGCACGGCACCGTCACCGTGATCCTGGATGACGAGCCTGTGGAGATCACCACCTTCCGGAGCGACGGTGACTACCTGGACGGCCGGCGGCCCGAGTCGGTGCGCCTGGGCGTGAGCCTGGCGGAGGACCTGGCCCGGCGGGATTTCACCATCAATGCCATGGCCCAGCCCCTGGACGGCAGCGGGCTGGTGGACCCCCACGGCGGCCAGGCGGACCTGCGGGAGGGGGTCATCCGCGCCGTGGGGGATCCCCTCCGGCGATTCGCCGAGGATGGACTCCGCCCCCTGCGGGCCTGCCGTTTCGCCGCCCAGCTGGGGTTCCGCATCGAGGCGGCCACCCTGGCAGCCATCCCGGCCCGCCTCGGGGTGGCTCGGAAGGTGGCCGTGGAGCGGGTCCTCGTGGAGCTGACCAAGCTGCTCACCGGGAACCACCCGGGGACCGGCCTGGAGCACCTCTGCGGGAGCGGCCTGCTGGAGCTCTGGCTGCCCGAGCTGGGCCCCATGAAGGGCTGCGGGCAGAACCGCCACCACCGCTTCGAGGTGTGGGACCACACCCTGGAGGTGGTGCGCCTCGCCCCGCCCGATCCGGCGCTGCGTTGGGCGGCCCTGCTCCACGATGCGGGCAAGCCGGGGACGCGGACGGAGGCGGGCGGGGAGGTCCACTTCTACGGGCACGAGGACCGCTCCCTGGAACTTGCGGGCGCCATTCTCGGCCGCCTGAAGGCCGGACACGCGTTGACGAAGGAGGTGCTGGCCCTGGTCCGGCACCATGGGGTGCATCCGGAGCCCGGCTGGGGCGACGCGGCCTGCCGGCGGCTCCTCAAGCGGCTGGCGGAGGACGGGCTGGCCCTCGACCGCTGGGCGGCCTTCCGTCTGGCGGACCAGCAGGCGAAGGGCATCGACGATCCCGAACGCGAACCGCGCCACGCGGCGGTGGTGGCGCGACTGGAGGCCCTGGCGGCGGCCCGCCCCCCCCTTGCGGCCCGGGATCTGGCCCTGGACGGGGCGGCCCTGATGGCGCTGGCGGGCCGGACGGGCGGGCCCTGGCTGGGCGCCCTGCAGGCCCAATTGCTCGAGGCGGTGCTGGAGGATCCGGCGCTGAACACCCCGGATCGGCTGGAGCCCCTCGCCCGCGGATGGCTTGCTAGCCCCGCTGGAGCAGCACCACCGCCTGGGCGGCGAGGCCCTCGCCCCGGCCCGTGAAGCCCAGCTTCTCCGTGGTGGTGGCCTTCACGTTGAGGGCCTCCTCGGGAAGGCCGAGCAGGGGCGCGACGCGCTGGCGCATCCGCTCGCGGTGCGGCCCCACCTTCGGCCGCTCACCGATGAGGCAGACGTCCGCATTGACCACGCGCCAGCCGCGCTCGGCCAGGTCGCCCATGACGCGGGCCAGCAGGACGGCGGAATCGGCGCCCCGGTAGGCCGGATCCGTGTCCGGGAAGTGCTGGCCGATGTCGCCGAGCCCCGCGGCTCCCAGCAGGGCGTCCATGAGGGCGTGGAGCATCACATCCGCGTCGCTGTGTCCGGCCAGGCCCCGGTCGTGGGGGATGTCGCAGCCCATGAGCACCAGCCGGCGGCCCTCCTCGGGGGCGGAAAACCGGTGCACATCGAAGCCCTGGCCGACCCGGAAGGCGATCATGGGGACTCCGGGTCCAGGGCACGGTGCTTGCCGGTGGACTCGTCCACGGCCGTCCGGCCGCCGCCCTCGTGGTCGGGCAGGACGATGAGGATGTCGGTGCCCTTGCCCTCCTCGCTCATGAACTCCAGGGTGCCGCCGTGCTCCTCGATGATCTTCTTCACCGTGGCCATGCCGAGGCCGGTGCCCTTCTTCTTCCCATGGCTGAAGAAGGGCTCGAAGATCCGCTTCTGGAGGCGCTTGGGGATGCCCTTGCCGTTGTCCCGGACGGAGATCTGGACGCCGCTGGTGACCCGGTTCCAGGAGACGAGCACCTCGCCGGACATGTCCGTCATGGCGTCGAGGGCGTTGGTGAGCAGGTTCTCGACGACCCGGGTGAAGCGAGCGGGATCCAGCGCGACCCGGCAGGGGCCGCCCTCGGCCCGGAGGGACACCCCCAGCTCCGCGGCCCGGGGCACCATGGGCTCCAGGATGGCCTCCAGGAAGGGCTTGAGGTCCATGGCGACCCGGTGGGGCTCCCGGACCTTGGCGTAGTCCAGGACATCCTGGCTGAGGTGGGTGAGCCGGTCCACGCACTCCAGGATCTTCTGGCAGTGGTGGCGGATCTTGTGGTCGTTGGTGGACAGCCCCAGCAGGTCGGCATGGCCCCGCAGCACGAACAGGCCGTTCTTGAAGTCGTGGACGATGGAGCTGGACACCTGGCCCACCGTGGCCAGCACCTGGCTGCGGAGGTTCTCCTCCGAGAGCCGGGTGCGCTCGATGGCGATGGCGCAGAGGGCGACGATGGCCTCGAAGGTCTCCCGGTCCGGGGGCTCGATGATGGGCCGGCGGCTGTCGAGGTAGACCACGCCGATGCGGCGCCCCTGCAGGACCAGGGGCAGGCAGAGGATGGTCTTGAGCTCCAGGCGCATGATGGACTGCTGGTTGGAGAGGTGGTGGTCGTCGGCGACATTGAGGATCCAGATGGGATCCCCGGTCTCGAAGACCGACCGGACGCTGGAGAGCGAGAGGTGGATGGCGCCCTCGAGCTCATGGCCCAGGTTGCGCTGGACCCGGGTCTGCAGCTCGCCGTCCTCGAGGAGCATGAGGAAGCCCCGGTCCGTGCCGGAGATGGCCAGCAGGCGATCCAGGGACTGTTCCAGCAGGTCCTCCAGGTCCACCTCCTGGGCCAGGAGCTGGGCGGTCTCCAGGATGGCCTGGAGGTGCAGTTCCGAGCTGGTCTGGGAGGTGCTCAGGAGGGTGAGGGTGTAGGCCCCGTCCGCCAGGCGGAGCGGGGTGTCGGGCTCCCAGGCCACCCGGCCCAGCTGCTTGTCCTTGTAGAAGCTGCCGTGGGTGGTCTGCAGGTCCTCGGCCCACCAGGTGTCGTCCCGCAGCTCCAGCCGCAGGTGGTTGCGGCTGATCATGCTGTCGGAGAGCACCACGTCGCAGAGGCTCTGGCGCCCCAGGGTCACCGAGCGGGTGAGCGGCACCGTCCGCTCGAAGCCGTGGCGGTCTCGGATCAGGAGCTGATAGCGCTGGATCACGGGGCGTGCCGGAGAAGGTGCTGAGGGGAGGATCGGCCTGGACAGGGGATGGTGCTGCCCAAGATTATCCGGCCTCCGGCTGGACACAAGTGGAAGTCCCGTGAGGGAATAGAGTCATGCACCGCCATCCCGACCTCGACCCCACGGCGCCCCAGGAGGATCCTGTCGAATACTCGCTGCGGCCTCAGCGGCTGCAGGAATATATCGGTCAGGCCAAGGTGAAGGCGCGTCTGGAGATCGCGCTGCAGGCGGCCCAGCAGCGGGGCGAGGTGCTGGATCATGTGCTGCTCTTCGGCCCGCCGGGCCTGGGCAAGACCACCCTGGCCCATGTGCTGGCCAATGAAATGGGCGCGTCGTGCAAGGTGATCCAGGCCCCGGCCCTGGAGAAGAAGGGCGACCTGGCGGCCATCCTCACCAACCTGGAGGCCGGCGAGTTCCTCTTCATCGACGAGATCCACCGGCTCTCGGCCCCCATCGAGGAGATGCTCTATTCGGCCATGGAGGACCGCAAGCTGGACATCCTCATCGGCCAGGGACCCAGCGCGCAGACCCTCAAGGTGGACCTCCGGCCCTTCACCCTGGTGGGCGCCACCACGCGGGCGGGACTGCTCTCGAAGCCGCTGCACGACCGGTTCGGCATGGTCCACCGCCTGGAGTTCTACACCCGCGCCGATTTGACGATCATCGCCGAACGATCCGCCCACCTGCTCGCGGTGCCTCTCGCCGACGAGGGCGCCGAGGCCATCGCCCGGCGCAGCCGCGGGACGCCGCGCATCTGCAACCGGCTCCTGCGGCGCTGCCGGGACTACGCCCAGGTGAAGGGCGACGGCACCATCACGGCCGAATCCGCCGAGGCCTGCCTCCACCTGCACGAGGTGGATGACCTGGGCCTGGACGGCCTGGACCGGGCCTACCTCCAGGCCCTCTGCCACAAGCACCGCGGGGGTCCCGTGGGCCTGCGGACCCTGGCCGCGGCCCTCGGGGAGGACGAGGGCGCCCTGGAGGACCTGGTGGAGCCCTACCTCATGCAGGTGGGCTTCCTGGACCGCACCCCCCAGGGCCGCAAGGCCACCGAGGCGGCCTACCTCTACCTGGGCGTGGCGCCCCAGGGGAAACCCAAGAGCCTCTTCTCCTGAGTCGCTACCGGGCGGGGGCGTAGATCCGCTGCTCGAGTTCGCGGGGGGTCAGGGCGATCAGGTTCTTGTCGAAGGTGGCGGCGATCCGGGCCGCGACCTGGCTGTCCAGGGCGTTCCGGAGGAGGCCCAGGAAGTGGGGCGGGGCGGCCAGGACCAGCTCGTCATAGGCGTGGCTGTTCAGCCCCTGCTTGAGCAGGGCGGCCAGGCTGCCGGCGAAATGGCGCGCCTCCACCTCGCGGGGTTCGGCGTCGGGGCTCAGGCCGCCGTGGTGGCCGGGGGCCTCGGAGCGCCGGCCTGGCCGGTCTGACACCAGGTCGTGTCCGTGGACCCGCGAGCCCGGATGCGCATAGGCCGAATGCTCGGTGAGCCGGCCCCGGCCGTCGTTGGTGAAAAGGCGCGCGCGACTCGCCTCGCACAAGAGAATCCAGGTCCGCGTCTCCCGCATCGGCCCCTCCAGGGTGATTCCTTCGCCCCCAATGGTAGGCCGGGCCCCCGGCGCGCCAAGGGCCTGCGAGCGCTAGGACCGGGGCTGGGCGCCGGGCTTGAAGATGGCGGAGGCGCTGCGCCGCCCGTCCATGACGATGTGCAGCGGCTGCTCCACGCGGCTGTGCACCAGGCAGCCCGCGCGGTAAACCTCGGGCTGGGTGCGCAGCCAGTCCCAGTCCAGGAGGGCGGTCCCCCGCGGGTAGGGGACGGTGAAGTAGCCGATGTTCAGGGACGTCACGTTGTGGAAGAAGTGGGAGCCCAGGGAGGCGTCGGCCTGGAAGTGCTCCATGGCGTACTCCACGATCACCTGGGCACAGGAGATCATGGACCAGGCGATGGGGATGCCCAGGTGGCGGTCCGTGCTGCCCCAGCGGCCGGGGCCGATGAGGACGTACTTCCCGGCCTGGCCCCGGAAGGTGTCGTTCAGCTTCTCGAGGGCGGAGGCGAGGGCGGGGGTCTCGAACTTGTCGAACCCATCGGGATCGATCCACACGATGTCCCGGATGCCCTCCACCACGCCGTTGCCCACGCACTTCTCGGAGAAGAGGAAGACCGAGGCGGGGTCGAGGTCGGCGGCGGACAGGTTCACGTCCCCGCTCTCCATGAGCTGGTGCTTGATCTGGAGCAGGCAGAAGGTGGGTTTCCCGTTCTCCGGATCCGGGTCCAGGTTCACGGCGAACTCGATCTCCACGGGGGTCTCCATGGCCTCGCGGATCAGCTGCAGGGAGTAGCTCAGGATGCGGGCCAGGGGGAAGGAGTCGTACTTCAGGATGTTCCGGAAATTCACGATGCGCGGGCCGGGGTGGTCGAGGCCGTCCTGGATCCGGTCGTCGTTGGCGTCCCAGACGGAGGCGCAGTGGTGCAGGGCGCCATCCTTCTCCGCCTCCGGGATATCCAGGTCGAGCAGGGTGGCGTCCTCCCCGTGGTAGAGATCCACCTCCGTGCGGCTCATGTCCAGGGCGTAGAACCGCTTCTGGGTGGTCCGCACCTGCTCCCGGGGCGGCAGCATGTCCATCTCGGGATAGGGCGGGGCGAAGCGGTAGGCCTTCCCGCCCTCCACGACGTACTTGCCGAGCCCCACGGCGACGTTGGCGATGCCGTCCTGGGGCTGGGTGTAGGCCACGGGGTAGTAGTTGAAGGACTGGGCCACACCCGAGAAGTGCGGGTAGAAGCGGTCCCCGAAGCGCCGCCCGGCCACCTCCTGGATGAGGATGGCCATCTGCTCCTCCTCGATCTTGTAGTCGATGGCCTCGAAGTAGGATCGGGAGGCCTTGGAGTAGACCGAGGCGTAGACCAGCTTCACGGCCTCGACCAGCTGGGCCACGCGGACTTCCAGGTCCGGGTGGTTGTTGGGGAGGAAGAAGGTGTTGTAGAGGCCGGCGAAGGGGTGGGAGAGGCTGTCCTCCAGCAGCCCCGAGGAGCGAACCGCCAGCGGCACCTTGGCATGCTTGCCCAGGAAGAGGCGGAGCTTGGCCATCAGCTCCGGGGAGAGCGATCCCATCAGGAACCGCTGCTTGATGGCGTCGTCGTCCACATCCTGCTGGAGCATCTGCCGCAGGTCGTGGCGGTTGATGAAGGCGGTGAACTCCTCGGTGCCGATGATGGCCGAGCGCGGGATGCGGATGTTCGCCTCCGGCAGGAGGCTCTCCAGGTCCAGGCGGGACAGCAGCGAGTGGGTGAAGGCCACGCCGCGGCCCTTGCCGCCCATGGAGCCGGGCGCCAGCCTCAGGATGTTGGGCTCGTCCTTCGGCGTGGTCTCCATCAGGGGGATCACCTTTCCCCGGGACTTCATGCGCTGGACGTAGTCCCCGACGCTGATGAGGAAGGTGCGCATCTCCTCGGGATCGCGGTAGTCCTCGATCCGGAAGGAGGCGAGCACCTTGGCCACCTGGACCTCGCCGCGGGCCATGATCCAGGCGGAGAAGTGGTTCCGCGAGGCGTGGTAGACCAGGGATTCCACCGGGACGGTGCGCAGCTTCTCCTGCAGATCCTCCATGTCCGTGGCGCGGGCGATCTCCCGGCCGGTGTCGTCCCGGAAGATGAAGTCCCCGAAGCCCAGGTGCTCGTAGAAGAAGCTCGACAGTTCGGCGCCGAGGGTGAAGGAGTTCTTGTTCAGGAAGCAGCTGTTGAGGGCCGTGGCCCAGGATTCCTTGAAGGGGTCCGAGGACTGGAGCAGCGTGGGGAGGTGCGGGTTCAGATCCTTCACGGCACGAATCAGCTTGGTGCCGGCCTCGCGGTCCAGGAGGCCGTCCTTCGGGAACTTCCGGTCCGAGATGAGGCAGAGCAGGTAGTCCTGGAACCGCTCGCAGAAGGCCATGGCCTCCTCGTACGAGGTGGCCAGGATCACCTTGGGCCGGACCCGCATGGAGAGCGTGCGCGTCATGCCGTCCACGCTGCGGTCCTTGGCCATGCGCGTGGTCTGCTTGAGGATCTCGCTGTAGAGGATGGGCAGGTACCGCGAGTAGTAGCGGATGCTGTCCTCCACCAGGAGGATCACGCGGGTGAGGCCCACGGCCGTGTCGTTCACCACGTTTGCCCGGTCCTCCATGAACTTGACCATGGCCATGAAGATCTCGGGATTGCCGTTCCACACGAAGATCTGGTCGTAGTGCCGCAACAGCTCCTGGCGGCGCCGGTCCATGACCCCCACCTCCACGTTGTCGTTCAGGAGCAGGTACAGGGGGATGCGGGTGTCCGCCTTCCGGAGGGCGCGCGAGAGCTCGATGTGGCCCACCTGGCCCATGCGGCTCATGACGATGATCATGTCGAAGTGCCGGCTGGCGAGCTTCTCCAGGGCCTCCTCGGCCGTGGACACGTTCGTCACCCGCGGGGGGTTGCTCATGTTGAGCTGGTAATAGCCCTCGAAGAGGATCTCCGTGAGCAGGCCGTCCTGCTCCAGGGTGAAGGCGTCGAAGGCCGGGGCCACCAGGAGGATCTCCCGGGTGCGCAGGGGCATCAGGTCGTGGAAGATCTCCTTGTCGGACTTGTACTTCCCGAAGATCTGATTGAATTCGCGACTGAGCATCCCGGCCCCTTGCTTTCCCGGAGTGTACTTCCCAACACAGAAAAGAGGGCCGCACGCGGCCCTCTTTTCTGTGTGATCGGATGCCTTCCGGGTTAGACGAGACCCTGGTCGATCATGGAGTCGGCCACCTTGAGGAAGCCGGCGATGTTCGCGCCGTTCACGTAGTTGCCGGGGGTGCCGAAGCGGGCGGCGGCGTCCACGCAGGACTTGTGGATGTTGACCATGATCTGGTGCAGGCGGGCGTCCACTTCCTCCGCGGTCCAGCCCAGGCGCATGGAGTTCTGGCTCATCTCGAGACCCGAGGTGGCCACGCCGCCGGCGTTGGAGGCCTTGCCGGGGGAGAAGAGGATCTTGTCGGTGTTGGCCTGGAAGAACTCCACGGCGTCCAGGGTGCTGGGCATGTTGGCGCCCTCGATCACGGCCTTGCAGCCGTTGGCCAGCAGGGTCTTGGCCTCGTCGAGGTTCAGCTCGTTCTGGATGGCGCAGGGCAGGGCCACGTCCACCTTCTGCTCCCAGGGGCGCTTGCCCGCGTGGAACTGGGCGGTCTTGAACTTCTGGGCATAGGGGGCCACGGACATGCGGTCGATGCGGAGCATCTCCTCCATGTAGGCGATCTTCTCGCCGCTGATGCCGTCGGCGTCGTAGATGTAGCCGTCGGGGCCGGAGATGGTGACGACCTTGGCGCCCAGCTGGGTGGCCTTGGTGACGGCGCCCCAGGCGACGTTGCCGAAGCCGGACACGGCCACCCGCTTGCCCTGGATGGACTCGCCCTTGGTCTTCAGCGCCTCCTCGGCGAAGTACACCACGCCGAAGCCGGTGGCCTCGGGACGGATGAGGCTGCCGCCCCAGTACTGGCCCTTGCCGGTCAGCACGCCCGTGAACTCGTTGGCCAGCTTCTTGTACATCCCGAACATGTAGCCGACTTCGCGGCCGCCCACGCCGATGTCACCGGCCGGCACGTCCGTGTCGGCACCGATGTGGCGGAAGAGCTCCATCATGAAGGACTGGCAGAAACGCATGACCTCGGCGTCGGACTTGCCGTTGGGGTCGAAGTTGGAGCCGCCCTTGCCACCGCCCATGGGCAGGCCGGTGAGGCTGTTCTTGAAGATCTGCTCGAAGCCCAGGAACTTCAGGGTGTCGAGGGTGACGTTGGGATGGAAGCGGATGCCGCCCTTGTAGGGCCCGATGGCGCTGCTGAACTGCACGCGCCAGCCGTTGTTGATGCGGATCTGGCCCTTGTCGTCCACCCAGGGCACACGGAAGGAGATGGCGCGCTCGGGCTCCACCATCCGCTCGAGGATGGCGTGCTTCTTGTACTTGGGCTCCTTCTCCAGGACCGGAGCCAGGGAGTGCAGGATTTCGGTGGCCGCCTGGATGAAGAGGGTCTCCCAGGGAGCCTTCTTCTTCAGGCTCTCAAGGACCTCATTGACGTACTGACTCATGGTTCCTCCTGGAAGGAAGGGTGGTGAAAGGGCGGTGCGGGAACCCCGGTCGAGGTGTCCATCCCCGGGGGTGCCGCCGTGCCTGTCCACGGGCGCCAGCGGCCTTGTGCCTACATCCTAACTGGACGTGATGACTCTAGCCGCATGGGCCGGGACCCGGCGAGCTTCCTTCGCAAAGTCGTGACCTGGGGCACTCCGAATGCCGCTGGCGGAGGGTGCTCGCTTCTTTTTTTGACGGAGTGTCAATGTGCTCCCTCTCGGGACCGGGGGAGGCCAGGGCGCCCCATGACGAATTGACTTCCGGCCCGCCGGTGGTTTGCTGGAACCATGCCGCGCGCCATCCCCTTCAAGCTGCACGCCCCCTACCAGCCCGCCGGCGACCAGCCCGAGGCCATCGCCCAGCTGGTGGACGGCCTGGCGCGCGGCGAGCGGTGGCAGACCCTGCTCGGCGTAACAGGCTCGGGGAAGACCTACACCATGGCCTCCACCATCGCCCGCGCGGGCCGTCCGGCCCTCATCTTCGCGCCGAACAAGACCCTGGCCGCGCAGCTCTTCAGCGAGTTCAAGCAGTTTTTCCCCGAGAACGCCGTCGAGTACTTCGTCAGCTACTACGACTACTACCAGCCCGAGGCCTACGTGCCCGAGCGGGACCTGTTCATCGACAAGGACGCCAAGATCAACGAGGAGCTGGAGAAGCTCCGCCTCAGCGCCACCCGCTGCCTGCTGGAGCGCCGAGACACCATCGTGGTGGCCTCGGTGAGCTGCATCTACGGCCTGGGCGATCCCTCCTCGTACCTGAACCTCTCCGTGACGCTGAAACCCGGCCAGACCATCGACCGCGCCATGCTGCTGCGGGACCTGGTGGCCATCCAGTACCAGCGGAACCACCTCAGCTTCGAGCCCGGCGTCTTCCGGGTCCGGGGCGACGTGGTGGAGGTCTACCCGGCCTATGAGGACGTCGCCTACCGCATCGAGCTCTGGGGCGACGAGGTGGAGCGCCTGTCGAAGATCGACCCCCTGCGGGGCGTGGTGATGGAGAAGCTGGAGGAGCTCACCATCTGGCCCAAGACGCACTACGTCACGCCCGAGGACAAGCTCAAGGCCGCCATCCGCGACATCAAGGACGAGCTGGAGGCCCGCGAGGATGCCTTCCGGGCCCAGGGGAAGATCGTGGAGCTGCAGCGCCTCCATCAGCGGGTCATCTACGACGTCGAGATGATGAAGGAGATGGGCTACTGCAGCGGCATCGAGAACTACAGCCGCTTCCTGGACGGCCGCCAGCCGGGCGAGCCGCCCCATACGCTGCTCGACTACTTCCCCGAGGACTTCATCGTCTTCATGGACGAGAGCCACGTGGCCACCGGCCAGCTCCACGGCATGTACAACGGCGACCGGTCCCGGAAGACCACCCTGGTGGACTACGGGTTCCGCCTCCCCTCCGCGCTGGACAACCGCCCGCTCAAGTTCGAGGAGTTCGAGAGCCGGGTCAAACAGGTGATCTATGTCTCGGCGACGCCGGGCGACTACGAACTCCAGCAGTGTGGCGGCGTGGTGGTGGAGCAGGTGGTCCGGCCCACGGGGCTGGTGGATCCCCTCGTGGAGGTCCGTCCCGTGGGCACCCAGGTGGACGACCTGCTGGAGGAGATCCGGAGGACCGTGGCCCGGGACGAGCGGGTGCTGGTGACGGTGCTCACCAAGAAGCTGGCGGAGCAGCTCACGGCCTACTACCAGGAGCTGGGCATCAAGGCCGAGTACCTGCACAGCGAGATCGACACCCTGGAGCGGGTGGAGCTGCTGAAGAACCTGCGCAGGGGGGTGTTCGACGTCCTCATCGGCATCAACCTGCTGCGGGAGGGCCTGGACCTGCCGGAAGTGAGCCTGGTGGCCATCCTGGATGCGGACAAGGAGGGCTTCCTCCGCAACACGCGCAGCCTGATCCAGACCATCGGCCGGGCGGCCCGCCACGTGAACGGCAAGGCCATCCTGTACGCGGACGTGATGACCGGCTCCATGAAGCAGGCCATCGGCGAGACCGACCGGCGCCGGCAGAAGCAGCTGGCCCACAATGCCGAGCACGGCATCACCCCCGAAACCGTGAAGCGGAACCTGGACGACGTCATGGGTGAGGCCCTGGCCCGGGAGTTCATCAACGTCGCCAAGGAGGAACAGGCCGCCGAGGAACCGCTCCTCTACCTGGAAGACAAGGCCTTCGAGCGCGAAGTGGCCAAGCTGGAGAAGCGCATGAAGGAGCTGGCCTCCCACATGAAGTTCGAGGAGGCGGCGGACATCCGTGATCGGATCCTGAAGGCGCGGCGCGAGCGGCTGATGGGGGCAGGCGATTCGCCCCTCGCGCTGGCCTCCGGACCCGTGGAGGACTGACATGGCGATCGACCGCGACCCCATGGCCCGGGCCTTCCTCGGGTGCCTGGGCCTGGCGTTCTTCGCAGCCGGGATCCCCTGGTGGCTGGCACCCTACAACCGGTTCAGCTTCTCCACCCCTCCGGCCATCCTCGGAACCCTGGCTTTCCTGGGCGTCGCGGCCTGGGCCTCGGGGTGGACCCGGCTCGGCCTGTCGAAGGCCACCGTCGCCGCCGGGGCGGCCGTCCCCTTGGCCGTGATGGCCCGCGTGATCGTGGACACGCTCCGGGATCCCACCTCCCACAACCTGTGGCCCCTGGAGGTCGTCATGATGGCGGTTCTCGGATTCGGTGTGGCCTTCGCCGCGGCCCTGGCCGGGCGGCTCCTGCGGCGGGTCCTGGGCGCGCCGTAGGCCGGCCCTTCGGGCCCGTGGGGGGGATCTGGAAGGGTCAGTGGCCCGCTTCGACGGCGCGGGCCTGCTCTGCATGGTGGTCGGCGCCCAGCAGCATGTAGAAGGCCGGCACGACGAACAGGGTGAACAGGGTGCCGAGGGAGAGTCCGGTGAAGATCACCACGCCCATGTTGATGCGCCCGGCCGCACCGGCCCCATCCGCGATCACCAGGGGGAACACGCCCAGCACCATGGCGGCGCTGGTCATGAGGATGGGGCGGAGCCGGATGGAGGCGGCCTCCAGGATGGCGTCCAGCTTGCGGTGCCCCGACCGTTGCAGCTCATTGGCGAACTGCACGATGAGGATGCCGTGCTTGCTGATGAGGCCCATCAGGGTCACCAGGCCCACCTGGGTGTAAATGTTCAGCGAGACCTTGGTGATCCCGAGGCGGGGCAGGAAGGCGCCGAGCATCGGCAGGGAGGAGATGAAGACCATGGCCCCGAACAGGGCCATGGGCACGGAGATGAGGATGATCACCGGGTCCCGGAAGCTGTTGAACTGGGCCGCCAGCGCCAGGAAGACGATGATGATGGCGAACAGCATGGTCACCGCGAACCCGCCGGACTCCTGGACGTACTGCCGGGAGACGCCCGAATAGTCGGCGGTGTAGCCGCTGGGGGCCACCTCGCGGAGGGCGTCGTTCATGAACTGGAGCACCTCCGCCTGGGATTTCGCGGGGTTGTAGACCCCGGAGATGGTGGCGGAGTTCAGCTGCTGGAAGTGGGCGATGGATTCCGGCACGACGGACTGCTTCAGCGAGGCCATGGTCGCGGCGGGAACCACCTGGCCGGAGGGCGTGCGGACGTAGTAGTCCAGGACCTGGGCGGGGTTGAGACGGTCCTTCTGGAGCACCTGGGGGATGACGCGATAGGAGCGGCCGCCGATGGAGAAGTAGTTCACGTAGCCGCCACCCAGAGCCGCGCTGAGCGAGCTGCCCACGTCCTGCTGGGTGAGCCCCAGCTGGGCGGTCATGTCGCGATCCACCCTGACCGTGTACTCCGGCTTGTCGATCTTCAGGTCCGAATCCACGAAGAAGAACATCCCGCTCTTGCGGGCCTTGTCGAGGACGGCCTGGGAGACTTCATAGAGGTTCTGGAAGGGCTGCGTGGTCTTGATCACGAACTGCAAGGGCAGGCCCTGGCTGCCGGGCAGCGGGGGCTTCTGGAAGACGACGGCCTTGGCGCCCGGAATGGATCCGAGCTGCTTCTGGAACGCCTGCTGGATCTCGTCGGCGCTGCGTGTCCGCTCGTCCCAGCCCTTCAGCAGCATGCCGCCGATCCCCTGGTTCGGGGTGGGCACGCCCGTCAGCTGGAACATCTGCTGGTACTCGGGGGTGGTCCGGGCGGTGTCGAAGGCCTGGTGCGCATAGCCCAGCATCTGCTGGGGGGTGGCATTGGGCGGGCCCTGGAGGTTGTAGAGGACCAGGCCCTGGTCCTCGGCCGGCGCCAGCTCCGACTTGGAGAACTTGAACAGGGGAATCATCAGGAGAAGCAGGATGACGCCTCCGGCCACCGGCACCTGCCAGGTGGCGAGGAGGCTCCTCAGCAGGCGATGGTAATGGTCGTGGAGCCACTCGAACTGGCCGTCGATGAACTTGACGAAGCGTCCGCTGTCCTGCTCGGGCCGGAAGAACCGGGAGCACATCATGGGCGACAGCGTGAGGGCCACGATGCCGGAGACGGCCACGGAGCCCGCGAGGGTGAAGGCGAATTCGGTGAACAGGCTGCCCGTCAGGCCCCCCTGGAAGCCGATGGGCACGTACACCGCCACCAGCACCACGGTCATGGCGAGGATCGGTCCCCCGAGCTCACGGGCGGCCATGATGGCCGCCTCGAAGGGCGGCTTGCCCTCCTTCATGTGGCGGTCCGCGTTCTCCACCACGATGATCGCGTCGTCCACCACCAGGCCGATGGCCAGCACCAGGGCCAGCAGGGTCAGGAGGTTGATGGAGTAGCCGAAGGCCAGCATCACGAAGAAGGTGCCGACAAGGGACAGAGGCATGGCGATCACCGGGACCGTCACGGCCCGGAAGGTGCCGAGGAACAGGTAGATCACCAGCGTCACGATCAGGAGCGCTTCGACGAGGGTCTTGATCACCTCATCGATCGAGGTGTTGATGAAGTGGGTCGCGTCGTAGACGACCTTCCCGGTCACGCCGGTGGGAAGCTGCTGCTGGATGCCGGGGAAGGCCGCCTTGACGCGCTTGGCCACGTCGAGGATGTTGGCCTCGGGGGCCACCTTGATGCCGATGAAGACCGACTGCTGCCCGTCGAAGGCCACGTTGAAGTTGTAGTCGTCGGCGCCGAGGACCACCTGGGCCACGTCCTGGAGGCGGACCACGGCGCCCTTGTCCTGGCGGATGATCAGCTGCCTGAACTCGTCCACGGAGTGGAGGTCGGTGTTCGCGGTGAGGTCCACGCTCACCATCTGGCCCTTGGTGGTGCCCACGGCGGACAGGTAGTTGTTGGCGGCCATCGCCGCGTAGACATCCGCGGCAGTGACGCCGTGGGCGGCCATGCGCTGGGGGTCGAGCCAGGCGCGCAGCGCGAAGTTCCGTGCACCCAGGATTTCCGCGGTCTGGACCCCCTCGATGGAGTCGAGCTTGGGCTTGACCACCCTGGACAGGAAGTCCGTGATGTTGTTGGTCGGCAGGACGCCGCTGAAGAAGCCCATGTACATGGCGTCCGTCGTGTCGCCCGCCTGGACGGTGATGACGGGTGCCTGGGCCTGCGGCGGCAGCTGGTTCTTCACCGCGTTCACCCGGGTGGTGATCTCGGTGAGGGCCTTGTTCGCGCTGTAGTTGAGCCGGAGGGTGCAGGTGATGGTGGAGTTGCTGTTCACGCTGCTGGAGGACATGTAGTCGATGCCCTGGGCCTGGGCGATGGACTGCTCGAGGGGCTGGGTGATGAACCCGGCCACCGTCCTGGCGTCGGCACCGTAGTAGGCGGTGCTGATGGTGACGACGGCGCTTTCGGTCTTGGGGAACTGGTTGACCGGGAGGTTGAAGATCGAGCGCAGCCCCAGCACGACGATCAGCAGGCTGATCACCACTGCCAGGACCGGCTTGCGGATGAAGAGGTCGGTGAACTTCATCGTCCCTCCCTCACTGTTCCTGGGGGGCGGGATTGGGATCGTCGCTGGGCGGTCGGCTGTTGTTCACGATGAGCGGAGTCCCGTTCTTCAGCTTCAGCCCCCCGCTGGTGACCACCACCGTCCCGGGTTCCAGGCCCTTGAGGATGGCCACCTGGTCGCCCCGGGACGGTCCCGTGGTGACGAACACCTGCTCGGCCACCAGGCCCTCCCGCGGGTGCCCATCCGGCCCCGTGACCTGGGCCTTCTTCGCCACGAACACCGTGGCGCCGTAGGGGTTGTAGGTGATGGCCGTCTGGGGCAGGGTGAGGTGCTTCTCCCGCGCACCCACCTCCATGTTCACGGACACGAACATGCCGGGCAGGAGGTCGCGCCCGGGGTTGCGAAGCGTGGCCTCCACCTGGATGTTCCGGGTGGCCCCGTCCACCTTGGGATTGATGGCGGTGACCCGTCCCTGGAAGGTCTTTCCGGGGAAGGCATCCAGGGACAGTCGGACCGTCTCGCCGGGCTTCAGGGACGACGCATCCCGCTGGGGCAGGAAGAAGTCCGCGTAGATCGGGTCCATCTGCTGGAGGGTGGCCACCGGAACGCCCGAGTTGACGAAGGCCCCCGGGCTGGTGGAGAGGATGCCCACGCGGCCGGCGAAGGGCGCGGTGATCCGCTTCTTCGCGACCACGGCCGCGGCCTGCTGGACGGCAGCCTCCTTGACCCGGACATCCGCTTCGGTGGCGTCGAAGTCGCCCTGGCTGATGGCATGGATGGCCAGCTGCTCCCTGGCCCGGGACAGGTTGACGCGCGCCAGGGCCAGCCCCGCCTGGAGCTGCCTGAGCTGGGCGGCCTCGACCGAGTCGTTGAGCCGGACCAGGAGCTGTCCCTGCTTCACCTCCCCCCCGGGGTTGGCCGCGACCTGGGTGACGACACCGGATACCTCGAAGGCCAGATCCGCCCCCTTCATGGCACGGAGGCTTCCCACGGCGTTGAGGGCGGGCTGCCAGGTGTCAAAGGCCGCCACGGCGGTCGTGACCGTCTGCGGGAATTCGCCTTTGGGCTGGGCTTTCATCTGCTTGGAAATCGCGGCGAACCAGAAGAAGGCGAGCAGGGCCACCAGGCCGAGGATTCCCAGGACCATCACCACCATCCGCCTGCCGATGCTCGGGGCGGGGCCGGTCGATTCCAGAGTGGTTTCGAGTTCCATGGAGCGCTCCAGGCTGCGGGTCGGAGGTCGGGACGGGGATCAAGGTGCGGGTTGGGGCGTCCGGGAAGGCGGCTCCCGCCAGCCCCCACCGAGGGCGGCATACAGGGCCGCGGTATCGGAGAGGCGGGCGGCCCTGGCGCGGATGTACCCGAGGCGCGCCAGCTGCCACTGCCGGGTGGCGTCGAGCAGCTGGAGGTAGCTGACGGACCCGATGCGGAATTCGGCCTTCACGATCTCCAGGGACTTGGCCGCGGCGGCTTCCGCCTTGGACTGGGCCTCCAGCTCGTCGGCGTCGAACTGGAGGGCGTTCAGGGTGTCGGAGACGTTCTGGAAGGCATTGAGGACCGAGGCACGGTAGGACGCGGACGCGGCATCCAGGCCCGCCTCGGCGGCGCGTTTCCTGGCCCGGAGGCTTCCACCCTGGAAGATCGGCTGGAGCAGGTTCAGCCCGAGGCTCCAGGTCGTGGTGCCGTCCTTGAAGAGGCGCCCGGTCTCTGAGGCGGAGGACCCGTAGGCGCCGCCGAGGGTGATGTGCGGGAAGAGGTCCGCGGTGGCGAGTCCCACCTGGGCCGTCGCAGCCTGGAGCTGGGTCTCGGCGAGGCGGACGTCCGGCCGCCGGCGGACCACGTCCGAGGGCAGGGTGATCGGCACTTCCCCTGGCAGGCGGTAGGCGTCGAGGCTGCCGCCGGCGGGCAGGCCCTCGGAGGGCAATCGGCCCAGCAGGACGGCCAGCTGGTTCCGGACGGAGGCCAGGGCGAGCCGGAGGGGCGCGAGCGCGGCCTGGGCGCTGGCCAGCTGCGCGTGGATGGCCAGCAGGTCGACCTGGCTCTTGATGCCGATGGCGAACTGCTTCTCGGCCAGGTCGGACTGCTCCTGGAGTAGGGTGACCACCTTCTCGGTGGCCTGGATCTGCTCCTGGAGGGAGGCTTCCTGGAAAGTGGCGGTGGCCACGTTGGCGGCGAGGCTCAGGGAGGCCCCCTCGAGGAGCCAATGCTGGGCATCCACCTCCGCCCGCTGGAGCTCCACCTGATGGCGGATGCCTCCGAAGAGATCCAGCGTGTAGGAGACGTTCACCGAGGCGTTGTAGAGGGTGAAGGGCGTGCCTGAACCACCGGCATCCAGGCTCTGCTTGGCGCGGGTCACCCCGGCGCCGGCGGTGGCCGCGGGGAACCAGGCGCCCCGGGCGGCCCTGAGCAGTTCCTCGGACCGCCGGAGCGAGGCCCGCGCGGCGTCCAGGGAGGGGCTGTGGGCCAGGGCCGCCTGGATGCGGCGGTCCAACTCCGGGCTGCCGAAGGCCGTCCACCAGGCTTCCGGGACGGGGCCGGGGAGGAACCGCTGGGTCCCGCCCCCGGGCACCTCGGCGGACCCCACCGAGGCCGGGAGGGCCGAGGGGCCGAACCGGTCCGTCTTCGGGGGGGCAGGGGTCCGGTAGACCGGGCCCACGGCGCAGCCGGCGAGGGCAAGGAGGCAGGCTGCACCGAGCCCGGCCCGGACCGCCGTGTCATTCCGCAATCGTGTCAAAGGCACCTGGTTCATGGTCCGTCCAGGAAAGAAAGGATAGTGGCACTCAGGCGATTGATGCGTATTTTTCTCAATCTCAACCGTGCCGGGCCCGGGGCGCCCAGGGCCGGTGCCCGGCCGGAGCCCCCGGGCCTTTGTCGCCTGTCCGCTACCTGGCGTACATCCGGATCACCCGCTCGATGGCGGCGCGGCAGGCGGCACAGAAGGGCACGCTGTCGCGGGTGAACATGATGCAGTCCTCCTGGCTGCGGAAGTAGCCGGTCGATTCGTAGTTGGCCCCCTCGAAGGCGCCCACCTGGCCGCTGTGCGCGTCGGTGCCGAGGAGGTTCGTCTCGAAGGCCTTCTCCCGGGCGAAGAGGGCGTCCATCTCGGACTCGGGCTTGTTGGCGGCCCGGATGGCACGGCGCTCCTTCTGGATGGCGTGGCTGAAGGTCTCGAACTCGGCCTTCTTCCAGGGGGTGGGGAGCGGGGCGGCGGGACTGAGGAGCCCGGCCCACTTGGGCTGCCTGGGATTCGCGGTGACATTGGGCTCCCAGGGCTCGGGGCGGGCGGGGCTGCTGGTCACGGCCACGTCCGAGGTGTAGTACTCGTCGGCCAGGCCCGCGAAGTGGTGGCCGAACTCGTGGACGAACACGTAGGAGGAGTAGGCATTGTCGGCGGCCACGGTGCTGAAGAGGTTGAAGATGCCGCCGCCCCCGTAGGTCTGGCCGTTCACCAGGATCTCCACGAACTCGTAGGGGGCGTAGGAGGCGGCCTCCCGCCAGGCCTTGTTGTCGAAGGTGAGGATGTAGCGTTCGCTGCCGAAGGCGTCGTAGGTGGCGCCCAGGGGGGAGTGGCGGTGGATTCCGGTGGAGGGCCGGGAGATGCCGCTCTCCTGGGCGGGAGGACAGATGGCCCACACGTTGAAATCGGCGCGGTGCTCCTTGAAGGGGCTCTGGGCGAAGAGCATCTCCATCAGGCGGCGGGCGTCCTTCTCGAACTTGGGCCGCTCGGCGGCGGTGTAGCCGTCGCCCAGGATGAGGAAGTCCGCCTTGCCGGCCGGGTCCCCCTCCTTCTGCAGGGCCAGGACGGCCCCGGGGCTGGGCGGCAGGGACCGGTCGATGGAGGGATCCCTGGGATCCAGGTCGAAGGTCCAGACGTCCTTGAAGGCGTTGGCGGCGTCGCGCACCTTCAGGTGGATGCGGACGGGCCCGTCGGGCTCCGGGAAGCGCAGGGATTCGGAGAAGGTCCGGCGGAGGGTCCGGGCTTCGTCCGTGGTCTCCCACTCGCCGAAGATGCTGGCGAAGCCGCGGGAATAGAGGGCCTTGCCCGTGGCCTTGTCGTCCACCTCGAAGAAGTACTTGCCCAGGTTGCTGGCATCCAGGGCCTTGGCGGGATCCCCGGCCCAGGGCAGGGGCTCCACCACCACGCGGTCGAGGCCGAAGGTCTCGCTGGTGGCATCGCCGGTGTGGCCAAAGTCCACCCGCATCGTCCGGGGCGGGGCGGCCAGGCAGGCCAGGGTCGCGAGGGAGAAGAGCAGCCGACGGAGCATGGGGCACCTCGCCTTCGAGGATAGACTGGATGGATCCGGAGTTCCGATGCTCAGCCCGAAACAGCGCCAGTTCCTCAAGGCCCAGGCCCACCACCTGAAGCCCGTCATGCACGTGGGCAAGGGCGGTGTCACGCCCGCCCAGGCCGCGGAACTCGACACCATGGTGGACAGCCTCGAGCTGGTGAAGGTCAAGATCAATCCCAACAGCTTCGAGGACGAGGCCACGGCCGCCGCCGCCCTCTGCGGTGCCGTGGCGGGGCTGCAGCACGTCTGGACCATCGGCCACACCCTGCTGCTCTTCCGGCCCAGCCGGACGAAGCCCACGCGGTATACCTTGCCGGGCTGACGAAGCTCAGGTTTTACGGCCTCTTCCCGAAACAGCCTGGGTGGAGGTCCGATGCCCTACCTGTCCTGGACGGAGGGAACCCAGCTCATCCGGCATGGCCTGCAGGAGCGCTGTGTCCTGGGCCGGGACCCCCTGACCTGCACGCTGGCGCAGCCGAACCATCCGGAGCTCTCCCGGGAGCATGCGCAGATCAACCGGTACAGCGGGATCTGGTGGGTCCGCGACCTGGATTCATCCAACGGCACCTTCCTCAACGGCCTGCCGATCAACCACCCCCATGGGAACGCCCTCAAGGACGGGGACGAGCTGGTGCTGGGAGGGTGGACGATCCGCTTCACCGAGGGGTTCCCCGGGCTGGACGGCGCCACCTTCATCGAACGGGTGGGCGATCTCTTCCAGGAGGTGAAGCCCGAACCGGCCCAGGCCATGGCCCTGGTGCGCGGCATCGAGCTGCTCCACCGCTCCACGGAGAACCTGCTCCGGGAGATGGACCCCGAGGCCATGGTGAAGGGCCTGCTGGATGAATCGCTGCGGCTGTTGGGGGGGGATCGCGGGTTCCTGGTCATGAAACAGCCCGATGGGACCTGGCGGACCGCCTACCGGGTGGGTGACGTGCAGGAGGGCATCGGCCTCTCCCGTTCCGTGCTCGACTACGTGGGCCGGGAACAGACGGCCGTGCTTTCCAACCAGCCGCTGGCGGACCCGAGGTTCGGCGGATTCAGCCTGGTGGAGCTGCACCGGGGTTCCCTGATGTGCGCGCCCCTCGGCGAGGAGGGGGATCTCCAGGGGGCCCTCTACCTGGACCGGGAATCCGAGGGCCAACCGTTCAGCCGGTTCGATCTGGCGCTCTTCCAGGCATTCGTGCGCCAGGGGTCCCTGGCCCTGCGGCAGGCCATGCTCCACCGGCGGGCCCTGAGCCAGGCGGAGCTCCACGGGGAACTGTTGCGCCTTCGCCATGAACGTCAGCGGGAGCTCGACCAGCACGGGCAGCTCCTGGCCGCCATGGCGACGCCCATCCGCCGGCTCCGCAGCTGGTCCGAGGGGCTTTCGGGCACCTCCGGCCTGGCCATCCAGCAGCAGCTGAGCCAGCTTTGCGAGCTGATGGAGCATGGCCAGCAGGCGGACCAGGCCGAAGCGGGCGCGGCGGCCGGACACCCCTGGCGCCTGGAGCAGATCCAGGAGGAGGTGATCCACCGGTGGGGGCCCCTCGCGCACATCCGGGGTTCCCTCCTGGCCATCGACGACGCGCCCCGGGGTTCGGCCTGGGTCGGGAACGGGCCCGTGCTGACGGCCCTGTCGGGACTGGTGGAACCGGTGCTGATGCAGCTCGGCAGTGGCGGCTCCGTGGACGGCCGGTGGGACACCGAACGCGGCTGCCATGTGCTGCGCCTGGCCTTCCCGGCGGGCCTGCACTCCCCGGTTCCCGACCCCTGGACCCAGCGCGTCCTCCGGGAGGCCGGAGTGAGGTGGACCTGGAACGACCAGATGCTGTCGATCCTCCTTCCCGAGGGGCCCGATGTCCAGCCCGAGGAGCCGAATCGCCCCCTGCTGGGCCTGGTGACGGACGAGCTGACCCTCCTGGGGCTCTTCCAGACCGTGGCCGAGGTGAGCGACGTCTGGCTCTTCCCCCTGGAGGAGGAACCGCCCCTCCCGCCCCTGCCGCGCTTCCGCTTCCTGGTGGTGGACGCGAAGGGCGTGCGGGATCCCGAGGCCTGCATCCTGGCCTACCGGCACCATCCCTCCTTCTCGACGACCCCGATCCTGGTGGTGCGCTGCGCGGAGGAGGATACCCCCCGGCTCATGCAGGCCGGCGCGACGGATTGGCTGGCGGAAGGGTTCCGTTGGGAGGCCCTGCACCACCGGCTCCAGGTGCTGAGGGGCCACACGGAGCTGCAGCAGCGGGCCCTGGCCGCCGAACGCCTGGATTCCTTCCGCAAGATGGCCGGCACCCTCAAGCATGAGATCAACAATCCGCTGGCCATCATCCTCATGCAGGTGGAGATGCTGCAGCGCAAGTACCCGGAGGAGACCAAGCTCGCCAAGATCGGCGAGATGGTGGAGCGCATCCGCGGCCTCGTCCAGGTGCTCCAGAAGATGCGGGAGACCAGTACCGAGGACTACGCGGACGGGTCGAGCATCCTGAAGCTGGGATAGCCGCTACCGGCCATCGGCGGTGAGCCACCGGATCCCGCGCTCGCTCAGGAGGCCCTGGACGGGCCAGTCGTGGGGCTCCACGGGGACGATCTGGCGCATCTGGGCCTCGAATCCCGTGCCCAGGGTGACGACGTCCTCCGGAAGCCTTGCCAGGAGCGCGTCGAAGAAGCCCCGGCCATAGCCGAGCCGGTAGCCATCCTCGTCGAACGCGAGGCCCGGCACCAGGAGGAGCTGCACGGGTGGGAGGAAATGCTGGGCCAGGGCCGGCTCCATCAGGCCCCAGTGCCCCTTCTCCAGCGGCTCGGTGCCCCAGGCCAGACGGGGCGGCTGGGTGGAGGCCACGCGGGGGAAGAACCACAGCCAGTCCGGGTGGGCGGCCACGGCCGGCCGCAGGTCCACTTCCGCGCCGAAGGGCCAGAAGGCCCCGATGCGGGTGAAGCGGCGATCCCGGCAGAAGCGCCCGAGGTGGCCGGCGATGGCCGTGGACGAGGCCTCCCGCTCCGGGGCCGGCAGGGCGCCCCGGAGGGCCATGTAGTGGGCGCGCAGCTCGGCCTTGGTTTCCATGGGTCCAGCTCAGCAGGGCCCTTGCGGAGCGTCAACGGCCGGGGCAGGGTACCTGGGGAGGTCGCCATGATCCTGACCCGTCCCCTCCGGGGCCTGTTCCTTGGTTGCGTCGCGGGAGCGGCCTTCGGGCTGGCCGCCGTCCCGCCCTCCGGCCTGAGCCACCTGGTGCAGTCCGTGCCGGTGGAGACCGGGCTCGGGGATCCCGGCCTGCCCTATGCCAAGGATGAATGGGTGGCCATGATCCGCTCCGCCCGCCAGAGCCTGGACTTCGGGGAGTTCTATGTCACGAACCGCCCCCACAGCGCCCTGGAGCCGGTGCTGGCGGAGCTGGAGAAGGCCGGGGCCCGCGGCGTGAAGATCCGCTTCCTGCTCTCGGCGAAGATGCTCGGCCAGGATCCGGCCTCCGTGGCGCGGCTGAAGGCCATCCCCGGGGCCGAAGTGCGGAGCTTCGACCTCACCGGGGTGTCCGGCGGGATCCTGCACGCCAAGTACTTCCTGGTGGACGGCCGGGAAGCCTACTTCGGCAGCCAGAACCTCGACTGGCGGGCCCTGGAGGAGATCCACGAGCTGGGCGTGCGCACCACGGACCCGCGGCTGGTGACCCCCCTTAAGGAGATCTTCGGGGTGGACTGGCGCTTCGCGGAGACGCACAAGGTGCCGGACCTCCCGAAGCCGGGGATTCCCTCCACGGCCCGTCCCGATGCGGAGCTCGTGGCCAGCCCGCCCTTCCTCACGCCCGGGGACATCCGGCCCTCCCTGGGGACCCTGGTGGAGCTGCTGGGCCAGGCGAGGCAGCGGATCCGCGTCCAGCTGCTGACCTACTCGCCGGTGGCGGGTCAGGACCGCTTCTGGCCGGTGCTGGACAACGCGCTCCGCGCCGCCGCGGTGCGGGGCGTGAAGGTGCAGCTGCTGGTCTCCGACTGGGTGCTGGGGGGCCGGGCCCTGCCGCATCTGAAATCCCTCACCCTGATCCCGAACCTGGAGGTGCGCATCGCCTCCATTCCCGAGGCCTCGGAGGGCCACATCCCCTTCGCCCGGACGGTCCACAGCAAGTACCTCGTGGTGGACGACGCCGTCCTCTGGGTGGGCACCAGCAACTGGGAGGAGGGCTACTTCCTGGACTCCCGGAACGTGGAAGCCCTCTTCCGCGATCCGGTCCTCGCCACGCAGGGCGCGGCCATCTTCGACCGCCTGTGGGGCAGCCGGTTCGCGTTCCCCCTGGATCCCGGGAAGACCTACGAAAAGCGCAAGGTGGATTAGACGGCAGCGGTTTCGTAGGTGTTGTAGAGGTTGTCCCGCTCCAGGGGCTCGTAGCCGGCCTCGCGGATGAGCCGCTCCAGGTCGCCCTGGGTGAGGCCCTGCGGGGTCTTCGCCCCGGCATCGTGGGCGATCTCCTCGGCGATCACGGTGCCATCCACGTCATCGGCGCCGTAGCTGAGGGCGATCTGGGCCAGGCCGGGCGAGATCATCACCCAGTAGGCCTTGATGTGCGGGATGTTGTCGAGCAGCAGCCGGGCCACGGCGATCTCCCGCAGGTCCTGGGTCCCCGTGGTCTCGTGGATGACGTGGGTGCGGCTCAGCTCGTTCTCCTCGTTCTGGTAGGCGAGGGGGATGAAGGCCAGGAAGCCCTCGTAGCCGGCCGCGCGCGAACGGTCCTGCAGGTCCCGCAGCCGCAGGAGGTGATCCACCCGGTGGCGGGCCTCCTCGATGTGGCCGTAGAGCATGGTGCAGTTGGTGGGAATCCCCTTGCGGTGGCAGAGGGCGGCGGTATCCAGCCAGACCTGGGCGTCCTTCTTGCCGATGCAGATCCGCTCGCGCAGCTCCTCGTCGAAGATCTCCGCCCCCCCGCCGGGACAGCTCTCCAGGCCCGCGGCCAGGCAGCGGTCCAGGAAGGCCTCGGTGGACAGTCCCGAGATGCGGGCGTAGTAGTCCATCTCGATCATGGTGAAGACCTTGAGGTGGATGGACGGGAAGCGGGCCTTGATCTTCCGGAACAGGTCCTCGAAGTAGTCGATCTTCAGCTTCGGGTTGTGGCCCGAGGTCATGTGCAGCTCGCGGACCCCCGCGTTGTCCGGCTTCTCCAGCTCGCGGATGATGTCCTCTGCCGACAGGGCATAGGCCCTGGGATCGCCGGGCTTGGCCTGGAAGGCGCAGAACTGGCAGTGGGTGTAGCAGACATTGGTGTAGGACAGCCGCCGGCTCACCACGTAGTAGGACTTGCGCCCGTGGAGCCGCGTCCGGACGTGGTTCGCCATGGCGCCCACACCGGACAGGTCGGGGGTTTCGTAGAGCAGGAGGCCGTCGTCGAAGGTCAGCCGTTCGCCACGCAGCACCTTGTCGACAAGCGGCAGCAGGCGGGGGTCACGGATCCGGGAGGCAAGGGGAAGCATCGGCACCTCAGGACTCCATTGTAGCGACAGGCAGGGCCGGCCTGCAGGGGCAGTCCGGGGCCGGCGCCTCAGGACATGGTCTTCCTGAACCTGCCGGCGGCGAGGAGCAGCATGGCGCTCCCGAGCAGGGTGAGGGCCAGCATCTGGGGCCAGAGGACCTGGAGGCCGAGCCCCTTCAGGAACACGCCCCGGATGATCACGAGGTAGTACCGCAGGGGATTCAGGTAGGTGAGGGCCTGCACGACCAGGGGCATGTTGGCGATGGGATAGACGAAGCCGGAGAGCATGAAGGCGGGGAGCATGAAGAAGAACGCCGTCATCATGGCCTGCTGCTGGGTGGCGCTCACGGTGGAGATGAAGAGGCCCACGCCGAGGGTGCTCAGGAGATACAAGGCCGTGCCGAGGAACAGGATCGGCGGGAAGCCGAGCATGGGCACCCGAAACCAGAAGACGGTGATGAGGGCGATGAGGGCGACGTCGACGAAGCCGATGACCGCGAAGGGGATGGTCTTGCCCAGGATGAATTCCAGCCGTCCGATGGGCGTGACCATGATCTGCTCCATGGTGCCGATCTCCCGCTCCCGCACGATCGACATGCTGGAGAGGATGACCGTGATCACGGCCACGAGCATGGCCAGGACCCCCGGCACGAAGTAGTGGCGGCTGTCGAGGTTGGCGTTGAACCAGGCGCGGGACACGAGCCCGACGGGTTCGGCCTCCAGACGCACACCGGCGGTCCGGGAGAAGCGCTGCGCCAGGATCGAACGGTTGAAGTCGGCGGAGAGGTTGGCGGCGTAGCTCAGCGCGACGCTGGCGGTGTTGGAGTCCGAGCCGTCCAGGAGGAACTGGGCCCTGGCGCTTCCGGCCCCGGCCAGGGTCTCGGCGAAGCCCCGGTTGAGCCGCAGCACGGCCTTGGCCTCTCCCGTATCGAGCACCTCCCGGATCTCCGCCTCCGAGGCGATCCGGCGTACGACGTCGAAGCAGCCCGATCCTTCGAACCAGGAGATCAGGTCCCGGCTGGCGGGGGTGCGGTCGAGGTCGTAGACGGCCATGGGCACGTGGCGCACGTCGGTGCTTACCGCATAGCCGATGATGATGACCTGGGCCACGGGCATCACGAACAGCACGGCCCGCATCCTCGGGTTCCTGAGGACCTGGATGAATTCCTTGACGAGCATGCGGACGAGGCGTTCGAGCATGGGATCCCTTCTCAATCCAGCCGTTTCCGGAAGCTGTGGATGGCGGCCAGGAGCATCAGGGCGCCGAAGAGCACCATCAGCAGGCACTCGGGCCACAACTGGGCGAGGCCGGTGCCCTTGAGGTAGAGGCCCCGGAGGAAGGCCACGAAGTACCGGGCGGGGATGAGGTAGGTCAGCACCTGGAGGGCCTTCGGCATGTTGCGGATGTCGAACATGAAGCCCGACAGCAGGAAGGCCGGGAGGAACGTGGCCACGAAGGCGAACTGGCTGGCCAGGAGCTGCGTCTTGGCCTTGGCGCTGATGAGGATGCCCAGCGAGAGCGCCCCCACCAGGTAGATGGCGGACACCAGGAATAGGAGGACCAGGCTGCCCCGGATGGGAACGCCGAACAGGAAGCGGCCGGCGAGCACCGAAAGCAGCATGTCGAGCATGCCGATGGTGAAGTAGGGCACGAGCTTGCCCAGGATCAGCTCGGTCCCGCGGAGGGGGGTGGAGACGAGCTGCTCCATGGTGCCGGTCTCCCACTCCCGCGCCACGGTGAGGGAGGTGAGCAGGGCGGTGATGAGCATCATGATCACGGCGATGAGCCCCGGGACGATGAAAATCCGGGATTCCATGTCGGTGTTGAACCAGGACCGGAAGCGCAGGTCGAGGGGCAGGGCGGGTGGCCGTCCCGTCAGGCGCCGGATCCGCTCCACCAGGATCTCCTGGGAATAGCCCCGCACCACGGATTCGGCATAGGAGAGGGCGAGGGTGGTGGTGTTGGCATCGCTCCCGTCCGCCAGCACCTGCACGGCGGTCGTCCGGCCCGAGGCCACCCGCCGCCCGAATTCGACGGGAATCACCACCGCCATCATCGTCCGCCCCCCGGCCAGGGATGCCTCCACCTCCCGGTAGGAATCCGGCCTCGCCACCAGGGAGAAGTAGCGCGAGCCCTCGAAGCGGCTCACCAGCTCGCGGCTCTGGGGCGTGCGGCTCTGGTCCCAGACCGCCAGGGGGACCCGGTCCAGGTCCATGGTCAGGGCGTACCCGAAGATCAGGAGCATGATCATGGGGAGCACGATGGCGATGCCCAGGGCGCGGGGATCGCGCAGGACGTGGATGAATTCCTTCCGCGCCACGGCAGCGAGGCGGCGGGGGCGGAAGGCCGTCGTGGATCGTGCGCCGCTCAAACCTTGAACTCCTTCTGGGCGCCTTCGGCCCGGTCCCGGGCCTCGATGAGCGAGACGAAGACGTCCTCCAGGGAGGGGGTGATCCGTGCCACCGTGCCGACCTGGAATCCCGCCTCCTCGAGGGTCCGGCGGAGGCGGGGGGCCAGGGCCTCGGCGTCCCCGGTCATGAGGTGGATGTCCCGTCCGAAGAGGGCCGCATCCCGGACCCCCGCCACGGCTGCGGCCACGCCCAGGGCCTCGTGGGACCGGTCGGTGGTGACGCAGAGCACCTGGTCCGCCATGAGGCTGTCCTTCATCTCGGCCGGGGTCCCCAGGGCGACCAGTTCGCCCCGGTAGATGAGGGCCAGGCGGTCGCAGTACTCGGCCTCCTCCATGTAGTGCGTGGTGACGAAGACCGTGACGCCCTCGCTCGCCATCCGGTAGATGAGGTCCCAGAAGGCGCGCCGGGTCAGGGGATCCACGCCCGAGGTGGGCTCGTCCAGGAAGAGCATCCGGGGCTCGTGGAGCAGGGCGCAACCCAGGGACAGGCGCTGCTTCCAGCCGGCGGGCAGCAGGCCCGTCCGGGTGCGGCGGTGGTCCTGGAGATTGGCCATGTCCAGCACCCAGGCCTTCCGCGCCTCCTTCCGAGCCCTGGGGACGCTGTAGATGCCGCTGAAGAAGTCGATGTTCTCCTCCACCGTGAGGTCGTCGTAGAGGCTGAACTTCTGGCTCATGTACCCGATGTGCCGCTTGATCTCCTCGCGCTGGGTGCGGATGTCGAGACCGGCCACCGTGCCCTGGCCCCCGGTCGGCTCCAGGAGGCCGCAGAGCATGCGGATGGTGGTGGACTTGCCCGCCCCGTTCGGGCCCAGGAAGCCGAAGATCTCCCCCTGGCGCACCTCCAGGCTGATGCGGTTGACGGCCACGAACTCCCCGAACTTCCGCTCGAGATCCCGGAGCGTGACCGCGCTGGTTCCGGCCGAGGGGAGGCTCATGCGTCCCCCCCGGGCAGGGTCGAGGTGAAGACGTCCTCGAGGGTGGGCTCGATCGCCGCCAGGCTGTGGCAGGAGATGCCCTCCGCCCTCAGGGCGCCTTCGATGGCGGTGCGCCCGCGATCCGGATCCCCGGCCAGGACGTGGATCCGGTCCCCGAAGAGGGCCACCCGGCCGAGGTCCGCACTCCGCAGGATCCCCGCCGCCCGGCGGGGGGTGTCGCAGCGGACTTCCAGGAGGGTTCCCTCCAGCAGGCCCTTCACGCCGTCCACGGTGTCGCAGGCCAGGAGCCGGCCCTGGTGGAGCAGCCCGATCCGGTTGCAGCGTTCCGCCTCGTCCAGGTAGGCCGTGGAGACGAAGATGGTCACGCGCTCCTGCTGGAGCTGGTAGAGGATGCGCCAGAAGTCCCGGCGGGAGACGGGGTCGACCCCGTTGGTGGGCTCGTCCAGGAAGAGCACCCGGGGCGTGTGGACGAGGGCGCAGGCCAGGCCGAGCTTCTGCTTCATGCCCCCGCTGAGGTTGCCGGCGAGGCGGCGCTTGAAGGGCGCGAGGTTGCTGAAGGCGAGGAGCCGGTCGACGCGCGCCCCCCGGCCGGAGGTGGGCACCTCGTAGAGATCCGCGTAGAAATCGAGGTTCTCCAGCACGGTGAGGTCCGGATACAGGCCGAAACGCTGGGACATGTACCCGATGCGTTCCTTGATGGGCTCGGCTTCCCTCACGACGTGGAGGCCGTCGACCCAGGCTTCCCCGGAGCTGGGGGCGAGGATGCCCGTGAGCAGGCGCATGGTCGTGGTCTTGCCGGCTCCGTCGGGTCCCACCAGGCCGAAGATCTCCCCCTCCGCCACGGAGAGGGTCAGCTGGTCCAGGGCCACCTGCTCCCCGAACCGGCGCGTCAGCGCGAGGGTCCGGATGGTGTCCATCAGCGCCCGTCCAGCTGGATGTCGGCATCCACAGGCATGCCGGGCTTGAGTTCCATGGCCGGGTTGGGGATGTCGATCTTGATGCGGTAGACGAGCTTGGTGCGCTCCTTCCGGGTCTGCACGACCTTCGGGGTGAATTCGGCCTCGGAGGCGATGAACGCCACGCGGCCCTCGTAGCGTTTCCCGGGGAAGGAATCCGTGGTGACGAAGGCCTTCTGGCCCACCTTCACCCGGCCCAGGTCCGCCTCCTCCACGAAGGCGCGCATCCAGACCTGGCGGAGATCCGCCATCGTCACCACGGGGGTGCCGGGCGAGACGTATTCCATCGGCTCGATGTTCTTCGAGAGGATCACCCCCGCGCTGGGGGCCTTGAGCGTGGCGTAGCCGAGCTGGGTCTCGGCCAGGGCGAGGGCCTGCTGGGACTCCTCGTAGCGGGCCCGGGCCTGATCGATGTCTTCCTTCCGGGGGCCCTTGCGGACGAGGAGGTACTGCTGGTCCGCCTGCTGGACCTTCCCGCGGGCCGCCTCGAGCGCAGCCCGGCTGGCCTCGTAGTCCCGCACCGACAGGATGCCCTGCCGCTGGAGGTCGCGGATGCGCGCCTCGTCGGGCTCCAGCCGCCTCAGGTCCGCCGTGGCCTGGTCCAGGGCGGCCCGGGAGGCTGCGATCTCCTCCTTGCGGGATCCGGCCAGCATCGCGTCGAGGGCGGCCCGGGCCGTGGCGGCCTCCGCCCGGCGCATGGCCGCCTGCTGCTCCAGGTCCCGGGCGTCCAGCCGGGCCAGGAGCTGGCCGGCCTCGACGGTCTGACCCTCGTCCACCGGACGCTCGAGGACCTTCCCCGCCACGCGGAAGCTGGCCTCCACCTGGACCACTTCGATGTTGCCGGAGAGATTGAGGCTGGCGTCCCGGTGATCCCGGCAGGAGAGGGCCAGGACCACCAGCGCGCCGACGGGGAGGACCAGGGCGAGCGGAAGGGGCGATGGGGCTCGTTTCATGGACGGAACTCCTTGGATTCACGCGGGCAGGCCGTGGGGAGGGAACGGATCGCCGGGGAAGGCCCTCAGGCGCCGAAGTCGGGCAGGGGGGGGCAGGGCGCGGCCGGATCGGCAGCGATGCCGCGCCAGTAGAGCTGGAGCCAGACCCGCTCCGCGGTCTGGATGGCGGGCTTCTCGGCAAGCCCGTGGACCTGGGGCACGATGACCGGCAGGAGGTCGAGGATCTCCAGGTGCATGCGCACGAGGAAGAAGGTGGCCAGGAAGGGGGGCAGGTCGGTGCGGACCTCCCCCCGGGCCGTGCCCTGCTCGAGCAGGGCCCTCACCTGCTGGGCGGCCCGGCCCACGAAGGTCTGGATCTGCTCCTGGATGCCTTCCGTGCCCCGGACGATCTCGCCCCGGATGAGGCTGCGGAAGCCGGAATCCCGGCTCAGGATGCGGTGGAAGGCGCCCATGACCTCCCAGAGGCGGAGAGGCGTGGGGCGCTCATCCGCGGGATCCGCGATCCGCTTCAGGGCCTCCACGAGGGGCGGGATCCGACGGTCCAGCAGGGCCGTGAACATGGCCTCCTTGCTGGCGAAGTGGTAGTAGATCAGCGCCGGATCGCAGCCAGCCTGCCGGGCGATGGCCCGCAGGCTGGCGGCCCGGAGGCCCTCCCGGGAGAAGACCTCCTGGGCGGCGTCCAGCAGCTGGTCCGCATCCACCCGGTGGGGCTTCGGACCTCGGGGGCGGGCGGCAGGGGGTTGGGGCATGGGGCACCTAATTCAACGACTGTTGAATCATGGGGAGATTTCCGGCCCGAGACAAGGGGGTATTTCATCATGCGTGGAAATAAGGGATGGACGCGAAAAAGGCCCCCGAAGGGGCCGATCTCGGCGTTCCAGGCGGGTTACTCGCTGGAGATGGGGGCCTCGGTGGTGTAGTCGAGGGTGATGATCTCGGGTTCCTCGAAGGCGATGCGGTTCTCCTCGACTTCGGCCATGGCCACCTGGCCCCAGAAGGAGGCGAGCTTGGGGGCGTCCTGGGCCTGGCCGTGCTTGTTCACGGGAACCACGACCTCCACCTTGGGGAAGGCGCCGCGCTGGAGCTGCTCGCAGCGCTTGCCGGCCACCACGACGAAGCGGTACTTGTTGGCGATCTCTTCCGGGACGCGGACGATGGTGCGCTGGCTCATGGACACTCCGAACCAGGAAGCATAACACCGGAACGGCGTTGGAACAATCGGCTTGGCGTTAGGATGGGGGCTTCCGGGAGGATCCATGGAACGGGGCAAGCTCTGGCGCGGGGCCTTCGCAGGCAACCTCCGGCTCCTGGAACTCAACAGCGCCGGCCTCACGGCCGAGCTGGCGGACCGCCGGCCGGCCTCCGGCGTGAATTCGGCCGCGTGGATCGTGGGCCACGTGACGGGCACCCGGCGGCGGATCGTCCGGATGCTCGGCGGGGCGGTACCCGAGGATCCGGCTTGGGAGCAGCACTACGCCCGCGGCGGGCCGGGCCATCCGGCCCACCTGCCCTGGGCGGACCTGCTGGCTGCCTTCGCGGCCACGGACGCGATGCTGAAGGAGGCCTTGCTGGGCGTGGCGGACTGGGACCGGCCCACGGTGAACCCCGCCATCGGGACGGAACAGGCCCTGGAGCAGGTGCTGGCGTTCCTCTACATGCACGAGTGCTACCACCTGGGGCAGATCGGCGTCGTCCGCAAGCTCCACGGCCTGCCGGGAGCCCTCTGATGCGCATCATCCTCGGGATCACCGGCGGTGTCGCCGCCTACAAGGCCGCGGAGCTGGCGCGGCTCCTGGCCAAGCGGGGCCACCGGGTGCGCTGTATCCTCACGGAGGCCGGCTCGCGCTTCATCACGCCCCTGACGCTCGCGAGCCTCACGGGCGAGCCCTGCTACGGCGCCAATCCCGACCAGGAGGAGTGGCGCGCCAATCCGAGCATCGAGCACATCGAGCTGGCCCGCTGGGCGGACCTGGTGGCCGTGGTGCCCGCCACGGCGAACATCCTCGGCAAGTCCGCCAACGGCCTGGCCACGGACCTGCTCAGCACGGTGCTGCTGGCCACCCGGGCCCCCGTGCTGTGGGCCCCGGCCATGAACACCGGCATGTGGGAGCACCCCGCCGTGCAGGCCAACGTGGCGCGGCTGCGGAGTTTCGGCCACACGATCGTGGATCCCTCGGACGGTGTCCTGGCTTGCGGGGAGGAGGGCGCCGGGAAGCTGGCGGAGGTGGAGGCGATCGCCGAAGCCATCCAGCTGGCGGGGAGCCCCAGGCTGCCGGTCCTGGCGGGCCGCACGGTCCTCATCACCGCCGGCCCGACCCGGGAGGACCTCGATCCGGTCCGCACCCTCACCAACCGCAGCACCGGCGCCATGGGCGTCGAACTGGCGCGGGCCTTCCGGGATGCCGGCGCCCGGGTTCAGCTCGTGCTGGGCGGCGACCTGCCGGCGCCCTGGGGCGTGGAGACGGTGCGCGTCCGCAGCGCCCAGGACATGCTGGCGGCCTGCGAATCCCGCTGGCCCGGGGCCGATGGCCTGGTGGGCGCGGCGGCGGTGGCGGACCAGCGCCCGGAGCGCGCCGCCCCCGAGAAGGTGAAGAAGGGCGAGGGCCCGGAAACCCTGGTGCTCGTCCGCACGCCGGACATCCTGGCCACCCTGTCGGCCTCGAAGCGGGCCGGTCAGTGGATCCTCGGCTTCGCCGCCGAGAGCGAACAGCATCTGACCCATGCCGTCGCCAAGCTGGCGAAGAAGCGACTCGACGCGGTGCTGGTCAACGACGTGCAGGACGGCCGGGCCTTCGGGAACCAGCCCAACACCCTCACGCCCGTCACGTCCGAGGGCCCCCAGCCGGCGTTGGGTCCGCTTCCCAAGGACGAACTCGCCCGGGCCGTCGTGGCCTGGTGGGCGGCGCGGCTGGGCTAGCCCTTCAGCGCCTCACGGGCCGCCACGACCTTGGCCAGGGCGGCCTCGGGGGTGTCGGCCAGGGCGGTGAGGTGGCCCATCTTGCGGCCCGGGCGGGCTTCGGTCTTCCCGTAGAGGTGCAGCTTCACGTCCCGGTGGTCGAGGAGGCGCTCCCAGGCGGGTTCGCCGCCCCTGGGCCAAAGATCCCCCAGGAGGTTGGCCATGGCCGCGGGGCGGAGCAGGGTGGTGTCGCCCAGGGGGAGGCCGCAGACGGCGCGGACCTGCTGCTCGAACTGGCTGGTGGTGCAGGCGTCGATGGTGGCGTGGCCGCTGTTGTGGGGACGCGGGGCCAGTTCGTTCACCAGCAGCTCGCCGCCGGCCTTGAGGAAGAACTCCACGGTGAGCATGCCCACCACGCCCAGGGACTCGGCGATGGCGATGGCCATGGCCTGGGCCCGCTTCGCCACCTCCGCGGGGATGCGGGCCGGGAAGACGGTGGTGTCGAGGATGTGGTTGCGGTGGGCGTTCTCGGCCACCTCCCACACGGCGGTCTCACCCGTGGAGGACCGGGCGCAGACCACGCTGCACTCCAGCTCGAAGGGGACCCAGGCCTCCAGGATGCCCTGCTGGCCGCCCAGGGCGGCGAAGGCCACGGGCACCTGCTCCGGGGCCGTCAGCTTCTGCTGGCCCTTGCCGTCGTAGCCGAAGCTGGCGGTCTTGAGGACGGCGGGCAGGCCCAGGGCCGCCGCGGCCTCGCGGAGGTCCTGCTCGGTGTCGATCTGCCGGAAGGGGGTCACCGGGAAGCCGTGCTCGGCGAGGAACCGCTTCTCCCGCAGCCGGTGCTGGACCGTGTGCAGGACGAAGGCCCCGGGGTGCATGGGCCGGACCTCGGCCACGGCCTCCAGGGTCTCCGCGGGGATGTTCTCGAACTCCACCGTCACCACGTCCACGCCCCGGGCCAGGGCCTGGGCGGCGTAGACATCGTTGTAGGCGGCGCGGATCTCCAGGTCTGCCACCTGGCCCGCCGGGCAGTCCTGGCCCGGATCCAGCGCATGCACCCGGTAGCCCAGGTTGCGGGCCGCCAGGGTGAACATGCGGCCCAGCTGGCCGCCTCCGAGGAGGCCGAGGGCGGAGCCGGGGCGGATGGGCTGGGACATGGAAGCCTCTCGAATCCCCCATTGTGGCATTCTCGTGGCATGGAACGCGTCCATCTCATCACCCTGTCGGACCGGGCCTCCCGGGGCGAGTACCGGGACGAGTCCACGCCGCTGCTGCGGGATTGGCTGCTGGGCCAGGGCGTGCGTCAGGTCACGGCGGACCTGATGCCGGACGATCCCGAGGCCCTGGAGGCCGACCTCCGCAGGGTGGCGGCCGAGGGCGTGCCTCTGGTGCTCACCTGCGGCGGCACGGGCTTCGGCCCCCGGGACACCACGCCCGAGGCCACGCGGCGCGCCATCGAGCGCGAAGCCCCGGGCATCTGCGAGCTCATCCGCGCCAAGGGCGGCCATCCGCTGGCCTTCGCCAGCCGCGCCGTCTGCGGCATCACGGGGCGAACGGTGATCCTGAACCTCTCCGGCCGACCGGCCGCGGCCCTGGAGCAGATCCAGCTGGCCTGGCCGCTGCTTCTCCATGCGGTGTCGGTGCTCCGGAAGGAGGGCGACGCCGGAGGACCCTGCACGTGACCATCTGGGCCCGCATCAACCACGTGGGCTGGGTCCATCTCTGGCGCCGCCGCGAGGACTTCGAGGCCGCCGAGCCCTCGGCCCACTTCTTCAACGGCCGCAGCGATCCGCGGTGGGCGGAAGCGGAGCTGGACCCGGAGCAGCTGCGCCGGCTGGCGACCGGGGAGCTGGTGGAGATCGAGGACCCCGGCTACCTGGACAGCGACTCGGACGAGGCCTGAACGGCGGCCTCCAGGCGATGGAAGAGGGCCAGCAGGCTGGCCGTGAGCCAGAGGTTCAGCAGCCCTCCCGTGAATCCCAGGATCCAGAAGGCGGGATGCTTCAGGCGCAGCCAGGCGTCGGCGCCGGTCTCGGAGGCCAGGGAGGGCACAAAGCGGCCCAGGGCGTAGCCCGAGGCGGCCTGGTAGACCAGCAGCACCAGCACCATGGCGAGCACGGCCTGCACCACGCGGGGCCAGTGGCGGGCCATGGCGGACTGGCTCCAGCGGAAGGCCTCCATGACACGGTCCCCCCGCAGCAAGACCCGCATCGGCGCCCAGCCGAAGAGGGTGAGGAGGAGGATTCCCGGAAGGATGAAGACCACGAGCCCCACCCCGACCACGGCGCTGACCAGCATGCGGACGCCGAAGGTCAGCAGCCAGCGGGCATCGAAGGTCCGGGTCCAGTCCTCCAGCCGGTTCAGGGGGGAATCCAGGCGCTCGGCGTCGAGCCGGGCCTGGAGGCGGGGCAGGAAGTACATCTCCAGGGGGAGGAGGCCCACCGCCCCGAAGAGGGGCTGGAGGAGGGGATCGCGACCCGCCTTGGCCGCCAGCTCGAGGGCCGGTCCCAGCTGGGCCAGCGCCATGGCCAGCACCGCGAGCCCGAGGGTGAGGCCGGGGTGGCGGCGAAGGAGGGCGATCCCTTCGCGGAGGGAGCCAAGGTGGGAAGGCGGTGTCGTGCGCATCCTCCCAGCCTACCCCGGACCACTGAGCTATCATCATCGGCATCATGCGTCCCGATGCCCCCTGCCTCCTGGTGGCCAGCCCCTCGCTCCTGGATCCCAACTTCCTCCACGCCGTGATCCTGCTGGTGGAATACGACGACGAGGGGGCCCTGGGCCTGGTGCTGAACCGGCCGCTGCCGCTCACCCTCGAACAGGTCTGCGAGGAGGGCAGCATGGCCTACCACGGGGCCCCCGAGGCCACGGCCTGGCGGGGCGGGCCCGTGGATCCCCAGCGGGGGATCCTGCTCGTCCAGGGCGGGTTGCCGGAGGACGAGGACACCGTCCTGGATTTCACCCACTTCGTGAGCCACCGCAAGGACCTGCTGGAGGCCCTGCTGGCGGATCCCCGGGCCCGCTACCGGCTCTTCCTGGGCTATGCCGGATGGGGGCCCGGGCAGCTGGACCAGGAGCTGGCCCTGGGTGCCTGGACCACCCGGCCCATCGTCTCCGAATGGCTGCTGCACCCCGACCCCGCCGGCCTGTGGCAGGTGGCCCTGGGCAGCGAAGCCGGGAGCTGAGTCCCAGGCGTCAGGCGAGCTGGGGGAAGGTCGCGTCGAGGGCGCTGCGGTCCTCCGAGAGGATGGTCTCGGCGTAGGCGCCCACCCGCGGCAGCAGGTTGTGGACGAAGAACTGCACGGCGCAGAGCTTGTCGTAGTAGAACCGCTTGGCCGCGTCGGCCTCCGCTGCGAGCTTCCACGCGGCCATGTCCCCGGCCCCGAGCTTCTCCGCCGCCAGGACGGCCTGTTCCAGCAGCAGCGCGGCGCAGGCCACGTCGCCGAAGAGGCGGAGGTAGGGCGTGGAGACGAGGAAGGCGTAGTGCTGGTCGCCCTCCTTCAGGGCCTTGGCCACGCGCAGGGTCGTGGTCACGAGCTGGTCCTTCGCCTGGACGAGCCGCGCCACCCAGGGACCGAGGACCGCATGCCCGGACTGGGCTGCGATCAGGGTCTCCAGATCGGCGAGGTATTCCTTGAACAGCGCGCCGTCCTCCAGCATCAGCTTCCGGCCCACGAGGTCCAGGGCCTGGATGCCGTTGGTGCCCTCGTAGATGGAGGCGATCTTGATGTCGCGGCAGAGCTGCTCGACGGGGTACTCCTGGCAGAAGCCGTAGCCGCCGTGCACCTGGATGGCGTCCTCGGTGACGCGGAAGCCCATGTCGGTGCCGTAGGCCTTGCAGACCGGCGTCAGCAGCTGGCTGCGGCGGTCGTGGCGCCGGCGGGTGGCCTCGTCGGGGTGGTGGTGGGCCAGGTCCACGGACCGGGCGGTGGTGTAGATCAGGGCCCGCATGCCCTCCACCTGGGCCTTCATGCCGAGCAGCATGCGGCGCACGTCGGGATGGCAGATGATGGTCTGGGCCTTGGCGCCGGGTTCGCGGGGGGCGCCCTTCAGGCTCAGCCCCTGCACGCGCTCCTGGGCGTAGGCGAGGGCCTGCAGGTAGGCCTCGCCGGCCACGGCCAGGCCCTGGAGGCCGACCTCCAGCCGCGCCTCGTTCATCATCTGGAACATGTAGACGATGCCCATGTTCTCCTGGCCGATGAGCCAGCCGCGGCAGGCGCCGTTCTCGCCGAAGTTGAGGGTGCAGGTGGGGCTCGCCTTGATCCCCATCTTGTGCTCGATGCCGCCGCAGGTCACGTCGTTGAAGGTGCCGGGCTCACCCTTCTCGTCGGGCACGTACTTGGGCACCAGGAAGAGGGAGATGCCCTTGATGCCCGCCGGCGCGCCCTCGATCCGGGCCAGGACGGGGTGGACGATCTGCTTCGTGAAGTCGTGGTCGCCGGAGGAGATGAAGGTCTTCGTGCCCTCGAGGAGGAAGCTGTCGCCGTCGCGCTTCGCCTTCGTCTTCACGGCCGCCAGGTCCGAGCCGGCCTGGGGCTCCGTGAGACACATGGTCCCGGCCCACTCGCCGGTGTACATCTTCTCGAGGTAGAGCTGCTTCATCCAGTCGGCGCCGTGGCTCTCGATGATGTGGGCCGCGCCGCGGGTGAGCATGGGCGTGAGGGCGAAGGACATGCAGGCGGCCTGGAAGACCTCGGTGCAGGCCGTCCCGAGGAGCTCCGGCACGCCCATGCCGCCCCACTCGGCGCTGTTGGACATGGCCACGAAGCCGTTCTCGACGAAGGTCCGGTAGAACTTGCGCTGGCATTCGGGGACGCTCACCTTGCCCGCCTCGAAGCGGGCGCCCAGGCGGTCGGATTCCGCATTGATCGGCCAGAGCTGCTCCTTGGCCAGGTCGTGGGCGGCGTCGAACATGCTCTGGTAGGTCTCCGCGTCCTGGTCGCGGAAGGCGTCCAGCTCGCAGAGCTCGCCGAGACGCATTTGCTCGAAGAGGACGAAGGCCGCGTCGCGGGTGTCGAATCGGAAATCGACCATGGGTGGCTCCTCCCGGATAGAGATGCGATGACCCGGTCCTTTATGGCGGGGCCTTCCTGAGCCTACGCCAACCGGGGCGGCAGCTGAACGCCTACTGCGGGTCAGGCTCGTCCAGGTTTCCAGCCGACCGCCGGGATCGGGACCGGGCTAGCCTCGGGACATGCGCTCCATCGTCTGGTTCCGGGGCAAGGACCTCCGCGTGGCGGACCACGGGCCGCTGGCGGAGGCCGCGGCGGGCGGGGAGGTCATCCCGCTCTTCGTGCTGGACCCGTACTTCTTCGCCCCAGAGCGGGCCCGGAAGCTGCCCCACCGGATGCAGTTCCTCCTGGACGCCCTCCGCAGCCTGGAGGCGAACCTGGCCCACCTCGGGTCGCGCCTGCTGGTGGTGCCGGGGCGCAGCGTGGACGTCGTGCCGCGCCTGGCCCGCCAGTGGCAGTCGGACCAGGTCCTGGCCCACCGCTGGGTGGAGCCCTTCGGCCGGGAGCGGGACCGGCGCATCGCGGAGGCCCTGGGACGGGAGGGCACCACCTTCCGTCTCTTCGAGGGGGAGACGCTGCTGCCGCCGGGGTCGGTGCGGACGGGCCAGGGTGGCATGTTCCGCGTTTTCACCCCCTTCGGGCGTGCCTGCGCGGCCCGGCTGCCGGCGGACCCGCCGCTGGCCGCGCCCAGGGCCCTGCCACCCCTGCCTGGCGATGTGACGGCGGACACGGTGCCCGTTCCGGATCCCGCCGACCTGGGCCTGGAGGTCAATCCCCAGCTCCAGGCGGGCGGGGAGCGGGCGGGTCGGGCCCGCCTCGCCGCCTTCCTCGACGGACCGCTGGCCTGCTACGGCGGGGACCGGGACCGCATGGACCTGCCCGGCACCTCGCGCCTCAGCGCCGACCTCAAGTTCGGCACCCTCTCGGTCCGGCAGGTCTGGCAGGCCGTCCACGACCAGGGTGGCCCCGGCGCGGGTCCCTACCTGAACGAGCTGTTGTGGCGGGAGTTCAGCCACCACCTGCTCTGGGAGTGGCCGGCCCTGCTGGAGCGCCCCTTCCGCCCGGCCTTCGGAGGGTTCCCCTGGCGGGAGGATGCGGCGGATTTCGAAGCTTGGGCGGAGGGTCGCACCGGCTATCCCGTGGTGGATGCCGCCGCCCGGCAGCTCCGGGCCGAGGGGTTCGTCCACAACCGCGCCCGCATGGTGGCCGCCAGCTTCCTGGCCAAGCACCTGATGCAGGACTGGCGGCTGGGGGAGGCCCACTACCTGCGCTGGCTCACGGACGGCGACTGGGCCCAGAACAACGCCGGCTGGCAGTGGAGCGCAGGCTGCGGCTGCGATGCCCAGCCATGGTTCCGGATCTTCAACCCGGTGGCCCAGGGACAGAGGTTCGATCCGGACGGCGCCTACGTGAAGCGCTGGGTCCCGGAGCTGGCGGAGTGTCCGGCGGCCTTCCTCCATGAACCCTGGAAGGCTCCGCGCGCCCTCCGGGCCCGGCTCGACTACCCCGAACCCATCGTGGACCATGCCCTCGCGCGGGAGCGGTTCCTGGCGACAGCCAAGGCGCATCTCGCCCAGGCATGAAAAGCGCCCGGCCGGGGCCGGGCGCTTTTCGGGGAGCGGAGAACGTCAGCCGGCGCCGCCGGAGGCGATCTCGGGCCGGAAGGTGAGGCTGGACTTGATGAAATCGCGGTTCATGCGCGCGATGTTCTCCATCGTGATGCCCTTGGGGCAGGCGGCCTCGCACTCGCCGTGGTTCGTGCAGGTGCCGAACTCCTCGGAGTCCATCTGCGCCACCATGTCCCGCACGCGGCTGTAGCGCTCGGGCTGGCCCTGGGGGAGCAGGGCGAGGTGGCTGACCTTGGCGGACACGAACAGCATGGCGCTGGCGTTGGGGCAGGCGGCGACGCAGGCCCCGCAGCCGATGCAGGCGGCGGCGTCCATGGCCAGGTCCGCGTTCTGCTTGGGCACGGGAAGGGCGTTCGCATCCTGGCCGCAGCCCGTCGGGGCGCTGATGAAGCCGCCCGCGGCGATGATGCGGTCGAAGGCGCCGCGGTCCACGATGAGGTCCTTCAGCACGGGGAAGGGCTTGGCGCGCCAGGGCTCGATGGTGATGGTGTCCCCGTCGCTGAAGCTGCGCATGTGGAGCTGGCAGGTGGTGGTCCGCTCCTTGGGCCCGTGGGGGCGCCCGTTGATGACCATGCTGCAGGTGCCGCAGATGCCTTCGCGGCAGTCGTGGTCGAAGGCGATGGGGTCCTCGCCCTTGCGGATGAGGTCCTCGTTCACCACGTCCAGCATTTCGAGGAAGGACATCTCGGTGCTGATGTGCTTGGCGGGGTAGTCGACGAAGCTGCCTTCGGACTTCCCGTCCTTCTGCCGCCACACCTGGAGGGTCAGGTTCAGATGCTTTTCCATGGTTCCGTCCTCACTTGTAGCTGCGGGTGGCGAGATGGACGTTCTCGAACTTCAGCGGCTCGATGTGGCGCTTGGGGGCGTTGCCGTCGCCGGTGTACTCCCAGGCGGCCACATGGCAGAAGTTCTCGTCGTCGCGCAGGGCCTCTCCCTCCTCCGTCTGCCACTCCTCGCGGAAGTGGCCGCCGCAGGACTCGCGGCGCTCGAGGGCGTCCCGGCACATGAGCTCGCCGATCTCCAGGAAGTCGGCCACGCGGCCGGCCAGTTCGAGGGACTGGTTCAGCTCGTTGCCGCTGCCGGGCAGGGCGAGGTCCTGCCAGAACTGCTCGCGGATCTGGGGGATGACTTCGAGGGCCTTCTTCAGGCCGGCCTCGTTGCGGCCCATGCCGCAGTTCTCCCACATCACCTTGCCGAGCTCCCGGTGGAAGTGGGTCGGCGTCTGCTTCCCGCCGATGGCGAAGAGGCGGTCCACCTTGTTCTGCACGGCCGCCATGGCGTCCTTCACCGCGGGGTGGTCCTCGGTGATGCGGGTGCCCGGCTTCACCCCGGCCAGGTAGCCGCCGATGGTGTAGGGGATCACGAAGTAGCCGTCGGCCAGGCCCTGCATGAGGGCGGAGGCCCCCAGCCGGTTGGCGCCGTGGTCGGAGAAGTTGGCCTCGCCCAGCACGAAGAGCCCCGGGACGGTGCTCATCAGGTTGTAGTCCACCCACAGGCCGCCCATGGTGTAGTGGGTGGCCGGGAAGATGCGCATGGGGGTCTTGTAGGGATTCTCGTCCGTGATGCGCTCATACATCTCGAAGAGGTTTCCGTACTTCTCCTCGATCTTCTTGGCGCCCAGGCGGTTGATCGCGTCCTCGAAATCGAGGTAGACGCCCAGGCCCGTGGGTCCGACACCGCGGCCCTCGTCGCAGACCTGCTTCGCGGCGCGGCTGGAGACGTCGCGGGGGGCCAGGTTGCCGAAGGAGGGGTACTTGCGCTCAAGGTAGTAATCCCGGTCCTCTTCGGGGATCTGGCTGGGCGGCTTGCCGCAGTCCTCCTTCCTCTTGGGCACCCAGATGCGACCGTCGTTGCGCAGCGACTCGGACATGAGCGTGAGCTTGCTCTGGTGGTCACCGGTGACGGGGATGCAGGTGGGGTGGATCTGCGTGAAGCAGGGATTGGCGAAGGCCGCACCCTTCTTGTAGGCGCGCCAGATGGCGGTGCCGTTGCAGCCCTTGGCGTAGGTGGCGAGGTACATCGTGTTGCCGTAGCCGCCGGTGGCGAGGCAGACCGCGTCGGCCAGGTGGGAGCGGATCTCGCCCGTGACCATGTCGCGGGTGACGATGCCCTTGGCCACGCCATCCACCACGATCAGCTCCTGCATCTCGTGGCGGGAGTGCATCTTCACCTTGCCGAGGCCGATCTGGCGCTCGAGGGCCTGGTAGGCGCCGAGGAGGAGCTGCTGCCCCGTTTGCCCACGGGCGTAGAACGTGCGGCTCACCTGGGCGCCGCCGAAGGAGCGGTTGTCCAGAAGTCCGCCGTATTCGCGGGCGAAGGGCACGCCCTGGGAGACGCACTGGTCGATGATGTTCACGCTGACCTGGGCCAGGCGGTAGACGTTGGCTTCGCGGGCGCGGAAGTCGCCACCCTTCACCGTGTCGTAGAACAGGCGGAAGATGCTGTCGCCGTCATTGTGGTAGTTCTTCGCGGCATTGATGCCGCCCTGCGCGGCGATGGAGTGGGCCCGGCGCGGGCTGTCCTGGTAGGCAAAGCACTCCACCTCGTAGCCCAGCTCGGCCAGGGAGGCCGCTGCGGCGCCGCCGGCGAGGCCGGAGCCCACGACGAGGATCTTGTACTTGCGCTTGTTGGCGGGGTTCACCAGCTTCAGGTCGAAGCGGTGCTTGTCCCAGGATTTCTCGATGGGTCCTTCGGGGGTTCGGGCGTTCAGTTCCATGGTGGCTCTCCGTGAGGATCAGTGGATGAAGCCGGTGAGCACGGCGACGGGGTAGGAGATGTTCACCCCGACGACCAGGATGGTCAGCACGGTGGCGAAGTTGCGGCGCAGGCCGTTGTAGCGGGGATGCACCAGTCCGAGGGTCTGCGTGAAGCTCCACACGCCGTGCCACATGTGCAGGCCCAGGCAGAGCTGGGCGAGGATGTAGAAGGCCGCCACGGCGGGGACCTGGAAGCCGGTCACGAAGTTGTGGTACGCATCACCCTTGATGAAGCTGGGGTGCACGCTGCCAGTTGTGAGGTGCAGGAGGTGGAAGATGATGAAGATGCCCAGGATCACGCCGCTCCAGCGCATGGTCCGGGAGGCCCAGGTGGCCGCCTGCCGCTGCTGGGCGCGGTAGCCGACGGGGCGGGCCGCGCGGTTGGACAGCGTGAGGCTCAGCGCGGCCCAGCTGTGGAGGGCCACCGCGGTCAGCATGACGGCACGGAAGACCCAGATGCCCATGCCATGGATCATGGTGTGGAGGAATTCGGCGTAGTGGTTCATCGCCTCCGCGCCCATGTAGGAGGTGAGGTTCCCCAGCATGTGGACAGTGACGAACCCGAAGAGGACGACGCCCGTGATGGCCATGACGACCTTCCGGCCGACCGAGGAGTCCAGGAACCCGGGGCTCCGGTCCTCCGCACCGACGATGCTCTGTTCCGCGACGGACATAACTGCGCTCCTTCGATAAAGAAAGCGATTGAACATGACCCCCCGGCCGGCCTTGGGAGTGGCGGAGAGGCCCACGGCAATTGCATCCAGCTTTCCAACAGGCGCGGCATCCACGGCCATACCCGACCTAAGTATCTACACGAGGCATGGGAATCCCAAGCCAAAATCCTTCGGCGGTCGTCTAAGCGCGGGATTCCAGGACGCTGGCGGCAGGCGGCTTCCACGGGCGTGATGGCCCGGAGCCCTTCTTCCCCAGACTGACCTTACCCGGCTTTTTGGCCAATTCCACGTCCGAATCCTTGCCCGGGCTTGAAAAGGCGGGCTAGAGTAGCGTCCAACCCTGGGCTGCAACCCCTCGACGACCCCTGCGTCCCCTTCGGACCCCATGGGGCCGTCCCGTGAGCCCTCGGTTCCCCGGAACCGGCTCCCGAATCCACATGGAGGAATGCAAATGACCACGATGAAACGACTGCTCGGCGCGCTCGCCCTGCTGTCCGCCAGCTCCCCGGCCTTCGCCGGGGGCGAGGCGGAGCTGAAGATCCCCGTCCTGGGCGGACAGTTCCTGGGCATGACGGGCCACCACCTGCTGCTGTTCGGGCTGGTGATCTGTCTGCTGGGCATCGGCTTCGGCCTTGTCCAGTACTCGCAGATCCGGAACCTCCCGGTGCACAAGTCCATGCTCGAGATCTCCGAGCTGATCTACGAGACCTGCAAGACCTACCTGCTGACCCAGATCAAGTTCATCGCCATCCTCTGGGCCTTCATCGCGGTCATCATCGTCGCCTACTTCAGGTTCCTGTCCCAGACGCCCATGGGCTGGCCCCAGGTGGTCGTGATCCTGCTCTTCTCGATCATCGGCATCCTCGGGTCCGTCGCCGTGGCGTGGTTCGGCATCCGCATCAACACCTTCGCCAATTCCCGCACGGCCTTCGCCAGCCTGAAGGGCAAGCCCTACCCGACCATGGAGATCCCCCTCAAGGCGGGCATGTCCATCGGCATGCTGCTCATCTCCGTCGAGCTGGTGCTCATGCTGGCGATCCTGCTCTTCATCCCCGGCGACGCCGCGGGCCCCTGCTTCATCGGCTTCGCCATCGGCGAATCCCTGGGCGCTGCCGCCCTCCGCATCGCGGGCGGCATCTTCACCAAGATCGCCGACATCGGCTCCGACCTCATGAAGATCGTCTTCAAGATCAAGGAAGACGACGCCCGCAACCCCGGCGTCATCGCCGACTGCACCGGCGACAACGCGGGCGACTCGGTCGGCCCCACGGCCGACGGTTTCGAGACCTACGGCGTCACCGGCGTCGCGCTCATCACCTTCATCCTGCTGGCCATCAACCCGGTGACGGCCGGTCCGAAGTACCAGGACATCCAGGTGGCCCTGCTGGTCTGGATCTTCGTCATGCGCGTGGGCATGATCGTGACCTCCGCCCTCTCCTACTGGATCAACGGCCTGTGGGCGAAGGCCAAGTTCGGCGACGCCGCGAAGTTCAACTTCGAGCACCCGCTGACGTCGCTCGTGTGGCTGACCTCGATCGTCTCCATCGCCATGACCTACGTCCTGTCGAAGCTGCTCATCGGCAATCTTCCCGATGGCCTCCTCGGGGGCGGCATGTGGTGGAAGCTCTCCACCATCATCACCTGCGGCACCCTGGCCGGCGCCCTGATCCCCGAGCTGGTGAAGGTCTTCACCTCCACCAATTCCGGCCACGTCCGCGAGGTCGTCACCGCCTCCAAGGAGGGCGGCGCGTCCCTCAACATCATCTCCGGCCTCGTGGCTGGCTACTTCTCGGCCTACTGGATGGGCCTCTGCATCGTGGCCCTCATGGGCGCGGCCTATTTCGTCTCCACCTTCGGCCTCGGGACCTTCATGGCCGCCCCGGCCATCTTCGCCTTCGGCCTCGTGGCCTTCGGCTTCCTGGGCATGGGGCCCGTCACCATCGCGGTGGACTCCTACGGCCCCGTGACGGACAACGCCCAGTCGGTCTATGAGCTCTCCACCATCGAGACCATCCCCGGCATCGAGCAGGACGTCCAGAAGTCCTTCGGCTTCAAGCCCGACTTCGAGAACGCGAAGATGTACCTCGAGGAGAACGACGGCGCGGGCAACACCTTCAAGGCCACCGCCAAGCCCGTGCTCATCGGCACCGCGGTCGTGGGCGCCACCACGCTGATCTTCTCGATCATCCAGGTGCTCAACGGCAAGTTCGGGGTCGACAACGTCTTCCGGGGCCTGTCGATCATCAACCCCCTGTTCCTGCTCGGCATCATCACCGGCGGCGCCATCATCTTCTGGTTCTCCGGCGCGGCCTGCCAGGCGGTCGCCACGGGCGCCTACCGGGCCGTGGAGTTCATCAAGCAGAACATCAACCTGGACGAGGGGGCGGAGAAGGCCTCGGTCGAGGACTCCAAGAAGGTCGTGGAGATCTGCACCCAGTACGCCCAGAAGGGCATGTTCAACATCTTCCTGGCGGTCTTCTTCTCGACACTGGCCTTCGCCTGCGTGGACCACTTCTTCTTCATCGGCTACCTGATCTCCATCGCCGTCTTCGGCCTCTACCAGGCCATCTTCATGGCCAATGCCGGCGGCGCTTGGGACAACGCCAAGAAGCTCGTGGAAACCGAGCTGAAGGCCAAGGGGACCGGCCTTCACGATGCCTGCGTCGTGGGCGACACCGTGGGCGATCCCTTCAAGGACACCTCCTCGGTGGCCATGAACCCGGTCATCAAGTTCACGACCCTCTTCGGCCTCCTGGCCGTCGAGCTGGCCATCGAGCTCAACCCGGCCACCGCCCACATCGCGGCCCTGGTCTTCTTCGTCCTCTCGATGGTCTTCGTGTGGCGCTCCTTCTACGGGATGCGCATCCCCGTGATGGAAGCGAAGTAGACGCCTTCTCTTTACAAGCCGTTTGCAGCGCAGGAGGGACCCTTCGGGGTCCCTCCTCGTGTGATACCTTGGCTCGCGAGGCTCCCAATGATCCAGTTCCCTGTCCATCTCCCCCTCCTCCTGCTCGCCTGCGTGAACCTCATGGCCACCGTCCCCGCTCCAAAGCCCCCCGCTGCGCCCCGGAAGGCCCATGTGAGCCTCTGGCACGGTGAGAAGGTGGAGGACCCCTGGTTCTGGCTGCGGGAGAAGACGAATCCGGAGGTGGTGGCCTACCTGGAGGCGGAGAACGCCTACACGGAGGCCATGACCGCCGACCTCAAGCCCTTCTCGGAGGCCCTCTACCAGGAGATGCTGGGGCGCATCAAACAGACGGATCTCAGCGTGCCGGTCCGGCAGGGCGCCTTCTACTACTACTCGCGGACGGAGGAGGGCAAGCAGTACCCCATCCAGTGCCGCCGGAAGGCGGGCCCCGAGGGGAGCTACGACGGGAAGGCCGCCGAGGAGATCCTGCTCGACCAGAACGAGCTGGCCAAGGGGTTGAAGTTCCTCAGCCTCGGAGGCATGGCGGTCAGCGATGACGACCGGACCCTGCTGTTCAGCACCGATGCCACGGGCTTCCGGCAGTACAAGCTCTTCACGAAGGATCTGGCGACTGGCGCGGTGAGCGCGCCCCTGGCCGAGCGGGTGACCTCCTTCGCCTGGGCCTCGGATTCCCGCCATGTCTTCTTCGTGACGGAGGACGCGGTCACCAAGCGTTCGGACCAGCTTTGGCGCCTGGATCTCAAGGGCGGCAAGCCGGGACTGGTCTTCGCGGAGAAGGACGAGCTCTACCGGATCGGAGTCGGGCGGACCAAGGACCGGAAGTACCTCCTGCTCGAAAGCCAGTCCACGGATACCTGGGAGACCCGGTACCTGGACGCCTCCAGGCCCGAGGCCGCCTTCCAGGTGCTGCTGCCCCGGGAGAAGGGCCACAAGTACGATGTGGAGCACCGGGACGGGACCTTCTACATCCGCACCAACCGGGACGCCAAGAACTTCAGGCTGGTCACGGCCCCCGTGGCCACGCCAGATCCGAGCCACTGGACGACCTTCCTCCCCCACCGGGCGGATGTCCTGATCGAAGGGGTCGAGCCCTTCCAGGACTTCGTGGTGGTGGCCGAGAAGCGCGAGGGGCTGGCGCATTTCCGGATCCTCGACGTGAAGGCGGGCACCTGGAAGGAGGTGGCCTTCCCCGAGAGCGTCTATGCGGCCTTCCCGGGGGGGACGCCGGAATACACCTCCAGGGCCTTCCGTTTCGCCTACCAGTCCATGGTCACGCCCCCGAGCGTCTACGACTGCGACATGGCCTCCGGCAAGCAGACCCTGCTGAAGCAGACGGAAGTCCTGGGCGGCTACGACAAGTCCCGGTACGTCACCGAGCGCCTCTGGGCAACGGCCCGGGACGGCGCCAAGGTGCCGCTGTCCGTGGTGTACCGGAGGGGGGTGAAGCGGGATGGTTCCGCGCCGCTCTTCCTCTATGCCTACGGTTCCTACGGGTACGGCATGCCGGCCGCCTTCTCCATTCCCCGCCTCAGCCTGCTGGACCGGGGCATGGTCTACGTCATCGCCCACATCCGCGGCGGCAACGAGCTGGGCGAGGGCTGGCACGACGACGGCATGCTGATGAAGAAGATGAACACCTTCACGGACTTCATCGATTCCGCCGAGTTCCTGGTCAAGGGGAGGTGGACCGCCAAGGACCGCCTCGTGATCGAGGGCGGCAGTGCCGGCGGCCTGCTGATGGGGGCCGTCACCAACCTCCGGCCGGACCTCTTCAAGGCCGTCCACAGCGCCGTGCCCTTCGTGGATGTGATGAACACCATGATGGACGCCAGCCTGCCCCTGACCGTGGGCGAGTACCTCGAGTGGGGCAACCCCAACGAGAAGGCGGCCTTCGACTACATGCGGGCCTACAGCCCCTACGACAACCTGAAGCAGGGGGCCTACCCGGCCATCCTCGTCACCACCAGCTTCAACGACAGCCAGGTGATGTACTGGGAACCCGCCAAGTACGTCGCGAAGCTGCGGACCCTCAAGACCGACGGCAACCCCCTGCTGCTGAAGATCAAGATGGATCCTGCCGGCCACGGCGGCGCCTCGGGCCGCTACGACGCCCTGAGGGACAAGGCTTTCGAGACGGCGTGGATGCTCCGGCAGGTGGGTATCACAAAGTAGCCGTTCCGGCTCCAAAGGGCGCGTTCGCGCCCTTTGGAGGCAGGAAAAGCGTATTAGAATGAGAGGGCGCGGCAATCGCCGCGCCTTTCTATGTCCGGAAGCCCATGTCCCTTTCTGAAGAGATCCAGCGGCGGCGAACCTTCGCCATCATCAGCCACCCCGATGCGGGCAAGACCACGCTCACCGAGAAGCTGCTGCTCTACGGCGGCGCCATCGACCGCGCGGGCTCGGTGAAGGCCCGGGAGGGCGGGGCCGCGGCCCATTCGGACTGGATGAGCATCGAGCAGGAGCGTGGCATCAGCGTCACCAGCGCCGCCATGCAGTTCGAGTACCGGGGCCGGGCCATCAACCTGCTGGACACTCCGGGCCACCAGGACTTCAGCGAGGACACCTACCGGGCCCTCACGGCGGCCGATTCCGTGGTGATGCTGCTGGACTGCGCCAAGGGCGTAGAGGAGCAGACGAAGAAGCTCTTCCGGGTGGCCCGGGAGCGCCGGTTGCCCATCTTCACCTTCGTCAACAAGCTGGACCGTCCCGGCCGGGAACCCGTGGAGCTCATCGACGAGGTGGAGGAGCTGTTCGGCCTCCATGCCGTGCCCATGACCTGGCCCATCGGTTCGGGCCCCGATTTCAAGGGCGTCTATGTGCGGGCCACGGGCCAGATCCAGGTCTTCGAGCGGGCCAAGGCCGGCCAGAAGGCGCGGGTGGCGGGGAAGGGCGGGCTGGATGATCCGGAGATCGCGGCCCTGCTGACGCCGACCGAGCTGCAGCAGCTCAAGGACGACGTGGAGCTGATGGACCACGTCCTGCCCACCTTCGATCGGGAGGCCTTCCTGCGGGGGGAGCAGTCGCCGATGTTCTTCGGCTCCGCCGTGAACAACTTCGGTGTGGCCGAGTTCCTGGACGAGTTCCTGGACCTGGCCCCGGCGCCGGGTCCCCGGCCCCTGGCGGAGGGCGGCGAGGTGCGGGCGGACCAGCCGTTCACGGCCTTCGTGTTCAAGGTGCAGGCCAACATGAACAAGGCCCACCGGGACCGGGTGGCCTTCGCCCGCATCGTCTCCGGCCACTTCGAACGGGGCATGGAGGCCCTCCACGTGCGGGGGAAGAAGGCCATCAAGCTGAACTACCCCCACATGTTCTTCGGCCGGGAGCGGCAGATCGTGGACGAGGCCTACCCCGGGGACATCCTCGGCCTCATCAACCCCGGCCTCTTCCGCATCGGCGACGTGCTCAGCGCCGCAGGTCCGGTGGAGTTCCATGCGGTGCCGCGCTTCTCCCCAGAGCAGTTCGTCTCGGTGCGGCTGGCGGATCCGGGCGCCCGGAAGGGCTTCCTGAAGGGCCTGGACCAGATCGCAGAGGAGGGCGTGGTGCAGGTGTTCTGGCCCAAGGGCGGGGCGCCGATGCCCATCCTGGGCGCGGTGGGCCGCCTGCAGTTCGAGGTGCTCCAGCACCGCCTGAAGGACGAATACGCCTGCCCGGTGCTTCTGGAGCCCCGGGGCTTCCAGATGGCCCGCTGGCTGGAGGGCGGCTGGCCCGAGCCCAGCCGATTCTGGGGTGAGCTGGTGGAGGACGGCGAGGGTCGCCCAGCGATCCTCTTCGAGAACGACTGGCAGCGCCGGACGACGGCGGAGAAGTGCCCGGACCTCCGGTTCCTGGAGCATCCGTCGAAGTAGGAGAACCTGCCTGCTTCGGCCTCGCCGGGCGGATCCGACGTGCCGCCGGTATCATCGCCCGCGGGCCCGAGTGCAGACAAGAGGAGGGGTTGCCATGATGCCAACGGGGGGGTGGGGCCGCATCCGCATCGCGGGACGACGCTTGGGATGGCTTCTGGGGGCGTTGCCCCTGTTCGCTCAGGCCCAGGGCGCGCCCCGCGCGAGGCCGGCTCTCCTGGAGGACGGCTGGCAGCGGGAGGACCCTGCCGCTGCGGGATTCGATGAGGCGAGGCTGCGGGGAATCGTCGCGGAGATGATGAACGGCAGGACCAACTTCCATGGCGTTGTCGTCGAACGGCACGGCAGGCTGGTGGCGGAGGCCTACCGGCAGGGCAGGGACCGGACCGTGAACAGCCTCTTCTCCCACCTGAGGTCCTTCGGGCCGGAGGTGCGTCACGATGCGCGTTCGGTGGGAAAGAGCGTCATCGGCCTGCTGGTGGGGATCGCGCTGGCCCAGGGCCGGCTCAAGCGGGTGGATACACCGGTGCTCGATTTCTACCCGGAGTTCCCGGAGCTGGCCTCCCCGGAGCGGCGGGCCATCACCCTGGAGCACCTGCTCGGCATGAGCAGCGGACTGGCCTGGCACGAAGGGGGCGAGGGGCCCGACGACGAGCACAAGCTCATGTGGAAGTGGACGCCGGTCTACCATCCCCTCAGCCGTCCCATCGCGGCAGTGCCAGGTTCGGTCTTCAACTACAACAGCGGAGGAGCCCTCCTGGCTGCGGATATCCTCACACGGGCCACGGGCAGACCTTGGACGGAGTACGCCCGGACCGAACTGTTCGAGCCCCTTGGGATCACCGATGTGGAGTGGGTGGGGGACTTCCTGGGAAGACCCATGGCCTATACGGGTCTGCGGATGCGGCCCCGGGACATGGCCAAGCTTGGCCGTCTGGTCCTCGATCATGGTCGATGGCAGGGCCGCCAGATCGTGCCCTCAGCCTGGATCGACGCATCCCTGAAACCGAGGCTCCGCACGGGCTTCGATGACACGGGCTACGGGTACTTCTGGTGGACCGGCGCTGCGGCCTGGCACGGCCGCAACCTGCCCTGGGCCGCGGCCTTCGGCAATGGCGGCCAGCGCATTTTCGTCCTGCCTGAGCTGGACCTCTGCGTGGTCATCACGGCCGGCGCCTACGGCGAGCTGCCGGTGGCCCGCCAGGCCAATGTCATCTTCAGGGAAATCGTGACGTCCGTGGAGCGGTGAGGCCATTCCCGGCAACAGGCTGAGAACGGGGAACCAGCAGTCCGTCCGGGTCAGCGCTCCAGCCGCTCGGGAAGCTGGATCATTCCGCCCAACTGGGCCTGGACCTCGTCGGTGTAGCCGGTGTCGATGCAGCCGGTCGGGGTGAACGTCATCTCCCCCAGGTAGGGCTTGCCGCCGACACAGTAGAAGTCCATCCGGACGTAGGGGAACGGCTTCGACAAGGCCTCGGCGGCCTCGATCATGGTGGCGTAGGACTCGGGCTGGACGTGCCAGCGTTCCGGGTGGAGTCCGAACTTGGAGATGGCCAGCTGCTTCTGCCAATCCCGGTCGTAGTGGTCATACTGGGCGCATCCGCCGCGGACATCCCGGCCTGTGCAGACCGTGGTGAAATGCACCTTCCCATGGAAGCAATGCAGCTTGTAGTCCGACGGGAGCCTGTCCGACCCCGAATCGAGGAAGGACTCGCACAGGATGCGGGGCTGGATCCCTTCGTATTGCACCTCCCCATGGACCCTGGCGTAGTTCTGGCCCATCCACCTGTGGAGGCGCCGGAGGGCCTGGTCCGTGTCGAGCTTCCCCTTATCCAGGCAGAAGATGTTGTAGCCGGAACCATGGGTGCACTTGAGCACGAACCGATCGGGCAGGCGGGTGAAGTCGATGTCGGACACCCTCTCGTAGACACCAAGGAGATCCACGAGAAGGTGGCCGTAGCCGAGACCTTCGACGTAGGACCGCATGCCCAGCTTGTCGGCGCACTGGGTCTTCAGGGGGTGATGCCAATAGAGCATCAGCCAGATGAGCTTCTCGTCGAAGGTGACCGGCCGATCGAGCGGCAGCCTCCGTCCCATCATGCGTCGGTACCGGCTCCTGGCCGTCAGTGCCGGCGACACCTGGTAGAGAAGGGCATCGATGACCCTGAATACGGCGATGTACAACCGCTCGACGGCAGGGCTGTCCTTGATCCTCCGGAGGACACCTGGGGCCTGCTGCTCCTGTACCATCACCATGGCTCCTCCCGTTCATGACTCAGGTTGACGGCCTTCTCATCGACCAGGCAGTCGCCCGAGAATTCGAACTGGCGCAATTCCAGGTTCGCCGGGACGAGCGCCAGCGACTCGATGCAGTTCGTCCCGCGCAGCAGCCCGTGGAACAGCTGGAGGAACACCCCATGGGAAATGACGAGGACATTCCGGCCGCTGAATCGCCGGAAGAGGAAGCGGCGGAATTTCCGGGCCCGCTGCCAGAGGTCCTCGAAGGGCTCGCCCTGCTTCGGGTTCACGGTGTGCAGCTCGCCTCCCACCGGGATCATGAGCACCGGCGGATCGAGTCCCTGGACCTCGTCCCACGTGAGCCCCTCCATGATCCCGAAGCAGCGCTCGTTGCAGAGCCGGGTCTGGACAATGGGGATCCCATCGGCGGCGAAGTACTCGGCGGTCTCGCGGGCCCTCCGGAGCCTCGACGCCACGATGGCATCGTAGGGGTGGCCTCGCAGGTGGGCTGCCGCGCGGCAGGCCTCCCGTCTCCCCTGGTCGGACAGCGGCACATCGATGGTACCGGCGTACCGCCGCTCGTCGTTGTATGCCGTCCTGGCATGGCGGAGGGTGCTGATGGTCGTTCTCATCGGGCCGCCACCATGGTGGGGGTGGTCCACCGCAAGATCTCATTGAGCCGGACCACGGACGAATAGTCCGTCTCGAGCGGGCCGATCTTGATGTAGGGCACGTCCTCCATGCAGGTCAGGAGGGAGAGGAAGGTCTCCTCGGTGCTGATGGACCGGTGGGAGGTGATGGGAACCTGGCCCTTCTGCCTGGCCACGTCGATCGCCTGGCGCACGCGCGTCACCGTACCGGCCTGGTTCGGTTTGATCACGACGCCATGGCTGAGCCCCGCCTCGGCGCCCCGGGCGATGCGCTCGGGGTCGGAGGCGTAGAGGTTGTCGCCGATGATGCGGCAGTGCGTCTGGGCGGCCGTCAGCGTGCGCCAGGCGTCCAGGTCGTGCTCGTGGAACGGATCCTCCAGGTGGATCAGGTCGTAGTCCCGGATCAGGCTCTTCCAGTATTCGCAGAAGGACTCGCCCGTGCGGGCCGACCCATCGGTGAGGGGGAACCGGTAGCGCTCGTTGTGCCACAGGTCGGACGCGGAGGCATCGATCATCAGGTCGAACTCTCCAGCCAGTCCCAGGTGCTCGCGGACGGAAAGCAGGAACTCGAGGACGGACCGGTTGTCCGGGATCGGGAAGGTGTGCACGGGGTTCCCCGAGACCACCTGGGTGTCCAGGGATCGGAGCCTTTCCTTCACCACCTGCTGGATCGCCCGATGGGCGTCCAGGACGCGTTCGACATTCTTGCCGACAGCCACGAGCATGAACTCGCTGAAATCGCTGAGCACCGGGTTGGTGTAGGCATGCCACCCGCCGTTCAGGATGTTCAGGCAGAGCCTGGGGGCCTGCAGGAGGCCCGGCTTCCGGCCGAACAGCTCGAAAGGGGAACGCTGGGTCCCGGTTGCCGCGAAGAAGGCCAGGGACAGGCCGAAGGTGTGGTTGCTTCCGAACTGGTCGAGGTGGTCCTGCAGGTAGGCATCGAACCCCATTTGATCGATGGGTCGGCCGAGGCACCCGTCCCTTTCGATCTGGTCGAGGATGGACACAGGGCTGATGAGCCGGTTCTGGTCCTCGAACACGCTGATGGTTTCTCCCCTGGGGGAGGCGCCGCGGCCCCGGAATCCGCCTTCGAGTTCGACCTGGAATTCGGTGGTGAACTCGGCGTGGGAATTCAGGATCCTGAGATGATCAATGGACCGGATGGCGGTTGTAATCACAGGCTTTTTGCCTCGAACACGTGATGAAACATGGTTTGAGCTGTGAAAAAGGTGATCCAATATTGCGCCCGTAGTCCCCTTTGTCCAGAGGATTCCCATCGGGAGGCAGGTCTCGCCGGGACGCGGGCATGGAGGCTCGCGGGCGGGGGCGTAGGCGGGGATCGGAAGAATCCGTGAAGAGAATCTCAGTCTCAAAATAAGCCTGGATCAGCCTCTTAAGACTAGGTAGCATCCACGCCATTCCGCTTCTGTCTGGAGGTTGCGTGATCCGCCGAGTCCCCATCCTTTCCCTGCTGGTCCTGGGCCTGCCGGCCGCCTCCCTCGGGGCCCAGGGAGCCCCGGCCACCGGGGGGCGCCCTGCCATCGAACTGACCCTGGACGCCTCGGACGCCCCCCGGCACCTGCTGCATTCGAGCCTCCGGATTCCCGCGGAACCTGGCCCCCTGACGCTCTTCTACCCCAAGTGGATTCCCGGGGAACATGGGCCCACCGGGCCCATCGCCGACCTGGTGAACCTCCGGTTCTCCGCGGGCGGCCAGCGCCTGCCCTGGCGGCGCGACGATGTGGAGATGTACGCCATCCACCTGCAGGTGCCCGCGGGCGCCCACGCCGTGGACGTGGACCTGGACTTCCTCACCCCCTCGGGCGGCAAGTTCTCGGGCGGCCCCTCGGCCACGGACGCCCTGGCCCTCCTCAGCTGGAACCAGGTGCTCCTCTACCCCCTCGGCCAGTCCTCCGACAGCCTGACCTACGAGGCGCAGGTGAAACTCCCCGAGGGCTGGTCCTTCGGCACGGCCCTCCCCGTGGCCCGCCAGGAGGGCGCCTCGGTCACCTTCCGGCCGGTGACCCTGACCACCCTGGTGGACTCCCCCGTGCTGACGGGCAGCCACTTCAAGCGGGTGGATCTCGGCGAAAGCCTGGGTCGACCCCATCACCTGGACCTGGCTGCGGATGGCCCGTCCGCCCTGGCCATCACGCCCGCCACGGTCCAGCACTATCGCGACCTGGTGGCCCAGTCCGGGGCCCTCTTCGGGGCCCGGCACTACTTCCACTACGACTTCCTGCTGACCCTCAGCGACGATGTGGCCCACTTCGGGCTGGAGCATCACCAGTCCTCGGACGACCGGGTGCCGGAAGGCTCCCTGGTGGATCCGGACCTGCTCAAGACCACTGCGGGCCTCCTGCCGCACGAGATGGTCCACTCCTGGAACGGCAAGTTCCGTCGCCCGGCGGGCCTGGCCACGGGCAACTACGACGCCCCCATGAAGGGGGAGCTCCTCTGGATCTACGAGGGCCTCACGGAGTATCTGGGGTCGATCCTGACGGCCCGCAGTGGCCTGTGGACGCCGGAGGACTACCGGGAACACCTGGCCATGGTCGCCGCCGCGCTGGACGGCGAGCCCGGCCGGGCGTGGCGCCCCCTGGCGGACACGGCGGTGGAGGCCCAGGTCCTCTACGACGCGCCCCCCACCTGGGCCGCCTTCCGCCGCGGCGTGGACTTCTATCCGGAGGGCCTCCTCATCTGGCTGGACGCCGACACCCTCATCCGCGAGCGCAGCGGCGGAAGGAAGTCCCTGGACGACTACTGCCGGGCCTTCGAGGGCGGCGCCAACACCGGCCCCAGAGTGAGGCCCTACGATCTGGACGAGGTCCTCGCCACACTGAACCGTGTCCTGCCCTACGACTGGGCGGGCTTCTTCAGGAGCCGGGTGGAGGACCTGGCGCCACGGGCGCCCCTGGGCGGCCTCGAACGGGGCGGCTGGCGTCTTGTCTACGGCGATACGCCCACGGACCTCTGGAAGGCCACGGAACATGCCGGAAAGCTGGTGGATGTCACCTGTTCCCTCGGCCTCCGGCTCGGCACGGACGGGGGCGTGGTGGATGTCCTGCCGGGCTCGCCGGCGTTCCAGGGCGGCTTCATCCCCGGGATGAAGGTGGTCTCCGTGGACGGCACCCGGTTCTCCCCCACCGTCCTGCACGATGAGATCCGGGCCGGCCAGACGGGCAAGGAACCCCTCTCCTTCGTCGTTTCCAGCGGGACTTTCGTGAAGACCCTGCGGGTGGACTACCATGGCGGCGAGCGCTACCCGCGTCTGGAGCGGATCCCCGGGGCTTCGGACCGCCTCTCGGACATCCTCCGGCCGCTGCCGGTGCCCGCCCAGTAGGGCCGGTGCCGCTGGCATTGGAAAGGGCCGCCCCTGGGCGGCCCTTTCTGCGCTGGAGGGATGCCCTCAGCCCTTCTTGTAGAGGTCCATCACCGCGTGCAGGAGCTCGATGGCTTCCTTCCTGGGGCGCTGGAAGGCATTGCGGCCCATGATGCTGCCGAAGGCGCCGCCGGCGGCGATCTCGGCCACCTCCTTCAGCACCTCCTCCGTGCCCTTCGCCTCGCCGCCGCTGAAGATCACGATGCGGCGTCCGTTGAAGGCGCTCTGCACCACGTGGGCGATGCGGTCCTTCAGGGTGGCGGTGGGGATGGCGTACTTCTCGAACACCTTCTTCGCCTCGGCCTGCTCGATGACGTCCTTGGGCGGCTTCACCTTGATGATGTGGGCGCCCAGCTGGGCCGCGATCTGGGCCGCGTAGCCGCAGACGTCCACGGCGGTCTCGCCCTCCTTGGTGAGCCCGGCGCCGCGGGGGTAGGACCACACCACCGTGGGCAGGCCCACGGACTTGGCCTCGAGGATCAGCTCGCGCAGGGCCTCGTACTGCTCGTTGCGGGCCCCGCTGCCGGGGTAGATGGTGTAGCCGATGGCGGCGCAGCCCAGGCGGAGGGCGTCCTCCACACTGCCGGTGATGGCGCTGCAGGGCTCGTGGCCCTTGCTGAGGGTGTCGCTGTTGTTGAGCTTCAGGATGAGGGGGATCTCGCCGGCGTAGTCGGAGGCCACATGCTCGATGAAGCCCAGGGGCGCGGCGTAGGCGTTGCAGCCGGCCTCGATCGCCAGTTCGACGTGGTAGCGGGGATCGTAGCCGCCGGGATTGGGGGCGAAGCTGCGGGCGGGGCCGTGCTCGAAGCCCTGGTCCACCGGGAGGATCACGAACTTGCCGGTGCCGGCCAGGCGGCCATGGTTCATGATCCGGGCCAAGTTGGCCTTCACCCCCGGGTTCTCCGAGCTGTACCAGGAAAGGATTTCGCGGACGCGGGCGGTGGCCATGGCTGCTCCATGCAGATGAGTCGATCGCCTATTCTACCGGCACCGTCTCAAAAATGTGCCGTCAGGCTGGCGCCCAGGGCCATGTCCGCGGTGTTCCCCCAGTGGGTGACGTTGTTCATGTAGTGGAAGGTGAGGGTGGTGTGGGGCGTCCAGTGCCAGTGGACGCCAAGGTCGTGCTGGAGGCTCGGCTGGTCAAAATGCTGGTAGGGCTGCGGGTGCAGGTAGCCGCTCTGCCAGTAGAGCTGCAGGAAGGGCTGGGTCCGCCGCCACCGCCGGTATTCCCAGGTGGCGTGGAGGCCCACCCCGTCCCGGAAGCCGATCGCGGTGTAGTCGGGGCTGCCGTGGGGGCGCTGGACGAAGGCGCCACCGAGGTAGAAGACATGCCGGGGGGCGGCCCGCCAGAGGGCCGTGACCCCATAGCTCTGGTCCCAGCCGGACCGGTACACATCGTAGGTGTGGGTGAGGGGGGGCTTGAGGCTGAAGGTCGCCGAGAGGGTCCAGGCGGGGGTCTGGAGGAGGCGTTGGGTCAGGCCGAAGACCGGATCCTGGGTCTTCCCGAGGATGCGCTCGTCGTTGAAGAAGCTCACCTTCCCGTACTGGGCCACGGCCAGGGTCACCTGGTTCTGCAGGACGAGGTCGCGGCCGAACTGCTCGAAACCGAGGTGGTGGAAGTCCTCGATGAGGGGATCCAGGAATCCGCCGGTGTGGTTCTGCACCGGGAGGCGGAACCAGAGGTCGGTCCGGTCCGTCAGGCCGTACCGTCCCTCCAGCTCGAAGCGGGCGATCTCCTCGTCGAAGAAATACACCACGGGGAGGCTGGCGTACTCGGGCAGGTGGGCTTCCATGTAGGCCCGCGTGATGGCCACCCGGCCCGAGGTATCCCTGGGCGGGTTGTGCTCGAAGACATCCGAGAATTGGAAGGTGTTCGCCTCGACCCAGTGCAGGGCCCACCGCCAGCGACCCCGGCCCAGGGGCGCGGGGTCCACGGGCTGGTAGGCCATGGTCGGGAGGTAGAGGGGGAACATCTCCCGGGTGGGGAAGGGGCCCATCTCGTGGAGGGGCTCCTCCGCCGCCAGTCCCAGGACGGCAAGAAAGGCCAGCGCCGCCCGACGCATCACATGCTAGGCCTTGCTGTAGTCGTAGAAGCCGCGGCCGCTCTTCTTGCCCAGCCAGCCGGCATCCACGTACTTGATGAGCAGGGGGCAGGGGCGGTACTTGGGATCGCCCAGCCCCTCGTGCAGCACGTTGAGGATGAACAGGCAGGTGTCCAGGCCGATGAAGTCCGCCAGGGTGAGGGGGCCCATGGGGTGGTTCATCCCCAGCTTCATGATCCCGTCGATGCTCTCGACCGAAGCCACGCCTTCGTACAGGGCGTAGATGGCCTCGTTGATCATGGGCAGGAGCACACGGTTGCTGACGAAGCCGGGGAAGTCGTTGCAGGGGATCGGGGTCTTGCCGAGCTGCTTCGAGAGCTCCATCACAGTCCCGAAGGTGGCCTCGCTGGTGGCCAGGCCCCGGATCACCTCGATGAGCTGCATGACCGGGACAGGATTCATGAAGTGCATGCCGATGAAGGCTTCGGGCCGCTTCGTGACCGCCGCCAGCTTGGTGATGGAGATGCTGCTGGTGTTGGAGGCGAGGATGACGCCGGGGCGGCAGACCCGGTCCAGGGTCTCGAAGATCTGCTTCTTGACCTCCCACTTCTCGGTGGCGGCCTCGATCACGATGTCGCAGGCAGCCAGGTCCTCCAGCTTCGTGGTGGTGCGGACCCGGCCCAGGACCGCGGCTTTCTCCTCGGCGGTCATCTTCCCCTTGTCCACGCCCCGCTGCAGGTTCTTGTCGATGGTGGCCACGCCCTTGGCGGCGAAGGCCTCGCTGATGTCCTGCATGAGCACCTGGTAGCCCGACTGGGCGAAGACATGGGCGATGCCGTTGCCCATCTGGCCTGCACCGATGACGCCGATGGTCTTGATCTCACTCATGGGATCCCTCCGGAACGTCCAGCATAGCGTCCGGCGTCCGTGACCCGTAGCATGGAGCTGATCTCCCGGAGGAACCTTGGCTGCATCAAAGACTCGTGTGGACTGGTCGCTTCTGCTGCTCCGGTTGGCGGTGGGCGGCATGGCCCTGCTGCAGGGCCTGGCGGTGCTCCGCCATGCCCATGGCGCCATCTCCTTCGGGAACGTCGCGGGCTGGGGGCTGGCCATCCTGGAGATGGTCTGCGGGATCTTCGTGGTCATCGGTCTCTGGACCTGGCTCATGGCCGCGATCCTGGTGGGGCTGGTGGGCTGGCCCCTGGTGCAGGGATGGCTGCACGGGGCGGGAGTCCTCGCCAGTCCCGCCGGGCTCTTCCGCCTGCTGACGACCCTGGCCTGCGCCATCGGCGGCGGGGGCAAGTGGGCTGTCGACCGCTAGGAGGTGATGATGCTCCGACCCCGCATGCACGATTCGCTGTGGGCCTTCGACGCCGAGTGGGTGCCGGACCCCGCCACCGGCCGCCGGGTGCTGGACCTGCCCCGGGACATGCCAGACGATGAGGTGACGGCCCGGATGTGGGCCTACGGGGGCGCCACGGAGGCGGATCCGCGACCCTACCTGAAGACCATCCTGTGCCGGGTGGTGTCCATCGCGGCGGTGGTCCGGACCGTGAAACACGGCGAGGTCCAGCATCGCCTCTTCGCGCTCCCGGAGGGACCGGACCCGCTGCCCGAGGGCGAACTTCTGCGGCGCTTCCTGGTGGCCCTGGGCGACAAGAAACCCCAGCTCGTGGGCTTCAACAGCCGCGAGGCGGACCTGCCCATCCTCATGCAGCGGGCCATGGTCCACCGGCTCTCGATCCCCGGCCTGGGACGGAGCGCCGACAAGTGGGCGAAGGACGACTTCTTCGACCGGTACGGGAACCAGCACCTCGACCTGCGGGAGATCGTCGGGACCTGGGGCAAGGCCTCCTCCACCCTGCACGAGCTGGCCACCGCCTGCGGGATTCCCGGCAAGCTGGGCACGGACGGGAAGAGCGTCATCGACCTCTGGCGGGCCGGGGACGTGGCGGGCATCGTCCGCTACAACCAGTTCGACGCCCTCACCACCTTCCTGGTCTGGCTGCGGGCCATGACCCTCTCCGGCCACCTCACCCCCGAGGACATGGAGGCCGAGGAGGCCCAGATCCGGGCCCTGGTCCAGCAGAAGGCGGCCCTCGACCCGGGTTTCGGGCTTTTCCTGGAGGGCTGGGCCCACCTTTCCTGACGCCTCCCGCTTGAATCCCCGGCCCGGACGGCTAGACTGGCCCCGATCTTCCGTTCCGGGCCTGTTTCTTCCCAAAGGGGGCATTGTGGACAAGCGGCATGTCGCGGAATTCTTCGGGACCCTCTGGCTGGTGCTGGGTGGTTGCGGCAGTGCGGTGCTGGCCGCGGCCTTTCCCGGGGTGGGCATCGGCCTCCTCGGCGTGAGCCTGGCCTTCGGCCTCACGGTGCTGACCATGGCCTTCGCCATCGGCCCCATCTCGGGCTGCCACCTGAACCCGGCCGTGACCCTGGGGCTGGCCGTGGGCGGTCGCTTCCCCTACAGGGACATCGCCGGCTACTGGATCGCCCAGGTGCTGGGCGCCGTCGCGGCCTCGGCCATCCTCTATGTGATCGCCACCGGCAACGGCTCGGCCATCGGCGGCTTCGCCGCCAACGGATTCGGTGAGCATTCCCCGGGCCGCTACAGCCTCGGGGCCGCCCTGCTCACAGAAGTGGTGATGACCTTCTTCTTCCTGCTGGTGATCCTGGGCAGCACCGCCAGGAAGGCGGCTCCGGGCTTCGCGCCCATCGCCATCGGCCTCTGCCTGACCCTCATCCACCTCATCAGCATCCCGGTCACGAACACCTCGGTGAACCCGGCCCGCAGCACCGGACCGGCCCTTTTCGTGGGGGGGTGGGCCCTGTCCCAGCTCTGGCTCTTCTGGGTGGCGCCCTTGGTCGGGGCCACCCTCGCCGGCTTCCTCTTCCCGAAACTCGAGGAATAGGGACTTTCCCCGGTCCCCCAGCCACCCGGCCACCCGCCGGGCCGGCAGGGCTTGAGCCGCGGGACGGTCGGGCCGATACACTGATGGTCCGAGGAGCCGCCATGACCCAGGAGATCCGCCCAGAGGACCTCATCGTCACCGAGCAGGACGGCACCCGCCGGATCAACCACGACGTGATCGAGAGCTACGGCCTGTTCAACCTGCCGCGGACGACCATGCGGCAGGCCCTGATGGTCTACTACGACAATGCCAGCCGCCAGGGTCGGGGCGCGGCCCAGACCGTGCGCACCTTCATCACCCTGGCCAGCTCGATCACCCGCTTCCCCCGCCAGGTGGCCATCAACTTCACCCGGGGCCAAGCCTACCGGCGGAACATGCGGATGTTGAGGCGGTTCAGCCGCTGAACTCGCGGTGCGAATTCAGGTGGAAGCGTTCAAAGGGTCCGGATGATCCGCTCGATGCCCGTGGCTTTGCGGCCCTCGGTGGTGACGAGAATGGCGTGGAGCTGGAGGTCGCCCTCGGCGACCTCGTACTTGGGGCGCTGCACCTTGAGGAAGCGGCCCAGGCTGGACTCCTTCTTCATCCCGATGACGCCGCCGTAGGGGCCGGTCATGCCGATGTCCGAGACGTAGGCCGTACCGCCGGGCAGGATCTTGGTGTCGAGGGTGGGCACATGGGTGTGGGTGCCGAGGACGGCGGCCGCCCGGCCGTCCAGGTGGTGGCCCATGGCCTGGGCCTCGCTGGTGGCCTCCGCGTGCATGTCCACGATCACGAGATCGGCGCGCTCCTTCTGGAGGATGGCATCGACGCAGCGGAACGGGCACTCGCAGGGGGGCATGTGGACCCGGCCCATGAGGTTGATCACGAGCACCTCCGCCCCCGAGGCCGTGTGCAGCTTCACCCACCCGTTGCCCGGCGTGTCGGGGGGATGGTTGGCGGGGCGGAGCAGGCGGGGTTCCTGGCGGAAGGTGGCCTCGATGCCCTTCACATCGAAGGCGTGGTTGCCGGTCGTGATCACGTCCACCCCCAGGCCGTCGAACCACTCCCGGGCGATGGACTCGCTGATGCCGTGGCCGTGGGCGGCGTTCTCGCCGTTGACCACCACGAAATCCGCCGAGGTCTCCCGGCGGAGCGCGGGCAGGTGGGCCTCCACCAGCCGGCGTCCCGGTTCACCCACCACATCGCCCAGCATCAGGATCCGCATCCCACCAGCCTAGCGAAAAAAAGGGGCGGCGCGAGCGCCGCCCCTTGCAAGCCTGGTCTCCGGATCAGAAGGCGAACCGGGCGCCAACCTGGATCTGCCGGGCGCCGCCCAGCCAGACCTGGGACTGGTCCAGGCTGGGGGCCGCGTCGGTGCTGGACGGGGTGGCCGTGTGGATGGCGGTCGCCAGGTAGGTGTCCTGGCGGTTCAGGAAATTGAAGACGTCCAGGGACAGGGTCATCTTCAGGCGGCGGGCCAGATGGAAGTCCCGGCGCAGGCCGAGGTCCATGGTCATCTGGGAACCGGTCCGGTAACTGTTTCGGCCGGAATCCTGGCCGTTCACGTAGAAGCGGTCATTGGAGGAGTTCCCGTCCCCGTTCATGTCCCGGTTGTAGATCAGGGAGTAGGGAGTGCCCGTCTGGTACCGGATGGACAGGGAGGCCAGGATGCCGGAGAAGGCCCGGTCCAGGTAGCTCATGTAGCCCGTCAGCACCTGGCGCCGGTCGGTGTCCGCATAGCCCCACTGGGCACCGAGATTGCCGGCGTCCTGGATGGTGATGCCAGAGTAGTTGCGTTCGTTGGAGTCGCTGTCCTTGTTGACGGAGTAGGTGTAGAACAGCTGGGCGTCGAAATCGCTGCCGTCCTTGTGGTACTTCAGGCTGAACGTGTAGGCGTGGTAGAGGCTCGTGGCATCCGAGAAATACATGCCCATGGTGCCGTAGGTGGTGTTCGGACGGGCCGGGTAGAGCAGGCGTCCGTAGGCACCCATGGTGGGGGTGCCGATGTTCAGGTCGGCGGTGCGTTCAAGCCGGCTGCCCTTGGCGTAGGTGGCGGAGAGCCCCAGGACCAGGTCCTGGAAGAAGGGGCGTTCGGCGCCGAGATTCACGCGGTCGGTGTAGGGATTCTTGAAGTCGGGGCTGAAGGTCCAGATGTTGAACTTGGGAAGGACGCCACCGGTGGGGAAGGACGGGAACCAGAAGGGGTTGGTGGGGCTGAAGGTCGCACCGCGGGGGATGCCGAAGGTGGCCGCGTCGGCCGCCTTGAAGTCCACCGAGCCCGTGCGGACGCCGTTGGCGGCGTACACCTGGTAGAAGAAGACCGCAGGCGTGGTGCTGACATAGCGGCCGATGCTGCCACGGACCACCGTCTTGCCCTGGTCGAAGGAGGGGTTCCAGGTGAAGGAGAAGCGGGGGGAGAACTCGCTATCGCTGGGGATCTTGGCGGTCACCGGCATGGACGTGGACAGGACATTGCTCATGTCCAGGATCGGGTAGTCCGGGTTCTCCTGGCGGTCCCAGCGCAGGCCCAGTCCGAGCTTCAGGGATTCGGTCACCCGCCAGTCGGCCTGGATGAAGGCGGCCTCCTGCTTGTAGCTCGTGCTGAAGAGGCCGGCCTGGTGGATGTCGGAACCCGGCATCAGGCTGAAGTTCTGGCGATAGGTGGTCCAGTTGCCGGCCTCGAAGGCGGCGAGGTTGTCGAAGAAATAGACCCCCTGCCAGTTGCCGGCGAAGAACTCGGACACGTCGATGGCGTTGTAGTCGATGCCGCCCTTGATCTGGAGGGTGGGGGTGACGTAGCTCAGGTTCTCCTGGATCTGGGTGCGCTTGGTGTTGTAGGTGCGATCGAAGGGATAGGCACCGTAGTAGCCGACACCGCTGATGCTCACTTCAGGCCCGTTGGCGTAGGTCGTCCGGGGCATGTCGTCCTTGGTGTAGCTGATCCGGGCCTCATTCAGCCAGTTGGCATTGAGCACCCAGTTCCACTGGAGGACGTAGGCGTCCGTGGTCACGTCGTCGGAGGCCCGATTCTCGGAGGCGGCCGTCGTGCCGGAGCCGGTGTCGCCGCTGAACTTGGAGTGGTTGATCCGGAACTGCAGGGTCTGGTCCTGGGTGAGGTTCCAGTCGAAGCGGGCGAAGACCACGTCGGAATCGGCCTTGCTGCTGTAGTCGCCGCCCTTGGCGAGCAGGACCGCGTCGGAGGGATTGGCGGGATTCAGGGTCACCGGACGGGTGCCGCCCCACACCTGGTGGATGGGGCTGGTGTACCGCTGCCCGTCGTACGCCACGAAGTAGAAGAGCTTGTCCTTGACGATGGGGCCGCCGGCGCTGAAGCCGAACTGCTCCTGCTTGAACTGGCCCACAGGGTAGGTCGTGGTGGTGCCGTTGGGCTGGCGAAGGGTGGGGCCCGCCTCCACCCAGCTGCGGGGGCGGATGTAGTAGAAGAGGCTGCCGCCGAAGTCATTGGTGCCGTTCTTGGTGATGGCGTTCACATAGCCGCCGCCCATGCGGCCGAACTCCGCCGAGGCACCGTCGGTTATCACCTGGTACTCGCGGATGGCCTCGATGGAGATGGTGAAGGGCGTCTTGCCCTCGGCGGCGCCCAGGGCACCGCCGAAGAAGGGCTCGTTGTTGTCCGCGCCGTCGATGTTGATGGAGGTGTTGACGCCACGCTGGCCGGCGATGGCCAGGTTGCCGCGGCTGCTGTCCACCACCACCTGGGGGGTCAGGGTGGCCAGGTTGGTGAAGGACCGGTTCAGGACCGGCAGGTTGGAGAGGTTGTCGGGGGAGATGTAGGCCGCGGCGCTGGCACGGTCGGCGTCCACCTGGGCGGTGGCGGCCACCACCTCGACCACGGCGCCGGTCTCGGGGGCCAGGCGGATGGTGAGGGGGGCGGCATCGCCGAGGTTCAGGTTCACCTTCACGTTGCTGGCAGTCTGGTAGCCGGCCTTGGTGACGGTCACCTGGTAGGGGCCGACGGGCAGGAGGGAGGCCAGGTAGCGGCCGTTCGCATCGCTCTGCACCGTTCGGAGGAATCCGGTCTCCATGTTCCGGATGGCGACCATGGCGCCACCGATCGGAGCTCCCTGCTTGTCGAGCACCCGCCCGGCCAGCTGGGTGGAGACACCCTGGGCGCAGAGGGGTGCCGCCGCCACCAGCAGGGCAAGAATGGATGAACCGCGTAAATGCCTAGGACGCATGGAAAGTTCCTCCTCCGGCCTAGGCTACCGGAGACCCCCCCCGGGCAAAAGAGACCAATTGGTGAGGGAACGAAAAGTTCACGCAGGGCACCAGATGGTCACGACGGGGCAATCCGGGTTGAGACAGGTTCTCTCGAGTACGGACCCTGATAGGCTTCAAGCTTCCCACGGGATCCGCATGAGACTGGCAGTCCTCGCCCTGGCCATCACCCTCCCCATCGCCGCCCAGGCCCCCGCCACCATGCCCCTCTCGGACATCCGGGCGGGCATGAAGGGCTACGGCCGGACGGTCTTCCAGGGGGGCAAGATCGAACGGTTCGACTTCGAGGTGGTGGGCGTCCAGCGGAACGCCTATCCAGGGCGCGGCCGCATCATGATCAAGGCCAGCGGGGGGCCGCTGGCGGAGACCGGGATCCTGGCGGGCATGAGCGGCAGCCCCTGCTACATCGACGGGAAGCTCATCGGGGCCCTCAGCACGGGCATCCAGTTCGAGAAGGATGCCATCGGCGGCGTGACGCCCATCGGGGAGATGCTGGAACAGCTGCGCGACATCCCGGAGACGCCCTCCAGCCGCACCCCCCTGATCCTGCCCAAGCTCGAGCCCCCCAAGGTGCTCAAGGCGGCCCTGGAGGGGAAGATGATCCCCCTGGACGTCCTGATGGGCGGCGATGAAACCAGTGCCCTCCCCATGGCCGTGGCCGGGACCCCCCTGTCGCCGGAGACCCAGAAGCTGTGGTCGGGCCTGCCCATCCGCTTCGCGGCGGCGCCGGCCCTCTCGCCCACCGCTGGCAAGGAGGAGGCCAGCCCCCTGGAGCCCGGGGGCATGGCGGCCATCTCCCTCATGCAGGGGGACCTGGACATGACGGCGGCGGGGACCATCAGCTATGTCTCCGGGAAGCGGGTGCTCCTCTTCGGGCACCAGCTCTTCAACCTGGGGCCCCTGGACCTGCCGCTGTGGTCCGCCACCGTGGCGACGGTGGTGCCCAGCTACTCCAGCTCCTTCAAGATGGCCATGCCGGTGGCCCAGGTGGGCGCCCTGCGCCTGGATCGCAGCTCCGGCGTGGCCGGCCTCCTGGGGGCCGAGCCCCGGATGGTGCCCCTCCGCGTGGGGCTGAACCTGGGCGGGCGGAAGACCCTGAACTTCCGCTTCGAGCTCATGGACAATCCCATCCTCACGCCCGTGCTGGTGGCCACCGCGGTGGCCCAGGTGCTCGACAGCAACATCCGCGGCGCGGGGTTCCAGAGCCTTTCCCTGCAGGGGAACATCAAGCTGGCCGGGCAGAATCCCATCCAGGTCGAGAACGTCATCGCGGACCTGAATGCCGGGCGCATGGCCCAGTACGTGGGGGCCATGCTCCAGGCCGTGACCCTGAACCCCTTCGAGAAACCCACCATCGACGGGATCTCGCTGAACATCAAGGCCGAGGAGCGCCTGGACCTCGCCGGCATCGCCGACGTCCGGCTGCTCAAGGCCCGGGCCAAGCGGGGCGAGGTGCTGCCCGTCCTGGTGACGCTCCAGAACATCCAGGGGGTCCGGGAGACGGCCACCTTCAACATCCAGGTGCCCCTGTCCGCCACCAAAGGCAAGGCCATCCTCATGGTGGGCGACGGCTTCAGCCTGACGGCCGCCGATCCGGACCAGCGGGCGGTGGAAGTCACCAGCCTGGGCGACGTGGTGCGCCTCCTCAACGGCGCCCTGCGGAACAACCATGCCTACGCCCTGCTGGTGCAGACCCAGCCCGGCGCGGGACTCCGGGGCGCCCGGATCGAGGGCATCCCGCCGACCATCGCCGCCCTGGTGGGCGACAACGGCTCGGCCGCCGGGAACCGGCTGCAGCGCCACGTCATCGGGCGGGCGGTGCTGCCCCTGGACCGGGAAGTCCGGGGGCTCAGCCAGATGGAAGTCGAGATCGAGTAGGATCGCCGTTCAGGATCGGATGACGGGCATTCACGAAAGGGAACCATGCGCTGGATGAAGCTCCTCCTCCCCGCCCTCGTGGGCATGACGCTCGCCGCGGATCAGCCTTCCGCCACCTTTTCTTCCTTCAACGACTGGCTCGGCGCCGAGACGCGGGGTGTCCGCATCGGGGCCGACGGGCGCCTGACCCTGGCCCCGAGCCTCCGGCGGGTGGCCCAGCTCCCCGAGGGTGTCATCTGGTCCGCGGTGCCGGACGGCACGGGCGGCGCGTACCTCTCGGCCGGCACGGAGGGGAAGATCTTCCGCTACAGCGGCGGCCAGGTGCGGCCCGTGGGCCAGGTGAAGGGCGGCATCGTTTTCGCCATGGCGCGGCTCGGGCAGGACCTCATCCTGGCCCCCACCGGGGAGGGCAAGCTGCTGCGGATGACCGCCAACGGGGACGTGAAGCCCTTCGCGGACATCGAGGCCAAGGTGGTCTGGTCCCTTGCCGTCGATGGGGACAATGTCCTTGCCGCGGGCGGCGCCGAGCGGGGCGCGGTGCTGGTGCAGGCCCGCGAAGGCAGCAGCCGCCTCCTGGCCAGCCTCCCGGACGAGACGGCCTTCACGGCACTGGCCCCGGACGGGCAGGGCGGATGGTACCTCGGCAGCCACGGCCGCGGCCTGGTGCTCCGGTACAGCCGCCAGGGGGATCGCCTCGAGACCCTCATGGACACCCCCTTCGAGGAGGTCCGGGCGCTCGCCGTGGTCGACGGGCAGCTCTACATCGGGGCCGACAACGGCCTCACGCCGAAATTCAGCACCGGCCAGCTGGAGCGCCGGGAAGGCTACCTCCAGGCGGCGGAGACCGGTGCGGCCATGCGGTCCGCCGTCCTCCGGATGGACCGGGACCGGGTACCGGAAACGCTCTGGCAGAGCGCCCAGAGCCAGGTGTACGCCCTGATGGCCTGGAAGGGGCAGCTGCTGGTGGGCACGGGCAACCGTTCGCGGATCTTCGGCATCCCCCTGGGGACGGAACGTCGGAATGACCCCTTCGCCTCCCTCCAGGAGCTGGGGACGGCCCAGGCCACGGCCTTCCTGCCCTCGGGCGGGGACATGCTGGTGGTGGGCTCCAATCCCGCCGAGCTGCACCTGCTCTCGGAAGCCCAGGCCACCGAGGGCACGCTGGAATCCCGGATCATCCAGGGCGCACCCCTGGCCGACTGGGGCCGGGCCTACCTCACTTCCGAGCAGCCCCAGGGGACGAATGTGGAGCTGCAGTTCCGCACGGGCAGCACGGAGACGCCTGACGCCACCTGGAGTCCCTGGACGCCGCCCCTCCGCAGCGGAGAGCGTCCCGCCCTGCCGCCTGCGCGCTGTGCCCAGTTCCGCCTCCGCCTGACCAGCACCCGGGGCGGTGCGACCCCCGTGGTGGAGGGCGTGGACCTGCACTGGGCCCCGCGGAACCTGGCCCCCGTCTGGGCCGGCGTGGACATCATGCCCCCGGGTCTCGTGATCACCCGCAACGCGCCGCCGGACGACATCGGCATCGAGCGGGTGCCCCTGAGCACGCAGAAGCTCATCCCCGCCCTGGGCTATGCCGGGGCCGAGAAGCGCAGCTTCCGCCGCGGCGGCCAGAGCTTCGTCTTCCATGTGAACGACCCCAACGGGGATGCCCTGGCCTTCGACATCCGGCTGCTCCCCGAGCACGGCTCGCCCATGGCGCTGGAGAAGGGGTGGAAGGAGCGGTTCTTCACCTTCGACACCCTGCCCGTGCCGGATGGCCGCTACCGGCTGGAGGTCACCGCCTCCGACGCCCCGTCCGCGCCTTTCAACGCGGCCCTCACCAGTCTCTGGGTGACGCCGCCCTTCCTCGTGGACCACACGCCCCCGGCCATCGCCGAGCTCACGGCCGTGCCTGAAGGCGGCGGGCTGCGGGTGAAGTTCACCGCCAGGGACGAGACCTCCCTGCTGAAGGAGGCCGCGGTCAGCGCCGATGGGGAGCACTGGCTCCAGATCGCCCCCGAGGACCGGGTCTTCGACCAGCAGGAGGAGCGGTTCGACGTGCTCGTGCCCCGGGACCAGGTGCGCGGCGACCGCATTCTCGTGAAGGCGGTGGACCAGAACAACAACGAGCAGACGGCTTCCGTGAGCGTGGGAGGGGCCGGCAAGGCCCGCTAGGAGGGGAGCCATGACGCTGGCCGAGTTCTGGCCTTGGTACCTGGGGGAGCATCGCCACCCCCGCACCCGCGCCTGGCACCTGGCGGGCACCCTGGGCTACCTCGGGCTCGGCCTCCTCGGCCTGTTGGCGGGGCACCCCCACTGGCTGTGGTTCATGCCCGTGGTGGCCTATGGCTGCGCGTGGTATGCCCACTTCGCCATCGAACGGAACCGTCCGGCCACCTTCCGCCATCCCCTGATGTCGTTCCTCTGCGACCACCGGATGGCCTGGTGCATGGTCACGGGCCGCATGACGGCGGAGCTGGCCCGGCATGGCCTCAGCGACCCGCCGGGGACGGGCCCTCAGGTCGATTCCAGGGCGCGCTGAAGGGCCGCGAGGAGGTCCTTCATCTGGTAGGGCTTCCGGAGGAAACCTGCCAATTGCGGGTCCGCCGGTGTGCGAACGTCGGAATCGACCGGGAAGCCGCTGGTCAGGATGATCCGGACGCGGGGATCGGCCGCCAGGATCTCCCGCGCGGCCGATCGGCCATCCATCCGGGGCATGGTCAGGTCCATGAGCACCGCGCGGATCCGATCCCCCTCGCGCTGGCAGATCTCGCAGGCTTCCTGGCCATCGGCCGCCTCGAGCACCTCGAAGCCTGCCCCCCGCAGCATGGCGGCCGTGGAGGCCCGTACTTCCGGTTCGTCGTCCGCGAGGAGGATCGTGCCCCGCTCCCGGAGCGGGACTGCAGGACCGGCCTGGTGCTCCGCCCGGGCCGCCCCCGCGGGGCTTGCGGGGAAGAAGAGGCGGAATTCGGTGCCCCGGCCGGGCTCGCTCCGGATGCCGATGCCGGCGTGGTGGGCGCGGAGGATGCCCAGCATGGCCGACAACCCGAGCCCCCGCCCGGTGAACTTGGTGGTGAAGAACGGATCGAAGATGCGGGAGAGGACCTCGGGTGCCATGCCGGCCCCGGAGTCCTCCACCTTCAGGAACACGTACCGGCCGGGGGGGATCGGGGAGCCTGGGTGCAGGGCGGCGACCTGGGCCGCATCCAGCTCTTCCATCCCCGTGGCGAGGAGGATCTCCCCATCGCCTTCGCCGATGGCTTCCGAGGCGTTGGTGACCAGGTTCATGACCACCTGCTGGAGCTGGGCGGGATCGGCCTCGATGGCGGGCAGCCCCTCGGCGAACCGGAACCTGAGGGCGGCCTTCTTGGAGATGGAGACCTTCAGCAGGCTGGCCATCTCGCCGGCGGCCCGGTTGAGGTCCACGGGCCTCACCTCGAAGACGCCCTTGCCTGAATAGGCCAGCATCTGTCGGGTCAGCTCCGCAGCCCGGAGGGCCGTGGCCTCCGCGTTCCGGAGGAAGGGGACGGCAGGATGGCCTTCCGGGGCGTGGAGGCCCGCGAGGCCCAGGTTGCCGAGGATGGCGGTGAGGAGGTTGTTGAAGTCGTGGGCGATGCCGCCGGCCAGGACCCCCAGGCTCTCCAGCTTCTGGGCCTGGCGGAGGGCCTCCTCCATGGCCCGCTGGTCGGTGATGTCCTCGGAGATGCCCAGGATGAGGATGGGCGTGCCCGTCTCATCGAAGAGGGGCACCTTGCGGGTGTGGAGGACGATCTCCCCCAGGGACCGGGAGGTGATCCGCTCCTCGGGGATCTCGAGGATCCGGCCGGCCCGGATCACCTCCTCGTCCTTGGCCCGGAAGCCGTCCGCCTGGGCCCTGGGAAAGAAGTCCTGGTCGGTCCGGCCCATCACCTCGGCCTTGGGGAGACCGAAGATCTGCTCGCTGCGGGCGTTCCACAGGGTGAAGGCGTAGTTCCGGCGGGGATCCTTGCCGAAGACGGCCACGGGCAGGTTCTCCACCACGGTGTCGAGGAAGGCCTCCCGGTCGCGGATCTCCCGGTTGGCCTGGTGGAGCCGGGCGGTGGCCTGGGCCACCTGGCGCCGGAGGGACCGGTTCCAGAGGGCCACGAGGACCAGGGCCGCGGCGACGAGGCCCAGGATCGCGAGCGCCCGCCGGGTCAGCGCCAGCCCCTCGCGCGGGTCGGGCTCGAGGTGGCCGAACCAGCCCTGGTAGAGCTCTGCGTAGCGCCCCGTCTGGTTGAGGATCGCCAGGCCGGTGTTGAGGCGGAAGAGGAGCTCCGCATCCCCCTTCCGGGTGGCGAAGCAGAGCTGCCGGGTGAAGACCGGTCCGCCCACGGACTGGATGCCCAGGTGGTCCTGTTTCGCGAGGACCAGCCCCTCCAGCTGGGGTGCCACGGCGGCGTCCCCCTGGCCCGCGGCGAGGCGGCGGAGGGCCTCGGGTTCCGAGTCCACCGGCACCAGGAAGGGGCCCAGGCCGGTGGCGCGGAGGTGGTCGTCCATCTGGCTCCCGCGCTCCACCAGGGTGTGGAGGCCGGCCAGGTCGGCCTCCCCGCGGACCCTCGCGTCGCCGCGGCGCACGAAGATGCTGTAGTGGACCACCAGATGAGGGGTGGAGAAGTCCGCGAAGGCCTCCCGCGCCTGGGAGTGCAGCATCCCGGCCAGCATGTCGAGGCGGCCGGCCCGGAAGGCCTGGAGGGTGCCGTCCCAGGTGTCCGCCCTGAATTCCAGGTCCAGGCCCTCGACCTCGGCCAGGGCCCGCAGCAGGTCCACGTCGTAACCCGCCGGGTGGCCCCTGGTGTCCAGGTATTCGTAGGGCGGGTAGTCGCGGTTGATCCCCACGAGGACCTTCCGGGGGGTGGTCCCCGCCAGGGCGAGGAGGGTCGGCAGGCAGAGGGCCGCCAGGGTCCGGAGCAGGGCGGGCAGCCGCAGGCGGGCGCCCCCCGTTCCAGGGAGGGCGCCTCGGCTGGTGCCGGCCCGCTTCATGATGTCTCCGGATCCTCCGACCACCTTATCCGCGGGGCTCTGCGGAAGGGAATCACAGCCCCTTGAACTGGGCCGCCCGCTTCTCCAGGAAGGCGCCCATGCCCTCCTGCATGTCCTGGGTGGCGGCCAGCAGGCCGAAGAGGGCGGCTTCGTACTGGAGGCCCTGGTCCTGCGGCATCTCGATGCCCTCGTTCACCGCCGCGAGGGCGCTGCGGAGGGCCAGGGGACCGCGGGAGAGGATGGTCCGGGCCAGCTTCTCGGCCCCGGCCTTCAGGTCGGCCAGGGGGAACACCCGGCTCACAAGGCCGGCGCGGAGCGCATCGGCGGCGGGGAGCATCTCGCCGCTGAGGATGAGGTCCAGGGCCACGCCTTTCCCCACCAGCCGGGGCAGGCGCTGGGTGCCGCCGTAGCCGGGGATGATGCCGAGGCTCACCTCGGGCAGCCCGAACTTCGCGTTCTCGCTGGCGACGCGGATGTGGCAGGCCAGGGCCAGCTCGCAGCCGCCGCCCAGGGCGAAGCCGTTCACGGCCGCGATGACGGGCTTGGGCATGGATTCGATGCGCTGGAACACGGCCTGGCCGCGCAGGGCCTGGACCCGGGCGCTGGCGGTGTCGAGAGACTTCAGCTCCGCGATGTCGGCCCCGGCCACGAAGGCCTTCTCGCCGGCGCCGGTGAGGATGACCGCGCCCACCCGCTCATCCTGCTCCAGATCCGCGAAGGCCTGCTCCAGCTCCTTCAGCACGTCGTTGTTCAGGGCGTTGAGCTTCTCCGGGCGCTGGATGGTGACCCAGGCGAGGCGGTCGGCGATGTCGATGGCGAGGAAGGCCATGGGAGCTCCGGTGGAAAGGGTCAGTGTAGATGATCGCGCAGGAAGGCCAGGGTCACAGCCAGGGCGTGCCGGGCGCTTTCGGGGTGGTGGCTCGCCCGCTCGTCGCAGTTGAAGCCGTGGTCGGCTTCGGAGAAGGTCACGGAGGTGAAGGGCCGGCCTTCGGCCCGGAGGAGATCCTCCACGGTCCTGGCATGGTCGGGGGTGACGTGGGCATCCCGGCCCGCCCAGTGGAAGAGCATGGGTCCGTGGAGCTCGGGGACCCGGCCACCCAGGAGCTGGATGCCGCCCCCGTAGTAGGACACCGACGCGGCGAGCGGCAGGTTCGCGTTGGCCAGGAAGGCCATGCGCCCGCCCATGCAGTAGCCGATGGCGCCCACGGCGGGGCACCCCTGGCCCCGGAGCCAGTCGGAGGCAGCCTGCTGGTCGGCCCGGATGCCGCCGTCGGTCATGGCCTGCATGTGGGGGCGGGCGGAGGCGATGTCGTCATAGCGGGCCTCGAAGCCCGGGGCCGTGCGGTGGTACAGCTCGGGGGCCGCGGCCAGCCACCCCTCCCGGGCGAAGGCCTCGCAGAGGGCCTGGATGTGCCTGTTGACGCCGAAGGCCTCCTGGAAGACCAGCAGCCCGGGGGCGCCGGCCCGCTCCGGCCTGGCCGCGAACAGGGCCATCTCCGAGCCGTCGGGGACCCGCAGGACGTGCCGTTCCGTCTGGATCGCCATGATTCACTCCCATCCTGACTATCCTGTATATCCCGATCCACCCACCGTGCCCATCGAACAGGTATGCCCATGTTCCATCCGCCCCACCCCGAGACCTACCGCGACCAGCTCCGGGCTTTCCTGCGGGAGGACTGGGGCACCCAGGACTGGACGACCGCCGCGGTGCCGGACCACCCGATGACCGCCCGGGTGCTGGCCAAGGCCGACCTGGTGGTGGCGGGCCTGCCCATGGCCCTGGAGGTGCTGAACCTGACCTGCCCAGGGCTCCGCGCCGACCTGCCGGTGGCCGAGGGCCAGAAGGTGGCCCGCGGCACGGAGGCGATGCGCATCCGGGGCTCCAGCCACGGCATCCTCCTGGCGGAGCGGGTGATGCTCAACCTCCTGCAGCGGCTGTCGGGTACGGCCACGCTGACCCGGCGGTTCGTGGATGCGGTGGCCGGTACCGGGGCGCGCATCCTGGACACCCGGAAGACCACACCCGGGCTCAAGCTGCTGGAGAAGTACGCGGTGCGCTGCGGGGGGGGGATGAACCACCGCCTGACGCTGGGGGACGGGGTGCTGCTCAAGGAGAACCACCTGGCCGCCGCCGGGGGGATCCGCGCCGCGGTGGAGGCCGCCCGCCGGGTGGCCCCGAACCTCCTGAAGATCGAGGTGGAGGTGGAAAGCCTGGGCCAGCTCAAGGCCTGCCTGGACCTGCCGGATGTGGACGGGGTCCTGCTGGACCACATGTCCCTGGATCAGATGCGGGAGGCTGTGGCCCTGCGGGACCGGAGCGGCCGGCGCGTGTTCCTGGAGGCCAGCGGCAACATCACCCTCGAGCGGGCCCGGGACGTGGCGGAGACCGGCGTGGACTTCCTCAGCGTGGGGGCCCTGACGCACAGTGCTCCCGCGGCGGACCTGAGCCTTCGGATGGACTGACCCAGAGGCTCCCCCGCTTCGTGGCGGAGCCAGCAGCAGATCGGGCCCCGTCCGGAGCCCGATCTGCTGCTGGGGGAAAAACCCTGGACTACTTCACGTCGAGGTGCCGGGCCTGGAGGAGGCGGCCCATGGCCTGGTCGAGGGCCGTGACGGCCTTGGCGTAGTTGATCTGGGCCTGGAGCTCGGCGCCCCGGGCGGCGTCCAGGGTGTTGAGCTTGGAGAGGACCAGGAAGTTGGTGCTCATGCCGTTCTCGAACTTCTTCCGCTCGGCGTCGAGATCCTGTTCGTCGTAGATCCGGGTCTTCTGGGCCGCGGTGACGCCCTTGGAGGCGGCGTCGAGGTTGCGGAAGGCCTGGCGGACCTGGAGGGTGATGCCCAGCTGCAGGTCGTGGAGCGACAGCTCGCTGCTCCGGCGGTTGGCGCGGGCCAGGGCCAGGTTGCCCTTGGCGGCGCGGTTCTGCAGGGGCAACGCGAACTGGAGGCCCACGGTGTAGCCGGGGCTCTTGGCCTGGGCCAGGTCGGTGTTCACGGGGCTGTAGGTGGCATAGTTCGAGGCGGTGCCGTTGTAGCCCACGGTGAGGTCGAGCTGGGGCAGGGTGTGGTTGTTCGCGGCGCGCTCGAGGACCCGCTTCGCGGCCAGGTCCAGCTCGGCGCCTTTGAGCTCCACGCGGTTCTCGAGGGCCGTCTGCACGGCCTTCGTCTCGTCCATCGGAAGGGGCTTCACGTTCGGCTGGTCGACGGTCTCCAGGCCCTTGGGGCGCTCCGAGGTGGGGTAGAGGATGCGGATGAGGGCATCCTTGGCGTTCAGCAGCTGGGCCTCGGAGGCGATGATGTTCTGCTCGGCCTGGGCCACGGAGGCCTCGGCGGAGGTCACTTCGATGGGCGCCAGGGTGCCCACCTGCACGCGGATCTGGTTCTCCTTCAGCTGCTGCTGGGCCACGGCCAGGGCCTGCTGCTTGTTCTCCAGGTCGCGCTTGGCGTAGACCACGTCCCAGTAGGCGGACTCGGTGCTGGCCACCTGGTTGATCACCGCCAGCTGGAAGGTGTAGTCCGCCGCCTTCGAGCCGTACTGGGCCACGATCAGGCTGCTGGAACTGGCCTCCCGCCCGAAGTTCCGGAGGAGGCTCTGGGTGTAGGAGGCCGAGATGGAGCCGGTGTAGGGGGTCGTGGTCGTCCGGACGGGGTACCCGGTGATTTCGCTCTGGGTGTAGGTGAAGTTGGGGTTGTAGTTCAGCTGGAAGGTGCCGCCCCACACGAAGGGCTTGCTGAGCCCCACCGTCCAGTTGCGATAGTCCGTCGTGGTGTTGCCGCTCACCAGGGGCTGGGTGGGACTGAGCTGCTTGTTCTCGAACACCGACTTGGAGTGGCTGAGCGTCAGGCCGCTGGTGAGCAGCCAGTCGAAGGTGCCCTCGCTGAACTGGAGGTTCGCCTTGGCGGTCTCCCGGGTCTGGGCGGAGATCTGCACCTGGAGGTTGTTCTTCAGGGAGGTCTCGATGGCGTCCTGCAGCGTGAGGTGGGTCGCGTCCGGGTTCGGCGCCTCCTGGGCCACCAGGGAGAAGGCCACCAGCAGGGCCGGGAAGATCTGGGGACGAATCATCACCACTCCTTGGAGATCGAAAAGAGCCGCCACGGGGACAGGCAGCCTACGGCCGGAGCCACGCCCGGGTTTAGACCGGGCCCGGGTAGCAGGATGCCTCCCTCGCAAGTCGAGGGCAAGTGGTATTTCATCAGGTGTTGAATAGTGCCAGATCCCGGCCCGGTCAGGCCATGAGGGCCCGGGCGATGACCATGCGCTGGATCTCGCTGGTGCCCTCGTAGATGGTGGTCACCCGGACATCGCGGTAGAGGCGCTCCACGGTGTACTCGCGGGAGTACCCGTAGCCGCCGTGGATCTGGACGGCCCGATCGCACACCCACATGGCGTTCTCCGTGGTGAAGAGCTTGGCCGTGGCGGCCTCCAGGGTGCAGGGCTGGCCCGCGTCCTTCAGGGAGGCGGCCTTGTAGACCAGCAGGCGCGCGGCCTGGACCCGGGCGGTCATCTCCGCCAGGTAGGTCTGGATGGCCTGGTGCTCGCCCAGGATCTTGCCGAAGGTCTTCCGGGTCTTGGCGTAGGCGACGCTCTCGTCCAGGGCCCGCTGGGCGATGCCCAGGGCCTGGGCGGCGATGCCGATGCGCCCGCCGTCCAGCCCGTGGAAGGCGATCTTCAGGCCGTCGCACCCCTTGCCGAGCATCGCGGCATCGGGCACGAAGGCGTCCTCCAGGGAGACCATGACGGTCTTGCTGGAGCGGAGGCCCATCTTCTCCTCGGGTCTGCCCATGTGGACGCCGGGGGTGTCCGCATCCAGCACGAAGGCGCTGATGCCCTTCTTGCCCTTCTCGGGGTGGCTGATGGCCATGCAGACGAAGTACTTGCCCACCCCGCCGTTGGTGATCCAGGCCTTGGAGCCGCTCAGCTTCCAGCCCCCGTCGACCTTCACGGCCTTCGTCTTCAGGGCCGCGGCATCGGAACCCGCATCGGGCTCGGTGAGCATGAAGCCGCCGAGGACCTCGCCGCTGGCCAGGGGCTTCAGGTAGGCCTGCTTCTGGACCTCGCTGCCGAAGTTGAGGATGGGCGCGCAGGCCACGGAATTGTTCACGCTCATGGTGACGGCCACCGAGGCGTCCACATAGGCGATCTGCTCCAGGGCCAGGATGTAGCTGAGGTAGTCCACGCCCGCGCCGCCGTACTGCTCCGGCACGTTCATGCCCATGAAGCCCATCTCCCCCAGCTGGGCGATGATCGCCTTGGGGAACTCGCCGCTGGCGTCGCGGGCCATGGCGCCCGGCTCGATCTCGGCCTGGGCGAACGCGCGGGCGGCGTCCCGGATGGCGATCTGGTCTTCGGTGAACTGGGGAAACATGGCGGCTCCGGCCCAAAGGCCCAGGGTAGCAAGGGCTACCAGGCCTCCCAAGGATCCGCGGGAAAGTTCAGGCAGGGATCACAGACCGCGGCTCAGGGCGCCATCGAAGGGCAGGTTCACGCCGTTGAGGTAGGCGGCCTCGTCGGAGAGGAGGAAGGCCGCCACCCTGGCCACTTCCTGCACCGTGGCCGGACGGCCCTGGGGGATCGTGGACAGGACCTCCGGGGACACCTCGTAGCTGTCGACGAAGCCAGGCAGGAGGCTGTTCATCCGGAGGTTCTGCGCCGCGTACCGGCGCGCGAACAGCCGGGTGTAGCCGGCCATGGCCGCCCGAAGCGCGCTGGAGATGGGGAAGGCAAGGTTGGGCTCGAGGGCCGCGGCGCTGGTGAGGTTCAGGAAGGCACCACCCCCCTGGCGGGCCATGACCGGGGCCACCTGCCGGGCCAGGCGCACCGTCGGGAGGAGGAGCAGGTCCAGGCCGGCGCGCCAGTCCTCGTCCGTGAGGGCAAGGAGGTCGCCCTTGGCCGGATGGCCGGTGTTCACGACCACGCCGTCGATGCGGCCGAACCGGGCCAATGCGCCCTCCACCAGCCGGTCCAGGTCCGGGGCCTCGGTGACGGAGCCCCGGATGGCGAGGGCCCCGAGCTCGGCGGCCAGGCCTTCCACCGCCTCGGACCGGGCCAGCAGGGCCAGCCTCCAGCCGCGGGCGGCCAGCTCCCGGGCGATGGCGGCGCCCATGCCCTTCGAGGCGGCGGTGACGAGGGCGACTTTGGATTCCATGGCGGCTCCGGTTGGAGACGTCATCTTAAGGCCGGGAACCTCAGGGTGAAGGTGGAGCCCCGCCCCGGCTCGCTGGCGAGGGAGAGGGTGCCATGCAGGTCGGTCACGGTCTGGGCCACCGAGGCGAGCCCGAGCCCCGTGCCGCGCCCCGGCGCCTTGGTGGTGAAGAAGGGCTCGAAGATGCGGGTCTGCATGGCCTCGGGGATGCCCACGCCCGTATCGGAGATGGCCAGTTCCGCCGCGGGACGGTCCCCGTCCGCGGCCAGGGCCACGCGGAGGCGGAGGGTCCCCCCGTCCGGCATCGCGTCCCTGGCGTTCAGGACGAGGTTCACCACCAGCTGGTCCACCCGTCCAGGATGGCTCTCGATGATGGCCGGGCCGGAGGGGACCTCTACCACCAGGCGGATGGCAGGCGGCAGGGCGGCCCGCAGGAGGGTGCCGAGCTGGCCCACCCGCTGGCCGAGATCCATGGGCTCGGGGGTGCTGCCGGAGCCGCGCCCCACCGCCAGCAGGTCCAGGAGCAGGGATTCGGCCTGGGTGGAGGCCCGCACGAGTCCCTCGATCTCCGGGTGGAGTCCCGGCTCGACCGCGTGGAGATGCTCCGACAGGAGGTCGGCCCGCAGGCGCACCACGCCGAGCAGGTTCTTGAGGTCGTGGGCCATGCCCGCCCCGAGGACCGCCACGGTGTTCAGCCGCTCCGTCCGCAGCAGCAGGTCCTGGGCGGCCTCCAGGGAGCGGGTGCGTTCCTTCACCCGGGCCTCAAGGACCGCGGAGAGGCGCTGGAGGTCCCGGAGGGCCAGCAGGGCGCGGAGCAGTCCCAGGCCGGCCAGGAGGATCCCCAGGCCGATGACGGCGGCATCCAGGCGATGGGGGGCCAGGACCAGGGCCCCGAAGGCGAAGGCGAGGGCGGTGGTGGCCGGAAGGATGGGCAGGAAGAGGGCCGGGATGGAGGGATCGCGGGTCTCCGCGCCCGGCGCCGGGCCAGGTTCCAGGGGGCGGGGCGAGAGCGGCGCGATGAGGATGGCGAGCCCGGCCAGGAGGACCAGGAGGTCCAGGGGGTGGCCCAGGTGGTAGCGGCCCTGGAGGCTCAGGGGCACCTGGAGGGTGACCTGGAGCAGCGAGAGCCCGAAGCCGCCGAGGATCCATCCGAGGGGCCCCCGGAACCGCCCGGGCTGCCGGGCGCCCAGGTAGGCCCCGATGCCCAGGATGGTCGCGTTGGCGAGGAAGAACACCACCAGGACCACCCGGCTGGGGAGGGAGCCGGGGGCGGCACTGTGGAAGAGGGGTCCCAGGGCGAAGAACCAGCCGATGAAGAAGGCCGAGAGGGCGATTCCGAGGCCGTCCAGCCCCTTCCGGAGGCGCTCGGAACCCGCGGCGGAGGCCAGGGGCCAGGCCAGCAGGGCGGCGATGGTGAGCCCCAGGGAGAGGAAGCTGAACCCCTCCAGCCAGGAGGGGAAGACCGGATGCCTTCCGCTGCCGATCAGGATGAAGGCTCCCCAGCCCTGGGCGGCGGCCTGGGCGGCCATGCCGAGGCCGAGCAGGCGCCAGCCTGCGCCGGCCTCGGGTTCCCTCCGGGCCCTGGCCCACAGGAGGGCCGCGGCATGGGCGAACACGGCCGTGTTGAGAAGGTCGAGCAGGATCTCCCTGAACCCGGGGTTCAGGGCCAGGGAAACCGCCCCCGACACGGCGTAGGCCAGGACCACCCAGGGGGCGGAACGGGGCCAGGCTCGGGGGGCGGCTGGGCTGGGATGGGGGGCGAGGTCGGACATGGCCGGTCCTCTCCCATCGGCGCCAGAGGACCCGGACCTGAGCCCGAGCCCATCAGGCCCCCAGGCGCGTCCTCAGCAGGGCCAGGGCGGCCTTGCTGCCCTCCCACTTCATCAGGGCCAGGGCCTCGTCGATCCCGCACCACTTGTATTCGCTGTGTTCCGCGGGCTCCAGCCGCACCGTCGCGTCCGCGGCCACCTCCATGGCGAAGCAGGTCTCCGTGTTGAACCTGGGCTCGTCATCCGGGAAATGCACGATGGCGGGATCCACCCAGAAGCTGTGGGAGAGGCCCAGGGGCACCAGCGTGCCCGTGAGGCCGGTCTCCTCCATCAGCTCCCGGTGGGCGGTCTCCTCGGGGGTTTCGCCAGGTTCCATCATGCCGGTGACGCTCTGCCACCACAGGCCGTGGGCGGGCACCCGCAGCATCATGAGGATCTGGGGGCCGCCAGGCCCGCGGCGCCAGGTGAGGGCGGAAACGCTCCGGCTGGGGGCCCGGGTGGGTCGGAGGTCCAGGGCCAGGCAATCCGTGAGGTGCGCCTGGAGCCGGTCCGCGGCCGCCTCCCAGGAGGGGGCCGCCTCGCCCAGGAGGGACTCCAGGCTGCACACGCCCTTGTCGGTGAACCCGCAGGGGGTGATCCACCGGAAGTGGGCGAGGTTCGGACGGACGTTGAAGGCGATCCCGTGGGTGGTGATCCAGCGGCTGAGATGGAGGCCGATGGCGCCCAGCTTCTCCAGGCCCCGGGGCGTCTCCACCCAGATGCCGGGGGCGCCCTTCAGCCGGTCGGCCACCACGCCGAACTCCCCGGCCGTGCGGATCATGGCCTCCTCGAGGCCCCGCACCAGCCGGCCCACGTCCTCGCGGCCACCCCGCAGGTTGCAGATGGGGTAGGCCACGATCTGGCCCGGGCCGTGGTAGGTCACCTCGCCGCCGCGATCCGTCCGGTGCACGTTGACACCCTGGGTGGCCAGGAAGTCGTCGCTCACGTGGATGTCGGCGGGCGTGGCGTTCCGGCCCAGGGTGAAGACGGGGTCGTGCTCCAGGATCACCAGCTGGTCCGGCCGGCTGCCCTCGGCGACATAGGCCGAGAGGGCCTTCTGCAGCCTCAGCCCCGCCGGGTAGAACACGCGGCCGAACCGGCGGAGCTGGGCGGGGCGGGGAGCGCTGAAACCGTGTTCGGCCATGCCCCGAGTGTAGCCCACGGGTGGGCACCCATCCTGGAACGAGTCCTGCCATGATCTGGGAGAGATGAACTTGGATCCTTCCACCATCGGCCGCTACAAGGTCCTCGGCACCCTCGGATCGGGGGCCATGGGCACGGTGTACCTGGCGGAGGACCCCCTCCTGAAGCGGGGCCTGGCCATCAAGGTCGTGCGCGAGGGGATGGGCGACTCGGGCATCCTCCAGCGGTTCAAGCGCGAGGCGGAGATCTCGGCCCGGCTGAACCATCCCAACGCGATCACGGTCTTCGACGTGGGCGAGGAGCGGAACCTGGGCCCTTTTCTGGTGATGGAATACGTGGATGGCGAGTCCTTGGCCGCCCTCCTGAAACGCGGGCCCCTCCCGGCCCCGGATGCGGTGGACCTGCTCCTGCAGGCGGCCGGCGCCCTGGAGGCGGTGCATGACCTCGGCATCATCCACCGGGACATCAAGCCCGAGAACTTCATGGTCTCGAAGGAGGGGCGCCTGAAGCTCATGGATTTCGGGGTCGCCCGGGGGGACGAGGCCGGCATCACCACCACCGCGGCCTTCCTGGGGACCCCGGCCTACGCCGCGCCAGAGGTGCTGGGGGGCGCCAGGGCCACCGAGGCCACGGATCGCTGGGCCTTCTGCCTCACGGCCTACGAGATGCTCACCGCCACGCTCCCGTTCGGCGGGGACAGCGTGGGGGCCGTGCTCTACCGCATCGCCCACGAGGCGCCGGAGTTCCCGGAAACCCTGGACCCCGCCCTGGTGGCGGTGTTCCGCCGGGCCCTGGACAAGGATCCCGGGGCCCGGTATCCCGACCTTCGCAGCTTCCTCACCGACCTCCTGGCAGCCCTGCCCCTGGAGGAGCCCGTCCGGCAGGCCTTCCTGGCGCAGCTGGCCAATCCCTCCCGGGCCACGAGCACCCTGCGCCTGGAGCGGCCGGGAGGGCGCCGGCCCTGGCATCGCTGGGCCTGGCTCGGCGGAGCCGCCGCCGTCCTCCTCCTCGGGTCCGTCTTCCTGCTCCGCACGGAACCGAGCCGGACCCTCTCCATCGAATCCCGTCCCAGCGGCGCCGAGGTCTTCCTGGATGGCACCCCGCTTGGCCGGACGCCGCTGCGCCAGGTGGTGGTGAAGGGGAAGGCGGACCACCTCCGCCTGGAGAAGGCGGACTTCCTGGCCACCGAATACCGTCTCCAGCCCGGGGATCGGGACCTGGCCCTGCGCCTCCAGCCCGCCCCCTTCGAGGCCAAGGTCATCACCGACCCTCCCGGGGCGGAAGTGCTGCTGGATGGCGTCTCGAAAGGCACGAGCCCCCTCACCCTGCAGGTGCCGGGCGAGGGCCTCCACGTGGTGCGGCTCAAGCTGGACGGCTACCAGCCCTGGACCGCCACCCTCGAGCGCCACAAGGCCCTGCCGGACCCGGTTGCCCTCCAGAAGGCCCACAGCCGGAAGGCCCCGGAGGAAGGCAAGTTCAAGAAGTTCATCAAGGGCATCTTCACGAAATAGCCCTCGGCCGGGCGGGACTTCAAGGCAGCCGGTCGTTCAGGAGCACCTTCTGGGTCTGGGCCTCGCGGTAGGCCCGCAGGCGGGCCCGCAGGGCCTCGTCGGTGCCGGCGAGGATGGCTGCGGCGAGCAGCGCGGCATTCACGGCGCCGGCCTTGCCGATGGCGAGGGTGCCCACGGGGATGCCCGCGGGCATCTGGACGATGGAGAGGAGGGAATCCATGCCGTTCAGGGCCTTGCTCTGCACGGGCACGCCCAGGACGGGGAGGGCGGTCTTGGCGGCGGCCATGCCCGGCAGGTGGGCGGCCCCTCCGGCCCCGGCGATGATCACCCGAAGGCCCCGGCCCTCCGCCTTCTCGCAGTACTTGAACAGCTTGTCCGGCGTGCGGTGGGCGCTCACCACCTCGGCCTCGAAGGGGATGCCCAGCTCCTTGAGCGCCTCCGCCGCATGCTCCATCGTCTCCCAGTCAGAGCGGCTGCCCATGATGAGGCCCACCAGCGGTCGATCCAGCATGCGTCATCCCTCCAGAAGAACGGTCGAACGGGACTGCAAGCAGCAGTCTGAGCCAGCGAAGTCGGCGAAGGTGATGAGGCCCACCAGCGGTCGATCCAGCATGCGTCATCCCTCCAGAAGAACGGTCGAACGGGACTGCAAGCAGCCGTCTGAGCCAGCGAAGTCGGCGAAGATGATGAGGCCCACCAGCGGTCGATCCAGCATTCGTCACCTCTCCGGGATGTCGGCCAACGACTCGAGGATACCCGGTCATGATGGACGGATGACGAGCGTGATCGTGGTGGGCGGCGGGGCGGCGGGGCTGGTGGCGGCCTGGCGGGCGGCGTCCATGGGCCACCGGGTGACCCTGCTGGAGGCCAACGGGCGGCTGGGGGTGAAGCTCCGGATCAGCGGCGGCGGGAAGTGCAACATCACCCATGACGGACCCCCGAAGGCCCTGCTCGCGGCCTTCACGAAGGAGCAGGCCCGGTTCCTCCGGCCCTCCCTCCACGCCTTCGGCAACGAGGCCGTGCTGGATCTCCTGCGGCAGGAAGGCGTGGCGACCTACGTCCGCGACAATGGCCGGGTGTTCCCCCTGGACCGCCCGGGCAGTGCCGCTGCCGTGGTGGCGGCCTTCGAAACGAGGGTGCGCCGGGCGGGGGTGGTGGTGCGCAGCGGGGCCCGGGTGACGGGGCTCCTCGGAAGCGCGCCCCGGATCGACGGCGTCCGCCTGGAGCGGGAGGACCTGGCCGCGGAGGAGGTGATCCTGGCCACCGGCGGCGCCAGCTATCCCGAGACCGGCACGCGGGGCGAAGTCCTCGACTGGCTGAAGGCCCTGGGCGTCCCCGTGCGTCCCTGGTTCCCGGCCCTGGCGCCCATCCCGCTGGAGATCCCGAGGCCGGCCTGGGAGGGGGTCGCCCTGAGGGACGGCGAGCTGCGGCTGTCGGCCGGGCCCGGGGGACGGCGTCTCGCGGCCTTCGCCGGGGACCTGCTCTTCACGAAGGCCGGCCTCAGCGGCCCCGCGGCCCTGGAGCTGAGCCAGGCCACGGAGCGGGCCCGACGGAGCGGGGCCGCCTGGCTCACCTACGCCGCGATGGCGGATCCCCCGGAGTCCGTGGACGCGGCGTTGCAGGCGGAAGCCCGCGCGAATCCCAGGCTGCTGGCGGCGACCTGGCTGGATCGCCATCTGCCCGAGCGGCTGGTGGGACCCCTGCTGGCGGAGGCTGGTGTTCCGTCGGACCTCCGGCTGAAGGCTCTCTCCCGGGATGCGCGGAAGGCCCTGGTCTCGCTGGCCACGGCCCTGCCGCTGGGGGGCCCCCGGGCGGTACCCCTGGCGCGGGGGGAGGTGGCGGCGGGCGGCGTGGACCTGGCCGCGGTGGATCCCCGCACCATGCTGCTCCGCGGCTGGGAGAACCTGCGGGCCTGCGGCGAGCTGCTGGACCTCGACGGGCCCGTGGGCGGCTACAACCTGCAGGCGGCCTTCAGCACGGGCTACGCCGCCGGGACGCTCGCCTGACGGACCGTCAGATCCGTCCCGCCAGGTCCATCACCAGGTCGCAGAGGCGGGCGGCATAGCCGGTCTCGTTGTCGTGCCAGCCGAAGACCTTCACGAAGCGGGGGCCCAGGGCCATGGTGAGGTCCAGGTCCATCACCACGCTCTCGGCCCGGCCCGTGAAGTCGCTGCTCACGGCGTGGGGATCGGCGATGCCCACGAGGCCCTTCCAGGCGCCTCCGGCGGCGTCCTGGAAGGCTCGGCGGATCCCCGCCACGTCCGCATCCCGGCGGAGGGTCGCCACCACGTCCACCAGGTTCACGTTGAGGGTGGGCACGCGGAGGGCCACGCCGCCGAAGCCCTCCGGGAGGGTGGGTATGACCCGGTGCAGGGCCCCGAAGGCGCTGGAGGTGGTGGGGATGATGCTCATGAAGGCGGCCCGTGCCCGGCGCAGGTCCTTGTGGGGCAGGTCCATCAGGCGCTGGTCGTTGGTCACGACGTGGACCGTGCTCATCCCCGCGTGATCGAGGCCGAAGGCCTGGTCCAGGATCCGCAGCATGGGGGCAGTGGCGTGGGCCGTGCAGCTGGCGTTCGAGATGACCCGGTGGCGGGCCAGCTCCAGCTCCGCGCCGTTCACCGGGGCGATCACCGTAAGATCCGCGTCCGGACTGGGGGCGCTGATGACGACGTGCGTGACGGCGCCCTTCAGGTGCCGGGCGGCGTCGGCCCGCCGGGTGAAGCGGCCGCTGGCCTCCACAACCAGGCTGGCGCAGTCGGGGAAGGGGATCTCCGATGGCTCCGGGGCATGGAAGAGGGGCACCTTCCGGTCGCCGAGCCGCAGGAAGTCCTGGCCTGCTTCCTGAAGGCCGTCAATGGGCAGGTCGAGGCAGCCATGCACCGAGTCGTGGCGGAGCAGGTGCACCACCTGGTCCAGGGGGGCGGGGTCATTGAGGGCGCAGAGGAGGTCGGGACGCCGTTCGGCGAGGAGGCGGACGGCGAGGCGGCCGATGCGGCCCAGGCCGTTGAGGGCGATGGTCTTCATCGGTTAGATCCGCTCCAGGACGTGCAGACAGAGGTCCTTCAGCCGGGCGGCGTAGCCGAATTCATTGTCGTACCAGGCGAAGACCTTGATCATGCGGGGGCCAAGGAGCTTGGTGAGGAAGGGATCGTAGAGGGCGCTGGCGGGGTTGCCCACCAGGTCCACGCTCACCAGTTCGGCCTCGAGCACCTCCAGGTAGGGCGCCAGGGGGCCCTGGGCGGCGGCCTTCCGGAAGGCCGCGTGGATGCCGTCCAGCGTGGCATCGGATTTCAGGGTGGCCGTGAGATCCACGATGCTGACGTCCGGGGTGGGGACGCGCACGGCGAGGCCGTCCAGGCGGCCCTTGAGGTGGGGAAGCACGAGGCCGATGGCCTTGGGTGCGCCGCTGCTGGTGGGGATCATGCTCAGGGCCGCGGCCCGGGCCCGGCGCAGGTCCTTGTGGGGCAGGTCGAGGATGCGCTGGTCGTTGGTGTAGCTGTGCACCGTGGTCATGAAGCCGTGGTCCAGTCCGAAGGCGTCATCCAGGACCTTCACCACCGGGGCCAGGCAGTTGGTGGTGCAGCTGGCGTTGGAGAGGACACGCTCCTTCGCCAGATCCAGGCTCCCCTCGTTCACGCCCATCACCACGGTGCGATCGGCGTCGGCGGAGGGAGCGCTGATGAGCACGTGGCTCACGCCGTTCTGGAGGTGGGCGGCGGCCTGGGCCCGCCGGGTGAAGCGGCCCGTGCATTCCAGCACCACCTGGGCTCCGAGGCTGCCGAAGGGGATCAGCTGCGGATCCTTCTCGGCGTAGACGCGGATGCGGCGGCCGTCCAGCACCAGGAACCCGCCGTCGGAGGCCACGGGGAAGTCAGCCTGGCCGTGGACGGAGTCGTACTTCATCAGGTGCGCCAGGGTGGCGGCATCCGTGAGGTCGTTCACGGCGACCACCTGGACATGGGGAGCCTTCACCAGGTGCCGCAGCGCCAGACGGCCGATGCGGCCCAGCCCGTTGATGGCCACCTTCTTCATGCCTGCCTCCGGAATCCTGTTGTATCGGTTCGGGGCGGGTCCTGTCGAAGGAAATCGCGGTGTTTCCGACGGAATGGAAAAGCCCGGCAGAGCCGGGCTTCGGGGCGGGTCAGGCGGAGGATGTCGGGGGGCGGCCCTAGCTGGCCAGGCTGACGCGCCGGAGGCGGCTGGGGGGGGCCTCCAGCTTCTTCGACAGGGTGTTGCGGTGGATGCCCAGTTCGCGCGCGGCCGCGCTGTGGTTGCCCTCGTGGGCGGCCAGGACTTCCTGGATGAACAGCCGCTCGAATTCACGGCAGGCCATCTCCAGCGGCACGCCGCCACGCACCATCTCGGCCACGAGACTTCGCAGCTTCTCGCGCATTCGGTTCTCTCCAACAACGAATCGGGAGATCGAAGGTAGCACTCCGGTGTCGCTGTGCAAAGCCCTGTGACATGATGAAAAGGCAGGCCCGCTCTGTGGAAAACTGTGTGGAATGCCTGTGGACGTGAGGTGGCTTGTGACGCGCAAAACCAAACTCGTGATGACCTTGGGTCCCGCGATGCTCCAGGGCGACCGTCTGCGGGAAGCGCTGCGGGAGGCGGATGCGGTCCGCCTGAATGCCAGCCACGGTGACCCCGAGACCCGGGCGGAGAACCTCCGGCGGGTGCGCGAGCTGGCCCTCGAGCTCGGGCGGGCGATCCCCGTCTTCCTCGACCTCCAGGGGCCCAAGTGGCGCATCGGCGAGCTGGCCGAGCCCGTGGAGCTCGTCGAGGGGAGCCAGGGCGTCTTCTACCGGACCGGCTCGCCCGCCCCGACGGGCCTCGCCTGGACTGCGCCCCTGCCGCACCCCGAGCTGTTCGACGGCGCGGAGGTGGGTCAGCACTGGCTGCTGGATGACGCGGCCCTGGAAGTGGAGATCACCGCCGTCACGCCGGAGGCCCTGCGGGCCAAGGTGCTGGTGGGCGGTCCGCTGAAGGGGCGCAAGGGCGTCCATCCCATCGGCATGTCCCTGAACATGGATCCCCTCACGGAGAAGGACCACGCCGACATCCGCTGGGGCGTGGAGCACCAGGTGGACCTCTTCGCCCAGAGCTTCGTCCGCCGGGCCTCGGACGTGCAGCAGCTCCAGGCCATCATCCAGCACCTGGGGGGCACCCAGCCCGTCATCGCCAAGATCGAGCATCCGGCGGCCCTGGCCTTCCTGGAGGAGATCCTCGACGTGTCCTGGGGCGTCATGGTGGCGCGGGGCGACCTGGGCGTGGAACTGGGCGTGGAGCGGGTCCCCGGCCTCCAGAAGCAGATCATCAAGGCTGCGCGCCGGGCCCTCAAGCCCGTGATCACCGCCACGCAGATGCTGGAGAGCATGATCGAACATCCGCAGCCCACCCGGGCGGAGGCCAGTGACGTGGCCAACGCCATCTGGGATGGCACCGATGCGGTGATGCTCAGCGCGGAGAGCGCCACGGGGAAGTACCCGGTGGAGGCCGTCCAGTGGCTGGCCCGCATCGCCACGGAGGCCGATGCCAACGTCAAGCAGCGGGCCAAGACGCTGCCCGAGGAGTTCGCCGAGAAGGTGCTGGCCCGGACGGACATCTCCGTGGCCTTCGCGGCCTGCCGCACGGCGGATGAGATCAATGCCCGCTGGATCGTGGCCTTCACGGAGGGGGGCGGCACCGCCCGCATGGTGAGCCGGCTGGCGGGCCGGACGCCCGTCCTGGGGGCGACCGTGGATGAGACCACCGCCCGGCGCATGGGGCTCCTCCGGGGCGTCACCTCCATGCTCATCCCCCGGGTGAGCAGCACGGACGAGATGGTGGAGGTGGTGCGGGAACTCCTCCAGGCCAAGCACGAACTCATGAGCCTCGATCGGGTGGTGATGACCATGGGTCTCCCCTTGTGGAAGAGCGGCACGACGAACACCATGAAGGTGATGACGTTCTAGCCCGCCCGAGGGCGGCGAGGAGCCAGCCATGATCCCGGATCGTCCCAAGCCCGGCGAGTACGCCCCGTCCTACGCCCCCTACGTGGCCGCCGTTCCCGAGGGCGACGTGCTGGCCCTCCTCCAGGTCCAGGTGGACGAGGTCAGCGCCCTCTTCGGTGGCCTGAGCGAACTCCAGGCCGGATTCCGTTATGCCCCCGGGAAATGGACCCTCAAGGACCTGCTCCAGCACCTGATCGACTCGGAGCGGGTGTTCAGCTACCGCGCCATGCGGGTGGGCAGGGGGGACACCACGCCCCTCCCGGGCTACGAGGAGAATGCCTACGCCGCAGCGGCCCATGCCGACCGGCGCCTGCTGCCGGAACTCCTGGCCGAATGGCAGGCGGTCCGCGCCGGGAGCCTGGGGCTGTTCCGCAGCTTCCCCGAGGCCGCCTGGAGCAACATCGGCAACGCCAACGGGGTACCCGTCTCGGCCCGCTGCTTCCCGTACTTCTGCGCGGGCCACACGGCCCATCATCTGGGGATCATCCAGGAACGCTACCTTCCGGCGATGAAGTAGGCCTCAGTCCCCGGTCAGTCCCCAGTCCCCCAGGGCGGCCAGCAGGCGCTGGAGCTGCTCCGTCTCCGTGGTGTGGAAACGGCTCACCAGCTTCCAGCCCTGGGCCACCTTCTGGTAGCGGTGCAGCCAGAGGAAGGGGCCTTCCCAGGGGGCCTCGGAGTCGCCGCGGGTCTTCACGAGGTAGGCCACGGTGGTCCAGGGGCCCCGGGAGAGGAAGCGGCGGCCCAGTTCCTGGAGACCGCTGTCCTCGTCGGATTCGAGCACCAGGTCGTCGAGGTCGGGAATGAGCATGGGAACACCTTTCCTGTTCGGAACATCCTAGGCCCCGGAGGGCCTCCGTGGAAAAGCTCATGGGATTCGTCGGCGCCACCCTGGGCAGCATGGTGGGCTGGTGGCTGGGCATGTTCGTGGGCATCGGGACGGCGGTGGTGCTGAGCGTGGTGGGGACCGGCGTCGGGATCTGGGCGGGGCGCTGGGCGCTCGAGCGCTGGCTGGAGTGAGAGTGCCTAACCAGACCCCCACGGGGCCGCGCGAGGGCCGCCGGGCGAGCGAGGCGAGGAACGCGAGGAGACGCGTAGCGGGTACTACGCGCGACGAGCGTGACGTGGCACCGCGACGCCCGCCGGCCCTCGCCCGGAGGGAGAAAGCCAGGTGGGCGCCCCGCGGCGTCACGGCCCTTGAACGATGTCCCGCATCGCCCTGCGGGCCCTTCCTTGCGGAGCATCCCACCTGGCTTTCTCGCGGCCCCGTCGGGGTTTGGTTAGGCACTCTTGGCCGGCTGTGGTTCGATGGATCCCATGCGGATCGAATGCATCGCCATCGGGACCGAACTGCTCACCACCCGGCGCCTGGACACCAACTCAGTGTGGCTGGCGGAGCGGCTGGCGGAACTGGGACTTGGCCTGAGCCTGAAGACCGCCGTGGGCGACAGCCGGGAGGACCTGGCGGAGGTCTTCCGGGCGGCCCTGGAACGCTCGGACCTCATCCTCACCACGGGCGGCCTGGGCCCCACCTTCGACGACTTCACCAAGGAACTCTTCGCGGAGATCCTCGGCGTGCCCCTGCGGGAGGACGCCCAGAGCCGGGCGGACATCCTGGCCTTCTACGAAGCGAGGCAGCGGGTGCCCCCCCCGGCCAATTTCAAGCAGGCGCTCATCCCGGAGGGGGCCGTGGCGCTGCGGAACCAGGTGGGCACGGCCCCTGGGGTCCTCTGGGTGGACCCTCCGGGGCACCCGGGCACCCGCATCCTCATGTTCCCGGGCGTTCCCCGGGAGATGAAGCGCATGTGGGAGGAGCACGCCCTGCCGCGCCTCCGGTCCCTGGCGGGCCGGCCGGTCCACACCCTCCGCCTGGTGGTGGGCGGTGTACCGGAAAGTACCCTCGACCAGCGGACCCAGGAACTCCGGGAGCGCCACGGGCAGCTCGATTGGACCATCCTGGCCAGCCTCACCCAGGTGGAGCTGCTGGCCCGCGGGGATGATCCCGTAGCCCTCGAACGGGCCAGGGCGGACTTCGAACCCCTGCTCGATGCGGACCTGGCCTGCGTGGGCGAGGGCAACCTGGAGGATGCGGTGCTGGACCGGCTGAAGGTGCGGGGCGAGACCCTGGCCGTGGCCGAGAGCATGACCGGGGGCCTGCTGGCGTCCCGGCTCACCGCCATCCCCGGCGCCAGCGCCGCCTTCCTGGGCGGCGCGACGGTCTACAGCGCCCAGGCCAAGTCGGCCCTGCTGGGGCTGGACCCTGCCACCCTGGCCACGGAGGGCACCGTATCCGAGGCCACCAGCCGGCGCCTCGCAGAGGCCGTGCGGGCCAAGCTCGGCGCCACCTGGGGCCTGGCCGTCACCGGCAACGCCGGGCCCGGAGCCGAGGGCGACGCGCCCGTGGGTACCGTTCACCTGGCCCTTGCCGGCCAGGATGGAACAGATTCGCGCACCTTCCATGTGCCGGGAGACCGCAGCGAAGTACAGCTCCGAGGCACCGCCCGAGCCCTGGACCTGCTCCGACGCGCGCTGGGGCCCGGGGGCCGCTGATACACTGGGTCCATGCCTTCCACCGATCCGACATTCCTGGTCCTCGGGTGCCTCGCGGCCTTCGGCTGCGGCAGCATCCCCTTCGGCCTCATCCTCGTGAAGCTGGCCGGGAAGGGGGATGTCCGCGCCCACGGCAGCGGCAACATCGGGGCCACCAACGTGAGCCGGGTGGGGGGCAAGGGCCTCGGGATGGTCACCCTGCTGCTGGACATCGCGAAGGGCTTCCTGCCGGTGTTCCTGGCGAGGCAGGCCGCCTTCCCCGTGGACATGCAGGCGGCGCTCGCCCTCTGCGCCACGGCGGGGCATGTCTTCACCCCCTGGCTGAAGTTCAAGGGCGGGAAGGGCGTGGCCACGGCCCTCGGGGCGGCCCTGGCCTACCGGGCCGTGGCCGTGCTGCCCAGCCTCGGGCTCTTCATCCTCCTGGTGGCCCTCACGCGGTACGTGAGCCTGGGGAGCATCGTGGGCGCCCTGGCGCTGCCGGTCTCCATGGGCTGGGTGCGGGAGACGGTGCACAAGGCGAACCTGCTCGGCATCGAGGTCCAGGCCGGGATCCGGGAGCAGGATCCCTGGCAGGCCGTCTTCCTCTGGGTGCTCATCGCCCTGCTGGTGGTGGCCAAGCACCACGAGAACATCGCCCGGCTCCTGAAGGGCACCGAATCGCCGCTCTGGGGCGCGAAGAAGGGGGAGGCCCCCCATGCCTAGCCGCCCGGACATCGGCATCTTCGGCTCGGGCGCCTGGGGCACCGCCCTGGGCATCACCTGGGCCCGGGCCGGCGCGGACGTCATCCTCTGGAGCGGATTCCCGGAGGAGGTGGCCCAGCTCTCCGCCGGCCGCTGCCACCCGCGTCTGAAGGACGCCCCCTTCCCCGATTCGCTGCGGGTGACCGGCGAGGCCACCGAGGCCTTTTCGGCACCGCTCTGGATCTCGGCCATGCCCACCCAGGCCACGCCGGACGCCTGGCGGCGGCTGCGGGCAGAGGCCCCGGCACCCCCGGAACTGGTCATCCACGTGAGCAAGGGCATCCTCCAGAGCACCCACCAGACCCTGACGCAGGCCCTCACGGGGGTGCTGGACGTGCCGGTGGGCGCCCTCTCGGGCCCCACCTTCGCGGACGAGGTGGCCCGGGGTGTGCCCTCGGCCATCGTGCTGGCCCTGCCGCCCTCGGTACCCGATGCGCGGGCCCAGGCCCTGCAGGTCCGGCTGGCCTCGGAGCGCCTCCGCATCTACCTCAGCCGCGACGTGGTGGGCACCGAGCTCTGCGGTGCCCTCAAGAACGTGCTGGCCATCGCCGCCGGCCTGGTGGACGGCCTCAAGCTGGGCTACAACGCCCGGGCCGCCCTCATCACCCGGGGGCTGGCCGAGATGGCCCGCCTCGTGGAGGCCCTCGGCGGCCAATCTTCCACGGTCATGGGCCTCGCCGGCATGGGCGACCTGCTGCTCACTGCCACGGGTCCCCAGAGCCGCAACCGCACCTTCGGCGAGCTGGTGGGGAAGGGGCAGTCCGTCGAGGCGGCCCGGGACGCCCTGGGCGGGCAGATCATCGAGGGCATGTTCACCACCCAGGCGGCCCTGGCCCTGGCGGCGGAAGTCGGCGTGGAGCTGCCTATCGCCAACGAAGTGCAGCGGCTCCTGAACGGGGAATCCCCGAAGGAGGCCGTACAGCGCCTCATGACCCGGGAGCTGAAGTCGGAGTAGCCAGGAGGACCGCATGGCCCAGCCCTTCCGTTTCCGCGTGAACCAGCACGGCCCGGCGGGTTCGCCCGTCCGCGAGACCTTCGAGCCTGCGGCGCCGAAGCCGGGCTGGGTGCGCCTCGAACTCAGGGCCATGGCCCTGAACCACCTGGATCTCTGGACCACGGTGGGCCTTCCGGGCTATCCGCTCCCGCTGCCCGTCACGCCCGGCTGCGATGGGGCCGGGGTCCTGGATGCCGTGGGTGAAGGCACGGCCCTGCCGCCCGGGGTGGAGGCTGGCGGCAGCGTGATGATCGCGCCCGGCCTCAGCTGCGGCCTCTGCCCGGCCTGCCTCCGGGGCGACGACATGCTCTGTCCGACCTACGGGGTGCTGGGCCATGTGGCCGACGGCACCGCAGCCACCCACGTGCTGGTGCCCGCGGCGAACCTGTTGCCCATCCCCGGCAACTGGAGCTTCGAGCAGGCCGCGGCCTTCCCGCTGGTGTTCCTCACCGCCTGGGAGATGCTCGTCCACAAGGCCAGGCTGTGCCCCGGCGAGACGGTGCTGGTCTGGGGCGGCGGCAGCGGGGTGGGGAGCGCCGCCATCCAGCTGGTGAAGGCCCTGGGGGGCTCGGCCATCGCCGTGGTGGGCAACGACGAGAAGGCCATGAAGTGCTGGGACCTGGGCGCCGAGCATGTGATCGTCCGCGGGGACCTCAAGGCCCTGCCCGGGAAGGTCCGGGACCTGACGGGCAAGCGCGGGGTGGATGTGGTGTTCGAGCACACCGGGGCCCTCACCTGGGGTGCCAGCCTGGCCGCCTGCGCCCGGGGCGGGCGCATCGTCACCTGCGGGGCCACCACGGGCCGGGAGACCACCTTCGACCTGCGGGCCCTCTTCGCCAAGCAGCTCCAGGTGCTCGGCTCCTACATGGGGCGCCGCGAGCACCTCTGGACCCTCCTCTCGCTGGTCCAGAAGAACCCCACGAACCCCCCCTTCCGGCCTGTCATCGACCGCGTCTTCGACCTGGGCGACTATCCCGAGGCCCAGCGCCATCTGGAGCGGGGACAGGGGTTCGGCAAGGTGGTGTGCCGGGTCTGAGCGTGGGGTGCCGGCCCAGAGCTGGTAGACTCGATCATTTGCGTTTGCCATCGGAGCTCCCGTGAAAGTCCTCATCCTCGGCGTCAACGGTTTCATCGGTTCCCACCTGGTGGGTCGCATCCTCCGGGATACGGACTGGGAGGTCTTCGGCCTGGACCTGGGGACGAACAAGGTCGAGGAGCACCTTGGGAATCCCCGGTTCCACTTCGTCGAGGGCGACGTCACGATCTCCAAGGAGTGGATCGAGTACCACATCAAGAAGTGCGACGTGGTGCTGCCCCTGGTGGCCATCGCCACGCCCAAGGTCTACGTGACCGATCCCCTGCGCGTCTTCGAACTGGACTTCGAGGAGAACCTCCGGGTGGTCCGCCAATGCGTGAAGTACAAGAAGCGCGTCGTCTTCCCCAGCACCTCCGAGGTCTACGGCATGTGCCCGGACGCGGAGTTCGACGAGCACGAGTCGCCCCTGGTGACCGGCCCCATCCCCATGAACCGCTGGATCTACAGCACCAGCAAGCAGCTGCTGGACCGCGTGATCTGGGCCTACGGCTTCCAGCACGGGCTCAAGTTCACGCTCTTCCGCCCCTTCAACTGGATGGGACCCAAGCTCGACAGCCTGAACACCGCGAAGGAGGGCAGCTCCCGCCTCGTGACCCAGTTCAGCTGGAACCTCTTCAACGGCGAGCCCCTGAACCTGGTGGACGGCGGCACGGCGCGCCGCTGCTTCATCGACGTGGAGGACGCCATGGACGGGCTCATGGCCGTCCTGCGCAACGAGGGCGGCCAGGCCGACGGCCAGATCTTCAACATCGGGAATCCCGCCAACGACTACAGCGTCCGCGAGATCGCCGAGATGATGATCGCCATCTGGAAGGACCACCCCTTCCGCAAGGAACGCGGCATCCCCGAGGGCCGCATGGTCGAGACCGGCAGCGGCGAGTTCTACGGGAAGGGCTACCAGGACGTGGCCCGGCGCACCCCCAGCATCAAGCGCATGCAGCAGACCTTCGGGTTCGCGCCCAAGGTGTCCATGCAGGACTCGCTCCGGAAGGCCATCGACTTCTTCGTCGAGGAACACAAGGCGCTCGAGAAGGTCGTCGAGACCGAGAACTAGGCCAGCGCAGACCTGGGTGATCCATGGCTCCGTACCCCGGGGAGGGGTGCGGGGCCATGTGGGCTTGGGAAGGATCGGGACAGGAGGGAAGCCATGCGGATGAAGGTGGTGATCGGCCTGGTGGGTGACTACGAGCCATCTGTACCAGCGCATCAGGCCATTCCGCTCGCGCTGGGACAGGCAGGCAGGGCGATGGGCTTCGAGGTCCGGTTCGAATGGGTCCCCACGGACGAAATCCGCTCTGTGTCCCGCTTCTCCGGTCTCGACGGGCTGTGGTGTGTACCGGCCAGCCCCTACCGCAGCATGGACGGCGCGCTCCTCGCCATCCGCCATGCCCGCGAGGGGGCTGTCCCCTTCCTCGGGACCTGCGGGGGCTTCCAGCATGCGGTCGTCGAGTACGCGCGGAACGTGCTGGGCTGGGCCGATGCCGACCATGCCGAAACGTCGCCGGACGCCGCGCGTGCCGTCATCGCCCCGCTGGCCTGTGCCCTGGTCGAAACCATGGGCCCCGTCCGGCTGTTCCCGGGAACCCGCATTGCGGCGGCCTATGGCGCGACGGAGACCAGGGAGGGGTACCGGTGCCGCTATGGGCTGAATCCCGAGTTCCAGGCCGCCCTCGTGGCCGGCCCGCTGCGGGCCGCCGCAGATGATGCCACCGGGGAGGTGCGCGCCGTGGAACTGGATGGGCACCCCTTCTTCGTGGCCACCCTGTTCCAGCCCGAACGGGCGGCCTTGATGGGCCGGACACCCCCCCTGGTCGCTGCTTTCGCACGGGCTTGCGCGGGTTAACCGGGCTCGATCCACCCCGTTCCAGATAGCCTAGAAGGCATGACGCGCCGTGAACGCTGGACCCTGATCCTGATCTGGCTGGGGCTGGGCCTCCTGCCCCTGCTGGTCCGCCCCCTCTGGGAGCCCGACGAGGCGCGCTACGCCGAGATCCCCCGGGAGATGCTGGCCACGGGGGACTGGCTCACGCCGCGGCTCAACGGGGTGCTCTACTTCGAGAAACCGCCCTTCCAGTACTGGCTGTCGGCCATCAGCATGAAGCTCTTCGGCGTGAACGGCGCCGCGGCACGCCTGCCCCTGGCGCTGGCCTCCGCCCTGGCGATGTGGGCCGCCTGGCGGCTGGCGAAGCGGCTGGGGGCCCGGCGGCCGCTGTGGGCGCCCTTCCTGGCCGTGACCTGCCTCCTGGGCTTCCTGGTGGGCCAGATCCTCACGCTGGACGCCCTCTTCAGCGCCTTCGTGGTGGCGGCCCTGGTGGCCTCGATGGAGGCCGTGGCCGCGCGGGTGGACAGCCGGCCCGCCACCGCCTGGACCCTCGGCGCCTTCGTCCTCCTCTCCGCGGCTTTCCTGACCAAGGGCGTGGCGGCGCTGGCCCTGATCGGTCCCGCCCTGGTCGCCTCCCTGGGATACGTGAAGGGCCGTCCCGGCCTGAAGAAGGCTGTCCTGGCCACGGCCTTCAACCCCTGGGGCTGGCTGCTGGCGGCGCTCCTGACGGCCCCCTGGTTCATCCTGGTGGATCGCGCGAACCCCGGCCACGCCTGGTTCTTCTTCATCCATGAGCACGTCGCCCGCTTCGCCACCCACGAGGCCAAGCGCCAGGGCTCGGACAACTGGTTCCTGGACAAGCTCTACTTCCTGGGGGTCCTCGGCGTCGGCCTGCTGCCCTGGCTCTCCGCCTGTCTGGTCGGCCTGCGCCGCGGCTGGGACTTCCTGCGCAGCCGCGGGCCCCGGGCGGAAGATGGCGGCTTCTCCCGCTGGGCCGTCGCCCTGGTGCTCCTCTCCATCGCCTGGCCCCTGTTCTTCTTCAGCATCTCGGGATCGAAGCTGCCGCCCTACATCCTTCCGGTGGTGGTCCCCCTGGCGGCCCTGGCCTGCACCTTCGAGCGGGAGGGCGAGGAGGGCAGGGCCCTGGCCCGCGTGGGCAGGGAACTGGGCCTCCTCGCCGTGATCTTCCTGGCGGCTGGCCTGGCCTTCTCGAAGGACCTGAGCGGGGGTCGGGGCTGGATCCTCGCGCTCGCGGCGGCCCTGGCCCTGCTGGCCCTGTGGGCGCACCGCCCGGGCAGCCTGACCGGGCCGGGCTGGAAGGTGCTCACCGGTCCCCGGTTGATGGCGGGACTCGGGGCCTGTCTCTGGCTGCTGATCCTGGCGGCGCAGGCTTCGGCAGGTCCCGGCAAGTCCGTGGCGGGACTGGTGCGGAGCGCGCCCGCCGATGCCCAGTGGATCAGCTACGGCAGCTACGCCCAGGGGATCGCCTTCTACGGTCGCACCCGCTGCGTGGTGGTGGCGGGTACGGGCGAGCTGGCCTACGGCCGGGACCACCTCGGTGCCGAGGCCGGCCGCTGGTTCGACGAGGATCCGGCGGCGCTCGGCACCGTGGCGGACCGGATGAAGGCGGGCGATCCGCACCGTCCCGTGCTGGTGCTGGCCCCGCCGCGGACCTGGGACCGGCTCGATCCGGCGGCCCGGGCGGGCTGGGAGGTGGTGCGACGCAGCCCCGGCGGCGTGGTGGCGCAGCGACGGTAGCGTTCGGGCTCCCCGGTTGGCCTCTACCCCTTGAAGGCCTTTTTAATCCCGTGGCCGGCTTCCTTGGCGCCCTTGGCGACGCCCTTGCCGGCCGTCTTCGCGCCGCGACCCACGGCCTTGCCGCCTTCCTTGGCCACGTGGCCGATGGCCTTGCCGCCCTCCTTCACGCCATGGGCGATCTCGCGACCTGCCTGCTTGAGGTCCTCCTTCACCCGGGAGGTGCCGGGCGTCGCGAGGAGGGCGAGGCTGAGCAGGGTGGGCAGCATGGTTTCATTCTAGGCCCTTTGGGGATTCCCGCCGCCTGGGGGAAGATGGAGGGATGGAAGACTTCCAGGATCAAGCCGTTCCGGGCGGGACCGTGGGCCGATGGGTCCGGCGGAACCTGCCCGTGCTCCTGTTCGCCTTGCTGTTGCTGGCGGTGCTGCCCATGCGGGACCTCTGGGCACCGGACGAGCCGGACTTCGCCCAGTGCGTGAAGGAGATGCGGCACATGGGCAGCTGGCTGCTGCCCTACCTGAACGGCCAGCCCTACAGCGAGAAGCCCATCCTCTACTACTGGGTGATGAAGGTCTCGGCCATCGTCTTCGACCACCTCACGGGCGGCCTCGGCTTCACCGAGGGTGTGGCGGCCTGGGCGCTGCGGCTGCCCTCGGTGGTGGCCTCCGTGGCTTTCATGGCGGCCTTCCGGCGCTGGGTCCGGCGCTTCCTCCCCGGGGAGACGGCAGATCTGGCGGTGATGGTGCTGGCCACCACGCCGATCTGGTTCTGGCAGTCCCAGTTCATCCAGATCGATCTCCTCTTCGCCGCGCTGCTCGCCTGGAGCTGGTTCTGTTGGCTGGCCGGCTACCTGCTGCTGAGGGGCCATGCGGCCCCCCTCGGCCCGGAGGAGCACCGGCGCTGGTTCCTCAAGGCCTATGTCTGGCTGGCCCTGGCCTTCCTGGCCAAGGGGCCCCTGGCGCCGGTGCTCTCCCTTCCGCTGGTGGGGGCCTTCCTCCTCTGGCAGCGGGACCTGAAGGCGCTTCCCCGCACGGGGATCGTGGCGGGCCTCGCGATCGCCCTGGCCCTCGTCGCGCCCTGGTACGTGGCAGCGGGGCTCAAGGGCGGCGCGCACTACGCCTACGAGATGATCGTGTACCAGAACTTCCAGCGGGCCACCCACGCCTGGGACCACATCCAGCCCTGGTGGCAGTACGGCCAGTACATGCTCGGCGACTTCTTCCCCTGGGTGCTGCTCCTGCCGGCCCTGGCCCTCCACCTGCGACGCCACGGGGCCTTCCGGGATCCCCTCCACCGCTTCCTGGTGCTGGCCTTCGCGGTGCCCTTCCTCTTCCTGAGCGCCGTCCAAAGCAAGCAGGGCAAGTACCTGCTCATGAGCTACCCCTTCCTGGCCCTGCTGATGGCCGGGCTCTGGCAGGCCGTGGCGGCGGAGGGTGCCTCCGCCCGCGCCCGCCGGCTGGGGGGACTCCTGGCGGCAGGCCTGGCCCTTCCCGCGGGCGCCCTCCTGGCGGTGGCCCTGGGGGCGGGCGGCGCGAGGCTCCAGGCGCAGGTGGCGCCCTACCTCGGACCGGTCCGCCTCATGGCCCTGGTGATGGTGACGGGGACCGGCGCGGTGGTGCTCCTGGCCATACGCTCCCAGGGCCGGCGGATGGTGCCGGCGGCGGCCCTGGGCCTCGGGCTGCTCTTCCTGGTGGGGGGCACCTGGGGCTTCCGCCGCCTGGACCCGGCCAAGAACTACCGCCGCTGGACCGTGGCCGTGCAGCCCCTGATCGCGGGCCGCCAGGTGTACTACTGGCAGACCCTCCGCAGCGGCGTCATGGTCTACACGGACCACCTGATGCCGGAGCTGCGGACGGCCGGGGCCCTGGAGCGGCTGGACCCGGAGGCCCGGCTCGTGGCCCAGCGCGACGAGTGGGAGCAGGACGCCTGGGGCATGTCCCCGGCCCTGCGGGCCCGGTTCGAGGTCCTGCTGGCCGTCCCCACCGGCGGCGGCGAGATCCTCCTCCTGAAGAAGAAACCCGACTGATGTGCGCTCCGGAGACGACATGAGCCCGAATGTGAAAGCCATCCCCCTCATCGTCGTGGGCGTCCTGCTCAACGCCCTGGCGCAGATCTGCCTCAAGAAGGGCCTCCAGGCCGCCGGGGGCATGCAGCTGGCCGCGGGCCCCCTGTTCCGCCTGATGCTGGAGCCATGGGTGATCGCCGGCCTGGCCTGCTATGCCGTGAGCGTGGTGGTCTGGCTGGGCGCCCTCAGCCTCGTGCAGGTGAACTACGCCTATCCCTTCCTGGCCCTCGGGTTCATCGCGAACGCCCTCATGGCCCGGGCCTTCCTCGGCGAGGCCATGACGCCCATGCGCTGGGTCGCCCTCGCCGTCATCGTGGTGGGCGTCAGCCTCCAGGCCCTGAGCGGACGGGGGCACTGAACCGGCATCACCCCTCCGGAGATCCCGCGGGGCTTGGTATCCTGGACCTTCCGTCCGGCCCTGATCCGCGGGAGCCGAGGGGGTCCGTTTCCGGGAGGCCGAGCGTGTGTGGCATTGCAGGTGTGTTTGAATCCGAGGGCGCCTCGGGGCTCGTGGCCTCCATCCTCTTCGCCATCCAGCACCGGGGGCAGGAGAGCTGCGGGGCCGCCGCGCGCGATGCCGCGGGCCGCATCGTGGCCCACAAGGGCATGGGGCTCGTGAAGCAGGTGCTGGACGAGGAGGTCCAGGCCAGGCTTTCAGGCACGACGGCCATCGGCCACGTCCGCTATCCCACCGCGGGCTGCAGCGACGAGGTGAACGCCCAGCCCCACGCCATCGAGCTGGCCGAGGGGCCGGTCATGGCCATCGCCTCCAACGGCGATCTCATCAACTACGGCGAGCTCCGGGCCCGCCTGGAGCGGGAGGGCGTCGTCTTCAAGAGCGACAACGACGCCGAGCTGATCGGCCGGCTCATCGCCCTCTACCACGTGCGGGACGGATTGACGATCGAGCAGGCCATCGCGCGCGTGCAGGGGGAGCTGAAGGGCGCCTTCTCCACCGTGCTCATGTACAAGGACCGCCTCTATGCCTTCCGGGATCCCCACGGCTTCCGGCCCTTCGTGATGGGCCATCTGGGGCCCGAAGGCGATGGCGAGCCCGCCAGCGAGGGGACCGTCTTCGCCTCGGAGTGCTGCGGCTTCGGCATCATCGGCGCGCGCCGCCTGCGGGAAGTGAAACCCGGCGAGATCCTCCGTCTGGAGAAGGGGAGGCCGGTGGTGTCCGTGTCGCATGCGCCGCTGCAGCCCCGGCACTGCGTGTTCGAGCTCATCTACTTCTCCCGTCCCGACAGCACGATCTTCGGGGAATCGGTCTACCAGACCCGGGAGCGCATCGGCGCCTGCATGGCCGCCAAGGACGGGACCCTGCCCAACGGCGACGACCTGGTGGTGCTGCCCGTGCCGGATTCCTCCAACTTCATCGCCCTGGGCTATGCCCGGGCCAAGAAGGCCGAGTTCGGCATGGGGCTCCTGCGCAACCACTACGTCGGCCGGACCTTCATCAAGCCCACCCAGGCCAGCCGCGACGAGGGCGTGAAGCAGAAGTTCAACCCGCTGCCGGATTTCTTCCCGGGCCGGCGGGTGGTGCTCATCGACGATTCCATCGTGCGGGGCACCAGCCTCCGCAAGCTGGTGCGGATGGTGCGCGCCGCCGGGGCCAGGGAGATCCACGTGCGCATCGGTTCGCCCAAGGTGATCGGCCGCTGTTTCTACGGCATCGACACCCCCACCCGGGAGGAACTCATCGCCAATCGCATGTCGGAGACGGAGATCTGCGACTACCTGGGCGCGGACAGCCTCCGGTGGCTGGAGGTCGACGACTTCGAGGGCCTGCTCCCGGGCCGCCGCCAGGACTTCTGCACCGCCTGCTTCGACATGGACTATATCTATCCACCGGAAGGGTTCGCCGCCAAGACGAATGCCCCGGTGGCGAGGACCTAGAACCGGTACCTGGCCTCGACCGACCAGCTGGGCGGGGCGGCGGGGTAGCCGTCCACGACATAGGCATCGTTCTGGCCCTCCCGCTGGGCGGCCAGCCACTGGTCGGGCGTGGTCCTGGGCTGGAGCAGATTCTCGCCGCGCAAAAGAAACAGCCAATGGGGCCCGGCCTGGACGGTGGTGGTCATGCCGACGGTCCGGTAGGCCACGTGGGTGGCCCGGATGACCGGCGGGAGGCCGTTGGCGGCCGCCCGTCCCCCGCCGTCGCCGAAGGTGGAGTACTGGTGCCCCTGCAGGGTGTAGTGCACCTCGGTCTGCACGCGGCCCCAGCCCACGAACCCCTTCAGGCCGTGGGCGGAGAAGGGGCGCCGCTGGACGGCCAAGGTGCTGAATGCCTGGCCGTCCGGCGCATTGAGGTCGCGGGCCTCCTGGACGCGCGCGAAGCCCTCCAGGCCCAGCTTCTCCGCCGTGCGCCAGCCGAAGGCGGCATCGGTGCCCCGCACCCGCACCCGGTCCTGGTTCGCGTAGGTGGAGCCGCTGAGCCCCACCAGGTCCTTCCCCGTCTGCTGCCGGCCTTCGACCCGTCCGTACCAGTGGCCCCGGCCCCAGCCCAATCCGATCTGCAGGGAGGACGCCTGCTCCATGCGGAGGGGCGGAGCTCCCGGCACCTGGCCGTTGCGGAGCTGGTCGAGGAGGGCCGGAGCCGTCCTTCCGCCGCCGCCCGCGCCGTAGATCCTGAGCCCGGCGGGAAGCTCCTGGTTGAAGCCCAGGCGGAAGCTGTAGCCCGAGGCGCTGAGCACCTCCGTCTGAGCGCCGGCCTGGTCGAGGGACTGGCGATCCCGGGTGCTGCGGGCCTGGCCCAGCAGGCGGAGCCCGGGCGTGGGCTCGAAGGTCCACTCGAGACCCAGGCCCACCTGGGTGCCCTTGGCGGAGCCCAGCAGGACGGGGTCCACGCCCCCGTCCTGGCGCGTGTCCTGGGCGTCGAGCCGGAGGCCCAGGCTGGAGCGGGAGCCCGTCGTCACCTGCAGGATGGACTGGAACCGCGTGTCCCGGCCCTCGAACCGCGTGGGCACGGCGGTCCCGGCGCCGGGCTGGTCGTGGCGGAACCGGGCGAGGCCGAGGCTCGTCGCCAGCCTCCAACCGGGGGCCAGGTCCCAGTCCACGGCGACCTGGCCCGTGTCGCTCCGCTGGTGGCTCTCCCGCGCCGGGTTGTAGGTGCGCATCGACTCGGAGACGTCCTGGAAGGGGTCGGGCACGATGATCGCCGTACCGCGCCAGGAGGCGTGCCAGACGGCCGATCCCCAGACCTGGCCTGCCGACAGGAAGTTGGTGACCTGGCGGTAGGGCCGGTCGGTGTCCGTGGCCTGGTGGGCTTCGGCACTGAGGTTGCCGCCCCGGAAGTAGCCTCCGTCCCAGGCATAGCCGGGGGTGGCCGTGCCCTGGCCCTGGCCGTTGTTGCCCCCCAGGCCGCCCAGGTCGCCGGAGACCCCGGGGCGGGTGGGCCGACCGGTGTAGAGGGCGATGGTGCCTCCCTGGCCGGACGGTCCCGAACCCGGCGAGCCCGTGATGACCTCGACGCGCGTGATGCCGAGGAGAGGGATCTCGTTCAGGTCCTGGCCCACCCGGCCCGGGTCCATGAGGGGCATCCCGTCCACCATCACGAGGGTGTCCTGGGGTCGGCTGCCGCCCAGGTAGATCCGGGAGGGAAGCCCGGGCCCCCCTTCGCTCTGCACCTGCGAAGGCAGTTCGCGGAGGAGGAATTCGCCCAGGGTGCGGGCGCCGGACCGGAGGATGGCCTCCTCGTCGAAGACCGCCACCTGGCCTGGCGTGCGATCCACGGCCACCGGCCGGGATTCCGCCGCCCAGGTTTCGGGCGGCTTCGGGGCCGGTTCCTGGGCCGCCAGGACGCAGGCCAGGACCGGCATAAGGAGGCTGGATCCCATCCGGAGGGTGGGTCTGGGCGGCATAGAAGCTCCAGGGCGCAAATAATCTGGAGCCATTGAACCAGAAAGGGAAAGAACCGGCACTACCTCGCCAGAAGAGCCCCGGCCCTGAGCTGCGCCGCCGTGAAGACGCCACGGTCGAGCACGAGGCTGGTGACGAGGTCCACGGGGGTGACATCGAAGCTGGGGTTCCAGGCGGGCATGCCTTCGGGGGCCCAGCGCCAGGGGCCGTAGCCCCGCACCTCCGCCGCGTCGCGCAGCTCGATGGGGATGGCGGCGCCGTCCGGACAGGCCAGGTCCACGGTGGAGAAGGGGGCCACGGGATGGAAGGGGACGCCGTGATGCCGCGCCTGCACGGCCAGCCCGTAGGTGCCCACCTTGTTGGCGAAGTCGCCGTTGGCGGCTACGCGATCCGATCCCACCAGCACGCGCTGGACCTTCCCGTCGCGGAGCAGCAGGGCCGCCATGCTGTCGGTGATGAGCGTCGACGGAATGCCCAGCTTTCGCAGCTCCCAGGCCGTGAGCCGGCCGCCCTGCAGGAGCGGGCGCGTCTCGTCGGCGTAGACGTGGATGCGCTTGCCCTGCTCGTGGGCCCGGCGGATCACGCCCAGGGCGGTGCCGATGCCGGCGGTGGCCAGGCCCCCGGTGTTGCAGTGGGTGAGCAGGCCCTCGCCATCCTGGATGAGGGCCGCGCCGTGCTCGGCCATGCCCTCGCAGAGCCGGACGTCCTCCGCGAAGATGGCCTCCGCCTCCGCCACCGGATCGGCGGCCCCCTTCATGCGATCCATGGCCCACATGAGGTTCACGGCCGTGGGTCGGGCCGCCCTAAGGGCCGCGCAGGCGGCGCTGTATTCGGTGGCGGAGGCGCCCCGGTGGGCGAAGGTGGCGAGGCTCGCGGCCGCCGCCACGCCGATGAGCGGGGCCCCGCGCACGGCAAGGCGCTGGATCAGGGCGATCATCGCCGCCGGTTCGCTGCCCTCCAGCCAGACTTCCGCATCCGGGAGCTGCGTCTGGTCCAGCACCCAGAGGGCGCGGCCGTCGTGGCGGAGGCCGAGGGATTCGAAGGGCTGCATCAGAGGATCCTCGGTCCGAGCTTCGTGCGCAGGGCCCGAAGTTCTGCCAGATCGGCCTCCGGCAGCGGCTTCGCGCCACCCAGGGTCTCGGCCTTCCAGAGGATCTCGGCGACCTGTTCCAGGCGCTCGAGGCCGCCGGCGGCCTCCTGCATGGATTCGCCCCAGGCGAGGCCGCCGTGACGGGCGAGGATCATGAGGCGGTGGGCGGGCAGAAAGGGCAGGAGGGCCGCGCCCATGGCCTCGGTGCCGGGAATGGCCATGGGCACCACGGGGATGCGGCCGGCGGCGAGGATCACCTCGGGGAGGCTGTCGGAGGGCAGCTCCAGCAGCTCGGGCCGAGCCAGGGTCCAGGCGATGGCCGTGGGGGGATGGGCGTGGACCACCGCCTTCGCCTCCGGCACGGCCCGGTAGACGGCCAGGTGCATGGCCCGCTCGCTGCTCGGATTCCCCGAGAGCACCGTTCCGTCGAGGGAAAGGCAGGCCAGGTCCTCCGCCCGCACCTGCGCCTTGGGCACGCCCCTGGGCGTCATGGCGATGCGGCCGTCATCGAGCCGCACGGACAGGTTGCCGTCCCCGGCGGCCAGGAGGCCCCGGCCATGGAGGCGCTTCGCGGCGTCGAGGAGGGCCTGGAGCGGGGCGTCGGACATGGCACCAGTGTAGGGAGTTCCCCGGCTCCATGGCCATTCCCGACCGGGGTATCCTGGGGCCGTCTCCCGGAGCTCCCATGCGTCCCCGCGCCCTGTGCCTCGGCCTCCTGATGCCCGGCCTGCTCGCCGCCGCCGAGAACCCGAAGGTGATGGCCCTCGCCACGGAGGGCCACTGGCTGGAGAGCGGCTGGTCGGCCCATCGGCCCATGCTGGGCAAGCCCGCGCCCCGGCTGGAGCTGTCCGGCTGGATGAATGGCGACGTGAAGCCGGAATCCATGAAGGGGAAGATCGTGGTGGTGGATTTCTGGGCCACCTGGTGCGGGCCCTGCCGGGCCTCCATCCCCCACAACAACGAGGTGGCGCGGAAGTTCGCGGCGCGCGGTGTGCTGGTGATCGGGGCCTGCGGCAGCGGCCGGGGCGAGGAGCGCATGGAGGACGTGGCCCACGCCGCGGGCCTGGCCTATCCCGCTGCGCGGACCACCGCCGCCACCACCGCGGCGTGGAATGTCCAGTGGTGGCCCACCTACGCCGTCATCGACCGGAACGGCCTGGTGCGGGCCCTGGGGATCCGGCCCGACTACGTGGAGCGGGTGGTGGAGGCCCTGCTGGAGGAGCAGCCGGGACGATAGTCCGGTCTCCCGCCTGGGGGAAGGAGCGGCCGGGTGGCCGCTCCTTCCCGTACCAGCGGGCGTCTACTTCGCAAGATCCCGGCGGAGGGCGGCCTTGAGGGCCTCGGCCTCGGGGTTGGGCTGGGTCGTGGGGGTCACGCCGGCGAGCTGGCCGGCCTTCTCGCTCAACAGGAGCCCCAGGAGGCTTTCGATGAGGCTGCCGCCGCCCTGGCCTCCGGCCATCTGGATCTTGGGGACCACGTCCACCTGGGACTTCTCGATGGCCTCGGCGAAGCGGTTCATGACCTGCTGCACCAGCTGGAACTGCGGCCCGCCGTAGGCCTTCACCTGCTCCTCGATGGCCATGGCCTGGGCGATGCCCACGCGGGCGGCCTGCTCGGCCTGGGCCTCGGCCATCACCTTGATGCGCTTGGCCTCGCCCTCGCCCATGAGGCGCACCTTCTCCGCCTCGGCGCCCGCCAGGGTCTGGATCTGGGCCGCCTGCTGCTGGGCCTTGGCGTACTCGGCCTTGCCCTGGTTGCTCTGCACCTCGATGCCGATGGCGGATTCCGTGAGCAGGGTCTGCTGCTTGGCCCGGGCCTCGGCCTCGCGCAGCTCGCGTTCCTTCACCGCGGCGCTCTGCTGCCGGCCGTAGGTCTCCACCTGCTCGTCGGCGATCTGGCGGCTGCGGAGCTGGACGAGGATCTGCTCGATCTGCCCGCCGGGCGCCCCGCTGGTGGGGGTGCCGATCAGCACCTCCTGGAGCTCCAGGTTGTACTGGGCGAACTTCTCCTTCATCTGGACGCCGCTCTGCTCCTGGATGGCGCTGCGGTCCTGGATGAGCTGGATGAGGGTGCGGGTCTGGCCGATGTTCTTGAAGTAGGCGCTGACCATGGGATCCAGGGTCTGTTCCACCAGCTTCTTGATGTCGCCGAAGCGCTGGATCACCAGGGGGGCCTTGCGGTAGTCGATATGGACCACCACGGAGAGGGGCAGGCTGGGCTCGAAGGCGTCCTTGGTGATGAGGCTCACCTCGGCCAGGTTCTCATCGAACTTGTGGCTGCCCACTTCGCCCTTGGACCACTTCAGGATGAAGTTCGTCGTGGGCACCATGAGCACCTTGCCGGCGTAGGTGTTGAAGGCGTACTTGCCCGGCAGCAGGGGCTCGCTCCACACGCCGCGCTGGCCGCTGGCCACCAGCTCGCCGTGCCGGTACTCCTGGCCGCTGATGTCGGCGCCCTTGGCGCCGGTGTAGCTCACCACCACGCCGACCGTGCCCACCTCCACGATGGTCTTGGGGATCAGCTCCACCGTCGCGAAGAGGCGGTTGATGTAGTAGGTGCCCTCCACCAGCACCTGGTGCTGGCGCCCGCGTTGGCCGCCGGCCGCCAGGAACTTGTCCGCATCCTGGAAGTTGTTGTGGTAGGTCGCAACCTGGTGGGGATCCTCGCCCACGGTGGGCGCGATGATCTCGCCGCTGGCGAGAGAAGGGCCGTCCTGGACCGTGACGATGCCCACCGCATCATCGGCGCCCCGGATGATGACGGGCCGCCAGCCGCCCCGCTCGGCGATGATGGCGCTCATCTTCTGGAAGGTCTCGAGCTCGCTCCGGTCGAGGGGCAGGTAGTAGAGCTGGTCCTCGGTGAGCACCACGAATTCGGCCAGGTTGATGGCATAGATGCCCTCGCGCAGGATCTGCCGCTGGGGGCCCTTCTGGCCTCCGCCCTGCAGGAAGGCGATCACGTCCTGGAAGTCGGCGCCGCGCGCGTTGCTGGCCAGGGCCTGGGTGGGAGGCAGGTCCTTGCCGTCGCGGGCGAAGACATAGCCGATCTTGCCCTGGGGGATGGTCACCAGGGGCATCTTGTGGATGCGGTACTGGAAGGGCGTGAGCAGGTGCCAGCCGCCGCGCAGCAGGCTGGGCTGGAAGCCGGCTTCGCCGTTCAGCGCGATCAGGCCGGTCTTGACCGACCCCTTGCCGCTGATGAGCTTCTCGACGATGCCCACGCGGTTGTTGGGGATGTAGCGGATCCACTTGCTGAGGAGGAGCACCGCGAAGGCGGCCAAAAGCAGGAGGAGGAGGGCGAGGCCGGGGTTGCCGGCGAACCGGGTGAGGTCCATGAAGGCTCCAGGGGACGGGATCCGGGAAGGATACCGGAGTCGGGCGCCGTCCCGCCGCTCCGGCCGATCCAGGGGGGGCCGCCAGGCGCCGGGGCCCCGGCCGGTTCCGGTGGGAACGGGCGGGCGGATCGGCGGGCGGCAAGGATCATCGAAGGCTGTGAACATAGGCTGCCGCCGGGGGCAAGCCGTGACCGGCATCACCATTTCGATCCGGGCCGGGGCGGGAAGGCCCCATCCTGGGGGCATGGGCGTTTGGTCGGACTGGATCAGGGAGCGGACGGGCACGGTGCTTCTCGTCCTGCCGGGTGTCGCGGCGGGAATGTGGTGGTGGAACGGCCGGCCCCTGAGCCAGCCCCCGGGCGTGCTCGCCCCGGCGGACCCGGTCCAGGCACCGCCGGACCGGACCGACCCCTGGCGCTTCCGTGACCACACGCTGACGCCGCTGGCCCGCTTCGAGATCCGGGCCCGCGTGCTCGGCGCCGAGCGCTACCGCTTCGACCGGGCCGCCCAGCTCTCGCCGGTGGACCTGGCCCTGGGCTGGGGGCTGATGTCGGATACCCGGGTGCTGGATGCCCTCACCATCCGGCAGGGGGAGCGCTGGTACTTCTGGCATGCGGACCAAATGCCGGTCTCGCCGGCGGAGATTTCCAGCCACAGCGCCAACATGCACATGATCCCCGCCACCGAGTGGGTGGGCCGCCGCCTCACCCGCGCCCGGCCCGGCCAGATCGTGCATCTGCAGGGACAGCTGGTGCGGGCGGACGGGCCGGACAACTGGCACTGGGTGAGCAGCCTCAGCCGGACGGATACCGGAGACGGGTCCTGCGAAGTGGTCTGGGTGGAGCGGGCCGAGCTCTCGGACCATTGATCAGTCGCAGTTCGCCAGCTCGCACCAGGCCTGCTCCAGCATCTCCCGGTCATCCGGGTGGGCGATCTCGATGAGGGCCCGGGCCCGCTCGTGGAGCGTCTTGCCGTAGAGGTCGGCGATGCCGTACTCGGTGATCACGAAGTGGACGTGCTGCCGGGTGGTGACCACCCCGGCCCCGGGCTTCAGGGTGGGGACGATGCGGGACTCCCCCTTCTTGGTGCGGCTGGGCAGGGCGATGATCGGCTTGCCGCCCACGGAGAGGGAGGCCCCGCGGATGAAGTCCATCTGGCCTCCGACGCCGGAGATGATGCGGTGACCCACTGAGTCCGCGCAGACCTGGCCGGTGAGGTCGATCTCCACGGCGCTGTTGATGGCCGTCACCTTGGGGTTCCGGGCGATGATGGTCGGGTTGTTGATGTAGGCGATGTCGAGCATCGCCACCTGAGGGTTGTCGTCGATGAAGTCGTAGATGCGGCGCGTCCCGGTGACGAAGCCGACCACGATCTTGCCGGGGTGGATCTTCTTCTGGGTGTTGTCGATGGCCCCGCTCTGGAGGAGCCCCAGCACCCCGTCCGACATGAGCTCCGTGTGGATGCCCAGGTGGCGGTGGTTCGACAGAGCCGACAGCACCGCGTCCGGCACGGCCCCGATGCCCATCTGGAGCGTGGCGCCGTCCTCGATGATCTGGGCGGCGTACCGTCCGATGGCGGCCTCCTCCGGCCCGGTGGGCGGCTGCGGGAACTCCGGGATCGGGGCGTCCACCTCCACCCAGTGGTGGATGCGGCTGATGTGGATGAACCCGTCTCCGTGGACCCGTGGCATGCGGGGGTTCACCTGGGCCACGAGGATGGGGGCCGTGTCCGCCGCCGCCTTCGCGACGTCGACGCTGGTGCCCAAGGTGCAGAAGCCGTGCTCGTCCGGAGGCGACACGTGGAGGAAGGCCACGTCGAGGGGGCGGCGGCCGGAGCGGAAGAGGTTGGGGATCTCCGAGAGGAAGCAGGGCAGGTAGTCCACCCGGGCGGTGCCCACGTGGGCGCGCATGTTGTGCCCGACGAAGAGGTTGGCCACCCGGAAACTGCGGGCGTACTCCGGCCGGGCGTAGCGCACCTCGCCGGTCACATGGATGTGGATGAGCTCCACGTCCCGGAGACGGTCCGCCTGGGCGACCAGGGCGTCGACCAGGAAGGTGGGGCTGGCGGCGGCGCCGTGGATGAACACCCGCTGGCCGGACTGGACGCAGGCGACGGCTTCGGCGGGGGAGGCATGCCTTGGCATAGGATACCTCTTGGTTGGAATATTTGAAATGTAATGCCGGCGGGCTTCCCGCGCGACCTTTTGTGATGGCCATCATCCGCCGGAGAGGGGGGGCGCCCTGGTAAACTTCCGCCCTGGCTGGCCCGCAGCTCCGCTCCCGGCCGGAGCCCCCGCCCCCCGGAGTCCCATGTTTGACATCGAAGCCTCCCTCGACAGCCGCCTGCTGGCCGCGCCCCGGAACCGCCCGACGGTGATGTTCCCCGAAGCGCTGGACCCCCGGACCCTGGAGGCCGTGTGCCACCTGGGCCGCTTCATCCGGCCGGTGTTCCTGGCCCCGGAGTCCGAGGTCCGGGCCCTGGCGGCGGGCGAGGCCGACCGGCTGGGCCGGGACCGCGTGGAATACACCCTCTCCGAGAGCGCCTTCGTGGATCCCGCCTCCCGGCCCGACCTGCTGGAGGAGTTCGCCGCGGCATGCCTGGCCTTCGCCGAGGCGAAGGGCCGCCCCATGGACCTGGCGGAATCCCGCCGCCTCGTGGCCGAGCCGGGCCGTTTCGGCATCTGGGCCGTGAAGCAGGGCCATGCGGACATGGTGGTGGGGGGCGCCACCCATGAGCCCAGGGCCTTCTTCCGGCCCATGGTCGAGCTGCTGACCCAGCGCAGCGTGGCCTGCGAGGCCGGGGTCTTCGTGCTGCCGGACAGCCATCCGGATGACGTCTATCCCCACAACATCGTGGTGTTCGGCGACGTGGGCGTGAACGCCACCATGTCGCCCCGCACGCTGGCGGAGGTGGCGGTGGGCACCTGCGCCGTGGCCCGGGATCTCATCCCCGAGGACGTGCTCCCCGAGATTCGCTGCGCCATGGTGTCCTACTCCAACCGCGGCAGCGACGAGGGGCCCTCGCCGGAGCTGGTGCGCCAGGCCGCCGAGCTGGTGCCGGAGATCCTGGCCGAACGGGTCCGCCACGCCGAGCGCTACCGCAGCATCCACATCCGGGGCGAGGTGAAGGTGAGCGTGGCCCTCTCGCGGCGCTCCGCCGACCTCTACCACGCCGACGGGCTGCCCTGGGAGGGCGGCCCCAACGTGATCGTCTGCCCCAACCTGGACATGGGGAACCTGCTCTACCACCTCTACGCCACCCGTTTCCCCGAGGCCCGCAAGTTCCCCGTGATGTTCGGCCTCTGGTTCCAGGGCGTGGACCTGCCCATGGACTGCACGCCCGAGGACATCCGCCTGGCCGTGAAGGCCTCGGTGATGCGCCTCCACGCCTACGGCCAGTGGCAGCGGACGCCGAAGGACACCTTCTTCCGCCGCCACCGGGTGCTGGTGCTGAATCCCGGCTCCACCTCCACCAAGACCTCGGTCTTCGAGGGCGACGAGGAGCGCTTCACGGAGGAGCTGCAGCATCCGGCGGAGGACCTGAGGGCCTTCGAGGGCCAGCCCATCACCGCCCAGTTCGCCTTCCGCAAGGAGGCGGTGCTGCGTTTCCTCGCGCAGAAGGGGCTCGCCCTCGACGACCTCGATGCGGTGTCCGGTCGCGGCGGGCTCCTGCGACCCATCCCCCACGGCACCTGGAACGTCGGAGCGGCCATGCTGGAGGACCTCAAGGCCGGGGCCCGCGGCGAGCACGCCTCCAACCTCGGGGCGCTCATCGCCGCCGAGCTGGTGGCGGGCACCGGCAAGCCCGCCTACATCGTGGATCCGGTCGTGGTGGACGAGGCCGAGCCCAAGGTGAAGATCTCCGGCCTGAAGGAGCTGCCGCGCCGGGTGATCAGCCACGCCCTGAACCAGATCGCCACGGCCCGGCGCTACGCCGAGGAGCACGAGACCTTCTACGAGCGGGTCAACGTGGTGGTGGCCCACATGGGCGGCGGCATCACCGTGGGCGCCCACCGCAAGGGCCGCTACATCGACGTGAACAACGGCCTGGACGGGGAGGGTCCCTTCTCGCCCCAGCGCACGGGGACCCTGCCGGCTGGGCAGCTCATCGACCTCTGCTTCTCGGGCAAGTACGCCAAGGCCGAGCTGAAGACCCTCAACAAGGGAAGGGGGGGGCTCATCGACCTGCTGGGCACCTCGGACATGCGTGAGGTGGAGCGGCGCGTGGCGGAAGGGGATGCCGAGGCCCGGCTGGTCTTCGATGCCATGGCCTACCAGATCGCCAAGGCCATCTCGGCCCTGGTGCCCGCCTTCGACGGCGAACCTGTGGACGCCATCCTCCTCACGGGCGGCCTGGCCCGGTCGGAGAGGCTGGTGGGCGAGCTGCGCCGCCTCACGTCGGCCCTGGGCTGTCCCGTGCGGGTCTACCCCGGCGAGAACGAGATGGCCGCCCTCGCCAAGGGTGCCCTCCGCGTCCTCTCCGGCCGCGAACCCGCCAAGGACTATCCGCCGCAGTAGGCGTCCGGAGACGACCGGTTTTCAGTCCTCGTAGAACCGTGCGAACTCGGCGACCGGCGCCCGCTCGGTGACGAGCTGGTTCTCGAGGGCCTCGGGATCGGCATGGCCGAGGGCCATGCCGCAGACCAGCATCTGGTCGGGGCGGAAGGCCAGCTCATCCGCGATGACCCGATGGAAGGAGGTGAAGGCGGCCTGGGGGCAGGTGTGCAGGCCCCGGGCCCGGGCGGCGATCATGACGTTCTCCAGGAACATGCCGTAGTCCAGCCAGCTGCCCTGCTGCAGGATGCGGTCGATGCTGAAGATCAGGCCCACCGGGGCGTCGAAGAAGCGGTAGTTGCGCCCGTGCTGGGTGTGCATCCGTTCCCGGTCGCCCTTCTCGATCCCCAGAAGCCGGTAGAGATCCCAGCCCACCCTGCGACGCCGCTCGACGTAGGGTGAGGTCCACTCGCGGGGGTAGTACTCGTACTCCCGTTCGTGGCGGGCCAGTTCCTCGGGGTCGTTGTGGATCGCGAGAATGCGGTCGGAGAGCCGCTTCAGGGCCGCGCCTGTCAGGACGTGGACCTGCCAGGGCTGGAGGTTGGTGCCGGAAGGCGCACGCGAGGCCACGGCCAGGATCTCCTCGACGACCGCACGGGGCACCGGGGTCGGCAGGAAGGCCCGCATGGAGTGGCGGGTGGTGATCGCGGTGTCGACGGCGGCGGTCTCGGCGGCGCTGGGCGGATCGAACAGGTCCACAGGGACTCCTTCCGTCCCCATTCTGCCCGACCGGGGCCTCAGGCCATCAGGGCCGCCAGGGCGATGGAGCTGAGCTTGGTCCTGGCGGTGTCGCCTCGGCTGCTGAGGACGCAGGGCACCTTCGCCCCGGCCACGACGGCGGCGATCTCGGCGCCGCCCAGCTTGGTGCCGGCCTTGTAGAAGGTGTTGCCGGCCTCCAGGTTGGGGAAGAGCAGGCAGTCCGCGTCGCCGGCCACGGGCCCGCCCATGCCCTTGATGCGGGCGGATTCGGGATCGATGGCCCCGTCCAGCGCCATGGGGCCATCCACCAGGGCGCCCTTGATCTGGCCCCGGTCCGCCATCTTGGAGAGCAGCGCCGCTTCGGCGCTGGAGCGGAGCTTGGGCTGAACCTGCTCGGAGGCCGACAGCACGGCCACCTTGGGCGTCTCGACGCCGAGGGCCTTCGCCGTGGCCACCAGGTAGCCCAGGATGGCCACCTTCTCCTTGAGCTCGGGTTCCGGGATCACGGCCACGTCGCCGGCGACCAGGAGCTTGGGATGGCCCGGGTGCTCCATGACGGTCACGTGGCTGAGGATGGCGCCGGGATCCAGCAGGCCCTGATCCTTGTTCAGGATGGCCTTCATGTACTTCTCCGTGCTGAGCAGGCCCTTCATCAGCAGGTCGGCCTCGCCGAAGCGGACCATGGCCACGGCCTTGGCGGCGGCCTCCGTGTCCGTGGGGGCGTGGACCATGCGGTACCGTTCCCTGGGCAGGCCCAGGTCCTGGAGCACCTGGTTCATCACCGGCTCGTCCCCCACCAGGATGGCCTCCACCAGGCCCGCCTCCACCGCGGCGTTCACGGCCTCCAGGGTGTGGGCGTCGTTGGCCCAGGCCACCACCAGGCGCTTGCGGGGCCGGTCCTTCACGGCATGGAGGAGCTCGTCGAGGCTGTTGATCCGCATGGCTGGAACCTGTCAAAGGGGGCCGGCGTTCCGGCGGGTCCGCGAGGAAGGTAGCATGGTCCCCATGGCCGTCTCTGTGAGCTTCCGCACGTTCGTCCTGGAGCAGCTGGGCCAGGTCCGCCCCGTCACCTTCCGGCCCATGTTCGGCGGGCTGACCTTCTTCGCTGACGGGCGGGCTTTCGCCTTGGCCGATGACGACGTCCTCTACTTCAAGGTGGACGACACCAACCGCCCGGACTTCGAGGCCGCCGGCATGGGGCCCTTCCTGCCCTTCGGGGATCCAGCGAAGCCCATGCAGTACTACGAGCTGCCCGCCGAGCTGCTGGAGGATCCCGACGAGCTGGCCCCCTGGATGGCCAAGGCCATCGCCGTGGCCGCCAAGGCCAAGACCAGGGCCCGGCGGAAGTAGGGTCATGGCGGCCTTCCGCATCCGCCCCGCGACCCTCGAGGACGCCCCGATCCTGGCGGACCTGGGCGAACGCACCTTCCGCGAGACCTTCGAGCCCCTCTATGACCCTGCGGACTTCGCAGCCTTCCTGGCGGAGGCCTACGCCCCGGCGGTCCAGCGGGCGGAGCTGGCGGATCCCCTGCGGCCCGCCCTGGTGCTGGAGGCGGAGGGCGCCCCGGCCGGCTTCGCCCAGCTCTGGCTGGACCACGGGGAACCCAGCGTGCCGGGCGCCCGGCCTGCAGAGCTGCAGCGCATCTACCTGCTGCGGTCCGCGCAGGGCGGGGGGCGCGGCGCGGCCCTGCTGGCGGACTGCGAGGACCTGGCCCGGAACCGGGGAGCGGATGTCCTCTGGCTCGGCGTCTGGGAGCACAATGCCCGGGCCCTGGCCTTCTATGCCCGCTGCGGCTTCCGCGCGGTGGGCGAGCACAGCTTCCGGATCGGGACGCGGCTGGACCGCGACCTCCTCCTGGCGAAGGCGCTGCCGTGAACCTCGTCCTGCTCCTGCCGGAGGACCTGGTGGCCCCCGACCGCGCCCGCCTCACCGGGCGGCGCTTGGCCCATGTGCGCGAGGTGCACCGGGCGGCCGTGGGCGACGACCTGGCCGTGGGCCTGCTGGGCGGGAGGATGGGCCGGGGTCGGGTGCTGCGGCTCGACGACACGGCCCTGGAGCTCTCCCTGGTCCTCGACCAGGACCCGCCGCCCAAGCTGCCCCTGACCCTGGTGGTGGCCCTGCCGCGGCCCAAGGTGTTGAACCGCGTGGTGGCGGCCAGCGCCAGCCTGGGCGTGGCGCGGCTGGTGCTCGTGAACGCCTGGAAGGTGGAGAAGGCCTACTGGTCCAGCCCCCGCATGGCGCCCGAGAACCTGCGCGAGCAGCTCCTCCTGGGCCTGGAGCAGGCCAAGGACACGGTGCTTCCGGAGCTGCGGCTGGCCCGGCTCTTCCGGCCCTTCGTGGAGGACGAGCTGCCGGCCCTGGTGGGCGGCGGCACGGGCCTGGTGGCCCATCCGGGCTCCGCCCAGCCCTTTCCGGCGGTGCTGGCGGCCCCGCTCACCCTGGCCATCGGCCCGGAGGGCGGCTGGATCGACGCCGAGTTCCAGAGCCTGCTCCGGGCAGGCCTCCGCCCGCTGGACCTGGGGCCCCGCATCCTCCGCACGGAGACCGCCCTGGCGGCCCTGGTGGGGCGGCTGGGGCTCTGATATCGTCTTGCGAGGCACAGCCCTTTCCCAGCCTGGAGGTCCCATGCGGTTCCGTTCCCTCGTCTGTCTGCTGGTGGCCGGCGCCGCCCTCTCGGCCCAGGCCCTCACGCCCCGCTTCATCAGCTTCCCGGACGTCCACGGCGACCGCGTGGTGTTCACCTGGGAGGACGACCTCTGGCTGGGCTCGCTGAAGGGCGGCGAGGCCCGCCGCCTCACCACCCATCCCGGCGTGGAGACCATGGCCCGCTTCAGCCCGGACGGGAAGTGGATCGCCTTCAGCGCCCAGTACGACGGCGGCCTGGAGGTGTATGTGATGCCCGCCGAGGGTGGCGCGCCCAGGCGGCTCACCTTCCACGGACCCGCCCAGGTGGACGGCTGGACCGCGGACAGCACGAAGGTGCTCTTCCACGCCACCTACGAGTACAACGTGCGCCCCATCGACCGGCTCTACGCCGTGGACCTGGCGGGCCACGAGCCGGAGCCGCTGCCCCTGGCGAAGGCGGTGCAGGGGGCCTTCTCGCCCGACGGCTCGAAGCTGGCCTTCAGCACCAAGGGCATTCCCGACTACTACTGGAAGCGCTACAAGGGGGGCCGGCACCAGGATCTCTGGATCGGCGACCTGAAGGCGAAGCGCTTCGAGCCGCTGACGGACTACGTGGGCCGCAACTCCTACCCCATGTGGGCCCAGGGCAAGGTGCTCTTCGTGTCCGACCGGGGCCCCAGCCAGCTGGCGAACCTCTACGAGGTGGACCCCGCCACCAAGGCCGTGACGCCCCTCACCGACGTGAAGACCTTCGACGTGCAGCAGCCCAGCACGGACGGGCACACCGTGGTCTTCGAGCAGGGCGGCTACCTGCAGGCCCTGGACCTGGCCACCCGCACGGTGAAGCAGGTGCCCCTCACCACCGTCAGCGACGCCTGGAAGGTCGCGCCCCGCACCGTGAACCCCCGGGACTGGATCCAGTCCATGAGCCTGGTGGGTCCCACCGCCGTCTTCGAGGCTCGCGGCGACGTGTTCCTCGTGCCCTCGGACGCCGCCAAGCCCACGGTGGACCTCACGAAGACCCCAGGCATCCGCGAGCGCTTCCCCCGCCTCTCGCCGGACGGGAAGCGGGTGGCCTATTTCAGCGACGCGAGCGGCGACTACGACCTCTACGTCCAGCCCGCGGAAGGTGGCGCCGCCGAGCGCATCCCCACGGGCCTGAAGACCGCCCTCTACCACCTGGAGTGGAGCCCCGACGGCACGAAGATCCTCTTCGGCGACAAGAGCTTCGCCCTCTACGTCATGGACGTGGCCACGAAGAAGCTCACGAAGCTCGACGAGTCCCACGAGCTGAAGAACGACCAGTTCACCTGGGAGGCGAGCGACTACGCCTGGTCCCCGGATTCGCAGTGGGTGGCCTACTCCTTCGTGGCGCCCAACCGCAACAGCCGCATCTTCCTGGCCAACGTGGCCACGAAGCAGCGCATCGCCCTCACGGATGGCTTCTTCGACAGCCTGGATCCGCGCTTCGACCTGGATGGCAGCACCCTCTACTTCCTGAGCTACAGCAACTTCCACACCCAGCTCGACGCCAGCCAGGACAACCACATCCAGTCCGCACCCACCCAGGTGATGGCCGTGAAGCTGAAGGCCGGCGACGACAAGGGCGCCTTCCGCATCGACGCCGAGGGGCTCCAGGACCGCATCTCGCCCCTGCCGGTGAAACCCGGGAACTTCTTCCACCTGAAGGCCGGGAAGGGCCTGGTGGGCTGGGATGAGGCCCCCGCCGGCTGGGACGAGGCCGTGGAGGAGGAGGTGTACCAGCCCCGCGGCGCCGACAAGTGGAAGGTGCACGTCTTCGAGACGGGATCGAAGAAGGAGACCGTGCTGACGGACACCGTGAGCGACTGGACCCTGGATCCCGCCGGCCAGCGGGTGCTGATCCGGAAGGGCCCGGCCTTCCACGCCGGGGACGTGGCCGAGTGGCTGAAGACGAAGGCCCTGCCCGCCAAGCTGGACACGGACCGCATGGCCATGACGGTGGATCCCCGCGCCGAGTGGAAGCAGGTCTTCGAGGACACCTGGCGCTGGTACCGGGACTTCTTCTATGACGTGAACATGAACGGCAACGACTGGGCCGCCATCCACGACCAGTTCGCGGCCTGGCTGCCCTCGCTCAATTCCCGGCAGGAGCTGAACTGGCTGCTGAGCCAGATGGTGGGCCAGCTCTGCGTGAGCCACACCTACGTGAGCGGCGGCGACCCCGGCCCCGGGAGGCCGGCGCCCAGCCTCACCTTCGCCGGCCTCCTCGGCGCGGACCTGAAGGCCGAGGGCGGCGTCTACCGGTTCGCCCGGGTCTTCGGCCCCACGCCCTACGCCCCGGACCTGAAGGCGCCCCTCGCGGGCCAGGTGAAGGAGGGCGAGTACCTCCTGGCCGTGGACGGGAAGCCCCTGCGGGCCCCCGAAGCCGTGGAGGCGTTCCTGCAGGTGGTCAAGGGCCAGAAAGTGGCCCTCACCGTGAATGCCAAGCCCACGATGGCCGGCGCCCGCACCGTGGAGGTGGAGCCTGTCGCCAATGACGGCGGCCTCCGCTACGAGCGCTGGGTGGCCGACAACATCGCCAAGGTGGACAGGCTCTCCGGCGGCCAGCTGGGCTACATGCACCTCACCGCCATGGGCGAGCAGAACATCGGCCAGTTCGACAAGTACTGGCGCGCCTTCCGGTACAAGAAGGGCCTCGTGGTGGACGTGAGGGGCAACGGCGGCGGCTGGACCGAGTTCTTCATGATCGACAAGCTGGAGCGGCAGCAGGTGGGCTTCAATGTCCTGCGGGGCATGGGTCCCTTCCGCTACCCCGGCACCGCCTCGGACGGCCGCTACGTCTTCCTCACCAACGAGCAGAACGGCAGCGACGGTGAGGCCTTCCTGGAGCACGTGAAGGCCCGCCACCTCGGCACCATCGTGGGCGTCCCCAGCTGGGGCGGCCTCGTGGGCATCATCAATACCCAGTTCACCGTGGACGGCGGCCGCGTCGAGCAGAGCAACAACGCCTTCTACGGGAAGGAGGGCAAGTGGTGGGTGGAGAACCACGGCGTGGACCCGGACGTCCTCCTGGACAACGATCCCGCCAGCCTCCTCGAGGGCCACGACCGCCAGCTCGAGGTGGGCGTCGAGACCCTGCTGAAGCAGCTGAAGGACCGGCCCACGCCGGCCTTCCCGCCCATCCCCGCCTACCCCAAGCGGTGACGGCCCGGACAAACCCGGACCCACCCCCCAAGACGCGAAGGGCACGAAGGGATTCCCCCTTCGTGCCCTTCGCGCGTGGGGTTCAGTCCAGGTCCACGGCTGTCAGCTGATCGTTCTTCCAGGTGAGACCCAGGCTGCCGCCCCCGGCGAGGGGGCAGGTCATGCGCACCTCCCGGCCGAAGGGGCTCCCATGGATGGACAGCCGTGCGTGGGCCCCGGCGAAGGTGGCGGGCAGGGCGGCGAGGCCGGCCTGCCGGGTCCGGCGCAGGGCCAGGAAGGCCGAGGGGTCCGCGGGGCCGGCGGTCAGACCCGGGCGGGCCAGGAGGGTGCGCGCCCCATCCTCCGTCGCGAGGGGGGCCGCTTCCTCCAGGAAACGCCGCCACTGCCGCTCGGAACCGGCCTCCCGCTCCCGGTCGAGCTGGGCCCGCAGGCCCTCCCGGGTCCCGGCCAGGCGGAGGCTGACGATGCCCTCCCCCTGGGGCACGGGACCGAAGGCGCTGCGCCGGGCCACGACGAGGTCCATCCAGGTTCCGCCCTCCCCCCTCAGGCGGATTCGGAGGCGAGCCGGGCCGGTCTGCGTCTGGAAGCTGCGGGACTCCCGGGTGGGTTCCTGCTCCGGGAGGGCGAGGCCCGCCCGGAGCGACCGCACGGTGCCGAGGAAGGCCTGTTCCGTGGGGTAGGCCTCCTGGAGGGCCGGGTTCTTCCGGTAGAGGTCGAGGGTGCCCTCGTCGGTGGCGAGCCGGGCGGTGACGGCCCGCGCCAGGGGCCAGGCCTGCCGCCGGGCGGCCTGCTGGTAGCTCGCCAGGACCGTGATGAGGACCGCAGCCAGCACGGCCATCACGGCCAGAGCCTTCATCCATCCGGGGAACCGGGAGGGGGCGTCGGGGGTGAAGGTGTTCCAGGAGGCGTCGCGCATGGGGCTCGGGGAAGGATACGGGCAGTCCGGGCGGGGGATGAGGGAACTTCAGGCGAATGGCAGGACGTAGGTCCCGTCGCGCATCAGCGGCTGGACCCTCCCCTCGGGCAGCTGCAGGTCCACCGAGCGCACCTGCACGTCCGGCTGGGTCTCCGGGACATAGACGCGATCGATGTGGATGACGGCCTCGGGGCCGGAGAACTGGGCGGGCCCCACCTGGCCGCCGAAGTGGTCGCTGCGGCCGAAGGCGAGGTGCAGGCCCAGTTTCTCGTCCAGCAGGATCTCCCCCACGGGTTTCACGCCGAAGGCGGCCAGCACGCCCAGGCCCAGCTCCGCGAGGTTCCCGTAGGCCGGCTCCTCCGCCAGATGGGCGGCCTCCCCACGGGACTCCGGACCCTCGGAGATCACCGCGACGGCCCGGTTCGCCTCGAGGCGGTAGCGGACGATCTCGGCGCCGAACTGCACGGGCATGATGCCCGCGGTGCGGCTGGGGTCGCCCGCCCGCTCGCCCTCGTAGGGCACGATGTAGGCCTCGCCGGAGGGGAGATTGCCCGCCACGCCGGGGTCCGGGAGCAGGCCGCCGGAGGCATGGGCCGTGCGGTGGCGGAGGTCCACCTGCAGGTCGCAGGGGCCCTCTGGCGTGTCGAAGCGGAAGGCGGCGCCCTCGGCCCGGTCCAGCAGGTCCTTGAGGATGCCCACGCGCCGGTTCACTTCGGCGTAATCCAGGCGCAGGGCCGGGATCATGTCGGCCCGGAAGCCGCCCATGGTGGCGGCCCGGATGGGATAACGCTTCGCGGCCATCTTGAGGGGCGCGGTGGCGGAGAACTTCGTGAGGGCGATGAGCAGGGGGTGTCCCGCGTAGAGCGCCGCGAAGGGCCGCGCCTCTGCAGGATCCAGGTCCTCGGCCCGGACAGGCAGGGGGCCGCCCTGATGGAGCCAGGCCGTCGCGGGCAGGTCGCCGTTGTTGGTGTGGACGTTCCGGTAGAAGGCGAGGCGGGTGTCGAAGCCGAGGGACTCCCGTTGCGCGGCCAGCGAGGCCGCCCACTCGGCCGCCATCGAACGCCGGGCCTGCCAGGCGGCGTCGTCGGAAACCTTCGCGTCCGGCAGATCCACGAGGATGGCCAGATCCCCCTCGCCGGGCCGGGGCCGGAAGACGCGCCGCACCAGGTTCGCCAGATCGCCTGCGCTGAGGGACTCGGCCATGGGCCACCTCCGCGATGGAGGATGGCGGAAGGGGGCGGGGTCTGTCGAGCCGGGATCAGTCCCCGACGCGGGCCCACTCGCGGAGGACGTTCTGCACCCGGGCCAGGTCCGCAGGCGCCCTGGCGTTCGCGGGCCGCTTCCCGTTCAGGGTCTCCTGCACGAGCCCGGCGAGGATGGCCCGGTCCGCCGACGCCTGGAGATGGAGTCCCTCGAGCGCGAGGATGACCCGAAGGCGCAGCGGCCATGGGTTGCGGTCCTCCCAGGCCCCCATGACCTGGTCGCGCAGTTCCGGGAAGGTCTCCGGTGGCAGGGCCGTGGCAGGCGTCGCGTGGGCCCGGGCCAGGGCCTCCACGGCCACCGCGTGGATCAGCGGCTGCTTCAGCGCGGTGGCCCGGTCACAGAGGCGGAGGGCCACGGCCGGATCCTCCATGTCCCGGAGGGCCTCGGCCAGGGCCGACTGGAGCCGGGGGCTCTGGCCGCTGTGGAGGAGGGAGGCGAGCAGGGGTGCGGCCTGAGTGGCCTTCAGGGCTCCGAGGGCTTGCAGCACCTGGATCCGCCATTCCTCCCGCGGGGCATGCTCCGCCTCTTCCAGAAGCTCCGGGATCAGGTCCCCCAGTCCGTGGAGGACGACGAAACGCAGCCCCAGGTCCCGGTCGGCCGGCATGGGACGGCCCAGCAGCTCCCGGGCCTGGGACACAGGATCGGACAGCCGGCCCAGGTGGAAGAGGGCCCGCTGGGCGTGATCCTGGATGGCGTCCCCGCAGGCCCTGAGCAGGGCGGGCCGGAGGGCCTCTTCGCGTCGTTCTCCCAGGACCTCCAGGGCCGCGACCCGAATGGCGGCATCGGTGTGGGCCAGGAGCAGGTCCAGCCGCGCCTCGTCCCCGGCGGGGGCCAGCCGGGCAAGGGCCCGGGCCACGCCCTCGCGACCCGTCTGCTCGCAAAGGGCCCGCTCGAGCAGCGGGATCACTTCCGCCGGGGGGATGAGGCCCTGGATGGCCAGGCCCGCCAGCCCCTCGGCGGCGGCATCCACGGCGAAGCCCAGGCGTCGGGCCCGCAGGTGGATCTCCTCCCCGGCCTCCGTCAGGCGCGCCGAGATGCGTGCAGCCTTGCCCTCGAGGGCCAGCGACTGCATCTCCACGAGGAACCGGTGCAGGGTCCCGGTCGATGCGGCGTCCTCCTGGGCCTCCAGGTGGGCGTGGACGGCTTCCCGCAGGGCCGTCCCCTGGAGCCCGCGAAGGGTCACGAGTGCGGCCTTGAAGGCGCGATCGTCCAGGGCCGCCAGGTGGGATTCCTCCAGGAAGCCCGCCAGGAAGGCCGCCGACTCCGAGGTGGGGACGGCGGCGATGAGGCGCAGGGCGTGGCGGAAGATCAGCAGGTCGGGATGCCTGAGGGCGGACTGGAGCTGGACGAGGCTGCCGGCGTCCACCAGGCCCGTGAGCCGGTGTGCGGCCTCGTTGGCCGCCGAGGGGTTGCGGCTTCCCTCCAGCAGGCGGCCCAGGTGGAACCGGAAGGCCTCCGCGGGGTCAGCCCGGACCAGCACGTCCACCACCTGGCCCTGGAACTGAGGGGCGGCGCGGATGACCGAGAGCTCCCGCAGCGCCTCCAGGGCCTTCGGCGTCCGGACGCGGCCCAGGGTCTCCGTGCCAGTCCTGAAGATGCCGAAATCCGTCTCGTGCCGCAGCATGCGGGCCAGGATCGGAGTCCAGCCGGGCCAGGGATGGTAGTAGCCCGCTTCCACCGCCAGGAGCCGCAGGCCCTTGGGCGCGGTGGGTCGCAGGATCCGGGGGCCCAGTTCCTCCAGCGCCTCGGGGCCCGCCTCGTGGAAGGCGCGGAAGAAGGCCAGCCGGTGGGCCCGGTCGCCGTCGTCGAACTGGTCGAGGAGGGTCCGGAGCGGGTCGGGGGCGGCGGGCATGCTCCCCTTTTCGTCCGGGGTGGCCCGGGACATGACCGGTCCGTTCAGAGCCCGATGCCCGCCTGCTGGGCCTGCACATGGCCCTGGATGAGCTCCTGCACCACGGGGGTGATGTCGGTGAAATCCACGCCCACCAGCACGTAGCCGGTGGTCTTCCCCGGGACCTTCCCCAGCACCCGCACCACGGTCCCCTCCAGGGGCACCAGGGGCAGGTCCGGGTGCTCCAGGCAGAGGGCCTGGAGGGCCACCCCGGCCTCCAAGTCCGCTGCATCCGCCATCTGCACCTCCAGGCCGCAGCCGCAGGCGCTCAGGTTCGCCAGGCGGGCACCCGTGATCTCCCGGCCATGGAGCTGGAAGCGGACGCCGTAGGGCTTCCCCGCGGTGCTGAGCCGCTCGAATCGGCGGCGGTCGGTTTCGCTGGACACGCGGGTCCTCCTGGATGGCCCATTGTTCCAGAGCCCGGGCCGCCCGGGCAGGGTGTCCCCGTGGACTTCCCGCGGGGCCGATTATGATGGAGGGGCGAGGTGGCTGTGTCCCACCTGGATCTCGGGTGGTGGCATGGCGAAGAAGAAGGGTTGGGGCCGTCGCATCCTCAAGGTGACGCTCTGGGCCGCGGGGGGCTTCGTGGCCTTCACGGCGCTGCTGGTCCTCCTGTTGCGCTTCGTGCCGGTGCCGGTGTCGGCGCTGATGGTCGAGCGGCGCATGGCTGCCTGGGGGGATTCGAAGCCCTACACGCCGCATCACCGGTGGGTTTCCCTGGACGAGATCTCCCCGAACATGGGGGTGGCCGTCATCGCGGCCGAGGACCAGAACTTCCCCGACCACTTCGGATTCGACTGGCAGGCCATCGAGAAGGCCTACGCCCACAACGAGCACAGCCGGCGCAAGCGCGGGGCCTCCACGGTCTCCCAGCAGACGGCCAAGAACCTGTTCCTGTGGGAGTCCCGCTCCTGGGTGCGGAAGGGCTTCGAGGTGTGGTTCACCCTGCTGCTGGAGACGGAGTGGTCGAAGCGGCGGATCCTGGAGGTCTACCTGAACATCGTGGAGTTCGGCGATGGCGTCTACGGCGTGGAGGCGGCCTCGCGCACCTACTTCGGGAAGCCGGCGAGCAGGCTCACCCCCCCGGAGGCGGCCCTCCTGGCGTCCGTGCTGCCCAATCCCCACAAGTACCGGGTGAACGCCCCCAGCGAGTACGTGCGGGGGCGGCAGGCCTGGATCCTGAACCAGATGCGCCAGCTCGGCGGCGGCCAGCTGGTGAAGGAGCTATAGCAGGGCCTTCCACACCAGGTCCTCCTCGGGCAGGGAGGTGCGCAGCTCCACGCCGCCAAGGCGGATCTCCTCGCGCGGATCCTGCTCGAACCTGGCCACCAGTCCCTGGGGGGACCCCGCCCGGCCTGCGACGCCCACCCAGGCATCCCGCCCGGAGTGCTTCGCGGCGTAGAGGCAGCGGTCGGCGATGCGCACCTGCTCCTCCCAGGGCGTGCCGTCCGGGAAATCCGTCTGGAAGGGGAACAGCGAGAAGCCGATGGAGCAGGTCATCCGGTGCGGGGCGCTGGTCTCCAGATCGAAGGCGTGGTCCCGCACGGCCTGGTGGAGGCGGGTGACCACCGAGGCGGCGCCATCCAGGTCGGCCGTGTGGCCCACGAAGAGGATCTCCTCGCCGCCCCAGCGCACCAGGAAATCGGACTCGCGCGCCTCGCGCTGGAGGATGCGGGCGATCTGCTCGAGGGCGCGGTCGCCGGCGGCATGGCCCCAGGTGTCGTTCACCCGCTTGAAGTGGTCGATGTCGAGCAGGGCGAACACGAGGCAGGACTCGGGACCGGATTCCGCGATGCGGCCGGCCAGGCGGGCACGCTGGAGCCGCTGCACCACCGCGAGGACCGGCGGCAGCTCCTGGGCCAGGTAGCGCCGGTTGCGGAGGCCCGTGAGGGCGTCGGTCATGGAGATGGTGGTGAGCGCCAGGTTGCTGAGCTCCAGGGCGCCGGTGCGGTCCCGGACGAGGGACTCCAGCTCCTCCGTGCGGCGGCGGAGACGCCCGGTCCGCCACCGGAAATAGGCCGCAGCACCCACGGCCGCCAGGCCGAGCCAGAGGATCCAGGCCCACCACCGCTGCCACCACGGGGGGAGGATGCGGAACTGGACCGAGGTGATGGGACCGGCCCCTTCGTCGTCCAGCAGGGTGCGGACCTCCAGCCGATAGCTGCCGGGCGCCAGGGCCGGGTAGCGGGCCTCCCGCACGTCCGTGTCCATCCAGTCCTCGCCCAGTCCGATCATCCGGGTCTGGTACCGCAGTCGACCTTCGTATTCGAAGGCCAGGGAGCTGAACCGCACCGCGAGCGTCCGGTCGGAGGAGGGGACATCGTCCAGCACCCAGGCCCCCTGGATGGACCTGTGCCAGTCGAGACGCCCCAGGCGGAGGCTCGTGATCAGCGGGGCCGAGAGCGGGGCGGCGGCGTGGCCCAGGCCGGGGATGTGGTGCAGGAGACCCGTCGTGGTACCGAACCAGATGTCCCCGTTGCGGTCCACCCAGGTGCTGAAGGGGTTGCAGTCCGTGCCGACCAGGCCGTCCGCCCGCTTGAAGAGCCTCAGGCCGCGGGCATCCACCCGCTGGACGCCCCTGGGACCGCCTACCCAGAGGCGGCCCTGGCCATCCGAGGTGAGGCTGTACACGCTGTCGCTGGCCAGCCCTTGGGCTTGGCCGAGATGGCCCAGCACCCGTGGGACCTCGCCGTTGAGATCCAGGTGGGTGAGCCCCATGGGCTCCAGGTAGGCGATCCAGGCGGTGCCGTCGGGCAGGATGGCCATGGCCCAGACGGGGGCGGGATGGAGGCCGATGTCCTGGCCCCAGCTGTGCCAGCGGGTGCCGTCCAGGCGCGCCAGCCCCTGCTCGCCGGTGGCCCACAGGCGGCCGTGCGGATCCACCTGGAGGGTCGTCAGTTGGCCCTGGGCGGGCAGGCCGGGAACCTCCGCCGGTTCGAAGATCCACCGACCACCGCGGCGGCTCATGTGCTGGAGGCCGGCGTTGGAGGTGCCGATCCAGAGCGAGTCGGGCCCATCCCAGCGGAGGGCCACGGGAATCCAGAGGGAGGCCGAGACGGGCAGGGGGATGCGCTCGACCCTCGTGCGCCCTGGATCGACGCGCACGAGGAAGGGATGTTCGCCGCCACCCCAGATGGCCCCGTCCGGAGCCTCCGTCAGGGCATAGCAGACGAGCCCGTGGGCCCCGGGCAGGGGTTCCGGCCCCTTCGTACCCATGCGGGCCAGGCCGTCGCTGGTGTCCACCCAGAGGACGCCGGCGTGGTCGCGGAGGATGCCCCAGGTGCTGTCCGCGGGCAGGCCGTCCAGCTGGGTGAAGTTCTCCCAGCTCGCACTGCCCATCAGGCGGTGGAGGCCCTGGTTGGCCACCCAGAGGTTCCCGTCCCGGTCCACCAGAGCCTGGTTGGCCCAGCCCAACGGCAGGCCCCGGCTGGCGTCGATCAGCCGCCACTGGCCGGAAGCGTCCACCTGGAGCAGTCCCTTGGCGGTGGGCACGAAGAAGCCCGACCCGCCATCCGGCACCAGGGATTCCTCGTAGAAGCTGATGGCGAGGGGGGGGAGGTTCCCCGACAGGGGGCCGAACACCCGGTCGCCGTCGCGGAGTCGGCGGAGCGCGGCGGGGGTGCGGAGCCACAGGGTCCCCGCCCGGTCCAGCAGCAGGGCCTTCACCGGCTCTGCAGGCACGCCCTCCGCGGGGCCCATCGAAGACCAGGTGCCCGCGGTATCGAGATGGCGCACCGTGCCGGTGCCGCCGATCCAGACGCCGCCGGGGCCCTGGGTCAGGGAAAAGGCCGGGCCGCCCGGCCAGCCCGGCACCGGCGCGAAGAGGCCAGCCCCCGTCTCCCAGAAGAGGCCGGATTCGGCAGCCACCCAGAGGCGCCCGCCGCGGTCCTCCAGCAGGGCGTGGATGCGGGCCCTGGCCAGGGCCTGGTCTGCGGCGAGGCGGTGGATGCGGCCATCCCGGTCGAGGAGGCAGAGCCCTGCGCGGGTGCCGATCCAGAGGCGGCCTTCCGGCTCGGGGGCGAAGGCCCGCACCCAGGCTGCCGGGAGCCCCTCTCCCAGCGACCAGAGCCGGAAGGTCGTGCCGTCGAACTGGTAGGCGCCCCCCTCGGTGCCCACCCAGAGGAAGCCGGCCGAGTCCTGGGCCAGCGTCGTGATGCTGGCATGGAGCAGCCCCTCCTGCGATCCGTAGGCCCGGAAGGCCATGCGCCCGGAGCGCGGGATCCCCACGGCGCCCAGCATGGCGCAGGCGAGAAGGACGCTGGACAGGGCTCGCAGGAAGCGCGGGAGGCGGAACATGGACATGGTTTTCGGGGCCTTCATCCTACCCGGGATCCTGCCAGTGCGCCGGAGGCTGCAACCATGCGAGTTTTTGTGACATCCACCCCTGCCGCCCCGGACAAAGGCGATAAGATGATCCTCTCTGATGGAGGAATCTGGTTATGAAGACTCCCGTTCGCGTGGCCGTCACCGGCGCAGCCGGCCAGATCGGATACAGCCTGCTCTTCCGCATCGCCAGCGGCGCGATGCTCGGGGAGGACCAGCCGGTGATCCTCCAGCTCCTCGAGATCACCCCGGCCCTCAAGGCCCTCCAGGGCGTGGTCATGGAGCTCAAGGACTGCGCCTTCCCGCTCCTGGCGGGCATCACCACCTCCGACGATCCCATGGTGGCCTTCAAGGACGCGGACTACGCCCTGCTGGTGGGCGCCCTGCCGCGCAAGGCCGGCATGGAGCGCAGCGACCTCCTCTCCGCGAACGGCGGCATCTTCAAGCCCCAGGGCCACGCCCTGAGCGAAGTGGCCAGCCGCAACGTCAAGGTGCTGGTGGTGGGCAACCCCGCCAACACCAACGCCCTGATCGCGCTCTCCAACGCCCCCAAGCTCAAGCCCGCCCAGTTCCACGCCATGGTGCGCCTGGACCACAACCGCGCCATCTCCCAGCTCGCGGAGAAGACCGGGAAGCCGGTCACCGCCATCAAGAAGATGACCATCTGGGGCAACCACAGCACCACCCAGTTCCCCGACCTCTACCACGCCGAAGTGGAGGGCAAGAACGCCCATGCCCTGGTCAATGACCACGAGTGGTACGAGAAGACCTTCATTCCCACCGTCGCCAAGCGCGGCGCCGCCATCATCGAGGCCCGCGGCCTCAGCAGCGCCGCCAGCGCCGCCAACGCCGCCATCGACCACATGCGCTCCTGGGCCCTGGGCACCCCCGAGGGCGACTGGACGAGCATGGCCTTCCCCTCCGACGGCAGCTACGGCGTGCCCGAGGGCCTGGTCTTCGGCTACCCCGTCACCGTGAGGAACGGTCAGGTCGAGATGGTCAAGGGCCTGGACATCAACGAGTTCAGCCGCGCCAAGATCGACGCCACCGCCAAGGAGCTCGAAGAGGAGCGCCAGGCCGTCCGCCAGCTCGGACTCGTCAAGTAGTCCGTCCAACGCCCGTCCTGACGAGGCAGGGGGATCGCCCCCTGCCTCTTTTTTGGGTTCAGCGGAGGATCGCGGCTTCCCGGGTGAACCGGCGGAGCTGCTCGTCCAGGGTGGCCTGGAAGGCGTCCACGGCATCGTCGGCGAAGGCGCGGAAATCCTTGTGGAGGCTCCGGTAGCGGGCCTGCATCCGGCGGAGGAGGCGGTCACGGTACGCCTGCGCGTCCGCGAGTCCGGTCAAACGCCCCTGCTCCCTGATCCTGCGGAGCCGGGCCTCGAAGGCCTGGGTCCAGGTGTCGAGGGTGGCCTTGAACCGGTCCAGTTCCAGCACCCCCCGGGTCATCTGGAAGAAGTGGTGCCCCTTCACGGCCATGGTCACCGTCTCCGTGACCAGGCGCGGCCGGACGAGGACCCCCCTCACCAGGTACTTCCAGTAGGCCCAGCCGTAGCCGGAGAAGGTCTGCCGGACCAGCGACAGGGTGAAGGCGCGGAGCTCGGTGAGGCGGATCCGCCGGCTCGACATGCGGTGCCGCTTCAGGTTCCTCAGGAGGCGGAGGCAGCGTTCGAAGTAGCGGTCCGGCCGGTAGATCTCCGCGAGGATCCGCTTGTAGCCTTCGATCAGCTTCGTCGCATCCATCCGTGGCAGGAAATTGAGGCGCAGGTCGTGGGTGTTGTTTCCGCCGCCGGTCTCGTCGGTGAGGCGCCCCTCGGCCTGCAGGCGCCGGTGGAGCTGGGTCCTGGGCAGGGCCATGAGGAGCCCCACCATGGCGGTGGGGATGCCGGCCTCCTGGATGAACCGGATCTGGCGATCGAAGATGTCCTCCGCATCGCTGTCGAAACCCACGATGAAGCCGCCCGATACCTCCATGCCCTTCCGCTGGATCTTCTGGACGCTGGCGAGCATGTCTGCCTTGAGGTTCTGCTGCTTGCCCGCCGCCTTGAGCGTGCAGAGGTCGGGCGTCTCGAGCCCCATGAACACCATGTTGAACCCGGCCTGGATCATCAGGTCCATCAGGTCCTCATCCTCGGCCAGGTCGAGGCTCGCCTCGGTGAACAGCGAGAAGGGATGGTGCCGCGCCTGTTGCCAGCGGGCCAGCTCGGGGAGCAGGGCCTTCACCTCGCGGCGGTTGCCGATGAAGTTGTCGTCCACCAGGAAGAGGGAGCCCCGCCAGCCTTCCTCGTAGAGCTGGTCCAGCTCGAGCAGGAGTTGCGCGGGAGACTTGGTGCGCGGCCTCCGTCCGAAGAGCTCGATGATGTCGCAGAATTCGCAGTGGTGGGGGCAGCCCCGCGAGTACTGGACGGCCATCTGGGCGTAGCCCTTCCCGCGCACCAGATCGAACCGGGGCGGCGGCGTGCGGGCGAGGTCGGGATGCTCAGTGCTGGTGTAGCAGGGGCCTGCCTCGCCGCGCGCGAAATCCTCCAGGAAGCGGGGCAGCGTGACTTCCGCCTCGTTGAGCACGAAGTGGTCCACGCCCTGGATCTCCTCGTGGCAGCTGGTGGGGTAGGGGCCGCCGGCCACCACTGGGACGCGGAGGGCGTTGCAGCGTCGCACCACCCGTTCGAAGGACGCCTTCTGGACGATCATGGCGGAAATGAACACGAGGTCGGCGTTGGCCACCTGGGCTTCGGACAGCGGCTCCAGGTTCAAGTCCACGAGGGTGGGCTCGAAGGTCTCCGGCAGCATGGCGGCCACGGTGAGGAGACCCAGGGGCGGGAAGACGGCCTTCTTGCCGATGAAAGGCAGCGCGTACCTCAGGCTCCAGTAGGTGGGCGGCATTTCCGGGTAGACCAACAGGGCCTTCAGGCCCACTCCGACCTCCATTGAGCGCTGGGCAGGTGCCGTTCCAAGCATCCTCCTTCCGGCCCTGCCCACAAGCCCTCCGGGGCCATGGCGTGACAAACCCGTGAGCCTATCCTTCGGGTGAGGCCGGAGGTGGACCATGGCCGAAACCCTCGAACGGCGGCACCACTGGAGCCGCATCGTCGGCGTGGAACGGCGCCAGGCGCCCTTCCACTACCTGAACGGACGGCCGCTGCCCGATCCCACCCGCCTGGAGGACGAGGACTTCCTGCGGGCGGAGCGGGAGCGGGAGAAGGACCGGAAGCTGACCCGGAATCCCTGGGAGGAACCCGATCGGTCCTGACGGCTATCCAAGTCCGCGGCGGAAGTCCTTGTCTTGACAGCCGGAATCAGCAGCGGGCACAGTGGCGGGGCATCCAGGATCCCCATGCCCCGCGTCGCCTTCACGCGAAACCTGCAGCGCCATGTGGCCTGCCCCCCCTGCACGGTGGCCGGTGCGACCGTGCGGGAGAGCCTCGACGAGGCCTTCGCGCGCTATCCGAGGGCCCGGGGGTACGTACTGGATGAGCACGGCGCCCTGCGGCAGCACATGGCGATCTTCGTGGACGGCGAGCCGGTGGCCGACCGGCGCGCCCTGGGTGATCCCGTCTCCGCCTCCGCGGAGATCCTCGTCATGCAGGCCCTTTCCGGAGGCTGACATGTCCGACCAGCTGCTGATCTCGACCCGCAAAGGGCTCTTCTCCGCCCGCCGGACAGCTCGGGGCGTCTGGGATCTCGACGCCGTCTCCTTCCTGGGGGACAACGTCTCCCTGGCCATGGCCGACCGTCGCGACGGCGCCTGGTACGCGGCCCTGGACCACGGCCACTTCGGCGCGAAGCTGCACCGCTCGCGCGACCGCGGCGCCACCTGGACGGAGATCGGCGTGCCCGCCTATCCCACGCCGCCCGAGGGGCATGTGGAGAAGGACTTCCTGGGCCGGGAGATCCCCTGGCGCCTCATCCGGTTCTGGTCCCTGGCGCCCGGCGCCGCCTCCCAGCCGGGCCTCCTCTGGGCGGGCACGATTCCCGGTGGCCTCTTCCGGAGCGAGGATCACGGCGATACCTGGCAGCTGGTGGAACCGCTCTGGCACATGCCGGAGCGGCGCAAGTGGGCCGGCGGCGGCGCCGATGCGCCGGGGATCCACTCCATCTGCGTGGATCCCCGCAACCCGGCCCGGGTGGCCGTGGCCATCAGCAGCGGCGGCGTATGGATCACGGAGGACCTGGGGAAGACCTGGACGCCCTTCACGAAGGGCATGCGCGCCGACTACGCGCCACCCGAGCTGGTGGAGGCCCCGGAATCCCAGGACCCCCACCGCATGGTGCAATGCCCTGGAGCCCCGGATGCCTACTGGATCCAGCACCACAACGGGATCTTCCGCAGCACCGACAACGCCAGGAGCTGGACCGAAATCACGGACGTGAAGCCTTCGGTCTTCGGCTTCCCCGTGGTGGTGCATCCGAAGGATCCCGACACCGCCTGGTTCGTGCCGGCCATCAAGGACGAGCGCCGCATCCCGGCCGAGGGCAAGGTGGTGGTGAACCGCACCCGCGACGGCGGGCGCACGTTCGAAACCCTGCATCGGGGCCTGCCCCAGGCCTGGGCCTACGACCTGGTGTACCGCCACGCCCTGGACCTCGACGCCACCGGCGAGCGGCTGGCCTTCGGCTCGACCACGGGCTCCGTCTGGATCAGCGAGAACGCGGGCGACGACTGGATCACCCTCGCCGAGCACCTGCCGCCGGTCCATGCGGTGCTGTTCGTCTGAGGATGCCCCGCCGGTAGTCTGGAGCCGCGGCATGCGTCCGCGGGGAGGAACCAGGTGGAGGCGGTGCGGATCGTGTTCCAGGGGGACCGCTTGTGGCTCGCCGAGCGGGATCTGCCGGAGCTCCCGGCCCAGGCGCAGGTGCGCCTGCCCGAAGGGCACCTGGCCCTGCGGGTGGCCGAGGATCATCCCGTGCCCGAGGGCGTGGAGGTCCTGGGACTCCGGGAGGCCTTCGCGAGGATGGCGCCGGAGGCCTGGGTCCAGGCCGGCCGCGCCTACCAGTGGCTGGCCTGGGAGGCGGGCCACCGCTTTTGCGGGGCCTGTGCCACGCCCCTGGCGCCGGCGGAGGGCCACGGTCGCCGCTGTCCCGCCTGCGGCCTGACGGTCTTCCCCTCGAACGCCACGGCCGTCATCGTCCTCATCGGGCGAGGGCAGGGCGCGGACCGGGAGCTGGCCCTGGCCCGCTCGCCCCACTTCAAGCCCGGCGTGTACAGCGCCGTGGCGGGCTTCACGGAGCCGGGAGAATCCCTGGAGCAGGCCGTTCACCGGGAAGTGGCGGAGGAGCTGGGCATCCGCATCCAGAACCTCCGCTACTTCGGCAGCCAGCCCTGGCCCTTCCCCAACGGGCTCATGGTGGCCTTCCTGGCGGACCACCTGGAAGGCGAACTGAAGCCCGATCCCGTCGAGATCGAGGATGCCCGCTGGTTCCGGCTCGACGCCCTGCCGGACCTGCCCAGCGCCCTCAGCATCGCGCGGTGGATGCTCGACGCGGCGGTGGAGGGAAGGGGCTAGGACCCATTTCCTGGAGCGCGGTCAGCAGGATGGGTCCATGTATTTTTGGAAGTTGGTGGGATGCCCATTTGCGATGTCATATGTCACCGTCACGGCGCATGACCCGCCACCCATCATCTGGGTCTCACCAGAGCCATTCCCCGCCGAGTCCACACACTCCGTTTTTACGTCGGTGGATCCATCTGCTTTGGTGCAACTTACGGTAGTACATCCGTAGTCGTCATAAGTGGTGTAGCAGTTGGTGTAAGGGCCGATGAACGGGCAGCCCGTGCATGTGTAAGTGCTATATGAACGTCGATGCGCCATGGATGGTTCCTTGGCGGAACAATATGTGATTGCCCCCATGACAGCGAAGCCAATTGCTCGGATCAGCAAGTTGTCAAACATAAAACCCCTTGAGGAGAATTCGGTACGTGGGTGCTACTTGAAGTCTTCGACGTTCATCAGGCCGAGATCCCCTCTGGGAATCCCGTAGGGCACGTCCCATCCCTGGTGATGGGCCTCCCAGGCGGTCCAGGTGTGGGTTCCGAGGTCGAGCCGGTAGGAGAACCACCTGTCACCGTTCGCGCCGAGGAAATAGACCTGGTGGGCCCCGGAAGGAAACCATTGGCCCGTCGCCGGCATGTTCGAGACCTGCTTCCCGCTTGACGTGGCGAGGATGGTGTTCGCGGTCGCTTCCCAGGGCGGGATGATCCGGGAAACCTGGTTGGCGTCGCCATCCCAGAGGAAGACGTCGCCCTTGGGCGTGAAGGGATAGAAGACCAGGACCTTGTTGTCCACCCGCACGCTCATGGGTTCGCGGTAGAGGGCCGGTTCCCCCGGCTGGCCGGACCTGCCGGAGGGATAGTCCCAGGTCTTCACGGCTTTCCAAGTCACCGGATCGACCCGTTCAAATTGATGACTCGATCCGGTGACCATGAGGATCCCGCCGTCGGTGAGCGCTTCGACCGAGCCCCATTTCAAGGTCCAATCAAACTCGGCCGGGACCAGGCTGGTTCGCTTCCAACCGGCCGAGGTCTGGGTGTAGAAGCCGCTGGGATCGAGGAACCGGAGGCCGAGGGCCCTGGACCACAGGAGGAAGGAACGCTCGCCGTCAGAGGGGGGCGCCGGCACCCCCTCCGAATGCGTTGAGGTGTAGTTTCCCCCACCCGAGTCCTGGATCGTGTCGAACCTCCCGTCTGCCAGCAGGTGGTTCGCTCCGGACTCGCTGACCATGTGGAAGCGGGGGTGGAACAGGCGAATGCGCGATGGGCTCACGCGGTCTTTCGCGCGTTCGAGCTCGATGAAGGCGCCCGGGGAAGCCATGGTCCCCTTCGGCTGAGCGATGCCAGCCACACCCTGGCCCATGGCGAAGGTACAAACCGAAAGAAGGGTGATTCCACGGGGAAGCAGATGGGATCTTGACATGGTTCCTCCCTGGATCCGCGGATCAGCGGCATGCCGGACCATCTAACCCCGTCCGGGTGACGGCAGCATCAAATACCCCTGAACGGTGGCGTACCCCCCCGAACGGTCGATCGGTTTCAGATTTTCAGCCCTTCCCCTCCAGCACCCGCAGCACCAGCCCCGGCTGGTTGCGGAGGAAGGCCTCGCGCCGGGCGGAGTCGATGACGGCCAGGAAGCAGGTGTCCTCGGCCACGGCGGTGGCGTCCTGGGGGCGGTCGCGGAGGAAGGCCTCCAGGCCCAGGAAGCCATCGGGCAGGTCCCGGGCCGCCACCACCTCGCTGCCCCGGGGGCCTTCCAGCCGCACGGTGCCCATCACGAGCTGGCAGAGCGGGGCGCGCTCCCCGGCCTTGAAGACCAGCTCGCCCGGCTGGACCATGCGCCGCTCGGCGCCCAGGTCGAAGCGGGCCCGCAGGTCCCGCAGGGCGTCGTTGGCCTCTTGCAGACGGCGGGTGAACTGGCGGCAGAGCAGGCGGGTCAGCTCCGGGAAGCCCTCCATGATGGCGTCCACGTGGGCGGGCTTCAGGCAGAGGGCCTGGCAGGCCCCCACAGCCCGGACTGTGGCCGTACGGCGTTGGGCCCCGAAGTAGGCCATCTCGCCCACGATGGTGGGGTGCTCCGCGCTGCATTCCAGATGGGCCAGGGGTCGCTGGGAGCCGTCCGCCTCGCGGCGCTCCACCACGAGGCTGCCCCGCAGGACGACGAACAGCTCCTGGGAGGTCTCCCCCTCCACCACCAGCCGCTCCCCGTCCCGGAAGCGGAGGGGGGCGATGTCGGGGCAGACGATCAGCAGATCCGGGATCTCCGAGGCCGGATCCAACGCCATCCGGTCGGGTTCGAGGGGTTCGGGCATGGCGGCTCCTGCCTCTCCATCGTCCGGCCGGGGCGGAGGCTGAACAAGGGGCAGCCTGCCGGGCCCTCCGGCATCCCCGCTGGGGCCGCGGGGCGGATCACGGTACCCTGGAGGATTCACCGGGGCGGGCCCTCCGTCCCCCATCCGCGGCAGGCCATGATCTCCTTCGCCAATGTCAGCAAGCAGTACGGCAAGCAGGTGCTCTTCATCGACGCCAGCTTCCAGCTCAACCCCGGCGAGAAGGCCGGCCTGGTCGGTCCCAACGGGGCCGGCAAGTCCACCCTCTTCCGCATGATCCTGGGCGAGGAGTCCGCCGACGACGGCGTGGTGAGCCTGCCGAAGAAGCTCACCCTCGGCTGCTTCCGCCAGGAGGTGGACGAGATGGCGGGCCGCTCCGTGCTGGACGAGGCCATCGCCGGCAGCGGGCGCCTGGGGGACCTGCACCACGAGCTGGCCGACCTGGAGCGCGGGATGTCCGATCCGGAGCGGGCCGACGAGCTGGAGGCCATCCTGGAGCGCTTCGGGCATGTCCAGGAGGAGTACCAGCACCTGGGCGGCTACGAGCTGGAGGCCCGCGCCCGGGCCTGCCTCCAGGGCCTGGGCTTCGAGGACGGGCAGATCGACGGCGACGTGGGCGCCCTCTCTGGCGGCTGGAAGATGCGCGTGTCCATGGCCAAGGTGCTGCTGGGCACCTTCGACGTGCTGCTGCTCGACGAGCCCACCAACCACCTGGACATCGAGAGCATCCTCTGGCTGGAGCAGTACCTGAAGGCCAGCACCGCCACCATCCTGATGACCAGCCACGACCGCGACTTCATGAACCGCATCGTGTCCAAGGTGCTGGAGATCGATGACGGCGACATCGTCACCTACTCCGGGAACTACGACTTCTACGTGAAGGAGCGGGAGATCCGCGAGGCCAACCAGGAGGCCGCCTACGCCCGGCAGCAGGCCAAGCTGGCCAAGGAGCAGCGCTTCATCGAGCGCTTCTCCGCCCACGCCGCCAAGGCCGCCCAGGTGCAGAGCCGCGTGAAGGCCCTGGACAAGATCGAGCGCATCGAGCCCCCCAAGAAGCGGCGCATCGTGAAGTGGGATTTCCGCATCCCCGGCCGTTCCGGCGACGACGTGCTCATGCTCAAGGGCGTCACCAAGCGCTACGGCGCCCGTGCCCTCTATGACGGCTTCGACTTCCACATCCGCCGGGGCGAGCGCTGGTGCGTCATGGGCAAGAACGGCGCCGGCAAGTCCACCCTGCTGAAGATGGTGGCGGGCGCCCTGGCCCCCGATGCCGGCGAGGTGAAGCTGGGCGCGAGCCTCAAGCTGGGCTACTTCGCCCAGCAGAGCCTGGACCTGCTGGATCCGGAGCTGACGGTGCTGGAGCAGCTCCAGAAGGACTTCCCCATGGAGGGCCTGGGCGTGCTGCGGAACCTCCTGGGGGCCTTCCAGTTCAGCGGCGACGAGGTGGACAAGCGCATCCGGGCGCTCTCCGGCGGCGAGAAGTCGCGCCTGGTCATGGCCCGCATGCTCTTCGATCCGCCCAACTTCCTGGTGCTGGACGAGCCCACCAACCACCTGGACCTGGCCACCAAGGAGATGCTGGTGGACGCCCTCCGGGACTTCGAGGGCACCCTCCTCTTCGTGAGCCACGACCGCGCCTTCCTCCGCGGCCTCGCCAACCGCGTCCTCGAGCTGGGCGGCGACGAGCACCCGGGCCCCATGCCCTTCCTCGGCACCTACGCCGAATACGTCGAGAAGACCGGTCGGGAGGCCCCGGGCGTGCACAACTAGGTTCCGGGCCCCCCCGGGCCGTGCCACCACGGGGGGACCGGAGCTTCCGGCGCCCTCAGCCCGCGGCCTGGTCCGCCTGTCCGTATCCGCATTCCAGGAACTCGGGGAAGGTCCGGGCGATCCAGCCCTCCTCCAGTTCCCGCTGCTCGAAGTAGTCGCCGATCTGGTGTTCACAGCTGGCGCAGTCCGCGAAGGAGGGGCCTGAGACGTTCCGCGCCCGATCGAAGAGCAGGTGCTTCTGGGCCCAGGGACACCCGAGGATGAGGAGCCAGCTTCCCCCGGCGGATGGATCCTTGGTGGTGATGTGGTCCATGGAGGTTCCCCATGAAGCAGCGGGCCCGGGCATCCGGATCGCTGCGTCCAAAAGGCGGGGCAGGCGGAAAGGGTCGGTCTTTCCGTTCACCACAATCGCAAAGTCATCCCAGGTGATGCAGGCGTAGGTTAGCTGGATTCGCCCCGGTGTCGAAGGAATTCCTGGGCGCCTCGCGGGGGGACCCCGCATGCGCTTCGATCCACCGGACTTCCCGGAATGGGAAGGATCAGGTCACCACCCCCGGATCGACGAAGGGCACGAAGGAACCGAAAGGGGCGGGAAGATCCCCGCCCCTCTCCTTCAGCCTTCTTTTCCCAGCGCGCGCCGCCCTCTCTTTGGTGAACCTGCAGGGGTCCCTAGCTGCATCCCGTCGTGGCCCCGCAGGTCTGGCACTTCATGCAGGCGCCGTTGCGGACGAGGGTGAGGTGGCCGCACTCGGGGCAGGGATCGCCGGTGTAGCCCTTCTCGCGGGCGGCCTGGGCGGCACTCACGGCCGGGCGGGCGCCGGAGGGCGCGCCGGCGGCCACGGGGACGAGCACGGGCTGCGGGGCCGGGGCGGAGGCGGCAGGCGCGCCGGCCTCGGGGAAGGGCAGGGGCGTGCCGGTGGGCAGGTCGGGCAGGTTCTTCTGGAGGCCGGCGGCCTGGCTGGCGGGCTTCTGGCCGCCCATGAGCTGTTCGGGCTCCACATGGGCCAGGTCGTAGCGCCCCAGGTAGCTGATGGCCAGCTCGCGGAACACGAAATCGATGAGGCTGGTGCTCAGCTTGATGGTGTCGCTGCCCGCCACCATGCCGTTGGGCTCGAAGCGCGTGAACAGGAAGGCGTCACAGAACTCCTCCAGCGGCACCCCGTGCTGCAGGCCCATGCTCACGGCGATGGCGAAGCAGTTGAGCACGGCGCGGAAGGCCGCGCCCTCCTTGTGGATGTCGAGGAAGATCTCGCCCAGGCTGCCGTCCTCGTACTCCCCGGTGCGGAGGTAGAGCTTGGTGCCGCCCACGGTGGCGGACTGGGTGTAGCCGCCACGGCGGTTGGGCATGCGGCGCCGGTAGGTGCGCACCAGCTGGTTGGTCATGGCCTGGGCCAGGACGGGGGTCTTCTCCGTGGCGGTGGCGGACTCGTCCATCAGGGTGTCGGCGCCGTCCAGCAGGTCCAGGCTGGTGGCCATGGCCTGGCTCATCTTGGAGCCGTCGCGGTAGAGGGCCACGGCCTTGAGCATGAGCTGCCAGCTGGCCTCGTAGATCTGGCCGATCTCCTTCACGCCGGTCTCGGCGGGCAGGTTGATGGTCTTGCTGATGGCGCCGCTGAGGAAGGGCTGGGCCGCGCCCATCATGCGCAGGTGGCCCATGGGGGCGATGAAGCGCTGGCCGGTGCGGCCGCAGCGGTTGGCGCAATCGAAGATGGGCAGGTGCTCGTCCTTGAGGTGCGGCGCGCCCTCCACGGTCATGCTGCCGGCCAGGGCCAGGAGGAAGGTCTCCACCTGCTCGGCGCTGAAGTCTCGCTTCAGCCGATCCACGTCCAGGGCGTAGGCGGGATCGAAGGCGGTGGGGAGCTTCTGCTCCACGGCCGCGATCTCCTCCTCGGCCCAGCCGGCGCCCTTGAGCATGGACCTGGTGATGCCGGGGGTCTCGTCGGTGATCTGCAGCCAGCCCACCACGTGGCGCTCGATCTCCTGGATCTGCTTCGGGCTGTAGCCCAGGCGGGCCAGGGCCTCGGGGATGGCGCGGTTGACCAGCTTGAAGTAGCCGCCGCCCGCCAGCTTCTTGAACTTCACCAGGGCGAAGTCGGGCTCGACGCCGGTGGTGTCGCAGTCCATGAGGAGGCCGATGGTGCCCGTGGGCGCCAGCACGGTCACCTGGGCGTTGCGGAAGCCCCACTGCTCGCCGTAGGTCAGGGCCGTGTCCCAGCTCTCGCGGGCGGCCTCGACGATGCGCTTGGGCACGCCGGCGCCATGCAGGCCCTGGGGACGGATGGAGAGCTGCTCGTACTCCGAGGCCGGGGCGTTGTAGGCGGCGCGCCGGTGGTTGCGGATCACGCGCAGCATGTTGCCGGCGTTCCGCTGGTAGCCGGGGAAGGGCCCCAGCTCCCGCGCCATCTCGGCGCTGGCGGCGTAGGCGTCGCCTGTGAGGATGGCGGTCAGCGCGGCGCACCACTGGGTGCCTTCCACGCTGTCGTAGGGGATGCCCATGCGCATGAGCATGGCGCCCAGGTTGGCGTAGCCCAGGCCCAGGGTGCGGAAGTCGTAGCTGAGCTTCGCGATGGACTCGCTGGGGAACTGGGCCATCAGGACGCTGATCTCCAGCACCACGGTCCAGATGCGGATGGCGTGGCGGTAGCCCACCAGGTCGAAGCCGCCGTCCTCGGTGAGGAAGGTGCACAGGTTCAGGGACGCCAGGTTGCAGGCGGTGTCGTCCAGGAACATGTACTCGGAGCAGGGGTTGCTGGCGTTGATGGGACCGTCGGCCGGGCAGGTGTGCCAGTCGTTGATGGTGGTGTCGAACTGGATGCCGGGATCGGCGCAGGCCCAGGCGGCCTTGTTCACCTTCTCCCACAGGTCCTTGGCGCGGAGCTTCTTGCTGGTCTTGCCGTCGATGCGGCGCTTCAGCTCCCAGTCGCCGTCCATCTCCAGGGCCCGCATGAAGGCGTCGGGCACCCGGACGGAGTTGTTGGAGTTCATGCCGCCCACGGTGTAGTAGGCGTCGCCGTCCCAGGAGGTGTCGTAGCCGTGGAGGTCGCGCTCGAGGTCGCCGTCGGCCAGGCGGCCCAGGCACTGGGTGAGGAAGGCGGCCGGCACGCCCTCCCGCTTCGCCTTGGCCAGGGCCTTGCGCAGGGCCTCGTTGGTCCGGGGATCGATGTCCTTCGAAGTGGAGCCTTCCACCGCCTGGCAGATGGCGTCCCAGTGGCGGCGGGTGAGGGCGCTGCCCGCGGCCAGCATGGCCACCTTGCGCTCCTCGGTCACCTTCCAGTCGATGAAGGCCTCGATGTCGGGGTGGTCCAGGTCGAGGCAGACCATCTTGGCGGCGCGGCGGGTGGTGCCGCCGCTCTTGATGGCGCCGGCGGCGCGGTCGCCCACGGCCAGGAAGCTCATCAGGCCCGAGCTGCGCCCGCCGCCGGAGAGGGGCTCCTCTGAGCCGCGCACCTTGGAGAAGTTGGTGCCCGTGCCGGAGCCGTACTTGAAGATGCGGGCCTCGCGGGTCCACAGGTCCATGATGCCGCCCTCGTTCACGAGGTCGTCCGCCACGCTCTGGATGAAGCAGGCATGGGGCTGGGGGCGCTCGTAGGCGGAGGTGGACTTCGTCATCTCGCCGGTCTTCGGGTCCACGTAGCTGTGGCCCTGGGCCGGCCCGGAGATGCCGTAGGCGAAGTGCAGACCCGTGTTGAACCACTGCGGCGAGTTGGGCGCGCACATCTGCTCGGCGAGCATGTAGGTCAGCTCGTCGTAGAAGGCCTGGGCGTCGTCGGCGGAGTCGAAGTAGCCGTGGGTCTCGCCCCAGTGCCGCCAGCAGCCGGCCAGGCGGTGGAACACCTGGCGCGCGTCCTTCTCGCCGCCGTTCTGGGCGTCGATGCCCTTCCGGCGGAAGTACTTCTGGGCGAGGATGTCGACGGCCACCTGGGACCAGGTCTCCGGCACCATCACGTCCTTGGCCTCGAAGACCACCGTGCCGTCGAGCTTGGCGATGCGGCTGGTCCGCGGGACGAAGGGGATCCCCTCGAGGGGATCGTGGCCGGCCTTGGTGAAGTGGCGGGTGATCTTCATGGCGCTGTCCGGTGGTGGGGTGGGGATGGGGGCGGGGATGGGTCGAGGACCCGATGAATGGGGCAAAAAAGAACCCACCCCAACGGGTGGGGGCCGAGTGCCTGAACCTCTAGGGGTTGTGCCGGACGAAAAGAATGGCCCCAAGATGTGGGGGTGTCAAGGGGTGGGGGCCGGGTTTTTCCACGATCTTAAAAAGTGCCTGGAAAATCAGACTTCCCGCGCCGATCCTGCCCCGGCGCCATCCCCTTCCGCTGGCCCCCGGGGGCTCCAGGCAGTAGTCTGATGGGAAGCCGGGCCCCATGCATCGGGGTGCGATGAACCGGGTCAGGTCGGAAGAAGCAGCCCTAAGTCGTTCCCCCGAGTGCCGTGGCAAGCCCGGCCCTTTTGCGCCGGGGCGCAAAAGGGCCGGATCCTGCCATCCGTTCGCCCGGCGCCTGCGGCTTGGGCTCACGGGTCGGCACTGGCATGGGCTTCTCGCCGGGTCCCGATTCCGCAGGCTCCCCCGGAGCCTGCTCCATCACCCGGCGCTTTCCGCTGTGTCAGGTCCAAGGGCCTTCCGGGGTCCGGATAGCCGATGCGGCGGTATCCTGGGATTTCGCACCGAAAGGGGACCCGCCGTGAATCCTGGCTTCCTGAACCACCTGAATTCCGAGATCGAGAAGCTCCGCGCGGCCGGTCTGTACAAGACCGAGCGCGTCATGACGAGCCCCCAGAGCGCCTGGGTGGAGGCCAACGGGAAGAAGGTCATCAACCTCTGCGCCAACAACTACCTGGGCCTGGCCAACCACCCGGAGCTGGTGAAGGCGGCGGAGGCGGCCTTGCCGAAGTACGGGTTCGGGCTGTCCAGCGTGCGCTTCATCTGCGGCACCCAGGACATCCACAAGCAGCTGGAGGCCAAGATCAGCGCCTTCCTGGGCATGGAGGACACGCAGCTCTATTCCAGCTGCTTCGACGCCAACGGCGGCGTCTTCGAGCCCCTCCTGGGCGAGGAGGACGCCATCATCAGCGACGCCCTCAACCACGCCTCCATCATCGACGGCGTGCGGCTCTGCAAGGCCCAGCGCTTCCGCTACGCCAACAGCGACATGGCCGACCTGGACGCCCAGCTGAAGGCCGCGTCGGGCTGCCGCTTCAAGCTGGTGGTCACGGACGGCGTCTTCAGCATGGACGGCTACATCGCCAAGCTGCCGGAGATCTGCGACATCGCGGAGAAGCACGGGGCCATGGTCATGGTGGACGACAGCCACGCCGTGGGCTTCACCGGCGAGCATGGCCGGGGCACGCATGAGCACCATGGCGTCATGGGCCGGGTGGACATCCTCACGGGCACGCTCGGCAAGGCCCTGGGCGGCGCCAGCGGCGGCTACGTGGCCTCCAGCCAGCCGGTCATCGACTGGCTGCGGCAGAAGAGCCGCCCCTACCTCTTCTCCAACACCCTGGCCCCCACGATCGTGGCCACCAGCCTGCACGTGCTGGACATGCTGGCACAGGGCGGCGAGCTGCGCGCGCGCCTGCGGGAGAACAGCCGGCACTTCCGCGCCGGCATGGAGAAGCTGGGCTTCAAGCTCCTGCCCGGCGAGCATCCCATCATTCCCGTCATGCTCTACGACGCGCCCCTGGCCCAGGCCTTCGCCTCGAAGCTTCTGGACGAGGGCGTCTACGTCATCGGCTTCTTCTTCCCCGTGGTGCCCCAGGGCCAGGCCCGCATCCGCACCCAGATGTCCGCCGCCCACACCCGCGAGGACCTGGACCGCGCCATCGCCGCCTTCGCCAAGGTGGGCCGAGAGCTGGGCGTCATCAAGTAGCCGCCCGGGTCAGTGGCCGGGGGTCACAGCCGGATGCGGTACGTGGTCCCCGGCTCCTGCTCCTTCAGCAGCAGCTCGATGGTCCAGCGGCCATCCGGGAAGGCCTCGTAGACCCGGGCGGTGAGCACGGCCTCCTTGAGCCAGGCCTTCAATTCCTCGTAGCTCCCGAAGGCCGGAGGCTGCCAGTCTTCCACCAGGATGGGGGGCCGGCGCGACTCCGGGCGCACGAAGGCCTGGAGCCGGTGGAGGGCCTCCACGGGATCGGGACGGCTCATCCGCAGGCTCCCATGTCCGATCCGAAGGCCGGATCGCCGGGCGTACGCGAGTGGATCAGCGCCTCCAGCAGTGCACGGTTGTCGGCCTCGAGCGCCTTGGTGAACTGGATGGCCGTGCCCAGCGCGTCGCTGCGGACGACCACGCCCCGGGCCACGATGCGCTTTCCCGTCTCCTGGTCCATGAGGAAGATGGCGACACCACAGGGACGCCCCACGGGCAGGGCGGGCGTGGCCTCCAGCAGCAGGCCCCCCTGGCTGACGTTCAGGGCCGAGGCGTAGGCGATCATGTGATCGTCCGTCACGACCTTCACCCGGTATCCGATGGGAACCCGGGGGAAGGCGCGGTGGCCGTTGGAAGGCGTGGGATCGTCAGGCATGGTCGTCCGGTCCGGCCATGATAGCGCGGGGTCAGGCGGGGGCCCGTCCCTCCCGATGCACATCCGCCACGGCCCGGCCGGAAGGGTCGGCCGCGGCCTGGAAGGCGGCGTCCCAGGCCAGGGCCGTGGCGGTGCTGCAGGCCACGCTCCGTTCGAAGGGGACGCAGGCGGCGGCCGTGGGCGAAGGGAAATGGGACTCGAAGACCTGCCGGTAGAGGTAGGCCTCCTTCGTCTCGGGCGTCTTGACGGGGAAGCGCTCCGCCGCGCCCCGGAGCATGCCGTCCGTGACCTGGTGCCCGGCGGTGGCCTTCAGGGCGTCGATCCAGGCATAGCCCACGCCATCGGAGAACTGCTCCTTCTGCCGCCAGAGGACCTCGTCCGGCAGGTAGCCGTCGAAGGCCTGGCGGAGGGGGTACTTCTCGATGGGGCGCGGCCGGGGGGCCATGCGGGGCAGCTTGATGCTGGGATCCATGGACATGGCGACGTCGAGGAAATCGCGATCCAGGAAGGGCACGCGGGCCTCCACCCCCCAGGCGGCGCTGGCCTTGTTGGCCCGGGCGCAGTCGTAGAGGTGGAGCTTCTGGAGCTTTCGCACCGTCTCCCGGTGCAGCTCCGCGCCATCTGGCGCCTTGTGGAAATAGAGGTAGCCGCCGAAGATCTCGTCGGCCCCCTCGCCGGACAGCACCATCTTGATGCCCATGGCCCGGATCTTCCGCATGAGGAGGTACATGGGGGTGGCGGCCCGGATGGTGGTGATGTCGAAGGTCTCCAGGTGGTAGATCACATCGGAGAGGGCATCCAGGCCCTCCTGGACGGTGAAGTGGATCTCGTGGTGGATGGCCCCGATGTGGTCTGCGACTTTCCGGGCCGGTGCCAGGTCGGGCGCGCCTTCGAGCCCGATGGCGAAGGAATGGAGCCGGGGCCACCAGGCCGGGGAACGCTCGTCCTCCTCCACGCGCCCCTCCCGGTGGCGGGCGGCCAGCGCGCCCACGAGCGACGAGTCCACCCCACCCGAGATGAGCACGCCGTAGGGCACGTCACACATGAGCTGGCGCCGCACCGCGGCCTCCAGGGCCTCCCGGAGGGCTGCGGGATCGTAGGGGCGGTCGGGCACGGCATCCGGTTCGGCCCAGGCGGGTGCGTAGTAGCGCTGGAAACCCTTCTCCGCCTCGTGGGCCAGGAAGTAGTGGCCGGGCGGGACCTCGCGGATCCGCTCGCAGACACCCACCAGGGCTTTCATCTCGGAGGCCACGTAGAGGTGCTCCCGGCGGTCCCAGCCGACATAGAGGGGCACCACGCCGATGGGGTCCCGGGCGATCAGGTAGGTGTGCCGCCGGGGGTCGTGCAGGACGAAGGCGAAGATGCCGTTCATCCGGTTGAGGAATTCCCTGGGGTGCTCCTCGTCATAGAGGTAGAGGATCACCTCGCAGTCGGAGCCGGTCTGGAAGGCATGGGGCTTGCGGAGCCCGGCGCGCAGGTCCCGGTGGTTGTAGATCTCGCCGTTGACGGCCAGCACCGTGCCTTCCTGGACATCGGTCAGGGGCTGGGCACCGTGCTCCACATCCACGATGGAGAGCCGTTCGTGGACGAGGATGGCCTGGTCGTCCGCGTGGACCCCGCTCCAGTCGGGGCCTCGGTGGCGGAGCTTCCGGGCCATGGCCAGGGCCTGCTGGCGGAGTTCGATCGGATGGGACCGGCTGGGGTCGAGGTCGAGGATGGCGAGGATGCCGCACATGGGGACTCCTGGGTGGAAAAGGAAAAACCCCCGATCCGCCTCGGCGAATCGGGGGTGGTTCGGAGGGTCTGGTGTGTCTAGGGGACGCCCGCTCCGGCCCACGCGCGATCCGCGCGAGGGGGGCGGTTATTGTTGCGGTTGAACTGCCGCACCAGGGGCATGGTCGACAAGGGGCGATCCGGTCTGACGACCTTATCGGCCGCCTGTGAAAAAGGTCAAGCTCCCGGGAGGGAGGCTTGGTAAGCCGTCTGCTTGGTGGTCCAATGGGGCGGTTGGAGGGATCTATGAAAGCCCTGGTGAAGGCCAAGCGCGAGGAAGGCATCTGGATGGACGATGTGCCGATGCCGGAAGTCGGACCCAACGATGTGCTGATCCGGGTCCACAAGAGCGCCATCTGCGGCACCGACGTCCACATCTACAACTGGGACGAGTGGGCGCAGAAGACCATTCCCGTGCCCATGGTGGTGGGCCACGAGTACTTCGGGGTCATCGAGGCCGTGGGCGCCGAGGTCGAGGGCTACAAGCCCGGCGACCGCGTCAGCGGCGAGGGGCACATCACCTGCGGCCACTGCCGGAACTGCCGGGCGGGCAAGCGCCACCTCTGCCGCAACACCGTGGGCGTGGGCGTGAACCGCACCGGCTCCTTCGCCGAGTACCTGTCCATCCCGGCCTTCAACGTGTTCAAGGTGCCGGACAACGTGCCGGGCGAGGTGGCCTCCATCTTCGACCCCTACGGCAACGCCGCCCACACGGCCCTCAGCTTCGACATGGTGGGGGAGGACGTGCTCATCACCGGCGCCGGCCCCATCGGCATCATGGCCGTGGCCATCGCCAAGCATGTGGGCGCCCGCAATGTCGTGATCACGGACGTGAACGAGTACCGCCTCTCCCTGGCCCGGAAGATGGGCGCCACCCTGGCGGTGAACCCGAAGGAGAAGGACCTGCCCGCCGTCATGAAGGAACTCGGCATGACCGAGGGGTTCGACGTGGGCCTGGAGATGAGCGGCAACCGCAACGCCTTCGAGTCGATGCTCGAGGCCATGCACCACGGGGGCCGGGTGGCCCTGCTGGGCATCCTCCCCGGCGACTGCGCCGTGGACTGGAGTCAGGTGATCTTCAAGGGCCTCCTCCTCAAGGGGATCTATGGCCGGGAGATGTTCGAGACGTGGTACAAGATGGCCGCCATGATCCAGTCCGGGCTGGACATCACCCCCGTCATCACGCACCGCTTCGGCATCGACGACTTCCAGAAGGGCTTCGACGCCATGCGCAGCGGGCAGAGCGGGAAGGTGATCCTGGATTGGGGCGTGAAGTAGTTATTCACACAAAGCCACCGACAAAATGCGGCCCATGGCCGCATTTTGCTAACTGCGCGCGTATGCGCGCAGCCTGAGGCTGGGTGACTGGAACCTCAACGGACGGGCTGCGGCTGGGGGATGGGCGGGAAGGCCCGTTCGTCGATGGGTTCCCCGTCCTGGAGGAGGATGTCGGCGGCGGCCCCGTCGCCCCCGGGCTTGAGGTCCGTGCCGAGGCAGGCCAGGTAGTAGCTCTCGAGCTTGGTATTGAACCGCTGGCGGACGGGGCCCCGCTTCACCTGGACATCCTCGATGGGCTTGGGGACGAAGGCCCGGTAGAAGAAGGGATGCTTCCATGGCGTCTCGGGCACCTGGTCGAGGTATTCGGGCACCAGGTCCTGCAGGCTGCCGGGGTACTCGCCCTTCTTGCCCCGGTACCGGGTGAGGGCGTCGGCGATGCGGCGCATGGCGGCGCGCACCTGCTTCTGGCGGTCCGCCTGGTCACGGGCCACGAAGGCGTCCAGGAGGAACAGGTCGCGGCGGGCCTGCTGGGCGGCATCGCTGTCGGGGTATTGCTGGGTGAGCTGCCGCATCATGGCCCGGGCCTCGAGGCTCCGCCCTTCCAGGTTCAGCCTGCGGGCCTCCTCGTAGATGTTGGCGGGCAGGCGCGGATCCTCCGAACTGCAGCCGGCCAGCAGCGCCAGGAGGGCGAGAACGGGAGCGAATCGGGCCCTGAGCATGGCCGAACCATAGCAGAGGGGCGGCGCCGCTTGAAGTAGGATGGAACGGGGGAGGGGCTCATGTCGGACAGACCCATGCTGGTGGGCATCGTGGGAGGGTCCGGCAGCGGGAAGACCTCCGTGGCCGTGGAACTGGTGAAGCGCCTGAAGCGCCGGGGCGTGGCGCCCCTGCTTCTGGACATGGATGCCTACTATGCGCCGCTGGAGGTGGTGAAGGGGCGCTTCGGCGATCGGCCCATCAACTGGGACCATCCCCATGCCTTCGACCTGGAGCTGATGGCGGCCCACCTGTCCTCGCTGCATCAGGGGAATCCCATCCGGAAGCCCCGGTACGACTTCACGATTTCCGACCGGACCGGCTGGGAGGAGCCCATCCCCCCCGGCAAGGTGGTCATCCTGGAGGGCCTGCTCCTCTTCGCGCTCCCGGAGCTCCGGGACCAGCTCGACGCGCGGATCTTCGTGGACACCGACGCCGACATCCGCATCCTCCGCCGCATCCGCCGGGACACCCGGGAGCGGGGCCGGAGCCTGGAGAGCGTCATGGAGCAGTACGAGCAGAGCGTCCGCCCCATGCACCTCGAGTTCGTGGAGCCGAGCAAGCGGTGGGCGGATCTCATCGTCCCCACCGGGGTGGAGAACCGCACCGCCCTGGACATGATCGTCAACCACGTCTGCGGGCGGGTCCTCGGGAGCGAGGAGGGGGCTCGTGTTTGACGCTGGCGTCAACCTCGCCCCGGAGGCCTTCCGCGACCTCGATCCGGACCAGGTGCAGATCCTGGATGTCCGGGAACCCTGGGAGTTCGCGCTGGTCCGGCTCCCCGGGGCGCGGCTCATCCCCCTGGGGGAGCTGGCCGATCGGGCGGGGGAGCTGGACCCCTCCCGGCCGGTGGCGGCCTACTGCCACCATGGAGTCCGCAGCCGCTACGCCCTGGCCATCCTGCGCGACCTGGGCTTCGCGCAGGTCGCGCACCTGAGCGGCGGGATCGACGCCTTCAGCCGTCTGGACCCCTCGGTGACGAGGTACTGATGCGCCTGCTCCACCGTCATCCCCAGGGCTTCGATCCTTCCCGGCCCTGGATCCAGGAGGAGGAACGCGCCCGCCAGGATTCCCGGATCTTCCGTCAGGTGGTGGCCCGGCGGAGAAGCCCCCATACGGGACGGACCCACGAGTTCTACCGGCTCCAGGGACCGGACTGGGTGAACGTGGTGGCCTTCACGGAGGCCGGAGAACTGCTGGTGGTAGAGCAGTTCCGCCACGGGATCGATGCACCGACGCTGGAGATCCCCGGGGGTGGCTGCGACCCCGGCGAGGACCCCCTGACCGCCGCCCGACGGGAGCTGCGGGAGGAGACGGGGCACGACACGGAACAGTGGATCCCCCTGGGGTCCTGCACGCCGAATCCGGCCACCCAGGACAACCGCTGCCACAGCTTCCTGGCCCTCGGCTGCGCCCCTGAGAGTGAACTCGACCTGGATCCCGCCGAGGAACTGCAGGTCTGGGCCTGCCGCTGGCAGGACTGGCAGGCGCGGATGCGCCGGGGGGAGATCCACCATGCCCTCGTGCTGTCGGCCTTCCAGCTGCTCAGCCTGTGGGAGGGGTGGCCGGAACTGCGCCGGAGCCTGGAAGGCTGATCGGTTAGGCTATAGGACAATCCGGTATGGGAGGGAATGATGGCCAGCGAATGCTCCTTTGACGTGGTGTGCAAAGTGGATCTGGACGAGGTGAAGAACGCCCTGTCCCAGGCCATGAAGGAGATCGGCCAGCGGTACGACTTCAAGGGCTCGGTCTCGAAGATCGAGCTCAAGGACGACAAGGTGCTGGTGCTCACCAGCGACGACGAGGTGAAGCTGAAGGCGGTCATCGACGTGCTTCAGACCAAGCTGCACAAGCGCGGTGTGAGCATCCGGAGCATGGTCTACGGCAAGATCGAGGCGGCGGCCAAGGGCAGCGTCCGCCAGGAGGTCACGATCCAGCAGGGGATTCCCGTGGAGAAGGCCAAGGGGCTCATCAAGGCCGTCAAGGACGCCAAGATCAAGGTCCAGGCCAGCATCCAGGGCGACCAGCTCCGGGTGAGCGGCAAGAGCCGGGACGACCTGCAGGAGGTCATCGCCCTTTTCAAGAAGGATGACCAGGGCCTGGACCTGCAGTTCACCAACTACCGGGGCTGACGTGGCTCGACTCGACCTCTCCCGCTACTTCCTCCCCATCGCGCCGAAGCTGGCGGGCGTGGAGGCCGAGCTGCAGCGGATCCTCCAGAGTGACGTGGAGGTGGTCCAGAAGCTGGCGGACCACGTCCGGGGCGGGCAGGGGAAGCGCCTCCGCCCGGCCCTCGTGATGCTGTCCTCACGGTTCTGCGGTGTCCCCGACGACGAGGATGTGCGGTTCGGAGCCGTCTTCGAGCTGATCCACACCGCCACCCTGGTCCACGATGATGTCATCGACCACGCCCAGCTCCGCCGCGGGATGCCGACCCTCAACCGCCTCTGGGGCAACACGCTCACGGTGCTTTTCGGGGACCTTCTCTACCTGGTCGCCATGAGCGAGGCCATCGCGGGTCGGAGCTGGCGGATGATGGAGATCTTCGCCGAGGTCACCACCCGCATGATCGAGGGCGAGCTCATCCAGAACGATGTGCTCTTCAAGCTGGACACCAGCCGCAAGGACTACTTCGACATCCAGGAACGCAAGACGGCCCTGCTGTTCAGCGGGTGCACCGAGACGGGCGCGGTCCTCACCGGCCGGGACCAGGACGAATGCGCGGCCATGAGGGAATACGGCCTGGAGGTCGGTCGGGCCTTCCAGCTCGTGGACGACCTCCTGGACTACACCGCCACCAGCGAGGAACTGGGCAAGCCGGCCTTCAGCGACCTCCGGGAGGGGAAGCTCACCCTGCCCATGCTCACCCTGCTGGAACGGGCCCCGGACGAGGTCCGATCCCTGATCCGGACCATCTGGGACCGGGGCGAGGAGGTGCCCATCCCCGAGGCCGAGGAGCAGGCCCTCCGCGCCCTCATCGCCCGCCACGATGCCCTGGCCGAGACCCGGGACCTGGCGCTGACGGCCTCGCGGAATGCCGTGGCGCGCCTCGCGGAGGTCCGGGGGCACGCGGAGACGGGGGCCCTCCTCCGTGAGATCCCCGAGGCGCTGTTGTCCCGCAGCAGGTGACGGCCGCCGCCCTCAATCCGCCAGCCCATCCATGAGTCGCTGGAACCGGGGATGGGACCGGATGGCATCGAGATCCCCGTCATGGAGGAACCAGTTCCGCTGGGTGAGTCCGGCCGCGACGGCCCGCTCCAGGCAATCCAGGGCCTCCCCGGGATCGCCGGCCAGGGCGTGGATGCAGCCCAGGTTGTAGAGCAGCATGGGGTCGTCGGGATCCATGCTGCGGGCCATCCGGGCCCAGGCCAGGCCCTTCTCCCGTTCACCCAGGGCCACGAGGGCATTGGCCCCGAGGTAGCGGGCCCGCACGTCGTCGGGTGCGCGTTCCAGCCGCTCCTCCACGAGGGTGAGCCCCTTCCGCCGGGCCGCCTCGGCCTCGTCCTCCACCCCGAGGCTGTGATAGACCTGGGCCACCAGCAGGATGGCCTGGAAATCCTCCGGGCGCAGCGCTGCGGCCCACTCGAAGTACTCGACAGCCCGTTCGGGTTTCCCCGCGGCAAGGCAATGGCGGGCGTAGAAGTAGGCGGCCTCGTAGAGATTCGGATCCAGACGCAGGGCAGTCTCGAAGGCTTCTTCGGCCTCCTCGGTCCGGCCCGCGGCGGAGAGGGCGACGCCCCTGGAGGCGTGGGCCTCGGCCAGGTCCGGATCGAGCTCCAGGGCCTTCCGGCTGCAGGATTCGGCCAGTTCCCGCTGGGGTTCGGTGCGCTCGATGTAGATGTAGGCGTAGGCGGCGGCATTGGCGAGGCCGGCCCAGGCAGGGGCGTAGCCGGGGTCCAGGTCCAGGGCGCGCCGGAACATCTCGGCGGCGAAGCCCATGCCCCGGCGATTGAACCGGTAGTAGTAGTGCCTCCCGCGGAGGTAGTAGCCGTAGGCCTCGAGCGCCACGGGTCGCCTTGGCCGGAAGGAGGCGGACAGGCTCAGTGCGGACGCCGCGCCGCGGGCGGTGTCCTCCAGGGCGGCGAAGAGATCCTTCCGTTCGAAGGCGCGGGTCTCGGACCAGAGTTCCCGTCCCGAGGCCACGTCGACCAGTTCCGTCTTCAGGACCAGGCGGCCCTCGCCCTCCAGGAGGGAACCTCCCAGGACGGCATCCGCGTGGAGTCGGCGCCCCGCTTCGGCGAGGGGAAGGCCCGCCCCCCCGTAGAGGAAGGAGGTGGTCCGGGAGATGGTCCTCAGGCCCTCCACCTGGTTCAGGGCCTGGATCAGCTCCTCGGCGATCCCCTCGGCGAGGGGGGCGTCCCCGTTCTCCCGGCGCAGGTCCAGGAAGGGGAGGACCGCCACCGCGGGCAGGTGCCTGCGGGACTTCGGCGGCAGCGGGGCACGCTCGGTCACCGTGGTTCGGCGGGTTGTGGGATGCCTTCCGGCTTTCGTGGTCATGTCCCACCTCCGGGTGGATCTCAATGGGCACGCCGCCCCGGGGCCAGGGGCTGCTCCCAGGACCCGCCCGCGCCCAGGAACGGGAACGGAACGCGACGGGCAGGTGGGATGACATGCCGGGATCACCCGGAGGTGGTATCCAGGATGGGATGCCCCCGGCCTCGCGCAAGGGCAAGACTGGGCCAGGCGCGGACCGGTCAGCCGTCGACCTCTCCCAGGCGCAGGTCGAAGGGGATGCCGGCCCGCTTGCAGGCGGCGATGAAGCTCTCCTTGTCCGGGCACTTGAGGTAGGCCTCCATGGGCTCCACCTTCTTCGCCTGGATGAGTTCCACCAGGGCGTCGTTCATGAGGCGCTGGCCATAGCTGCGGCCCGTCTGCATGGCGCTGGGGATCTGGAAGTTCTTCCCCTCGCGGATGAGGTTGGCGATGGCCGGGCTGATGAAGAGGGTCTCCAGGGCGGCGATGCGCCCCCCTCCGATCTTCTTGAGCAGGGTCTGGCTCACCACGCACTTCAGGGCGTCCGCCAGCATCACCCGGATCTGCTGCTGCCGGTCGCTGGGGAACTGGTCCACGATGCGGTCGATGGTGCCGATGGCGCTGGAGGTGTGGAGGGTGCCGAAGACCAGGTGGCCCGTGACGGCGGTCTCGAGGGCGATGGCGATGGTCTCGAGGTCGCGCATCTCGCCCACCAGGACGATGTCAGGGTCCTCGCGGAGGGCGGCCCGGAGGCCCGTCTTGAAGCTCTCCGTATGGGTGCCGACCTCGCGCTGATTCACCAGGCACCCCTTGCGGGGATGCACGAACTCGATGGGATCCTCGATGGTGAGGATGTGGTCCTTCCGCTTCTGGTTGGCCAGGTCGAGGATGGCCGCCAGGGTGGTGGACTTGCCGCTGCCCGTGGGCCCGGTGACCAGGACCAGGCCCTTGGCGAGGTTGGCCAGGCGCTTCACGGGTTCGGGGATGCCCAGCTTGTCGGGATCGGGGATCTGGTTGGGGATGACGCGGCAGACGAAGGCTGGACCGACCCGGTCGCGGAAATAGTTCACGCGGAGGCGGCAGCCACCGGCCTCGAAGGCATGGGCGAAGTCGGCATCGAACCGCTCCTGGTAGCGCTCCCACATGGCCCGGGAGGCCAGGGCCTCCATCATCTCCAGCAAGGCCGCGGGGGTCATGGGGCCGAAGCCCTCCAGTTCCTTCATGTCCCCGTGGATGCGGGCCAGGGGGGGCTCATGGGAGGTGCAGTGGAGGTCCGACCCCTGCTGGGCCAGGAGGGCCGTGAAGAGGCGCTCGGCCAGGGGATGGGAGCGGGGGCCCTCCGTGTCCCGGCCATGCCTGGCCTCGGACTTGGGATGGGCATGGCCATGGGTCGCCTTGGGTTCAACATGGGCGGGCGCGGCCTTGGGTTCCGGCTGAGCCTTGGGTTCCGGCGCGGCCTTGGGTGCCGCAGGGGCGGGCGCGGGTGCGGGGGCCGCGGGCCTGGGCCGGGCCGGGCCGAGATGCTCCACGTCGATCTGGGCGTTGTCCTTGTAGCGGCTCAGGTGCATGCGGAAGGCGTAGCCTCCGAATTCATACTCGAACTTGACCTCTCCATCCTTCTGCCAGGTTTCCTTAAGCTCGGGAGGCACCACGTCCGCGGCCAGCACGTCCACCATGACGCCGGGCAGGGGATTGGGCAGCAGGTCCAGGGTGCCTCCGGCCCGGAGCTCCAGCCAGGGCTTGCGATCTGCCTGGAGCCGCAGGCGCACGCCCCCCTTGGGGACGAGGTGGGACAGCAGCTTGTCGAGCTGGGCCATGGGGTCTCCGCGGGCTGCCCAAAGGATGCCACGGGTCACAGCGTTGGGGGTTCGGCGCCTGCGCGGGGCCCGCTAGACTGGGGGGTGGTGCGGACGCCGGTCGGCGGCCCTTTCGGGAGTCAGCATGAACATCCACGAGTACCAAGCCAAGGAACTGCTCCGGCAGTACAAGGTCGCCACGCCGGACGGGAAGGTGGCCCAGGACGCCGAGGAAGCCCGCATGATCACAAAGGAGTTCGGTGGCGCCAGCGTGGTCAAGGCCCAGATCCATGCGGGCGGCCGTGGCAAGGGCGGCGGCGTGAAGTTCGCGACCGATCCCGACAAGGCCGCCGAGCTGTTCAAGGCCATGATCGGCATGCAGCTCGTCACCAAGCAGACCGGTCCCGAAGGTCGCAAGGTCCGCACCGTCTTCATCTCCAGGCCCATCGACATCGAGCGTGAGCTCTACCTGAGCTTCCTCGTGGATCGCGCCAGCAGCCGGGTGACCATCCTGGCCTCCACGGAGGGCGGCGTCGAGATCGAGGAAGTGGCCGAGAAGACCCCCGAGAAGATCGTCAAGGTCGCCATCGACCCGGCCCTGGGGCTCTCCGGCTTCCAGGCCCGCCAGGTGGCCTTCGCCCTGGGGCTCGAGGGCGACGCCTTCAAGAAGGGCGTGGTGTTCCTCCAGAACCTCTACCGCCTCTTCGTGGAGAAGGACTGCTCCATGGTCGAGATCAACCCGCTGGTGGTGACCAAGCAGGGGGACGTGACCGCCCTGGACGCCAAGATCGGCTTCGATGACAACGGCCTGGTCCGCCACCCGGATGTGCTGGCCTACCGTGACCTCAACGAGGAAGCGGAAGAGGAGGTGGAGGCCAGCAAGTACAACCTCAACTTCATCAAGCTGGATGGCAGCATCGGCTGCATGGTGAACGGCGCCGGACTGGCCATGGCCACCATGGACATCATCAAGTACGAGGGCAGCTCGCCGGCCAACTTCCTGGATGTGGGCGGCAGCGCCACCGAGGATGCGGTGAAGAACGCCTTCCGCATCATCCTGCAGGACAAGTCGGTGAAGGCCGTGCTGGTGAACATCTTCGGCGGCATCATGCGCTGCGACATCGTGGCCTCCGGCATCGTGAACGCGGCCAAGGAGATCGGCATCAAGGTGCCCGTGGTCGTGCGCCTCGAAGGCACCAATGTGGAGGAGGGGAAGAAGATCCTCGCCGCGAGCGGCCTGAACCTCATCGTCGCCGCCGATCTGAAGGACGCCGCCGAAAAGGTGGTCGCCTCCGTCAAATAGTCCAACCACGGAACCCAATCGATTCCATTTTCGCGAGGTATGACATGGCAGTTCTCGTGGGCAACCACACCAAGCTCATCGTCCAGGGCATCACGGGCCGCGAGGGCCTCTTCCACGCCAAGGGTTGCCGCGACTACGGCACGAAGGTCGTGGGCGGCGTGACGCCGGGCAAGGGGGGCACCGACATCGAAGGCTTCCCCGTCTTCAACACCGTCAAGGAGGCCGTGGCCAAGACCGGCGCCAACGCCACCATGATCTTCGTGCCCCCCGTGGCCGCCGCGGACGCCATCCTCGAGGCCCTCGACGCGGGCATCGAGCTGGTCGTCTGCATCACCGAGGGGATCCCCGTCCTCGACATGGTGAAGGTCAAGCGCGTCCTCCCCAACTACCCCAAGAGCCGGCTCATCGGCCCCAACTGCCCCGGCATCATCAGCCCCGGCCTGGCCAAGATCGGCATCATGCCGGGCCGCATCCACAAGCAGGGCCACGTGGGCGTCGTCAGCCGCTCCGGCACCCTCACCTATGAGGCCGTGGGCCAGCTCACGGCGCTGGGCATCGGCCAGAGCACCTGCATCGGCATCGGCGGCGATCCCGTGAGCGGCACCAGCCACATCGACGCGCTCGAGATGTTCAACAACGATCCCGATACCCATGCCGTCATCATGATCGGCGAAATCGGCGGCAGCGCCGAGGAGGACGCCGCCGCCTGGGTGAAGGCCAACATGAAGAAGCCCGTGGTGGCGTTCATCGCCGGCCAGACGGCCCCTCCCGGGCGCCGGATGGGCCACGCCGGCGCCATCATCTCCGGGGGCAAGGGCACCGCTGCCGAGAAGATGAAGGCCCTGACCGCCGCGGGCATCACCGTGGTGCAGAGCCCCGCCGACATGGGCAAGGCCCTGGCCGAACGCCTCAAGGGCTGATCCAGACTCGTTCCGCCGAGGACGGCCCCCGCGGGGGCCGTCCTTTTTGCATCTTCCCGGAGGCCGGCGATCGGCCCCATGATGGCTGTCATGACGTCGAACACGGCCTCCCGACCCGACTCCCGCCGCGGGACCTTCCTGCGCAACCTCCGGCGCTTCCACGCCTGGGTGGGGCTCAGCGGGGCCGCCTTCGGCCTCCTCTTCGGCCTGACGGGCTTTCTCCAGAACCACCGGGCCGTGATGAAGATCGAGGCCGGTCAGGTGGAGGAGCACAAGGTCCAGATCCAGCTGGACCAGGCGCCCGCCACCATCGAGGAACTCGCCGGCACCCTGGCCTCGCGCTTCGGCGTGCCCATGAGCCGCGTGCGCTGGCGGGTGCTGCCGCCCAGGCCCGCCCGCTTCGGCGGCCAGGAGGTGAAGGCGGCGGAGCAGTGGCTGGTCATGGTCACCGGGCATGCCCATTTCGCGCGCGCCACCTACCTGCCGGGCAACCGCACCGTCGACCTGGAGCGCGGCGACGCGAACCTGGTGGAGACCCTGGAGCGGCTCCACAAGGCCGAAGGTGGCCAGGCCGGCTGGATCCTCCTCACCGACTGCTTCGCGGGCGGACTGGTGTTCATGACGCTGAGCGGGACCCTGCTCTGGACCCGCCTGGCCGGACCGCGGCTGCTGTCCGCCGCCCTGGCGCTGGGGGGCCTGGTGGCGGCCATCCTCGTCGCCTCCCGGGCCTGGTAGGACCTATGCTGGAGCTGGAGGGCCCATGCTGATCTCCCGAGAGATGGTCCTGGACCAGGACATCGGCCTCAACGGCACCCTGTTCGGCGGCGACATGATGGCGCGCATGGACATGGTGGCGGGCATCACGGCCTCCCTGATGTCCCGCAACCGTCGCTTCGTCACCCTGAAGGTGTCCGAGCTGATCTTCCACAGCCCCGTGCGGCCGGGGGAGATCATCGAGTTCTACGCCACCATCAGCCGCCAGGGGCGCACCAGCCTCACCATCCAGATCGAGGTGCAGGTCTACGCGCCCGTGACCGACTCCCACCGCGACGTGACCAGCGGGGAATTCGTGATGGTGGCGGTGGATGGCGAAGGCCAGTCCGAATCGATCCTCTGGAAGCCGGAGGCGATCCAGGAGGCGAACCGGGCGCATGAGACCCGCAAGGCGCGGCAGGCCGGACGGAAAATTCCGGGCTGATCCGGCGTATGCTGTACGGATGAGTGACTTGATCCAGGCCCATTTGGACCACCGCCGCGTCTGGCGGGACTTCGACTACTGCTATCCCGTGATCTCGCGGCGCAGCCGGGGCGTGAGCCTGGGCGTGAACCTGAATCCAGACAAGGTCTGCAACTTCGATTGCGTGTACTGCGAGGTCGACCGGCTCAGCCCTGCGCGACGGCGGGACCTGGATCTCGACCAGGTGGAGCAGGAACTGGGGCTGCTCCTGGACCTCTCCACCAGCGGCGAGCTCTACGACATCCCGCCCTTCGACTCCGCCCGACCCGAGCAGCGCCGGCTCAATGACATCGCCTTCAGCGGCGACGGCGAGCCCACGACCGCCCGGGAATTCACCGCGGCGGTGGCCCGGGTGGCGGCGCTGAAGCGGGCCCGTGGGCTGGATCTCGTAAAGCTGGTGCTGATCACGGATTCGAGCCGGCTGCAGGCCCCGGAGGTGGTCCAGGGGCTGGAGATCCTCATGGCCCACCAGGGGGAGATCTGGGCGAAGCTGGACGCCGGTTCCGAGGCGTACTACCGGGAGATCTGCCGGAGCCAGGTCCCCTTCCAGCGCATCCTGGACAACCTGCTGGCGACGGCACGGCGCTGGCCCACCGTGATCCAGACCCTCTTCCTGGAATGGCAGGGCCAGGGTCCCGACACCGCGGAGCTGGCGGCCTACTGCGGGCGGCTGGAGCACATCCTCCGCAACGGGGGACGGCTCCAGGCGCTCCAGCTCTACACCGTGGCCCGTCCCACCCCGGAGCCCGAGGCCCGGCCGCTCCGCCGGCTCCAGCTGGACGCCATCGCCGCCGGCGTGCGCTCGCACTTCCCCGGGCTGCCGGTGGAGGTCTACTACGGCCCGGAGGAGTGGGCCTGAGCCGGCGCGTCCTCCTCCTCGCGGTCCTGCTCGCACTGGGTCCGGTCCTGGCGGCCGAGGTGCCGGCGCCACCGCCCGTCACCGTGCGCCTGGTGGCGGTGGGCGACATCATGATGCACCAGGACGTGAAGCTGGCCGAGACGCAGGACCAGGGCGGTTTCCCGGACCTGTGGGCGGACCTCGTGCCCTTGTTCAAGGGTGCGGACCTGGCCTTCGGCAACCTCGAGACGCCCGTGGCGCCCACCACCGGGCGCCCCGGGAAGCCCTTCCAGTTCAATGCCCCGGCCTCCCTGCCGCCGGCCCTTCGCGCCAGCGGTTTCACGGTGCTCTCCACGGCCAACAACCATGCTTTCGACCAGGGGCGGAAGGGCGTGGCGGAGACCCTCGACCGCCTGCGGCAGGCCGACCTCCTCGCCATCGGCAGCGGAGAGGACCGCCCCCGGGCGGAAGCCACGCAGATCCTGGAACGGAACGGCCTGAAGGTGGCCTTCCTGGGCTTCACGGACATCTTCAACCTGGATCTGGACCGTAAGGCCACCGAACCCTGGGTGCGCCCCCTCGATCTCGGACCGGCCCTGGCGGCAGTGAGGGAGGCCCGGTCCAAGGCGGACATCGTGGTGGTGAGCATCCACTGGGGCAACGAGTACCAGCACATGCCCACGAAGCGTCAGCGCGACATCGCCCGCAAGCTGGTGGAGGCGGGCTGCGACCTGCTGCTGGGACACCATCCCCACGTGCTCCAGCCCATGGAGCTGCTGACCGTGGAGGGCCGCCGCGCCCTGGTGGCCTACTCCCTGGGGAACTTCATCAGCAACCAGGACCGCATGTACCGGGCCGACCTCTTCCCCGTGGCGGAGGGCGACAGCCGGGACGGGGCCGCCCTGGAGGTGACCTTCGAGCGTCGCCGGTGGCCGGACGGCACCGAAGCCGTGGTGATCTCCCATGCGGGCTACGAGCCCCTCTGGACCGAGAACAACTGGGGGGCAGGGAAAGGCGCGCCCAGGCGGATCAGGGTGATCCGGGTGGCTGCGGCGGAGGCCCGCCTCCGGGAAGAGTTGGACCGCCTGGAGGATCCGCAGGCGGACGCCGGAACTCCCGTCGCGCCCGCGGTGCGGAAGGCCGCCATCCTGGCCGACCAGGAGCGCCTGCGCACCCTCATCCTGCGGCGGCGGAGGATCGCCGGGATCCTGGGCCAGGCCTTCGAGGATCTCAACGCAGGCGGAACGAGCCCAGCAGGCCGCTGAGGTCCTGGGCCTGGGTCGCCAGCCGGAAACTGGCGCCCTCGGTGTCCCGGGCCTCGTTCAGCGTTCCGGCCGCACCCTCGTGGATCTCCCGCGTCCGGCCCTCCACGGAGGCCACGGTGCGGGCCTGCTCCTCGGCCGCCTCCGCGATCCGGTCCACCATGACACTGACGGCATGGATGCCCGTCAGGATCCCCTCCAGGGAGCGGCCTGCGGCCTCGGCCCTGGAGACACCGCCCTGAACATGCTCGGTGCTGCCCGCCATGGCGCGGACGAGGTGCTGGGTGGTGGCCTGGATGCTGGCGATCATGTCCCGGATCTCCTGGGAGGCCTGGGAGGACTTCTCGGCCAGCCGGCGGACCTCCTCGGCCACCACGGCGAAGCCCCGGCCGTGCGCTCCCGCGTGGGAGGCCTCGATGGCCGCGTTCAGCGCAAGCAGGTTCGTCTGCTCGGCGATGCCGTTGATGACCTGGACGATGGCGCCGATCTGCTCGGCCTTGCCCCCGAGATCCACCACGGCGTCGGCCGCCTCGTCCACCACCCGCCGGACCTGGTGCATGGCCGACTGGACCTCCCGCGTGACGCCGGAACCTTCCTGGGCGAGTTCCTGCGCCTGTCGGCCCGCGGAGGCGGCCTCCATGGCGTTCCGGGCGACGTCCGCGATGGTCCGGCTCAGTTCCTCCATGGCCCGGCTGATCTCCGCTGCGCCCCCCACCTGGACCTCCATCCGCCGGCTGACATTGCCCAGGTTCCCCTGCATGCCCTGGCAGTCCCGGTTTACCTGCTCGCTCAGGCCCGCCACCTTCCCGATGACATCGCGGAGGTTGCCGGCCATGACACTCATGGCGTGGGCGATGGCGCCGATGGTGTCGTGGCTCCGGAGGGTGCAGTCCAGGGTGAGGTCCTTCTCGCTGATGGCCCGGGCCACGCCGGCCATGCGCCGCAGACTCCGGAGAAGCATGAGGTTCATCACGAAGTAGTTGGCGAGGCCCATGATGAGGCCGGCCAGGAGGCAGCCGGCCACGAAGAAGATGCGCAGGCCCGGCTTCCAGTCCACGAAGAAGCCCGCGTAGAGCGGGAACACCGCACCCATGGCCAGGCCGAAGGCCAGGAAGGAGAACAGGGTGTTTCGCAGGATGCTGGGCTTCATGACAGGACTCCGGAGGCCATCCGATGTCCCTCTTTTCGTTTGACGACCACAAGATCTGAGTTCTTACACGCCCTGGTCCGTCCCGGCCGGTGCCAGCCCCAGTTCCTCCCGGTGCCGGTGGAGGACGCCGATGATCCGTTCCAGGTGCTCCTCCTCGGTCCCGCCCACGGCCTCGATGAGCATCCGCAGGCCCTCGGCCACCTCGAAACGGTCCACCCCGGCGGCGAAGGCCTTGTCCTTCAGCTTCTTCTTCACGCTCCTGGGTTCCAGGCCCTCGGTGCGCCCGGGCCGGACCAGGGCGCAGGCCATGACGAATCCGGTGATCTCATCCGAGGCCAGCAGGGCCTTGTCCAGGAGGTTCCCGTAGGGCACTCCCCACCGGGTGTAGTGGGCGCTGATGGCGTGGGCCAGGTCGGCCTCGCCGCGTTCGGTGAGCCAGGCCACGATGCGCTTCGGATGCTCCTCGGGCCAGGAATCATAGTCCGCGTCGTGGAGCAGCCCGGCCAGCCCGAAGCGTTCCACGTCCTCGCCCTGGCGGGCCGCGAAGTCCCGCATCACCAGCTCCACGGCCCGGGCATGGATCCGCAGCCGGTCCGAGGGGGTCCAGTCACAGAGCAGCTGCCAGGCTTCGTCACGGGTGGGCATCGAGGCTCCGGGCTCAGGGAATCAGGAGGGTCGGCTGCGGGGGGCCGGGTTCGGGATCCCCTGCGTAGCGGACCCGCTCCAGGAACAGGCCCGAGGCTGGCGCAGCATGGGCCGCCCAGAGGCGGTTGGCGGCCTCCGTGGGATCCCGGAGGTCCTCCACGATGCGACGGGGTTCCTCCTCGCCCACCCCGCAGGCCACCGCGGCCCCCACCATGCGCCGGACCTGCCGGCGGAAGAAGTGGGTGGCGCGGACGCGCAGCAGGATCAGGGAGCCGGCTTCCGCCACCTCGCACTTGAAGAGGCGGCTCCGGCCGTCTTCCTCAGAATCCAGCTCGGCAAAGGCGGCGAGGTCCTGGTTCCCCTCGAAGGCGGTCCAGGCCCGGGCGAGCCGGTCCAGGTCCAGGCGGTGTTTCACCCACCAGATCCACGGCTTGCCCAGCGCGCTCCGCCGGCGGCTGATCTGGTAGAGGTAGGTGCGGTCCACCGCATCGTGCCGGGCATGGAAGACCGGGGGGCAGGAGCGGACGTCGCGGAGGGCGATGTCCTGGGGCAGGAGGGCATCCAGGGCGCGGCGCAGTTCGCCGGGCCGGGGGGCGCCCCTGGCGTCCAGGTGCAGGTGGGCCACCTGGCCCAGGGCGTGGACCCCGGCGTCCGTGCGGCCGGAGCCGCCGAGGGCCACGAGGTGGAACCCGGCCTGGTGGATCGCGTGCTCGAGGGATCCGGCGACCGTGCGGACACCCTCACGGGTCTGGCCGGGCCCCTGCTTCTGCCAGCCGTGGAAACGACCGCCGTCGTACTCCAGGAGGAGCCGGTAGGCGGCGAGGGAGACGGGTCTCGCGGCCACGGTCAGGCGCGGATGACGGCGCGGACGGCGTCCACGAGGGCAGCCGGATCGTGGATGGGCTTGGCGATGTAGCCTTCGGCCCCCGTCAGCTCCAGGTACTTCTCGCGGTCCCCGAACATGGCGTGGGCCGTGGCGAGGAGCACGGGGATGTGCCGCGTGGCCTCGTCCTGCTTGAGGAGCTGGGTGATGAAGATCCCGTCCACCTTGTTCCCCTGGTAGCTGGAGCGGGAGAGGCTCACGTCCATGATGATGGCGGCGAGATCCGCCTCGTGGGCGAGCCGCAGGATCTCTTCCACATCCTCGGAGACGAGCACCTCGAACCCACCCTTCTTGGCGAGGACGACCTGGATGAACCTGACATTGATCGGGTCATCTTCCACCAGGAGGATGCGATTGGACATGGGGGCCCCTATCTTCAACAGCCTACAGCGCTTCCGCGCCTGGCGACAGGTGCACTCAGGTCCAGGCGCCCCGGTCCCGCTGGGCCTCCAGAGCCTCCAGCAGGCTGTCCGGCACCTTCAGCCCGCCCCGACCTGCGCCGAGCCGGAGTCCAGGCTTGTTGCCGCCGTGGTAGTCGCTGCCCCCGGTGACGACCATGCCGAGGCGTCTGGCCAGTCCCGTGAAATAGCGCTGTTCAGCGGCCCGGTACTCTCCGTAGTAGCCTTCGAGGCCCTCGATGCCCTCCCGCTGCAGGTCGCGCATGGCCTCGTCCCAGTTGAAGGAGCCGCCGGCGAAGCGCCCGGGGTGCGCCACCACGGGCACGCCGCCCGCCTCGCGGATCCAGCGGGCAGCCTCCCCGGGACTCAGTTCCTCCCGGGGCACGAAGGCCGGGCCATCGTCCCCGATAAGGCGCTCGAAGGCCTCCTGAGGTCGCCGGACGTAGCCCTTGGCGGCCAGGGCCCGGGCAAAGTGGACCCGGGAGAGCAGGGGGGTCTCCGCCTCGGCCTGGACCTCCTCCAGGCTCACGGGACAACCCACCTCGGCCAGACGCAGGGCCATGCGGCGGTTCCGGTCCTCCCGGCGTCCGCGCAGCTCGGCCAATCGATCCTGGAACCGGGCGTCCGTGGGGTCCACCAGGAGGCCCAGGACGTGGAGGGACCGCCCCATGAAGCGGCAGCTCAGTTCCGTGCCCACGAGCAGCCGGACCTCCACCTTCGGCTGCTGGGCCAGGAAGTCCGGGATGCCGCCGAGGGTGTCATGGTCGGTGAGGCAGAGGGCCGTCAACCCGGCCGCCTCCGCCAGGAGAGCCAGACGTTCCGGCGTGTCCGTGCCGTCGGAATGGAGGGTGTGGCAATGGAGGTCGATCATGCGGTGGGTTCGCCGGGGATCCGACCGTTGGCCCGGTAGAGGGCGGCCAGGAGCAGGGCCACGGCCTGGAAGAGCTCGGGCGGGATCAACCGGCCGATGTCGAGGGGTTCCAGGGCGGCCAGCAGGTCGGGATCCCGGGTGACGTTGACATGGTGCTGTCGCGCCAGTTCGAGGATGCGGTCGGCCAACAGCCCCTCACCCCTGGCCACCAGCTTGGGTGCCGCATCCCGGAAGGGATCCTCCGGCTGGTACCGCAGGGCGGCGGCGCGGGAGCGCTGGGTGCGGGGCGGGCGGGCCATGGCTCCCCCGATCGGAACGGGGGGCCTACTGCAGGAAGGTGGAGGCGCTCTGGACCTCGTCCACCGGCTCCTCCATGGCCAGGCGCCGGAAGAGCTTCATGTCCGCGAAGGAGAGGAGGCTCATGTAGGCGAAGCCGCTGAAGAAGAGCCAGAGGAAGGGCACCGAGGCCCACTTCCGGATGTAGATGGCCACGCAGAGGGCGGCGAGGTAGTAGACAGCAAAGGCCAGTTCCAGGAAGGTGAGGACGCTCTTGGGCACCTTGTAGGCACGCTTGCTGATGGCCTTGCCATCGGCGTCCACGCCCAGCTTGGGGGTGCGCTTGAACTCCTTGTCGTCCGTGAAGAAGCCCTCGAGCACCGCCTTGGCCTGGTTCAGGGCGAGTCCGATGCCGAGGCCCATCAGCCCGGGGATGTACTTCAGGCGCCGCTTCCAGCCCGTGTTGTCCGTGAGCTCCTTCTGCGAGAGCCCGAAGTAGAGGCCCACGCTGACGGCGTTCAGGAGGAAGAAGGGGCCATCCGTGAGCAGCAGGATGTGCATGGGCGTGCCGGCCCGGATGATCATGCTGGGCACCATGATGATGGAGAGCACCACCATCAGCATGTAGTTGCAGTTGGCCGTGAGGTGGAACCAGCACTCCAGCTTGGTGTGGAGGCTCTCGTCGGACTTCCAGATGGTCTTCATCAGCTTGCGGATGACCTGGGCGTTGCCCTTGGCCCAGCGGTGCTGCTGGCTCTTGAAGGCATTGACCTCCACGGGCAGTTCCGCGGGGACCACGAGGTCCTTGAGGTAGACGCCCTTCCAGCCCTTGAGCTGGGCCCGGTAGGACAGGTCGGCATCCTCGGTGATGGTGTCGTGTTCCCAGCCGCCGGCGTCGGCGATGGCGGAGACGCGCCACATTCCGGCCGTGCCGCTGAAGTTGAAGAAGGCCTTGGAACGGTGGCGGGCGGTGTGCTCGAAGACGAAGTGGCCGTCCAGGAGGATGGCCTGGACCTGGGTGAGGAGCGAGAACTCGCGATTCAGGTGGGCCCAGCAGCCCTGGACGAAGGCCACCTTCTCATCGGCGAAATGCGGAACGGCCTTGCGGAGGAAGTCCTCCGTGGGCAGGAAGTCCGCGTCGAACATGGCCACCAGCTCGCCCTTGGCGCTCTTGAGGCCCTCGGCCAGCGCGCCGGCCTTGAAGCCCGTGCGGTCCGTCCGGTGCAGGTAGTGGATGTCGAATCCGAGGGCCTTGTAGCGGTCCACGACGGCGCTGGCGACCTTCACGGTCTCGTCCGTGGAGTCGTCCAGCACCTGGATCTCGAGCTTGTGCTTGGGCCAGTCCATGCGGACGACGTGGTCCATGAGCCGCTCGATGACGTTCATCTCGTTGAAGACGGCCAGTTGGACAGTCACCACCGGCAGGTAGCTGGCGTCGCCCTTGGGCTGGGGAACGTCCTTCTTGTGGCGGTAGTAGAGCAGCAGCATCCACAGGCGGTGCGCGCCGTAGATGCTCAGGATGGTGAGCAGCGTGAAGTAGGTGACCAGCACGGCCGTCTTGAGGATCTCCATCTCGGAACGCTCTCCTTCGCCCACAGTCCATGAGCTGCTTATATTCTGCCGGGACCGGCAGGAAAATCCATGAAAAACCTCACAATCTTGCAAACCCAGCCGATGCGGTTGGTAGGATGGCTCCGCTACCAGGGACACGCATGGGTGACTCCGAGAACCTCCCCCAGACCATCGGCCGCTACCAGGTCCAGCGCCTGCTGGGCGGTGGGGCCATGGGCAGCGTCGTCCTGGCCGAGGATCCGAGGATCAAGCGGAAGGTGGCCATCAAGCTGGTGAAGCTGGATTCGGTCAGGAACGAGGCCGACCGCCACGAGTTCCTCATGCGTTTCCAGCGGGAGGCGGAGGTCTCGGGCGTGCTCAACCACCCGGGGATCGTCGCCATCTACGATGTGGGCGAGGAGGAGGGGCTCGGCCCCTTCCTGGCCATGGAATACGTGGCCGGGAAGCCCCTGGACAGCCTGATCAAGGGCTCCGTGCCGATGTCCCTGAAGGAGAAGCTGCGGATTGCGGCCGGCATCGCCGAGGCCCTGGACCACGCCCACGCCAAGGGCATCGTCCACCGGGACGTGAAGCCGGGGAACGTCATGGTGGGCGAGGATGGCCGGCCCAAGCTCATGGATTTCGGCATCGCGAAGCGGGAGGATGCCAGCCTGACCCAGACGGGCACCTTCCTGGGGACGCCCAGCTACGCCAGCCCCGAGCAGATCAAGGAAGGCACGGTGGACGGCCGCTCCGACATCTTCAGCTTCGGGGTGCTCGTCTTCGAGCTGATGAGCGGCCAGTCGCCCTTTCCCGGGGCCTCCATCAACACCATCCTCTACCGCATCGTGAACGAGCCGCCCGCCGAGGTCCAGCCCCCCGTGCTGGGCGTGCTGCCCGACGGCTGGCACCGGGTCTTCGACCGCGTGCTGGCCAAGAAGCCCGAGGATCGGCACCCCTCCTGCGCCGCCTTCATCCGCGACCTGATGGAGGCCGTGGTGGAGATCGGCAAGGATGACCGGCGCGAGCTCATGGGCCTCATGCACTTCAACGGGGACACGCCCCTCCCCCGGATCGTCTCCCGCTCCCACGAGGAGACCCTCCTGGTGCAGCGGCCGGCCCCGAAACGCGGTCCCTGGCCCCTCCTCATGGGGACCCTGGCCGCCGCGGTCCTGGCGGTCGGCAGCTGGTTCCTCTTCCGCGGCGCCCGGGGCGCGCGGCTGCAGATCAACACGGATCCACCCGGAGCCCAGGTGTTCGTGAACGACCTGGAGGTGGGCACCACACCCACCAACCAGGCCCTGCGCGAGGGGGACCACCTGCGGATGGTGCTCAAGGGATTCCGTCCCTTCACCTACGCGTACAGGCCCGGAACCGCCCCGCCCACCTTCCCCCTGGAGCCGGTCGTCTCCGACGAGGTGATCGATTCCCAGCCCCAAGGGGCGACCGTGGTGCTCGACGAGAAGCCCCTGGAGGGGGTCACCCCCCTGAAGGTGCGATGGAATCAGGGCGTACCCCACCGCCTGACCCTTACCAGGGACCAGCAGGGTTTCCAGTGGGACTTCGCCCGTGGGGAGGTGCCGGGGGGGAAGGCCTTCGCGCTGAAGGATGCCGGCGCCGTGGCGTCCGTGGAGCCGCCCCTGGATCCCAATGCACCCGGCACCCTCAAGCTGGCCGGCGGGTTCGCGGTCCGAGTGAAAGTGGACGGGAAGGACCTCGGTGAACTCGGACCGGGCGGGAAACTGGCCGTACCCCCAGGGCCCCACAAGGTCGAACTGGCCAACGCAAAGGTCTTCTACCGGGATAGCCGGACCATCACCGTCACAGCCGGCCAACCTTCGGCCCTCGCCCTGCCGGGGCTGGCGACCCTCATCGTCGAGACCTTCCCAGGCACCGGACGCGTCGCCATCGACGGCCAGGACGCCGGGATCGAGAGCGACGGGAGCAGCGTCCAGGTCAGCCTCGGACGCCACACCGTCACCATCCGCAGTGCGGGTGGAACCCGCACCGAGCCCGTGGACGTCAGCGGGGACAAGCACCTGAAGATCCCGCTGTAGGGCTGGCTGCGCACGGGCCTCCGGCTCCGCCGGATCGCCAGGGACAGCCGCCCCCTGTCCCTGGCTGGCCCTACCTGCGCGCCATCCCCGATTTCGAATCCTTCGGGCACCCCCAAGCAGAACGACCGCCTCGCGGCGGCCGTTCTGCTTGGGGAGGAAGGATCCCCTCCACGTCACCCTGCGGGTGACGTTCCGGCCGCAGGGCTGGCTGCGCACGGGCCTCCGGCTCCGCCGGATCGCCAGGGACAGCCGCCCGCTGTCCCTGGCTGGCCCTACCTGCGCGCCATCCCCGATTTCGAATCCTTCCGCCATGCCTAACGCAGAACGACCGCCTTGCGGCGGCCGTTCTGGTTGGGGAGGAAGGATTCGAACCCTCGGTACGCAGGATCAAAACCTGCTGCCTTACCACTTGGCTACTCCCCAGGCGGAACGGCAAGGATAGCGCGGGTCCGCGTCTCCCCCAAGGCCTGGGGCCGAGAGGTCAGGGGTTGGCCTTGGGGGTGAAGCCGAACTCCTCGACGCCCAGGAGGTCCGGACGCACCTGGACTTCTTCCCCGCGCTCGATGCGGCTGAGGGCCCGGGCTCCCGTGGCCGCCTCGTAGGCCAGCAGGACGCGCTCCTCGATCTGCTCCCGCAGGGCGTTGTTCAGGGGGTAGGCGATGTCCTTGAAGCTGCCGTCCCGCTTGCGGCGGCTGGGCATGGCCACGAAGTAGCCGTCCTCGCCCTCGACCACCCGGAGGTCGCCGACCAGGAAGCAGTCGTCGAGGACCAGGGCCGCAAAGGCCCGCAGCTTGTCGTCGCCCTCGATCTTGGTGATGCGCACGTCCGTGATGTTCAGCATGGCTGCCTCGGGATGGATGGTTCGGGGACGGGAAGGATCTCGGCCCACCCCCATTGTCGCCCGGACTTGTCCCCGCGGCGCCAGGACCAGAGCAGGTCCGGCCGGCAGAAGGTGCAGAGGGCCACGGTGCCGTCCTTTCCCGGATCCAGCCCCAGATCCCTGGCCTGGGCCTTCAGGAATCCGTGGAGGTCAAGGTGGGGGCGGCCCTGTCCGCCGGGGTGCCGCAGATCCTCGCGCCACGCCGGGTCCCGGCGCGCGGCGTCGATGACCTCCTCGCCGACCTCGAAGTGGCAGGCCAGGATGGCCGGGCCGAGGGCCCAGGCCAGCTGCGCGGGGTCGCCCCCCAGGCCCTGGTAGACGGCCACGGCCTGGCGGAGGATGCCTCCGCCCGGGGCCGCGGCCACGCCCGTGGCCCCCCGCCAGCCCGCGTGCAGGGCCGCGATCCAGGGATGGCCGCCGGGCAGGGGTCCGGCGAGGAGGATGGGCACGCAGTCCGCCACCCGCACGCCGATCCGCAGGCCGCGTTCCGACGTCCAGATCCCGTCAGCCTCCGGCACGACGCCGGTGGCCTGGACCACACCGCAGCCATGGACCTGCGAGAGCCGGCCCAACGGGGCCTCCTCGGGAACGTCGAGACGGGTGCTGAACCCCCAGCGGAGCGGGAAGGGGGGTGGAACGGAGGGGACCAGCACGGGGGCCTAGCCGTTGTTCCGGAGACGGGCCTCGATCCACTGCTTGATACGGTTCGCGTCGCCCAGTCGGGTGTACTTGCCCCAGGAATCCAGCAGCACGATGAGCACGGGGCGCTCGGCCAGCATGGCCTGCATGACCAGGCACTGGCCGGCCTCATTGATGAAGCCGGTCTTGGAGAGGCCGATCTGCCAGCGGCCGGCCCTCACCAGGGCATTGGTGTTGATGAACTGGAGGGTGCGTCGGCCGGAGTGGATCGTGGCTTCGGCGCGGGTGGTGTATTCCCGGATCTGGGGGTAGCGGTAGGCGGCATCCACCAGCCGGGCCAGATCCTGGGCCGAAGAGACGTTCCCGCTGGAGAGACCGGCGGGGTCCTGGAAGTGGGTTTCGGTCAGCCCCAGGGCCACGGCCTTGGCGTCCATGGCCTTCACGCAGGCTTCGACCCCGCCCGGGTAGGCGCGTCCAAGGGCGTGGGCGGCCCGGTTCTCGGAGGACATGAGGGCCAGCCCCAGGGCCTCGGACCGGGTGAGCCGGGTGCCCACGGGAAGCCGGGACCGGCTGTGGCGGATCATGTCCTTGTCCACGTTCTCGATGACCAGGGGCTCCTGCATGTCCTGGTGGGCGTCGAGCACCACCATGGCCGTCATGAGCTTGGTGATGGAGGCGATGGGCATGATGGCCTCGGCCTGCTTCTCCACCAGGGTCTGGCCGGTCTGCTGATCCAGGACCAGGGCGGCGGCGGACCTCAGCATCAGGCGGGAGGGCCGGGGGGCGCCTCCGCGGAGGGGCAGGAGCCCCTGGAGGGTGAGGAGTCCGAGGATCGCCAGGCCGTGGTTCAGCTTCATGCGTGCTCCGGGACCGGTGGGGTCCGATCGTCTTTCCACTGTATCGGAATAAATCGCCCGCTGTTTAGCTCAAATCCAAAGAAGGGCCAGGAGGCTCAGATCGGTGATGGCCCAGGCCACCAGCCCCCGGTACATGCCGGCTTCGTGCTGGCTGTCCGTCCAGCGGCGCCAGCGGGCCAGCCAGGGCAGGATCACCGCCAGCCAGGCGCCGAGGGAGAGGAGCAGGGGGACGGGGTTGCGCTTCAGGAGAATCACCGCCCAGGCGAACCACAGGTGGGCCAGCACCATGGTGCCGAGGGCCAGCACGAGGCTCTGGCCGACCCCGACCCGGATGACCAGGGTGCGGTCACCCCGGCGCCCGTCCTCGGCCACCTGGTAGATCTGGGTCATGGGATAGAGCGTGGCGAACAGGAAGGCGAAACCCACCGAGGCGGCCACGATGGACGGACTGAAGGGCCGGCCGGTGACCGCCCAGCCGGCCAGGGGCGTGAGCAGTCCGAATCCGATGCAGTTGATGAGGAGGTCCCAGCCCGCCCTGGCCTTCAGGCGGACCGGGGGCGCGGAATAGAGCACGCTCATCGCCACGCAGGCCAGGTTGATCCAGAAGAACGGCCGGGGGAGCAGCCAGCCCAGGACGACCGCGGCCGCCAGGAGCACGGAGGAGAAGGCCAGCAGGTGTCGGGGCGGTTTCGGGGGCGACTTCAGGTAGCCGATGTCGCCCTCGTCCTGGTCGAAGGCGCTGTTGATGGCGAGGGTGCCCCCGTTCAGCAGCGCCACGAAGACGAACCAGCCCAGGAGCGCACTCCGGACCGGCAGGGCGGCCCAGCCCGCCGCCAGGAGGGTGCCCAGGAGGAAGTGGGCCGTCATGATGGGCCATTCCAGGGGGCGGAGATGCAGCAGGTAGGCGAGCGCCTTCGGGCCCAGGAGGCGCTCGAAGGCCCTGCGGAGGACGAACCGGGGCTGGGTCATGGTTCAGGCCTCCCGGACCAGGGGCTGCACCTTCGCCGGGGGGACCGCCGGCTGGACCAGGGCCTCCATGGCCGCCATCAGGTGGGGGACGCTGAAATCCGTGTCCACGCACATGCCGTGGGGCAGGGCGAGCGGGATGACGTAGGAAGGGGTCTCCGGCAGCTTGATGAGGCCCTTGAGGAGGCGGTCCGTGCAGCTCACGGCCACGATGAGATCCGGCCGGTACTCCCGGGCCTCCCGGTAGGCCTTGTGGCTGCGGTTGGTGATCCGCCCTTCCCACCGGCCGGCGATGGCGGCGTTCATGTAGTCGCCCACGGCGCACTTCCCGCAGTCGTAGCAGGCCTGCAGGTCGTCGAGGATCCCGGCCTTGCAGCGGGCCATCTGGATGCAATGGGGCAGCAGGATGAGGGCCCGGCGCGCCTTGCGGTCCCGGAAGGCTTCCCGCACGCGGTGGTTGTGCCAGGCGCAGAAGGAGAGGATCCAGGCGTCCTCCTGCCCCAGCCAACGGGCCAGAGGGCGCAGGGTGAGGGCCCAGAGGCCATCCCAGCGCATGATCGCAGGGCGGCTGCGCAGGTAGGCTCCACCCGAAAGGAAGGTGGGCCAGGCCACGGCGATGCCGGCCACGCAGGCGAGCATCCACCAGCCGCGGCCGTCGAAGTGGAAGGCGGCGGCGAGGAGGGCCACCACCGCTATCGCCAGAGGGGTTCCCCGGCGCACGGCGAGGAACAGGCCGTACCGCTCCCGGGGCAGGGCCCCCGGTGCGGGCAGCACCCTGGGGTCCGTCACTTCGAGGCTCCCGCCAGCCCGATGATCTTCTTTAGGTCCTCATCGCGCCAGCGCAGGCCCCCGCCGACGAAGAAGGTCCGGAGATCCTTGTTGGCGATGTCCTGGACGCCCGTCTGGATGTAGGCGCCCTTCCAGAACTGGTAGCTGGCGGTGAAGCGGTAGCGGGGATTGGGCTTGTCGTCCCGCTTGGAGAAGTCGTAGCCCAGCACGCCGAAGCGCAGCTTGTCGTTGTCCAGCGTCCGGAACTCAACGCCGCCGCCGCCCTTGCCCTCCACGATGCCCGCGGAGAAGACCGCCGGCCCGAGGCGCTTGGCGAACTGGGCGGAAACGGTGAAGGTCTGGTCGGTGGTGACCGACCGGGTCTTCTCCAGCACGCTGGTCGGCAGGCCGGTGACGGGATCGAGGGTGGTGACGGTGCGCACGCTCTCGTTGATCTTGCCGTCCGGGGTGGAGGCGAAGCCCAGCGCGTACCAGTAGTCGGGTCGAGGGGCGATCTCCAGGCCCAGGCCCACGCGGCTGTCGCTGCGCTTGGTCCACTGGGCGGCATTCATGTCCAGGCGGAAGTCCATCTTGGTGAGGCCGCCCAGCAGGTTGTTCACGTTGTCCACGGCCTCGTTGATCTTCTTGATGGTCGTGTCGTCGTTCAGCAGCTTGCCCACGGTGCCTTCGCCGTGGTTGATGCGGTCGGTGAGCACCTTCAGGTTGTCGGCGGTGCCCTGGAAGCTCTGGGCCAGCTTGCGGACATCCCCCACGACGCCCTTCAGCTCCGGCCGGTTCTCCTCCAGGATGGCATTCAGGTTCTTCCCGACCGATTCGAACTGCTGCGCCAGCTTGGGCAGCTTGTCCCGCAGGTCGGCGCTGATGGCCTCCACGTTGGCCATGGTGTTGTTGATGGCGCCGTGGTTCTCCTGCGCCATGGATCGGAATTCCGCCGTGAGGACACGGATGTTGTCCACGATCTCGTCCAGCTTCTGGCGTCCCTGCTCGCCACCGATGGACTCGTTCAGGGCCTGCGTGACGCCCTTCACGTTCTTGCCGATGTCCGCCAGGGTCTCCATCAGGTTGTCGAGGCTCACGCCGGCCTTGCTGGGAATGGGCTTGCCTTCGGGGAACGGACCCTTCTGCTGATGCCCTGGATCCAGGTCGATGAACTTCTCGCCCAGGATGCCGATGGAACCCAGCGACACGGTGGCGTCGCCGTAGACCCCCAGGTCCCGGGAGAGGGCCAGGACGACCTTGGCCCGGCCGCCGTCCAGGGTGATGCCCTGGACCTCGCCCACCTTCACGCCGGCCACCAGCACCTTGCTCTGCGGTGTCAGGCCGGCCACCTGATCGAAATAGGTGAATCGCTCCGTGCGATTGTTCTTGCCGCCGATCTCGAGCTTCTCGGTGCGGAAGATCAAGAACCCCACCACGGCGATGGCCGCGGTGAAGAAGATGCCGACGCGGGTTTCGAGCTTCATGCGTGAGCCTCCTTGGCCTTGCGCTTGGGGGGCGGCGGATCCTGGAGGAAGGGACCGTCCGCGTCGCCCCGGAGGAACTGCTGGACCACGGGATTGGGGTTGACCTTGAATTCTGCCGGCGTCTGGCAGGCGATGCACTCGCCCCGGAAGAGCAGGGCGATCCGGTCGGCGATTTCGAAGGCGGACTTGAGGTCGTGGGTGATGGTGATGGTGGTGACGCCGAGTTCGTGCTTCAGGTCCAGGATCACGCGGCCGATCACGTCCGTCATGACGGGATCGAGCCCGGTGGTGGGCTCGTCGAAGAGGAGGATCTTGGGCTTCAGGGCGATGGCGCGGGCAAACCCCACACGCCGCTTCATGCCCCCGGAGAGCTCGGCGGGCTTGAGCTGCTCGGTGCCCTTCATGCCCACGAGGGACAGGCACTCCTCCACCCGGGCCTGGACTTCCGCTTCGGTGATCTCGAGGTGCCGCCGCAGCCCGAAGGCCACGTTCTCGAAGACCGTCATGGAATCGAAGAGGGCCGCCATTTGGAAGCACATGCCGATGCTCTGGCGGACCTTGAACAGCTCCTCGCGGCGGAGCTGGGCGATGATCTTGCCTTCCACGGCGACATGCCCCGAATCGGGGGTGAGCAGGCCCATGATGTTGCGGAGGAGGACGGTCTTGCCCGTCCCCGACCCGCCCAGCACCACCAGGCTCTCGCCCTCCTCCACCTGCAGGTTCACGTTGGACAGCACGACCTTGGGCCCGAAGGCCTTGGAGAGGTTGACGACGTCGATCAGGGCCACGGCGCACTCAGACCAGGAGCAGCTTGGTGAGGAAGAAGTCCGCGATGAGGATCCACAGGCTGCTCGTCACGACGCTGCTGGTGGGGGCGTTGCCCACGCCCTCGGCACCGCCCCGGGTCCGGTAGCCTTTCCAGCAGCCGACCAGGGCGATGATCATCCCGAACACGAAGGCCTTGGTGAGGGCGATGCGCACGTCCCGGAAGGCAAGCAGCTTGTAGAACTCGCCACCGTAGACGAAGGCGCTCTGGCCCTCGGCGCCCACCAGGATGAGGTAGCCGCCCCAGTAGCCGACGTAGATGGAGATGGCCGTCAGGAGGGGCACCACGAGGGCCGCGGCGATGAGGCGGGGCACGAAGAGGTAGTGGATGGGATCCGTGGCCAGGCATTCGAGTGCGTCGATCTGCTCGGTCACCTGCATGGTGCCCAGCTCCGCCGCCATGGCGCTTCCGATCCGGCCCGAGAGCATGAGGCCCGTGATGACCGGTGCCAGCTCCCGGACGATGGCCAGTCCCTCCACCTGGGAGGCCAGGCCCTCGGCCTGGAACTGGCGGAAGCCGAATGCCAGCTGCACCGCGAAGACCATGCTCACCGCGAGGCTGGTGAGCACCACCACGGGGATGGAATTCACGCCCACGGCCTGGAACTGGCGCATGAGGTTGGCGCCGTCGAAGGGGCGCTTGAAGATGGCGGCGAAGGCCCGGCCGGAGAGCACGGCAAAGTCCCCGGCGGTTTCCATGGCCTGGAGGACGGTGCTGCCGACTTTGTCGAAGAGGGTGAGGACCATGGGCTCCGGGCGTCCAAAAGACTAGCTTAACCGAGTCGCCTTCTTCTGCCGGGCGCGGACCAGGGAGGCTCCTCCCTCGCGGGAGGTCTGGGGCACGCGGCTCAGGGCCAGGGCGTCGGCCGGCACGTCCTTCGTGATGGTGCTCCCGGCGCCGATGAGGGCCCCGTCGCCGATGGCCAGCGGAGCGACCAGCTGGGTGTCGGATCCGACGAACACGTTCCGGCCGATGAGGGTGCGGTGCTTGTTCACGCCATCGTAGTTGCAGGTGATGACGCCGGCGCCGATGTTCGTCCCCTCGCCGATCTCCGTGTCGCCGAGATACGCGAGGTGGTTGGCCTTGGCGCCCCGCTGCAGCCGGGCCTTCTTGGTCTCCACGAAGTTGCCGACGTGCACCTCCGGTCCGAGGTCCGTCCCCTCCCGGAGCCGGGAGAAGGGACCGACCTTGGATCCGGCGCCGACGACGGCCTGCTCCACCACACAGTAGGGCCGGATCTGGACCCCGACCTCGATGCGGGAGTCGAGGATCACGCTTCCCTGTCCCACCCGGCCGCCCTCGCCGATCACCACGTCGCCTTCCAGCCGGACGGAGGGTTCCAGGATCACGTCCCGGCCAAGGGCCACGCGGGGGCCCACCAGCGTGCTGTCGACCTGGAGGAAGGTCACGCCTTCGGCCATCCAGGCGGCGTTGATCCGGCGCTGGGCAGCGGACTGGAGGGCCGACTGGTCCATCCGCGAATTCATGCCGGCCAGTTCCTCGGGATCGCAGACCTGCACAGCCACAGCTAATTCCCTGGCCACGGCGGCGACGGCGTCCGTGAGGTAGAACTCCTTCTGGGCGTTGTCGTTGGTGAGGCCCTGGAGCGCCCTGCGCAGCGGCCCCCACGGGAGGGCGTAGGCCCCGCCGTTCACCCGGCGGACGGCGCGCTGCTCGGCGTTGGCGTCCTTGGCCTCCACCAGGCCGGCCAGGCGGCCATCGGCATGCTGCAGCACCCGCCCGTAGGACCCGGGCTCGTCGAGGTCCATGGCGAGCAGCAGCGCCTCGGAGGCGCAGAGACGGGCCACGGTCGCAGGGGTGGTCAGGGGCACATCGCCGCAGAGGATGGCCACCCGCGTGGCAGCGAGACGATCCAGCTCTGGGATGCAGACCTGCAGCGCATGGCCCGTGCCCAGGGGTTCCCCCTGGTCCACGGCGGTCACGGGGCAGGGGACGAGGCCCTGGGCCTGCCAGGCCTCCAGGGCGGCCAGCACCTCCGCCTTGCCGTGATGCACGACGACGACGGCGGCCTCGAGGCCCGGCGGAAGGGCGCGCAGCACCCACAGCAGGGAGGGATCTCCCAGGATGGGGTGAAGCACCTTCGGAAGACGCGACTTCATGCGCGTGCCAAGCCCCGCTGCCAGGATCACCGCCACTGTGGACATCGCGCCTCCTCGGTTCAAGCCTACAACAGGCCTGGGGCGCTCAAGCCGACCGGGGCCGCATCAGCGCCAGGAGGGCATGGAGCAGTTCCGCCTCGGGCAGGGGCTTCTCCACGAATCCGAGACGCCGCAGGCCGAGGCCGGAGGGATCCAGGGGGAGCACCTGGCCTTCGCCCATCACCAGGGTGGGAATGGGTTCCCGCTGGAATTTCCGCAGGGCTCCATGGAAGCGCTCCAGCTGGGTGGTCCGCTCCACCAGGAGGGCGTCGGGGGCCACAGCCTCGCGGCTCGTGCGGAGCAGGGCCGCCAGGTCCTCGAAGGCGACGGCCTCCCCGCCCCACCGTCGGATGAGGGCGGAGAGGGCCTCGCGGAGGAGGGGATCGCGGTCCACCACCCAGATCCGGCGACCCGTCAGCGCCCCCTCCGGAAGGGCGGAGGCGGCTGCCGCCTGGGGCAGGTAGACCCTGGGGAGCAACCCGCCGTGCGTGTCCTGCTCCAGGTCCAGGAGGCCGCGAACCCCCTGAACCTCCGCCCGCAGCCAACCCAGGCCCTGCAATTCCCGGGGCAGGCGCCCCCCTTCGCCGGCCGGCCGGGCGGAGAGCAGCGCCCAGGGGCGGCCCCCCAGGTCCACGGGCTCCAGGACGAGCCGGATCTCCCCCCGGGTCCGCTCGGCGGCATGGAGCAGCAGCAGCGTCGCAACCCGGCGGAGGGCCTCCCGTCCCAGCGCCAGCTGCACCGGCGCGACCTCGAGTGTGAGCCTGACGCTCGCGGGGAGCATGGTCCTGAAGAGGGGTTCCAGGGCGGCCAGGGCCGCGGCCCCATCCAGGGGCTCCGCCGGATCCTGGGGCCCCCCGGGCCCCAGGCGGCGGGCGGCTTCGCGGACCCGTGCCGCGGCTTCGCGGATCTCCCCGGCCGGTGCCTCAGCCAGCACCAGTTCAGCAGACGGGAGGAGGGCGGCCAGGGCATTGAGCGCCTGGCGGTGCTCCCCCTCGCCTCCCAGGGGCCGCAGGAACCCGCCTTCCGGCCGGAGGCTCAGGGTGCCTTCCCCCGGATCCGCGATCCACAGGAGCGCCATGCCCCGGTCGAAGGCCGTGGCCTCCAGCTGGACTTCGCGGAAAGCCCCGTCATCGCTGACCTGGGTGGCCGAGGCCGTGCCATGCCCCCGCTGGAGGAGCTGGGTCCGAAGGGCATCCCAGACGGGCGATTCCCCACCCTGGAACAGGGCGTCCATGGCGTATCCGCGGAGCCGGTGCCGGGGGAGACCCACCAGGCGGGAGAAGGGGCCATTGGATTCCAGGACGCGCCCCTTCTCGTCCACCAGCCACTGGGCCTGGCGGGGGTCCAGCCCGAAGGCCAGACCCGGGGCCTCCGGCTCCCGGTGCTGGTCCAGGAGGGCCAGGGCCGTGCGGAGCCCCTGGCCCCGGCCCTCCACCCACGCCCCCTGGTCCTCCAGCCAGCGAAGCTGCTGGAGGGCGACGAGTCCCAGGAGCAGGCCGCCGACGAGGGCGGCGGGCCAGGGCAGACGGGGCGTGTCCGGAGGAAGCGCGGCCTGGGCCAGCGCGCCCAGACCCAGGGCGCCCGCCCCCACGAGGGGCATGCGCAGCTGCAGCAGGCGTCCCCGGGTCCAACGGTAGGCCAGGTCGGACAGCAGCAGCCAGAACAGGGCCTCCAGCGCGGCTCCGGCCCAGAACCGGGGGATGGTCCGCCAGGGCAGGCCCAGCCGCAGGAGGAGCAGGAGCTCGAACAGGGTGGCGCCGCCCACCCCCACGGCAAGGCGGCGGATCCCCTGCACCCCCTCCCGCTGGGCCTGGAGGAAGAGGGTGAAGCCGAAGAGGGCGGCCCCCAGGAGGCCCGTGGGGACGGGGTGGCCGGAGAGCCTGGGCCAGGGCAGGGCCAGGACCGCCAGGATGCCCCCGAGGAAGTACCCGTAGCTGAGCCCGACGCGCCCCTTCCACCGGAAGATCCAGAATCCCAGCCAGGGCGGCAGGGACAGCAGCAGGGCAGCGATCAGGTCCTGGAAGCCCATGAGGGATCCTCGGGTGCTGGGGATTCAGAGGAGGATAGCTGGCCAGAAGCCGCGGACGGCATTGAGGCACCAGAGGCGGCCTTCGCCCGCCTGGTCCAGGCGGATCTCCTCCCTCCGCAGGTCCAGGCCCCGGGCTGCGGCCCAGGTCGGCACCTCGAGGGTCTCCGTGAGGCTGGCCACCCGCCCGGCGGGGGGCGGGAGGATCAGCGCCCCCTCCACCTCCAGGCCCAACGCGGCGAGGGTGGTCTCGGCCAGGGTGCCGTCGGGCCAGAGCAGGAGGGCATCCTCGGCCCCTCGGCTCCGGGCCGCGGCCAGGGCCGGTTGGCGCCAGGGTCCCGAGAGCCCCTTGTGGCGGGCCAGGGCACTGCCGCGGAGGTCTCCCATGGGGTGGGGCAATGGGGCGAGGCGATAGGGAAAGGGCGTCGAAGGCAGCGGTTCCAGGCGGGCCGACACGAGCCCTTCGGGTCCGTGGAGGGCGAGCCGGAGCGCCCGGTCCCCCGGGATTCCGGCGCCGGCGATCCAGGCCCTGATCGCCGGCGCCAGGCCACTGATCCAGGGGGCCGGCAGGGCGAGGGCTCCGGCGCCATCCTCCAGGCGGGAGAGGTGGGCCGCCAGGTGCTGGGGAAGGCCTCCCGCCACCCGAAGGGCGGTTCGCGGCCCCTCCCCGACGGGAACGGGGTGGCCTGCGGGCCAGGCAGCGGCTCCGGGACCGAACAGCGCGAACATCCCTCAGGCTCCGGAGCGGTCCAGCTCCGCCTGCCAAGGCTGCCCATGGGCCCGGCCCGCCAGGCGCACCGCCAGGGCGGCGGCTTCCTGGAAGTTCGTGGGGCTGGAGATCCAGCGACCGGCCTTGTCGAAGGCCGTGCCGTGGTCCGGGCTGGTCCGGATGAAGGGCAGCCCCAGGGTCAGGTTGACGGCCCGCTCCGGCTCGAGGACCTTCACGGGAATCAGGCCCTGGTCGTGATAGAGCGCCACCACCACGTCGAATTCGCCCTTGGCGGCCCGGTGGAAGAGGCTGTCGGAGGGCAGGGGTCCGAAGAAGGCGGGCACCTGCCGGCGGGGCGGATGCAGCCCCGGTCCGGGCAAGGTCACCTCCAGCCCTGGGGCGGGCATCTCCAGAGCCGGGAGGGTTTCCCGGTCCCTCGCGTCCGCGCCCCGGAACGGCGAAGGGACGTCCTGGAAGGGGCCGCCCTCGCGGTCCCCGAAGGCCATGAAGGCGGCCTCGGCCAGGGCGATGGCCTCGCGAAGCTGAGCCTCCTCATCGCCAAAGGCCCCGTTCTCGCCCGCATGGGGATTGAGCGCGCAGAGCGCCACCCGCAGGTCCCGCTTGCCCGTGAGCTCGATGAACCGGTCGGCAGTGAAAGCGAGGGTCTCGGCCACCGCCTCGGCATCCAGATTCTCCACCACGGAGCGGAGGCTCTGGTGGACCGTATGCAGCACCACGGAGAGGCTGGGGCTCACGAAGGCCATCCGCGTGAGCGGGGAGCCGGCCAGTTCCTGGAGGAACTCCGTGTGGCCCGGGATGTCGTGGCCGGCGAGGTGGGCCGCGGCCTTGGCCATGGGCAGCGTGACCAGGGCGTCTGCGGCTCCGGAGAGGACCACCTGGGCGCCCGCCCGGATGGCCTCCACCGTGGCGGTGCCGGAGGCCGGGGAGCCTTCGCCCAGCGTCAGATCGGCGGCGGCGATGCCGGGCGTCGGATCCAGCCAGAGGGCGCGGCCGCCCGGTTCCCTTCCTTCGCCCCGGGGCCGCGTCTCCAGGCCAGCCACGGTGCCTTCAAACCCCGCGGGGGGAGGGAAGGGCGGGTCGATCCAGCGCCAGTCCACGGACCGGCCCGGCACCTCCAGGAGCAGGTCCACGCCGGCCCGGGCGCCGAGCACGACGACCTCGGCCCAGGCTTCCAGGGTTCCCAGGGAACGGAGCAGCAGCTCAGGACCGATCCCGCAAGGGTCTCCGAGGGTGATGGCGAGGCGGGGCCGTCGGACCATGGGCGCTCCGGAAAGGGCGGAAGGGCCGCCGATCCTCAGTCGTAGACCGGGATCTCAACCTCCGGAACCGGGGCGTCTTCCTTCTTGGCCGTGCGGGTCCGCCGGATCCGAGGCTCCTCTTCCTGCTTGTAGATGTACTTGATGTTGTGCTTGGGGACGAGGACGTTCGGCTCCTTCACCCGGTTGATCTTGAGGCAGTGTTTGTCGTACCACTCGATGACGCCGCGCACCTTCTCATCGTCCTGGAGGACGATCACCATCGGAGTCTTCGCCTGCATCTGCTTGAGGTAGTAGAAGCTTTCCGCGTTGGTCTGTTCCGGGGGGGCGATCCGGCGCCGGGGGCTGCCGGGCCCCTGGGGGGCCGTGGCCGCGGAAGGATTGGTGATCGGATTGGGTTCGCCGCCCGCGGTGACCGGCGAGGGCGTCGGGGTGATCCCCTCACCGCCGGCAGGCTTGGCGGGGAGGCCGAGCCTGTCCTTGAGCTCGCTGAGATTCGGGCGGATGAGCTTGCGGTTCATGGGAATCCTGCGGGGGTTCGGAGATCCGGAGGTCGTGTCAAAGGTATCGGCCTTGCGAGCCGTTCCCTTCGACCGGACAGGACTCGCTGCTGGGCAGGAAGCCGCACGATGTCGGAGGGGATGACCCACTGTGGCAGGAGCCAAGCGGACCCTGCAAGGGAGATTGCCTCTGTTTGGATGCTTGAAAGCTGACCGAAGTTTAGACCCTTCCCTCCCCCGGCGCCACGGGGATTGATGGAGTAAAAACCGGCAGGGTGAGCTGGACGGTCGTCCCCTTTCCGGGGTGGCTCTGGACCTCCAGCTGCCAACCCATCTCCTGGGTCAGCTTGTAGACCAGGCTCATGCCCAGCCCCGTGCCCTCTTCGAAGGATCCGGCGAAGGGCACGAAGAGGCGCTCCAGCTGCATCCGGTCCATGCCGCAGCCATTGTCCTCCACGAGGATCCTGGCCCGATCCCCTTCGCGCCGGGCCTCCAGGCGGACCTGGGGCGCGGGCGTGTTCCGAACGGCCTTGCGGGCATTGCTCAGCAGGTTCATGAGGACCCGGTGCACCTCCAGGGGATCCGCGTGGAAGGCCACCTCCGGGGCACTGGCGGGCGCCAGGGGGATCCCCCGGGCGCGGGGGTCCATCTCCCAGCTCCCCCGCGCCTCCTCCAGCACCTTCGGGAGCCAGAGCACCTGCGGGGCCGGCTGGCCGGGGCGGGCGAAATCGAGGAAGTCGGAGACGATGCCGTTCACGCGCTGGGTCTCGCGTTCCAGGATCCCGAGCACCCGGTCCTTCACGTCATGGCCCGGCCCGGAGGTCTGAAGCAGCTGCACACACCCGCTGATGGAAGCCAGCGGATTGCGCAGCTCGTGGGCCAGGCCCGCAGCCAGCTGTCCCACGGTGGCCAGCCGCTCGCTGATGCGGGTCCGTTCCGCCAGGGCCTTCAGCTCGGTGAGATCCTGGAAGAGCAGGAGGTGACCGGTGGTCTGGCCGTCGGCCCCCCGCAGGGAGGCCAGGTGGCCGCCCAGCACCCGCACACCCCGGCCGGGGGTCTCGATCGAGAACTCGAACCGATGCTCCCGTCCTCGCTGGATGGGCAGGGGATCTCCGAGGGGCAGGAGCTCCTGGACGGGCCGTCCTGCGGGGATGGCGCGCCCCAGGATGGCCTCCGCCGCGGGGTTGGCCGAGGTGATCCGGTCCTCCAGATCCAGCGTGATGAGCCCCGAGGACATGGACTCCACCACCCGGAGGTGGAGGGCGGAGAGTTCGCCCACGGCGGCTTCGGAGGCACTGAGGTCTGTCTTGAGGCTCTCCAGGTTGCGCCGGATCAGCACCACCACCAGGGTGGCGGCGAAGATCTGGATGGAGGCAAGACCGAGGATGAAGGTGAGGCTTCCGGGATCCAGGTCCGGGCCGGGGCCCGACTCGCCGAAAGCCGGAAAGACGTCGAACAGGAAGCCCAGTACCACCAGGATGTGCGTGAACGAAGACAGGACGCCCACCCACACGATCTCCGTGGTGCCGACATAGAACGCCGAAGCCAGCACCGGGAAGATGTAGAGGGTGGAGAACCGCTCCTGCGTCACCCCCTGGTAGGCGATGATGAGGGACACCAGGACCAGATCCAGCGCCAGGTTCCAGCGGATCCAGGGGAGACTGGGGGTGGGGAACACGCGCCCCAGGTGCGGGAGCCCGCGGCCGGCCTCCCAGGCCGCTTCGACCAGAAGCAGGACCAGGGCCAGGACGTAGACATTCTCCCCTGGCCCCATGGCCCTGCCTTCCTGGGGGAGGGCCAGGTGCAGGACGAGCAGGCCGAAGCTGGCGAAGAGCCGGAAGCTGAGGGGCAGGAAGGGCTGGCTGGCCTGGGAGGCCTCCGGCGAGCCTGAGGTGCGGGGGAGCATAGGGGGCTAGCATGCCCGAATCTGGCATCCTAGGGGTATGTCAGCCCCCGAGGTCCCCCACTCGCCTTCCCTGCGCGCCGCAGGCATGCGACAGACCCCCCAGCGGGAGGGCATCCTGCGGGTCCTGCTCGATTCGGACCGACCCCTCACGGTCGAGGAGATCTGGGAACGCATGCCCGATCGGCGCTCCGGGCTCCCGACCATCTACCGGAACCTCGAACGCTTCGTGCAGGAGGGCTGGGCCGAGAGCATCCTCGGGGCGGATCAGGTCATGCGCTTCGTCCGCTGCAATTCCCGGCACCACCATCACCACCTCCAGTGCGAGCGCTGCGGCCGGATGGCGGAGGTGGACGCCTGTGGGCTCGACGCCTCCCTCGCAGAGATGGAGCGCATCTCGGGGTTCCACATCACACGTCATCAGTTGATGCTCTTCGGCCTCTGCCCGAGCTGCCGCGCCGAAAAAGATCGTTGACCGTCCCAGCGCCCATTGCTAGGATCTAAGTCTCATGCGGGTGTAACTCAGTGGTAGAGTGCAACCTTGCCAAGGTTGAAGTCGTGGGTTCAAATCCCATCACCCGCTCCACCACCCCGGGCCGCACCAGCGGCCCGGGTCGTTTCAGAAGCAGGTCCAGCAAGGCGCCGTAGCCAAGTGGTAAGGCCGCAGACTGCAAATCTGCCATTCATCGGTTCGATTCCGATCGGCGCCTCCAACGAAGCCCCCGCAAGGGGGCTTCTTCGTCCCCGGGGATCGGGGCTCCGCGGGGCGTACAGCCGTACGGCACCCCGCGCGTCAGGGGTGCGTCACCCTCTCCGGGCGGGCTAGGGAACCTGGATGATCTCCGCGCTGGAGACGGCAGGCCCTGTGGTGACGAGCCGTCCGACCGCCAGCACCTTCCCGCTGGGGAGCAGCGTGGCCGTGTGGTAGATCCGCGGGAGGTTGAGACTGCCCGTGGTCGTCCAGGTTCCCGCGCCCGGATCGTAGATCTCCGCGTTGGCGAGGACCCCCGTGGCATTCCCGCCCCCCGTCACCAGCACCTTCCCGTTCGCGAGCAACGTCGCGGTCTGGACGCTGCGCGCCACGCTCAAGTTCCCGGTAGGGGTCCAGGTCCCCGCGGCCGGGTCGTAGAGCTCGGCCGTCGCGAGATGGGTGGTCGAGAACCCGCCGACGACCAGCACCTTGCCGTTGGGGAGGAGGGTCGCCGAGTGGTCGTCCCGGGGCGCGCCGATGCTCGTGGTCGGGCTCCAGAGGCCCGTGGACGGGTCGTAGATCTCTGTGCTGGCCCCCACCACGAGCACCGTTCCGTTGGGCAGCAGGGTCGCGGTGTGGCAGACCTGAGCCGTCCCCAGGCTTCCAGTGGTAGTCCAGAGACCGGTCGCAGGATCGTAGACCTCGGCGCTTGCAAGGTACCCGGAGGCCCCACTGCCACCGGCCACGAGCACCCGTCCATCGGAGAGGAGGGTGGCCGTGTGGAACATGCGCGCCGTGGCCAGACTGCCCGTGGCGGCCCAGGTTCCCTTCGAGGGATCGTAGATTTCGGCGCTCGCCTGGCCCGCAGGTTCGGTGCCCCCTCCCACCACGAGCACGGTTCCGTTCTTGAGCAGGGTGGCCGTGTGGTACCCGCGGCCCGTTCCCATGCTTCCCGTGGCCGTCCAGGTGCCCGCGGCGGGGTCGTAGATCTCGGCACTGGTGAGGTTCAGGGTGGCCCCGTAGCCACCGGCCACGAGCACCTTCCCGTTCGGCAGCAGGGTCGCGGTGTGGCAGCCCCGTCCGGCGACCAGGCTTCCCGTGTAGGCCCAGGTTCCGGGTGGGGGAGGGGGTGTCCCCGCGGCCTCCGTGGATTTGCTCCCGCCCCCGCATCCCAGGATCAGGACCAGCGAAGCGGCCAGGGAGACAAGGCAGGCGCGGACCCCATTCACAACGACCTCCGTGAGGATCTGAAGACGATCAGGTGGAAAAATAAGGCACGGGCTTATCCATCTAATCTAAGTCCCTTACCAAATCCGCACCAGACTCCCGATTCAAATTGTATCTTTATTTTACAATCGCAGAAATAAGGAATGACATGCAAGTTGATTTCATACAAATGTTTACATGTTGTCTTGAAAAGGATGTCGAAATGAATGAACCAGGGACCGCCCCCTTCCAGCCCTGGCGTCCGTTGCCACGGGCGGTTGGCAGGGGGGACCTGGCTGGGTTCCCGGAGGACTCCCGAGGGTCAGGACCCCTGGCTGAAATGGTCTGGCATCTGCACGGCCACCACCTCGCCGCGGGCCGTGGTGAGCCCGGCGGCCGACACCGTGGCCTCCACGACCACACGGCGGCCCTTGATCTCCTTCACCCGCCCCCGGATCTCCAGCTCGCCGCCAAGCGGAGTGGGCCGGAGGTAGTCCACGTGCAGGGAGGCCGTCACGAACCGGTAGGCCGGCAGGCTGTCCATGGCCCGTCCTTCCTGGCGGTACATGGCTGCGGCCGCGGTGCCGGTGCCATGGCAGTCCACCAGGGAGGCGATGAGCCCACCGTAGACAAAGCCGGGAATGGCCATGTGTTCAGGGCGTGGCTGGAACCGGGTGACGGACTCCTCTCCCTCCCACCGGGTCTGGATCCGGTGCCCGGACGCGTTCAGGCGGCCGCAGCCGTAGCAGTGGGCGACGTTCTCAGGGTAGAAGTCCTGGAAGGCGGGCTCGGACATGGTTCCTCCGCGGCTGCGGGTTCAGGCGCTCCGGCGACGCGCGGCCGTCCCCAGGATGACGCCGAGGACCACGGACCAGAGTGCCGCGAGGCCCACCTGGAAATCCACGGGCAGGCTGAAGGTGAGGGTGTGGGCGGGCACCCAGAACCAGAGGAGCGTCCAGAGCGCCGGTGCCATGCCCTCGAACCCGCGGCGCCGGAGGATGAGGTTGTCCTCCAGCCGGTGGAACAGCATCATCTGCGGCCCGAAGAACAGGTTCGTGAGGGCCGACAGCGCGAAGGCCAGCCCCACCCCGGAACCCAGGAAGGCGGGCAGCATGCGGTGCTCCAGGAGGGCGAGGGTGAAGCCGCGCATGCCCACGAAGCCCGCCTTGATGACGAGGCCCAGCAGGGCCCAGGCGCCGACCTTGGCGAGGAGCTCCAGGGAGGTGCAGGGCAGGGCCGGGCGGCGGGCCCGGAGCCCGGCGGCGATCAGCTCGCCCAGGGTGCCCAGCAGCCCGAACTGGCAGGCGGCGGAGAGGAGGGGATGGGACTGGACCCAGAGGCGGTAGGCGAGCATTCCGGAAGCCTAGCCGGGAAGGCGCGCGGCACGGATCACAGCGTTCAGGGACGCGCGTCGATCCACCCGCCGCCGAGCACCTCGTCGTCCCGGTAGAAGACCACCGCCTGGCCGGGCGCCAGGGCCCGCTGCGGCTCGGCGAAGGCCACCTTCACCCGGCCGTCCGCCAGGGGGATGACCAGGGCCTCCGCCTCGGGACTGCGGCTGCGGACCTTGGCGCCGCAGGCCAGCGGACCTCGCGGCGCTGCTCCGACCCAGCTCAGCTCCCGGGCCACCAGCTCCCGCCCCGCCAGGTCCGCCTCTCCCCCGACCCAGACCGTGTTCGTGTCCCGGGCCACCCGGACCACATAGAGGGGCTCCGCGAATGCCACGCCCAGTCCCCGGCGCTGGCCCACGGTGTACCGCCAGTAGCCCTGGTGGCGCCCCAGGAGCCGCCCGTCCACATGGCGGATGTCCCCCGCTCCCGCGCCCGGATCCCGACCCTCGGCCTCCAGGAAGGCGTCGTAGCGGTCCTGGGTGACGAAGCAGATCTCCTGGCTCTCCGCCTTGTCGGCCAGGTGCAGCCCCAGCTCGGCCCCCAGGGCACGGACTTCCGGCTTGGTGAGGCCCGCCAGGGGGAAGAGCGTGCGGGCCAGGGTGCGCTGGGTGTGGTGGAAGAGGAAGTAGCTCTGGTCCTTCGCCGGGTCGCCGGCCTTCCACAGGTGCCAGCCCGCCTCGTCCCGGGTGATGCCTGCGTAGTGCCCCGTGGCGATGAAGGGGGCGCCGAGCTCGTCCGCCCGCTCGACCAGGGCCGCAAACTTGAGGTGCTGATTGCAGCGAATGCAAGGGCTTGGTGTTTCCCCATCCAGGTACCCCTGGATGAACCCCTCGATGACCGTCTCCCGGAAGCGGGTCTCGAAGTCCATCACGTAGTGGGGGAACCCCAGCTCGAAGGCGACCCGCCTGGCATCCTGGAAATCATCCAAGGTGCAACATTTCCCATCGGATGCTCCAGCGGTCTTCTTGTCGAAGAGCTGCATGGAGAGGCCGATGACCTCATGGCCTGTCCGGTGCAGGAGCGCCGCCATCACGGAGCTGTCCACGCCGCCGGACATGGCTGCCAGGACCCGGTCTCCGGGGCGCAGGGTGGGGTGGGCCTGGAGGCTGGCCAGGGCCTTTTCCATCAAGGGACTACGCATGGGTCCATCTTCCCATGGCGCGGGCGGGTTCCTTGGTCCTGGCGACCGGGGAGGAGGCCGCCATCAAGTCCTCAGCTGGCGCAGGCGGAGAAGGGACACGCTGAGCAGGAGCAGCAGCGGTGCCAGGACCCCCCAGGTGGCCGGGATCTCCGAGGCCCGGGCGGCTCCGCCGAACAGGGCCTGCAGCCCCAGGAACAGCAGGCCGGCCACGAGACCCGCCCCCAGGGCCTGACCCCGGCCCTGTCGGGGCCCAGGAAAGGCGAACGAGAGCATGGCCAGCACCAGGCAGGGCCCCGCCAGCCACCCCAGGAGCCGGCTCCAGAGCATGTAGGCCCGCTCCGGATCCGGGGCCCAGCGCTGCCAGTGGAAAAGATCGAAGGTGGAAGCCTCCTCGGCCGACGGGGTGTTGCGCAGGGAACGTTCGGGGAAGAGCTGGTCGGCGGGGGGACCCTGGACCATGTGCAGTCCACCCCATGCCAGGGCCTCCGAGTTCACCTCCCCCAGACGCCAGCCCAGGAGGAGGGGCGCCTCTCCCGGCGCCTTCAGGGGGAACCCCCAGCGCTGCTCGCCCTCCAGTTTCCACAGGACCCCCGTGGACCCCAGGTACAGCCAGGGCCGGGTGGTCGAGACGTTTTCAGACCGTTTCAGGATTTCCCTGTAAAGGCGGTTGGCACGGCTGGTTGCCATTGGTGCAATCCAGGCCTGGAGCAGGAGGGTGAAGGCCGTGACCCCAGCCCAGGCGACCCGGCTGCTCCAGAGCCACCGGACCAGGCTGACGCCTCCGGCCCTCAAGGCCAGCCACTCCCGGCTGAGGGCCCCCTCTGACAGCGCCAGGAGGGAGCCCAGGAGGAAGGCCATGGGCAGGGCGATGGCGAGGAAGGGGGGGAGATTCCAGATCCAATAGTCCATGAATACATAGAAATGGACATTATTCTTCGACAGATCTCCCGCCAGGCTCGCATATTCCACCAGGAAGTTGAGCAGCAGGAGGGTGCCCAGGGCCGAGGCCCAGTTGCGGTACCAGCCAAGGGTCGACCAGTGCCGGAGGATGCCGTGCCGGGTCCCCTTGCCATGGATCCACCGCTTCATCCGGGTCTCGTTGGCCCGCCACCATTCCAGGGCGGGCGTCACCCGGGAGCGCAGCGGCGCCAGCCAGGGTCCCAGACGCAGGCCCACCCGGCTCGGATGATGGGGTCGCAGGCGCTGCTGGAGGAGGAACCAACCCCAGACCAGGAAGGGGAACGGGATGAGCAGAAGGGGTACAGGTGTTTTGAATTTTTCACCTATCCACATGTTTTCAATGTACTTCATCCCAATGTAGTAGAGCATGATCATGCCCATGCTCCGGAGGATGGCCCCGCCTTTGTAGAACCGGGGGTGGCCGAAGCCGAGCCCGATGCCCAGCAGGAGCAGCGCCGCGGAGGCGATGGGCAGGGTGATCCGACGGCAGAGTTCCATGTCCGCCTGGAGCCGGGTGCTCTTCCAGGCGAGGGGGTCCTGGCCGGGACCCAGGGGGGCCCGGCTCAGGCGAAGCAGGTTCGGGGTCCTCTCCTGGCGCAACGGGGTCGGGGACAGGAGGCGGGTGCCGGAGGGCAGGGCGAAGCGGAAGACCTGCTGGGCCTGGTGGAGGTTGATGACGCTCCCCTGGGAGGCCGCTCCCGGGCCGGGCGGCTGGTAGAGCGCCCCGTTGAGGCCATCCAGGCGCAGCTGCAGCTCGGAGGAGCCATCGGCTCCGGTCTCGACCGCATAGGTCATGGACGCCGCGGTCAGGTGCTGCACGCCCTGGGGGGTCGATTCCATGATGTGGACCTGGCCTTCGGGCGAAACCCAGAAGGCGGAATCCGGGGACCCCGGCGGGAACCAGGGGGGGCCGCCGGGGCGGAGGAACCTGGACTTGGCCTCCTCGGCCATGCGCGTCTTGAGGTGCTGCTGGTACTGGCTGGCCGCGGGCACCAGCAGGTGGGCATTCAGGGTGGCAAGGACCAGGAGGAAGGTGGCCAGGATCGTCCAGGGCTGCAGCCAGGTCCGGCGACCGGCCCCGAGCCCCTGGGCCGCCACCAGTTCGGAGCCCTCCATCATCTGCTGGGTTCCCAGCAGGCCTCCGAGGACCGCCGCCATCGGCAGCACCATGCCCAGGATCTCGGGCAGCGCCGTGAGCAGCAGCGGGATCAGCCAGCGCATGGCGGCGCCCTGGGTGAAGATCTCCTTGGAGATCGCCACCACCTCGTTGGCCAGGAGCAGGGCCCCGTAGAAGACCAGGGCCCCGAGGAGGGGCACGGTCCACCGGCGCAGGATGTAGCGGGTCAGGATCGTGGGCATCAAGGGGCCTGATTTGACTTTCGATAATGTATATTATGTAACCTCAAACGCCAGCCACGAGGGCCCACCATCCTGCTACAAGACCTTCGCTGCCAGCAGATCGTGGATGTGCACGAGCCCACAGGGACGACCCTCCCGCTCCACCATCAGGAAGGTGATCTTCCGGGATTCCATCTTGGCGGCGGCCTCCACAGCCAAGGCTTCCCCATCGATCCGCACCGGGGTGCGGGACATCAGCTGGTCGGCCTTCAACAGGAGCGGGTTCCAGCCCTCCCGTTCGGCGGACTCCAGGCCGCGCCGGAGGTCCCCGTCCGTGATGACGCCTAGGAGGTGGTCGCCCTCCATGACGCTGGTCATGCCGAAGTGCCCATTGGTCATGGCGGCCAGGATCGCCGTCAGCGGGGCGTCCGCCGCGACGCGGGGCCAGTCGGTATGCATCAATGCTTTTGTCTTCAGAAGTTTGGCGCCAAGACTTCCAGCGGGATGATAGAGCGCGAAATGGTCCCGGGTGAAGCCCCGGCGGTCCATGAGCGTGGCCGCCAGCAGGTCGCCCCAGACGAGCTGGAGGGTGGTGCTGGCCATGGGCGCCAGGTCCAGGGGGCAACCCTCGCCCTGGGGCAGTCGATAGAGGAACCGCCACGTGGCCGCCTGGCAGAGGCTGCTCTCGGCCTTGGCCGTGATGGCCGCCAGGGGGACGCCCATCCGGACAAGACTCGGTAACAGCCGAACCACCTCCTCGGATTCCCCGCTGTTGGACAGGGCCAGCACCGAATCGGCACCGGTGACCATGCCCAGGTCGCCATGGAGGGCCTCGGCGGGGTGCAGGTAGAGGCTGGGGCACCCCGTGGAAGCCAGGGTGGCGGCCACCTTCTGCGCCACCAACCCGGACTTGCCCATGCCGGTCAGCACCACCCGGCCACCGCGGTCCAGGACCATGGCGCACCAGGCATCCACGGCCGCCCGGTCCCAGGTGGACTGGAGATCCGTCAGGGCATTGAGGGCAGCGTCCAGAACGGCATCGGCGGCTCCTGAGGGCTGGTTCTCATCCTTCACGGTGGCGGCTCCGATGGGGTTGCAATCAGGGAACCATGCTACCAGCCATCCTTCCGCTCTTCCCCCTGCCCCAGGTCGTGCTCTTCCCGCACACCTTCGTGCCGCTGCACATTTTCGAGCCCCGCTACCAGGACATGACGGTCCAGGTGCTCAACTCCCACCACCACCTGGTCCTGGTGCTGATGCGCGAGCCCTCGGCCGACGATCCGCTCGGTGAGCGTGCCCCCACCTTCGACGTGGGCTGCGTGGCCGAGGTGGTGCGGGCCGAGCCACTCACGGGCGGAAGGTGGAACCTCCTGGTCCAGGGCAAGGAGGCCACGCGGATCCTCGAGGAGGTACCCGGCCAGCCCTTCCGCCAGGCCCGCACCGAGGCGCTGCCCTTCGATGGTTCCATCCTCTGGCCAGGCCCCCACCGGCGTCGGCTCATGGAGGCCCTCCACGGCTATGCGAAGGACCAGGACATCGAGGCCCAGCTCAAGGAACTGCTCGACCTCCCCCTGGAAGACGAGGCCCGCCTCAACACCCTGGCCATGGCCCTCGACTTCGAACCCACCGAGCGGCAGTTCCTCCTGGAAGCCCGGGATCTCCCGACCCTGGCCGACCGCATGCTCCAGCTCCTGGAATTCGCCGGGAACGGCCGCGACCTCCAGGGCCTGTAGGCCTGCGTCCGGAGCCGGCTTTGCTACACTGCCCCTGGCCCTGTAGCTCAGCGGTCAGAGCTGGCGGCTCATAACCGCTTGGTCGTGGGTTCGAACCCCACCGGGGCCACCATTCGCCAGGATAGGCGAATAGGACGGCATCGCCGAAGGCGATGGCCGCCCGAAGGGCGAGGGCACAAGACGTGTCCGAGTCACCATTTCGCAGGACAGCGAAATAGGACGGCATCGCTGAAGGCGATGGCCGCCCGGAGGGCGAGGGCACAAGACGTGCCCGAGTTACGAGGAGGTTGCCGGAGCCCTTGTTTCGGCGGAGCCGGGAGCCCTCGCCGGACGCCCCGCGCCTACAGCCCCCGGGCCCACTCCGGCCGAAGGGGGCGGCGCCCGGCCAGGGCCTCGTCGAGAACGGCCAGGATGGCCTCCCGATCCCGGGGGAGGCGGCCGCCGAGGGGCAGGTAATTGGAGGCATGGTTGGACCGGAAGATGGCCGAGGTGGGGCGGGCCTCCCCGACGAACCACCGCAGCTCCGCAAGCAGGCCGGGGACCTCGGGAAGCTCGAACCGGCCCTGGCCTTCCAGCCGTGCGAGCGGTGTGCCCGGAACCACCGTCAGGGTGAGGGTCGAGAGGTACTTCGGATCCATGGCCGTGGCGAGTTGCCCCGAGGCGCGGGCGTGGGCCTCGCTCCGCTCGCGGCCTCCGGCTCCCAGCAGGAAGATGAGGGACTGGTCCATGCCCGCCTCCCGGGCCTTCCGCGCGGCCTCCACGTGGTCCGCCGCGGTGGCGCCCTTCGCGAGCCGGTGCAGGGTCACGTCATCCCCCGATTCGGGACCGAGGTAGAGGAGCGAGAGGCCCAGGTCGCGGAGACGCTTCAGCTCTTCGGGTGTCTTCGCCAGGAGGTTCCGCGCCGTGGCGTACGTGCCCACCCGGCGCAGCCGGGGGAAGGCGTGGGCCAGGGCCCGCAGGATGGGCTCCCAGTGGCCCAGGTCCATGATGAGCGGGTCCCCGTCCGCCACGAAGACATGCCGCACCTCGGCTCCGAACCGGGCCCCGGCCTCGGCGATGTCCGCGAGGATGGCGTCCAGGGCCCGCACCTCGAACCGCTTGGACCGGTACATGGCGCAGTAGGTGCAGGCATTCCAGGAACAGCCGAGGGTGGCCTGGAGGATGAAGGATTCGGCCTCGCTGGGCGGTCGGAAGAGGGGCTCGTCGTAGCGCACGGAGCCATTGTCGCCCAGGGCGGTGCCGTCCTAGACGATCCACTTCCGCAGCTCGTCCTCCGCGAAGACGAGGTGGGCGTGCATGGCGCTGGCGGCGGCCTCCGGGGAGTGCGCGCGGATGGCTTCGAGGATCTCCGTATGCTGGTCGATGATCCGCTGGGCGTTCTCCTCGCCGCTCTGGTAGAGCTGGCGCCGGGCCACGGAGTTGGCCTTGGCGAACTCTTCCGAGACGGTCTTGAAGAGTTTGGTCAGCAGGCTGTTGTGGGTGGCCTCGGCCACGGCGTAGTGGAAGGCCGCGTCGAACTCCTCGCCCCGGGCGGGATCCTGCACGTTCAGCCGCTCCCGCATATTCTCCAGCATGGCCTCGATCTGGTCCACCTCCTCCTGGGTGGCCCGCTGCGCCGCCAACCGCGCCGTGGCGGTCTCGAAGATCCGCCGCATCTCGAACATGTCGAGGAGGGAGCTGCGCTCCACGGCCAGGAACATGGCCAGGGGGCGGATGATGGCGTCCGTCTCGGTGTCGCGGATGAAGGTGCCCTCCCCGGGCCGGATGTCGATGATCCCCAGCATCTCCAGGGTGCGGATGGCCTCGCGCACGGAGGCCCGGCTGACCTTGAACTGCTCGGCCATGTCCCGTTCCGGCAGCAGCCGGTCCCCGGGTTTCAGCGTGCCATCGGTGAGGAGCCGCTTGATCTGCTCCACGATCTCCTCGTAGAGGCGTCTGGTCTTGATGGGGCTGAATTCCATGGTCCGTCCGCATCCACGTTTGAGGCTGATCCTACCAGCCGCCCCGGCAGATAACCGGTCTGGGGCGCCTGATCTCTCCGGAATCCTCTGATTTAAGGGCTTGATTTCCAGATGGATGGAAAGCTGTGACGAAATACCCTGGGCGGCCGGTGGTCAGACCACCAGACCTTCGATTAGGCTTCCTGAAGTTCTTTTCAAAAAACCACCCCCTCATCCCCTGATTCCCGTCCGGAGGTTTCATGACCCCCTGGTCCCAGATCTATACCCCCGTCCTGGGGAACGTCTTCCTGTCCGCCCTGGTGGCGGCCCTGCCCGTCATCGTGCTGCTGAGTCTGCTGGCTTTCTTCCACGTGAAGGCCCACCTCTCGGCGTTCCTGGGTCTGCTGGCCGCCCTGTTCGTGGCGGTCCTGGTCTACCACATGCCGCCTTCGCTGGCGGGCATGGCCGCGGTGAACGGCGCCCTCTACGGCCTGCTGCCCATCGGCTGGATCGTGCTCAACGCGATCTTCGTCTACGACATCTCGGTGAAGTCGGGGGATTTCGAGGTGGTGAAGCACACCATCGCGGGCCTGGCCTCGGACCGCCGGATCCAGGCGCTCTTCATCGCCTTCGGCTTCGGCGCCTTCCTCGAAGGCGCGGCGGGCTTCGGCACCCCGGTGGCCATCTCCGCGGCCATGCTCATCGGCCTTGGCTTCGAGCCCCTCCAGGCCGCCGGGCTGGCGCTCATCGGGAACACGGCGCCCGTGGCCTTCGGCGCCCTGGGCACGCCCATCGTCGTGCTGGCCGCGGTCACCGGCCTTCCCGTCACCGACCTCAGCGCCGCCGCGGGCCGGATCCTCATTCCCTTCTCGCTCATGATCCCCTTCTGGATCATCTGGGTCATGGCCGGCCGCAAGGCCATGCTGGAGATCTGGCCCGCCTGCCTCACCGCCGGCGCAAGCTTCTCCCTCGTCCAGTTCCTGGTGAGCAACTACCACGGACCCTGGGTGGTGAGCATCGCCAGTTCCATCGCCTCCATGCTCTCCCTCGTGGTCCTGCTCCGGTTCTGGCAGCCGAAGACCACCTGGCGCTTCGCCCACGAGGACGCGAGCGCGACGGCTGCCCCGAAGCAGGGCCGCAAGGCCGCCCTTCGGGCCTGGATGCCCTGGGTGCTGCTCTCCATCTTCGTGTTCGCCTGGGGCATGCCCTCCGTGAAGACCGCCCTCAACGGCGGGACCAAGGCCCGCCCGAACCTCCTTTACGGCAAATCCAACCTGGTGTTCGCGGTACCGAAGCTGAACAACGCCGTCGTCCGCACCCCCCCGGTGGTACCCGCCCCCACGGTGGAGAAGGCCGAGTACACCCTGAACTGGCTCTCCGCCACGGGCACCAGCCTGCTGCTGGCCGGGCTGCTGGGCGGCCTCTTCCTGGGCTTCGGCCTCGTCGACCTCCTCAAGATCTACTGGAACACCCTGAAGCGGGTGAAGATCTCCCTGCTCACGATCATGGCCATGCTCGCCCTCGGGTTCACCACCAAGTCCGCAGGTCTGGATGCCACCGTCGGCCTCGCCTTCGCCAGCACCGGCGCCATCTTCCCGTTCTTCTCGGCCATGCTGGGCTGGCTGGGCGTGGCCCTCACCGGCAGCGACACCTCCGCCAACGTGCTCTTCGGGGGCCTGCAGAAGATCACCGCCCAGCAGCTGGGCCTGAACCCGGTGCTCACCGCCGCGGCCAACTCCGCCGGCGGCGTCATGGGCAAGATGATCGACGCCCAGAGCATCGTCGTGGCCTCCGTGGCCACTGAGCAGCAGGGCGAGGAGGGCCGCATCCTGCGCTACGTCTTCCTCCACAGCGTCACCCTGGCGGCCCTGGTGGGCCTGGTCATCTTCCTCTACGCCAAGGTGCTGCCCGGGCGCATGATGCCGGGGGCCCCGGCCCCGGTCGTGGCCGTCGCGCCGGTGAAGTGAAGGCCTCGTCCGTTTGATGGATCCTGCCGGTTCCGCCACCCACGGGCGCGGAGCCGGCGCTGGAATGAATCCCGAGGAACGCCCATGCCCGCCACCCCTGACCACCTTTCCCTCCGGGATGCCCTGGCCGCCATCGTTGGTCCCGATCGCGTCCTCGACCGCCCCGTGGACCTCATCGCCTTCGCCTCCGACGCCAGCTTCTACCGCCTGATCCCCAAGGCCATCGTCTTTGCGGGCAGCGTCGAGGAGGTCCGGGCCCTCTTCGTCCTGAGCCGGGAGCGGCGGATCCCCATGACCTTCCGGGCCGCCGGCACCAGCCTGTCGGGCCAGGCCGTCACGGACGGCATCCTGGTGGAGGTGGCCCGGAACTGGCGCGGCATCCAGGTGCTCGACCGCGGCGCCCGGGTGAAGGTCCAGCCCGGCGTCATCGGGGCCCACGTGAACCACGCCCTGCGCCCCTTCCGGGCGAAAATGGGGCCCGATCCCGCCTCCATCGCCACCTGCACCGTGGGCGGCATCCTCTCCAACAACTCCAGCGGCATGTGCTGCGGCGTGGTCCAGAACGCCTACCACACCCTGGAATCGCTCACCTTCGTCCTGCCCTCCGGGACGGTGATCGACACGGCGGCCCCCGACGCGGACGAGGCCTTCCGGCGGGCGGAGCCGGCCCTGGCCGAGGGCCTGCTGCGGCTCAAGGCCGAGATCGAGGCCAACCGTCCGCTGGCGGAGCGCATCCGGGCCAAGTATCGGATGAAGAACACCACCGGGTACTCCCTCAACGCCTTCATCGACTTCGACCGGCCCGTCGACATCTTCCGCAACCTGCTGGTGGGTTCCGAGGGCACCCTGGCCTTCATCGCCGAGGCCGTGCTGACATCCGTGCCAGACCTGCCGGTGAAGGTGACGGGCTTCCTGATCTTCCCCGACCTCCACGCGGCCTGCGCCGCCATCGTGCCCCTGCGGGATGCGGGCGCCGCGGCCCTGGAGCTGCTGGACCGGGCCTCGCTCCGCTCCGTGGAGACCCAGGCCGGCGTCCCTCCCGGCATCAAGGCCCTGCCGGAGGGCGCCGCCGCCCTGCTGGTGGAGTTCCAGGGCGCCGACGAGGGCGCCCGGGCCGACCTGGAGCGCGCCGCCCTGGCCGCAGCGTCGGGCCTCAAACTCCTGGAGCCGGCCCGCTTCACCCACGATCCGGCGGAGCAGGCCCTCCTGTGGAAGATCCGGTCCGGCACCTTCCCCTCCGTGGGGGCGGTGCGGAAGCGCGGCACCACCGTGCTCATCGAGGATGTGGCCTTCCCCGTGGAGCATCTCGCGGACGCCGCCGTGGACCTCACCCGCCTTTTCGCCAGGCACCGCTACGACGAGGCCATCCTCTTCGGCCACGCCAAGGACGGCAACCTGCACTTCGTCATCACCCAGTCCTTCAGTGATTCCAGGGAGGTGGAGCGCTACGCGGCCCTCATCGACGACGTGGTGGAGCTGGTCGTGAAGAAGTACGACGGGGCCCTCAAGGCGGAGCATGGCACCGGCCGCAACATGGCGCCCTTCGTGGAGGCCGAGTGGGGCCCCGAGGCCAAGGCGGTCATGGAGCGGTTGAAGGCGCTCGTCGATCCCGCCCGCCTGCTGAACCCCGGAGTGATCCTCAACGCCGATCCCCACTGCCACCTGGCGGACCTGAAGCCCATGCCCGGCGTGGAGGAGGAGGTCGACAAGTGCATCGAGTGCGGGTACTGCGAGCCCCGGTGCCCCAGCCGCGAGCTCACCCTCACGCCCCGGCAGCGCATCGTCGTGCGCAGGGAGATGGCCCGCCTGGAGGCGAGTCGCGAGAATCCCCTGCTGCTGGAATCGCTCCGGGGCGCCTTCCCCTACATGGGCGTGGAGACCTGCGCCGTGGACGGTCTCTGCGCCACCGCCTGTCCCGTGGGCATTGACACCGGCCAGCTCACCAAGCGCTTCCGCCGGGCCAGCCACAGCCGCCGCGCCCAGAAGCTCGCCCTCTCCGTGGCCCGGCACTTCGCCACCGTGGAGCCGGCCATGCGCCTGGCCCTTCGCACCGGCCACGCCGTGCAGAGCCTCTTCGGGCCCCGGGCCATGCCCTTCGTCACCCGCGTGATGAAGGCCTTCGGCGCCTCCCACCAGTGGAGCCCCGAGATGCCGAAGCCCGCCAAGGCCCCCCTGCCCCGCACCGCCCCGGAAGGGGCCCAGGCCATCTACTTCCCCGCCTGCATCTCGCGGATGATGGGCCACCTGCCGGGCGAGCCCGACGAACTCAGCCTCGTGGAGGCCCTGGTGCGGGTGGCTGAGCGGGCCGGCGTCCCCGTCCACATCCCCCTGGATGTCGAGGGCACCTGCTGCGGCGTCCCCTTCAGCTCCAAGGGCTACGACGAGGCCCACCGGTTCACGGTGAACCGCGCCATCGAGAAGTTCTGGGCCTGGAGCCGGGAGGGCGCCCTCCCCGTCGTCATGGACACCAGCCCCTGCACCCACGGCATGCTCACCAGCCGGGCCTACCTCACGCCCGAGAACCAGGCGAAGTTCGACCGGCTGAAGATCCTGGACAGCACCGCCTTCGCCCACGACGTGCTGCTGCCCCGGCTCCAGGTTACGCGGAAGCTGGGATCGGTGGTCCTCCACCCGGTGTGTTCCGTCACCAAGATGAACCTCCTGCCCAGGCTGGAGGGCGTCGCCCGGGCCTGCGCCGAGCAGGTGACCGTGCCCCGGGATGCCGGCTGCTGCGGCTTCGCGGGCGACCGGGGCTTCACCCACCCCGAGCTGACGGCCTCGGCCACGAAGCACGAGGCCCGGGAGGTGAAGGCCGGCCACTTCGACGGCGCCTTCGCCAGCAGCCGCACCTGCGAGGTGGGCCTCACCCGCTCGACGGGGGAGGTCTATCGTAGCTTCCTGTATCTGCTCGAGTCCGCCACCCGACCGGAGGCCGCCCAGTGAACGCCCCCAAGCCCACGAAGGCCTACTTCTACGGCACCTGCCTGGTGGACCTCTTCTTCCCGGACGCGGGGATGGCTGGCATCCAGCTGCTGCAGCGGGCCGGCGTGGAGGTGGTCTTCCCCGAGGGCCAGACCTGCTGCGGCCAGCCCGCCTACAACTGCGGCTTCTTCGAGGAGGCCCGGGCCGTGGCCCGCACCCAGATCGCCCTCTTCCCGGAGGACCTGCCCGTCATCCTGCCCTCCGGCAGCTGCGCCGGGATGATGAAGCACCACTACCCGGACCTCTTCCGGGGCCAGCCCGAGGAGGCCGCGGCCCTGGCCTTTAGCGCCCGGGTGTACGAGCTCACCCAGTTCCTCGTGGACGTGCTGGAGGTGCGGCTCGAGGACCTGGGCCAGCCCGTGAAGGTGACGTGGCACAGCTCCTGCCACGCCCTGCGGGACCTGGGCCTGAAGGGGCAGCCCCAGGCGCTGATCGGCCAACTGGCCCACGTCGAGCTGGCGCCCCTGGCCCGGGAGCGGGAGTGCTGCGGCTTCGGGGGCACCTTCTCCGTCCGCCACCCGGAAATTTCCGGCGCCATGTCCTGCGACAAGGCCGCGGATGCCCTGGCCACGGGCGCCGAGGTGGTGCTCTCCACGGACGGCGGCTGCCTCCTCAACGTGAAGGGCGTGCTGGAGGCCCAGGCCGCGCCCATGCGGGTCCAGCACATCGCCGAGTTCCTGTGGGAGCGCACCCATGCACGGTGAGACCGACATGAACGAGGGGGGACCGTCCGGCCGCTTCGCGCCCTCTGCGTCCCCCCTCGTGCACCCCCACGTGGTGACCGAGCGAAGCCCGGCCACCACGTCTGACCTGAGCTTCCGCGCCTCCGCCGCGAAGGCCCTGGGCGACGTCCAGCTCCGGGCCAACTTCCGCCGCGCCATGGACGGGCTCATGGCCAAACGGGCTGCGCAATTCCCGGATCCCGGGGACCTCCAGGAGCTCCGTGACCTGGGCACCGCGGTCCGCGCCCGCAGCCTCCTGCGCCTGCCGGAGCTGCTGGAGCAGCTGGAGGCCAGCTGCTCCCGGAACGGCATCCAGGTCCACTGGGCGGAGACCTGCGACCAGGCCAATGCCCTCATCCTCGGCCTGCTCCAGGCGAAGGGCGCCACCCGGCTGGTGAAGGGCAAGAGCATGGTCTCCGAGGAGATGCACCTCAACGCCTTCCTGGAGTCGCACGGCATCGAGTCCCTGGAATCGGACCTGGGCGAGTACATCATCCAGCTCGACCACGAGACGCCCAGCCACATCATCATGCCGGCCATCCACAAGAACAAAGGCCAGATCGCCCGGCAGTTCAGCCAGAAGATCAAGGACGCGAAGTACACCGAGGACGTGGACGAGCTCACGGCCCTGGCCCGCAAGGTGCTGCGCCAGAAGTTCCTGGAGGCCGATGCCGGGCTCTCCGGCGTGAACTTCGCCGTGGCCGAGACCGGGACCCTCTGCCTCGTGGAGAACGAGGGCAACGGGCGCATGAGCACCCACGTGCCGCCCCTGCACATCGCCGTCATGGGCCTGGAGAAGGTGGTGGCACGGCTCGAGGATGTGGCGCCCCTCTACGCCCTGCTCACCCGCTCGGCCACGGGCCAGCCCGTCAGCACCTACTTCAACCTCATCAGCGGCCCCCGGGCGGAAGGAGAGAAGGACGGCCCCCGGGAGGTCCACCTGGTCATCCTGGACAACGGCCGGTCGCGGATCTACGGCGATCCCCAGCTCCAGGCCACGCTCCGCTGCATCCGCTGCGGGGCCTGCATGAACCACTGCCCGGTCTACACCCGCGTGGGCGGCCACGCCTACGAGGCGGTCTATCCCGGCCCCATCGGCAAGATCCTCACCCCCCAGATGGAGGGCGTGGGCCTGCGCCACGACCTCATCCACGGCTCCAGCCTCTGCGGCGCCTGCAGCGAGGTGTGCCCCGTGGAGATCCCCATCCCCGACATCCTCGTGCGCCTGCGCCGGGAGGCCACCCATGCCGACGCCGGATCGAAGGTGGCCGGCAAGGGGACCGGCCGCACGGCCGCCGAGGACCTGGCCTGGCGGGCCTGGGCCGCCGTCCTGAAACGGCCCGGCCTCTACCGCTTCTCCGTCTGGTTCGCCACCCGCTTCCGGCGCTTCATCCCGGGCGGACTGCCCCTGCTGAAGGCCTGGACGATGTCCCGCACCAAGCCCCTGCCCGCCCCGCGCTCCCTGCAGGAGCGCCTCCGCTCGGAGGGCCTCCCCCGTGTCTGACGCCCGACCCGATTCCCGTTCCGCCATCCTCGCCCGCCTCCGCGCGGCCGGTTCCGGCGGCCCCCTCCCGGACCTGGATACCGCGGTCCTGGAACGTCGCCGCTGGACGCCCGCCGAACGGGTCCGGCGCCTGCGCCAGGGCATGGAGGCCATCCACGCCGAGTTCCTGGAGGCCCGGCCGGACGATTGGCCCGCGGTCATCCGCGCCTTCTGCGAACGGGAGGGCCTCCGGACCCTCCTCTTCGGGCCCACCACCGAGGCCGGCCGCCGCCTGGCCGAGGCCATGGCCGGATCGGCCACCACCCTGCGCCCCTACGACGCCCCCGTGGAGACCTTCAAGGCCGAGCTGTTCCAATCCGTGGACGCCGGGTTCACCACCACCCTGGGTGGCGTGGCCGAGACCGGCGGCCTCCTGCTGGCGCCCGGACCCCGGGAACCGCGCCTGCTCTCCCTGGTGCCGCCCCTCCACCTCGCCCTGCTGCGGGCCTCCACGATCCACGACACCCTCTGGTCCGCCATCCGGGCCCTGGGCTGGGGCCAGGCAGCGCCGCAGAACGCCCTGATGATCTCCGGCCCCAGCAAGACCGCCGACATCGAGCAGACCCTCGCCTACGGCGTCCATGGCCCCAAACGCCTCGTGGTGGCCCTCGTGGACGACCTCCCCGGAAGTCCGAAGTAGACGGAGACCCGCGCCCCCGCTACACTGACCCTTCCCGGCTGGGTAGCTCAGGTGGTTAGAGCGAGGGTCTCATAATCCCTAGGTCGGCAGTTCGAGTCTGCCTCCAGCCACCACCATCCACACCGGAGCCGAGCGCTCCGGTGTTTTTGTACGCCCACCCCAGCTCACAGACTCGGACTGCCGAGAAGCAGTGGCGGCCCGGTAGCCCGCAGCGAGCAAGGCCCCAGTGGGGCCTGCGCAGCGGCCGCGGGCGGGGCCAGCCACGCGCCAGTTCGAGTCTGCCTCCTTCGGGTCGCGCGGCCGCGGCCCGAAGTCTTACGTCAGCCACCATTTCAATCACCGGAGCTCGCGCTCCGGTGTTTTGCGTACGCCCGGCCGGAGCCGCAGACTCGGACTGCCGAGAAGCAGTGGCGGCCCGGTAGGGGCCAGGTGGGGACGCCCCTGTGGGGCGTCGGAGCCGTCGGCCCCGGGGCCAGCCACGCGCCAGTTCGAGTCTGCCCCCCTATTCCCCAGGACTTGAAAATCCAAAGCCTCTCCTGATTTCGGGGCATGGCCGAGGTTACTCAGGTCCGATCGGGAAGGATCAATTCCGGCCCGTCGTTCCGGACATCCCCGACGGCCAGGCTCACCGGATGGGCCGCCATCCGTTCCGCAGGGTAGGGCACCAGGAGCGGGGCCAGTTCCCGGGTCTGGGCCGCGGAATCCAGCCAGAGCGGCCAGGCCTCCCGGGGGAGGATGACGGGCATCCGGTGGTGGATCCCGGCCATCAGCCCGTTCGGCTCCGTGGTGATGATGCAGGCGCTCACCATGACCTCGCCGTTCGGTCCGTGCCAGTCCTCCATCAGGCCGGCGAAGGCGAAGGGCGCTCCCGGTTCGGCGGGGTGGATGTAGAAGGGCTGCTTCGCCTTCCCCTCTGCCTTCCACTCGTAGAACCCAGAAGCCGGCACCAGGCACCGCTTGCGCTTGAAGGCCCCCCGGAAGGTCGGCTTCTCCTCCAGGGTCTCGGCCCGGGCGTTGATGGGCTTGGAGAAGGCGTTCGGATCCTTCACCCAACCCGGGATCAGGCCCCAGAAGGCCACGTCCGCCACCCGCTGGTCCCGCTCGGGCCGAACGATGACGATGTACTGCCCCGGGGCGATGTTGTAGCCGCTCCGGATGGCGAAGCCGGGGGGCACCATCCCGAAAGCTGCGGCCAAGGACCTGGCGGTGAACTCGAAGGTGTAGCGGCCGCACATGCGCCCAGGGTAGCGCGGAGCGGCCGGCTGGGATTCCCCCTGGCCTGCCCCGGAGGCTGCCCCACCGGCCCGGAGCCATACTGGGAGACGAGGAACCCCCATGGCCGCCAGTCCAGCCCCATCCCCCCAGCCCGGCCCCGGCGACGGCGTCCGGCCTGCCGGGTCTCCACCCGGAGGGGAACGGGAATCGGACCCTCCCCGTCGCATCGCCCACCTGGACATGGACGCCTTCTTCGCCTCGGTGGAGCTGCTGGAGCATCCGGAACTGAGGGGCCTGCCGGTGGTGGTGGGCGGTCGCCGTGCCCTGGTGGCATCCCGTGGGGACGGCCTTCCCAGGCTCAAGGACTACGCCGGCCGCGGCGTGGTCACCACCGCCACCTACGAGGCCCGTGCCTTCGGCGTGCACAGCGGCATGGGGTTGATGAAGGCGGCGGCGCTGGCCCCCGAGGCGATCCTGCTGCCCGCCCACTTCGAGGCCTACAGCCGTGTCTCCCGGGCCTTCAAGGCCGCCGCGACGGCGGTGGCGCCGCGGATGGAGGACCGCGGCATCGACGAGATCTACCTGGACCTGACGGACCTGGCCGACGACTCGCTGGCGTTGGCCCGCCAACTGAAGGCCGCCGTGAGGGAGGCGACGGGACTCACCTGCTCCATCGGCATCACGCCGAACAAGCTGCTGTCCAAGCTCGCCTCGGAGCTGCAGAAGCCGGACGGCATCACGATCCTGGGCTTGGAGGACATCCCCGCCCGCATCTGGCCCCTGCCCTGCGCCGCGGTCAACGGCATCGGCCCGAAGGCCACGGAGAGACTGAAGACCTCGGGGATCTTGACCATCGGGGACCTGGCCAGGGCCGACCCCGCCTGGCTGGTGGCGCAGTTCGGCCCCAGCTACGGGGCCTGGCTCCACGCGGCGGCCCTCGGACGGGACGACCGGCCCGTGGTGACGGTGCGGGAGCCCAAGTCCATCAGCCGGGAGACCACCTTCGAGCGGGATCTCCATCCCAGGCTGGACCGGGAGGAGCTGTCGCGCATCCTGCTGGACCTCTGCGAGCGGCTCGCCGCGGACCTCGCGCGGAAGGGCTACCGGACCGGGGGGGTCGGCATCAAGCTGCGGTACGACGACTTCACGACCGTCACCCGGGACCAGGTGCTCCCCGAACCCGTGGCCGACGCCGGCTCCCTGCGCCAGACCGCCCGGGCCTGCCTCAGGCGCGTGCCCCTGGATCGCCGGCTGCGCCTGCTGGGCATCCGCGCGGGGCACCTGCTGACCGAGGCCGGGTACCAGGCGCATCGGGCGCAGGCCGGGGCCCGCCGGGAACCGGGCCTGTTTCCGGAGCTCGAGGGGTAGCACACCCGGTTGAAGGTGCCCCTGGCCCCGCGGCCATGGGCGCATACATTCTCCATGCCGGACTGGAGCGCCACGCTCCCCCGGGGGCCTCATGGGGACCGCCGACTACTGCGCACTCGTCGTCCTCCTGCTCGCGGGGCTCATCGCCCTGTCCATCCGGAAGGAGGAGAAGCGCGAGGCCGACCGCCGGCAGCAGGGCGGCCCTCCGCCCGCCGGCCTGGAGCAGCGGTCCGGCCAGGACCGGCGGGATCGCTCGCTGTCCGCGTACCTCGCGTGGGCCACCCGTTCCCAGTGGCTGAAGCTCAGGGCCCTGTTCCACGGGTGAGGGCGCCGGGGCGGTTCAGTTCCAGTGCGTGATCCGGGGCCAGATCGTGTGCAACGGTGTCCGGAGGCCCCGGCCGAGGTAGATGGGCCGGTTCTCCTCGGCCATGCCCCAGGGCGAGTGGTGCACGGCGACCTCCGTGACGGAATCGAAGTGGCCTTCGAGCCCCTCCCGGCTGCAGCCCAGGCAGATCAGGTTGGCCGGCTCCACGGCGGGCAGGCCCCAGTAGGAATCGGCCTGATGGGCACAGATGGCCGTCGGCAGCCCCAGGGCCGGTCCGAACTGGTTGATGGCGCCGGCCTCGCCGTAGTTCCCCGCATAGATGCCGGTCTTGGCGCGCTCCTCCGGCGGGAGCGAGGCGTAGATGCGGGCGACCTCCTGGGCCATCTCCGGCCATCCGAACTGATCGCCGAGGACCTGGTCCAGAGGCCCGGCGTGGCTCACCTCGGCCCGCTCGGGCTTCAGGCCCAGGCGGACCTGGTAGGCATGCAGCTTCTGAGGGGGGAGCAGGGGCACGAAGACGGGCACGAAGAGGAGGAAGGTGGCGGCCACGCCCGCGGCCGGAACGGCCCTGGGCCAGGCCTTCGCCCGGCTCCAGCGCCAGCGGTCGAGGGCCGCCTCCAGGGCCACGGCGCCCGCCGCGAAGAGCATGGGGTAGATGGCCGCGAGGTAGTAGTTCTTGCCGTGGAGCAGGATCATGGCCCCCAGCAGCAGCAGGTAGAACCAGCCCAGGACGCGCGCCTCCCGCCGCCGGAACAGTGCAACGAGGCCGGCCAGCCAGACCGGCAGGAGCAGGGGATCCAGGAACTCGATCTGCTGCTTCACGAAGGCCAGAGGCCCCAGCACCACGTTCTTGCCTTCGCGCCGGATGTTCTCCATGTCCGTGAGGAGGGGGAAGTGGTTCCGCACCTGCCAGAGCAGGGCCGGCAGGAAGAGAAGCAGGGCGAGGCCCACCCCGGCCCAGAAGGCCGGCTTCCGGAATTCCCGCCGGAGGGGCGTGAGGGCCATGGCGACCAGGAAACAGAGCAGCACCAGACCCATCGTGTACTTCAGGAGCAGGCCCAGACCCGCCACCAGGCCGAACCAGAGCCAGAGCCGGGAGTCTCCGGTCCGGGCGATGCGCAGGGCGAGGAGGACGCAGCCCATCCAGAACAGGGGCTCCCAGGCCCCCACACAGAGGACGCCGTCCATGGCCAGGAAGATGGGAGCTGCCAGCACGCAGAGCCCGGCAAAGGCCTGTGCGAAGCCCTTCCCCCCCAGCTCCCGGGCCAGCAGGGAGGCGCTGAGGACCGTGACCGCGCCGCCGAGGGCCGCCAGGGCACGGACGACCGGCAGAGAGCCGCCCGCCAGGAGCGCGGCTTTGAAGAGCCACACGATCCCCGGAGCGTCGTCCACGTAGCCCCACTGGAGGTGCCGGGCGCAGTCCAGGAAGTAGAGTTCGTCCCGGAAGTAGCCGTAGGAGCCGCTCGCCGCCAGGTGCAGGAGGAGCTTTACCGCCACGACGAATCCCACGAGCCGCCAGGCCACCGGGGGGAGTTCCCTCGACGTTGCCATGCACAACCTCCTGGATCAGGCTTGCCAGGCCGGCTACGGAAGGGGAGGCCGCCGGGTTAGGACCGCCTGGCGAGGTGTCCGACGACCTTGATGGCGCAGCAGGCGGCACCGAAGCCGTTGTCGATGTTCACGACGGCGATGCCGGGACTGCAGGAGGCCAGCATGCCATGGAGGGCCGTGGTGCCGCCGATGGCCACGCCGGTGCCGATGCTGGTGGGCACGGCGATGACGAGGCTGTCCACCAGGCCCGCGAGCACGCTGGGGAGCGCCCCCTCCATGCCCGCGCAGACGATGATCGCCGGGCAGACCCGCAGCTCGGGCAGCACGGACTGGAGCCGGTGGAGCCCCGCCACGCCCACATCGAAGAAGGTCTTCACCGGATGGCCAAGGGCCTCCAGCACGGCCTTCGCCTCCATGGCCACGGGGATGTCGCCGGTGCCCGCCGTGAGCAGGCCCACGGGCGGCTGGTCCCGCAGGGGCCGGGGCGCGCGCACGGCGGTCCGGGCCACGGGATCCACCTGGGCCAGGCCCTCGACCGCGGCCATCTGGGCGTCAGAGAGCCGGGTGGCCAGCCGCAGGCCTTCACCCTCGGAGAAGAGCCGTACCACCTGCTCCACGGTTTTGCCGGGGGCGAAGACGACCTCGGGGATGCCCGTGCGGGACTCGCGGTCATGATCCCAGCGGATGTCAGCGTTCACGGCGCCACCTCCAGGGCCTTGGCCAGGCTGCCGCTCTGGATTCCGCCCAGGTCCAGGGCCGGGAACCGGAAGCCGGCCCGCCAGCAGGCGCGTTCCAGGTCGGAGCGCAGGGGCTCGGCCAGGGCCAGCCGGGCCAGGTCCGGGTCCAGTTCGATGCGGACGATGCTCTCGTGCCAGCGGGCCCGGGCGGGCCAGAGCCCGCGGCTGCGGAGGAAGGCCTCCACCTGCTCCACCTGGGCCAGGCGTTCGGGGGTCACCTCGACACCCACGGGGAACCGGCTGGCCAGGCAGGGCGAGGCGGCCTTGTCGGCGTTGGGCAGGCCCCAGTGCCGGGCCAGCGTCCGCACGGCCTCCTTGCCGAAGCCCGCGGCCACCAGGGGCTGGAACACCCCGTGCTCGGCCGCCGCCTTCAGGCCCGGTCGGATGTCGCCGAGATCCTCGATCTGGGTGCCGTTCAGCAGCAGACCGTCCGCGGCCGCCGACGCGAAGGCCTCCGCGGTGTCGTAGAGGGCGCTCTTGCAGTGGTAGCAGCGGTCCCCGGCGTTGGCCCGGTAGCCGGGGCGGTCCGACTCCCCGGCCTCGAGCTCCCGCAGGTCGGCCCCCAGCAGTCCGGCCAGGGCATGGGCCTCGGCGCGCTCGTCCGAGGCCAGGGCCGGCCCCACCGCCAGCAGGGCCGTGGTGGGTGCGCCCAGGCGCAGGCAGGCGGCCAGGACGACGGTGGAGTCGATCCCCGCGGAAAAGCACACGTACGCGGGACGACCGTCCAGACGGGTCCGGAGGACATCCAGGAGGCGGGTCTCGAGGGCGGCTGCGTCCATCCCTCCAGTGTGTCACCATCGGGACCCGAACCAAGCCCGCAGAAGGAAACCCATGCGCCGACCCCTCCTGACCGCCCTCCTGATCCCGGCCGCCCTGCTCTCCCTGGCCTGCAGTTCCAAGCTCGAAAAGGACAAGGCCGAAGCGCTCCTCGCCAAGGCCTATCCGGTGGTGGTGCCTGTCCCCGTGCCCGAACGGGCCTCCGCCGAGAAGGGGAGCCCCGAGGCCCTGCGCCTCCAGGCCCTCAAGGAGAACCTGGACCGCAGCGGCTGGTTCGACATCGCCAGGACGGAGGAGGGGAATCGCGAGACCTACACCTTCCGGCTGAAGGCGGACGCACCGAAGACCATCACCGCCGCCCCGAAGGGCTTTCGCATCCCGGCCGCCGAGGCGGTCTTCGTGCGGGCCCTGCGCCTGGAACCGACCCGCGAGGGCGCCAGGGTGGCCTACCAGATCCGGCTGGCGAACCCCACGGCGCAGTTCCCGCTGTTCCAGGCCCTGCACCCGGACGTCGCCCTGGGCGCCATGAAGGAGCGCCACGCCACCTTCGAGCGGCACGGCGGGCGGTGGGAGCTGACCGGCACGGACGAGTCCTTCCACAAGGCGGATTGAGACGGCCGTTACAGGTTCGTCACTTGGGGCATCCGGGCGGGTCCGGTAGCCTGGAGACCTCGAGGTCACATTGGAACAGCACAGTCGCGCCTTCCGCTTCCGCCGGTTCCTGAACTGGTTCCCCCTCGGCCTCACCTACGCGGCCATGTACATGGGCCGCTACAACTTCAACATCGTGAAGGCCGACATCGGGCGCATGTACCACCTGGACATCGCGCAGATGGGCCTCATCGCCACCCTGGGCTTCTGGACCTACGGGCTGTCCGTCGCCCTCACCGGGCCCCTGGCGGACCGCATCGGCGGGCGGAAGGCCATCCTCTACGGCGCCCTGGGCGCGGCGGTGCTGAACCTCGCCGTGGGCCTCATGTTCCTGGGTGGCTTCACCGCCAAGCTCATGGTCAGCATGAGCCTGCTCTGGAGCGCGAACATGTTCTTCCAGAGCCTCGGCGCGCTGTCCGTGGTGAAGGTCAACAGCACCTGGTTCCATGTGGAGGAGCGCGGCGTCTTCGGCGGGATCTTCGGGATCATGATCTCCTCCGGCTACTTCTTCGCGGTGTCCGCCGGCTCCTTCATCCTCAGCCACCTGGCCTGGTACTGGGTCTTCCTCGTCCCCAGCCTGGCCATGGGCGTGATGTTCCTGGTGGATCTCACCCTCGTGCGCAACCGCCCCAGCCATGCGGGCTTCGGGGACTTCGACACCGGCGACGGCTCCCGCGCCCAGGATGCCGAGGACGCCCCCCTGCCCCTCCGGGAGCTGATGCGCAAGGTCTTCCACAACCCGATCATCGTGTCCTTGATCTTCGCGGAGTTCTGCACGGGCTTCGTCCGCCAGGGCGTGATGCTCTACTTCACGGAATACCTCAGCGCCGTGTACGGCCTGTCGAACCGGGCCGGGCTGTACTGGTGGACCGGCGTGGCCTTCATGTTCGGCGGCATCTTCGGGGGCCTGCTCTGCGGCTGGATGAGCGACAAGCTCTTCCAGTCCCGCCGCCCCCCGGTGGCCTTCCTCTTCTACCTGGTGCAGGTGGTCATGCTGGGCCTGCTGGGCGCCGCGCTCGGCCATGGCACCCACGGCGGAGAGATCTGGGCCATCGTCCTGCTGGGCCTCACCGCCATGTTCATCTTCGGCGTCCACGGCATGCTGACGGGCACCGCCTCCATGGACTTCGGCGGGCGCAAGGCCGCCGCCACCGTCGCCGGCGCCCTGGATGGCATCCAGTACATCGGATCGGGCCTCACGGGCTTCGGCCTGGGCTACCTCCTCAAGACCCATGGCTGGGACGGCGTGGCCACCGCCGGCCACACGCCCACGAGCGCCTGGGTCTGGGTGGGGAGCATCATCCCCTTCAGCCTGGTGGGGGCCTTCATCATGACCCGCCTCTGGCACGCCAAGCCCAGCGCCGGGGCGCACTGAGGCCCATCCGACCCGCAGACGGCACAGATTCGAAGGCCAAAGGAATCTGTGTGAACCTGGGGATGAAGGCCTTTACTTCGCCAGCTGGTCGAAGGCGGCCTTGAGCCCGCCATGGATGGCCTTCACGTCCTCGACCTTCCACAGGCTCCGCTCCTCGCGGACGAAGGTGGTGAGGTCCCTCCGGTTGTCGAAACGGGCCACCGGCAGGTGGTACACCTTCGCGGCGTAGCGGTCGCCTTCGGGGACGATGCGTTCCACGCGGATGGTGCCGGGGCGGTCGCTCTGCTCCAGGAGCCAGGCCATGTCGTCGCAACCGTACTGGCCGAGCATCACCTCCATGGGCACGCTGTGGTGGAGGATGCTGCCCTGGCCATCCGGCCGGCCGCGCTCGATGTTCTTGCGCCGGCTCTCGGCCGGATCCACCCACACGTAGAGCACTGCGGCCCTCTCCAGGATGGCGGGCGCCAGCGTCTGGAAGGCGGTCTCGTAGCCGTGGGGCGGGGTCAGGGGGAAGGCCGACCCGTTGGCGCCGCCCCGGGCCGCCTCGATGACCAGGGTCTTCCCGGCCTTGTCCTGGGCGTTCTGGCGGTTGAGGGCGTCGAGCTCGGCCCGGCACTCGGCCTCCAGGGCGGCGGCCACCTTCAGCCGGAGACGGTGGGGCAGTTCTCCCATCGGCTGCGCCAGGCCCACCTTGGCGTGGGCCGCATCCAGACGGTCCATGAGGTGCTGCGCCGCGCTGGGGACCACCACCTGGCGCCCGGCCATGAGATCGGCGTAGTCCTCGTTCAGCAGCTCGATGAGGACGGCCCAGGTCCAGTTGTCCCGGAAGGGGCGGTTCGGGCCGTGGTAGTAGGCGTAGTCGAGGCCGTTCGCCTTCAGCTCGTCGTCGATCCGGTGCATGAGGTGGACGTAGGGATAGTCGTCCAGCTGGAGGGTGGGCCCCATGTGGAAGTCGTTCCGGCACTGGTCGGGTGTGAGGCTGGCCAGGTACCGCCGGACCTCGGACTTGCCGGAGGCCGGAAGGCTGAAGAGCAGGATCGTGTCGAGGAGCTGGCTCATGGTCCACCGTGGCGCGAATCCTCAAGCATGCCATGACCGATCGCCGGGCGCCCCAGTCCGTGCTACTCCTTGAGCATGCGGGATCGCGAGATCGTCGAGCGCGTCCGGGACGCGACGGACCTGCTGGCCCTGGTGGGCCAGGCGGTGAAGCTCCGGAAGCAGGGTTCCGCCTTCGTGGGCCTCTGCCCCTTCCACGCGGAGCGCAGTCCCAGCTTCCAGGTGGTACCCGCCCGGGGCTTCTACCACTGCTTCGGTTGCGGCAAGCACGGCGACGCCTTCGCCTGGCTCATGGACCGGGAGGGGCTCAGCTTTCCCGAGGCCCTGGACCAGCTGGCCCGGGCCGCGGGCATCGACCTCCCCCAGCGCCGGGAGCGGCCCGCCAGCGAGGTGGATCTGGAAGACCGCCTGCGATCCGCCCTGGACGCGGCCCAGGCCTTCTACGAGCGCGAGCTCGCCCGCCATGAGGGGGCCCGCGCCTACCTTCGGGAGCGGGGCTACGGCGACGGCTTCATCGCCGAGGCCGGGTTCGGCGTGGCGCCCGACGCCTGGGATGCCCTCGTGACCCACCTGCGCGGCCTGGGCTTCTCCGGGGATCTCCTGGAACAGGCGGGGCTGGCCGGTCGGAGCGAGCGGGGCACACCCATCGATTTCCTCCGCAACCGCCTCACCATCCCCATCCACGACGCCCGGGGCCGCCTGGTGGCCTTCGGCGGCCGGATCATGGGCCAGGGCCAGCCCAAGTACCTGAACACGCGGGACACCCCCCTGTTCCACAAGGGGGAGAGCCTTTTCGGCTTCCACCGGGCCAAGGGCACACTGAAGGAAGGCGCTCTGGTGGTGGAGGGCTACTTCGATGTCCTGCAGCTCCACCAGAACGGCATCCACCAGGCCGTGGCCCCGCTGGGCACGGCCCTCACGGAGGACCACCTCAAGCAGATGGGGCGCTTCACCCGCCGCGTCATCCTCTGCTTCGACGGGGATGCTGCGGGCCGACGGGCCATGGAGAAGGGCCTGCGGATGGCCCTGCCCCTGGGCTTCGAGGTGCGATTGCTGGAGCTGCCGCAGGGCGAGGATCCGGACACCTGGTGCCTCAAGCTGGGCGGCGATGCCTTCCGGGACCTCCTGCGGACCGCGCCGGACTGGACAGCCTTCATGATCGACCGGGCCCTGGAGGGCAAGGACCTGCGGCGGATCACGGATCGCATGGGCGCCTTCAAGGACCTGCTGGACTTCCTGCCCTTCCTGCCCCGCACCCCGGAGACCCGGGAGCTGTTCGCCAGCCTGGCCCACCAGCTCCAGCTCCCCCTCCAGGAACTCGATCGCGCCGTGGGCGCCCGGAGGCAGGCACCCGCCCCCTCGCCCGCCGCGGCCGCTCCCCCCCTGCTCCAGCTGGACGAGCTGATCCGTGCGCTGGTCCTGCTCTGCAGAGAGGGACAGTGGCGCCGGATCCAGGAGATCCCGCCGGCCTGGTGGGAGGCCCTGCCCGGCGCGCCGGTCCTGCAGGCCCTCCTCGATGCGGAGGGGGACCCCGCCCAGCTGCCGGCGGAGGCCCTGGCGGCCGTGCGCCGGGCCGAAGCCCAGTCCAGCCGCCAGGAGGACGGGGAGGGCCGGGATCCGGAGGCCCTGATGACGCGCCTGGAGGCGGACTACGTGGACCGGGAGATCCAGGCCAACAACCGGCTGCTCCAGGATCCCCGCACCCTGTCCGACCGGGGAGTGACCGACCGCCTCATGGGCCGGCAGAAGGATCTTCTCATCCGCAAGAAGGAGCTCGCCCAGCGGCGTCGGCTGCGGCGCTGAGCGGCCGGCGGCGCGGTCCTCCAGGCCTCACGCAAACCCAGCCCTTGCCGGAATTCCCGGACCCCCTATACTGGAAAGTTCCGGGTCGGTCCGTACATTGGCCGGACTCTGCTCTCTCCTCGGCCACCGGTCCCTTCCGGTCCGCCCGCCTGCCGCGCTCTTTGAGGTCCGAATGGTTCTGACGCCACTCCGCGAAGACTACTACGATCTGACCAAAGCTCTCATCTCCCTCGGAAGGAAACACGGATACCTGCTGGTCGACCAGCTCAACGATTTCCTCCCACCCTCCGCCTCCAGCCCCAACGACCTCGAGCAGGTCATCGGGTTGTTCGCCCGCCTGGGCGTCGGCGTGGGCGCCACCGAGGAGGAGGCCATCCTGGCCCGGGAGGCCATCGAGCCGGAATTCGTGGCGGTGGAGCCGAACGCGAAGCTGGACAAGGATCTCGAGGTCGAGATCGACAGCCCGGACAGCGACAAGTTCAATGATCCCGTCCGCATGTATCTCAAGGAGATGGGCACCGTCCCCCTCCTCAAGCGCGAGGACGAGGTCGAGATCGCCAAGCGCATCGAGGTCGGCGTCCGCAGCGTGATGCGGGCCCTCTCCCGCTCCCGCCTGGCCGCCAGCCTCCTCATCGACATCGGCCGGATGCTCAAGGAGAACCCCGGCAAGATCCGCGAGGTCGTGGGCCTCTCCGACGAGGTGGACGAGGACGAGGATGCCGAGAGCACCTCGGCCACCCAGCACGTGCACCACCAGTTCGAGAAGCTGCTGGTGTACGACCAGGCCCTCCAGGAGCTCCTGGACGTCAAGCGCCAGGTGGACGCCGGCACCAAGACCCTGCCCAAGAAGCGGAAGCTGGACCGGGAGATCCTCCAGGCCCGGGCCCGGCTCTCCCGGCAGATCCGCAAGCTGGGCCTCAACAGCCTGGCCGTCACCCGCCTCATCGACCGGATCACCCACCAGCACAGCCAGGTCATGGCCGGCGAGCGGAAGTGCCGCGAGCTGCGGGACCGCCTGAAGAACCCCGCCTTCGCCAAGCTGAAGGACCGCTACAAGCAGGAACTCGAGCACATCGAGAAGACCCTCGAGGAGTTCTTCATCAAGTACGAGACCACCAGCGAGGTCTTCCACAAGGACTTCAACGGGCTCAAGGGCGCCGAGAGCATCAGCCGCGCCGCCAAGGCTGAGCTGATCGAGGCCAACCTGCGCCTCGTGGTGTCCATCGCCAAGCGCTACACCAACCGCGGCCTGCAGTTCCTGGACCTGATCCAGGAGGGCAACATCGGGCTGATGAAGGCCGTGGACAAGTTCGAGTACAGCCGCGGCTTCAAGTTCTCCACCTACGCCACCTGGTGGATCCGGCAGGCCATCACCCGCGCCATCGCGGACCAGGCCCGCACCATCCGCATCCCGGTGCACATGATCGAGACCATCAACAAGCTCATCCGCACCCAGCGCGAGCTGGTCCAGAAGCTGGGCCGCGAGCCCTCCTCCGAGGAGATCGCCCATGCCATGGACATGCCCGTGGGCAAGGTCCGGAAGGTGATGAAGATCGCCCAGGAGCCCATCTCCCTCGAAACGCCCATTGGCGAGGAGGAGGACTCCCACCTGGGGGATTTCATCGAGGACAAGACCGTCGTCTCCCCCGTGGAGCAGGTGGTCCAGCAGCGCCTCAAGGAGACCGTCCGCAACGTCCTCAACACCCTCAGCGAGCGGGAGGAGAAGGTGCTCCGCATGCGGTTCGGCGTGGGCGACGACGGTTCCGAGCACACGCTGGAGGAGGTCGGCAGCGAGTTCGCCGTCACCCGCGAGCGCATCCGCCAGATCGAGTCCAAGGCGCTGAGAAAAATTCGCCACCCGCGCTACTCCAAGACGCTCAAAGCCTTCCTCGGCTGAGCACGGTTCCTCCTGTTTCCAAAGGGCCCTCCGGGGCCCTTTGGCTTCCATCCCCGCCCACCCGCGGTAGCCTGGATCTCCCGTGACCGACGCCAAGGATCCCTACGCCCCCCTGCGGAACCGCCTCTTCCTGGCGATCTGGATCGCGGCCATGGCCTCGAACGTGGGCACCTGGATCCAGAGCGTGGGCGAGAAGTGGCTCATGGGCGAGCTCACGCGCTCACCGCTGCTGATGAGCCTCATCGAGACGGGCTCCACCCTGCCCATGCTGGCCCTCTCGATGCCCGGGGGCGCCATCGCGGACATCGTGGACCGGCGGAGGCTCCTGCTGGGGACCCAGGCCTGGATGCTGATCGTGGCGGCGGCCATGGCCGTCCTCTCGGCCCTGCACCTGGTCACCCCGGGCCTCCTCATCGGCATGTCCCTGCTGCTGGGCGTGGGCGGCGCCCTGAACGCCCCGGCCTGGCAGGCCTCGGTGCCGGACCTGGTGCCCCGCGACCAGATCCCGGCCGGCGTGGCCCTGAACAGTGCCGGCTTCAATGTGAGCCGCGCCGTGGGCCCTGCCCTGGGCGGGCTCATCGTGGGCGCCTTCGGCGCCACCTGGGCCTTCGCCCTCAACGCCGTGTCCTTCATCGGCGTGGTGGTGGTCCTCAAGGCCTGGAAGCGGCAGCCGGTCACCACGGACCTGCCGGCGGAGCGCTTCAGCGCGGCCATGAAGGTGGGCCTGCGCTACACCCGCCACCGCCGGGTGCTGCAGGTGATCCTGCTCCGCAGCGGCGGCTTCGTCTTCTTCGGGGGGACCATCTTCGCCCTGCTGCCCACCCTGGCCATCCACCGGCTGAACCTGGGCTCCGTGGCCTTCGGCCTTCTCCTGGGCTGCATCGGGGCCGGCGCCGTGGGGGCCACCTTCAGCCTGCCCCGCATCCGGGATCGCTTCGGGGCCAATACCCTCCTGGCCGCCTTCACCACCCTGTTCGCCGGAGGCCTGCTGGTGCTGGCCTTCGTGCAGCACACCCTGCCCGTGGCCCTGGCCCTGCTGGTCTGCGGCATGGGCTGGCTCTCCGTCCTCAGCACCTACAACACCGGCGTGCAGCTCTCCGTGCCCTCCTGGGTGCGGGCCCGGGCCCTGGGGGTCTACATCACCGTCTGGGGCGGCGCCATGGCCAGCGGTGCGGCCTTCTGGGGCTGGGTGGGCGAGCGCTGGGGCCTCCATGTGGCCTTCGCCGGCGCGGCCTCCGGGATGCTGGCGGTCCTGGCCGCCACGGCCCATCTGCGGATCCAGGCCCTCCACGAGCCCCTGGACCTGACTCCCCATCGGCTCCAGCCCCACTCGCCGGAATCCATCCACCCGGACGAGGGACCCATCATGACGGTGCTGGAATACATCGTCCCCCAGGAGCGCAAGGCCGACTTCCAGGCGGCCATGCGGGAGGTCCGCCGCATCCGCATCCGGGACGGGGCTGTCCGCTGGTCCCTCTTCCAGGATCTCGCCCGGCCGGAGCCCGCCTCCTGCCGCTTCGTGGAGAGCTTCCTCAGCTCCAGCTGGGGCGAGCACCTTCGCCAGCACCACCGCGCCACCGTGGAGGACCGGGTGGCCATCCGGCAGGCCTACGCCCTGACTGCGGACGGCAAGCCGCGGATCCGCCACCTGATCGCCGCCTGGGACGAACCCGTCTCGATCCTGGACCGCATCCTGGATTAGGGCCTGTCTTCAAATTGGATGTGAGCCGCGACGCCGGCCAGCCGCGGCCATGGCAGATATCTGTACGTCTCGCGTATCGCCGGAGGCGATACCGAGAGGGCGCCGACCGCAGGGCGATGCGGGACATCGTTCAAGGTCGGCAACGCCGCCAGGGGTACGGCTGGCCACGTCCCGAAGGGCAAGGGGCGGCGCCCGGCGCGATGCTGCGTCAAGCTCCTTGCCGATAGTGCCGCTATCGCCTTCGTCGCTTTCCTGGCCTCGCTTGGGCGGCGCCCCTTGCGCGGCCGCACCCCAATTTGAAGACAGGCCCTAGCTGGGATCTCTGGAGCCCGGGCCGGATTCCGGTCATGCTGGGTGCATCGCTGCGGAGTCATTCCCCGTGCTGTCGAAGGACCAGACGCTGGGCAAGTACCAGATCCTGGACCGCCTCGGATCGGGCGGTTTCGGGGCCGTGTACCTCGCCATGGACACCTGGGTGAACCGCAAGGTCGCCCTGAAGGTGCCCCACCAGCAGCAGGACGAGATCGTGGACCTGCTGAAGGAGCCCCGCATCATGGCGGGCCTCAAGCACCCGAACATCGTCGAGCTCATCACCGTCGAGCGGAAGAACGGCATCTTCTTCATGGTCCTCGAATACGTCGAGGGCGAGAGCCTGGACCGGATGATCCGCCGGGAGCGCAGCCTCGCGCCCACGCGGGCCCTGGAGATCGGGATCGACGTCTGCAGCGCCATCGCCTTCGCGCACGGCCACCAGATCCTGCACCGCGACCTGCGGCCCGCCAACATCCTCGTGAACCGCGAGGGCGTGGCGAAGGTCACGGACTTCGGCACCTCGCGGGTGCTGGAAATGCAGCACGTGCCCTACGCGCCCACCCGCATCGGCTCGCCCCCCTACATGGCGCCCGAGCACTTCAGGGGCCGGGCGGTCTTCCAGTCCGATCTGTGGTCCCTGGGCATCACCCTCTACGAGATGCTCACCGGCACCGTGCCCTTCTATGACGCCGACCCCCTGAAGATCGCCCAGGCCCTCACCAGCCAGGAGATCACGCCGCCCCACCAGCGCAATCCCATCGTGCCCAAGGCCTTCTCCGAGGTGGTGATGAAGGCCCTCGCCGTGAACCTGGGCGAACGCTACCTATCGGCCCAGGCCTTCCTGGAGGCCCTGCGGCGGCTCAAGGACAACGTGGCGCGGGAGACCCGGCCCCTCGGCACGGCCATCCTCTCCACGTCCACCTCCGGCCCGCACCCCACCCTCCGTTCGGCCTCCACCCAGGGCCGGCTCTGCCCCTTCTGCTACTGCCCCCTGCCCCGCATGGCCACGAGGTGCCCCCGGTGCAGTGAGAAGATTCCCGACCGATGACCTGGTCCTCAGCCAAGGAAGCGGTCAAGCGCACCTGGGGCCGCCGCTGGGTCCGCCGGATCACCTACACCCTCGTGGGCGGCACCGCGGTGGTGACCACGAGCACCTGGGTGCTGGATCGCCCCTTCGTCTACCAGTGGCTCGTCGGCCGGGCGGATGTGGCCCTGCGGAAGGAGACGGGACTCTCGCTGTCCGTCGGCCAGGTCGAGTTCCACCCCCTGCTGGGCACCCTGACCCTCCGGGACATCGCCGTGGGCGGCGACCTCCTCCACGTGAGCCGCCTGGACCTGCAGGCGGATCCCGGGTCCCTGTTCGGCAGCCGGCCGCGGATCTTCTCCCTGCGCCTGGACCACCCCCACCTCCGCCTCACCGAGGCGAACCTCGCCCAGATCCACCTCCGCGAGCGCGCCCCCCGGAAGGGGCCGCTGCCCCAGGTCACCCTGGACCTCCTCGCCCTCACGAGCGGGGAGGTGGAGATCCCGGAACCCTTGCGCGGCCTTCCGGCCACCCGCTTCCGCTTCGAGGTGAAGGGCACGGGCATCGGCCCCAACCGCCTGCACCTCGCCTTCACCGCCCCCCAGCTGATCGTGAAGGGGCCCGAGGGCTGGGAGAAGGGGCGCATCGACTTCAAGGGCGAGGTCTCCGAACCCGTGCTGCTGCTCCACGAGGGCTACCTCCGCCTGGGGGACAGCCAGTTGCGGCTCACCGGCCGCTTCGACCCGCGCAATCCGCAGAAGCCCGAACGCCTGGAGGCGCGGATCTCCGGCGTGGTGGGTCTGGTCCAGGCCCTTCGTTGGGCCGGGGCCGGCCCCCGTCCGCCCCTCGAAGGCAGCCTCGACCTGACGGCCGCGGTCCGTGGCACGTTGGCCCACCCCCACTGGACCTTCTCGGCCGACGGCCAGGACCTCCGTCCGGCCGAGACGGCCATCGAGCCCGGGAACCTGGAGGTCCGCGCCCAGGGCACCCTCGACCAGGCCCGACTGGACCGGTTCCGATGGTTCTCGCCCCAGGGATCGGTCACGGCGGAAGGCACCTGGGCTGCCCATCGCCAGGCCCGCCTTCGCGTCCAGGGCGAGGCGATCAGCCTGGATGCCCTCGGCCGTGCGGCCCGGGTGCCCGAGCTTCAGGGCGTCCGGACCACCCTTGAAGCCGAGATCCAGGGCCCGGCCGATCCCGCGGCCCTCGCCCACCTGGACCGCTGGGAAGGCTCGGCGCACCTCGCCCTGAGCCAGAACGGGCGGGACGCCGGCGGACTCAGCGCCAACCTGGGGCAGGGTCTGGCCCAGGTCCAGGACCTGAACCTCGACCTGGAGACCCTGAAGATCCAGGGCTCGGCCCGCGCCCAGTTCGGCCCGAAGAACCTCCTGGATCTCCAGGGCCAGGGCGCAGTCCAGGTGGATGCGGCCCAGGTGGCCCGCGCCCTCACGGCCTGGAAGGTGGTGGACCTGGACATGGGCGGCCGCACCCAGGCGCGGGCCCAGGTCCGGTGGAGCGCGGCCAAGGGGCTGGAGCTGGACGGCGATGTGGATGTGGGCGCCCCCCGATGGCACGGCGCCACGGCGGATCAGCTCAAGGCCCAGGTGGAGATCCGTCGCAGCGACCTCCGGGTGCATGACATCCAGGTGGAAAAGGGCGGAGGCCGAGGCGACGGGGACCTCTGGCTCACCTGGGGACGGGTGCCCAAGGGGCAGCCGCAGCTGGACATGTGCTACACCGCCTCCCGCCTGCCCGTGGCCGAAGGGCTGCGGGCCGCCGACGTGAAGGACGAAGACGGCAAGGACCTTCCCCTCACCGGCATCGGCAGCGGGTGGGTGCGCCTCCACGGCTCCTTCGACCACATCCTCATGGAGGGCCAGGCGCAGGTCGAATCCGGCGAGGCCTACGGCATCCGCATTCCGGCGGCCTCCTCGGACTTCGACATGGACCTGGACACCCTCCGGCTCCGGCTGGGGGATGTGCGCGTGGCGGAGCGGCCGGACCTCCTCGGTGAACCGGGATCAGATCCCGAAGGGGCCCTGGCCCTCACCGGCAAGGCGGACATGGACATTCCGGGCTGGACCTGGCGCGTGGACCTCTCCGGCCGCATGGATTCCCAGCTGCTGGGCCTTCCGGGACCCCACCTGCAGTCCCAGGTGAAGGCCCGGCTGCTGGGGCCCATCACCAGTCCCTTCGGTCCCCTGGACCTGCCCGAAGGGGACCTCGCCTTCAGCCGCGGGCGCATCTTCCTCTTCGGCCGCAGCGTGGAGGGCCTGGAAGGGGACCTGCGTCTCGAGCGGGGCCGGTTCCAGTCCCGGCTGGGCACGGAGGGCATGGCCCGGCCGCTGCTGACCCTGCAGGCGCAGACCCGTGGCACCGGCCTGACCGGCGCCCTCGGACTGCGGGTGGCCCAGGACACCGCCCACACCGCCTCCATCGCCAGCAGCCTGACGGAGGACCTGCTGGAGGACCTCCAGGCGGAACTGGACGCCACCGGGACCTGGAGCCCTGCACTCGGCCTCCGCTGGTCCGGGCATGTGACGCGCCTGGAAGGACTCTTCAATGCCTTCGAGCTCCACCAGAGCGGCCCTTCGGACCTCCGGGGGGATGCCACCGGGGCCAACCTGGACCTGACCCTCCAGGGCGGGGAGCGCGGTGCGACCGGGCCCCGGGGACCGGCTGCGGACATCCACCTCTCCGGCCGGGCCCCCTTCACCACCACCGCCCCCCTGGCCCTGCAGGCGAAGGGGTCTGCCGACCTCGCCCACCTCAAGGCCATCCTGGATCGGGTCATGGAGGTGGACGAATACAGCCTGCTGTCCGACCTCAAGGTGAACGGCGGGAGCCGGTTCGACCTCCTCCTCCACGGCACCTACGAGGACCCCCTCCTGGACGGCTACCTCCGCCTGGAGCAGGGCCAGATGCGCCTCCAGGGCTACCAGGGCATGGAGGATCTCAATGCGGAATTCATCCTGAAGGACCGGACCCTCTCCATCCCGGAGGACCACCCCCTGACCGGTACCCTGGCCCACGGCCAGCTCCGTGCCACGGGTGGGCTCTCCTGGAAGCCCGGGGGGGTGGATCGGTACGGGTTCCAGGCCTCCCTGGCCACTTTCCAGCTGCGGGACCTCCCGGATGGCCTGGACCTCCAGGGCACCCTGAACGCCACCCTCAACGGGGACGAGGATGGGGGCATGCTCCAGGGACGCCTGCGGGCAGACCATTTGAGCTACCAGACGGAAGTGAAGCTATCAGACCTGATCCTTCGCAGTGCCCTGAGCGACAGCGGCGGCCTCACCGGCCTGGACCCCGACGATCCCCTCGACCGCATCGGCCTGGACCTGGACCTGGACCTGCGCAACCCCTGGAGCTTCGACACCAACCTCCTGAAGCTGGAGGGCAAGACCGAGGGCCGCTTCCGGGTGCAGGGCACCCTGGCCCACCCGATCCCCAACGGCACCCTGGTGTTCATACCCGGTGGGCGCGTCACCAACATCTTCCCGGCCGGGGACATGGTGGTGGACCGGGGCTCCCTGGTCTTCAAGGGGGAGTCCGACCGCATCGACCCCATCATCAGCCTGCGGGGCAGCGTCACCTCCATCCCCGGCTACACGGTGAACCTGGACGTCCACGGCACCCTCAGCAACCTGAGCATCGTGCCCAGTTCGACCCCCACCCTGCGGCAGGACGAGATCGTGGCCATCCTCATCAACCCGGGAAACGTGGCCAACGTGGGCACCGGGGCCAGCACCAGCGCCCAGGGGGCCCTCTCCTCCGGACTCGCCAGCGCCAGCGCGGGCCTGCTGTCCACCCTGGCCTTCGCCCCCTTCCAGGACCAGCTGCGCCGCACCCTGGGCCTGGACCGGGTGAATGTGGCCGTCCGCTCCAGCTCTCTGGGCACCACCGAGACGGATGTCACGCTGGGCAAGAGCATCAACCTCTTCGGTCAGCGGAGCGCCTTCGTGGTCTCCCATCAGAAGAGCGCCGAGCAGACCCAGACTTCCGGCCAGATCGAGTGGCGGTTCGGCGGCGTCATCCTCCAGCTGGGTGTCAGCCAGACCGGCCAGTCCGGCCTGAACCCCTCCGGAGAGATCCGTCACACCTGGAGCCCCCGGTAGGCGGCCAAGGCCGCCGGGGACGGTAGGCTGGAGGTCGGAGGCGGAATCGCATGATCACCGTGAAGTGCTTCGCCCGGTACCGAGCCCTGCTGGGCTTCAGCGACCTGGAACTGCCCACGCCGGCCACCCTCGGGGAGCTGCTGGCGGATCCCCGGTTCGCCACCCTGCCCAAGGATGCCCTGCTGGCCGTGAACCAGAGCTTCGCGGACCGTACCACCCCGCTGAAGGATGGCGACGAGGTGGCCCTCATGCCGCCGGTTTCGGGCGGGTGATCAGCCTTCCCGCCGGATCTCCAGCACCTCGCCGCCGCTCATCCGGAGCAGCTCCTGGAAGGCGGGTTCCTGGCGGAGGCGGTCCTCCGGACGCTCGGCGGCCGCTGCGGCGGCGGGTCCGGGTGCCCCATCGAACTGGATGTCCACCTCCCTGAGGCCGGGCAGCACGGCGGCCAGGGCGGAGAGCAGGTGGGGGTTGGCCCGCTCCCGCTCCAGGTCCTGGAGGGTCTGGCGGACGTTGCCGGGAAAGCGGAACCGCAGCACCGGGGGCTCCCAGCGGAGGTCCGCGGCCATCTGGGGCGCGCTGCCCAGGGTCCTGGGCAGGCCCGGGGCCTGGCGCAGGGCCTCGCTGCAGGCGTGGCGGAGGCCCTCGGGGGTGGCCGGATCGGGCGCGGGCGTCTTTGGCCTCGAGGCCGGTTGCGGGACCGGCCTGGCTGGCCCCTCAGGCGCCCGCGCGGCCTGGGGGGCCCTGGAAGGGACCGGAGGCGACGCGGGCGGTGGCGCGGCGGACCGCGGGGGCGCCGCGGGGGCGCCGGACACCAGGGCGTCCAGGGGTGCGAGATGGGGCAGCTGGGCGGCCGTCACGAGGGCGAGCTCCACCACCACCCGGGGCAGGCTGCTGTCCCGCAGGTCCCGTTCGCGGCCCAGCAGCAGGTTCAGCATGCGGGCCCAGCGGAGGAGCTCCTGCGGACCCCGGCCCGAGCGGGCCTCCTGCTCCAGGCGGTCCCGGAAGGCCAGCACCAGCTCGCGCCAGAAGGTGGCCCAGTCGGCCCCCTGCTCCGCCAGCTCCCGGCAGGCCTCCACCAGGGCCGCCGTGTCCCCGATGGCCAGGGCCGACATCACGCCCTGCACCAGGTGGGCGCTCACGATGCCGAGCTGCTCCCGGACGGCCTCCTCCTGCACCCGTCCGTCGCCGGCGGCGATGACGCGGTCGAGGATGGTGAGGGCATCGCGCATGGAGCCCTGCCCGGCCTCGGCCACCAGCCGGAGGCTCTCGCCTTCGAAGGCGACGCCCTCCTGCTCGCAGACGTGCTTGAGGCGGCCTTCGATGAGGCCCACCGGGATGAGGCGGAAGGGGAAGATCTGGACGCGGCTCTTGATGGTGTCCGGGACATCCTGCAGTTCGGTCGTGGCCAGCACGAAGATGGCGTGGGGCGGCGGCTCCTCGATGACCTTCAGCAGCGCGTTGAAGGCCTCGGTGCTGAGCATGTGCACTTCGTCGATGATGTAGACGCGGTAGCGGCAGAAGGCGGGCCGGGTCTGGACCTGCTCCCGCAGCGCCCGCGCATCGGCCACGGAGGCCCGGCTGGCCGCATCGATCTCGACGATGTCGAGGCTGCTGTCCGGCTGTTCGGCGGCGCGGCAGGGATCGCAGACCCCGCACGGGGTGGCCGTGGGCCCCTCGGCGCAGTTCAGGGCCCGGGCCAGGATGCGGGCCGTGCTGGTCTTGCCCGTGCCCCGCACGCCGGCGAAGAGGTAGGCCTGGTGGATGCGGCCGCTCTCCTTGGCCCGCCTCAGCGCGTTGGCCAGGGCCTTCACGCTGCCCTCCTGCCCCACGAGGTCCGAGAGCAGGCGGGGCCGGTACTTGAGCGCGAGGGTGGTCATGGGGATCCAGTCTCCCACAAGGCCGAGGAGGCCGTCAGGCCCCAACTCGGCCTCCCGGGGATCCCTGGATTGGGATAGTCTGCCCCCATCCCGAAGGACATCCGATGGGTGGGGCGTCCCAGACCGAGCACAGCGCGTGCGGGGTCGGCTTCATCGCCAGCCGGACGGGCCAGGCCTGCCACGGGATCCTGGCGGACGCCCTCCAGGCCCTGCGTTGCGTGGAGCACCGCGGGGGCTGCGCGGCCGACCAGGTCTCCAGCGATGGCGCGGGCGTGATGACCGACATCCCCTTCGGGCTGCTGGGCCGCCAGGCGGGCGAAGTGGCCGTGGGCAGCCTCTTCGGTCCGCGCGATCCCGCCCGGTTCGCCCGGGCCATGGAGGTCTTCGCCACCACCTTCGGGTTCTTCGACCTGGCGCTCCTGGGCGAGCGCGAGGTCCCCTGCGAACCCACCGTGCTCGGGGAGGAGGCCCGGGCCTCCCTGCCCACCCTGCGGCAGGTCCTCCTGCGCCGGCCCGCCCATTGCCGCACGGACGCCTCCTTCGACAAGCTGCTCTACAACGCCAAGCAGGTCCTCCGCACGAAGCTCCGGGAGCAGGGCCTCGGCGGGGAATTCTTCTTCGCCTCCCTGTCGCCGCGGACGATCGTCTACAAGGCCCTGACCAGGGCCGCCGACCTCGACCGCTTCTACCCGGACCTCCGGGATCCGCGCTACACCACCCGCTTCGCCCTCATCCACCGCCGCTTCAGCACCAACACCCGCACCACCTGGGACCGGGCCCAGCCTTTCCGGCTCATCGCCCACAACGGCGAGATCAACACGATCGCCGCCAACCGCTCCCGGGCCGTCTCCCGGGAGATGTCCATCGGCCTCAAGGCCGACCAGCTCGTGACGCACGGCCCCATCAGCGATTCCGGCAGCCTGAACGAGATGGCCGAGGCCCTGCTCCACCGCAGCAGCATCCCCCACATGGAGGACATCCTCGCCATCATGATGCCGCCGGCGGAGGGCCAGACGGACTTCTACACCTTCTGGAGCCGGGCCATGGAGCCCTGGGACGGCCCGGCCATCGTGATGTACTCCGACGGGAACACCGTGGGGGCGAGGCTCGACCGAAACGGGTTCCGGCCGGCCCGGTGGGTCCTCACGGACGACCGGTTCGTCCTCGCGTCGGAGGCGGGGGCCTTTCCCGTGGACGAGGCCGCCGTCCGCCGCAAGGGCATCATCCCTGCGGGCACCGGCGTGAACCTGGACCTGGCCACGGGCCGGATGCACTTCCGCGACGCCAGCCAGTCCCGGGAGAACCGGGACGCGGCCTTCGACGCCCGGACCACGCCGATCGGCAGCCTGCCGGAGGACGGGGCGCCGGAGGGACCGGTCAGCGCCTTCCGCAAGACCCTCTTCACCTGCTCCCGGGAGGAGCTGGAGAAGGTGCTCTACCCCATGATCGCCACCGGCAGAGAGGCCATCGGGTCCATGGGCGACACGGCCCGGCCCAACGTCTTCTCCTCGGAACCGCGCCCCTTCTTCGACTACTTCTACCAGCACTTCGCCCAGGTCACGAACCCGCCCCTCGACTACCTCCGCGAGGGCAACATCACCGACCTGCGCGTGTTCCTGGGCCGCGCGCCGAACATCTTCTTCCCCAAGGACCTGGTGCCCCTGAACGAGGCCATCGAGTTGCCGCGGCCCATCCTCGACCTGGGGCAGATGCGCTTCCTCCGGCGGATGCAGGGGCTGCATCGCTCCGAGTCCCACATCGTCCCCCGGACCTTTCCCATGGTCTTCCGGCGGGCGGAGGGCCTGGCGGGCTTCCACGCGGCGGTGGAACGGCTGGCCGCCGAGGTCCGCGCCGCCGTGGAGGGCGGCACCAGCATCGTCATCCTCAGCGACGGGGACGCCAGCGTGGAGCGGCCGCCCATCCCGGGCCTCATCGCCCTGCGGGCCGTGGTCCATGCCCTGAACGAGTCGGGGCTCCGCCTGAACGCCAGCCTCGTGATGCACACCGCCGAGGCCCGGACCTCCCATCACCTCGCCGCCCTCATCAGCTTCGGGGCCGCGGCGGTCTGCCCCTACCTGGCCCTGGAGATCGCCCGCCGGGATGATCCGCCCGCCTTCGCCGGCCTGCCACCAGATCAGCGCGAGCGGAACCTCGTGGCGGCCCTGGAATCCGGGCTCCTGAAGATCATGGCCAAGTGCGGCATCTCCGTGGTGCAGAGCTACGTGAGCTCCAAGCTCTTCACGGCCATCGGCCTGGGCCCCGAGCTGATGGAGACCTTCTTCCCGGGCCATGCCAGCCCCCTCGGCGGCATCGGCTACGAGGAACTGGCGGGCGACATCCTCCTCAAGACCGGATTGGCCGCCCAGTCCGGGTTCCGGGACCGCCTCCTCCACACCCACCAGTTCCGCGAATCCGGGAAGCCCGATGAGGGCGAGCGCCACAGCATGACCTCCGCCCGGGCCCGGCGGGTGCACCGCCTGGTGGCCCTGGATCCCGACACGGCAGAGGCCTCTGCGGCCTACGCCGACTATCTCGCATCCCTGGAGGCCGACGAGCCCATCCACGCCCGCCACCTCCTGGCCCTGCGGGAGGCCCCGGTGCCCCTGCCCCTGGACCAGGTGGAGCCCCGGGAGGGCATCCTGGCCCGATTCGGTGCGGGCGCCATGTCCTTCGGGGCCGTGAGCGCCGAGAGCCAGCGGGACCTCATCCTGGCCATGGAGGCCGTGGGCGGGCGCAGCAACAGCGGCGAGGGGGGCGAGAATCCCTTCTACTGGACCGACGGCATCACGGCCAGCACCAAGCAGGTGGCCTCCGCCCGCTTCGGCGTCACGGCGGAGTACCTGATCTCGGGCCAGGAGATCCAGATCAAGGTGGCCCAGGGCGCCAAGCCCGGGGAAGGCGGCCAGCTCATGCGGGTGAAGGTGGACGCCTCCATCGCCCGGGCCCGCTGCTCGCTCCCCGGCGTGGATCTCATCTCGCCACCGCCCCTCCATGACATCTACAGCATCGAGGACCTGAAGGAGCTCATCTACGAGCTGAAGCAGGTCCATCCCGCCGCCAAGGTCAGCGTCAAGCTGGTCTCGGGCACGGGCATCGGCACCATCGCCGTGGGCGTGGCCAAGGCCGGCGCCGACATCCTCTACATCGCCGGCGGCGACGGGGGCACCGGGGCGGCCACGCTGGGCTCCATGAAGCACGCGGGCCTGCCCTGGGAGTTCGGGCTCCTGGAAGCCCACCGGGCCCTGCGCGAGAACCGCCTCCGGAGCCAGGTGGAATTGAGGGTGGACGGGGGCCTGCTCACGGGCCGGGATCTCGTCACCGCCGCCATCCTGGGAGCCGAGGGCTTCGAGTTCGGCAAGCTCCTGCTGGTGGCGGAGGGCTGCGTCATGGCCCGGATCTGCGAGAAGAACACCTGCCCTGCGGGCATCGCCACCCACGACCCCAAGTTCAAGGCCAGGTACACGGGCACCCCGGAGGCCGTGGCTCGCATGCTCATCCACCTGGCGGAGGATGTGCGGCGCCACCTCGCCCGCCTGGGCCTCGCCTCCGTCACCGACCTCATGGACCGCACCGACCTCCTGGAAGTGGCCCCGCGGCAGGCCGCCTTCGTGCGGGACCGGAAACTGGACCTGTCCGCCTTCCTGGCGGCGCCGGCCGGCCCGGGGACCGGTGAGCCTCCCGCCCCTCCTCCGGACGGCGTGGGAGACCTGAACCGCCGCGTGGTGGAAGCGGCACAGCCCTTCCTGGAGGCCGGCGGGGAGGAGACCCTGGCCTTCCCCATCACCACCCAGGACCGGGGGGTACTGGCCACCCTCTCAGGCGAGCTGGCCAGGGGGGTCCGTGAACGGCGCCGGACCGGGGCCGATCCATCGGTGCCGGGCCTCCTCCACCTCGTCTTCACCGGGAGCGCCGGACAGGGCTTCGGGGCCTTCCTCACCGAGGGGTTGCACGTGCACCTGCTGGGGGAGGCCAACGATTCGGTGGGCAAGTCCATGTCCGGCGGGACCCTCGCCCTCCGCCCGCATCCCGCCGCCACCTTCATCCCGGAGGAGAACGCGCTCCTGGGCAATGGCGCCCTCTACGGAGCCACCGGAGGACGCTTCTTCGCCCGGGGCCGCGCCGGCGACCGGTTCGCCGTGCGGAACAGCGGCGCGGAGGCGGTGGTGGAAGGCGCCGGCAACCACGCCTGCGAGTACATGACCCGGGGGGCCGTGGCCATCCTCGGTCCGGTGCTGGCCAACGCCGGGGCGGGCATGACGGGCGGCTGCCTCTTCCTGCGCCCCCTTCACGGGGCCCGGGTGAACCGGGACTACCTGGCGCCGGTCCCCTGGCGCCCGGAGGATGAGGCCCTGTTCCGCCGCCTCCTCGAAGGACACGCCGCCGAGACCGGCAGTGCCACCGCCATCGCCCTGCTGGCAGACTGGGCCGAGACCCTGGCATCCTTCACCCCCTACCTGCCGGTGGCGGTGGCCCAGGCGCGGGAAACGGCCTAACCCACGCGATCGAACAGCCCCGGCTGGCTGGGCATGGCCACCGCCGGGGGGAGGACGGGCGCGGCTTTCGCCTCCCGGATCCTCCGGCGGGCGGGAAAGGCCGCCTGGAAGGCCGTGCGGATCTCCTCCGCATAGTCGGGATCCAGCACCTTCAGCCAACCGTAATCCGCCAGCAGCTTGTAGAAGGGATCCTGGTTCAGGAGGCGCAGCCGGCCCACCCAGGCCCCGGTGGCGCCGCTGGCACGGGCCCGGCGGGCGAAGGCCTGCGGGTCGTGGACGGCCAGCAGGGGTGCCACCCCGATGGTGACGGGAATCCCGGCGGAGGCCAGCCGCTCGGCGGCGGCCCAGCGGCTGGGGATGGCCGGGGCGCGGGGCTCCACGGTCTGACGCACGGTGTCGTCATCCGTGGGGATGGACAGCCCCACCGTGAGCCGGTCCCCGAAGGCCTTCAGCAGGTCCAGGTCCTGCAGCACCAGCGGCGACCTTGTGTGGACGATGACCTCCGTGGTGGGGCACAGCAGCAGGACCTCGAGGCAGCGGCGACTGAGGCGGTACTGCCGCTCGAGGGGCTGGTAGGGGTCCGTGGCCGAGGCCATGAAGACCCGCTGCTCATGCAGCCGGTGGCGCTGGGACCACAGCAACTCCGGGGCGTTCAGCTTGGGGGCCACCCAGCCTCCCCAGTCCTCGGGCCGGTGGAGGGCGTTCGGGTACTCCCGGACGTAGCAGTAGCGGCAGCCATGGCTGCACCCGCGATAGGGGCTCAGGGCGAATCCGAAGCCATAGCGCTCATCCCGCTGGGGCCGCAGGATGGAGCGGGACTCCTCCGGCTCCACCAGAAGGTCCTTGAAGAGGGTCGGCGGGGGTTCGACGGAGGGGAGCAGCGGCGTCATGCCCCAAGTTTTCGCTTTTTGTTCGCCAAGTCAAGGGGCGGAAGGGGCCGGGCCGGTCTTCGCGATGACATTGATGCGGCCGTTCGTCTCGAGGATGGCCACCCGCACATCCGCCAGGTCGGTGAGCCCGGCCTGGCGCACGGCCGCCATGAGCTCGTGGCGGGTCATGCGCTCGGCGGCCAGCTTCCGCTCGTCCACCACGCCGTTGTGGACCAGGATCTGGGGGCTGCCCTCGAAGAAGGTCTCCAGGCGCTTGTTGCGCCAGGTGAGCCAGCCCACGAAACCGTTCACCGCCAGGAGGGTCAGGACCAGGACGAAGCCTCCTCCCACCGTGTTGTCGCCGGCATTCATGCTGTTCTGCACGGCGTTGCTCAGCACCAGCAGCAGCACCAGGTCGAAGGGGGCCAGCTGGCCCACCTGACGCTTCCCCGTGAGGCGGAGGGTGACGAGGAGGAACCCGTATACCAGCAGGGCCCGCAGCACGAACTCCCACCAGGGCTGGGCCAGCTTCCACATGGAAACCCCGACGGGCAGCCCGTCGAGGAGGGCGAGGGTCGGCATGGAGCCTCCGTCTGGCAGAGAAGGATCCCGCCTCGGGAGGCCCCGCGGCGGGAAGGCGGTCGCGAATCGGATCCGACTACTGGATCTCGACGGTGAAGGCCGCGGAGCCAAGCTCCGTGCCGTCGGCCGCCAGCACCTTCACGGTCCAGCTGCCGCCATCGCCCTGGCGGAAGGTGCGGTAGGCGTTCGTGCGGTAGGGGGAGTGCGGGACCTTCAGCTCCTGCTTGGAGCTGGTCTCGCCCTTGGAGAACACCACCGTGACGCTGTCACCGGGGTTCCACACCTTGGTCCAGGCGTAGAGCTTCGTCCCGGCGGCCACCTTGAAGTCGGTGGCCTCGCCCACGACCTCCATCTTCTCCACGGCCGTGCCCACCTTCACTTCGGCGTGGGGCCTGATCGAGGTGGCTTCGGGCGCGGGCGCGGCCTCGGCCTTGGGCTTGGGGGCGGGCGCCTGGGCGAGCAGGGCGACCGGGAGAACGAGCGGGATCAGGGAGGCGATGCGCATGGTTGGCTCCGGAAGGTTCGCGCCCATTCTCCCCCCGTCCCGCGCCGATGTCACGGGGCGAGACCGGTCAAAAAACGTGAACGTCCTCAGGCGCTCCAGGTCTCCAGCCCCTCCAGGATGTCCCGGACGCCGGGGCCGAACCGGGCATTGCTGAGCCAGTCGAGGCCCCTGGGCAGTCCCTCGAGCGCCGCCTGCACCCGGGCGCGGTGGCCCAGTTCGGGGCGCGGGATGGCCTTCTCGGCCCGTTCGTGGCGGACGGCGGAAGGGTCGCTGAGCTGGGGGATCCAGCCCTTCAGGCGGGCGAAGAGGCCCTCCCAGCGATCCAGGTCCGGTCCCTTGGGGAAGGCGCCCCCCACGAAGCTGCGGAGCTGCATGAGGCCATCCGGGGCGCTCTGGGGATCCATCCAGGAGGGCACCAGGGAACCCAGGTAGCCGCGGCCCTCGGGCGGGTGGATGAGGAAGCCGAAGCCGTCCTTGAGCTCGGGCAGCGGCGTGTGGCGGCTATGCCAGAGGTCCACCGAGGTGTAGGGGATGGCCGCCAGGGCGACGGCGCTGGCCGGTGCCAGGGAGCCCAGCAGGGCCGCGGCCTCGTAGGCCGGGAGGGCCAGCACCACCCGCTCGACCTCGCGGATCTCGCCGCCGCCGGTGACCCGCCAGCGCCCGTCCGGAAGGCGTTCGAGGGAGGAGGCGCGGATGCCCGTGCGGACCGCAGGGAGCCGGGCCGCCAGCCGGATGGGGAGCTGACCCATGCCACCCTCCGGCACCACCATGTGGCTCACACCGCCCTTGCGGACGCCGTTCACCAGGCTGCCGGTGGCCTCCCACTGCCGCAGCTTGGGGATGGCGTCCACGGAGAGCACCTCCGGCGGGGCGGCCAGGATGCCCGCCACCATGGCCGGCAGCAGCTCACTGGCCACGCCCGGGCCCAGGCGCCGGGCGATGAAGGCCGTCAGGCCCTCCTCGGGCTCGGCTGGACGGACGGAAATGAACGGCTCCAGCATCATCCGGAGCTTGGCGGAAAGGGGCATCAGGGGCGACGCGAGCAGGCCGAAGGGCGAGGCCGGGACCGGCACCAGGCGCCCGCCCTTCCCCACCCAGCGGGCGCCCTTGCCGGGGGCGTTGAAGGGCAGGTCGATGGCCTTGAAGAGCCGGTCCACGGCGGTGCCGGGCTGCCACAGCACGCCCTGGGGACCGGTCTCCAGGTGGCCGCCCTCCCAGGGCAGCGTCTTCATCCAGCCGCCCACCGTCTCCTGGGCCTCCCAGACCTCCGGCGTCTCGCCGCGACGCTGCAGGTGCCAGGCCGCCGCCAGGCCGGTGACGCCGCCGCCGAGGATCAGGGTGCTCATGGGAGGATCTCCAGGACACGCCGCGTGAGGCAGCGGATGTAGGCGGGGTGGGTGCCGGGGGTGCGCACGCGCCGGTAGGTCCGGATGCCCGCCCGGTCGGCCACGTGGCGGTACTCGATGTCCAGCTCGTGCAGGGTCTCGATGTGCTCGCTCACGAAGCTGAGGGGGACCACGATGACGTCCTTCCCCCCCATGCGCTCCAGCACGTCCTTGAGGGGCGGTTCCAGCCACTTCACGGGGCCCGTGCGGCTCTGGTAGGCCAGCAGGTAGCCGCCGGGGATGGCCCCGATCCGGGCCATCAGGGCATCGCGGGTGGCGTGGATCTCCCGCTCGTAGGGATCGCCCGCGGCGATCTGGCGCACGGGCAGGCTGTGGGCGCTGAAGATCACCGTGGCCCCGGGCAGCTCGGCCAGGGCTTCGCGCAGCGGCGCCTCCATGGCGTCCAGGTAGTCGGGGTCCGTGGCGTAGTGGTCCACGCCGGGCAGCAGCTCCAGGCCCGCCGCCGCGGCCAGCCGGGCCAGTTCCCGCAGGCTGGAGCCGGTGGTGGCCCGGCAGTCGTGGGGATAGAGGGTCACCGGCACGAGCCGGCGGATCCCGTCCCGCTTCAGGGCCCGGAGCAGGCCTTCCGTCCGGGGGGCGGCGTAGCGGAAGCAGAGCTTCACGGCCTCGTTTCGTCCCGCCGCGCGCAGGGCCGCGCGCAGGGCCGCGGCCTGGGCCGCGCTCTCCCGCAGGAGGGGGGAGCCGCCGCCGATCTGGGCGTAGCGCCCCCTGGCGCCGGGAGCCCGGAGGCGCGCGATGAGGCGGGCGAAGGGGCCCTGCAGCCATGCGGGCCCGGGCAGCCGGATCAGGTCCCGGTCCCCGAACAGCTGAGCCAGGAAGGGTTCCACCTGGTCCAGGTTCACCGGACCACCGAGGTTCAGGAGCAGGATCGCCGTGTCAGTCGTCATCGCCCTCCACCTTACGCGAGGAGGTTCCGGTTCGACGTCACAGATGACTGTCCGCTCTTCCGGAAAACCTGAACAACGTTACGACAGGGACTCCGGCCGGATGGCCTAGAATGGGGGAACCGGAGCGCCCCATGTCCCATCCTGCCGATGCCCTCGCCCCCTTCAACGGCCTGCCCGACGGCGCCCGTCTCTGGCTGATGGCCCTGGAACAGCCGACGGAGGCAGCCGCCCTCGCCCCCGAGCTGGACGCCACGCTGGCGAAGTGGCGCCACAAGGGCATGCAGTACCACGCCGCCTGGACCCTCCTCCACGGCCGGATCCTGGCCATCGCGGAACCCACCCTCGCCGAGCAGCCCTCCGGCTGCGCCATCGACGGCATGCTCCGCAGCGTCCATCGGATCGCCGAGACGGCGGGCCTGGCCCTGGCGGATCCCCAGGACGTGGTGGTGCGCCTGGACGCAGGCATCCGCATCTTCCCCCGGACCGAGCTGGAGGCCCGGCTCGGCGACGGCACCCTGGACGGGGGCACGCCGGTGCTGGACCTGGCCCTGTACACCCTGGGCGACCTGCGCCAGGGCCGCCTGGAGAAGCCTCTGGCCGCCACCTGGATCGGGCGGAAGTACAAGGTTCAGGCCCCGGCCGGAACCGGGGCCTGAAGCACGCGCAGGCAAGCTAGAAGATCGATTCGCCGGGCTTGCGGCGCCAGGCTTCCGTGCGCTTCTGGCCATCCGCCTTCGGCTTGGCCTCCTTGGCCGCAGCCAGGGTCTGGAGCAGGGAGCCGCCCAGCTGGGAGGCCACGGTCTTGGCCAGGACCGGGGCGGGCGTGCTCACCGGGCCGCTTGCGGGCACCTGCAGCGGCGAGGCGTCCTCGCTCTTGGCGGTGACCTCCCTGAGGCGCTTCTCGTACCAGGCCTTCCGCTTGGGATCCATCACGCGGGTCTTGGTGGAGGTCTTCTCCCCCTTCTTCAGGACCTTGGGACGGGCTTTCTCGCGGTCTTCCCGCAGCGTCGAGTCAGGCTTGGCGGCTTCCTCGAGGATCTTCGCCAGATTTCCAAGGCCACGCAGGTTCATCATATGAAAGGACTGCTCCAGAAAGGGGCCACGGGCCACCACTCACGAGGTTACCGGCAAAGCCTTCATTTCCGTAGTGATTTTCGGCACGAGATGCGTTTTTTTCGGTCCCCTTCCACCCAATCCCACCCCCCGCGCCGGCACCCATGCCCCGTTCCGCCCCCCTGAAGACCCGCCTGGACGACCTCTGTTCCAGGTATGACACCGCAGGAGCCCTGGACCTGGATCCCCTGTCCGTGGCGCTGGCCTACCCCGATCCCCTGGACCGGGAGGTGGCCGCCTTCGTGGCCGCGCACCTGGCCTACGGCCGGGTGGCACCCATGCTGCGGGCCGTGCGGGCGGCCCTGGCCCCCCTCGGCCCCCGGCCCGCCGCCTGGCTGCGGAAGACCCGCGAAGGCGATGCGCGGCAGTCGCTCCACCGGAACCTGGAAGATTGGACCTGGCGCTTCCACACCGGCAGGGATGTCGTGGCCTGGCTCCTCGCCTGGAAGCGCCTGGACCAGGAGAGCGGTTCGGGCCTGGAGTCCCATCTGCTGCCCGGCCCGGGCGAAGACGGGGATGCGGCCCTCTCGAGGCTCGTGCAGCGGCTGCGGCGCGAGCTTCCCGCCACCTACGGCCTCCGCTTCAGCCTGCCCGATCCCCTCGAAGGCGCCGCCTGCAAGCGCTGGCGCATGTTCCTTCGCTGGATGGCGCGGAGCGGCTGGCCCGACCTGGGGCTCTGGACCCGCTACCCCCAGGACCAGCTCGTGATCCCGCTGGACACCCACGTGGCACGGGTCTCCCGCTTCATCGGCCTGAGCGCCCGGGCCACGCCCGACGGCCGCATGGCCCGCGAGATCACCGAGGCCCTTCGCCGCCTCGATCCGGTCGATCCCCTGCGCTACGACTTCGCCCTCAGCCACCTCGGCATCCTGGGGGACTGCCCCGGCGTGCGCCGGAAGACCACCTGCGCCGCCTGCCCCCTCTATGCGATCTGCCGCGCGCGCTGATCGGAGGCGCTCAGAAATCCGGACCGCCCTGCCGCCGTCGCAGCACTGCCGGCGGCGCGCAGAGGAGGGTCAGGGGCCGGCCCGTGCGGGGATGGACGAGCTCGAGGCACAAGGCATGGAGCCGGTAGCCGAGGTCACCGGGCAGGGCCACGGTTCCCGGCAGGGGAATCCCCCCCGGGCCGTAGAGCGGGTCGCCCAGCAGGGGATGGCCCGCGAAGGCCAGGTGGATGCGGATCTGGTGCGGGCGGCCCGTCTCGATCTCCACTTCCACCAGGGCGCCCTCCTCCCGCCGCTCCAGCACCCGGACCCGGCTGAGGGAGGCCCTTCCGCCGGGGTTCGCCCCATGGACCGTCCCAAGCAGCGGATGGGGCACCTCGCCGATGGGCGTCGTGATGTCGAAGGCGTCCAGCTCCGGCTGTCCCGCGCAGAGGGTCCGGTAGGTCTTGCGGAGGCGGTGTTCCCGGAAGGCCGCCTGCACCAGGCGACTGGCCTCGGTGGAGCGCGCGAAGAGGACCACGCCGGAGGTCCCGCGGCCCAGGCGGTGCATGGGACTCGCCTCCGGCCAGCGCCGCCGGACCAGGGCCAGCAGCGTGTGGTCCTGGAATTCGCCCCCGCCGGGGAGGGTGGGCAGGCCGCTGGGCTTGGCCACCGCCAGCAGGTCCTCGTCCTCGTGGAGCAGGGCCATGGCCAGGGGGGCCTCCGGCTCGATCCAGGGTGGCCGGGTCCAGACGACCTCCTGCCCCGCACCCAGACGCTGGCCGGGCGCCGCAGGGCGGCCGTCGATCCGCACCTCCCCCCCCGCGATGCGCCGGGCCCATTCGAGCTCCGTCGCCCTCGGGTGGCGGGCGGCCAGATGGGCCAGCACCGTCGCCCCGGCGTCCGCGCGGGTGATCCGCTCCCGATGGAGGCAGCCTCCGTTCGGCGCCGCGGGCTCCGTCACGACCGCCCCAGCACCTGCCGGTAGAGGGCCTCGTACTGGTCCACGATGGGACCCTCGGCGAAGGTGCCCAGGGCCCGTTCGCGGGCCGCATCGCCCATGGTGAGGCGGAGATCCTCGTCGCGCAGCAGCGTCAGGGCATCCGCGGCCATCGCGTCCACGTCGCCCATGGGCTCCAGGAAACCGTCCACGCCGTGGCGCACCACCTCGGGCAGCCCCCCCACCCGGCTGGCGATGACGGGCACCCGGTGCCCCATGGCCTCCAGGGCGGCCAGGCCGAAGCTCTCCGTGGCGCTGGGCAGCAGGAAGAGGTCCGAGCAGGCCAGCACCGTGCCGATGTCCAGCTGCTTGCCGGTGAACCGCACCTCGGCGGCGAACCCGTGGTCGCGGCAGTAGGCCTCGGCCTCGAGCCGGTCGGGGCCGTCGCCCACCATCACCAGCCGGGCGGGCACCTCGGTCCGCACCCGCTCGAAGACCTTCAGCACGTCCATCACCCGCTTCACGGGCCGGAAGTTGGAGATGTGGGTGAGGACGAAGGCCGCCTTGGGCGCAAGCCAGGCCCGGCAGTCCGGCCGCTCGTCCCGGGGCGGTTCCACGAAGTTCCCGATCACCTCGATGGGCCGGTCCACCTGGAAGATCCGCAGGGTCTCCTGGCGCAGGTACTCCGATACCGCCGTCACGCCGTCGCTCTCGCGGATGGCCATCTTCACCATGGGCAGGTAGCTGGGATCGCTGCCCACCACCGTAATGTCCGTCCCGTGGAGGGTGGTCACCACCTTCAGGTTGCCGCCGAGGGCCATGCGGGCCAGCAGGGCCGCCATGGCATGGGGGATGGCGTAGTGGGCGTGGATGATCTCCAGGCCGTAATGGTCCGCCACGTCCGCCATCTTGGATCCCAGCGCGATGGAATAGGGGGAGTCCTCGAAGAGCGGGTAGGGGCTGGCGCGCACCTCGTGGAAGTTGATGCGGTCCTCGAAGCCCACCAGCCTCGGCGGCACGCTGGGACTGAGGATGTGGATCTCGTGGCCCCGGGCGGCCAGGGCCTTCCCGACCTCCGTGGCCACCACGCCGGAGCCGCCGAAGGTGCTGTAGCAGGAAATTCCGATGCGCATGGGGGCCCCTCGCTCCTCGCTATGATGAACGAGTCGAACGGATCCTGCCCATGCCCCTTCTCTTCCTCATCGCCTACCGAGCCATCGATGTGCTGATCTGGCTCCTCATCGCGACGGCCCTCCTCTCCTGGTTCCCCATCGACCCCCGGAACCGCTGGGTGCGCCTGCTCCATGCCATCACGGAGCCGGTCCTCCACCCCATCCGACTGCTGGTGCCTCCCATCGGGGGGTTCAGCCTCGACATCATCATCGCCGTGCTGCTCCTGAGCCTCATCCAGCGGGTCTTCCTGCAGGCCCTCATGTCCTGAAGGGAATCGCCATGAAGTACACCCCCCTCGACATCCAGCGCCGGGAATTCGAGAAGGTCTTCCGGGGCCTGGAGGAATCCGAAGTCCGCACCTTCCTCCACGAGATCGCCTCGGAATGGGAGGAGGTCCTGGCGGAGAACCAGAAGCTCAAGGAGGAGATCCTCGACAGCCGGGAACGGCTGCGCCAGTACCAGGAGCAGGACCGCATCTTCCGGGAGACCCTGCTCCAGGCCCAGCGCACCCGCGAGGACGTGCTGGACGGGGCGAACCGCGAGAAGGACCTCCTCATCCGCGAGGCCCAGTTCAAGGGCGAGGAGCTGGTGCGGGAAGCCCAGCAGCACGTGGTCGAGCTGGAAGTCCAGCTCCGCAACCTGAAGATGGAGCGCACCCGGTTCCTGCGGGAGATGGAATCCCTCATGGAGCGCACCCGCCGCCACATGCAGGAGGAGGCCCCGGACATGTACATGCCCGCGGCGCCCACCCTCAACCTCGAGAGCCTGGACCTCAGCGCCCTCGACGAGCCCCCCACGCCCTCCCGCCGTCCCCTTCAGAACGACTGAATTTCCAAGGAACCGCCATGTCCGAGCCCCAGGCCCCCCACGCCGTCATCCTCAAATCCCTCCGCAGCCCCATCGGCAAGTTCCAGGGCGCCTTCGCACCGCTGGCCGCGCCGGATCTCGCCGCCCAGGTGGTGAAAGCCCTGCTGGCGGCCGTGCCTGGCGCCACGCCCACGGAAGCCATCTTCGGCAATGTGGTGAGCGCCGGCGTGGGCCAGGCGCCGGCGCGCCAGGCGGCCCTCCGCGGCGGCCTGCCCTCCAGCGTGTCGGCCCTCACGGTGAACAAGGTCTGCGGCAGCGGACTCAAGGCCATCCAGCTCGCGGCGAACGCCGTGCGCCTGGGCGACCACGAGGTGGTGATCGCCGGTGGCATGGAATCCATGTCCAACGCGCCCTACCTCATGCCCAAGCTCCGGACCGGGGCCCGCATGGGTCACACGGAGGCCAAGGACGCCATGATCCTGGACGGCCTCTGGTGCGCCATGACGGACCAGCACATGGGTCATACCGGCGAGCTGGTGGCCGAGAAGTACCACGTGGGCCGCGAGCTGCAGGACGCCTGGGCCGTGGAGAGCCACCGGAAGGCCCTGGCCGCCATGCAGTCCGGCGCCTTCAAGGCCGAGATCGTGCCCATCGCCGTGCCCGGGAAGAAGGGCGACCTGATGATCAGCGAAGACGAGGGCCCCCGCGCGGACACCACCCTCGAATCCCTGGCGAAGCTCCGCCCCGCCTTCAAGAAGGACGGCACCGTCACCGCCGGCAATGCCCCCAGCGTGAACGACGGCGCGGCGGCGGCCCTGGTGACCACGGAGGACTTCGCGAAGGCCCACGGCCTGCCCATCCAGGCGCGGATCCTCGGCACCGCCACGGCTGGCCTCGATCCGGAATGGGTGCTCATGGCCCCCGTGGAGGCCATCCGCAAGCTCCTGGCCAAGGTGGGTTGGGCCAGCCAGGATGTGGACCTCTGGGAGATCAACGAGGCCTTCGCCGTCCAGCTGGTGGCCACGCTCAACGAGCTGAAGCTGCCGGCGGACCGCGTGAACGTCCACGGCGGCGCCGTGGCCCTGGGCCATCCCATCGGTGCCAGCGGCGCCCGCGTCATGGCGACCCTCCTCCACGCCCTCGAACGCCAGGGTAAACAGCGCGGCATCGCCGCCCTCTGCCTTGGCGGCGGCAACGCCATCGCCATGGCGGTGGAGCGGGTGTAGGTGGACGCCCTCCCCCGCTCCTCCCTGGCCGAACGCCGCTCGGCGGGGAAGGCGCTGCGGGACCGGCTGCCCCGCACGGACCAGGGGGCCTTCGCGCCCCCTGGGGACCGTCCGGACCTGGTGGCCCGCCTGAAGGCCCACAATGCCCTGCGCATCCAGGATCTGCTCCCGATCAAGTGGGGGCGCATGGCCGCCTCGCCCTTCTCCTTCTTCCGGGGTTCGGCCGGGCTCTTCGCGGCCGACCTCGGCCCCGGACCCGTCACCGGGATCGAGGTACAGCTCTGCGGGGACGCGCACCTGCTCAATCTGGGCGCCTACGCGGCACCGGATGGGCACCTGGTCTTCGACCTCAACGACTTCGACGAGTCCCTGGCCGGCCCCTGGGAATGGGACCTGAAGCGGCTGTGCGCCAGCGTGGTGCTGGCCGGTCGCGAAGCCGGCCAATCGGACCGTTCCGCCCAGGATGCCGTGGCGGCCCTGGTGTGGGCCTACCGCGAGGGAATGGCCCGGTTCGCGGAGATGAAGCCCCTCGAGCTCGTCCGCTTCGACGTGCTGCCTGGCGACCATGGCCCCGTCCTGAAGGACGTACTGGCCAAGGCGACCCGGGATACCCCGGCCCGTCTGCTGGATAAGGTCACCGAGGAAGCCGCCGGCGGCGGACGCCGCTTCCAGGCCCATCCGCCCCTGCTGGCACCCGTGCCGGAAGCCACGAGCCAGGCGGTCATGTCGGCCTGGCCCGCCTACCGGGAGACGGTGGTCCCCGGCCGCCAGCGGGTCCTGGAGGCCTACGAGCCCGTGGACATCGCATTCCGGGTGGTGGGCACCGGCAGCGTGGGAACCACCTGCCTGGTGGCCCTCTGCTTCGGCCGGGGGCCCGACGATCCGCTCTTCCTCCAGTTCAAGTCCGAGGAACCCTCGGTCTGGACGCCCTACCTGCCACCGGGCGACGGAACCGTCCACCAGGGTCGCCGGGTGGCCCTCGGTCAGCACCGGATGCAGACCTGGGTGGATCCCTTCCTGGGGTGGACCCGGTTCGAGGACCGGGACTTCCTGGTCCGCCAGTGGTCCGATCACAAGGCCTCGATCTCCGTGGAGGTGCTGAAGGGGCCGCTTCTCAAGGACTATGCGGGCCTCTGTGGTGGCATCCTCGCGAAGGCCCACGCCCGCACCGGCGATGCGGCGATGCTGGCGGGCTACCTCGGCGACGGGGACAAGCTCGACCAGGCCCTCGCGGGCTTCGCCCAGGCCTGTGCCGACCAGGTGGAACGGGACCACCAGCGGTTCCTGTCGGCGGTTCGCGAGGGGGCCCTGTCAGCCCTGACGGGGCTCTGATGGCCCTGAACGGCCAGGGCCCGGCGAACCGGGCCCTGGGGTTGGAGAACCGGGGGTCAGAAGGTGAAACGGGCCCCGATGGCGAAGATGTCGCCGCTCAGCTTGTAGGTGGCGTTGAGGTTGCCCCGGGTGAAGTTGGGGTCGCTCTGGGAGGCCGTGGTCTGGAGCTCGACCTTGGAATCCTTCACGAAGAGGTGGGTGTAGCCCGCATCCACGGCGAAGGACTTGGAGAAGGCGTAGCTGGCGCCCAGGGAGGCCCAGGTGCGGTCGCCGTCAGGGATGCGCGGGGTGCGGTAGCCGTCCGTCACGGCACCCTTGTCGTGCGCGATGCCCCCGCGGAGGGCCCAGCCGTTGCCCAGCTTCCAGTTCCCGCCCAGGGAGAAGAAATAGGTGTCCCGCCAGTTCTCGTCAGTGATGGTCTCGGTGGGCTGCGGGGCGACGTTGTCCGAGAGCTTTACCCGCAGCTGCTTGAACCGGGACCAGCCCGTCCAGGCGGCCTCGCCCTGGAAGGAGAAGGTGTCGTTCACCTGGTAGTTGAACCCGACGGAGGCATTGGCGGGCAGGTCGAGGTCCGCCTTGCCCCCGCCGTTCTTGAAGCCCGCGGCCTGGAGGGTGGCCACCAGGGGGGCCGGCGCGGTGGCGGGATACTGGAAGGCGATGTCGCCCTTCAGCGTCATGGTCATCTGCCCGGAATAGGCGAAGCCGAGGCGCAGCTTCTCCGTGGGCTGGTAGGTGGCGCCCACCTTGTAGCCGTAGGCCCAGGTGTTGCCCGTGAGCTTCGCCGTGCCGTCGAGGGTCCCGGGGATGGTGGCGGGGAAGCCGATGAGTCCGAAATCCACGGCGTTCGTCAGGGTGGCGTCGGCATAGCGGGCCACGAAGGCCACGCCCACGGACCACTGCTGGTTGATGCGGTAGGCGAGGCTGGGGGCCACGTCCACGATCTTCAGGTCGGTCTTCAAGGCGTGGTAGCGGCCCACGAAGTTGCTGTCGTATTCCGTGACGAAGCCATAGGGGGCGTTGACCGAGATGCCGAGCTTCAGGTCGTCGCTCAGGCTCCACATGCCGTAGAGGTTCGGAGCCACCTTGGCCGCGACCGCGTTCTTGTGGCTGGTCGGGCCGCTGATGGGCTCATAGGCCGGGAAGGCGGCCAGGGCGCTGGTTCGGGTGCCGGAGATGTCGTTGGCCTTGGCATCGGCGGCGATGAGGGTGGCGCCCAGGGCGAACTGGTTCCCGGAGTACAGCGTCATGGTCGCCGGGTTGAAGAACATGGCGGAGATGTCGAAGCCGCCGGCCGAAACGCCCGCGAAGGCATTGCCCTGGGAGGAGGCACTCTGTTCGCGGAGCTGGAAGCCCGAGGCCTGGGCCACCGGCGCGAAGGCGCCCGCGGCGACGAGCGTCAGGGCGGTGAGGGTGAGGCGCGAACGGTTCGTCATGGGGGCACTGCTCCTGTCCCGGAAAGCCGGGGATATGGGCCGTTTCCAGCCGATTCCGAAGTGGAAGATGGACCACGATACCAAATCGCGATGCCCTTGCAACCGTCCACAGGGATGGGCGGAGTATGTAACCGTTCACGACACAGCGGTCATCAAGCGATGCGGCTCTCGAGACAAGCCTTGATGGGCCTACCCAGAGTCAAGTCCGCCACGAGGGCGCTGCCGATGACAGGGGTGGCACCCAGCGTGCGCACCGCGCGCAGGCTGGCGGGATCCGAGAGCCCGAAGCCCACAGCGAGGGGGCGGGCGGTGATCCCCTGCAGGTCCCGGACGCGGGCGGCCACGGGACCCAGATCGGTCCCCTGCCCGGTCCCGGTGACGCCGAGCCGTGCAACCACGTAGGCGAAGCGCTGCGCGAAGGGCGCGCCGGGTCCCGGATCAGGCCGCTGGTCCAGCAGCGCCTTCGCGCGCTCAGGCGTGGTCGTGGGCGCCAGCAGGGGCACCAAGGGATACCCCGCCGCGCGCAGGCCAGCCTCGAAGTCCGGCTCCTCCCCGAACGGAAGGTCGACCACCAGCAGCGACCGCACCGGCGTGGGCTCCAGGAGCCGGAGCAGGGGATCCAGGCCCAGCTGCAGCAGCGGGTTCAGATAGGTGAACAGGATCAGGTCGGGACTGTCGGTGAGGCCGGCCAGGGATTCGAGGACGCGCCGGGGCGTGGCGCCACGGCCGATGGCGCGATGGGCCGCCGCCTGGAGCACGGGGCCGTCGGCGATGGGATCGGAGTGGGGCAGTCCCACCTCCGCCGCCTCGAGGCCGAGGGCGCGGGCCCCAGCAAGCAGGCCCGGCAGGGCTTCCAGCGAAGGATCGCCGGCCATGAGGAAGGGGAGCAGCGGGTTCAGCGTCATCTCAGAGCTCCAGGCGGGACTGGTAGGTGGACAGGTCCTTGTCGCCCCGGCCGCTGAGCCCCAGCAGGACCGAAGCCACGCCCTCGGCGGCCAGGGCCGGGAGGAGGGCCAGCGCGTGGCTGCTCTCCAGGGCGGGCAGGATGCCTTCCGTCTCGCAGAGCAGCCGGGCAGCGGCGAGGGCCTCCTCGTCGGAGGCCCGGCGCGCGTCCACCGTCCCATCCAGCACCAGGGCGGCCAGCTCCGGGCCCAGGGCCGGATAGTCCAGGCCGGCGCTCACGCTGGCGGTTTCGGCGGTGTGGCCATGCGCATCCTGGAGCAGGAGGGTCCGGCACCCGTGCAGCACGCCCATGCGCCCCCCATCCAGCCGCGCGGCGTGCTCGCCCAGGGCCCGGCCGTGGCCGCCCGCCTCCACGGCCATGCGCCGGAGCCCATCCCCTGCGAAGGGGACGAGGAGACCGAGCCCGTTGCTGCCGCCGCCCGCGCAGGCCACGACGGCCTCGGGCAGCGCCCCGGTCTGCTCGAGCACCTGGGCCCGGGCCTCCTCGCCGATGACGGTCTGGAAGCTGCGGACCAGCGTGGGGAACGGGTGCGGCCCCAGGGCCGAACCCAGGATGTAGTGGGCCTCCGTGCAGCGGCCGGCCCAGGCCCGCAGGGCCTCGTTCACGGCCTCCTTCAAGGTGCCCTGCCCCGCTTCCACCGGCTGCACCGTGGCCCCGAAGAGGCGCATCCGCGCCACGTTGGGGGCCTGCCGGGCCATGTCGGTGACGCCCATGTAGACCGTGCAGCGCAGGCCCAGCCGGGCGCAGGCCGCGGCGGTGGCCACGCCGTGCTGGCCGGCGCCGGTCTCGGCGATGATCTCGGTCCTGCCCATGCGCCGGGCCAGGAGGGCCTGGGCCAGGGCGTTGTTGATCTTGTGAGCGCCGGTGTGGGCGAGGTCCTCCCGCTTGAGGTAGAGGGCCTTCAGCCCCAGCTTGGCGGCCAGGCGCGGCGCGGGAGTCAACGGCGTGGGACGGCCCACGAAGTGCCGCAGCTCCGCCTTCAGCTCCGCCTGGAAGCCCGAGTCCTCCATGGCCGCGCGGAAGGCGGCCTCCAGGTCAAGGAGCGGCTGCATGAGCGTCTCCGGGGCGTAGCAGCCCCCCAGGCCCCGGGCGCCGAAGCGGGTTGGCAGGACGAAGGCGTCGTTCATGGCAGCTCCAGGGCATGGGCGGTGTGGACGAAGGCCGTCACCTTGCGCGGGTCCTTCCGGCCAGGTGCCGCCTCCAGTCGGCTGGCGGCGTCGAAGCCCCGCAGCCGGGGCCGGATCTCGGGGGCCACCCGGGCGGCGCGTTCCCGCAGCGTGTCGCCGTCGAGTCCCCCGGCGAGGAGGAAGGGGCCCGGCGGCGGGAAGGCCATGGCATGGCCCTGCCCCGAGCCTCCGGCCACGCCGGTGCGGGCCGGACTCGGCTCCCAGAGGTAGAGGTCGGCCGGGGCCGGCCCCTGGCCCGGCTCGTCGGCCCAGGGGAGGATCACGAAGAGGCCGGCCTCCTTCAGGAGGGCCACCCCCCGGACTCGCTCCGCCCGGGGGAGATGCGGCTGCACGCGCCGGAACCCGAAGGCCCTGACCCGATCCAGGATGCCCGCGGCCTCATCCGCCACCATCACCAGCACGGCCCGGTCACGGTGCTCCGCGGCGATCGCAAGGTCAGGACAGTGGCGCGGGCTGGGCGCGTGGGACACGAAGCCCAGGAGGTCCGCACCGGCCCGGGCGGCCTGGGTTGCGTCCTCGGCGCGGGTGAGCCCGCACACCTTGGCGAGGGGGATCATGAAGCCGCCCGCGCCAGGCCGGCGAGGATCCGCGCCAGGAAGTCCTCCGGATCGGGACTGCGCATGAGGGCCTCGCCCATCAGCACGGCGTCGAAACCGGCCCGGAGGGAGGCCACCGCATCGCCGGGCGTGGCCAGCCCCGATTCCCGGATGAGCACCGCATCTGGGAAGGCCCGGCGCAGGGGGGCGGCCGAGGGCTCGCCCAGGGTGAAGGTGGAGAGGTCCCGGGCGTTGATGCCCACCAGCCGGGCTTCCGCGGCCAGGGCGAAGGGCACTTCCGTCAGGTCGTGAAGCTCGACCAGGGGCTCCAGGCCCCGGGCCCGGGCCGCCGCGGCAAAGGCGGCCGTGTGCCCCTTCAGCACCCGGGCGATGAGGAGCACGGCCTGGGCGCCGCAGGCGGCGGCTTCCGCCAGCTGGGCCTCTGCGATGACGAAGCCCTTATAGAGCTTCGGCAGCCCGAGGCCTGCGGCCTGCCGGAGGTGCTCGGGGTTCCCGCGGAAGAAGGCGGGCTCCGCCAGGATGGAGAAGGCCGCGGCGCCCCCGTCCCGGTAGGCCTGGAGCTGCGGCAGGAGCGGCGTGCCGGCCGCGAAGGGTCCGAGGGTGGGGGAAGCCTGCTTGTACTCGGCGATGACCGCGCCGCCGCGGACCCGGACCGCTTCCCGGAGGGCGCTCTCGAAGGGCCGGTCGTCGCCGGGGGGCGGGAGCTCCGGTCCGGTCTGCATCTGGAGTACCCGGTCGAGCTCGGCCACCAGCACCCGCTGGAGGGGCGAGCTGGGCGGGAGCCCGGTCTCCCGGACAAGGACTCGGGGATCGGGAAAGCCGCTCACGACCGCACCTCCCCGGGCCCCGGGAAGGGCAGGGAGAAGCCCCGCTCCAGGGCCTGCCTCGCCTCGCCCCAGGCGGCCGGAAGCTGGGCCAGCCCCTCGCCCCGGTGCAGCAGGAGCCCCAGGCCCGCCTGCAGGGCCACCGCATCGGCCACGGCTGGACGGAAGTCGGCATGGCCGGCCCCGGCGTGAAGGCCCCGGGCCACCGCCAGGGCCTCGGCGCGATCCTTGATGCGGAGCGCGTGCCGGGGCGGCTGGGCCAGCCCCAGGTCCCGGGGGACGAGCACCGCCGGGGCGGCGACGCTGCCGTCCCTGACCTCCAGCACCGTCGTCGGCCCCTCGATGGAGGCCTCGTCGAGCCCCTTCCCCTCCGCATCCTTCCCGTGGACCACGAAGGCCCGCCGGAGGGTGCCGCGCCGGGCCAGGGCGCCCGCCATGGGCGCCGCCAGCTCCTCCCGCGCCACGCCCAGGAGCTGCAACGGGGGCGCCGCCGGGTTCAGCAGGGGGCCCAGCAGGTTGAAGATCGTGGGGATGCCCAGGCGCCGCCGGATCTCCCGGAGCCGGCCCAGCAGCGGGTGGTAGGCCGGCGCGAAGAGGAACGCGAAGCGGTGCCGGTCGAGGTCCCCGGCCAGCTCAGCGCTGCCGCGGGCCAGGTCGTAGCCCAGGGCCTCCAGCAGGTCCGCGCTGCCGCAGACGCTGGTGGCCGCGCGGTTCCCGTGCTTGACCACCGGCACACCCAGGTGGGCGAGGAGGAGGGCGGCCAGGGTGCTGAGGTTGGCGGTGGCCGCGCCGTCGCCGCCGGTCCCGCAGGTGTCCAGGGCGGTCCCGGGCACCGGCGGGAAGGGCACGGCCACCTCGCCCAGGGCCTCGGCGAAGGCCGCCAGCTCGTGGGCCTCGGGCACCCGCTGGGCCAGGAGGGCCAGGCAGGCCCCCACCAGCAGGGCATCCGTGTCCTGGTCGATGAAGGTGCGCATGAGTTCGGCGGCGGTGGCCTCGGGCAGCGGCCGGATGGGGTTGTGGGTGGTCAGGAGCGTCATCGGGTGGATTCCTTGGCGAGCTGCAGGAAGTTGGCGAGCATGGCGGGGCCGTCGGGCGTGAGGATGCTCTCGGGGTGGAATTGCACGCCCCAGCGCGGCAGGCTCAGGTGCGCCATGGCCATGATTTCGCCGCCGGGGCTGCGGCCCGTCACCCGCCAGCAGGCGGGCAGGGTCTCCGGATCGGCGATGAGGCTGTGGTAGCGGCCGATGGGAAGCCCCGCAGGGAGTCCCCGGAAGAGGCCAGTCCCGTCGTGTTCCAGCGGCGTGGCCTCCCCGTGGCGCGGCTCGCGGGCTCGTACCACCCGGCCGCCGGTGGCGGCGGCGAGGGCCTGGTGGCCCAGGCAGACGCCGAGCAGGGGCACGGCCCAGTCGGAGCCGGCCAGGGCCATGTGGGCCGGGCTCTCCGTGGGATGGCCCGGCCCCGGCGAGAGGACCACGGCGTCGGGCCTCAGGGCCCGGGCCTCCTGGAGGCCGATGGCGTCATGGCGCACCACGCGGACCTCCGCCCCCAGGGTCTCGAAAGCCTGGACCAGGTTGTAGGTGAAGGAATCCAGGGCGTCGATGAGCAGGATCACCGGGCACCTCCCTCGAGCCGGACACCCATGGCCTGGGCCACCGCCCCCAGCTTGTGCAGCGTCTCGAAATACTCCGAGGCGGGATCGGAGGCCCGCACCACGCCGGCCCCAGCCTGCAGGTACGCCTTTCCACCCACGTAGACGGCCGTGCGGAGGATGAGGGCCGTATCCAGGGCCCCATCGTCCCCCAGGCGCAGCAGCACGCCACCGTAAGGTCCGCGCACCTCCCCTTCCATCTCGGCGATGCGCTGGCAGGCCCGCAGCTTGGGGGCGCCGCTGACCGTGCCCGCCGGGAAGGCGGCCTCGAGGACATCCAGGGCGTCCACACCCGGTTTCAACTTCGCCTTCACCGTGGTCGTCAGGTGCAGCACGTGGCTGGTGCGCTGGAGGGCCAGGGGCCGCTCCACCCGCACGCCGCCGGGGATGGCCACCCGGCCCAGGTCGTTGCGGGCGAGATCCACCAGCATCTGGTGCTCGGCCAGTTCCTTGGGGTGGCGGCGGAGGGCCTCGAAGCGTTCGGCGTCCTCCTCGGCCGTGGCGCCCCGGGGCACGGTCCCCGCGATGGGCAGGGTCTCGGCCTCGCCCGCCTGGACCCGCACGAGCATCTCCGGCGAGGCCCCCACCAGGGCAAAGCCGTCCCACTCGAGGAGGAAGGCGTAGGGGCTCGGATTCAGCCGCCGGAGACGACGGTAGGCCGCCAGCGGCGACGGCGGATCCGACACCTCGAAGCGCTGGCTGGGCACCAGCTGGTACACGTCGCCGTCGAGGATCCGCGCCTGGGCCCGGGTCACCATGCCCTCGTAGGCCTCCCGCGCACAGAGGGGCCGGGCCGAGGGTGCGGCCCCGTCGGCACCGGGGTCACGGGCCCCGGCCCGCAGGGCCTCGCGGAGCTCCCGCAGACGCCGGAAGCCCGCCTCGGCGTCGATGTCACGGGTCTGCAGCTCCGCCACCTGGTGGAGGTGGTCGAACACCAGGGCCGTGCCGAAGCGCCGCACCCAGAGCCCCGGCAGGCCGAGGCTGTCCCGGGCCGGCAGGGGCAGCGTGGGTTCCTGGGCGCCCATGGCCTCGAAGCCGAGGTAGCCGGCGCAGCCCACGCCGAGGGGCAGCGGCTCCCGCGAGGGGGCCAGCTCGGCCTCCGGATCGAAGGCCGTCGACGCTGCGGCCTGGCCGGCGAAGGTCCGGAGGGCGCCGACCCAGCCCCGGGCGGGAGGCGGCAGCATCAGGGACTCGCCGTCCTCCAGGAGGACGAAGCTGTAGCGGCCCACCCGCTCGCCCTGGTCGGCGGATTCTAAGAGGAGGCTGGCGCCGCGGGGGCGCAGGGCCAGGTAGGCCGCGAGCGGCGTGACGAGGTCGGCGGGAAGGGGATGGCGCAGCAGGAACATCGGGGTGTCCGGAAACGAAAAAGCCCGACCACGGGGGTCGGGCTCGGAAGGGTCCAGGAGGTGCGCGCCGTCAGGCTGCGCCGATGGAGCCGTCCGAGCCCATGCGCCAGTACCAGGCCTCGAAGACGAGGCTCCGGACGGGGAGCGGGAAGGACGACACCATGGCAAGGATGAAACCCTGGCCCCGGGGGGCCTGTCAAGCCTCGCCCCCCTGGACCGCGGCGGATGTGGTTTGATGGGAGGTTCCCTGCCGGATGCCCATGGACCTCGACGCCCCGCCCACCACCATCCATGCCCAGGAGGGGCTGCTGCCCCGGGGCCCCTGGTCCTTCCTGAAGGCCGCCCTCCCTGGCGGCTTCGGCCGCTGGGGCTGGGGCCTCCTGGCCGGCTGGGCGCTCATGGTCGCGGGTCCCGCCTTCAGCTGGGCCATGCTGCTCCGGCGGACCGCGGGCTGGAGCGCCCTGCCCGGCCACTGGGGCGAGGGGATCACCGCCCGGGACATCTGGGAACTCTGGGAGAACGGGGGCCTGAAGCACAATCCCGTGAACTCGCCGGCCGTGCACACCCTCGGCCTCGGGCTCGTGATCGTCCTCTGGTGCGGCTGGCGGATGCAGGCAGAGACGGTGGACCTGCCCGGCCGGCTGGGCCCCTGGCTGCTGGGGGCCCTGGACACGCTGCTCGTGGGCCTGGTGCCCCTGGCCCTGGTCGCCTGGGCCATCCTCCGCGGCCTCGCCTGGCTGGGCGAGACCGGCATCCAGGGCCTGGGCTGGACCGCCTTCGTGGGACGCCCGCTCGTGGTGATGGCTACCCTCTCGGCCCTGGGGCTCCAGTGGTGGTTCCTGCGCCTGGGCCGGACGGAGCGCGCCGCCAGCGCACGCCGCCGGGGCTACGGCCGGCACCTGGGCTGGAGCTTCCAGTCGCTCTGGGCCCATCCCGTCCAGTGGACCGTGGTGGTCCTCGGCGGCACCGCCGTGCGGGCCCTGCTCGCCTTCCTCGTCCTGTTCCTGGCCTGGCGGATCGGCGGCGCCACCGTGGGCCGGGTGTGGCTCTTCTTCCTCCTCCAGGTGACGGCCACGGTGATCAACGCCTGGCTCCTGGGCTGGTTCCTGAGGGCCTCGGCCCTCTACTGGCAGCATGACCTGAAGGTGCGGGAGGCCCGCGCCGATTTCGTGAAAGCCCACCGTGATGCCGAATCCCTTGAAACGTAGCCTGCTCATCCCGGCCCTGCTGTCGTTCCTGGGGGCCCACCAGCCTCCCGCCGTGAAACCGGGCCAGGCCGAGAGCATCCCCGTCACGTCGGCGATCGCGGACGATCCGGCCCTCGCCGCCACCATCGCCCCCTACGCCGCCAAGATCAAGGCCAGCTTCGGCCAGCCGCTGGTGAAGGCCCCCCAGGGCCTCTTCCGCGGCAGGCGGGGCGAGGAGAACCTGCTGGGCTACTGGGTGGCCGACACCATGCGCGAGGCCGCCCGGCAGGCCATCGACGCCCCGGTGCGCTTCGCCATCACCAATTCCGGGGGCCTCCGCGCCAACCTGCGCCCCGGCCAGCTGAAGGTGGAGGACATCTACGAGCTGATGCCCTTCGAGAACGAGCTGGTGGTCGTCGAGCTCACCGGCGCCGAGGTCATCCAGGTGGTCCGCGAAGGGCTGCTCCGCCGGGGGGGAGAACCCTGCTCGGGCGTCCGGGTGAAGGTGGAGGGGACCCCCGCCAAGGCCCTTCTGACCATCACCTGGGCCGACGGGAGTCCCATCGATCCGGCGGAGGTGGTGAAGGTCGCCACCACGGACTACCTCTACGGCGGCGGGGATGCCATCCCCACGCTGCGGAAGGGGCGCAAGCCCTTCACCACCGGGCTGACCCTCCGGCAGATCCTGCTGGACCGCTGCGCCGCCCTCGGGAGGGCCGGTCGCGACCTCCTGCCGCCGGCCCCCGGCCGGTACCAGGTCCCGGCCGAGCTGCAGGAAGCCCTGCGCGAAAAGAAGCTGAACCTCCAGGAGCCCGGAGTCCGCCCATGAAGCGCCGCGATTTCCTTGCCGCCCTGGGCGCCACCGCCGCCGCGGCGGGCCTGCCCCTGAAGGCCGCACCTGCCGAGGCCCCCTCCGGCCGGATCACCCTCCTGCACACCAACGACACCCACTCCCACATCGAACCCTTCGGGCCGGGGAACGGATCCCTCAGCGGCCGGGGCGGCGTGGCCCGGCGGGCCACCCTCGTCAAGCGCCTGCGCGCGGAGGTGGGCGCCAGCCTTCTCCTCGATGCGGGGGACGTCTTCCAGGGCACCCCCTACTTCAACGAATACAAGGGGCGCCTGGACTACCGGCTCATGCGCATGGTGGGCTACGACGCCGGCACCCTGGGCAACCACGACTTCGACAACGGTGTGGACCTGCTGGTGCAGGCCATGGAATCCATGGAGCGCATGGACCACCCGAACCCGCCCTTCCCCTTCGTGAACTGCAACTTCGACTTCGCGGGGGCCCCGGAGCTCGGGAAGCGGGTCCGGCCCTACCTCGTGCGGGACTTCCCCGGGATCCGCGTGGGCATCACCGGGGTGGGCGTGGCGTTCGCGGGCCTCGTGGCCCCCAAGAACCACGAGGGCGTCGGCTGGCGAAATCCCTTCGAGAGCCTGAAACCCGTGGTGAAGCACCTCCGGGAGGTCGAGAAGGCCGACCTGGTGGTGGTGCTCTCCCACCTGGGCTACCAGATGCTCGACGGAGAATTCGACGACCTGCGCCTGCCGGCCCACGTACCCGGAGTGGATGCCATCATCGGCGGCCACAGCCATACCTTCCTGGACACCCCCACCCGGGTGCCCCAGGCCCTGGGCGAGACCCTCATCTTCCAGGTGGGCTTCGGGGGGGTGAACCTCGGGCGCATGGACTTTGCGATGGTTCGTGGCCAGGCGAAGGCCGCCTCCGGATCTTCCATGCCGGTGGAGGGCTGAACCCGGCTGCGTGACTGAAGTCCCAATCCGCCGCCACGACAGGTAAAGCCGCTTGATGCGAGGCTTCCGACGTGGGAGTCTGCTTTGCCTGCCTTTGCGGAGAGAGACATGACGACGCAGAAGATCATCTGGACCGAGATCGACGAGGCGCCCGCCCTGGCGACCTACTCGCTGCTTCCCATCATCCAGGCCTTCACCAAGGGCACCGGCATCGAAGTCGAGACCTCCGACATCTCGCTGGCAGGCCGCATCCTCGCCACCTTCCCCGACCGTCTCACCGAAACGCAGAAGGTGCCGGACAACCTGGCCCTGCTGGGCGAGCTGGCCCTGAAGCCCGAGGCCAACATCATCAAGCTCCCCAACATCAGCGCCTCCATCCCCCAGCTCAAGGCCGCCATCGCGGAGCTGCAGAGCCAGGGCTACCAGGTGCCGGACTACCCCGAGCAGCCGAAGGACGAGGCCGAGAAGGCCATCCAGACCCGCTACGCCAAGGTGCTGGGCAGCGCCGTGAACCCGGTGCTCCGCGAAGGCAACTCCGACCGCCGCGCCCCCCTCTCCGTCAAGAACTACGCCAAGCAGCACCCCCACAAGATGGCCGCCTGGGCCCCGGATTCGAAGGCCCGCGTGGCCCACATGACGGCCGGCGACTTCTACGGCAGCGAGACCTCCACCACCCTTCCGAAGGCCACCACGGCCCGGATCGAATTCGTCGCCACCGACGGCAGCGTCAAGGTCCTCAAGGAGAAGCTGCCCCTGCTCGAAGGGGAGGTCCTCGACAGCTCCGCCATGAGCGCCAAGGCCCTCCGCGCCTTCTACGCGGAGCAGATCGAGGCCGCGAAGAAGGAGGGCCTGCTGCTCTCCCTGCACCTCAAGGCCACCATGATGAAGATCTCGGATCCCGTCATGTTCGGCCACGCCGTCTCCGTCTTCTACAAGGACGTGTTCGACAAGCACGCCGCCGTCATCAAGGAGCTCGGCGTCAACACCGCCAACGGCCTGGGTGACCTCTACGCCAAGATCCAGGCCCTGCCCGAGGCCAAGCGTGCCGAGATCGAGGCCGACCTCAAGGCCGTCTACGCCGACCGCCCCGCCCTGGCGATGGTGGATTCCGACAAGGGCATCACCAACCTGCATGTGCCCAACGACATCATCGTGGATGCCTCCATGCCCGTGGTGGTCCGCGACGCCGGCAAGATGTGGGGGGCCGACGGCAAGCTCCACGACACCCTGGCCATGATCCCCGACCGCTGCTACGCCACGATGTACAAGACCATCATCGAGGACTGCCAGCAGCACGGGGCCTTCAATCCGGCCACCATTGGCAGCGTGCCCAACGTGGGCCTCATGGCGCAGAAGGCCGAGGAGTACGGCTCCCACGACAAGACCTTCTTCGCGCCCGCCGCCGGCACCATCCGCATCGTGGATGCGGATGGCGCCACCCTGCTCTCCCAGAAGGTCGAGGAGGGCGACATCTTCCGTGCCTGCCAGGCCAAGGACGCCCCCATCCAGGACTGGGTGAAGCTGGCCGTCACCCGCGCCCGCCTCACCGGCGCCCCGGCCGTGTTCTGGCTGGACAAGCACCGGGCCCACGACGCCCAGATCATCGCCAAGGTGGAGAAGTACCTGGAGAACCACGACACCCAGGGCCTGGACATCCGCATCCTCTCCCCCGTGGACGCCATGAAGTTCTCCGTGGCCCGGATCCGCGAGGGCAAGGACACCATCTCCGTCACCGGCAATGTGCTGCGCGACTACCTCACGGATCTCTTCCCCATCATCGAGCTGGGCACCAGCGCGAAGATGCTCTCCATCGTGCCGCTCCTGGGTGGCGGCGGCCTCTTCGAGACGGGCGCCGGCGGCTCGGCCCCCAAGCACGTGCAGCAGTTCCAGAAGGAGGGCTACCTGCGCTGGGATTCCCTCGGCGAGTTCTCCGCCTTCACCGCCTCCCTGGAGCACGTGGCCAACGCCTACCAGAATGCCAAGGCCGGCGTGCTGGCCGAGACGCTGGACCAGGCCGTCGCCAAGTTCCTCGACAACGACAAGTCCCCCGCCCGCAAGGTGGGCCAGATCGACAACCGCGGCAGCCACTTCTACCTGGCCCTCTACTGGGCCCAGGCCCTGGCCGCCCAGGGCAAGGACGCCGAGCTGAAGGCCCGCTTCGCCAAGGTGGCCCAGCAGCTGGAAGCCAGCGAGGCGAAGATCAACGAGGAGCTGATCGGGGCCCAGGGCAAGCCCGTGGACATGGGCGGCTACTACCACCCCGACCACGCCAAGACCGCCAGGGCCATGCGCCCCAGCGCGACCCTCAACGCCATCATCGACGGGATGTAGGCGCCCGAATACCTTAAGGCCGGGGCCCAGGCCCCGGCCTTCCGCCTGTACGGATCAGTGGGGTTCCGGCGGGCCGCCCTTGGCGGGTGCCGGCGCGGCGGGCACCCGGGGGGCCTCGACGGTGGGCGCCTTCGGAGCCTCCGGCCCTTTCACGGGCGCGACCCGGGGCACGGCGGGAAGGGCCACGGTGCCGGGCACCGGCGAAGGCGCAGCCGCCTTTGGAGGAGGCGGCCCCTGGAGCCTGACCACCAGGTCCGGCCAGCCGTAGAGCCGCAGGAAGAGCGCCCCATCGGTGGCCGGCGCCGGGGTGCCCCCCGTTTCCAGGCCTTCGGTGAAGCCGAAGGAGAAGGGCATCCATGGGCCCGCCGGCGAGGCCGCGACCGCTTCGATGGTCTCGAGGGCCGGACCTTCCAGGCGCGCCCCGGCACCCTCCAGGCGGAGATCCTTCACCTCGGGAAGCTCCAGGAACAGGGGCTGGAGCGGCACCCAGGCGCTGGCGCCGGCCTTCGCGTCGGACACCTGGATCTCCAGGTGCCCGGCGCCGGAGGCCCCGAAGAGGTCCGAGAGCTTGAGGTTCGCCAGGAGCCGTTGGCCCCGTCCCACCATGCGCAGGTGCCTGGCGGGCAGCGGAAGGATGGTGGCGGGGTCCTCACTGCTCCGGAACAGCAGCTGCGGCTTCCGACCGAAGGGATAGGCCCCCTTCCGTCCCGGCAGGACGGAGACCAGCACCGGCTCGTCGGGGGGGATCAGGGGCCGGTCGGCGCTGAGGGCCAGGCCCCGGGCGGGATGCTCGGGGATCACCTGGACGATCCCGATCTGGGGGCGCGGCGGCAGGAGCGGCACGTCCTGGAGCGGCAGGGTGCGGTCATCGCCCAGGCGCAGCTCCCCCTGCAGGAGGTCGCCGGCCTCGCCGGGGATGGCCTTCTGCGCATTGAGGAAGGTCCAGCCCTCGGGGGTCCGCTGGCCGGGGGCGAAGGTGACCCCGCCGAGCACGCAGGCACGGGCCTCCCGCAGGTGACTGCCCACGACCCGCAGGGTGGCCTCGCCCTGGTGGACCTCCACATGATCGACCACCGGCAGCGGCGGCAGGAGGGCCAGGGGCACCCGGAGGGCGGGCTGGCTGGCGCCGCTCAGGAGGAGGTCCAGGGTGCCGGGTCCGGCGGTGCCCGCCAGGGCCTTGAAGGTGGCCAGCCGGGAGCCGTCGGCCTGGGCCTTCAGCTCCGCCTCCAGCGAGGAGCCTGCGCCACCGGCGGGATGGAAGATCACCCGGCCGACACAGGCGGCCCAGGGCGCGGGCAGCCGGAAGGCGCAGCCCTGGCCCAGCATGAAGTGGGAGCGCTCCTCCGCCGTGGGAACCCAGGCGGGATCGAGGCCCGCAGGCAGGTCCACCGGCGGGGTGGTCACCGGATCGAAGCCCCAGGCCCCCTCGATCCGGGCTTTCACCGCCAGGAGGTCCGCGCGGCGCAGGGCCTCCTGGGCCGGACCGGGCATGATCACGAAGGCCTGGCGGTCGGGGCTGGGGGCCAGGGGCAGCGGGGCGAGGGGGGTGCCCTTCGGCCCCTCGAGGACCAGCTGCCAGCCGTGGCCGTAGAGGGCGAAGGGCAGGTTGCCCTGGGTCCGGGCATGGATCTGGAGGCGGCCGAAGGGCTGGAGCAGGCTGCCCTCCGGCGGGAGGTCGAAGGTGAAGGCGGGCGGATCCGCGTCCGTCCAGCGGCAGGGGCTGAAGACCAGGGCCCCGCGAACCTCGCCTGTCGTGTGGATCCAGTCCCCGTACCAGAGCTGGGCGTGGGCCCCGTCAAAGTCCCGCGCCAGGGCCGGCACGTACTGGAACTGGTGGCCCGGCCACAGGTTCTGGAAGATCTGCACCAGGTCGAAGGCGATGGCGACGTAGGCCGAGGCCGGGCGCAGGGGACCGGACACCGACTGCCCCTGGAGGCTGACGCTCCCGTCGCCCGCGTTGGGCGAGAGGAGGTTGGTCCGCGTGAACTCCCGGGTCAGGAACTGGAACTTCTCCAGGTTCGAGGCGCTGTTGCGGGCCAGGAAGACCTGGAAGTCCTGGGACACCTGCCCGCCATAGGCCTTGAGGAAGTTGAACACCGCCGCATCGTACGAGGCCGGCGACTGGTCCTTGCGGATGGTGTCCAGGCCCGCGAGGAAGCGGTCCGCATGGGCCCGCTGCTCGGTGAGGTCGGAGAGCTTCAGGCAGATGGCGCGGAAGGCCTCCAGGTGGGCCGAGAGGTCCGTGAGGATCTTCCGGCGTCCCCCCGTGTCGGGCACCAGGAAGAACATGGGGATGGCGTCGTAGGGCGCCGTGAAGGGAGCGGCCACCATCGCCTCGCCCTTCCGCTTGAGGCGCAGCTCCACCACGCCGCGCTCCGTGGGGGCCACGGTCCGGGGGAGGAAGACGACGATGAGGGTCCAGTCCGCCTGGGTGACCCTGGGATCGAAGGCCTCGCCCGAGAGGCTGACCTCCACCCGGTCCTGGTACCGCAGCACCGGAACCTGGAAGAGGGGCAGCCGCGCCCCCTTCCGGATGACCTCCGCCTGCAGGCCGATGGGGCCCTTCTGGAAGGCGTCGCCCAGGTCCCGGGCCACGGCCGGCTTGGCCGGAGGATCGTCCGCCCGGAGCGGCGGGGCCGCGAGCAGGGCCACGCCCAGGAGAAGGGATGCGAACGGGCCGCGCAGGCACCCGCGGAGGAAGGAACGGCCGATCGGCATCACAGAACCCATCTTCATGAGGGCTTGATGCTACCAGCCCGCCGTTTCGTTCCCCGGAGGGTCAGAACAGGCCCACCACCCGCCCGGTCTCCGGGTCGATGTCCACGTCGTAGAAGCCGGGCCGCGTGGGCAGGCCGGGCATGGTGGCCATCTTCCCCAGCAGCGGGTAGAGGAATCCGGCCCCCACGGAGGCCCGGATGTCCCGCACGGGGATGCGGAAGCCCCTCGGGGCCCCCTTCAGCGCGGGATCGTGGCTCAGGCTGAGGTGGGTCTTGGCCATGCAGATGGGGAGCCGGCCATACCCCAGGCGGGTGTACTCCTCGATCTTCCGCTCCGCCTCCGGGCTGTAGTCCACGCCGTCGGCTCCGTACACTTCCCGGGCGATGGTCTCGATCTTCTGCTGGATGGTGGCCTCCAGGGGATAGAGGAACTGGAAGGCCGAGGGCTTCTCCGCCGCGCGCATGACGGCCTCGGCCAGGTCGAGGGCCCCTTCCCCGCCCAGGGCCCAGTTGCGGCAGACCACCGCCGCCTCCGCCCCCGATTCCTCCGAGGCGGCGCGGACCAGCTCCAGCTCGGCCTCGGTGTCCGTGGCGAAGCCGTTCACGGCCACCACGACGGGCACGCCGAACTTCCGGGCGATGCCGATGTGGGCCTGGAGATTCGGCAGCCCCTTCCGGAGCAGGTCCAGGTTCTCCTCGACATAGACCGGATCCAGCGGCTTGCCCGCCACCACCTTGGGGCCGCCGCCATGCATCTTGAGGGCCCGCACCGTGGCCACCAGCACCACCACATCGGGAACCAGGCCCGACACACGGCACTTGATGTCGAAGAACTTCTCCATGCCCATGTCCGCGCCGAAGCCGGATTCGGTGACGACGTAGTCCGCCAGGCGGAGGGCGATCTGGTCCGCCAGGATGGAGCTGTTGCCGTGGGCGATGTTCGCAAAGGGTCCCGCATGGACGAAGACCGGCGTGCCTTCGAGGGTCTGCATCAGGGTCGGTTTGAGGGCATCCCGCATGAGCACGGTCATGGCGCCCGCCACCCCCAGGTCCTCGGTGGTGACGGGCCGGCCCTGGCGATCCAGGCCGATGACGATGTCCCCGAGACGCCGCCGCATGTCCTGCAGGCCACTGGCCAGGGCCAGCACGGCCATGATCTCGCTGGCCACGGCGATGTCGAAGCCCGTCTCCCGGGCGAAGCCCTTCTCCTCCTCGCCCTGCCCCACGGTGATGCCGCGGAGGAACCGGTCGCTGGTGTCCACCACGCGCCGCCAGGTCACGGCGGCGGGGTCGATGTCCAGACGGCAGACGCGCCGCCGCTCCTCGGGCGAGAGGTGTTCGGGATCCCGGGCAGGCAGGCCCAGCCGCTCGCAGCGGGTGCGCAGGGTGCGGGGGAAGCGGCGTTTCCCCTTGCGATCCTTCGGGAAGATCCGGTCGAAGAGCTGCTCGTCCCTGGCCCCGGCCTCGTGGAGGATGCGGGCGTCGATGGCCGCGGCCACCAGGTTGTGGGCGGCCGTGATGGCGTGGATGTCCCCCGTGAGGTGGAGGTTGAAGTCCTCCATGGGGATCACCTGGCTGTAGCCGCCGCCGGCGGCACCGCCCTTGATGCCGAAGGTGGGTCCCTGGCTGGGCTGGCGGATGCAGGTCACCACCCGCTTCCCGAGGTGGGCGCCCAGGGCCTGGCTCAGGCCCACGGTGGTGGTGGTCTTGCCTTCGCCCAGGGGCGTGGGGGTGATGGCCGTGACGTCGATGTACTTGCCGAGGGGCGCCTGGCGGAGGCGGTCCAGCACCTCCAGCCGGACCTTGGCCTTGTGGGGGCCGTAGAGCTCCAGCTCGTCCGGCAGGATTCCCAGTTCCTCCCCCACCTGCAGGATGGGCTTCAGGTCCGCCGCCTGGGCGATCTCCAGGTCCGAAGGGACCGGCTCGACGCGCCGGAGGGCGATGGGGGTGAAGGGAATCGCGGCGGGACGCATGCGTCCTCCATGGCAAAGAGCCACCCCAAGATAGAGACGGGGCGGGAATCCAGCTTCCCATGGCCCCGATTCTTGATCCAGGTCACAGGGCCTCCCATGCTGGACCCATGAGGCGTCTGACAGGCATCGCCACGCACCGGTTCCGCGAGAAGGCCTCGGTCTTCCTCACCGAGCTGCATCCGGCCGGGGACGCCGAGGCCCGCACCGCCGTGCTGGCGGCCCTCCGCAAGCGCGACTTCGACGCCACCCACCACTGCAGCGCCTGGCGGGAGGGTGCCCCGGTGGTCTCCTTCGGGGCGGACGATGACGGCGAGCCCTCGGGGACCGCCGGGCGGCCCATGCTCGCCGTGCTGGAGGGCGCCGGGGCCACGGATCTCATCGCCGTCTGCATCCGCTGGTACGGGGGCACCAAGCTGGGGACCGGCGGGCTCGTCCGGGCCTACACGCAGGGGGTCCAGGGCGCCCTGGCCGAGGCCGGGGCCCTGGGCCTCTGGGAGGAGGTCCGCATCGTCCGGACGGGCGCCATCCGGGTGGACCTGGCCCGGGCGCACCTGCCCTTCGCCCTGCTGGGGGGGGTGCCGGGCGTCCGGATCCTCGAGCAGCGCTACGAGGGACCGGCCGCTGTCGTCCGCTTCGAGTGCCCCCCGGAGGCCTCGGAGGCCCTGGAGACCGCCTGGCGCGAACGCAGCCGGGGCGGCAGCATCGACTGGACCTGACCGCTCACCGATGCCGGCCCCCCGTTCGCCGATCCCCGCTCGTCCGGAGGCCCCCGCCTCCGTAGCTTGGTCACAGCGGGGAGGAATCCATGGTCCATGCCGGTTGGTTTCTCGACAGCCCCTGGTGGTGGCTCGCGCTCTGGCTGCCCGCCTTCGGATTCGCCCTGCCCTTCGGTTCCACGAGGAAGGATCGCAAGCCATGAACACCCAGACCCGCCCCCACGTCTTCACGCCCAAGCTGGTCTTCGGACTCGCCCTGATCGCCCTGGGCCTGCTCCTCACCCTCGACCAGCTCGGCTGGCCCGGCGCCTGGGGCCTCTTCCGGTTCTGGCCGGTGGTCCCGGCGGTATTCGGTCTGGCCCGGCTCCGCCAGCGCGGGTGGACGCACCTCGGAGGCCATGCCTGGCTGGCCTTCGCCCTGGCGGGGCTGGCCGCCCAGTGGGACCGCGAGGATCTCATCGCGCGCTGGTGGCCCGTCCTGGTGGTCTGGGGCGGCGCCGTCCTCACCCTCCGGGCCCTGGTGCCCCCCGCCCCGAAGCCGCCCGATTCCTGTGATGCTGGAACCGGCCCCGCCGAGAGGAAGCCATGATCCCCGACACTGAACCCAAGGCCCCGAGCCCCTTCAGCCCCAAGCTGGTGCTGGGCGTGGCCATCATCGTGGCGGGCCTCGTCCTCACCCTGGACAACCTCGGCCTGGTGGAAGCCCACCTCATCTTCAAGCTGTGGCCGCTCGTGCTCGTGGCCCTCGGCGTGGCGAAACTCCGGCAGGAGGGCTCCGGCGGCTCGGGCGGCACCGGCGCCTGGGTGCTCATCTTCGTGGGCGCCTTCATCCTCCTGGCCAACTTCGGCCGGGTCCATCTGACCGATGCCCTGGGCCCCCTGCTCATCGTGGCGCTGGGCATCTTCCTCGTGGTGAAGGCCCTGAAGCAGTCCCGGGGCGTTCCGCCCGAACTCGAGAAGTCGGAGGATTTCCTGCAGGGCACGGCCATCTTCGGGGCCTTCAAGCGGCGCGTGCTCACCCAGAGCCTCCGGGGCGGCGAGCTGACGGCCATCTTCGGCGGCTTCGAGGTGGACCTCCGCCATGCGGCGATCGCCGATAGCCAGGCCCGGGTGGATGTCTTCGTGCTCTTCGGCGGCGGCGAGATCCGCGTGCCCGAGGGCTGGGAGGTCGCCAACCGCGCCACCTCCATCATGGGCAGCGTGGGGGACAGCACCTACCACGGCGGCGAAGCCCAGGCCGGGCGCCCGCGCCTGGTACTGACCGGCCTCACCCTCTTCGGCGGGGTCGAGGTCAAGTCCTGATGCACCCTCTCCTGGCCAACCGCGCGCGCCTGGGGGCCTACCTGCTGGGGTGGGCCCCCCTCGTGGCGCTCATGGCCGTGCTGGGCGCGAGCCAGGGCTGGTCCTGGCTGGAAGCCGCCAGCCTGTCGCTGGCCCTGGGCCTCTTCGGGGCCTTCCTCTTCCTCACGGCCTGGTACCTCTGCCGCGCCCTGCCCCTCGATCCGAAGGGCGGGCTCCGCGCCCACGCGCCGGCCTGGATCATCGCCGCCATGGTGATGGGCGGCCTGTGGACCGGCTTCGCGCGGTTCCTGGCCTGGGCCCTGGGCCTCCTGCCGGGCCTGCATCAGCTGCCCACGCGCATCGGACCCGCCACGCCCGTCCTGGCCGTCATGGGCATGCTGCTCTACCTGGCGGTGCTCACCCTGCACTACCTGCTGGCGGCAGTGGAGCGCTCCCGCGAATCGGAGCGGGTGGAGCAGGAGCTGCGGGTGCTGGCCCGGGACGCCGAGCTGAAGGCCCTCCGCGCCCAGCTGAACCCCCACTTCCTGTTCAACAGCCTGAACTCCATCAGCGCCCTCACCACGCAGGATCCGGCCCGGGCCCGGGAGATGTGCGTGCTGCTCTCGGACTTCCTCCGCAAGAGCCTGCGGCTCGGGGAGCGCCCCTCCGTGCGGCTCTCCGAGGAGCTGGACCTGCTCCGGAACTACCTGGCCATCGAGCAGATCCGGTTCGGCGCCCGGCTCGCCGTGGCCTGGGAGGTGGCCCCCGAGGCCGAGCAGGCCGAGGTGCCGACCCTGCTCCTGCAGCCCCTGGTGGAGAACGCCATCAAGCACGGCATCGCCCAGCTGCCCGAGGGCGGGACCATCCGCCTGCGGGCCGCCCTGGCCGAGGGCCGCGTCGAACTTCGGGTGGAGAACCCGGTGGACCCGGACGCGCCGGAGCCCCAGGGGCTCGGCATGGGCCTGCGCCAGGTGAAGCAGCGCCTCCAGGGCCGCTTCGGAACCCAGGCCTGGGTCGAGGCCGGCATCCGGGATGGCCAGCATCGCGTGGACCTTCGCTTTCCCGTGGAGACCCCATGAAAGCTCTGATCGTGGACGACGAGGACCTGGCCCGCGCCGTGGTGCGGGAGCATCTGGCGGCCCACCCGGACGTGGAGGTGGTGGCGGAATGTGCCAACGGCTTCGAGGCCGTGAAGGCCGCCGCCCAGCACCAGCCGGACCTGGTGTTCCTGGACATCCAGATGCCCAAGCTGGACGGCTTCGAGGTGCTGGAGCTGCTGGAGGCGGACGGGCGACGGCCCGCCGTGGTCTTCGTCACCGCCTACGACCAGCACGCCCTCCGCGCCTTCGAGGCGCAGGCCGTGGACTACCTCCTGAAGCCCTTCTCGAGGGAGCGCTTCGACGCCGCCCTGGCCAAGGCCCGGGCTGTCCGCGAGAGCCGCCCCCCGGCGGCCCAGCTCGCGGCGGCCAGCCGCCAGGGCCGTCCCCTGGAGCGGATCGTGGTCAAGGACGGCCCCAAGGTCACCGTGATCCCCCTGGACCGCCTGGGCTGGGTGCAGGCCCAGGACGACTACGTCCTCCTCCGCACCGAGGGCAGGAACCTCCTCAAGCAGCAGACCATGGCGAGCCTGGAGGCCCAGCTGGACCCGGCGCGGTTCATCCGCATCCACCGGAGCTTCCTCCTGAACCTCGACCGGCTTGTTCGGATCGAGCAGGACGCCAAGGAGCATCGGGAGGCCGTGCTCCGCGACGGGGCCCGCCTCCCGGTCAGCCGCGCCGGCTACAAGCGCCTGCGGGAGCTCTGGGAAGGGGCCTGAGCCCAGTCGAGATGGTCTATCTGGATTATCAATAATGGATCTTTTCTAGGATCCACCTGGGGCGGATCCTGGGACTCCGGCCGAGCGGCCGATCCCGAGGAGCTCCCATGCCAGGCATCCCCACTGTCCGCCCCCTCGACACCTCCCGGCTGGGCTGGATCCCCCTGGCCCCGGGGCTGTCCTTCAAGCCCCTGGCCTACTTCCCCGATCTCAGCGGATGGCAGCTGCTGCTGAAGCTGGAGCCCGGCACGAAGATCCCCCGCCATCGCCACACCGGCGAGGTGCATGCGTTCAACCTCTCCGGCTCCCGGCGGCTCGACACGGGCGAGGTGGTGGGGCCCGGGACGTACGTCCACGAGCCGGCCGGGAACGTGGATAGCTGGGAGGCCTTCGGAGATGAGCCCTGCGTCATCCACATCGAGGTGAACGGCCGGAACGAGTACCTCGACGGGGAGGACCGGGTGATCCGCATCGCCGATGCCCGGGGGTCGCGGCAGGACTACCTCGACTGGTGCGCGGCCGAAGGCGTCGAACCTCATCCGGGCCTGGTCGGGGGGCTTTGAGATGGCCGGCTCCGCCCTGGACCTCTGGAGCGCCCGGTGGGCCCGCGTGGCCCTGGGCACCGCCTTCCTCTCCGCCGTGGCCTCTCGCTTCGGGCTGTGGCAGGGCCACCCGGGCCTGGGCCGGTTCGGCGGGTTCATCGAGTACACCGCGGAGGTGAACGCATTCCTCCCGCGGGCCTTCGCGCCGTTCCTGGCCTGGGCCGCGACCGCGGCGGAGACCACGCTCGGCCTGGCCCTGGTCACCGGCTTCCGCATCCGGGAAGCCGCCCTGGGCAGCGCCCTCCTCCTGATCCTGTTCGGGACGGCCATGGCCCTTTCCCAGGGGGTCAAGTCCCCCCTGGACTACTCGGTGTTCTCCGCCGCGGGCGCGGCCCTGCTGCTCTGGCGCCACCAGGTCCGCACGGCCCGGGCCGTGCAGGCTCCCGAACGGGACTGAGGTGCCGCTGTGCCGGTCTTCCGTCAGGGCAATCCAGCACCGAGCAGAACCTCCTCCTCGAGGTGGGCGTCATGGACCGCCAGAAGGTGCAGGGTCCAGCCCAGGGCGGCCAGCAGGGCGTACCGGCTCCGGGCCCCGGTGGTCCCCCGCAGGATCACCCGGCCCATGACCAGCCCGGCCTCGGGCGGGTGGACCACCAGCTCCGGGAGGGTCTGGAGCTGGACCACCGTGCGGTCCGAGACATCGATGAAGGCCGTGCCCTGCTCGTGGGGAAGGTGGGTCCAGTGGAATTCCGCCCCGTCCTTGAAGGCCAGTTTCCCCCGCCCGAAGGCATGGGGTCGGAACTCTGCGAGGTCGACCTCCGCCCCCGCCTCCCGCAGCGTGACGTGCTGGGCGAAGGTGCCCACCCGCTTGAGGGTCCACCGCCCTTCGGCCGTCTCCACCCTGGCCAGGGTCTCCGGATCCGACCAGGCGAGGGTGGCATAGACCTCCCCTCCTGCGGTCAGGTCAAAGCCCCCGGGGGTCCCCGATGCCCGCCACTCGAGGACATCGCCCTGGAATTCCGTCAGCGCCCGCATGGCCCGATCCCCCTTCCCGCGGGGTCAGCCCCGCGCCCCCCAATGTAGGTCCGCGGGGTTCCCGGGGTCAGGGGTTCAGAGCTGGCCCTTGAGCCGGCAGGGATGGGACTCGCAGCGCCCGCAGCTGTGGATGCAGGCCGCCGTGGCCCGCACGACGATGGGCGAGGCGGCCGGCGGGAACCTCCGCGCCGAACCGGAACCAGGATCGGGGCCGCGCCCCTCCTGGGCACGGCCCGCGGCCTTCGGCCCCTTCCGCCGGGCCGGGGCTGGACTCCGGACCATCAGGCTTCGGGGCGCTTGAAGCTCTTGGCCACCTTCTGCATGAGCAGGGGATCGCCTTCGATCTGGATCTTGCCGGACATGAAGGCCTCCTGCGCGTTGAGCTTGCCGGTGCTCATGGCGACGAAGTCCTCGGCCTTGGCCTTGAGGGTGGTGTCGCAGGGCTTCATCAGCCGCGGGAACACCAGGCAGGCCCCGTTGCGGATGAACAGGGTGTAGCCCAGGTCCTCCAGCTGGTAGCCCACGGCGGCCTCCAGGTCCCCGGCCTTCTCGGGGAGGAACCGCTCGGGCATGGATTCCAGCAGGGCCTCGGCGGGGTTGAGGGCCGTCTGGAAGTGGGCCGTGTACGCCGCCACGCGGCTCACATCGCCCTTCACGGTGATCTGGCCGCCCAGCAGGGCCGCCACCAGGTTCAGCTTGCCGGCGTTGAGGGCCGCGAAATCGGCATCGGAGATGCCCAGGGCATCGCCCTCGGCCTCCCCCGGGCGGATCGAGAGCCCCTCCGGGCTGAAGTCCAGCCGGTAGGGCGCCCCGTCCACCTTCACCTCGAGGGTGCCCTTGGCGCCGCCGGTGTAGCGCTTGGAGAGCGTGGCCAGGGCCTTGCCGCCGGGCGTGTCCGGGAAGGTGATCTCGGGTTCCGCCGCCCAGGCCTTCCAGGCCTTGCGAAGGAGGGCCATGTCGCCCCCGAAGCGGATCTGGCCGCCGAGCAGCGCCGGTCCGGGATCGGAGAGGCCGCACACCATGGCGCGGACGGCGGCCTCGTCGCCAGCCACCTCGGCGCCCTCGCCGTAGCTCTCGGAGCCCACGGTCACCCGGATCCCGCCGCCGGCCAGGGCCAGTCGCGCCGGAACGAGGTCCTTCAGCGCCTTCACGGGTCCCGCCTGGACCTGGGGCTTCTTGAAGAACTTGGGGAACTTCTGGAGGAGCCCCAGGTCGCCGGTGCCCTTCAGCTTGCCGGTCATGAAGGCCTGCATGGGATCGAGCTTGCCCTCGTTCAGGGCGATCCAGTCCTCGGCGGCGATGACCACGGTGGAGGTGGCGTCGGCCTTCGGCTCGCGCTTCAGCGTGAAGGCACCGTTCTCGATGGCGCAGGTGTAGTCGCCGCCGCCCTCGCCGGTCACCTGGTAGTAGACCGAGACCGAGAGCCCCTGGGCCTTCTCGGGCAGGAAGAGCTCGGGCATGAGCGAGAAGATGCCGTCCACCGTCAGGGCCATGATCCACCTCGGAATGTTGGAATCGAGAATGGCCGGGGCTCCGGTTTCGATGCAACGGCTACCAGGAGTCAGGGGCTACAATCGCCCCATGCGCATCGCAGCCGTGGACGTCGGGTCCAATTCCATCCACATGGTGGTGGTCGAGGCGGATCCCATGGGCGGCCAGCAGGTGCTCGCGCGGGAGAAGGCGATGGTGCGCCTGGCCCGCGGCGAGGCGAAGTCGGGCGAGATCGGGCCGGAGGCCTTCCAGGCCGGCCTGGAGGCGCTCGGCCAGATGGCCAAGGTCATCCGGGGCTTCGAGTGCGGGACGGTGATGGCCTGCGGCACCGCGGCCCTGCGCGACGCCAAGAACGCCCAGGCCTTCGTCCTGCAGGCGGAACAGCTGGGCATCCCCATCCAGGTGATCTCCGGCGAGGAGGAGGCCCGCCTCATCCACCAGGCCGTGTCCCATGCCATCCCCTTTCCCCAGGAGCCCGTGGCCCTGGTGGACATCGGGGGGGGCAGCACGGAGCTCACCTGGGTGCAGGGCGGCCGGGTGGAGGCCAGCATCTCCCTGCCCTGGGGCCTCCAGCGTCTGGCGGATGCCGCCGCCACGTCCGACCCGCCCAGCGCCCACGACCTGAAGCGGCTCCGGAAGGCCATCCGGAAGATCCTGAAGAAGGCCCGGAAGGGATTGCCGGAGAACCTGCCGGAGACCACCCTCGCCCTGGGAACCTCCGGCACCCTGGAGGATCTGGCCCGGGGCGCCGGCGGCGGCTACCTCTGCGACCAGGCCCAGCTCCGGGCCTTCGCCCTCCGCCTCTGGCGCAGCGATGCCCAGGGCCGGGTGGACCGCCTTGGGGTCGATCCGAAGAGGGCCGAGGTGCTCCACGTGGGGGCCATCTGGGCGCTCTCCCTCCTGGAGTGGCTGGGGGCCCCGCGCCTCCGCCACCTGCCCGTGGGCCTGCGGGAGGGCATGGTCTGGGAGGCCCTGAAGCACGGCGGGGCGGCCATCCCGCCCCTGGCCGACCGGCGGAGGGCCTCCATCGAGCACCTGGCCGCCCGGCTGGATCCGGATCCCGGCCACAGCCGACAGGTCATGCGCCTGGCCGACCAGCTCTTCCTCGCCCTCCAGCCCCACTTCGAACTGGGGGATACGGAACGCCACTGGCTCGCCTTCGCCGCCCGCCTGCACGACATCGGATTCTCGATCTCCGAGAAGAGCCACCACAAGCACAGCGAGTACCTGGTCCGGAACGCCGCCCTGCCCGGGTTCTGGCCCGAGGAGGTGGACCTGCTGGCCCAGGTCGTGCGCTACCACCGGGGCAAGACTCCGGATCCCGCCAGGCACGAGGCCTTCCGGGCCCTGGCGCCCTGGCACCGCGAGGTGGTCCGGAAGCTGGCCGCCATCCTGCGGGCCGCGGACGCCCTGGACCGGCGCCGCCGCCAGGCGGTCCAGGGGCTCTCCGCGGACGTGGATGACGGGACCTTGAGGCTGCGCCTCGAGGCCACCGGGGACGTGGAACCCGAGATCGAGGCCTTCCGGGAGAAGGGACTCCTGCTTGGCGCCCTCCTGGACCGCCGGGTCGAAGTCACCTTAGCCTGAGGATTCCCATGACGCTGGAAGACCTCATCAACGACTGGAACGGCCCCGCCCCTTCGGGTTCGCGGGTGCCCCGGCTCAACGACGAGACCCTGCGGGACGGCCTCCAGAGCCCCTCGGTGCGCGATCCCGACATTCCGGCGAAACGCGACCTGGTCCACCGGCTGGCCCGCATGGGCGTGGACGCGGTGGATCTCGGCATGCCCGGCGCCGGCCCCAAGGCCCTCGCCGCCGTGAAGGCCCTCATGGTCGAGATCCGCGACCACCGCCTGCCCATCTCCCCCAATGCCGCTGTCCGCACCCTGGAGGCGGACCTGACCCAGGTGGCCGAGATCCAGCAGCGGGTGGGCCTCCCCCTGGAGGCCGGGGCCTTCCTCGGCTCCAGCCCCATCCGCATGGACGTGGAGGGCTGGGACCTGGGCTTCCTCGTCACCACCGCCCGCCGGGCCGTGGCCTTCTGCAGGCGCCACCAGGTGCCCGTGATGATGGTGACGGAGGACAGCACCCGGGCCCGACCCGACGTGCTGAAGGCCATCTACCAGGCGGCCCTGGACGAAGGCGCCCAGTCCATCTGCCTCTCCGACACCTGCGGCTACGCCACGCCGGACGGGGTGCGGAAGCTGGTCCGGTTCATCCAGGAGGAGGTCATCCAGGGCCGCCCCGTGCGACTCGACTGGCACGGCCACAACGATCGCGGCCTGGGCGTGGCCAACGCCATCGCCGCCTTCGAGGCGGGCGTGGACCGGCTCCACGGCACCCTCCTGGGCATCGGGGAGCGCTGCGGCAACGTGGCCCTGGACCAGCTCATGATCAACCTGCACCTCATGGGGTACCCCAAGGGCGACCTTTCGGACCTCCCCGCCCTGGCCGAGCGCGTGGCCGAACTCTGCGGGGTGGAGATCCCCGCCAACTATCCCGTGCTCGGCCGGGACGCCTTCCGCACCGGAACCGGCGTCCACGCCGCCGCCATCGTCAAGGCCCTCCACCGGGGCGACGTGGAACTGGCCGATGCGGTCTACTCCGGCGTGCCCGCTGCCCTCGTGGGCCGCCGCCAGGAGATCGAGATCGGCCCGATGGCGGGCCACAGCAACGTCGTCTACTGGCTGGAGCTGAATGGCTACGACGCCATTCCCGAGCGCGTGGACCGCATCCTCAAGCTCGCCAAGCAGAGCGCCCGGATCCTCACCGAGGAGGAGATCCGGAGCGCCCTGTAGGATCCTGCGCACCGGGCTCCACCGGCTGGGCCCTTTCATGGCCCCCCACGATGAGCCGGGCCCGGGGCTGGGTCGTCAGGTACGCCCAGAGCCATTCGAAGAAGACGAACACGCGGCTCCGGAAATCCACGAGCAGCATCAGGTGGATGAAGAGCCAGGCGAGCCAGGCGGGATAGCCGGTGAGGCTCAGGCCGCCGACGTGGGCCACGGCCTTCCCCCGGCCGAGGGTCGCCATGCTGCCCTTGTCCCGATAGCGGAAGGCCTGCCGCGGGCGGTCGTCCAGGGTCGCCTGGATGTTGGCCGCGGCGCAGGTCCCCTGCTGGATGGCCACGGGCGCGACGCCCGGAAGGGGGCCCCCGGGACCGTGCGGGAAGGCGGCCAGGTCGCCCACGACGAAGGCCTCCGGATGGCCCGGAAGGCTGAGGTCGGGTTCCACGATCACCCGTCCGATCCGATCGACCGGCACCCCGAGCCCCGCTCCCAGCGGGACGGCGGCCACGCCCGCCGCCCAGAGCACCGTCCGGGTCGGGATGCGCTCCTCGCCGAGTTGGACCGCCCGTTCCTCGATGGCCGTGATCGGCAGCCCAAGCCGCACCTCGACGCCGATCCGCTCCAGCCCCTGGACCGCCTTCTCGGACAATCCCGACCCGAAGTTCGCCAGGATGGCCGGCCCGGCCTCGACGAGGACGACCCGGGCCCGGTCCGTGCGGATGCGCCGGAACTCGCGCGGCAGGGAGAGCCGGGCCATCTCCTTCAGGGTCCCGGCCAGCTCCACGCCCGTCGGACCGCCCCCGACGATGACGAAGGTCAGCCACTCCCGGCGGCGTTCGGGATCCTCCTCCTGCTCGGCCTGCTCGAAGGCGGACAGGAAGCGCCGGCGGATCTCCAGCGCGTCCTCCAGGTTCTTGAGGCCGGGGGCCAGCCGGGCCCAGCCATCCCGGCCGAAATAGGAACTGCGGGAGCCCGCGGCCAGGATCAGGAAGTCGTACGGCAGGCTCCGGCCGTCCGCCAGGCCGACGTGCCGGGCCCCCAGGTCGACCGCGGCGACCTCCGCCAGGATGACCTGGGCGTTGCGCTGGGAGCGGAGGATGTGGCGGATGGGCGCCGCGATGTCCGCCGGGGACAGCGTGGCCGAGGCCACCTGGTAGAGGAGGGGCTGGAACAGGTGGTGGTTCTGCCGGTCCACCAGCAGGATCTTGACCCGGGCGCGCCGGAGCGCCCGGGCGGCCTTGAGCCCACCGAAGCCGCCGCCCACGATGACGACCGTGGGTTCCGCCACCCTCGCCGAAGCCGTCTCCGTCATCGTCGTCTAGCTCCTCATGGGCGTCACGAGGAGGCCGGACGGCTCGGGGACCTTCAGCGCGCGGCGCTGCTCCTGGCCGGAGACCACGCACGCCCCTCGGAGCATGGGGCGCGCTGCCTGGAGGTTGCCGAGGGGCATGCCGGTCTCCTTCAGGAGTGGATCAGGCCGCGTCCACCGGCTCGGAGCCGAAGACGAGCCTCAGGGTCGCGAAGGCGATGGGCATGGCGCCGACGAGGAGGAAGATCATGTCGGCGACGATGCGGATCCACTCCAGCGTGTGGAAGGTGCCCCCCATGAGGAAGGTCAGGCGACGGGCGTGCCAGTAGCCATGGGAGAGCACGTCCCAGAGCTGGATGACCCCCCCGGGAAAGAGGTCGAGCACCACCATCAGCCCCAGGCCGAGGTTGAGGCCCCAGAAGCCCAAGCGGATGAAGCCCTCCGCCCGGCCCCAGGCCGCATCGCCCTTGAGCTCCCGCAGGCAGAAGACCAGGACGGCCAGGGCCAGCATCCCGAAGACGCCGAACATGGCCGCATGCCCGTGGTTGGCGGTGAGGGTGGTGCCGATCTCGAAGTAGGACACGATGGGCAGGTTGATGAGGAAGCCGAAGACGCCCGCCCCGACGAAGTTCCACACCCCCACCGCGATGAGGAACCGGATGGCCCACCGCTGCTTCGCGGCCAGGGGGCGCCCGCAGTCCTCGCAGTTCTTGTCCTGCAGGCGGATGAAGTCCCAGGCATCGAGGGTCAGGAGGGTGAGGGGCACCACCTCCAGGGCGGAGAAGCTGGCCGCCAGCCCCATGTTCAGGGTCCCCTGGCCGGTGAAGTACCAGTGGTGCCCGATGCCCAGGATGCCCCCCGTCAGGTAGAGGATGGCGTCAAGGTAGATGAGCCGCGTCGCGGACTTCGCACTGACGAGGCCCAGCTGGAAGAACATCACCGCCACCAGCACCGTGGCGAAGAGCTCGAAGAACCCCTCCACCCAGAGGTGGATGATCCAGAAGCGCCAGTTGTCGATGACGGCGAAGTTGGTGCGGGGCCCGTAGAACAGGGCCGGGAGGTAGAACAGCGGGATGGCGAAGGCCGCGTAGAAGAAGAGGGAGGGCAGCTCCCCTTGCTCCGTGCCCTTCATGGCCGGGCGGAGGGCCCGGAACATGAGGAAGAGCCAGAAGACGAGCCCGGCCGCCAGGAGCAGCTGCCAGAACCGGCCCAGGTCGAGGTACTCGCTGCCCTGGTGGCCCAGCCAGAACCACAGGCTGCCGAGCTTGTCGTTGATTCCGGCCATCTCCCCGAACAGGCTGCCGAAGACCACGACGGCCAGGGCCCCGAGCAGCAGGAGCGCGCCGGCCCGCTGGCCCCTGGGCTCGGCGCCGCCCACGAGGGGTGCCAGGAAGAGGCCGCCCCCCACCCAGGCGGTGGCGATCCAGAAGATGGCCAGTTGCAGGTGCCAGGTCCGCGCGAGGTTGTAGGGCAGCAGGCGGGCCAGGTCGAACCCGTAGAAGCCCCCGGGCTCGACGCGGTAGTGCGCGAGCACCCCGCCCAGGGCGGCCTGCCCCAGGAAGAGCAGGGCCACCACGGCGAAGAAGAGGCCCACGGCCCGCTGGCTGGGGGTGAGGGTCCAGGCATGGAGCCGGCCCTCCTCGGGATGGTTCCAACCGGCCGAACCACCCCACCCGAGGTAGTCGAACTTGCCGAAGACGAAGAGGATCAGGCCCAGGCCCCCCAGCAGGGTGATGAGGCTCAAGGCGCTCCACAGGTAGGTCGAGGCCGTCGGCGTATTGCCCACCAGGGGCTCGTAGGGCCAGTTGTTCGTGTAGGAGTAGTCCTTGCCCGGGCGCGGCGCCACCGTGGCCCAGGTGGCCCAGGCGAAGTAGTCCGCGAGGTGCTCGAGCTCCCGGTCGTCCCGGATGAACTTCGTGGGCAGGCCGACGGCAGCCGTGTCCCCCGAAAAGTAGTTCCGCCATTCCCCGCGCTGGAGGCGGTAGGACGCCTCCTCGGCCGCCGAGAACCGGAGCGTGTCCGTGCCCGGGTCGTAGCGGTTCTGCTTGAGCTGGGATTGCAGCAGGGCGCCGATCTCCAGGGCCTGGCCCTCCCCCAGATCCCGGAACGGACGGCCGTACCGGGCCATCGCCAGGGTGTCCCGTCCGATCTCGGCGAGGCGGTGGAGGTACTCGGCGGTGTAGTCCGGCCCGAGGTAGGCGCCGTGGCCCCACAGGGTCCCGTGTTCCATGAGGCCGTACTTCAGGAAGACCTCCTGGCCATCCTGGATGTCCCCGCCGGTGAAGAGCACCTGGCCCGAGGCCCCGAGGACCTGCGCCGGGATGGGGGGCGCGCCGCTGTAGGTCTTCGCCGTGACCCAGATCAGCAGGCTGAAGCCGAAGATCATCACGAGGATGGCGGCCTGGCGCCAGCGCGGAGAGAGGGGAGCAGAGTCGGGCAGCGAACTGCTCATGGCGCATTCTCCTGTTTGGACTGCTTTCAAAAAACAATCAAACAGTGCTCGCGAATGGATCAATGATCAATCCGAAAGGGCGAGAGGGTCCCCGGGACGCCCGGATCCGGCTCAGACCTGGCCCCCCACCCCCGTGACCTCGCCCGCACTCAGCCGCCGGACGCCCGTGGCGGTGGCCACTTTCAAGCGGCCGTCCGGTTCCCAGCCCAGGCAGGTGCCCTGGCCGTCCTCCCAGCGGAGGGGGTCCCCTTCCCCAGGCCATCGGAAGACAGGTTGAAGGTCCTCCTCCAAATTTTTCCAAAATTTGGAGATATGAAGAGCAAGATCAGGCACCGGAGGGATATCCAGGCCCAGGTCTCCCAGGCACCCGGGGGGGATGGCCCGGCCGGGGATCTCCGGGGCCGCGGTCAGGTTCACGCCCAGCCCCAGGATCAGCCGCCCCCCCACCTGCTCGCCCAGGATGCCCCCCAGTTTCCGGAGCCGGCCGTCCTTCCAGGCCACGAGGTCGTTGGGCCACTTCAGCCCCAGGACCCGGCCTTCCGGGTCCAGCACCCGGGCGGCGGCGGTCATGGCCCGCTGCATGACCACGCCGGGAGCCACGCCCGGAAGGGGCGGCAGCGCGGCCGAGAGCCAGAGCCCGGCCCCGGCGGCGCTCTCCCAGCGGTTGCCCTGGCGGCCCCGGCCCTCGGTCTGGCGGTCCGCCAGGACGGCGCAGAATCCCAGCTCCGGGTGCCGCCTCAGGAAGGCCTGGGTGGAATCCACCGAGGCCAGCCGGATCATGGGCAGGTCCGTCATGCGGGGCGGCGGCCGCCCTGGTTCCTCAGCCAGAGGATGCGGAGTCCGTCGAGGGTGAGGTCCGGCGAGACATGCTGGATGCGCGGGATGTGCGGGGCCATGACCCGGCCCAGGCCCCCCGTGGCCACCACCTGGGCCTCGGGGCACTCCTCCAGCAGGCGCTGGAGGATGCCGTCCACCATCCCGATATAGCCGTAGAAGATGCCGGCCTGCATGGCCTGGACGGTGTTGCGCCCCACCAGGCGCTCCGGCTCGGCGATCTCCACGCGCGGCAGGCGGCTGGCCCGCTGGAAGAGGGCCTCGGCGCTGATCTTCACGCCGGGCGTGATGAGGCCCCCGAGGTACTCCTTCTTCGCGTTCACCACATCGAAGGTGGTGGCCGTGCCGAAATCCACCACGATGAGGGGCGCGCCGTACTTCTCGATGCCCGCCACGGCGTTCACCAGGCGGTCGGCCCCCAGCTCGGCGGGGTTGTCGATGAGCACCTTCACGCCCGTCTTCACGCCCGGCTCCACGTAGAAGGCCTCCACCCCGAAGTAGGTCTTCGAGAGGGCCATGAGGATCGGGTGCAGGGGCGGCACCACGCAGGAGATGGCCACGTGCTTGATCTGGGAGGCCTCGATGCCGCGGTGGCGCATGAGGGCCAGGGCCGACAGGCCGTATTCGTCCACGGTGCGCTCGCGGCTGGTGGCCAGGCGCCAGGAGCAGATCAGGGGCGCGTCCGGCCCCTGGGTGAGGTCGAAGATCCCCAGCACCACGTTGGTGTTTCCGACATCCACGGCCAGCAGCAGACTCATGGCGACTCCGAGCACTCCAGGATGGCCGGAGGGCGCCCCGGCCGCCAGTCCCCCGATGTGATGCCCGTTCCGGGGCCTCTCGCTAAGCTGGAGGGTCCTCAGGAGCCGCCATGCCCCGTACCATCATCGAGCCCTTCCGCATCAAGTCCGTGGAGCCCATCCGCATGACCACGCCGCAGGAGCGGGTGGCCCTGCTGGAGGAGGCCAAGCTGAACGTGTTCAAGCTGAGGGCGGATGACGTGCTGCTGGACTTCCTCACGGACAGCGGCACCGGCGCCATGTCCGCGAAGCAGTGGGGTGCCATCATGGAGGGCGACGAGAGCTACGCCGGCGCCAACTCCTTCTTCCGGCTCGAGGCGGTGCTCAAGGAGCTGACCGGGTACAAGCACATCATCCCCACCCACCAGGGCCGGGCCGCCGAGCGCATCCTCTTCTCCGTGGCCACGAAGAAGGGGGATCTCGTCCCCAACAACACGCACTTCGACACCACCCGCGCGAACCTGGAATACGCCGGCGGCGAGGCCGCGGACCTGGTGATCCCCGAGGGCCTCCAGCCCAGGACCCGCCACCCCTTCAAGGGCAACATCGACCTGGAGAAGGTGGAGGACCTGCTCAAGCGCGAGGGCCACCGCATCCCCTTCGGCATGATGACCCTCACCAACAACAGCGGCGGCGGCCAGCCCGTGAGCCTGGCCAACCTGCGGGCCTACAGCGCCCTCCTGAAGAAGCACGGCAAGCCCCTCATCCTGGATGTCTGCCGCTTCGCCGAGAACGCCATGTTCATCAAGCTCCGGGAGGAGGGCCAGCAGCACCGCAGCGTGAAGGAGATCGCCCAGGAGATCTTCAGCCTGGCCGACGGCTGCACCATGAGCGCGAAGAAGGACGGGCTCGTGAACATCGGCGGCTTCCTGGCCCTGAACCAGGACACCTGGGTGGAAGCCGCCAAGAACATGCTGATCCTCACCGAGGGCTTCCCCACGTACGGCGGCCTGGCCGGCCGCGACCTGGCCGCGCTGGCCGTGGGCCTGGAGGAGGGCCTGCACGAGGACTACCTCCGCTACCGCCTGCGCACCGCGGAATACATGGGCGAGAAGCTGCTGGCCGGCGGCGTCTCCATCGTGGAACCCACGGGCGGCCACGCCGTCTACATCGACGCCAAGGAGTTCCTGCCCCACCTGAAGTCCGAGGACTACCCGGCCTGGAGCCTCTGCAACGCCCTCTACCTGGAGGCCGGCATCCGGGGCGTGGAGATCGGCTCCGTCATGTTCGGCCGGCACCTGGAGGACGGCAGCGAGGCCTACCACCCCATGGAGCTCGTCCGCCTGGCCTTCCCCCGGCGCATGTACACCCAGAGCCACTTCGACTACGCCGCCGAGGCCATCTGCGAGCTGAAGGCCAAGGCCCACACGGTCCGCGGCGTCCGCATCGTGAAGCAGAGCAAGTACCTGCGCCACTTCACCGCCGAGATGCGCTGGGCCTGAGCAGGTCGGATGGGCGGTAGGATGGGCGGATCCTCCCGAGGGACCGCCCATGACCGCCCTGTCGATCGATGATCTCTTCGCCCGCCAGCAGGCCGCCCGCTGGCGGGTGGCCGCCACCTCCGCCCAGCAGCGGCGCGCCAAGCTCAGGGCCCTCCTGGACGCCCTCATGGCCCACCGGGCCGAGGCCCAGGCGGCCCTGGCCGCGGACTTCCGGAAGGCCCCGGAGGAGGTGGACCTCACGGAACTCTACCCGGTCATCGGAGAGATCAAGGACGCCCTGCGCCACCTGCCCCGCTGGATGAAGCCGCGGAAGGTCCCCACGCCCATCGGCCTCCTCGGCAGTGCGGGCACCCTCCGGTACGAGCCCCGGGGCGTGGTGCTCATCATCAGTCCCTGGAACTACCCCATCTACCTCACCCTGGGCCCGCTCGTCTCCGCGATCGCCGCGGGGAACTGCGCCATCCTGAAACCCTCCGAGTTCACGCCGCACACCACGGCCTTCCTCCGGAAGCTGCTGACAGGCTTGTTCCCCGAGGAGGAGGTGGCCCTGGTGGAGGGCGCGGCCGAGGCCGCCCAGGCCCTCCTCGCCCTGCCCTTCGACCACATCTTCTTCACCGGCAGTCCCGCCGTGGGCAAGGTGGTGATGAAGGCCGCCTCGGAGCACCTGGCCTCCGTGACCCTGGAACTGGGCGGCAAGTCGCCGGTGCTGGTGGATGCTGACGCGGACCTCCGCGTGGCGGCCCGGAAGATCGCGTGGGGCAAGGGCCTCAACGGAGGGCAGACCTGCGTGGCGCCCGACTACGTGCTGGTGCACGGCCAGGTGCATGACGCCCTGGTGGCGGAGCTGAAGCGGGCCTTCGAGGCCTTCTACGGGGCCGATCCCGAGGCCCGGAAGGCCAGCCCGGACTTCGCCCGCATCATCAATCCCCGCCACCACGCCCGGCTGGCCGGCCTCCTCCGCGATTCCAGGGGCCTGGTGGTGTTCGGTGGGGAGCAGGACGCCGAAACGCTCTATCTCTCCCCCACGCTGCTGACGGAAGCGGACCCCGCCTCGCCCGTGATGCAGGAGGAGATCTTCGGGCCCATCCTGCCCATCCTGAAGGTGCCCGACATGGACGCGGCCGTGGCCTTCGTGAACGCCCGCCCCAAGCCCCTGGCGCTCTATGTCTTCAGCGGCAGCCGGCGGAACGCCGAATCGCTCGTGGCGAGGACCACGGCCGGGGGCGGGTGCATCAACGACACCGTCCTGCACTTCGTGCACACGGGCCTGCCCACGGGGGGCGTGAACACCTCCGGCTTCGGCAAGGCCCACGGCTTCTACGGCTTCGAGACCTTTTCCAACGCCCGCGGCACGCTGCGCCAGCGTAGCCGCTGGTCCGCCATCCAGCTCATGTACCCGCCCTACACCGGCTTCGTGCGGCGATTGATCGACCTGACCCTGAAGTATTTCTAGAGGAAGAAGGTCCCCTCCAGCACCTTCACGGCCCGGCCGGCGATGGCCACGCGCTCGCCCCTCGCCTCGCAGAAGAGCTCGCCGCCCCGGGGGGAGACCTGGAGGGCCCGGAGCTTCGTCTTGCCCAGGCGCTGGGCCCAGAAGGGCACCAGGGTGGTGTGGGCGCTGCCGGTGACGGGATCCTCGGGCACGCCCTTCCGGGGGGCGAAGAACCGGGAGACGAAGTCGGCCTCCTGGCCGCGGGCCGTGACGATGACCGCGAACTCGTCGAAGCGGGCCAGGGCCGTGAGATCGGGCTGGAGGGCACGCACGGTGGCCTCGGAATCCAGCACCGCAACCAGGTCCCGTGCCCGCCAGCACGCCACGGGAGTCGCGCCCAGGGCCTCCGCAAGGCCCTGCGGGGGCTCGGCCGCCACCGGGGGCCGGCTGGGGAAGTCCAGCACCAGCAGCTCCCCTTCCCGAGCCACGGAGAGTGGGCCGCTGCGGGACTGGAAGGTCACGGAGGTCCGGCGCGGCTCCAGCACCGTGAAATACACGAAGGCCGAGGCGAGGGTGGCGTGGCCGCAGAGGTCCACTTCGCAGGCGGGCGTGAACCAGCGGATGCGGTGGCCATCGCCCTCCGGGGCGAAGAAGGCGGTCTCCGAGAGGGCGTTCTCGGCCGCGATGGCCTGCATGAGATCGTCCGGAAGCCACGCCGCCAGGGGCACCACGGCCGCCGGATTCCCGGCGAATGGGCGCGAGGCGAAGGCGTCGATCTGGTACAGGGGCAGTCGCATGGCTCAGGGTAACCGTGTTGGCCCGCCCGTCTAGCCCTGCGAGGCCTCCAGGGCCCCCTGGGCCGCCTCCCAGTCCGTCATGGCATAGGCCAGTTCGGATTCCAGGGCCTTCTGGGCATCCAGCTTCACGTTGAAGGCCTGCCAGTCGGAGGGATCCATGGCGGCCAGCTCCGAGCCCAGCACCGCCAGCCGGCCCTCCAACTCTGTGACCCTGGCCTCCGCGTCGGCCACCTGGCGCTCCAGCCGCTTCTGCTGCTTCTGCTTCTCCTTGTCCACGGGCCGGGGCTTCGCGGGGGAGGGTTCGGCCTTCTTCGCGGGTTCAGGCGGCCGCGCCGGTTCGACGCGCCGTTCAGACTTCTTCGCGAGCTCGGACTCGGGGCTTCCGGCCCCTTCGTCCGCGGCCAGATCCAGATCCACCCAGGCCTGGTGGTCCTCGTAGCCGCCCTCGCGGAGTTCGGCCTTGCCCTCATGGATGCGCAGGAGCGAATCCGCCACGCGGCCCAGCAGGTAGCGGTCGTGGGTCACCACCACCACGGCGCCGGTGAAGCTGAGGACCGTGTCCTCCATGGCCTCCATGCTGGCGATGTCCATGTGGTTGGTGGGCTCGTCCAGCAGCAGCAGGTTCACGCCCTGGCGGATGAGCGTGGCCACGCTGAGCCGCGCCCGCTCGCCGCCGGAAAGGGCCGTCACGGGCTTGTCCACGTCGTCGCCGCGGAACTGGAACTTGGCCAGGAAGCCCAGCACGTCCTGCTTCACTGCCTGTGGATTCACCGCGTGGATCTGCTGGAAGACCGTGTTGCGGGGATCCAGGTTCCGGTGATGCTGGTCGAAGTAGCCCAGCTTCACCTGGCTGCCGAGACGCGCCCGGCCGGTGATGAAGGGGATCTCGCCCGCGATGGCCTTCAGCAGGGTCGACTTGCCCGTGCCGTTCAGGCCGACGATGCCCAGCTTCTGCCCCCGCTTGACCTGGAGCTGCTCCAGGGGTGCGTACAGGGCCTTCCCGTCCCAGCCCACGCTGGCGTTCTCCAGCACCAGCGCCACATCGCCGCTGCGCTGGGTCTCGGGGAAGCTGAACTTCACCTTGCGCCGGTCCCGCAGGGGCCGCTGGATGCGGTCGAGCTTGGCCAGGTGGGTGCGCCGACCGCGGGCCTGCTTGGTGTTCTGGCCGGCGATGTTCCGGCGGATGTACTCCTCCTGCTTCTTGATGTAGGCCTGCTGCTGCTCGAAGTGGCGCTCCAGCAGCTCCAGCTCCTGCTCCTTCTTGTCCATGAACTCGCTGTAGTTGCCCTCGTAGGCCCGCGAGTTCCCGAACTCCAGCTCGAGGATGGAGGTGGCGATCTTGTCCAGGAAGTAGCGGTCATGGCTGATGACGGCCACGGTGGCATCCGTGTCCTGGATGAAGTCCTCCAGCCAGCGCAGGCTCGGGAGATCCAGGTGGTTCGTGGGCTCGTCCAGGAGGAGCAGGTCCTGGCCCTTGAGGATCGCCTTGGCCAGCATCACCCGGCTCTTCTGGCCACCGGAGAGGGTTTCCACGGAGCGCTCGAAGTCCGCCGGTCCGAACCCCAGGGCCTGCAGGATGCTTTCGGCGCGGGCCCGGATCGTGAACCCATCGAGGTGCTCGAAGGCCTCGGTGACCTTCTGGTACCTCGCCATCACCGCCTCGAGGTCACCACCGGCTTCGCCCATCCGGTGCTCCAGCTCGCGCATCTCGTGCTGCAGCTTCTCCACGTCGCCGAAGGCCGCCAGGGCCTCCTCCAGCACGCTGCCGCCGGTCTCGGGGGTGAGGTCCTGGGCGTAGTGGCCCATGCGGATGCCGCGCTCCTTGGTGGGCCGCACCACGGTGCCGTGGTCCGCCTCGAGCTGGCCGAGCAGCAGCTTGAAGACGGTGCTCTTCCCCGCGCCGTTGCGGCCGATGACGCCCCAGCACTCGCCCTCCTGGATGGCCCAGGTGACATCCTTCAGCACCTCCTGGGGGCCGAAGCGGAGATCCACGTGGTTGAGCGAGGCGAGCATGGGCGGAAGCCTTCAGCGTTCAGCAAGAAGGCCACCTTGCGGTGGCCTTCTGTTTGGTGGAGCCAATCGGGATCGAACCGACGACCTCTTGCATGCCATGCAAGCGCTCTCCCAGCTGAGCTATGGCCCCAATCGGGAAGTCAAAGTATCCCACGACCCCGCGGTCCGTGCAAGCGCGGATTCACCGCGGTGCGAGGCGCAGGCGCTGGCCGACCCGGATGCGGTCCCCCTTCAACCCGTTCCAGAGGCGGAGTTCCCGGATCTCCAGATGGTGCTCCCGGGCGATGGCCGCCAGGGTCTCGCCGCGCTTCACCACATGGAGGGCGGGACGGCTTTCCTGCCGCTCGGGCACGCGGGTACCGGGTTCCTCCCCCGCGCCGGGCAGGCGCACCGTATCCCCCGGATGGAGACGCCGCGCGGCCTCGGGGTTGAGGCGGATCAGCTCTCCCAGCGGAACGCCGTGGGCCCGGGCGATCCGGGCCAGGGTGTCCCCCTGCCGGGCGCGGATCTCACGGGGCTCAGGGGCAGGAAGGGGTCGGCTCTCGGGCGTGGATGCAGGGGGGGCCGGCGCGGGAGCCGGCGTCGCGACGGGCGCGGCGGTCACCGGCGCGGGAGCCGGTACCGGCCCGGCGGGAACGGACGGGACCGGTTCAGCCTGGGGCGTGGGTCCCGCCGGGAGCGGGGCCTGCCCCGCCCCGCGGTCGCCGGCGCCGGCCACGGGACCAGGCAGGGTGGCCACGTCGGCGCTGGGCAGGTAGGGCAGCGCCTCCAGGGCCCGGTCTCCCTCCAGCTCCCGCCGCGTCCGGGCGTCCAGCCCGCCGGTTCCGGCCAGGGGCACCCGGAGGCGGCGGCCCGGGCGGAACTGGCGGGCGGTGATGCCGTTCTCCGCCAGCAGATCCTCAGGGTCGACGCCCAGCCGCCGAGCCACCTTCGCAAGGGTATCCCCCCGGCGGACGGTGTAGAGATGCTCCCGCTCGACCTTGCCGCCCAGCCCTTTCGCGAGGGCCCGGGCGCAGATCAGCGCCTTGCCCGGGGGCACGCGCAGCGTGTAGCTGCCCGGCGGGGTGGACGGGCGCAGCAGCTCGGGATTCAGGTGCTTCAGGGTGGCCACGTCGGTCTCCGCCAGGCGGGCGAGCACGGCCAGGCCCATGCTGGCGGGGACGGGCACGGTCTCGTAGGCGAAGGGCGGCAGGGCGTCCAGCTGGATGCCGTAGCGGTCCGGATGACGGCCCACCAGGATGGCCGCGCAGAGTTCCGGCACGTAGTTCTTCGTCTCGTTGCGGAGCCACCGCGAGCGGGCCATGTCCCAGAAGTTCCGGGTACCCAGGTTCTGCGCCGCGCGCTCCAGGCTAAGGGGACCGGCGTTGTAGCTGCTCACGGCCAGGTACCAGTCGCCGGTCTCCTCGTAGAGCCGCTTGAGGTAGCGGGCGGCGGCCCGGGTGGCCTTCACCGGATCCCGCCGCTCCTCGATCCAGCGGTTGTAGCTCAGGCCGTAGAGACGCCCCGTGGAGCGGATGAACTGCCACATGCCCACGGCGCGGGCCCGGCTCTTGGCCTCGTTGCGGAAGCCCGACTCGATCACGGCGAGGTAGGCCAGGTCCTGCGGGATGCCCTCCTCCGCGAAGACCTGCCGGATCATGGGCAGGTACATCGAGGCCCGCCCGAGGGCGTTCTCCATGAACCCCTTCTTGGTGGTCGTGAAGAGGTTCACCCAGGTCAGGACCTTGTCGTTCAGGTCGATGGGGAAGTCATAGGAGGTGTCCCGCTCGGCCAGTCGGACGCGCTCCAGCTCGGCCCGCAGATCCTCTCCCGTGAGCGAGACCACCTCCTCCTGGGCCTTGATGCCGGGCTCGGGCTCGAGACCGGCCGGGGCGGGAATCTGCGTGGACAGGTCCTGGACCCGCTGCAGGAGCACCTGGACCTCCGGCTTCCGCAGGAGGGTGGTGGACCAGTCCGAGGTCAGCACATCCACCGCGTCCAGCCGGTCGGACGCGGTGCGGAAATCCTCCGATTCGATGGCCTGCGCGGCCTCCTCCACCAGGGCCTTCAGCCGGGCGACCCGGGCCTCGTCCGTCTGGGGGACGTCCGATGGCACCGGGGGCTGGGCCTTGGCCGTCGGCCGCTGGACCCCGGGCGGGGCCACGGGCGGGGTCGGGGGCGTCTGCGCGGGGACGGCCCCCCAGGCGAGGAGGACCGTCAGGAGGGGCCAGGCCATGGGCCTAGTGGCTCTCGGCGCTCACCAGGGCCTCGTAGGCCTTGGCGTCCATCAGGTCGGCGGCCAGGGCGCCCTTCAGGCGCACCTTCACCATCCAGCCCTTGCCGTAGGGATCCTCATTCACGGCCTCGGGGTGATCCGCCAGCGCCGCGTTCACTTCCAGGATCTCGGCCTCGGAGGGCATGTTCAGCTCGGAGACGGTCTTCACCGACTCCACCGTGCCGAACTCCTCGCCGGTGCCGAAGGCCTCGCCGGCCTCGGGCAGATCGACGAAGACCACGTCGCCCAGGGCATCCTGCGCATAGTGGGTGATGCCCACCAGGGCGGTGCCGTCACCCATGGGCTTCAGCCACTCGTGGTCCTTGGTGTACTTGAGGTCGGCAGGGAACATGGAGCCTCCGGAAGGGAACGGGTGATCGTTGGCGGTGGTGGTGGCGGTTGGCGGGCGGCTACTTCTGCCGCTTGTAGAAGGGGGTGGGGATGATCTCGGCATCCACAGCCCGGCCGCGGATCTCGATCTGGATGCGGCCTCCGACCTTCGCCTGTTCGGTGGGGACGTAGGCCAGGCCCAGGTTGATGCCGCAGGTGGGGGACGGGGCGGCGCTGGTGACGAAGCCGACCTGCTTCCCGTCCTGCACCACGGGCATGTGGTCGCGGGCGATGTCGCGCTTCTCGAGGGTTTTGAAGCCCACCAGCTTCCGGGGCGCGGGCGCCGCCTTGGCGGCCAGCAGGGCGTCGCGGCCGATGAAGTCGCCCTTGTCGAGCTTCACGATCCAGGCAAGCCCGGCCTCGAGGGCATGGATGGTGTCGTCGATCTCATGGCCGTAGAGGGCCATCTTGCATTCCAGGCGCAGGGTGTTGCGGCACCCCAGGCCCGCGGGCAGCAGCCCCTTGGGGGTCCCGGCGGCCATCACGGCGTTCCAGAGCTTCTCGGTGTCGTCCGCGGCGCAGTAGAGTTCGAACCCGTCCTCGCCCGTGTAGCCGGTACGGCTGATGAGGCACTTGATCCCGGCCACCTCGCCGTGGGTGAAGAAGTAGTAGCCGATGGGCTCCAGCGGCGTCTTCGTGAGGGGCTGGAGGATGCCCACGGACAGCGGCCCCTGCAGGGCGATCTGGCCCGTGGCGGGGCTCTCGTTGACCACCGTGCAGTCGAAGCCCTTGGCGTGCTGCTGCACCCAGGCGAAGTCCTTGTCTGAGTTGCCGGCGTTCACCACCAGCAGGAACTCCTGCTCGCCCTCGCGGTAGACCAGCAGGTCATCCACGAAGGTGCCGTTCTCGTAGAGGAAGGCCGTGTAGTGGACCTGCCCGATGGCCAGCTTCGACACGGCGTTGGGCGTCAGGTGCTCCACCAGGGCCAGGGCGCCGGGGCCCTTCACACGGATCTCACCCATGTGGCTCACGTCGAAGAGGCCGGCCTTGGTGCGGACCGCCTCGTGCTCCGCGAGGATGCCGGCGGGATACTGCACGGGCATGTCCCAGCCCCCGAAATCCACCATCTTCGCGTTGAGGGCCCGATGGGCCGCATTGAGGGGCGTCTTCTTCAGCTCGGCCGCGACGGTGGACATGGGAACTCCCGGGAGAAGCCCCAGTCTAGCGCTCCGGTCGCCAGGGCAGAAGACCCGGGAGTTCCCAGTGCAGACGCCAGAGACCGCCGGATTCCATGGTTGTGACCAGCCGCACAGCCAGGGGCAGCACAGCCACACCGGCCTCGGCGGCGCGATCCAGCTCCGCCGCGTAGGCCGGATCGATGGCCCGGGCCGCATCGAAGGCCGTCACGTCCGTCCGGTGGACGAAGAAGGCGATGGCGGCCCGGTGGCCCTCCCGGACCATGGCCTGCAGCTCGCGCAGGTGCTTGGTCCCCCGCTCGGTGACGGCATCCGGGAACCGGACCCAGTCTCCAGCCTTCAGGGTCGCGTTCTTCACTTCGATGAAGACCTCGCGGCCCTCCGCATCCTGGGCCAGCACATCGATGCGGCTGTTCTCGGCGCCGTACTTCACCTCGGTGCGGACCCCCCGGAGGCCGGGAAGCCCCGGAAGCGCATCCCTCCGGGCGGCCTCCGCCACCACGCGGTTCGGCAGGCCCGTATCCACGCCGATCCAGGCTCCCGGGCCCCGCTCGCAGGCCAGCCACGTGAACTTCAGCTTCCGGTCGGGGTTCGCCGCAGGCTCCAGGAGCACCCGGTCCCCGGGCTCCCAGCAGGTCTTCATGGAGCCCGTATTGGTGCAGTGGGCCGTGACGACGGTGCCGTCCTCCAGCCGCACATCTGCCAGAAAGCGCTTGTAGCGCTGGAGGAGGGTGCCGGCGACCAGTCCGGCCTTCTCGACGAGGGGAACGGTCACGGCCAGGATTCCAGGATGCGATCCACGGCCTCGGCAAGGTCCGCCGCCACCAGGTCCGCACCCGATCCGTCCACGGTGGCCCCGTAGCCCGTGCGGACCAGGGCCACCCGGCAGCCGGCCCGGCGCCCCGCCTCCAGGTCCACCGCCTTGTCGCCCACCATCCAGGAGCGCGACAGGTTGAGAGCATGGTCCTCCGCCGCCCGCAGCAGCATCCCCGGATTCGGCTTCCGGTCCGGGTGGTCCGCCACGGCGTACTCCCCATGCCCCAGCTCGTGGTGGGGGGAGGCGTAGACCGCGTCGATGCGGGCGTTCTCCAGGGCCAGCAGGGTGCTCATCCGGCTCATGACCGCCGCGAAGTCCTGCCATCCGTACCTGCCCCGGCCGATGCCGCTCTGGTTCGTCACCACCACGATCGGGATCCCCTTGGCATTAAGGCGGGCCACGGCGGCCGCAGCGCCCGGTATGAGCACCAGCTGATCCGGATCGGAGAGGTAGTCCACCTCCTCGTTGAGGGTGCCATCGCGATCGAGGAATACCGCCGGTCTCACGGGTGCGCTCCGGGTTGCCAGTCCGCCCACCAGTCTGACACGGCCCCCGGGCGCGTGAACCCGTCACGACAGGCAACTCGCCTGCGGCAGCCCGCCGGTGGCACACTGGACACGAATCATCCGAGGATTCCGCATGATCGACAAGCGCGTGCCCACCGCCCTCGAAGCCGTGAACGACATCCCCGACGGAGCCCACTTGGCCGTGGGCGGGTTCGGCCTGTGCGGCATCCCGGAGCACCTCATCGCGGCCCTGGCCGACCGGGGCGTGAAGGATCTCACCTGCTATTCCAACAACGCCGGCGTGGACGACTTCGGCCTGGGCATCCTGCTCCGGAACCGCCAGGTCCGGAAGATGGTCAGCAGCTATGTGGGCGAGAATGCCGAGTTCGAGCGCCAGTTCCTCCACGGCGAGCTCGAGGTGGAGCTGGTGCCCCAGGGCACCCTGGCTGAGCGCATGCGGGCCGGGGGGGCGGGCATTCCGGCCTTCTTCACCCCCACCGGTGCCGGCACGAAGGTGGCCGAAGGCAAGGAGACGCGGCTCTTCCGGGGCCGGGAGTGCGTCCTCGAGCAGGGGATCTTCGCCGATTTTGCGCTGGTGAAGGCGTGGAAGGCCGATCGGCTGGGCAACCTCGTCTACCGGAAGACGGCGCGGAACTTCAACCCCATGGCCGCCACCTGCGGACGGATCTGCATCGCCGAGGTGGAGGAGATCGTCGAGGTGGGCGCCCTCGATCCCGACGAGATCCACACCCCCGGCATCTTCGTGCATCGGCTGGTACTGGGGACGGCCTACGAGAAGCGGATCGAGAAGGTCGTCACCCGCTAGGCCCTAGTCCATCGGCAGGCTGAACCTGACGCGGGTGCCCCTGGCCGTGTTCTCGATCTCGATGGTGCCCCGGTAGGCCCCGATCAGCTGGGCGCAGGCCGGCAGGCCGGCTCCGGGCTGACGCCCCGGGGAGGCGGCCTGGGGCCTCAGTTCCGAGAAGGGTTCGAAGGCTCTGGCCAGCGCCTCAGAGGAAACCGGACCGCCTTCGTCCTCGAGTTCCAACCGGAAATGGCTCTGGCCGCCCCAGGTGCGGAGCTGGAAGCCCGCTGCGGTGCCTCCCAGGGCGTGGGCCGCCAGATACCCCAGGATGTCGGCGAAATCCTGGTAGACCCCGAAGAGGAGGTCCCGGCTGGCCTGGAAGTTCAGCGCCATGCCCGCCTCCAGGGGAAGGCTGCCCTCGGCCTTCATCAGGTCGAGTTCCTGCCGGATGAGGCCATGCAGGTGGATCCATTCGGGGGTGGCGGCCCGGCCCTGCCCGGCCCGCCGGAGCAGGGCCCCGACAAAGCCTTCCACCTCCTCGATGGCGGCCTGGATCCGCCCCATGGAGAGGTGGCATTCCACCCGCTCCTCCTGTGGGGGGACATCCGGCCGGTCCATGTAGTCCTTCAGGACGACCGTCTCCAGCTGGAGGACCTTCACCGGGGCCTGGAGCCGCTGGGCCATGTTGGTGAAGAGGGAGCCGAGGGCGGCGTCCCGTTCCTGGGCCCCAAGGGCCTTCTGGGCCTTCTGCAGGTCCACGTAGGCCACCTCCAGGCGCTCATAGCTGGTACCCAGGGCCCGGCTGGTCTCGTCGAGGTTGTGGATCAGCTCCGCGTTCTCCAGGCAGACCTGCACCAGGCCCGCATGGAGGGCCGCATGCTCGGACTCGAAGGGAAGGAAGGCCTTCTCCCGGGACGCCGCCAGGAAGCCCCAGAGCCCCTCCCGGCCGGATTCCCCATGGAGCGGGAGGAGCAGCCCTTCGGACCGGTGGTCCCAGTACCCGGCCTCGGCCCCTGGCTCCCAGAGCGGGGACTGGCGCAGGTCGCGGCCCGAGAGGGAGGTCCCCCGGGGAAGGCCGGCCATCCTCAGGACCAAGGGATGGTCCGCGGCAAGGACCGGGGCCTCGCGGCACCCCTCGGAATCGCGGGAGGTGCCCTGGAAATAGCCCCCGCTCGGGTGGATGCGGTAGGCCGAGAGGCGGTCCAGGCCAAGGTCCTCGCCCAGCTGGTCGAGGATCCGGACGAGGATGCCCGAAGCCTCCCGCATGGGGATGATGTCCCGGCTCAGGGCCAGGAGCCGCGAGAGCAGCCGATTCCGGTGCTCCAGGGCGGCCTGGGCCTCCAGGAGCTTCTGGTTCGCTTCCTGGGCCTGCCGCAGCTGGGTTTCGAGATGCTCCACCACCTGCTGGCTGAACTGCCGGAGGGCCGCGCCCTCCCGTCCCTGCTCGAGCCGGTCGCGGTGGCCGCCGAAGTAGGCCTCCACCTGGCCCACGAACAGGAAGGGGTCGATGGGCTTGGAGATGAACCCGTCGCACCCCGTCACCAGGGCCGTCTCCCGGTCGCTCCGCATGGTCTTGGCGGTGAGGGCCACGATCAGGAGGCCCTCCAGGCCCGGATCCTGCCGCAGTTTCGTGGCCACCTCGAAGCCCGAGAGCCCGGGCAGGTTGATGTCGAGCAGGACCAGATCCGGCTTGAGCGTGGAAGCCATCTCGCAGCCCTTCAGCCCATCCTCGGCCCAGTGCATCTCGTAGCCCGCCTGGGACAGCAGCCGCTGGACCAGGCGCCAGTTCATGGCGTTGTCCTCGATGCAGAGGATCCGGTTTCCGGAATTCATTCCGCGCCCTCCTCAAGCACGGGCATTTCCACCATGAAGGTACTCCCGCTGCCCTTCCGGCTGGTGGCCGAGATCCGCCCGTGCATGAGCCCCATGAACCGCTGGGAGATGGCCAGCCCCAGCCCCGTGCCGCCGAACCGGCGGGTGATGCTGCCGTCCACCTGCTGGAAGGGCTTGAACAGCCGGCCCAGCTCCTCCTCCGTCATGCCGATCCCCGAATCCTCGATCCGCACCTGGAACGCACCCCCGGAACACCCTGCGAGGATGCGGACCACACCCTCCTCGGTGAACTTGATGGCGTTCCCCACCAGGTTCGTGAAGACCTGCCGGAGCCGGTCCCGGTCGCCCATCACCCGCACGCCCGCCTCGGGCCGCACGAATTCCAGCCGGATCGGGCGCTCCTGGATCAGTCCAGCGGCCATGGCCTTGACTTCGTCCAGCAGCTGGACAGGGTCCACCGCCTCCAGTTCCAGTTCCATCTTCCCCGCCTCGATCTTCGAGAGGTCCAGGATGGAGTCGATGAGCCCCAGCAGGGCCCTCCCGTTCTGGTAGATGATTTGGAGATCCTCCCTGGCCTCCTGGGGCAGGCGCCCGGAGGGATCCTGCATGAGCATCCCCGAGAAGCCGATGATGGCGTTCAGGGGAGTGCGGAGCTCGTGGCTCATGTTCGCCAGGAACTCGTCCTTCAGATGGTCCACCTCCTTCAGCTTCTGGTAGCTGACCAGCAGGTTCTCGTTCAGCTCCTGCAGTTCCCGGGTCTTCTCGCGGACCTTCTCCTCAAGGGTGCTGGCCCAGGCCCGCAGCTCCGTGCGGCTCTGCTCCAGTCCGCGGGTGCGTTCCTGCACCAGCTGCTCGAGGTTGGCCCGGATCTCCTCCAGTTCCCAGATGGTCTCCATCAGCTGCCGGGTCCGCTCCTGGACGCGGTATTCCAGCAGACGGTTCTGCCGCTCGATCTCGTCCCGGGACAACCGCAGCTTGTCCGTCATCACCGCGAAGGAATGGCTGAGGTCCTCGATCTCGTCCCGGGTCGTCACATGGAGGGACACGGCCTCGAGGTTCCCCTGGGCCACCTTCTGGGCGGCCTCCGTCAGCTGGATCACCGGCCGGAGGTACCGGTTCGAGAGCAGGATGGCCACCGCGATGCCCAGGACGAGGGTGACCAGACCCACCGCGAGGCTGGAGCGGATGTTGTCCCGCACCGCCCTCTGGGTGCCCTCCGTGGTGAAACCGAGCACCAGCGTTCCCACCTTGTCGGCCCGCGGCTCCTCGTAGAAGACCGGCGCCACGGCCACCAGCATCCCCTCGGACCGCCGGTTGAAGGTGCGGGAGACGCCATCCTTCAGCACATAGGACGAGGCCCACTCGGGAGTGGTGGGGGTGCTGTCCAACGATTCGCCGCCCGCCCCGAAGACGGCGCTGAACCGGAAGGCCGGGATGTTCTGCACGCCCTGGAGCACCTTGGCGATGTCCCTGGGGTTGTTCGCGCTCACGGCCGGGCTCAGCGCGTAGCTGGCGGTTTCGGCCACCTGCCGGGCGCTCAGCTCCGCCTGAGCCATGATCTGCTGCTCCACCCAGCGGGGGTAGTAGAGCAGGTTGAACGAGATGAACGACAGGACCAGCACGCTGATGACAGCGCTCAGCTTGGTCTTGATGGAGAGGCGGTACATGCGGGGCCCGGGAAGCTGGCACTAGGCTAGCATCCCGCCCGGCTAGAGCTTGAAGAGGTTTACCTCGCGGTTGAGCATGTGGACCTGCACGCTCAGCTGCTCCACGTAGCCGCTGGAGGCCTCGATGGCCCCTTCGCTCTCCACGGCCTTCCCGAGGACGCGGTTCATGGTCTCCTTCAGGGACAGCACATGCTCCTCCTGGCGGGCCAGGATCTCGTGGAGGTTCGAGGCCAGGGTCCTCACCTGCTCGGTGGCCTTCGCGATCTCGTCACTGCCGGCGCTCTGCTCCTTGGTGGAGTCCCGGACCACGCTGGTGGCCTCCTGGACGTTCATGGCCAGGGAGAGGATGTAGTTGCTGGTCTGCTGCTGCTCATCGATGACCGATCGGATGGTCTCCACCTGAGTGTGGATGTTCCGGTTGGCCTCATGGATGAGCGCCGCCTGGCCGGCTTGCTGGAGGGTCTCGGTGAGGATGCTCTCCACCACGCTGTTCGTCTCGCTCACGGATTCGAGGATGGCCTGGAGGGCCTCTTCGCTCTGGCCCACGGAATCCGAGCCGTCCCGGACGGCGTCCAGGCCCAGCTCCACCTGCTGGTAGGCCTTCCGGATCTCGGCCTGGAGGGTCCCGATGATCTGCTGGATGTCGCGCGTGGAGCGGCCCGTCTGCTCGGAGAGCAGCTTGATCTCGTCGGCCACCACCGAGAATCCCTTGGCCTGTCCCTCCCCTCCCGCTCCGCCCTGGGCGGCGATGATGGCTGCGTTGAGGGCGAGCATGTTGGTCTGCTGCGTGTGTTCGCCGATGTAGTCGAGGATCTTGGCGATGTCGGCGCCGAGCTGGAGGAGGGTCTTCGTGGTGCTGTGGAAGTCCTGCACCACCCGTTCGATGACCTGCATCTTCTCGCGGTTCCTGGCCACGAGTTCCATCCCGCGGGCGGCGTTGTGGATCACCTTCTTGGCGTAGCGCTGGGCGATCTTCACGCTGTCGTCGATGGCGGAGGTGCTCTGCTCCAGGTTCTCGGCGAATTCCTTGGTGTGCTCGGCATGGGCCGCCAGGTGGTCCACGTTCTTGCCCACGTTCTTGATGGCCGTATCGAAGTCGCGGATGGCCGAGGTGATGCCCTCCACCACCATCAGGAGCTCGTCCATGCTCTGGTTGATCTGCTGCACGGTGGCCGCCATCTCGACGATGGTGGTGTTGGTGCTCTCGGAGGCCAGACTCAGCTCCATGGAACTGGCGCTGATCCCGATGGAGGTCTCGGAGAGGTCGTTGATCTCCTCGTGGAAGGTCTCAATGAGTTCGCGCTGCCCCTGGCTGGACTGGCGGACCCCATCCGCGGACTCCCGGATGGCCGTGGCCGCCTTGGCCAGGTCGCGGCTGGCGGAGCGGATCTGCACCACCATGCCCCGGAGACTGGCCGCCATGCGGCCGAAGCCATGGGCGAGGACCTCCACCTCGTCGTCGCTGTAGACCGCCTCCAGCGTATCGATGCGCCCCTCGCCCACCCGCTGGGCGTTGCGGCTGAGGAGGAGGATGGGTTGCTGGACGTCCCGGAGGATCAGGCGGATGAGGTAGGTGAAGAAGAGGGCGCCGCCGATCAGCAGGACGATGTTGGGCCGGAGGGCCTTCCAGACGGCATCCGCGTACTCCCGTTCGGGAATGACGGCCCGCAGTTCGGATCCGTCCGGAAGCGGCTGCACCACGAGGATGTCCGCGGCCCCGGCGACCTTGAGGCCCGAACCGAGCAGCGCTCCGCCCTTGGATTCGGGAAGTTTCAGGGAGACGCCCCCGCCGGCCCCCAGCTTGAGGGTGCCCAGGAAGGCCGTCATGTCATCGGGCGTGGTGTTCATCTCCTGCACGAAGGCCACCGAATCCGCCAGATTCGCCAGCTCCTTGCTCGCGTAGCTGGTCACCTTCGCCCGGATGGAGGTCTGCAGGGTGAGCCCCGAGACAAGGATGGACAGCACCAGCACGCCCACCATGATCCCCAGCACCCCGAAGCCGAACTTGGACCGGAGGCCGGCCCGGAACCGGGAATAGGATTCGTTGAAGCCCTCCTGCCCGGCCAGGATCCGGAACACCCGCATGAGGTTCTGCTTGGCCAGGAAGTAGTGCGCGATGGATCCCATCATCGCCAGATCCAGGAAGATGCCCATGGTGGCGAAGCTGATCCAGATGCTCTGGCGGAGGTAGAGCTTCAGCCAGAGGTAGGTGAGGGCCGACAGGCAGATCCCCACGTAGAGGGTGAGCATGGAGGTCGACTGGGGGAACCGCGTCAGGGGTCGGTAGAGATCGGGGCCCAGGGTCCGCTCCTCCAGGGTGCGGCGAAGCCCCTGCAGGTGGAGCAGGGACGCGCCTGCGCAGATGGCCAGGATCAGCAGGGTCCAGGTCGCCCCCCCAAGGGTGTACCGGAATCCCGGCGGGGCCGAGAAGTAGAACAGGAGGGCGGCCACCAGGAACACCCCGCACCAGACCAGCACAGCCGCCTTCCGCGACCGCCCCAGGACGAGGCGGAGCGTCTCCGGCGCCAGCAGGGTCGGCGCCGCGGCCTTGAACTCAGGCCGGGGTCCAGAAATGGAATCGGGCTGCACCATACTCGCGTGTTTCGGCCAGTTCCCAGCCCGGCTGAAATTCCAGCGCGGTTTTCCGATCCGTCTCGAAGACCAGGACACCCGCCGGGGCGACCCAGGACCGCAGCCGGGCCGCCAGGGCGGTCCACATCCCGGGCGCCAGTTCGTAGGGGGGATCCAGGAAAAGGACCGCCTGGCCCTGGAAATCCCCGGATTCCGTGCGCAGGACGTCCCTCCGGAGGAGGACCAGGTCCGTGCCCTCCGCGTTCCGGCGGAGGCAGGACCAGCCCGGCTCGGCCACCTCCAGGCAGGTCACCGGGGCGTACCCCCGCGACAGGGCCTCCAGCCCCGCGGCCCCGGTCCCCGCACAGAGGTCCAGGAAGGGCCCCATGGGCCAGCGCTGGAGGATGGAGAACAGGGCCTCCCGGGCCCGGTCCGAGGTCGGGCGGACCCGCAGGTCCTGCGGGGGGGGAGCCGCGAGCCTCCGCCCCCTCAAGGTTCCCGCGATGATGCGCATGGCGTTCCTCTGGCTCAGTAGGCCCAGCGCAGGAGGGTGGAACCCCAGGTGAAGCCTGCTCCGAAGGCGGACAGGATCACGTGGTCGCCCTTGGCCAGCCGCTTCTCCTCCACCGCCTGGTGGAGGGCCGTGGGAATGGTGGCGGTGGTGGTGTTGGCATAGCGGTCGATGTTCACCATCATGCGGGCGGGATCCAGTTCCAGGCGCTTGGCTGCGGCATCCATGATGCGGATGTTGGCCTGGTGGGGCACGAACAGCTTCAGGTCCTCGCCCTTCAGGCCGTTCCGGTCCAGAAGCAGACGGCTGTTGTCCGCCATCTCCCGCACCGCGTTCTTGAAGACCTCGCTGCCGGCCTGGTGGATGGTGTGTTCCTTGTTCGCCACGGTCTCGGCGGTGGCGGGCTTGAGGGAACCGCCGGCGGGCATGTAGAGGAAGCAGCCGCCCGAACCGTCCACCTTGTGCTCGAAGTCCAGGATGCCGAGGCCCTCCTCGACCCGTTCGACGATCACGGCGCCCGCGCCGTCGCCGAAGAGGACGGCCGTGGTCCGGTCCTCCTTGTTGATGATGGTGGACATGATGTCCACGCCCACCACCGCGGCCCGCTTGATGCCGCCGGCGGCCACCAGGCTCGAGGCCGTGGTGAGGGCGTAGAGGAAGCCGGAGCAGGCGGCGTTCAGGTCGAACCCGAAGGCGTTGGTGGCGCCGACCATGTCCTGGATCCGGCAGGCGGTGGCCGGGAAGAGGGTGTCGGGGGTGACGGTGGTGACGAGGATGAGGTCCAGGTCGGAAGCCTTGATCCCGCGGTTCTCGAGGGCCATCTTCAGGGCCGGGGCCCCCAGGTGGGACGCGCCCGTGCCGGGTTCGACCCAGCGGCGCTCCCGGATGCCGGTGCGGGTGCGGATCCATTCGTCGTTGGTGTCCAGGATCTTGGACAGGTCGTCGTTGGTGACCACCTTCGGCGGGAAGCACTGCCCAGTGGCGGTGATGCCCACAGGGGCGAGAAGGCGACGATTCAAGGGAGCCTCCGGCAAAGAACTCCCATCATCGCATGATTGGCCCTTCCGGTCAGTCCTGGAGCGCGCTCAGCGCCCCGCGCGACGCTGATGCAGCCAGTCGATCAGCTTGTCGGAATCCAGGAGCGGCAGCGGCGGGCCCTCGACGACACAGGCGCAGACCATGAAGGGCGCCCAGGGATCGGCGCCGGGAGGTTCCACCTTCAGGTTCTCGCGTCCGCCCTCCAGGGCGCCGGAGAGGAACTCCAGCGGCAGGGCGAGGCGTCGCTTGAGGATGGCCATGGCCACGGTCGGCCGGGCGGGAGCGGTCTCGCCCGGGAGCGCGGCCCAGTCCAGCACCGGGAGGAATTCACCCTGGTGGAGGATCACCCCGGCAATGCCGGGCAGCGGCCCCGGCAGCGGCGCGATGGGGCCCGCAGGCAGGACCTCGACCAGGTCGGAGGCCGCCAGCAGGAGATCCCGGCTGACAGCTCGGGCCAGGAGGAGGATGCCCTGGTCAGGCATGGGCCACCCGCCGCATGAGGCTGTCCATGGCCAGGCCCAGCACCGCCTCGGGATCAAGCACCCAGAGGATGCCCTCCTCCTGGAGGCTGCCGCCCATGATCCCGGGAACCTGGGCCAGCTCCGGGAGGCTGCGGAGGAGGATCTCCGCCCGGCCGTAGACCTCGTCCACCCCCAGGGCGATCTCGAGGCTGGCCCCGGCCGACCCGCCCGGCTGGCTGAGCACCACGAAGGCCCTCTGCCCCTCCGGGGGATCCCCCTGCCCCAGGCACACCTGGAGGGATTCGAACGGGAGTTCCATGCCCAGGACCCGGATCCGGTCGCCGCCGCGATGCAGGTCGTGCCCCACCTGGACCCGCAGGACATTGGCGAGCGGGATCCCGAAGGTCTGGCCCCCGCTCCGGACCTTCAGGCAGCCCACCACCACCCGGGACAGCGGCAGGCTCAGGCGCACCAGGCTGCCGCGCTTCCATTCGCTGGACAGGAGGATCTCGCCCCCCATGGCCTCGATCTCCTCGCGCACGACATCCATGCCCACGCCCCGGCCGGAGATGTGGGAGGCCCGGTCCAGGGTCGAGAACCCGGGTTCCAGGGCCAGCCGGTGCAGACGCTCCTGGGACACCGATATCCCGGGCTGGAGCAGGCCCATGGCGAGGCCCTTCTCCTCGATCCGCGCCAGGTCGAAGCCCCGGCCGTCGTCCCGGATGTCGAAGCGGATGATGCGCCCCCGCCGCGAGGCGGTGATCCGGAGGGTGCCCGCCTCGCTCTTCCCCATGGCCCGCCGTTCCTCGGGTGGCTCCAGGCCGTGGTCCATGGCGTTGCGCACGAGGTGGAGGAAGGGTTCCCCCAGGCGGCCCACGATGCCCCGCTCGATCTCCAGGTCCCCGCCCTGGAGGGTCAGGCGCACGGGCTTGCCCATGTCCCGGCTGAGCGTCCGGACCATGGGTTCGAGGCGCGAGAAGAGGGTGTCGACCTTCACCATCCGCATCTGGAGGAGGGCCTTCTGGACATCCAGGAGCCCTTCCTCCATCCGCCCCAGAATGCCGAGGGGATCCTCGGCCTGGGCCTGGGTCGCCTTCCGCAGCAACCCGCTCACGGCATCCCGCATCTGGGCAACCGACATGAGCCGGGCCTCCAGGGCCTCCACCCGCTGGGCCGGGAGCCGGAGGATCTCCGTCTCCTGGACCGGGACCGCAGGGGACGGCTCGGGCTGCGGTTCAGCTGCGGGGGCCGTTCCAGGCTCCGGCTCCGCCAGGATCTCCGCCCGCAGGCTCTTCGGGACCCACTCCGGAGCGGCCAGGACCCGGGACTCGAGGATCTCCCCGGGTTCAACGCTGATGCCGTCAAGGGCCAGGGAGGGCCCGGCGAGGAGGATCATGAAGGCCAGCCCCTCCCGCTCCTCGGGCACCTCCCAAGGCAGCGTCGAGATGATCTCCCCCTGGCGCGCCAACCCCTCGCTGAATCGCCTCAGGCGGTCGTCGAAGGTGGCGAAATCCAGGCAGATGGCCAGGCCGTGGATGGGGACGCCGTCCATCAGGGCGCTGGTCACCCGGGTCCGCTCGTAGTCCGAGAGCGCCTTCAGGGGCTCGGCCGGGAGGTCCAGCAGGGCGCTCAGGTCCTGGCTCTCCCCTGCGGCGGGGCGGGCCAGGGCCTCCAGTTCCCCGAGTTCCCGCCGGAGGCCCTGGAGGTAGTCCTCGGGCTCGGGACGGCCCCGCTTCAGGCCGTCGAACCCCGATTCCAGGGCCTGCATGCCCGCCTCGAGGGTCTCCACCAGGGAATCCGTGGAGCGGAGCCGGCCCTTCCGCATCAGGTCGAAGATGTCCTCCATGCGGTGGGCGGCCCGGCTGAAGCTCGGGAAGCCCAGCATGCCCGCCATGCCCTTCAGGGTGTGGGTCGTTCGGAAGAGGGCGTTCACGCCCGCCTGGACCACATGGGCCGGCTGGCTCTCCTTCAGGGAGGCGAGGGTCTGGCGGGCCTGCCCGAACAGGTCCTCCCATTCCGCCCACACATCCTCGAAGGGTTGGTCCAAGCGCGCTCCCGATGCCGACCCTTCGGCAGGCGGGCGCCCGGGCCTGAGTTCGTGCGGCGGACAAACGGCTAGACTGGGCCCATGCGCACCCTCGCCGTCCTGCCCTCCCGCTTCCAGGCCACCCGGTTCCCCGGCAAGCCCCTGGCTCCCATCGCCGGGAGGCCCATGATCCAGTGGGTCTTCGAGGCCGCCCGCCGGGCCCCCGGGGTGGACCGGGTGGTGGTGGCCACGGACGACGACCGGATCGCCCTGGCCGTCCGGGGCTTCGGGGGCGAGGCCGTCATGACCGATCCGGCCCTGCCCTCCGGCACCGACCGCACCGCCGCCGCCCTGGAGGCCCTCGGGGAATCCTTCGACTGCGTGCTCAACATCCAGGGCGACGAACCGGCCATGCACCCGGAGACCGTGGCGGCCGTGGTGGCCCTCATGCGGGACCAGCCGGACCTGCCCATGGGCACCGCCGCCTGCCCCTTCGCCAGCCCCGACGAGCTGTTCAACCCCAACGCCGTGAAGGTGGTGGTGGATGACCGGAAACGCGCCCTCTACTTCAGCCGCAGCCCCATCCCCTACCTGCGGAACAGCTCCGTGTTCGAGCCGGACTTCCGGCCCTGGATGAAACCGGAGCAGCTGGCCCATTTCAAGCGCCACCTGGGCCTCTACGCCTACCGGCCAGACACCCTGAAGGCCTTCACGCGGCTGGCCCCCCACCCCCTGGAGCAGCTGGAGATGCTGGAGCAGCTGCGCGCCCTGGCGGCAGGCATCCCCATCGGCGTGGCGGAGACGCCCTACCTGAGCCTGGGCGTGGACGTGCCCGGGGACGTGGCCGCGGCCGAGGCCCTGCTGCGGGAGCGGGGACTGGCGCGCTAGACTGGTCCACTGGGCCCCCCGCCCCGTTCCTTGCCAGGAGACCTCTGTGAGCCACCACAAAGTCGTCGTGATCGGTACCGGTCCCGCGGGCTACACCGCAGCCCTGTACGCCTCCCGGGCCAACCTGGCCCCCCTCGTCTTCGAGGGTGTCCAGCCCGGCGGCCAGCTCACCATCACGACCGAGGTGGAGAACTTCCCCGGTTTCAGGCAGGGCATCCAGGGCCCCGCCCTCATGGACGAGATGCGGGAGCAGGTGCTCCGGTTCGGCACCACGATCAAGTCCGAGACGGTGCTCAAGGCGGATCTGCAATCGAGGCCCTTCCGCCTGACCACGGACAAGGATGAGTACACCGCCGACGCGGTGGTCATCGCCACCGGCGCCTCCGCCAAGTGGATGGGCATCGGCAAGGACGAGGTCCTCTCCCGCTCCGGCGGCGGCGTCAGCGCCTGCGCCACCTGCGACGGGTTCTTCTTCCGCGGCAAGGAGATCGCCGTGGTGGGCGGGGGCGACACCGCGGTGGAGGAAGCGGTGTTCCTCACCAAGTTCGCCACGAAGGTCCACCTCATCCACCGGCGGGACAAGCTCCGCGCCTCCAAGGCCATGCAGGAGCGGGCCTTCAAGAACGAGAAGATCCACCCCGTGTGGAACAAGGTCGTGCTGGACGTGCTGACGTCCACCCATGAGACCCCCATGGGCGAGAAGGTGGAGAAGATCCGCGCCCTGCAGCTGAAGGACACCGTCGACGGCTCCGTGTCCGAGCTGCCCGTGGAGGGACTCTTCGTGGCCATCGGCCACCAGCCCAACACGGCCCTCTTCGAGGGGCAGCTGCCCATGGACGAGACCGGCTACCTCCAGGTGGAGAAGGGCTCCAGCCGCACGTCCATTCCGGGCGTCTTCGCCTGCGGCGACGTGCAGGACCACACCTACCGCCAGGCCATCACCGCGGCCGGCAGCGGCTGCATGGCCGCCATCGACGCGGAGCGCTGGCTGGCCGAGCAGGGCCTTGCGGAGTGAATGAGCAGCACCTGGAACCCCTGAAGCGGCACCCCGAGGGCCGGGCCCTCAGGGCCGAAGTGGACCTCCGGCGGGTGGCGCGGAACTTCGCCCGCGTGCGGGAGGCCGCCGGGGGCCGGGGGATCTGGGGCGTGGTGAAGGCCAACGCCTACGGTCACGGTGCCGTGCCCGTGGGGCGGGCCCTGTCGGAGGCCGGGGCCGCTGGCCTGGCCGTCTCGAGCCTGGAAGAGGGCCTCGAGCTGCGCCAGGGCGGGGTTGCCTGCCCGATCCTGGTGCTGGGGGGCCTCCGACCGGAGGCCGTCCCCGCCGCCAGCGCCGAAGGGCTCACCATCGCCCTGGTGGGTCCGGAGCACCTGGCGGACTATGCCCGTCTCCTGCCCGACCATCCCCTGAAGCTGCACCTCAAGCTGGATACGGGCATGGGCCGCTTCGGCTTCCTGCCCTCCGAGCTGGGCGAATGCCTGCCGGCCCTGGGGGCGCTGGCCCCCTGGATCGACGGGGCCATGGGCCACTTCGCCACGGCGGACGATCCCGACCAGGGCTTCGCCCTCCGCCAGCGTCGGGTGTTCGAGGCCTGCCTGGCCCAGCTGCGGGACGCCGGCATCCATCCCGCCCAGCGCCACCACGGCAACAGCGACGCCTGCCTGCGGGGCCTCCTGGGGGACGACACCCATGTGCGGCCGGGGCTGGCGCTGTACGGCCTCACCCTGGTGCCGGAAGGCCGGGCCCTGGGCCTTGAACCTGCCCTGGAGTTGGTGGCCGAGGTGGCCCGCGTGAAGGCGGTCCCCGCCGGCACGACCGTGGGCTATGGGCGCACCTTCGTGGCGCCCCACCCCCTCCAGATCGCCACCCTGGCCTGCGGCTACGCCGACGGCTACCGCCGCGACCTGGGCAACCGGGCCGTGGTGGGGTACCGGGGCCGCACCTATCCCGTGGTGGGGCGCGTCTCCATGGACTACCTCACCGTGGCCCTGCCGGTGGACGTGCCCGTCGCCCCCGGGGATCCCATGGTCCTGTTCGGCTCGGATCCGGCGGCGCCGCACTGCCTCGAACGGCTGGCCTCGGCCCTCGGCACCATCCCCTACGAGCTGACCTGCGGACTCCATCGCCGCATCACGCGCCGCTTTTTCTCCTGATATCTGACAGCTAAGGTCCTACCATGGGGTGGCGAAGCCGCGCCCCACCATGAACCTACTGGTCATTTCCCGCCATGACGACCTCGTCGAACGCCTCCGGATGGCCTTCGAGGGGGCCGGGCACCGGGTGCTGCACGCCCCCGACCCCCTGGCGGCCCTGGCGGACGACAGCTGGGACGAAGCCCATGTCCTCCTCGTGGACGCCCTGGGCGACCCCATGGATGGCTACCGGCTCTGCCGGCTCCTCCGTGGCGAATCGCGTGTCCTGTTCAGCAACCTCCCCATCTTCCTCGTGCTCGACCGCCCGGCCGAGGAGGCGGACACGCTGGCCCTCCAGGAGGCCGAAGGCGATGGCTTCATCGGGGCGGGCTACAGCATCCAGCAGCTGCTGAACCACCTGGGTCCCGTGATGGCCGGGGCCGCCTCGCGGGAGCAGGCGCCGAAGGTCCCCGTCCTGGCCCTGGGCCTCCACCCCGCCCTGGCCCAGCGTGCCCGGGACCTGCTGCAGCACTTCCACATGGAGGTGCATACCCCACCGCTCCGCAATGCCGCCCAGGCCCAGGAGGCCCTCCGGGCGCCGGTCCTGCTCCTGGGGCTCTCCGGTGGCGGCGTGCCGCGGGCCATGAAGCTGCTGGCCGGGCTCCGCGAATCCGGCGGGCTGCCCTACACCATCCTCCTGGGGCAGGTGCGGGACGAGGCCGTGCAACGGAAGCTGCTGCTGGCGGGGGTGTCGGACTGGCTGGGCCTGCCCCTCTCGGCCCCGCGGCTGCTCCACGCCTGCAAGCGGGCCATCGAGTGGGCCCACGCCAAGCGGATCCAGGCCGAGTTCGAGTCGGCCGTCCATGACCTCCGGGAGCGGCGGAGCATGCTGGAGATCGAGGCCGCGGCCCTCCGCAACGAGGTGCTGACGGACCCCCTCACCGAGCTCCTGAACCGGCGCGCCTTCGACCAGAACCTGGAGCATGCCCTCCTCCAGTGGGAGCGTCACCGCCGGTCGTTCGTGCTCCTGCTGGGCGACGTGGACCATTTCAAGCTCATCAACGACCGCTTCGGCCACCCCGTGGGTGACGAAGTGCTCCGGGAGATGGCCGCCCGCCTGCGCGCCTCGCTCCGCAAGTCCGACCTCGCCTTCCGCATCGGCGGCGAGGAATTCGCGGTCCTGCTGCCCGAGACCTCCCTGAAGGCCGGGACCGAAGTGGCTGACAAGCTCCGGCGCCGCATCGACGAGGAGGCCTTCCTCCTGGCCGGCGGGCAGACCATCTTCCCCACCATGAGCTTCGGCGTGGGGGGCCCCATGGACCTTGGACCCACCGGTCTGCTGTCCGCCGTGGACCGGGCGCTGTACCAGGCCAAGTCCCTGGGGCGCAACCGGGTGGTGGTCGCGGCGGGGGGCGAGGTCCCGCGCGGAAGCCTCAGCGGCGATAGCTGAAGAGATCCCCGATCCCGCGCAGCGAGAGCGTGAGGTCCACCCGGTTCTCGCGGCCGCCGGACACGAGGTTCGTGTTCAAGGCCACGTGGGTGAGCTTCAGGATGTAGGCCACGCAGGGCTCCACATAGGCCAGGGCCACCTGGCCCGAGGCGAACCTGTGCATCTCGAAGTCGTAGTTCCCGGAGAATTCGAGCCGCAACCGGTCGTCCCAGACCCGGTGGATCCCGCCCAGCTGGACGCCCCGCTGCCGGACCAGGAACCGGTTGATGCCCGTGGAGAAGTAGGCGAGGCTCAGCCGGCTGGCGGCGCTCGACTTCAGGTCCAGGCTCAGGGCGTTGTCGGACCCGCCTGGCCCCAGGTCCGAGGAGCGCCGGAAGTTGATCCGGAACCGCTCGTCCGGCTCCACGCTCAGGTCCGTGTCCAGGGAGGCCCAGCCCTTCTTGTAGCGGCCGTCGTTGAGGATGATCGGCGTCGCGTAGTACCGGGTGGAGATGCTCAGCCGGGCCAGGTCCGTGAAGGCCCCGCCGCCGGAGGGCCGCCCGAGGAAGTGCTGCTTCAGGCCCAGCTCCACGCTGCGCTCCCCGGAGGCGCTGTCGTTCACGCCGGGGGCGGAGTCCACGGCATCGAAGCGGGGGATGGCACCGGCCTCCCGGTAGCCACTGGTGTTGGTGAACCCGAAATAGGGCTCCAGGATGTGCTTCAGTTCGCCCGAGTAGCCCAGCAGGGTGAAGTGTTCGAAGGTCCGCCCCACCTGGGGCCCCGAGAGCCTGAGATGTTCCGAACCCACCAGCCGGGTGGCGGAAGGCCCGTCCACCTGGAAGGGGCTGATGGTCGACAGCGCCGCGGGAGCGACGGCGCTGCCATTGGCGCCGGCCGTCGGATCGAAGATCGGATTCCGGAGCGTGTTCGAGTAGTGGGTCACACGCCCCATCACCTCCAGGTCCGCGCGGAAGGGACCCCACTGGCCCAGGCGGCCGTGCAGGCGGGTGTTGGCGTCCTCCCGGCCCCACCCGTAGTCCTGGGGCGGGACCGTGACCATGATGGTTTTCGCGGGATCGGTGGGGTCCGGGATGTCGTAGCTGTAGCTGTCGATGAGGTAGGCGAACCGCCCCACCCGGAGACCGCCATCCAGGTAGAAGGGACCGAACACCGGCACGGGGAAAAAGCGGAACTCCCCCTGGGGCAGGGTTCGCCGTCGCAGGGAGGGGATGAAGCCCTGTGTGATCGAGGGGGTTCCCAGCTCATTGTTGTAGAAGAACGAGCGCTGCTCCGCCATGGAGAGGCTGAGGCTGCCGAAGGTGGTGTTCCGCCCCAGGTACAGGGCGGAATCGAAGCTCGGAGCGCCCAGCTGTCCCAGCCCTTTCCCGAAGTCCGCATCCACCATGTTGTCCGAGGCCTGGTTCACGTCGGCCGTGAGCTGCCAGCCGTCCTCCCGCTGCCAGACTTCCTTCAGGGCGTACCGGTAGCGCTGGATGCCGAGGGTCCGCTGGTGGATGGTCCGGCCCGAGAAGGTGCCGTAGTGAGTCGGATCGGGATTCCAGCGCAGCTCGCCGCCCCAGAGGGTGCCCTCCTTGCTGAAGTACTCCGGCGAGAAGGTGGCGTCCGCCGTGTCTCCCAGTACCTGGTAGTACGAGAGCCCCACCTGCGTACCGAATGAGCTCGAGGCGCCGAGGGTGGGCGGCAGGAGCCCCGAGGTCCGCTTGGCCTGGGCGGGATAGAGGGCGTAGGGCAGGTAGAAGATGGGAATGGGCCCGAGCCCCCGGAGCTGGATGCGGGGGTTCCACAGGGTCGCGAAGCCGTCCAGGTTCACCTTGAGGCTGGTGAGCCGGGCCTTCCAGCCCGGCTCCTCCTCGGGGCAGGGGCTCAGCTCCACGCCTTCGAATGCCCAGAGCTTCAGGGTGGTGAACGCCACATGGTTGGAACGCAAGGTCCAGCTTGGAGGCAGGTCCATCTGCAGGGCCCAGGCCTCGCCGGAGCGCCGCTTCCAGTCCATGCGGAGCCGTTCGCTCCGCAGGCGGAGCCCGGGAGCCTCGAGGCGGATGTGGCCCTCGGCTTCCAGGAGGCCGTCCTGGAGGTGGTACTCGATGCGGTCGGCCAGCAGGAGGATGCCCTCGGCCTGGATGGCGCCCTGCTCCAGGATCCAGGTGTCGCCCACCTCGCTGACCTTGTCGCCGCGCCAGTCGAAGGGAACCCGGCCGCCGCCGGGGCCCTGGTCCAGCCGGAAGGGGCGCAGGGGCATCAGCTCGGCGGGCGTGGGCGCCTGGAACGGGGGTGGATCCGGGATGGGTGGCAGGCCCTGGGCAGTCAGGGCCGCAGCCACCGCCCCCAGCGCCAGGCCCCTGCTCCGCCCCCGTCCCATGGCCGCCTCAGTGGACGTGCGGCAGGAAGCGCGCACTCAGGAGGAAGATGGCGACGCCGCCCAGGAGGGCCAGTGCCCCGCGGGGACCGGGTTCCTTCTGGACTTCCGGCAGCAGGTCCGAGCTGGCGACGTAGAGGGCCAATCCGCCTGTGAGCCCGAGCGTGGGGCCCGGGGGGAGGTGCAGCAGGGCCTGGCCCGTGGCCCCGAGCAGCGCCGCCAGGGCGAGGGTGCCCGCGGCCAGCAGCGCGCCCCGTTTCCCGAATCCGCGCACCAGGAAGATGGAGGCGATGGTGCCCCCCTCCGGAATCCGGTGGAGCAGGATGCCGAGGACCACCAGGGGCCCGAGGTTGCTGCCCATGGCCAGGGCCGCGCCGATGGAGACGCCGTCCATGAGGCTGTGGAGCGACAGCCCCACCAGGGCCATCACGCCGCTGATGGGCGAGCCGCGATGGGTCTCCTCCCCGTAGTGGAAGTGCAGCGTGATGCCGTGCTCCATCACATGCACCAGCAGGTACCCCGCGAGGACCCAGAAGGCGTTCCGCTCTCCGCCGATGGCGGGCTCGATGCATTCGGGGATCACGCGCACCAGGGTCACGGACAGCAGGTAGCCCGCGGCGACGCCGGAGAGCAGCCGCATGTAGTGGGCCCGCCCCTGCAGGAACCGCACGACCCCCCAGCCGCCCAGGAGGGTGGCCAGGGAGGCGAGGGGAGCCAGCCAGTAGAGGGCCACGGCCTACTCGGCCTTGGGCTTCTTGGCGGGAGCCTTCCTGGTGCTGGGGGCCTTGGCTTTCGGGACTTCGGGAACGGCCGCTTCGGCGTGGGCCTCGACGGCGGGCTCGGCCTTCCGGGCACGCCCCTTCGCCTTGGCGGGTTTCTCAACGGCGGGGGCGGCCGGTTCCGGGACCGGTTCAGCCTTGGCCGGGGCGGGTTCCGCCACGGCCACCTTGGCCCGGGGGGTGCGCTTGGGCTTTCCGGGGACGGCTTCCGCGGCCGGAGCGGGCGCGGCGCCCAGGCGGGGCCGGGGACTGGGGGTCAGCAGGCTGGCCACCAGGTCCGGTGTCGCCTTCGGCGGCTCGGGCAGGGGTTCGGAGGCGTCCGGGGAGGGCGTGGCGTCCTGGGCGCCGTTCCCGTTGCCCGGGGCCTCGGCCCGGTCGGACCCGCCCTTCCGGCGCCGACGGCGGCGCTTGCGCTTGCCCCCCTCGCCCTTGGCTTCGGCATCGTCGCCGTTCTCCTCCTCGCCCTCCTCCTCGTCCTCGGGCTTGGCACTCTCGAACAGGGCCCGCAGGCGCTCCCGCTCATCCAGGGCGGCCCGCTGGACATCGCGGCGGTCGTACTTGAAGGCCTCCTTCCGGGCCTCCTTCGCGCCATCGCCCAGGGCCTTGTCGAAGGAGATGGGGCTGTCGCCGCCGAGGACCACCGTCTCCTCCTCGGGAGGCGCCCCCTTCTCGCGATGGGGCTTCGTCGCGGGCTTCTCCGCGGGGATCTCCTCGGCGCGTTCCACCTCGGCGGTCATTTCGCCGTAGGACATGGACCAGTCGGCCTGGATGAGGATCCGGGCCTCGCTCTGCTCCTCCATCTGGGCCAGGTCGTGGCGCTTCTGGTTCAGGACGGCGGTGGCGATGGCGGGGGCCAGCTTCACGCGGATCTCCCCGATGCCGCCCTTGGCCAGGATGCCGTGGAGGCGCCGCACCACGGACAGGGCGAGGGCCTCGATGGTCTTCACTTTGCCGGTGCCCGCGCAGGTGGGGCAGGTCTCGTGGTTGACATGCTGGAGGCTGGGCCGGATGCGCTGGCGCGTCATCACCAGCACGCCGAACCGGTTGATCTTCCCCACCTCCATGCGGGCCTTGTCGGCCTTCAGGCAGTCCACCAGGCGGTCCTGCACCGCGCGGATGTGGGAATCGCGCTTCATGTCGATGAAGTCGATGGCGATGAGGCCGGCCAGGTCGCGCAGCCGCAGCTGGCGGGCCACCTCCTCGGCGGCCTCCATGTTGGTCTTGAACGCCATGTCCTCGACACCGTCGCCCGAGGTCTTGCCGCTGTTCACATCGATGGCCACGAGGGCCTCGGTCTGGTCCAGCACCAGGGCACCGCCGCTGGCGAGGGGCACCTTGCGGCCGTAGACGCGGTCGATCTGCTCCTCCAGCTGGAAGCGCGAGAAGAGGGGCTTCTTCCCCGTGTAGTGCTTCAGCACCTCCAGGTGCTGGGGCATGGTCCGCTTGAAGAAGGACTGCGCCGCGTGGAAGGTGTCCAGGTCGTCGATCTGGACCTCCTCGATGTCCGCCGTGAAGGCGTCCCGCAGGGTGCGGGTGACCACGTCGTCCTCCTGCCAGACGAGGCCGGGCCCGTGGCGGTGCTTGTATCGGTTCAGCACCTCCTTGTGCATGTCCAGGAGGTACTCCAGGTCGCGCTGGAAGTCCTCCTTGGTGACCCCCAGGCTGGCGGTGCGGACGATCACGCCGATGTCGGCGGGGATGTCCAGGCTGTCGATGAGCTGCTTGAAGTGCCGGCGCTCCTCGTTGCCCTCGATCTTGCGGCTGATCCCGTTCACCGGATTCCCGGGTGTGATGACCAGGTAGCGGCCCGCCAGGCTGATCTGGCCGGTCATCATGGCGCCCTTGGAGCCCAGTTCCTCGCGCACGGCCTGGACGAGGATCTCCTGGTCCCGCTGGAGGATGTCCTGGATGCGCCCGCGCCGGCCCTCGCCGCCCAGGTCCCGGGGCAGCTCGCCCAGGGGCAGGAAGCCGTTCTTCTGGCCGCCGAAATGGACGAAGGCGGCCTGGAGGCTGGTGTCCACGCGGACGACCCTGGCCTTGTAGAGATTGCCCTTGATCTTCTCGTTGTGGAGGAACTCCACGTCGTAGTCGAACAGGACGCCGTCGATCAGCGTCGCCACGCGGATCTCTTCGGGATCGGTGGCGTTGATCATCATGATCTTCTTGGGGTTCAAGGATGCTCCTCTGGGGCCGGAGGCCGCGTACCGCGGCTGGCGCAAGGCGGGCCCGGGGGCCCTGGGATGGGGATGGGTGGGATGGAAGGTCGGGATGCCGAAGGGGGCCCTGCCCTGACTTCGGCCGCCCGGATGGAAGCTGGGGACCAATCCCCGGGGTCAGGAGGCGGATGCCTCGATCTACCCGCAGGATCTCCAGACATTAAAGCAACTAGTTTCCCCGGGGGCAAGCACGATCGGTTTTGAAGTTACAGCGATGTCACAGGGGTGGCCTGGGTGGTTCACACCCGGCCTTCAGGCTTGGTCCCATGAAGGAGGTTTCCATGAAGACCCGTTCCCTGATCCTCGCGGCCCTTGCCGTGTTCGCGCTGGCCCCGGCCGCGTCCGCCCAGACGGTGACCGTCATGGGTTCCACCGCCCTGGGTCCCCTGGTGAAGCAGGCCGCCGAGGACTACATGAAGTCCCACCCCGGCGTCCAGATCGCCGTGAGCGGCGGCGGCTCCATGACCGGCCTCAACCAGGTCGTCAGCGGCGGCTGCACCATCGGCATCTCCGATGTGTTCGCCACCCCCCAGCAGGAGAAGACCGGCATCCGCAACTACAACCTCGTCATCGAGCCCTTCACGCTGATCGCCCACCCCGGCGTCGGGGTCACCAGCCTCAATGCCCAGCAGGCCGAGGACGTCTTCACCGGCAAGGTGAACAACTGGAAGGAAGTCGGCGGCAAGGACCAGAAGATCGTCCGCGTGAACCGCCCCACCTCTTCCGGCACCCGCGCCGTCCAGCAGCAGACGGTGCTCCACGGCAAGGAGTTCAGCAACAACCAGCTGGTGCAGGATTCCTCGGGCGCCGTGGCCAACACCGTGGCCACCACCCAGGGTGCCGTCTCCTTCATCGAGCTGGACTTCCTCAACCGCGCCAATGGCCGCTTCGTCGGCATCGCCTACAACGGCGCCTCCTGCACCAAGCAGGACGTCAGCTCCGGGAAGTATCCCCTCTTCTCCTTCGGCCACGCCTACACCAACCCCGCCAAGACCAATCCCCAGGTCCTGAAGGTGGCCGAGGACTTCCTGGCCTACATGCTGGGCCAGCACTTCCAGGACACCACGGTCCTCAAGGCCGGCTACATGCCCGTCGCCTACGTCAAGTCGCTGAAGGCGAAGCTCTGATCCACGCCCCAACACCTGCCCCACGTCACCCGGCGACCCCGCCGGGTGACGGCATGTAAAGGCGGCCCCATGCCAGACGCCTCCGACACCCTGCTCGATGCCCCCCCCTGCGCCTCGGACCCGACGCGGGAGAGCCCCGTCGTCGAATCCCTCCCGAAGGAACCGGCCTTCCGCCACAGCCGGCTCCAGCGGCTGGCCGACCGCTGGTCGCACCTCCTCTTCCTGACCTGCGGCCTCCTCGTCGTCGCCCTGATCGGCGGGATCCTCTACTTCCTGGCGGCCCGTGGCGCCGGCGCCTTCCTGCCCCTGGCCGGCAACACGGACAAGGTCCTCACCCTGAAGGAGGTCTTCCTCTCGGCCGACTGGGACCCCAATTCCGGGAAATTCGGAATCCTCCCCTTCATCGCCGGATCCCTGTCCGTGACCGGCCTCGCCCTCCTGCTCGCGGCCCCCACCGGCATCCTCACCGGGGTCTTCATCGCCAAGCTCGCCCCGGGGTGGATGAAGACGCTCATGCGCCAGGTCATGGACCTCCTCGTGGGCATCCCCTCCGTGGTCTACGGCATCTTCGGCCTCATGGTGGTGCTGCCCTGGGTGAGCGGGAAGTGGCTCTCGGACTCCCCCGCCGCCGGCTTTGCCGTGTCGGCCGCCATCCTCGCCGTCATGATCGTCCCCACCATCGTGAGCCTCTCCACGGACGCCTTCGAGTCCCTGCCCCTGGCCCTTGAGGAGGGTTCCCAGGCCCTCGGCTCCACCCGGTGGCAGGCCATCTGGCACGTGCTCATCCCGGCGGCGCGGCCGAGGCTGCTGACGGCGACGGTCCTCGGCCTGGGCCGGGCCATCGGCGAGGCCATGGCGATCCAAATGGTCATCGGGAACAACCCGCAGTGGATCGCCCTCATGCGCGGGGCCACGGACCAGACCCCGGTCCTCCGTTTCCTCTTCACGCCCGCCGCCACCCTGACCACGGAGCTGGTCCAGGAGCTCCCGAACACCGCCGCCGGCTCCACCTGGAACAACCTCCTGTTCGCCATGGGCCTGCTGCTCTACCTCATGACCATGGGGATCATCCTGGCCACGCGCCGGCTGGGCCGGCAGAGGAACGCCTGATGCCTGCCGCGATCTCCTACCGCCCCCGCCGCCTGTCCAGGGTGACCGACCGGGTCATGCGCCTGGCCCTCTGGGGCCTCGCCTTGGCCTTCATCGCCGTCCTCGCCGTGTTCGTGGGAGCCATCCTGAAACAGGGCTGGCCGGTCCTCAACCTGGGCTTCCTCACCCGCATGCCCGAGACCCTGGATGCGGGCGGCGGCATCAAGCCCGAGATCTTCAACTCCCTCTACCTCGTGGCCCTCTCCCTGGCCATCTCGCTGCCCATCGGCCTCGGGGCGGGCATCTACATGGCCGAGTACGCCGGCCAGGGCCGCATCCTCCGGTTCCTGCGCCTCTGCATCGAGACCCTGGCCGCCACGCCGTCCATCGTGCTGGCCCTGTTCGGCATGATCGTGTTCGTCCAGATGATGGGCTGGAGCTTCTCCATCCGCTCCGGCGCCGTCACCCTGGCCCTGCTGAACATCCCGGTCATCACCCGCGTCACCGAGGTGAGCCTGCTCGCCGTCCCGCGCGAGCTGAAGGAGGCCAGCTACGGCCTGGGCGCCACCCGGCTCCAGACCATCCTGAAGGTGGCGCTCCCCTATGCCGCCACGGGCATCCTCACCGGCCTGGTCCTCACCGCCGGCCGTGCCTTCGGCGAGAGCGCCATCCTCGTCTTCACGGCCGGGACCAACACCAGCCAGACCTTCCCCGACTTCCGCCTCACGGTCCCGGGAGAGACCCTGTCGGTCCACCTCTGGTACGTGACGTCCGACGGCACCCTGCCCGATGCCCGGGAGATCGCCGCGGGAACCGCCGCGGTCATGATCGTGGTGCTGCTTGTCCTGAACCTCTCGGTCCGGTTCCTGGATCGATTCATCCGCCGACGGACCCGCTGATGCTCAGCCCCCAGACCCCCGAAACCAAGCCCGTCAAGCTCTCGGTCCGCAACATGGACTTCCGCTATGGCGAGAAGAAGGTCCTGGATGGCCTCTCCCTGGACATCCACGCGGAGCGCGTCACCGCCATCATCGGCCCCAGCGGCTGCGGCAAGAGCACGTTCCTGAAGTGCTTCAACCGCATCCACGAGGTCTCCAGCGCCGTCAAGGTGAGCGGCGACATGCAGATCGATGGCGTGGACATCTACCGCGGCGGCATCGACGAGGTGGACCTCCGGCGCCGGGTGGGGATGGTGTTCCAGAAGCCCAACCCCTTCCCCAAGTCCATCTACGAGAACGTGGCCTTCGGTCCCCGCCTCTTCGGCGTGAAGGACAGGGCCACCCTGGACGGCATCGTCGAGGACGCCCTCCGCAAGTCCGCCCTCTGGGACGAGGTGAAGGACCGCCTCAAGGAGAGCGCCACCGGCATGAGCGGCGGCCAGCAGCAGCGCCTCTGCATCGCCCGGGCCCTCGCGGTCAATCCGGAGGTCCTCCTCATGGACGAGCCCTGCTCGGCCCTGGATCCCATCGCCACAGCCAAGATCGAGGAGCTCATCGGCGAGCTGAAGGAGAACCTCACCATCGTCATCGTCACCCACAACATGCAGCAGGCCGCCCGGGTGAGCGACTACACGGCCTTCTTCTGGCTGGGCAAACTGATCGAGATGGACCTGACCGAGCGGATCTTCACCACCCCTCGGGAACGGATGACGGAAGACTACCTGACCGGGAGATTCGGCTGATGCGGCACTTCGACACGGAACTCAAGAACCTTCGCGACGGCATCATGGCCATGGCCGGCATCGCGGAGGACATGATCGAGCTGACCATCCAGACCCTTGCCGAACGGTCCTCCGCCAAGGCGGATCGGGTGAACGAGCTGGACCGCCAGCTGGACGAGTGGGAGCTGAAGCTGGACCAGCTCTGCGTGGACCTCCTCGCCCTCCACTCCCCGGCGGCGACTGACCTGCGCCTCATCGCCTCGAGCCTGAAGATCATCCCCGAGCTGGAACGCATCGGCGACCACTGCTGCAACATCGCCCGGCGGGCCCCCATCGTCAATCCGCCGGTCCTGCCCGAGGGCCGCCTCGAGCGGCTGGGGCAGGAGACCCGGGGCATGGTTCGCCGGGCCGTGGATGCCTTCGTGGGCCACGACGCCGCCCTCGCCCGGGCGGTCATCCAGAGCGACGACTCGGTGGACGAGCTGTACGGCCAGATCTACCGGGAGCTGCTCCGCGTCATGCTCGCCGACCCCCTGGCCATCGAGCGCGCCAGCCACCTCATCCTGGTCATCAAGAACTGGGAGCGCATCGCGGACCAGGCCACCAACATCGCCGAGGAGGTGCTCTACATCCTCGAGGGACGGAGCGCCAAGCACCCCTACCTCCGCGGCAACGCGGCAGAGCAGTAGAGTTAGGTCATGCCCCAGATCCTCCTCCTTGAAGACGACACCGAGATCCGCCTCGGCCTCGAGCAGCACCTCCGGCGGGAGGGCTTCGGCGTCTCCTCCGTGGGAACCGGGAAGGAAGCCCTGCAGGCCCTCGCCGGGGCCGCCCAGGGACCCCGCCTGGAGGCGGCCCTCCTGGACCTGAGCCTCCCGGACATGGACGGCCTGGACGTGCTCCGCGCCATCCGCGCCGATCCCGCCCACCGGGGGCTCCCCGTCCTGCTGGTGACGGCCCGGAGCGAGGAGATCGACCGGGTGCTGGGCCTGGAGCTGGGGGCCGACGACTACATCTCCAAGCCCTTCTCCGCCCGGGAGCTGGCGGCCCGCCTGCGCGCCATCCTCCGCCGCTCCACCCCCGCCGAGACCCCCGAACGCACCCCCCAGCTCACCTTCGGCCCCATCAGCGTGGACCTGGACATGCACACGGCCCGCGTGGACGGACAGCTGGTGGACCTCACCCGCCGCGAGTTCGAGCTGCTGGCCTATTTCCTGAAGAACCCCCGCCGCGTCCTCACGCGGGAGAAGATCCTCCAGCAGGTCTGGGGCCTGGACTACCTGGGCGAGAGCCGGACCATCGACGCCCATGTGCGCCGGGTCCGCGCCAAGCTGGGCGAGGCCGCGGCGAACCACATCGAGACCGTGGTCGGCGTGGGCTACCGGCTGGGCGGGCCCGCCGGGGCCTGATCCGGCAGCAGGGGCAGCATGACGCGGAAGCAGGCCCCCTCGCCGGGCCGGCTCTCCACCGTCACCTCCCCGCCCATCAGGCGGCAGAGGTGCTTCACGATGGCCAGGCCCAGGCCGGTTCCCGGCTTGGCCTTGGCGGCCTGGGCCCGGTAGAACCGCTCGAAGATCCGCCCCTGCTCCGCCTCCGGGATGCCGGGGCCCTGGTCCGAGACCTCCCAGCGCAGGCCCTGGGAGGAGAGGGCCACCCGGAGGTCCACGGTGCCCCCCGGCGGACTGAACTTCACGGCGTTGGAGATCAGGTTCTCCAGGATCTGGCTGAGCCGGAGGGGATCGGCCACGAGCCGCGCCCCCTCGGGCGCCTCCTTGACCAGTCGGAGCCCCACGCCGGTGGCGCCGTGCCGGGACGCGAAATCCTCCCGGAGGTCGGCCAGGAAGGCGTCGAGGTCCAGGGTGACGGGCTCCAGCCGCATGGCCCCGCTCTCGATGCGGCTCAGCTCCGAGAGGTCCCCCAGGAGCAGGGCAAGCCGGTCCACGGAGCGCAGGATGGACTGGGCGTTGGCCTGGGCCGCCTCCGGCAGCCGCTCCTCCTGGAGGTTCTCCGCGGCGATGCGGATGGCGGTCACCGGCGTCTTCAGCTCATGGCTCACGTTGGAGATGAACTTCTGCCGGGTGGTCTCCAGGGCCTCCTGCCGGGTGATGTCGTCGAGGGTCAGCAGCACCCCGGCCACGGCCCCCGAGGGCGCGAAGGGGATGGCCCGCACCCGCAGGCTCCGGGCCGCCCGGTTGAGCCGCCATTCCGAGGGGATGCCCAGGTAGGCCCGCTGGATGGCCACGGGGCTTTCCGGGTCCCCGAACACCGCGCCGGTCACCATGCCCGCCGCCAGGGGCGCGCCCAGGCCCATCAGGCGCTGGGCCGCGGGGTTGTAGATCTCCAGGGTCTGGGCGGCTCCGAACAGCAGGACCCCCTCTTCCAGTCGCGTCATCATGCTCCGGAGCAGCTCGTCCTCCCGGGCGGCGCGCTCCCGCAGGTCCAGGTTCTCCTGCTCCAGGGCGGACCAGGCGCCGGGGAGATCCTCGATGGCCATGGGCCGGGTCTCCCGCAGGAGCTGGTTGAGCGGTTCGGCCACGAGCCGGACCTGCCAGCGGGCCATGAGCACCAGCACCAGGGCCAGGCTGGCCAGGAGGCCGAGGGTCCAGCCCGGGGAGACCCCCTTCTGCACGCTCATGCCCAGGCCGAGGCCCAGGAAGAGCATGGCGCCCAGGGAGAGCAGGGCCCGGCCCATGAAGGCCGAGAGCGCGGTGCCGGGGCTTCCGGCCGGTTCCTGAGGGTCCATGACCTCTGACCTTACACCGCCGGCATCCAGGCAGGACAGGCCTTCTCGGGCAATTTACACGCCGGTCACAGCCCCGATCCAGATACAGTTGAGATGGTGTCCTATGGAGCGGCCATGTCTCTGAATTCGCTGATGCGCTGGTTGAAACCCCGGGAGATGGTCTTCTTCGACCTGCTGGAATCCGCCACGAGCAACACCTACCAGGCGGCCCAGCTCTTCGACCGCGAGATCCGCACCGGGGATCCGGTCCGCTTCGCCGAGCTGCGCCGGCAGATGAAGGACCTGGAGCACACCGGGGACGACATCACCCACGAGATCATCGACCGCCTGAATTCCACCTTCGTGACGCCGATCGAGCGGGAGGACATCCTCCACCTGGCCCACGCCATCGATGACGTGGTGGACCGCATCCACGCGGTCTGCGAGCGCCTCATCCTCTACCGGATCGCCTCCGTGAAGCCCGCCGTGACCGAGATCAGCTCCCTGCTCGTCGAGGGCGCGGGGGAGCTGCTGCACCTGGTCCGCTCCCTGCGGAACATGTCCAACGGCAAGGAGATCCGCGACCGCATCCGGCGCGTCCATACCCTCGAGAACAAGGCCGATTCCATCTACCACGCCGCCCTGGCGGAGATCTTCGAGGATCCGAAGGATCCCATCGAGCTCATCAAGTGGAAGGAGATCCTCGAGCAGGTGGAGGACGCCACCGACAAGGTCGAACTGGTGGCCAAGGTCGTGGGCTCCACCGTCATGAAGAACGCCTGAGGATTCCATGCTCCTCGCGCTGGTCATCATCGTCTTCCTGGCCCTGACCTTCGACTACATCAACGGGTTCCACGACACCGCGAACGCCATCGCCACGGTGGTCTCCACGGGGGTCCTGTCGGCCCGCAAAGCCGTCCTGATGGCCGGCATCCTGAACTTCGGCGGGGCCCTCATGGGCGTCGAGGTGGCCACGACCATCGCCAAGGGCATCGCCGACAGCAGCCTCGTGGTCCCGGCGGTGGTCGTCGCCGCCCTGCTGGCCGCCATCGCCTGGAACCTCATCACCTGGTGGTTCGGCATCCCGTCCAGCTCCAGCCATGCCCTGGTGGGCGGCCTTGCGGGCGCCGTGGTGGCCCACGCGGGACGGAGCGCGCTCCACACCGCCAAGCTGGAGGAGGTGGCCACCTTCCTGGTGGTGTCCCCCATCCTCGGCTTCTTCCTGGCCATGCTCCTCATCCTGGCCCTCCTCTGGATCTGCCGCCGCATGCTCGGTCAGCGCGTGAACGTGGCCTTCCGCAAGCTCCAGCTCCTCTCCGCCGGTGCCATGGCCTTCGCCCACGGCACCAACGATGCCCAGAAATCCATGGGCATCATCGCCCTCGCGCTCATCACCTACGGGAAGATCGCCTCCCACGGCACCAGCGTGGCCGTGCCCCTCTGGGTGAAGCTCGCCTGCGCCCTGGCCATGGGCCTCGGGACGCTCTCCGGAGGCTGGAAGATCATCCGGACCATGGGCACCAAGATCGTCAAGCTGCGCCCCATCCACGGCTTCGCCGCGGAGACGGCCTCGGCCATCGTCATCCTGGGCGCCGCCCGCGCGGGCATCCCCGTGAGCACCACCCACGTCATCGCCGGCTCCATCATGGGCGTGGGCGCCAGCACGAACGTCTCCGCCGTGCGCTGGGGCATCGCCGGCAACATGGTGGTGGCCTGGGTCCTCACGATCCCGGTGAGCGCCCTGCTGGCGGGCGGCTTCCTGAAGCTGGTGGCGCCCTTCTTCTGACGGCCTGAATTCACGAGGATTCCCCGGGTCCGTCGAACGTCCGTCATCCCGCGGACCGATCTTTTCAGACCCGGGTTTCCCGGGGCTTGATGCCCCGGAAACCCCGTCACCGCGCCGTTCCGGCTTGTTGCCGACAATTTGCCCGGCGCGCCACGGGTGTGTCATGCCCCCGTCCGACCCTGGTACCACACCAGGGAGGAAGGCCATGACCATCGAGACCCTACCCGCTCATCCCGAGGGTTCGCGCTACGTGGTGCGCGCCCTCACCAGCGAGGACTTCGGGCACCTCCGCCGACTGGAGTCCGAGATCTGGCGCGAGGACGGCAGCGGCGAGCTGTGCCCCCACTACCTGCGCCTCTGCACGGAGCTCTACCGGGACTGGTGCTTCCTGGCCATGGACGGCGACCGGCCCGCGGGCTACGTCCTCAACTTCGCCAAGGGACGCACAGCCTACTGCGCCACCCTCGCCGTGCACCCGGACTACCAGAAGACACGGGTCAACTACCTGCTCATCCGCGCCATGGTGACCAAGCTGGTGCAGGAGGAGGTGGAGGAAGTCCGCTTCCTGGTGGAGCCGGGCAACACCGACGCCCGCAGCATCCACAACGCCCTGGGCGCCCGGGTGGTGGAGGAGGTGCGCGACTTCTACGGCCCCGGCGACGTGCGCCTCTGGTCGGTCATCACGAAGGAGGACCTCGAGCGCGTCCGGGCCCGCTATACCCGCCTGAAGCTGGTGTCCTAGATGTCCTGGACCGGCGTCCTCTGGCCCACCTTCGCCCTTCTCCCCCGCCTGGCGGCGGGCGCGGAACCCCAGTCCGGCCTGCATCGCTGGGCCCGGCGTCTGCTGCCCGCCCTGGGGGTGGATCTCGAGGTCCAGGGGCACCTGAGAACGGACCTGCCCCTCTGGGTGGCCAACCACCTGAGCTGGGTGGACCCGGTGGTGCTCATGAGCCTGCGCCCCATGGGCACGGTGGCCAAGGGCGAGGTCACGGGCTATCCCCTGATCGGGAACTGGGCCCGAAGATCCGGGCTCCACTTCGTGGACCGCGAGGATCCCGCCAGCCGCGCCGCGGCCCTGGCGGCCTTCACGGGCTCCCTCCGCGAAGGGCGGCCCATGCTCCTCTTCCCCGAGGGCACCACCACGCGCGGGGAAGGCCTGGCCCCCTTCTACGAGGGCGGCCTGCGCTCGGCCCACGCCTTGGGCCTGCCGGCCCAGCCGACCCGCATCAGCACCCCCGCCCCGCACTATCCCTGGACCGGCGACGAGACCCTGCTCCCCCACCTCCGCACCCTCCTGGCCACACGCACCCCCGTGGTCGTGGAAGCCCTGGAGCCCTTGCATCCGGCCGACTTCCCAGACCCCGCCGACTGGGTCGCCGCCTTCCGCGCCGCCCTCACCCCCCGGAGCCCCGATGTCCGCTGACGCGATCTTCCAGGGCCTCCGAACGGGATTGACCCCCTTCCTGGGCCTGCCCCTGACGCTGGAACCCCGGGCGGTGGCAGGCGTCGTCCTGGGGGCGCCCTGCGACGCCGGCGTCCTGCACCGTCCCGGCGCCCGCCTGGGCCCCTGGGCCCTCCGGGCTGCCGCCATGGGCCTGGGCACCCGGCCCATGCCCGAGCGCCTGCGGGAAGGCCGCGAGCCCCTCGCCCCGGCCGCGGCCGAAGGCTGGGTGGATGGCGGCAACATCCCGACCCTGCCCTTCTCCCTGGGCGAGGCCCTGGCGGCCGTCCAGGCCACGGTGGGGGACTGGGTCCGCTTCGGTTGCCGAACCCTGATGCTGGGCGGCGACCATGCGATGACGCTGGGGGCCCTGCGGGCCCTGGCCCGGCAGCATGGTCCCCTGGGCCTCCTCCACCTGGATGCCCATCCGGATGCCGCCGATGGCGCCGCCTGGGGCACGGAGATCCACCACGGCACCTGGGTCCGCCAGGCCCTCCTGGAGGGGCTCCTCGATCCGGAGCGCGTGCTCCAGGCCGGCCTGCGGGCGCCCCGCTTCGACGACGGGGAGCTGGCCTTCCTGGCCGCGGCCGGGGTGCGGATGTGGAGCCCCGCGGACCTCCGGGATCCCCTGTTGTCCCTGCAGTTGAAGGAGGACCTGGCCCGCGTGGGCGAGGGACCCGCCTACGTGAGCGTGGACCTGGACGCCCTCGATCCGGTCCTGGCGCCGGCGGTGGCCGAACCCGTTCCGGGCGGCCTCGCCCTGGCGGAGGCCCTCCGTCTCGTCCACGCCGCGCGCGCCTGGCCGCGCCCTTGGGTGGGCGCCGACCTGATGGAACTGGCCCCGGACCTGGAGGGCGGCGAGGCCACCGCCCGTGTAGCCGCCCACCTGGCCCTTCACCTGCTCGCCTGAGGTGCCCCATGAACCGCGACGCCCTCGAGACCTTCCGCACCTGCCTCGGTGAGCCCGGCTGGGACGACATCGTGGTGGGTCACGATTTCGGCTTCCTCGACCCCACGCAGATCCAGGCCTGGGCGACCTCCCGAGGCGGGGGCCCGGGTCTGGCCGCCCTGCGGGGACTGGCCGGATCGGATCTCCGGGACTTCGAGTCCACCCTCTGGGCCGCCTGCACCGAGGCCACCGGCAAGACGCCGCGGCCCGGGAGCGCCCGCTGGGCCCATGCCCAGGACCGCTGGCGCCTGGCCGTCCTCCGCGACGCCCTGGCCACGGAATCCACCCTGCCCCAGCTGGCCCTTCGCGTCGAACGGCTCTACGAGCAGGTGGGCTGCCCCGAGGACATGCTCTCCATGCTGCGCCCTGCGCAGCCCTGGAGCGGCCTCCCCGCCACCGTGGACGCCGGTGCCATCCTCCGCTTCCTGGACCGCTTCCGGCTCCGGCCCGAGCCGGCCTGACATGAACGAGGGGGGACCGCCTGCGCCCCTTCGGGTCGCCATGTCCCCCCTCGTGCTCCCCCACGCGATGTCCCGGCCAAGCCGGGACATCGCGTCTGATTCAGCGCAGTGGCACGAAGGCCACGGGCAGCAGGCGCTCGGGATGGGCGGGGCCGCCGCGGTAGCGGGTCAGCCACTGGGTCTCCCAGGGGGTTCCGATCGGCGAGAGGAGGATGCCGCCGGGCGTGAGCTGGTCCCACAGGGCCTCCGGTACCGCCGGGGCCGTGCAGCTGAGGACGATCGCATCGAACGGGGCCGCGTCGGGCCAGCCGCGGGCTCCGTCGGCCAGGTGCACCACGGCATTCCCGACGCCCAATTCCCCCAGCAGGGCGGAGGACTGGGCCACCAGGTCCGGTTCCAGCTCCAGGGCCACCACCTCCCGGGCCAGCCGCGCCAGGACGGCGGCGAAATAGCCGCTGCCGGAACCCACCTCCAGCACCCGCTCCGTACCCGCCAGCTCCAGGGCTTCGGCCATGAAGGCCACGATGTAGGGCTGGGAGATGGTCTGGCCCCGGCCGATGGGCAGGGGGTGATCGCCGTGGGCCTCGGCCCGCCCGGAGGCCGGCACGAACCGGTGGCGGGGAACCTCGACCAGGGCCGACAGCACCCGTGGATCCCGGACGCCCCGCGCCGCGATCTGGGTCATCACCATGGCCTCCCGGGCCTCCCGAAGATCCACCGTCCAAGCCTCCGGCACCTCAAGGATCGGTCCTTCCCGCCCCTGTGGCACCCTGGTAGTCCGCCCTGGAGCCGCCCATGACCGTGCCCGACCCGAGGCTGGATGCCCTGCTGGAATCCGGGACCGGTCCGCGCCTGGAGGCCCTGCTCCGCTGGCTCCTGGAGGCCTCCCCGGCCCGGACCGCCGACGGGGAGCCCCGGCGTACCTCCCGCCTCCGAAGGCTCCAGGCGGCCCTGGCCGGCCGCAGCCTGGAGGCCCCCCTGCGGGAAGCCTGGACCCACGCCTCCGCGGTGCGGCTGCTGGCCGAGACGGGCCTGCCGGACCGCACCACCCTGCTGGGGGAGGGCCTCCAGCGGGTGGTGGACCGCCTCATCCCCCGTCTCGATCCGGAGGGCGATCTCTACGCCCTGCTGGACCGGCTGGGGCTGGACGAGGCGGACGCCCGCTGGCTGGAAACCCTGCCCGAGGAGGTCCTGACCCCCTGGGCCGACCTCCTGGCCCCGCCCCCGGAGACCTGGTTCCACGCGGCCCGGCTGCTGGCCCACCGCGCCGCGGCCGTGGGCCTGTCCCGGGACCTCCTGGCCCTCGACCCGGAGGGCAGCGACGCCGACTCCCCCTTCTTCGGGCTGGACCACATCGTCCGCAGCCTGGCCGAGGCGCCGGGGGATCCCGCGGCCCGGAACGCCTGGGAGGAAGGCCTGGCGGCCTGCCGGGCCACCCTGGACCGGGCCCACGCGCGCCTGGACGAGCGCGGCGTGTCCACGGACCTGATCTTCCGCATGGAACTGGCGGAGGCCCAGCTGGCCCGCATGGACCAGCTGCTGGGCTTCGCCCTGGGGCAGGGCGATGGCCGCGCCTTTGCCGCGGAGCTGGTGCAGAGCTGCGCCCGGCAGCACGACCTGGGCGTCCTCCTGCGGACCACCGTCAAGCGCCTGGCGCGCAAGGTCGTGGAGCACACCGGCGAGACGGGAGAGCACTACATCGCCCGGACCCGCTCGGAATGGTGGGCCATGGGCCGCTCCGCCGCCGGCGGCGGCCTGCTCACCGCGGGCACCGCCCTGGTCAAGTTCGGCCTCTTCGCCCTCCCGCTGGCCCCGCTGATGCTGGGGCTGGGCGTGTCCGGGAACTACGCGTTCAGCTTCATCGCCATGCAGCTGCTCGGTTTCAGCCTGGCTTCCAAGCAGCCGGCCATGACCGCCGCCGCCCTGGCCCGGGCCCTGGAGGAGGACAACGGCCGGGAGGCGGAGATCGACGTGGTGGCCGCCATCACCCGCACCCAGGTCATGGCCACCCTGGGCAACGTGCTGGTCGCGATCCCGGCGGCCGTGGGCCTCTGCCTGCTCTGGCACGGGGCCACCGGCCACGCGCCCCTCGGGCCGGAGACGGCCCTCCACGGCCTGGAGATGAACGACCCCCGGCATGTGGGCACCTGGACCTTCGCGGCCGTCACCGGCGTCATCCTCTGGCTGTCCAGCCTCGCCGCGGGCTGGACCGCCAACTGGAGTGCCTACCGGGGCCTGCCGGAGGCCCTGGCCCGGAACCACCGGCTGAGGGCCTGGTTCGGTCCCGCCGCCACCGCCGCCCTGGCCCGCTTCATCCGCCGTCACCTGCCCGGCATGGCGGGCTACACCGCCCTGGGCCTCCTCCTGGGTTTCGTGCCCCTGGCGGCCGCCTTCGCGGGGATCCACCTGGAGGTGCGCCATGTCACCCTCCAGGCCGCGTCCCTGGGCCTTGCCGCCGCCAGCCTCCTCCTCCACCAGGGCGTCCACCCCTGGGGGGAGCTGGCCTGGGGCCTGCTGGGCATCGGCCTCATCGGCGTCCTCAATTTCACCGTCTCCTTCGCCTTGGCCCTCTGGACCGCCATCCGCGCCCGGGACCTCGACGGGCGCGCAGCCCGCAGCCTCTGGATCCAGATCCTCAAGGCCTTCAACCGGCAGCCGGGACGCTTCCTGGGGGCGCCCCCGAAGGCGTAGGCTGGAGACCCCTTCCCCGGAGAACCCCATGCGAATCCCGCTGGTCCCTTCGCTCCTCTGCGCCGCCCTCGGCCTGCCCCTGGCCGCCCAGGCCCCGGCGCCCGCCAAGCCCGCCCCCGTGCGCCTGAAGCCCCTGCGGGTCAGCCCGGCCTGCACCATCACCCAGGACGTGGGCATCGACCAGATCAAGCTCAGCTTCTGCCGACCGGCGGTGAAGGGGCGGAAGATCTGGGGCGGGCTGGTGCCCTACGGCGAAGTCTGGCGGGCCGGCGCCAACGCCGCCACGGTCTTCACCTTCAGCCACGCGGCCAAGGTGGCCGGCAAGGACGTGCCCGCGGGCAGCTACAGCTTCTTCGCCATTCCGGGCGAGAAACAGTGGACCCTCATCCTGAACAAGAAGGCCGACCAGTGGGGGGCCTACGACTACAAGGCCGCCGATGACCTGATGCGGTGGGAGGTCACGCCCACCCAGGGCGCCTACCAGGAGTGGCTGGACTACCGCCTGCGCCCCACGGCCCCGGGCATCGTGGAGGTGGAACTGGCCTGGGAGCACCTGCGCGTGGCCTTCCCGGTGGCCATGGACGTGAAGGCCGCCTACTGGGCCCACCTGGAGGACACCCTGAAGCGGGCTCCGGAAACGGACTGGGTGCCCTGGTACCAGGCCGCGGCCTATTGCCAGTCCCAGGGGATCGAGCCCCAGAAGGCCCAGGCCTGGATCCAGACCAGCCTCAAGGCCGGCGAGAGCTTCTGGAACCACGAGACCGCGGCACGGATCGACCGGGACGCCAAGCGGATGCCCGAGGCCCTCGCCCACCTCCAGAAGGCCATCGACCTCGCCCGCGGCAAGGCCCCGAAGGAGTACGTGGAGAACCTGGAGAAGGAACTGGCGGACTGGAAGGCAGGGAAGTAGCGGCCCCGGGAACGCGGGATATGCCTCAGCCAGAGGTTCCAGGCCCGGACCCTTGGCGGGCCTTTGCTGAGGCGAAGAACTTCCGGACCTTCTCCACCAGATCCTCGGGACGGATGGGCTTCAGCACATAGGCGGCGAGGTTCCACCGGCTGAGCCGCGCCACCAGCTCCGCCTCGCGGTGGGCGCTGAGCACGATGACGGGGAGATCCCGGAGGGCGGGGTCCTCGCGGAGGGCGCGGAGGAGGCTCTCCCCATTGCAGGCTGGCATCTCGTAGTCGGTGATGACCAGGGCGGGCCGGCTGGCATGGATGGCCGCCAGCACGTCGTAGAGGGATTCCGGCGCGACCTCGCCCACCTCGTATCCGGCCTCCTGGAGGTGGATGCGGACGAAGGCACGGATGTAGCTGCTGTCATCGACGATGAGGATGTCCAGGGGAACTCCTGCGTGGCATTAGACGACCGATTCATCGGCTTCCCTGGACGATCCCTCAAGGAATGCAGGACTCCCCGGGATCAGACCCCCGTCCGCGCCGCGCCCCAGATGACCTTGTGGAGCTGGAGCTGGACGCGGACCGGCAGGCCGTCGGCGACGACCCGTTCAGCCAGCCAGGCGGGGTCCAGGCGGCCCCAGGCCGGGCTGAAGAGGACCTCCACCCGGTCCCAGATCCGCCGCTCGGCGCACCAGGCCCGGGCCCACTCGTAGTCGGCGGCGTCGCAGAGCACGAACTTCAGCTCGTCCTGGCCGGACACCAGGTGGTCCAGGTTGGTGTCCAGCCAGCGGTGGGACTCCCCGCTGCCGGGGGTCTTGCGGTCCACGATCTTGACGACTTCACGGGGCACGGGGGCCAGGTCGTGGCTGCCGGCGGTCTCCAGGGCCACCTCGTAGCCCAGGCCCAGCAGGGCCCGCAGCAGGTCCGGGGCCTGGGGATGGGCGAGGGGCTCGCCGCCGGTGAGTTCGACGAAGGGGACCGCCGGTCCCGTCCGCGGCGGCCCGAGGCGCTGGCGCACCTCGGCCAGCAGATCCTCCATCTCCCGCAGGCTGCCCTCGAAGAAGGCATATTCGGTGTCGCAGTACGAACAGCGCAGCGGGCAGCCCGTGAGCCGGATGAAGAGGCAGGGGCGGCCCGCCCGGGCGCCTTCGCCCTGGATGCTGTGGAAGACCTCGTTGACTTTGAACTTCATCAGCGCTCCGCCGTGACCTGCGTCCACCGCTCCCGCCCTTCGGGCGATCGCGCGCCGCGCTCGCGGACGGGGCCCCGTCCTTCGCCCTGGATGCTGTGGAAGACCTCGTTGACCTTGAACTTCATGCGAGCCGGCCCCTTCCCCCTGATTCTCCCACGAGGCTTCCCCGGGCTGCGGTTCCTGTGGGAGCATCGTCTCTTTTCCGGGAGATCCATGCCCCTCCGCCGCTTCCTGTGCCTTCCGGTCCTCGCCGCCTTCCTCGGCCCCCTGGCCGCCCAGGCGCCGGAGCCGCCGAACCCGGTCATGGCCCGCTACACCAAGCGCGAGGTCCTCATCCCCATGCGGGACGGGGTGAGGCTGTTTACGTCCATCTACCTGCCGAAGGACACGAGCCGCCCCCATCCCATCCTCCTGCAGCGCACGCCCTACGGCGTGGGGCCCTACGGTGAGGACGCCTACCGGCGGGGCGTGGGCCCCTCCGCCACCTTCGCGGACCAGGACTACATCGTGGCCTACCAGGACGTGCGGGGCCGGTTCATGAGCGAGGGCACCTTCGTGGACGCGCGGCCCGTGAACCCCACCAAGGGACCGAAGGACACGGACGAGACCACGGACACCTACGACACCATCGACTGGCTGGTGAAGCACCTCCCGGACAACAACGGGAAGGTAGGCATGTGGGGCATCAGCTATCCCGGCCACTACACGGCCCAGGGCATGCTCTGCGGCCATCCGGCCCTGAAGGCCGTGTCGCCGCAGGCGCCCATGATCGACCTCTGGGAGGGCGACGACAGCTACCACCGGGGCGCCTTCCAGCTCACCGCCAACTTCGGATTCTTCCTCTTCTTCCACAGCCGCCACGACGCCCCCTCGCCCGACCGCCCCGAGGTCACGGAGGTGGGCACGCCCGACGGCTACCGCTGGTACCTCGACGCGGGCCCCGTGGCCGGCCTGGAAGGCAAGGTGAAGCAGGCCCCCGAGGGCATCTGGGAGGAGTACATCCGGCACACCGCGTACGACGCCTACTGGCAGGCCCGGGACCTGCGCCCCCACCTGCGCGGCGTGAAGCCCGCCGTCCTCACCGTGGGCGGCTGGTTCGACGCGGAGGACCTCTTCGGCGCCCTGGCCTGCGCCCGCACCCTGACGGAGAAGAGCCCCGCGACGGACAGCCACCTGGTGATGGGCCCCTGGACCCACGGCCAGTGGGCCGGCGGCGATGGCAGCCGCATCGGCACCGCCGAATTCGGATCGAGGACCGCCGCCTGGTTCGAGCAGGACGTGGAGCTGCCCTTCTTCAACCACTACCTGAAGGACGTTCCCGGCCCCGCCCTGCCCAAGGCCACGGTCTTCGAGACCGGGAGCAACCGGTGGCGCACCTTCGACGCCTGGCCGCCGAAGCAGGCGAAGCCCCGGAGCTTCTACCTGGAGTCCCAGGGCCGCATCAGCTTCGCCCGGCCCGGAGCCACGGACGGCTTCGACGCCTTCGTGAGCGACCCCGCCAAGCCGGTGCCCTACACCCAGGACATCAGCTTCGACTATTCGGCCCCGTACATGGTCGAGGACCAGCGGTTCGCGGCCCGGCGTCCGGACGTGCTGGTCTACGAGACGGCCCCCCTGACGGAGGATCTGACCCTGGCGGGCCCCGTCCGGCCCGTGCTGCACGTCAGCACCACCGGCACCGACAGCGACTGGATCGTGAAGGTCATCGACGTCTTCCCCGACGATGCCCCGGATCCCGCCCACTGCCCCCCCGGCTGGCATGCGGCCGGCCAGCAGATGCTCATCCGCGGGGACGCGCTCCGCGGGAAGTTCCGGAACAGCTTCACCACGCCCGAACCCTTCGTTCCCGGCCAGCCCACGGAGGTGGCCTTCACCCTGCCGGACGTCTTCCACACCTTCAAGAAGGGCCACCGGCTCATGGTCCAGGTCCAGTGTTCCTGGTTCCCCCTGGTGGACCGCAATCCCCAGGTCTTCTGCGACATCCCCCACGCCAGGCCCGGCGACTTCCGCAAGGCCGAGCAGCGCGTCTACCACAGCGCCGACCTGTCTTCGCGGATCGAGGTGCTGGCGCTGCAGTAGGCCTCAGATCCAGCGCCTTCCGCCATCCAGGGTGAGGATCTCGCCGGTGAGGAAGGGGCTGTCCGCCGCGTAGCGCACAGCGCGGCAGAGGTCGGCGGGCTCGCCCAGCCGCTTGAGGAGGGTGCGCTCTGCCAGGAAGGCCTCGTCGCTGCCCTCGACGGGGAGGATGGCCCCCAGGGCGTGGCCCACCACCCGCACCCGTGGGGCCAGGGATTGCGCCAGTCCCGGGATCACCGAGGCCAGCCCGCCCTTGGCCGCGCTGTAGGGCAGCCGCTTCAGCCAGGGCTGGTGGATGGAGGTGTCCAGCAGGAACTGGAGGCAGGCGCCTTCCGCCAGGCGCGGCGCCAGCGCCTGGGCGCAGAGGAGGGGGAAGGCAAGGTTGATCCGCCAGGTGGCCTCGAGGCCCTCGGCGGTCCAGCTTCCCAGGGGGGCCTCGGGAAAGGTCCCTGCCACGATGACCGCGCCGGAAATCACCACCCCGGCCGTGTCCAGGGCCTCCAGATCTGCCATCATGCGGGACACCAGCTCCGGACGCTCCGCATCCCAGTGAAGGGTCCGGATCTGTGCTTTCCTGGACAACCCGGCCAGCCAGTCCTCGCCCTCCCAGGGGCGGGAACTCGTCAGCACCAGGTCATGGTCCCCGGCGAGATCCTCCGCCAGGGCCCGCCCGAGCCTCCTGCGGCCTCCCACCAACACCCAGCAGGGCCTGTCGTTTCCCGGCATCCGATCCATGCCGGCATTCATATCACAAAGGTTCCATGAGCCCCACCCTCAAACGCATCCGCTGGCGCCTGCTCTGGATCAGCCTCGTGGCGCTGGGGTTCGCCCTGGGCTCCTTCTACCTGAACCAGTGGGTCTACGCACGGTCGGACGACCAATGCTCCTGGGTGGTCGAGAACGTCAAGGACGGGAAGAAGATCGTCATCCGGGAGATCCTGCCCGAAGGCGTGGCCGAGGAGGCGGGCCTCCTGGAGGGGGACGAGCTGGTGGCCATCCAGGGCCACCACTGGGACGCCACCCGGGCCGGCACCATGGAGGCCCAGCGCTACATCAACTCACGGCGCGAGGGCACGATCCTCATCTACACCGTGAAGCGCCAGGGCCGCCTGCTCCAGCTCCCCCTCCGGCTGGTGAAGCCCCTGAGCCTCTTCCAGCTGGCCCTGCTGCTCAACGGCCTCATCGCCTGGGCCATCGCCGTCCTGGTGGTGGTGTCGGCGGCCGAGCGCAAGAGCGCCCGGCACTTCTTCTACCTGGCCAGCACCGGGCTCATGCTCTCCGGCGCCACCATCTCGGGGAACGTCCCCGACCGTGCCGTGGCGGCCATCATCCTCGTGAACGGGCTGGTGAGCGCGCTGCTCCCGCCCCTGTGGGTGCACTTCTTCCTCCGCTTCCCCCATCCCTTCGAAGCGCGGAAGAACCGGCGCCTGCTCAGGGCCCTCTACGCCACCTTCGCCGCGATGGCCCTGGTGCTCACGACCCTGACCCTGATCCGGCTCTTCGGGGACGGGGCGGCCAAGGCCCTGGGTCTCGACGGCGAGCCGGCCCCCTCGGCACTGGTGGGCTTCCTCACCCTCCTCAGCCGCTGGCTGCCCCAGTCCCTCTACCTCGCCGCCGGCCTCCTGGGCCTCGGCTTCTTCGTCGCGGGCATGCTGCGGGTGGAGCCGAGGTTCCGCCGGACGCTCATCCCCAGCCTCCTCGTGACCACCGCCATCTGCCTGGACCTGGTGGCCATGGTCCTGCTCCAGGCGAAGTTCGGAGCCAGCCAGATCTTCAGCCGCCAGAGCTGGATCTTCATGGTGCCCCTGCCCCTCCTCCCGCTGAGCTTCGCCTACGCCATCTTCCGTCGCGGCCTGTTCGACGTCCGCAAGGCCCTGCTCCGCTGGGTCATCTACTTCGCCGTGCTGGGCCTCACCCTGGCCCTCTACCTCGGCGGCCTCGCCTGGGCCTTCTCCCAGGCCCTCTCCTCCATTCCCCCGGGCTGGGCCGGAGCCCTGGTGGGCCTCCTGGCCCTGCCGCTGGGGTGGAGCCTGCGGTGGCTCCTGCGGGGCATCCGCCGGCGCTTCCGCCGGGACATCGCCAGTGCGCGGGACACCGCCCTGGGCGCCCTCCGCGAGCCGAAGAAGCGGTTCAGCGAGGAGGCCCTGCTCAAGACCGTGGCCAGCTCCCTGCGGGAGGCCTTCCAGCCGCAGCTGCTGGAGGTCCTGCCCGTGGAGGACCGCCGCATCCTCCTGCCCGGTGCGGAGACCCTCGACCGCGACGACCGCAAAGTGACCTTCCCGCCCCAGTACCTGATCCTGCCTGCGGGCCTGCTGCGCCTGGCCCGGGAGAACCGCGAGCTGGTGCTGGGCCTGGGGAGCGAGGAGGCCGACTGGATCCGCGAGCAGGGAGAGCGTCTGCGGGCCCATGTGGATGCCCTGGAGGCCCAGCTCCTGGTGCTGCTGATGGGCGGCGACGAGCCCCATGCCGCCGTGCTGCTGGGCGGGAAATACGCCGAGCTGAACTATGGCCGGGATGACCGGGAGCTGCTCCGGGAGGTGGCCCTGGCCGCCAGCCTGGTGCTGGAGACCGCGATCCTCCACCGCCGCACCCTGGCCCAGGAGCGGCTGAGCCAGGAGCTGGAGACCGCCCGGCGCATCCAGGAGGGGCTCATCACCTCCGAGCCGCCCTCGATCCCGGGCTTCCACGTGGCCCTGCGTCTGGAACCGGCCCTGGAGACCGGCGGGGACCTGCTCTTCGTCAAGCGGCGGCCCAGCGGCACCTGGCTGGCGGCCGTGGGCGACGTCTGCGGCAAGGGGCTGGCCGCGGCGCTGTACATGGCGCAGGCGACGGCCCTGCTGGAGCACGCCACCCAGCGGGAGGACCAGCCCCTGGAGACCATCCTCCAGGCCATGGACCACACCCTGCGCCAGCTCCTGGGCCAGCGAGGCTTCCTCACCCTGGCGCTGCTGGAGTGGGATGCCCAGGGCCGCTACCGGCTGGCCCGCGCCGGCCACCCCGGCGCCCTGCTGCTGGAGGGGCTCACGGAGGACTGCTCCCGCGAGCTGGCCCCCCACGGGCGGGGCCTGGGCCTCCGTCCCGCCGGGCCCGGGGACTGGGAAGTGCTCGAGGGCGTCCTCCCGCCCAAGGGTTGGCTGGTGCTCTACAGCGACGGCCTCTCCGAGGCCATGAGCAAGCAGGGGGAGCTCTACGGGGTCCCGCGGCTCTGCGCCCAGCTCCGCCGCCTCTGGGGCACCGGCAGCCCGCGCGCCGCCTGCGAGGCCGTCTTCCGCGACGTGGCCGCCTTCGATGCGCAGAACCTGGACGACCGAACCCTGTTTATCCTGGGGAGGGAGGTCTGATGCCGCGCCGTTCCGCCCTGAGATGGCTCGTTCCCCTGCTGCTCTCGCTCCAGCTCTGCCTGCTCTGGATCCAGGGGGCCCAGCTCCACCAGCAGAACCAGCAGCTGAGCGACCTCCGGGCCGACATCCAGGACCTGGCCGACAGCCTGGACTCCGGGCAGGACGAGGCCACTCCCCAGGACGACTCCGGGGCCGTGCCCCTGCGCCACCGGGTCCATCCGCGCCTCCGCCTCCAGCGCGTGGCCGTGCTCGGCCTCCAGGACGAGAAGGACGCCGCCGCCGAGGAGATCCGCGCCACCCGTGACTCCGAGCGGAAGGCCGTGAAGGACGCCCGCGAGGCCCAGTCCAAGATCTCCATCGAGGAGAACGCCCACAAGGCCGAGGAGGCCCGGAAGATCAGGGGCGCCACGGACCGCTGGCAGCGCTGGTCCCTGGCTGCCGTGGGGCTGCTCTGCCTGGCCTGGCTCCTCCGCGGCTGGTTCCGGCGGCGCTGATGTCCCTGCTGGAGTTCCTCCGCGCGGACCCGGACTGCCGGAACCTCGCGGAGGGCGCCGTCCACGCCGCCTCTCCGGCCCTGGCGGATCCGGACCCGGCGCCAGTACTCCGGCAGCTGGACGAATGGGCCTTCCTGCTGGCCGGGCGGATGCCGCTGCCCTGGAACCTCCACCAGGCCATCGATGCCCTCAACCACCTGCTGTTCCACGATCTGGGATTCCAGGGGGACCGGGATACCTACGATGCCCCGGAGAACGCGCTGCTGCCGCAGGTGATCGGGCGCCGCCGGGGCCTGCCCATCGCCCTCTCCATCCTGTGGGTGGACCTGGCCCGGCGCCTCGGGTTCGATGCCGTGGGCGTGGGCCTGCCGGGCCACTTCATCGCGGGCCTCCGCACGGACCTGGGCCTGCTCTGCTTCGATCCCTTCCACGGCGGGCGCCCCGTGGGAACGGAACGCGGCTCCGAGATCGTCGCCGCCGCCACTGGCGGCAAGGTGGCCTTCCACCCCGCCATGCTGCGCCCCACGCCGGACAGGCAGATCCTGGCGAGGCTGGTGCGCAACCTCCACCTGCGGTACCTCCACGCCGAGCTCTGGGAGGAGGCCCTGTGGACCGGCACCCACCTCATCCTCCTGGAGCCGTCCAACCCCCGCCCGCGGAAGGAGCGGGCCTTCGTCCACCTGCAGCGCGGCGAGCCAGGCCCGGCCCTCGAGGATCTCCAGGAGGCCCTCCGGCTCAGCCCCGAACCCGATCCCGAGATCCAGGCCTGGATGCAGCAGCTGCGCCAGGGCTAGGGCCCCCCTTCAGCGGGCGGCCTCCACCATGCCGACGAGCGCCGCCTCCACCTCGGCGGCCACGGGCTTCAGGGCCTCGTCCTGGGTGAGCCCTCCGAGCATCTCCGCCGGCAGGATCAGCCCGATCCGCGTGCGGCCCTGCTCCGTGTAGACCGAGATGCGGCAGGGGAGCGCCATGTTCAGGCGCAGGTCCCGGGCGAGCACCTTGGCGGCCTGGGCCGGGTTGCAGACCTCGAAGACGCGGCACTGCTCGGCGAAGGGGAACCCCTTGCCCCTCAGGGTGTCCCCGAGATCGTGGACATGCAGGACCCCGAAACCGCCGGCCTTGACCGCCGCCTCGAGATCCGTGGCCGCCTGCTCAAAGGGTTTGCCCGAATCGACAATGTGGTACATGACCGGCCTCCAGGGCCCCCATGATACCTGCGGCGCCCAGCCCCCTCACCCCAGCCTGCGGACGACCACCACGCACCCGACCGCCTTGTGCAGGAAGAGGATCTGGACCTTCACCGGACCCGCAGGGAAGCGGAAGGTGAACTGGAAGGTCCGCGAGGGTTCCGGACCTTGGCAGAAGGCCGTGAACTGCCCCTGGAACGCCTGCACGGAGGTGCAGGGGGCCACCTCGGTGAAGAAATTCCGGCCGATCACGTCCTGGGATCGGCGGCCCGCCAGTTCCTCCTCCGCCCGGTTGTAGGCGAGCACCAACCCATCGCCGGCGAGGACGATGACCCCGAAGGGGAGCTCGTCCAGTTCGGCTTCCGAGAGGTCCGGGATGCCCCGGAGGCGGCGATAGCAGGCCGGACAGATGCCATGGGAGTGGTCGATCTCCCCCTCCCGGATCCAGCTCCCGCACCAGGCACAGAGCACCTCCGCCATCAGGACTCCCTCGGCATGGTCCGGCCCAGCATAGCAGGGGGGCCCGGAGGCCCCCCCTTCTATGCTGGCGCTCGGCTGCGGCTAGGACTTCTTCTGGGCCTCCACAACCGTGAGGGCCGTGAGGTGGACGATGTCGTTCAGGTCGCTGTGCCGCTGCAGCACGTGCACCGGGGCGGCCATGCCGCAGGTGATGGGCCCGATGACCTCCGCGCCTGCCAGCCGGTGCACCAGCTTGTAGCCGATGTTGCCGCTGGTGAGGTCGGGGAAGATCAGCACGTTCGGCCCGCCCGGCATGTCCACCCAGGGGTAGTCCTCGGCCAGGATGTCGGCGCCGAGGGCGGTATCGGCCTGCATCTCGCCGTCGCACTTCAGGTCCGGGCGCTGGGCCTTCACGATCTGGACGGCCTTCTGCACCTTGCGGACCAGGGGATGGTCGACGCTCCCGAAATCCGAGAAGGAGAGCATGGCGACCCGGGGGTCCATGTTGAAGGTGTCCTTGGCCAGATCGGCCGTGAGGAGGGCGATCTCGGCCAGCTCCTCGCTGTTGGGCTCGATGTTCATGGTGGTGTCGGAGAAGAACAGGACGCGGTTCTTCAGCACCATGGTGTAGACGCCGCAGACGCGCTTGACGCCCTTGCGGGTGCCGATCACCTCGAGGCAGGGACGGATGGTCTCGGGGTAGTACATCGTCAGGCCGGCGATGAGGCCGTCGGCCTTGCCCAGGCGGCACATCATGGCGCCGAAGTAGATCCGCCGGCGGATCAGGCGCTTGGCCTCGGAGTGGGTGACCCCCCGACGCTTCCGGATGTCGAAGAAGGCGTCCTCCGCCTCCTGGCGCCAGGGCACGGATCCCGGATCCAGGATCTCCATGCCGCTGACATCGATGCCGCGCTCCATGGCCACGGACTTGATCCGGTCCGGATCGCCCAGGAGGATGGGGATGCAGATGCCCTCGTCCACCATCTGGGCCACGGCCTGCAGGATCAGCGGGTGGTCGCCCTCGGGGAAGACCACCCGCTTGGGGTTCGACTTCGCCCGGTTCACGACGCTGCGGATGACATCCTTGCTGCGGCCCTGGAGGCCCTCGAGGCGCTCCTTGTACTGCTGCATGTCCGCGATGGGCTGCTTGGCCACGCCGGTGTCCATGGCCGCCTTGGCCACGGCCGGGGCGACCCACAGGAGCACGCGGGGATCGAAGGGCTTCGGGATGATGTACTCGGGACCGAAGCTGAACTTCTGGCCGGCGTAGGCCTTCACCACCGACTCGGGCACCTCCTCCTTCGCCAGGGCGGCCAGGGCCTTGGCCGCGGCCAGCTTCATGGGCTCGTTGATCTCGGTGGCGCGCACATCCAGGGCGCCGCGGAAGATGAAGGGGAAGCCCAGGACGTTGTTCACCTGGTTCGGATAGTCGCTGCGGCCCGTGGCCATGATGATGTCGGACCGGGTCGCCTTGGCCAGGGGGTAGTCGATCTCGGGATCGGGATTCGCCAGGGCGAAGACGATGGGATCCTTCGCCATGCTCTTCACCATCTCGGGCGTCAGCGCGCCCTTGCTGGAGCAGCCGACGAACACGTCGGCGTCCACGATGGTGTCGGCCAGGGTGCGCCAGTCGCTCGGCTTGGCGAAGCGCTCCTTGTAGACGTTCATGCCCTCCTTGCGGCCGGTGTAGACCAGGCCCTTGGTGTCGCACAGCCAGAGGTTCTCCAGCTTGACCCCCGCGCTCACCATCATGTTCGCGCAGGCGATGGCCGAGGCGCCGGCCCCGCTGAACACCACCTTCATGTCCTGCATCTTCTTGCCGACGATCTCGGACGCGTTCATCAGCGCCGCCGTGCTGATGATGGCCGTGCCGTGCTGGTCGTCATGGAAGACGGGGATGTTCATCTCCTTCTTCAGGCGGGTCTCGATCTCGAAGCACTCGGGGGCCTTGATGTCCTCCAGGTTCACGCCCCCGAACGTGGGCTCCAGGGCCTTCACCACCTGGCAGAACCGGTCGATGTCCAGCTCGTCGACCTCGATGTCGAACACATCGATGTCGGCAAAGCGCTTGAAGAGTACCCCCTTGCCCTCCATCACCGGCTTGCCGGCCAGGGCACCGATGTTGCCGAGGCCCAGTACCGCCGTGCCGTTGGAGATCACGGCCACCAGGTTGCCCTTGGCCGTGTACTTGTAGGCGTCTTCGGGGTTCTTCTCGATCTCGAGGCAGGGCTCGGCCACCCCCGGGGAGTAGGCCAGGGAGAGGTCCCGGGCGGTGGAACAGGGCTTGGTGGCCACCACCTCGATCTTTCCCTTCCGTCCCTGGGAATGGTAGTCGAGGGCTTCCTGCTTGCGTTTCATCGCCATTCTCCTCGCTGTTTGGGGAGCCCTTCCGGGCTGGACCTCCAAGCTTACACCGCGGCTTGAGGGATCCTGCCTGCAAGGTCATCAATCCCTGGATTTGTTACTGTGGTCACAACGGCATATTCCCATGCGCCGCCAGGGCAGTGTAGGCTCCTGGCACCCCTTCCCCGGAGAATCCGTGCGCGCCGCTGGCCCCCTCCTCCTGCCCTTCCTGCTCGTCCTCCCGCTCACCGCCCAGAAGTCCAAGCCTGCGCCGTCGAAGGAGGCGTCGACCGTACGCAAGGTGGACTGGGACGGCGAGTGGTCGCTGCTCGCCGCCAAGAGCGACAACCCGGAGGAGCAGATCGATGCCTTCGTGAAGGACATGAACTTCGCGCTGCGCTTGTTCTGGAAGAAGAAACTCCAGAATGCCTGCAGGACCTTCGACAAGCTGGACATCCTGGCCGGGGACAACTTCACCGTGACCATGGGCCGGGAGCGCCCCGTCGACACACCTGCGGACGGCACCGTGGCCGACTGGAAGCGCAGCGACGACGAGGCCTTCAAGGCCACCCTCACCCAGGATGGCCCCACCATGATCCAGACCCTCCAGGGCGACGGCTATACCTTGAAGTACGTCTACTCCATGCGGAAGGACGGCGAGAGCATGGCCATCCAGGTGACCTACACCCATCCGAAGCTCGACAACCCCTTCAGCTACAAGCTCGTGTTCAAGCGCAACGACTGACGTCAGCATGGAGCGATGCTGATCCTCGCTCCTCCCCCCCTGCCCTGCCTTCCGCCGCGCTGGGCGCGGGGTGGGCACCTGCAGACGATCCTGGGCAACTACCTGCCGGACGAGGCCCCCGCCCACCCCTTCCATCCGTTCCGCATCCCCCTGCCGGATGGCGATCAGCTCGCGGCCCGCCACTATCCGGGCGAAACGGACGTGCTCGTGCTGATCTTCCATGGGCTTGGGGGCGATGACCAGGCCCACTACGTCCGGCGCGCCACGGCTACCGCCCGCCGGCAGGGCCACCACGTCTGGACGGTGAACCACCGCGGCTGCGGCGACGGTCGCGGGCTGGCGGCGGGTCCCTACCACAGCGGCTCGGGCGACGACCTGGGGGCGGCCTTCGCCGCGGCACGGGAGCGCCACCCCGGGCTGCGGCAGCTGGCCCTGGGCTTCTCCCTCTCGGCCAATGCGCTGCTCCTGAACCTCGGCGGCGGCCTGGCCGTGCCCGCCGCCCGGCCGGACCTGGCCATCGCGGTGAACCCGCCGGTGGACCTGGCGGCCTGTTCCCGGACCATCCACGCCGGGATGAGCCGCCTCTACGAACTGCGGTTCATCCGGCGCTGCCGGCGGGCCATCCGCGAGCGCGTGGCCGACGGCCTCATTCCGGACGCCTATCCGACCCATGCCCTGATGAGCCTCAGGGACTTCGACGATGCCTACACCTCGAAGGCCGGGGGCTTCCGGGATGCCGACGACTACTATGCCCGCTGCTCCGCCCGCGGCCACCTGGCTGGAGTCCGGGTGCCCACGGTGATCCTCCAGTCCAAGGACGATCCCTTCATCCCCTGGCGGCCCCATGTCGAGGCCCTGAAGTCCCCCCTGGTGCACCTGCACCTTGAGGCTCACGGCGGCCACATGGGCTACCTGAGCCGCAACCTGCCCGGCCACCGCTGGCTGCCCTATGCGCTGGAGCACTACATGGCCGAGCTGCTCCGCCTCCGCGGCGCGGGAAAGGAGCTCCACGAAGGGCACGAAGGGTGAAGCGAGCGCACGAAGGAAGGTCGCCTGCCCTGGAAAACACGCCGGACGTCAGGCCAAATACGCCCTCATTCGTGGCCTTGTCTTTGAATTCGTGCCCTTCGTGGAAGTCATTTGACGATGGACAGGCCGGATGCCCGTAGCGCCGCCACGATCCCCGGCAGCAGCTCCAGCACCCGGTCGATCTGGGCGTCAGAGGTGCCCCGCCCCAGGCTGAAGCGCACGGTGCCCTGGGCGTAGGCGTCAGGAACCTGCATGGCCCGCAGCACGTGGCTGGGTTCGCGCATGCCGGTGCTGCAGGCGCTCCCCGTGGAGACGCAGACACCCTGCTCCGCCAGTTTCAGCTGCACCGCCTCGCCCTCGACGCCCGCGAAGCCCACCAGGCTGGTGTTCGGCAGGCGCTCGGTGCCGGCGCCATGCACGCGGAGATCGGGAATCCGGGCGGCCAGCTCCGCCTCGAAGCGGTCACGGAGCGCGCGCATCCGCTCCGTCTCGGGCAGCCGCGCCAGGGCCAGTTCTGCGGCCTTCCCCAGGCCCACGAGTCCCGGCACGTTCTCCGTGCCCCCGCGGCGACCCCGCTCCTGGGAGCCGCCCAGCATGAAGGGCTTCAGGCGCACGCCCCGGCGGATCATGAGCAGGCCCGTGCCCTTGGGGCCGTGGAACTTGTGGCCGCTGAGGCTGAGCAGGTCCGCGCCCCACGCGGCGGCGTCCACAGGGACCTTGCCCATGGCCTGGGTGGCGTCCACCAGGAACAGCGCGCCCTTCGCCCGGGCGATCCGGCCGGCCTCGGCCACCGGGAAGATCACGCCGGATTCGTTGTTGGCCGCCATCACGGCCACCAGGGCCGTGTCAGGGCGTACCGCGCCTTCCAGGGCCGCGAGGTCGAGGCGCCCCTCGCCGTCCACGCCCACGTCCGTGGCCTCGCCCCCCATGGCGCGCCACCACGCGACCAGCGCGCGCACGGCCGGGTGCTCCACCGCGGTGGCGACCAGGTGCCGCTTCGCGGGGAAGGCCTCCCAGGCACCCCGGACCGCGTGGTTCAGGCTTTCGGTTCCGCCTGACGTGAAGACGATCTCCGCGGGCGTGCAGCCCACCAGGGAGGCAACCTGCTCCCGCGCCGCCACCACCGCGCCGTCCGAGAGGTGCCCCAGGGCATAGGCCGAGCTGGCGTTGCCGAAGCGCTCCGTGAACCAGGGCCGCATGGCCTCGAAGGCCTCGGGATCGAGGGCCGTGGTGGCGTTGTGGTCGAGGTAGATCAGGTCCATGGCCTCATTGTCCCATCCCCTCGGGGCGGCGGAGGAAACCCAGCAGTTCCGGCCAGGGCGCCTGCCCCGGTTCCAGGGGGAGGCCGTTGTGGTCCGCCCAGGACACCTCCCGCACGAAGACGGGTCCGGGCGCGGCCGCGGCCAGGCGGCGGCCCTGGGCGGCCCCCACCACCTCGTCCCGTCCGGCCACGAGGAGGGCCACGGGCCCCGCATAGCCGCCGATGGCGCCCAGGCTGTCCCAGCGATCCCGCAGGAGCAGTCCCAGGGGGAAGAAGGGATAGTGCCGGGCCGCCACCTCGGTCATCCGGGCGAAGGGGGTCACCAGGAGCAGGCCGGCGACGGCGCCGGGTTCCCGTGCGGCCACCTGCACCGCCACGCCGGAGCCCAGGCTCTCGCCCAGCAGGAACACCGGACCCGGCCCCTCCGCCTTCAGCTGCCGCAGGGCAGCCCGTGCGTCCGCCACGAAGCGGCCTTCCGAGGGCCGCCCCGGCCGGGGTCCGTAGCCCGGGTATTCCAGCAGCACGCCCTCGAACCCCGCCGCTTCCAGCACGGGCAGGTAGTCCAGCCGGCCCAGGGCATCGCCCGCGTTGCCGTGGATCACCAGCATCTGCGGGCGGTCGCCGCCGGTTCCGGGGCGGCGCCAGCCCAGCAGGTGCCCGGTGCCATCCCGCCAGGGCGCGAGCCCCATCCGGGCCCCCTGGCGGAGGGATTCCGCCTCGGTGCTCCGATCGGGGAAGTACATCATCCGCCGCTGGAGGAGGAAGGCGGCCAGGCAGAGTGCCGCGTAGGCCCCGAGCCCCCAGGCCAGCAGCTTCAAGGGGCCCGCGATCCAGGGAGGCAGGGGCCCGGCCACGGCTCAGCCCTCCGGTTCCCGCAGGCGGGCCAGGGCCCCGGCACGGGCCGCCAGACCGGGCGCCTTGCCCTGGAAGCTCCTCCCCGAGCCGCCGCCCTTGGCGCCGAGGAGGTCCGCCACCGCCTTGCCGAGGGCGGGTACATCCAGTGCCGAGGCCTCTCCGCCACTGAGCAGGAACAGCCCCTGGCCCCCCAGGTCCGACGTCAGGAACACGGCCTTGGCCGGATCCGCCGCGAGGACCTGGCGGGCCAGCTTCTGGAGGAAGGCCATGTCGCGCCCCTCGAAGTGCGCCTCCACCAGGGCCCCGGATCGCACGGCGAGGGCCGTCCCCTGGAGCTCCGCCAGCTCCTCCTCCAGCTTCCGCCCCCGTCGTTCAGCGGCCTGGAGCTGGTCCAGCTTCGTCTGGAGCGTCTGGACCAGGTCCTCGTCCGGGGCCCCGAGCAGGGTGCGGAGGGTGGCATTGCGGCGTTCGTGGGCGCCAAGCCGGGCCCGGGTCCGCCCGCCCGCCACGTAGAAGAGCCGCGTGCCGCCCCGGATCGATTCGGTCCCCAGGAGCTTCAGGGCCTCGATCTCCCCCGTGTGGCGCAGGTGGGTGCCGCCGCAGGTGTTCAGGTCCACCCCCGCGATGGCCACCAGCCGGATGTCCCCGGTGTGGCCCTCGGGCAGGCCCCGGGACCGCACCACCGCTTCCGCATAGGCCTCGGGACTCACCCGACGCGCCGTGATCTCCCGGCCGGCCCGGATCTCGGCGGCCACGGCCTCCTCCAGCTGCTCCATTTCGCGCGGCGAAATGGAGGTAGCGGTCAATTCGATGTCACAGGTGGCCACGCCCAGGTGGAACGCCGTGGTCTCCCACTGGAAGCGGTCCTGGGCCACGGCCGTGAGCAGGTGCTGGCCCGTGTGCTGCTGCATGTGGTCGAAGCGGCGCACCCAGTCCAGCCGCAGGGAAGCGGGTCCCTCGGCCACGGGGGCCCCCAGGTAGTGCCGGCTCTCCCCGTCGCGCTTCTGGACGTCGAGCACGGCCACGCCGTTGATCGTCCCCAGGTCGCAGGGCTGGCCCCCGCCCTCGGGGTAGAAGAGGGAGTCCTCCAGGATCGCGAAGGGGCGGCCCTGCTCCTCGCCGCAGCGCAGGACGCGGGACTCCAGGGTGGTGGCGTAAGGATCGCGCTCGTAGGCCGGCAGCATGCCCGGAGCCTAGCACAGCGGGTAGGCTGGAGGTTCGGTCCGCCATGTCCCACATCCCCCTCCCCGAGCGCCTCCGCCCCAAGACCCTCGACGACGTGGTGGGCCAGGCCCACCTGCTCGGGCCGAAGGGGGCGCTGATGCGGCTCACGGCGGGCGGGCGCCTGCCCTCCATGGTGCTGTGGGGCCCGCCGGGGACCGGCAAGACGACCCTGGCCCGCATCCTCGCGGAGGCCACCGGCCACGGCTTCCGGGAGTTCTCCGGCGTCAGCGGCAGCGCCGCCGAACTGAAGAAGTTCCTCCAGGAGAGCCGCGAGATGCCCCTGTTCCGGGGCGTACCGCCGGTGGTGTTCCTGGACGAGATCCACCGCTTCAACCGGTCCCAGCAGGACATCCTCCTGCCCTTCCTGGAGCGCGGCGAGGCCATCCTCATCGGCGCCACCACGGAGAACCCGGCCTTCTACCTGAACCCCGCGCTGCGGAGCCGCTGCCAGCTCATCGCCCTCAAGGGGCTGGAGCCCGTCCACATCCAGCAGGTGCTGAAACGGGCCTGGGCGAAGGAGCGACCCGGCACGCCGGAACCCGCCGAGGTCCTCGAGTGGCTCTCCCACTGGGCCGGGGGCGACCTGCGGTCCGCGCTGTCGGGCCTCGAGACCTGGCTGGAGATGCCGGACCCCGACCTGGAATCCCTCCAGGGGGCCCTGGGCGGCCGGATGATGTTCGACCGGGCCGACGGCCACTACGATCTGGCCAGCGCCTTCCAGAAGAGCCTGCGGGGTTCCGACGTCGACGCGGCGCTGTACTACCTCAGCCGCATGATCCGGGGCGGCGAGGATCCCCGCTTCATCGCCCGCCGCCTCATGGTCTGCGCCGCGGAGGACGTGGGCAACGCCGATCCCCAGGCCTTCATCCTGGCCGAGGCCGCCAGCCGCGCCGTGGAGCAGATCGGCTGGCCCGAGGCCCGCATCCCCCTGGCCCAGGCCGTGATCTACGTGGCGAACGCCGCCAAGAGCAACGCCACCGTCCTGGCCATCGACAGCGCCCTGGCCGCCGACGACGCGCCCATCCCCGAATCCATCCGGGACGCCCACACCGCCACGGCCCGCAAGGCGGGCATGGGCCAGGGCTACCACTATTCCCACGACGACTACGACCGCCCCCAGGCCTTCCTGCCCGTGAAGCTCCAGGGCACGGCCTTCCACGCCCCGCGGCGGCCCCAGGAGCGCAGCTGGCGGGACCGCCAGGAACCCGAGGCGGCGGCCCTGGGCGCCCTGTGGGAGGCGTGGGCGGAAGGCCATCCCGAGGGCGGCGAGGTCCCGGTGGACGCCTGGTGCGAGGCCCTGGCCTGCAGCCGCGAGGCCCTGGCCCGCGCCCTCCCGCGGCTGGCCCAGGGCCGGTTCACGCTGGCGCGGAAGCTGGAGGCGAGGCCCCTCTGATCAGTCCTCGGTCCAGCCCAGGAGGCTCGCCCCGTAGCGCTGGCCCATCACGTAGAGCGGCACCGTCAGCACCGTCACCAGGGCCCCGGTGTCCCGGGCGTAGGTCTGCACCAGGAAGTCCCGGCACCCGCCCTCGGGTTCCGCGAGCTTCGCACCGGCCCGGCGGAAGGCCTCCCGGGTGGCGCGCTCCGGCAGGGCCTCCCCGGCCTCGCCGACCCCGTGCCGGCCGCCCCGCACCAGCACCCGGTTGTCCGTGAAGAACCGCTTCACGCGGTTGCCGACCAGGTCCTTCTCGGGAATCCCGGTCCAGTCCTGGGCGAAGCGCGTGTTGTGGGTGGGCGCGTAGCTGTTGAGGTCGATGATGAGGGCGAAGAGGAGGTGGGGTTCCCGCCCCAGGATCTCGTCGAAGATCGCCTGGAGGGGAGGGTCCACCTGCATGTCGTAGGCGGTGTGGAATTTCGGGGGCGTGAACCCCTCCAGTGGCACCCGGTCCACGTTGAAGCGGGAGGCCAGGCCCCGGATGGCGTTCCCCCGGATCTCGGTGTAGCGGAGGTCCAGCACGTCCTCCAGCTTGAGGGTCCCCGCCTTCACGGGGGCCGCCAGCACCTCGGCCGAGCGCCGGGCCAGCTCACGCCCCAGGGCGAGGGACCGGTGGAAGACGGAGCCCGTGTCGTAGGGCGCCAGGTGCCGGTAGCCGGCCTCGGTCAGGGTGGTGAGATGGAAGGTGTCCTGGGCCAGGGCCGCCGTCTCGCCCTTCAGGTGGTCCGTGGAGTCCACCAGGCTCCGGGAGGCTTCCAGGAGGGTCCCGGCGGCACTCGTCTGCTCCACCGAGGACCGGGCGATGAGGTTCACGTGCCCGGCTGCCTCGTCCGCGAGTTCCGCCAACCCGGAAAGGCGGTGCCCCACGGCCTCCACCTGATCGCTGGTGCGGGCGGCGAGGTCGAGGCTCCGGTCCATCGCCTCCCGCGCCGGCTGCAGGTCCCCCTGGATGGCGGACAGCAGCGCGCCGATCTCATGGGTCTGCTGGGAGGTCCGGTCCGCGAGCTTGCGGACCTCGTCGGCCACCACGGCGAATCCCCGTCCCGCCGCGCCCGCGTGCGCCGCCTCGATGGCCGCGTTGAGGCTGAGCAGGCCGGTCCGGTTCGCGATCTCCTCGATGACCTTGGACACTTCGGTCACCTGGAGGACCTTCTCCATGAGGGCCTGGAGCTTCTCATCGGTGAGCCCCGTCTGCCGGCGGAGCTCATGGACCGTCGCCACGGACTGCTCGCTGGCCCTGAGTCCCTCCCGGGTCAGCTCCGCCATGCGGCGGGAGCTCTCCGCCCCGCCTTCTGCGGCCTGGGCCGCCCCCTGGATGTTCTCCCCCAGGCTGGACAGGGCCCCCTGGATCTCACTGGAACTGGAGAGGATCTGCTCGTAGGCCCGGGCCAGTCCCTGCAGCCGGAGCGACGTCCGCGCCGCGCCGACCGCGGCCCGGCTCAGGACCGTGCCGATCCCCTGGAGATCCGAGGTCAGCTCGGCCGGAAGGCCGCCCCCGGCCTTGCTGGGCTCCGGATCGGGGCCGGCACCTGGGCGGTTGCGGAGGAAGGACAAGGGAATACCTCGGGTTTCCAGGCCCATCGGCCACCCCCGCGATATCTTGAGTCGGGCGAGGTTGTCAGTCCAGCCTCCCCATCCGTCCGCGCTGGTAATCCTGCAGGGCCTGTTCGATCTCCTCCCGGGTGTTCATCACGAACGGTCCGTAGTGGGCGATGGGCTCACGGAGGGGTTCCCCCGCCAGCAGCATGAGGCTGACCTGGCTGGCCGCCTCCAGGGCCAGGGTGTCCCCGTCGCCCAGCAGGGCCACCGTGTCCGCCGGCACCTCGGTCCCCTCGATGCGGATGGTCCCGTGCAGGGGCACCACGGCGGCCAGCCAGCCCCCGGGGATGGCTTGCTGGAACCGGGCCCCGGCGTCCAGTTCCAGGTGGGCATAGGCGATGCGTGCCGGGGTGACCGCGGGGCCGGTGGTGCCCGCCCAGGTGCCCGCCAGCACGCGGAGGCGGCCCCCGGGAAGGGCCTGCCAGGGCAGGGCCTCGGGCTGAAGGTCGGTGTAGCCGGGTGCGGAGCCCTTGGCGGCCTTCGGCAGGTTGATCCAGAGCTGCACGCCCTCGATGGGACCGCCCGTCTCCAGGTGTTCCGGCACGGGCATCTCCTCGTGGACGATGCCTGCCCCGGCGTTCATGAGCTGGGCGCCGCCAGGCTCGAGCAGGCCCGAGCCCCCGGTGCTGTCCCGGTGGCGGAAGGCGCCCTGGATCAGGTAGGTGAGCGTCTGGAACCCGCGATGGGGATGGGGCGGGAAGCCCGCATCCGTCCCCGGCGGCAGCACCATGGGCCCGAAGTGGTCCATGAGCAGGAAGGGGTCCATGGCGCGGAAGGCCTCCCCGCCCTGCTGGCCCTGCCCCGGGACGAGGCGCGTGAGGGGGACGCGGTTGCCGTCCTGCGTGGGCAGGCCGGGCACGAGGGAGCGGACGGGCTTGGTGGCCATGGGCACCTCAGGCGAGATCGAAGAAGAGGACTTCCGAAGGAACGGTGGCGGCGACGGTGAGGCCCGCCTCCCCTTCGATGCGTGCACCGTCACCGGCGTGAAGGGACATGCCGTCCAGGGTCACCGAGCCGTTGGCCACCTGGAGGTACCCGGCGCGCCCCGGCGACAGGGTGAGGGGAACCTCGCGGCCCGGGTCCAGCCGCGCCACGGATAGGCGCACATCCTGGAACACCTTCACCGAACCCTCGGCCCCGTCAGGGCTGGCGATCAGCCGCAGGCGGTTCCGCAGGTCGCCGTCGGGGAAGGCCACCTGGTCATAGCGGGGCGCGAGGCCCGCCCGTTCCGGGAGGATCCAGACCTGGAGGAAGTGGACAGGCTCTGAATCCGAGGCATTGAACTCGCTGTGGCGGATGCCCGTGCCCGCACTCATGACCTGCGCCTCGCCGGGCCGGATGACCCCGTGGGTGCCCAGGCTGTCGCGGTGCTCCAGGGCCCCCGAGAGCACCCAGGTGAGGATCTCCATGTCCCGGTGGCCGTGGGTCCCGAACCCCTTGGCGGGCTGGACCCGGTCCTCGTTGATCACCCGGAGGCTGCGGAAGCCCATGTGCTCCGGGTCCAGGTAGTCCCCGAAGGAGAAGGTATGGCGGGTGTCGAGCCAACCGAAATCGAATCGGCCTCGTTCCTCGGACCGGCGCAGCGTGATCATGGCGTCCTCCCTGGATCATTATACATGTTGCAACTCTTATTTCAACGACCCGCCATTTTCTTGAAGCCTGCTGAGTAAACGGGACTTATCTTGGGGTTGTCCCTTCAGGAGGTCGTCATGATCAAGCGGGTGCTGGTGGGTGTGGATTTCTCGGGGGCTTCGCACCAGGCCCTGGAGCGGGGCGGCGCCTGGTCCACCCGCCTGGGCGTGCCCCTGGTGGCCATGCACGTCCTCCAGCCCCCGGCGCCCATGCTCCCGGAGGCCCAGATCGCCCTTCCGGATCCTGCCTGGCTGAAGAGCATGGAAGACCATGCCCGAGAGCAGCTCAAGAACTGGCTCCAGCCCTTCCCCGGGGCGCAGGCCCTCGTGAAGTGGGGCGGGCCCGCGGAGGAGCTCGTCTCCGAGGCGGATTCCGACACCCTGCTGGTGGTGGCCCAGGTGGGCCACTCCACCCTGGAGCGGCTCCTGTTCGGCAGCACCGCCTCCCGGGTGGTGCGCCTGGCCCCCTGTGACGTGCTGGTGGTCCGGACCGCCAAGGCCAGCTAGGGCATGCTCCCCGGCCGCTGCCGGCCCGCATCTGCCTGGAAAGCGCGTTCGCGGGAGCGTCAGCGCTCCGGAGCCTCGCTCAGGTGCCGGGCCAGGGCCTCCATCTCCGCGGCCTGGGCCGTGAGGATGCGTTCGGCCATGCGGTGGAGCCCTTCCAGGTGCGCGGGGGAGGTGTCGTCCATCTCGCTCAGGTCCGGGTCCAGGGTGGTCTGGAAACGGTGGTAGCCACGCGTTCCGCTGGCCCCCTGGGGCAGGATCTGGCGGAGCTGGTAGTCCACGGTGTCGCCCACCCCGTCGAAGATGACGTCGAGCAGGGGCCGCGCCCAGCCCGCCGCGCCCCAGGTCCGCGCCTCCTCGTACCGGTAGGCCCGGGTGTAGCAGCCGGTGCCGAGGGAGACCAGCAGGATGCCCCCGTCGGGGTCGCCGGCCTCCCGCAGCCGCTGGCAGCCTTCGGCGTAGGCACACATGGCGGGATTGATCGCAAAGACGCCGCCATCGACCAGGACGTCCCTCTCTCCGGGCCACTGGACCTGCACCGGCTCGAAGTAGGTGGGCGCGGCGCTCGTGGCCCGCGCCGCCACGCGCATGGGCACGTCGTACCGCGGATCCATGGCCGCACGGCGGCTGCGGTAGAAGAACGGGTCCCGCTTCTCCAGGTCGTAGGCCGGGATGAGGAGCTCCACGAGGGCCTCCTTCAGCCGGGTCTCGCCGAAGCAGTCCCGGAGCACCCCTTCGAGCCCCGTGGCGGGGTACCTGGCCGCCCGGATCCCCATGGGATTGGTCAGGTGCCGGAAGGCTCCCTCGTGGAAGATCCGCCCCCCCTCAAGGAGGTAGAGGTCGGCGAGATCCTGGGCCCGATGCTGGGGGCGGCCGTCCGGCCCAGGTTTGGCCAGGCCCAGGGCGAGGATGCCTCCCGTGCTGGTGCCCGCGATGAGGTCGAAGCAGTCGGCGATGGCCCTCCCCGTCTGGCGCTCCAGCTCCGCCAACACCAGGGCCGGGATCAGGCCGCGGATGCCGCCGCCATCGATGGAGAGGATTCGCATGACAGGATTCTAGGCGGAAAAAAACGGGCCCGAAGACCCGTTTTCAAAAATCCATCCGGGGCTCAGCGGTAGGCCGGGATGCCCGTCACTTCCTGCCCGATGATGAGGGTGTGCATGAGGCCCCGCTCCGTTGAGGACGATCGGAGATCGGCCGAAACGGGAGGGCCCGCCAGGTGGCGGGCCCGTTCGCGGGTCGACGACTGCCACCCGAATCAGCGGTAGGCCGGGATGCCCGTCACTTCCTGCCCGATGATGAGGGTGTGCATGTCGTGCGTCCCCTCGTAGGTGTAGACGCTCTCGAGGTTGGCCATGTGGCGCATGACGGGGTACTCGTCCAGGATCCCGTTGGCGCCCAGGATCGTGCGGGCCTTCCGGCAGACCTCCAGGGCGATGTTCACGTTGTTCATCTTGGCCATGGACACCTGGGCGGGGGTGAAGGTCTTGGCATCCTTCAGACGGCCGAGCTGGAGGACCAGGAGCTGGGCCTTGGTGATCTCGGTGACCATCCAGGCCAGCTTCTCCTGCTGGAGCTGGTAGCTGGCGATGGGCTTGTCGAACTGGATCCGGGAGAGCGCGTAGTCCAGGGCGCACTGGTAGCAGGCGTCCGCGGCGCCGATGGCGCCCCAGGCGATGCCGTAGCGGGCCTGGGTGAGGCAGCCCAGGGGGCCCTTCAGTCCCTTCACGTGGGGCAGCAGGCTGACCTTCTCCTCCACGATGACGTCCTCCAGCACCAGTTCGGAGGTGACGGAGGCCCGGAGGCTCCACTTGCCCTTCATCTCGGGGGCGCTGAAGCCGGGGGTGCCCTTCTCGACCAGGAAGCCGCGGATGCCCTCCTCGGTCTGGGCCCAGACCACGGCCACGTCGGCCACGGTGCCGTTGGTGATCCACATCTTGGTGCCGTTGAGGCGCCACTTGCCACCCGGCTCGCGCACGGCCTTGGTCAGCATGCCGCCGGGGTTGGAGCCGAAATCAGGCTCGGTGAGACCGAAGCAGCCCACCTTCTCGCCGGCCGCCAGCTTCGGCAGCCAGTACCGCTTCTGCTCCTCGCTGCCGTAGGCGTAGATGGGCCACATGACCAGGCTGCCCTGCACGGAGGCGAAGGAACGGAGACCGGAATCCCCGCGCTCCAGCTCGTACATCAGGAGCCCGTAGGCCACGTTGCTCAGGCCCGCGCAGCCGTATTCCTCGGGCAGCGACGGACCGTAGAAGCCCAGCTCCCCCATCTTGGCGATCAGGTGCTTCGGGAAGGTCTGCTCCTGGGCGTGCTTGTCGATGATGGGCAGCACCTCGGCGTTCACGAACTTCCGCGCGGTCTCGCGGATCATCCGTTCTTCGTCCGTGAGCAGGCCCTCGAAGCCCATGTAGTCGGTGATGTGGGTGAAGGTGGCGTAGGCGCCAGCCATGGGAACCTCCTGGAATGCCCTGAAGCCTCGGGCGGGTGGGGAATGCGGCGCTGCAGCAGCGCGCCGCCTTCCAGTCTACCGCTGGCTTCCAGGTGGGCCCCGACCGGATCCAGCGGGGATGGGGCTCGCGCCGGGCTGCGGCCTCCGGGTTTGACAATCTGCAAAGCCACTCGGGTCACTCCCCGCGGGCGGGCTCCTCGAGCAACCGCTGCCCCGTGCCGTCCGGAATCTCGTGGCAATGGCGGCATCTCGCCTCGTAGGCCTCGGCGGCCCCCACGAGCACCTGGCCGCCGGTGTGCACGAGCCGCTGGGTGCGCCCCGCAGCCGCGCCGCAGACCATGCAGATGGCCTGGAGCTTGGTGATGTACTCCGCCTTGGCTAGGAGAATGGGCATGATGCCGAAGGGCTCCCCATTGGAATCCTGGTCCAGCCCCGCGGCGATCACGCGGACGCCCCGGGCCGCGAGGCCGTCGATCACCGCGAGCAGCCCCTCGTCCAGGAACTGGACCTCGTCGAGGGCCACCACCTCCGCCTCCGGATCCAGGTGGCGCCGCAGTTCCTCGCTGTCCTTCACCGGGATGGCGTCATGCTTGCGCTGACTGTGGCTGGCGATGGCCGAGACGTCATAGCGGTCGTCCAGGGCCGGCTTGAAGACCTGCACCCGCTGGCGCGCGATGATGGCGCGCTTGATGCGCCGGATGAGCTCCTCGGACTTGCCCGAGAACATGGGGCCGCAGATCACCTCCAGCGAGCCCTGGCGCTGGTGAACGTACATCGTGTTTCCTTATCGAGCGTGGGCCCCGGTTTTCGCCGGAGCCGGGGCCGGAGCCGGGACCTGGGGGGGAGCCGGAGCCATGGGATCCGGGAGCAGGGACAAGTCTTCGACCGGGTTCCGGCCTTCGAGGGGACGACCGAGGCGCTGCGCGAGTTCCAGGCCCCCGTCCCTGGGTGAAGCCATACGGAAGGCCCAGGCCTGCCGGACCCGGGTGGCCCCGTCCGGGACCACATGGACATCCGCGGGCTGGAGGCTTGCCAGCCCCAGGTTCACGGACCCGCGCCGGTGCGGCACGTAGAGGAGCAGGGGAACGGCGAGGAAGAGGGCGACCAGGGGCCAGAGGAGGAGGCTGGGTTCCCAGGCCTCGGGGGCATACTCGGGATGGCCATCGGTCACCCAGGGACGCACCACCTTCGGGGCCTCCCCGGAGAGGGGCTCCAGGAGGCCGTTTTCGAGCAGGTCCGCGATGGCCTTGCAGGTGTCCAGCTCTTCGTAGCGGCTCACCTGGGTGACATCCTTGATGCTCTGGGGATGGTCGAAGTAGGAGAGCACCACTTCCTGCTCGTGGGTGAGCCCGGAGGAGCCGTGCTGGACCGTGGTCTTGCCATCCAGCACCGACGAGACGTCCCGGTCGATGTCCAGATGCAACGCCTGCGCCCGGGGCGACTTGGCGAGGGCCTGGTCCATGGACGGCAGCCTGCGTTCGACCTCCGGCCACTCGTCCTGAATGCGGGCCGCCTCCATCAGCACCGTGTCCACGGGGATGGGGACGAAGTGCTCCCGATCCAGGTCGGGAGGGAGCATGGAGTCGAACCGGTAGTCCCCCTCCACCCAGCGGAAGGTCCGGTGGAGGATGGCCGTGGCCTGGTTGAAGAGCGCGTCCTGCAGGTCGGTGGCCGTCACCTTCCCGCTCTCCAGAAGGAGGGTCCCCATGCGCTTCAGCGTCTGGCGCTGCACCTGCACCATGGAGAGCAGTTCCTCCCCGGTGAGGCGCCCCAGGCGCACCAGCATGGTGCCGAGGCGGTCCTCCATGCGGACCTGGTTGGAGTCGCAGCCCACGATCTCCCCGTTCTCGAAGAAGACCTTCACGAACTCCTGGCCCTGGGACAGCACCAGGGTGCCGTTCTTCCCCTGGATCTTGATCATGTTGAACAGGGAGAAGAGGTCGAAATCCCGGAGGGACCCTTCCAGCGCCATTTCAGCCCCTCCTCGGAATCAGCTTGAACCAGGACCGCACGAAGAGCAGGGCGGAGAACGCGGCACCCAGGGCCAGCCAGGTGGAGGTGGGGTCCGCGAGGATCTCCCCGGGATACCTGACGGAGCGGCCCGTGGCGAGCACCATCCCCAGCGCCAGGCAGAGGAGCAGGAACTCCTCCAGCCCTTCGGCCGTGTCGCCCAGGAAGATCAGGTCGCAGCCCGGCAGGAGCACCACCAGGGTCTTGTGGATCCAGCGGGTGGCGTTCTGGTGCGCCGCCACCTCGTCCAGCTTCCGGCGGCGGTTCTCCGCGTGGAGTCCGTCCCGCAGCACGAACAGGTGGTGGCACTTCGGGCACACTTCCGTATCGGGGCTGTCCGTGGTGTGGAAGGGCTCGCCGCACCGGATGCACTGGGTGGGATGGGCCATGCGGATGCTCCCTCGCACCCGGGCCAGGAAGAGGGCCAGGCCCAGCAGCGGCAGGATCAGGCCCAGCAGGAAGGCGGGATCGTCCAACCGCAGCCGGTCGGCCCCGAGATGCATGCCCAGTCCCCGCGCGAGCGCCTCCACCCGGGCCGGCGTGTCCGGCAGGGGAATGGGATAGGTGCGGACATCCTTCTGGGCGTCATTCAGCTCGATGAGGCGGGCGTACGCGCCGGGCGCTGCGGCCTGGGCGGCCTCCCGCTTGGCGGCTCCGGCATCGGTATCCAGGCGCGAGAAGGCGAGGATGCTCTGGTTGAGGAAGACCTCCATCCGAGGCGCCACCTTGGCTGCGGCTTCGAAATCACGCTCCGCCCCGGCCACATCTCCCATCTGGAAATGGGCGACGCCGAGATTGTTCAGCACCTCGGGCTGTTCCTCCGTCCGCCCCACCAGGCCCTGGAAGGTCGCCTCGGCCCCCTTCCAGTCCCGCCGCTGGAGCTGGTCCCATCCTGCGAGGAAGGTCCTGTCGTCCTGCGGAAGGAAGCGCAGGGCGGCCGGTGCCACCGGTTGCACCTGGGGCTGCAGCTGGAGGGTCACGAGGCTGGGTTCCGGCTCCCGCCGGGACCAGGGTTCCATCATGCCGAGGGCCGGATGCACGAGCTGCAGGAGAAGGATGAAGACGGTGGCCTTCACCTCAGACGTGGTGAGGAAGGGGGCCAGCAGGAAGAGCCAGAGCATGGCGACGACCATGGGATCCAGTCCCGCCAGCACCGGAAAGGTCAGGATCAGCGCGCCGACGATGGCGGACGGGACCGGGCCGATGCCCTTCCGTTCGAGCCCCTCCTCCCAGAGGTGGCGGAGGACATTCCGGTAGCGCAGCCCCACGGCGAGGGCCCATCCCCAGAGCAGCAGGGTCGCCGCAAGGCGGAGCATGCCGAGGTGCTGGACCAGCCAGAGCCAGCGGTGACCGGGATGGTCCAGCCGAAGGCGGGTCAGCCGGAGCAGGTCCGGGAAGCTCCAGAACCAGCCCGACAGCCCCTGCTCGCGCAGCAGGGTGATCCGGGTGCCGAGGAGCGAGGGGTGTTCCGGCGCCCAGCGGTCCACGGCCTGGAGGGCGGCCAGTCCCACCTCAGGGTGGCCCGCCATGCCCTGGGCGCGGGCCCACACCGCCATGGCCTCGACGAGCGGTGTCACGTCGAGGGAGATGTAGGCCCGTCGCAAGGCCTCCACTTCAAGCTGCGCGGCCTGGATGGCTTCCGGATCCCCTTTCAGGATCGCCGTCTTGAGATCCTCCGCCCGGTGCGCGAGGGCGACGGCCGGAGCCAGCTCCGGAGCGGGGGTCGGCGCGGTGGCCAGGACCGGCGCGGGGGCTGGCGGCGCCTTCGGTGCGGCAACGGCCAGGAGTGCAGCCCCGAGGGCCAGGGCGCTCGAACGGACAACCTTCCAGAGACCCATGCCCTCCCCCCTCACGGCTTCGGCCCCGCGGGCATGTCGGCAGCAGCCTCCAGATTCATGGCCCGCATCCTGAGTTCGTAGAGGAGGTCCTCGAGCTGCCGGCTCTCCGCATCCGTCCGATGACCCGCAGTCTTTTCCTGTAGGAGGGCGATGAGGTCCACATAGAACCGCGCCACCGCTGGGTTTGCGGGGGGCGCCTCCTTCATCATGGGATGCGGCACCCCCATGGCCATCAGGGCCTGCTCCGTCAGGAGGTGCATCAAGGCGGTCAGGGATGCTTCCGGCACCGCAGGATTCATTGGGATACCCCGAACACTTTCAGGACTTGTCTGCGAGGAAGCCTAACATGGCCCGGATTTTCCCGCACGGGGGCCGGAGGGCTGCGGTCCCCCGGCAGGGCGACCCGGGGGGTGGGGCCTCCTTTTGACGAAAAGCACTCGGCGGAACGCCAGGGCTGTGGAACGATGGATGGGTTTGGAGGAACCCCATGCGACGCCTGATCCCCGCACTCCTGCTGCCTGCCGTATGCCTCTCCCTGTCCGCCGAGTCCACGGGCCGCATCTCCGGCAAGGTGACGACCCAGGACAAGAAGCCCATCCCCGGCGCCAAGATCCTGCTCAAGCGGTCGGACCGGAACTGGTCCAAGGAACTCATCGCGGACAAGCACGGCGCGTTCCTCCAGGTGGGCCTGGATCCCGTGCTCTACGACATCACCGTGAGCGCCGACGGTTTCGTGCCCCGCATCTACCCCCAGCAGAAGATCCCGCTCGCGGATGTCCTCCTGGAGGAGTTCGTCCTGCTGACCCCCGACCAGGCCCGGGCCGAGGCCGTCGCCGGCGGGACCGCCCAGGTGGCTCCTGAAGACCCCGCCGCCGCCGCGGACTCCGCCGGCCGGGATGCATTCAACAAGATCATCCCCCTCTACAATGAGCAGAAATACGGCGAGGCGCTGCCCGGCGTGGAGGACTCCTACAAGAAGCTCAACGATGCCCAGGCCAGCCTGAAGGACGAGGCGGCCAAGACCGAAGTCGCCCAGCTCCTGCCCAAGGTGGCCCGCGTCTACGGCATCTGCCTGGCCCTCGGCAGCGACCGGAAGGCCGAGGCCGAGCCCTTCCTCAGCAAGGCCCTCGCCGAGAATCCCAAGGACGAGCGGGCCCTGGCCGGCATGATCGAAGTGGCCAAGGCCAAGGGGGACAAGGCCGCCGAGCAGCAGTACCAGGCCTCGCTGGACGCCATCCACGGCCCCAACCCCGACGTGATCTACAACAAGGCCGTGGAGGCCTTCAACGCCGGCAAGACCAAGGAGGCCAAGGCCGAGCTCCAGAAGGTCCAGCAGCTCGATCCGAAGTACCCGGAGGCCTACTACCTGTTGGCCATGGTCGAGTTCGGCGAGATGAACCTGAAGGGCACCAAGCAGAACCTCGAGAAGTACCTGGAGCTCGCGCCCAACGGGAAGAACGCCGCCACGGCCCGGGAGATGCTGAAGGACCCCTCCCTCAAGAAGATCAAGTAGCCTCCGGCGCCGACCACGGAAAGGGCCCTCGCGGGCCCTTTCCAAAGAGCGCCTAACACCCCCCCCTGCGGAGCCGCGCGAGGGGTTTGTGAGGCACGCTACGCCAGTTCGAGGCTGATGGGGCAGTGATCGGAACCCAGCACGTCCGCGTGGATGCGGGCGTCCTTCACCCGATCCATGAGGCTCCGGCTCGCCAGGAAGAGGTCGATCCTCCAGCCCACGTTCCGTTCCCGGGCGCCGCCCCGGGCGGTCCACCAGGTGTAGAGGCCAGCCACGTCGGGATTCCGATCCCGGAGGACATCCACGAGCCCCGCCTCCAGGTAGAGCTTGAAGTCCTCCCGCTCCTCCGGGGTGAAGCCGGGGTTCTTCACGTTGTCCTTGGGCCGGGCCAGGTCGATCTCCTCGGGCGCCACATTCATGTCGCCGGTGAGGATCACCTTCTGCCCAGCCCGGTGCCGGGCCCCCACGAAGGCAGCCAGGTCCCGGGCGAACTGGCGCTTGAAGGGAAGCCGCACCAGGCCCTGGGAGGCATTCGGGAAATAGCCGGCGATGAAGGCCAGGTCCCCCTTGGTGGAGACGATCATGCGGCCCTCGGCATCGTAGGCCTCGATGCCCATTCCCTTCGCGTGGGTGAACCCGAGCTCCTTCCTCGAGAGTGTGGCGGAACCCGCATAACCCTTCTTGCTCGTCGCCGGAAACCAGCACACGTCATAGGCGCTCTCGATCTGGCGGCGGACGCCCAGGTCCGCCTCCTCCCACTCGCAGCGGATCTCCTGGAGGGAGAGCACGTCCGGCTCGGCCGCCTCCAGCCAGTCCATGAAGCCCTTCTTCAGGACCGACCGGAAGCCGTTCACGTTCCAGCTGTAGAGCTTCATCTCACTTCCCTCCGGCAAGGCGCGCATAGGCTTCGGGATCGTAACCGATGACCGTGCCCCTGGGATGCACGAGGATGGGCCGCTTGAGCAGGTTGTTGTCCTCCACCATCAGGGCGATGGCCTCGGCCTTGGAAAGCCGCCGGTCCTTCAGGCCCAGTTCCCTGTACTTCGGACTCTTCGTCCCCAGCATCGGCGCAGGATCCGCAGGCAGGAGCGCCTCCAGTTCGGCCGCCTCCAGAGGCCTCCGGGCGTAGTCGCGGATCTCGGCCTCGAGGCCCAGTTCCGCCAGCTTCGCCTTGGCGTTCCGGCAGGTGGTGCAGCTCGACTTCATCCAGAGCACGGCGTTCACAGCTCCTCCACGAAGCGGTCCAGGAGACCGTCGGTCTTCCATCGCAGCAGACCCAGGAGGACGAATCCAGTCCAGCCCTTCAACCGGCCCTCCAGGCGCAGGTGAGCGCCCTTCGGATCAGGGGAGATGCTCAAGGCTCCCGATTCCTCGGAACCGCCCCAGGTGCGGCGCCAGCGGAGGACCAGGCGATCCTCGTGTCGCTCCATGGGCTGCCACCCCTGGAGGGGATGCAGCGCGCGCAGTTCCGAGGGCGAGCCCAACGCCGCCAGGCGAGCCCCGATGGCCTCGAAGGGCGCGTCCGTGAGGACTTCGGCCTCGAAACGGAAGACCGGGGTCCTCACTTCACCAGGAAGCCGGGGTGGGCCTCCTCGGGAACGGCCACCAGGTAGGGCAGGCCCGCATTGTCGCTGGCGGCCAGCAGCATGCCGTGGCTCTCGATGCCCATGAGCTTGCGGGGGGCCAGGTTCGCCACCACCACCACCCGCCGGCCCACCAGGTCCTCCGGCGCGTAGGCCTTGCCGATGCCGCCCACGATGGTGCGCAGCTCGAAGCCCAGGTCCACCCGCATCTTGATGAGCTTGTCGCTCTTGGGCACCCGCTCCGCCTCCAGCACCTTCCCCACGCGGAGGTCCGTCTTCGCGAAGGTGTCGTAGTCGATGGTCTCCCGCAGCTCCGGGACGTCCAGGGCGGGCTTGGCTTCGGCGGCGGGGGTGGCCTCGGGCGGCATGAGTTCGCTCATTTCCTTCTCCTTGTCGATGCGCTGGAAGAGGGGCTGCACGGTGCCGATGCGCTCGGGCACCACGGCATCCCAGGTCGTCTGGTCGATACGCTGGCCCGCAACCTGCCCGGCCATTCCCAGCTGGGACCAGAGGTCCTGGGCCATGCCGGGCATGACCGGGGCCACCAGGATGGCGGTCATGCGGAGCGCCTGCCAGAGCAGGTGCAGGACGGCGTCCAGGTCCTCCGCCTTGGCCGGGTCCTTCGCGAGGACCCAGGGCTGCTTTTCGACGATGTAGCCATCCAGGCCCCGGAGGTAGTCCCAGAGGCTGGCCAAGGCAACATCGAACCGGTTGCGTCGAGCATTCTCCATGAACTGCTCGTACGTGGCTTCCAATCCCTGGAGCTGTTCCCGATGGGAATGATGGATATGCGCGGGCAGGGCCGGGATGCGTCCGTCCCGGTAGCGCTGGATCATGCTCAGCGTCCGCGACGCCAGGTTCCCCAGGCCGTTGGCCAGGTCGGCGTTGAGGCGGTCCATGAAGCCCTCGAAGCTGAAGCCGCGGTCGTGGCCCACCTGCATGTCGCGCAGGAAGAAGAAGCGGAGGGCGTCGTTGCCGAAGCGCAGCAGGGTGTCGGGGCGCACGACGTTGCCCTTGCTCTTGGACATCTTGTCCTCGCCCATGAGCCACCAGCCGTGGGCCAGGATGGTCTTCGGCAGCTCCAGGCCCATGGCCATGAGGAAGGCGGGCCAGTACACCGCGTGGAAGCGGAGGATGTCCTTGCCCACCAGCTGGAGGTCCGGGGGCCAGGCTGAGCCCTGCCCCGTGAGGTAGTTCAGCAGGGCGTCGAACCACACGTACACCACGTGCTTGGCGTCGCCGGGCACGGGGATGCCCCAGGTGATGCTGGTGCGGCTGATGGAGAGATCCTGCAGCCCGCCCTCCACGAAGCGCTTCACCTCGTTGAACCGGAAGTCGGGCTGGACGAACTCCGGATGGTCCGCGTAGAGCTTCAGCAGGCGGTCCTGGTAGGCGCTCAGACGGAAGAAGTAGGTCTCCTCCTCCAGCTCGATGAGCTGGTGCGCGAGGCCCTGGGCTTGGAGCTCCTTGGCCTGGGTCTCGGTGACGTAGGCCTCGTCGCTGACGGAATAGAGGCCCTTGTAGGTGGCCTTGTAGATGTCGCCGGTGGCCAGCAGCTTCTCGAACCAGCCCTGCACCATGGCGTGGTGGTCGGCGTCCGTGGTGCGGATGAAGCGGTCGTGGGTCATGCCCATGCGCTGCCAAAGGTCGGTGTAGTTGGCCACCACCTCGTCGGCCAGGGCCTTGGGCGCGATGCCCCGGGCCGCGGCGGCCTTCTCCACCTTCTGGCCATGCTCGTCCGTGCCGGTGAGGAAGCGCACGGGCTCGCCCAACATCCGGTGGAACCGCGCGATCACGTCCGCCAGCACCGTCGTGTAGGTGTGGCCGATGTGGGGCCGGTCGTTGACGTAGTAGATGGGGGTTGTCAGGTAGAAGGGCTTGGACACGGGCGCTCCGGACCGTCCAGTCTACCGGCCCGGCCCCTTCCCCGCGACTCCGGCCCGTTTCCAGCAGGTGGCCACATGGTCGTCCACCAGGCCCAGGGACTGCATGTAGGCGTACATGATCGTCGGCCCCACGAACGTGAAGCCCCGCTTCTTCAGGGCCCGGCTCAAGGCCTCGGCCTCGGGCGTCACGGCCGGGACGTCCGCCAGGGTCCTTGGGTGGTTCACCTTCGGCCTGCCGTCCACGAAGGACCAGAGGAAGGCATCGAAACTGCCGAATTCCCGCTGCACGGCCAGGAAGGCGTGGGCGTTCCGCCGGGCCGAGAAGACCTTCAACCGGTTGCGGACGATGCCCGGGTTCTGGAGGACCGTCTCCAGGTCCCCGTCGGTCATCGCCGCGACCTTCGCGGGATCGAAGCCCAGGAAGGCCTCCCGGTAGGCCTCGCGCTTGCGCAGGATGGTGATCCAGCTGAGGCCCGCCTGGGCGCCCTCCAGGACCAGCTTCTCGAAGAGGCGGCGGTCGTCGTGCTGGGGGACGCCCCACTCCTCGTCGTGGTAGGCGACGTAGAGGGGATCCTCCCCACACCAACCGCAGCGTTCAGGCATCGGTTCCTCCAACATCCTGCCTGACGCAGAATCGGGCGGCAGGGCCGCCCGATTCTGCGCAGGTGACAAGCCCAGATCAGGCCTCCACCACCGTCGCCTTCACGATGCGGTCGTTGGCGCGGATGGCCTGGACCACCTTGATGTCGGCATCCGAGACGCACTGGCCGAAGACCGTGTGGACGCCATCCAGGTGCTGGACGTTGCGGCGATCCCCGTTCACCACGAAGAACTGGCTGCCGCCGGTGTCCTTGCCCGCGTGGGCCATGGAGAGCGCGCCCAGCTTGTGCTGGTGGGGGTTGCCGGCGGTCTCGCACTTGATCTTCCAGCCGGGGCCACCGGTGCCGGGCATGCCCGAGGCGCCGGCCCGGGTGTTGGGGCAGCCGCCCTGGATGACGAAATCCGGGATCACGCGGTGGAACGCCAGGCCGTCGTAGAAGCCGGACTCGATGAGCTTCACGAAGTTCGCCACGGTCCCCGGGGCCTCCTTCGGGAAGAGTTCCAGGTTGATGTCGCCCTTGTCGGTCTGGAAGAGCACGCGGGTCATGGTTCACCTCTCGGGGTCGAAACATCCAGAATAGGATCCACCTTCCCGGGAGTCAGCATGAACTTCCCCCGCCCCCTGCCCTGGCTGATCCTGCCCGTGGCCCTGACCGCCGGCCAGGCCCCCCTCCAGGGCGGCGGAAGCCTCACCCTCGGCCACGCCGCCTACCGATTCGTGCCGAACGACCTTTCCCTGGCCGAACCCAAAGGGGGGCTGCCTGGCGCTGTGCGGATCCGGGGCGAGCTCGTCCCCGAGGCCGGAGGGGCGGCCTACGCCCTTGAACTGGTGGTCCTCCGGAACGGGAGGCTGTACCTGTTGAGCATCCGTCGCGGGCAGGGGAGCCAGTACCCCGACACCTGGGCCGCCACCCTGGACACCCGGGTGAAGCTGCTGGCCCTGGAGGATCACCCGGGCGGACGGATCGAGCTCGAATGCGAGGGACGCCTCACGGGCGTCGTGGACCGCAGGCCGGTCTCGGGCTCCTGGCAGGGGCGGCTCTGGGCCATCTTCCCCGAACCGGAGGGAGAGGACTGAGGGCAGCCGGAATGAACCGCCGGACCGTTCCTGGCATATCATCAGGGTTCCGGAGGTTGCATGAGGTTCCGTTTCGCCGTCCCCGCCCTGGTGCTGCTGGGGGTGGTCTCGTTCCTGGGCTGCCGCAAGGTGCCCCTGACGCCCAAGTCGCCCGTTCCGTCGGGCACCGCCGTCCTCCGGTTCACGCGGAAGGTCCACGGCCCCTTCGAGCTCAGCATCGACGGCACCCGCATCCCGGTCGCCCAGTACCCGAAGGGCGCCGAGAGCCTCGTGATCAAGGGACTCGCACCCGGCAAGCACCGGTTCTTCCTCTCCAGCGCACGGGAGATCTTCAGCCCCGATCTGGCCGACCTCGACATGCCCGCCGACAAGGGGCTCTACCAGATCGTCCTCACCCAGAAGTTCGAGGCTGTCCTCTATGGCCAGCCGGATCCCCTGCCCCCGGCGGAAGGCCTGCCCGGGGTGAGCGCGGCCCTGATCAAGTAGCCATGCCCCTCGTGGCCCGCACCCGGGGACGGGACCGGGCCCTGGGGAGCCGTGGCACCCTCATGGCCCTGTGCCAGGCCGCCGGCCTGCCCGTGGCCTCCGCCTGCTCGGGGCGGGGGGCTTGCGCGCGGTGCATCATGACCGTGCTGTCCGGCATGGCCGCCCTCAGCCATCCCGGGGCCCGGGAACGTCGCCTGCTGACCCGCGTGGGCGCTGGGCCGGACCAGCGCATCGGCTGCCAATGCCGGATCGCCGATCCTTCCGGGGATGTGGAGATCACCACGGGGTACTGGTGAGGCGGGCCGCCGTGGCCGCCCTGGCCCTCGCCCCCCTCCTGGGCGTGGGGGGCTTCATGGTCTGGAAGGCCCGGGCCGTGGCCCGGGAACTGGTGGATCCCCCCTTCTACCATCCCCAGCCCCTGGCCCGCGTCGCGGCGACCTACGCCGAGCTGGCCGCCGGTTCCCCCGGGGATCCGGGCGGAACCTGGTCCAGCGAGGAGGTGGAGGGCCTGCAGCTCTGGCGCCTGCGCCGCCGCACCCCTGCCCCGGGCGTGGTCCTGCTCCTCCACGGCTTCGGGGATGACCGCTGGGGTACCAGCCCTGCGCTGCGCTGGTTCCCGGGACTGGACGCCGCGATCTTCACCTACCTCCGCCGGGATGATGCCCTGAGAGCCGGGGGGGCGGCCCCACCCATCACCTTCGGCGTCCGGGAGGCCGAGAACGTGGTCCGCATCGTCCATCGGCTGGAGGCCGAGGGAACCCCCCGGAGCCGGATCCTCCTCATGGGCCGGAGCCTGGGGGCTTCCGTGGGCCTGATGGCCCTGGCCGACCTCGAGCGGGAGGGGCGCGGCCCCCTCGGCGGCTTCATCTGGGAAGGCGCTCCTGCCAGCAGTCGCGACTTCGCGGAACGCCTGGTCCGGGGCCCCCAGGACCGCTGGTGGCATGTGCTCGCGCCGCCCATCGGGGCCCTGGCCGCCGCCTGGGCCGGCCGGATGGGCGGCTACCGGCCTTCCGACACAGACCTGCTGCAGAAGGTCGGAACCCTCCGGTTCAGGACGCCCGGCCTCTGCTTCCTGGCCACCCAGGACCGCCTCGCCCCGCCCCCCGTCCAGCGGGCCCTGGCCGCGCATTTCCAGACCCTCCGGCTGGTGGCGGTGCCGACCTGGCACCTCCACTGCGCCGACGTCCTCGGGCCAGCCTACGCCACGGACATCGCCGAAGCCGTCCAGGCCTGGATCCCAGCCCCATGAGAAGGGGGGCCCCTCGGCCCCCCTTCCGCCCGGACACCGGACCGTTACCTATTCGTCCGAATCGGCGTTGGCGATGCCCGTGGCGCGAATCAGCTTCGGCGTGATGCGCTGCACGATGGGCTCGAACACCTTGTTCACCAGCTCCTCGTCGTACTGCACCTCGGTGCCGGTGCCTGCGACCTTCACGCTGGTGTCGGAGAGCTTGTCCTCGTCCTTCCAGGCGCCCAGGATCTCCCCGGTCTCGACCTCGATGAGGCGGATGTCCAGGCGCCCGGTGAATGAGGCCTTCTTCAGGTGCATGTCGCCCGCGACCGCGCCTGCCAGGCCGTTCCCCGTCACCTTCCCCACCAGGGCGCCGAGGCCCCAGCCGCCGCTGATGCCGCTCTCCTTGTAGGCGAAACGGGTGACCTTGCCGGTCATGACGTACTTCACCCCCAGGAGCTTGCCGATCTTCTGCACGGTGGAGGTGTCCACTTCGCCGCTCTGCTGGAAGTTCAGCTCATCCCGGATCTCCTGGAGCCGTTCGCGCTCGATGACGCGGATCTTGCCGTGGCCCTTTTCCATGATCTCGGTGGTGAAGAGATCCCGGAGCTGGTTGGAGATGGTGCCCATCTGGTTGCCCCAGCCCCCGAAGCGCCAGCCGTGCCAGGCGTCGGGCGCCGCCTTGAACTCGAGGATGGCGATGCGGGGCAGTTTGGCCTTCTCCTCCTTGCTGAGCCGCTTCTGGGCGAAGGCGGGCATGGCCAGGACGAGCAAGGAGGCTGTGACGGCGAGCAGCTTGCTGAGGCGCATGGAGACTCCTGATGAGAGGTGGGGGGACTAGTCGTCGATCAGCTTGCTGCGCAGCTCCTTGCCCAGCTTGAAATACACCACCCGCTTGGGGGGCACCTGGATGCTCTCGCCGCTCCTGGGATTGCGGCCCTGGCGGGCCCGCCGGTCCCGCAGCCGGAAGCTGCCGAACCCGCGCAGCTCCACGCCCTCACCGTCCTTCAGGGAGACGATGATGCTGTCCAGGAAGGTGTTCACCAGGAGGTCCGCGTCCTTCTTCCCCAGTTCCAGTCGTTCCATCAGGTGTCGGGACAGGTCGGCCTTGGTGAGGGTTTCCATCGGATCCATGGGAACTCCAGGATGTAAGGGCGGAGGGTGGCTGGAAGGCAACCCCCAATAAATCCCCATCCCACCCTTCGGTCAAGGGGCCATCTCCATCCATTCGAGAAAAAGGGGGGCCCGAGGCCCCCCTTTTCGAACCCCGCGATGCGACCGGGGGTCAATCCATGAGCCATTCCAGGAGGAACCGGGGCCCCTCCCCGCTGGCGCCATGGGTCCGGTAGTCCCGTTCCTTGGCGGACCAGCTGCCGGAGAGGTCCACATGGGCCCAGGAGGCCTCCCCCACGAATTCGCGAAGGAAGAGGCCGGCGGTGATGGTGCCGCCCCAGCGGCTGCCGGTGATGTTCTTCAGGTCGGCCAGGGGGCTCTTGAGGAGCTCGGCATACTCCTCGACCAGGGGCAGCTGCCAGAGGTGCTCCCCGGCGGTGCCGCCCGCATCCAGCATCCGGTCCACCAGCTTCTGGTCCGTCCCCATCACCGCGGACACGGCGTCCCCCATGGCGACCAGGGCCGCCCCGGTGAGGGTGGCCAGGTCCACGATGTGGTCGGCCCCCAGTTCCGTGGCGTGGTGCAGGAGGTCCGCCAGCACCAGCCGGCCTTCGGCATCCGTGTTCAGGACCTCGACGGTCTTCCCGCTGCGGGTGCGGAGCACGTCGCCGGGCTTGTAGCTGGTCCCGGAGGGCATGTTCTCCACCAGGCCCATCAGCCCCGTCACCTGCACCGGGGCCTCCAGCTGCGCGCAGGCCACCAGGGTGGCCAGGACGATGGCCGCGCCGGTCATGTCGTCCTTCATGGTCTCCATGCCGGAGGCGTCCTTCAGGGAGAGGCCCCCCGAGTCGAAGCAGACCCCCTTGCCCACCAGGACGATGTGCTTCTTGGGCTTCTCCTTGGGCTTGTACTCCAGCTTCACCACGCGGGGGGTCCGGGCGCTGCCCTGCCCCACCGCCAGCACGGAACGGAATCCGCCCTTCTCCAGCGCAGGGACATCCATCACTTCGCAGTGGAGCTTGTGCTGTTTCGCGAGTTTGGCCGCCATATCGGCGAAAACCTCTGGATAGAGATCACCCGCGGGGGTGTTCGCCAGATCGCGCACGCGATGGCACGCGGCCACGCCGGCCTCGATCATGGGCAGCTTGCGGCGGGCCTTCCGGGTGTCATCGCCGTTGGTGAAAATCTCCACGGACGCGAACTGTTTCGCTTCCGCTTTTTCACCCTTGAAGGTGACGAGATCGTAATTCGAGAGCAGCGCGCCCTCGGCCACGGCCACCTGCACCGCGTCGTGATCGAGCGTGGAGGTGGACGGCGAGAGGATGCCGATGGCCTTCCACTTCTTCTTCAGGCAGAACCGCGCGGCGGTGCCGACGGCCTTGCGGATCTTGTTGAGCGTGACCTTCTCCTCGTCGCCGAGGCCCACCAGCACCATCCAGCGGCTTCCCTTCACACCATTGGGGTGATGAAGGGGCACAACTTCAAGATAGTCGGCTTTGAAATCCTCCTCGTCCATCACCTGCCGGGCCACCTTGCTGATGGCCAGAGGCAGTCGGTGACGCTCACGGCCGGAAAAGACCGGAACCACCAGCGCGTCACCCGCGAAGTCCTTTCCCGGCTGGGAACTGATATCCACTGTAGGCATGGAGCTTCCTCCCTGGCATGAAGGCTAGTGTGCGGAACGGAAAAACGGAACCCAATTTTTTTGTTCCTTATTGGTCGCAAATGTCACAACCATTAGCACACTTTTTTTCATGGTAGTACGCCAGACCTGATTACCTTGCCCTGGTTTAAGATGATCATCCCATGGATTTGAAGCCAAGGCATACTTTGCCTATTTCCGGTCGGTACCCGACCTGGCCGCCCTCCGGCTGGAGGGCCCCCGGAGGTGCCTGGTTGCACACCGGGGGCGGCGGAGACCTGGTGGGCCTCCCGGGAGGACCGGTCCTGGAGACCCGCTGGTCCGGCACCGGCTGGCGCACGACCCTGGAGGGCCTTCCCCTGGCCGGCAGCCCCTGGGAAGCCCTCGAAGCGGCGATCCGGGACAGCCGAATCCCCTGGGTGGGCGCGGCGAGCTTCGAGCTGGCCTGCGCGGAGGCGGGCCTGCCGCACCGCCCCCCCGCCCCCGGCACCCTCGGCCAGCGCTGGACGGGTCTGCGGACGGCCCTGCACCGGCGTCCGGACGGGGCCCTCGAAGGGTGGTCCTGGGCCTCCGAGCCACCCATCGCCGGAACCTGGGGGGTCCTGGCCGCTCCCCCCCCGGACCCGGCCCCACCCGCCCTGGTGCTGACGCCCCGCTGGCGGCCGGCCACGCACCGGGCCGCCGTGGAAACCCTCCGGGAGAGGATCCTGGCAGGCCGGTTCTACGTGGCCAACCTCTGTGTCCCCTTCGAAGGCAGCCTCCAGGCGGAGGCCGGAGATCTGGCCCTGGCCGCCTTCCGGCGCGCCCGCCCCCCCTTCGGCGCCTTCCTGGACCTGGGGGAGCTGCGCCTGCTCTGCCTCAGCATGGAGCGCCTCCTGATGCGCCAGGGGGACCTCCTCCGGTCCGAACCCATCAAGGGCACCGTCCCCCGCCATGGGACGGAGGCGGAGGACCGGGCCGCGGCGGACCGGCTGGCTTCGGACCCCAAGGAGCTCGCGGAGCACACCATGATCGTGGACCTGGTCCGCAATGACCTGGGGCGCGTCGCCCGCCCCGGTTCCGTGTCGGTCCCCCGGCTCAGGGTCGTCGAGCCCTTCTCCACCGTCCAGCAGATGGTGAGCACCGTGGAGGCCCAGGCCCGACCCGGCCTGGGCCTCGCCGACCTGCTGCGGTCCGTGCTCCCCGGAGGGAGCGTCACCGGAGCGCCCAAGCACGCCGTCTGCGCCCATCTGGCCGAAGCGGAGGCGGGCCCCCGGGGGTTCTATTGCGGCGCCCTGGGCTGGATCGCACCGGACGGGGACCTGGACCTCGCCCTGCCCATCCGGACCGCGCAGATCCGCGGGGACCGGGTCACCTACTGGGCGGGCGGCGGCATCACCCACCGCAGCGATCCCGCCCGGGAGTGGACGGAACTCCTCCTGAAGACCCGGGCCCTGACCGGCTAGGCGGCGCTGGCCCGCTTCAGCAGTTCCTCGAACCGCTCGAACAGGTGCGCCCGCGGTCCCTTGGGATGGGCCTTCAGGACCATGCCCGCCTGCTCGGGGGTGCGGCCGCCCTTGGCCTGGTTGCAGGCCAGGCAGCAGGCCACGAGGTTCTGCCAGGTGGTGGATCCCCCCTGGCAGACGGGGACCACATGGTCCACGGTGGTGGCCTTCCGCTGGCATCCCTCGTACTGGCAGGTGAAGTGGTCCCGCTTGAGCACCCGACGTTCCAGGCGGCCGATGAGGAGCTTGGAATCGCTGCAGGCCTGGGCGTGGGGGAAGATGATCAGCTCCAGGCAGCCCTCCAGGTTCCCGTGCCGCTCGAAGGTGGCCGGGTTCAGGACATGGGCCCGGCCCGCCACCACGGCGCAGAGCGCGCGCCGTCGGCTGACCTCCTGCATGGGGACGTAGTTCCGGTCGACTGCGATCACCTCGCCGATGCCGTGACGCTCGCGACCCTTGTGCATTCCGCCCTCGGAGTTGCCACGCATCCTAAGGCAAACTCGGGAATTGGGAAGGGAATTATTCGCCTTCCTCCGGCACAGCCAGCGCCGCCGGGGACTCCAGGCCCACCGGCAGGGCCTCCACGCCCGACAGGCGCCGCTCCATCTGGTCCTTCCGCCGGCTGACATCCTCCAGCTTGCCGCTGGCCTCCTCCAGCTTCCTCTGGACGGAGGCGAGGGCCTCCCCGAACCGCCCGAACTCGGTCTTCACCTGGCCGAGCACCTTCCAGACCTCGCCGCTCCGCCGGCTGATGGCCAGCGTCTTGAAGCCCACCTGGAGGCTGTTGAGGAAGGCGGTGAGCGTGGTCGGTCCCACGAGGGTGACCCGGCACTCCCGCTGGACCCGTTCCAGGAGTCCCGGGCGCCGCAGGGCCTCCGCGTAGAGTCCCTCGAAGGGCAGGAACAGGAGGGCGAAGTCCGTGCTGTGGGGGACGGCGATGTACTTGTCCCGGATGTCCCTGGCCTGGGACAGGAGGCGGGCCTCCAGGGCCTTCCCCGCGGCCTCCACGGCGGCGAAGTCCCCCGCCTCGTAGGCCTCCGTGAGCCGTTGGTAGTCCTCGATGGGGAACTTGGCGTCGATGGGAAGCCAGACCGTGCCCCCCTCCTCCGCCCCGGGAAGCTTCACGGCGTACTCCACGACCTCGCTGGCGCGGGGCTTCACCCGCACGTTGGCGGCGTACTGGCCCGGGGCCAGGTACTGCTCCAGGAGGGCCCCCAGCTGGGCCTCGCCCAGCACCCCGCGGGTCTTCACATTGGTCAGGGCCCGCTTGAGGCCGCCCACATCCTGGGCCAGGTTCTGCATCTCGCCCAGGCCCTTCTGGACCTGTTCCAGGCGCTGCGCCACGAGGCTGAAGCTCTCGCCTAGCCGCTTCTCCAGCGCCGCGTGGAGCTGCTCGTCCACGGTCCGGCGGATCTGCTCCAGCCGGGCTTCGTTGGACTGCTGGAGCGCCTCGAGGCGCTGCCGGACCTGTTCCTGGACCTGGCGCAGCTGCTCCCCCTGCTCCGCGCGGGCCAGCCGCAGGGCCTCCTGGAGGGCCGCCCCCTGCGCCTGGAAGCCGCTGGCGAGCTTCTCGGCCTGGACGCGCAGGAGCTGCTCCTGGCCCTGGGCCTGGGCCGTCCTCGCCTGGGCCAGCTCCTCCCGGAGGGGCTGGACCTGGAGGCTGAGCCCCTGGAGGGTCTCGGTCCGGTTCCGGGAAGCCAGCTCCTCCTGCTGGCGACGAAGGACCTCCAGCAGCGCGGGGTCCGTCCCCGGCCGACGCAGGGCCGCCCAGGCGGCCAAGAGGGCGGCCAGGGCCGCGACGAGCGAACAGAGGAGGATGAGGTTCATGCGTCCATCATGGGGAGGCGGATGCGTCAGGCAGTGTCCACTCCGCCCGGCGGCCCTCACCCGCCTCCACCAGGGACAGCTCCGCAACCCAGTCCGTGGGCCAGGGTCCGTCCGGCCCGGCCCACTCGACCACCAGCCGGTCCTCCGGTCCCACCTGCTCCTCGAGGCCCAGGGTCCAGGCGCCCGAGGGCCCCGGCCGGTAGAGGTCCAGGTGGAAGAGGCGGCCGCTGGGCGTGGCGTAGCGGTGGAGGACGGCGTAGGTGGGCGAGGCCGCCTCGTCCGGATCGCCGCCCAGGCCGCGGAGGAAGCCCCGGGTCCAGGTGGTCTTGCCGGCCCCGAGCTCCCCGTGGAGGAGCCAGGTCCCGCCGGGCGGCGTCAGGCGGGCCAGGGCCTCCCCCAGGGCCTCGGTGGCGGCATCATCGGGCAGGTACCGTTCAGTCACGCAGCAGCTCCGGCAGCACGTCGGCCAGGTCCGACGGCAGCAGCCCCGGGCCCGGCAGTCGATCGGCAGCGGCGCCGTGGAACCAGGTGGCGGCGGCCACGGCCTCGCGCATGGGCAGCCCCTGGGCCCGGAAGCCGGCCACCATGCCCGCCAGCAGGTCGCCGCTCCCGCCGGTGGCCAGACCGGGATTGCCGGTGGGGTTGATCCAGAGCTCCTCGCGGGCGCCGCCGGCCACCACGCTCTGGGCCCCTTTCAGGAGCAGCACGCCCGGCTTCCCCGTGCCCACCTGGCGGGCCTGGGCCAGCCGCTCCTCCATGAGCAGGGGCCGGGGCAGGCGGAAGAGACGCGCGAACTCCCCGGGATGGGGGGTGATCGCTGTGCCCGGCCGCTCCATCCACCGCCGGCCCTCGCCCTCCTTCAGGGCCGAGGCGTCCACCACCAGGGGGCCGTCCCATTCGGGCACCTGGGCGATCCCGCCGGGCCCGGCCAGCAGCACGTCGATCTCCTCCGGCACCGCGCCCTTCCAGGCCCGCACCATGGCCTCGGGCACCTGGGCGGCGATCTCAGCCCGGACCTCCGGCTCGCAGAGCACCGTCACGAGGCCCGCCCCCACCCGCAGGGCCCCTTTGGCCGCCAGCACGGCCGCGCCGCTCATGCCCAGACTGCCGGCCCGGATGCCCACGTGGCCGAAGCTGCCCTTGTGGGCGTCCCAGTTCCGGGGCGCCAGGCGGGGCCGGTCCAGCAGCTTCAGGTTCCCGGCCGGCTCACGGTCAAGCGGAAGCGGCACCACCGTGATCTCCCCGCACCAGCCCCGGGCCGGCAGCAGGCCGTGGCAGACCTTGAGGGCCCCGAAGCAGGCGGTCCGGGAGGCCCGGAGGACGACGTCCGGCACCTCGGCCCGGTCAGGGTCCAGCCCCGAGGGCAGGTCCAGCGCCAGGACCGGCAGGCCGGAGCCGTTTAGGGCGGCGGCCCAGGCCGCGGCGGCCCCTTCCAGGCCGGGGCGGCCCCCCAGCCCGAAGAGGCCGTCCACCACCCAGCCCCGCCAGGTCCGCACCGCGGCGGCGGGATCCGACGTGTGCTCGATCCCGCCGCCGAGTCCCTGCCAGAGCCGGGCCTGGTGGAGCGCATCGCCCTTCCAGGCCGAGGGATCGGCCAGGGCGAACAGGCGGACCGGACGGCCCTCCAGCCGGGCAAGACGGGCCAGGGCCAGGGCGTCGCCCCCGTTGTTCCCGGGACCGGCAAGCACGGTGAGGGGCTCGCCCGGGGGCAGCAGGCGCAGGGCCCCCAGGGCGGCGTGCTCCTGCAGCACCAGCGAGGGGATGCCCCAGGTCTCGATGGCCTGGCGCTCCGTGGCCCTCATCTCGTCGGCGGTCAGCAGGGGGATCATGGCTAGCAGTGTAGGACCGGGATCAACCGCCGGCGCCACTCCGGAGAAATTCCGCCAGGGCCCGCGGGTAGAGGGCCATCTCGGCCGCATAGACCCGCTTCTGCAGATCCTCCGGCGCGTCCCCCGGAAGCACGGGCACCCGGGCCTGGGCCAGGATGCGGCCATGGTCGTACTCGGCATCCACCAGATGTACGGTGGCGCCGGATTCGGACTCGCCCGCGGCCAGCACCGCCCGGTGCACATGCATCCCGTACATCCCGGGCCCGCCGAAACGGGGCAGCAGGCCCGGGTGGATGTTGAGGATCCGGCCCTCCCAGCGGGCCGGCACGGCGAGCCGCTTCAACCAGCCGCAGAGGCAGATCAGGTCCGCGCCCGCCGCTTCCGCGGCCCGGTAGCAGGCCTCGGAGAAGGCCTCGTCGGTCTCGAAGTCCTTCCGGACCACCACGGCCACCGGCAGGCCCTCGGCCTCCAGGCGGGCAATGCCCCCGGCCTTCGGGGAGGAGGCCAGGCCCAGCACCGGCCTTGCGGGCACGCGGCCCTCCCGGCAGGCGGCGAGCAGGTTCACCGCGTTCCCCCCGGTCCCCGAGATGAACAGGGCCAGGGTCTTCACTGGAGGGCCGTCAGCACGGCCACGTCGGCGATGTCCTGGGCGCTGCAGCCCCGGCTCAGGTCGTTGGCGGGCCGGGCCATCCCCTGGAGGAGCGGGCCCAGCGCCGTGGCACCGCCCAGGCGCTCCGTGAGCTTGTAGGCGATGTTGCCGGCGTCGAGATCGGGGAAGACCAGGACGTTCGCGCGGCCGGCCACCGTGGAATCGGGCGCCTTGCGCGAGCCCACGGAGGGAACGAGGGCGGCGTCCGCCTGCAGCTCGCCGTCCACGGCCAGGTCCGGAGCCTTCTGCCGGAGGATGGCCAGGGCCTGCCGCACCTTGTCCACCCGTGGATGCTCGGCGGATCCGCGGGTGGAGAAGCTGAGCATGGCCACCCGGGGCTCCACGTCCAGCAGCCGGCGGGCATTTCCCGCGGCGGCCAGGGCGATGTCCGCCAGCTGCTCCGGGTCGGGATCCGGCACCACCCCGCAGTCCGCGAAGATCATGGCGCCCTGCTCGCCGAAGCCCCCGTGGGGATGGATCATCAGGAAGAAGCTGGAGACGGTCTTGATCCCCGGGGCGGCGCCGATGCACTGGAGGCAGGCCCTCACCGTCTCGGCGGTGGTGTTCAGGGCCCCGGCCACCATCCCGTGGGCCTGACCGGACTGCACCATCAGGGCGCCGAACCAGAGCGGATTCCCGGCGGCCTCCAGGGCCTGGGCCTCGCTGACGCCCTTGGCCTTCCGACGCTCGAAGAAGAGCCCCGCGAACTCCTCGCGGTGGGGGTTCGTGGCGGGGTCCACGAGGTCCATGCCGTCCAGGGTGAAGCCCAGGGTCTGCGCCCGGCGGGCCATGTCGGCCGGATCGCCCAGCACCGTCAGGCGGCAGAGCCCCTGGTCGATGAGCAGGCGCGCGGCCTGGAGGGTGCGGTCGTCCCGGCCCTCGGGCAGCACGATCGGGTGCTTCAGCGCCCGGGCGCGGTCGCGGAACCGCTCCATCCATCGGGTGTGGTTGGCGTGGGACATGGGAGCTCCATCAGCGGGGATCGGGGGCGGGTCCGAGGAAGGCGGCGGGGTCGAGGCCCGTGCGGTCGAGGAAGATCTGGCCGAGGCTGGGCACGCCCGAGCTGGGTTCGTCGAGGTAGAGGGCCTCGACCCGGTGCATGGGGAGGAACCGGGTGCCGAGGGCCACCTGGTCCGCGTCTCCGGTGCGCACCAGGGTCAGCACCTCCTCCCAGGGCGTCAGGTCCAGCCCGCGGAGGGCGATGCCCGCGGCCTCCAGCCCCAGCAGACGGCCCCACAGGCGCTCCCGGGGAGCGTTCAGCACCACCACGACGAGATCGCCGGGCGTGAAGGGCAGGTGCAGCGGCATGGGCCTCCTCGGACAGGGCCTTCCATCTTACAGGGCGGGTCCTTCGACGATGAGGCGACCCTCCGTGAAGGCCTCCAGGGCCCAGCGCGGGCCCTCGAAGCCGTTGCCGCTGGCGGCCACGCCGCCGAAGGGCGCCGCGTCCAGGCGGAAGGTGGGCGGCAGGTTCAGCAGCACCCCACCGGCGCGGAGCCGCTGCTCCGCAAGACGAAGGTTCCCGAGGTCCCGGCTGTAGGCACTGGCGCGGAGGCCGAAGCGCGTGGCGGCGGCCCGGTCCAGCCCCTCCCCGAAGGAATCCACCGGGGTGAGCACGCTGATGGGCGAGAAGGCCTCCTCGCACACGAACGGATCCTCCTCCGGCACGTCCGTGAGGATGGCCGGCGGCAGCAGGGCCCCCTGGCGCCGCCCCCGCAGCAGCACCGTGGCCCCGGCGGCGACGGCGCGGTCCAGGCCCTCGTCCACCCGCACCGCAGTGGCCTCGTCGATGAGGGGGCCCACCACCGTGGCCGGATCCATGGGGTCGCCCACCGGCAGCGCCTTCACGGCGGCCACGAAGGCCGGCACGAAGGCCTCCCACAGGCCGCGGTGGATGTAGAACCGCTGGGCCTTGGAGCAGCTCTGGCCCGCGCCGGCCACGGCCGCGGGGGCCAGGGCCCGGGCCACTGTCCCGGCGTCGACGCCTTCGTCCACCACCACGGCCGCGTTGCCTCCCAGTTCCAGGAGGACCCGCTTGCCCGCCAGCAGCCGTTCGAGATGGTGGCCCACCCGCTCCGAACCCGTGAAGCTCACGGCGGCGATGCGGGGATCCTGGGCAAGGAGCTGGGCCTCGGCCGGATCCGCGGGCGCCAGCTGGAGCAGGCGGAGCGGGGCCTGCTCCTGGATCCTCGCCGCCTCGAAGCTCTCCCAGAGCAGCCGGGAGGTGCGGGGTGCCTGGGGGCAGGGCTTCCAGAGGACGCTGCAGCCGGCGCCCAGGGCCGGCCCCAGCTTGTGCAGCGCGAGATTCACCGGGAAGTTGAAGGGGGTGATCGCCAGGACGGGGCCCAGCGGGAATCGGCGGAGCACCGCGCGGCAACCCTCGGCGCCCGCCATGAGGTCGTAGGGCACCGCCTCCTCGCCGAAGGCACCCAGGGCCTCCACGGTCACCAGGAGGGTGCTCTCGCCCCGGGCGATCTCCCCCTTGGCCAGCGTGATGGGCTTCCCCGTCTCTTCGGTGAGGAGGCGGGCCAGGTCCTCCTTCACCAGGCCGACCTGCTCGAGCCAGGCCTGGAGCAGCCGGCGCCGCGCCAGCCGGGAAGCCCCCTTCCAGGCCAGGAAGGCCTTCAGGGCCTCTTCCACCATCCCATCCAGCGCCTTGGAAGCCATGCCGCCATCCCCTAAGACAACATCCAGATCATTAAAGCAGGGGCTGCACCGCCGCCAGCAGATCCTGCTCGCTGAGGGGCTTGTGCAGGACGCGGTTGACCTCCTGCTTCTGCAGCGCCTCCAGCACCGCCGGATCCCGCAGGGCCGTGACGACGATGATCGGGAGGTCCGGCCTGGCCCGGCGGGCCAGCCGGGCCAGGGTCAGCCCGTTGCAGCCCGGCATCTGGTAGTCGGTGATGAGGAGGTCCGGGGCGTCCGCAGCCAGCCGGCCGGCCACCTCCGTGGCGCTCACCTCGGCCCACTCGGTCACCTCATGTCCGCCGCCCTCCAGGAACTGGCGCAGGATGTGGCGCATCAGCTTGCTGTCGTCCACCACCAGGACTCGGGCCATGGGCCACTCCTTCAGGTCAGTTCCCGCTTGAGGATGCCATGCAACCCCTGGCAGCTCCGATCCTTCCCCTGGGCGCTCACCGTCCGGCCCCATCCTGGGTCCGCAGGCGAAGTTCCTTCAGCTTGTTGCCGAGCTCCTTCATGCTGAAGGGCTTCTGGATGCTGGACACGTTCGGGCGGCCCGCGAGGAGCGGGGCGATGTCCTCATCGGTGTACCCGGTGGCCATGAGCACGGGCAATCCCTCCCGGAGGGACAGGATGCGCGGCAGGGCCTCGGCCCCGTTCATCCCGGGCATGTTCATGTCCAGGATCACCAGATCCACAGCCTGGCCGGCGTCGAGGAGGTCGATCGCCGGCTGCCCGCCCGTGGCCGTCACCACGGAATGCCCGAGGATCTCGAGCACCGAGGCCACGGACTCACGGATGAGCTCGTCATCGTCAACCAGCAGGACCCTGAGACCGACCGGGTCCGCAGGCGCGGACGGCGGGGCCGATTCCGTGCTGGCCTCGGGCGGCTCCACCCGGGAGGCGGGGAACCGGAGGATGGCCTCGGTTCCCTTCCCAGGCTCGCTGTGCAGCTCGAAACGACCGTCGTGGGCCTTGATGGTCCCGTAGACCATGGGCAACCCCAGTCCAGTGCCCTTGCCCTGGGGTTTCGTGGTGAAGAAGGGTTCCATGGCCCGTTCGAGCACCTCCAGCGTCATCCCCTGCCCCGTGTCCGACACCCGGACGACGAGCCCGCCGTCCGGCCCGGGCTCGGTCTGGATGCGGAGGATCCCGCTTCCGGGCATGGCGTCGAGGGCGTTCACGCACAGGTTCATGAGGGCATGGCTGAGGGCCCCCGCGTCGCCACGGAGGCGCCCCAGGGGTTCCCGGAGCTCCATCTCCAGCCGGATCCGCTTCAGGGTCGTGTAGCTCAGGAGCTGGGCCATCTCCTTCACGAGGGCATTGAGGTCGATGCAGGCCTCCTCCTGGAGGTCCTTGCGGGCGAAATAGAGAAGGCTCTTCACCACGCCTCGGCCTCGCAGGCAGGCGGTCTGGATGGTCTCCAGGGAGCGGAAGGCCGGGCTCTGGGGATCGGCCTTCTCCCGCAGGGTGGAGGCCAGGCTCAGGATGGCCCCAAGCACGTTGTTCATGTCGTGGGCCACCCCCCCGGCCAGGCTGCCCAGGCTCTCCAGCTTCTGGGACTGGTGCAGCTGGGCTTCCAGGATCCGGCGTTCCGCCTCGGCCTGTTTCTGGACGGTGATGTCCTCCTTGAGGGCCACGTAGTGGGTCACGGTCCCGGCCGGATCCTTCACCGGGGCGATGGTGGCCCGCTCGTGGAAGGGCTCGCCATTCTTCCTGCGGTTCTCGAACTCCCCCACCCACACCTCGCCCCGGCCCAGGATCTCCCACATCTGCCGGTGGACCTCGGGCGGGGTGGCGGGCGACTTCAGGATCCGGGGATTCTGCCCGAGCGCCTCCTCGAGGCTGTACCCCGTCACCTGGGAGAACCGGGGGTTCACGTACTCGATGGTCCCACCTGGGTCAGTGATGACGACACACAGCGGGCTCTGCTCCACGGCCACGGAGACCTTGCGGAGGGTGCTCTCGGCCTGGATGCGCCGGCCCTCTCCAGCCAGGTGATCCAGGGCGAAGGAGACATCCCCCGCGGCCTCCTCCAGCAGGGCCACCTCATGGTCACCGAAGAAATCGCGCTCGGCCGCATAGACCATCAGGGCCCCGCAGACCTGCCCCTCCAGCCGGATGGGGAAGGCGGCGGAGGCGGCGAAGCCCGCCCGCCTCGCGCCCTCATGCCAGGGCTCGGCCTGGCTGGTGGCGAGGAAGTCGTTCACCACGCACGGCCGCGCCTCCCGGATGGCGATGCCCGTGGGCCCCCGGCCCATGAGCGAGTCGTCGCTGCGCACCCTGAGGCCATCCAGGTAGCCCAGCGCGTCCCCGTATCTGGCGGCCACCCGGACCTCGTGGGTGACGGGGTCGTTCCAGCCGATCCAGGCCATGCTGAACCTGCCGAACTCGACCATCACCTCGCAGATCTTGGCCAACAGGGTTTCCCGGTCGGGCGACCAGACAATGGCCTGGTTCACCTGGCTCAGGGCCGCGTACATCCGGGTCAGCCGTTCCAGCTGGCGGGCCTGGGCGCGAAGTTCCGTGATGTCCCGGGTGATGGAGAGCACACAGGGTTCTCCATCGATCTCGATGACACTGGCGGACATCAGCCCCGTGAGCACCGTCCCGTCCTTCCGCCGGAAGGAGGCCTCCAGGCCCTCCACCCGACCCTCGCGCCGCAGGCCCGCCTGCAGGCGGTCCCGGTCCTCTGCCCGCACCCACAGCCCCAGGTCGCCCGGGAGGGAGGAGCGCCCGAGGACGTCCGATTCGGAATAGCCCGTGATCCGCGTGAACCCCTCGTTCACGGCGACATAGACCCCATCGGACAGGCGATTGAGGTTCACGCTGTCAGGACTGGCGTGGAAGGTCCTGGAGAACTTCTCCTCGGAGACCCGCAGAGACTCCTCCGCCCGCTTCCGGTCCGTGATGTCCTGGATGACGCCCGTGAGCGCCAGAGGCCGGCCCTGCCCGTCCCACTGGATCTCGCCGCTCCCATGAAGCCAGCGATGGACCCCGTCGGCGACCCGGATGATGGGATAGTCCAGGTCGAACCGATCCCCGCGCGCGATGATGCCGGCGACGTAGGCCCCCATCTGCTGGCGGAAGGCGGGGTCGATGAGGTTGGTCCAGCCTTCCAGGTTGCGGGGATACGTCTCGTCGATGCCGAAGATCCGATCCAGGTAGGGGCTGCTCTTCCACCCGTCCCCCTGGATGTTCCAGGCATAGGTCCCGATGCCCCCCGCCTCCTGGGCAGCCTTCAGGAACCGCTCGCTCTCCTGCAGCGCGGCCTCCGCCCGCCGCCGCTGGTCCTCCCCGGCCAGGTGGTCCAGGGCGAAGGAGATGTCCATGGCGGCCTCCTCGAGGAGTGCCGCTTCATGGGTACCGAAGAAGTCCTGCTCAGAGGCGTAGACCGCCAGGGCGCCCCGGACCTCGCCCGCCTGGCGGATGGGGAAGGCGGCGATGGCGGCGAACCCCGAGGCCGCAAGTTCCTCACGCCAGGGGGTGGATTCCGGCCCGTCCAGGAAATCATTGATCACGCAGGGGCACGCCTCGCGGATGGCCGTGCCCACGGCGCCGTGGCCCTCGGCCGAATTGTCGCTGCGCACCAGGATGCGATCCAGCATGCCCTGCGTGTCACCATGGCGCGCAGCCACACCCACAAGATGGGTGGCGGGATCGTCCCAGCCGATCCAGGCCATGGAGAACTTCCCGAACACCACCATCACTTCGCAGATCTTGTCGAGCAGGGCTTGGCGATCCGGCGACCAGACGATGGCCTGGTTCACCTGACTGAGGGCGGCATAGAGCCGGGTCATGCGCTGCAATTCCAGCTGCTGACTCCGGCGTTCGGTGATGTCACGGATGAAGCTGAGGATGGCCGCCTTGCCACCGACCTGGACCTTCCGGGTGCTCACCTCCACCGGGAAGGTGGCGCCATCGGCCCGCAGGTGCTCGGTCTCGAAGCGAAGGGACGCGCCAGTCATGACCTGGCCGTACGCTTCAGCGATATCCTTCCGCGTCTCCGGGGCCCGGAGGTCCCATACGGTCATCGCCCGTAGTGCCTCATGGGAATAGCCATACTGGGCCACGGCCTGGGCGTTGGCCTCCAGGATCCGTCCCTCCAGGTCGAGCACCAGGATGCTGTCGCTGGCCTGATCCATCAGGTGGGCATAGCGATCGGAAAGGATCCGCTTCTCGCGCTCGAGGCCGAGACGGGCCTGGATCTCGCCGGCATCAAGGTGGCGCACGACCAGCCCCGCGAGGAGGGCCGCAAAGACCAGCAGGCCCAGGAGGACGCCCTCCACGGCCCACATCCTGTGACGGGCCGGCCCGTAGACCTCCGCCTCGTCCACCTTGGCGACCAGGAACCACGGGGTCCCCTCCACCCGGCGGAGGGCCGCCAGCACCGGCATCCCGCGGTAGTCCCGACCCTCGAATGGCCCCTCCTTCCCCTCCACGGCCAGGGCCGCAGGCAGGTCCGGATGCGCATCCAGGGCCGCCTTCAGTTCCAGTGCCGGGTGGTTCTGGTGTCGCAGATCATTCAGGAAGACGACCCCGTCCCCTTCCCGCCTCACCAGGAGCGTTTCGGCGCTGGGACTCGGACCCGGCCAGGCCTGAATCATGGGAAACAGGAAGCGACTCGGGTCCACCATGAGCAGCAACAGACCTTCGGCCGTTCCGCCTTCCGTGGACCGGGGTCCGACCGGCACCCAGAGGCTCATGTGGATGGGCGAGCCCTCGGGATCGCGGTGCAGGTCCTGGACCAGCACGTCTCGAGCCTGGAGGGCCTCCTGGATCCGGGCCGCGTCGAAGCGGCCCGGGCGGAGGTCCACCCGGGACCCGACCGGTGGATCCGGTGGTACGGCCAGACGGGTGCGCCCCTGGGCGTCGAACAGGACGATCCGCTGGTAGCTCCTGCTCCGCAGATTCTCCATCCAGCCCCGGATCTCGGACTCCGGCGGGGCCTGGGGTCCGCCGGCGAGGAACTTCCCCACCTGTGCCTGGATCAATCCGCTGTGGAGGATCTGCGCCCCGTCCGCGCGCCGCTCCTGGTACCAGTCCTCGATCTGCCGGGTCTTCAGATCCGCGATGGCGGCCAGTTCCCGCTGGGCTCCATCCTGCGCCGAACGGATCTGGCCCCGGAGGTAGAGGGAACCGGCCCCAAGGATCCCGATGCCCACCAGCAGGAAGAGCCCCAGAGGGCCGTGGGCGAACCAGCGGGCCTCGACTCGCTCGTCCTCCGGGTGGGTCATCCGGAACAGGGCGAGGGGCCAGGTATCCGCGCCGGCCGTCAGGAGGAGGCCCAGCCCGAGCAGCAGCGAGCCCAGGCCTGCAGGCAGGGACAACGGCATCCGCTGGACCCCGTACAGGAGCGGCATGCCGCTCCAGAAACCCAGAAGGCCGAGAAGGCCCGCGCCCAGGGGTGCGAGCGCCAGCAGGGCCGAGGCCTGCCGGACTTCCCAGGGGGGTGAGGCCCCGTACCATCGGAACAATAAGGACAGGGCGGCCCCCAGGAGGGCCACCGCCGCAGGGACCGAGACCACCTCCGCCAGCCTCCCCAGGACGGAACCGGCACCCGCAGGTCCCGGCGACCCCGCGAGGGCCACCAGCGTGGCCAGGGCCACCAGGGAGGCGAGCCCCCCCAGGAATGCCGCAGCCCACCGGAGGGGGGGCCGTCCATGGCTGGACAGGGCTGTCAGGATTGCGGCACTGAGCAGGAGGATGAGGGCCGCCGAGGGGAGTGAGACCGGCGCCCCTCCCAGGAACGACCGCCCCCCCCGCATCACCGCCGTTAGGGCCATCACCCCCGCCGCCGCGGTCAGCACAAGGGCCGTGCGCCGCATCGGGATCTGCGGTAGGGCCGAGCCAGGGGGCATCCGGATCTCCAGGGGACGGACAGGGGACCACCCCGGGGGGTGAACGGGTCCTGCCTGAGGGTAGATTCGTTACCCTACCCTCGCATCATGAATTTCGGACATGACGTCGACCATGGCGTAATTGCCTTTCATGACAATCGCTTAATGCCTATGACGAAGATCACATGGGGATCATCAATCATTCAGAATGCCGGAGCGACTCCCGATGGGTTTCCGTCACCCCATCGGGGAGGGACCGCCTTTATCCCAGCCCACACGGCGCCATCGCGCCCGAATCCATCATGCCGCCGCCCCACTGCCCCACTGGAGGATGCCATGCTCACGAACCTCAAGATCGGAACCCGGCTCGCCCTGGGCTTCGGGATCATCCTGGCCCTGCTGCTCGCTGTCGCCGGGATCGGCCTGAGCCGGATGGGGGCCATCGAGACCAACACCGAGCGGATCGTCACCCACTACAACACCCAGGCCACGCTGGCCCGGGACATGTCTGACCAGGTCCAGACAGTCTCGCGGATGCTCCGGACGATCCTCCTCCTGGAGAACCAGGCAGAGAAGCGCTCCAATGCCGAAGGGATCACCAAGGCGCGCGAGGCCTACGACGAGGCGTCCAAGAAGCTGGAGGCCACCCTCGCCTCCCAGGATTCGAGGGCCCTCTACGCCGAGATCGAGGCCAACAGACAGAAGGCCCGCGGCGTGAACAACCAGGTGATCGAGCTGGCCCTGGCGGGCAAGAACCAGGAGGCCGTGAAGCTGATGATGGGCGAGGCCCGGGGCGCCGTGCAGGCCTGGCAGGGCGACCTTGCCAAGGCGGTGAAGTATTTCAACCAGCGCACGGCGGAGAAGTACGCCGAGGCCCAGGCAGCCTACCATTCCGCCGTGATGCTCATGGTCACGGGAACCGTCCTGGCCCTGATCCTGGGCGCCTTGATGGCCGTCCTCACCACCCGGAGCATCACCCATCCCCTGGCCGCGGTGGGTGAGGTCATCCAGACCGTGGCCCAGGGGGACCTCACCCAGCGGGTGGAGATCCACTCCAAGGACGAGCTGGGCGAGCTGGGCCGCATCCTCAACGAGACCAACGAGGGGCTGCGGGAGATGGTGCTCCAGATCCAGGAAAGCGCCCAGGCGATCTCCACGGCTTCCGGCGAGATCTCGACCGGCAACCAGGACCTGAGCCGGCGCACGGAGGAGCAGGCCGCCAGCCTGGAGGAGACGGCCAGCAGCATGGAGCAGATCACCTCCAACGTGAACCAGACCGCCGACAATGCGCGGTCGGCCAACCAGGAGGCCGGCAAGGCCCGCAAGGTGGCCCAGGAGGGCGGCGAGGCGGTCACCCAGGTCATCTCCGCCATGGAGGCCATCAACCAGTCCTCGGCGAAGATCAACGAGATCATCGGCGTGGTGGACGAGATCGCCTTCCAGACCAACCTGCTTGCCCTGAACGCCGCGGTGGAGGCTGCCCGGGCGGGCGAGCAGGGGCGGGGCTTCGCCGTGGTGGCCGCCGAGGTGCGCAACCTGGCCAAGCGCAGCGCCGACGCCGCCAAGGAGATCAAGATCCTCATCCGCGAGAGCGTGGGCAAGTCCCAGGACGGCACCAGGGTCGCCGCCCACGCCGGCGAGACCATCCAGGAGGTGGTATCCAACGTGCAGCGGGTGACCAGCCTGGTGGGCGAGATCGCCGGAGCCACCCAGGAGCAGAGCACCGGTCTGAACGAGATCAACAAGGCCGTGGTCCAGATGGACGAGGTCACCCAGCAGAACGCCGCCCTGGTCGAGGAGGCGGCCGCCGCCGCCGAGTCCCTGGATGCGCAGGCCCACGCCCTGACGGAGATCGTGGCCCGCTTCAAGACCGGGGTGGAAGTCCGCCGCACCCAGTCGAGGGCGGCGCGACCCGCGCCCCAGAGCACGGTCCATGCTTCCCCCGCCCCGAGGAAGGCCGCCCACGCCCCGGCCCTGAAGCGCCCCGCCACCCGCCCTGAACTGGCCGCGGCCAAGCAGCCCGTCCCCACCCCGAAGGACGACGACGACGGCCAGTGGGAAGCCTTCTAGATCCCACCCCGAGCCCCGACGATCCCAGGAGGAGGATGAGATGGCCAGTCCCCAAGCCAGCACCCAGAGCATGCATCAGGTCCTCTGTTTCGCCCTCGCAGGCGAGGCCTACGGCATCCCCATCCTGAAGGTGCGGGAGATCCAGGCCGAGGCGGTCATCACCCGCATTCCCAAGGCTCCGCCCTACATGCCCGGGGTCATCAACCTCCGGGGGGCCATCGTGCCGATCCTGGAGCTGCGGCAGCGGTTCTCCCTGGGGTCCGCGCCCGAGGACACCCGGCCGGTCATCGTCATCGTGGAAGTCCAGGGGCGGACCATCGGCATCCGCGTGGACGCCGTCTCCGACGTGCTCGATCTCGACCCGGCGGCCATCAAGCCGCCGCCGGAACTGGGCGCCCAGACCCAGCTGGGCCGGGAGTTCATCGCCGGACTGGCTTCCCAGCCCGGCGCACCCGGAGCCGCGGACCAGGGGGACGGCGCCATGCTGATCCTGCTGGATCTGGACCGGCTCCTGTCGGATGGGGAACTGCTCTCCCTCGACTCGGCCACGGCCTGACCGCCATGGCCAGGAAAACCCACCCATCCCCGGGCACCTTCGCCCTGCAGGGCGACCTGGATGTGTTCAGCATCCAGGCCCAATGGGAGCGCCTCCAGGCCCGCGCCATCCCGCCCGGTGACCCCTTCGTCCTGGACCTCTCCGCGGTGGGCGATCTCGACCTGTCGGGCCTGCAGCTCCTGCTGGTCCTGGATCGCCACCTCGCCGCGCGCGGGATCCCCCTGACCGTGGCCGGGGCGAAACCCGAATGGCAGGATCGCTTCCGGCCCCTCGGCCTGGCCGGGATCCTGGGGGATCGCCCGTGAGCCGCTGGTTCGGGCGGGGCCCCGTCCTCGAATCCGCTCCGCCGGCCCTGGATGCCCTGGAGGCGCTGCGTCCCCTCCTGGCCCGGGCCGCCGCCAGGGAATCCACCATGCTCGATGGCCAGGTGGCCTTCCTGCGCACGGAACTGGTCCAGGTGGACGGGCTGGTCCAAGAGGCCTCGGCCACCCTCCAGCAGGCCCTGAAGACCCTCGACGAACGGGTGAAGGCCCAGCACCGCCTGGCCCTTTCCGTCCAGCAGGCCATGCAGATCACCGGCCTGGGCATCGACTCCACAGAGGCGACCGCGACCCTCTCCGCCACCATCGTGGGCACCCTCGACGTGTTCGTGAACAACATGCTGGAGATCTCGAAGTCCTCCATGAAGCTCGTGGAGGAGGTCGAGGACATCCGGATCCGATCCGACCGCATGGAATCCATGCTGGGGGAGCTGGGCGAGATTGCCGGCCAGACCCACCTGCTGGCCCTCAACGCCAGCATCGAGGCGGCCCACGCCCGGAAGTTCGGGGCGGGCTTCGCGATCGTAGCCGCGGAGGTCTCGAAACTCGCGGACCGGAGCACGGCCTTGAGCACCAACATCCAGCAGCAGATCGAGGGGACCCGGCAGGCCCTCCTCCGCACGGATACTCAGGTCCAAGCCATCGCCAGCAAGGACCTCAACCTCGCGATCCAGTCCCGGGGCGAATCCGAATCCCTGATCGGCGCGCTGGACGAGAGCACTCGCAAGGTGAAGGAGCTCGTCGCCGAGATGGAGGCCAACGCCCGGCTGATCAGCGAACAGGTCGGGCACGTGGTCCGCAGCCTCCAGTTCGAGGATCTGGTCCACCAGACCCTGCAGGCCTGCATGCAGGAACTGGACAACCTCCAGGAGCAGGCAGGCGTCTGGCGCGCCCTGCGGGCCGGCCTGGAAGGCGGGGGGGAGGCCACGCAGCTCCTCCGGGAGCTCTGCGGGGCCCTCGACGGGGTGGCGTCCGCCCAGGTCCAGTTCAAGGCCGTCAAGCGCGAATCCCTGACTGCCGGGGATGTGGAACTCTTCTAGCTGGAGCAGCTCATGGGCAATTGCATCCTCACCGTCGACGACTCCAGCACCATGCGGCAGATGATCGCCTTCACGCTGAAGGAGGCCGGCTTCGAGATCCTGGAAGCGGGCGACGGGGCGGAGGCCCTCGACCGGGCCAAGGGGCGGAAGCTGTCCCTCGTCATCACCGACGTGAACATGCCCCGCATGGACGGGATCACCCTCGTCAAGGAGCTGCGGGCCCTCCCGGAGTTCCGGTTCACGCCCATCCTCGTGCTCACGACCGAATCCGGCCTGGACATGAAGCAGAAGGGCAAGGAGGCCGGCGCCACCGGCTGGATCGTCAAGCCCTTCAGTCCGGAGAAGCTCCTGGAAGTCGTGAACAAGGTCCTCTGAGGTCGCCGCCATGTCCGATCCCATGGAGCAGTTCCGCAACGCCTTCTTCGAGGAAGCCACCGAGCTGGCCGATGGCATGGAAGCCACCCTGCTCGCCCTGGACATCGGGGCCGTGGAGACCGAGGACCTGCACACCATCTTCCGGGCGGCCCATTCCATCAAGGGCAATGCGGGCACCTTCGGCTTCCCCGCCATCGCCGCGTTCACCCACCAGCTGGAGAGCGTGATGGACCCCGTCCGCCAGGGGATCCGGCCCATGACCTCCGAGCTTCGGGAGCAGCTGCTCCAGGGGGTGGACCTGATCCGGAGCCATCTCCACCACGCCCGCCAGGGCGAGCCCCTCCCGTCCAGGGACCAGCAGGCCCAGGACCTGCTGGTGGAACGGATCCGGGGGCAGGAGACCGCACCGGCGCTCCCGCCACCCGCGGCCCCCCTGCCGCCCGCCCCGTCCCCTTCCGCGGCCACCGGGTTCACGGTGCGCTTCGAGGCCCCGCGCGAAGCCTTCCGCAGGGGCGTGAACCTGGAGCGCATCTTCCGCGACCTCGGCCGGCTGGGGACCCTCCAGGCCTGGCCGGACGCCTCCCGCCTGCCGGGCCTGGACGGCCTGGATCCCGAGGACTGCCATCTGGCCTGGGACCTCCGCCTCGAGACGAGCGCCTCCAGGGCCGAGGTCGAGGAGGTGTTCGAATTCGTGGCCGAGGGTGACAACCTCCAGATCACGCCCCTCACGCCGGCCGGACAGGTGCCGCCGCTCGGCGAGATCCTGGAGGCCGAGGCGGGGGTCAGCCCGGCCGACGTCCGGGAGGCCCTGGCCCGGCAGAAGCCCCTGGGCGAGCTGCTGGTGGAGGCCGGGAAGGTCAAGCCCGAGGCGGTCAGCCGGGCGCTGGACCAGCAGCAGAAGAAGCGCTCCCAGACGGACGCCGCCACCCTCCGTGTCTCCACCGAGAAGATCGACCGGCTCGTGAACCTGGTCGGCGAGCTCGTCATCACCCAGGCCATGCTCGCCCAGGCGGCCCAGCAGGCCGTCCACAGCACCGGCGAGGAACGGATGGCCAGTGCCCTGCTGCAGCTCGACCGGCAGACGCGGGAGCTCCAGGAGCGGGTGATGGGCATCCGGATGGTGCCCGTGGAGATGGTCTTCTCGCGCTTCCCGCGCATGGTCCATGAACTCGGCAAGCAGCTGGGGAAGGATCTCGACCTCACTCTGGAAGGACAGGCCACGGAGCTCGACAAGACGTTCATCGAGATGCTGGTGGACCCCATGACCCACCTCGTCCGGAACGCGGTGGACCACGGCATCGAGACCCGGGAGGAGCGCGCCCGGACCGGGAAGCCCGCCACCGGGACCATTGCGCTTCGCGCCTACAGCCGGGGGGGGCACATCCACATCGAGGTGAAGGACGACGGGCGGGGCCTCGATCCGGAACGGATCCTCCGGAAGGCCGTCGAGCGGGGCCTGCTTCCCGCCGGCGCCCGACCCGGTGACGAGGAGCTCTACCTCCTCATCTTCGAGCCGGGCTTCTCCACGGCCGAGCAGGTCTCGGACGTCTCCGGCCGGGGCGTGGGCATGGACGTGGTCCGCCAGAACATCCGGGCCCTCGGGGGGCGCATCGAGGTGGACAGCCGCCCGGGCCAGGGATCCACGTTCCGCCTGGTCCTGCCGCTCACCTTGGCCATCCTCGACGGCCTCACCGTGCGGGTGGCGGAGGAGACCTTCGTCTTCCCCCTTGCCTCGGTCCTCGAGAGCTTCCAATGCCGCCCCGAGGACATCCGGACCGTGAAGGGCGACCGGGAGGTGATCAACCTCAGGGGCGAGTTCATCCCGGTCATCCGCCTGCAGAGGCTCCTGGACCTGCATGCCGGCCCGGACCAGGAATCCGGCGGACGCCCCCTCCTGGTGCTGGTGGAGGCGGAGGGCCGCCGGGCCGCCATGTCCGTGGACGAGCTGCTCGGCCAGCAGCAGGTGGTCATCAAGAGCCTGGAGACCCACTACCGCCGCGTGGAGGGGATCTCCGGCGCGACCATCCTGGGGGATGGCCGCGTGGCGCTGATCCTCGATGTCCCGGGAATCCTGCGCCTCGAGGCCGGGGCCGCCCTGGCCCAGGCATGAAGGGACCGCCCCGGAACCCGGGCCTCAGGGCCGATCTGCTCCTGGACCGGGAGCCCCTCACCCCTGCCACGTTCCAGGCGCTCCGTTCGCTCCTCCACGCGCACTCGGGCATCGCGCTCTCCGCCCACAAGCTCGCGATGGTCCAGTCCCGCCTCGCCAAGCGGCTCCGCGCCCTCGGCCTGGAGACGTACGAGGCCTACCTGGAGGTGCTCCAGGACCCCGCCTCCGACGAGTGGGTGCACTTCATCAACGCCCTCACCACCAACCTCACCAGTTTCTTCCGGGAATCGCACCACTTCTCGCGCCTGGTGGACCTGCTGGGCGCGGAGGGCCCCCCGCCCCGCCCCCTCCGCCTGTGGAGCGCCGGCTGCTCCACCGGCGAGGAACCGTACACCCTGGCCATGGCCCTGCTCCGGGCCTTCGGCCCTTCCCATCCGCTGGAGATCCTGGCCACTGACCTTGACACCTCCGTGCTGGAGACAGCCGCCCGGGGGGTCTACCCCATGGCCCGGATCGAGGGGTTGGACGAAGCCTGGCGGCGGTTCGCCTTCCTTCGCGGGACCGGGGCCCACGAGGGGCTGGTCCGCCTGCGCCCGGAGATCCGCCGTCCCATCCGCTTCGCCCGGCTCAACCTGCTGGACCAGGCCTGGCCGCTGGAGGGCGCGCCCTTCCACGCCATCTTCTGCCGCAACGTGATGATCTACTTCGACAAGCCCACCCAGCGCCAGCTGCTGCTGCGGTTCCAGCAGGCCATGGTCCCCCGCGGCCTGCTCTTCGTGGGCCACTCGGAATCCCTCCTGGATTCCAGCCTGGGCTTCGAGTCCCTGGGCCAGACCATCTACCGCAAGCGGGAGGCCCGGTCATGACCCCGACCCGGGGCCCCCGCGCCGACCCAGGCCAGGAGCGATGGTCTCCGGCCCTGGCCAAGGGGAAGGCCTCCCGGTACTTCGACCGGCACTTCCAGCGCCAGGCCATGAAGATCCTCCCCGGCGAGTTCTACGCCACGGCCAAGGACGAGGTCATCGTCACCGTGCTGGGCAGCTGCGTGTCCGCCTGCATCCTGGATCCCGTGGCCATGGTGGGGGGCATGAACCACTTCATGCTGCCCCTCAGCCGCATGGACCGGGGCCAGGATGTCTTCTTCGCGGCCCGCTACGGGGCGGCGGCCATGGAATACCTCATCAACGACCTGCTGCACCTTGGCGCCGACCGGGAACGGCTGGTGGCCAAGGTCTTCGGCGGCGGCAAGGTGATGGAGGGCCTCACGGACGTGGGCAGCCAGAACATCCACTTCGTCCGCACCTTCCTGCAGCAGGAGGGCCTTCCGGTCTGGAGCGAGGACCTGGGCGGCAGCTGCGCCCGGAAAGTCTACTTCTTCCCCCATACGGGTCAAGTTCTCGTGAAGCGCCTGACCCGGATCCACAACAGCACGGTGCTCGAGCGCGAATCCGCCTACCTGCAGGAGGTCGCGCAGGGACGACCCGGCGGTGACGTGGAGCTGTTCACATGACCCCGGCCGACCGGAAACGCGTCCTCGTGGTGGACGACAGCGCCCTCATCCGGCGGGTGCTGACCCTCATCCTGGCCCGCCACCCGGGCCTCGAGGTGGTGGGCACGGCCACGGATCCCTACGATGCCCGGGAGAAGATCAAGGCCCTGGCCCCCGACGTCCTCACCCTGGATGTGGAGATGCCCCGCATGGACGGCCTCACCTTTCTCGGCAAGCTGAGGAAGGCCCATCCGATGCCCGTGGTGATGGTCTCCAGCCTGACGGCCAGGGGCACGGCCACCGCCATGGAGGCCCTCGCCATGGGCGCGGTGGATGTCATCGGGAAGCCGGAGCTGGATCCGGTCCAGGGCCTGGAGGCCATGGGGGCGGAGATTGCGGAGACCGTCTACGCCGCGGCCCTGGCCCAGATCGGGGCTCCCGCCGATGCCCCGGCCCCGTCCGGATCCGCCCCGGTGCCGCCGGCACCCCGGGCCGCGCCGGGCCGCCAGCTCGTGGCCATCGGGTCGAGCACCGGCGGCACGGAAGCCCTCCGGGAGATCTTCCAGGCCCTGCCCCCGGGCCTGCCCCCCATCACCGTGGTCCAGCACATGCTTCCCGGGTTCACGGAGGCCTTCGCCGCCCGGCTGGACCGCATCTGCCAGCCCACCGTGAAGGTGGTGGACCAGGGCGAGCCCCTCGCACGCGGGACCATCTACCTCGCCCCCAGCAACCGCCATCTCCAGGTGGAACGCCGCGCCACCGGCCTCGTGGCCCGCCTCCAGGACAGTGAACCCGTGTCCAGGCACCGCCCCTCCGCCACGGTGCTCTTCGATTCCGTGGCCACCGCCTGCGGCACGAAGGCCCTCGGCATCATCCTCACCGGCATGGGGGACGATGGGGCCGAGGGCCTCCTCCACCTGCGCCGGACTGGAGCCCGCACGCTCGGCCAGGACGAGGCCACCTCCGTGGTCTACGGCATGCCGAGGGTGGCATGGAGCCTGGGCGCGGTGGCCCGCCAGTCTCCGCTGGGGGCCCTGCCCCGCCACATCCTCGACTGGTGCTCAGAAACCTGATCCCGGGAGCCACCGTGACCTTCGCCATCCGCAACGACACCCAGCCCGGTCACCTCCATCTGGAGGGGACCTTCAACTTCGACGGCCATGCGGCCTTCCGGGAGGCCACCACGACCCTGCTCGAAACCCGGGGCCTCCCCGCCATCGTCCTGGACCTTTCCGGCGTGGTCTACATGGATTCCGCAGCCCTCGGCATGCTGCTGCTGCTCCGGGAGCGGGCGGAGGCGAAGGGCCTGAAGGTGGTGCTGAGCCGGCCCTCGCCCATGGTCTCGGGCATCCTTCAGATTGTGCAGTTCGGCAAGCTGTTCGACATCCGGGAAACCTGATCCATGACCCGAGCGGCACGCCCCTGGCGTCTTCCCGGAACGACGCGGTTCGCCCCCATCCAGCTCCGGATCTTCCTGGCCTTCGGCACGACCCTGGCCCTCGCCCTGGCTGTGGGTGGCTGGGCCGTGGCGCGGTACTTCGGCCGCGTGGCCAACCGCCAGATCGGCTCCCAGCAGGCGGGCCTCGCCAGGCTGGTGGCCTCCTCCATGGATGACAAGATCACCACCTACCTGGGCAGCCTCGAGGCCGACGCCCGCAACTGTCCCGGCGACGTGGAACACGACCGGACCGCCGCCCGGCGATGGCTGGAGGACCGGCGTGGACTCCGCGCGGTCTTCGAGAACGGCACCTTCCTCGTCCTACCCGAGGGCCAGCTCCTCGCGGCGACTCCCGGGAGCCGGTTTCCGGAGGGCCAGTCCGCCTTCATCCAGGGGCAGGCCGCGACCGGGAAGCCAGGCATCTCGGAGGCCCACCGCTCCGCCGACAGTGGAAACGCCGAAGTCCTGATGGTCGCGCCGATCCGGGACAGGAACGGGCGCACCCGCCTCCTTCTCGCCGGGGCCATCGACCTCGTGCATGACGATTTCCTAGGGACCATCTCCAGCCAGCACCTGCCCGACGCCAGCCGCCTCACCCTGTTCGACGCCCAGGGCCGCATCCTCGTCCACGCCGACGGGAGCCGGGTCTTCTCCCGGATCGACCTGCGCCGGTGGTCCGAATTCCTCGGCGGGCAGGGCGAACGCACCGGGGAGCGCATGAATGCCGCCGGGATCCAGACCCTGACCACCGCCAGCCGCCTCCGGTCCGTGCCCTGGGTGCTCGCCGCCACGCTGCCTGATGCGGAGGCCACCCTGTCCGCCCACCAGTTCAGGCGGTACCTCCAGGGGGCCGTGGCCGCCGCCGTGGCCCTCGCCCTGCTCCTGACCTGGGCCCTCTCCCACCGGCTGACGGAGAACCTGGAGGACCTCACGCGCCAGATCGAGGGCGCCGCGGACCTCCCTCCGGGTCACCGGGTCCTCCTCCGGAAGGGGAACGACGAGACCGGCGTGCTCGTGAACGCCTTCAATGGCCTGCTCGCCAGACTGGAGGAGAAGGCCGCCCGCCTGCAGAAGGCCGGGGCCCGGAGCGAAGAGGAGATGGCCCTGGCCAGGCATGTCCTCCATCGGCTGGTGGAGCCCGGCCTGGCCGCCCTCCCGGCCAGCCTCCACATGGAGACCCTGCAGATGGCGTGGATCAACGGGGACGCCTGCACCTACCGCGAGGGTCCGCCCGGGCTCCACTTCGGCCTCCTCTGCGACGCCACGGGGCATGGGCTCACCGCCGGCATCTCCACCCTCCCCGCCATCCAGGCCTTCCTGAGCATGGTGCCCAGGGATGTGCCCCTGGAGACCATGTACCTGGAGATCAACCAGCGCATCCACCAGCTGATGCCCGTGGACCGGTTCCTCTGCCTCCTGCTCGTCCGCCTGGACCTGAGAAACGGATCGCTGTCCGTGCTCAACGCCGGCCTCCCGGATGCGATCCTGTGCACACCGGATGGCCGGCGACGGCCCTTCCGCAGCCGGAACCTCCCGGCGGGCATCCTCGAGGGCGGGGATCCCCCCGTGGCCGAGACCGTGGCGGTGACGACCGGCGACCGCCTGCTGGCCTTCACCGACGGAGTGCTCGACCTGCTGCCGGGAGGCGAGGTGGCGCCCAGCCTCCTGGACGGGCTGGTGGCCTGCCCCCTCCAGGTCCACCGGCGGGTGATCCAGGAGACCCTGGCCCTCGCCATCGGTGACCAGAAGCGGCTTGACGATGCGAGCTGGGCCCTCTGGGAGGTCCCGCCCCTGCTCTGCACCCGGGTCTCCCCAGCTTCGGGGTACCTGGCGCCTTCCACCGCGGAGCTCGAAGAGGGATTCCGGCTCGAACTGGCCTTCCCGCCCCAGCGGCATGCGGTGCGGGACCTGCTGCCCGACATGATGCGGCTCCTCTCGGGCCGCGGTCTCGGGGTGCAGGACGAGCAGAAGCTGGCCCTGGCGCTGACGGAAGCCCTCGCCAACGCGGTGGACCACGGCCTCCTCCGGCTCGATTCCCGCCTGAAGGAGCAGGGGTTCGAGGCCTACGAGGCCCAACGGCAGCGACGGCTCGCGGCCCTCCAGGGGGGATCCGTCCGCCTCTCGGTCAGGCTCCGGACCCAGGGGGCCGGTCCCCTCCAGGAGCTGGTCGTGGAGGTGGAGGACACCGGCACCGGCTTCGACTGGCGGGCCTGGGACCCGAAGGCGGCAGGCGCCTCTCCCGACCCCAGTGGCCGGGGCCTCCTGCTCCTCCGGGCCCTTTCCCGGGACCTGTCCTTCAATGAGCAGGGCAACCGGATCCGGTTCACCCTTCCGTGCGGCTGATCACCCGAAGGCCAGGCAGCGCAGGCTGAGGCTGCCGAGCTGCCAGCCTTCGAACACCGTGCGGATCCGGCCGCCGGTCCCGGCACCCAGGGCCAGCCAGAGGGGATCCAGGTGCTCGGTGGTGGGGACGGACTGCGCCGCCCCCGGCGCCCCGGCCCAGTCCATGGCCGATTCCGGATGATCCGAGACGAGCCGCTCCACGAGCCAGCCTTCGAAGGCCTCCGCCCAGGGCTGGGGACCGCTGCCGCCATCCCAGTCCAGTCGGCCCAGGTTGTGGACCAGACCGCCGCTGCCGAGGATCAGGATGCCGTCCTCGCGCAGGGGGGCCAGGGCCCGTCCGGCGGCCCAGAGCTGCCGGGGCTCCCTCGGCCTGGGGAGCGACAGCTGCACCACCGGCACCCGGGCCTCCGGGAAGAGGTGGCGCAGGGGGACCCAGGCGCCGTGGTCGAGCCCCCGTTCCGGATCGGGTCTGACCGCCTCTCCGGCCTGCGCCAGGAGGTCCGCCACCCGTGCCGCCAGGGCCGGATCTCCTGGAGCCGGGTACTGCAGCCCGTAGAGCGCCTCGGGGAAGCCGCCGAAGTCGTGGATGGTCCGCGGGCGCGCACCGGTGGTGACCCGGAAGCCGCCGGAGGTCTCCCAGTGGGCGGAGAAGACCACCACGCCCCGGACCGGCGGGAGGCTTCCTGGCAGCGAAGTCAGCCACCCGCCCCAGGCGCCGCCCTCGATGGCGAGCATGGGGGAACCATGGGCCAGGAAGAGAGGAGGCAGGGACCGGAGGTCATCCATGCTCCCAATCTGGCATTCCACAAAAGATGTTTCAACTCTTATTTTCAAGCTGCGCGCGGGAACCGCCGAAGCGATTGGAGAGGAAAGGTCTGAGTAGGCTAAGCTTTCTGGAACCCCGGAGCACGTGTGGACCTCAGGCTCGGCGTCAACATCGATCATGTGGCCACCCTCCGTCAGGCCCGCGGCGGCCACGAGCCGGAGCCTGTGGCGGCGGCCCTCCTGGCCCAGAGCGCCGGCGCGGACGGCATCACCGTCCACCTGCGGGGCGACCGCCGGCACATCCAGGAACGGGACCTCCGGGTGCTGAAGGAAGTGCTGGCGGTTCCGCTGAACGTGGAATGCGCGGCCACGCCGGAGGCCATGACGGCCGTCATCCCCATGAAGCCCGCCTGGGTGACCCTCGTGCCGGAAAGCCGGGAGGAACTCACCACCCAGGGCGGCCTGGACGCCATCTTCCTCCAGGGCATGCTCCGCACGGTCCTCCGCGAACTCCGTGGTGCCGGCATCCGCACCAGCCTCTTCCTGGACCCGGTGCTGGACCAGGTGAAGATGGCCGCCAAGCTGGAAGCCGATGCCGTCGAGCTCAACACGGGCCTCTACAGCGACCTGCCCATGGGATCCGACCCCGCCTTGGAACTCGGGCGTCTCCGTGACGCGGCCCGGATGGCCAGCCGCCTGGGCCTCCGGGTGCTGGCGGGGCACGGCCTCAGCCTCCAGAACGTGGAGCCGGTGGCCGCCATCCCGGAGGTGGAGGAGCTCAACATCGGCCACAGCATCATCGGCCGCGCCGTACTGGTCGGCCTGGGCCCCGCCGTGGCCGAGATGCGTGCCGCCATCGCCCAGGCCCGCCCTAGATGACCAACCTGAAGGGCACCCTGGAGAGCATCTCCCTCACGGACGTCGCGCAGCTGCTCCACGTCAACCGGAAGACCGGCATGCTCCAGGTCAGCTCCGGCAAGGTGAGCGGCGTGCTCTACTTCTCCCGGGGCGAGGTCATCCACGCGGAGACGCTGGCCCAGCGGGGGGAGTTGGCCGCCTTCGAGATCCTGGAGTGGGTCACGGGCCAGTTCGAGTTCCTCTCCACCCAGGTGCAGGTGCCAGCCACCATCCGGCGCACCGTTCCCGACCTGCTCATGGACTCCGCGCGGCTCAGCGACAGCCGGAAGCGCCTCCACACCCTCTTCCCCCGCCTCACGGCCGTCCCCTGGCCCACCCTGCCCCTTCCCCGGCTCACCGAGGGACTCAAGATCTTCGCCGAGGAGCGGCGCATCCTCCCCTTCTTCGACGGCTACCGGGATTTCCAGGACGTCATGAAGGCCACCGGCCAGAACGACGTGGCGGTGCTCCAGGCCGCCGGCATCCTGAAGGACGCCGGGCGGCTGGACGTGCTCGAACCCGACGCCCATGTCACCGTGATGCCCCTGAAGACCAGCCTCTTCAAGAAGGGGGACCGCCTCGAGCTCCCCAAGGCCATGGAGGGCTGGTGGACGGCCCTGGGCCCCTACGCCCACGGCGTGAGGAACCTGCGGGTGATCTGGCCCGAGGGTCCCGCCGTGGAACGGGTCGATTTCGTGCCGGGCCTGTCGGAGCACCTGCTGTCGGTTCCGCGGGAACTCATGCAGTCCTGGAACCTGGCCGAAGGAAGCCATGTCAAGGTGCGGCCCGCGCCCTGAGACGATTCTGGGAGGTCCCATGTCCGAAGTTCCTGAAGAAGGCACCCCGCAGGAAGGCATGGTGCGGGAATTCCGGGAGCGGCGGGATCAGCTGGATCGCCGACTGGACAGCATCCAGGACCTGATCCGGCAGGTCCGCGAAGAGCTCCAGGGGGACGCGGAGGCCAGCATCCACCGGCTGGCGCAGGCGGCCCAGGACATGGCCAACGGGCGGGTGTACCAGAAGATCGACATCGAGGCCAAGGGCGAACTCGGCGCGCTGGTCACGAGTCTGAACCAGACCCTCCTGAACCTCCAGCAGCTCGACGCCTCGGTGAAGCACCAGAGCACCCAGGTGCCCGAGCTGGCCGCCCAGCTGGACGCCATCACCAGCGACACGGAGGAAGCCACCCAGAACGTCATGAACCGACTGGACACCCTCATGGCGGCCGGAGAGGACGCCTCCAAGGCGTTCGCCGCCTGCGACAGCCAGATGAAGAAGCACCTCCAGGGCCGAGAGGCGCTGAACACGGCCATCACCGCCTTCCTCGACCGGGCCTCGGCCGGAGAGGACAGCACGGCCCTCGCCCAGGAAGTGCTCGAGTTCCTCTTCGCGCACCAGATGGAGGCGGCCGTGCCCCTTCCGGACCTCTCCCCGGTCCAGGACAAGCTCCGCCTGGTGGGTGACGAGGCCTTCGAGATCCTGAACATCCTCCAGTTCCAGGACATCACCCGGCAGAAGATCGAGAAGGTCGTCCTGCTCCTGAAGCAGTTCCAGGCCGGCCTCACCCGGCTGCTCGTCATCTTCAACATCCACAGTGGCGTGCTGGCCGAACAGGGCTTCAGCGACCGCCATGTGGCCACCCAGGACCGCATCTTCGACACCAGCCTCGAAGCCGACAGCCGGAAGGACAGCGTGGAGGACATCATCGCCCAGTTCAAGCAGGGCGGAAGCTGACTGCGGATTCAGGCCAGCGCGATCTCCAGCTCCCCCAGCCCGTCGATGCCGCAGCGCACCCGGTCGCCTTTCACCAGTGCGCCCACCCCCGCCGGCGTGCCCGTGAAGATGAGGTCCCCCGGCGCGAGGGTCACGAAGGTGGAAAGGTGGGCGATGATCTCCGCCACGGACCAGGTCATCTGGGAAAGATCCCCCTTCTGCCGCGACTCGCCGTTCACGCTGAGCCAGATGGCGCCTGAGCGCGGATGGCCGCACCGGCTGGCGGGCACGATGGGGGACACCGGCGCGGACCGGTCGAAGCCCTTGGCCATCTCCCAGGGCTGGCCCTTCTCCTTGGCGCGGGCCTGGAGATCCCGTCGGGTCAGGTCGATCCCCACGGCATAGCCGAACACGCAGTCGAGGGCCGATTCCACCGGGATGGCGCTGCCGCCCCGCCCCAGGGCCACTACCAGCTCCACCTCATGGTGGAGGTTCGAGGTGGCCGGCGGATAGTCCAGCGTGCCTCCGCCCGGCACCGCGGTGTCCCGCGGCTTGCCGAAGAAGAAGGGCGGATCGCGGCGCGGGTCCCCGCCCATCTCCAGGGCATGATCCGCGTAGTTGCGCCCGACGCAGTAGATCCGCCGCACCGGGAAGGGGTCGCCGCCCTCCTTCACCGGGACGAGGACCGGGGCCGGGATCGGGGGGACGGTATCCATGGCTGCTCCCATGACGAACGGACCCCCCTACTCTAACCCTTGGCGCGGGGGTGGGCCTTCTCGTAGGTCCGGGCCAGCTCGTCCAGCCCCAGGTGCGTGTAGCGCTGGGTGGTGCTGAGGCTGGCGTGGCCAAGCAGCTCCTGGATGGCGCGGAGGTCCATCCCGTGGTTGAGGAGGTGGGTGGCGAAGCTGTGCCTCAGGGCGTGGGGGCTCACCCGCGCCCGCACGGCCGCCGCCTCCAGCGCCTGGCGCAGGAGGGCCCGCACGCTGGTGGGCGTGAGGCGCCCGCCCCGCTGGTTGAGGAAGAGCGCCGGACTGGGGGGCAGCGCCTTGGCGGCGAGGTGGACGCCCCGGTGGTCGAGGTAGGCCGACAGCACCTCCGCGGCCCGTTCGTGGTAGGGGACCAGGCGTTCCTTCCGTCCCTTCCCCAGCACCCGGAGGGTGCGCTGGTCCGTCAGCAGGTCCTGGAGGTCGAGGCCCACGAGCTCGGAGACCCGGAGTCCCGATGCGTAGAGCAGCTCCAGCAGGCAGGCTAGGCGGGCGGAGGTGAAGTCCACGATCGGGGGGAGGTCGAGGAGCGCCTGGCTTTCACCTTCGGTGAGGAAGGCCGGAAGCCGCTTGGGCTGCTTCGGATTCCTCAGGCCCGACGCGGGATTGTGTGTGATGCGGCGGGTCTCCCACAGCCACTTGAAGAAGGCCCGCACCGTGGAGAGGATGCGTGCCTGGCTGGCCGGATCGAGCCCCCGCTCGCCGAGCTCGAGGGCGAAACCCCTGAGCGTGCGCGGGCTCACCTCCCAGGTGGCCCATCCCCAGCGCACTGCGTGGTTCAGGAGTTTTTCCAGGTCTCCCTTCTGCGCGCGTGCCGTGTGGGGCGACACGCCGCGGGCGCGCTGCTCCAGATGGAAAGCTCCGATGCCCTCGCCCAGCGGTCCTGCGCCCTTCCCTGCTACCATGCCGTCACATCCCCCGCATGCCCGGAGTCATTGTGGCCCAGCCCGTCGAGACCATTGCGCAGCTTTTCTATCAGGCGGTCGAACGGGACCTCCCTGACGCCCTGGCCTCGAAGCAGAACGGCGCGTTCGTGCCCATCCCGCATCGGGAGCTGCGGGCCCGGGTGGAACACCTGGCCCTGGCGCTGGAGCGGCGGGGCCTCCGGATGGGGGACCGGGTCGCCTTCATGTCCGAGAACCGGCCGGAGTGGGCCATCGCAGACTTCGCCTGCGCCATCCTGGGCCTGCCCGATGTCACGATCTACGCCACCCTCAATGCCGGCCAGGCCGCCTTCATTCTCCGGGACAGCGAATCCCGCTGGGTGCTCTGTTCCAACCGGGAGCAGCTGGACAAGGTGCTGGCCCACTGGGGATCCCTGCCCGCCCTCGAAGCGGCCGTGCTCATGGATGGCGAACTGCCCGAAGGCACGGGCCGCACCCTCCTCCGCTGGTCGGATCTGATCGCGGAGGGGGAAGCCCAGGTCGACCGCCGTCCCCTGGTGCGCCAGTGGGGCATGGAACGGAAGCCCGACGACCTGCTGACCCTGATCTACACCTCGGGAACGACGGCGGATCCCAAGGGCGCCATGCTCACCCACGGGAACCTCGTCTCGAACGTGCTGGCCGCCGCGGGCGTCGTGAAGATCGAACCCGGCGAGCGAGCCATGAGCTTCCTGCCGCTCACCCACATCTTCGAGCGCATGGCCGGCCACTTCCTCATGTTCCACGTCGGCGCCGCCATCTACTACGCCGAGAGCGTCCAGACGGTCGCCGAGGACCTCCTGCTCGTCCGCCCGACCCTCCTGGCCTCGGTCCCCCGAATCTACGAGAAGATCTTCGCCCGGATCTACGACACGGTCTCGGCAGGCGGCATCCTGAAGCGCCTGATCTTCCACTGGGCCATGCTGGCGGGCCGGCAGGCGGCCCCCTACCTCATGAAGGGCCAGGAGCCGCCCTCCTGGAAGGGCATGTGGTACCGCACGGCCCAGAAGGTCGTCTTCGAGAAGATCCGCCAGCGGACCGGGGGCCGCATCAAGTTCGCGATCAGCGGGGGCGCCCCCCTGGGTCCCAAGGTCATGTCGTTCTTCTGGATCATCGGCCTCCCCATCCTCGAAGGCTACGGCCTGACCGAGACCAGCCCCGTCATCACCGTCAACCGGCCCGGGGAAGTGGTGCCTGGCTGCGTGGGACGCCCCCTCTACGAGACCTGGAACGGCCGCCCCTTCCTCAGGATCGCCGAGGATGGCGAGATCCTCTGCCAGGGTCCCAACGTCATGACCGGCTACTGGAAGAACGAGGCCGCCACCCGCGAAGCCATCGACGCCGATGGCTACTTCCATACCGGCGACATCGGCCACCTGGATGACCAGGGCCGGCTCTACATCACGGACCGGAAGAAGGAGCTCATCGTCACCAGCGGCGGCAAGAAGGTGGCCCCCCAGCCCATCGAGAACCAGCTGAAGGGCGACAAGTACATCAGCCAGGCCGTGCTCATCGGGGACAAGCGGAACTACATCACCGCCCTCGTGGTGCCAAACTTCGATTCCCTCGTCCGCTGGGCGGGCTACAAGAAGCTCCAGTTCCGCTCCCACGCCGATCTGGTGCAGAACCCCCTCGTCATGGCCAAGCTGATGAGCCGCATCGAGCGCGTGAACGCCGAGCTCTCGAACTACGAGCGCATCAAGAAGATCGCCATCCTCGACCACGAGATGACGCTCGAGGGCGGCCAGCTCACGCCCTCCCTGAAGGTGAAGCGCCGGGTGGTAAACGAGATGTATGGTGGTCTCATCGAGAGCCTCTACCTCGAACCCAAGGGCGACAGCGAAGCCCACTGAGGAGCCCATGACCCAGAACGCCCGTCACCACAACATTCCCATCCTGACCACCTTCGACCCGCCGCCCGGCCTGGAGATCGAGGCCATCCTGGGCCCCTGCTGGGGCGTGACCGTGCGGAGCCGCAGCGTCGTGGGCACCACCTGCGCGGGCTGCCAGCAGCTCTTCGGCGGCGAGATCACCATGCTCACGGAGCTCGCCAGCGATTCCCGCAATGAGGCCATGGACCGGCTGGAGCAGCACGCCCTCGCCATGGGCGCCAACGGCGTCCTGGCCATGCGCTTCGACAGCGGCGAGCTCATGCAGAACACCAACGAGATCATCGCCTACGGCACGGCGGTCCGCCTCCGGGCCATCCGGACGGCCTGAGCGCCGGGGATTCCATGCCGGCCACCCCAGCCCGTCCGAGGATCCGCCGGGACCTGGCCCGTCGGCTGGATCGGTTGGCGTTCCGCGCCCATGCCTTCCACCGCTGGGCCCACCACCCCCTCTGCCGGGAATACGAAGGCGAGGTGTTCCGCCTGGGGCGGCGGTTCCGGCTCTGCCGCGGCTGCACCCTCGCCGCCACCGGGGGCCTTGCGGGCCTGGCCGGCGGGCTGGTCGTCCCCGTCCTGCGGGACCCGGCGATCCTGGCCCTGGCAGGGCTGGGGCTGTTTGCCGGCCTGCTGGCCCTGGGCCGTCCCCGTCGCCCCAAGGGGCTCACCCGGGGGCTCCCCGCCGCCCTGCTGGCCTTCCTGCTGGTCCAGGCCCTCCGCACCGGGGGGATCGTCCCCTGGGGCGCGGCGGCCCTGGCCGTGGCGGCCGGGACCGCGGTGACCCTCGCCTACCGCCGCCGTGGCCCGGACCGGACGCCCTGCGCCACCTGCCCGGAGGCCCCTGCCGGTGGCTCCTGCCGTGGCTTCCGGGAGATCCGCACCCGGGAGCGGGCCTTCACCCGCCTGGCCGGCCGCTGGCTCCGCCCGGCGGATCCGGTACGATGATCGAATGACGAAGGCCCTGAACCAGACCCGCGAGCTGCTCGACATGATCAAGTTCGAGCACACCGTCTTCGCCCTGCCCTTCGCGCTCCTGGGCGCCCTGGCCGGGGCCCAGGGGATCCCCCCGCTCCGCGTCTCGCTGTGGATCCTCGCGGCCATGGTGGGCGCGAGGACCGCCGCCATGACCTTCAACCGCCTGGTGGATGCCGATATCGACGCGGAGAATCCCCGCACGGCCACCCGGGCCCTGCCCGCGGGCCGGGTCTCCCGGTCCGGCGCCCTGCTGATGCTGGGCGCGGGCATCGTGCTGTTCGGCCTGGCCGCCGGGGCCCTGGGCCCCCTGACCTGGGCCCTGTCCCCCCTGGCCCTCGTGATCATCCTGGGGTACTCCCTCTGCAAGCGCTTCACGACCTGGGCCCACGTGGTGCTCGGCCTCTCCCTTTCGGGCGCCCCGCTGGGGGCCTGGATCGCCGTGACTGGCCGCATCGAGGCCCCCGCCCTGTGGCTCTCGGGAGGCGTCCTGGCTTGGACGGCCGGGTTCGACATCCTCTACGCGCTGCAGGACGAGTGCTTCGACCGGGAACGCGGCCTCCATTCGATTCCCGCGCGCCTCGGCACCGCGCGCGCCCTGCTCCTCTCCCGCGCGCTCCACCTGCTGGCCCTCGCCTGCTGGGCCCAGTTCAACCTGCTCCTGGGCTCGCACGTGGTCGGCTGGGCTGGCTGGGCCGTGGTCATGGCCATGCTCGCCCGTGAGCAGTGGCTCGTGCGTGGCGGCGACCTGTCGCGGATCGACCATGCCTTCTTCACCCTCAACAGCCTCGTCGGTCTTGTTTTTTTTACAGGCCATGCCCTTGAGTGGTGGCTTTCGCACGCGTTCCTGGCCACCACCTAGATCCTTGGTTGTAAGAAGGCGACTCGCGCGCCCGGCTCTGCCCAGGTATGCTGGGGGGCCATGTCCACCCAACCGGAACGACGCCGCGCCGTGCGCTCCAGCCGCCCCGATTCAGGCCGGTGGCTCACGGTCATGGTGGTCTTCAGCCACCGCACCTTCCGCTGGTCCCTCACCCGGAGGCTCATGGTGTGGATGCTCGGGATCGTGGCGGGTTTCTCGGCCCTGGCCATGATCGGCTCCGGCTACGGGCTGTGGGCCACCAAGAAGATCATGAGCTTCAGTCGCCTCCAGCAGGAGACCCGCCGGCAGCAGGACCAGCTGCGCTCCTCGCTGGACCAGGCCCAGGAGCTGGAGGCGGAAATGGAGACCCTCCGCAAGCAGCACACGGAACTCCTGAAGCTGCTGGACCCCAAAGGGCCCGCCCCCGCCATCCCGCCGCCCGGCAGCCCGGCTGGGCGTGGGACTCCGGCGGAACCCAAGGCCGCCGCCAAGCTGCCCCCGGGCACTCAGCAGCGCATTTCCAAGCTCCAGGACGAACTGGACCAGACCAGCCGGCAGATCGAGCTCGTGAAGACCCGGATGGAGCCCGTGCTGTGGGCCTGGTCCCACACCCCCTCGATCCCGCCGACCGCCGGCTTTCTGAGCTCCGGATTCGGCGTGCGGATCTCCCCCTTCTCCAAGGGGAACGAGGTCGGGGACGGCCTGCTCGGCTACCACACCGGCCTGGACATCAGCAACGCCCTCGACACGCCCATCCAGGCCACGGCGGACGGCACGGTGGAGGAGGCCGGGTGGATGGACCGCTACGGCAACGGGGTCGTCCTCCGCCATACGCCGGAACTCGAGACGCTGTACGCCCACATGGATCGTGTGGCGGTGAAAGTGGGCCAGCAGGTCAGCCGGGGGGACATCCTCGGCTACATGGGGCGCACGGGCAACGCCACCGGCGTCCACCTCCACTACGAAGTCCGCATCGCGGGCCATCCCGTGAACCCCACCCCCTACCTCAAGCTCCAGCGCCAGTGGCTGCACGCCATCGGCAGGCAGTCCTAAGGTCCCAGGAGAGTTCCATGGCCGTATTCCGCAACAACACCAAGCGCCCCGACGCCGCCCCGGCGATCCACTCCCTGCTCGGCAAGGACGTCACGCTCACCGGCGAGATCCACACCGGAGACCGGAGCCTCCGCGTCGAGGGCACCGTGGATGGCACCATCCACTCCACGGGCGAGGTCTCCATCGCCCCCGGCGGGCTGGTGAAGGGCACGGTCTTCGCGAAGCACCTGATCGTCACCGGACGGGCCGAGGGCATCATGAAGATCTCGGAATGCCTCGAGATCCACGGCACCGGCTACGTGGAGGGCGATGTGGAAGTGGGGTCCCTCGTGGTGGACGAGGGCGGCACGCTCCAGGGCGTCTGCGTCCGGAAGGACCAGCAGGCCAAGGGCCACGACGCCAGTGCCAACGGGGTCGCCAAGGGCGGTCCCCTGCCCATCTCCAAGCCGGACCCCAAGGACCTGAAGAAGCTTCCCGAACCGCCCCGGCACTGAACCTCCGTCGGGGCGGTCCGGGGTCACCCGGCCTCTCAGACCTTCCTGAGGATCAGGCAGGCATTGGTCCCGCCGAAGCCGAAGCCGTTGTTCATGGCGTATTCGGCGTCGAAGGTGCCGGCCTTGTTGGGCGTGACATCCACGTCGCACTCGGGATCCTGGTTGTCCACGTTGATGGTCGGGGGGATCTTCCCCGTCTTGACGGCCAGGGCAGTCACGATGGTCTCCAGGCCGCCGGCGGCCCCCAGCAGGTGACCGTGCATGGACTTGGTGCTGCTCACCTTGATGCGCTTGGCGTGGTCTCCGAAGACCCGGTGGATGGCCATGCACTCCAGCTTGTCGCCCACAGGGGTGCTGGTGCCGTGCATGTTGATGTAGCCCACCTGCTCAGGGGCGATCCCGGCATCCTTCATGGCCGCCCGCATGACGCGCTGGCCCCCCTCGCCCTCGGGGGCCGGGCTGGTGATGTGGTTGGCGTCCCCGCTCATGCCATACCCGGCCACCTCGGCATAGATCTTGGCGCCGCGGGCCTTCGCCAGTTCGTACTCCTCGAGGATGACGATGCCGGCGCCCTCGCTCATCACGAAGCCGTCGCGGTCCACGTCGAAGGGGCGCGAGGCCCGCTGGGGTTCGTCGTTCCGGGTGCTCAGGGCCCGCATGGCGGCGAATCCGCCCACCCCGAGCTGGTTGATGACCGAATCGCTCCCGCCGGCCATCATGCGGTCCGCATAGCCGAAGGCGATGAGGCGGGCGGCATCGCCGATGGCGTGGGCCCCGGTGGCGCAGGCGGTGGCCACGGCGCTGTTGGGTCCCTGCAGGCCGTACTTGATGCTGGCCTGGCCGCTGGCGAGGTTCACGATGAGGCTGGGGATGAAGAAGGGGCTGGTGCGGCGGGGACCGCGGTAGCCGTTGGCCTCGTCCCAGATGGTGCTGAGGCCGCCGATGCCGCTGCCGATGTAGGTCCCGAACACCTCGCGCTCCGCCTTGGTGAGCTCCACCCGGTCGAAGCCCGCATCCACCCAGGCCTCGTGGGCCGCGCCCAGGGCGTAGTGGATGAAGATGTCCATCTTCTTCTGTTCCTTCTTGTCGATGCACACGTCGGGGTTGAACCCCTTCACCTGCCCGGCGATCTTGCAGGCGAAGTCGGAGACGTCGAACCGGTCGATGGGACCGATGCCGCTCCGCCCCGCGAGCAGGTTGTCCCAGGTCTCGGTGGCATCGAGTCCGCAGGGATTCACGGTCCCCACGCCGGTGATGACCACGCGACGGCGATGGATGGGGGTGCTCATGCTTCACCTCTCGATCGGGCGGCAGGTCCCTGCTGTCTAAAGCCTACCTGCTCCGCTGAAAAAACGAACGTGCCGCAGGCCGGGGGGCGCTGCGGCACGTGACATGGGTGGAAGATCAGGCCTTCGCGTGCTTCTCGATGTAGGCGATGGCGTCCCCGACGGTGCGGATCTTCTCCTGCTCGCTCTCGGGGATCTCCAGGCTGAAGGCCTCCTCGATGGCCATGATGATCTCGACGGTGTCGAGGCTGTCGGCGCCGAGGTCGTCCACGAAATGGCTGGACTCGGAAATGGAATCTTCGGGCTTGGCCAGCTGCTCAGCAATGATCGCAATGACCTTCTTACGCACATCAGCCATCGTGGGCTCCTCCAGACGAACCCGAAAACCGTAACACATCCCCCCTGGATTGCCAAACCCCGGGTCAAGGTGTCCCTGGGAAGGCCGGTTGCGCCCCGGCGCGGGTTGTGCGGGAATGGCCCATGCCCCGCGCCAAGCAGATCGAGGAACCCGAGCACGGCTGGCCCCTGGGATGGGCCGCCAGCCTGCGGGAGTTCCGCACCTTTCTCGCTGTCGAGCGGGGACTGTCGGGCCATACGGCTTCCGGCTACCTGTCCGACCTCACCCATCTGGCCGCCTGGGCCTGCGGGGAGGAGATCGCCGCCACGGATCTGGAACGAGACCACCTCACCCGCTTCCTGGTGAGCCAGCAAGCCCAGGGCAAGGCTCCGCGCAGCCTGGCGCGGATGAGTTCCAGCCTGCGGGCCTTCCTGACCTTCCTGCGCATGGAGGGTGGCGGCGGGGCCGGCCCCGAGGCGGTCGTGAAGCCGCCCCGGCCGCCCCGCATCCTGCCGCGCACCCTCGGGGAGAGCCAGGTGGAGGCCCTGCTGGCCGCACCCGACACCACCGTGCCCCTGGGGGTGCGGGACCGGGCCTGGCTGGAGCTGCTCTACGCCTCCGGCCTGCGGGTGTCCGAGCTGACGGGCCTCCCCGCCCTGTCGGTCTTCCTGGATGAGGGGTTCCTGAAGGTGACGGGCAAGGGACGGAAGGAGCGGCTGATCCCCTTCGGCGCCGGGGCGGAGCGCTGGATCAGGGCCTGGCTGGGCCTGCGACCCGGCTTCCGTCCGAGGGGCGGGGAGCTCTTCGTGGGCCAGCGGGGCGAGGCCCTGACGCGCCAGCACCTCTGGCGGCTCCTGAAGGGCTACGCGCGCCAGGCGGGCCTGCGCCCGGAGGCCGTCAGCCCCCATGTCCTGCGCCATGCGTTCGCCACCCATCTGCTGGACCACGGCGCGGACCTCCGGGCCGTCCAGGCGATGCTCGGCCATGCCGACATCAGCACGACCCAGATCTACACCCACGTCCACCAGGCCCGGCTCCGGGCCCTCTACGACCGGATGCACCCGCGATCCGCCCAGTGATCGAGGCCACCTCGGCCTGGCGGGGGTTCAGGACTGGGCCAGGAGCACCCCGGCGGCCACCAGCGCCGCTCCGGCCACGAAGGGCAGCGTGATGGGCTGGCTGAAGAAGATCCAACCCAGGAGCGCCGTGACCACGGGCTGGGCGTTGCTGGCGATGGCCACCCGGCTGGGCTCCTTCAGGGAGAGCGCGTGGAACCAGAGCAGATAGGAGACGACGCTCGTCATCAGGCCGAGGTAGGCCAGCCCGAGCCAGGCCATGGGCGGCACTGAGGCAGGATGCAGCCGCGGCAGGCCCAGGGCCCCCAGCGGCGAGAAGACCGCCAAGCCGAAGAGGATGGACAGGGTGGTCGCCCGCTGGGCGCCGTGCTTCAACACCATGGGCCGGCTGGCCACGGTGTACCCGGCCCAGGCCACCACGGCCACCAGGATCATCAGGTCACCCAGGATCCACCGCGGCGGCAGGGCCGCCGTGCCGCGCCGACCCGCCAGGAGGACCACCACGCCCGCGAAGGCCAGGACCAGCCCCATCAGCTTGCGGGGACCGGGACGTTCCTGGCCCCTGGCCCAGGCCATGAGCAGCACCACCGTGGGGGTGAGGGCGTAGAGCAGGGCCGCGTGGGAGGGCAGGGTGAAGGCCAGACCGCCCAGGAAGGCCACCTGGTTGAGGGCCACCCCCAGGAAGCCCAGCCAGAGGTAGGTCCGCCAATCGGCCCGGGCCAGGGGCCACAGGTCGAGGCCGCGGATCCGGGCCAGGACGAGGAACCCCGCCCCGGCGATGAGGAAGCGCAGGAGGCCCAGGACCAGGGTGGGCAGCGCGTCCGCCGCGATCTTCCCGAGCAGGTAGGTGCCCGCGGAGATGCAGGTGTGGAGCGTCATGACGACGGCGAAGCGGAGGTTCGTTCGACCCATTCCATCAGCATGGCCGCCCCGGGCTCGCCCCGCTCCGCTGAATTGGGCGTGGACCCGCCGCGCGAGGTTGGGCGATCATGGGCCCAGGAGCACCCACTCATGGCCGTGACGAGGACCCCCCGCAAGAAGACCGGAACCGCCGAGACCGCCAAGGCCTCCAAGGCGGCGCCGAAGAAGCCCGCGGCGAAGGCCGCTCCGGCCAAGGCCGCCGCCGAGAAGCCGGCACCGAAGAAGGCCGCGGCGAAGAAGCCCGCGGCCAAGGCCGTCGAGGCCGAGGCGAAGCCCGTCCGGAAGGCCAAGACCGCCGTCGCCCCCGAGGCCGCCCCTGCCCCGGTGGCCCCCGCGGAACCCAAGCCCAAGGCCGCCCCCAGGCCCGCGGCGAAGCAGACCCCCGGCAGCGAGCCGGCCTTCTCCCCCCTCGCCGGGATCGTGCTGGCGGCGATCCGCGAGGGCCGGGCCCTGGAGTTCATCTTCGCGGATGCCGAAGCCAACGCGCCCCGCACCTTCGAGCCCCGCCAGCTCACCTTCGATGCCCTCAGCCAGGCCTGGTATGTGTGGGGCTGGGACCGCCGCTACAACGCGGAACGCTTCCACCGCCTCGACCTGCTGGCCGAAGTGAACCCCGTGGAGGGCGTGGGCCGCTCGGCCCAGGGCCCCTACGCCGAGGACACCCCCGCCAACCAGATCGGCGGGTGGCTGGGCGGCGAGCCCATCGCCGTGAAGGCCCTCCTCATGAAGCAGTGGGTGTTCGCCGTGAAGCAGGCCCCCCCGGCCTTCCCCCACTTCCGCATGGAGGACCAGGGCGACGGCCAGGCCCTGGTGTCCTTTACCGCCACAGACCTGCGGGCCATCGCCCGCTGGGTGCTCCAGTTCGGGGACGGCATCCAGGTGCTGGAACCGGCCCGCCTCCAGGACCGCATCAAGCAGGTGGCCGCCGTCTGGATGGGCCGGGACCGCCAGGCCGCCCCGCCGGCCCGCGCCGAGAGCCCGCGGCACGAGCCCCGGCCGGAACCCAAGGCCGAAGCCCGTCCGGAGCCCCGTTCCGAACACCGCCCGTCCCGTTCCGAACCGGCCCAGGAACCCCGCAGGCACGAGGGCCGCCCCGCCCGGGAGCCCCGCCGCGAGCAGGATGAGGACGCGCCCAAGGGCAAGCCCGGGAAGCTGGAGATCATCCGCTTCGACCGGCTCTGATCCGGATCAGTTCGCGAGGGTCCAACCCCGCCGTCCCGGCACGTAGCCGTAGGACTGTCCCAGGGGATCGAAGGCCACGCCCCGGAGCCGCCGGTCCGCGGCCAGGTAGGCCACGCCGTAGGTGAGCTGGACCACGGGGAAGTCGCTCTGCACCAGCAGGTTGATCCGCCGGTACATGGCGCGGCGGCGCCCGGCGTCCATTTCGTGCCGGGCCGCCGCGAAGAGCCGGTCCACCTCGGGATTGTGGTAGCGGGTGACGTTCGTGCCGCCCTGGATGCCCTCGCTGGTGAAGAGCGGCGCCTCGGCGTCCGGATCCAGGCTTGTGTTCCAGCCGTAGGCCCAGAGGTCGCCCTCCCCCTTGGCGGCCCGGGCCAGCACCTCGTCGATGCCCACCCGCCGCAGGTCCAGGTCGATGCTCGCCTTCTTCGCAAGGGCGGCGAAGGCCTCGGCGGCATCCAGCCGGGAGTAGCCCCGGGTGGCGTACATCACGAGCCGAAGCGGCCGCCCGTTCGCGTTCCGGCGCACCCCGTCAGGCCCGGGATGCCAGCCGGCCGCGTCCAGGAGGGCCCGGGCCCGATCCAGCTTCGGGAGCGTCTGGGGAACGGCCTCGTAGGCCCAGCTGAGGGGGGACCAGAGGCTGGTGGCCAGGCGGGCGGGGTGCAGCTGGCGCTGGGCCAGGAGGAAGTCCAGGGGCTGGAGTTCCGCCAGGGCCCGGCGGAGCCGTTTGTCCCCCAGCAGGCTGCGGGCGGGGTCGCAGTCCAGCCAGAAGGTGTCGTACGAGGCGGTGGGGGCCGACAGGGCCTGGAGCCCCGGCGTGCCCAGGGCCCCCTGGCGGAGGAGGTAATGGTGGAACCAGTCCAGGTCGGCGAAGTGGTACTCCCCTGCGCGGATCTGGCGCAGGTAGTCGGCCGCGTCGGGCGGTTGCACCCGGAAATGGAAACGGTCCCAACGGCCCGGATGGGGGCCCCGGTACCCCGGCCAGCGTTCGATCTGGATGTCGCGGGAGGTGGCGCCGGGCAGCACCCGGTAGGGGCCGGACCCCACCGGGGCGTAGTTCAGCGGGTTCTGGAAGGGGTCCGCCCCCAGGTGGTAGAGCTTCCGTGGGACGGGCTGGAAGTTGTAGAGGTCGGCGAGAAGCGTGGCCCGGGGCTGGCGCAGGCGGATGCGGATCCTGAGGGGCCCCTCGGCCACCACGCTGTCCAGGGTCCGCACGCCCACCAGGTCGAAGACCTTGCGCACGGCCGGCAGGGAGAGCATGCGCCAGGTGGCCACCACGTCCTCCGCCTCGACCGGGCTGCCGTCCTGCCAGGTGAGGCCGGGCCGCAGCTTCAGCAGCACATTCCGGCCGTCTTTCGAGATCTCCCAGGATTCCAGCATCTCCGGCAGGTAGTTGCCGTGCTCGTCGATGGCCACGAGCCGGTCGAAGACCAGATCCACCACCTGCACCTCCACCTCCCGGGCCAGGAGGAGGGGATCCAGGCTGAGCACCGGCTTGTCCAGGGCGATGGAGATGGGATCCGTGGCCCGCAGGATGGCGGCGAGGCAGAGGGCGGACAGGATCCCGGGACGCATAGAGGACCTATCGGCCTGAGGACGGCCCAGGTTTGAAACGGACCGCCTTCACGGCGCCAGCGTCCAGCCCCGCATGCCCGGCCAGTAGCCGAAGGGCTGGCCCAGGGGATTGAACGCCACCCCGCGAAGGCCTGGGCTCGCGATGTACCGGGTGACGTTGTAGGTCAGGGGGATCACCGGGCGGTCCCGCCACAGGATGTCGGCGATGCGGCGGTAGATCCGCTTCCGCGCCTCCGGATCCACGGTGTGCTGGCCCGCATCGAACAGGCGGTCCACTTCCGGGTTCAGGTAGGCGCTGACGTTGGCCCCGCTGTGGAGGCCATCCTTCGTGAAGAGCGGGCTGTCGTCGTTCGGGTCCAGACCCGTGGTCCACCCGTAGCTCCAGAAATCCCCGACGTGGGCCGCCGACTTCCGGCCCAGCTCGTCGAAGGACACCGGCCGGATCTCGATCCGCATCCCGACTTTCGCGGCGCGGGCCACCAGGAGGTGGGTCACGCTGTGCAGGCCGGCCTCCTGCTGCTCGTAGGCCACGAGGTCCAGGGTACGACCCGCGGCGTCATGGCGGAGTCCATCGGCCCCCATCCGCCAGCCGGCAGCGTCCAGGAGGGCCCGGGCGCGGCTGAGGCGCGGCAGGGGACGCGGGGTGGGGTCGTAGGCCCAGCCTTCCGGGGGCCAGAAGGAGGTGGCCAGACGGGTCCCGAAGAATTGCCGGCCGCGGGACAGCTGTTCCCAGGGCACCAGCTCCGCCAGGGCCTGCCGGAGGCGCACGTCCCCCAGCAGGCTCCGCTTCGGATCGCAATTGAGGAAGAAGGCGTTGAACGCCGCCTGGGGGGCCGCGTAGGCCCGCAGCACCCCGCCCAGGATGGCCCCGTGGCGCACCAGGTAATGGCTCAGGGAGCCCACGGGACACAGCTGGAGGTCGCCGGCCACCAGGGCCTCGCGGACCTGCTTGAGGGCGGTGATGCTCTTGAGCTCGAAGGCCGGCCAGGCGCCCGGGTGGGGCCCATGGTACCCGCCCCACCGCTCCAGCCGGACCTCCGTCTTCGTGGCCTGTCCCACCACGCGGTAGGGACCCGAACCCACGGGGGCGAAGTTGACGGGGGCCGACTCGGGACTGGACCCCATGAGGTAGTGGCGTCGCGGGACGGGAATGAAGTTGTAGAGATCCGACATCAGCGTGCCCCTCGGTTCGGCCAGGTCGATCCTGACCGTGAGCGGGCCCACCGCTTCCAGGCGATCCAGGCTGCGCACCCCGGGGACCGTGTCCGCGATCGCCCGCACCTGGGGCAGCCTGAGCATCCGCCAGGTGAAGACCAGATCCTCGGCCTCGATGGGGCTGCCATCCTGCCAGGTCAGCCCGGGTCGCAGGTGGAGCAGGACCTCCCGCCCTCCCCGGCGGATCTCCCAGCCCTGGAGCAGCTCCGGGATGAACTGTCCGTGGTCATCCAGCGTCACCAGGCGATCGAAGAGCAGGTCGAGCACCTGCACATCCGTGTCCCGGGCCACCAGCAGCGGATTCAGGGTGGTCCAATCGTCCAGACCGACGCGGATGGGCTCCGCAGCCCGGAGCGTGAGCACCGCGCAGAGGATGAGCAGCATGGACCGGAGACGCGCCATGCCCTTTCCATCGGCAGATCCCCGCCCGTGGTGAGTTCAGAAGGCCAGGGAACCCTTCTCCACCAGGTCCACCAGGGCCTCGGCCATCCGCTGGCCCGCCTTGGGAGGGGTCTCCACGATGGTGCCCACCAGCTTCTGGCCCCCGCCCGGCTGGAGGGCGAAAAGGTAGAAGGTGGGCACCCGGTTCACCGGCTGGGGCGGGCAGCCCTTGGGCCAGGCCGAGGCCTCCAGCTTCTTGTCCCGGTACACGCCCAGGTAGTGCACCTCGATGAAGGGATTGGGATCCGATTCGAGCGCCAGCAGGTCCGGCAGTTCCCGCTGGCTGTCGCCGCACCAGGAGCCGAACACGGCCACCAGGGTGAGCGGCTGTTTCACGGCCTTCCAGCGGGCGCGGAGGGCGTCCGGAACCTGCGCCGCCGCGGTGGCATCCCGGAAGACCGCCCGGTGGGCCAGGATGGCCGGGCGGGTGGTGGCCCCCAGCAGGAGGGGCTGGTGGTCCTTCGCGTCGCAGGGGAGCTCTCCGGCCTTGGCCGGGGGAACCATGGGTGGGGGCGTGGCGGGCTGGGCCCCGAGCAGGGTGGCCGTGAGCAGGGTTGCCGTGAGCGGGAAGGCGGATGTCATGGGCGGCTCCTGGGGCCCATGCTACTCCCGCGATAAACTTGACTCAATCACTCAGGAATACTAGGCTGAGCCTGGAGTTGTCCCGTGAAGATCTCGGCCCGAGGCAGGTACAGCATGCAGGCCCTGTTCGACCTGGCCCACCACAGCCACGGCCAGCCGGTCCCCCTCCACGTCATCGCCGAACGCCAGAAGCTCTCCCTGCCCTTCCTGGAGCAGATCTTCAACAAGCTCAAGAAGGCCGGCATCGTGGCCAGCGTGCGCGGCCCCAAGGGTGGCTACATCCTCACGCGCCCCTGCAACCAGGTCAGCGTGGGCGAGGTGCTGCGCCTCACGGACAGCAGCTTCTATGCCGCCGCCAAGGAGGATCCCCAGAGCGCGAATCGGGTCCTGATGGCCGACGAGAAGATGAGCCGCATGCTCTGGAACCGGCTGTCCGACCACATCTCCGCCTTCATGGAGAAGGTCACCTTCGCGGACCTCTGCTCCGAGACGGACAGCAACACCTGCCCGGACTGCACCTGCCCGGAGTACGTGAAGGACGTCCAGGGCCAGATCACGCGGGGCGAGCGCCGAGCCTGCGGCGTCATGTGAGTTAATGCTGTCCAAGGGGGACCGCCCGGCCCTGCGGGCCTCTGCGTCCCCCCTTGGAACCCCCGCCTCGAAGTCGGGCGAAGCCCTCCTTCGATGCCCTTTCCTAGATGGTTACGCGTGAGCAACCCCTGCGCCCTTCCCAGCCTGGCCCTGCCCCCGACCGAGGCTGACCTCCAGGCGCTGCCCCGGCTGGAGCGGAAGCTCGCCCGTCGCGTGGGCGAGACCAATGCCGCCTACAGGCTGATCGAGGATGGCGACCGCATTCTCGTGGCCGTGAGCGGCGGCAAAGATTCATGGGCCCTGCTGGACATCCTGGAGCGCCTGCGCAAGCGGGCCCCGGTGACCTTCGCCGTGGAGGCCGTCACGGTGGATCCCGGCTTCCCCCAGTTCAACCCCGATCCCATCGCCGAGACCTGCGAGCGCCTGGGCGTGCCGCACCACATCATCCCGGCGCCCATCGACAAGATGGTGCGCACCAAGCCGGAAGAGCTGCCCTGCATCATCTGCTCGCGGTTGCGGCGGGGCGTGCTCTACTCCTTCGCCAAGCAGCACGGCCACTCGAAGATCGCCCTGGGCCACCACCTGGACGACCTGCTGGAGACGCTGCTCATCAACCTTTTCTTCGAGGGGCGCCTCAGCACCATGCCCCTGCGCCTGGTGAGCGACGACGGCGCCAACACCGTCATCCGGCCCCTGGGCACCTGCGAGGAGAAGGACCTGCAGCGCTACGCCTGGCTGCGCGGTTTCCCCATCGTGCCCTGCGGCTGTCCCCTCTGCGGCTGCTCAAGCCTGGAGAGCCGCCGCAAGCAGGTGAAGGAGCTCATCGCCGCCATGGAGCCCAGCATCCCCCGTCTCAAGGCCTCCATGCTCGGCGCCATGGGCAACGTGAAGCTGAGCCACCTGCTGGACCTGAACCTCGGCGCCCTCAGCGCCAGGGGCGTGGACGAAGCCGTGGAGCGGCTGGGCTAACCGGAACGCTGCCCGGCGCACAGCCCGTCCATCATCAGCTGCCACACGTCGTTGTACGCCGTGTCGATGGCCGGATCGGCCCACTCGGCCGCGTGGGCCGGGTGGTGGAACCGTGACGTGGCGGACAGCACTGCCCGGCCGGCGGCCACGGGGTCGACCTTGCGGAACGTGCCTTCCTCCACGCCGGCGCGGATGACCATCGCGGTCAGCCCAACCAACTCGTCCACGTGGGTGGCGACCGCGGACTTGGCGCCGCCCACCAGCGTCCGGTAGGCGGCGAGCAGTTCCGGGTCGTCGGCGGCCCGGCGGCGCTTGACGGAGATCAGCGCGTCGAAGAGCTGCCGCAACCGCTGTGGGGCCGGGCCTGGCCGAGCGGCGATGGCTCGTAACGGGGCCATGATTCCTTCCAACCACCGGCCGATGATCAGATCCCTCAGTTCGGCCTTGTTCGCCACGTGCCGGTAGACGGCCGCATGGCTCACGCCCAGGGCTCGGGCCACGTCCACCACGGTCGCCTTGGCCGGGCCGAAGCGGCGGAGGACGTCCTCGGCCGCGACCAGGATCTGCTCGCGGGTGAGCGGGGCATCAGCGGGGGGCATGGGAGCCTCTCGACACGTGGGCTCCCACTCCCGGAAATCCTGGAGCGGGGAGCAGAGAACCTGCCTCCATCAGTGCCCCCCCGCCACTGGCGGAGAGTCGATGCCATCCAACTCCGCCAGGGTTGCCGGCGACAGCTTCAACTGCCCGGCGGCCAAGTTCTCGCGGAGGTGGACAACCGACGAGGTGCCAGGGATCAACAGGATGTTGGGAGACCGGTGCAGCAGCCACGCAAGCGCCACCTGCATCGGCGTGGCCCCGAGCCGGGTCGCGACATCCGACAGTGTGGACGACTGCAGCGGCGTGAACCCGCCGAGCGGGAAGAATGGCACGTACGGGATCCCCTGCCGGGCCAGGTCGTCGATCAGGGCGTCGTCGTGGCGGCAGGCCAGGTTGTAGTTGTTCTGCACGCATACGATGTCGGTGATCGCCTGTGCCTCGGCGATCTGGGCGGCCGTGACGTTGCTCAGGCCGATGTGGCGGATCAGTCCCTTGCGCCGGAGGTCGGCCAGCACCTCCACCTGTTTGGCGATCGATCCCTCCTTGGGGCCGTGGACCGATCCCATCGCGCGGTAGTTGACGATGTCGAGCGCGTCCAGGCCCAGGTTGCGGAGGTTGTCATGGACGGCGGCGGTCAGGTCTTCGGGGGAGATGGCTGGCTGCCACGACTTGTCAGACGGCCGGCGGGCTCCAAGCTTGGTGACGATCACCAGTCCCTCTGGGTACGGATGAAGGGCCTTCCGGATGATCCTATTGGTAACGTGCGGGCCGTAGAAGTCGGCCGTGTCGATATGGTTCACGCCAGCCGCGACGGCCTCGCGGAGGACGGAGATGGCGCCGTCCGGGTTCTTGGGCGGCCCCCACACGCCGGGGCCGGCCAATTGCATCGCGCCGTAGCCTATCCGTTGGACCGTCAATGACGTCGCGGGGAAGACGAACCGGCCGCCGAGCTTGGCTTCACTCATGGGAATTGCTCCTTTCCTGTGCTGACACGAACACACAGGAGAGGATAGGCAACAAGTTACAAAAGTCAAATATTGAAACCTGTAACCCGGAAAAGCCACAAACCATAGCTAATCCAGTCCCAGCCACAGCCCCTTGAGGTAGAACCCCTCGGGGTGGTTGAGCGCATAGGGATGGTCCGCGGGCTGGCCCAGGTGGGCGAGGACGCGGGCTTCCCGGCCGGCCTCGAGGAGGGCGGTCCAGACGGCCTCCTGGAAGCGGGCGCGGTCCAGGTGCTGGCTGCAGGAGAAGACCCACAGCAGGCCGCCGGGGGCGGTGGCGCGGGCGCCGAGGCGGAAGACATCCTTGTAGGCCTTGAAAGCCTTGTCCACGTCCTTGCGCTGCTTGGCGAAGGCCGGCGGGTCCACGATGACGCGGTCCCAGGCACCCGGTTCCAGCTGCCGCATCAGCTCGAAGGCATCGCCCTCCAGGCGCAGGTGGGCGGCGGGATCCAGGCCGTTGGCGGCCCAGTCGCGCTCGGCCTGGTCCAGGGCCGGGGCGCTGATGTCGAGCGTGGCCACTTCGGTCGCGCCGCCCAGGCCGGCGTGGATGCTGAAGCCGCCGGTGTAGCCGAAGGCGTTGAGCACCCGGCAGCCCTCGGCGTGGGACCCCACCTGCAGCCGGTGGGCCCGCTGGTCCAGGAAGAAGCCCGTCTTCTGGCCGCGCAGCAGGTCCACGCTGAGCTTCGCCGCGCCCTCATGCACCGTCACGGGTCCCGCCAGGCTGCCCTTCAGCAGGCGGTTCACGGGGTCCAGCCCCTCCTCGCGGCGGCCGGACTGGCTGCGCTCCACGAAGGCCGTGAGGCCCTCGCGCTTCGCGATCTCCCACAGCACGGGCCACCAGGCATCCCGCAGGGCCTCCAGGCCCGCCGTCCCCACCTGGATCACCAGGGCGTGGGCGTAGCGGTCCACCACCAGGCCCGGCAGGCCATCGCCCTCGCCGAAGACCCAGCGGCAGCCGCCCTGGGGATCCCAGAGGTCCAGGGTCTTCCGCAGGGCCAGGGCCGATTCGAAGCGGGCGCGGAAGAAGGCCTGGTCCAGGGGGCCGTCGTCGAAGCGGAAGATCCGCGCCGCCAGGGGGTTCGTGGCGCTGGCGGTGCCCACGCCCAGCACGCTCCCTGAATCGTCCGCCACGCGCACCACGGGCGCCTGGGCCGGGGCCGCCTGGGCCCCACTGTAGATCCAGGGGTGCCGCTTGGAGAGCAGGGCCTCCTTGCCGGGCTTGAGGCGGAGCAGCGGGTAGGGCCAGCGCGGGGTGTCCATGGATCCAGGGTACCCTGGGGCGATGCGCACCGTCGTCCTTCTCGCCTCCCTCCTGCTGGCCCAGGTCCGGATCCCCGCGGCCCAGCCTCCCGTGGCGGAACCCGGGCCGGTGCTCGTCATCAGCGAGGATGGCCTGGGCGCCGACGAGTTCCGGCCGGACACCATGCCGCGGATGTGGGCCCTCGCGGAAGCGGGCCGCCGCGGCGCCGTGCTGCCCCCCTTCCCCGCCACGACCTTCAACGGCCACGTGACCCTGGCCACGGGCTGCTGGCCCGAGCACCACGGCGTGGTGGCCAATGCCTACGTCGAGCCCTCGGACCACCACCTGGTCCGGGCCGCCTCCCGCGTGGAGGACATTCAGCGGGAGCCCCTCTGGGTGGCCGCCACCCGCAGCGGCGTGCGCACGGCGGTGTACCACTGGGTGGGAGCCACCGGCCCCTGGCAGGGCGTCTCCCCCTGGCGCATGCAGGCCTTCCGCCTGGGCCACCCCGACACCGAGGGCATGGCCTGGTGCGAGTCGGCCCTGGCGGACGGCGCGAAGTTGGTGATGGCCTACCTCTCCGGCACCGATGAGGAGGGCCACCTGCACGGTCCCGGCAGCGCGGAGGTGAAGGCCAAGCTGAAGCAGCTGGATGATGAGCTGGCCCCCTGGCTCACGCGGCTGAGGGCCGAACATCCCGGTCTGCGCGTCCTCCTCACCGCGGACCACGGCATGGCGCCCATGCGCCACCGCATCTCCCTGCCGGAGGTGCTGGAGGGCCTCCCGGTGGAGCTGATCACCCACGGCGGCAGCGCCTACGTCTACCTCCAGCGGCCGGCGGATGCGCCGCGCGCCGCGGCCCGTCTGCGGAAGGCCGGCCTCACGGTGTGGCCCCGCGCCGAGGTGCCCGCCCGCTACCACCTGGGGGGGAGCGCCCGCGTGGGCGACCTCGTGGTGCTGGCGCCCGAGGGCACCTGGCTCTCCCAGGCCCGTACCGCCCGCGAGGCCGCGACCGAACGCCACGGCCGAGCCGGAGCCCACGCCTACGTGCCGGAGGTCGCCGCCATGCGGGCCTGGCTCGTGGTGCTGGGCGACGGCCGGGGCCCCCTGGCCGACGTCCCCGCCTGGGACGTGGCCCCGACGGTGGCGCAGTGGCTGGGCATCCGCTGGGGCCAGGCCCCGGACGGACACGCCGTCGGCACGCTGCTGGAACCCTCCAGGTAGGACCCTACTGGATCGTGGCGTCCTGGATCAGCACCGGCTTCGCGGGCAGGGCCGGGAAATCGCTCCGGGCGTGGCTGATCTTCACGTGGGCGATGCGGTCCACCACGTCCATGCCCTGCACCACCTTGCCGAAGACGCAGTAGCCCCAGGTGTTGCCATCCTTCCTGCTCTTGAAGTCGAGGGAGGGGTTGTTCACCAGGTTGATGTAGAACTCGGCGGTGGCGCTGTCGGGATCCCCCGTGCGGGCCATGGCCAGGGTGCCGCGGTGGTTCAGGAGTCCCGCGGCCTTGGAACGGTCCGCCTCGTTGGGGATGGGCGCCTCGGTCCGCTTCTTCCCCAGGTAGTCCACGTAGCCGCCACCCTGGATCATGAAGCCCGGGATCACGCGGTGGAAGATCGTGCCCTTGTACTGGCCCTTCCGGACGTACTTCAGGAAGTTCTCCACGGTCTTCGGCGCCGCCTGGGGTTCCAGCTCGAGCACGATCACGCCCATGGAGGTGGTGAGCTTCACCCGTGGTTTCGGGGCCGCGAACAGGGCCACGGCGGCGAGGGACAGGAGGCAGACGAGGGCGCGGCGCATGCGGAACTCCCGGAGGACCGCCCCAGCTTAGCGCGGAGGCTCAGTAGGCGTGGAGCGCCTTGGCCAGTGCATCCCGCTGTCCCTTGAACCCCGACTCGTCGCGGGCCTGGAGGATCTGCGCCCGGGCCGCCTCGGTCTGGCCCAGTCGGAGCAGCGCCTGGGCCCGCATGAGGGCCACCCAGCCCCGCTGGGCCGTGGCGGGCTTCAGGGGATAGAGGGCCAGGGCCCCACGGGTGTCTCCAGACTGGAAGCGGAGGTCGGCCACCAGGATCGACAGGGGTTCCCGGGCCGCCTCCTTCTCGGGCGCATGGGCCAGCCAGCCCTCGGCCTCCTTCAGGCGCTGGGCCTGGGTCTCCCCCGGGGCCAGGGGCCGCTGGAGGAGCTGCGTCACGAGGCCCACCCGCTCGGCTCCGGGCCGCACTCGGGTCAGGGAAGCGCGGAGCCGCGCCCAGTCCCCCCGTGCCGCCTCGGCCTGGGCCCGCTGCAGCGCTTCGTCCGGGGTCCCTCCCGAGGCCGGGAGGAGGCGCAGGACCGCCAGGGACTGGGCCTCGGGATCGGCCTTCGCCAGCGCCGCCTTGCGGAGGGCGGCTCGCTCCTTCGCCGGGGCCTCCGGCAGCAGGTCCGGCAATGTGGCCAGCAGCCCCTGGGCGGCCAGCAGTTCCACCACGCCCCGCCGCTGCTTCGGGTCCAGGGCCCCGAAGGCGCCGGGCTTGAGCCGCGCCAGCAGCTCGCCGGCATAGCCCTTCTCGAGACGCTGGTCCACCCAGGCACCCCAGGCCCGCTTCCACAGGGTCTGCACCTCAGGCTGCCCCCGGCGCCAGACCGGCTCCATCCGATCCACCAGATCGAGGGCATCCTCCCACATGGCTTTCGAGGCCAGCAGCCGGAGCTCCACCAGCTGGGCCCGCCCCTTGGGCAGGCCCTTCCCGCCCTTGCGGATCTCGGCCAGCAGGGACTCGGCGGTGGGCAGATCCTTGCCATTGGGCAGGCTGCCGTCGGTGAGGAGGTTCGCCAGGGCCAGCCGCGCGTCATCCGCCTCGGGGGCCCTCGGGTGGTCCCGGATGAGCCTTTGCAGGACCTCGGCCGAGTCCTTGGCGGCCCCGGACCGCCCGAGGAGCTGGCCGTACGCCAGCTCCACCCTCGGGAGGAGGGGGCTGGCGGGATAGGCATCGGTCAGCGACTTCCGCACCCCCTCGGCCTGCTCCCGCTCGCCGGCGGCGCACAGCACCTCGGCCATGGCAGCCAGCCCCCGCTCGGAGGGCTTCTCCTGGGCCGCCATGGGCTGGAGGGCCTGCACGATGGGCAGTCCCTCCAGGGGCCGGCCCTGCTGGACCAGGGTCCAGAGCATCAGCTCCTGGGCCCTCCGCTTCTGTTCGGCGGGGATCTCCGCGGCCAGGGCGCGGTGGAGGCGGGTCTCGGCTTCGGGATACCGGTTCTGGGCGACGGCATCCTGGGCCAGGATGACCTGGGCTTCGGCCGTATAGGGGGACCGCGGCCACTGCTTCTCGAGCTTCCGGAGCGATACGGCGGCCCCGCCCAGGTTGCCGAGCCGGGCCTCCAGCACCCCCTGGGCGTAGAGGACCCCTTCCCGCTCGGGCGCCTTGCTGGACCGGAAGGCGTGGCTCCGCAATCGCGCGAGCACCGCCCGGATGGAGGCCGGATCCTGGGCCGAGAGCGCGCCCCTGGCCAGTTCCGCGGCCTGGGCATCGGTCATGCGCCCCTGGGGCAGGCCCGCCCGCGGGGGTTCCGCGGGCCGGGCCGGCGCGGCTGCCAGCGCCAGGAGGACCGCCAGTGCCCCCGGATGTCCGGGCCAGCTCATGTCAGCCACCGCGAGAGGAGGCTCTTCTTCGCCTGCTCGAACTCCTCGTCCGAGAGCAGGCCCTTGGCCTTGAGGGTGGCCATGCGCTCCAGGTCCGCCAGGGGGTCCGCCGCCGGGGCCTGCGCGGGGCTCGCCGGCGTGATCTGGTTCGCCAGGATCTCCATCCGTCCCAGGGTGGTCTCCAGGCGCTCCGCCCGTTCCGTGAGCTCCTTCACCCGGGCCCGCAGCTCGTCCCGCTCGTGGGCCAGGGTCCGGCGCTCCATCAGGCGCCGCAGGGTGTTCCGGAACTGATCGATCTGCATGGGCTTGGTGACGAAGTCGAAGGCCCCGATCTCCATGGCCTCCGTGGCCTCGCGCACGCTCCCGAAGCCGGTGAGCACCAGCACCGTGCAGCTCGGATTCATCTTGAGGGCCATCTTGAGGACATCCATCCCCGACTTGCCCGGCATCACCAGGTCGGTGATGACGAGGTCGAAGGGGGGGTGCGCCTCCTTGAGGATCTTCTCGGCGGCCTCGCCCGTGGCGGCCGTGGTCACCTGGAACCCCTCGCCCTGGAGCAGCGTGGAGAGCGTCTCCCGGGGCATGGGGTCATCGTCCACCAGCAGGAGGCTCGGGGAAGGCATCTGGGGAGGGACGATGGGTCGGGTCAAGGAAGGGGCCCCACGGGAAGGTTGTCACCACTCTTTCGGATCATTGTGCCCGGCCCTGGAGCCCTGGGGGGGTTCAGGCGGCCCCCCGCAGCCGGTACACGAAGGCGAGCACCTGGGCCACGGCCTGGTAGAGGTCCCGGGGGATGGCCTTGTCCACCTGGACCGTACGGTAGAGGGCCCGGGCCAGCTCAGGGCGTTCCAGGGTGGGGACGCCGGCCTCGCGGGCCCTCTCGCGGATCTTCAGGGCGAGGTGGTCCAGGCCCTTGGCCACGCAGACAGGGGCGGCAGTCTTGTCGTCGTACCGGAGGGCCACGGCCACGTGGGTCGGGTTGGTCACCACCACCGTGGCCTTGGGCACCTCGGCCAGCATGCGCTTCCGGGCCGCGGCCATCATGATGGACTTCTGCTGCCGCTTCACCTCGGGGTTGCCCTCCGCATCCTTGAACTCGTCCTTCACCTCCTGCTTGGTCATGCGGATGCTCTTCTCCCAGCTGTGGCGCTGCCAGGCGAAGTCCGCCAGGGCCAGCAGGAACATGGCGATCAGGACATCGCGGTAGAGGGCGAAGAGGGTGGCCTGGAAGATGTCCAGCGCCTGGCCCAGGGGCAGTTTGAGGGTGCCCAGCAGATCCGGCACGCGGGGCGCCAGCACGGCGTAGGCCACCCAGGCGAGAAGGGTGAATTTCAGCAAGCTCTTGAGCAGGTCCATGGCCGCCCGGGCGGAGAAGATCCGCTTGAACCCCTGGGCCGGATTGAGCCGATCGAACTTCGGCCCCAGGGGCTTGGCGCTGAAGCTGAAGCCCCGCTGGGCGAAGCCGGCGGCGAGGGCCACCCCGAGGTTCAGGGCCAGGAACGGCAGCACGACCCGCGCGAGGATCTGGAGGACGTCCCGGAGCAGCGTGAGGCGGTTCCCCTCCGCCAGCGCGCCGGGCAGCGCCTTCCCCAGGAAGTAGGCCACCTGCTGGCCGAGCAGGGCCACGGTGGCACTGCCGAGGCCCAGGAAGAGGAACAGGTTGCCCCAGAGGAGGATGGCCGCATCGAAATCGGGGCTGCGGGGAACCGAGCCCTCCTCCCGGGCCTTCTGCCTGCGTTTGGGGGTCGCCTTCTCCGTGCGATCGGGTTCGTTGGCCATGGCCCAGCCGCCCCTAGCCCAGCAGCCGGAGGGCGATGCGGGGGGCCCGTTCGAACAGCGGTACCAGCCACGGTGCCAGCTCCCGGAGCAGGAGCCCGAGGATGATCATCCCGAGGGCGATCTTGAGCGGGAAGCTCAGCTGCAGCAGCTGGAGCTGGGGCATGAACTTCCCGGAAATGCCGAGGATCAGGTCCACGAGGAAGAGCACCGCCAGCACGGGGAAGGCCAGCTGGAAGCCCTTGGCCAGGAGCTGCCCCAGCAGGAGGACCAGGCCCATGGCCTGGAGCGGCACGCCCTGGCCCATGGGCGCCACCCGGTAGCTGTCCACCAGGGCCAGGATCATCTGGTGGTGGAGGCCCATCACGAAGATCAGCACCGAGGCCATCTGCACCAGGAAGGAGCCCGACACCGAGGTGGTCTGGGCCGTGGCGGGATCCAGGAACTGCACGAAGGAGAAGCCCATCTGCGTGTCCATCAGGGCGCCGGCGAAGGCCACGGCCTCGATGATCCAGGCCACCACCGTGCCCAGCAGGAGGCCCACGGCCAGTTCCGAGGCCATGAGGGCGATCAGGGCCGGGACGCCTGAGGGCAGCGTCGCGGGGACAGGCACCACCGGCACGAGGATGGTGGCCAGCACCGCCGCCAGGGCCGCACGCAGCTGGAGCGGAAGCTGGTCGGCCCCCAGCACGGGGAAGGCCGCCAGCAGGCCCGTGACCCGCGTGAGCACCAGCATCCAGAGCACGACCCGGTCGGCCGTGAAGGCCCATACCGCCAGGTTCGACAGGGTGGGCGTCATGCCGGACCTACGGCATCTGCCGGATGACGGAATTGAAGTCCGTGAACATGTGGGTGGTGAAGGCCACCAGGACGTGGACCATCCACGGGAAGGCCAGGGCCACCACGACCATCACCGCCACGATCTTCGGCACGAAGGCGATGGTCTGGTCCTGCAGGCTCGTCACCACCTGGAAGATGGAGATCAGCAACCCCACCACCAGCGACACCAGCAGCGCGGGGCCAGCCACAAGGAGGGCGGTCTTGAGGGCCTCTTTCCCGATCTGAGCGATGATCAGCTCGTTCATGGGCGCACTCCGTTCTTCCGGCTCATCCCGTGTACCCCCGCACCAGGGAGCCCACGATGAGATACCAGCCGTCCACGAGCACGAAGAGCAGGATCTTGAAGGGGAGGCTGATGACCACGGGCGGCAGCATCATCATGCCCATGCTGAGCAGGATGCTGGCGACCACCATGTCCACCACCAGGAAGGGCAGGAAGATCATGAAGCCGATCTCGAAGGCGGTCTTCAGCTCGCTGATGAGGAAGGCCGGCAGCAGGCACTCCATGGGCACGTCGGCCTTCGTCTTGGGCGCCGGGGCCTTGGCGATGCCCAGGAAGAGGGACAGATCCTTCTTCCGGGTGTAGCGCAGCATGAACACTTTCAGCGGCGCCGCCGTGCGGTCCATCGCCTGGTCCACCGTCAGCTCGTTGCGCTGGAGCGGCTGGAGCACCGTCGTGTTGATCTCCCGGGCCGTGGGCGCCATGACGAAGAAGGTGAGCACCAGCGAGAGGCTGATGAGCACCTGGTTGGAAGGCGTCTGCTGGGTGCCCAGGCCCTGCCGGAGGAAGTGCATCACCACGACGATGCGGGTGAAGCTGGTGGCCGTCATGAGAATGGTGGGCGCCAGGGTGAGCACCGTCAGCAGCAGCACGGCCTGCAGGCTGTTGCTCAGGGCCGGGCCCGAGGGGGTCTTCCCGAAATCCACGGTCACGGACGGCAGGGGGGCCGCCGGCTGGGCACAGAGATGGGCCCCCGCCAGCAGCAGCAGGACCACGGGCAGCCACCGCAGGACGCGCGTCACTGGCCACCCCCGGACTGCTTGAGGAGGGCCTCCATCTCCTTCACGGGGACCGGCCGCCCCAGGTCCACCTGCTGGGCGACCAGGGTTCGCTCGAAGGCGGCGCCCTCCTGGGCCCGCTCCAGCCCATCCAGGCGGGCCAGGAGGCTGATCCCCTGGGGGGCCAGGGCGATGAGGAACCGCTCACCCTCCACATCCAGGATGGAGACGTAGCGCCGGTCGCCCAGGGCCAAGGTCTCATCCACCTTGAGCTTGCCGCCGCCGCTGCCCGGGAGCCGGCCACGGCCGTACTTCTTGAGAGCCCACAGGCTGGCGCCCGCGAGCCCCAGGACCAGCACCAGGGATCCGAAGGTCCGCAGCCCCGAAGGCCCGGCGTCCGACCGCTGACCCTGCGTCGGTTTTCCGTCCTCCAGGTTCAGGGGGGCCTGCAGCTCCTTCTCCGCCGGACTCGGCGGGGGACCGGGCCGGGGGGCGTCCTGGGCGAAGAGTCCCAGCCCCGCCATCATTGCCAAGCACAACCACCCGCGTCGCATCACGACAAACTCCCGACACATCCCCTGGGAAGGGCGAGAGGGATGCCAAGGACAGCCGTTGCGACCGGACCCACCTGGGCGTAGGGTGGAGGCCCCCCACGCTGTCTTTGAAGGAGTCGTCATGCCTGCCTTCCAGATCACCGTGAACGGTCGGCGCCGGTCCGTGGACGTGGACGCCGACACCCCCCTGCTCTGGGTCCTCCGGGACACCCTCGGCCTCACCGGCACCAAGTTCGGGTGCGGCCAGGGCATCTGCGGATCCTGCACGGTCCACCTGGACGGCAAGGCCGTCCGGTCCTGCCAGGTGCCCGCCAAGGAGGCGGCCGGAGCTTCCATCGTCACCATCGAGGGCCTGTCGAAGGACGGCTCCCATCCCGTCCAGCGGGCCTGGATCGAGGAGGACGTGGCCCAGTGCGGCTACTGCCAGCCCGGCATGCTCATGAGCGCCACGGCGCTCCTCTCGGCCCACCCCCACCCCACGGACGGACAGATCGACGAGGTCATCGGCGACCACATCTGCCGCTGCGGCACCTACCCGAGGATCCGCAAGGCCATCCACCGGGCCGCGGAAGGAGGTGCGAAATGACCAGCCGCCGCGATTTCATCAAGGTCACCGGCGCGACCGGAGCCGGCCTCGTCCTCGGCCTGCACCTCGAGGCCAAGCCCCGTCCCGGCGAGGCCGCCACGCGGACCTTCCAGCCCAACGCCTACCTCGCCATCCGCCCCGACGGCATGGCCGTCCTCACCGTCCCGAAATCCGAGATGGGCCAGGGGGTGCGCACCAGCCTGCCCCTGGTGATCGCCGAGGAACTGGACCTGGACTGGTCCCGCGTGGAACTGGTCCAGGCCATGCCGGGCCCCGATTTCCGGCACCTGGGCACCGGCGGCAGCACCAGCGTCAGCACCACCTGGATCACCCTCCGCACCGCCGGCGCCGCGGCCCGGGAGATGCTCGTGGCCGCCGCCGCCCAGGCCTGGGGGATCTCCCCCGGCCAGTGCCGGACGGAGAACGGCTTCGTGAATGGGCCCGGGGGGAAGAAGGCAAGCTACGGGCAGCTGGCCGAGGCCGCCGCGAAGCTGCCGGTGCCGAAGGCCCCGAAGCTGAAGGCCCCGGGGGAATTCCGCCTGCTGGGCCGTCCCACCCGCCGGGTGGACGGGCCGAAGATCGTCGTCGGGAAGGCCCTGTTCGGCCTGGATACGCGCCGTCCCGGCCAGCGCTTCGCCGCCGTGCTCCGGTGCCCCGTGGTCGGGGGCACGCCGAAGGCCTGGGATGCCTCGAAGGCCCTGGCCGTGCGCGGCGTGAAGGCCGTGGTGCCGGTGCCCACAGGCCTGGCCGTGGTGGCCGACGGCACCTGGCCCGCCTTCAAGGGGCGTGACGCCCTTGCCGCCACGGTGACCTGGGACGAGGGACCGAACAAGGACTTCAACTCGAAGGACCTGGAGACCCGGATGCGGGCCGCCCTCGACGGCCCCGCCGACACCGCCCGGAGCACGGGGGCCATCGTGCCGGCCCTCGCCGCCGCCGCCCGGGTGGTCGAAGCCGAATACGCCTTCCCCTTCCAGGCCCACACGACCATGGAGCCCATGAATGCCACGGCCCTGGTCCGTCCGGATGGGGCGGAACTCTGGATGGGCACCCAGAACCCCAACACCGCCCAGGAGCGGGCCGCCGCGGCCGTGGGGCTGAAGCCGGACCAGGTGAAGGTGAACGTGGCCCTGCTCGGCGGCGGCTTCGGCCGGCGATCGGGCACGGACTTCAGCACGGAGGCCGCGCAGGTGGCCAAGGCCGCAGGCGGGGGCCCGGTCCAGGTGGTCTGGGACCGCACGGACGACATCCGCCACGACCAGTTCCACCCCGCCACCCTCCATCGCCTGAAGGCCGGCCTGGATGGTCGGGGGAGCCTCGCCGCCTGGTCCCACCGCATCGCCGGTGGCGCCGTGCTGCGCTCCTGGCTGGGGGGCAAGAAGTCGCCAGGCCAGGCGGAGACGGAGGCCAACGGCGCCTGGGATCTCCCCTACGACCTGCCGGCCCTCGACATCTCCTACGCCGAGGTGGAAGTCCCCGTCCCCCTCGGGTGGTGGCGGGCCATCGAGATCGTCCCCAATGTCTTCGCCCGGGAGTGTTTCCTCGACGAAGTGGCCCACGCCGCCGGCAGAGATCCCCTGGCCTTCCGGCTCGACCTGCTCGGGAAGCGGGGCAAGGTGAAACTGGGCGAGGAGGAGCTGGACATCGCCCGCCTCCGGAAGGTCCTGGAGTTGGCGGCCGAGAAGGCCGGCTGGGGACGGGCGCTGCCGAAGGGCCACGGCCTGGGGCTCGCCTGCCACGCCTACGACCGCCGCACCTACCTCGCCGCGGTGGCCGAGGTCTCCGTCGAGAAGGGCAGCCTCCGGGTGCACCGGGTGGTGACGGCCGTGGACTGCGGCCTCGTCCTCAACCCCGAGGGCCTCGCGGGTCAGGTGGAGGGGGGCGTCGCCTGGGCCGTCTCGGCCCTCTTCTCCCAGATCACCTTCGAGAAGGGCCGCGCCATCCAGGAGAACTTCGACACGTTCCCCGTGCTGCGCCTCCCCGAGATGCCCCAGGTGGAGGTCCACACCGTCGCCAGCGGCGAGGCGCCCTCGGGCATGGGCGAGCCGCCCGTGCCCGTCACCATCCCCGCCATCCTGAACGCGGCCTTCGCCGCCACCGGCAAGCGCCTGCGGCGGCTGCCCATCACGCCCGCCGACCTGGCCTAGCCCATGACGAAAGAACTCCAGGACATCCTCCGGATCGTCCGCCGGGGGCCGGGGCCCTTCGCCCTGGCCACCCTGGTGGGCGTGGACGGCGCCAGCTACCGGCGGCCCGGGGCGCGCCTGCTGACTGACGGGAGGAGCCTCCTGCGGGGTTCCCTGAGCGGCGGCTGCCTGGAGGGCGAGATCCTGGCCCGGGGGCAGGACGTCCTGGCCTCCGGGAGACCCCGGCTGGTGCGGTACGACCTCCGCGGCGATGCCGACCTGGTCTGGGGCAGCGGCAGCGGCTGCGAAGGGATGCTCGACATCCTGGTGGAGCCGGTCACCGGCTTCCCCGCCTGGATGGCCTGGATCGAGGAAGCCTGGTCCAATCGGAAGGGCCTGCGGATCCGCACGGACCTGTCGCAGGAAAAGCTCGGAATGCGCAGCATTCCGGGTTACCCAGGCGCATCCGCGCCTGGCCGGCGCGAGGAATGCTTCGAAGATTTCGTGGCTCCCATCGCCCTGTGGATCCTCGGGGCCGGGGACGACAGCCGCCCCCTGGTCCGCCTGGCGAAGGAGCTGGGCTGGACCGTGGGCCTGGTGGATCACCGCCCGGCCTTCGCCCGGCCGGAGCGGTTCCCGGAGGCCGATGCGGTGCTCGCGGGGCACCCGACCGCCACGATTCCGGGCCTGCCCCTGGATGACCGCAGCGCCGTGGTGCTCATGACCCACCACTACCTCAAGGACCTGGAGGCCCTCCGCCACTTGCTGCCCTCCGGCGCCGGGTACCTGGGGCTGATGGGGAGCCGGTCCCGGGGCGCGAAGCTACTGGCGGAGCTGGCGTCGGAAGGAATCCGCCCGGATTCCCGGTTCCACACCCCCGTGGGCCTGGACCTGGGGGCCCAGGATCCGGAGACCATCGCCCTGGCCATCCTTGCGGAGGTCCAGGCGGCCCTGGCGGGACGGAGCGCCGCGTCCCTCCGCGGCCAGCTCACCCCCGTGGCGACCCCGTGAGCGTCGCCGCCGTCGTCCTCGCCGCCGGGTCCGGCCGTCGCATGGGCGGCCCCAAGGCCCTCCTGGTGGTGGACGGCGAGACGCTGCTGCGCCGGGCGGCCCGCACGGCCCTGGCCGCCGGCTGCACGCCGGTGGTGGCCGTGGTGGGCCCCTGGGCTCCGGACCTGGAGGATCTGGAGGTCCTCGTGGTCCCGAATCCGCAGGCCGACGAGGGCATGGCGAGCTCCATCCGCGCGGGACTGGCGGCGTTGCCGGAGGGCGTCGAGGCCGTGCTGCTCCTCGCGGTGGACCAGCCCGCCGTGGACCCGGGCCTCCTGCGCGACCTCCTGGCGCTGTTCCGGGCCTCCGGCGGCCGCCCCGCCGCCTGTGCCTATGGGGAATCCCTCGGCATCCCCGCGATCTTTCCCGCCCACCTTCTGCCCGACCTCATGGACCTGCGCGGAGACCGGGGCGCCAAGGCCATCCTGCTGCGGGAAGGCGCCATCGGCCTGCCCTTCCCGGAGGGTGCGCGGGACCTGGACCGACCGGAGGACCTCGCCCGGTTCAGGCGCTGAGGCTGGCCTTCTTCTGGAGGTGGTCGTAGCGCCTGCGGGCCTGCTCCAGCTCCGCGAGGTGCCCCTCCGCCCAGGTGCAGAGGGCACCCATGGGCTCGATGAGCGTATGGCCCAGGACCGTCAGCTCGTACTCGGTGCGGGGCGGCACCTCGGGGTACACATGGCGCGCCACGAGTCCGTCCCGCTCCAGCTTGCGGAGGGTCTGGGTGAGCATCTTCTGGCTGATGCCGCCGATCTGGCGGTGCAGGTCCCCGTAGCGCTGCCGCCCCCGGGCCAGCAGGTAGATCACCAGGGTCGTCCACTTGTCGGCGATGAGATCCAGCACCTGGCGGGTCGGGCACTGGGCGCTGAGGACGTTGGGGTGCAGAGAACACGCCTTGCTAACCATGGGGTGCCTACCTTCCAAGAAGGTGCCTACTTTCTTTTCGTTCGTAAGCACCCAACCATTGTGCCACAGGCTGCCAGAGCGCAAGCCCCCGGAGGAAAGCCCAGATGTCCAGGATCGCCATCGTCTTCCACAGCGGATACGGCCACACGAAGGTGCTGGCCGAGCGGGTCAAGGCCGGGGCCGAACAGGTCGCCGACACGCAGGCGCAGCTCATCCCGGTCGAGGAGGCCGAGGGCCGCTGGGCCGACCTGGAGGCCGCCGACGCCATCGTCTTCGGCAGCCCCACCTACATGGGCAATGTCAGCGGTCCCTTCAAGGTGTTCATGGATGCCAGCTCGAAGGCCTGGTACGAGCGGAAATGGAAGGACAAGCTCGCCGCCGGCTTCACCATCAGCGGCAGCCCCAGCGGCGACAAGCTGAACACGCTCCAATCCCTGATGATCTTCGCCATGCAGCACGGCATGGTGTGGATCGGCATGGTCGATCTGCCCCAGAACGACCAGGGCACCAACCGCCTGGGCAGCTTCAGCGGCGTCATGGCCCAGGCCGGGCAGGTCCCCCCCGAAGTGGAGCCGAACGAGCAGGATAGGCTCGGTGCCGAGGCCCTGGGCCACCGGGTGGCCCGATCCGCCCAGCGATGGGCCAAGGGCGCCTGAAAGCATCATCCATGACAGGAATGGGACGTCCGGCGGCTACCCTGGAATCCTGGTCATCTCCGGAGGAACCGTCCATGTCCGAACTCGTCAAGCCCCTCAACGACGCCGATTTCGCCGGCTCCGTGGCCAAGGGGATCTCGCTCGTCGACTTCTGGGCCGCCTGGTGCGCCCCCTGCCGCGAGGTCTCACCGCTGGTGGACCAGCTGGCCGAACAGTTCAAGGGTCGTGTGGCCTTCTTCCGCGTCAATGTGGACGACAATCCGAAGACCTCGGAGGCCTACGACATCCTCAGCATGCCCACCCTCCTGCTCATGAAGGACGGCCAGCCCGTGGACAAGGTCATCGGCGCCCTCCCCAAGGCCCAGCTCGAGACCTTCATCCAGCAGGCCCTCTGATCCACCCCGACTCCCTTCTCTGAGGAATCCGTGACCACCACCACCCCGACCTCCCTCCTGGACGCCCTGCAGTGGCGCTACGCCACCAAGCGCTTCGACCCGGCGAAGAAGATCCCCGCCGCCGACTGGGCCACCCTCGAGCAGGCCCTGATCCTGACCCCTTCCAGCTACGGCCTGCAGCCCTGGAAGTTCCTGGTGATCACCGACCCCGTCCTCAAGGCGAAGCTCCGGCCCGCCTCCTGGAACCAGTCCCAGATCGAGGACTGCAGCCACCTGGTGGTGTTTCTCGGCAAGGAGGACATCACCGAGGCCGACCTCGACCGGTTCGTGGCCCGCACCGCCGAAGTCCGCGGCGTCGCCCCCGAGAGCCTCGCCGGCTACAAGGGCTACATGATGGGCGACCTCGTGAACGGGCCGCGCCACGCCGTCATCGGCGAGTGGGCGGCCCGGCAGGTCTACCTCGCCTTCGGCAACTTCATGACCGCCGCGGCCCTCCTGGGCATCGACACCTGCCCCATCGAGGGCCTGGAGCCCGCCAAGTACGACGAGATCCTGGGCCTCAAGGGCACCGGCTACCGCACCCTGGCCGCCTGCCCCGCGGGCTACCGCGCGGCGGACGACAAGTACGCCAGCCTCGCCAAGGTCCGCTACGCGGCGCAGGACGTCATCGAGCACCGCTGATTCAAGCCCAGGCCACCAAGACGTGAAGACCACGAAGACGCTCCATCCGCTTCGTGGTCGTCGCGTCTTCGTGGTGGATTTTCCGGGATGGGACCATACTCAACGCCCGGGAGGCTTCCATGCAGATGCGCCAGCTCGGAACCCAGGGATTGACGGTCTCGGCCCTCGGCCTCGGGTGCATGGGCATGTCCGATTTCTACGGGGGCCGGGACGAGGCGGAATCCGCCGCCACGATCCGCCGGGCCGTGGAACGCGGCGTCACCTTCTTCGACACCGCCGACATGTACGGCCCCCACACCAATGAGCGGCTGGTGGGCCAGTGCCTGGCCGACGTGCGGGACCAGGTGGTCATCGCCACCAAGTTCGGCATCGTCCGCGATCCCAACGACCCCACCGTCCGCGGCGTCTGCGGGCGTCCCGAGTACGTGCGCAGCGCCTGCGAGGGCAGCCTCCGCCGCCTGGGCGTGGAGGTCATCGACCTCTACTACCAGCATCGCAAGGATCCCCAGGTGCCCATCGAGGAGACCGTGGGCGCCATGGCCGACCTCGTGAAGGCCGGCAAGGTGCGGTTCCTCGGCCTCTCCGAGGTGAGCGCCGACACCCTGCGCCGGGCCCACGCCGTCCATCCCATCAGCGCCGTGCAGTCCGAGTATTCGCTCTGGACGCGGGATCCGGAGGAGACCCTCCTGCCCGCCTGCGCGGACCTAGGCGTGGGCTTCGTGCCCTACAGTCCGCTGGGCCGCGGCTTCCTGACGGGACAGATCAAGCGCTTCGAGGACTTCGAGCCCGACGACTACCGCCGGAACTCCCCGCGGTTCCAGGGCGACAATTTCCAGAAGAACCTCGACCTCGTGGCCCACATCGAGGCCCTGGCAGGGGCCCGGGGCTGCACCCCCGCCCAGCTGGCCCTGGCCTGGGTGCTGGCCCAGGGGAGCCACCTCGCCCCCATCCCCGGCACCAAGCGGCGCAACCGGCTGGAGGAGAACCTCGGGGCCCTGGACCTCGCCCTCGCCCCCGCCGACCTCGCGGAGATCGACCGCCTGTTCCCGCCCGGGGCCGCGGCCGGGCCCCGCTATCCCGCGGCCATGATGGGACTGGTCAACCAGTAGGTCCATGGCCCGCCGCGCCGACGCCCACCCCGACAACGCCCCCGGCCCCTTCTTCGTCGACCGCACCTGCATCGACTGCGGCACCTGCTACCAGTTCGCCCCGGAAACCTTCGCCGACGGCGGGGACCACGCCCGGGTGCACCGCCAGCCCGGGACGCCCGAGGCCCGGCTCCGCGCCGCCATGGCCCTGGTGGCCTGCCCGGTCGGCTCCATCGGCACCTCGGACAAAGGACGCCTGGCCGAGGCCTCCCGGGCCTTCCCGCATCCCCTGGCCGACGATCTCCTCTTCTGCGGCTACACCAGCGAGAAGAGCTTCGGGGCCTGGAGCTACCTGATCCTCCGCCCCGAGGGCAACGTCCTGGTGGACTGCCCCCGGGCCGCCGGTCCGCTGATGGAGCGGATCGAGGCCCTGGGCGGCGTGCGTTACCTGGTGCTCAGCCACCGGGACGACGTGGCGGACCACCAGGCCTACCGCGACCGCTTCGGCTGCGAGCGGGTCATGCACCGGGCCGATGGCCTGCCCGGGCTCGAACACTATGTGGACGGCGACGAACCGGTGCCCCTGGCCGCGGATCTCCTGCTCATCCCCACGCCGGGCCACACGGCGGGGAGCCAATGCCTGCTCCACCGGGACCGGCTGTTCACGGGCGACCACCTCTGGTGGAACCCGGAGAAGGGCCGGCTCTCCGCCTCCCGTGCCTACGCCTGGCACTCCTGGCCGCAGCAGCTCGACAGCCTGGAACGGCTGTTGGCCTTCGCGTTCAGCTGGGTGCTCCCGGGCCACGGCAGCCTCCACCGGGCCGCCAGCCCGGCCGCCATGCGGGCCGACCTGGCGCGGGCCCTGGACGCCCTCCGCCGGTCTTGATCGCCGTCGCCAGGAAGCCGTGGGAAACTGGGGGGCTTCACGGGAGTCCCCCATGACCATCGCCACCGATTCCCCCGTCCTGTCCGCCCCCCGCGGCACGCACCTGCACTGCAAGGGCTGGGTGCAGGAGGCCGCCCTGCGGATGCTCATGAACAACCTCGATCCCGAGGTGGCGGAGCGGCCCGAGGACCTGGTGGTCTACGGCGGCCTGGGCAAGGCCGCCCGGAACTGGGACTGCTTCCACGCCATCGTGAAGGAGCTGAAGCATCTCAACGATGACGAGACGCTGCTGGTGCAGAGCGGGAAGCCCGTGGGCGTGGTGAAGACCCATCCCGAAGCCCCCCGCGTCCTCATCGCCAACTCCAACCTGGTGCCGAAGTGGGCCACCTGGGAGCACTTCCGGGAGCTCGACCAGAAGGGCCTGATGATGTACGGCCAGATGACCGCCGGCAGCTGGATCTACATCGGCAGCCAGGGCATCGTCCAGGGCACCTACGAGACCTTCGCCGAGGCCGCCCGCCAGCACTTCCACGGCACCCTCGCCGGCACATGGACCCTTACCGCCGGCCTGGGCGGCATGGGCGGCGCCCAGCCCCTGTCCGTCACCATGAACGGCGGGGTGGCCCTCTGCGTCGAGGTCGACCGCACCCGCATCGAGAAGCGCCTGCAGACCCGCTACCTGGACGAGTGGACCGACAGCCTGGACACGGCCCTCGCCCTGGTGCGCCAGTACGTGGACGCCAAGGAGGCCCGCAGCATCGGCCTGCTGGGGAACGCCGCCGAGGTGCTGCCGGAGATCCTGAAGCGGGGCTTCCAGCCCGACCTCGTCACCGACCAGACCAGCGCCCACGACGAGTACAACGGCTACATCCCCGCCGGCCTGTCCCTGGAACAGGCCGCGGCGATGCGTGAGGCCCAGCCCCACGCCTACGTGGAGCGGGCCCTCGCCTCCATGCGCACCCACGTGGAGGCCATGATCGAGTTCCAGCGCCGCGGCGCCGTCACCTTCGACTACGGCAACAACATCCGCGCCCAGGCCCAGCGCGCGGGCCTGGAGAACGCCTTCGCCTTCCCGGGCTTCGTGCCGGCCTTCATCCGGCCCCTGTTCTGCAAGGGCATCGGCCCCTTCCGCTGGGCCGCCCTCAGCGGCGACCCCGAGGACATCGCCGTCACCGACGCCGCCATGATGGAGCTCTTCCCCGAGAACGAGGGCATGATCCGCTGGCTCAAGGCCGCCCGGGAGAAGATCGCCTTCCAGGGCCTGCCGGCCCGCATCTGCTGGATCGGCGCGGGCGAGCGCCACCTGGCGGGGCTGAAATTCAACGAGCTGGTCCGCACCGGGAAGGTCAAGGCCCCCATCGTCATCGGCCGCGACCACCTGGACAGCGGCTCCGTGGCCAGCCCCAACCGCGAGACGGAGGGCATGAAGGACGGCTCCGACGCCGTCTCCGACTGGGCCTTCCTCAACGCCCTCACCAGCGCCGCCGGAGGCGCCTCCTGGGTGAGCATCCACCACGGCGGCGGCGTGGGCATGGGCTACAGCCAGCATGCCGGCGTGGTCATCGTGGCGGACGGCACGGAACGCGCGGATCGCTGCCTGGCCCGGGTGCTCTGGAACGACCCCGCCATGGGCGTGTTCCGCCACGCGGACGCCGGCTACGACACGGCCCGCGAGCACGCGGAGCAGATCGGCCTGCACATCCCCATGAAGGGCTGACCATCCTCCTCATCGGGGGGGTAGATACCTCATCACCTGCGGTAAGCTGGCGGCTCCCCCTCACGAGGTGTCCATGCCCGCCCGCATCCCGCGACTGCTGTCCGCCCTGTTCATCTGCGCCTCCCTCCTGGCCGGCCAGAAGGCCAAGGCGCCCGTGCCCGCGCCGAAGCCCCAGGGGCCGGCCGTGGACGCCGCCCGCCTCGCGGCCCTGAAGGCCCGCAGCATCGGCCCGGCCGTCATGGGCGGCCGGGTGTCGGACCTCGCCGCCGATCCCGTCCACCCCGACACCTTCTACGTGGGCCTGGCCACCGGCGGCGTGTGGAAGACCGTGAACGCGGGCGCCACCTTCGCGCCCATCTTCGACAAGCAATCCGTCGCCTCCATCGGCGCCGTGGCGGTGGCGCCCTCCGATCCCAAGGTGGTCTGGGTGGGCACGGGCGAGGCCAACGACCGCAACAGCTCCGGCTGGGGCGACGGCGTCTACCGCTCCACCGATGCCGGCGCCACCTGGACCCACGTGGGTCTCGCCCACAGCAAGGCCATCCCCCGCGTCGTGGTGTCCCCGAAGGATCCCGCCACGGCCTACGTGGCGGTCATGGGCGATCTCTGGACCCCTGGCGGCGAGCGGGGCCTCTTCAAGACCACCGATGGCGGGAAGACCTGGAAGGCCGTCCTGAAGGCCCCCGGCGCGCTGGACACCCGCGTGGGCTGCGGCGACGTGGCGATGGATCCCGCGAATCCCGACACCCTCTACGCCGCCCTCTACGCCCGGCAGCGCACGCCCTGGTCCTTCACCTACGGCGCGGCCGCCTCGGACGGCCAGGACGTGGGCGGGATCTACCGGAGCACCGACGGCGGCGCCACCTGGCACAAGCTCACGAAGGGCCTGCCCACGCTCACCGGGCGCATCGGCCTGGATGTGTCCCGCAGCAACCCGAAGGTCGTGATGGCCGTGGTCCAGAGCGACCAGGGCGGCACGGCGGGCATCGATGACGTCCTGAGCAAGGCGGGCGGCGTCTTCCGCTCCGAGGACGGCGGCGAAAGCTGGACCCGCATGAACGCCCTGAACCCCCGTCCCTTCTACTTCAGCCAGATCCGCATCGATCCCGTGAACCCCCAGCGGGTCTACGTGGCCGGCTACATGCTGCATGTCTCCGATGACGGCGGCCGCACCTTCCGGGAGGACCTCTTCAAGCACGTGCACCCCGACTGCCACGCCCTGGCCTTCCCCAAGGCCGATCCGCCGAAGGCCGAGGTGCCCAAGGCCGGTGAGCCCGCCCATCCGCCGGTCACCTCCCGGCTGCTCCTCGGCACGGATGGCGGGGTGTACCAGAGCTACGAGGCCGGCCAGAACTGGATCCACCTGGACCACCTCCCGGCCGGCGAGTTCTACCGCATCACCCTCGACGACAGCACGCCCTACCGCATCGCCGGGGGCCTCCAGGACAACGAGAACTGGGTGGGCCCCAGCCGGACCCTCTCCAAGGAGGGCATCCGCAACACCGACTGGACCCCCATCGGCGGCGGCGACGGCTTCTCCTGCGTGTTCGACCCGCAGGACCCCAACCTCCTCTATGCCGAGAGCCAGGGCGGCTCGCTGCACCGGTTCAACCTCCGCACGGGCGAATTCAAGCCCCTCCAGCCCAGCCCCGCTGAGGGCCAGCCCGCCTTCCGCTTCAACTGGAACGCGCCCCTCTTCGGCAGCCGGCACGACAAGGGCGTGCTGTACCTGGGCGGCAACCGGGTCTTCCGGTTGACCGACCACGGCGAGAAGTGGACCCTCATCAGCCCCGACCTCTCCACCCAAGATCCGGGGAAGACCACCGCCACCGGCAGCGGCGCCGAGACCTTCGGCGTGGTCTTCGCCCTGGCGGAATCCCCGGCGAGGGCCGGCCTCCTCTGGGCCGGCACCGACGACGGCAAGCTCTGGATCACCGAGGATGATGGCGCCCACTGGACGGACCTCACCGCCCACGTGCCCGCCCCTGCCCGGGGGCAGTGGATCAGCCGCATCGAGCCCGGCGCCCGCGACGCGAAGGTCGCCTACCTGGCCGTGGATGCCCACCGGGCGGGCCTCTATGCGCCCCTGGTCTACCGCACCGCCGACGGGGGCCTCACCTGGCAGAGCCTCGCGGCGAACCTGCCCCCGGACGTGCCGGTGAAGGTGGTCCGCGAGGATCCGGCAAACCCCGACCTGCTGTTCGCGGGCACCGAGGCCGGGCTCTACGCCAGCCTGGACCGCGGGGCCTCCTGGTCGAAGTTCGGCGGCCTGCCCCCCGTGGCCGTGGACGACATCCAGATCCAGCCCCGGGAGCACGACCTGGTCCTCGCCACCCACGGCCGCAGCCTCTACGTGCTGGACGACATCGCCCCCCTGGAGGCCCTCACCCCGGAGACCGCCGCCAAGCCCCTGGACCTCTTCCCGGTGCGGCCGGCGGAGGGTTCGTACCTGCTGAACGGGTGGGTGGAGTCCGCCGGCGCGGGCCACTACCGTGGCGCGAACCCGCCGGAGGGCGCGCTGCTCACCTACTGGCTCCGCGACCTGGGCGACGAGACCCCGAGCCTCTCCATCGCCAACGCCGAGGGACAGCCCGTGGCCACCTTCACCCTGCCCCGCACCCCAGGCCTGGGCCGCGTGGCCTGGAACCTCCGGCCCACCGGGAACCTGCTCACCCCCTACGGCGGCCTGGGGGCCCACAAGTTCATCCCCTCCGGGACCTACACCGCCACCCTGACCCTGGGCGCCGCCAAGGCCCAGCAGAAGTTCCAAGTCACCATCGCCCCCGGCATCGAGACCCGCTGATCCCCAGGCCCCCGTTCAAAGACCTCCACGAAGAACACGAATACGAAAGGACAAGATCACGAAGGAAGGCTTCTACCAAGGGCGACTCGCTTGATCGCTTTCGGCAGGCTTCGTGATCTTTCGTCGCCCGCAGGGCGTCTTCGTGCCCTTCGTGGAGCGCCTTAGAATGCTGAGTGTGAAATCTATCGGAAGGACCCATGTCCAGACCCTGCCCCTGCGCCTCCAGCAAGACCTATGACCGCTGCTGCGGCCCCTTCATCGAGGGGGCCCAGGCCCCCGCCACCGCCGAGCAGCTCATGCGTTCCCGGTTCAGCGCCTACGCCCTGGGGAAGGTGGACTACCTCATCGCGACCCGCAGCGCCGACAAGCGGAGCAGCGAGAACCGGGAGGAACTGGTCCAGTACTGCAAGTCCGTCCAGTGCGTGGGCCTCAAGATCGTCGCCCGGCAGAAGGGGGGCCCGGAGGACACGGAAGGCATCGTCACCTTCCACGCCAGCCTCCAGGCCAACGGCCGCCGCTCCCTCCACATCGAGACCAGCACCTTCGCCCGGGAGGACGGGCGCTGGGTGTACGTGGATGGGGTGGTGAAGGGATAGGGGCACCCCCGCAAGGATGCTGCCGGGTCCGCTGAACCGCGGGCCCGGCGCGAGTTTGCGCCCGGCGCCTACCGTTCGGCCCTCGATCCTGCACGTCCGCCCTTTCTCCTTGACTTATATTTTTTTCCCCATCTGATGGACCCAACACAAGGCCTTTCCAAACGTTTCCAAACCGCCTTCTGGGGTCAGTGATGGATGGTGAACCCATAGTCTTCCGCCGCGCGGACCATGGCGCCCGGATCCTGGTGGTGGATGATGACGCCCTGTCCCGCCGGAGCGTCCGCGCCATGCTTGAGCGCGGCTACTACACGGTGGAGACGGCGGAGGGCGGAGAGGAGGCGCTGGCGCTGCTCCCCTCCTTCCAGCCGGAACTGGTGCTCCTGGACATCCAGATGCCGGGCATGGATGGACTGGAGGTCTGCCGCCGGATCCGCGAGCTGCCCAACGGGGAACTGCTGCCCATCATCTTCCTGACGGGGGACGAACGCCCGGAAATGCATGCGCAGGCGCTGCGGGTCAAGGGCGACGACTTCCTCCGGAAACCCGTCATGCCGGCGGAACTGATCACCCGCATCCGCAGCCTCATGCGCCTCAAGCGGCTCCAGGCGGAGATCCGGGCCGAGCGGGACAGCCTGCTCGACCTCCAGAAGCAGCGCGAGCAGCTCTTCCATTTCATCGTGCACGACCTGAAGAATCCCCTCTCGGCCATCCAGGTGGGTCTGGAGCTCCTGGACGATGGGGACCAGGCCCCCGACTCCTCCAGGCCCCACCTGCACCGGCTCCGGGAAACGGCCCAGGCCATGGGCCGCATGATCCAGGACATCCTGGACATCGGCCGGGCCGAGCAGGTCGGCCTGGAACTGCGCAGGATGCAGGTCCCCCTGGACATCTGGATCCCCCGGCTGATCCGGGAAGTGGAGGCCCAGGCCCAGAGCCGGGGCCATGGCCTGGCCTGGGAGTGTCCGACCGGGCTCGCGGTCGATGCGGATCCGGAATTCCTCCGGCGGGTGCTCATGAACCTCGTCGACAACGCGCTGAAATACTCGCCCTCCGGCAGCCAGACCCGGATCGAAGCCCGGCCCGTGGAAGGCGGCGTGCGCCTGGCGGTGCGGGATCAGGGGGAAGGGATCCCCGAGCCCATGCGCGAACAGATCTTCGGGAAGTTCGTCCGCCTCGAGGAGGGGGGCCCGAGCACCCGCTCCGGGTCGGGCCTCGGCCTGGCCTTCTGCCAGCTGGTGGCCGAGGCCCACGGAGGGCGGATCTGGGTCGAGGACAACCCGCCCCGGGGAAGCGTGTTCGTGATGGAGATCCCGACGGCCGGCGCCGTTCCGTCCGCCTGAACCGGCCCCGGACCGGTGCCACGGAATGGAGCGACGTGCTTCGCCGCCGTCGGCAGCGCCATGGGAGGCCGCGGGGGGTAGGATGGGGGTCCCTCCCCTCCCGCCCGGAGCCCCCATGCGCCTCCTCGCCCTCGCCCTCCTGCCGTTGGTGCTTCCCGCCCAGGCGGGTGAAGTCCCCCGCCGCCCCGTCCACACCTATTCCATCGTGGCCCGCGACGCGGCCACGGGGGAGCTGGGCGTGGCGGTGCAGAGCCACTGGTTCTCCGTGGGCTCGTCGGTGCCCTGGGCCGAGGCCGGTGTGGGGGCCGTGGCCACGCAGAGCTTCACCGATCCGACCTACGGCGCCATGGGCCTGGCCCTCATGCGGGCGGGCAAGTCGGCACCGGAGGCCCTGAAGGCCCTGCTGGCCGGGGATCCCGACCGGGAGGTGCGCCAGGTGGCCATGGTGGACGCCCAGGGCCGGTCCGCGGCCCACACGGGCGCGAAGTGCATCCAGGCCGCGGGGGACGAGGTGGGCGACGGGTTCACCGTGGAGGCCAACCTCATGGACAAGCCGACGGTCTGGCCGGCCATGGCCAGGGCCTTCCGCGAGGCCAAGGGCGACCTGGCGGACCGGATGCTGGCGGCGCTCCGGGCCGCCCAGGCCCAGGGCGGCGACATCCGTGGCCAGCAGAGCGCGGCCATCCTCATCGTGAAGGGCAAGGCCTCGGGCCAGCCCTGGAACGACCGGCTCTTCGACCTCCGGGTGGAGGACAGCCCCGATCCCCTGAGGGAGCTGGGCCGCCTCATCCAGCTGCGCCGGGCCTACATCCTCATGGACCAGGGGGACGGCTTCGTGACCGCCGGCAAGTGGGCCGAGGCCAAGGCCGCCTACGAGGCCGCGTCCAAGCTGGCCCCCGGCGTCTGGGAGATGCCCTTCTGGCAGGCCGTGGCCCTGGCCTCCAGCGGCAAGCTGGACGAGGCCCTGCCCCTCTTCAAGCGGGTCTTCGCCGCCGAGCCCTTCTGGAAGCGCCTGGTTCCCCGCCTGGCCGACGTGGGCCAGCTGCCCAAGGACGCCGCCCTGCTCAAGGCCATCGAGGCCCAGTAGGTCCGTACAGCCGACAGGCCAGGCTCCGGTGGGCCTGGCCTGTCGGGGAGGGCGGATCCTAGAGCTGGACGGCGCCCTGGGGGATGGCGGCGCCGGTGGCGCTGGCGGCCTTGGCGTTGGCCAGGAGCTTGCCGCCGGTGCCGGGGCCCACGCCCATGACGGCGCCCTGCTTCACGCCCTGCTCCGTGGTGGCGGCGGTGGGCACCTTGGCGGCGGCCATGCGCTGGATGAGGAAGGACGCGGCGCTGCTGCCGTCGCCGGCCACATGATCACCGGCCAGCAGTACCACGGCGTCGGGTCGGCGGGAACCCAGGGTGGCCACGGCCTTGCCGACCTCCTGGGGCCCCTTGACGTCCACGACCATCAGCTTCACGCCGGGCAGGGCGTCGGCCAGAGATTCCACCGCGCCGTGGCTGGCGGAGGCATCGCAGACCACGGCGATCGTGCCGCACTTGGGCCAGGTGTGCTTGATGGCCTTGCCGAGGGCGTCGTAGTCGCCCGCCGTCAGGGGGGCGGCGAGCAGGGCGGCAGCGGACAGAAGGGTGACCAGCTTCATCGATTCGTCTCCTCAGGGCTGTCCTGAAACCGCTTCAGGGCAGTCACTGGAAGCTGTATCGGCCGACGGGACCCCGGTCTAAAGCAAAAACAAACGTTACACATAAAGAACTTGCGTCAAATCCCCAAAATTGTGACCAGCGTCCCACCCCGGAGAACCGGGGTGGGCACAGTCGGGGAGAGGGCCTCAGCGGACCGTCATGTGCAGGTTCTTCACCAGGAAGGCGTACTCGTCGGCGATCTCGGCCAGGATCTTGTCCGTGGGCTTCCCGGCGCCATGGCCGGCGCGGGTCTCGATGCGGATGAGGATGGGCGCCGGGCCGGCCTGGTCCGCCTGCATCGTGGCGGCGAACTTGAAGCTGTGGGCCGGCACCACCCGGTCGTCGTGGTCGCTGGTGGTGATGAGGGTGGGGGGGTACTTCACGCCCGGCTTGATGTTCTGGAGCGGGCTGTACTTGATGAGGGTGTCGAAGCCCTCCTTTGTCTCGCTGCTGCCGTAGTCGCTCTTCCAGCCCCAGCCCAGGGTGAACAGGTGGAAGCGCAGCATGTCCATGACGCCCACGGCAGGCAGGCAGGCGCCGAAGAGGTCCGGCCGCTGGGTCTCGCAGGCCCCGACGAGCAGGCCGCCGTTGCTGCCGCCCTGGATGGCCAGCTTCGGCGTGCTCGTGTACTTCTCGCGGATCAGCCACTCGGCCGCGGCGATGAAGTCGTCGAAGACGTTCTGCTTGTTCTGCAGCCGGCCCGCATGGTACCAGTCCATGCCGTACTCCCCCCCGCCGCGGAGGTTGGCCATGGCGTAGACGCCCCCCATCTCCAGCCAGGCCACGCGGGTGGACGAGAAGGACGGGGTGAGCGAGATGTTGAAGCCGCCGTAGCCGTAGAGCAGCGTCGGGTTCGTCCCGTCGAGCTTCAGCCCCTTCTTGTAGGTGAGGAACATGGGGATCTTCGTGCCGTCCTTGCTGGGGTAGAAGACCTGCTTGGTCTCATAGGCGGCGGGGTCGAAGTCCACCTTCGGGGCCCGGAACACCTCGCTCTTCCGGGTCCGGAAATCGTAGCGGTAGATGGCGGAGGGATAGGTGAAGCTGGTGAAGGCGTAGAAGGTCTCCTTGTCCCCGCGCTCGCCGCCGAAGCCGCTGGCGGTGCCGAGGGCGGGAAGCTTCAGCTCGCCGGCCTCCCGGCCCTTCAGGTCATGGAAGGTGATGCGGGTGTGCGCGTCATGCATCCAGTTCGCCACGAACTGGTGGCCCACGAAGGAGACGCCGTCGAGGACGTCCCGCCCCTTGGCTTCCGCGATCAGCGTCTTCCACTGGGCGGGCTGGGCATGGCCCGGCCGGATGGCCACCAGGCGGTAGCGGGGGGCGTCCTTGTCGGTCAGGACGAAGAACGTGTCCTTGTCGTTGCCGATGACCGCATAGCTCGCATCCATGGCCTCCAGCAGCGGCACGACCTTCGTGCCGGGCTTCGAGAGGTCCTGGATGAAGAGGCTGGTCTTCGGGTCGGTGCCCTTGCCGGCGCTGATGACGAGCCAGCGGCCGTCGTCGGTCACATTGGCGCCCAGGTACCAGTCGGGATGGTCGGCCCGCTTGTAGACGAGGACATCCTCGGCCTGGGAGGTGCCCAGCTTGTGGAAGAACACCTGGTGGTTCTGGTTGATGCCCTTGAGGGCGTCGCCGGGCTTGGGTGCGTCGTAGCGGCTGTAGTAGAAGCCGCTGCCGTCCCGCCGCCAGCTGGCGCCGCTGGCCTTGGACCAGCGGATCAGGTCGGGGAGATCCTTGCCGCTGGCCACGTCGCGGACGTGCCAGGTGATCCAGTCCGAGCCCGCCTCGGCCAGGGCGTAGGCGATGCGCGTGCCGTCATGGGTGACGCTCAGGCCCGCCAGGGCCACCGTCCCGTCCTTGGAGAGGGTGTTGGGATCCAGGAGGACCTTGGGCTCCCCCTTGAGGCCCTGGGTCCAGTACAGCTTGGCCTGGGGTTCCAGGCCCTTGTTGTAGGTGAAGAAGTAGCGCCCCCCCTGCTGGAAGGGTGCGGAGTACTTCTCGTAGTCGTACAGCTTCGTCAGCCGGGCCAGGATGGCCTGCCGCTCCGGGATCTGCTCCAGGTAGCCGAAGGTGACCTTGTTCTGGGCCTCCACCCAGGCCTTCGTCTCCGCGCTGTTGTCGTCCTCGAGCCAGCGGTAGGGATCGGGCACCTTGGTGCCGAAGTAGTCGTCCACCACCGCATCCTTCCGGGTCTGGGGATAGGCGGGTGGCGTCTGGGCGGAAAGGGCCGTGCTGAGTGCCAGGACCATGGGTGCGAACCTCATCGGACATGCCTCCGGGGGATGGGTCATCTTCCCACCGGCAACCGGGCAAAGCCTAGCCGTGCACCCCCGGGCGCTTGGTGGTAGGCTCCGGCCAAACCAGGAGGTCACTTGGTCCCACCATCCAGCAAGAAGGTGTTCGTCCTGGATACGAACGTCCTCCTGCACGATCCGAACTCCATCCTGCATTTCCAGGAACACGATGTGGTCATCCCCATCGTGGTCATCGAGGAGGTGGACCACTTCAAGAAGGACCAGACCGAGGTGGGCCGCAACGCCCGGACCGTCTCCCGCATGCTGGACCGCCTCCGGGCCAATGGCAGCCTCAGCCGGGGCGTGCCCCTGGAGGGCGGCGGATCGCTCAAGGTGGACGTCGCCGCCCACAGCCTGGACCTCGGCATCCTCTCCGCTGACAAGCACAAGGCCGACAACCAGATCCTGGCCTGCGCCCGGGAACTGCTGCACACGCTCAAGGAGCGGGTGGTCCTCATCAGCAAGGACACGAACCTGCGCATAAAGGCGGACGCCATCGGCGTGCAGGCCGAGGACTACACCACGGACCGGGTGGAGATGGACGAGCTCTACACGGGCCACCGCACCTGGGAGGTGGATCCGCCCCAGGTGGACCTCCTCTACGACGGCGGCCTCCAGCCCGACCCCGAACTGCACCTGGAGCCCAACCAGTTCGTCACCCTCGTGGACCGCACCAATCCCAGTCACACAGCCCTGGGCCGGCTCATGGCCGCCGACGGCCTGCTCCATCCGCTGCGACGGCTGGAGGCCCCGCCCTGGGGCATCAAGGCCCGGAACCGGGAGCAGCAGTTCGCCATGGACCTCCTGCTGGATGATGCAGTCCAGGTGGTCACCCTCCTCGGCAAGGCCGGCACCGGCAAGACCCTGCTCGCCATCGCCGCCGGGCTCCAGCAGGTGGTGGACGACGAGCGCTACCACAAGCTGCTGGTGAGCCGGCCGGTCATGCCCATGGGCCGGGACCTGGGCTACCTGCCCGGGGACATCGGCGAGAAGCTGCGCCCCTACATGCAGCCCATCTACGACAACCTGGAGTTCATCGTGGCGGCCAACATGGACGCCCGCCGGCGGACCACCATGACCGCGGCCCAGCTGGAGGAGGCCGGGTACCTCAGCGTGGAGCCCCTCACCTACATCCGCGGGCGGAGCATCCCCAGCCAGTTCCTCATCGTGGACGAGGCCCAGAACCTCACGCCCCACGAGGTGAAGACCATCCTCACCCGGGCCGGCGAGGGCACCAAGGTGGTCTTCACCGGCGACCCCCACCAGATCGACAACCCCTACGTGGACGCTAGCACCAACGGCCTGAGCTTCCTGGCGGACCACTTCAAGCACCTGGACATCTCCGGCCACGTCACCCTGATGAAGGGCGAGCGCAGCAAGCTCGCCGAGCTGGCCAGCAACCTCCTCTAGGAGCCCCCCATGGCTGATTCCTCCTGGGACAACGACGGATACGGGAAGCCCACCAAGGTGGGAATGCCCACCTGGGCCAAGGTGCTCCTGGGCTGCGGCGTGGTGGCCGTCCTGGCCATGGCCACCTGCGTGGGGGGCGGCATGTACCTGGCCCATCGGCTCAAGAAGGACCCGAACGGGTTCAAGAAGCAGGTGCTGGGCTTCGCCATCGACCGCATCCGGCCCGAATGGGAGGACTTCCGCGCCGTGGTGGAGCAGCTCCGGACCGCCGAAGGATGTCGCGCGCTCTACGCCGCCAATCCCGACCTGGCCGCCACCTGGCCGAAGGAGGCCGATTTCCTGGCCGCGGCCAAGGCCTGGCAGCCGGGCCTTCCTTCCGCCCCGGAGCTCACGCCCGAGCTCCTCCAGGGCCACGAGGGCATCCAGATCAATTCGCAATTCGGCGGCAAGGTGCGCGTGAGCTGGCGCCCCAAGGACGGACCCGACGTGGCCGTGACCTTCGACCGCTCCCGGAAACCCGGGGATACCGCTCCCCGCCGCGTGCTCGAAGTGGAGGTCCATCCAGCCTCCAATTGAGCCTGCGGCCGTTTTCCGCCAAGATGCAGGCATGGCCGCCGCTTCTGATCCAGTAAACGATGCCCTCGCCCTGCTCCTGAAGGGCACCGTGACCTGCCACAAGGCGGAACAGCTCGAAACGAAGCTCAAGGAGGGCCGGCCCCTCCGCATCAAGGCCGGCTTCGATCCCACCGCCCCGGATCTGCACCTGGGCCACGGTGTGCTGATCCGCAAGATGGCCCAGTTCCAGAAGCTCGGCCACGAGGTCACCTTCCTCATCGGCGATTTCACCGGCCTCATCGGCGACCCCACCGGCAAGAAGGCCACCCGCCCGCCCCTCACCCGGGAGGAGGTCCTGGCCAACGCCGAGACCTACAAGGCCCAGGTCTTCAAGATCCTCGATCCCGAACGGACGAAGGTCCGCTTCAACAGCGAGTGGCTGGGGGAGCTGAAGGGCGAGGACTGGATCCGCCTCACCTCGCGGTTCACCGTGGCCCAGATGCTGGAGCGCAACGATTTCGCCAAGCGCATGGACGCCCGGGAGCCCATCGCCCTGCACGAGCTGCTCTACCCCCTGACCCAGGCGTACGATTCCGTGGCCCTCCGGGCCGACGTGGAGCTGGGCGGCAACGACCAGCTGTTCAACCTCATGCAGGGCCGCATCCTCCAGGAGGCCTCGGGCCAGAAGCCCCAGGTCGTGCTCACGGTCCCCCTGCTCCTGGGCCTGGACGGCGTGGAGAAGATGTCCAAGTCCCTGGGCAACTACATCGGCTTCATGGAGGATCCGGACACCCAGTTCGGCAAGGCCATGAGCGTGAGCGACACCCTGATGTGGGACTGGTACCTGCTCCTGACGGACAAGCTCCCCGCCGAGATCGAAGCCCTCAAGCAGGGCCACCCCATGGACGCCAAGAAGGCCCTGGCCCGCCAGATCGTCTCGGACTTCCATGGCGCCACCGCCGGGCGGGAAGCCGAGGAGCGCTGGATCCGGCGGTTCTCGGAGCGGAGCCTGGAGGAGGCCCCCGACATCGCCCTCCCGCCCACGGACGGCGAGGTCCCCCTGGCCCGCCTCCTGGTGGACCGGGGGCTGGCCGGCAGCCGCAAGGAGGCCGAGCGGCTCATCGCCCAGGGCGCCGTGAGCCTGGATGGGGAGAAGGCCGGGGACCCCTCGGTCCGGCTGGTCCTCCGGCCCGGCCAGTCGCTGCTGGTGAAGGTCGGCAAACTGAAGCTCGAGCGATGGACGGTCTCATGAGCCTCCCCGCCCTCAAGGATCTGTTCGCCCGCCACCGCCAGAAGGCCACGGGCCTCTGGCGCCTGGGCCAGGACCCCCAGCGGACGGTCTACCTGGAGCACGGCGATGTGGTCTTCGCCGGGAGCACCCACCCCCTGGACCGGCTCACCCACCTGCTGGTGGAGCGGGGCCGGATCACCCAGGCCCAGCTGGACTACGCCCTGGCCAACCTCAACCCCGGCATGTCCATCGGCAAGAACCTCATCGAGATGGGCTTCATCACCCAGCGGGACCTGCTGGACGTGGCCCGGGCCCAGGTGGAACGGGTGGTGTGGGCCACCCTGGCCGACGACGAGAACCAGCCCGCCTTCGAGGCCCGGGAACTGGACGCGACGACCGTCCGCCTCCCCTTCGACACCCCCCTGATGCTGCTGTCGGGCGTCCTGAACCTCCGGAACCGCGAGGCGGTCCTGGAGGAGCTGGGCCCCCTGAACCAGGTGGTGGTCCTGGAGGGCCGCCGACTCCAGGAGCTCACCCTGCCCCCCGACCTGTCCCGCCTCCCGGCCCTCCTGGACGGCAGCCGGACCCTGCTGGAGCTGAGCCGGGAATCCGGGGTTGAGCCCTTCCGCCTCGGGGCCTTCGCCCTCTTCCTGCGGGAGATCGGCTGGGCCCGCCTGCACGAGCTCCCGCCCCTGGACCGCCGGGCCCTGGAAATGGCCCTGGAGCCGGCCCAGCCGCCCCTGACCCCGGCCCTGCCGGAGCCCCCGTCGGAACCCCAGCCTTCGCTCTTCTCCGAGATCCACGCCAGCCAGCTCCCCACCACCAACCTGGAGCACCTGTCCGAGGCCCTCGACCAGCTGGGCCCCGACGACGAGCTCCCCGACCTCCCGGAGCTGGACGACCTCCCGGAATTTCCCGAGCCGCCCGACCTGCCGGAGCCCCTCTCCGTGCCGGTGGCCAGCCCGGAGCAGCCCCTCCGCATCCACCACGAGGCCTCGGGGACCACCGAGCTGCCCGAACCCCCCGCGCCGCCGCCCGCGCCCCCCTCCCGGCGGGCCCTGGCCCTGGGCGCCGTGCTGGCCCTCATCCTCGGGGCCTGGGGTGGCTTCCGGTACGTCCACCGCCCGGGGCGGAAATCCACTCCTGCTCCCAAGACCGAGGGCGCTCCGGCCCCGGCTGCTCCCACCCCGGCCGGCACACCTGCCCCTGTGACACCAGCTCCCCAACCCGAGCCCCCCGCCCCATCCCCCTCCGAGGCCAAGCCCGAACCGCCCAAGCCCGAGGCCAAGCCTGAGCCGAAGACCCAGGCCCGCGAGGTGGCCCCCGCCTCTCGGGAGGAGCGGTTCAAGGCCATCACGGCGGGCTCCTGGAAGCTGGCCCTGGCCCAGGGCGAGGCCCACCGGAAGCGTCTCCGCGGGAAATGGACCCTCCGTCTGGAGATCGCCTGCCAGGGCGCCACGGTCCAGCACGCCGCCGAGCTCCTCCGGAAGCAGGAGCCGGATCTCTTCCTCCTGCCCATGACCATGCGCGACGGACGCACCTGCTACCAGGTGCTCCTGGGAGAATACCGGTCGGAGGCGGCCGCGCTGCGCGCCGCCCGGCGCCTCCCGGCCCCCTTCCTGGCCGAAGGCAACCGCCCGAAGCCCTTCCGGGTGGCCGAGATCCCCTCCCGGCAATAGATCCCGTCGAAAGATAAGCTCTGCGATCGCTGAATATATCGCTATTGCATTTTCAAGCTCTTTACAATCGGACGAGAAAAGATCATACTTTCTATGTATATGGGGGTGCCCTTAAACCAGGCCCCCCAGATCTTTTGGAGTCCATTTGCTGTCCCCCTTCCACCCCACCAACTGGAGCAAGGCCGCTGCGTACTGGATCCACGAGATCCACGTGGCCTTCGACCCTCCGGTTCCCGTGGCGCCTGGATCGGGCGGCTTCCTCCGGCGCACGCGCCTGGGCGCGCCCCAGGTGGCGGTGCTGGTGTCCCTGGCCTTCACCCTCCACTGCACCCGGCCCCCCGAGACCTTCACCGCCCGCCGGACCGGCCTCAGCGGTCCGCCCCAGCAGCCCGGCGACCGGGCCTTCGTCGAGGAGGGCATGGCCAGCTGGTACGGCGGCGATGACGATGGATTCTCCGGCAGGCCGACGGCCAGCGGGGAGATTTTCGATCCCGACAAGTACACCTGCGCCCACCGGACCCTGCCCCTCGGGAGCCTGGTGGAGGTGCGCAACCTGGAGAACGGCAAGCGCGGCATCTTCCGGGTGAACGACCGGGGTCCCTTCATCAAGGGGCGCATCCTGGATCTCTCCCGCAAGGGCGCGGAGGAACTCGGGTTCTCGGACCAGGGGACGGCCCGGGTCCGCATCCGCAGCGTGGACGCCCTGGGCGCCCCCGCTGCCCTGGACCCCGCCCTCGACCGGATGGATCCCTATGTGGTACAGGTGGCCGCCCTGTCGAATCCCGAGAATGTGAAGGCTCTCCAGGACCAGCTTGAGGATGCCTTCGGCCCCGTCACCACCCAGGATGCCCTCACCCGGGGGGGGATCTCCGTCAAGCGCGTCCGCGTGGGCAGCTACACCAACCGGCAGGATGCCGAGAAGGCCGCCGAGCAGCTCGCCAAACTCCTGAAGGACCGTGGTGTCGAACCCTTCATCACCCGCCGCCGCTGATCCCCAGCGCCCCTTCCTGGTCATCCCGGCCGGGGGGCGGGGCCTGCGCATGGGGGGCGGCCTGCCCAAGCAGTTCCGGGACTGGGGGGGACGCCCCCTCCTCCGGGCCACCGTCGAGGCCTTCCTGGCCCCGGGCATGCCGCACCTGGCCGGCATCGCCCTCGCCGTCCCACCCGCCCATCTCGCGGAGGCCAAGTCCTGGGATTTTCCGGTCCCCTGCTGGGTGATGCAGGGCGGGGACACCCGCCAGTCCTCCGTGTGGGCGGCCCTCCAGAGCCTTCCCGACCTGCCCATGGCGCCGGTGATGATCCATGACGCCGTCCGGCCCTTTCCGCCTGCCACCCCGCTCTGGGAGGCCCTCGAGGCCCTCAACCAGTACGACGGCGTCCTGCTCGGGGAGCCCTCCACCGACACCCTGAAGCGGGTGGATGCCGAGGGCCGGGTGCTGCGCACGGAGCCCCGCGAGGAATTCTTCCGGGCCCAGACCCCCCAGATCGCGCGGCTGGGTACCTGGCGCCAGGCCTTCCGGTCCGCCGAGGAGGCCGGCTTCACCGGCACGGACGATGTCGCCCTCCTGGAGCGGCTGGGCCTCGCCGTGAAGATCATCCCCAGCCCCAGCTCCAACCTGAAGCTCACCACCCCCGAGGACTGGGAGCGGGCCCTGCCCCGCTGACCGCCAACCACGGTGTGTGGTGGCTGGACCCACAATCCGGCCTTCTTCATCTCTATCCAAACCATGAAATGATTTGGATAGCAAAACGGCATGAAACTGGCTTGGGGATTTGCGAGGACCTTCCATGCCCCGCAGCGTACAGCCCCAGACCCTCGGCCGTGAGATCACGATCTCGGGCCACGGCCTGCACGGCAATCGGCCCTGCACGGTGCGACTCGTGCCCGTGGAGGCCCCCACCGGCCTGCGCTTCGTCCACCTGCCCACTGGCACCGAGCTCCCCGTGAAGGCGGCCCTGGCCGGCGACCTCGTCCTCTCCACCACCCTGGTGAAAGACGGCGTGCGGCTGCAGACCATCGAGCACCTCCTCTCCGCCCTGATGGGCCTGGAGATCGAACACCTCCGCATCGAAGTGGACGCCGAGGAGCTGCCCATCCTGGACGGCAGCGCCGGTCCCTGGGTGGAGGCCATCCTGGAGGCCGGCGTGGCAACCCTGGAGGGCCGCCGCCGGTTCCTCAGGATCACCCGGCCCGTGGAAGTCCGGCAGGGGAACCGCTGGATCCGCGTCTCGCCCTTCGACGGCCTGCGCCTGCGCTACACCATCGACTTCCCGGTGCCCGCCCTCGGCCGCCAGAGCCGTGAGCTGAGCCTCACCCCGGAGAAGTACCGCCGGGAACTGGGGGGCGCCCGCACCTTCTGCCTGGCCCAGGAGATCGAGGCCATGCGCGCCCGGGGCCTGGCCCTGGGGGGCAGCCTCGACAATGCCGTGGTCTTCGGCAACGAAGGCCCCCTGAACGAGTCCCTCCGCTTCGAGGACGAGGCCGTCCGCCACAAGATGCTCGACCTGGTGGGCGACCTCGCCCTGCTCGGCGCCCCGATGCTCGGCCTCGTGGAGGCCCACGCCGCCGGCCATGCCCTGCACGTGGGGCTGACCCAGGCCATCCTCGCCGACCCCAGCTGCTGGGAGTGGACCGAGGAAGCCGTGCCTGCCAACGTCCGATTCTTCTTCCAGTCCTCCCAGTCCCCGGTCGCCCAGCCGGCCTGATTCCCGGTTGCGGGGTACGGTTCCCGCTGGCAAGCTGTTCCCTTCACCCGAGAGGTGTACAGGTGTTACTTCATCCCCATTGCTGACCTGACGGACCGGGCGGAGCTGCCCCGGTGGGTGGCCTCCCTGACCAGGAGCAGCGAGACGGAAGAAGACACCCGGCGGACGGTCGCGGCCATCCTGGGCGATGTGCGCAGCCGCGGCCTCGACGCGGCCCTGGACTGGACCGAACGGCTCGATGGCGTGCGACTGGATCCCGCCGCGCTCCGCGTCTCCGCCACCGCCTTTGCGGAGGCCCGGACCCGCCTCGACCGGGAGCGGCCGGAGCTCATGGCGGCCCTGCGGGTGATGATCGGGAACGTCCGCCGCTTCGCCGAGGGCCAGCGGGCCTGCCTCCACGACCTGGAACTCCCCCTTCCCGGCGGCGGCACGGTGGGCGAGCGCTGGTGCCCCCTGGGCACCGTGGGCGTCTACATCCCCGGCGGCCGGGCCTTCTATCCCTCCACCCTGGCCATGACCGTCATCCCCGCCCAGGTGGCCGGCGTCGGCCGGATCGTGGGCGTGACCCCGCCCCGGCCCCAGCCCACCCTGCCCGGCGCGTGGGGCGTGGATCCCCTCGTGCTCGCCTGCGCCGCGGAGCTGGGCCTGGAGGAACTGATCCCGATGGGCGGCGCCCAGGCCCTGGGCTGGCTGGCCTACGGTGAGCCCGCCGTGGACCTGGTGGCGGGCCCAGGCAACCGCTTCGTGGCCGAGGCCAAGCGCCAGCTCCTGGGCGTCTGCGGCATCGACGCCCTGGCGGGTCCCACGGAACTCCTGGTGCTGGCCGACGGCAGCGCCGATCCCGCCTGGGTGGCCGAGGACCTGCTGGCCCAGGCGGAGCACGATCCCGATGCCGCCGCCGTCCTCGTCAGCGGGGACCGCACGCTGCTGGAGGCCGTGGCCACCGAGCTCGCCACCCGGGCGGAGGCCTCCCCGCGCCGCGAGATCCTGGCCCAGAGCCTCGCCCGCCACGGCCGCCTCGTGCACGCCGGAAAGGAGCTGGCCATCGCCCTGGCTCAGGCCTGGGCCCCGGAGCACCTGGAGCTCTGCGTGGGAGATCCGGAAGCCTGGCTCCCCGCCCTCACGGCGGCTGGCGCAGTCTTCATCGGCAGCGCCAGCGCCGAGGCCTTCGGGGACTACGGCGCCGGTCCCAACCACGTGTTGCCCACCAGCCGCACCGCCCGCTACACCAGCCCCCTGGGCGTGGCCACCTACCTCAAGCGCCAGAGCCTCCTGGCCCTGGCCCCGGCGGACGCCCGGGCCATGGCCCCCTGGGTGAACCGGCTGGCCGAGGCCGAGGGCCTGCCCCACCACGGCCGCAGCGCCGACCTCCGCCACCATCACCCCTAGGGCGCGGTTTTTCCCACCGTGCCCGACGCCGCTCCGTGATCCCCGGAAGCCTCGCCTTCGCCTACCCTGATTTCGAGCCCCCCATGACCTTCCTCCGACCCGACCTGAACGATCTGCCCGCCTACCGGCGTCCCCCGGAACCGGAGGGCGGCGTCCGCCTCCACATGAACGAGGCCCCCACGGACTGGCCCCCGGCTGCCCGGGCGGCCCTCCTGGAGCGGCTGGCCCGGCTCCCCTTCCACCAGTACCCCGAGCGCCAGGGGGAACTCACCGAACGGTTGCGGCGGCGGATGGGCGCGCCCGAAGGCGGCCTGCTGCTGGGCCCCTCCTCCGGCGCCCTGCTGGACCTGGTGGCCATGGCGGGCTTGGAGCCCGGCGACACCGTGGGCATCCCCGATCCCGGCTTCAGCCTCTATCCGCTGCTCGTCCGCCGCCACGGCGGCCGCGTGCGGACCGTGCCCGTGGGCGAAGGCCTGCCCCTGGCCCCCTGGTTCGCGGCCCTGGACTGCCGGCAGCTCTGGCTCACCCTCCCCAACAACCCCACCGGCGCCTGGATCCCGCCGGCGGAGCTCGAGCCCCTGCTGGCGGCCGCCGCCGCCCGGCCCCGGCCGCCCCTCGTGGTGCTTGACGAGGCCTACGCCGAGTTCGCTCCCGCCACCCACCGGCTGGCGGTGGACCGCTACCCGAACCTCCTGCTGCTCCGCACCTTCAGCAAGGCCCTGGCCTCCGCCGCCTGGCGGCTCGGCTACCTGATCGGCGATCCGATCCTGGTGGGGAAGCTGGCCGCCCTGCAGCTCCCCTATTCCCTGCCCGCCGCCAGCCTGGAGGCCCTGGACGTGGCCCTGGACTTCGCCGCCGCGTTCGAGGCCACGGTGCGCGCCCTGCCGGAACGCCGGGAGCGCCTCGCCGCCGCCTTGCCCGCCCACCGGGCCGCCCCCAGCGAAGCCAACTTCCTCCTGGTGTCCCCGGACCCCGCCGATTCCCTGGAGGCCGCCGGCCTGAAGGTGCGGCGCCTGGCGTCCGCCGACGCGGCGCGCATGACCGTGGGCGACGAGCCCGCCACCGCCCGCGTGGCCCGGGCCCTGGGCGGGACGCTGCCGCCGCCCGCGCCCCGGCCGCGGCGGCGGCTCCTGGCCCTGGACATCGACGGCGTGCTCATCGACGCGGACCGCAGCTTCATGGAAGCCGTGGCCCGCGCCCTGGCGGACCTGCGCCCGGCCCTGCCCTGGTCCGACGGGGCGTACCGCGCCTTCAAGCGCCTGGGCGGCTTCAACAACGACTTCCGCCTCGCCGCCGGAGCCCTGGCCCTGGCCGAAATCCACGGGGACCGCGACCTTGCGCCGCTGCTCACCGCCGCCGATGGCCGCGGCCTCCCCGAACTGGAGGCGCGGATGGCCGCCCTGGAGCCGGAGGCCCAGATCGCCGTCCAGCGCCACTACGCGGACACCATCCAGCTGGAGAAGCCCCTGGTGGCCCTGGCGGACCTGGAGGCCACCGGCTGGGACCTGGCGGTGCTCACGGGCCGTCCGCCGGAGGAGCTGGATCTCGCCTGGCGGGTGCTGGGCTTCCGCCTGCCCGCCGTCTGCGATGCCGCGCCGCACCTGCGGAAGCCGGAGCCCGCGGGCCTGCTCCAGCTGGCCGACGCCTTCCGGTCCGAGGAGGTGGTCTTCGCCGGGGACACGGTGGACGACGCCCGCTGCCTCCGGGCCGCGGCGGCCCTGCGGCCCGAGATCGCCTGGCGCTTCGCGGCGCTGGGGGAGGACCGGGACCGCTTCGCGGCGCCCGGGGATGTCCAGTTCGCGAGCCTCCGCGAGCTGCTGCCGATGCTGACGAGGGAGCCCGCATGAGAACCGCCGCCATCGAACGCCGCACCGCCGAGACCCGAGTGAGCCTCCAGCTGGCCCTGGATGGGGGCGAGACCCGCATCCGCACGGGCCTGGGCTTCTTCGACCACATGCTGATGCAGCTGGCGCGCCACGGCGGGCTGGGCCTCGTGATCGAGGCGGAGGGCGACCTGCCCGTGGACAGCCACCACCTCGTCGAGGACGTGGGCCTCTGCCTGGGCGATGCCCTGAAGGAGGCCCTGGGCGACCGCGCGGGCCTCGCCCGGTTCGCCCACGCCTACGTGCCCCTGGACGAGGCCCTGGCTCGGGTGGTGGTGGACCTCTCCGGCCGGCCCTGGTGCGAATTCCATGCGGACCTGCCGCCGGTGGTGCTGGGCGACGGCTTCCAGACGGAGATGGTGCGGGAGTTCTTCATCGCCCTGGCCATGCGGGGCGGGCTGGCCCTCCACGCGGACCTGCTGCGGGGCGTGAACACCCATCACAAGGTCGAGGCCCTCTTCAAGGCCCTCGCCCGGGCCCTGCGCGGGGCCGTCCGCCTCGAGGGGAGCGGGATCCCCTCCACGAAGGGGACCCTGTCGGCATGATCACGCTCATCGACTACGGCGCCGGCAACCTGGCCTCCCTGGAGGGGGCCCTCGACCGGCTGGGCCTCGAGTACGTGCGGGCCGAGCGCCCCGACCAGGGCGCGGAAACCGGTCCCCTCGTGCTTCCGGGCGTGGGCCACTTCGAAGCCGCCCAGAAGGCCTTGCGCGACCGGGGCTGGTGGCGGGAGATCCCCGGCCTCGTGGCCGACGGCCGCCCCCTCCTGGGCATCTGCCTGGGCCTCCAGCTCCTGGCGGAGGGCAGCGAGGAGGCGCCCCGCGCCACGGGACTGTCCCTGCTGCCCGGCATCGTGCGCCGCCTGGGACCGGGGGTGAAGGTGCCCCACATGGGCTGGAGCCAGATCCAGCCGAACATCCCCCACCCCGGGCTGCCCGACGCCAAGGGCGCCTGGCTCTACTTCGTCCACAGCTACGCCCTGGACCCGGGCCGGGAGACCGTCTACACCGCCCGCCACGGGCGCCCGTTCTCCGCCGTGGAGGCCCGGGGCACGGTCATGGGCTTCCAGCCCCACCCCGAGAAGTCCGGCCCCGCCGGGCTGCTCCTGCTCCAGTCGGCCCTGGCCTGGATGGGCGCCGCCGCGCCGACCCCGGAGGCCCCATGCAACTGATCCCCAGCCTGGACCTCCTGGATGGCCGGCTGGTGCGCCTGCGCCACGGCGATCCCGCCCAGGCCACCTTCTACGACCTGGCGCCGGAGGCCTGGGTGGCGCGCCTCGCGGCGGCAGGCGCCCGCCGCATCCACCTCGTGGACCTGGACGGCGCCTTCGGGCGGCCCCGCCAGGGTGCGTTCCTCCGCTTCCCGGCGACGTTCCCCGGCCTGCACTTCCAGCTCGGCGGGGGCCTCCGCGATCGCGCCGCCATCCAGGAGGTGCTGGACCTGGGCTTCGACGCGGTGGTGGGCACCCTCGCCGTGGAGCAGCCCCTGGCGCTGAAGGGGCTGCCGGGCGATCGCCTCATCGCGGCCCTGGACCTCAAGGACGGCCGCATCGTCACCCGCGGCTGGCAGACGGCCAGCGCCTGCGCCTCGACGGATGTCTTCGAGTCCCTGCTGGTGCTGGGCTTCGATCGGGCCCTCGTCACCGACGTGGGCCGCGACGGCACCCTGGAGGGACCGGGCCTCGACGCCGTCGCCCAGGTGGCGAAGGAGGGCTTCCGGGTGCAGGCCTCCGGCGGCCTCCGCGCCCTCGGCGACCTCGCGCCCCTGGCCCGCATCCCGGGGGTGGTCGGCGCCATCAGCGGCAAGGCCCTCCTGGAGGGCGTGCTCCCCCTGGACGATCCCGCCACCCGGGCGGCCCTGGAAGGAGCGGCCTGATGCCCGCCAAGCGCGTGATCCCCTGCCTCGACGTGAAGCTCGGCCGCGTGGTGAAGGGCGTCCAGTTCAAGGACCTCCGGGACCTGGGCCACCCCGTGGACCTGGCCAGGCGCTACGACCTGGAGGGCGCGGACGAGCTGGTCTTCCTCGACATCTCGGCCAGCCTGGAGAACCGGGGCACCCGCGAGGCCTGGGTCCGCGAGGTGGCCCGGGAACTGAGCATCCCCTTCACCGTCGGCGGCGGCGTCTCCTGCGTGGATGACGCGAAGCGCCTCCTCCGGGCCGGGGCGGACAAGGTGGCCGTGAACACGGCGGCGGCACAGCGGCCGGCGCTGGTGACGGAACTGGCGGACGCCTTCGGCCGCCAGTGCGTGGTGGCCGCGGTGGACGTCAAGCGGGATGCCGACCTGGGCTGGCGCGTCTACCTCAAGGGGGGCACCGAGCCCACCGAGCGGGCGGCCCTGGACTGGCTCTGGGAGCTGAACGAGCTGGGCGCCGGCGAGATCCTGCTCACCTCCATGGACCGCGACGGCACCGGCGCGGGCTTCGACATCCAGCTGCTGGAGCGGGCCTCGGAGCTGCCGATCCCCCTCATCGCCTCCGGCGGCGCGGGCCTGGAGATCCACTTCCTGGAGGCCCTCGAACACGGCGCCGACGCCGTGCTCGCCGCCACCCTCTTCCACGAGGGCATCCTCCCCATCCCCCGGCTCAAGGCCTACCTCGCCCACAACGGCATCCTCGTGCGGACCTGACATGAACCCCGACGCGCTCCGATTCGGCCCCGACGGCCTCCTCCCCGGCATCGTGCAGAGCCCCGCCGGCGAGGTCCGCATGATGGCCTGGCTCAACCGCGAGGCCCTGCGCCTCACCCTCGAGACCGGCTTCGTCACCTTCTGGAGCCGCTCCCGCCAGGAACTCTGGACCAAGGGCGCCACCAGCGGGAACCGCCTGAAGCTCCTCCAGGTCCGTCCGGACTGCGATGGCGACGCCCTGCTCATCCTCGCGGAGCCGGAAGGCCCCAGCTGCCATCGCGGCACCGACAGCTGCTTCGACGGCGACGAGCCCTGGCCCGCCACCCTGCCCTGGCTGGGGCGCCTGGAGGCCCTGCTGGCATCGCGCCGGGCCGCGGCGGATCCGGCCGGAAGCTACACCCAGCGCCTCTTCGCCCAGGGCGTGGACCGCATCGGCAAGAAGGTGGTGGAGGAGGCCGGTGAGGTGGTCATCGCTGCGAAAAACGAGGACCGGGAGGCCTTCCTGGGCGAGGCCGCGGACCTGATCTTCCACCTCGACCTGCTGCTCCTTGCGAAGGGCGCCTCCCTGCGTGACGTGGTGGATGTGCTGCAGCGGCGCCACGCGGACGCCACCGGAGGGAAGGCCTGATGCCCGTCCGCACACCCCACTTCCCCGATCTCCTCTTCGACGCCGCCGCCCGGCTGCGCCGCTGGGAGGACGCCCTCATGGCGCTGCTGGCCGCCCAGGGCTACCGGGAGCTGCACCCCTCGCTGGTGCTCCGGGAGCCCGTGCCCGAGGGGGCCCTCCGCTTCTTTGACGGGGACGACCTGGTGGCCCTGCGCTGGGACTTCACCGTGGCCCTGGCGGGACTGCTGGCCCGGCGCTTCCCCGACCCCCCGGACCGCGTGGCCTACGCCGGCGCCGTGTTCCGCCGCCCCGTGCAGCCCTGGGAGGCGGTGGAGCGCTTCGAGGTGGGCTGCGAGCGCATCCAGCCCGCGGACGAACCCTCCGCCGAGGCCGACGTGGAGCTGGCCCGCCTGCTCATGGCCGTCCCGGCGGTCCTGGGCCTGAAGCGCGCCATCCTGCACCTGGGCAACGCCGCCCTCGTCCGCCGCCCCCTGGAAGCCGAGAACCTGCCGCCGGGCCTGGCGAAGGCCGTGGTGGCCGCCCTCTCCCGCCGGGCCGCCCACCGCGTCCACGAGGCCCTGGGCGACCACCCGGCGGCAGGCCGCCTCACGGCCCACGCCGAGGCCCTGCTCTCCGACCTCGATGGCCCCGAGTCGCTGAAGGCCCTGGATGCGAGTCCCTATGCGGACCTCCTGGCGGAAGAGCGCGATCACATGGGCCGGGCCCTGAAGGCCATCCTCCCCATCCTGCCGGACCGCCTGGACCTGCGCGTGGACCTGGCGGACGTGGCCGGGCTGGACTTCTACACCGGACCCACCCTGCGCCTCTGGGCCCCGGGCGCCCAGCAGGAGCTGGCGGCGGGGGGCCGCTACGACCGGCTGTTCCCCGAGCTGGGCCGTCCCTGGCGGGCCGCGGGGTTCTGCGTGCGCCTCTCGCGCCTCCTGGACCTGGCCGGCACCCGGCCCGACCTGTTCGAGCTCCCATGACCCGTCCTCTCCTCATCGCCTTCCCCAAGGGCCGGCTCGGCGACGAGCTGGTGCCTCGGCTGGCGGGTACGCCCCTGGCCCTCGACGCCGCGGCCCTGAAGTCCCGCGTGCTCCGCATCCCCACCGCCACGCCGGGCGTGGCGGCCCTGCTGCTCAAGGGCAGCGATCTGCCCCGCTACGTGGCGGCCGGCGTGGCGAGCCTGGGCATCGTGGGCTCCGACACCCTGGACGAGCTGGACATGGACCTGCTGGAGCTGGCGGACCTCGGCTTCGGCGCCTGCCGCCTGTCCCTCTGCACCCCCGCAGGCGTGACCCTGGAGCACCTGCAGGCCCGGCCCCATCTCCGCCTGGCCACCAAGTTCCCCCGGGCCACCGAGGCCTGGCTGGCCCGCGAGGGCCTCACCGCCGAGCTGGTGCCCCTCAGCAGCAGCGTGGAACTGGCCCCCCTCCTGGGCCTGGCGGACGCCATCGTGGACCTGGTCCAGACCGGGAGCACCCTGAAGGCCCACGGCCTGGTGGAGGCCGCCGTCCTGGGCCGCTCCTCCGCCCGACTCGTGGCCGCCCGGGGCGCCACCCTCAGCGAGCCCGGCCGGATCAAGCCCCTGGCGGAGATCCTCATCGGAGCCCTGAAGTAGAAAAAGTACGAACCGATTCGTTGACAAATCCGAATCGGTTCGTACATTGGAGGTCATCCACCCGGGAGACCCATGACCACCGACCCCGTCCGTCCGTCCGATGGCGAGCTCGCCATCCTTCGGGTGCTCTGGGACCGGGGCCCCTCCACGGTCCGCGACGTACACGCGGACCTGGCGAAGGGCCGGGACATCGGGTACACCACCGTGCTGAAGCTCCTGCAGATCATGGTGGACAAGGGCCTGGTCACCCGTGACGAGTCCGCGCGGAGCCACGTGTACCAGGCCGCCCAGGGGGAGGCGCCCACGCAGGCCTGCCTGCTGCGGGAGCTGATGGACAAGGCCTTCGAGGGCAGCGCCAAGTCGCTGGTCCTGAGGGCCCTCACCGAAGCCCCCACCGGAGCGGCGGAACTGGAGGAGATCCAGGCCTTCCTGGACCGCCTCCGGAAGGGGCGGCCATGAGCCCGATCCTCCTGGCCCCCATGCTCCACCGGCTGGGGCTCACCGTCCTCCACGCCCTGTGGGAGGACGCCCTGGTCGGCCTCGCCGCCTGGGCCGGACTCGTCCTGCTCCGGCGGGCGGAGGCCCGGCTCCGCTACCGCTGGGCCTGCCTGGGCCTGGCCGCCATGGTGCTGGCTCCGGCCCTCACCTACGCGGCCCTGGGCTCCGGGGAGCCTGTGTCCGGTCGCATGCTTTCCGGCCTCGGGTTGTGGGCCGCCCCCGTCACCGGCGGGGCCGATCCCACCCGGTTCCGGTTCGAGACGCTCCTCCCCTGGCTCGCCCTGGGATGGCTGCTCGGGGCGGCGCTCATGCTCCTCCGCCTCGGCGGGGGACTGTGGTGGCTGGATCGGCGCTACCTGGCCCAGGCCCGGCCGGCGCCGGCCGGCTGGGAGGCCCGGTTCCAGGTCCTGGCCCGGCGCATGGGGCTTTCCCGCCGGGTGCGCCTGCTGGCCTCGGACCGCGCGGATTCCCCGCTGGCCCTGGGCTGGCTGAAGCCGGTGGTCCTGGTCCCGGCCTCGGCCTTCCTCGCGCTCCCGCCCGAGGCCCTGGAGGCGGTGCTGGCCCACGAACTGGCCCACCTCCGGCGCGGGGACTACCTCGCCAACCTCCTGCAGACCCTGGCGGAGGCCTTCCTGTTCTTCCACCCCGCCGCCTGGTGGCTCTCGCGCCAGATCCGGGAGACCCGGGAGCACTGCTGCGACGATGCCGCCGCAGCGCTCCTGGGGGATCCCCTGCCCCTGGCCCAGGGCCTCGCGACCCTGGCCGCCCTGCGACGGTCCACCCCTTCCGATCCCGATCCGGCCCTCGCGGCCGCCCGAGGCCCTCTCATGCAGCGCATCAACCGCCTCTTCAAACCCCAGCCCGCGCCCATCCCCTCCCTGCGCGGGCTCGCCCTCCTCCTCGCCGGGGCCACCCTGCTCGGCGCCACGGCCCTGGCGAGCCGCCAGCCCCCGGTCCCCCTGTCGTCCACCCCGCTGAAGCTGCGCTTCCAGCCCGAGCCTCCCCCCTATCCGCCGGAGGCCAAGAAGCAACGCATCCAGGGCACGGTGGTCGTGGACCTGGTGGTGGATGACCTCGGCATCCCCGTCCGGGCCCATGCGGTGAAGGGCCCCCAGGCCCTGCGGAGCACGGCGGTGGCCTACGCCCTGGGCTGGCGCTTCGAGCCCGGCCTGCGGGACGGGAAGCCCTCGACCACCCGCTTCCGCCTCACCATGCCCTTCCGGCTGGGCCCGGCCCCCGGGCCCGTCCAGGATTTCGACTTCAGGCAGATCCGCGTCGCCCACCAGCCCGAGCCGCCGGCCTACCCCGCCGAGGCCAAGGCCCGGCGGATCCAGGGCACCGTGGTCGTCTCCCTGGTCGTGGGGACCGATGGCGTACCGGAATCCGCCGAGGCCCTGGAGGGTCCGGACGAGCTGCGGCCCACCGCCGTGGCCTATGCGAAGGGCTGGCGCTTCGAACCCGCGCAGGTGGACGGCAAGCCCGTGAAGGCCCGGTTCAAGCTGACCATGCCCTTCCGCCTCAGGTAGCACGTGCGGCCACGGGGCATCCTGCTCGCTCCCCTCCTCCTCCTGGGAGCCTGCCGGCCACCGGCCCAGCCGGCTCCGGACCGGGAGGCCTCCCTGGAGGCGGCCGCACGGGCGGCGGCGGCATCGACCCCCGCCGCCCTGCGGGGCGACTTCCTCGAAGGCTTCCGGATGGGCGCCCGCATGGTGTGGGAGGCCACGACCCAGCGCCGCGTCCCCTGGCTGCCCCGGATGGGGGAACCCGGTCCGGCGCCCCTGCCCGAAGCGGCCCGGGCCATGGGCGTGGTGGCCGTGGACCCCGGCCCCAGGATCGAACAGGATGCCGCCACGGGCTTCCCCATCCGCTTCCTGGATCCCGCGGCCGGCGGCTTCGGCCCGGGCGAGGTGGCGGGATTCGCCTGGGCCCTGGCCCCGGTCCGGGAGCGTCTCTGCCACCCCGCACCCCTTCCGGCCCTCCCGGGAGGAGAGGCCTGGAAGGCCTGGCACCCCCAGGGCGTCCTCCTGTCCACCCCGGGCCTCCAGGTCCAGGTGCACCTCGTCGGGAACGCCCTCCTCTGGTCCTGGATGGGGAACGGCTTCCCCCCGCAGCATGCCTGGCGGCGGGCCCCGGACTGGCTCGTCCCGAGGGCCCTGGCCCTCCGCGACCAGGCCCTCTGGGTCGCCACCGAGACGCACGGTGCCGTGGCCCTGGACCTGCGGACCGGCCTGGTCGTCGCCCTCCAGGCCGGGGGCGTCCCCGCGCCGGAATCCGAGGCGCGGGCCCGGGAAGACCAGCGGAAGCAGGAGGCGGCGGAGGACCTCCGCGAGCGTCCCCAGCGGCTCGCCCGGGCCGGCCGGGGCGAGCCGGCCGCGATGCTCGAGCTGGCCTGGGCCGCAGAGGAGCCGGCTGAACAGGCCGCCTGGTTCCGTAAGGCCGCCGAGGCCGGGGATGCCGAGGGCATGTACGAACTGGGCGTCCGCCTCTACCAGGGGCGGGGCGTGGCGGAGGACCGGAGGGAGGCCCGGGAGTGGTTCCAGCGGGCCGCCCGGGCCGGGAACCCCAAGGCCCGGGAAGTCCTGGCGGGGCTCTTCAAGGAGCCGTGAACCGCTCCCGCCTGCCGCAGCCGGGCGGGAGGTTCTCTAGGTCCGTCCCTTCGAGCTGAGGTACCTCCGCAGGGCGGCCTCGGTCTCGGGAAGCTTCAGTCCAGCCTGCCTGGAGAGGGCGATCGCCTCGTCCACGGACATCCCCCTGTCCAGCACCAGCCAGGGGCAGACCGCCGCGGCGGCCCGGTTGCCGTTGCTGCAGTGGACGAGGACTTTCGAGCCCTTGGGGAGGTCCCGGATGATCGCCCGCAGGAACTCGAAGTCGCCGTTGGGGGGCGCGGCGCTGATGGCGTAGCGGAGGTACGACACACCCAGATCCGACATCCTCGAGGCCTCGGACTCGCAGTCCAGGTTCGGCTCCGTGTCGCGGCGCAGGTCGATCACATGGGTGATGTGCTGCTTCTTGATGGCGGCGCAGATGGTGTCGTTGGGCAGGCCCTTCAGCACGAACACGCCGGGGCGCACCTCCACGGCGCCGGGGATGGCCGACTGCGGGGCCTGGACGATCAGGGCGGGAAGGAGAAGGAAGGGCAGCATGGGGCCTCCGCGGTGGGTCCGCGGCAGGCCGCCGGCCGGGCACATCGGGTCCACCGGCTCCGGAAACACCCGGAATCTGCCGGACTGCAGGGCCGCCACCCGGCGCGGCGAACCTCCGCACTCCCCAGTGTAGGCCCTGTGCCTCGCTATTCAATACTTCCGGGTCGCGATTGGTTGAAAACCGGGATCAGACGGTCCGCGAGAACGGGGTCTTCGCGCTCAGCTTCGCCAGGTAGGCATCGAAGGGCTGCACGAGGTTGCGCACGAAGCGGCGGCCCAGGGGCGTGATGAACACCCCTTCCGGCTTCAGCTCCACCGTGCCCTGGGGCACCTCATCCTGGAGCTGGGCGACGGCATCCGCGAAGTGGGCCGGGCCGTCCACGCCGAAGCGGGCGCGCAGGTCCTCCCAGCGCAGCTCGAAGTGGCCCATGAGGCGGTGGATGACCCAGCGGCGCAGCTCGTCGTCCTCGGAGAGCCGGTGGCCCTTGTGGACGGCCAGCTTCCCGTCGGTGATGGAGCGCTCCCACTTCGCGAGGATCTTCTCGTTCTGGGCGTACACCCCGGCCACGTTGGAGATGGCGCTGGGGCCGAAGCCCAGCAGGTCCGTGCCGGCGGCCACGGCGTAGCCCATGAAGTTGCGGATGAGGCGGCCCTCCTTCACGGCCTTGGCCATGGGATCGTTGGGGTGGGCGAAATGGTCCATGCCGATGGCCACGTAGCCGGCCTTCTCCAGGATGTCCGAGGCCAGGAGCAGGAGCTCCAGCCGCAGGTCCGGCGAGGGCAGCGTCTCCGCGGGGATGCTGCGCTGGAAGGGCATGATGCTCGGCAGGTAGGCGAATCCGTAGATCGCCATGCGGTCCGGCGACAGCTCCAGGGTGGATTCCAGGGTGCGGCGGAAGGTGTCCATGGTCTGGCCCGGCAGGCCGTACACCAGGTCCAGGTTCACGCCGTCGAAGCCCAGCTCGCGGCACTGCTTCATGGCGGTGAGGGTGTGGTCCCAGGTCTGGCCGCGGGTGATGAGCGCCTGCACGTTCTCGTCCAGGTCCTGCACGCCGAAGGAGACACGGTTGAAGCCCATCTCCCGGAGGGCCGGCAGCTGGTCGGGCTCCAGGAAGGTGGGATCCACCTCGATGGCGATCTCCGCCCCCGGCTGGAACTCGAAGCGCTCCTTGAAGAGGTTGAAGGTGCGCCGCAGGTCGGCGGCGTTCAGGTAGGTGGGCGTGCCGCCGCCCCAGTGGAGCTGCAGGGCCTTGCGCCGGTCCGGCATGCGCGAGACCACCAGGTCCAGCTCCTTCGTCACCGCGGCCAGGTAGGCCTCGACGGGATCGTACTGGGGGCTCACCACCACGTTGCAGCCGCAGTAGGCGCAGCGACGCGGGCAGAAGGGGATGTGCAGGTAGAGCGACAGGGCCTCGTCCTTGCGGGCATTGGCCCGCTCCAGGGCGGAGAGCACCTCCGCCTCGGGGAAGTCGTCCGACCAGGCCGGCGGCATGGGGTAGCCCGTGTACCGGGGGCCCGGACGGTCATAACGGCGGATCAAATCAGCGAGCTGGTTCATGGGAGAGATCCAATCTGGTGTCGAAACAACCTAGAACAATGGATTATCACCGCCGGGGCGCCAGGATCGCCAGGAAGAGTGGAAATTCCCTCCTTGGCGCCCTTGGCGGTGTGCCATTCAGGCCTTCACTTCATCGAGGACGGCCGCCACCACGGCGGGATCGGTCTCGGGCACCAGCCCGTGGCCGAGGTTGAAGATGTGGGGATGGCCCTTCATGGCGTCCACGATGGCCCGGGCCTTCTTCCGCGCCACCTCCGGACCGGCCAGGAGGGCGATGGGATCCAGGTTGCCCTGGAGCACCATCTTCGGGAAGCGGCGGCGGGCCTCGGCGATGGGCACCTGCCAGGGCACGGCCAGGCCCTTGCAGGGCAGCTGGTTGAGGCTGTCGGGCAGGTAGCCGGTGCGGGCGAAGAAGAGCGTCGGCGCGGCGGTCACCTGGGCCAGGGTGCGCTGCACGGAGGGCAGGGCGAAGGTGGCGTAGTCGTCCGCATCCAGCTCGCCGGCCCAGGTGTCGAAGAGCTGCACCCCCTGGGCGCCGGCCTCGATGTGGAGGTTCAGCAGCCGCGCGGCGGCGTCCGCCAGCTTGTCCAGCCACTTGCGGGCCAGCACGGGCTCCTGGTGCAGGAAGGCCTTGGCCTTCGCCCAGCTCTTGCTGCCCTTCCCCTCGATGCCATAGGCCAGCAGGGTCCAGGGGGCCCCGGCAAAGCCCAGCATGGTGACCTTGGCGGGCAGTTCGGCCTTCACCTTGCGGATGGCGGCACAGACGGGTTCGAACACCTTCTCGTCCAGGGGGCGGTCGATGTCGATCTGGTCCAGCGTCTTCCCGATGCGGGGCCCGCCCTCGGGGATGGTCACCTCGCAGCCCAGCGCGTCGAGGATCACGAGGATGTCGCTGAAGATGATGGCGCCGTCGATCTGCGGGAAGCGGCGGATGGGCTGGAGGGTCACTTCCGCGGCCAGGTCCGAGTCGTTGAGGAGCTGCTCGAAGGTGGCCTTGGCCCGGACGGCGCGGTACTCGGGCAGGAAGCGTCCGGCCTGGCGCATGAACCAGACGGGGGGCTTGTCGAGGGCCTCGCCGTTGAGAACGCGGAGGAGGGGCTGGGTCATTGCATCACCAAGAAATCCATTCACCGCAGAGGACGCAGAGAACGCAGAGGAAAGAGGATCAGGCGAAAGCCTTAGCCACGGCGGCCACGGCCTGTTTGAAGTGGTCCAGCTCGGCGTCGCCGTGGGCGCCGCTGAGGAAGGCCACCTCGTAGCCGCTGGGGGGCAGGTACACGTCCTGGCCGAGCAACGCCCGGTGCAGGCGGTTGAAGCTGCTGATGGCCTCCCCCTTCACGGCATCGCTGCGGCGGACGCCGTCCTGGAACAGGGGCCAGAGCAGGCTGCCGTAGCGGGGGCAGTGCAGGCCTGGGAGGGTCTCGAAGGCCGCGGCCCACTTGGCCGCGTTGGCCTCCAGGCCGGCGTAGAAGGCGGGGGTCAGCCGCTCCATGGTGGCCAGGCCCGCAGCCATGGCCACGGGGTTGCCGGAGAGCGTGCCCGCCTGGTAGACGGGGCCGTCGGGTGCAACCACGCCCATGATGTCCTTCCGGCCGCCGTAGAGGCCCACGGGCATGCCGCCGCCGATGATCTTGCCGTAGGTGGCCAGGTCGGGCGTGATGCCCAGCCGTTCCGCCGCGCCGCCGGGGGCGACGCGGAAGCCGCTGATGACCTCGTCGAAGATGAGGATCACGCCGTGCTTCGTGCAGAGCTCGCGCAGGCGCTGGAGGAACTCGGGGCGCTGGAGCAGGAGGCCGTTGTTGGCGGGGATGGGTTCGATGATGGCCGCAGCCAGCTCGCTTCCGAGCTCCGCGAAGGTCCGCTCCAGGGTCTCCAGGTCGTCCAGGGACACCACGGAGGTCAGCTCCGCGATGCCCTTGGGCACGCCGGCGCTGGTGGGGGCCCCGAAGGTGACGAGGCCGGAGCCGGCCTTCACCAGCAGGCCGTCGCTGTGGCCGTGGTAGCAGCCGTCGAACTTCAGGATGCGATCCCGGCCCGTGAAGCCGCGGGCGGCCCGCAGGGCGGACATGACGGCCTCGGTGCCCGAGGACACGAAGCGCATCTTCTCGATGAAGGGCACCATCGCCTTGATCTTCCGGGCCAGGGCCAGCTCCCTCCGGCTGGGAGCGCCGAAGGTGAGGCCCTCGTGCATGGCCTCGTTCACCGCAGCCAGGATGTCGGGCTGGGCATGGCCCAGGATCAGCGGGCCCCAGGACATGCAGAGGTCCAGGAACCGCTGGCCGTCCTCGTCCTCGAACCAGGCGCCCGAGGCCTTGCGGAAGAACTTCGGCGTCCCGCCCACCGCGCGGAAGGCCCGCACGGGGCTGGAGACGCCGCCGGGAAAGTGGGTGAGGGCTTCGGCAAACAGGGTGTCATTCGACATTGCGGTTCCTTTTCTTCGCGGTCTTCGGGTCCTCGTGGTGGGTCCTTGCTACGAGATCCACCCCTTCTCCACGGCCTCGCGGCCGGCGTAGGTCACGATCATGTCGGCGCCCGCGCGGCGGATGGCCGTCAGGTGCTCGAGCATGAGCTGGTCGCCATTCACCCACCCCAGGCGGTCGGCGGCCTTCACGCTGCTGAACTCGCTGGAGACGTGGTACGCGCAGATGGGGGCCAGCTGCGCCTCGCGGAGGCGCCAGATGAGGTCGAGGTTCGGCAGGGCCGGCTTGACCATCAGCATGTCGGCGCCCTCCTGCACGTCGAGCAGGGCGTCCCGCAGGCCCTCGCGGGCGTTCCGGGGATCCATCTGGTAGGTCTTCCGGTCGCCGAACTTGGGGCTGCTGTCGGCGGCTTCGCGGAAGGGACCGTAGTAGGCCCCGGCGTGCTTGATGGCGTAGCTGAGGATGGCGGTCTGGGTGAAGCCCGCCCCGTCCAGACGGGTCCGGATGGCGGCCACCCGGCCATCCATCATGTCGCTGGGGGCCGCCACATCCGCCCCGGCCTCGGCATGGCGCAGGGCCATCTCCGCCAGCAGGGGAAGGGTCTCGTCGTTCAGCACCGTGCCCTCCTCGTCCACCAGCCCGCAGTGGCCGTGGCTGGTGTAGCCGCAGAGGCAGACATCCGTCATGACGATCACGTCCGACCCGAAGGCCTTCTTGAGGGCCGTCACCGCCTTGGGCACCACGCCCGCATGGTCATGGCAGGCCTTGGCGTCGGGGCTCTTCTCGTGGGCATCGGGCACCCCGAAGAGCAGCACGCTGCGCAGGCCGCGCTTGAGGTCCTGCTCCACCTGCCGGACGGTGTCCTCCACGCCGGCGCGGACGATGCCCGGCAGGGCGGAGATCTCGCTGCTGCCCTTGTGGGGCTGCACGAAGTGGGGCTGGATCAGGTGGCGGGGCCGGAGATCGGTCTCGGCCACGAGGTCGCGCAGGGCGGCAGTGGTACGGAGGCGGCGGGAGCGGGTCATCATGGCGTGTTCTCCTCCTTCAGGTGCTGGGCGAGCAGGGCCCACAGCAGGCTGGGCTTGGGTTCGCAGTGGCCGTGGACCGGTGCGCCGGCCTTCGCGAACGCCCGGGCGGTGCCCTCGCCCCAGGCGAAGCGCAGCAGGTTGCGGGACAGGGGGGCCAGGATCTCCGCCTGCAGGGGACTCAGGGCCAGCACGCCCTCCACCTCCGGAAGGGGCGGAAACGGCACGCGCATGGCCTCGCGATGGGTGATCCAGGGATGGATGCGCCAGGCGCTGCCCCGGGCGGCCTCCTCCAGGTACTCGCGGCTGCGTTCGCCCCGGGCGAGCACGAAGCCGCCGCCATCCGGGAACCGCTCCCGGAGCAGGTCCCAGAGGGCCTCGGCCCGGGCCTCGCTGGGCAGCAGGATCTCCAGATCCTCGCGGTCGAGCGCTTCGGCGGTCCCGCCGCCCTGAACCAGGCACAGGGTCCCCGGGGGCAGCTTGGGGCCGGCCACCCGCGCCCCGGAGGGGCTCAGCAGGAGCACGGCGGCGGCGGTGGCGAGCGGAATGGGCGGCGGCAGGATCGAGGGCTGGAGCCGCGTGAAGGGATAGGGCACCGGTTCCCAGCCCGCCTTGCGGACCGTGTCCGAGAGCGGATGGTGGGCCGGCCGGGCGAGGGCCAGCCTGGGCTTGGCGGGGCTCACACGCATGCCAGTCCCAGGCCCTTCAGCACGGCAGCCAGGAGCTGCTGGTCGTCGGTGCCCCGGGCTTCGGCCCGGAGGAGGCCGTCCTCGCCCGCATAGGCGGCCCTGAGGAGCAGGCTGCCGTCGGCCTGGGGTTCGGCCAGGGCGCCCAGGGGCTGCTGGCAGCCGCCGCCGATGCCGGCGAGGACCTGGCGCTCCAGGGTCACGCACCGGGCGGTCATGGGATCGTGCATCTCCGCCAGAACCTCCACGAGGTCCGGCCGGTCGGCGCGGGCCTCCGCCAGCAGGGCCCCCTGCCCCGGCGCCGAGGGCAGCTCGGCGGGGGTCAGCGGGCGCACCACGAGCCCCTGGAGGTCCAGCTTGAGGCGCTTGAGGCCGGCGGCAGCGAGCATGGTGGCGTGCAGGGGTTCCTCCCGGAGCACGCCGTCGCGCACGCGCTGGAGGCGGGTGGGGACGTTGCCGCGGATCCACGTGAATCGGGCCTTCGGGAACAGGTCCCTCAGCATCCGCTCGCGTCGCACCGCGCTGGTGCCGATGACCAGGTCCTCCGGCGCGTCCGGGCGCATCACCAGCCAGTCGGCGGGATCCTCCCGGTGGGGGATGCAGGCGGGGACGATGCCCTCGGGGCGGTCCAGGGACACGTCCTTCAGGCTGTGGATGAGCAGGTCCGCGGCCCCTGCGGCCATGGCGTCCTCCAGCTCCTTGGTGAAGAAGCCGCCGCCCACCTGCTTGTCGAGGGGGCCCTGGAGCCACTGGTCGCCGGAGGTGGAGAACTTGCGCCAGGAGACCTCATAGCCCTTCGACTCGAGGAAGCGCACGAGGGGCTCGGCCTGGCCCACGGCCAAGAGGGACCCACGGGTGGCCACGGTCACATGCTTCACGGATTCACCGCCTCTCCGCCCTCGACGGGCTTCACGTCCGTCTGGGCCAGGGCCCGGAACGCAAGGGTGCGCCCGCGGGACAGGATGGATTGCAGGGCCAGGTGCTGGCTCTCGTCCAGGTGGGAGAGATGCCCGTGGAGCCCCTTCACTTCCGCCTCCAGCGCACCCCAGGCGGCGTCCAGTCGCTCCTGGGCCGAGGCGAGGTGCCGCTTGCGGGCCCGCACCTCGGCGCGGTGGCGCAGGCGGCCCGCCGTGCCGGCCAGGAAGGGTTCGGCCTTCTGGGCCGCCTCGGTGCGCCGGGCGCGGACGGTGGCCGTCTGGGCCAGGAAGGCGTTGAGGTCCACCCGGTGCACCCAGGGCAGCTGCTCGAGCCCGGGCTCGGAATCCGGCGGCAGCGCCAGATCGAGGATGCGCAGGGTGGGCCGCTTCAGGGTCTGCCAGGCATCCAGGGTGAAGAGCGGTTCCGGCGCCGCCGTGGCGGTCACCAGGGCGTCGAACGGCCCGGGATCGCGCTGCAGGTCCCCCAGGTCCACCACCTCCAGGCCCAGGGGCTCCGCCAGCTGGTGGGCGTGGCCGCGGGTGCGGTTGGCGATCGCCACCCGGAACCCCAGCTCCGGGAGGCGCTCGGCCAGGTACTGGGTCATGGGTCCCACGCCCACGAGCACCACCGAGGCCCCCGTCGGGAGCCCGTCCGAGAGGTGCCGGAGTGCGGCGGTGGCCACGCTGACGGAACCGTCGGCGAGGCCCAGGCGGGCCCGCAGGCGCTGACCTTCGCGGATCACGTCCTCGATGGCGGTCTGGGCCTCCTCGCCGGCCACGCCCACCTGGCGGGCCTGCTGGAGGGCGTCCTTCACCTGCCCGGGGATCTCGCGGTCCCCCAGGTTCGCGGACTCCAGGCCGGCGGTCATGGCCAGCAGGTGGGTCCAGGCCTCCTCGCCCTCATAGCGGCGGACGCCGGGCCCGGGATCCAGGGCACTGGGATCCCCGCCCCACACCATCCAGAGCACCCGCTGGCAGGTCGCCAGGTAGACCAGCTCCCGGGCGCCCGTCTGCCGATGCCATTCCCGGAGCCGGGCCGAGACCCCCTCCTTGACGACGTGCTGGGCCACCACGTCGAGGTCGTGGACGGGGGCGTGGAAGCTGAGCAGGACGGGTTCCATGTCGATGTCATGATCGGGCGCGGCCAGGGATACCAGCGTCACCTCTTCGTCATGTTCCTCTAAAAGTGGCGGTCATCACAGCTTCGCACGGAGGAGCGCTTCCACCGCTTCCCAATCCCATTCCGGGGCCTCGGCGAGGCTGCCCTCCCGGAGGGCCTGCTGGGTCAGCCAGGCGTCGTAGACGACGAGGGCGCACATGGCCTCGGCCACGGGCACGATGCGGGGCGCGATGCACGGATCGTGGCGCCCCCGGGTGGAGATCTCGGCGGTGCGGCCGTCGCGGTCGATGGTCTGCTGGACCCGGGCGATGGAGCTGGTGGGCTTCACGGCCAGGCGGACCACCACCGGCGCCCCCGTGCTGATCCCCCCCAGGGTGCCGCCGGCGTCGTTCTTCAGGGGGCCCCCGGGGCCGAGGGGATCGTTGTTTTCGCTGCCACGGCGGCGGGCGCTCCCGAAGCCCGCGCCCAGCTCGACGCCCTTCACCGCCCCGATGGACATGCAGGCCGCGGCCAGCAGCGCGTCCAGCTTCCCGAAAGCCGGGTCACCGAGTCCCACGGGCAGCCCCTCGAGCCACACCTCGCAGACGCCGCCCACGCTGTCGCCCTCGGCCCGGGCCGCCTCCACGGCGGCGCGCTGGGCGTCGAAGGCCGCAGGATCGGCCACCCGCAGCGGATTCGCCTCCACGAAGGCCCAGTCCACCTTCGAGCAGGGGATGCCCGCGATCTCCCGGTTGAAGCCCCTCACCGTGACCCCCAAGGCCGCCAGCTGCTGCTTGGCCCAGGCGCCTGCCGCCACCCGGGCGAGGGTCTCCCGGCCGCTGCTGCGTCCGCCGCCGCGGGGGTCGCGCAGGCCGTACTTGCGCTGGTAGGTCAGGTCCGCGTGGCCCGGCCGGAAGAGATCCGCGATGGCCTGGTAGTCCGTGCTCCGCTGGTTCTCGTTGAACACCACCAGGGCGATGGGATGGCCCGTGGTGCGCCCCTCGAAGACCCCGCTCAGCACCTGCACCCGGTCCGCCTCGCGGCGCGGGGTCACCAGGTCCGACTGGCCAGGCCGGCGCCGGTCCAGTTCCTGCTGGATCGCCGCCAGGTCGAAGGGCAGGCCCGGCTTCACCCCGTCGATCACCACTCCGACCGCAGGTCCATGGCTCTCCCCGAAGGAGAGGATCCGGAAGGCGCGGCCGAAGGTGGATGGGGAATCGAAGAGCATGGCTCCAGTCTACCTGCGATGCCGGCCCCTCCCCCGTCGCCCTGCCCCGCCGGGCCGCGGCTCGAAGCCCCTCCGGCGAAGGGGTCCCCTGTGTCAGGATGCTGCTCAGCTGCTCCCGGAATCCGACTGACCATGACTCCCCTCGACTCCCCCCGGCCACGCGTGGGCATCCTCGTGCTGAACTACCACCAGCCGGAGGTGACCGCTTCGTGCGTGCGCCGCCTCCTCGAACGGGAACCGGCCAGCAGCCGGATCCTCTGGATCGAGAACGATGCCGCCCGCAGCCGGGAGTCCTGCCAGCGGATCCTTCAGGAGGCCGGCCTGCCCTGGATGGAGCTCACCCCGGAATCCCCCGCCTTGCCGCCCCCGGGCACGATCGGCGTCCTGTTCAATCCCGAGAACCTGGGCTACGCCGCCGGGAACAACGTGGGTCTCCGCCTCCTGCACCGGCTGGAAGTGCCCTACGCGTGGGTCCTCAACAACGACACCGAGCTCCTCGAGGGGACCAGTGGGAGCCTCGTGGAGGCTGCCGAGGCGCGTCCCGGGATCGGCGCCTGGGGCATGACCATCGAGGAGGGGGACCGCCGTTTCAGCGGGGGAATCCTGTCCAGGGAGGGCTTCGCCTCGACGCCCATCCTGGGCGCGGCCCCCCTCGAATCCGATCCCATGGCCTACGTCAGCGGTTGCGCCCTGTTCCTCCCCCTGCCCTGGGCTGCCCAGGTCGGGTTCCTGCCCGAGGACTACTTCCTCTACTACGAGGACATCGCCTTCAGCCTGGAGCTGAGGCGCCGGGGGCATCCCCCGAGTGCCGTGGACTCCGTCAAGGTCCGCCACCAGGGCAGCCTCGCCTCCGGGTCCCGCAGCCCCCGGGTGGAGTACTACACCCAGCGGAACCGGTGGCTGCTCATCCAGCGCTACTTCCCGGAGGCCTTGGCATTCCAGCGCCGGCGGCGCCTCTACACCTTCCAGAAGCTGCTCTTCCGCGGTCGGCTGGACCGGATCCGGATCGAGCGGGCCGCCTTTGCGGATTACCGGGCGGGCAGGTTCGGCCCGACAAGTCGGGCCTTCTGATCATCCGCCGAGTCCCCAGGTCCACCCCAGCTCCAGGAACCACCGGAACCCCGTCCCGCCCCTCCCGTACTCGTTGAGGACCGCCGACTGCCGCTGGGCGCTGGCCCCTGAGCGCGCCAGGAACCCGTCGCGCCCGTGGTGCTCCACGACCATCTGGACCTGGGTGAACCGGTTCCGCACGGGGTGCTTGCCGGGGTGGTCCAGCAGCCAGTCCCCCAGATCATCCCGGAAGGGCCTGTCCCCGCTCTGGATCCAGCCGAGGAACCGCCAGGCCCGCGAGGGATCCCACTGGACATGGAAGGTCCCGTACCGCGCCTCCCCCCCCAGCGCCGAGCCCAGGGGATCGCCCTGGTCGTAGAAGCCGACCTGGTAGAACGAATGCGTGAAGGAGCGATGGCCGTAGAGCGGGTCGACTCCCGGGACGGTTCCACCCGAAAAATCCCGCACATTGACGGTATCCAGGTACTCCAGTCCGGCCTTCCAGACCCCCCAGTCGATCATCACGCCCACCCCATCGTTGGGAACGATCGGGCTTGGGGCGGAATAGCGGTAGGTGCGGCCCCAGATGGAGCCTGGAGCGAAACTGGTGACCGCCCGCCAGTCCGCATCCATGTCCTTGCCGAGGTAGTAGAGGGGTTTCTTCAGCAAAGGGCCGTAGCTGATGTGGACCCCCTTGGATCCCCGGCTGACGTAGAACCGGACATCACGGGCCCTCAACAGGCTTTCGAGGACCTGGAACCGGATCCGCATCCCCACGTCCGAGTTGGAGGCGCTGATGACATCCAGGGGCCGGTACTGACTCGGCCCACCGGTCACCAGGTCCGTGCCCCCCTCGATCCGGGCATCCTTGGCGCCGAGGAAGGCCGTGAGGTAGTCCGTGAACGTGTACCCCGAATCGATCTGCCGACCGTTGAGCGTTCCCCCGAACAGGCTGATCCAGTTCAGGTAGAACTCGACGCTGTCCCCGAAGGCCGCTTCGGCGCGGACACCGGAGAGGAAGGGGCGGACCGGCGTCCCCTGGGAGGCGATGGACCGGGTCTTCAGGGAGGGGGACTGGATGTTCTCGGGAAGGGTCGTGGCCGCGTCGACCTGCCCGAGAAAGACCTGGGCCTTCCAGGCCCCGAGGGGGACTCCCCAGGCGCTGAGGGGGGCCATCGGCGTCGCGACCCTCAGCTTCGGGATGGGGCGGGAGGCCTCCCCGAGGAGGTATCCGCCATTCAACCCGTATCCCCAGACGAGGGGCTCCCGTTCGAGCGAGGTGGTCCACCCCCCGGCGCTGCGGTAGGTCAGGTGCCCCCGGGACACCAGCGCATGATCTCCGCCTGACGCATCCCGGTAGCCGGTGAGGCGCATGGCCACGTCCCAATGAATCCCCTTCCAACCCATCTCGGCGTTCACGCCATTTCCGACCGTCCCATTCCCCAGCCCAAGGGATTCGATGAAGGGAGCCGCCGGCCCGTGGCGATCCGCGCTCCAGACCCCTCCCCCGAACCAGACGCCCGGCTGCATGCCCGTCCCGAGGGGAAGCCTGGCGGCCCAGCCGTCCGGAACCTGCCCGTACAGCGAAGAGGCCAACAGCACCGCACTCCCGAGGCGAATGCCCTTCCCCAATCGGGCTGAATGCAAACGTACCAATGGACAACTCCTTGCTTGAATCGGGAGGGAACGGAAATCGACCATTCCTGAATGATTACCTGAACCAGGTCCTGTACCGCTCCGCGAGTACGGCCAATGGCCCGCGGATTCCCAGGCTCATCCACCGCTTCAGCTTCGGATGGAAGCGTGGATCATGACCCAGCCCGGCCAGGAGGGCATCCAGGTGTTCCTCCTGCGGCCGGAGATTCGCTCCATCCCATCGAGGACGGCCGAATGTCCGGGCCAGGTGGGCGGCCAGCGCCTCCCGCCAGGCGGTCCCGAGATGGATGGCCATCCCGTCCCGCTGTTCCTGGCTTCTCCTTTCACGGAGGCCCGGATCCGACAGGAGATCACCGAGCATCCGCTGATAGGCCTCCTCGTCCTGGGCCGCATAGGCCTCCCGCGGCAGTCCGGGGCACTCGGAGTAGAGGACCTCGAGCGCCTCGCGATCAGGCTGCAGCGAAACCACCGGGGTACCCAGGGCCGCGCTCTCAAGCATGGACGTGGGAGAGCAGAAGGGGTAGCTGTCCAGGTAGATGTCCGCTGCAGCCCGGTGGATCGAGGGGTCAGGCAGCACCCCCAGCGCCTGGACCCTTCCGGGGAAACGGGCTGCGAGGCGCCCGAACAGGGGGTGCTCCGGGCCGGGTCCAACGGCCATGACCCGGACCTCGGATCGTTCCAGCGCCTTGGATAGTGATGCTTCGAGGGAGCGGCCCTCGATCGGCAGGTACTTGTACCCGGTGGCCACCGTGAGGAGCAGGACCTCCCGCCCACCCACTCCGAGTCGGGCCCGGGCTTCCCCCCGATCGATCTGCGGCGGGTCTGGAATCGGGATGGGGACAACATCGCAGCTGGAAGGGGGAATCCCTCGACGGGCGGCACCGAGACGGATCCCCGCCTGCCGGAGGTTCAGGAACACGGCCGGGAGGGCCGCGCCGAGCCACGCGACATGATCGGCATGGTTGAGAAACCGGAGATCCGTTCCGGCAACCTGGTGGGCAGCGGCCACAGCGACGGCGTCGTCAGGATGGATGTGGAGAATCACCCTGCGGGCCTCGCCCATCAGCCCGGCCAGGCGCTCGGCCCTGGCCTGGTGGGGCAGGATGCCCTCGGCCAGGAGATCGACGATCGGCACGTGGCGGCCCTCGGGAACCAGCCAGGCTGGATCCAGGGGTTGCCGCTGCCTGACCAGCACCACCGCATGGCCATCGTCCCCCATCAGCTCGATCCACCGGCGCACGAGCCGGGTATGCCCACCCACCGGGTAGGCCTCCGTCAGGACATGGAGGGTCCGCCCCTTGATCGCCCCTGCCTGGCTGGCCCCCGGAGTGCACGGGGCGAGCCTGAGCTCCCGCAGGGCCTCCTCGACCGTCGGAAGGACAAAGGCGCCGCCGTGGCATTCCCATGCGAACGCCCCGACGTACTCCGCCGTCCGCAGGAGGGCCTCGGGATCGTCTCGACGTTGATCAAGGACCGACTGGGCCATGGCCTGCAGCCGCGCTGAGGCCTGGAGGCGCCGTCGCATCATCGCCAGGTCAGGCATCCGGCCTCCTCGCCATGGGGTTTTCTGGCGCCGCGATCAGCGCCCACCGCCGAAGAACGCCAGCACAGAGGCCATGACCCGGTCCTGCTCTTCCGGGGTGAGGTCGTGGTAGAGGGGCAGCCGGACCAGGCAATCGCTGTAGCGGTCGGAATTCGGCAGGACCCGGCCATCGTGCTTGTCCTCGAAGAACCGGCTCCGGTGCAGCGACTGGTAGTGGAACACCGCCAGGATGTCCCTGGATTTGAGGTGGGCGATCAGCCGCGAGCGGGTCGCCTCGTCGGGAAGCACGAGGTAGAAGGCGTGGCCGTTGTGCCTGGCGAAATCCGGCACCAAGGGAAGCCTGGCATGTCCTGACCGCTCCAGGGGGGCCAGCCCTTCCCGGTAGCGCTCCCAGATCCCGAGCCGATGGCGGCAGATGGTCTCGAGGTTCTCCAGCTGGGCCCACAGGATGGCCGCCAGGATGTCCGAAGGGAGAAAGGATGACCCGATGTCCACCCAGCCGTACTTGTCGACCTCGCCCCGGAAGAACGCACTCCGGTTCGTGCCCTTCTCCCTGAGCACTTCGGCCCTGGCCGCGAAGGCCTGGTCGCGGATGGCGATGAGGCCCCCCTCGCCGCAATGGATGTTCTTGGTCTCGTGGAAGGAGAAGGCCCCAAGCTGTCCCAGCAGCCCCAGCTGGCGCCCCTTGTAGGTGGATTCGATCGCCTGGGCGGCATCCTCCACCACCAGGATCCCCCGGGCCTCCGCGAGGGCGAGGATCGGATCCATGTCCACCGCCACGCCCGCATAGTGCACCGGCACGATGACCCGGGTCCGCGGGGTGACCAGGGCCTCGACCTGGGCGGGATCGAGGTTCGGATGCTCGGGGAGGCTGTCGGCGAAGATCAGGGTGGCGCCCCGCAGGGCGAAGGCGTTCGCCGTGGAGACGAAGGTGTAGCTGGGAAGGATGACCTCGTCCCCAGGCCCCACCCCGGACAGGATCGCGGCCAGTTCCAGCGCATCGGTGCAGGAGGTGGTGAGAAGGCACCGCGGGGCCCGGTACCGGGCCTGGAAGTACCCTTCGCAGCGCCGGGAGAAGGTGCCGTCACCGGACACCTTGCCCGAACGGAAGGCCTCGATCATGTAGTCTGCGGCCCGCTCGGGAAGGATGGGGCGATTGAAGGGAATCATCCGACGGGCTCCATCCAGACATGGTAGATGGCCTGTTCCTGCACCACCAGACATCCTGCGGAACGGTAGAGTGCACAAGCGGCGGCATTCTCGCCCTGGGTCACGACTTCAAGCCGGCCCGCCTTCCGTGCGTCGGACCAGGCTTCGGCGGCGGCCATCAGCCTTCGGCCGATCCCCTGCCCGCGACAGCCGTCGGCCACGGCCACCAGCCCGATCTCGCTGACCGGCCCGTGCTGGGCCAGGGTGACCAGGCCCGCCAGCTTTCCAGCTTCCCTCGCCACCAGGACCGCATCCGCGATTTCCCCGAGCACGCTGCGCCGGATCCAGGCCTTGTAGAGCGTCGGAAACACATGGGACGGAACCTGGGCATCGGTCCTGAACCGGGAGAGGTGCCCACTCGCAAGGGCCAGGGCCTCCAGTTCCGCACTGACCTCGCCTTCCTGCCAGGCCTCCACGCCCGCAGGGGGGATCGAGCCGCCCGTCAGGGCCTTCCCGAACGTGACCTTCCGATCCACCATCGGCGCGCCGATGCCGTCCAGGAGGGCTCGGGTGGCCTGGTCCGACCAGGGGACCTGGGCGTAGGCGAGCCGCACGCCCTGGCCTCTGAGCTGCTCCAGGGTCGCGGGAAACAGCTCAGGACGGAGCCCCTCCGGCGCAAGCCTGGCTACCGGGTACCCGAAGAGCTCGGAATCCCAGGGCAGAAGGCTGAACGCGGCCGGAGGTTCGATGGGCATGGGTCATCCTGATCAGAAGGAGTGCGACATCAGCAGGTTCGAGGATTCCCCAGGACCCAGGCCTGCAGCAAGGGCAGGACGGTGGCAGATCTGTACCGCGCCCGGCAGGCGGAGTCCGCGGCTTCCCTTCGCCGGTCCGCCTCCGCGTCCGTGAGGCCCCCGATCGCCTGCAGGGCCTCGGCCAGGGCCGCCGGCTCGAAGACCGGCAGGCAGGCCCCGAAGCGACCGCCCTCCAGTATCTCCACGGGACCGCCATGGTCGGGCCCGATCAGCAGGAGCCCCCGGGCGGCGGCCTCGGGAAACACCATCCCGAAGGACTCGTCCAGCGGGAGCAGGGCGAAGACGTCGCAGGCCGCGTAGAGGTCCTCCAGTCGCTGTGCGTCCCGCACCGGATCCAGGGTCCCGTGGAACCGCACGGATTCGGTAAGGCCCAGTTCGCGGGCGAGGGCCTCCAGGCGCGGCCGTTCGCCGCCCTCGCCCACCACGTGCAGCCGCGCGTCGGCGTCAGCGTGGCCCGCATACCGTGCGAAGCCCCGGATCACCGCCTCGACGTTCTTCAGGGTCCCGAGCCGGGCCAGGGTGAGCACCTGGAGCCCGCCGCGCCGGAGCCCCTGCCGGTGGGGAACCGCCTCCGGAAAGGCGATGACCGGCGGGATCACGGCCACGTCGCGCCGGTGGTAGATGGCCTCGAGGGTCCGCCGGGCGAAGTCGCTGTTGGCGGCGAGGCCATCCAGGGCCGCGGTCCCCTTCAGGTCCCGCGCCCTGAGGGCAGCGGCACCGGCGGCCTTCCGGCGCACCTCCGCGGCCATGGTCCGGAAGGGACCGATCCACGGCACCTCCGCCAGGGGCTTCAGCAGGGTGTAGTCCACCCGGTCCGGATGGAGCCGCCACGGGGGTTCATGGCAGTACCAGAGGCGCCGGGCCGGCAACCCACTCTCCCCCAGGAGGGCGGCCAGGGGCTGGCTGTGGGCCACCACCGCCTCGAAGTCCCGCAGGTGGGGCCAGGCGCGCCGCGCCCGGGGGGCCCACTTGCTCGAGCGGTCGAGGGCAAGGAGATCCCGCCAGCTCCGCCGGGGGACCACCTCCACCTCGACCGCGCCGAAGAGGTCCCGCCAGGGGGACTCGGCCCAGCCGAAGGTGACGAGGCCCATCTCGTGGCCCAGCCCCGCCAGCAGCCGGCTCTGGGCCGCCGCCAGCAGCTCGGCCCCGCCGAGGGCCCCGAAGGCCGTGTGCAGGAGGCCGATCCTCATGGCGCCCCAGCAAGTGACAGGGAGGCCGCCACCGCCCGCCTCAGGAGGGCTGGATCGAGCGCCTCCATGCAGGGATGGCCCGGGACCGGGCACTGCAGCAGGAGGCAGCCCAGGCACGCCAGGGACTCGTTCCGGAGGAGGGTGACCTGGGGTCCCCGCGGAGCCGTCAGTTCCGGCCGGGTGGGCCCGAAGACGGCCACCAGCGGCGTGTGGCAGGCCGCGGTCAGGTGGGCGAGGGCGGAATCGTTGCCCACGACCACGGCCGCCCGGGACACCAGGGCCGCGGAGACCGGCAGGGGGACTTTGCCGCAGAGGTCGGGGATGCCGGGGAACGCCGCGCGCAGGGCCTCGGCCTGGGCCAGGTCCTCGAAGAAGGTGCCCCCCAGCAGGACGTGGGCGATCCGCTGCGCCCGCAGCCAGGTGATGAGGTCGATCCAGAGCGGGGTGCCCAGGCGCTTCACCCCGGCCGCCGAGCCGAGGCCCAGGACCACGAAGGGGCCCTCCAGGCCGAGCTCTCGCTGGAGGGCCGCGGCCTGGACGAAGGCCTCCTCGCGGGGCCGGAAGGGGGCGGAATCGGCTGCGGGCAGATCGGGGAAGGCCCGTCCCAGCAGGTCGCGGTAGCGGTCGGCCTGGTGATCCCCGCGCCCCTTGAAAGGCAGGGCCTGGGTGGCCAGGAGGCGCCCCCCGGCCTCGGACCAGCCCACCCGGAGGGGCGTGCGGGCCAGGAAGCCCGCCAGCAGCCCCCGGGTGCTGCGGGGCAGGTTGATCACGCCCGCGGCCCGGTGGCGGCCCAGCAGGCCCGCCATGGCCCAGGTGCCCGCCCTGCCGGCGTCAGCGACGGTCGCCGCGTAGGTCCCGCTGCCCTCGAAGAGGTCCACCACCGGCGCGGGCCCCCAGGCCACCAGCGGCCGCCCGGCGGCCCGCAGGGGCGCCAGGGCCTGGTGGATCATGAGGGCATCGCCGATGAAGCGCGGCATCCGCACCCACAGCGCGCGCTCCGGAATCACGCGCCGGCCTCGGCCAGGAGGGCCTTGAGCAGGCCCACCACGCGCTCCGGATGCACCCGGTGCGCCACGGAACCATGGGTCTCGAAGCCCTCGCTCTCGCCGGGATAGGAGTCGACCGCGGAGCCGCGGATGGCGATGGCCTTCGGTCCCACGGGGGCGATCAGGGGCTCGGGGGAGTGGCCCATCAGGGTGAGCGTGGGACGGCCGGTGGCCGCGGCGGTGTGGGCCAGGCCCGTGTCGATGGCCACGGTGCCCGCGGCTGCCTCCTGCAGCGCGCAGGCCTCCGGCAGGCTGGTGCGGCCCGTGAGGTCGATGGAACCCGGCGCCAGGGCGGCGAGCTCCTTCCCCAGGGGCACTTCGTCCGGCCCCCCCAGCCACACGCTGCGGAAGCCTTCGGCGGCGAGACGCCGGGCGAGCTCAGGCCAGGTCCGGTGCTCGGGGAACCACCGCTTCCCGTAGCCCCGGGTCCCGAAGGCGAGGGTGACATAGGGCTCGCCGGTCCAGCCGGCGGCGCGCAGGAGCTCGGGCCCCCGGTGCCCACCGAGGTTGTGGGCGCCGAGGCGCACCCACTGGAGGTGCCGGTTCCCCGTGAGCTGCGCGAGCAGCGGCTCGTACCGCCGGGCGAGGTGGACGGGCAGGTCGCGGTACTTGAAGGGGTGGGTGTAGAGCAGGCTCAGGTGGTTGTCGGCGATGCCCCCGCGAACGGGAACCCGGGCCATCCAGGCGCCCAGGGCCAGGCGGACGCTCTGGCTGAGGTTGATGACGCACACCGGCGGGGCCTTCCGCCACCGCCGCACCAGGTGCCAGGGGTCGGGCTTGCCCACCCCGCCCTTCTCGATGAGGGACTCGGCGATGAAGTCCGGCGCGGCCTCGGCGAAGAGGGCCGCGCCGATGGCGTGGCCCACGGCCACCCAGCGCAGCTCGAGGCCCAGGGCCGCGGCCTCGGCGTTCCAGGACGCCTGCAGGGATCCGAAGAAGGGCAGCGCGAACACCACGTCTCCCAGCTGCCGGGGCCACCGGATCCACACCTCGTGGGGGCCCGCGTGCCCCTCGGCCACGCGCCGGCGCAGCTCTTCCCGTAGAATGTCCGTTCCCAAGCGAGCCAACATGAACCTCTTGCCTCCATCTTTCCAGAAATGGCTCCTCTGTGCGCTGGCGGCGCCCCTTGCCTCCGCCCAACCACCGCATTTCACGGTCCGCGACGCCATCCAGGCCGAGTGGAACCGCCAGCCGCCGGCCTTCTCGGACGTCCAGCGCGCCGCCCTGCCCGCGGCAGATCGCGCCCGTCTCGACCTCACCCTGGCCCGCATCGGGGCGCCCGGCGCCCCCGCCCTCCAGCCACCGGAGCTGGAGAAGCCCACCGTGGCGGCGTGGGAGGCCAAGGCGAAGGCCGCACGTTCTCCCCGCGAGCGGTTCGACGCCCTCTTCCTCCTCAACCGGCTCAAGAGTCCCAGAGCCTTGACGGCCCTGGACGGCCTCGGTCCCGCCGATGCGAAGGCCTGGCCCGCCCACCTGCACCTGGAGGCCCAGATCGCCACCGCGCGCCTCCAGGGTGGCGAAGTGTCCCCCAGCCTCCAGGGCTTTCTCGACGCCCTCGCCGTGGCCGGCAAGGTGGACCCTGTCCGCGCCCAGGCCGCCCGCCTGCGGCTGGTGATGGCCGGGAAGGAGAAGGCGCTGCTGCCGCCGGTGCCGGCGACCCCGGGCAGCGTGCTGGCGCTGATGGACGCCTGGAACCGGGGGCCGTGGGACCGGCGCCGGGACCTCGCGCTGTCCGGCTTCAGGCGCCTGGATCCGGGCTCGCCGGCCTGGCCTGCCCTGGGCCTTTCGAAGCCTTCGGAGACGGTCCTGACCCGGGCCTGTGCCGGCATCCTCTCCCGCCTGGCCGAGGGGATCCCCGATCCCGCCCCTGCGGGGGCCTTCCCGGGGAGCGGCACCCCCTGGCCCTGCGCAACCCTGCCCCTGGCCCGCTGGTACGGCTATCAGGGGCTCGCCAAGCTGCGTGAGCCCCTGCCCTCCCTCCAGGCCGCCCTCGCCCAGGACCCGCCCATGGGCGAGGGGGACCCGCTCCTGCAGGGGGCCCTCCTGCCGGCCCTGCGCCACCTGGCGCCGGCGCGGGCCGACGTGCTGCGGGATCGCCTCCTCCACGGCCCCGATGCCGTGGCCCGCGCCGCCGCCCTCGAGGACCTGCCCTCGGCGCCCGCCGATCTCCAGGCCCTGACGACGCGCTGCTGGAGCGACACGCAGTTCGAGGCGCAGCAGACCCTGATCCAGAGCTACGCGCGCTGGAACCTGGATCCGGAGGCGCAGAAGGCGCAGCTCACGCCATGGCTGCAGCACCCGAACTGGAGCTGCCGCTACGAGGCCTGGCAGGCGCTGCGGAAACTCGATCCCGCCACGCCCTGGCCGGCGGCCCCGAAGCCCACGGCCACGGACGAGGCCATCCTGGCGGAAGCCACGCGGCTGGCCGAGCGCGGCAAGCCCGTGCGGATGCGCATCACCTTCAGCGGGAGGCGGTTCGTCACGCTGCGGCTGGATCCCACCGTGGCCCCCATGAACGTCGCGAACCTGGTGCTGCTGGCCCGCAGGCACTTCTTCGACGGCCACCGGGTGCCCCGGGTGGTGCCGGACTTCGTGGTGCAGATGGGCAGCCCCTTCGACACCATGGACGGCGGCCCGGGCTACACCGTGCGCTGTGAGGACAGCCTGGCCTGGTACGGTCCCGGCACCGTCGGCATGGCCCTCGCGGGCAAGGACACCGGCGGCAGCCAGTTCTTCATCACCACCAACGCCACCCCCCACCTCACCGGCCGGTACACCCGGATGGGCGAGGTGGAGCAGCCCGACCACGACCTGAAGATCCTCGACAGCCTGGAGCTGGGCGCGAGGATCGTCTCGGTGCGGGTGCTGGAGCAGGCGGGTGGGGGCGGTAGGCAGTCTGAAGTAGGCAGTTGGCAGTAGGCAGTTGGCAGTAGGCAGTTGGCAGTGCGCGGTTGGTTGGAGGGGGTGTGCAGCCATTTCGGAAGTTGGTGGTCTGGGAGAAATCGCATCGGTTGGTCCTGGCGATCTACAAGGCCACGGAGGTATTCCCGATCGACGAGCGATTCGGGTTGACCCAGCAGCTCCGCCGGGCATCGGTTTCGATCCCATCGAATATCGCCGAAGGGTGCGGGTTGTTCACACAAGCCGAGAAGGCCCGACATTTCCAGATCGCATCGGGGTCGGCCCACGAAGTGGACTACCAGTTACTGCTTGCCAGAGACCTGCATTACCTGGATGAGGATTCATTCAAACCCCTGTCAAGGGCGGTGGACGAGGTCAACCGGATGCTCGCCAGCCTCCTCCAGCAAGTCCGGAACTGATCCTCCCAGCATTCCCGTTGCCCACTGCCCACTGCCCACTGCCAACTGCCAACTTACCTAGCTCCCTCCCGACAACCCCGGCCCGGCTATCCTGAAGTTGTCCCGAGGTATCCATGGCTCTAACGCGAGACCAGCTCGTCCGCCGTGCGGCGCAGGAACTGCGCGACGGGTTCTACGTGAACCTGGGCATCGGCATCCCCACCCTCATCGCGAACGCGATCCCGGCGGGCATGGAGGTGATCCTCCAGAGCGAGAACGGGCTGCTGGGCATCGGCCCGTTCCCCACGCCCGAGGAGGTGGATCCGGACCTCATCAACGCGGGCAAGCAGACCGTGACGGCCGCCCCGGGCGCCAGCTTCTTCAGCAGCGCGGACAGCTTCGCCATGATCCGCGGCGGCAAGATCGACCTCAGCATCCTGGGCGCCATGCAGGTGGACATGGAAGGCAACCTCGCCAACTGGATGATCCCCGGCAAGATGGTCAAGGGCATGGGCGGCGCCATGGATCTCGTCGCCGCCGCCAAGCGCGTGGTGGTGGTCATGGAGCACACCAACAAGGATGGCGAGCCGAAGATTCTCCGCCGGTGCACCCTGCCCCTCACCGGCCAGCGCTGCGTCCACCGCATCATCACCGACCTGGCCGTCATCGACGTGGTGCCGGGCCGCGAGGGACTGCGCCTGGTGGAGGTGGCCCCGGGCGTCACGCGGGAGGAGGTCCAGGCCAGGACCGAGCCGCCCCTGGTGATGGATCGGGTCACCGAGATGATCGGCGTCTAGGGAGTTGCCCGTGTCCAGAGCCCCCTTCCCCCTCTCCATCCTCCTGCTCGGCCTCGCCTGCGGGGCCCCGAAAGCCCCCGTGCCCGCCACCGCCCCCGAGCCCTTCAAACCCCTCCTGGTCCTTCGGCCCACGGCCGTGGCCCTGATTCCCGGCGCCTCCCAGGCCTTCCAGGCGGAGATCAACTACCCCGAGGGCGTACGGCCCCTGCGCCAGCCCGTGGCCTGGAGCGTGATCGAACCGGACGGCGGCACCATCACGCCCGCCGGCCTCTACACGGCTCCGGCCCGCTACGGCACCTTCCATGTGGAGGCCCGCCGCGAGGACTTCCCGGAGGTCCGGGTCGCGGCCACGGTCGTGGTCCGCTGATGGACCTGTACGGCCTCGCGCGTCCCCTGCTCTTCCGCCTGGATCCGGAGACCGCCCACGACCTCGCCTTCTGGCTGGGTGCCCGGGCCTGCGCCTGGCCCACCCTGCGCGCCCCCGAGATGCCGGAAGGGCTGCACCGCACCGTGTTCGGCCTCGACTTCCCCTCGCCCCTGGGCCTGGCGGCGGGCCTGGACAAGGGCGCGACGCTGCTGCCCCTGTGGCAGGCGCTGGGCTTCGGCCACGTGGAGATCGGCACGGTCACGCCGCGGCCCCAACCCGGCAATCCGAAGCCCCGGCTCTTCCGCTTCCCCCAGGCCGGCCTGATCCTCAACCGGATGGGCTTCAACAGCGAAGGGGCGGAGGTCGTCGCCGCGCGGCTGCGGGACCGCCCCCAGGGCCTGATCGTGGGCGGCAACCTGGGCAAGAACAAGGAGACGCCGGAGGCGCAGGCCCTGGACGACTACCGGGACGCCTACCGCCTCCTCGCGCCTCACGTGGACTACGTGGCCCTGAATGTCAGCAGCCCGAACACCCCGGGCCTGCGCAACCTGCAGGCCCCCGAGGCCCTCAAGCCCCTGCTGGCGGGCATGCTGGACCTGCGGAAGGAGATGGGCCTGGAGCGCCAGCCCCTGCTGCTGAAGCTGGCGCCGGACCTGGCCCCGGAGGACCTCGATGCCATCGTGGAGGTGGCTGCGGCCTCGGGCATCTCCGGCCTCATCGCCACCAACACCACCCTGGATCGCGGCGTGGTGGCGGAGCCCCTGCGGGCCCAGGTGGAAGCGAAGGGCGCCGGTGGCCTCAGCGGCGTGCCGCTCAAGGCCAAGGCCCGCGAGGTGCGGCGGCGGCTCCTCGCCGCCCTGCGCGGCCGCCTGCCCCTGGTGGCCTGCGGCGGCCTGGGCAGCGCCGAGGACGTGCAGGGCGCCCTGGACGACGGCGCCGCCCTGGCCCAGGTCTACAGCGCCCTCATCTTCGAAGGGCCCGGGCTTGTCGGACGCATCCACCGCGGGTTGAGCCGCGGCTGAATCAGGGCTTCGGCGCGGCCTCGGCCCCGGTGGGGCTGGGGTGGCGGAGCAGGCCGATGCCGTAGAGCACGGCACCCACGAGGATGAAGCTGTCGGCCACGTTGAAGGTCCAGTAGTGCCAGGTGCCGAAGACGAAATCCAGGAAGTCCACCACGTGTCCGTGGAACCAGCGGTCCAGGCCGTTCCCCAGGGCGCCGCCCAGGATCATGCCCAGGCCCATGCGGTCGAAGGGACGGGTGTCCCGGGCCAGGAAGATCCGGCCGAAGTAGACCAGGGCCGCCAGGCCCGCCAGAGTGAAAAGGCCGAAGCGGATCCCCTCCGGCAGCCAGGTGAGGCTGCCGAAGATGGCCCCGCGGTTGAACCCCACGCTCAGGTTGAAGAAGCCGTCGATGACCCGGTGGGTCTCCCCCTCCCGCAGGAAGGAGAGGACCCAGGCCTTGGAACCGAGGTCGAGGGCGAGCACACCCGCCGGCAGGAGCAGCCAAGGCAGCCGGCGCATCAGGCCCCCACCACAGACGCGCAGCGCGCACAGAGATCCGCATCCTCGCCCTTGCCGTGGCCACCTTTGTGGTTCCAGCAGCGGGGGCACTTGGGGCCGGCATGGGCCATCACGTTGACGATGGGAGCCGCGGAACCGCTCGAATCTGCGATTCGAGCGGTAGAAGAGACCACAAGAAGGTCATCCAGCGGCTCGCCGAGCGAATCGATCAGGTCCCAGTCTGCCTGGGTCCCCAGCGTGATCTCCACGGCAGCGTCCAGGCTCGTGCCGACTGCCTTCGCGGCCCGCAGGGGTTCCATCGCCGCCTGGACAGCCTCGCGGACTTCCCACAACTTTTCCCATCCTGACTCAGCGGCGGAGCCGCTGAGCAGAGGGAAGCGCTGCTCATGCACGCTCCCCTCGACGCCGGGGATGGCCTCCCAGGCCTCGTCGGCGGTGAAGCTCATGACGGGGGCCAGGAGCTGGCAGAGGCCCATGGCCAGCTCACGGCAGGTGTGGCGGCAGCTGCGGCGGCGGGGGGAATCCAACGCATCGCAGTAGAGGCGGTCCTTCACGATCTCGAAGTAGCGGCCGGAGAGCTCCAGCTGGCAGAAGCCGTGGAGGGCCTGGGTGGCGCGGTGGAACTCGAAGGTGCGGTAGGCCTCGCGCACCTCCTTCGCCACGCGGCCGAAGGCGCCCAGCACCCACCGGTCCAGGGGCACCAGGTCCTTCTCCGCCACGGCGTCCTTCGCGGGGTCGAACCCGTCCAGCGCGCCTAGGAGGAAGCGCAGGGTGTTGCGGATCTTCCGGTAGGCGTCCGCGTTGCGGTCGAGGATCTCCTTGGAGATGCGCATGTCCTCGCTGTAGTCGCAGCTGGCGGCCCACCAGCGGAGGATGTCGGCGCCCAGGGTCTTGAGGATCTCCTCTGGGGTGATGACGTTCCCCAGGCTCTTGGACATCTTCTGGCCCTTGCCGTCCAGCACGAAGCCGTGGGTGACCACCTGCTTGTAGGGCTTGTCGCCGCTGGCGGCCAGGTTGAAGAGCAGGGAGCTGTGGAACCAGCCCCGGTGCTGGTCCGAGCCCTCGAGGTAGATGAACTGGCCGTAGTCCTCGGCCCTCAGTTCGGGATGGGAGGCGCAGACCACGGAGGCGCTGACGCCGGAATCGATCCAGACGTCCAGGATGTCCGTCTCCTTCTGGAAGTCCGTGGACCCGCAGGCGCAGCAGGCCCCGGGGGGCACCAGGCCCGCCACGGGCAGGTCGGCCCAGGCCTCGATCCCGCCCCGCTCGATGGCGGCGGCCGCCTGCTCGAAGATGGAGGGGTGCACCAGGGGCTCGCCGCAGGCCTCGCAGCGGAGCACGGTGATGGGCGTGCCCCAGGCGCGCTGGCGGCTGATGCACCAGTCGGGCCGGCCGTCGATCATGGCGTAGATGCGGTTCTGCCCCTGGGCGGGCACCCACTGGGTGGCCTGCACGCCCTCGAGGCCCAGCTCCCGCAGGCTGCGGCCCCGGCCATTGAGCTCGGAGTCCATGGTGATGAACCACTGCTCCGTGGCCCGGAACAGGATGGGCGTCTTGGTGCGCCAGCAGTGGGGATAGCTGTGGGTCAGGCTCTCCTCGTGGAGGAGCCGCCCCTCGCGCCGCAGGCGCTCCACCACCAGCGGATTGCACTCGAAGATGTTCTTCCCCTCCAGCTCGGGATCCGCCACGGCCGGGAGGAACTTGCCATCCGGGCCCACGAGCTGGAACAGCCCGAGGTGGTGGGCCAGGTTGAAGTCGTCCACGCCGTGGTCCGGCGCGGTGTGGACCAGGCCCGTGCCCGTGTCGGCGGTGACGTGGTCGCCCAGCAGCACCGGGCTCTCGCGGTCGATCCAGGGATGCCGGGGCACGAGGGTCTGGAATTCCTTCCCCTTGCGGATCTCGACGGTGTGCAGCGCATGGCCCAGCTTCTTTGCGAAGTCCTCGCGGAGGGTCACGGCCACGATGTAGTGCCGGCCGTCGGCGCGCACCACGGCGTACTCCAGGTCGGGGTGCATGGCCACGGCCTTGTTGCTGGGGAGCGTCCAGGGCGTGGTGGTCCAGATGGGCGCGAAGAGGGGCGTGGGCAGTTCCAGGCGCTTCGCCTCTGCGTCGGGCACGGGGAAGGCCACGGTGATGGCGGGGCTGGTCCGGTCGGCGTACTCCACCTCGGCCTCGGCGAGGGCCGTGCGGGCGCCGTAGCTCCAGTGCACCACCTTCAGCTTGCGGGTGACGGCTCCGCGCGCGAAGAGCTTCGCCAGCTGGCGCACCACCTCGGCCTCGTAGCGGGGTTCCATGGTGAGGTACGGCGTCTCCCAGGCGCCCAGCACCCCCAGGCGCTGGAAGGCGGTGCGCTGGGTGTCGATCCACTTCTGGGCGTAGGCCCGGCACTTCTGCAGGAAGTCGGCCCGGCTGAGCTCCCGCCGCTTGGGGCCCAGATCCTTCTCCACGGCATGCTCGATGGGCAGGCCATGGCAGTCCCAGCCGGGCACGTAGGGCGACTCGAAGCCCTCCATGGACCGGGACTTCACCACCACGTCCTTGAGGATCTTGTTCAGGGCGTGGCCCATGTGGATGGCGCCGTTGGCGTAGGGCGGGCCGTCGTGGAGGATCTCGCGGCCCTTCCCCTCCCGGGCGCGCCGGGCCTGGATGCGCTCGTACAGCCGGTCGGCCTTCCAGCGCTCCAGGCGCTTGGGCTCCCGCTGGGGCAGGTCCGCCTTCATGGGGAAATCGGTCTTCGGAAGGAAGACCGCGTACTTCTTGACCGGAGCCTGCTCGCTCATCGGCGCCCTCGTGCGTCGGAGGGGCGCACCCGAGCGCCCCTGAGGTTGAACGACCACTTCAGCACGGAAAGGGCTGATCCCACAAGGGAAAGGGCCCGCGAACGGGCCCTTTCAACCGGTGGACTCGGGGTGGACGCGCCGACCAGGCGGTCCCCCTCCGTTCAGACCAGCTGGCTCGTGCAGTGCTTGCAGCGGGTGGCCTTGAGGGGCACCTGCTCCAGGCAGGCGGGGCACTCCTTGGTGGTCGGGGCGGCCGGGGCCTCCTCCTTCTTCCGGGAGACCTTCTGGAGCAGCTTCACCAGCACCAGGAAGATGACCAGCGAGATGATGAGGAAGTTCACCGTGGCGCCGAGCACGGCCCCGATGCGGAACTTCCCGAGGACCCATTCCTCCCACTTGATGTTGGCGGGAAGCACGATGGTCACCAGGGGCATTACGACCCCATCCACGAAGGCGGTGACGATCTTGCCGAAGGCGCCGCCCACGACCACGGCCACGGCCAGGTCGATCACGTTGCCCTTCATGATGAAGGCCTTGAATTCGTCTTTCAGGGTCACGGGCCCCTCCTGGAAAAGAGGCAGGAGGCCGGGAGGCCCCCTGCCTGATCATGGTCCGGCTTTCCTACTTCTTCTCGGGGGCCTTCGTATCCACCACATCCGTCATGTTCTTGCGGACCTCGGTGTTGGCGTCCTTCACCTTCACGTCGATCTCCACGCGGCGGTTCCTGGCCTGGCCTTCCCGGGTCTTGTTGTCGGCCACGGGGTTCTCGGGACCGGCGCCCACGGTGGAGACGCGGTCTTTGGGAATGCCCGCCTCCTCCAGCACCTTGGCCACGGCATCGGCCCGGCGCTTGCTCAGGGCCTTGTTGAAGGCCTTGCCGCCCACGGAAGAGGTGTAGCCCGTGACCACCAGGTTGTACTCGCCCTGGTAGGCCTTCAGGCTCTCGGCCACCTTCTGGATGGCGGCGGTGCCGGCGGCATCCAGGTCGGCCTTGCCGTTGGCGAAGTGCAGCATGGCCTCATCGAGGACGATCTTCGCGGGCGGCGGGGGCGCAGGCTTGGCCTCTTCCTTGGGCGGTTCGGGGGCCGGCGGCGGGGGCGGAGGCGGCGGCGGCGCCACGGGCTCGGCCTTGGGCTCGGGAGCCGGCGGCGGAGGCGGGGGCGGCGGGGCGGGCGCGGCCTTCTGTCCGCCGCCCCAGGTGTAGCCCAGGCCCACGGTGAACAGGTACTCCATGCGGGATTTGGGCAGTTCCACGCTCACGGCCCTGGCATTCAGGTCCAGCAGGAAGTTCTCGGCGAGCCGGCCCATGAGCCCCACCCCGCCGTGGTAGTTGAAGCGGGTGGTGGAATCGCCACTGGGGGAGTACTTCTTGTCGATGTTCGTCCCGCCCACGCCGGCGGCCAGGTACGGGTACCAGTTGTCGGCCCCCGGGCGGAAGTTGAACAAGCCCGAGAGCAGCAGATGGGTCTCGCTCCCCGTGGGAGCGCCCGGGATCTTGTCGGCTTTCAAGTCGCTGTGCAGCGCCCGCAGGTCGAGGCCCCAGCGGTCGGTGTACCAGTGCCCGACGCCGATGCCGTAGTGGAGTTCGTCCTTGAGATCGATCCCGAAGTTCTTGTCCTTGTCGAACATTGTCTGGCCCACGTGGCCAGCCACCCAGGCCTGGCCCTGCTGGGCCTGCAGGGCCAATGCCGACCCGGCAAGCAGGATGAAGAAGGTGCGTTTCATAACGCCTCCGTGGGGGTGGTGATGAGAACCCTAGCTTCCCACCCATCCGGATCGGTTTTCAACCATCGCGATGCGATATTTAGCGCCAATCCCACGGCGCTTGACTCCGGTTCTGCCCACCGGGACTGGATTCCAGGCCGATGGAAACCTTCAGGAAATTCCTTTCAGACGGCCTCCGGGGCCGCGAGTTCCACCATGGGCGAGGCGGTCTCCACCGTGCTGCCCTCCTGGACGTACAGCTTGGCCACGGTCCCCGCGGAAGGGCTCTTGTACTCGTTCTGCATCCTCTCGGTATCCGCTGCGCGGATACGCGAGACCTCAAATCTGCAGGTCCCGCATCACCCTGGCCTCGTTCTCTCGGTATCCGCTTCGCGGATACGCAAGTCCTCCCGCTAGTTGGCCTCCGGGGCCGCGAGCTCTACCATGGGCGAGGCGGTCTCCACCGTGCTGCCCTCCTGGACGTACAGCTTGGCCACAGTCCCCGCGGAAGGGCTCTTGTACTCGTTCTGCATCTTCATGGCCTCGAGGATGAGGAGGGTCTGGCCCTCCTGCACGGCCTCGCCGGCGGCCACGAGGACCTTGACCACCTTGCCGGGCATGGGGGAGGCCAGGGTGCCGCCGGCCCCCGAACCGGCACCGCCGCCGGCCAGGAGGGCCCGGCGGGGATCGGCCAGGGCGAACTCGTAGACGCCGTCGTAGACCATCACCCGGAAGGCGTGGGCGTCGGGATCCGGGGACTTGGCGGGATCCAGCAGCACCTCCACGGACCGGCCGTCCATGAGGATGGAATAGCAGCCCGGTTCCACCTCCCGGATGTCGATGGGATGGGCCTCGCCCTCCCAGACCAGGGTGAGGGCCCCGTCCTGGCGGAGCAGTTCCACCTCGTGCTGTTCCTTGCCGAAGGTCAGGGTTCGCTTCATTCGGGGCCTCGTTCCTGCATCGCGATCATCGGAGGGGTTCAGAGCCGGTTGAACCGGCCCCAGTGCTTCCACGCGTCCGGCTTGCCCTCGCCGCTGCCCGCGGGCTGGGCGGCCCGGCGTTCCTCAGCCTCCAGTTCGTGGAGCAGGGCGGCCGCCACGGCGAACTGGAGGTCCGGCCCCGGCCCCTTCTTCTTCCAGAAGGGCTTGTCCAGCATGCCGGTGTGCAGCTCGCCCTTGCGGAAGGGCTCGTGCTCCATGAGCACCTCGTGGAAGGCGATGTTGTGCCGGATGCCGCCGATGCGGTACTCGCCCAGGGCCGCCCGCATGCGGTCGATGGCCTCGATCCGCGTCGGCCCCCAGGTGCTCAGCTTGCTGATCATGGGGTCGTAGAACATGGGCACCTCGGCGCCCTCGTACACGCCACTGTCGTCCCGCACGTTCCGCCCCCCGGGGGCCTTCAGGAAGGTGATGCGGCCCGGGCTGGGCATGAAGTTCTTGTCCGGATCCTCGGCATAGACCCGGCACTCCATGGCCCAGCCGTGGAGAGGGATCTCCTCCTGGGCGAGCGGGAGCTTCTCGCCGCGGGCCACGAGGATCTGCCACTTCACCAGGTCCAGGCCCGTGATCCATTCGGTGACGGGGTGCTCCACCTGCAGGCGGGTGTTCATCTCCAGGAAGTAGAAGTTCCGGTCCGCGTCCGCCAGGAACTCGATGGTGCCGGCGCCCCGGTAGTTCACGGCCCGGGCCACCTTGAGGGCGGCCTCGCCCATGGCCTTGCGCATCTCGGGCGTGACATGGGGACTCGGCGCCTCCTCGATGACCTTCTGGTGCCGGCGCTGCACGGAGCACTCGCGCTCGTGCAGGTAGACGTGGTTGCCATGGGCATCAGAGAAGATCTGGATCTCGATGTGCCGGGGCTGGACGATGGCCTTCTCGACGTACACGCTGTCATCGCCGAAGGAGGACAGGGCCTCGCCCCGGGCCCGGGCCAGGGAGGAGGCGAAGTCCTCGGGCTTGGTGACCAGGCGCATCCCCTTGCCGCCCCCGCCCATGGCGGCCTTGAGCATCACGGGGAAGCCGATCTTCGTGGCCGCCACCAGCAGGTCCTCGTCGCTCATCGTCTCCTGGATGCCCGGCACCACGGGGCAGCCCGCGGCGATGGCCACCTCGCGGGCCGCCGTCTTGGAGCCCATGCTCACGATGGCCTCCGGCGGGGGCCCGATGAACGTGACACCCGCGGCCTCGAAGGCCCTGGCGGCCTCGGCGTTCTCGGAGAGGAAGCCGTAGCCCGGATGCACGGCGTCCGCCCCGCTGCGGCGGCAGACGTCCAGCAGCTTCTCCACCACCAGGTAGCTCTCCCGGGCCGGGGCGGGGCCGATGAAATAGGCCTCGTCCGCCATGCGCACGTGGAGGGCGGCCCGGTCGGCCTCGGAGAACACCGCCACCGTTCTTATCCCCATTTCCCGGCAGGTCCGGATGACGCGGCATGCGATCTCGCCCCGGTTCGCAATCAGCACTTTGGTCACGGGCATGGCAGGTTCCTTCGCGGGATCGGGCATGATGGAGGCACGATGCGTCCCTCCAGCCTAGCAAAGCCCCTGGCCGCCTTCACCCTCGCCATCCTGGCAGCCCACTGCGGGCGGAAGGGCGATCCCATCCCCCGCCCCCGGGCCGCGGCCCAGGCGGCGGAGGTCCGGATGGACGCGCTCCGGGTCCTGGCCGTGACCCTGCCCACGCTGGACGTGCGGGGCGAGCCCCTGGTCGGCGTGGAGCAGGTGCGGGTGCTCTATCTGCCCCTGGGCCTCGCCCGCCCCACACCGGAGGAGGTCTTCAGCCGGGGGGAGGTGGTGCTGGAGCGCAGCCGGCCGGACCTGCCGGGGCCCGGCGAGACGCTCACCCTGAGCCTGCGCTCCCTCCAGCGGCCCGCGGGCTGGATCGTGGTGGTGGCGGTGCGGGTGGGCAATGTCCCGGGCCGGCCCAGCGCCGTCCTGCCCTGGCTGGACCCCCAGATCTGAAACCGGTCAGCCCAGCCCCAGGGCCCGCAGTTCCTGCCCCAGGTCGCCCGCCACGCCACCGAGGGCCAGCCGCAGCAGGAACTCGGTATTGCCCTCCCCCCCCTTGATGGGGCTCTCGGCCAGGGCCAGGGGCTTGAGCGACGTGGCCGCGAAGAAGGCCCAGACCTCCTCCAGGACGCGCCGGTGGACCGCCGGATCGCGCACGATGCCGCCGGCCCCCACGTCCTCCCGGCCCGCCTCGAACTGGGGCTTCACCAGCAGCACGGCCTGGGCCCCCTCCGCCAGGCTGGGCAGCACGGGGGGGATGGCCAGCCGCAGGGAGATGAAGCTCAGGTCCGCCACCAGGAGGGCGCAGCGTTCGGGGATGGCGGAGGGATCCCAGGTGCGGAGGTTCACCTGCTCCATCGACACCACCCGGGGATCGGAGCGCAGTTTCCAGTGGAGCTGGTTGGTGCCCACGTCCACCGCATAGACCCGTGCCGCGCCGCGCTGGAGCAGGCAGTCCGTGAAGCCGCCGGTGCTGGCGCCCGCATCGAAGCAGACCAGCCCCTCCGGCCGGAGGGTCCAGCGGTCGAGCGCCCCCGCCAGCTTCAGGCCGCCCCGGCTGACGAAGGGCGGCGCGCCGCCCCGGAGCCGGAGGTCCGCGCCCTCGTCCACGGCCGTGCCGGCCTTGGTGACGGGGTGGCCGTCCACCAGGGCGTCTCCGGCCAGGATGCGGGCCTGGGCCTGGGCCCGGCTCTCGCAGAGGCCCCGCTGCACCAGCAGCAGGTCGAGGCGCGACCTAGCCATGGGCCATCCGCCGCTGCCGGGCCAGTTCCTTCCGGTAGGCGTTCACATTCCGGTTGTGCAGGGAGAGGGTCGGGGCGAAGGCATGGCCCCCCAGGCCCGTGGCCACGAAGTAGAGGTTCTTCCCCACCTCCGGGGCCCTGGCCGCCTCGAGGGCCGAGGGCCCCGGGATGGCGATGGGGGTGGGCGGCAGGCCCGCCACCGTGTAGGTGTTGAAGCGGCTGGGGCGGCGGATGTCTTCGGGGGTGGGGGCCGTGAACCGGAGGTCGCCGGAGGCCCAGCGGGCGTACAGGCTGGTGGGATCGCACTGGAGGCGCATGCCCATCCGCAGGCGCTTGAGGTACACCCCGGCCACCTTCGGCTGCTCCTCGGGGAGCCGTGTCTCCTTCTCCACCAGGCTGGCGAGGATGAGGGTCTGGTAGGGCGGCAGCGGCCCCCCCTCCAGCCTCGGCTTCACCTGGTTCCGGAAGGCCTCCACCAGCATGAGCATGACCTCCTCGGGCTCCATGGCGTGGTGCAGGCGGTAGGTGGCGGGAGCCACCAGGCCTTCCAGGTCCTCCGCGTCCGGGAACCCGGCCGTCCGGGCCAGGCGGGGGCTGCGCCACAGCTTCCAGAACACCTCCTCGGGCACGAAGTCCCTGAGGCGCTTCTGGAGGGACCAGGCCTGGATGCCGTCGGGGATGACGACGTTCGTATAGTGGATCTCCCCGCGGCGGAGCTTGCCCGCCACATCCGAGAGGCTGGCCCGGGGATTGATGGTGTACTCGCCCCGGATGAGCTGGAGCTTGCGGGCCCGGGCCCAGAGCTTGAACAACGAGGCGGAGCGGATGACGCCGTCCCGCTCCATCTGGTCGGCCACCTGGTTGAGGGTCATGCCCTTGCGGACGAGCACCGTGCCCGGCTGCTGGAGGGGGCCCTGCCCCTTCCAGGCCCACCAGCCCCCGGCCAGGGGGGCCAGGGCCAGGATGGCCGTGACCACCAGGAACCGGAGGGAGACGTGGGACCGCGCCATCCCTTCAGCATGCCGTGATAGCGTTGTCCGATCCACTCCGAGGAACCATGAGCGCACCCGGCTACCGCCGCCACCTGGGCGTCTTCTCCAGCACCATGCTGATCGCCGGCTCCATGATCGGCTCCGGCGTCTTCATCGTCGCGGCGGACATGGTGCGCACGGGGCACTCGGGCAGCTTCCTCCTGATCGCCTGGGGGCTCACGGCCATCCTGACCCTGTTCGCCGCCCTCAGCTACGGCGAGCTGGCCGGCCTGTTCCCCCAGGCCGGGGGCCAGTACACCTACCTGCGGGAGATCTACGGCCCGGGCACGGGCTTCCTCTATGGGTGGACCTTCTTCGTGGTCATCGAGTGCGGCACCATCGCGGCCGTGGCCGTGGGTTTCGGCAAGTACCTCGGCAGCTTCTTCCCCGCCGTCAGCGACGCGGTGTGGATCGGCCCGCACCTGGACCTGCCCATGGTCCACCTCACCCGGGCCATCGCCGTGGGTCCGTACCACCTGGGCCTCACGCCGGCCCGGCTCTCGGCCATCGCGGTGGTGGCCCTCCTCAGCGCCGTGAACCTCTACGGGGTGAAGCTGGGCACCCGCATCCAGGACCTCTTCACCGTCGCCAAGATCGGCGGCCTGGCCGCCCTCGTGATCCTGGGCCTGTGGCTGCACCCCGCCGTCGCACCGGCGGCCGGTGCCTATCACCCGGCGACCCACGATCCCGTCCTGCCCTTCCTGACGGCCCTGCTCGTGGTGCAGACGGGCAGCATGTTCTCGGCGGACGCCTGGAACTCCGTCACCTTCATCGCCGGCGAGGTGAAGCGTCCGGAGCGGACCATCCCCCTCTCCCTGCTCATCGGCACCACGATGGTCTGCGGCCTCTACATCCTCGCCAACGGCGCCTACCTGCGGGTGCTCGGCCCCGCGGGCATCGCCAACGCCCCGCAGGATCGCGTGGGCAGCGCGGCCCTGGAGGCCCTGCTGGGCTCCGGCGGGGGCCTCATCATGGCCGGCTCCATCCTCGTGTCCATGTTCGGCTGCCTGAACGGGCTGATCCTCTCCGGGGCCCGGGTCTACCAGCGCATGGCCGAGGATGGCCTGTTCTACCCCAGCGCGGCGAAACTGAACGTCCATGGCGTGCCGGGATTCGGGCTCTGGATCCAGGCCCTGTGGACCTGCGCCCTGACCCTCACGGGCACCTACGGCCAGCTCCTCGACTTCGTCATGCTGCCGACGATCCTCTTCTACATCTTCACCGTGGGCGGCGTGTTCATCCTCCGCTGGCGGCAGCCCGACCTCCCCCGGCCGGTGCGCGTGTGGGGCTATCCCTTCGTGCCGGCCCTCTACCTCCTGGGCGCCGCCGCCATCGTGGGGGCCCTGTTCCTCTACCGTCCCAGCTTCTCGTGGCCCGGCCTCGCGCTGGTGGCCGCGGGCTGGCCCGTCTACCTCGCCGTGCGGCCCCGCGCCGTTCCCGCCTGATCCCCTGGAGTCTCCCATGAAGCACATCGTCGTCCTGGGCGCCGGCCGCGTCGGCAGCGCCATGGCCAGGGACCTGGCCCCGGATTTCAAGGTGACGGTCGCCGACCGCTCCGAGGCGGCCCTGGCCCGCATGGCCGCTTCCGGAATCGCCGTCCGGAAGGCGGATCTCGCCACGCCGGCGGGGGTGCAGGCCGCCGTGGCGGACGCGGACCTGGTGGTGGGCGCCGTGCCCGGCTTCATGGGCTTCGCCACGGCCAGGGCGGTACTCGAGGCCGGGCGGACCCTGGTGGACATCTCCTTCTTCGACGAGGACTGCTTCGAGCTGGAGGAGCTGGCAAGGTTCCGCAACCTCACGGCCGTGGTGGACTGCGGCATCGCCCCGGGCTGCGGGAACATCATCCTGGGCGATGCGGCGCGGCGCTGGGACCGCGTGACCCGCTTCGAGTGCCTGGTGGGCGGCCTGCCCGTGGTGCGCACCTGGCCCTACGAGTACAAGGCCGGCTTCAGCCCCATCGACGTCATCGAGGAGTACACCCGGCCCGCCCGCTACGTGAAGGAGGGGCGCACGGTCACCCTGCCCGCCCTCTCCGAGCCCGAGCTGCTGGACTTCGCGGGCCTCGGCACGCTGGAGTCCTTCAACACGGACGGCCTGCGCAGCCTGATCCAGTCCTTCCCCGAGGTGCCGGACATGAAGGAGAAGACCCTCCGCTACCCCGGCCACATCGAGAAGATGCGCATGCTCCGCGAGAGCGGCTTCTTCCGCAAGGACCGGATTAAGGTGGGCGACGTGGACGTCAGCCCCCTGGAGCTCTCCACCGCCCTGCTCTTCCCCATGTGGTTCATGGAGGAGGGGGACGAGGACTTCACCGTCATGCGCGTCGTCGTGGAGGGTGAGCAGGCGGGACGTCCCGTCCGCGCGGAGCTGAACCTCCTGGACCGCTACGACCCCGCCACGAAGACCACCTCCATGGCCCGCACCACGGGCTACACCGCCACCGCCGCCGTGCGGCTCGTGGCCTCCGGCGGGTTCACCCGCAAGGGCATCAGCCCGCCGGAGTTCATCGGCCGCACCCCCGGCGGCTGGGCCTTCATCCGGGCCGAGCTGGCGAAGCGGAACGTGGTGTTCCGGGAGGCCTGATTCCGGCTTTTCAGCCCTTCAGCTCCCGGTGGCGGACCACCAGGGCCGCCACATCGGCCTTGAGGCGCTGGGCCAGCAGTTCCACCAGGGCCACGGAGCGGTGCTGCCCGCCGGTACAGCCGATCGCCAGGGTGTGGTAGGCCCGGCCCTCCTGGCGCACCAGGGGGAGGGACCAGCGCAGCCAGGACTCGGTGCGTTCCAGGAATTCCCGGAACTCGGGGTATTCGAGCAGGTACTCCTTCACCGCGGCGTCCTTCCCCGTGAGGGGCTTCAGGGCCTCCACGTAGAAGGGATTCGGCAGGAAGCGGGCATCCAGCACCACGTCGGCGTCCGGGGGCACCCCCCGCTTGAACCCGAAGCTGAGGAGGCGGATGGCCGTCTCCCGGGCGGGGAGATCCGGCAGGAGAGAGGCCAGCCGCTGACGCAGCTCCGAGAGGCTCAGCTGGCTGGTGTCGAGGATGATGCTGGCCTGGGCCCGGATCGGGGCCAGCATCTCGCGCTCGCGCCGGATCCCCTCCTCGGCGGTGCCGAGCAGGGCCAGGTGGTGCGGGCGCCGGGTCTCCGAGTAGCGCCGCAGCAGCACGCTGTCCTCGGCCTCCACGAAGACCACCTGGACCGGGATGCTCCCCTCCTGCAGCCGCACCATGAGCGGCTCGAAGTCGTGGACGAAGTCCTCCTGGCGGCTGTCCATGCCCACCGCCAGCCGATCCCGGCCCGGACGCAGCCGGGCCTCCAGTTCCAGCAGCGGTTCCAGGAGGCGCGCAGGCACGTTGTCGAGTGCCGTGCAGCCGCTGTCCTCCAGGGCCCCCAGGACCGAGTGGCGGCCAGCCCCCGAAAGGCCCGTGACAATGATGAGTTCCATAACCAGAGAACCTACCAGGGCCGGAGGCCGGGCTCTAGCAAAACGCGAGGGCGTTCCGGCCCTCGCGTTTTGCCAGAGGGGGGCCCTGGTCAGTCCTCCAGCCCACCCGCCGTGAATCGCATGACGCGCTGGATGCCGTCGGGGGGATTGCCCTGCTCGTCGGGGCCCAGCTCGAAGACCTCGGAGGGACCGCGGAAGAAGTCCTCGTCCGGCACATAGGCGGGCTGGGGCTCCACCCGGAACAGGTACGAGATGATCTCGTCCTCGTAGCCGAAACGCATCTGCTCGAAGTATTCGTAGGATTCGCGCTTGTACTCGACCAGCGGGTCCTTCTGGCCGTAGCCCCGGAAGCCGATGGCCTCCTTCAGGTGGTCCATGACGAGCAGGTGGCGTTTCCAGGCCGCATCGATGATCTGGAGGATGGACCAGCGCTCGTAGCTGCGCATGCCCTCGCCGCCGAGGCGGTCGTCCTTCTCGGTGTAAATCCGCTGGACCAGGGACCCGAGGGCCGCCGCGGCCTGGGCCTGGGGCATCTGGCCGACGGCCTCCACCTCCTCCCCGGTGATGGCGAAGAGCTGCTCCACCCGCTCGCGGAAGCCGGCCAGGTCGCGCTCGCCCTTGTCCTGGAGGAAGTCGTTGCAGATGCCCTCGGCGATCTCCCCGGCGACCTGCAGCACGTAGTCCTTCGTGTTGCCCTTGAGGATCTCCGTGCGCAGCCCATAGAAGAAGATGCGCTGCTTGTTCATCACGTCGTCGTACTCGAGCAGATGCTTGCGGATCTCGAAGTTGTGGGTCTCCACCCGCTTCTGGCTGCGCTCGATGGCCCGGGTGACCATGCCGGCCTCGATGGGCTCGTCATCGTTCATGCCCATGGCGCCCATGAGGTTCTTGATGCGGTCGCCGCCGAAGATGCGCATCAGGTCATCCTCCAGCGACAGGTAGAACCGGCTGGATCCCGGGTCGCCCTGGCGGCCGGCGCGGCCGCGGAGCTGGTTGTCGATGCGGCGGCTCTCGTGGCGTTCCGTGCCGAGGATGTGCAGGCCGCCGATCTGGACGACCTCCTCGTGCTCGGCCGAGGTCTGCTTGGCCATCTCCGCCACGAGGGAGCTGAAGGCCGGGGTCTCGATCCCGTCCTCGTCGTAGAGCTCGATCTTCCGCTTCTTCGCCTCCAGGCGGGCGAGGCCCTCCGGGTTGCCGCCCAGGATGATGTCCGTGCCGCGACCGGCCATGTTGGTGGCGATGGTGACGGCGCCCTTGCGGCCGGCCTGGGCCACGATCTCGGCTTCCCGCTCATGGTGCTTCGCGTTCAGCACCACGTGGGGGACCTTGGCCTGCTTCAGGGCCTCGGACAGCATCTCGCTGCTCTCGATGCTGGCGGTGCCCACCAGGATCGGCTGGCCCTTGGCGTGCAGCTCCTGGATCTCCTGGACGATGGCCTTCTTCTTGCCCTCCCGCGTGGCGTAGACGATGTCCGCGTAGTCCTTGCGGACCATGGGCATGTTGGTGGGCACGATGATCACGTCCAGCTTGTAGATGGAGTGCAGCTCCGTGGCCTCCGTCTCGGCCGTGCCGGTCATGCCCGCGAGCTTCTTGTACATGCGGAAGAAGTTCTGGAAGGTCACGGTGGCGAGGGTCTGGTTCTCGGCGTTGACCTCCACGCCCTCCTTGGCCTCGATGGCCTGGTGCAGCCCGTTGGACCAGCGCCGGCCAGGCATGAGGCGCCCGGTGAACTCGTCCACGATCACCACCTCCATGCCCTTCCCGTCCTCCTTGGGGCGGATCATGTAGTCCACGTCCCGCTTGTAGAGGTTGTGGGCCAGCAGGGCCTGGTTCAGGCCGTGGAGGGTCTCGATGGCGGTGGGATCGTACAGGTTCGGCACGCCCAGGAGCTGCTCCGCGTGGCGGATGCCCTCGTCCGTCAGGGTCACCTGGCGGTCCTTCTCGTCGACCTTGTAGTCCTTCTCGGCCACCAGCTTCGGGATGACGGCGTCGATGCGGAAGTACTTGGAGGTGTCCTCCTCGCTGCTGCCGGCGATGATCAGCGGCGTGCGGGCCTCGTCGATGAGGATGCTGTCCACCTCGTCCACGATGGCGTAGTGGAACTCGCGCTGGGTGAAATCGGCCAGGTCCCACTTCATGTTGTCGCGGAGGTAGTCGAAGCCCAGCTCGTTGTTGGTGGCGTAGGTGATGTCGCAGGCGTACGCCTCACGCCGCTGGTGGTCCTCGAGCCCATGCTGGATGATGCCCACGGTGAGGCCCAGCCAAGTGTAGAGGCGACCCATCCACTCGGCATCGCGCCGGGCCAGGTAGTCGTTCACCGTCACCAGGTGGGCGCCCTTGCCGGCCAGGGCGTTGAGGTAGAGGGCCAGCGTGGCCGTGAGGGTCTTGCCCTCACCGGTGCGCATCTCGGCAACCTTGCCCTCGTGGAGCACCATGCCGCCCACGAGCTGCACGTCGAAATGCCGCATCTTGAGCACCCGCTTGCTGGCCTCGCGGGCCACGGCGAAGGCCTCGGGCAGGATGTCCTCCAGGGTGGCGCCGTTGGCGAGCTTCTCGCGCAGGTAGGGCGTCTTGGCCTTGAGGGCCTCGTCGCTCAGGGCGGAGATCTCCGGCTCCAGCGCGTTGATCAGCTGGACCTTGGCCCACAGGCGCTTCAGCTCCCGGTCGTTCTTGGAGCCGATGATTTTCTTGAGGAGGTTGTCCAGCATGGATCCGTCCGATCACGTAAACCGTTGATTGTAGCGCGGCGGATCCCGGATGCCCACCTCCGGAGCCCGGAGCCAAGGGTCCTTGGTTGCGGGTTTTACGAGCCCAGGGCACACTGATCGTTTGGATTCCGGAGGAACCATGGCCCTCGAGCGCACCTTTGCCATCGTCAAGCCCGACGCCGTCAAGGACGGCCACATCGGCGAGATCCTCTCCGCCATCGAGCAGGGCGGCCTGAAGATCGTGGGCCTTAAGCTGACGCGCCTGACGGCCGACATCTGCAAGGGCTTCTACCACGAGCACGTGGGCAAGGGCTTCTATCCCGAGCTGGAGGCCTTCATGACCGAGGGTCCCGTGGCCCTGATGGTCCTCGAGGGCGAGAACGCCATCCTCCGCTGGCGCGACCTCATGGGCGCCACCGACCCCGCCAAGGCCGCCGAGGGCACGCTTCGCAAGCGCTTCGGCGCCAGCATCGGCCGCAACGCCACCCACGGCTCCGACAAGCCGGAGAGCGCCGCGTTCGAAGTGAGCTACTTCTTCAACGCCTTCGAGCAGGTCTAGGGTTCAATCTTCAGCCTTCAGGGGAACGGCGCCGCAGGCGCCGTTCTGCTTTTGCTGAGGACTGAAGACTACCCTTCCATCACTGCCTGGATGGCGGACTGGCAGAGCCGCCGCACCCCTGGAAGCAGGTCCACCGTCTGCAGGGCCCGCTCGCTGATCCACTGCCCGCCGGGGGGCGGCGGGGGAAGCAGGTCTTCGGGAGCCTTGGTGCGGAGGAGGTGGCTCAGGTAGAGCCGCTGCTGCCCTTCGAGCCCCTCGAGGCGCAGGAGCCAGGGGGTGGGGAGGCGGCTGGTGCGCTCGTCGAAGACCACCGGCAGCGTGGAGTAGTCCACGAACCGGAAGGGGATGCCCCAGGCCGCCTCGACCTGGGCGTTCAGCAGGGCGGTGGGAAGGAAGCCCGGCGACCAGGGCACCTGGGCCGGCATGAGGAGGCCCCGGTGGGGGCTGTGGGGCGAGGGGACCAGCAGCACGAAGGGGGTCTGCTTCCCGTGGACCAGGACGCCTTCGATGAACGTGGTGAGGTGGACCCGTCCTTCGGCCATGGCGCGCTCCTACCGCCCTCCGGCGGTCTCCAGTTCCTGCATGATGCGGTCGCGGGCCGCGGAGACCTCGGCCACGACGGCCTCGGGCTTGAGCTTCAGCACGGCCTTGGTCCGGCGGTCGCGCAGCTCCACCACGCCCTCCTTGAGGCCCTTGGTGCCCACCATGAGGCGCAGGGGGAAGCCCAGCAGGTCGGCATCCTTGAACTTCGCGCCGGGGCTCATGCCCTCCCGGTCGTCGTGCAGGACCTCGAAGCCCGCGGCTTCGAGGTCCTTCTCCACCTGCTCCGCCACGGCCGCCACCTCGGCGTTGCCGGGGTCCAGGCTGAGGAGGTGCACCTGGTAGGGCGCGATGGGCCAGGGCCAGAGGATGCCGTCGGCATCGTAATTCTGCTCGATGGCGGCAGCCACCGTGCGGGTGATGCCGATGCCGTAGCAGCCCATCACCATCGGGTTCTCCCGGCCCTGCTCGTCCAGGAAGGTGCAGCCCATGCTCTTGGAATACTTCAGGCCCAGCTTGAAGACCTGGCCCACCTCGATGCCCCGGAAGGCCTGGTAGTGGCCCTTCCCGCAGCGGGGGCAGACATCGCCCTCCTGGGCCATGCGCAGGTCGGCGAAGGTGCAGCCCGGCAGGTCGCGCTTCGGATCCAGGCCGAAGTGGTGGTAGTCGGTCCGGTTCGCGCCGCAGGTGAGGTTGACGGCGCCCTCCAGGCTGCGGTCCACGAGCATCTGGACGTCCTTCAGCCCCACCGGGCCCATGAAGCCGGTCTTCGTACCGGTGAAGGCCTCGGCCTCCTCGAGGGGCATCAGCTCCAGCTCCGCCGCACCCGTGAAGTTCTTCACCTTCACGGGATTGACCTCGTGGTCGCCCCGGAGCACCGCGCCCACCAGCTTCGTGCCGCCCTCGGCGAAGGTGGCCCGGTAGAGGAAGAACTTGCTGGTCTGGGTGAGCGGCATGCCCTGGGGATGATCGGCGTCGATCATGCCCGCGGCCTGCTCCACCTGGCCGACGACACCAGGAGTACGGAAGTGGTCCTTGCGAAGCTCCATGGGAGCTTCGTTAACGCCAGCGGGGAGCGCTGGCGCCTCGGTTTTCTCAATGTTCGACGTGTACTCGCACCCGTCGCAGCTGAGGATGGCGTCCTCCCCGCTGCCGGCCAGCACGTGGAACTCGTGGGTGAAGCTGCCGCCGATGGCGCCGCTGTCGGCCTCCACGGGGCGGAACTTCACGCCCAGGCGGGCGAAGATCCGCTTGTAGGCGTTGAACATGGCCCAGTACTCACGGTCCGCGTCGGCATCATCCACGTGGAAGGAGTAGCCGTCCTTCATGGTGAACTCGCGGCCCCGCATGAGTCCGAAGCGGGGGCGCCGCTCGTCGCGGAACTTGGTCTGGATCTGGAAGAGGTTCATGGGCAGCTGCTTGTAGCTGCGCACGTTCTTGCGCACGATGTCGGTGATGACCTCCTCGTGCGTGGGGCCCAGGCAGAAGTTGTAGAACTCGCGCTCGTCCGGCGTCTCGCCCCGCTGGCGCCGTTCCGCGAGCTCGGCCTTGGCCTTCCGGTCGCAGAAGCGCAGCAGCTCGTCGCCATAGAACTTCCAGCGCCCGCTCTCCTGCCACAGCTCCGCCGGGAGGACGGCGGGCATGAGCAGCTCCTGGCAGCCGTCCTTGGCCAGCTCCTCGCGGACGATCTCCTCGAACTTGCGGATGCTGCGGTAGGCCAGGGGCAGGTAGCTGTAGATGCCGGCGGCCGCCTTCTGGATCATGCCGGCCCGCATCATGAGCTGCTGGCTCACCACGTCGGCATCCCGGGGGGTCTCCCGGAGGGTCTGGATCAGGAGCTTCGACTGCTTCATCAGGGGCCTCGAACCTTCGAGTCTACCCCAGGCCCAGACCCATTCCCCCCGGAGAACAACGAACCGCGAATGGCGCGAATCGCCCTTCGGGCGCACGAAGGGATGGCAGGAAGGCACGAGCGGGGAACGCCTGGCACCCGCACCCCGCGCTTCCCATCCCTACCTTCGCGCCCATTCGCGTCATTCGCGGTTCAATGAAGCAGGCCCTGCACCAGGGCGCTGGCGGCCTTCCCGTCGAAGGCGCCGCCGTGGGCGGCCTGGAGGGCCTTCATCACGGCCCCCATGTCCTTCTTCGAGGCCGCGCCGGTCTGGGCGATGGCGGCCCTCACGGCGGCCTCGAGGTCCGCGCCCTCCAGCATGGCCGGCAGGTAGGCCTTCAGGAGGGCGATCTCGGCCTGCTCCTGGGCGGCCCGGTCGGCCTGGCCCACCTTCTGGAATTGGGCCACGCTGTCCTCCCGGGACTTCACCAGGCGCTTCAGCACAGCCAGGGCATCCGCCTCCTCCAGGATCCCCTGGGGGCCCAGTCCCTTGGCCACGGCCTCGTTCTTGTAGGCGGCCAGGGCCATTCGGAGGACCTGGGTCCGGGGGGCGTCCCTGGCGAGCATGGCGGTCTTCAGGTCGGCCTGCAGGCGATCGAGCATGGCTTCCTCCGGGCTGGGCTTCCATCCTGACCGCCCGGGGCCCGGCCCTCAACGCCCATTAGTCATGCCCGGGGGGTCTCCGACCGAAAACGGGGTCATCCAACGGGAAAGGCCCCCATGAACGTCGCCTTCATCAACCCCTTCATCGAATCCACCCTCCGCAGCCTCGAGATGATGGCCAACATCACCGCCGAGAAGACCGGCCTGGCCGTGAAGGAGGACCTCATCACCACCTATGACATCTCCGCCATCATCGGCCTGACCGGCGACACCTCGGGTTCGATCATCCTGAGCTTCCCCAAGACCCTCGCCTGCCGGATCGCCAGCAACATGCTCATGGAGGAGATGCGGGAGCTGAACCAGAGCGTGGAGGACGCCGTCGGCGAGATCGGCAACATCGTGGTGGGGGATGCCCGCCGCATCCTCATCCAGGACGGCTTCAGCCTCTCCATCTCCGTGCCCACCGTCGTCGTCGGCACCGGCCACAAGATCAGCCGCACCGGCGATGTCCCCTGCATCGCCATCCCCTTCTACACGAAGTTCGGCGAGTTCGAGGTGAACGTGGGCCTGAAGGAATAGGCCTCAGGCTTCAGTCCTCGGAAAATGCAGAACGGGCGCCTTTCGGCGCCCGTTCCACTGAAGCCTGGGGACTGAAGCCTGATGTCTGGTTCTCAGGCCTTCTCGTACTTGATGACTTCCACGGGGCAGCCGGCGGCGGCGGCCTCGATGCTGGCCTCCTGGTCGGTGCCGATGCTGCCCGAGAGGGCGCTCATCTCGTCGCGGTTCTCGGAATCCACGCCATCCTCGCGCACGGAGCCGTTGATGTTGCAGCTGGTGTCCGTGACGTGGAAGACGTCGGGGCACTCGGCTTCGCAGGCATTGCACACGATGCAGCCTTCTTCGATCCAAACTTTGGTGATGGCCATGGGGGGTATCCTCCGGATCCGTGGAGCCCTGGGACGGGCGAACCCATCCAAGCTAGCACCCCCCCCGCCCCGGGACCAAGGCCCCCCGGGCCCCGCAGGCCGTGGGAGACTGGAATTGTGACGGAGGTCCACCCATGAGCCTGCAGGAGACTGGGATCCTGGCCCGGATCCGCGCCCTGCTGCCGGGCGGCTGGGACCTGACGGACGACTGCGGGGCCCTGCCGCCGACCCTCCCGGGCCGGCAGCTGCTCGTGACCACCGACCTCATGGAAGCGGGCCAGCACTTCCGCCTGGATTGGCACCCGCCCGACCTGCTGGCGGACAAGCTCTTGCGGGTGAACCTTTCCGACCTGGATGCCTCCGGCGCCGAGCCCTTCGGCTACACCCTCACCCTGGCCCTCGGGCCCGAGGTGGCGGAGGGCTGGCTGGAGGCGTTCCTCCAGGGCCTGGCCGCCGCCTCCGTCGAGACGGGCGTGCGGGTGCTGGGCGGCGACACGGTGGGCCGCCCCTCGGGCCTGGGCCTGGGCCTCACGGCCTTCGGCTTCGCGTCCCGCTGGCTTCGCCGGGATGGCCTCCAGCCCGGCGACCGGCTCTACGTGGACCAGGCGCCCGGCGCCAGCCTCCGGGGCCTGCGCAAGCTCGAGGCGGGCCAGCGCTGGGATCGCGCCCACCCGGACCCGGACCTCGCCGCGCACCTGGCCCCGAGACCCCAGCTCGGCCTCGGCGTGCGGCTCGCGGCCCTCCCCGAGGTCCACGCCTGTCTGGATCTGTCCGATGGCCTCAGCCGCGATCTCCGGAACCTCGCGGAGGCCTCCGGCTGCAGCATCGCCGTGGACCCGGCCCTGGACGGGGATGCGCTGCGGGGCGGCGAGGACTACGCCCGCTGCTTCGGAAGTGCCCTGTCCCGGTCGGAGCTCGAATCGAAGCTGGGGATTCCCCTCCTCGAGGTGGGCCAGGCCCTGGAACGGCGGGAAGCGCCCCTGCTGGCCTATGATGGAGGATTGCTCCGGCCCCTGCCGGACTTCAGTTTCGACCACTTCGGACGTTCATGAAGCACCAGGACAAGTCGCACCTCTGGGCCCGCACCAAGCGGTACATGGCGGATCCCGACCTGGAGCCCCACCACCTGGGCTGGAGCTTCGCCCTGGGCCTGTCCATCGCCATGAACCCCCTGCTGGGGCTCCACACCGGCCTCGTCGTCGTCTTCTGCGCCCTCTTCCACAAGCTGCACCGCCCCCTGGCCTTCCTGGGCGCCTTCGTGAACAACCCCTGGACCATGGTCCCCATCGCCACGGGCTCGGCCCTGCTGGGGAACATCCTGCTGGGACGGGGCTTCACCCTCGACCTGAGCGACGTGGACTGGACCACCCTCGGCTGGCAGAGCTTCACCACCCGCGAGGGCTTCCGGGCCGCCGCCGACATGCTCCGCCCCATCCTCCTGCCCTACCTGCTGGGCGGCCTCGTGCTGAGCCTCGTGGCCGTCCCCGTGGGCTATTTCCTCATGCTGCGGCTCGCGCACCGGCTGCGCGCCGCCCGGCCGATCCCCCAACCCCGTTCCGGAGGCTGATCCCCATGGACATGCGATTCCTCATGAAGCAGGCGCAGCAGATGCAGGCCAAGCTGCAGGAGACCCAGGCCAACCTGCGGGCCGAGGGCACCGCCGGCGGCCAGCTGGTGAAGGTGACCCTCAACGGCTCGAAGGAGCTGATGGCCGTGTCCATCGCCAAGGAGGCCATGGACCCGGAGGATCCGTCCATGCTCGAGGACCTGCTGATGGCGGCCTTCCGCGATGCCGCCCAGAAGGCGGACGAGGCCATGAAGCAGCAGATGGGCGGCATGGGCGCAGGCCTGAACCTCCCCGGCCTGGGTCTGTAGAACCGCCGGGAGAGCCGCGATGAAGCTGCCGGCGCCCCTCGAGGCCGTGGTGGAGAGCCTCCAGAAGCTGCCCGGGGTGGGCGCGAAGTCCGCCCAGCGCATGGCCCTGCACCTGCTCAAGGAGGGGCCCGACGCCATGGCCCACCTGGCCCAGCAGCTCCAGCAGGCCGCTGACAAGGTGGGGTTCTGCCAGGTGTGCGGCGCCTTCACGGACCAGCCCACCTGCCCCATCTGCCTTGATCCCCGGCGGGATGCCCACAGCCTCGTGGTGGTGGCCGAGGCCTCGAACGTCCTCAGCTTCGAGCGCAGCGGCCACTTCCGGGGCCGCTACCACGTGCTGGGCGGGCTCATCTCCCCGCTGCGCGGCGTGGGGCCCGACCAGCTCCGCGTCCGCGAGCTGCTGAAGCGGCTGGAGGACGGCGCCATCCAGGAGATCATCCTGGCCACCAACCCCACGGTGGACGGCGAGGCCACCGCCAGCTGGCTGGCCCGCATCCTGGACCCCATCGGCATCCGCACCACCCGCATCGGCCTCGGGCTTCCGATCGGCAGCGACCTGGAGTACGCCGACGAGCTCACCCTGGACCGGGCCCTGGAGGGCCGGCGGCCCGTCTGAGTCAGTACTTGCAGGCCACCTCGCCCCGGGCCCAGGCCTGGCAGGCCAGCCGCTGGTCGGGCTGCGCCTTCAGGGCCTTGAGCACGCGGGTCTCGGCGGCGCCCATCTCGGTGAGGTGCTCGGCGCCCTCGGCAATGGTGACGAGGCAGGTGCCGCAGCGGGCATGGCCGCCGCAGCGGTGGTTCAGGGGCACGCCGGCCTTGGCGCTGGCGGCCAGGAGGGAGATCTCCTGCTCGCAGTCCGCGGAGCCGGGTTGCTTGCCATCGAATCGGATCGTGTGCATGGACGCCTGTCGGGAGGTGCCGCCCGGCACGGGCGGCAGGACCGGCTCCCACTCTATCAGAGGGCCCCGGACGCCCGTTTTCACGAGAGCTGCATCGCCTATCATGGGGCCGGGAGCCCGCCATGAAGCCGACCTCCGCGTCCCCTGCCCCCTCCGCCGCCCGGCAGGCCGGTCTCTGGGCCCTGGCCGCCCTCATCATGCTGGGGTCCATCGTCTTCCAGCGCCTGACCGGGCCGACCCATCCCCTGCGGGGCGCCTTCACGGTCCAGGGGGAGACCTTCCGCTACCGCCTCTCCCGCAGCGGGGACAGCGGCCGCGACGAGCGCCTCGCCCTGCCGGATCCCGGCCCCGGGGTGCGGGGGACCCTCGCCTATCGCCGCTTCCGCACGGCGGATCCGCTCACCACCGTCCCCCTCGTGCCCGAGCAGCGCGAGGGCAAGGCCGAACTGGCCGCCCGCCTGCCCCGCCAGCCCGCCGCCGGCAAGCTGGAGTACCGCCTGCGCCTGGACACGCCCGGCGGGCCCCTGCGGATCCCCTCGGACGGAAGCGCCGTCGTCATCCGGTTCAAGGATCCCGTCCCCGGCCCCCTGCTGGCCGCCCACGTCCTCCTCATGTTCCTCGGCGTGCTGATCGGCGTCCGGGCCGGACTCGCCGCCCTGGTCCACGGCCCGGACATGCGGGGCCTGGCCTGGACCACCCTGGCCGCCCTCACCCTGGGCGGGCTGGTCCTCGGCCCCTTCGTCCAGAAGCATGCCTTCGGCGCCTACTGGACGGGCTTCCCCTTCGGCGGCGACCTCACGGACAACAAGACCCTCCTCATGTGGGGCGCCTGGGCCCTGGCCTGCGGCCTCCTTCTCGTCACGAAGCGGCACGGGCCGCGGCGCCTGGCCCTGGGCCTCGCCGCCCTGGTGATGCTGGGGGTCTACCTCGTGCCCCACAGTGCCCGCGGCAGCGAGCTGGACTACGGCAAGCTGGATCGCGGCCTGGATCCGTCCAGGGCCGTGGTGACGGGCCGCTGAGGCGCGCCGTTCAGGGGCCCAGGCGCAGGGACGAAGTCGCCACCTGGTAGGCGACCACCAGGGCGAACAGGCCGAAGGCCAGGAGCGCGGCCAGCACCAGGCGGCGCTGCAGGGCGGGCAGGGCCGCGGCGAGGCTGGCCCGGCGGCGGAAGGGCATGAGGGCCCCGGTGCCCAGGCCCGCGATGCCGCCGCCGAGCAGGGTTCCGTAGAGCAGGTAGCCCACGTGGCCGTACTCCGCCTGGAGGCAGCAGAAGGGGCAGTGGTGGGTGGGCAGCTCGTAGAGGTAGACGGAGACGAAGGAGACGAGGGAGGCGGTCCCCGCCAGGAAGGCCAGGCCGCTGAGGAGGCCGAAGGCGTAGCCCCCCCGGCCCGTCCGGAGTAACACGCCGCCCGCGACGAAGAGGGCCCCCAGCACCGCGGCGAGGACGGCCATGGCAGTCCGCTCCGGCCAGGCGGCGAGGTCCCCGGCCAGGCCGCCCTGCCCCTGGCTGAAGAGGCTCCCGCAGCAGGAGGTGATGACCTCGGCCCGGAGCCCGGTGAAGTACCGGAAGGCGAGGAAGGCCTCGACCCACACCAGGGGGGCCAGCACCAGGAGGAAGGCGTACTTCGCACGGATCAGGGGGTAGTCGTAGCCGCGGGTGTCGGCGTGGTTCAGGATGAGCCACACGCCGGCCAGCAGGCAGTTGGCGACCTTCAGCAGGAGCGTGGCGTACCCGCCGGGGGCGGCGTTCAGCGTCCCGGCCGCGCACATGGCTCCGGCGAAGCGGCCGTGGAGGCCGTCGGCGGTGAAGACGAAGAGGAAGAGGGAGACCACCTCCGCGGCCAGGGCGAAGGCCACGAGGGTGGACACCAGGTAGGTCTCCCGCTCCAGGGCCAGCTGCAGGTCGCTGCCGCTCCGGAGGTCCCAGCGCCGCAGGATGCGCAGCCCGAAGCCCGCGGCCAGGGCCAGGAAGGCCGCCACGAGGGCCGAGGCCGCCAGGAGCGCCAGGACGCCGGGCTGCTGGATCACGCCGATGCCTTCCCGCAGAGGCGACCGTCCCGCAGCTCGTGGGTGGCATCCACCAGCGGGGAGTCGTAGACCAGAGGATCGTGGCTGGCGATGAGCAGGGTCCGGCCGCCCTCCTTGAAGGTGCCCATGAGGGCCATGAAGGCCTCCGACAGGTGGCTGTCCAGGTGGGCGGTGGGCTCGTCGGCGATGAGCACGGCCGGATCGTTGACGAGGGCGCGGGCGATGGCGACCCGCTGCAGCTCGCCCCCGGAGAGCCGGTCGATGGGCTCCCGGGCGTGGCGGGAGAGGCCGAAGCGCTCCAGCAGCTCCCCGGCCCGGCGGCGCAGGGCGGCGGGGTCGCCCCCCAGGGGATAGGCCGGCAGCATGACGTTCTCCAGGGTGGAGACCCCCTTGATGAGGTTGAAGTGCTGGAAGATGAACCCGAAGGTGGCGCGGCGGATCTCCGTGAGGAAGCGCTCCGGCAGGCTGGTGATCTCCAGGGCCCCGCCCGCCGCCGGCAGGCCCGCAGCCTTGACGCCGCGGAGGTGGATGCGCCCGGAGCTGGGCCGGGCCATGCACCCGACCAACGAGAGCAGCGTGGTCTTGCCCGAGCCGCTGGGCCCCTTCAGGACCGTGAGCCTGCCCCGCTCGATGGCCAGGCTGACGCCGTCCACGGCGGTGTAGGCGTTGGGCCGTCCCGCGTGGTAGGTCTTGGTGACGTTCGCGACCTCGATCATGGTCAGGACCTCATGGCCGCGTCGGGATCCACGGTGGCAGCCCGCCAGCCGGGGATGAGGGTGGCGGCCGTGTAGGGCACCACCGCCAGGAGGAAGAGGAGCGAGAGCTGGTAGCCGTCCACGACGGGCACCAGGCGGTACCGCGGGTAGAGCACCGACCAGCCCTTCAGGGCCCCCTCGAAGAGCGGCGCGGAGAAGAGGAACACATGGCCGTAGGCCAGCACGCAGCCCGAGAGGAAGGCCGTCAGCGAGACGGCGAGGCCCTCCAGGAGCTTCAGCAGGAGGACGTCCGAGGTCTCCCAGCCGATGGACTTCAGGATGCCGATCTCCCGCCGCTCTTCCGCGGAGAGGCCGGCCGCCCGGTCCCAGGCGAAGATGGCGAAGCACAGCACCGCGATCATCAGCACCGCCACCAGGAGCCCGCCCCGCCAGTCGAAGATGGCGTCGTAGGTCCGCAGGATCTCGCTGTGCAGGATGGGACGCGCCTCGGGGTAGCGCTCGGCGATCTTGGCGGCGAGGGTGGGCAGTTCCCGGGGATTGGCCACGTCCACCGCCAGATCGGTGGCCTGGTCCGGGGGCAGGCCGAAGAGGGTCTGGAAGTCCTCCCGGGGCAGCAGCAGCAGGTCCGAGGCCACCAGCTCGGAGTCCGAAGACAGGATCCCCTGCACGGTGAGGAGCAGGGGGAGGTTGTCGTGGCCGCGGAGGGTGATGAGGTCGCCCTCCTTCACCCGGAGGATCCGCGCGGCCCCGGCGCCGATCCGCGCGGAGCCCGCCGGCAGGGCCGCATCCTCGGAGGCCTGCACCGTGAAGTTGGCCCCGAAGGCCCCGTCGTAGTAGTAGCCCCACCAGCGGGGACGCACGGATCGCACGCCCCGGAGGCCCCGCACCCAGTCCGCCCAGGCCAGGGGCACCAGGTCCTGGCGCCCGGCGAGGGTCCGCTGGACCACGAGGCCCGGCGCGTCCGCCAGCACCTGGTGGGCCTCCCGCTTCACCGCCTGGGTGAAGAAGACCAGCGAGGCCGCCACGAACACCACCAGGGTGTAGACCCCCAGCAGCGCGGCGTTCCGTCCCTTCCGCCGCAGGAGCGAGGCCAGGGCGAAATCAAGGATGCTTCGGGTTCGGCGCAGGGTGCCAGGCATGGGGACTCGTCAGGTGCGGGGGTGGGGCGACCAGGGTGCCGGAGGGGAAGTGCTCGAGGGCCGTGGGATGGTCCTGGAAGGGCGTGTGGAGGTCAGCCAGGGCGGGATTCCGGGTGTAGCGCGCCTCGGTGAACAGGCAGAGGTCCGTGAGCCGCAGTTCGGCGACCCAGCGCCGGCACTCCGCCACCCCCGGATCAACCCCACGGCCCGCCCGCCGGGCGTAGACGAGCATCGCCAGGAAGAGGCCGAGCTGCAGGGCCAGGAGCCCCAGGAAGAGGTCGGAACGCCTCACGGCAGCGACCGCAGCACGGCCGCGGTGACCTCGCCGAACCGGAGGCTCCGCCGGCCCCGGTGGTCCTTCAGGAAGGCGGCGGCATCGCCGGCCTCCGCGAAGGGCACCAGCTCCCGGCCCATGGGGCCCGCCACGTCGCTGCCGATGACGAAGACGGCCCTGAATCCGTCCACGACCCGGAGGCTGTAGTAGTCCTTCACTTCGATGGCCGCCACGTCCGCGGGGGAACGGCCGGGCGCGTACCGCTTGAGGTCCAGGTAGGCCGTGAACAGGTCCTTGGGACCGTCGAAGGCGAGGGCGCTCCCGTCCTTGAAGCGCAGGACCGCCATCCAGTCGGGATACTTGGCCACGAACATGCCGCAGACCGGGCATTTCTCCCGGGCGGAGGGCGCCTGCCCCGCCGCCAGGGGCAGCGCCAGGATCGCCGCCGCCAGCCCGCCGTGCCACCTTCCCCTGCGCCCCATGAGGCACCTCCGTCCGGTCAATGGATCACCCAGTCGCTCCGCTTCACCAGGACCGGCTGGGGCCCGGGGGTGAGCTGCATGACATAGCACCCCTTGGCGGCGTACCGCTGGCCGGGCCCGAAGCTGAGGCGCTCGTAGTCGGGCAGCACCCGGTCCTTCTGCATGCCGAGGGCATCCAGGAAGGCATCCCGGTAGTAGGAGCGGTCCATGTCCATGAGGGCCTGCTTGAGCACCTCCACCAGGGAGTACATCCGCGTGTAGATCCGCTCGGTGTTGTCCAGGGCCGTGAGCCCCGCCAGCAGGGAGTTGGCGTAGCGGGCGAACTTCGGTTCGTCGGCCGGGGCACGGAACGGATAGGTGACGTAGGTCGAGGCCCGGGCGGCCTCGGGCAGCTCGCCCAGGCGCGGGCCCAGGAGGCCCGAGGCCATGAAGACCACCGGCAGCTGCGGCCCCGCCAGGGCGGCCAGGGCCGGATAGGCTCCAGGACCGTCCCAGAGGACCACGGCCACGCTCCCCTTCGCGGCCCATTCCCGGAGGGCCGCCTCCTGGAGGCCGCCGGCCGGAAGGCGGACCGTCTTCACGGGAGCCTTCCCGGCCTCCTGCCAGGCGAGGTCGAATCCCATCGCCGCGGCCCGGGCCCGGGGCGAATCGGCCACGGCCTGGACGATGCGCCCGGGGTCCGCGCCCTCCGGGCGGCCAGCCAGAAAGCGGGCCGCGGCCTCCCCCTCCTGCCAGAGGCCCTTGGAGAAGTAGACGGTGTACCAGTCCGTGTCCGAGACAACCGGCAGGTCGGTGAGGGGGAAGAGGCAGGGGATCCCGCGGGTCTCGCAGAAGGTGTGGATGGGCTTCCAGTCGCCGTGGCTCATGCCCCCCAGCAGCGCGAAGACCGGCTCCCGGCGCTGGTGGGCCTCCAGCTGAGCGCCCCAGGTGGCGGGCGGCCCCGTGAGGCGCCAGCGGGCCAGCGTGATCTGCCGGTGGCTGAGGCTCATGTCCCGGCCCGAGGCGGACCGGTACATGCGGTTGCCGAAGCCCTGGGGCAGCCGGTTGTGGCTGGCGATGAAGTTGTCCAGGGGCACCCGCAGGGCCTCCTCCTCCGCGGCGGTCACGTCCGGCGTGAGGACCGTGGCGAAGCGGATCGTGGTGGCGGTGACGCCCGGGGAGACCTCGGCCGACAGGGTCCTGAGGTAGGCCACCAGGATCGCCATGTCCGCGGGGCTCAAGTCGTACCGGGGCATGACGTCGTTCAGGGTCCGCCCCAGGGGATCCACGCCCGTGCGGATGGCATCGGCCAGGGTCCCGTCGGTGTAGGCGGGTCGCCGCAGCTTGGACTGGGCCACGCCGGCCTCGATCCGCTCGGCCTCCGTGAGGCTGGGGAACTGCCAGAACTGGCGCTGGAAGAGCTTGGCCGCGGTGATGGGCGGGGTGGCCACGCCGCCCTCGTAGGACCCCATGCCGCTCCGCAGGTGGCAGTTGCGGCAGGTGAAGGCCGCCCCGGACACGGGCACGTCGCCCTTCACCACGCCCTGCAGGGGCTCGCCGGAGGGGAGGATCCCCTCCCGGTACATCCGCTCCCCCAGGGCGAGGATCTGGGCGCGGGACCGCTGCGGCGCCTGCCGCCTGGCGCCGGCGGACAGGGTGAGGCCCGCGGCCAGGGCCAGGGCGGCGGCCAGCGCCCTCACTGGATCCCCGCGTTGCGACATTCCTCGAGGAACTCGGAGGTGCTCATCAGGCCGAAGATGCGGGTCCAGGCGCCGCTGCGGGGCGTGCGGATGAGGGTCAAGGGGTAGTGGGACATCTTGTTGGGGATGTACGCATTGAACGCATGCATGGCCCGGTCGATGTCCTCGCGCTTGCCGGTGAGGAAGGTCCAGCCCGGCCGGGCCCGGTAGCGCTTCAGGTACCCGCGCATGACCTTCGGCGTGTCATTCTCCGGGTCGATGGAGATGGACACCAGGCGGATGTCGGCACTCCGGGGCCCGAGGCGCTGCTGGAGGTTGGCGTAGCCCGCGGACAGCACCGGGCAGATGGTGGTGCAGGTGCCGAAGATGAAATCCAGGACCACCACCTTGTCCGAGGCGAGGAGGCTCCGGAGGGGCACCTTGGCCCCATCCTGATCCACCAGGGTCACGTCGGGCACGGCGTAGGCCTCCACGGTCCGCTTGTAGGGAGGCTCGGCCCCCAGGAGGGCCAGGCCCGCCAGCAGGGCCAGGGCCCCCGCCCGCACGCCCCAGGTTCCGCCACGCACCGCCGCCATCACTCCGCTCCTTCCTGCCGCAGGGCCTCGCGGGCCGCCTCGAATCCAGCCACCCGGCCGCCGTGCCGGCGCGCGAAGGCGCGGGCCTCCCCGGCGTCCGCGAAAGCCCAGGTGGCCGTCCGGGCCATGACGCCCGGGAGGTCGCCCCCGATCACCCAGGTGCAGGCCCGCGCCTCCACCAGGGTCCCCGGGTGGGCCCGGTCCGCCACGCGGAGGGCCCGCACGGGGCTCCCCTCGGGATGCTCCAGGGCCTCGAGGGCGCAGTGGAGGCTGCAGACGCCCGTATTGGAGCCGTCCTCCCGTTCCAGCAGCATCCGGCTGCGGGCGAAGCGGGTCCGATCCATGCCGCAAAGGCCACAGGCCTGGGGCGCCTCCACGGACAGCCCCCCCTTCGCGGCCCCGCGGCCCGTGGGACCGCCAGGGAGCAGGAGGCAGGCAAGGAACAGTCCGGCGGGGAACATGCGAGGGGACTCCTAGTGGTACAGCTCGGCCGAGGCGAGATACCCGGCTCCGCCCACGCCCCCCACCACGAGGACGGCGCCGCCGGGCAGCAGCGTGGCGGTGTGGGTCTCCCGCTGGGTGGTCAGGCTCCCCGTGGAGGTGAAGACCCCCGTCCCGGGATCGAAGGTCTCGGCGCTCCCCAGCAGCGGCGCGGGATTGCCGACGCCGACGCCACCCGCCACCAGCACCTTGCCGCTGGGCAGCAGGGTGGCCGTGTGCCAGTAGGCGCGCACATCGAGGAGACTGCCCGTGGTGCTGAATCCCGTGGCGCTGGCGTAGATCTCCGCCGTGGCGCTGGTGGTGCCGCCCACCAGGAGCACCCGGCCATCGGGCAGGAGGGTGGCCGTGTGGTAGGCCCGGGGCGACGCCATGGATCCGGCCGTGGCGAAGGTGCCCGTGGCCGGGTCGTACAGCTCGGCGCTGGCGAGGTTGCTGGAGCGGTAGCCCCCCGCGATGAGGACCTTGCCGTTGGGCAGCAGCGTGGCCGTGTGGGTGGCCCGCGCCTCCAGGAGGCTGCCGGTGGGCGTGAAGGTGCCTGCGGCCGGATCGTAGAGCTCCGCCGTCAGGAAGAAGGAACCCAGATCCCGGCCCCCGGCGATGAGGACCTTGCCGCTGGGCAGCAGGGTGGCCGTGTGGGAGGCCCGGGCCGTGGTGAGGCTGCCCGTGGCCGTGAAGGTCCCGGTGGCCGGGTCGTAGAGCTCGGCGCTGCCCTGCACCACGCCGTAGGCGCTGCCGCCCGCGATGAGCACCCGGCCATCCTGGAGGAGGGTCGCGGTGTGGTACTGGCGGGGCGTGGTCATGCTCCCGGTGGCGGCGAAGGTGCCGCTGGCCGGGTCGTAGAGCTCCGCCGTGGCCAGGGCCGTGCCGTTGAAGCCGCCCGCGATGAGCACCTTCCCGTTGGCCAGCACGGTTGCCGTATGGAAGGATCGGCCGGTGGTCATGCTGCCGGTGGCGGCCGTGAAGGTGCCGGGCGCCGTGGCGGTCACGGTCAGCGTGGCCGCGGCGCTGGTGACGCTGCCCCCGTAGGTGTCCGTGACGGTGACCGTGAACGTGGCGCCGTTGTCGGTGGCGGTGGTGGCTGGCGTGGTGTAGGTGGTGGCGGTGGCTCCGGAGATGGCCACCCCGTTCCTCGACCACTGGTAGCCCAGGGTGCCCGTCCCCGACGCCGCCACCGTGAAGGAGGCCGTCTGCCCCGCCAGGACCGCCTGGCTGGCGGGCTGGGCGATGATGGCGGGAGCGACGGCAGCCACCGTGAGGTTCACGAGGGCCGAGGTGCTGCCCGCCGCGTTCGAGGCGGTCACGGTGTAGTCCTGGGCGGCGGCGACGGCGGTGGGGGTGCCCGAGATCACGCCGGTGACCGGGTCGAGGGCGAGGCCCGCGGGCAGCGCGGGCGCCACGGCATAGCCCGTGGGCGCCCCGCCCTTGCTGGTGGGCTGGTTCGGGGTGATGGCGGTGCCCACGGTGTAGGCCGCCGGGTTCTCCGAATAGGCGAGGCCCGCGGGCGCCGGGTCGGACACCGTGATCGTGAGGGACACGGTGGTCGAGCCGGCGGTGTTGGTGCCCGTCACCGTGAAGGTGGCCGCCGCGGAGGCGGTGGTGGGCGTCCCGGTGATGATCCCCGTGGCGCCATCCATGGACAGCCCCGCCGGCAGCGCGGGGCTCACGGCGTACGAGGCGATCTTCCCCCCGGTGTTGGCGGGGGTGTTGGCGGGGATGGCCACACCCACGGTGTAGGTCGCCGGATTGCTGCTGTAGGCGAGCCCGCTCGGCGCCGATACGGCATCGACGCAGCCGATCGCCAGCGCGAGGACAGCGCATGCGAGCCATTGGATCCGGCGCCAAGGCATGGGGGACTCTCCGGGTTGGGGTGTCTTCATCCTACAGGGTAGGGGCGGAGATGCGGTATGGCTTCACTGGAGCACCCCCACCACCGTGGCGGAGACCGGGAAGAGCTCCACCCCGGCGTAGGCCTTGAAGGCGAGGGCCCCGGTCACGGGATCCACCCTGCCCACGGCGAGCTGCTGCCCGTTGTAGTCCAGGAGGAGCGCCCACTTGCCGTTGCGGCTGAGGACCACCTGGTCGGAACCGTTCCCCCCGAACCAGGCGTAGGGGCTCCCGGCGACGGGGGTCATGGCGCCGGCCGAAGGGCTGAAGGACCAGGCCGCGGCATCGTAGGCCGCCGTCTCGAAGGCGCCGTAGAGCACGCTCTGGGCCGGGTTGAAGGTGAGCCCATGGTAGGCGTCGGCGCCCTCCAGACCGGTGATGAGGGCGCCCAGGGGCGTCAGCCCGCCGGTGGTGATGTCCACGTGGTAGCCGAAGACCGAGCCGATCACGGCCGGCCCGCCGGAGGCGCCCTCCCCCTTGGTGAAGAGATACTCGCCCGTCTGGCTGAGGGCGAGGCCCAGGGGCCCCGTGCCGGAAGGCAGGACGTAGGGACTGCCCTCGGGAGTCAGGGCACCGGTGGCGGGATCGAGGTCGAAGACTTCGAGCCGATCCGAGGTCCGGCCCACCGTGAAGAGGTACTTCCCCGAAGGGTGGAGGACCAGGTCCCCCGAGCCGCCCGCCGTCGGCACCGTGGCCAGGGGCGTGAGGAGCCCGTTCGCCGGATTGAGCCGGTAGGAGGAGATGGCCCCGTCGCACCGGACATAGACGAACTGGCCGGTGGGATCCACCGCGGCGCACCAGGGATCCGTCCCCGTGGCCACCGTGGGGTTCGAGGCCACCGGGGTGAGGTCCCCGGTGGTGCCGTCGATTTGGTAGATGGACAGGGTGTTCACGTTCGTGACGCCGTCGCCGTTCACCGCGAGGAGGAACCGGCCCTGGGGATCGCTGGCGACATGCAGGACCGGGGCGGAGGGATCGTAGGGCGAACCCGCCAGGGTCGTCAGGTCCCCGGTGGCGTCGTCCAGGGTGAAGCCGGAGATGCCGCCGCCCCCGTTGGCCACGTAGACGAACTTCGAGACGAAGGACTTGACGGTGACCGTCACGGAGGCCGTGGTGGCCACGCCGATCGCGTTCGTCACCGTCAGGGTGTAGGTGGTGTCCGCCGAGGGGGAAACCGCCACGGTGCCCCCGGAGGCCACGGGACCGATGCCCTGGTCGAGGACCCCCGTCCCGTCGCTGAAGGTGAAGGTGAGGAGGGTGCCCTGCCCCTGCGTGAGGGTGGCCGGCAGGGCCTTGAACCCCTCGATGACCGGGGCGGGCGGGACCGTGACGGTCAGGGAGGTGGTGGCGGCCACCCGGGTGCCGGCCGCATTGGTGACCGTCAGGATGTAGGCGGTGCTGGCACTGGGGCTGATGTTGGTCGTGCCCCCGCTGGTCACCCCTCCGATGCCCTGGTCGAGGGTGCCAGTCCCCCCGCTGAAGGCGTAGGAGAGCACCGAGCCGCTGCCCACCACCACGCTGGAGGGGCTGGCCGCGAAGGCGGTGATGGCGGGGGGCGGCACGATGGCGGGGGCGGCGGTGCCCGGCGCGGAAGCCGTCCCGGCCGCGTTCGTCACCACGCAGCCCAGCTGCACGGTCCCGGTGGCCCCGGGCGTGAAGGCCACCGTGGGGGTCTGCTGGCCCGCGATGAGGGTGCCCCCGGTGATGGACCAGGCGTAGGTGCACCCGGCCTGGGCGGGGATGGAGGCCGTGTAGCCGGCCTGGTCGGCGGTCACGTAGGCGGGCGCCGTGACGACGGGCGTCGCCGGGGGGGCCACGATCCCCAGGGTGGCGCCCCCTGCCTGCGAGGCCGTGCCGGCCGCATTGGTCACCACGCAGGAGAGGGTCACCGAACCGGAGGTTCCGGGGGTGAACGTCAGGGTATCCGTGGCCGCGCCGGCCTGGACGGTGGCCCCGGTCACGGTCCAGGCATAGGTGGATCCCGCCTGCACGGGCACTGAGGCCAGGTAGCCTCCCTGGCCGGCCGTGACCAGGGCCGGGGCGGACACCACCGGCAGGACCGGGGGCGCCACGATGGCCGAGGTGGCCGTTCCGGCCGTGGAGGCGGTCCCTGCGGCGTTGGTGACCACGCAGCTGAGGTTCACCTGCCCCGCAGCCACCGGCGTGAAGGTGAGGCTGGCGGTGCCGTCTCCGGCGGTGACGGTGGCGCCGGTGACGGTCCAGGCATAGGCGCAACCGGGCTGGTCGGGTACGGAGGCCGTGTAGCCCCCCTGTCCCGCGGTGACGCGGGCGGGGGCGGCCACCACCGGCGTCTCCGGGGGGGCCACCACGCGCACCGCCACCTTCCCGGTCACCGTGGTGCCCTGGCTGTTGCCCACCGTCAGGGTGTAGGTGGTGTCCTGGGTCGGGGAGACGGTGACCGGGGTGCCCGTGGAGACGGCCCCGATGCCGTGGTCGACCTGCCCCGCCCCGTTCGAGAACACCGCCGTGAGGCTGGTGCTCGTGCCCCGGGTGATGGGGCTCCTGGCGCTCGTGAAGCTGGTGAGCACCGGCGGCGGCACGCTGCCCCCCCCGCCCCCTCCGCATCCGGAAAGGGCGGCCAGGCTTAGGAAGGCCAGGCCGGAAGCCAGGGGGGCCAGGGAACGGAGGGTTCGCAGGCCGGTGCTCGGGAAGGACACGTCGGACTCCAGGGGAAGATGGCTGTGGGGATCCAGAAGGGTGGGCGTCATCTAGCCCGACGGGCGGGGATCGCTGGGATCCCCGCCCGCAGGCTCAGGTCGGACCGGGTCACTGGGCGGTGAAGTTCTGCCCGGTCGGGTTGGTCAGGAGGTTGCTGTAGGTCAGGGTCGCCGGCGTGAACACCCAGGTTCCGCCCGTGGGCGTCAGGGTTCCGCTCCAGCCGCTGGGCGCGAGGATCGTGTAGCGCCCGTTGGCATCCGTCACGGCGGCGGTGCCGTTGCTCAGGGTCAGGGCGATGCCCGGCGTGCCCACCCACTGGCCGTTCACCAGGTTCCTCACCCGCCCGGAAATGGACTGGACGGTGGTGAAGTTCTGGTTGGGCACGTTGGTGGTGACGTTCGCGAGGCTCAGCGAAGTCGGGGCGAAGATCCGTCCCCGCATCGTGGGCGTCACGGTGCCGGTCCAGCCGGAATTGAGCGTCATCTGGTAGTTCCCGTTCGCGTCCGTGGTGACCGAACCCACGTTCGAGAAGGAGACCCGCACCCCCGCGAGAGGCGTTCCGGCGGAGGTCACCTGGCCGGAGACCACCACCACGGGCCGCGCGCTGAAGTTCTGCCCGGGCGGGTTGGTGGTCAGGCTGGTGAAGGTGCGGGAGCCCGGGGTGAAGGCCCAGCCCGCGAGGGCCGGGGTCACGGTCCCGCTCCAGCCGGAGGGCACGTAGTGGGTGTAGAGCCCGTTCGCGTCCGTGGTCGCGACGCCGCCGCCATTGCTGAAGGTGACGGTGACCCCGGCGAGGGGCGTGGCGGGGACGGTGTTGACGGTGACGAGGCCGTAGACCGTGATGGCATTGACGGCCGTGTAGTTCTGGTTGGGCTGGTCCGTGGTGATGCCGGTGTAGGCGGTCGCGGCGGGCGTGAGGAAGTAGCCGGCCTTGCTGGGGGTCACGGTGCCGGTCCAGGGGGACGGCAGGGTCATGGTGTAGGTGCCGTTGGCATCCGTGGTGGCCGTCTGGCCAGTGCTGAAGGCCAGGGTCACGCCGGAGAGGCCCGTGGTGCCCAGGAGCACCTGGCCGGAGACCACCACGACCGGCGTCGCGGCGAAGTTCTGGGCCGCCTGGTTGGCCACGGCGGCGGTGTAGCTGCGGGAGGCCGGGGTGAAGACGTAGCCGGCCAGGGAAGGCGTGACGGTCCCCGTCCAGGGGGCGGGCAGGGTCATGGCGTAGGTGCCGCTGGCGTCCGTGGTGGCCGTCTGGCCGCCGGTGAAGGTCATCGTCACGCCAGCCAGGCCCCCGGCGCCGTTGGACACGGTTCCGGAAATCACCACGATGGGCGAGGCGGCATAGTTCTGGGCGACCTGGTCAGCGGTCACGCCGGTGTAGCTGCGACTGGCGGGCGTGAAGGCGTAGCCCGCGAGGGTGGGCGTGACGGTGCCGGTCCAGGGAGACGGCAGGGTGAGGCTGTAGGTGCCGCCGGCATCCGTGGTGGCGGTCTGGCCGGTGCTGAAGGCCAGCGTCACGCCCGCCAGGGGCGAAGCGCCGTTGGCGACGGTGCCCGAGATCGTGACCACGGCGCTGCCGACGTAGTCCTGGGCCGCCTGGTCCACCGTGAGGTTCGAGTAGGTGCGGGCGAGGGGGGCGAACACGTAGCCCGCCAGGGAAGGCGTGGCGGTCCCGCTCCAGCCGGCGTTGAGGGTCATCCGGTAGGTCCCGGTGGCCCCGGTGGTGGTCGTGCCCCCTCCGTTGCTGAAGGTGAGGGTCACGCCGGCAAGCGGGGTGCCGTTGGCCGTCACGGTTCCGGACACCACGGCCACGGGGGTGGCGGTGTAGTTCTGGGCCGTCTGGTTGGCGGTCACGTTCGTGTAGGACAGGGACCCGGGATTGAAGACGTATCCCGCGAGGGTGGGCACGGCGGTTCCGGACCACCCGGACGGCAGGGTGATCGTGTAGGCGCCGTTGGCATTGGTGGTGGCGGTGCCGCCGCCGTTGCCGAAGGCGAGGGTCACGCCGGGGAGGGGCTGGCCGCCGGCGAGGATGGTGCCGGAGATGGCGACCGCCGGGGTGGCCACGAAGTTGGCCGTCTGGGGCGTGGTGACATTGGTGAAGGGGTAGGCCGTGGGGGCCAGGATGTAGCCGGGCACGGGCACGGGGGTGACGGAACCGCTCCAGCCGGAGGGGACGTTCACCTGGTAGGCGCCGGTGGCATCGGTCACGGCCGAGCCTCCGCCGTTGTCCAGGTTGAGGGTGACGCCCGCGAGGAGGACCGGCGGGACGTCGCTGGTGACGACGGTTCCGGACACCATCGGGGAGGCCGTGCCCACGAAGTCCTGGTTGGGCTGGTCGGTGGCGACGTTCGAATAGCTGTAGGAGGCGGGGGCGAAGGTGTAGCCCAGCAGCGAGGCCGTGATCGTCCCGATCCAGTGGGAAGTGTGCGTGAACGTGTACTTCCCGTTGGCGTCGGTGGTGGTGGAGCCGCCGCCGCTGAAGGTGAGGGTCACGCCGGGCAGCGGGAGGCCGCCGGAGGTCACCGTGCCGGAGAACGTGATGTCGGGCACGTTGAGGATCATGGCGCGCATGAAGTCGTTCTCTTCATGGCCGAGGATGTGGCAGTGCCAGACGTACTCCCACCCGAAGTCCGTGGCGTCGTTCTTCACGGTGATGGGGTTGCCGTCCACGGGATTGACCAGCGTGATGTTCGCGCCGACCGGCCGGGTGGGATCCAGCGGCCGAACGCTGTGGGGGATCGAGAACGGCAGGGCGAAGGCCTTGGGCCGGAGGGCGACGATGCAGTCCTCCAGCGGGTTCATGCGGACCGTCTCCTTCCAGCCCACCTCGTTGGGATCGGGGAAGCGCACGGCGCCGTCCCAGCCCACGCGGTTGATGAGCTGGACATCGAAGAGATGGAAGTGCACGGGGTGGGTATCCACGCCGTTGTGGGTGATCTTCCACACCTGGAACTGGCCGTCCTGGAGGTGCTCCGTGGCCGGATCGATGTAGCCCAGGGGGATGGTGGTCTGGATGTTGAAGTTGGTGAAGGGCAGCTCGACGCCGAGGGTGGCGTTCATGCGGCCGTATTCCAGCTCGAACAGCTCCTGGATGGCCTTGGAGCCCATCTGGACCTGGACCGGATTCCCGGTCTGGGGATCGGTGTAGTTCAGGTAGTTGGCCTGGATGGTGGACCAGGTGTCCGTGAAGGTGCGGTTGAAGGCCGTGTTGTAGGCGGCCTGGGGCACGATCGGGAGCTCCTGCTCCGCCTGGTAGGCCCCGGTGGTCGTGGCCGTGGAGGCGAAGGCGGCGGTGAGGGCGGCCTTGTCGAAGGGCGCCGCGGGCGTCCCGGCGACCTCGATGAGCATCAGGGTGCGCGTGTTCGGGCCGTAGCCCTCGAGGGTGGTGGGCGCGCCGCCGGTGTCGGTCTGGTCGGGGTCGCCGGTGTAGTAGTCGTAGCGGGTGTCGAAGGCGGGCACCGGCGCGGGGGCGTCGTTGTAGAGGATCAGCTTCGACCCGGCGGGCACCTGGGAGAAGTCCACGATGACGTCGGCGCGCTCCGCGGGGCCGAGGAAGAGGCCCTTGTCCTGGACGTTGAGCACCACGATGTCCCGGCGGTTGTAGTTGTAGCCGACGGGCTGGTTGGGGATCTCCACGGGCGTGGGCAGGAAGCCGCTGTCCGTGCCGATCTGGATGAAGTTGGGTCCCACGGTGGTGGGATCGGGGACGCCGCCGTCACGGCCATCCGTCGGCCAGGTGGCCGGCCAGGTGGGATCGCCGGGATGGGGCACGGAGGGCACCATCTTCACTTCCGTGGGATGGGCCGGGTCCACGTAGTAGAGCTGCAGGTTGAACATGCGGTCGTTGGCCGCGTTCAGGATGCGGAAGCGGTAGGCCTTGGGCTCCAGGGTGACCTTTGGATAGGGGCAGCCGTTGACCAGGGGCGTGTCCATGAACGCCTCGGGCACCATCGAGGGGTTGGGCGTGCCGGGGATCTCGGGATCGCCGGGGTTGAGCCCAGGCAGGGGGCCGTTCACCAGGCCGGCGGCGGCGGTCACCGGGGGCCAGAACCACGGGCCGTAGTCCCACCGGCCCATGCCGTTGGCGCCGGAGATGTCCGCGGGATTCTGGTTCGGCATGTAGACGTGGGGGAACCAGAGGCTGCCCTCCCCGCCGTAGTTGGCGGGATCCCAGGTCGGGTCCGTGGCGGCCAGCTTCGTGGCGTCGGGCACGAAGGTCTTGTCCTGGATGATGAGGGGGATGCCGTAGCGGTACACGCCCATGCCGGACCCCGGGAGGGTGCCCGCATCGATGAGGGCGTCCTCCACCGGATCGGAGAGGAAGTAGCCGGAGGCCTCGCCGGCGTAGACGTTCACGCGGGTCAGGCCGAAGGAGTGGTCGTGGTACCACATCATCCGGCTGCTCTGCTGGTTCGTGTAGTAGTAGGTGCCGAGGCCGTCATCCAGCGTCGGATTGGGGATGAGCTTCCCGGGACCCACCATGTCGGGCACGTTCTGGAAGCTGGCGCCCTTCTGGTAGCTCGTGGGCTCGCCGGCCGGCGTGATCCACTGGTGCGGCGTGCCGTCGCTGATCCAGGGGTTCGCCCCGCCGTGGAGGTGCAGCAGGGCGCGGTTCTGGGGGTACATCTCGGTGCCGCCGTTGGGGCCGAGGCCGGCGCCCATGGCGGTGGTGTCCACCGGGAGGAACAGCTTCCCGGCCGTGCCCGTGGGCAGCAGGTTCTCGAACTTCACCCGCACGGGCCGGTCCTTCTTCGCGAAGATGACGGGCCCGAGGTAGTGGGCCGCGCCGTCGGCGGACGGGGACAGGTCCTTGTAGCCCCGGAGCCGGGTGGCGGGCATGTCCCGGTGGAGCTGCTGGGTGTACTCGACCACGCCGATGTCGTAGTAGTCGGAGCCCGGGAAGGTGATCCGGTCGGGGACCGCCACGGGGATGTAGTTGCCGAGGTCGTTCTTGTTGTCCGGTCCCAGGCCCGGCAGGGTGTGGACGAACTTCTGGAGGATGGGGGTGTTGGTCCAGTTCGGAACCAGGCCGCTCATGTAGTCAGGCGTGCCCAGGGGGTTCATCACCCCCGGGGCGGCCGGGGGGGGATAGGCCGGTGCCAGCGGGTTCCCCGGAGCCAGGGCCTGCAGGTGCCCCCCCGAGGCCTGGCGGGCGGCCTTGGCCCGCTCCGCGGCGGCCTTCCGGGCCGCGGCCAGCGTGTGCCGGCGCGTGGCGCGATCGACGATGGCGGTCTTGTCGCCCCCGGGGGTCGGCCGCGCGGTCTTCGTCTTGCCTTCGGGCATCTGGGCCCGGAGGCCGGGCACCAGCCAGAAGAGCACGGCCGCCAGCAGCGTCAGGATGCGGTTGGTCTTCGTCACGGAACACCCCCAGGGTCGGGGCACCTAAAGCCCTTCGCCGCCGTCATGGGGGTTCCGGGTCCTGGTGCGTCAATTTGTCCTAATGGACTCCAGACTCGGCGGGCGGGCCTTCCGGGGGTATGGGGGGTTTCCCCCATTGAGGGGTGGGGAACCCGGTAATTTCACTTCTGTCGTGCTATAAATAAGGCCGCTCCATAGCCATTGTCGTAACGCCTAACCAGCCGGGCCTTCACCGAGGTGTTCTTCTGGAAACCAAGCATCGACTGGTGATCGCCGAGGACCACACCATCCTCCGCGAGGGCCTCTGCGCCCTGTTCGCCCAGCGCCCCGACCTGGTCGTGGTGGGGGAGGCCTCGGACGGGCGGGAGGCCATCCGCTGCGCCGAGGAGCTCAAGCCCGACCTCCTGCTCCTGGACCTCTCCATGCCCCGCACCAACGGCCTGGAGGCCCTCCAGGACATCAAGCGGGTCAGCCCCCGCACCCGCGTGCTGGTCCTCACCGTCCACAAGACCGAGGACTACGTCTTCACCGCCCTCAAGGCCGGCGCCGACGGGTACGTCCTGAAGGATTCCACGGCGGCGGAGCTCCTCCTGGCCGTCCGGAGCGTCCTCGATGGGGAGCGCTACCTGGCCCCCCCCATCGCCTCCCGGGTCATCAGCGGCTACCTCGGCACCCGGGACGATCCCTCGCCCCGCCTGTCCTTCACCGAGCTCTCCACCCGCGAGCGCGAGGTCCTGAAGCTCATCGCCGAGGGCTACCGGAACCGGGAGATCGGCGAATACCTCTGCATCAGCCCCAAGACCGTCGAGAAGCACCGGGCCAACCTCATGGAGAAGCTGCAGCTCCACAGCGTTCCAGCCCTGACCGCCTACGCCATCGAGAAGGGCCTCATCACTCAGTAGGGATCTCCGCCATGGCCCACTGGGCGGTCACTTCGGTGCCAAGGCCCACCCCGGACGTGACGACGAAGGCCCCGCCGAAGAGCTCGGCCCGCTCGCGCATGAAGGCCAGCCCGAAGCCGCCCGTGGCGTCCTGCCGCCGGGGCTCGCCGGGCTTGAAGCCCACGCCGTTGTCGGCCACCACCAGCTGGAGGGTCCCGAAGACCACCCGGAGGGCCAGGGTGATCCGGCTGGCCTGGCTGTGCTTGGCCGCGTTGTTCATGGCCTCCTGGACGATGCGGAAGATCGTGGTCTTCAGGGGATCCGGAACCTCCGCCTCCTCCAGCTCGATGGCGTGCTCCACCTGGATGTGGGGATAGGTGGACTGGAACTCCCGGCTGAACCAGGACAGGGTGGCGATGAGGCCCAGGTCGTCCAGGGTGGAGGGGCGGAGGGCCATGGAGATGCGCCGGACCTCCTCCACCGAGGTCTGGATCACCGGCACCACGCTCCGCAGGGAGGCCAGGTGCGGGCCGGAGCCCGGGGTGCCGTCGCCCTCGATGGCCCGCTCGACCATGAACTTCACGGCGCTGAGGGTCTGGCCGATGCTGTCGTGCAGTTCCCGCGCCACCCGCTGGCGTTCCGTCTCCTGGGCGGCCAGGAGGCGCGCCGACAGGCGGTGGAGCGCCTCCCGGGAATCCCGCAGGGCCTGCTCCGCCCGGTGCCGCTCCGTGATGTCCTGGATGTTCCCCAGGAGGGCCACGCCGCCCTGGTAGCGGATCAGCGTGGTCCGGCCGCTCACCCAGCGGATCTCCCCCCGGGCGGTCAGGATGCGGCAGTCGTAGTCCTCGACGGCGCCCGAGCCGTGGAACCGCTTCCGCCAGATCTCCCGGACCATGGGCCAATCCTCCGGGTGGATCACGTCCGCCGCGTCCATCCTCGCCAGTTCCTCCGCCGTGCGCCCGACCATCCGGAAGAACCGCTGGTTCCCGAAGAGGATGCGCCCGTCCAGGTAGATGAAGATGCCCGTGGGCGAGCTCTCGACGACGGTGCTGTACTTCTCCTCCGAGTCGCGGATGGCCTCCTCCGCCGCCTTCCGCTCGGTGATGTCCATGAAGGTGTACACGAACCCGGCGATGGAGCCGTCCGCGCGCCAGATCGGCGAACAGGTGAGGTAGGCCTGGAAGGCCGTCCCGTCGCGGCGGACGGCCCGGACCTCCCCGGTCCAGCCCTTCACCGCCCCGAAGCCGGACAGCCCGTGCCGCGCCGCCTCCGCCGAGAAGGCCGTCACCTTCGACAGCGGCTCGCCGCGCACCTCCTGCTCCGTCCACCCGAACATCCACTCGGCGTGGCGGTTCCAGTAGACGATCCCCCCGCCCTTCCCCGTGGCCACCACCGCCTGCTGCACCACGTCCAGGAGGCGCCCCTGGAGCTGGCTCCGCGCATCGGCCCGGGTCCGCTCCATCGCCTCCTCGCGCAGGGACTGGTTGAGGGTCTCCAGCTCGCGGGTGCGGGCCTGGACCGTCCGCTCCAGCCCCTCGTTCAAGGCCCGCAGCTGCGCCTCGGCCAGGCTCTTGTCCTCGATCGCCCGGGCCATGGGCCGCACGAAGACCAGGTACATGAGCGGCATCACCACCGTCAGCAGGGCCCCGGCGTCGATGAGCAGCTCGATGGGCCCGCTGGGGTAGAAGGCCGGCCCCAGCATCAGCGTCGAGAGGATCTCCGTGATCAGGATCGCCAGGGTCACCGCCAGGAAGGCCCGGGCCGGCGAGACGCCCCCGGCGGCCGGCCGGCCCGGGGCCCCGCCGGCCGCCGCCTCCCCCGGGGGGGCTGGCTGGACCTGGATCACGGGAACGGACACCACGCACCTCGGAGGCGGATCATCGGGGAATCAGGCGAATCGGCTAGCGGAGCGCCACCAGCTCCAGCTCGAAGATCAGGGTCGAACCCGGGGGGATGTCCGTCCCGGCCTCCCGGGCGGTGTAGCCCAGGGCCGGCGGGACCACCAGCAGGCGCCGGCCGCCGGCCTTCATGGTGGCCAGGCCCTCGTCCCACCCCTTGATCACGCGCCCCACCCCGAAGGGGAACTCCGCCGGGTAGCCCCGCGCCCGGGAGTCCACGAACAGCTTCCCCTTCCGGCGGCCGCGGGCCACCCACCCCTGGTATTCCACCACGCAGCCCTGCCCCACCTTCGGCGAGGGCCCCGTCCCTTGCACCAGGTCCGCGTACTTGAGCCCGCTCTTCGTCTGGATCAGCTTCGACGGGAGCCGGGTGGATGGGCCCTTCGCCCCGTGGGCCGACAAGAGGGACGCCAGCGCCAACCCGGCGACGAGCATGGGATTTCGGATCATGGCGCGGTCCTCTCGAACGGAATTTTGCCGATCAGGCTACCAGATCCGTTCCCCGGGGGCATGTCCTGTCGACACCGACGTCCGCCATCCGGGGCCCGATTGGCGGAGAATGCAGGGTGGGCGCAGGTGGCCCGCACGTCATCCCGGAGTGATCGTGGACTACGCATTCAAGCCAGGGGATCGGGTGCGCCTCACCCGCGAGGGCGTGACCTGCTACGGGGGCGCCTGGCCGCACTTCGTCCCCCAGGGCCAGGGCGGAGGCACCCCCGGCACCGTGCTCCTCGCCGAAGACCGCCCCCACAAGCCCGGCGCCGCCCCCCGCCCCTACTACGTCCGCTGGGACAACGGCGTGGAGAACAGCTACCGGGTGGAGGATTTGGAGGGGGTGGGGGCGGCGCCTGAGACCGTGACGGACGGAGGGGCGGCGGGGAATATCGTGGCGTTCAGGCGGCCGGGGTGAACAGGCGGCGCTGACCGCAGCCGCGTGTTGCGGTGGCCGCCATTCGTCTCCTCATCACCACCGGCGCCCGGCTCGACGAGATCCTGCGCTTGCGCTAGGGCGAGGTGGAGATGGGGGGTGGTGTCCTTTTGCCTTAAGGGCTCCGAGACCGGAGCCAAGGCCATCCTTCTGAACAAGCCGACGGGAGAAGGGTATGAGAGGCCTGCCCCTGATGCTCGACACCCCCTGAGTCATCGCAGACTTGGTTTTTCGAATTCAATCTCAATGTACTGGTAACTTTATCCTACCGTTCCCCCCCCCAAAATATACCGTTCAGCCTAAAAATAGCCTCAATACAGCGCGGGTGAGCTAGGATCGCAACAAGCCCAGGAGTGCAAATGGCCGTCAAGTTACTTGGTATTGAGCTTGAGCTTGGCGATAAATTCACTCTAGCAGATTTTACAAAATATCTTGCTTCTTTCAACGATGAAAAAATCGATGGAAAAGAGTTTAAAAGAATGTTTTTATTTTCAGAACACCCCAGTGGGGATTACTTCAAAGGGCTTGTTGTAACTATTAAAAAACAAAAAACCCTTGTCACACTAAAAAAGGAAACCAGTGGCCTTAAAATCATAGTTAAAGGCATGGAAAAAGATAGTGAATTGATGGAATATAATTTTTTCATCGTCAATAAGAACTCATTAAAGGGATTCTATCTGTATCCATCTGGCTCATACAGCATTTTATCATTTTGTAAACAACTTGGAAGGGCATGGAAAAAAATGGCTCTTCTTGACGCAAAAGCTACATTCAAAGCGATCCCTCGAATCGAAAGAGAAGAAAAATTCAAAGAATATTACGAAAAAAATTATGGCAACAGCCTTAAAGCAGTTCCACTCGTGAGGCCTGGTGATTTCGCGGCTCTGGTCGAAGAACTATCTTCATTGAAATCCATGTCTATTGAATTTTCTGAACCAAGATATGTTTCAAGGCTATTTTCTCCAAGCAAAAAATATCTTCAAAGTCATCGAGAATTTTTAACGTTTAAGGCAGTTGAAGAAGGTGAATTAGGAAAACTTACTGCTAATATAGTTGAAGTCATTACACGTACAAAGCCCAAAAAATGCACTATCCATGGCGAGGAAGATGGTGTAATCCAACTCATTAATCTTGAAAATAATATTCGTTCATTTGAAACTTATAGGTATGACGATATTTCTAACAAAATTGTCGAACTAGAGTTAGCAAAATTTGAAAGCTGCATAATATTTGATGCTTTAATAACAAGAGCCTCCACAGAACCAATGATTACAAGAAAGAATTCGAAATGATGCAATTAGCCTCAAACCCTCAAGATAATAGGAATAGAACTCGAATAATTTTTTATATTCTAATGCCTATTATACTATCATTTGCACTACCACTCGTCAGTTTAGAGATATGGAAGTTTTGCTCAGAAAAAAATCCCGATATATATAAAATATATTCAACTATTTACAGAACACCTTTATTTGCTGGCTTTATTACAGCAGGGAGCTTTCTGTTTTCCGTAAAAACATTTTCCATTTTCCGCATCCATGATGAGGTATTTAAAGATCAGAGTTATCAAAAAAAGCATATTGAGGATGTAAGGCTGGGAGAAAAAAAGGAATTTCTAGAACCATTAATGAATTTCAGCGACTATCTTTTTGCTTCTATATTATTATCATTTATTTCTTCCATTGCGCAACTCACAATTGGTGCAATCCCAAATGATCATTGTTCAATAATTAGTTTGTCATTAGCATTTTCGGCATTCACATCAATAATAATATCTCTCTTCTTTTTAAAGATGAATCTAGAAGAATGGTTTGATATTCGATCAGCACACTTTGCAGACGACTTAACAAAAATTAAAAACCAGATAGATGCTGAAGTTAAAGATAGAATCAAAGAGCATGGTGAGCTATAAACAACTATCATCATTATAGTTCATAAACTTAAAATAAAACATAAATATTATCCAAATTAAAGCAATTAACCTAAAATATATTCCACAAAGTTGTGAGATCGGCTCGAACTCGTGAGGATCAGGCACGACTCACACCGATATCACCGGTCCGTATGGACCAGACGGCGAGCTCACGCTCGGCCCATCAGCCCCAATATTTGTAAGGGAGTGATGGGTCGAGACGGACGCAGGAGAAAAACATTCAGGGGCCCCAGATAGACCTGCGAAAGGCGAGAGGGATCCAAGCTGGCCCCCGCAGGGTGGACCCGAACCGTCGAAATTTCCGGTTGGACCGTCCGGGCCTTAGATCGATACCGCCAACGGATTTTCTCAATCCCCCCGCTTGAGCAGGCCTAGACTCCCGCAACCGTTCAGGAGGCGCACATGAGAAGTGAGGCCTTGCCAGTTGTTCTTTCGCTCGTCTTCGCGCTCGGATGCGCCGGCGTGAAAATCACGCCCATTTCGCCCCAGCGCGCCCTTGCCTTGCACCAGACCGAGGCCAATGAGAGCGGCTACGTGGTCTATGAGCCCATGGTCGTCGTAGAAATCACGTCGAAAGAGGTTTGTCTGAAGAAGGACAAGGATGGGAAATGCACCGAGTCCATCGTCCAATGCACGGCTGGCGCCCCTTTTGTTCTCCCCGATTATCGGAAGCCCTATCTCGTCGATGTCAAATCGGGCTTCGGAAAGTCAGGGGCCGACATCACGATCACCGATGGCTGGCGACTCGGAAACATCAAGGACAACTCCGACAACACAGCGGTATTGGGATCCGTCCAGAAGTTGCTTGAGGGCAACCTTTCTGGGCTGCTGCGTGCACCCAGCGGATTAGCCCCTGAGAAATCCACCGAGAGACCCATACCATCCGGCTTGTACCGGGTCGACCTTACTCCAGATAGCAACAACAAGATCGGTTTGGTACTGCTTCAGAGCTATGTATCCGGTTCCAAATCATCTGATTAGGCATCTTAGCCTCACTGTACGCACGACCATATTCGGTAAGCCGAGGCCATGCCTTCGAAGGGCCTATCCGAAGCAAGGTGGGGCGCCGTCCCACGCGGTCGGGATTCGAACCGCGTCTGGCTTCGCCAGCCGCCGGCCTTCTCCGGCGTGCCATCAAGGCACGCCTCCGAAGTCCACTCGCAGGTTCGAATCCCGCAGGGATTCACGCCAACGCAAAGGCCCCCGCTTTGGGGGGCCTTTGCGTTGGAGCCAACTACAGGATTCGAACCTGCGACCTGCTGATTACGAATCAGCTGCTCTACCAGCTGAGCTAAGTTGGCGCTGGCTCTCCAGTGTGCCTGGGAGGGCGGCCGGAATCAAGGCTGGGGCTCTTTCCCGAAGTCGGGGGGGAGGGTCATGTGCAGGTTCTTCACGAGGAAGGCCCACTGGTCGGCGCGCTCGGCGAGGACCTTGCCGGTGGGCTTGCCGGCGCCGTGGCCGCCCATGGTCTCGATGCGGGTGAGGACGGGGGCGGGACCGGCCTGGTCGGCCTGGAGGGTGGCGATGAACTTGTGGCTGTGGGCGGGCACCACGCGGTCGTCATGGTCGCCGGTGGTCAACAGGGTGGGCGGGTAGGCCACGCCGGGCTTCAGGTTCTGCAGGGGGCTGTAGGCCATGAGCCGCTTGAAGCCCTCGGGGTCGCTGGACACGTCGTAGTCGCTCTTCCACATCCAGCCGATGGTGAAGGTGTGGTACCGCAGCATGTCCATGACGCCGACCATGGGCAGGCAGGCGCCGAAAAGGTCGGGCCGCTGGGTCATGCAGGCGCCCACCAGCAGGCCGCCATTGGAGCCGCCCATGATGGCCAGCTTCGGCGTGCAGGTGTACTTCTCGCGGATGAGCCACTCGGCGGCGGCGATGAAGTCGTCGAAGACGTTCTGCTTGTTGGCGAGCCGCCCGGCGTCGTGCCAGGCCTTGCCGTACTCGCTGCCGCCCCGGAGGGCCGCCTGGGCGTAGATGCCACCCATCTCCATCCAGGCCAGGTTCGCGGGGGCGAAGGCCGGGGCCGCGGGGATGTTGAAGCCGCCGTAGCCGTAGAGCAGGGTGGGGTTCTGCCCGTCGAGCTTCAGGCCCTTCCGGTAGGCGAGGAACAGGGGCACGCGGGTGCCGTCCTTGCTGGTGTAGAAGGCCTCCTTCACCTCGAAGCGGGCGGGATCGAAGGCCACCTTGGGCTGGCGGAAGACGGCGCTCTTCCCGGTGGCGAAGTCGTAGCGGTAGAGGGTGGGGGGGAGGTTGTAGCTGGTGAAGGTGTAGAAGGTCTCGCGGTCCTTCCGGCGCCCGCCGAAGCCGGCCAGGGTGCCCACGCCCGGAAGGGCGATCTCCTTCTGGAGCCGGCCCTTCAGGTCGTAGAGGCGCACCCGCTGGAGGGCGTCCACCCGCCAGGTGGCCGCGAAGCGGTTGGCCACCAGGTTCACGCCGGCGAGCACGTCCTGGCCTTTGGCCTGGGGGATGAGCTCGTGCCAGTCCTTCGCGTCGGGATGGGCCTTCCGGATGGCCACGAGGCGGCCCCGGGGGGCGTCGTGGTCGGTGAAGACGTAGAAGGTGTCCCGGTCGTTGCCGACGACCTGGTAGGCCGCGTCGAAGCGGTCCAGCCAGGGCTCGACCTGGGCGCCGGGCTTCCGGAGATCCTGGAGGAAGATGCGCCGCCGCTGGCCCGTGCCCTCGTTCTGGGCGATCACCAGCCAGGCGCCGTCGTCCGTGACGTGGGCGCGGAAGCCCCAGTCCGGATGGTCCGGCCGCTCGTAGACCACCCGGTCCTGCGCCAGGGGCGTGCCCAGCCGGTGGAAGAGGAGCTGCTGGTTCCGGAAGACGCCGGTGAGGGCGCTGCGGTCCTTCGGCAGGGGGTAGCGGGTGTAGTAGAAGCCGGAACCGTCCTTGGCCCAGGCGTTCACGCCGCTGCGGCCCAGGGGCAGCTCGTCGGGCAGGTCCTGGCCCGTGGCCACGCGGCGGACCTTCCAGACCACCAGATCCGCCCCGCCCTTGGACAGGGCGTAGGCCATGAGCGCGCCGTCCTCCGAGAGCGACATCCCGCTGAGGGCGGTGGTGCCGTCGGCGCTGAGGGCGTTGGGATCCAGGAGCACCCGCCCCCGGTCCTGCAGGCGGTCCGTGACGTAGAGCACCGCCTGGTTCTGCAGGCCCGTGTTGGCGCTGTAGAAGTAGTGCTTCCCGCGCTTGCTGGGGGCGCTGTACTTCTCGAAGTCCCACAGCCGGGTCAGGCGGGCCCGGATGGCGTCGCGCTCGGGAATCTGGTCCAGGTAGGCGGAGGTGACTTGGTTCTCGGCCTCCACCCAGGCCTTCGTCTCCGCGCTGTTCTCGTCCTCCAGCCAGCGGTAGGGATCCGCCACCTTCGTGCCGTGGTAGTCATCCACCACGTCCCCCTTCCGGGTGGCCGGATAGGTCAGGGGCGTCTGCGCGGCCAGGGCCGCGGCCAGCAGGAACGCGAAGGATGGGCGCCAGCGCATGGGGACCTCCAGGGGCTTTCCCCCAGGATGCCTCGCAACACTAGGTTTGCACAATCCCCTCAGTGCCGGGACCAGGCGAGGGCCCAGAGCAGGCCCAGGACGGCCAGGGCATCGACTTCATCCGGATCCAGGCGCTCGTTGCGCCGGGCCAGCTCCTCGGGGCCGGGGCCGCGCATGACCACGCGGTGGCTCTCGCCGGAGGGATCCTCCAGCATCACCCAGTCAGGGGCCGTGCGCCCCACGACCGTGGCGCCGATCCGGGGCGGTCCGGGCTTCCACCGCAGCTCCAGGGGTTCCCACTGGCCGGCGTTCATGAGGCGCCAGGTTCCCTCCGGCGGGACGGACGGCAGGGCCAGCACCGCATCCCGGTCCAGGAAGCGGACGACGATGCGGGCCGCGGGAGGCGGGACGGGTTCGGCCCGGCGGCAGGCCAGGCCGACGGCCGCAAGCAGGACGAGGGGGATCCACAGGCCTCGCATGAAACCTCCCGTCTGGGCCGGGGCGGCTACCCCCGATAGTACGCCCGGATGGCGTTCACCACCGCCACGGCGTACCGCTCCCGGAAGGCGGGATCCCGCAGGTTGGCGGCATCCTCGTCGTTGGCGAGGTTGGCCACCTCCACCAGGACCTTGGTGGCGCTGGTGCTGTAGCGGATCACGGCGGGCACCCACTTCACGCCGTTCCGGATCACGACGTTCCGGATGGGGCGGTTGAGGTGGACGGGGATGTCGCCCCGGCCCAGCGCCTTCAGCAGCGTCTCGGAGAACTGGCGGCTGCGGGCCTCGCCCTGCAGCTTCTGGCGCGGGGTGAAGGCGACGCGGGAGAACCGCTTCATCTCCGCCACCCGGCCCGCCCGGGCGCCGTTGAGCGCGAAGCGGGCCGGCACCAGGGCCGCGCCCGGCACGTAGACCATGGTCCCCCGCGAGCTGGGGTGCAGGCTGTCGGCGTGGAAGCTGATGAAGAGGGTCTTCTTCGGATCGCCGTGCTTCGCCACGAAGTCCGAGAACAGCTCGTTGGCCAGCACCCAGCGCAGGTGCACGCTCACCGCCGTGGGGCTCTCGCCGTCGTTGGCGAAGGGCGGCGTGGTGAGGATCTCCGCCGCGTGGCTGGGCGCCTTGATGCTGTCGCGGGTGCGGAAGCCCAGCCCGGGATAGCGGATGGTGCTGCTCACCTCGGCGTCGGTCTCCTGCTCCAGCAGCTGCCGGACCCGCATGGCGATGTCGTAGACGAAGTCGGACTCCCAGGCGCCGTTGGCGGCGGCCCCGATGTCCACCCCGCCGTGGCCCGCGTCCACCACGATGCGCACGCCCTTGAGCCTGGGACCGGCCTCCACGCGGACCGTCCGGCGCACCTCGGCCCGCACTTCCCGCTCCTCCGCCAGGCCCACGGTGCCCTCGGGCTGGAAGGGATCCGCCAGTACGGAGACGGGGATCTTGATGAGCTGGCCGGGCTGGATGCTGCGCAGGTCGGCGATGCCGCTGCGGCGGGCCAGCTGCTCGGCGAAGTCGTTCACGGCCTTGGGATCCACCCGGTCGGTGTACCGCATGACCACGCTCGAGTAGAGGGCCTCGCCCTTGCGCAGGTGGTAGGCGGCGTACTTGCCCTGGGCGTCCTCGCCGTAGGTGAGCAGGGCCCGGTAGGCGGCCACGCGGGCCTCGTCGTCGAGGTCATCCTCGGGCTGGGAGCGGTCCGCGCCCCGGGTCTGGCCGCCGAGGTCCACCGAGAGCAGCGGCAGCGGGATGCGCCAGGTGTCGCCCTCCACCAGCTTCTCGGGGAGCCCCGGGTTCTCCGCCATGAGCTTGTCGTAGTTCTGGCCATGCCCCGTGAACAGGGCCGCCAGGGTCCACACGGACTCCACCTCGGGGTGCCGGACCACGTGCCGCACGCCATCGCTGCGCCACTGGTCCCCGGGGAAGAAGGCCGCCAGGGCCCAGCGCTTCCCGTCGGGCGAGAGCTGCTCGAAGGGCACCCACCCGTGCGCATCCGCCCCCTTGGCCAGGAAGGCCCTGGGAAGGCCGCGCCCCTCCACGCTGAGGCCCTTGCGGAACTGGAGCCGGAGGATGAGGAGCTGGCCGGACGGGGTCCGGGCGTGGACCATCACCGGGGCGGGATCCTGGACCGGTGGCGCCGCCAGGAGGGCCGGGAGCAGGAGGCTCAGGCCTCCCAAGGCACCTCTCCCCCGGGGCCGGCGAGGCCGCCCCGGACCCAGGCCTTCAGGGACTCGGCCATCCCGTCCCCATCCTCGGCCCGGGCGCGCAGGAAGTGCTGGAAGCGGCGCTCCAGGTGCCCCGCCCCCTCCTCCAGCAGGTAGAGGCGGTCGTGGAGACGGTCCTGGGGGGCCTTGCCGCTGCTCGGGGGGAGCTTCAGCGTGCCCATGTCCAGGGTCGCGGCATTGAGGGTGAAGACCCACTCCATGTCCCCCGAGAGGATGCGGAGCTTCACGCGCGCCGGACGCATGCCGCGGCTGAGGGCCTCGAAGGCCTCCCGGCTCTCGGCGGGACTGCCCTTGCGGAGGGAGATCTCCTTCACCTCGCCCCGCTCGGAGGCCAGCTGGATGGCGTCATCCACGAAGCAGGCCGAACCGTCGCCCTCCTCGCCGCTGGCGCCTCCTTCCGTCTGGCTCCGCATCCACAGCCAGAGGAGGAACTCCTCGCCGAGGAAACGGCCCTGTTCCATGAGCTCCATGGGCTTCATCCCTGGGCCTCCTCGAGCTCGAGGTCGATGGGATCGAGGGCCATCAGGGCCTCCACGGAAAGGTCGGGACACAAGCGGCCCGACAGGACGAGCGGGGCCAGGGGATGGATCTCGCAGCCGAAGGACTTCATGAAGAGGCTGGCCAGCGCCCCCTGGGCCTTGGCGGAGGAGGCCGTGGTCCAGAGCAGGCCGCCCTTGAGGTCCCAGGCCACCTCCACCACCTTGGGCACCGGCAGCACCTTCCGGAGCAGCTCGACCTTGATCTCGTCCTGCAGGGAGAGGCGGGCCTCCTTGCCCAGGAAGGCCAGGTCCTTCTCCTGGACCAGCTGCTGGGCACGGAGATCCACGTGGGCCTTGAGCAGGGACGGCGGCACCCGGCGGGTGTCGATGCGGAGGGCGAAGACGGCGAAGCGCTCCTGGCTGACCCAGTCCTGCTCCGGCGGCGTGATGAGGGGGTTGCGCCAATCGCACCAGCCCATCCGCTCCTCCTCCAGTCCGTCCTGGAAGGGGCGGAACTGGTCCTGCACCAGGCCGGCCTGGAGGTCCTCCAGGTCCGGCACGGGCCCGAGCACCAGGAACCGCTTGAGGGAGACCGAACCCTGCAGCATGCTCATCGGCGCCGCCTTCCATCGAAAAATCCACGAAGCATCTGCCAGAGCCCACCGCCCCCGCCGCTCCGGTCGGGCCGGAGCACTTCGGGGACCTCCCCGTCGCCCGGCAGGGGCAGCATGGGATCGTTCGCCAGCAGGAGCACGGCGGTGATGTTGTCGCGGCCGCCCTGGGCCAGGGCCTCCTCCACGAGCAGGTCCAGGCTCCGCCTCGGCGTCTGATCCCGCCTCAGCACGTCGAGGATCCGCTCGTCGGAGAGCTCCCCGTGCAGGCCATCGGAACAGCAGAGCAGCCGGTCCCCGCGGCGGAGCGCCAGCCGGTAGAGGGCCACCTGCAGCGGCTGGGGCGACCCCAGGGCCTGGGTGATCATGTTGCGCTGGGGATGGGTGCGGGCCTGCTCGCGGGTCAGGCTGCCCTGGGCCACCAGGTCGTTCACCAGCGTCTGGTCCTCCGTGATCTGGTGGAGCTGGCCCTGGCGGTAGAGGTAGGCGCGGGAATCCCCGATCTGCGCGATGTAGGCGTGGCCGCTCCAGACCACCGCAGCGGTGAGCGTGGAGCCCATCCCCCGCGCGGTCCGGTCATCGTCGGAGTAGCGCAGCACCGCATCGCTGGCCTGCTCCACGGCCGTCACCAGGGCCTGGATGAGCTCCTCTTCCCTGGCCTTGGTCGTGGCCAGGCGGCCCCAGTGCCCGAAGAGGTAGACCGAGACGGCCGCCAGGCCTTCCCGGCTGGCCACCTCGCCGGCCGCCGCGCCGCCCATGCCGTCGGCCACGGCCACGAGCAGACCGGGATCGCCCACCTTGAGGGACCGCGAAGGACTGTTGAGGATGGGTTCCTCGCCGTCCAGCGCGCTCAGGAGATAGGCATCCTCGTTGTTCTTCCGGACCTTGCCCGGATGGGTGATGGCGGCGTAATCGATGAGCATGAAGCGAGACGGCCCTGCCGGACGGTGGGATGCGGGAAGATTCAACGGCCCTTTGCGTTCATCATACCGGGAGGGGGAGTGGATCGCATGAAGGAAGGCGCCGGGAAATCGGGACTCGGGGCATGGGCCGCCGGGGCGCGGGCATGAACGGCCCCCTGGCCATCCTGGGACCGGGGGTGCTCGGCCTCTCCACGGCCCAGTGGGCCGCTGAGCGGGGACTGGCCGTGCGGCTGCTCGGGCGCGATGCGGAGCACGCGGCCCGCGGACGCACGGGGATCGAGCGCCGCTGGGAGTCGGCAGTCCGGAAGGGCCGGCTGGACCCGGCGGCTCACGCCGCGGCCAGCGCCCGGCTGGAGGCCCTCCCCTTCGGCCCGGCGGCCCTCGACGGAGCCGCGGCCTTCCTGGAGGCGATTCCCGAGGTGGTCGAAGCCAAGGTCCGGGTGCTGGCCGCCGCAGCGGCCTGGGGGGGCCCGGACCTGCCCGTGCTCAGCGGCACCTCCGGCCTGCCCGTCACGGATCTGGCGAGGGAGGCCGGGCTCCGGGATCGGCTCCTGGGGTTCCACCTCTTCGTGCCCGTCCCCCGCATGGCGGTGGTGGAGCTGGTGGTTCCCGACGGCACGCCCCAGGCCTGGGTGGACCGGGCCCGCGACCTGGCCGGGGCGCTCGGGAAACAGGTGGCCCAGGTGCGGGACCAGGCGGGCTTCGCCGCAGCACGGATGGCCCTGGCGCAGGGCCTCGAGGCAATGCGGCTCCTGGAGGCCGGCATCGCCGCAGCGGAGGATCTCGATGCGCTGATGACCCTGGGCTACGGGCATCCGGTGGGTCCGCTGGAACTGTCCGACCGGGTGGGCCTGGACCTGCGCCTGGCCATCGCCGAGGGCATCCACCGCAGCACCGGCGATCCGCGGTTCGCGCCGCCCAGGCTCCTGCAGGAGAAGGTGGCCCGCGGCGAGACGGGCCAGCGCGCCGGCCGCGGGTTCTACCATTGGGACGCCTCCGGGAGACGCGCATGAACATTGTGCTGATCGTCACAGGCGCCGCGATCCTCGTGCTGGTGCTGCTCCTGGCCTACAAGATAGGCAGGTTCCTGCTGCGGCTGTGCGTGGGGCTCCTCGCGCTGGCTCTGCTAAGCTGGTGGCTCTGGAACCTGTTCCACTCCTGAATCCAGCCACGAGGAGCAAGCATGGCCGCCATCTCCTGCACCCATTGCGGCGCCGATCTGACCGCCCCCCAGAGCGTCCGCATCGCCGAGTACCAGTTCGGCCACCTCGAGAAGGTCTCCGAGGATCCGGGCTTCAAGTACCGCTTCGACCAGCCGGACAACTACACGATCCTCTGCAACTCCTGCAAGCGCCTCGTCCGCACGCTGCCCATCGCCAAGTAGGCAACCGGCCCCCCTCAAACGAAGAACGGCCCCGATGGGGCCGTTCTTCGTTTGAGGCCTGCCATCAGCCGCGCAGGATGTGCGGCGTGATGAAGATCAGCAGCTCGGCGTTGGACTCCGACTTGGTCTTCGAGCGGAACAGGGCGCCGAGGATCGGGATCCGGGAAAGGAAGGGGACACCGGTCATGCCGTTGGTGCGGTTCGTGACATAGACGCCGCCGAGCACGGCCGTGCCGCCGTCGCGGACGAGCACCTGCGTGTCCAGGGCCTTCCGGACGATGGTGGGCGTGCCGTTCACGGTGCGGCTGAAGTCGGCCTCGGCCTTCTCCAGCTTGATGTCCATGATGATCGTGCCCTCGTTGGTGATCTGGGGCGTGACGTCGAGCTGGAGGTTTGCATCCGCGAAGGCCACGGTGATGGCACCGCCCTGGGCCCCGCCCTGCTGGGTGGGATAGGGGATCTTCTCGCCGCTGAGGATGGTCGCCTTCTTGTTGTTCTGGGTCACCACCTTCGGGGAGGAGACGATCTTCACGACGCCTTCCGTCTCCAGGGCCTGCAGGACCGCGTTCACGCTGAACCGGTCGCTCAGGAAGGAGAACCAGAACTCGCCGGCGGGGTTCGCGATGCTGGTCACGCCATCCTTGCCAGGGGCCCAGGCCACGCCCGCGGTCTGCCCGGAGGCCGGGCGGTTGAATCCCGTCGCGCCATTCCAGAACGGGGAGGCCGTCCCCAGCCAGGGGGTCGAGGTGGAGCTGCTGCCTCCGCTGGTGATGGCCACATTGCCGCTGTTGGACTGCGGCCACTTCACGCCGAAGGCCTGCTGCCAGTTCTTGTTGGCCTCCACCACCCGGGCCTCGATCTGCACCTGGGGGATCTGCACGTCGAGGGTCTGGATGAGCTCGTCGATGACCTTCAGGTTCTTGGGCAGGTCCGTGATGATGAGCGTGTTGGTGCGGTCGTCCAGGATGACGGAGCCGCGCTTGGTCAGCATGTCCTTGAGGATCTTCTGGACGTCGCTCACCTTGGCGTAGGACAGGGGACGGGTCATGGTCTGGAGGTCACCGGCCAGGGCCTTGGTCTCCTCCAGCTTCTTCCGGTCCTCCTCCTCCTTCTGGAGCTTCTCCATCTTGGCGACCCGGAGGACGCCATTCTGGATCTCCTTGCCGAGCCCCGCGTTCTTGAGGACCACGTCCAGCACCTGGTCCCAGGGGGTGTCCGTGAACCGGACGCCGAGGGTGCCCTGGACATCAGGATCGATCACGAGGTTCAGCTTGCCGGTGTCGGCCAGGATCCGGAGCAGTTCCCGGATGTCCGTGTTCTGGAGGTCGATGGTGATCCGGGCGCCCGTGTAGTTGTACTGGGTCTCGCCCAGGGTCCGGCCGGCAGACCGCGATGGCGAAGGGGCGGCGGGCCGGGGCTTCTCGGGCTCCGGAACCTGGATCGCATCGGGACTGGCCACGGGCAGCGCCGTGGAGGCCGCAAGCTGGGGAAGGCTCTGGAACGCCCCGCCGGCGCTGGGAAGCGGCAGGAGGGCCTTCGCGGCCACCACAGGGGCCTGGGTCGGTACCGGGGCGGCCGCGGGCGGCGTCACCGGGGCCGGCGCAGCCTGGGCCGTCACGACCTCCGCGGGCACGGGCATCGACGGAGAGACCACCGGGGCGATCGTCCCGAGGCTGGCCCGCACCGCGCCCTGGCCGGGCGCCAGCAGCAGCTGGACCCCATCGGCCGTGGTGTCCACGGTCACCTGGGTGCCGGAAGCCACTTCCAGGACGAGGCGGGTCACCGGATGGGGCGCCGCGACGAACTGGCCCAGGCGGGCCTTGCGGACCAGGGGATGGTTCAGTCCCGCGAGATCCTTCCGCGTGACGAGGGTGCCCCGCTCGACCCCGGGCAGGTCCACCACCACCCGCATGGGCGAGGAGAGGACCTGGACTCCCGGCTTGGCCGAGAATCCCGGGACCCTCAGGACGACCTTCGCCCCGGCCCCGTCGGAGACGAGGGTGGCGGACTGGAGGGTCGCCGCGGTGTGGGCCGGGACGAAGCCGGTTTCCGATTCGAGGGGAGCGGCCAGGAGGGATCCCGCTTGGATCCCCGCCAGGACCACGCCCCCTGCGACCAGCAAGGAACTCAGGCGAGCATTCATCGATTACCCTCCTCGCGCTTGAACGTCTTGGTAACGGTGCGGAAGACCGAACGGTTGGTGGTGTTCAGTTCCCACTGATGGAAGATCACGGCGCTGTCAGTGATGGCGGCGATCTCTCCATCCTTGAATCGGTGGCCGACGGGCAGCCACCGGACATTTCCCCGACTGTCGGAGATGATTGCGAAATTCTTGCCATCCCGGCGGAGGACGCCCTTCACGGAGATGTCGTCCAGGAGGTCCTGGGCATCCGTGGGACGGTCATCCCGGGGGGTCGCGAAGGGATCCCGCTGGATGACGGGCTTGTAGGGCGTGGCCTTGATGATGGCCACATCCTCGGGAACGGGCGCGGCAGCCGGCACCGGGCCGGTCGTGGCCGGGGCGGGCGCGGGCGCCTGGGCGAGCAGGAGGGTCCCGGCGAGGAAGGCGAGGGGCTGGAGGCGATGGGCCATGGCTGGGTTCCTCAATCCTTCTCCGGAGCCGGAGCGGCGGGAGCCGCCGGCTTCCTGGCAGGGGGCTCGGCCGGGGGCGGCTCGGGATTGTAGACGAAGGCGCTGACGGTGCACTTCACCGAGGCGGGATAGACGCTGCGGCTGTCGGTCTTCCGGGTGATCTCGATGTTGGACAGGTTGATGATCTTGTCGTAGCCGGAGATGAGCGAGGCGAACTGGCCGAAGCTGTGGTAGCCCACCCGGAACTCGAAGGCCACGGGCTTCTCGGTGTAGTAGGTGGACTTCCGGTCCGGCATGAGGGCGAAAGACACCTGGTCGATGCCGGCATCATCCGCCAGCTTCTTGATGCGGTAGGGGATCTCGCCGTAGTCGGTTTCCGTGGGCATGATCTTGACGAGCTGCTCGATGCGCTTGTCCTGCTTGGCGACCTCCTCGCGGAGCTTCTCGTAGTTCGCCTTGAGCAGCTTTCCCTTGTCGACGGAGGCCTGCAGGGCCTGGTTGTCGGCCCGGACGGCCTCGAGGTCGGTCCTCATGCCGCCGAGCAGGAAGAACACCAGCGCGGCCACCACGATGCCCGCCACCGCACCCACCAGGATCTGTTTCTGGAGCTGGGGATTCATGATCTACCTCAGACGGCGTTCTGGAGTTCGAAGGTGATGGTGAATTCCAGGGATCCGTTCGCCACCCGCTTGGCCCCCGGGTAGTTGATCTTCTGGAACCAGCGCGTCCGGGACTGGAGATTCCCGTAGAAGGCGTTGATGGCCTCGAAGTTCCGGCTCTCCCCATCAATGGTGATGGTCGATCCCTTCTGGGTGATCTTCTTGAACCAGACGTCATCGGGGAGGCTGTTCGCAAGCTCTTCGAGGAAGTGGACCGGAAGGGCCTGCTGACGCTTCAGGTTCGTCATCACCTCTTCCTTCTTCTGCAGGGCCTCCTTCTTCTCTCGGAACTTCTTCTCCAGGGCGATGTAGGGCTCGTACTGCTTCTTGTCACGCTCCAGTTCGGCCTTCTTCTCCTTGGCATGGTTGAACTCGTTGTTCAGCCAGACGTAGTAGAGGCCGCCGAGCGCCGCGAAGAGGATGCCCACGATGAGCCCGGCGATGGGCAGGCTGGAGCGGGCCGCACCTTCGCCACCGGAGTAGACCTGGGCCGGTTCGGCGGCCCCCTTGTCGGCGCCCTTCTTGGCCCCCGCGGAGGCCAGCGCGTCACCCAGCAGGTTGATCTTGATCATCGGTCCCCCACTTGGCGCAAGGCCAGCCCGACCACGACGGCGGCGGCGCCCCCGATCTCCCGCACGGTGACGGGATCCTCGGTCCGGCCATCCACTTCGATGAGCTGGAAGGGATTCAGGCGGTCCACGGAGACGCGGAGCCGGTCGGCAAGCACGTCGAGCAGCCCGTGGGCCAGGGAGCCGCCGCCGGCCAGAAGCACCCGGTCCAGGCGGTCCACCTTGAAGCTGCTCTTGAAGAAGTCGAGGGTCCGGCTGAGCTCGTCGGCGAAGGCGTCGGACACGGCGTTGATCGAGGGCTGCACCTCTTCGGGCGTGCGGCCATCGGCCTGCTGCCCTCGCTTCAGCTGCTCGGAGGCCTCGCGGCCGAGGCCCCAGTCCTCCATCAGCTTTTCCGAATAGCGGCCACTGCCCCAGGCCATGTCCCGCCAGAAGACCGACTTGCCGCCGACCATCATGGTGAGGTTGGTGAAGGTCGCGCCCATGTTCACCAGGGCGACCACCTCGTCCCGCCCCGCGCCGACGCTGTTCACCTCATAGGCGTTCTGGAGGGCGAAGACGTCCACATCCACGACCTTGGGCGCACACCCGGCCTGGGTCACGCAGCTCACATAGGACTCGAGCTTGTCCTTGCGGCAGGCCACCAGGACGACGTCCATGTTGCCTTCCTGGGCCCGCTCCTCGATGAGGTAATAATCCAGCGCGTAGGAATCGAGCCCCTGGCCGGCCGGGAAGAAACTCTCGGCTTCCCATCGGACCGATTCCGCCAATTCCGCCTGGCTCATCAGGGGGAATGTCACTTTTTTGACCATGACCTGCTGGCCGGATACGGAGATCGCCACATCCTTGGCCTTGATTTTCTGTTCTGCGAGTATCTGACGGATAGCCGACGCTACAGCGTTGCTATCCATGATGTCGCCATCCACGATGGCGTCGGCGGCAAGGGGGATCTGCCCCAGCTTCTGCAGACGGTAGCGGGTGGAACCACCCTTCCCCACCTGCTGCAGTTCACAGACTTTCACTGAGCTGGAACCGATATCCAAGCCGACAAGACTTTTGGTTTTGCTTCCGAAAAGACCCACCGGACGCCTCACTTGGAGAATTAGGTAAAGGAAATGGTACCGCCGGACAGGATTACGTCAAGGTTAACTATTTTTGCGTCAGCCTTCCTCCGGCTCCCACCCCACGAGCACGGCGGTGATATTGTCCTCACCCCCGTTGTTCCGGGCCACGGAGATCAAGGCTTCCACCGCGGTCTGTAGGTTCGGCGACTGATTCACAATGTCCCAGATCTGAGCATCGCCCACCATTCCTGACAGGCCGTCGGAACAAAGCAAAAGCCGGTCCGATTTCCCAAGTTCCAGTTCCTGGACCTCAACTTCGAGGTCCCCCCCGTTTCCCAGGGCCTGGGTGATCACGTTGCGAAAGGGGTGCACCCGGGCTTCCGAAGGGGTGAGGATCCCATTGGCCACCTGCTCGGCCACCCAGCTGTGGTCCCGGGTCACCTGGCGGATCTCCTCCTTGTTGAGGATATAGGCCCGGCTATCCCCGACATGGGCGAGGGTCGCCTTCGTGCCGCTCAGGAGGCAGGCCACCACGGTGGAGCCCATGGTCTCCCGCTCCGGGTTCCTGCGGATGTCGTCGGCGATGGCCTGATCCGAGAGGAGGAGGGCCACCTTCAGGCGGTTCCCGTCGAAGCTCAGGGTGGTGTCGTATTCCAGGGGCCAGGTGCGGTCCTTCTCCGTGGTCTCGCCCACGAACTGGGCCACCCGCTCGACGACGATGCGGCTGGCGACCTCCCCTGCGGCGTGTCCGCCCAGGCCGTCCGCCACCACATAGAGGCCCAGCTCCGGCGCCGCCAGGAAGCTGTCCTCGTTGTGCTTGCGCACGCAGCCAACATCCGTCATTCCTGCGGCGCGAATCGCCATGGTCAACCCCTTCCCGTCAATCGGCCCCACAGGTCCTTGAGTTGATCCATGAGACCCGGCTGCACGACGGGCGTCTTGCCCTTGCCCTGTCCCTTCCCCCCATGGGCCTGCGGCTGCTGGGGCGGGCGGTGCTTCCGGAGCTTCGGATGGTTCGGCGCCAGCTCCCGGGCGAGATCGACATGGCGCTGGGCGCGCGCGGCCATGCCCAGCCCATGGAAATGCCCCGCCAGCTTGATGTGGCTCTCCACGTCCTTGGGATCCAGCCGGACCGCCGTCTCCAGGGCCTTGATCACCGCCCGCACATCGCCGCCTTCCTGCTCGAGGATTCCGGCCAGGAGGGCGTGGTAGGCGGCCTTCGAGCCGTCCATGCGGATCGCGTAGTGGATCAGGGCACGGGCCTGGTCCACCTTGCCGTCGTTGAAAGCCTCCCGGGCCATGGTGGCCCAGTCTTCGGGGGACCGTTCCCCGGCCATCTCCTGGGGTCTGGGGGGGGCGGCGGCGGGGGTCGGCGCCTGGGGCCGGGCGGGCTGCTGCTGCTGGAGGGTCAGCCGGCGCCCCGGATCCTTGAGCATGCTGAAGGCCTCGGCCAGCTCCCGGAACTTCGCCTCGGCCGCCTCCTTCTCCTTCCCGGAGTACCGGTCCGGATGCCACTGCTTCGCGAGGCGGTGGTACGCGGCCTTGATGTCCTCGTTGGAGGCGTCGGCAGGGATCTCCAGCACTTCGAATGGATTCATGGGTCTTCCAGGGGTCACCCCGGGACGGACTCGCAGGGGGCGTGCCAGAGCGGGGCTTGAGCAGAGGATGGTAGCCTATTTCCATCCGGAGTGCAGGCCCCGACCACCGGTGCAACGGCAGCGGCCAGGACATTCTGGAGAAATGGAAGGGTGCCCGTGGGTCCCGGGAGATGGCACGCGGCTCCACCTGATGGCACAGTAGAAGGTTCGGGGAGACGGGATGGCCTTGGGCACGGCGATGGATTGGCGCGGCGGGCTGGATGCCGGCGACCTGTCAGCCGAAGCCCTGGTCCGCCAGTCGCTGGAACGGATCCGGTCCCGGGATGGCCAGCTCCATGCCGTGCTCGCCACGGATGCCTCCCGGAGCCTGGCCCTGGCCCGGGAGGCGGACCGCCGGCTCCGGGAGGGGGAACGGACCCCCGTGCTCGGCCTGCCGGTGGTCCTCAAGGACAACCTCGCCTGGACAGGCCTCCCCGCCACCTGCGGTTCCCGGATGCTGGAGGGCCACCAGGCCGCCTACGACGCGACCGTGGTGTCGCGGCTCCTGGCGGCGGGCGCCATTCCCGTCGCCAAGGCGAACATGGATGAATTCGCCATGGGCTCCAGCGGCGAATACAGCGCCTTCGGCCCCACCCTCAACCCCTGGGATCCCGCCCGGGTGCCCGGCGGCAGCAGCTCCGGCCCCATCGTCGCCGTGGCGGCCGGGTACGCACCCCTGGCCCTGGGCAGCGACACGGGGGGATCCGTGCGCCTGCCCGCCAGCTTCTGCAATGTCACCGCACTCCGCCCCACCTATGGGGTCCTGAGCCGGTACGGGCTCACGGCCATGGCCTCCAGCCTGGACCAGGTGGGCCCGGTGGGGACCACAGCCGCCGACGTCGCCGCCGCCCTCCAGGTGATGGCCGGACCCGACCCGCGGGACAGCACCTCGGTGGACCTGCCCCGGACCGGGGCGCTCTTCCCCCTCCAGCCTGCCGACCTCAAGGGGAAGCGGATCGGCCTGCCCGTCGAGTACTGGGGGCCGGGACTGGCTCCGGAGGTCCGCGAGGTCCTGGAGGCCGCCCTGGACCAGCTCGCCGCCCTGGGGGCCGACCTGGTGGAGGTCTCCCTCCCCCATACCCGCTATGCCATCGACACCTACTACCTCGTCTGCACCAGCGAGGTGTCCAGCAACCTCAGCCGCTTCGACGGGGTGCGGTACGGGTACCGGGCCCCGGATCAGGGGCTGGACCTGGCGGACCTGATCTCGGAGACGCGGGATCGCGGCTTCGGCCCGGAGGCCAAGCGGCGGATCCTCCTCGGGACCTTCTGCCTCTCCCGCGGCTGGTACGAGGCCTTCTACCTCCGGGCCCTCCAGGCCCGGACGCTCATCACCCGGAACTTCCAGGAGGCCTTCAGGTCCGTGGACCTGCTGGCCACGCCGGTGAGCCCCGTGACCGCCTTCCCCCTGGGGGCCAAGACCGGCGATCCCCTGTCGATGTATCTTGCGGATGTGTTCACGGTCACCACGTCCCTCGCCGCCGTCCCGTGCCTGTCCGTGCCCGCCGGCTTCGCCGGGGGCCTTCCCGTGGGCCTGCAGCTCATCGCCCCGGCCCTGGCTGACGTGGCCCTCCTCAAGGCGGCCCACGCCTTCCAGCTGGCCACCGCCCACCACCTGACGACCCCTCCCCTGCCCTCATAGGAGCCACCCATGGCCTTTGACGTCATCATGCCCCAGATGGGCGAAAGCATCGCCGAAGCCACCGTGCTCAAGTGGCACAAGAAGGTCGGCGATCCCATCGCCAAGGACGAGACCCTCTACGAGATCAGCACCGACAAGGTGGACGCGGAGATCCCCGCTCCCGCCGCCGGCACGCTCCTCGAGATCCTCGTGGACGTGAACGCCACCGTGCCCGTGGGCACCGTGGTGGCCCGCATCGGCGACGCCTCCGAGAAGCCTGCGGGGGCGCCCCCTGCCTCCGCAGCGGCCCCGGTTGCCGCCCCCGCCGCAGCCCCCCTGGCCGCCCCGATCCACCCCATGGGCGTCGAGGATGACAACAGCCTCGAGGGCCGCCTGAAGACCAAGAGCAGCCCGCTGGTGCGCGAGATGGCCCGCCAGCACGGGGTGGACCTCGCCCGCATCCAGGGCACCGGCCAGGCGGGCCGGGTGACGAAGGAGGACCTGGAGGCCTACCTCGCCAAGGGGCCGGCCACGGCAGCGGCACCCGCTGCCATCGCCCCCTCGCTGCCCGCGGTCCACGATCCCTCCGCGCCCACCCTGGGCCTCACGCCCGCCCTGTCGGTGGCCCCGGCCCCGGCCGTGCCGGCCTTCGCCGCCGGAGAGCGGGTGAAGGTCGAGCCCATGAGCCGGATGCGGAAGATCATCGCCGACAACATGGTGGCCAGCCGCCGGACCTCCGCCCACGTCTACACGGTCTTCGAGATCGACATGACCCACGTGGCCAGGCTGCGCAACAAGCACAAGCAGGCCTTCGAGGAGCAGTTCGGCACCAAGCTCTCCTTCATGCCCTTCATCATGATGGCGGCCTGCAAGGCCCTCCGGGCCTACCCCGTCGCCAACGCCTCCGTGGACGGCGACAACGTCGTCTACAAGCAGGACATCAACCTCGGCATCGCCGTGAGCCTGGACTGGGGCCTGATCGTGCCCGTGGTCAAGAACGCCGACATGATGAACCTGGGCGGTCTGGCCCGCAGCCTGAACGACCTGGCCGAGCGCGCACGCACCAAGCAGCTCAAGCCCGACGAGATCAGCGGCGGCACCTTCACCATCACCAACCCCGGCGTCTACGGCGACACCTTCGGCCTGCCCATCATCAACCAGCCCCAGGTGGCCATCCAGGGCGTGGGCGCCATCGTCAAGCGCCCCGTCGTCGTCACCGGCCCCGACGGCACCGATTTCATCGCCATCCGCCAGATCATGTTCTCGAGCCTCGGCTTCGATCACCGGATCATCGATGGCGCCACCGGCGACCTCTTCATGGCCTTTGTGAAGAAGGAACTGGAGAACTCCACCTTCGGACTGGAGTAGCGGATCCCGAAAAGGCCGCCTCCTTCACCGGAGGGGGCCTCGCGTATCGCCGCAGGCGATACCGAGAGGAAGGAACTGGAGAACTCCACCTTCGGACTGGAGTAGCGGATCCCGAAAAGGCCGCCTCCTTCACCGGAGGAGGCCTCGCGTATCGCCGCAGGCGATACCGAGAGGAAGGATCTGGAGAACTCCACCTTCGGACTGGAGTAGCAGCCGCCTCGAAGCGGGCTATCGGAGAAGTGGCCGCGAGGCCACTTCTCCGTTCAGGCGTAGCCGCCGGTCTCCCGGACCATCTCGCGGTAGGTGGCGTGCTCACCCTGGAAGTGCAGCTGGATGATGGCCGTGGGGCCGTTGCGGTGCTTGGCCACGATGAGCTCGGCGGTCGGATCGGGCTCGGCATCGGCCGCCGTCGCCACCATCTTCCGGTGGATGAAGGCGACCATGTCCGCGTCCTGCTCGATGGCGCCCGAATCCCGGAGGTCCGAGAGCTGCGGCCGGCCGCCGGTGCGATGCTCCACCTCGCGGTTGAGCTGGGAGAGCACCACCACGGGGATGCCGAAGTCCTTGGCCATGAGCTTGAGGCCACGGCTGATCTCGCCGATTCGGACCGCCTCGTTCTGCTTGGCCCCGCGGCTGCCCTCGGGGCTGCTGAGGAGCTGCAGGTAGTCCACGATCACGAACTCGACGCGGCGGTTGCTCTGGCTGCCCTGCTTCACGACCATGTTCTGGATCTGGGGGACGGTGATGGAGGCCTGGTCGCAGATGTAGATGGGCAGGGCCGCCAGCTCATCCCGGGCCTGGAGCAGGGTCTGCATGTGGCCGGCGGCACGACCGGCCTGGATGTCCTTCATGTTGGTCTGGCTGTGGGCCGAGAGCAGGCGGAGGAAGACCTCCTCGTGGCTCATCTCCAGGCTGAAGAAGGCCCCGCAGGTGCCGTCCCGGCCATCCCGCCCCTGGGCCGCGCGGAGGATCCAGTTCAGGGCCAGGGCGGTCTTGCCGATGCCGGGCCGGGCGGCCAGGACGATGAGGTTGCCGGGCTGGAAGCCCTGGGTCAGCTCGTCGAACCGGCTGAATCCCACGCGCACGCCGGGCGACAGGCGCCCCTCCAGGCGGTCCTGGAGGCGCTCCATGGCGTCATCCGCCACGCTTCCGATGGGCAGCAGCCCCCGGGTCTTGGCGTCGCCCTGGGCGAGCTGGAAGAGGCTCTGGGCCGTCTGGTCCGTGAGCACCTCCGGCGTCTCGTCCTCCTCCGCAGCCTGGCGCACGAGCTGGGCACCCAGGTGGACGAGCCGTCGCAGCTTGGCCTTGCGCCGGATGACGTCGGCCAGCACTTGGGGTCGGCCCACGTCCTCGCCGGCCAGCAGCTCCACCAGGCCCGGGTAGCCGCCCACGCGGTTGAGGCTGTCGTCCTGATCCAGGGCGTCCTTCAGCGTGAGGGCGTTGACCTCCACCTGGGCCTCGAGGAGGCTCCGGAGGGCCCGGAACACCGCCCGGTGGGCCGGATGGACGAAGTCCTCCTCGGAGAGGGTGAAGACCACTTCAGAGGCCAGCATCTCCGCGCCAGGTGCGCAGCACGTGGCCAGGAACGACCGTTCCGCGTCGATGTCCTCCGGAAGCCGTTCCGGGAGCCAATCCGCCATCAGGGCACTCCCACTGTCAGGGGAAAGGAGGAGTGTACCCGCCCCCCGTCACGTCCACAAAGATGGGATTGGTGACGGCGATGGGGTAGATGCCCTTCATGATCTTGGCCCAGGGCGTGCCGGCGGCGTAGGCGCCGGTGGTGGTGAGCGGGACGCCCGCCTCCACGACGATCCAGGCGTCCTTCCCCGTGGTGGGCATGGCGAGGGTCACCGTCGCGGTACGCAGCCGGGAATCCGCGGTGGAGGCCGTGAAGCTGCTGATCGGAATGGTCTGCACCACGCCGTTCACGACCGCCCGGACCTCGTCCACGGGCACCCAGTCCGGAGCATAGAGATTGACCGTGAGGGTCACGGAGGAGACCGGACCGGCCACCAGCCCGCCGGGACCCGTGCCGTTCGCGGTCACGTCCAGGAGGGGCCCCGTGGAGGCCACGGCCGCGCCAGCCTGCAGGGCCTTCAGCACGGGACTCAGGTCATTCTGGGCCAGGGTGGCGCTGCCGAGGTTCAGGTAGGTCCGGGCCAGACCCACCGGCGTGTCCAGGCTGTAGCGCGCGGAGGAGAGGCCGAGACCCTTGATGAAGCCCCCGGGACCCTGCTGGCCGATCAGGCCGAACCAGTCGTTGCGGACGGCCAGGAACTCGTTGAACCAGGCCGTGGCATTGGCCGGGTCCGTCAGGGGAAGCGGATTCCCGCTGGCATCGGAGTACTCGCCCCGGAGGAGTTCGATGGCATCGAAGTCGCCCTCCCGCTTGCCCAGCGAGACAGGTCCCGTCTGGGTCCACCAGGCGTTGGTCCCCGAACCCAGCGCCACGGCGGGGTCGAAGCCGCGGACCGTGAACAGCCCCTTGGGTCCGCGGGGGCGCTCGATCACGTTGAAGGCGCCCTGGGCCTGCGTGAGGAAGTCGGCCAGCGTCCAGCCGGTGGATGGGAGGGCCCCCCCGAAGCGGGTGCTGGTGGGGGCGGGGGTGAAGAGGGCGGTGACCGTCCCGTCGGTCAGGACCGAGCTGCGGGCCCCCACCACGAAGGGGTCGTTCCCGATGGGATCCCGCTGGGCATCGGAAAGGCCGGTGTTGTTGGCGTCGAACTCGACCCGGAACTCCGCACGGAGGGCCGTCGGATCGGTCTGCAGATCCTGCTCGGTGCGGGCCACGACCTGGACCCCCTCGGCGAGGGCCGAGCTGAGCATCTCGCCGGGGTTGAAGCCGCCGGTGGTCGCCTGGGTGGGGCCCGGGAGGTCGAAGCTGGTCCAGCCCGTGGGCAGGCTGGACTTCACCACCACGAACATGTGGTTGGTATCGGTCTGCCCATCGAAGGCCGACACGGGCAGGGTGTCCAGGAAGGAGAGGGGCCCCCGGGTACCGTAGGCCAGGTAGTCCCCCGACGGGAAGAAGCTGCTGAGGGGGGAGAATCTGAAGGCGAAGGAGGACCCGAAGGCCTGGTTGCCGGCCTGGTACTGGTAGGAGCCGACGTTGCCGCCTGCAACGGCCTTCCCCTTGTAGATGGGTTCGAAGTAGCTCGAGACCTTGCGGGTGCGCTGCATGTCCGGGTCCGGGGTCGCGCCGATCCCCGCGAACGTGATGCGGAGGGGCTGGAGGCCGTCGTAGACGGTGGCCCCGGCCTCGCGGGCCGAGAACGTCTGCAGCGACTGCTTCTGGGTGAGGACATTGCCGGCGGAATCGATCACGTCGAACCGCTCCGGCGCCAGGGACTCAGCCAGGCTCCATGGCTGGGTCTTGGAGGGCTCGATGGGCGTCGCCAGGTGGGGCCGGGAGGTGTTGAGGCTGTTGGTGGCGGTGTAGAACGTGGCGCTCTGGTTCCGGTTCCGGACCGTGATCCGGTACCGCTGGTTCTGGCCGGAGACGTTCGGATCCGCCACGGCCGGCAGGAACATCTGGACCGTCGAGGCCGAGGAGGGCGCATCCCCCTTCTCGCGGAATTCCACCCGTTCGAGGCTCCAGTTCGCGGGGTTGAGGTCGGTGCTGGCATCGGCGGCACTGCCCAGGTACCGCTCGATCCGGTATTCGGCCTGCAGCGGACCGCCCAGGGTGGCGGTCCCGAAGGAATTGAAGGCCACGAACCCGAGATCCCCGCCCCGCAGCCCGCTCCGGGCGACCGCCATCGAGTTGAACACGCTGTTGGATGGGGTCGGCTTGGCGGTGTTGACAATGCTGCTGACGTAGAAACTGGGACCGCCCGTGACGTAGACTCGCCGCCGGTAGGTCAGGCTCTGCCCGTCCGCCAGGCTGGCGACGGCGGGGCCTCCCACCACGAGCCGGGCGGGGAACACCGGCCGGTCCTCGGTCAGCGGGTGCTGGGGATCCGAAGTCACCAGCACCTGGTCCGTGTCCACGGGCAGGATGCCGAGGCCGCTGTGGTCATCGTAGGTGGTCCCCGAGGACTCCGTGGAGGTCAGGGCCACCATGGGCGCCTGGACGCTGGTGGTGAGGGGATGGGCGAAATCCGAACCGGGGATCTCCATGCCCCAGGAGGTGACCGGGGTGCCGTCGAAGGCCTTCGTGGCGGGCACCACGAACCGGTAGCCGCCCCCCTGCTGGGAGAGGAAGTCCCCCAGGTTCTCGATGGGGAGCGTGGCGCCCGAATGGTTGGTGACCGTGGTCTCCAGGGTGAAATAGGTGTCCCGGAGCCCCAGGGAGATGCGATGGTCCACGGCCACGCCCACGACCCGCCCCTGGGCGTCGAGGGTGGCGCCGAGCTTGCCCTTGGGATCGAGCAGGTAGCCCTGCATGTCCAGGAAGACCAGGTTCGTGGACTTCCCGGGCAGGTAGTGGTCGAAGACCATGGGCAGGTCCGGGTCCTGGTTGGCCACCGGCCCGAGGCGACCCAGCATGTCGTCGGGCATGGAGACGCGTTTGAAGCTCTGGTCCAGCGAGATGGTGCCGATGTCCAGGACGGACCCGCCCGAGGGCGCCCCGAGCTGCCCGGGCTGGTCCCCGAAGGCCGCGCCGTCGACGGCCAGCTGGACGTAGTCGTTGCCCACGTAGAAGTCGCCCGGGCCCGCCGAGGCCTTCAGGCCGGCCACCCGGTCGCCGCCCACCTGCGGGATCTCCTCGACCGCGAGGTTGGGGCGTGTGACGCCCGTGGCGCGGAAGCAGCCCACGCTTCCGCCGGCGGCGAGCGCCAGGACCAGGGGCGCCATCCACAGGGCAGGCCGGGAGGGCGGGACGGATCGGGGGTGGCGCATGTTCATCAAGGCAACTCGTCTCTGTGGTCGGTGCGGTCGTCGCGGGAGGTCCGTGGGGCGAAGGCGCATGAAGGGTCTATGCTAACCCACGATGTCGATCTCCGCCCTCCTTCATCGCGGCTGGCTGCAGAGGCGGCCCCTGCTGGCGATCCTGGCCATGCTCCTCCTCGGAGACCTGCTCTGGACCCTGGGAAGGTTCCCCGCCCTGGACCGGGGCCGGACCTTTTCCCCGGAATCCCTTCCCCCCGTCGGAGGGGCCGTCCTCGTGCTCGGGGCGGGCGTCTACGGCGACGGGGAGCCGACGCAGGTCCTGGAAGCCCGCCTCCGCACGGCCCTCGACCTGTTCCACGCGGGGAAGGTGCGGTGGTTCCTGGTGTCCGGAGACAACCGCCACCCCTCCTACAACGAACCCCAGGCCATGCGCCGCTGGCTGCTGAAGCAGGGGGTGCCCCCCACCCTCATCGTCAGCGACTATGCCGGCCGGCGCACCTGGGACAGCCTCCGGCGGGCCCAGGTGGTCTTCGGGCAGCGCCAGGTGGTGGTGGTCACCTCGGACTTCCACCTCCCCCGGGCCCTCTACCTCGCGGACCGCATGGGACTGGAGACCTGGGGCGTGCCGGCCTCCACGGAGCGCATGCCCTTCTTCGCCCGGGTCCGCTTCCTGGCCCGGGAATACCTGGCGCGCCACCTCGCCCTCTTCGATGCCTGGTTCCCGCCGGACACCCGGCTCGGCCCCCGCGAACCCACCCCCGACGACTGGGAGACCGACCCGTGAAGGGATCCCGGGACCTGTTCATCGCCGCGGCGGGCCGGCTGCCCCTGGGCCGGTACGGCGGCGCCTTGGCCGGGGAGGGCGCCGTGGGGCTGGGGCTGGCGACCCTCCAGGGCCTGCTGGCGGACCCCGCCCTGCCCCGGCCCGGCAAGGTCGTCTGGGGCATGGCGCGGAGCCACACCCAGGGGATGAACCCCGCCCGCACCCTGGCCCTGAAGGCGGGATTGCCTTCCGACACCCCGGCCTTCACCGTGAACATGGCCTGCGGATCGGGGCTCCAGGCCGCGATCCTGGCCGCCCAGGACCTCCGCGATGGCGCGCCCTTCCCCATCCTGGCCGGGGGAAGCGAGGCCATGTCCGACACGCCCCACCTCCTGCCCGGCCTGCGCTGGGGCTTCCGCATGGGCCACCGCACCCTGCCCGACGTCATGCACCAGGACGGCCTGCGCTGCCCGGTCACGGGCCTCCTCATGGGGGAGACCATCGAACGACTGGTGGCCAGACGGGGGATCTCGCGGGCGGAGGCCGACGCCTGGGCCGCGGAGAGCCACCGCCGGGCCGCGGCGGCGGACTTCGGCCCGGAGACCCTGCCCCACCCGAAGCTTGACCGCGACGAGTGCATCCGCCCGGGGACCACGCCGGGCGCGCTTTCGCAGCTGGCCCCCGTGTTCGATCCTGCGGGACAGGTGACCGCCGGGAACGCCTCTGCCCTGTCGGACGGGGCCGCGGCCCTGCTCCTGGCCCGGGGGGACCAGCTGGGCGGGTCGCGTCCCCTCGCCCGGATCCTGGGCTGGTCCGAGGCGGGGGTGGACCCCATGGACATGGGCGAGGCCCCGGTGCCTGCGGTGCGCCGGCTCCTGGACCGCCATGGCCTGCGGGTGCCGGACATCGCCCTGTGGGAGCTCAACGAGGCCTTCTCGGCCCAGGTGCTGGTGTGCCAGCGCCAGCTGGGGCTGCCACCGGACCGGCTGAACGCCACGGGGGGCGCCGTGGCCCTAGGCCATCCCATCGGCGCCACCGGCGCCCGGATCCTCATCACGCTGGTCCACCAGCTGCGGCTCCGGGGCGGCGGCCTGGGGGTCGCGACCCTTGGCATCGGGGGCGGCCTGGGACTGGCGATGCTCGTCGAGGTTGCCTAGCTAGGCCACCGGCTCGGCCAGCAACGCCTTGAGGGCCTGGTAGTCGGTCTTGCCGGTGCCGAGGGTGGGGATCTGCTCGACCCGGCGGACGTCCCGGATGTGGTGCAGGGGCGACAGGCCGGCGGCCCGGATGGCGGCGTTGGCCTCCTCCCGGGGGATGCCGGAGACCGTGAAGAGCACCAGGTCGGGGTTGATCTCCTCGGCCGTGGCCTCCACCGCCAGGAGGGGCTCGGCATCCTCCTCGCCCATGAACCGCTGGGCGAGGGCCTCCTCGATGGCCGGCAGGGAGACCATCTCGCCGCCCAGCTTCACGAAGCGCTTCAGCCGTCCGGCGAACACCAGCACCCCGTCCTCCTCCCGGACGAGGTCGCCGGTGTGGTACCAGGACTTGCCCTCGAAGGTCTGGAAGGGGGAGGCGGCGCTCGGATTCAGGTACCCGCCGAAGATGCTGGGGCCGCGGACCAGCAGCATGCCCGGCTCGCCGGGCGGGACCCGCCGGCCGGTGTCCAGGTCCACGATCGCCCACTCGACGGAAGGGAGGGGCTTGCCGATCGTCCCGTTCCGGGGATCCTCCTCCCGGTTCACCGACACCACGGGCGAGCACTCGGTGATGCCGTAGCCCTCCAGGACCGTGACGCCGGGCCAGCGACGGGCGAGTGTGGCGTAGAGGGCGTCGGGGCACTTCTCGGCACCGGAGATGACCCAGCGCAGGGACTCCAGGTGCCGGTCCTCCGCCTGCCGGGCGATGCCCGCCAGGAAGGTGGGCGTGCCCACCAGGAGGGTGGCATGGTAGGCCGAGATGATCCGGGCCAGCATCCGGCCCTCGGTGGGATTGGGGTGGTAGACCACCGGGATGCCCAGGACCAAGGGCAGGATGGTCGTCGTCGTGAGCCCGAAGGCATGGAAGGGGGGCAGGCAGCCCATCATGCGGTCGTCCTTGCGGAACCGCAGGATCTGGGTGACATCCCGGATGTTCGCCAGGATGTTGCCGTGGGTCAGCGGGACCGCCTTGGGCTGGCTCTCGCTCCCGCTGGTGAAGAGGACCGCGGCGGTCTCCGGGGGACGGACGGAGGTGAGGGCCGACCAGTCGAACCGGGCCCGGAGGGCGGCGGAAAGCTTGGCGGCGAGGGGGATCCGCTTGCCCTCGACGTCCAGCAGCCAGAGGCGCTCCCGGATGGCCGAGAGGTCCACGCCCTGGGCGTCGAGGCGGTTCAGGAGGGTCGAGACCGTGATGACGTGCTTCACGCCGACGAGGTCCAGGCCCTGGGAGAGGCTGCGGGAACCGGAGGTCCAGTTCACCAGCACCGGCGTCTTCCCAGCGAAGAGCAGGGCCAGGTAGAGGATGCCCGCGCCGCCGGTGGCGGGGAGCATCAGGCCCACGTGGTCGCCCTCCAGCTGCTCGAACACCGGCTTCAGCACCAGGATGGCGGTGATGACATCGCGGTAGGTGCGCACGCCACTGGTCTGGTCCGCCACGGCCATCCGGCCCGGGCCACGTTTCGCCTGCCGGAGAAACACCTCGGGGATGGTCCCCCCCTCGGGCAGCTCGATGGGGAGGTTGGCCGGGGCGTGGAACCAGGCGTGGGGCACCGCCTTGAGCTCGCCCTGCCGGAGGGAGACCGCGGCCCCGGTGGCGGCGAGCATGACGTCCCCCACGGTCTGGAGGGAGGCCGGGTCGCTGCAGGGATAGCCGTACGCCCGCTCCAGCCACAGCTCCAGCTCGCGGTGGGCCAGGGTGTCCAGGCCCAGGTCGCCCACCAGGGTCAGCCCGTCCTGGATCTCGTGATGGCCGGTGACCCCCTGGAGATGGCGGCGGACAGCGTCCCGGACCTGGGCCGGCACGGTCCTCGGGTTGCCGGCCACGCGGGGCCGGGGCGGTTCCGGGAGGACCCGGGGCCCGTGGCCCTGCCAGAACAGGTAGGGGACGAAGGTGCGGGGGCCGGGATCGGCGTTCAGGCGGGCCTCCAGATCCCGGTTGAGGGCCGTCCGGCCCTCCGCCACGGCCAGGTCCGTCACCTCCTCGAACACCAGGCGCACCTTCCGCCGGGGCATGAAGAAGAGCCCGTTGGCCAGGAGGTAGCCGGCCCCCTTCAGGAGGTTCACCCCCAGCCGGGGACGCTGGCCGGAGGCGGCACTGAACCGGCTGCCCCAGAGGCCCCGCATCCGGACCACGACCACGCGGGTGCCGGGGGCCTGGCGCAGCACCGCCTCCAGCATGCTGTTGTCGGAGAGGTCCTCGGTCTTCTGCCGGGAGAGCCGCCCCCCGGGGAACAGCAGCAGGCGATGGCCGGCCCGCAGGCGGCCCGCGAGATCCGCCAGCTCCCCGGCCAGGGCCTCGCGGCAGCCTGCCCCATGGCTGGCGGGATCCGGGAGGGCCCTCACCCCGAAGGCCCGGGCCAGCCAGCGGAGGGGGCCGTGGACCGTGTGGTCGCGACCCGCGACCAGGGTCGGCTCCCAGCTCCGGTGGAGCAGGGCCACCAGGATGAAGGGGTCCACGAGGGTGGGGTGGCTGGCCAGGAAGAGCACCCCGCGGCCATCCGGCGGAGGGAGGGCCTCCAGGCCTTCCGCCTCGACGCGGTAGCGCAGCCGCATCAGCGGCCGTCCCAGGGAGCGGATCAGGGCGGCAATCATCGGTTCTCGGGCCTTCAAGCAGGGGTCGGCGAACCCCGGATTGTAGCGGGAATCCGGGGGCGCCCCTAAACCTGACCCCGGGTTCTGCGAAGATGAGTCAGGGCCGGTCGAGGCCCCTCGAGGTGCCCATGTCCGACGCCCCCCTGATCCGGCTCACCGACATCACCAAGGTCTACCAGATGGGCGACATGGAAGTGCGCGCCCTGGACGGGGTGACCATGGAGATCCGCCGTGGCGAGTACGTCGCCATCATGGGGCCCTCCGGATCCGGCAAGTCCACGATGATGAACGTCATCGGCTGCCTGGACACGCCCACCAACGGGACCTACGAGCTGAACGGCAAGCTGGCCTCGGCCATGAGCGATGACGAGCTGGCCCAGATCCGCAACGAGGAGATCGGCTTCGTCTTCCAGACCTTCAACCTGCTGGCCCGCACCACCTCCCTGCAGAACGTCGAGCTGCCCCTGATCTATGCGGGCAAGACCCCCGCGGAGCGGCACCAAATGGCCCACCAGGCCCTGGAGAACGTAGGCCTCGGGTCCCGCGCCGACCACATGCCCAACCAGCTCTCCGGCGGCCAGCGGCAGCGCGTGGCCATCGCCCGGGCCCTCGTGAACAACCCCAGCATCCTGCTGGCGGACGAGCCCACCGGCGCCCTCGATTCCAAGACCAGCGTGGAGATCATGGCCCTCTTCGAGGAGCTCTACCAGAAGGGCAACACCATCATCCTCGTGACCCACGAGGAGGACATCGCCCGCCACGCCCACCGCATCGTCAAGCTCCGGGACGGGAAGATCATCCACGACGAGCCCAACACCCCCATCACCTCCGAAGAGCACATGGCCCACCTGAGCCTCTAGGGGGGAGCCCCGGGGGCATTGGATCGGGGGGGCTGACCTCAGGTAGACTGTCGGCATGCAGAAGCTCGTGCAGGGCATCCACCAGTTCCAGACGCAGGTCTTCCGCTCCCACCAGGCCCTCTTCGAGGAGCTGGAGCACGGCCAGAGGCCGGAGACCCTCTTCGTCACGTGCTCCGACTCCCGGATCAACCCCAACCTGATCACCCAGACGGGCCCCGGGGAGCTCTTCATCCTCCGGAACGTGGGGAACCTGATCCCGCCCTACGAGAGCATGGGCGGCATGGCGGCGGGCATCGAGTTCGCCGTCGAGGGGCTCCAGGTCAGGGACATCATCATCTGCGGCCATTCCAACTGCGGCGCCATGCAGGCTCTCCTGGACCCGGCCAAGCTCGAGGGACTGCCGGCCACCCGGGCCTGGCTGTCCCACGCCCGCAAGACCGAGCGGGTCATGGGGGAGAGCTACGGGCACCTCCACGGGAACCAGCTGCTCCACGCCACGGTGGAGGAGAATGTCCTCGAGCAGCTGGAGAACCTCCGCACCCATCCCTCGGTGGCCAAGGCCGTCTCCACCGGCATGCTGCACCTGCACGGGTGGGTCTACAAGATCGAGACCGGCGAGGTGTTCGCCTTCGACCCGGACCGGGGCCAGTACACCTCCGTCACCGGTACCGAGGGCCTCGCCCCCCTCGACCCGGACCACCGCGCCACGGACCTGTCGATCTAGCCGACCGGCGGATCGCGAAGCGGCCTGCCGGGCAGGCCAGCGAAGCGAGGCTCCGGCGAGGAGGCTACGCCACCTGTTTCAGATCGAGAGCCGGTCCAGCCGGTCCGGCCGGTCCCGCCAGCCCTCGTCCACCTTCACGAAAAGTTCCAGGCGCACGGGGCGCTGCAGCAACTTCTTCAGCTCGCGCTGGGCGCTCTGGCGGATGTCCTTGATCATCAGGCCCCCGGAGCCCAGGAGGATCTTGCGGTGGCCGTCCCGGTCCACGAGGATCTGGGCGGCGATGAAGACACCCTCGGGATCCATGTCCTCCGGATAGTCCTCCTGGCCCGGTTCGATCCAGCGCTCGATGAGCACGGCCACGCCGTGGGGCACCTCCTCCCGGGTCTTGCGGAGCACCTTCTCGCGGATGAATTCCGTGGCGAGGGACCGCTCGGTCTGGTCCGTGAAGGTCTCCTCGTCGTAGGGCCAGCCCGGCTTGGCGGCATCCCGCTCCAGCAGGGCCCAGAGGGGATCCAGGTTCAGGCCCATCTTGGCGCCGATGGGGACCACTTCCTTGAAGGGCAGCAGGTCCTTGTAGGTGGCCACCTTCTCCAGGAGGCGTGACTTGGACAGCAGGTCGATCTTGTTGAGCAGGAGGTAGGTCGGCCGGCCCATCCTCCGGAGACGCTTGGCCAGGGCATGCTCCCCGACGCCCAGGTACTCGTTGGCATCCACCACCCACAGCAGCAGGTCGGCCTCTTCCAGCGCCTGCTCCACGTGGGCCATCATGCGCTCATTGAGGGCGTGCTTCGGCAGGTGGATCCCCGGCGTGTCCAGGAAGGCCAGCTGCACGTCGCCGCGGCCCGCCACGCCCAGCACCCGGGTGCGGGTGGTCTGGGGCGTCTGGCTGGTGGCGGCGAGCTTCTGGCCCAACAGGGCGTTCAGCAGGGTGGATTTCCCGGCGTTCGGCAGGCCGATGATGGCGACGGTGGCGTGCCGGCGCTCACCCACGATGGATGCCCCGCTTGGATTCGCGGATGAACCTCAGGAGGTAGGCCACCTCGGGAATGGCGCCGCACTCCCGCTCGGTCTGCTGCATGGCCTCGTCCCGCAGGAGGCCCGAGTGGAACAGCAGGCGATGGGCCCGCTTCAGCCCCTCGACCACCTCCTCGGAGAAGCCCTTCCGCTGGAGGCCGATGGTGTTCACGCCATAGCTCTTGGTGTCGCGGGCCCCCACGGTCTTCATGAAGGGCAGCACGTCCTGGGTGGCGACGGTGAAGCCGCCCATGAAGGCGTGATCGCCGACCCGGCAGAACTGGTGGACGGCGGAGAAGGCCCCGATGTTGCAGCCGTCGCCCACGTGCACGTGGCCCGCCAGGGTGGCGCTGTTGGCGAAGATGTTCCGGCTGCCCACATGGCAGTCGTGGGCCACGTGGGACCCGGTCATGAGGAAGTTGTCGTCGCCCACGGTGGTCAGGCCACCCCCGCCCTCGGTGCCGCGGTGCATGGTGCAGCCCTCGCGGATCACGTTCCGGTTCCCGACCTTCAGCCGGGTGGGGGCACCCTTGAACTTCAGGTCCTGGGGACCCATGCCCAGGGTGACGTGGGGGAAGATGTCGTTGTCCTCGCCGATCTCGGTGTGGGGGCCGATGACCACGTGGCTGCGGAGCAGGGTGCGGGCGCCGATGACGGCATTGCCCTCGACCACGCAGAAGGGGCCGATGACCACGCCCTCGCCGAGGCGGGCCTCCGGGCTGATGACGCTGCTGGGATGGACCTGCGCACTCATTTGCCTTCTCCCTCCGCCAGGTCCATGAGCATGGACATGAATTCCGCCTCGGCGACCTTCTGGCCGTCCACGAAGGCCTCGCCCCGCATCTTGCAGATCCGCCCCTTGAGGCTGAGCACCTTCACTTCCATCACCAGCTGGTCGCCCGGGAGCACCGGCTTGCGGAACTTCGCCCCGTCGATCCCCATGAAGTAGATCACCTTGCGGGCCCGGTCCTCGATGTCCTGGAGCAGCAGGCAGCCGCCGGTCTGGGCCATGGCCTCGAGGATGTAGACGCCGGGGAACACCGGACGGGACGGGAAGTGGCCCTGGAAGACCTGCTCGCTGTAGCTGATGTTCTTCAGGCCGCGGATCCACTGCCCCGGCTCGAAGTCCAGGATGCGGTCCACCAGCAGGATGGGGTAGCGGTGGGGCAGCAGGGCCAGGATCCCCTGCAGGTCGATCGTTCTCGGTTCACGTTCGGACATGAAGCACTCCAAGCCTCCAGATTACCGGCTCGGACCCGGAGGCTCCAGGGCTCAGGAGGGGCGGACGGTCCGTTCGAAGACCCGGGCCTCGATGAAGAGCCCCAGCAGGTCCTGGTCCAGGGCCCCTTCCCGCGCCTCGTCCTGGAGGATGTCCAGGCTCCGCTCCAGGGGCACGGCGCCCTTGTAGGGGCGGTCCCGGGCGGTGAGGGCGTCGAACACGTCGGAGATGGCCATGGCGCGGCTCTGGACGGGAATCTCCTCCCCGCCCAGGCGCCGGGGATAGCCCCGGCCCGTGAGCCGCTCGTGGTGGGCGTAGGCGATTTCCGGGATGCCGGACAGGTCCCTGGTCCACGGGATCCGCTCCAGGAACCGGTAGGTGTGGGTGACGTGGCTCTCGATCTCCAGGCGCTCGGCCTCGGAGAGGCTGCCGCGGCGGATGCGGAGGCTGGCCAGGTCGTCGGGGTCCACCAGCTGCTTCCGGGCCCCGGACCAGTGGGTGAAGGAGAGGCCGTCGAGCAGGCCCAGGCCATCGGCCACCTCCTGGGCCAGGACCGTGGGCTCGTTGCTCTGGCGCACCAGGTGGATGAGCCGCTCGGTCTGGTCCCGCCGGTCGCGGATCACCTGCTCCCAGCGGGCCGGATCGAAGGGGTCCCCGCCCTTCCAGGCCCGCGCGAGGAGATCCAGCGCCTCCTCCAGCTCCCGCTGGCGCAGCCGCTGCAGGATGACCTCCAGCTGCGCGGGATCCAGCTTCTTGGCCTTCACCAGCACCTGTTCCCGGACGCCCACCTTCCCGAAGTCGTGGAGCAGGCTCGCGTAGCGCAGTTCCCGCAGCTGCCGGTCGGTGAAGGTCAGCCCGCCGTAGCGGCCGTCGGGGGTGCGGTTGACGGCCTCGGCCAGGCCCACCGTGAGGTCCGCCACGCGCCCCGAGTGCCCGCTGGTGACCGGGTCCCGGGCCTCGATGGCGGTCACGGAGGCGTTCACGAAGCCCTCGAAGAGCAGCTCGATCTCCGCCCGGAGGTTGGCGTTCTTGACCGCGACGCCGGCCTGCCCGGCCAGGCTCTGGGCCAGGCGGGCGTGCTCGGCCAGGAAGGGCACCACCCTCAGCTCCCCGTAGGCCTCCTCGATGCGGTTCAGCAGGGCCAGGGCCCCGAGGACCGTCCCCTCCGTGTCCTGCATGGGCACCACCAGCATGGACTGGGTGCGGTACCCGGTCTGCTGGTCGAAGGCCTTGTTGAACTCGTAGGGCGCGTCGGCCGGCAGCTCGTAGACGTCCTCGACGTTGAGCACCGACCCCGTGGAGGCCACGTAGCCCGCGATGGCCTTGGAGGTGAGGGGCATGCGGAACCGCTCCGCAGGCCAGGTCACCCGGGCGTTCTGGGTGTGGGCGAAGAGCAGCTCCCGGCTGTCGTCCTCCCCCACCACCAGGTAGATGGAGCCCGCCTCGGCCGAGACCAGCTCCCGCGCCGAGGTGAGGATCAGGTCCAGCAGGCGGTCCAGGTGCTGCTCCGAGGCCAGGGCCCGGCCCACGTGGTGCAGGCGCTCCATGTTCTGCTTGTCCTTCAGCCGCTCCCAGCCGGCCTGGACCAGGGCCAGGGCCGCGTCCTCGCCGGGCCACTGGGGGCAGGTGATCAGCTCGCCCTCCCCCGGGAGGCCGATCACCACCTCCGCAGGGACCCCGTCCCTCCAGGCCAGGCGGTGGCGGATCTCCGGTCCGACCCTCTCCAGGAGGGTGCTACGGTGCTCTGGAGGGACAGCGACCGTGAAACGCAAAGGGGAATCCAGCTCCGCCAAGAAGAAGGTGCCGCCAGCATATCGGAAATCGCCGGTCCCGACAGACGTCTGGACCGGGACCGTGGAGCGGCTGGCCTGGGGCGGCAAGGGCGTGGCCCACGGGGCCGATGGCCGCCTGCTGCTCCTGGAGGCCCCCCTCGCCCTCTTCCCCGGCGAGGCCGTGGAGGCCAAGGTGCAGTGGAAGGCCCGCCACGGCGAGGGGCGGATCACGCGCTGGGTCAGCCGGGATTCCCAGCGGGTCCCCGCCGGCTGCCCCGTGGCGGGAACCTGCGGCGGCTGTGAGCTGTGGGAGGCCGGGGACCGGGCTCCGGACCTGAAGCGGCAGATGGTGGCGGACCTCTTCCACCGGCAGCTGGGCGACGCGCCCTGGACCTGGCATCCGGCCCCGCCGGAGGCGCGCCGGCATCGCATCCAGCTCCACTGGGACGGGGCCGCCCTGGGCTACTTCCGCCGCCACAGCCACGCCCTGGTGCCCGTGTCCGCCTGCCCCGCCGCGGCTGACGTCCTCTCGGAAGCCCTGCCCCGCCTGCGGGACGCCCTGGAGGGCCGCGCCCTGCCCTCCCGGCCCCAGCGCTGGGAGCTGGCCACGGGCACGCCCGCCGGCGAGGTCCGCGCCTCGGACGAGAAGGGCCGCAGCTGGCGGCTGGAGCCCGACGGCTGGACCCGCGACGAGGGCCCCCTCACCCACCGCCTGGCCCCCGGCCCGCTGCAGCACGGTCCCGGCGCCTTCTTCCAGGTGAGCCCGCCCTGGGCCGCCCGCGCCTTCGGCGGCCTCCTGGAGGGCTGGGACGTGCGCGGCGACGTGCTCTACGACCTCTACGGCGGCGTCGGCCTCTTCTCCGCCCTGCTCGGAGATCGCTATGCGCGCCGCGTCCTGGTGGAATCCGGCGAGGAGGCCGTGGCCTGGGCCCGCCGCAACCTGGCGGCCCTGGGCCTGCCCTCCGAGTGCCACGTGGCCGATGCGGACGCCTGGGTGCCGGAAGGCCTCGGCGCGGCCGACGACCTGATCCTCCTGGATCCGCCGCGCACCGGGCTCACCGCCGGCCTCTGCGAGCGGCTCCAGACCGCCGGGGCCCACACGATGGTCCTGGTGGGCTGCGACGGGGCCGCCTTCTGCCGGGACCTGAAGCGCCTGGCCCCCGCCTGGCGCGTGGCGGGCCTCGCGGCCCTGGATCTCTTCCCCCTCACCAGCCATGTGGAGGCCGTGGCCCTGCTGCGGCGCTAGGCCGGCACGCCCTTGAGGCTGGCCCAGAGGTGGAAGGTGGCCAGGCTGCGGTGGGGCGCGAAGGGCGCCAGCAGCCGGGCCGTGGCCGCCGCATCGGGACGCTCCGGTAGGCCGAACCGGCGCTGGAGGGCCAGGGTCAACGCGGCGTCGCCCAGGGGCACGCAGTCGGCGAAGCCCAGGCCCCGCATCAGCACATACTGGGCGGTCCAGGTGCCGCAGCCCCGCAGGGCCAGGAGCGCCCGCCCGGCGCCCGTGGCCGTGGGCAGGGCGTCGAAGCGCAGGTGTCCCCCGGCCACCGCCTGGGCGGCCCCGATCAGGTACTCGGCCTTCCGGCGGGAGAAGCGCAGGGCCTGGAGGGCTTCGGGGGCGAGGGTCGCGAGGTGCTCCGGGTCCGGGTGGGCGATGAGGCCGTGGGCCGCGGGCAGGCCCGCCAAACGGATGAGGTCCCGCCGCAGGGCGTAGGCGAAGGCCAGGTTCACCTGCTGGCCGACGATGGCCCACACCAGGGCCTCGAAGGGATCCAGCGTCAGCGGAATCCGCAGGCCCTCGCGGCCCCGGGAAAGGTCCGGGTGCGCGGCCTCGAAGGGGCCGGGATCCCCGTGCCAGCCCAGGAGGCGCAGGGCCGCCGCGTGGGCCCCGGCGGAGGCGCCGCGGGTGCCGGGACCGCCCTCCAGGGCCACCGCCACCCGCCCCTTCCCGAAGGCCAAGGTCAGCACCGCCGGGATGCCCTCGGCGAGGAAGGCCTTGCGGAGCGTGGTCCCCTCCACCCGCTCAGACACGCTCTGGGCGTCGCGGCCGTGGAAGCGGAGGAGGTCGGCTGCCCGGAAATCGGGCGGCAGGGCCAGGGCGAACCGCCCCGTCTCCAGGAGGGTCGCGTAGGCCTCGGGGGTCAGGCCCGTCTCCCGCCGAAAGGTTCGGGCGTCCAGGTCCCGGACCGCCTCCCCCTCCACCAGGCGGCGGCCGGCGGCCCGGACGGAGGCCCTGCGGAGGAAGGCCTCCGGCGCGGCGTGGACGTGGGCCCGGAAGAGGGCCTCCAGGCGGGTCGCGTCCACGCCGACGGCGGCGGCCAGGGCGGCCACGGAGGGCACCGGCCCCGGCGCCGCGAGGATCCCGGCCAGGGCTGAGTCCAGACGGTCCAGCTCCGGGTCGTCCCAGCTTCGCGTCCGCGCACCGCTCAATCCCACTCCAGCGGCAACGCGGGCTGCGGCGGGGCCTTGGGCAGGATGCCCTCCAGGCGCAGGAGGTACTCCTTCATGTCCAGGCCGCCCCCGTAGCCCACCAGGGAGCCGTCCGACCCGATGACCCGGTGGCAGGGGATGAGGATGATGATGGGGTTGGCGCCGTTGGCCCGGGCCGCGGCCCGGATGCACTTCTCGTCGCCCAGGCGGCGGGCCAGTTCCAGGTACGAGATGGCCTGGCCGTAGGGGATGCGGCCCAGTTCTTTCCACACCCGCTGCTGGAACTCGGTGCCGTGGGCCACCATCGGGATGTTGAAGTCCCGGAGGTTGCCGGAGAAGTAGGCCTCCAGCTGCCGCTTGAGGAAGGGCAGCGGCCGGGGCGGCGGCCCGGCCGGCGGCTCGGGCGCCTGCCCGCGGACGCGCGTGAGGCGGACCAGGCGGCCTTCGACATCGAACTCGGCCCCCAGCGGCCCGAGGGGCGAGGAAACCAGGTGCAGGGAGCCGGCCATGGCCCCCAGGATGCCATGTTTTGGCGCTAGGGCCGCCGCCAGCCGTGACCCGCCTCCAGCTCCCGGAGGGCGGCGGGGAGGGGCCCCTCGCCCTCCCGGGGGACCCGGTGGGCGGGAATGAGCACGGCGATGGGGTTGGACACGCAGGCCATGACCACCACCTCGGGATCCAGGTGCAGCCGGACGGCCAGGGATTCCACGGACTCCGTCTTGCCGTAGGGGATGGACAGCATGGCGTCCCACACCCGGATCTGGGAGAAGGAACCCTGGGGGTCCAGGGGCACGGTGAAGGTGCGGAGCCGCCCGCCCAGGTAGGCCTCGAGCTGGAGATCCAGGAACCGCTTGGCCTCCCGCTGCTCCTTGGGGGGCAGGGGACTGGTCTTGCGGGGGTCCAGCCCCTCCATGGCCAGTTCGCGCAGCCGGCCACGCCCATCGAAGGCCGCCCGCAGGGGCCCCAGGGGAGAGGTCAACTCGTAATGCCAGACGTGCATGGGAGCATGATGGCAGGGTGGGGCCGGAAGGCTAGGCATCAAACGGGTAGACTTGGGCCATGGCCGACCGCCCCTTCCGCCTCTCGATCATCGACTACCTGAACGCGGCCCCCCTCAACCACGGGTTCAAGCACGGGCTGGGCTGGGAGCACTTCCACCTGAAGTTCCACTATCCGTCGGTGTGCGCCGATCGGCTCCGGAGCGGGGAGGTGGACGCCGGCATCGTCAGCTCCATCGAGTACCTGCGGATCCCCGGCCTGCGGATCGTCCCGGGCCTCTGCATCGCCTCCCCCCGCCGGGTGCGCAGCGTGGTCATCCTCTCCAAGGTGCCGCCGGAGCAGATCCGCAGCCTGGCCCTGGACACCTCCAGCCGCACCAGCGTGGTGCTGGGCCAGCTCATCCTCCGGGAGCGCTACGGGGTGAGCCCGGAGATCTCGGACATGGGCCCGGACCTGCCGGCCATGCTGGAGGCCCACGACGCGGCCCTCATGATCGGGGACGCCGCCATGCGGGCGCCGAAACAGGGGCTCTTTGTCCTCGACCTGGCGGAGGAGTGGCACGCCTGGACCGGCCTGCCCTTCGTCTTCGCCCTCTGGCTGGTGCGGGAGGACGCCCCCCAGCCGCCGGTGCCGGGCGGGGTGGCCTCCTTCTTCCACAAGAGCCTGGAGATCGGCATGGCCCAGCTCCCCGCCATCGTGGAGGAGGCCCGGCGCACCATCGGCTGGACCAAGCTGGAGCTCGAGGAGTACCTCACGAAGAACATCAGCTACACCCTGGGCGAGGCCGAGCGGGAGAGCCTGGGCCTCTTCTTCGAGAAGGCCGTGAAGCACGGCTTCGCCCCGGAGATGAAGCCGCTCCGGTTCCTCTGATCGCCTGATCAGGCCAGCCCCAGCCGCTGCTTGAGCCCCGGGGCCGCGCCGCGGCTCACCTCGACCTCCACATCCCCCGGCAGGCGCACCCACAGCCGGCCCGAGTCCCCCGGCCGGACGCCCACCACGGCCTCGGGCCGCAGCAGCAGGTGGCGGTGGCCGCGCACCAGGCCCCGCCCCTCCAGGGCGGCCTCGGCCTCGGAGAGGGTCTTCCAGAGGGTGCGGAAGCGCCCCCCGGCGTGGGCCCAGACGGCCTCCTCCTCGTAGGTGAAGTGGGTGGTCCGGGCCAGGTCTAGGAACACCAGGCCCTCCCCGGCCCGCACGGCGTAGCGGAAGGGCCCCTGGGGCCTGGCCGGGGCCGGTGCGGCCTCCCGCCGCTCCCGCAGCCGTTCCAGGGTGCGGGCCAGCCGCTCGGCGGTGACGGGCTTCAGCAGGTAGTCCGCCGCCGCCTGCTCGAAGGCCCGGACCGCATGCTCGGAGAAGGCCGTCACGAAGACGATGGGGAGGCCCCGGGGCGCCTCGCTGGCCACCTCCAGGCCCGAGAGGCCGGGCATCTGGATATCCAGGAAGAGGGCGTCCGCCGCCCCGCCCTGGTCCAGCCACTCCAGCACGGCCGGTCCGTCTTCCAGCTCGGCCACCACCTCGCAGCCCTGCTCCCGCAGCAGCCGGGCCAGCCGGCGGAGGTTGTAGGGCTCGTCCTCCGCCACGAGGACGCGCAGGGCCCCGTTCAGGTTCTGGCTCATGGCCGGGCCCCCGGCCGGGGCAGGCGGATCCGGGCCCGGGTCCAGTCCCCGTCCCGGAAGAGGCTGAAGGCCGCTTCGGGAAGTCCCAGCAGGGCCAGGCGCTCCCGCAGATTATGGACGCCCACGCCCTCGGGGGCGGCGTCCTGGAGGGCCAGGCCCGTGTTGGCCACCTCCAGTTCGAGGTCGCCGTCGCGCGCCTGCAGGCCGATTCGCACCTCGCCGCCGGTGCGGCTGGGCGCGATCCCGTGCTTCAGGGCGTTCTCCACCAGGGGCTGGAGGAGCAGGGGCGGCACCTCCGCCGCTTCGAGGGCCCGGTCCCACTGCCAGTCCACCTGGAGGCGCCGGCCCAGGCGGATCTGCTCCAGGGCGAGGTAGCGTTCCACCAGCTCCCGCTCCAGGGCCAGGGGCACGGCGGCCCGGGCGCCGTGGTCCAGCAGACCCCGGAGCAGGTCCGCGAGGCTGACGAGGGCCCGCTCCGCCGCCTCCGGATCCTCCCGCACCAGCTCCGTGAGGCCGCTGATGGCGTTGAAGAGCACGTGCGGGTTCATCTGGGCCTGGAGGGCCCGGGCCTGGGCCTGGGCCGCGGTGCGGCGGGCCTCCCGCGCCACGGCCTCGGCGCGCTCCTTGTCCGCCAGGATCCAGCCCAGGAGGACACAGATGGACAGGTTGGTGACGGCCAGGAGGAGGAGACGCGGGTGGAGCGGCAGCCAGGGCCGGTCCTCCGGGGGCGCCATCATCCGCATGCCCCGGCCCATGCCCGGCCCCCGCCCCGGGCCCGGGCCCGGCCCCAGGCCGGATCGGGGACCGCCGCCGGAGAGCAGCAGCAGGAGCGCCAGCACCCAGGCGGCGTTCCAGGGGATGGCCTGGAGGAGGCCCCGCCACGCCCGGGCCAGGGGGGCGTCGTCCCCCGTCCACTGCCAGGGAAAGGGCGTGACGGCCAGGAAGAGGAGGGCCCAGAGGAAGGGCCCCAGCAGGTCCTCCGGCGTTCGGCCGGGGAAGCCCATGGCCCAGCGGGCCAGGGCCCACACCAGGCCGAACAACAGGACAGCGCCCCAGGTGGCGGGGCGCTTGATCCTGTGCCAGGTGGCCTGGCCGGCCGCGAGGGCTCGCATGGGCCCTCAGTCTAGTTCATCGGGTCGGGTCCGGGGCCCATGCCCATGCCGCCGCCCATGCCGGGGCCGCGGCCCTTCATGCGGTCCTGCATGCGCTGCTGGCGCTCGGCGCGCAGCTTCTCGAACTGGGCCTTCTGCTCAGGCGTGAGGAGCGCCTGGCTCTCCTGGAACAGGGCCCGGTGCTGCTGCATCATGGCGAAGCGGGCGGCGCTGGCCTTGTCGAAGAGCGCCTTCAGGTCGGCGTCGGAGGTGGCCGGATTGGCCGCGGCGGCGCGGAGGGCCTTCTGGGCCTCGAAGGCGGCGGTCCGGTCGGCCTCCAGGGTGGGCCGGTACTTCTCGTGCAGCGCCTTGAGGGAGGCCTTCTGGGCGTCCGTCAGGTTCAGGCAGGCGAAGGCGGGACCGAAGCCGGGGCCGGCGCCGGGGCCCATGCCCCGGCCACGGCCCTGGCGGAAGCCCTGGGCCGCCAGGGGCAGGGCCGCCACGACGAGCAGCAGGGCGAGGGTGCGAAGGGTGGGTTGCATGACGTTCTCCTCTTCCGAAGGCCCCGGGTCCATCACCCGCAGCACCTCCATGGATGGGGCCAGGGCGGATGCGGTTGGCTTTTTCCTGCCGGATCGCAGCCCGAGGGGGTCGAATCGCAGATGCGGCCCCCTGAACGGCAGGACCGGGCGCGCAATGCCCGGTTCCCGCGGCCCGGATCCCCTTCATACTCAGAGGTTCCAGCCTGTCCCGGAGACCCCATGGACCTGACCGACCTCTTCCTCGACCACCTCGCCGAACGCCAGCGCAGCGCCGAGGAGGCCCTGGCCCGCACGGGCTTCGACACCCTGGTGATCTCCAGCGGTTCCGTCCACACCTATTTCGCCGACGACCAGGACGCGCCCTTCCATCCCACCCCCCACTTCGCCCACTGGTGCCCCCTGGCGGGCCCCCACCACGTCCTGGTGATCCAGCCGGGGAAGCGGCCCCGGCTCATCCGGTTCGCCCCCGAGGACTTCTGGTACGAGCAGCTGCCCCTGGGGAACCCCTTCTGGGCCGGCGGCTTCGAGATCGAGGAGGCGGGCACCGTGGACGAGGTGTGGGCCCGCGTGGGCACCCCGGCCCGGGCCGCCTACCTCGGCAACGAGGCCGACCGGGCCCTCACCGCCGGCCTGGAGGCGAACCCCGCCCTGCTGACGGCCCACCTGGACTGGACCCGCAGCTACAAGACCCCCTATGAGCTGCAGTGCATCGAGGAGGCCACCGTCCTCGCCGCCCGCGGCCACCTGGCCGCCAAGGCCGCCTTCCTGGCCGGGGCCAGCGAGCTGGAGATCCACCACGCCTACGTGCAGGCCGTGGGCTGCGTGGACCACGAGCTGCCCTACGGCACCATCGTCGCCCTCAACGAGAAGGGCGCCACCCTCCACTACGAGGGCAAGCGCACCCTGAAGAAGGGCTTCACCCTGCTCCTCGACGCGGGCGCCCAGGTCCGGGGCTACGCGGCCGACATCACCCGCACCGTCACCGCCGCCGCCTGCGACAGCCGCTTCGCCGGCCTGGTGGCGGGCATGGAGCGCGTGCAGCTGGAGCTCTGCGACGCCGTGAAGCCGGACATGCCCTACGGCGACCTCCATCATCTGGGCCACCTCAAGATCGCCGGCCTCCTGAAGGAGCACGGCCTCCTCAGGGCCGAGCCCGACGAGGCCGTGGAGAAGGGGCTCAGCCGTCCCTTCTTTCCCCACGGCCTGGGCCACCACCTGGGCATCCAGGTCCACGACGTGGCCGGCCGCCAGCTCCGCCCCGACGGCACCCCCGCCCCGCCGCCGCCCCAGCACCCCTTCCTGCGCACCACCCGCATGATCGAGGCGGGCCAGGTGTTCACCGTGGAGCCGGGCCTCTATTTCATCCCCATGCTGCTCCGCCCCTTCCGCGAGAACGAGCACCGCGACCAGTTCAACTGGACCCTCATCGACGAACTCACCCCCTGCGGCGGCATCCGCATCGAGGACAACCTCTTCGTCACCGAGGCCGGATCGCGGAACCTCACCCGGAAGCACCTGCCGAACTGAGCAGGAATCGCCTCTTCCGCAGCACGGTCCCCTGCCGTGTAATGGATCCGAACCCCATCCACCATCCGAACCCGGAGCGCCCATGACGGCCCCCTTCGATCCCGCCCGCGACCACCGCATCTCCCGCGACGAGGCCGCGGGCCTCATCAAGGCCCATCAGGCCCAGGCCGCCCCCGGCGCCCACCAGGCCACGGCCTTCAATCGCAGCGCCTTCGAGCACCTCCTGGCCCAGCCCGGCGCCGCCGGCATCCGCATCTACCACGCCCGCCACGCCGACGGCTCGCCCACGATGGTGATGGTGGCGGTGGATGGCAGCGGTGCAGATCTTGCGGGCGCCAACAACGTCTGTACACAGGCAGGCACGGACTGCCCCCCCTTCTGCGCATCAGCCACATGGTTTTAATCAACATAGCCACTAAATATGCATCAATTTAAAGAATTACTGTGGATTGCCTGGGCCATTCAGTTAATTCGCCCAATTATCCCAACCACAGCATTTCTAATCAGCAGCGCATCCTCTCGATATCAGAAGCCTTCATGGATACAACAATTAACAATTATTGTAATATTTACCCTATTGATCGATTGGGCACTTCTTGGTTTAGCCTATTGCCACATTCATAATGCCTGGCTTGCAAATCTCGCCATATTACCAGAATTATTGCTATATTTATGGATCTTGCCCAAAATTAATCAACAATTTCATTTTCCCTCCATGCCAGTAGCCCTTATAGCCATTGCACTCTCCGTTGTCTTTTGCATTTGGGACTGGTTCAGATTGGGTCTTTGGGCCAAATGGCCCATGGGATGGACATTTACTAGTTTTATTATTTTCATTGTATGTATCTGGAAGTTTAAAGAAATTCTAATCAAAAGCCACAATGAATCACTCTTTTATCGGCCTGAATTCTGGTTTCTAGGAGCATCAACATTGCGCTATGGAACACTTTTAATTTTTCACCCATTAGGTAGCGTATTTTTAAAATCACTACCAGCAGATTTAATTCTTATTCCAGGTCTTTTCGTGTATTTAATTCAATTATTCATGGATATCATTCTTTCCAAGACATTCCTGTGTCAGAAACAAACCTTGTATTGACCTTCATCCTGGGAAATATCGCCCTGCTGGCCTTCGGCGGGCTGGCGCTGTTCGCGGTGGCCCACGCGAAGAACCGCATCATCGCGGAGCAGCGGAAGGCCCTGGAGGCGGAGCAGCGGCTGCGGCGGGCGCAGGCGGCCTTCACGGACAACGCCCACCACGAGCTGAAGACGCCGCTGCAGGTCATCTCGGGCCACCTGCACATCCTGGCGGCCCTGGAGCCCACGCGGGAGCAGGCGGAGGTGCTGGCCCGGGCGGAGGCGGCCACCCGGCGCCTCCAGGACCTGGTGCAGGACCTGCTGGACTTCACCGCCCTCCACCAGGGCACCCTGGCCCTCCGGCCCGAGCTGATGGACCTGGAGCCCCACCTGCGCGCCCTGGCCGCGGAGTACCGGACCCGGGCCACGGCCCAGGGCCTCGACTACCGGATGGAGGGGGACCCCCTGCCCGTCCCCGTGCGCTGCGACGGACCCCGCCTCCGGCGGGCCCTGGCGGCCCTCCTGGACAACGCCCTCAAGTTCACCGCGGAGGGGGCCCTCCAGGTGCGCTGGACGGTCCACCGGGAGGCGGGCCGCTCCCACCTGCGCTTCGAGGTGACGGACACGGGCCCGGGCCTGCCCCAGGACTGGGCCCACCTGCTGGATCCCTTCGAGCAGGAGGCGGCCGCCCACCGCGTCCAGGCCGGCCTGGGCCTGGGGCTGCCCCTGGCGGCGGGCCTCCTGCAGCTCATGGGGGGCCGCCTGGGTCTGGTCCCCCTGCCCACGGGTACCCAGGCCTGGGTGGACCTGCAGCTGGAAGAAGCCGGCCAGGACTGAGCGGGGCCCGAAGCGGGCTGCCCAGCGGGCCTCGCTTCACGCTATACAGGGAGCTCACCCGGGAGCTCCATGCGCACGTCCCCCCTCTGCCTCCTCCTCGCGGCACCGGCCCTCCTCGCCCAGGGCGGCCGGCTCACCCTGGAAGCCGTGGCCCACCCCACGAAGCGCGTGGCCTTCGCCGGTCCGCGTCCCGCCCAGCTGGACTGGCTGCCGGACGGCGCCCTGGTGCAGACGGAGCGGACGAACGGCACCGTGGCCTTCCTGCGGGTGGACCCCGCCACCGGTGCACGGACGCCCCTTCTGGACGCGACCCGCCTGAAGGGTGCCCTGGTGGCCGCCGGGGCCGCAGACGGGGCCGCCCAGGCCGCCCTGGGCAAGGGCGCCTTCACCTGGAACGCGGACCGCAACGCCTTCGTGCTGGAGGTGGCGGAGGACCTCTACCTGGTGGACCTCGGCACCGCGAAGGCCCGGCGCCTCACGGACCGGCCCGGCCTGGAGGACGAGCCCAGCTTCAGCCCCGACGGCCGGCAGGTGGCCTTCCTGCGGGGCCATGATCTCTACCGGGTGGACCTCGGCACCGGCGCCGAGACGCGCCTCACCACCGGCGGCGGCGACACGGTGTTCAACGGCCGCCTGGACTGGGTGTACCAGGAGGAGGTGTACGGCCGGGGCAGCTTCAAGGCCTACTGGTGGGCGCCGGATTCCCGGCACCTGGCCTACCTGAGCCTGGACGAGAGCAAAGTGCCGGTGTACCGCCTGGAGGACGACCGCCGCATCGAGCAGAAGACCCTGCGGGCCCGCTACCCCCGGGCCGGCGAACCCAACCCCGTGGCCCGGCTCGGCGTGGCCGACCTCGAGGGCCGCACCACCTGGATGGACGATCCCTACCCCGGCCAGGAGACCCTCATCGTGCAGGTGGGCTGGGATCCCGAAGGGAACCTGCTGGCCAGCTACCAGGACCGCATCCAGCGCTGGCTGGACCTGCGCCGCTTCGAGGGCGCCACCTCGAAGGCCCTCCTCCACGAGCAGGGCCCGGCCTGGCAGGAGCGCCTGCCCCTGCCGGTCTTCCTGAAGGACGGCGGCTTCCTCTGGGAATCGGACCGCACGGGCCGCCACCACCTCTACCGCTACGCGGCGGACGGCCGACTCGTCGGCCCCGTGACCTCCGGCCCCTGGGATGTCCGCGCTCTCCTCGGCGTGGATCCCCAGGGCCGCCACGCCTACTTCGAGGCCACGGAGCGCGGCCCCCTCGGCCTGGACGCCTACCGCGTCGGCCTCGACGGGAAGGGCCTGACGCGCCTGACGGAACGCCCCGGCACCCACCAGGTCCGCTTCAACAAGGCCTTCACCGCCTTCCTGGACACCTGGAGCGACATCCACACGCCGCCCCAGCAGGCCCTCTGCGACGCCACGGGGAAGCAGCTCCGCGTCCTCCAGGCCAACCCCGCCACGGCCTGGAAGGCCCTGGCGCTCGGGCAGGTGACCTTCCAGCAGGTGAAGACCCGCGACGGCTTCCCCATGGCGACGATGCTGGTGAAACCCACGGACTTCACCCCCACGAAGCAGTACCCGGTGTTCCAGTACATCTACGGCGGTCCCGGCGCCCAGGTGGTGCGCGACGCCTGGAACCCCCAGATGCCCTGGTTCCAGTTCCTCGCCCAGCACGGCATCGCCGTGTGGCTGTGCGACAACCGCAGCGCCTCGGCCCAGGGGCAGGCCAGCGCCTGGGGCATCTACCGCAACCTGGGGGCCCAGGAGCTGCAGGACCAGCTGGACGGCCTGGCCTGGCTGAAGGCCCAGGGCTGGGCCGACATGGATCGTGTCTGTCTGGACGGCTGGAGCTACGGCGGCTTCATGACCTCGTACGCCCTCACCCACAGCACCGCCTGGAAGCTGGGCATCGTGGGCGCCCCCGTCACCGACTGGCACCTCTACGACAGCATCTACACCGAGCGGTACATGGGCCTGCCCGCGGACAACCAGGAAGGCTACACGACCAGCTCGGTGGTGAATGCCGCCGCGGCCCTGCACGGGAAGCTCCTGCTCCTGCACGGCACCCTGGACGACAACGTGCATCCGCAGAACACCATCGAACTGCTCGACGCAATCCAGAAGGCGGCCCTGCCCACGCCCCCGCTGATCCTGCTGCCCGGCTCGGACCACAGCCCCCGCGCCCCCCAGCACGGCTGGGCCCGCTACCAGGCCATGTGGGACTTCCTCGAGCGCAACCTGTAGCCGGCAGCTGACAGCGGTCCCGCCCTGCCCCCATACTGGCCCTTTCCCGGATGTGACATGAGCGAAGCCATTCCCCACCAGGATCCCCGTCTGCTCGACAACCGGGGCATCGCGGGCCACCCGCGGGGCCTGATGGTCCTCTTCTTCACGGAGATGTGGGAGCGCTTCAGCTACTACGGCATGCGGGCCCTGCTCATCCTCTTCCTGGTGGCCCCGGCCGCCCAGGGGGGCATGGGCATCCCCCTGGCCAAGGCCGCGGGCATCTACGGCACCTACGAGATGTCCGTGTACCTGGCCAGCCTCCCCGGCGGCTGGGTGGCGGACCGCTGGCTCGGCCAGCGGAAGGCCGTGGCGCTCGGGGCCGCCCTCATCGCCCTGGGCGAGTTCATCCTGGCCGCCTCGCCCACGATCCACGTCTTCTTCGCCGGCCTGGCGGTGATCGTGGCGGGCACCGGCCTGCTGAAGCCCAACGCCGCCACCCTGGTGGGCGCCCTCTACGCCGACAACGACGCCCGGCGCGATCCCGGCTTCACCATCTACTACATGGGCGTGAACCTCGGCGCCCTCATCGCCCCCCTCATCTGCGGCTTCCTGGCCCAGGACCCCGTGTTCCTGAACTTCCTGACCCGCATGGGCCTGGCCAGCACCAGCGGGTGGCGCTGGGGCTTCGGCGCCGCCGGGGCGGCCATGGTGCTGGGGCTCATCCAGTTCGGGCTGCAGCAGGCGAAGTTCGGCAGCGCCGGCCTGAAGCCCGGGTCCCAGCAGGTGGAGCACGGCCACGCCAGCACCCGCGAGCCCCTGACGCCGGAGGAGCGCAAGCGCCTCTGGGTGGTGGCCATCCTCTTCGTGTTCTCCGTGATCTTCTGGATGACCTACCAGCAGGCGGGCTCCAGCCTGAACCTCTTCGCCGACCGCCTCACCCGCTCGCAGGTCCTGGGCTGGAGCTTCCCCTCCACCTGGTTCCAGAGCGTCAATTCCGCCTGGCTGCTCCTCCTGGCGCCCATCCTTTCCTGGCTGTGGGTGCGGATGGGCCACCGGGATCCATCCAGCCCCGCCAAGTTCGCCCTGGGCCTGCTCTTCGTGGGCCTCGGCATGCTCCTCCTGGTGCCCGCGGCCAGGATGGCCACACCCCTCACCCGCGTGGCCCCCTGGTGGCTGGTAGGCACCTACGGCCTGCACACCATCGGCGAGCTGCTGCTCTCCCCCGTGGGCCTCAGCACCACCACCAAGCTGGCACCGGCCCGCTACCAGGGCCTGATGATGGGCGTCTGGTATGTCTCCCTGGGCCTGGGCAGCAAGCTGGCAGGCAAGGTTGCGGGACTCTTCGAGACCCTGCCCCTGCCCACCATCTTCGGCAGCCTGTTCGTGATGACGGCCGTGGCGGCCCTGGTCCTGGCCCTGCTGACGCCCAGGATCAAGCGGCTCATGGGCGGGGTGCGCTGACCCTCACTTGCAGGTGCCGGAGGCCCGGCAGAACTCCACCATGGCCCGCAGCATGTCGCCCACCGACATGATGCCCACCAGGTTGCCCTCGTGGTCCACGACGCAAAGGCCGTAGAGCTTGTGGTCCAGGAAGAGCTGGGCGGCCACGCCCAGTTCCACGTCCGGGGTGACGGTGTGCGGGTGCGGGTTCATGACCTCCCGCACCGGCGTCTTGGACAGGAGGTAGTGGACCTCCCAGGTGTCCAGGGAGGTGGCCTTGCCGGGCGCGTAGTCCTTCATCATCCGGTCGGTGACGAGTCCCACGAAGCGGCCCTTCTCCATCACCGGCAGGCGGCGGATGCCCTTCTCCCGCATCAGGTGGATGGCCTCGATCATCGAGGCATCGGCCTCGATGGTGATGGGATTCCGGGTCATCCACGTCTCGACTCTGCTCATGGCTCGCTCCTTACATGCCGAGGAAGGCCTTCTTCACGTGCTCGTTGTCCAGCAGCTCCTGGCCCCCGCCGGTGAGCACCACGCGCCCCGTCTCCATGACGTAGGCCCGGTGGGCGATGCGGAGGGACTGGTAGACGTTCTGCTCCACAAGGAGGATGGTGACGCCCTGCCTGTTGATGCCGGTGATGATGTCGAAGATGTTCTTCACCAGCAGGGGCGAGAGGCCCAGAGAGGGTTCGTCCAGCAGCAGCAGCTTGGGGTTGGCCATGAGGCCCCGCGCGATGGCCAGCATCTGCTGCTCCCCGCCGGACATGGTGCCCCCCAGCTGCTTCTGCCGCTCCTGCAGGCGCGGGAAGAGGTCGAAGACCCACTCGACGTTCCGCTCCCGGTCCTTCCGGGTGCCCTTGACGTAGGACCCCATGCGGAGGTTCTCCATCACCGTCATCTCGGGGAAGATCCGGCGCCCCTCGGGCACCTGGACCACGCCCAGCTCCACGACCCGGTGGGAGGGCAGCCGGGACAGATCCTGCCCGTCGAAGGTGAGGGCCCCGGAATCCGGCTTCACCAGGCGGGAGATGTTCTTCAGGGTGGTGGACTTCCCCGCGCCGTTGGCGCCGACCACCGTGACGATCTCCCCCTCCTTCACCTCGAGGTCCACGTCCCAGAGGACCTTGAGATCGCCGTAGGAGAAGTTCAGCTTCTCGATCCTAAGCATGGCTCTCCCCCAGGTAGGCGTCGATCACGTCCTGGTTGTTCACCACCTCCTGGGGGGTGCCCTCGGTCAGCTTCTCGCCCGAGGTGAGGACCACGATCCGGTCGGAGATCCGCATGATGGCCTTCATGTCGTGCTCGATGACCATCTGGGTGAGCCCCCGGGCCTTGATGTCGAGGATGAGCTGGATGATCTCTTCGCTCTCGGCCGGGTTGAGGCCGCCCATGACCTCGTCCAGCAGCAGGAGCTTGGGGCCGGTGGCCAGGGCCCGGGCCACCTCGAGCTTCTTGCGCTCGCCGATGGGGAGCCCCCCGGCGGGGAACGCGGCCCGATGCTCCATGCGGACGACCTTCAGCTGCTCCATGGCCATCTCCCGGGCCTTCCGCAGGGAACTGGTGCGGGCCAGGGCCCCCACCATGACGTTGTCCACCACGGAGAGCTTGGCCAGGGGGCGGACCTTCTGCCAGGTGCGGACCATGCCCAGCTTGCAGACCCGGTCCGGCTGGAGCCCGTTCATCCGCCGCCCGTCGAAGACCACCTCGCCCCTGGAGGGCGGGTAGTAGCCCGTGATGCAGTTGAAGAGCGTGGTCTTGCCCGCCCCGTTGGGACCGATGAGGCCCATGATGCTGCCGGCCTCCACGGAGAACGAGACATCGGAATTGGCGGCCAGGCCTCCGAAGAACTTGCTGACGTGGCTGATCTCCAGCATGGCCATCAGACCGCCTCCTTCCTGCGGCGCGAGGCGAGCTTCTTCACGAAGCCCATGATGCCCTCCGGCATGAAGAGGATGACCAGCACCACGAGGATCCCGTAGAGCAGGACGTGGGCATGGGCCAGGTTCTCCTTGAGGAAGAGCCCCACCTTGGAGTCCGCGCTGACCAGACCCGACTTCACGAGCAGGTCGGTGATCATGTTGCTGCGCAGGGCCTCGGAGAGGGGCACCAACACCAGGGAGCCGAGCACGGGGCCGTAGAGGGTGCCCATGCCGCCGATGATGGCGATCAGCATGATCTGGACGGACAGGTCGAGCCCCAGCACCGTCGGCGGATCCACGAAGCCCACGTAGACGCCGTAGAAGGCGCCGGCCAGGGCGGTGAGGACCGCGGAGATGACGAGGCCGATGTTCTTGTAGAGGGAGATGTGGATGCCCAGGGAGTGGGCGGCATCCTGGTCCTCGCGGATGGCCTGGAAGTAGTAGCCCAGCTTGGACCGCTCGACCCCCCAGGTGACGGCCAGGGTGAGCAGGGCCAGGCCCAGGCCGAGGTAGTAGAAGGGCACCTTGGTCATGAAATCGGTGATCACGCGCCCGCCGATCCTGAAGGCCGGGAGCTCGGTGACGAGGATGCCCTCGGCCCCGTTGGTGAGGCCCGTGAGGTTGATGGCCGACAGGCGCATGATCTCCGCCACGGCGATGGAGGCCAAGACGAAATAGGGCCCCCGGAGGCGGAAGCAGATGCTGCCGATGACGAGGGCCACGACGATCACGGCGGCCACGCCGGCCCATACGCCGATCCAGGGGGCGATGCCCTTGGCCTGCATGAGCATCATGGTGGTGTAGGCGCCCACGCCGAAGTAGGCGGCGTGGCCCACGGAATGCTGCCCGGCGTAGCCGCCCAGGATGTTCCAGCTCTCCCCCTGGGAGACGCTCAGGAAGAGCAGGATCATCATGTGCAGGGCGTAGGGGCTGTCCATGAACCGGGGCAGGGCCAGGAGGCCGCCCAGGATGGCGAGGAAGGCCGCGGCCTTGAGGAGGGTCTTGGTCATGGCCGGCTCCTCAGGTCCGCGACTTGCCCATCAGGCCCGAGGGCTTGAGGAGCAGCACCAGGAGGAAGAGGGAGAACACCACCACATCCTTCCAGCCGGAGGAGATGTAGGCCGCGCTCATGGACTCGGTGATGCCGATGAGCACCCCGCCGAGCGTCGCGCCCACCACGCTGCCCATGCCGCCCAGCACCGTGATCACGAAGGCCTTGAGCGTGAAGGTGCTGCCCACCTGGGGAAAGATGTAGTACGTCGGCGAGATCAGGGCCCCCGCCGTCCCGGCCAGGGCGGACCCCAGGCCGAAGGCGATGATGGACATCCGCTTCACGTTGATGCCCATGAGCTGCGCCGCCTCCCGGTCCTGGGCCGTGGCGCGGATGGCCTGGCCGGTATCGGTCTTCAACAGGAACCAGTAGAGCACCGCCGTGATGGCCGAGGTGATGAGGAAGGAGATGAGCAGGGGCCAGGACACCGAGACGCCCCCGCCCAGCTGGAAGGTCGAGGAGGAATACGAGGTCGTGATGATCTTGTAGTCGGAGGTGAAGATCAGCATCACCGTGTTGCTCATGATGAGGCCCAGGCCGATGGTCAGCAGGATCTGGTTCTGCGCCACCGCGTTCAGCACCCGGTTGATGAAGACCTTCTGCAGGAACCCGCCGAAGATGAACATGAGCGGGAAGCTGATCAGCACCGAAACGAAGGGATCGATCCCCGCGAAGGTGAACAGGATGTAGGTCAGGTACATCCCCACCATCAGGATGTCGCCGTGGGCGAAGTTGATCACCCGCATCACGCCGAAGATCAGCGTCAGGCCGATGCCGATGAGGGCGTACACCCCGCCGATCAGGATGCCGCTGATGAGGGATTGCAGGAAGACAGCCATGGCGCAGCGGCACTCCTCATGATGCGGCCGGGGCGCCCTCGGGCGCCCCGGTCCCGGGTTGCGTCACTTCCAGCGGGGGAAGGGGTAGACCGCCTTCTTGGTGGCGAATTCCTTCGGGAAGATGGTCTCGTAGCCCCCGGCCTGGATCTGCTGCACCAGCATCGGGTGGTTGTTCTGGTTGGTGAAGCCGTCGTAGTCGGCGAACTGGACGGGGCCCATGATGCCGTTCCATTTGCCGGCCTTGAGGAGGGCCTGAGTCTTGTCGCGGTCAGAGCCGGACTTCGCGGCGGACTCGGCCATGATCATCATGGACTCGTAGGCGCAGGCGGCATGATAGGTGGCGTCCTTCCCGAACTTCGCCTTGTAGCGCTTGCCGAAGTCCCGGGCCCCGGGCCAGTTCACGTCATCGGTCCACTGGGTGCAGGAGATGACGTTCTCGGAGATGGCGTGCTCCCGGGCGAACTCGGCGGTGGTGAAGCCCGCGCCGCCGCCCAGGAAGGCCTGGGGCTGCAGACCGACCTCGCGGGACTGGCGCATGAGCAGGATGGCGTCCGCGACGTACGACACCATGAACACCAGATCGGGATTCTTCGATTTGATCTTGGCCAGGGTGGAGCGGTAGTCGGCGGAGCCCTTGGGGTAGGGCTCGTCGGCCACCACCTGGATGCCCTTGGTCGCCACGTAGTCCTTGGCGGTCTTCGAGGTGGAGGTGCCGAAGTCCGTGTTCTCGTAGATGAAGGCGATGGTCTTCGGCTTGCCGAGGGTGAGCGAGGCGTCGATGAGGCTGGAGGCGTAGCGGTCCGCCGGGGCGTTCATGCGGAACACGTACTTGAAGCCCTGGCGCGTGATCTCCTCCTTCGCGGCGGCCGGGATGAGCAGCGGCACCCGGTACTTCTGGGCCAGCTTGGAGACGGCGTTCGAGCAGGCCGAGGTGTACGGACCCACCACGCCCACCACGTTGTCGCGGGTGGCCAGCTTCTCCATGGCGCTCATGGAGATCTGCGGCTTGCCCGTGTCGTCCTCCCAGACCAGCTGCACGCGGATCCCCTTCTTCGCGAGATCCTCCTCCGCGAGCTTGATCCCGTTGGTGATGCTCTCCCCGATGGGGGCCTCCGGCCCGCTCATCGAGTTGATGACGCCGATCTTCTGCGCCATCAGGGGGGACATCGCGAGAGTTGCGCCCAGGGCCAGCAGGTGCTTTCGCATGGCAGCTCCGATAAAGATGATCTTTGGGGTAAGAATGCTTGATTCTACACCCATCCCGGCATGAAAAACACGGAACCCCATGGATGAATCCATGGGGTTCCGTGGCGGTCCAGCCGGAAGCTCCGGCCGGGGAATCAGGCTCGGATCAGAATCCGACCATGATCCCGGCGACGATGCTGTCACCGCCCTGCTCGCCGGTCTGGCCGACGCGGGGCTGCAGGAAGTTCTTGCTGCGGTGGATGTAGTTCACCTTGAACTTCGCGAAGGTGGCCTTGGCGGGGTTGAAGATGTAGTTGTAGCCCAGGATCGCCTCGGTGTACTTCGGCGAGTAGTCGTTGCCGGTCGCCGCGCCCGTCGCCACGGTGGTGGTGTAGGGGTTGGTGGCGGTGTACCAGTCGTCGCCCTGGTTGAAGTTCAGGTAGTCGTAGCGGGCGGTGATCCAGTGATTGCCCATCTTGTAGATGCCCGTCAGGGTGTAGCCGAGGAACTTCTGGTCCAGGTGCTGGCGCTTCACGGCCGCGGTGGTCGTGTCGTACAGGCTGGGGTAGCGGCGGCCGAGCAGGCCGTTGATCATCTCCACGGAGCCCAGCCACTTGCTGGTCTCGTAGACGTAGTAGGCGCCCAGGTTCGTGGTCTTGTCCTTGTTGTCGAGGATCTGGGTGTTCGAGGGGACGGTCACATAGCCCGCGCCGCTCCAGCCGGTGCCGGCGACCATGGTGGAATCCTTCAGGTTCGTCACGCCTTCGCGGTAGTAGACGCCGAAGTTGTGGTCGGTGCCATAGCTCATCTCGAGGCGCGAGACCACGTCCTTCTGGGCGTTCGAGTCGTTGCTCTTGCCGGCGCTGCCGTCATCCGTGTTGCCGTTGGTGAAGCCCAGGTTGAACTTGCCGCTGAAGCCCTTGGGGTCGCCGAAGCCGTAGGTGGCCACGATGCCGCGGTCGCGCTTGTCGCCGAAGTAGCGGGCGTGCATGGAGCGGTCGTAGAAGTTCACGAAGGCGGAGCCCTTCATCGAGGCTTCCCAGGTCTGCAGGGGCTTGAACTGGCCGACCTTCAGGGAGAAGTCCTTGGTGGGCTGCCAGGTGATGAAGGCGTCGTTCAGGATGTTGCCGTAGGTGGAGGCGTTCCCGCTGTTGTTCGGGTCGAACATGATGTTCCAGCTCAGGGTGTCGCCGATCTTGCTGCCGAGGTAGATCTCCGTCCGGCGGACGTAGAACTGGTTCTCCTTGAACGCGGCGTTCAGGGAGGGGTTCGACATGTACCCGTTGGGCTCGGCCTTGTCGAGGCGCAGGTTGTTGTCGAGCATCTGGGTGTACCAGACTTCGACGATGGCGTTGAGCTTCACGTCCTGCGCCTGGGCGAACCCGGCGGCGAGGAGCACGGCGAGGCCGGCGAGCTTGGAGGTCTTCATGGAGACTCCTAGGAGGGAGGTTGGGGGGGCGGATCAGGGGAGTCGATCCCGGTAGGGATTCAGGCAGGACGAGGCCCTGGGATCGGTTGCCAACAAGCTAGAGGCTGGGCGTGCAAGCGTCCATCGATTTAAGAGAAGGTTCCCGGCGTTGTGATGTATGCCACAGACCCACCCTAGATCCTTGGTTGTACGCGGGCTTGACGGTCCTGTAACAAAGCGGCGACAGGCCGCCCTGCGATCGAGTCGAAATTGCTCCTGGGGGCGTCCGTCCCCTGTCCCTATTTCAGTTCCGCGAACTGCTCCTCCCGGAACTCCGCCGTGGACTGCCCGCCGGCGGCGGCCCGTTTCCGCAGCTCCACCCGCCGGATCTTGCCGGAGATGGTCTTGGGCAGGTCGCTGAACTCGATGATGCGGATCCGCTTGTAGGGGGAGAGCCGCTCGCGGATGAACCGGAACAGCGAGAGGGCCGTGGCGCGGTCGGGCTCGAAGCCGGCCCGGAGGATGATGTAGGCCTTGGGCACAGCGAGCTTCACCGGGTCGGGGCTGGGCACCACCGCGGCCTCGGCCACGGCCTCGTGCTCGATGAGGAACGATTCCAACTCGAAGGGGCTGATGCGGTAGTCCGAGCTCTTGAAGACGTCATCGGCCCGGCCCACGAAGAACAGGTAGCCCTCCTCGTCCCGGGTGGCCACGTCGCCGGTGCGGTAGTAGCCCTCCGCCAGGGCCTTCTCCATCTTCGTCGGATCGTCCTTGTAGCCCTGCATGAGCCCCAGCGGCGGCGGGTCCAGGCGCAGGGAGATCTCCCCTTCGTCGGCCTCCCGGCCCTCCGCATCGAGCAGGGCGATCCGGTATCCCGGCAGGGGATGGCCCATGGAGCCCGCCTTCACCTTCCGGCCCGGGGCGTTGCCGGCCTGGGCCGTGGTCTCCGTCTGCCCATAGCCGTCCCGGATGGTGATGCCCCAGGCCTGCTCCACCTGGTGGATCACCTCCGGATTCAGGGGTTCCCCGGCGCCGACCAGTTCGCGGAGCTTCACGGGATAGGCCCTGAGGTCCTCCTGGATGAAGAGGCGCCACACGGTCGGCGGGGCGCACAGCGTGGTCACGCCCTTCTCCACGATCACCTTCAGGGTGGCCGCCGCGCTGAACCGGGCCGCGCGGTAGACGAAGATGCAGGCCCCGGCGTTCCAGGGGGCGAAGAAGCTGCTCCAGGCGTGCTTGGCCCAGCCGGGGGAGCTGATGTTGTAGTGGACGTCCCCCGCCTGGAGGCCGATCCAGAACATGGTGGAGAGATGGCCCACGGGATAGCTCTGGTGGGTGTGCAGCACGAGCTTGGGCTTGGCCGTGGTGCCGGACGTGAAGTAGAGCAGCATGGGATCCGTGGCCCGGGTGGGACCGTCGGGCCTGAAATCCGGCGAGCCGGCGTACAGCTCGTCGAAGGACCGCCAGCCGGCCGCCTGCCCCCCTACGCAGATGCGCGTGAGGGCGGCATCCATGCCGTCGAACTTGGCCGTCTGGGCGGCATCCACGATCAGGTGCCGGATCCCGCCGCGCTCGATGCGGTCCTGGAGGTCGGCCTGGGACAGGAGCAGCGTGGAGGGCACCAGGACCGCCCCCAGCTTCATGCAGGCCAGCATCGCCTCCCAGAGCGGCTGGACGTTGTCGAGCATGAGCAGCACCCCATCGCCCCGCTGCACACCCAGGGCCCTCAAGGCATTGGCCACCTGGCTGCTGCGCCGGCTCATCTCCCGGTAGCTCACCTTGGCTTCCGTCCCGTTCTCCTCGACGATCCAGAGGGCCGGGCGGTCGTTGCCCTCGGCCTGGACATCGAAATGGTCGAGGGCCCAGTTGAACTGCTCCAGCCGGGGCCACTGGAACCCTTGGCAGGCCTTCGCGTAGTCCTCGCGATGCCGGACCAGGAAGTCCCGAGCCTCGAGAAAGGCCTGCCGCTCGTTCATGCGCTCCTCCGGATGGGGTGGGTGGGCCAAATCTAGGCTGATCCCCCGCGCCGAGTCCAGCCGGATCCCACCCTCAACGGCTTGCTTTCCACAAGAGTCATGGTGCTATCTGATTTTATATAACTACTTAATTAATTATTTGCGACACCGACTCACTCGGAGTAGGCTCCCGTCAGCCTTACATCCCACAACCCCATACTCCAAGGAGGATCCCATGCGGGGATTCCATCGTTACCTGGCCCTCGGCGCAGGACTCGCGGCCGCGTTTCCGCTCGGAGCCCAGGGCCTTGCGATCACGACGCCGCAGGCTTCCATGAAGTTCGGCGTGCTCTTCCAGCCCCAGTACGAGGCCATCGGGAATCAGACCCTGGACGGGACCACGCAGAACCTCTACATGCGGCGCATGCGGCTCTACATCCTCGGCAACGTCGGAGACAAATGGGAATACTGGATCGACACCGATTCCCCGAACATGGGCAAGGCCAACGCGGACGGCACCCGGAACGGCATGGGCCCCAACGGGAACCTGATCCTCCAGGACGCCTACATCACCTACAAGTTCACCCCGAACCTGAAGCTGGACGCGGGCCTCACCCTGATGCCCCTGGCCCACCACAACTTCCAGGGAGCCACCAGCCTCCTGGGCGTGGACTACAGCCCCTATGCCTTCCTCTCCAGCGCAGGCCTGGGGAACAACGTCGGCCGGGACACGGGCCTCCTCCTCCGCGGCTTCGCATGGAACCACCTCGACTTCCGGCTCGGCGTGTCGGAAGGCAAGCGCGCCAAGGAGGTCACCGGCCAGGCCATCCCCACGAACAACCACGTGGCCTCCAACAATGCGATGCGGGTGTCCGGACGCCTCCAGTGGAACTTCTTCGACCTGGAATCCACGGCCAACGCCTACTACGCCGGCACCTACTTCGGCACCAAGAAGATCTTCTCCATCGGCGCGGGGCACGACCAGCAGGACGACTACAAGGCCACCGCCTTCGACATCTTCCTGGACTGGCCCGTGGGGAACGATTCCGTCACCTTCCAGGCCGACCACTGGGACTGGGACGGCGGCACCTGGATCCCCACCCTCACCAAGCGGAAGAACCTGTTCAGCGAGGCGGGCTACCGGTTCGGCGCCACCAACCTGATGCCCTATGTCCGCTACGAATTCCAGCGGCCGGACGTCGAGACCACCGCCGTGCCCAAGGAGGACCGCCTCGGGGGCGGGCTGGCCTGGTGGATCAAGGGCCACACCTCCAACCTCAAGGTGCAGTACCTGCGCATCAAGCCCACCGCGCCGGGCGTGAGCCTGAACGACTACAACCAGGTGAACATCCAGTTCCAGTTCTTCTACCTCTAGGCTGTTGACCGCCCTCCGCCCCGGCTCCGGTCCACCCGGATCCGGGGCGGAGCCCGACGACGAAGGAGGCTGGCATGGACCGCGGGGATTCGCAGGGCCAGGTGTCCCTGCTGGACCTGCACTTCCAGGCCGAAGGCACGGTCGGGGCCTTCCTGGTGCGCACCTCCGGAGGGCCCGTCCTGGTGGAGACCGGGCCCGAATCCCTCGTCGACCACCTCGAGGCCGCGGTGCAGGCCCAGGGCTTCGACCTGGCGGACATCCGGGATGTCTTCGTCACCCATGTCCACCTGGACCATGCGGGCGCGGCCTGGCGGCTGGCCCGGAACGGGGCCCGGATCTACGTCCACCCCAAGGGCGCCGCCCACCTGGCGGATCCCGGCAGGCTGCTGGGCTCGGCCCGGCGGATCTACGGCGAGGCGATGGAGCGCCTCTGGGGTCGCCTGGAGCCCATCCCCCCCGGGCAGATCATCGCCCTCGGGGATGGCGAGACCGTACGGATCGGCGACACGGCCCTCGAGGCCATCCACACCCCCGGCCATGCCATCCACCACATCACGTACCGCCTGGACGACGGCCTCTTCACGGGGGACGTGGGCGGCATCCGCATCGGCGACGGGCCGGTGATTCCGCCCTTCCCGCCCCCCGACATCGACCTCGAGGCCTGGAGGGATTCCATCCTCCGGATGAAGGCCGTGCATCCCGCCTTCATCTATCCCACCCACTTCGGCATCAAGCGCGATGGCCCCGCCCACTTGGACTCCCTGGAGGAGAACCTCCACCGCATCGCCCAGTGGATGCGGGGGGAGCTGGCCACGGGGATCGCCGAGCAGGCCCTGGTCCCCCGCTTCCAGGACTTCCTGCGGGACCTCCTGTCCGGGCACGGCCTGACGGAGGAGGCCCTCCAGGACTACGAGATCGCCGATCCGGCCTTCATGAGCGTGTACGGGCTCGCGCGCTACTGGCGGAAGCGGGAGACCGGCGGACCCTCTGCCTGAGCCCCCCGGAGACCCGGCCATGTCCCATGCCGCCGCACCCATCTACGCCGACAAGCCACTGATCCCACCCACCCCGGCGCTCAGGGCCCAGGCGCCCATGTCGCCTGATGCCGCCGTGGCGTATCTTTCGGAGGCGCGGCGGAATCCGGAAGGCTACTGGGCGGGCATCGCCGGCGAACTGGAGTGGCTGCACCCCTGGGACAGCGTCCTGGAAGGCGGGTTCCCCGATTTCCGCTATTTCCCGGGTGCCCTCGGCAATGTCTCCGTCAACTGCGTGGACCGGCACGCCCGCGCCCACCCGGACAAGGTGGCCATCCATTGGGAGCGGGAGGACGGGGTCCGGGAGACCTGGACCTATGCCCGGCTCCTGGACGCCGTCGCCCGCTTCGCCAACGTGCTCAGGACGCTGGGGGTGCGGAAGGGCGACCGGGTGGGCATCTACATGGCCAACATCCCCGAAGCCTTCGTCGCCTGCCACGCCTGCTACCGCATCGGGGCCATCTACGGCGTGATCTTCGCGGGCTTCTCCGCCCAGGCCGTGCGGGAGCGACTGGTGGACGCCCAGCCCAGGGTCGTCGTGGCCGCCGATGCGAGCGTCCGGCGCGGCAAGCGGGTGCCCCTCATGGAGACCCTGGATGTCGCCATGGAGGGCCTGGCTTCCATCGAGACCGTGGTGGTGGTCCACCGGATGGGCGGCGAGGTGCCCATGACCTCCGGACGCGACCGCTGGTACGGCGACCTGATGGCGGTCGCCTCCCCCGTCTGCCCGCCCGAGCCCATGGAGGCCAACGAGCCGGGCTTCATCATCCACACCTCGGGCACCTCGGCGAAACCCAAGGGCCTCATCCACGCGGGCCTGGGCTTCCTGGTGGGCGTCTACGCCAACACCAGGTGGTCCCTGCTGCCCCAGCCCGACGACGTGCTCTGGTGCACGGCCGACGTGGGCTGGCTCACCTTCCCCATCTGGGCGCTGGTGGGGGGGCTGGCGAACGGGGCCACCCTGGTGGCCTACGAGGGGGCCCTCGATTGGCCGGATCCGGGCCACTTCTACGAGGTGCTGGAGCGGCTGCGGGTGTCGAAGCTGTTCACGGCGCCCACGGCGCTCCGCATGTTCCGGCGGGCCGGGGACGCCTGGCTGCGGGGCCGCGACCTGAGCCGCCTCACGCTCATCAGCTGCGTGGGCGAACCGCTGGATCCCGACACCTGGTACTGGAGCCGGGACGTGCTCTGCGGCGGCCGGATCTTCTTCAACAACACCTACGGCCAGACGGAGACCGGCACGGGCTGGACCTCCTCCATGGTGGGGATGACCCCCACGAAGCCGGGCTCCTGCGGCCATCCGCTGCCCGGCTACCAGGCCGAAGTGGTGGACGAGTCGGGCCATCCCCTTCCGGCCGGAGCCCTTGGCGTGCTGACCCTCACGGCCCCCTTCCCCAGCCTGGTCCGCGGGGTCTGGGGAGATCCCGCCCGCTACAAGGCCACCTACTTTTCCCGCTTCCCGGGCCGCTACAACAGCTTCGACGCCGCCATCCTGGACCCGGACGGACAGGTGTGGGTGACGGGGCGCGTGGACGATGTCATCAACGTGGCGGCCCACCGCATCGGCACCATGGAGGTGGAGGCAGCCCTCATCGGCCATCCCGCCGTCAGCGAAGCCGCCGTGGTGGGCGTGCCCGATCCCGTGAAGGGGGAGGTGCCCCTGGCCTTCGTGATCCTGCGCGGCGGTGTCCAGGCCACCCCGGGCCTGGAGGACGAACTGGTGCGGCGGGTGGCCGACGAGCTGGGGGCCTTCGCCAGGCCCCACCGGGTGATCCTCACGCCCACCCTGCCCCGCACCCGCAGCGGGAAGATCATGCGTCGGCTGCTGCGCGACATGGTTCGCGAGGGCCAGGTGACGGGCGACCTGAGCGCCCTCGAGAACCCGGAGGCCATCGACCTGGTGCGCGGCCTCCTACGAGGCTGACCCGCCGAAGATCACCCCCGGGATGCCTATTCTTGGTAGGGTGGTCCTGACCATCCCTGCCGAGGCCACCCGTGTTTGCCATCCTCCCCGACGGCGCCGACTACCGGGAATTCGTCCTGCTGAAGGACGGCCGGAGCATCCTGCTGCGCCTGGCTGCGCCGGAGGACGCGGACCGCGTGGAGCAGTTCATCAACAGCCGCACCAAGCAGACCCTGGCCCTGCGCTTCATGGCCGGCGTGGCCCGGGTGTCGCGGAAGTTCGTGGAGGACCTCTGCGAGTGCGACCCCCGCCGCTGGGCCTGCCTCCTGGCCGTGGAGGGCGAGGACCAGCGCATCCTGGGCCTGGGCAACTACGTGGGCGACGGGGGCAACCTGGCGGAGGTGGCCTTCCTCGTGGCCGAGGAGGACCAGGGCCGGGGCATCGCCACCCTCATCCTGGAGAAGCTGGGCGGGCTGGCCGCCGGAGCCGGGTACGTGGGCTTCGAGGCCGAGGTGCTCTTCGAGAACCAGAAGATGATCCACGTCTTCCGGGACTCGGGCTTCGAGACCCGGCAGGCCCTGGAGGGGGGCATCATCCACGTCCGGTTCCCCCTGAACGCCCCGGAAGCCTTGCGCGAACGCGCCGCCACCCGGGAGCGGGTGGCCGTGGCCAACTCCCTCGTGCCCCTGTTCCGGCCGAAGACCGTGGCCGTGGTGGGCGCCTCGCGGGACCCCTCCTCCCTGGGCAACGCCCTTTTCCGGAACATCCTCCAGGGACGGTTCAAGGGCACCGTCTTCCCCGTCAATCCCCGGGCCCAGGCCATCGAGGGCGTCCGGGCCTACGCCTCGCTGTCGGACCTGCCGGAGGCGCCGGACCTGGTGATCCTGGCCGTGCCGGCTTCGAAGGTGCTGTCGGTGGCCCGGCGGGCCCTGGACATGGGTTCGCGGGGACTGCTGGTCCTGGCGGCCGGGTTCGCGGAGACCGGGCCGGAGGGCGCCCGGCGACAGGAGCGCCTGGAGCGGCTGGTGCGGAGCCGGGGAGCACGGCTGGTGGGGCCGAACTGCCTGGGGCTGCTGAACACCGACGCCTCGATCCAGCTGAACGCCAGCCTGGCCACCGCCCTGCCGCCGCGGGGCCGGGTGGGATTCTTCAGCCACTCCGCCGCCCTGGGCGTGGTGATCCTGCAGTACGCCGCGGAGCGCGGCCTGGGGTTCTCCACCTTCGTCTCCGCCGGCAACCGGGCGGACGTCTCCGGCAACGACCTGCTCCAGTACTGGGACGAGGATCCCAACACCGACCTGGCCCTGCTCTACCTGGAGACCTTCGGCAATGCCCGCCGCTTCGCGCGCCTGGCCCGGCGCATGTCCCACCGCAAGCCCATCCTCTGCGTGAAGAGCGCCCGCAGCCACGCGGGGCGCCGGATGGCCCAGGCCCACATCGGGGCCAGCCCGCAGAACGACGCCGAGGTGGAGGCCCTCTTCCAGCAGGCCGGCGTCATCCGCGCCAACACCCTGGAGGAGCTCTTCGACATCGCCCTGCTGCTGTCCCACCAGCCCCTCCCCAAGGGCAACCGGGTGGCGGTCATCAGCAATTCCGGCGGCGTGGCCACCATCTGCGCCGACGCCTGCGAGTCCAGCGGGATGCAGATCGGCGGCCCCGGCGTGGTGGACCTCCAGGCCACGGCCACGGCGGAGCAGTACGAGAAGGCCTGCCAGCAGGCCCTGGAACACCCCGAGGTGGACGCCCTCATCGCCACCTTCGCCTGCGTGGGTTCCTGCGATCCCAACGCCGTGGCCCGGGCCATCCGCCGCGCGGCCATCCAGGCCGAGCGGAGGACCGGCATCGCCAAGCCCACCCTGCTCTCGCTCATGGGCGTCAGTGGCGCCGTGGCCGTGGGACTGGCGCCCGCCGGCGGCTCGGCCCGCACCTTCCCCTCCTACCGCTTTCCCGAGTCGGCGGCCCTGGCCCTCTCCAAGGCCGTGGAGTACGCCCGGTTCCGCATGCTCCCGCCCGGCCGGATCCTCGGCTACGAGGGCACCGATCCCATGGCGGCCCGGATGCTCGTCGAGCAGGCCCTCCAGAGTGTCCCCAAGGACGCTCCCCCGCTGGCCCTCAAGGGGCCCCAGGCCCGCACGCTCCTGGGCCACTTCGGCCTCCCCATCCAGACCACCCCCGCTCCCGTGGAGGGGAAGCGGACCAGCCTCCGGGTGATCATCTCCCTGACGGTGGATCCCGATTTCGGTCCCATCTGGCGCTTCCACCGCCGGGGCGGGGACTCCCTCCTGCGGATCACGCCGATGACGGACCTGGACATCGCGGGCGTGATCGAGCGGCTCCGCCTGCCCGCCCAGCGCGGATTCTCCGAGACCCTCGGCCGGCTCACCCTGATGGTGGAGGAGCTCCCCTGGATCCACGCCTTCAGCGCCCAGGTCGACGTGCCCACCGCTGAACCCGCGCCGGCCGGTCCCCTGCCCCTCCTGCCGGGGCATGCCCTGTCCTTCTCCGTCCCGGCGTTCCGCCAGGCCTGAACCCGGAGGCTCCCGTGCTCGTCCAGGAAATGATGCACAGTCCCGTGGTCACCATCCCGCCTGGAGCCAGTCTCCAGGAGGCCTGCAACCTGTTCAGCTCGCGGGGCTTCCGCCACCTGCCCGTGGTGGACGGGGAGCGGCTCGTGGGCGTCCTCACGGATCGCGACCTCCGCTGGGCCACCAGCGCCCTCTGCCCGGAACCCCGGAAGCTCGACGAGCCCGTCCACACCGCCATGAGCCGGCCGCCCATCACCATCGACCCCCTCGACCCGGTGGAGGACGCGGCCCGCATCATGCGGGAGCACAAGATCGGCTGCCTGCCCGTCATGGATGGACCGGCGCTGGTGGGCATCCTCACGGGCATGGACATCCTGGACACCCTCATCAAGCTCACGGGCATCTCGCTGCCCTCCTCCCGCCTGGAGGTGGCCCTGGACGACCGGCCCGGCGAGCTGGCCCACCTCACGGCCTTCCTGGCCGCCCGGAACGTGAACATCCACTCCATCCTCACCTACCCGGATGCCGACCGCCTGGTGCGCACGGTGCTCCGGGTGGGCTCGAGCCAGGTCCGCACCCTGGCGGAGGAGCTCCGCCAGGAGGGTTTCCGCATCCTCTGGCCCAGGCCCAAGCCATGGCCGCACTGATCCACCGCGCGGAGTACGCGCAGTACGACTTCGGCCCCGAGCACCCCTTCACGCCCGCCCGCCTCGAGATGCTGCTGGACCTGCTGCGGGAGCTGGGGGTCGAGCTGGCCCCCCTGGCGGCCCCGCCGGCCACCCGGGAGGAGATCCTCACCGTCCACGATCCCGCCTACGTGGAGGTCGTGGAGGCCCTCTCCCGGGGCGAGTCCCGGCCGGAGGCCGAGGCCTTCGGCCTGGGCACGCCGGACAATCCCATCTTCCCCGGCATGGACCTGGCCGCCCGCTGGCTGGCGGGCGGCGCCCTGCATGGCGCCCGCCTGCTCATGTCCGGCGCAGAACAGCGCGTGCTCCAGCTGGGCGGCGGCCTCCACCACGCCCAGCGGAACCGGGCCGCGGGCTTCTGCCTCTACAACGACCTGGCCGTGGCCATCCAGGCCATGGTGGAGCACGGCTGGCGGGTGGCCTACCTGGACATCGACCTCCACCACGGCGATGGCGTCCAGAGCCTCTTCTACGACCACGACCGGGTGCTGACCATCAGCCTCCACGAGTCCGGCCACTACCTGTTCCCGGGCACGGGCCACATCCAGGAGCTGGGCGGCGGCTACGCGCGCGGGCTCTCGCTGAACCTGCCCTTCGAGCCCTTCACGGGCACCGAGGACTACCTCGAGGCCTTCGATACCGTCGTGCCCCAGGCCCTGGCCATGTTCTCCCCCCATGTGCTGGTGGTGCAGGCCGGGGCGGACGCCCACTTCGCGGATCCCATGGGCGACCTGGCCCTCACCACCCAGGCCTTCGAGACCCTCTACCATCGCATCCTGGACCTGGCCCACCGGCACGCCCAGGGACGGCTCCTCGCCACCCTCGGCGGAGGCTACGACGCGCAGGTGGTCTCGCGGGTGTGGACCATCCTGGCCCTCACCCTGTTCGACCAGCCGCTGCCGGAGACCCTCCCCCCGGCCTGGATCGAGCGGTGGCGGCCCCTGCTGGGCGAGACGCCGCCCACGCACCTCCATGATCCGGTGCCCGCGTACCCACCCATGCCCGGCGCGGAGCTACGGAGCCGCCACAACCGGGACACCGTCTCGCGCCTGCTGGACGCCCTCAGCCGCTACTGGCTCTGATCCGTCAGTGCGGATCCTTCACCATGGCCTCGTTGAAGCCCTGGAACACCTCGCCGTACTTCCCCGTCTCCGCGGCGAAGCGCAGGCGCTTCACGTTCTCGACGCAGATCTCCTGGGCCTCCGGCTGCGTCTCCAGCAGGTGCATCACCTCCGCGATGTAGGCCGGAAGCGGCATGGCCCTGGGATCCGAGGCGCCGTTCATGAGGTCCGTCGCCACGTAGGGCGGGATGAGCTCGAGCACCTCCGTGGAGGTCTCCCGGAGCTGGAAGCGGAGGGACTCGGTGTAGGAGTGGATCGCGGCCTTGGTGGCGCAGTAGGTCGGGGTCGTGGCCAGGGGCAGGAAGGCCAGCCCGGAGGAGACGTTCATGACCACCGAGCGGGCCTGCCGCTGGAGCAGGGGCAGCAGGGCCGCCGTGAGGCGGAGGGGCCCCAGCAGGTTGGTGGCGACGATGGCCTCCATGTCCGAGAGGTCGTCCGCCTGGACCCGCAGATCCTCGGCCCGCATGATCCCGGAGTTGTTGACGAGGACGTTCAGGCGGGGGAAGTCCGCCGTCACCTTCGCGGCGAACCCGCGGATCGCGGAAGGGTCCTGGAGGTCCACGACGTACGAGGCCATGCCGGGATTCGCCCGGACCGTGTCCTCCAGCACCTCCCGCCGCCTCCCCGCGATGACCACCTGGTTCCCGCGGGCGTGGAAGGCCTCCGCCAGCCCCCGCCCGATGCCCGAGCCGCCGCCGGTGATGAGGATGGTGTTGCCGCGCATGTCCATGGTGCCTCCCGCAACGTGCCCCCGTACGGTAGTCCAGGGCACCAGCCGGAACAACCACGGGCCCTGCGGATTCAGCAGCCCCGGGCCCGGGCCTCGGACACCAGGAACACGGCCAGATCCGCCGGATCCACCGAGAGGACCGGCAGCCCCGCCAGGAAACCGGGGCGGGTGATCCGGTCGTCCACGGGGGCACCGGCTGCGAGGGCCCGCAAGCGCGCGAGGAGGGCCGTGAAGTTCGCGGACCGGGAAGGCTGGAGGGCCGGCCCCAGGCACTGGTAGTTGAGCCGGCCCTCGTAGAGCATGATCCCGGGAAGCCCGTCGTTCCGCTGCACCAGGATGAACGGCTCCCTCGAGGAGGTCCGCCGTTCCAAGGTGGTCTCCACCTTCTTGGTGATCGCCAGGCCGCTCGTCAGCAGGGCCTTGCCCAGGTCCAGCTTCCGCTCCGTGGTCTTGACCAGCTCCGAGGTCTCCATCGTGCGGTGGCCGCGCAGGAAGGCCGCGATGGAGGCGGCCGGGCATTCATGCCGCTGGCCCCGCCCATCCACGGCCACGAACCCCTCGGAAGCACATTCCAGGTTCCGGGCCACCACGCGGTCCTTGTCCCCCTGGATGGCGGCCACCTCGCCGACGAAGGCCGTGAACCCCGCCGCCGCCAGGGCCTCCACGATCCGGGCACCGTCCTGGGTGGCGCGGACCAGCACCCTCGGGGGCGTCCCGGCAAGCAGGCGCGCGGCATCCACCTGGGCGATCCCGGCGATGTCGGCCGCCCGCCGGACACCATCGGGATCAGTAGGAAGGCTTGCGACCGCAACGAACATGGCACCCACCCGGAATGATCATCCCCCGCCCGCGGCGATGGTGCAGCCCTTTCCCCAGGAACGCCCGCCCGGCCACGGACCTGGGCTTGCTACGGCAGGGCCACCGGCCGGGCGCACGGATCGGCAGATTGCAGGCCGGAGGCAGGACGAAAAAGGCCTGCCGTGAAGGGCAGGCCTGCGTGGTAAATCAGAGTGGTGGTCCCGGAGCGACTCGAACGCCCGACCCTCAGATTCGTAGTCTGATGCTCTATCCAGCTGAGCTACGGGACCGCACTGAACCATCGATTCTACCGGATTCCCTCCGGCTGTCCATCCCAAACCCGCAGGGGCGCGGTGCGGGAGGTGGGGCAGGCGCGGCCGGTGAGGCCCGTGGCCAGGCGGTCCATGAGGGCCCGGGCGGTGGTGAGCTTGCCGCCCAGCACCAGGGTGAGGTTCCCGAAGCGCGCGTGCCGCTCCAGCACGGCCTCCCGGCTGAGGTGGGTGGTGAGGCCCGAGGCGGCCACCAGGGGCCGGACACCCAGTTCCTCGGCGCGGAGGGGCAGGCTCCGCCAGGGGATGGCGGGCAGGTTCGCCGCCAGCGCGTCGAACAGCTCCTCCCGCTCGGCCTCGAGGATGGGCACCCAGCCGTCGCCCACCTCGCGCTCGGTGGTGCCCACCTGGAGGAGGCCGTCGCGGGGGATCACGAAGAGGATCCGCCCCTTGGGCCGGCGGATGGCCCAGGGGCGCTCGCAGCCCGGCACGGCGTCGAACCAGAGGTGGATGCCTGACGAAAGCCGCAGGCGCTTCCGGTCCTCCCCGAACCAGCCCGCCATGGCACCGTCCGTCCAGGGCCCCAGGGCGAAGACCCAGCGGCGGGCGGAGAGGCGGCGGGTGGCGCCATCCCGCCGGTCCCGCAGGACCGCCCTGTGCAGCTCCCCCGCGGTGTCCTCGAAGGAGGCGACGTCATGGAAATCCAGGCGCAGGGCCTCGCTGGAGGCGGCGAGGTCCCGGGTCAGCTCCCGGTCCCAGGTCATGAGGTCGGCGTAGGCCGTCGCGCCCCGGAAGGGGCCGCCCGCGGACCGGGGATCGGCCTGGAAGGTGGAGGGAGGCACGCCGCCCAGGCGCAGCTCCGGCGGCCAGCCCGGCCGCTCGGCGCCCCAGTGGTCGTAGAGGCCGATGCCGAGGCGGTGGGCCAGGCCCTCGGGCCAGGAGCGGTGGGGCATCCAGAAGGCCTCCCAGCGGCAGCGGCGCGGCGCGATGCGGGACCAGGTGGCCCGTTCCGCCAGGCCCTCCCGCATCTGCCGGATGTCGCCGGTGAGCAGGTAGCGGATGCCGCCGTGGAGGAGCTGGCTGGACCACTGGCTGGTGCCGCCGCCCACCTCGCCGCGGTCCACCAGGGCGCAGGCGATGCCCCGGAGGGTGAGCTCCCGGGCCAGGGCCGCCCCGTGGATGCCCGCCCCGACGATCGCGATTTCCGTGTCCAGGACCGCCGGCAGATCGCAGCGGCCTTCGGGCGGGGCGGGCCAGGCGGGCTCGGACATGGGCACCTCGCCCCCAGTGTGACGGCACGGTGTGCTTCAATGAAGCCACCATGAGCCCCACCCGCCTCCGTTCCGTCCTGAACCTCACGGTCCTCGTGGCCGCGCTGGGCTACTTCGTCGACATGTTCGACCTGCTGCTGTTCCCCATCGTGCGGCAGCCGAGCCTCACGGCCCTGGGCGTGCCCCCGGGGGACGCCCAGGTGTCGGCCACCTTCCTGCTGCTCAACGCGCAGATGGTGGGCATGCTCCTGGGGGGCATCCTCTGGGGCATCCTGGGCGACAAGAAGGGGCGGCTGAGCACCCTCTTCGGCAGCATCGCGCTCTACTCCGTGGCCAACATCGCCAACGCCTTCGTCCATTCCATCCCGTCCTACGTGGTGTGGCGGTTCCTCGCAGGGCTGGGCCTGGCCGGCGAACTCGGTGCCGCCGTGACGCTGGTGAGCGAGATCCTGCCCCGGGACCTGCGGGCCTACGGCACGGCCATCGTCGCCGCCGTGGGCATCTTCGGGACCGTGACCGCCAGCCTCGTGGGCAAGTACCTGCCTTGGCGCGTGGCCTACCTGGCCGGAGGCGGCCTCGGGCTGCTGCTCCTGGTGACCCGCTTCAGCCTGCGGGAGAGCGCCATGTTCCGCGACCTGGGGAGCCACGAGGTGAAGCGGGGCGACTTCCTCTGCCTCTTCACCAGCGGCGAGCGGTTCCTGCGCTACCTCCGCTGCATCCTCATCGGCCTCCCCACCTGGTTCGTGGTGGCCATTCTCATCACCTCGGCCCCGGAGTTCGCGCCGAAGATCGGGGTGACGGGCCCCGTGGCCGCGGGCACCGCGGTGGCCTTCTGCTACACCGGCATCACGCTGGGCAGCCTGGCCTCCGGCATCCTCAGCCAGCTCTGGGGCAGCCGCAAGAAGGTGGTGCTGGTCTTCATCCTGGGCGCCCTGGCGGGCGTGGCGACCTACCTGAGCCTGCGGGGCCTCACCCCCGCCGCCTTCTACCTGCTCGCCGGCTTCCTCGGGCTCGCCACCGGGTACTGGGCCGTCTTCGTCACCATCGCGGCGGAGCAGTTCGGCACCAACCTGCGCTCTACCGTGGCCACCACGGTGCCCAACTTCGTCCGCGGCTCGGTCCCCCTCATCACCGGGAGCTTCATCGCGCTGAGGAACCACCTCGGCTTCATCGGCTCCGCCTGGGTGGTGGGGCTGGCCTGCTTCGTCCTGGCCCTGGTCTCGCTCTGGGGCATGGCGGAGACCCACGGCCGGGACCTCGACTTCGTGGAGTAGCGGCCTCCTCCTAGCGGGGCGGCAGCACCTTGGCGTCCCGCACCGTCGCGAGGTCCACCTCGACGGTCCTCCCATCCTTCAGCGTCAGGCGCAGGGTCCCCCTCGCCGGCAGGTCCAGGGATTCAGCCCCGCCGTTCACCGCACCCTCCACCCGGATGCGGAAGGTCCCGCTGCCGCCGTAGTGGTTCCGGCCCACCCGCATGACCAGATGCTCAGCCCTGGGAAGGACGATGCGCTTCGTCTCCCTCACGCTCTTGTCGTTGTAGGCCCGGGGATTCATGGCCAGCTTCGCGTGGCCGGCCTGGTCGGACAGGCCCAGGTCCACGTTGATGTTGGCGTCGCTGGGGGTGATGTCCACGGTCACCACCAGCGGACCCGGCCCGGCCGTGAAGGCGTAGTAGGCCTCGCCCCTGTCGTCCTCGGCGATGCGCCCGGTGATGACCCCATCCGAAGGCAGGGGCAGCGGATGTGCCCGGTCCATGCGGGTCTGCGCCGCAAGGGGGAGGACGAGGATGGCGAGCAGGGCCGCGGTCTTCATGCTGGAGCCTCGGGAGGATTTCCCCCGAGCTTAGCATTCCCTCCGACCGGCCTAGAAGACGGCGTCGGCCCCGCCGTCGATCGGGATCACCACCCCCGTCGTCCAGGTGCTCTCGTCGCTCAGCAGGTGGGCGGCCAGCAGGGCCACCTCCACTTCGGTGCCCAGGCGCTTGAGCGGGTTCACCGAGGAGAGGCGCGCCAGGTCGCCGGCGGGATCCTCGCTGGCGGCGAGGCGCGTGTCCACCATGGGCGTGTGGACGGGACCGGGGGCGATGGCGTTGCAGCGGATGCGCCGGGGCGCCCATTCCTGCGCCAGCACCCGGGCCAGCATGTGGACCCCGGCCTTGGAGACGCTGTAGGCGGCGCTGTCCGGGATGGCCCGCAGGCCGATGTTGGAGCCGACCAGGACGACGCTGCCGCCCTCGCGCAGTTTCGGCCCCAGGTGGTGGCAGAGGAGCCAGGGTCCCCGCAGGTTGGCGGCGAGGGTGGCGTCGAAGGCGGCGATGGGCGTGGAGGCCACGCTGCCTGTCAGCAGCTGGCCCGCGGCTAGGAACATGCCGTCCAGGTCCGGGCACTGCTCCGCGAAGGCGGCCACGGCGGCCTCGTCGGAGTGGTCCAGGGCCACGTGCCTGGCCACCCACAGGGTCTCCTGGAGTTCGGCGAGCCGGCGTCCGGCGAGCACCAGGTCCGCCCCGCTGTCCCAGAAGAGCCGGGCCGCGGCCCGGCCGATGCCGCTGCCCGCTCCGGTCACCAGGATGCGCTTGCCGCGCAGGCTGCTCACGGGGTCTCCGTCACCCGGAAGGTTCCCGTCCCCGTACGGGGCGGGGCCACCACGCCGCCGCTGACGGCCCAGGTGAGGGCCTGGTCGGCGCTGATCTCCAGCGGCCGGACCTGGGAGGCGTCCATCATCACCACGTAGCCCGAGGTGGGATTGGGCGAGGTGGGGACATAGACCGCCAGCATCTTCTCGCCCCCGGGGACGGCCCAGGCGCAGTCGCGGCTGGCCACGAACCCGAGGGTGTAGGCCCCCGGATGGGGCCACTCGACCAGCACCACCTCCTTGAAGCTGCCCCCCTGCCCCGACTGGATGGCGCCCATGAGCTGGCGCGTGGCGCCGTAGATGCTCTTCACCACGGGGACGTGGAGCATGAGCTCGTCCAGCCACTCCATGAGCTGGCGACCCGCGAAGTTGCTCATGAGGGCGCCCACGGCGGCCAGCATGAGGAGGGTCACCAGGGCCGAGAACAGGGCCAGGGCCCAGTAGGGCAGGTCCGGCGCATGGAGGTGCTGGGCGACCCAGGTGAGGGGGCCGCGGAAGATCCCCACCAGCGCGTTGAAGATCCCGTTGAGGATCCACAGCGTCACCACCAGGGGCAGCAGGGTGAAAACGCCTGCGATGAGGTACTTTCGGATCATTCGGGATCCCCCTTCTGCTTGCCGGTGAGGTTGCCGTCCTCGGCCATGATCCGGGGACCGACCACCTTCCAGAAGGCGTGGAAGTAGGACACCGCGCTCCAGACCGCCAGGATCAGCGCGGCCCAGAGCAGCAGGACGCCCATGCCCCAGAAGAAGGTGTAGGGCCGGTTCAGCTGGATGAAGAACCGGAAGATCTCCTTGTGGGTCCACTCGTAGAGCCAGTAGTCCAGCCGGGGGCCGAGGATCAGGCAGGAGATGGCCGCCACCTGGAAGCCCATCTTCCACTTGCCCACGGTGCCCGCGGGGATGGTGAGGCCCTCCTCGCTGGCGATGCCGCGGAGACCCGTGACCGCGAACTCCCGGGCCAGGATGATGAAGGTCATCCAGGCGGGCGCGAGGTTCAGCTCCACGAGGGAGATCAGGGCCCCGGCCACCAGCAGCTTGTCCGCCAGGGGATCCAGGAGCTTGCCCAGGGTGGTCACCTGCTTCCAGCGCCGGGCCAGGTAGCCGTCCAGCCAGTCCGTGATGGAGGCGGCCCAGAACACCACCACCCCGATGACCTCGTGGTTGGTCACCTTGGTCATCAGGACGACGACCAGGATGGGAACCATCAGGATCCGGGCCAGCGACAGGAGGTTGGGGAGGTTCATGGGGGAGGTCGTTCCTGGACAGGGCGGCCGCAGCCGGACCTCCAGCCTACCTGCTTTCAGAGCACGTTCAGGCCCCCCCGGGCCAGGAGCCCCTGCCAGCCGGCATCGGGGACCACCGCGAAGGTGCCGGGATCGGCCTCCCCCTGGGCCAGACTGGCGAGGGAGACATGGACGGGGATCCCCCGGGCCTGGACGCCGGCCAGCACCTCGACAGCCACGGGATCCTCCAGCAGTTCCAGGGCCTGGTGGGCCAGGCAGAGCCAGGGCGTGCCAGGCTCCAGGTAGGCGAGGGTCTCCAGGAGCAGGCGCCGGCCCAGGGCCCGGTCGCCGGGGGCGAAGGCGCTGCGGAGGAGGAGGACCGGACGCGGGGCCGGACCCGCCGCCAGGGAGGACGGCGTTGGCGCCGGTCGCCGGCCCGCGGCCAATTCCAGTTCCCAGGTGCCGCCGCGGGAGGTCGCCCGGGGCCTGAGGCCCTGCCGCTCGAGGAAGCCCGCCACGTTCACCCGCAGGGTCTCGTCCTGGCCCACGATCCGCAGGGCCTCGCCGGGATGCTCCGCCAGCAGGGACCGGAGTTCCACCAGGGCCTGGAAGACCGTGACATCGCGCAGCTCGAGGGTGAGGATATCCATGGGAGGGAGCCTTCGCGTGCCAGTTGAACACCCGGATCCGCTGGCATTCAAGGACTGGCTTCGCCAGGAGGCCCGGAGCCTCGGGTTCTCCCATGCGGGTTTCGCCGGCTGCGGGCCCTTCGAGACGGAGCGGCCGCGCCTCGAGGCCTGGTTCGCCGAGGGCCGCGGCGAGCCCCTGCCCTACCTGGACCCGGCCGCCCTGCTGGATCCCCGCACCGTCTTCCCCGGCGCCCACACGGCCCTCGTGGGTTTCTTCCCCTACGCCCGGCCCGGGGCCGTCCCCGGGGCCGCCCCCGGCAGCCTCAAGCTCAGCCGGTATCTCTGGGGACCGGACTATCACCTGGTCCTCAAGTCCCGGCTGGCCCGCCTGCTGGAGGCCGCCCAGGCCCGCTGGCCGGGCCTGGAGGGCCGGGTCTGCGTGGACACGGCCCCCCTGCTGGAGCGCCAGCTGGCGGTCCGCGCCGGCCTCGGCTGGCAGGGCAAGCACACCCTCCTCATCGCCGGGAAGGACGGCTCCTGGGGCTTCCTGGGGGTCCTGCTGCTGTCCACGGAGCTCCCTCCGGACCCGCCCTTCGCCGCGGACCGCTGCGGCACCTGCACCGCCTGCCTGGCGGCCTGCCCCACCGGGGCCCTGGCCCCCTTCCGCCTGGACCCGGCCCGCTGCCTCACCACCTACACCCTGGAGACGGAGGCCGAGCCGCCCCCCGACGTCGTCGCGGCGCTGGCGGAGACCCGCTGGGCCGCGGGCTGCGACATCTGCCAGGAGGTCTGCCCCTGGAACCGGGCCCCGCTCTGGGGGGATCCGGACCTCTGGGGGGGCCCGAGCCCCCTCCACACCCGCCCCGCGGCGGACCTGCCCCGGGGCGCCGCCCAGTGGCGGAAGCTCACCCGGAGGACCGCCCTGAGGCGCGTCCGGGACCGCCATTGGCGCGCCACCTTGGCCAGGATACAAGGCTCGTGATTTTTCATTGGAAGTGAAGGGCTTTTGCCCATATAAACGAACTTCCGGCCGAAGGTGGCCGCCCCGGTTTGAGGAGGCACCTCGGATGCCCATGAAGCACTGGACGGTCCAGGACGCCGCGACCCTGTACGGCGTGAAGGAGTGGGGCAACGGCTACTTCGGCATCAACGCCAAGGGCCATCTGGAGATCACGCCCACCCAGGACGAGTCCCTCAGTTGCGACGTCTACGAGATCGTCCAGCACCTGAAGAAGAAGGGGCTCCGCACCCCGCTGAACCTGCGCTTCCCGCAGGTCCTGGCCCATCGCGTGGTGGAGGTGAACGAAGCCTTCCGCAAGGCCATCATCGAGTTCGGCTACGAGGGCAGCTACCAGGGCGTCTACCCGGTCAAGACCAACCAGATCAAGGAAGTGGTCGAGGAGATCGTCCGCGCCGGGAACAAGTACCACTACGGCCTGGAAGCCGGCTCCAAGCCCGAGCTGATGATCGCCCTGAGCCTGGACCTGCATCCCGAGGCCCTGGTGCTCTGCAACGGCTACAAGGACGAATCCTTCATCCGCATGGCCCTGCTGGCCCGGAAGGCCGGCCGCAAGGTGGTCATCACCGTCGAGAAGATGACCGAGCTGCCCCTGATCCTGAAGGTGGCGAAGGAGCTGAAGGTGGAGCCGCTCATCGGCCTCCGCGCCAAGCTCAACGCCCAGGGTTCCGGCAAGTGGGAGACCAGCGCCGGCGACCACGCCAAGTTCGGCCTCACCACCAGCGAGATCCTGGACGCCATCGAGGTGCTGGAGAAGCGCGACCTCCTGGACAGCGTCATCGAGCTGCACTTCCACATCGGGAGCCAGATCACCGACATCCGCAAGATCAAGTCGGCCATGAAGGAGGCCACCCGCATCTACGCCAAGCTGCGGAAGATGGGCGTGCCCATCCGCTACCTCAACGTGGGCGGCGGCCTGGGCGTGGACTACGACGGCAGCAAGACCACCTTCAGCAGCTCCATGAACTACACCATCTCGGAGTACGCGGCGGACGTGGTCTACACCACCAAGGACATCTGCGCCCAGGAGCAGGTGCCCATGCCGGACCTGCTCAGCGAGTCCGGCCGCGCCATCGTGGCCTACCACGAGGTTGTGGTCGTGGACATCATCGGCCTCATCGACACCACCCACACGAAGTACAAGGTGGAGCTCACGGGCCGGGAGCCCCAGATCCTCAAGGAGCTGGCCTACACCCGGGACAACATCTCCGTGAAGAACTTCGCCGAGATGTACCACGACGCCATCACCCAGAAGGACGAGCTCCTCACCCTCTTCAACCTGGGCTACCTGAGCCTGGAGGATCGCAGCAAGGGCGAGACGCTGTTCTGGGAGGTCTGCCGCAAGCTCTCCCGCATCCTCAGCAGCAAGAGCCTGAAATACGTGCCCGAGGAGTTCCAGGACCTGAACAAGAGCCTGGCCGACAAGCTCATCGGCAACTTCAGCCTCTTCCAGTCCATGCCCGACCACTGGGCCATCGAGCAGCTCTTCCCCGTCATGCCCATCCACCGGCTGAAGGAGAAGCCCGCACTGTCCGCCACGCTCTGCGACATCACCTGCGACAGCGACGGCAAGATGGAGAAGTTCATCGACCTGAAGGACGTCCGCGACGAGATCCCGCTCCACGAGCCCCGCGGCGGCGAGGCCTACTACGTGGCCTTCTTCCTCACCGGGGCCTACCAGGACATCCTGGGCATGCGGCACAACCTCTTCGGGGCCCCCAACGAGGCCCACATCGTGGTGGACGAGGACGACACGTTCAAGGTCCAGCACATCGTGAAGGGCGACACGGTGGATCACGTCCTCCGCAGCGTCCACTACGATCCGGATGCCCTCATCCAGGGGCCCGCCTCCAAGCGGAAGGCCAGTGCCAAGAGTGACGCGGCCGAGGCCCTGAAGGCCCTCCTCACCGAGGAACGGAAGCTCCACACCTACCTGGAGATCTAAGGTCAGTAGGGGGTCTTGTCGGGCTTGGCGTCCCAGGCCCGGAAGGCCTCCAGGGCCTCGTCCCTCATCAGCTGGGCCGAGGGCAGGCTCCGTTCGCCCAGGGGCAGGGCCACTTCGTGGTACAGCCACGCGTCGTCGAACCGGATCCCGGCCGCGTCCTGCCGCGTGTTGGCGTACCAGATGCGGTCCAGCCGCGCCCAGTAGATGGCGGCCAGGCACATGGGGCAGGGTTCGCAGCTGGTGTAGATCTCGCACCCCCGCAGCTCGAAGGTGCCCAGGGCACGACAGGCCTCGCGGATGGCCGTGATCTCGGCGTGGGCCGTGGGATCGCAGGCGGAGGTCACCCGGTTCCAGCCCTCGCCCACGATCCTCCCGTCCCGGACCACCACCGCGCCGAAGGGACCGCCCTCGCCCGCGAGCATGTGGGTCCGGGAGAGCTCGATGGCCCGGCGCATGAAGGGGGATCGGTCGGCGGAGGCGTCCATGGGCGGCCTCAATCCCAACGCGGTTCCGGCTTCTGCTTCCAGAGCCAGATGAGGTAGTCGACGTTCTTCGGGGGGACCCCGAGGACCTTCAGCCGGCTCATGTTCTGGCCCCGGTGGTGCTGGGTGTGCAGGCAGACCTGCATCAGGGCGTCCGTCCCGGAGACGATGCAGGGCGGTTCCGGAAACCAGGGGATCCGCACCGGCTGGGCGAGGGTCAGCTCGTCGAGGGTCCTGGCCAGGGCGGCATAGACCTCGTGGCTGGCCCGGGCCCGGAGCTTGAGTCCGGCGAAGTCCGGCAGGGGCCGCTCCTGGAAGGCGAGCGCCTCTCCCTTGAGCACCTTCAGGAAGCCCTCCTGCACCTCCACGATGTGGGCCACGCGGGTGCGCAGCTCGACATCCTCCTGGGCCGGCGAGGCCCCCCAGGCATGGAAGAACACAGCGTCCGCCCAGGCGTGGTGGGCCAGGAGATCCTTGAGATGGCTGGTCATGGCGCCTCCGGGGCCAGCCTGATTCTACTCGATGCCCCCCGCCGGGCCCGATTCGTCGGAGAATGAGGACCTGATCATCCCCAAGCCCAACACCCCGAAGGAGGTCCCGTGAACATCCAGCGCATCGGCATCGTCGGCTGCGGCCTCATGGGAGCCGGCATCGCCCAGTCCGCCGCCGAGGCGGGCTTCAATGTCCGGGTGAAGGAGGTGGACGAGGCCCTGCTCGCCAAGGGCCTGGCCCGGATCCACGCCGCCTGGGAGCGGGCGCTGGCCAAGGGGAAGCTGACGGAGGACCGGCATGCCGAGTACGCCGCCCGGCTGCACGGCACCCTGGACTTCGCCACCCTGGCGGACTGCGACCTCGTCATCGAGGCCGTGCCCGAGTGCCTCGACCTCAAGCTCCGCACCCTCGCAGAGCTGGATCGGGTCCTGGAGACGGGATCCCTGCTCTGCTCGAACACCTCCAGCCTCTCCATCGCCCAGCTCGGGGCCGCCCTCGATCCCGCCCGCCTGTCCCGGCTGGCCGGGCTCCACTTCTTCAATCCCGTGCCCGCCATGCCCCTGGTGGAGATCGTGCGGACCCTGGCCACCTCGGAGGACACCACGGCCGCCCTGAAGGGGTTCGTCGGGGCCCTGGGCAAGACCGCCGTGCTCGCCCCTGACGCACCGGGCTTCGTCGTGAACCGCCTCCTGGTGCCCTACCTCCTGGACGCCGTCCGCTGCGCCGAGCAGCGCCTGGCCACCGTGGAGGACCTGGATGCCGCGATGAAGCTGGGCGCCGGTCACCCGATGGGCCCTCTGCATCTCAGCGACTTCATCGGCCTGGACACGATGGTCAGCGTGGCCGACGTCTTCTTCGAGGCTTTCGGCGAACCTCGCTTCAAGGCCCCCTCCCTGCTCCGCCAGCTGGTGGCGGCGGGCCGGCTGGGGCGGAAATCCGGCTCCGGCTTCTACCGCTGGGAAGGCGAGAAGCGCCTGGAAGCCCTGCCCCTCTGACGTGCTCGACCTGATCCTGCTCCCCGTCGCCCTGCTGCTGGCCCTGGGCCTGCGCGCCGCACGGCGGGGCGATCCCCGGCACCACGGCCACCTGATGACCGCGGCCTTCACCCTGGTGGGCATCCGCCTGGCCCTGCCCTTCCCCTACCTGCCCCACGCCCACCGCAGCCTGGGGCTCGGGCTCCTTGCCCTGGCCGCCGGCACCATCCTCCTGGGCCGCCAGGCCCTCGCCTGGCGGGAGGGCCGCAGCCAGCGCGCGGCCGCCCCCCGCATCCACCGCGCCGCAGGCACGTTCACGCTGGTGGTGGCCGCCCTGGCCGCCGTGGCGTGGCTGCTCAGGCGCGGCTTCTGATCACAGCCCCAGGGACCGGCGCACTTCCTCCATGCGCCGGCGGCTGATGGAGAGGCGGCCGGTGGCCAGCACCAGCTCGTCCTCCGCCGTCATCTCCCGCACGGCGTCCAGGCGCACCAGGGCGTTGCGGTGGACCCGCATGAAGCCGTGGTCGGAGAGCCGCTCCTCCCAGTGGGCCAGGGTGCCGTCCACGGGCAGGCGGCCCCCCGGCGTCCAGGCCACGCAGTCCCCCAGGTCCGCCACCAGCGCCTCCACCTCCTCGGGCCTCAGCAGGCGCGTCGTGCCCTTCTTCCGCACGGGGATGCGCAGCCATTCCTTCTGGAGCGGCTCGTCCTTCGGGCGGATGCGCGACAGGGCCTGGGCCACGCCCACCCGCGAGATGGGCTTGAGCAGGTAGTGCACCGCCCCGCCTGCGAAGGCCTCGATGGCGTGCTGCGGATAGGCCGTCACGAAGACCAGCGAGGGCCGGGGTTCCGGCAGCATGTGCATCAGCTCCGTGCCCTTGATGCCCGGCATCTCGATGTCGAGGAATACCGCGTCCGGCCGGTGCTCCGCGACGGCCGCCAGGCCCAGCCGCCCGTTCTCCGCCGCGGCCACCACCGCCACGCCCGGCAGCTCGCCCAGCAACTCCACCAGATGCTGCCGGGCCAGGGGCTCGTCCTCCACGACGACGATCCGGATCATGCCTGCCTCCACCGGAAGCCCACGCGATGCCGGCCATCGACCATTCCCATCTCCAGATCCCCGGGCCGTTCCAGGCGCTGGCGGAGGGTCTCCAGGGCCGTGCCCGTGCCATTGACCGGGCTGCTGCCAGTGCCGGGGTCCTCCACCCAGATCCTCAAGGCACCCTCCGCCCGCTCGGCTCCGATGCGGATCTCGCCGCCCTTTTCGAGGGGTGCCACCCCGTGCTTCACGGCGTTCTCCACCAGCACCTGGAGGGATAGGGGCGGGATCTCCACGGACTCCAGTTCCTCCGGGATGGCCACGACCACCTTCAACCGTTCTCCCAACCGCGCCTGCTCGATGCCAAGGTAGGCCTCCACGAAGGCCAGTTCCTTTTTGATGGGGATGGTGGGCCGCTCCGAGACCTCCACCACTTGCCGGAAGAGCTGGGCCAGCCGTTCGGTGGTGGCCTGGGCGCCCCGGGGATCGGCCTCGATCTGGGCGTGGAGGGTGTTCAGGGTGTTGAAGATGAAGTGGGGGGCCAGGCGGGCCTGGAGGGCCTCCTCCCGGGCCGCCAGCAGGTCGAAGCTGGCGCGCTTGGCCGCCATGGCCTGCTCCATGAGGAAGACCAGTCCCACGAAGATGCTCAAGGGGAGGATGGTCGACACCAGGAAGGAGGCGGGCCGAACCCCCAGGATCAGGGCCGGGAGCAGGACCAGCATCGGGACGGCTCCGCGCCACCCTCCCAGCCGTCCCGAGCTTTCCTTGCGCTCGATCCGAAGCCGTTCCCGCTCGTAGAGGCGGGCGGCCAGCCACCAGAGCGAAGCTGCACCCGCCAGGATCACCGGAAACAGGACAAGCGCCCACTCACCCCGATCGCGGACCAGGAGCAGGATGGGTCCATTGAGCAGACCCACGGTGATGACCACCCGCAGCGCCCACCAGAGGCGCGTGCCCGGCTTCTGCTGCTGGAGCTTGTCCCGTTCGCATCGAAGGTTCGACGGAATCGCCATGGCATTCCCTCCTCACCCCAGTCTGCGGCAGGCCCGCAGCCGCCGAAGCGACCTCCAGCCGGACGGACGGGAATCCGTCACGAACGGCCTACCAGGGGTCCTGGACGGTCCTCCCCGCCTGGGCATGCGCCAGCGCCTTGAGGCCGATGTCCCGGCGGACCTGCATGCCGGGCCAGTGGACGGCGGGGAGGGCGGCGGCGATGGCGGCGCGGGCGGCGGCCAGGTCCGGCGCCGCTGTCGCCAGGTTCAGCACCCGGCCGCCGTGGGTCAGCCACTGCCCCTCCTGCCGGCGGGTGCCCGCATGGATGACCGTGACGGGCGTTCGCCCCAGGGTGATGGGCACGCCCTTCACGGCGGATTCCGGATAGCCCTGGGCCGCCAGCACCACGGTGATGGCCGTGCCGGGCTTCAGGTGGAGCTCACGGGCGACCAGGCGGCCCTGGGCCACCTCCATGAGGAGGGACGGCAGGTCCTCGTCCAGGAGCTGCATGAGGACCTGGGTCTCCGGGTCGCCGAAGCGCACGTTGTACTCCAGCAGCTTCGGCCCCGCGGCGGTCCACATCACGCCCAGGAAGAGCACGCCCCGGGCCAACAGCCCGTCCTTCTGGAGGCCGCGCACCGTGGGCTCCACCAGCTCGCGGCGCATCCGCTCGACATCCCCCGGACGCAGGAAGGGGATGGGCCCGAAGGCGCCCATGCCGCCGGTGTTGGGGCCGCGGTCCTCCTCGAAGATGCGCTTGTGGTCCTGGCAGGCGGGCAGGAGGGCGTAGGCCGCATGGTCCGCGTCCACGTCCACCAGCACGTGCAGGGACAGCTCCATGCCCACCAGGGGCTCCTCGAACACCACGGTCCGGCTGGCCTCCCCGAACTGGCCCGCCAGGAAGGCCTGGAAGGTGGCCAGGGCCTCGGCCTCGTCCTGGGCCAGGACCACGCCCTTGCCGGCCGCCAGGCCGTCCGCCTTCAGCACGATGGGGTAGCCGTGGGGCCAGGACCGGATGAGGGCCTCGCCCTCCGCCAGGTCCGTCACCGTGCGGCTGGCGGCGCAGGGGATGCCGTGCCGTTCCATGAAGGCCTTGGCGAAGGCCTTGCTGCCCTCCAGGCGCGCGGTGGCGGCCCCATGGCCGAAGACCGGCACATCCACGGCGCGCACCGCATCGGCCACGCCGGCCACCAGGGGCGCCTCGGGCCCGACCACCACCAGATCCGGCCGGTGGGCGGCGCACCACGCGGCCACCACCGTCGGGTCCTCCGAATCCAGGGAGTGACAGGTGCCCAGCTCGGCCAGGCCGTCGCTGCCGGGAGCCGCGAACAGCTCCACAGGCGTGGCCGAAGCCTTGAGCTTCAGGGCCATCGCATATTCCCGGCCGCCGGAGCCGAGGAGCAGAACCTTCATGGGGACCTCCGAGGCCCCCAGTATCGCAAAGGATGGGCGCTCAGAACGTGAGCGTCTCGCCGGTCTTCATCACTCGGAGCCGCTTGTCCCCCGCGAAGGCCTTCCGGACCTCGTCCTCCTTGGCCAGGGGCGGGAAGGTGCCGTAGTGCATGGGCACGATGGCCGAGGGGTGGAAGTATTTCCTCACCGCCAGGGCGGCCGTGGCCGGGTCCTCGGTGTAGGGGCCGCCACCCACGCAGAGCAGCAGCAGGTCGGGATGGTACAGCTCCTGGATGAGGGACATGTCCCCGAAGATCCACGTGTCGCCGGTGTGGTAGAGGCTGCGGCCGTCCTTGAAGGTGAGGACGAAGCCCACGGGCCGGCCGCCGGGGGTGCTGCCGTGCATGGCGGGCACCACGTGGATGGTGACGTCGCCCACCTGGAGCCGGCCACCCACATTGCAGCCGAGGATCTGGTCCCCGGGAAGGCCCAGGCTGGAGGCCAGCTCATAGGCCGCGATCACCTTGGCGCCGCTGGCCTTGGCGATGGCCACCGTGTCGCCCACGTGGTCGCCGTGGCTGTGGGTCACCAGGATGGCGGCGGGCTTGTACTTCGCCAGGTCCTTGTCGGCCGCGGGGGTGGCCGGGTCCTGGGTGAGGAAGGGATCGATGAGCAGGTCCGTGCCGCCAGGGGAGACCACCTCGAAGGCGGCATGACCCAGCCAGGTGACCTTGAAGGGCGCCTTGGCCCTGGGGGCCGGCGCGGCGGCCAGGAGCACCGGAACGGCCACCAGGGACAGGAGCATGGATCGGCGCATGGGGACCTCCTCGAAGGCCCATTATGCCCAATTGGCCGTTGCGACATGTTTTTTTCGGATGTTCCCGGCATCCTGTCGGGAATCCCGCCCCTCGAAATCGCCCCTCGCCCCCGGTTCCCCGCGGATCGCCCCCGAATCCTGGTCGCGTCCAGGGACGGTCCACATCCTTCCCGCGTCCTTCCTCTGCCCGCCGGTGCTTCCGCCGGGCAGCCTTCCCGGTTCCCGGACCGGACCCGTCTCCCACCGCCGGGCGCTCCCCGGCCTTTCCCTCCAAGGAGGTCCCATGCGGCCCCTCACGCACTCCCTCGGCGCGGCCATGCTGGCCCTCGCCTCCCTCGGCCTGCAGGCCGAGGACTTCCAGCCCCTGATGAAGGTGACCGAGGCCACCTGGCCCGAAAAGCACCACATCGGGGTGATCTGCGACTACCGGAACAGCCAGGCCGAGGTGAAGGCCCTGGCCCGGGCCGCGGGGCCCGGCACCCTCATCACCGTGGCGGACACCCGCCTGATGGACCACGCCGAAAAAGCCGCCACCCTGCTGGCCTGGCGGAACACCTCCTTCGTGGTGCTGATGCCCCATGACCGGCTGTTCCGCGACGGGTCCTTCGGCGCCAGCCTCGCGGTGAGCGCCCTCGGTCGCAAGGGCGTCCCGGCGGTCGGTACTACCCCCGTGGCCCTCCGGCAGGGTGCGGTCTTCAGCGTGGGCGACGGCACCCGCGGCGAGATCCTCGTGACGGACCGGCTCATCGGCACCGTCGACGTCATCCTGCCGCCGCGCGTCTTCTACGAGCAGAAAGTCGGGCGGCTGCAGCCCGAGGCCGGCTCCGCCGCCATCACGGTCCTGTCCATGCCCTGAACCCCCGCCGCTTCCCGCAGCTCCGGCCCGGCACCCGCCGGGCCGTTTCGCGTCAGGACCACTCCCCGACCTGGTCGCGGTAGGTGCGGCTGAGGGTGAGACGGGTGCCGTCGCGCATGATCACGAGCTGGTCACCGCTGGTCCAGGGCTGGAACTCGCGGATGAAATCCAGGTTCACGATGGCCGAGCGGTGGATGCGCCGGAAGAGCCGGGGATCCAGGCGTTCCAGCAGTCCGGCCATGGTCTGGCGGAGGAGGTGCGAGGTGCCCTCCACGTGCAGGCGGACGTAGTTGTCCTCGGCCTCGATCCACTGGACGGCAGCCATCCGCACGAGGAGGTGCCGATCGCCCTGCTTCACCAGCACCCGGTCCAGCCAGGGGCGTTCCTTGCGCAGGCCCGCCATCAGGGACTCCAGATCGGGCCGGGCCCCCTGCGGGCCGCCCGCCTCCCGGGCGCACCAGCGCCGCGCCCGGGCCAGGGCCGCCTGGAAGCGGGCCGCGTCGAAGGGCTTCAGGAGGTAGTCCAGGGCGTGGACCTCGAAGGCGCGGAGGGCGTGCTGGTCGTAGGCGGTGATGAAGAGGGTCGCGGGCATCCGATCGGCCCCCACGGCCTCGATGACGCCGAAGCCGTCCAGCTCGGGCATCTGGATGTCGAGAAAGACGAGATCGGGCGCGAGATCCTCGATGGCCTGGACCGCCTCCAGCCCGCTGGCGCACTCGGCCACCACGGTCACGTCTGGCGCCTTCTGCAGGAGCTGCCGGATGCGTTGGCGGGCCAGGGTCTCGTCATCCACGATGAGGGCGCGGAGGGTCATGCGCCCCCCGCATCCGGGCCCAGGGGCAGGCGCAGGGCCACCAGGGTGCCATGCCCGGCCATCCCCAGGATGTCGATGCAGTGCCCGCCCTTGTAGAGGAGCCCCAGGCGCGCCCGGACGTTGGAGAGGCCCACCCCTTCCCGGTCCGCCACGAAGCCCTCCCCGTCGTCCTGGACCTCCAGCACCAGAAGATCCGAATCCCGCTTGGCCCGCAGCGTGAGCACGCCCCGCGGCCGGTCCGAAAGGCCATGCTTCAGGGCGTTCTCCACCAGGGGCTGGAGGATGAAGCTGGGGACCTTCGCCTCCAGGAGTTCCTGGGCGATCTCCACCCGCACGGACAGGCGGTCCTGGAAACGGATGCGCTCGATGGCCAGGTAGGATTCGATGAAGGCCAGCTCCTTCCGCAGGGGCACCAGCTGGTCCGGGGGCGCCTCGAGCGTCATGCGGAGGAAGTCCCCCAGCCGGCTGATCATGCTGTCGGCGGCATCGGGATCGGCATGGATGAGCGCCGAGATGGAATGGAGCGTGTTGAAGAGGAAGTGCGGCTGGAGTTGCATGCGCAGGGCCAGGTTCTGCGCCTCCGCGAACCGGGCCTCCAGGCGGGCCGCCTCCACCTCCCGTGCCTTGTACCGCCGGTAGATGCGCAGGCCGTGGAAGGCCGCCACCAGGGCCCACATGAACAGGAGGTTCGTATGGAAGTAGGCCCGGTAGAACCGCGGGAGCCCCTTGGCGGCCTTGGCGAGATCCAGGGGTCCCTTCCATTCGGAGAGGTTGAAGAGGATCGAGATGACGTAGGCCAGAAAGAGGCCGAGGGCCGCCACCAGCACGCTGGCCAGGAGGTGGAGGCCCCAGGTGCGCCATTCCCGCCAGGCGAAGGATTCGATGGGCCTCCGGTTCGCCAGCCAGACCAGGAAGAGCCCCAGCAGGCCCCAGGTACCGTTCTGGAGCAGGTTGAGGGCCAGCAGGCGGAGGGGCGAGGACGAGGGATAGAGCGCCCAGTCCCAGGAGGCCATGTAGAGCCCCAGCAGGCCCCAGATGCCCCAGTACCACGCCCACCTGCGGTCGAAGGCCGCCCCCCGGGAGTCCGACATGGCCCCAGGCTAGAGACAGATCTCGTCCCTGGCCAGCACTTGGGGGCGAGCCGCACGGAGGCGGGGGTGGGCCGCCGGCCGGATTCAGCCCCCTTCCAGGTGGAATGATCATCACCCATGGATCTCTTTTGGGGCCTGGCGTATGTTGTGGGCGGCACCGGAGGTCCCATGGCCACGATCCTGCTGAACGGCAAGCCCACCCACACCCGCGGCGAGCTGCCCACCGTCGGCTACGCCACGCCCGACTTCACCCTCACGCGGAAGGACCTCGGCGAGGTCACGAACGTGGACCTGGAGGGGAAGCGGGTGCTGATGAGCCTCTTCCCCAGCCTGGACACCGCCACCTGCGCCCAGAGCGTGCGGACCTTCAACCGCCTGTCGGCGGACCTGGCCGACACCATCCTGCTCTGCGTCTCCATGGACCTGCCCTTCGCCCAGTCCCTGTTCTGTGCTGCCGAGCACACGGATCGCGTGGTGACGGCCTCGGCCTTCCGGCATCCCGAGTTCGCCGAGGCCTTCGGCGTGCTGCTCGTGGATGGCCCCATGCGCGGCCTCCTGGCTCGCGCCGTGGTGGCCCTCGACGAGAACGGCACCGTGGTCCACACGGAGCTGGTCCGCGAACTGACGGACGAGCCGGACTACGACGCCGCCATCCACGCCATCCGCAACCACCACCACCCCTGCCCCGAGGACGCGGCGTTCACGACCGAGTAGCGGGGACAAGGCGGGACGCAGAGGACGCAGAAATCCGCGGGGGACACAGGGAAGATCCTCTTTAGGGTCCTTCTCTGTGTCCTCAGTGTTCCAGCTTTGGCTCCAGGCCCGCTCAGGCCTTGGCCATCAGCCGGGCGCGGGTGTAGGGGATGAGCCCGCCGGCATCCATGATGCCCTTGCGGGCGGCGGGCAGCTGGACCTGGTCGAAGGCCCTGCCGGTGGTGCGGTTGAGCACCTGGTCCGCGGTGATCTCCAGCTCGTCGCCCTCGCCGGCTTCGATGCCCGGGCAGATCACGACCTTCAGGCCGAGGTTGATGCTGTTCTGGAGGAAGATCCGGGCGATGCTCCGCGCCACCACGACCACCTCGTGACCCTTGAGGGTGGAGCAGGCCTGCTCGCGGCTGGAGCCGCAGCCGAAGTTCTCGCCGCCCACGATGACGGAACCCGCGGGGAAAGCCTTGGCCTTCAGCTGGGCGTTGAAGTCCGTGCGGTCGAAGAAGGCGAACTGGGGGGTCTCGGAGGGCAGCACCGTGGCCATGAAGCGGCCCGGGTAGATGTCGTCCGTGCTGATGTCGTTGCCGAGCGCGAGGATGACCTTCGACATGATCAGGCTCCCTTCCGAGGATCGGTGATGACGCCGGTGAGGGCCGAGGCCGCCGCCACCGCCGGGCTGCAGAGGTAGACGTCGCCGGTGGGATTGCCCATGCGCCCCTTGAAGTTCCGGTTGGTGGTGCTGAGGGCCACCTCGTGGTCGCCCAGGGCGCCCTCGTGGACGCCCAGGCACGGGCCGCAGCCGGAGTTCATCACCACCGCCCCGGCCTTCATCAGGTCGAGGACATAGCCCTTGTCCAGGGCCTGGGCGAAGATCCGGGTGGAGGCCGGGAACACCAGCATGCGCGTCCCCTCGGCCACCTTCTTCCCCCGCAGGGTGTCGGCGGCGATGGCCAGGTCGTCCAGCCGGCCGTTGGTGCAGCTGCCGATGACAATCTGCTGCACCTTCGTGCCCTGCACCTGCTCGATGGGCTTCACGTTGTCCACCATGTGGGGGCAGGCGATCTGGGGCGCCAGCGTCGAGACGTCGATCTCCACGGTCTGGACGTAGGCGGCGTCCGCGTCCGCGGTCACGCAGGGGATGGCCTCCGTCACGCCCGCCTCCTCGCGGAGGTAGCGCACCGTCTCCTCGTCGCCGGGGACGATGCCGGAGGTGGCGCCCGCCTCCACGCTCATGTTGCAGATGGCGATGCGGCCGCTGGTGCTCATCCTCCGGATGGTCTCGCCGTGGAACTCCAGCACCTTGTAGTTGGCGCCCTGGGCGGTGAGCCGCCCGATGAGGTGGAGGATGAGGTCCTTCGGGCCCACGAAGGGCGGGAACTCGCCCGTCACCACCACCTTGATGGTGGCGGGCACCTCGATGTTCACGGCGATGCCCAGGCTCCAGGCCGAGGCCATCTCCGTGGCGCCGATGCCGAAGCTGAAGGCGCCGAGGGCCCCGTGGCTGGTGGTGTGGGAGTCGGTGCCCACCACCACGAAGCCCGGCCGGACATAGCCGTACTCGGGGAGGATCTGGTGGCAGATGCCGCCCCGGTCGCCGCGGATGTCGTGGAACTTCGAGATCCCGTTGGCCGCCACGAACTCGCGGATCTTCTTCTGGTTGGTGGCGGTCTTGGGGGATTCCGCCGGCACGCGGTGGTCGAAGATGATGGCGATGCGGGAGGGATCCCACACCTTCGGGGCCAGGCCCGTGCCCGCGAACACCTCCTGGAACTGGTTGATGACCAGGGCCGCGTTCTCGTGGGACATGGCGAGGTCCACCTTCGGCTCCACCACGTCCCCGACCTGAACGGACGGCAGGCCCGCCGCGCGGGCCAGGATCTTCTCGACGACGGTCATGCCCATGGGAATCTCCTCAGATGACGCCTTTGGATTTCAGTTCAGCCAGATCGGACGCCCCGAGGCCCAGGGCGGCGTAGACCTCGGCGTTGTGCTCGCCAAGGGTGGGCGGCGGCGTGTCCACGGTTCCCGGCGTCTTCCCGAACAAGGCCGTGAGGCCGAAGACCTCGACGTCCCCGAGTCCCGCCACCGGCACCTTCTGGAGGACGCCCCGGTGCTGGATCTGCGGCTGCCGCAGCGCAGCCTCCAAATCAAGGATCTCCCCGCTGGGCACGTCCTTCGCATTCAGTTCCTCTACCCAGAAACCGGTAGGTTTCTGGGTGAGCCGGGCCTCCAGCAGGGGGGTGAGCGCCTTCCGGTTCTGCTTGCGGGTGTCCCGCTCCTGGAAGCGCGGATCGGTCTTCAGCTCCGGCACCTCCAGCACGTCGCAGACCGCCTCCCATTGCTCCTGCTTGTTGGCGGCGATGTTGATGTGGCCATCCTGCGTGCGGAACGTGCCGCTGGGGGCCGCCGTGAAGTTGTCATTGCCCATGAGCACGGGCTGCTGGCCGCCGATGAGCAGGTTGGCCGCCACCCAGCCCATGAGGGGCATGATGCTGTCCAGCAGGGCCACGTCGATGAACTGGCCCTCGCCGGTTCGCTCCCGGTGGAAGAGGGCCGCCATGACGGCGAAGGCCGCGTTGAGGCCGCCCACCGTATCGCAGACGGGGAAGCCGGTCCGGAGAGGGTTCAGCCGCTCGTCGCCGTTCACCGCCATCTCGCCCGAGAGGCCCTGGATGATCTGGTCGTAGGCGGGCTTGAGCGCGTCGGGGCCCGTCTGCCCAAAGCCCGAGATGGCGCAGTAGATGAGTTTCGGATTGAGCTCCGCGAGGGCCGCATAGCCGAGGCCCAGCCGGTCCATGACGCCCGGGCGGAAGTTCTCCACCACCACGTCCGCGTCCTTCACCAGCCTGCGGAAAAGCTCCTTGCCTTCGGGGGCCTTGGTGTTCAGGGTGATCGACTTCTTGTTGCAGTTCTGGGCCAGGAAGCTGGTGCCCATGAGCCGCTTGTTCAGGTCGGGCAGGATGCCCAGCTTGCGGGCCAGGTCGCCATCCTTGGGGTTCTCCACCTTGATCACGTCCGCGCCCAGCAGGGCCAGGTGCAGCGTGGTGAAGGGCCCGGACAGGACGTTCGTGAGGTCCAGGACCTTGATGCCCTCGAGGATCCTCCGGCTCATGCCTTCCCCTTCGCGGTGATGGGCCCGGTCTTGTAGACGCAGCCCGGCAGCTCGCGGCCGAAGAAGGCGGCAACCTCCTGGGCGACGCCCACGAGGGCGCCGATGTCGATGTCGGCCCGCTGCCCGTTGCGCTGGAGGCCGTGCACCAGGTCCTCGGTGGCCACGTTCCCGGCGGCGACCTTGGTGAAGGGGCAGCCCCCGAGGCCGCCGAAGCTGGTCTCGATGGCGCTGGCGCCCGCGTCAAGGGCGGCATAGACACTGGCCATGCCCAGGCCGTAGGTGTTGTGGATGTGGGCGGTGACCTCGGCGGAGGGATCCAGCTCGCGCACGCAGCGGATGTAGCGCCGGACCTGGGCGGGGTGGGCGTGGCCCGCGGTGTCGGCGAGGCTGATGCTGTGCAGGCCCGCCTCGAGGTAGGCTTCCACGATGCCACGGACGCGATCGAAGGGGATGGCGCCCTCGAAGCCGCAGCCGAAGGCGCTCTGCACGCTGACCTGGACGCGCCGCCCGGCCTTCTGGGCCGCCCGGGCCATGGCCACGATCCGCTCCGTGGCCTCCTCCGTGGACATGCCCGTGTTCTTCAGGCTGTGGGTGCCCGAGGCGGAGACCCCCATGCAGATGAGCCCGACCCCCACCTCCAGGGCCCGCTCCAGGCCCTTCTCGTTGAGCACCAGGCCCGAGAAGGTGGCGGTGTGGGACGCTGCGGCGAGGACCCGGAAGAGCTCGTCCGTGTCCGCCATCTGGGGCAGCTTGTCCCCCCGGACGAAGGACCCCACCTGGACGATGTCCACGCCGGAATCCGCCACCCGGCGGATCCAGTCGAGCTTCACCTCCGTCGGGACGACCTGCCTCTCGGCCTGCAGGCCATCGCGGGGGCCGACTTCGTGGATGAGGATCCGTTTCATGGCCGGCCTCAGAGCTTCCTGGCGATCGCCTCGCCCATGTCGAGGGTCGTGGCGCTGCCGCCCATGTCGTAAGTTCGGACCTTCCCTTCGGCGATGACGGCCGCCACGGCCTTCTCCAGGCGGGTGCCCTTCTCGGTCTCGCCCAGCCAGTCCAGCATCATCTTGGCGGCCAGGATGGTGGCGATGGGGTTCACCTTGTACTGGCCGGCGTACTTCGGCGCGCTGCCGTGGCTGGGCTCGAAGACCGCCAGCTTCTCCCCGATGTTGCCGGAGCAGCCGAAGCCCAGGCCGCCCACCATCTGGGCCGCCAGGTCGCTGATGATGTCGCCGAAGAGGTTCGTGGCCACCATCACGCCGTAGTTCTTCGGGTTCTTCAGCATCCACATGGTGATGGCGTCCACGTTGGCGTCGTCCATGGCGATGCCGGGGTATTCCTTGGCGATGCGCTTGCCGGTCTCCAGGAACATGCCCTCCGTGGCGCGCACCACGTTCGCCTTGTGGATGACGGTCACCTTGGGATAGCCGAACCGCTTCGCGTACTCGAAGGCGGCACGGATGATCCGCTCGCAGCCCTTCTTCGTGTTCACCTTGCAGGTGATGGCGAACGCGTCCCCGGGCAGGTCGGCGAAGTGGCCGAAGGGCTTGCTGTGGGCCTTCAGGACGGCCTTGACGTCGTCGGGCACGGGGCTGAACTCCACGCCGGCGTAGAGGTCCTCCGTGTTCTCCCGGAACACCACCATGTCGATGCCGTCCTGGTAGTTCAGGGGATTGCCGGGATAGGCCTTGCAGGGGCGGAGGCAGGTGTAGAGGTCGAACATCTGGCGCATGCGGACGATCGGACTCCGGTACACCAGCCCCTTGCCCCTCAGCTCGGGCACCAGCTCCGCTTCGGCATCCTTCACGGGCTTCGAGGTGATGGCGCCGAACATGGCCGCATGGCTCTGCTTCAGGAGGTCGACGGTGCGCTGGGGGAAGGCCTCGCCCTCCTTGCACCAGAACTCCCAGCCGATGTCCCCGTGGGTGTAGGCGGCATCGAACTTCAGGGCGTCGAGGCAGATCTTCGCAGCCTCCATGACCTCCACGCCGACGCCGTCACCCGGCAACCACGCGATGTTGAACTGGCTCATGTTCGGATCTCCTGGCAGACGGATGGACGCGGCCTTCCCGCGAGGAAGGGCCGCAACAATGATGACGTCCAGGGGGTTTTTACGACCTGACCGCCGTCACAAGTCCCCCGGAACACCAGGGAAAAACGAGATCCGCCGTACGAACTGTCAAGCGCCTGTCACTTGCAGGCCAGCCAGCTGGCCCCGGTCCTGACCTCGGCGGCCAGCTTCACGCCCAGGGGGCCCAGGTCGTCGGCGCCCTCCATGGCCTCCCGGAGCATCCCCGAGGCCCGATCCACCTCCTCCGGCGGAGCCTCCATCAGCAGCTCGTCATGGACCTGCAGGAGGAGCCGCGCCTTCAGGCCCGAGGCCTCGAGGTCGCGATGGAGCCGGACCATGGCCCGGCGCATGAGGTCCGCCGCCGTGCCCTGGACGATGGTGTTCACCGCTTCCCGGAGTCCCTGCGCCTGCAGCTGCTTGTTGGGGCTCTCCAGCTCGGGGATGCGGCGGATGCGGCCCCAGTGGGTGCGGACCAGTCCCTCGGCGAGGGCCTGGGCCTTGGCGCCCTCGATCCAGGCGGCGACCTTGGGCATCCGCTCGAAATAGCGCTCGATGAAGGCCTTGGCCTCCTTCTGGGTGATCCCCAGGTTGGCGGCGAGGGCGAAGGCACCCTGGCCGTACAGCAGGCCGAAGTTCACGGCCTTGGAGGCGCTGCGCTGCTCGGGGGTGACCTGGTCCATGGGGACGTTGAAGACTTCCGAGGCCGTCCGGCGGTGGATGTCCTCGCCGGCCTCGAAGGCCCCGAGCAGCACCGGATCCTGGGCCAGGGCCGCCACCACCCGCAGCTCGATCTGGCTGTAGTCCGCATCCAGGAGCACCCAGCCCGGTTCAGGCACGAAGGCCCCGCGGATGGCCCGGCCCTCCTCGGTGCGGATGGGGATGTTCTGCAGGTTGGGATCGCTGGAGGCCAGGCGTCCGGAAGCCACCGCCGCCTGGTGCAGGCGCGTGTGCACCCGGCCCGTGACGGGGTTCACCATCTGGGGCAGCGCCTCCACGTAGGTGCCCAGCAGCTTCACCATCTGGCGATGGCGCAGCAGCTCGCTGGCGATCTCGGCGCCCTGGGTCTCCGCCAGCTCCTGCAGCACGTCCTCGTCGGTGCTGGGGGCCTTGGTCTTGCCGGTGAACTTCACGGGCTTGAAGCCCAGCTTGTCGAAGAGGATGCGGCCCAGCTGGGCCGGGCTGTTGAGGTTGAAGGGCTCGCCGGCGAGCTCCAGCACCCTCGCCTGGGCCCGTTCGCGCTCCGCGTGCATGCGCGCCGCCAGCCGGGCGAGCTCACCCAGATCCAGGCGGACCCCGTGGCCTTCCAGGGCCGCCAGCACCGCCACCAGGGGCAGGTCCACCTCCGCATAGAGCCTCGCCAGCCGGCCGTCCGTGAGCCCCTGGCGGAGCCTGTCGCAGAGCTGCAGGGCCAGGTCCGCGTCCTCGGCGGCGTACTGCACCGCCCGCTCGAACTCAGCCTCGTCGAATCGCTTCTGGCCCTTCCCCTTCCCCACCACCTCCTCGAAGGCAATGGGCTTCACGTCCAGCAGCCGCACGGACAGGTCGTCCAGGTTGTGCCGGACGCCGCTCTCCAGAAGGAAGCTCAGCACCATGCTGTCGTCCGCCACACCGCGCACGGGCAGGCCGTGGCGGGCCAGCACCTGGAGGTCGTACTTCAGGTTCTGCCCGCACTTCGCCACCGCCGGGTCCGCCAGCAGGGGCGCCAGCACGCGGCGCGCCTGGGCGAAGGGGAGGTTCCGGCCATCCAGGTGCGGCGCCAGCTCGGCGAAGAATCGTTCCGGGTCGCCCCGCAGGTCCAGCATCGAATCCGGCAGGCCGCTGTCCGGCAGGAGGCCGGGGAGCGCGCCTTCGGTATCCGCCGTGGGCGGTTTGAGGTGGGCAAGGGGCACGTAGAGCCCCTCGTTGGCGTTCCAGGCGAGGCTCAGGCCCACGAGGTGCCCCCGGGTGGGATCGATGCTCGTGGTCTCGGTGTCCAGCCCGAAGCGGCCCGCGGCGCGGCAGGCGGCCACGGCCTCCTCCAGGTCCATGAGTGTGGCCGCGGCCCGGTACCGGCGCACGGAACCGGCCTGCTCGGCGCTCTGGGTGAACTCCTTGGTGAGGGTCTGGAAGCCCAGCTCCTTGAAGGTGGTCCGCGCCCGCTGCTCGTCCACACCGCCGTAGGCGAGGTCCCTGGGATGCAGGGGCAGGGCCAGGTCCGTCACCACGGTGACGAGGCGCCGGGTCAGGTCAAGCCAGCCGGTCTCGGGATCCGTGGCCGTCTCCAGGCCCTCGCGCTGCTTCGGCTTCAGGAGGGCCTTCGCCGCCAGCACGCCGTCCAGGCTGCCGTGCTGCTCCAGGAGCAGGGCCGCGCCCTTCTCGCCGATCCCGGGCACGCCCTTCACGTTGTCCGAGGCGTCGCCCACGAGGCTGAGGAAGTCCACGATCTGCTCGGGCCACACGCCCATGCGGGCCTTCACGCCCTCGCGGTCGTGCCAGACCTCCCCGTCCTTGGTGTTGAGCACCTGGATCCTGCGGGTGTCGTCCACGAGCTGGAGCAGGTCCTTGTCCGGGCTCACGATCACCGAAGGCAGGCCGTGCTCCGCGGATTCCCGGGCCAGGGTGCCCATCACGTCGTCGGCCTCGTAGCCGTGCAGCTCCACGATGGGAATCCCCAGGGCCTCCACCAGCTGGCGGATCATGGGGATCTGGGGCCGCAGGTCCTCCGGCATCTCGGCCCGGTTGGCCTTGTACTCGGGGTAGAGCTCGTGGCGGAAGGTGGGCTCCGGCGTGTCGAACACGCAGGCGATGTGGGTCGGCTTGTGCTTCTCCAGCAGCTGCAGCACCAGCCGCGTGAAGGTGTACGCCGCCCCGTTCTTCAGCCGCGGATTGGCGAAGTACGCACGAAAAATGAAGGCGAAGGTGTCGATGAGGTAAAGGCGATCCTCAGCCATGGGCCGCCTCCGTGCCGAACGGCGAGGTCTCGCGTATCTGCGCAGCGGATACCGAGAGAATGAAGGCGAAGGTATCGATGAGGTAGAGGCGGTCTTCGGACATGGCCCCAGTCTGGCAGGCCCGCCCGGATTCATGCTCCCCCGGAGCCTGACGATAGGCTGGTGCACAGCCCGAACCGGGAGGAACCCATGGCGTCCCGCACCCTCGTCCTTCCCCTCCTCGTCTGCCTCGCCGGCTCCCTGGCCGCCCAGGACCAGAAGGCCAAGGCCCAGGCCCTCGTGAAGGAGGCCATCGCCTTCGAGCGCTCGAACGGGCGGGAGGCCCTGCTGCGGGAGACCAACCAGGGTTCCGGCCGGTTCCATGTGAAGAGCGGGGACGACCTCTACATCTTCGTCTACGACCTGAAAGGCACCTGCCTGGCCATCGGGTTCCAGAGCCAGCTGGTGGGCGTCAACCGGTGGAACGTCCGGGATCCCGACGGGAAGTACTTCCTGCAGGAGATCCTCCAGACCGGGCAGGCCAAAGGGGGCGGCTGGGTGGACTACAAGTACCCCAACCCCAAATCCGGCAAGATCGAGGCGAAGACCTCCTTCGTCGAGGCGGTGGATGGCATGGTGGTGGGCTGCGGCATCTACAAGTAGCCACGGCGGCCCCGGGTCCCGAACGCGCGACGAAAATTCAGGACTTCCCCGGTCGGGGCGATAATGGATCCAGGCATCCAGAGGAGGACCCATGCGTCTCCGCCTACCCATCTCCGTCCTGGCCTGTGTCCTGGCCCTGCCCCTGGCCTCCCAGGCCAGCGAACGCCCCAAGGCCGAGGCCCTGGTCAAGGAAGGGGTCGCCTACCTGAAGGCCCATGGCAAGGAGGCCTTCCTCGCCGAGATCCAGTCCGGCACTGGACGATTCCACTTCAAGCCCGGCAGTCCCCTCTACCTGTTCGTCTACGACACCAAGGGGATCACCCTCGCCCACGGCGCCACGCCCGGCGCCGCCGGGACCAACCGCTGGGGCATGAAGGACCCGGACGGCAAGCTGCTGATCCAGGAGATCATCAAGGTGGCGCAGCAGAAGGGGGGAGGCTGGGTGGACTACAAGTTCCCCAACCCGGCCAACGGCAAGGTCGAGGACAAGACCTCCTACTGCCTGGCCGAGAACGGCCTCGTCATCGGCTGCGGGATCTACAAGTAGCCGGCCTCACCGCAACCCATAGGCCCGGCGCAGGAGCGCCTCCCACCAGGCGGCGGGCAGGAGCGCCTTCGCCTTCCCGGCCCAGAAGGCGTCCCGTCCGATCACCACGCGCCGGGGAGGACGCGCGGCCGTCAGGGCCTTGAGGATCCTCCGGGCGCAGGGCTCCACCGCCATGGCGAACCGCTGGCTCTGGTCCTTGCGGACGGCCAGGTACCGCGCGAGGATCCTCTCGTAGCGGGAGCCCCGGGCCCGCTCGGGGAGGTCGCCCCACGCCTTCGCCAGCGACTCCCGGAACTCCGTACGGATGGCCCCGGGCTCCACCAGGACCACGGCCACCTCCCCGCCGACCTCCAGGCGCAGGGTCTCCGCCAGTGCCACCACCGCGTGCTTGGAGGCGTTGTAGGGCCCCGCGAGCGGGATGGAGAGGCGGCCCAGCATGGAGGCCACCTGCAGGATCCTCGCCCCGCGCTCCCGCCTCAGGAGGGGCAGGAAGGCCTGCGTCATGGCGTGGAGGCCGATGACGTTGGTCTCGAACTGGGCCCGCAGCTCCTCGGGGCGCAGGAGCTCCAGGGGCCCCACCTGGCCGTAGCCCGCGTTGTTCACGAGGGCCTTCAGGGGCAGGTCCGCGCAGGCCGCCGCGGCGGCGGCGATGCTCCCGGCCTCCGTCACGTCCAGGGCCAGCACCCGCAAATCCGGCCCCGGCGGCATGTCCGCCATCGTCTCCGGCCGGCGGGCCGTGGCCACCACGCCCCAGCCCGCCGCGCGGCAGAGGGGCACCAGGGCCCGTCCGATGCCCGTCGAACAGCCCGTGATGATCACCCAGGGCCGGATCGCCGTCCCTGGGCCTTCCGGTGAACCCATCCCCTACTTCTTCTTGGCCGGGGCCTTCGCGGCGCCCTTGCCTTCGATCTTCGTGGCCACCTGCTTGTAGGTGACGGTCACCTTGTCGCCGACCTTGAGGGCATCCTTGCCCTGGGTGCCGCCGTCGGTGTAGAAGCGCCAGGCCTCCTTGCCGAGGTCGAGGGTGAAGCTGTCGCCCGAGACCTCCTTCACGGTACCGGTCTTCTGGTAGCTGGCCGCCGCGGCGGCCCAGCCGAGGACCCCGCCGAGCATGGTGCCGGCGAGAACCAGAGCCAAGGTCTGTTTGCGCATGGGACCTCCTTGTTGGAAAGGGGCCCCAGGTTAGCACTCCTGCCGGGCGCGGCGAACCTCCAACAGCGTCCAGATGCCGCCTGCCACTAGGCAGGCCAGCCCCACCCAGGCGAGGCCCAGGCCGGGATCCGTGGCCAGCAGGAGGCGGGCGGAGGCCGGCGGCCCCGGCAGCCACCCGTCCAGGTAGAGGCGGTGGCCCCGCCAGGTGAAGGGGGTGCCCACGGTGACGGGGCCCTGGCCCAGCTCAGACCCGGTCGGGTCCAGGACCGACAGGGTGCCCGCCAGGTCCCACGGATCCGGCGCCTTCGGTCGGTACGCGAGGCGGATCCGGCCCCCCAGGAAGGCGGCGTCCACGGGCTGGTCGTCCCCGCCCCGGGCCTGCAGCCAGCGGCTGTCGGCGGCGCCCGTGGCGGGATCCCAGACCCGCAGCCGCAGGACGGGCCGCTCGGACTGGGCCGTCACGTCCACGTCCGGGTCGGGCACGAAGTCCGGCTCGAAGCGGGCCCGGTCGTAGCGGGCCAGCAGGGTGACGGAAAGCCCCTTCTCCACGATGAAGGGCCGGTTCGGCGACAGCTCGGCGGTGCGCGTCACGCGACCGTCCTCCACCAGCCGCACCTTGCCATCCTCCCGGGTGAGGAGCACGAAACGGTCCTGGAGCTCCTCGCCCTCGGGGACATATCGGAGGGTCATGCCCGGCGGCAGGGTGCGCGCCAGGTAGTCGGCGTAGTCCTTGTCCTGAATGGGCCGGGCGCTCAGCAGGAGGTCCGCCTGGGCGCCGCTGGCCTGCCGGAGCCGCACCTGGAGCCAGGGATTCCGGTAGAAGGGGGACCGGCTGAAGAGCTCCTGGCGGCCGTCCGCCCCCTTCCGCAGGCCGCCGAGGTCGGGGTAGATCCCCGCCACCGTGAGGCTGAAGCCCGGCAAGTCCCAGGTCCTGCCCGGCTGGACCGGGTGTTCCAGGGTCTTCCCCATGAACGTGAGCACGAGCTTCTGGCTCACCGGGGGGTGGGGGCGCAGTGCCGCCAGGAGGGCGGGCTCGAAGCGTTCCCGGTAGACCACCGCGAAGCGGCCCTGGGGCTCGTCCCGGCGCCACCCCTCCGGCTCCCGGGCGAAGAGGATCCCCACCAGGGGCTCCGTGCTCCCCAGGCCCAGCATCACCTGGACGGCGGGGTTCTCCGGGCCCTGGGGATCCTCCACCACCTGCCCGCTGGGCAGGGCGTCCGGGATGAGGCGCTCCACCTGGTAGCGCAGGCCGCCGGGCAGGTCGCCGCTCTGGCCGGATTCGACACGGGCGGTCCACCGGCTGGCCTGCCCTTCCGTCTCAAGCCGGAAGGCGGGTTCGCGCCGGGCTGCGTCGAGGCTCTCCAGCCGCACCCGGAAGTCCTTGAGCGGAACGGGGCGCCCGGAGGGCCAGGCCGGCTCGAACACCGCCGCAGTCCCCCCGACCGGGATCACCTGGGTGGCCCGCACCCCCCCGACCCGGTTTCCCAGGGCGGCGGCCGCCAGCAGCACCGGCGAGGCGAGCAGGAGGCCCAGTCCGGGCCGCCGGCGCAGTTCCCCGCGGCGGGCCCGGGCGACGGCCAGGGCCTGCACCGCCAGGGGCAGCAGCAGGGCCTCCAGCCAGAGGCTGCGGAGGAGATCCGGGGGCCGCACCGTGGCCAGGATCGACAGCGGGAGGTCCAGGACGCCGCCGGGCAGCACCTCCCCGCCCCGCGCCCGGGCCACGGCCCAGCCCGCCGCCAGGCCGAGGAGGATCGCCCCGGCCAGGAGCCGGCCGAGGGGCCGGGAGGCGGCCAGGCGGCGGCCCAGGCCGGGCGCACCGAGGGCCAGGCCCCCGGCGAGGAGCAGGCTGGCCGCCACGGGGGCGAGCGCCTGCGCCAGCGGGCCCGTCCCCCGGCGCCCGAACCAGGTCTCCAGGGCCATCCAGGCCAGGGCCCAGGCCAGGACCGCCAGGGCGAGCAGGACGGGGCTGCCGGTGAAGGCCTGCGCCAGGCTCCGCCGGGGCTCGGAAGGGTGGGGATCGGGGGCCGGGTCGGTCATCGGGGCTCGCCTGCAGTGAGCCCCCAGTATGGCCCGGGGCGGATCAGACCAGGGCCAGCAGGGCCACCAGGTAGAAGCTGAGGTCCACGCTCAGCTCGAAGCGGTGGCGGCCGGCCGTGAACCGCTCATGGTAGAGCCAGAGGTAGAGCATGGGGTAGCTGGCGCAGACCACCAGCACCAGGGCCACGGCCAAGGGATGGCCCTCGGCCCGGTTCTGGAAGGTGAGCCAGAGGGTGCCCGCGAGGAGCGTGCCCAGCAGCACCGCCAGCACGACCTTGGTGACACGCTTCCCGAAGAGGATCGGCAGGGTCTCCTTGCCCACGATCTGGTCGTTCTGCATGTCGCGGATCTCGTAGATCACCGTGCGGACGAAGGCCAGCACGCCCACCAGGAACAGGGCGGCGAAGGCGCGGAGGTCCCAGGCGCGGCCCTCCTGCCACACGGGCATGGCCACGGAGACCGTGGCCAGGGCCATGGCCACCAGCACGTCCTTCGAGCCCGGGATGGCCCGCAGGCTCAGGTTCAGCGGGCCCAGCCGGAAGCGTCGCTTGTAGCCGACCCCGACCAGGGAGGCGCCGAGGGCCACGGCCAGGGCCTTGGAGCCGAGGCTGGCCGCGATCCCGAGGGTGAGGGCCAGGGCCAGGCCCCCGCAGGCCAGGAGGATCTTCCGGTTCCGCTCCAGGAACCGCGCCCGGGCCGGGCCCTTGGCGCCCAGGCCCAGGGGATCGAGGAAGGGGCTGAAGAGGTACATGGCCAGCACGTAGCTGGCCGTCACCAGGGGGTAGCGCAGGCTGGGCGCGAGGCCCAGCCACTTGTGCACCCCGGCCGTCATGAGGGCCGCGCCCAGGGCCATGATCGACGAGCTGCCGAAGGCGGCCTGGAGGAAGCTGCGCCACCGGCTGGGACCGTCGCCCAGCTGCTCGAGCACGTCCACCACCTCGTCCACGAGCCAGGTGGGCGTCGAGGCACCGGCCAGCACGCCCACCGTCTCGCTGCCCTTGAAAGCCGAGAGGTCCAGCTCCGCGGCCGTCTCCACGTACTGCACGGGCCTGCCGTAGTGGTGGGCCAGCTCGGCCAGGTGCTTGGTGTTGCTGGAGGCCTTGCCCCCCACGACGATCACCGTGTCCACCGTGCGGGCCAGTTCCCTGGCCTCGTCCTGGCGCATCCAGGTGTCCTCGCAGATGGTGTTCTCGAAGATGGCGTCGCCCGCCCGCCCCCGGATGTAGTCCGTGATCTCGTGGTAGTCCTTCACCGTGAAGGTCGTCTGGGCCACCACCAGCACCTTCTGGAGCTGCTCGTCCGTGAGGGCCTCAGCCTCGGCCATGCTGGCGACGATTTGGCTGCCGTGCTCCGCGAAGCTGCGGTGGGCCACGCTCTCCGCGTGGCCGTGGCTGCCGAGGATCACCGTGAAATAGCCCTTGGGGCTCCACTTCTTGATCTTGTTGTGGACCTTGGCGACCTCGGGACAGGTGGCGTTGACGATCTTCAGTTCGCCCTTCTTCTGCCGCTCCTTCAGGCCGCGCAGGTCCTGGATGGGGATGCCGTGGGCGCGGATGACCACCGTGCCGTCCGCCACCTGGTCCGGGGCTGCGGCCACCGCCACCCCCCGCCGGCCGATGAGCTCCAGGGCCTGGGGGTTGTGGATGAGGGGCCCCAGCGTCTGCACCGTGCGCCCATCGTTCCTGACCGAGGCCTCCAGCACCGCGTCCATGGCGCGCTTCACGCCCCAGCAGAAGCCCGCGGTCTTGGCGACGATGACTTTCATGGCAGCCCCAGAATCCTGACCGGATTGGTCGGGTTATTCATCATAGCGCCCAGAGGCCGGGGGCGCACGAAAGGGGATCAGGGGCGAAGGGACGGCGGCGGGTCGTCGGGCCCATCCAGCGGCGCGACGGGCGACCCTTCGCTGCCGGAAGCATGGAGGCACAGGCTCCAGGTCCAGGTATCGTCCGGTCCCGCCTGGATCCGGAAAATCTGGGGGGCATTCACCGATTTGGCCTCCAGGGCGAAGCCCCGGCGGGGGCCCAGCCACCCGGACCCCGAGGCATAGACCAGCCGGAAGGAACCCTCCGGAGCCAGCCCCTGGTAGGACACGCCGCCGCAGAGGTACAGCGTCAGGACCGCGACCTGGGATCGTGCGTCCACCAGGGACAGGAAGTAGTCCCGACCCGGGTCTGTCTCGATGCGCCAGGGGACGCAAGGATGAACCCCAGGCTCGATCTGGAGGGCCCCGTGTTCGGGCGTGGGGAGGGAGGGCGGCCCTTCTCCGGCCACGATCGGGGAGGAGCCCCCCCTCGGCCGGGATTCTGTTCCGGGGCCGGGTCCTGCCGCCAAGGGGGTTCCCCGGTCCGCCCGCCGCCCGCCCGGGCGGGCCTGGGGCCAGGCCAACGCCACCAGAAGGACCAGCCCGCCCGCTCCGATCGCACCCACCCGGAGCAGCAGGTCTCCCTGGCCGGGGCTCATTCCTGGTCGTCGGTTCGGCCACCGCCGGGGGGCCTTCACCCCAGGGAGCAGCGGGTCGGGGGGTAGCCCCAGCCCCGCGCGGACCTCCGCCAGTCCACGACCGACCCGGAGCAGCTCGTCGTAGCGGGCCTTCCGGGCGGGATCGAGCAGCACGAACCGGACGTCCTCCACCAGGTCCCGGGACAGCCCGACCTCTTCCAGCCTGGAGATCACCCGATCGACCCGGGCCCCCGCACCATCCAGGCCCAGTGCCCGGTAGAGGTCCCTCATGCCTCCTCCCCGGTCAGGAGCTCATAGGCGTCCTTGATGCGCCGGAAGGCCCGGTCCGCCTCCTGGACGGCCTGGGCGCCCTGGGGCAGGTAGTGGTCGGGATGGTGCACCCGACTGAGCCGGAGGTAGGCCCGCCGGATCTCGCCCGGGGTGGCCTCCTCGTCGAGGCCAAGCATGGCCAGGGCCTTGAGCCGCACCATCGCTCCAGGGCCGCCGGCCTGGAGGGGATCCGGGTACGGAACCGCGTCGTCCCAGGGACCGGCCGGGCCGTGCCCCGGCACCTCCCGCCCGGCCCAGGCCGTCCTGAGGCTCGGATCCCAGGGAGGGGGGAGCTCTGTTCCCGTGCGCTGCCGGAAGAGATCGGCCAGGTCCGAAGGCCTGAGGCCCAGCGCATCCACCACTGTCCTCAGGGCCAGGTGGTGCCCGAGGGCCAGGGTTCCGCCATCCAGGGCCACCTCGAGGGCCCCGCGCATCGCCAGCAACCGCGTGGCCCGGGGGGCCGGCCCCAGGGCCTCGAGCGCCCCCTGGAAGGTCGGAGCGCCCGGTGATTCCCCTGCCAGTGGCGAGGCCGTGGCCTCGTCCCGTCCGAGACCAAGGCGGCGGAACGCCCTCCGTGCCCGTGCCTCCGCGTCCAGGGCGCCCGGAGGCCCCCAGATGACCATGGCCGAGATCAGCCCGCGGATGGCCGCCAGATGGGCTCCGGGAATCCGTTCGCACGTCATGGGAAGGGGAAGGGCCATCCGGCTTATCCGATCGACTCATCGTCAATTGTGATATTAATGGAGGCACCCAACCCGCCCACCACGAATTTCTCAACTCCGGACGTGCCCCTTGAGCCAGGATCGCCCTGATTCGTCCCCGCTTCCTCTCCATCCGGCCCCAGCCTTGCCCGCCCCGCAGTTCCAGGCCGAGGCCCCCGCGACGAGGATCCAGCTCGGGGAGATCCCGCCCCCCCGAACCCCGTCCACCCGGATGCAGGACCCCCTGCCGACCGCGCCGCCTGCGGACCTGCCCCTCGACGAAGGAGCCGGCGGACCCCGGCGCCCCTCCCGTCTCGCCCCCATCAAGGCCATGGTGAAGGAGGCCTACTTCGATCCCGCCCGGGCCTTCCAGGATTCGGTCGATTGGCCGCGCTTCAGGAAGGCCCAGGTGGCGCTGTTCCTGGTCTCGCTGGTCATGCCCTTCTTCGCGCTGCTCGCCCTCGGTTTCGTGCTGGGCGTGATCTACCTCACGGGCGCCTCCCTCTACAGCGCGACGAGCCCGAGCCCCATCTACCAGCTGATGCTCTATCCACTGGTCTTCGTGCTGGCCCGCGGTTACTGGATCGCCTACCTGGCCCTGCCCCTCGGTCTCTTCCTCGTCGGGTGGCTCTGGTCCGTGCCGACGGCCTGGCTCCTCTCCCGCATCGCGGGAGGTTCCCACATCGACTTCAGGAAGGCCCTCAGCATCCTCGCCATGCTCGGGGCCATGCTGGCCCCGTTCACGATGTTCCCCTTCCTCCGGCTCCTCGCCCTCGGGGTGATCCTCTGGCACATCTCCCGGCGCATGGAGGACACCTTCGATATCGGCTTCTGGCGCCTCGTGGGCCGTGGTGGACCGCTCCTCCTCTGCGCGGCCTTCCTCTACGGGGCCTTCGAACGGAGCGTGGAATCCTATTTCCCGGGCGGGGAGGACCTGAAGGCCAACCTCTACGCCTTCGTCAACCAGAAGAAGATGCTGGAATGGCCCACCTTCCAGGCCAAGGTCTATGTCAGCCCCAACGAGCGCCTCTTCGATGACCTGTCCGACTTCAACACCCGGCTCCGGGAGCAGGCCGTCGTCAAGGCCATGGCCATCCTGAAAAACGGTTCGGAAACCCCCGACTTCCGGTTCCGGATCGCGAACCGCATGGCGGAGAACGGGCAGGCCGAGGCCTACCCGTACCTCTCCCGCTACTACGCGGAGGGCCAGGGCACACCGGCCGACCCCGCCGCGGCCCTGAACTGGATGCAGAGGTTCACGGACGCGAATCCTGGAAACCTGGATGCGGGGCTGGAGAGGGCCCACCTCCTCCTCCGCAACGGCCGCCGTCTCGACGGCAAGCGGTACCTGGTCGGCATGGCCAAGGGACAGATCACGCAGGTCCCCAGGATCGCCGAGTTCATCCAGAAGGAGGGCCTGGGACGCAGCGATCGCACCTTCAACTTCGAGGTGCTGAATCTGTACCAGCAGGGCAATACCAGCAGCACCGTGGGCATGTATCCAGGCGGACCTGGCCAGCCGCGGTACGTCTACGAGACCCAGACCAAGCAGGAATCCCTGAGGAAGACCCTCTACCAGAACGACCGCGACCAGTCGCTCTGGTTCTACCGGGCCCTGGTGGCCGAGTACGCCAGCGGCACGGCCGGGGCGGAGGTCTACGGGGAGTCCACTTCCGAACTTGCCCAGGCGGAGCTGGACCGGAAGGCCAAGGAGGGGGATCCGGTGGCCATGGACATCCTGGCCGACCGCTACGCGCGGGACGGGGATATCCTCGCGGCCCGCCGCCTCTGGGTTTCGGCCACCCAGGCCCTCGACACCGACAACCGCTTCGCCAACGTGGCGTACTACATGAAGCTCGCGGGAAGCTACGATCCAGCGGAATCCACGCAGGCTCCCGACGTCCAGCAGGCCACGAAGTACTACCTGGCCGCCCTCCTGGTCTCGACCTGGCATGGCCGCTCCCGCCCCGTCGGGCGGGGATCCCTGGAGCGCCTCCATCCCGGGAAGGTCCCGGATCCGCTCGGACAGCCCTTTCTCGACCTGTGCCTCAAGCACGACATCCCGGAGGCGTGGTTCATGATGGGGGACCGCTGCCTGAACGGGGACTTTCCCGGCGTTCCCAAGAATGCCGTGAAGGCCCAGGACTGCTTCAGGAAGGCCCGGGCGCTGGGGTACCAGAGCCCCCAGCTCTCCAGGCAACTGGCTGCCACGAGCGGCCCCGGGGCCTCACCCAGAGGCGCCTCGGCCGGGTAGAATGCCTGTTGGCCAGGGGTTCCCGGCCTGTGCGCCTTCCCCCTGTCCCGCATCCTCCGGTTCCCATGCCCGCTCCGATCCAAGGGCCGCCTGCTTCCGCGCCCCGCATTCACATCCTGGATTTCGCCCGCCTCCTGGCCATCCTCCTGATGCTCCAGGGGCACACGATGGAAGCCTTCGTGGCCCCGTCCGCCATGGACTGGGGCACCCTGCACTGGCGGTTCTGGGGCGAGGTCCGTGGCCTCACGGCTCCCCTGTTCCTCCTGGTCTCCGGGGCCGCCACGGTCCTCGCCACCCGGAGGGATCGGGAGGGCCGGGTGTCCGCCCGCCAGTACCTGCGGAGGATCCGCACCGTGCTGCTGGTCACCGCGATCGGCTACCTGCTGGTGTTCCCCGCGGCCTGCTTCGCGGACCTCCGCTGGGTGTCCGAGGCAGGGTGGCGCACCTTCCTGCAGGTGAACATCCTGCAGCTGAACGGCGTCATGCTGCTGCTCCTGACGGGGCTCCTGGCGCTGACGCGGAACGCCCGGACCCACGCCGCCTGGAGCCTCGCCGTGGGCCTGCTCATCCTCCTGGCGGCCCCGGTGGCCACCAGCCTGGACTGGTTCTCCCGCCTCCCGGAGGGCCTCGCGGCCTACCTCTCCTTCGCCCATGGCTCCCTGTTCCCGCTGTTTCCCGCAGGCGGCTTCATGCTGCTGGGGGTCGGGCTCGGCACCGTGCTCCTCGAGGCGCCCGAGGACCAGCGGCTTCGGTGGTTCCGCCTCGCCGCCCTCGGGGCCGGCCTCGCGGCGCTGGCGTTGTCCCTGGCCGCGGCGGCGGTGCCGGGGCACCTGCTCCCCCCCCACGATGCCTACAAGGCCGGCTGGGCCTCCAGCTTCCACCGGCTGGGCTTCTCGCTGCTGGTGCTGGGCGGCCTCGCCACCGTGGCTGAGGCCTGGCCCCGGCTCGTCCAGGCCCTCGCGCCCCTGGGGCGGAAGTCGCTCGCGGTGTACGTGGTCCACCTCGCCCTGATCTACGGGACGCCCTGGACCCCGGGGCTCACCGGCCAGCCTCTCCACGCCCTCTCGGCCCTCCAGGGCATCGGGATGATCCCGGCCGTGGCCGCCGCAACCTTCGGCCTGGTGCTCCTGTGGGATCGGGTCCGGAACCATTCTGAACAGGTCCGGACCCTCGCCCACCTTGCCACGACGTTCGTGCTGGCCTACGCCCTCCTGTTCTGAGGCGGGCGGCCCCGGCAGGTTCCTAGAACCGCCAGCCCAGGCTGGCCTGGAGGGCATTGGCATCGAAGGTGCTGCCCACGCTGCTGACCACGTAGCGGGCCTCCAGGTTCACCCGCTCGCCCAGCTGCACGCCGACGCCCCCCGTGAGGGCCAGCTTGGTGGTCCAGAGGGAGCTGCGCTGTCCGGCGGTGGTCTGCTCCAGGTCCCAGCGCGCGCCGCCGAGCCCCGCCACCAGGTAGGCCTGGGTGGCTCCCTGGTTCAGCTTGAACAGATGGTCGAAGCTCAGGATGACGTTCTTGGCGTAGGTCCGGGTCCCCGACGCACCCACGGCACCGCCCTCCGGGAAGGTGTTCCACTCCAGGCGCGTACGGCTGGCGTTCCAGTCGCCCTGATCGCGGGTCCACTGGACCCCCAGGCCCAGGCCGGTGCGGCGGTCCAGGTTCTCCTTGAGATCCCGCAGCGGCACATCCGCCTGCACGTAGGCGCCGAACACCGAGTGGTGGTGCCGGAAGCGGAACCGGACATGGCAATCGCCCTCCTCCCTCTGAGGCTCGGCCACCGGGGCCTTCGCCTCGGGCTTGGAAGGCGCCTCCTGGGCGGCCAGGGCGAGCCCTGCGCAGGCCAGGGGAACGAGGTACAGGGATCGGGCGAGGGGCATGGCGGCTCCTGGGAGGTGGCTCGCAGCGGACGAGCGATGCAGGGACTACGCAGGAGCCGTGCCGACGGTTGAGGCCCAGGCGGGGCGGGCCTTTCCCTCGGCGGTGGGGCCTCGCGGGTCGCAGCCTGCATCCTGCGTCGGGAAAAGCCACACCCGCCGCCACGCGCCGTCGTCCCTCAGCGTCCAGGCCGATCCAGGATCTCCCGGACCCGGGCCAGGAGCGCCCTCGAGCTGAACGGCTTCATCAGGAGATCGGCCTCGGTTTCCAGCAGGCCCTTGTGCTGGATGATGTCCGCGGTGTAGCCGCTCAGGTAGAGCACCCGGGTGCCCGGATGGGTGATGGCGAGGCGGTCGCGAAGCTCACGGCCCGTCATGCCCGGCATGATCACGTCGCTGACGACCAGCGGAATCGCTGCGGCCTCCCGCGCCAGGAGGGCCAGGGCCTCGGCCCCGTCGCCCGCCTCGAGGACCCGGTAGCCCCCGCCCTCCAGCATCATGCGCACCACCCTCCGCACGTCCGTCTCGTCTTCCACCAGGAGGATCCGCTCGGTGCCGCCCCGCGCCAGGAGCTCCTCCCCGGATTCCGGAACCAGCACGCCGGAGTCCAGGCGGGGCAGGTAGATCTTGAAGGTGGTTCCGATGCCGGGATGGCTGTACACCCGGATGAGGCCCCCATGCTGCTGGACGATCCCATGGACGATGGCCAGGCCCAGCCCCGTGCCCTTGCCCACGGCCTTGGTGGTGAAGAAGGGGTCGAAGATCCGCTCGAGGGTGGTCCCATCCATGCCCGCGCCGCTGTCCGACACGCAGAGCAGGACGCAGGGTCCCTCCAGGGAGGGGCATCCGACCGCACCGGCCGGGGGGGCCTCCAGCGTGGCGGCGTGGGCCGTGAGGCTCAGCAGGCCCCCGTGGGGCATGGCGTCCCGCGCGTTGGTCACCAGGTTGAGGATGACCTGCTCGATCTGCCCCGCGTCCACCCGGACGATCAGGGGTTCCGTCGCGGGTTCCGTCCGGAGGAGGATGTCCTCGCCGATGAGCCGGCGGAGCAGGTGCTCCTGGTTCTTCAGGATCTCGTTGAGATCCACCGGCTTCATCTCCATCTTCTGCTTCCGGCTGAAGGCCAGGAGGCTCCGGGTGAGGCCGGCGGCCCGGTCCGCGGCCCTCAGGACCCGCTGCGCGAGTTCCTTGGCCGGATCCCCGTCGCGGGCCTGGCTGATGAGCATGGAGGTGTAGCCGATGATGGCGGTGAGGATGTTGTTGAAGTCGTGGGCGATGCCCCCGGCCATCTGGCCGACGGCCTCCATCTTCTGGGCCTGGCGGAGCTGTTCCTCCAGCCCGAGGCGGTTCTGCTCCTCCTGGATCCGGGCGGACTCATCCCGGAAGACGAGCACCATGCCCAGGATCTCGCCCTCGGCGTTGAGGATGGGGGCCCCGCTGTCTGCCACCGGCCGGCGGGAGCCGTCCCGCGCCGCGAGCAGGGGATGCCCGGCGAGTTCGACCCTGCCCCGCCCCGCCATGATGCCCTCGAAGGGCGCCACCAGGGGGTCGCCGGTCTGGCCATCGACCAGCCGGAACACCTCCGGGAGGGGGCGGCCCAGGGCCTCCGGCATCGTCCAGCCCGTGAGGGACTCCGCCACCCGGTTCATGAGCGTGATCCGCCAGGCGCGGTCGCAGGCCAGCACCCCGTCGCCGATGCTCCCGATGGTGACGGCCAGGCGTTCCTGTTCTTCGATGAGCCGCCGCTCGGAGGTGGCCAGTTCGGAGGAGGCCTCGTTCAGGGCCATGGCCAGCTCGTCGGTCTCGAGGGAGAGGCCCGGCGACGCCACCCGGTCCCCCTTCCGCCGGTTCAGGTCCCGGGCGAATCCGGCGAGCTGGCGGATGGCATTGAGCGGGGGCCTGAGGACGAGGTACATGAGCGCGGTCCCCGCCAGGACCAGCAGGGCGCCCATGAGGGCGCTGCTGTGCCAGACCTCGGTCTGCACCTCGCGGACGGCCGCAAGGGAGTACTCCAGCCGGAGCCAGCCCAGCCGGTCCCCCGCCTCGATGGGCGTCCAGATGATGAGCCGATCCGCCTCCCGCCGGACGGTTTCACCCCCGGCGGCGGGAAGGCGCGTCCGGCTTCGGAAGGGGAGCGGGCCGGGAGTGGACTGGAGGCTCGCGCGCCCGATGGCGCAGATGCCCGTGCCGGCGGAGTCGTACACCTCGATGCCCAGGATGTCGGGGATCTGGGACACCTCGGCCAGGTGTTCCTCCAGGCCGGCGTATTCCCGGATGACGAGGAAGTGGGCCGCGTCATTGGCATGGGTCTGGGCCAGCACCCTCGCCCCCGCCGCGACCGACTGGTAGTAGATGTCCCCCTGCCGGCGGCTCACCCGCCAGCCGAACACCGCCACCAGCGCCGCCAGGATCAGCGAGAGGATGAACAGGATCCGGACGTCGAGCCGCCTCAGCGCGGAGGTCATGGCCGCTGGATCCGCTGGTAGCCAGGATCGCCGAAGAGGGCGTAGTCGCGCTGGAAATCGGCCCCGGTGGGCTGGCCGAGACCCACGCCTTCCAGCAGGGTCTGGCCCTGCCCGGTGGCCGCCAGGGCGAAGACGGCCCGGACCACGGCCTCGCGGTCCGCCCGCGGCACCCGCGGATGGGCGACGAGGGGATGGGGCGCGATCTTCGGCGTCCTCAGGAGCACCCGGAAGTCGGGGCTCTTCTCCACGAAATCCCCGGCCTGCTTGGCGTCGAGGATGGCCCCGGCATCCACCTTCCCCAGGAGCACGCTCTTGGCGACGTTGATGGTGGAACCGCTGAACGAGGCGTTGTAGTCGATTTCCCCCTCTCCGGAGGCGAGGGCGTAGCGGGTGATGACGCTGCACACGTTCTTCGGCCCCACGAAGGCGATCGTCCGTCCATGCAGGTCCCGGACCTTCTGGCAGGGGGAATCCCTGCGCACGAACACCAGCCCGCTGATCGCCACGGAGCTCCGGACCAGGGGGAGGTACTTCTGCTTCTCATGCACGAGGAAGTAGAGGTTGGGCGAGATGTAGATGAAATCGGGGACCCCGGCCTCGCAATCCGCCAGGAATTCCGGGAAGGTGCCGTAGAGCTTCAGCTCCAGGTCGACCCCCGCCTCGCGGGACAGGTCTCGCACCAGGGGGGTCCAGGCCTTGTGGAGGGCCACCGGCGGCAGGCTGGGGATCACGGCCAGGGTGTAGGTCCGGCCCGCCCCGGCCATCAGGCAGGAGCCGGCGAACGCCACCGGAAGCAGGAGGAACCTTGCGACGCGGGTGAGCCAAGGGTGGAGCCGGGACATGGATGCCCCCTCCTCCCCTTCATCGGCAGAACCGGCCTTCGCCCATGAATCGGCTCATCCCGGACCGGACGGCTTCAGGCCACCGGAAGGTCCATTAGGAACGCGCCCAGCGGCGGCGCAGGACCTGCTCGGCGGGCTGGGAGAGGTACCTCGCCACCAGCCAGCCCAGCGACCAGGAGAGGGCCACGGCCGGCACGTACCAGAGGATGCCCCAGCGGAACCCTCCGCCCAGGGCGCGGAAGGCGCGGACCACGGGCCAGACCACGAACATGTGGGTGAGGTAGATCTCGTAGCTCAGCCGCCCGGAGGACTGGAGCCAGGCCGTCCCCGGCAGCGCCGGGAAGGCCCCCTGCTCCGCCCGCCAGTGGCAGGCCAGGACGAGGGCGGCCGCAGCCGCGGTGAGCAGGAGGATGCAGCCGTTCCCGAGGAGGGGCCAGAGCCGACCCTCGAAGCAGAGCACCGCCACGAGGCCGGCTGCCCCGAGGGCGCCGAGCAGCCACACGGGCCGGGCCCCCCGCGGACGGAGGCGGTCCGCCGCCAGGGCGGCGAGCACCCCCATGGCGATGCCCGCCATGCCGGGGAGGTAGGCCTTCTCCTGCCAGATCTCGTTCCCCGCCAGGGCCGCGCGCGACACCGGCAGCGACAGGGCCAGCAGGAGCAGGGCGGGCACCAGGACCCTCGCCCGGCGCAGGCCGAGGCCCAGCCAGGGGAAGCCCAGGTAGAAGACCTCCTCGATGGAGAGGGACCACAGCACGTCCCAGTTGCCCGGCAGGTAGCCGGTGCGGCCCTCGTACCAGTTCAGGTGCAGGCCCAGGGCCGAACCGATGGCCCGGGGGAGGGACTGGCCCGGGCGTGAGATCACATAATCCCGGGCCCCGGCCAGGTGCAGCAGGCTGAGGACGGCCACGAGGACCAGGAGGCAGGGCAGGATCCGGGCGGCCCGGCGCGCGTAGAAGGCCCGGACATCCACCGCCCCCAGGCTGCCCCAGCGGGCCAGGGCGTTGCTGGTGATGAGGAACCCGGAGATCACGAAGAAGATGAAGACCGCCTCGTAGCCGTTGTAGATCAGCGCATTGAGCGACCACTTCGGCAGGTAGGCGGCGAGCACGCTCTGCCGGAGGGGGATGCGCAACCCCACGTGGTGGACCACCACCAGCAGGATCGAGAGGCCGCGCAGGAGGTCGATGCCGGGATTGCGGGCCGGCCGGGCGTTCGGCGTTGCATCCGGTCCGGTCACTGGCACCTCGTCACGTCAGGTCCTCCTGGGGATGGTCCAAACGGGCATTCTATCCAGCGGCGAGTACGCGACAGGGCCCCCACCTTGCGGCGGGGGCCCTGTCCTTGGGTGCGATGGCCTCAGTCCTCGGCCACCCGGAAGGCCGGCGCGGGATCGAGCTCCCGGCGGGGGGCCTTCACGGCCTCCTCCGCCGTGCGCCAGCCCCAGACGCCGCCCACGGCCTTGAAGGTGAAGACGATCACCGCCAGGGCGCCCAGCCCGAAGAGCGTGTCGCCGGGCATGCGCAGCCAGGTGAAGGTGCGCATGAGGGGGCTCTGCACCACCGCGGCGCTGCGGGCGTACCAGGTGCCGTGCGCCAGGCTCTGGGTGATCTGGTAGAGCCCGCTGGGGATCAGCGACAGCACCAGCATCAGCCCCAGGCCCAGGTTCAGGCCCCAGAAGCCCCAGCGCAGCCACTTGGCGTCCCAGGCCCGGTCCGGCGTCATGCCGCGCAGGGCGAAGAGCATGAGCGAGATGGCAAGGAACCCGTAGACCCCGAAGAGGGCGGCGTGGCTGTGGATGGGCGTGGTGTTGAGGCCCTGCCCGTAGTAGAGGATGGAGGGCGGGTTGATGAGCATGCCGAAGACACCGGCGCCCACCATGTTCCAGAAGCAGACGGCCGCGAAGTACCTGAAGGGCCACTCGTAGCCGCTGCCCAGGGCCCGGCCGCTGCGGAGGCTCGCCACCAGCTCGTAGCCCACGATCGTGAGGGGCACGATCTCCAGGGCGCTGAACACGGCGCCAAGGGCGGAGATCGAGGAGGGCGAGCCCGTGTAGTAGAGGTGGTGGAAGGTGCCGATGACGCCGCTGCCCAGGAAGAGGCCCATGCTCAGGGCCACGGCGCGCAGCGCGGTGCTCTCGCGCAGCAGCCCCATGCGGGTCGACAGCAGGGCGATGGCCACGGTGGCGAACACCTCGAAGAAACCCTCCACCCAGAGGTGGACCACCCACCAGCGCCAGTACTCGGCCACGGCGAGGTTGGTCTCCCGGGTGTACATGAAGCCCGCGGAGTAGAAGAGCGGGATGGCGATGGCGGCCATGACGAAGAGCTTGAGCAGGCCCAGCTGCCCCTTCTCGCCGCGCAGCGCGGGACGCAGGGCGCGGACCACCAGCACCAGCCAGCCCACCATGCCGACCGTGAGGAGGATCTGCCAGAGTCGACCCAGCTCCACGTACTCGTAGCCCTGGGTGCCCAGCATGAAGGAACCGGAGAGCTTGCCCAGGATGGCCTCGTAGCTGCCGCCGAGGGCGCCCACCACCACCACCACCAGGGCGACGAGGAGCCCTGCCACGCCGATGGCCTGGCCCTTGGGCTCCTTGGCGCTCAGCTTGGGGCCCAGGTAGAGGCCCGTGGCCAGCCAGCAGGTGGCGATCCAGAAGACCGCGAGCTGCAGGTGCCAGGTGCGGGAGGCCGCATAGGGCAGGAGGCGGGAAAGATCAAGACCATAAAGTCCGTTTCCCTCGACCGCGTCGTGGGCCGTCAGGACGCCCATGCCGATCTGCACAAGGAACAGGGCCATGGCCACCGCGAAGTAGAGGGCCGACCAGCGCTGGCTGGGGGTCGCCGGGGCGGGCGCGATGGGCTTGGGGTCCGGGAAAGCCTCCTCGGGCTGCCGGGCGTGGTGCCACACCATGAGGCTGATGCCCAGGATCAGCAGCACGAAGGACAGGATGGTCCAGAGGTGGCTGATGGGCGTGATGGCGTTGCCCACCAGGGGCTCCTGGGGCCAGTTCTGGGTGTAGCTGTGGTCGGCGCCGGCCGGGTGCGCGGCCGCGGCCCAGGCGGTCCAGAGCCAGAAGTCGGCCACGCGCTCGCCCTCCTGCAGGGTGGGGATCCAGCGGGCCGGGATGGCGGCCGACCGCTCCCCGTCCACCGCCACATGGGCCAGCTCGTCGCGGGTCTTCAGGTAGGCCGCGGCCTGGACCGGGTCCAGCCTCAGCGTGGCGGAGGATATATCATAGCCATTGGTCTGAAATAGGGTCTTCAGCCGGGCCTCGGCTTCCGCCTGGGACAGGCCCTGGGCCTTCAGCCCCTCCAGGGTGTGGAAGGCCCACTGGTGCAGGGCCTTGGCCGTCCAGTCCGGCGCCAGGTAGGCCCCGTGGCCCCAGACGCTGCCGATGTGCTGGCCGCCGTGGCCCAGGTAGCTCTCCTGCCCCCTGAGGATCTGGCCGGGCTCCACGAGCCGGGCGCCGTCCGCCGAGAGGATGCGCTGGGGCACCGGAGGGGCGTTCTCCGCGATCTGCCGCCCGCCCCAGCCCAGCACGCCGAAGCCCGCCAGGAGCACCAGCAACACCGCCCACCATCGTGCCTTCATCGGAACCTCCCCGCGGCATCCCAGGCCGCCAGGCGCCAGTATGGAACACAATCTATACATTTAGGACCAACTATTCTTAATTGTGACCCAAGGCACCCTCATGGACTGGACCCCGTCGGCCGAAACCACTGGATGAAGGCCCGACGGACCAGGTACCTTGGGCCCAGATGCCCTCGCGGCTTGAAAGGGAATTCCAGGCCATGGCCCAACCCGCGCTCCTGCCCGTCACCCTGACTTGCAACACGGACCTGCGCTTCATCGACCTGATCCAGGTGGTGGGTTCGGAATTCCTGAAGCATCTCAGCTTCTCCCAGGAGGACGGGGAGCGCCTCTGGCTGGCCATCCAGGAGGGCATCGCCAACGCCATGCGCCACGGCAACAAGCTGGAGAAGGAGAAGCCCGTCAAGGTCACCTTCACGCCCAAGGCGGACCGCTTCGAGATCCGCATCGAGGACCGGGGTCCCGGCGTGGACCTGGACGCCCTGCCCGATCCGAACCTTCCCGAGAACCTGCTGAAGCCCGGGGGCCGCGGCGTCTACTTCATGCGGCAGGTCATGGACGAGGTCCACATGGAACGCTCGCCCAAGGGCTCGACCCTGGTCCTCGTGAAGGCCCGCAAGGTGCGCGAAGCCCACGCATGACGGGCACCGACTGGCGCCGCCGCGCCCTCTGGCTCTCGGGCCTGACCATCGCCTACAACCTGGTGGAAGGCCTGGTCTCCATGCACTTCGGCTGGGCCGACGACTCGGTGGCCCTCTTCGGCTTCGGCGCGGACAGCTTCATCGAGGTGGCCTCGGCCTGCCTGGTGCTCTGGAAGCTGCTCGACCACGGGAACCTCGCCCGGGAGCGGAAGGCCACGTCCGCCATCGGCTGGCTCTTCCTCGGGCTGGGCGCCGGGGTCGCCGGCGGGGCCCTGCTGCAGCTGGCGGGCCGCCGCCATCCCCCCACCACGGTGCCCGGCCTGGTGATCTCGGCCCTGTCCCTGGCCTTCATGGTCTTCCTCTGGCGGGCCAAACTGCGCGCCGCGAAGGGCCTCGACAGCGCCGCCCTGGCCGCGGACGCCGCCTGCAGCCGGGCCTGCATCCAGCTCTCGGCCGTGCTCTTCGCCGGCAGCCTGGTCTTCCTGGCGGCCCCGGCCCTCTGGTGGGCCGACGCCGCCGCGGCCCTGGCCCTGGCCCTGCTCATCGCGCGGGAGGGCCTCGGCATGGTGCGCGCCGCCCGCAGCGCCTGCTTCACCGGCGGCTGCGGGTGCGGGCACTGAGAGTGCCTAACGAAACCCCGGCGAGGCCGCGAGAAAGCCAGGTGGGATGCGCCGCAAGGAAGGGCCCGCAGGGCGATGCGGGACATCGTTCAAGGGCCGTGACGCCGCGGGGCGCCCACCTGGCTTTCTCCCTTCGGGCGAGGGCCGGCGGGCGTCGCGATGCCGCGTCACGCTCGTCGCGCGTAGTGCCTGCTACGCGTCTTCTCGCGTTCCTCGCCTCGCTCGCCCGGCGGCCCTCGCGCGGCCCTGTCGGGGTTTTGTTAGGCACTCTGGGTCAGTTCCCCGGCCCCTTGATGGTGCCGAACTCCGCGGGCATCCGCAGGTAGAACAGGGGCAGTTCCTCGGCCTGGAGGAAGGTGAGGAAGCGGTCGGCCTCCTCGTCGCTCACCACGAATTCCACCATCACGGGCAGCTTCCCGGCCAGCTCGAAGAAGTGGTCCTCGTGGAGCATGCCGTGGCGCCCGAAACCCGCCGCGGCCTTGAAGGCGGAGCCGCCGTGGAGGCCCATCTTCTTGGCCTGCTCCAGCAGCCACTCGTAGGCCAGGAGGTGGTGGTGGGTCTTGCCCTCCTGGACGTAGAACCTGAGGTACGTGCCACGCATGCCGTCCTCCCCGCGTTACAGGATCGCCTTGACCGTCAGCATACCCAGCCAGGTCAGCAACAGGGATCCGCCCAGGTGGGAGCCCATGTGCACCAGGGCCCAGAACACCTCCCCGCGGGTGAGCAGGCCCACGGCCTCGGCCGAGAAGGTGGAGAAGGTGGTGAGGCCCCCCAGGAACCCCGTGATGATGAACAGCCGGGCCTCCGGGGAGAGCCCGGGATGCTGGCCGAAGTAGGCCACGGCCAGGCCGATCACGTACCCGCCGAGGAGGTTGGCGGTGAGGGTTCCCATGGGCAGGGTGGGAAAGGCGGCGTTGAGGACGTTGCCCAGCCCCCAGCGGAGCCAGGCCCCCAGGGCCGCGCCCAGTCCCACCGCGAGGAATGCCAGGACTCCCATGTCGCTCCTTTCCGGACGCCGGGACCCGCCGCGAGCCTGCGATCCCGATGGATTGAGAAGGCAGGCATCATCAGCCCCGGGGGCGGTTGGCGGAGGAATGCCATCTCCGTGCTGGGGGGAGTATAGCTCAGGCGGCACGGGCTTCGCGGGCCATGAGCCCCGCCCCGAGGGCCATCATCAGGGCCGCGTAGCCGAAGCCCAGGGTGGGCCAGAGGGTCCAGAGCCCCCCCACCATGAGGCTGGAGGCCAGGTCTCCCACGCCATTCACCGCCCCCAGCAGGCCATAGCCGAAGCCCCGCTCCGACTCCGGTACGAAGCCCGCCACGGCGGAGCCCTCCAGGGTGTCCTGCACGCCATTCACCAGGCCCGCCAGGGCGAAGACCAGGGCCAGCAGCGGGAGGGAGGCGGCCCCCCGGAGGAAGGCGCCGACGAGCAGGAGCGGGACGGCCACGGACACGCCGTACCCCAGGGCCAGGATGCGGCGGTGGCCGAAGCGGTCCGCCAGGGCCCCCGCCGGGAAGGCGGCCAGGGCGTAGATGGCGTTGTGCCAGACGTAGAGCCCCGCGCCCCACACCGCCGCCCGCGCCAGACCGTGGGCGGGCGCCAAGAGCTGGGCGGCGGCCAGGATGAGCAGGGTGTGGGCGTAGTCCCCCGCCCCGAAGACGCCCACGGCCGTGAGGTAGCGGCGGAAGGCCCCCGGGGCGTGGTGCAGGTGGTCGCCATCCTCCGATGGGGCGCCCGCCCCCAGCGTCTCCCGCACCGACCAGGCCATCACCGCGGCGGCGCCGAGGCCCGGCACCAGGGTCCAGGCCATCAGGGTCCGCAGCCAGGGCAGCGCCGCGTGGCCGTGGGCCGCGCCCCAGCCCAGCAGGAGCACGGCCAGCAGGGGGCCCAGGATGGCGCCCACGGTGTCGCCCGCCCGGTGGAAGCCGAAGGCCCGGCCCCGGGCCTCCGGGGGGATGGAGCGGGCCAGCATGGCGTCGCGCAGGGGGCCGCGCACGCCCTTGCCGATCCAGCCGAAGAGCTTGCCCGTGAGCACCAGGGGCCAGCCCCCGGCCAGGGCGATGATCCCCGAGGCCAGGCCCGTGGCCGCGTAGCCCGCCACGACGAAGGGCTTGCGGCGGCGGAGCCGGTCCGACAGCCAGCCGGCCCCCAGCTTCACGAAGCTGGCCGCGGCATCGGACACCCCCTCGATGGCCCCGAGGGCCAGGGGCGGCGCGCCCAGGGCCGCCAGGAAGGCCGGCAGCAATGTGCTCTGGGCCTCGTGCCCCAGGTCCGACAGCAGGCTCGTGAGGGCGAGCCCACCCACGGTGCGGTTCAGCCAGGGGGTCCCGGCCTCCCGCGCCTTCACCGCGCCAGTTCCCCGGCCGTCACGAAGCGCACCTGGCCCTTCGTCCGCGGCACCAGCTTCTCGAGGGCCGCCACGGTCTCAGGGTAGATGTGCCCGATGATGAGCACCGAACCGTCCTTCTCCGCCAGCTTCAGGGCCCGGTCCCACTGCTTCTCCTCCTCGGCGAAGGCCTTGTCGTCGTCCAGGAAGACCTTCCGCTGCACCGCGTGGATGCCCAGTTCCTCCGCCACGTCGAAGGCCACGCTGTCCTTCTCCGTGCGGCTGTCCACGAAGAAGCACTTCCGCGCCTTGATCTCCTGCAGCACCCAGGTCATGCGGGTGCGGTCCGGCGTGATGCGGCTGCCCATGTGGTTGTTCACGCCGGCGCGGAAGGGGATGGCGTCCAGGGCCATCCGCACCCGCTGGCGCACCTCGGCCTCGGGCAGGTTGTACAGGATGGCGTTGGGACCGGGATCCCGCCCGGGGCCGGGATAGCCGAGGGGCTCCATGGGGAGGTGGAGCATCACCTCCTTGCCCAGGCGGTGGGCGATCTCCGCGCTGTCCTTCGTGTATTCCTGGTAGGGCAGCACGGCCACGCTGAAGGGGATGGGCAGGCTGCACAGCCGCGTCACCAGCTCCGGCTGCATGTAGCCCAGGTCGTCGATGACGAGGGCGAGGCGGGGGAGTTCAGGTTCCGGTTGCTGGCGCCGAGGCCTGGCTGCCTCAGCCTCAGGCTTCGCCTTCGGCTCAGCGGGCTTCTTTTCTGGTTTGGCCGTCCCGGGTCCCGGGGCCTCGCGCTTCGCCGGGGCCTCGCGCCGTCCGCAGCCCTGCTGTCCCAGCATCAGGCCCGCGCCCAGGCCCAGGCCCAGCATGAGCACGGCCCAGCCCACCAGGGCGAGGGTGGAGGTGCGCCGGCCCTTCTTCGCCAACTAGGCCGCCTTGTGGGCCGCGGGGGCGGGCACCGGCGTGGGCAGCGGAGTCTTGAGGGCGTCCAGGGCCTTGGCCAGCGGGTCGTCGCCCTCGCCGAGCTTCAGGGTCTGGTCGGGGGTGAGGCCCTGGCGGTCCAGCTTCTCCCCGCCGGCCCCGATCCAGCGCCGGAAGACCAGCTCCACCGCCCCGCCCTGGCGGAGGGGGAAGCGGCCCCGTTCCACGCCGAGTCCCACGGTGCGCTCGCCCAGCAGGCGGGCGCCGCCCTTCTTCAGGCAGGCGGTCAGGACTTCCGACGCGCCCAGGGTGCTTCGGCCGATGAGCACGGCCACGTGGGCGAAGGGGGCCGAGGCCGGGCCCACGGCCACGATCCGGTCCGGCTTGCCCGACTCCTGCACGGTGGCGAGGGGGCCCTTGGCGCCCAGCAGGCCCGCCACGGCGGCGGCCTCTTCCAGGGTGCCATCCACGCACTCCCGCAGGTCCAGCACCAGGGCCTGGCTGCGGTCCGCGCTGGCCAGCCATCCCTTCAGCTCGGCGGCGCGACCCGCCCGGAGGTCGGGCAGGGACACCAGCACCCCGCCGTCCCCCTTGCGGAGGGTCTCGGACTGGGCCACCGGCAGCTGGAGCTGCAGGGAGGACTTCACCAGGTCGCCCGTGGTGTTGGAGTAGCGGTAGAGGTCCACGGCCCCGCCCACGGGACCGCGGAGCCGGCGCTCCAGGGTCCAGGCGCTGAGCCGGCCCACGGAGTCGCCGTCCACCTTGCGGATGACATCGCCGGGCTGGATGCCCGCCTTGGCCGCCGGCCCGCCGGGCGTCACCGCCAGCACCTGGGCGTAGATGCCCCGCTTCAGCACCACCAGGCCCGCCGACGCGGGGCCCGGGTCCGGCAGGCGGAGATCCTCCGGGGTGAGGTAGGCGTTCAGGGGATGGGCCCGCTCCAGGGCCGCCTGGATGCCCCCCGCGATCACCTTCGGCATGTCCGGGGCGTCCACGTAGTTCTGCTGGACCAGGCTGAGCACGTCCTGGATGTCCGCCATCCCCGCCAGGGGATCCTGGGGCGTGGCCTTGGCCGAGGCCGAAGGCTTGGGCGTGCCCGACTGCTGCACCACCGGATAGGTGAAGGCGCCCACCAGGGGGAGCGAGAGGACGGAGAGCCAGGAGCGGGCGTGCATGGGACCAGTGTAGCGGTCGGCTGCCGGCTGTCAGCGATCAGGTTGGGGTCAGGCCTTCAGGTCCAGGGTGGCCTTCAGGCGCTGGTCCTCGGACTGGACGACCTTCAGGTTGGCTTTGTACATCACGTCCATGGCCATGCCCTGCACCATTTCCGTGGCCAGGTCCACGTTCGAGCCCCCGGGCACCGTGGGGGAGGGATCGGCACTCACGCCCTGGACGGCCACGCCGCCGGCGGGCTGCTCCGCCAGGTCCACCCGCTTGGCCCGGTAGCCGTCGGAGAGCTGGTTGGCCACGTTGTTGGCCTGCACGGCCAAGCCCGCGCTGGCGGCGCGGAGTCCGGAGAGGGCGGGGCCGAAGGCGTCCATGGATCCCCTTTCGGCAGGAGCAGCCCGGACCTTGATCCCGGATCCGCCAGAAAAAGGCCCTCCACGAAGGGCACGAATCAATGAACACGAAGGGCACGAAGGGAATTCCTCCTTCGTGCCCTTGATTTTCCTTCGTGTCCTTCGTGGATCTCTTTTGCAGGCCGGTGCCGGGACCTACTTCCCCCGGAACCAGTCGCTCCCGGACTTGAAGCCCTTCTGCTTGCCGGCGGTCTGGGCGTGCCGGGCCAGGGCCAGGTCGATGAGGCGGGTCAGCAGCTCGGCGTAGGGCACGCCGCTGGCGGCCATCATCTTGGGATACATGGAGATGCTGGTGAAGCCGGGGATGAAGTTCAGCTCGTTGAGGAACACCCGGCCGGTGATGCGCTCCAGGAAGAAATCCACCCGCGCCATGCCGTAGCCGTCCACCGCGGCGAAGGCCCGGGCGGCGAGCTTGCGCACCAGGTCCGCCAGCTCCTCGGGGATCTGCGCGGGGATCTCCGTGCGGCTCTTCCCGGCGATGTACTTGTCCTCGAAGGTGTAGAACTCGTCGGCCACGAGGACCTCGCCGGGCTGAGACACCAGCGGCTCGTCGCCCCCCAGCACCGCCACCTCGATCTCGCGGATGTCCAGCCCCTGCTCCACCAGCACCCGGCGGTCGAAGGTGAAGGCCCGGTCCAGCGCCGCGGGGAGGTCCTCCGCCCGTTTCACCTTCTCCACCCCGATGCTGCTGCCCAGGTTCGCCGGCTTCACGAAGAGGGGCAGGCCCAGCTTCGCGCATTCGGCGAGGCAGGCCGCCCGGTCCCGGGCCCAGCGCTCCTCCGTGAGGCCCGCGTAGGGCACCACGGGCAGGCCCTCGGATTCCCACAGGCGCTTGGTGATCCACTTGTCCATGCCCGCGGCCATGGCCAGCAGCCCCGCGCCGGTGTAGGGCCGGTGCAGCAGCTCCAGGTAGCCCTGGATCTGGCCATCCTCGCCCCCCGCGCCGTGCAGGGCGTTGAAGAAGAGGTCCGGCAGGGGCGTGTCCTCGGCCCCCTGCTCCAGCGGCAGGAAGGGATGCCCGCCGTGCTCCGGCAGCTCGCCGGCCGCCAGCCGCGCGAAAGGATCGCCCTTCACCGCCCACACGCCGTTGCGGGCGATGCCCATGGGCCGCACCGCGAACCGGGCCGGATCCAGGTGCTGGGCGATGGCCCGCGCCGTCACGATGGAGACTTCGTGCTCGGGGCTCTCGCCCCCGAAGAGGAGACCGACGCTCAGGATTCCGCTCATGGGTCCACTCTACCGCCAACGCGCCGGTCGGAGACTGTGACGCACCCCCGCCCCGGATGCGCTAGTCTGGGGCACCTTTCCGGAGACTCCGTGCGGACGGCCATCTACCCCGGCTCCTTCGACCCCGTGACCCTGGGCCACTGGGACATCATCCAGCGGGCGGAGAAGCTCGTGGATCGGCTCGTGGTGGCGGTGCTCCACAACCCCGCCAAGACCGCCGCCTTCACCGTGGAGGAGCGCGTGGCCATGCTGCGCGACCTGGTGGGCGACCATCCCGGCGTGGAGGTCACCAGCTTCCACGGCCTGCTGGTGGACTTCGCCCGCTCCCAGGGCGCCCAGTTCATCGTGCGGGGGGTGCGCGCCTTCAGCGATTTCGAGTACGAGTTCCAGATGGCCCTCATGAACCGCAAGCTGGCCCCCGAACTGGAGACGGTCTTCCTCATGCCCAAGGAGAAGTACAGCGCCGTGAGCAGCCGCCTCGTGCGGGAGATCGGCAGCATGGGCGGCAACCTGGCCGACCTGGTGCCCGAGAAGCTGCGGGAGCGCATCGCCGGGCGCCTGACCGCCTGACCATGGGACCCGGGGAAGCCGCCACGCCCTTTCCGAACCTCTGGCAGGGAGGCGGCATCGCCCTCGTGTACCTCGCCCTCTCCACGTGGATGGGGGCCCTGGTGGGCGCGGCGGCCCCGGCCCTCCACTTCCCCCTCTGGATGGCGCTGGTGCCCGGCCTGGTGCTGGGCTTCCCCCTGGCCCTGCTCTTCGGCCTCTGGCTGGGCCGCCTGGACCTCTGGGACATCCTGGCCTTCCGGCGGGTGCGCCCCGGCGTGTGGCTGCCGCTGATCCTCGCCCACCTGGGCTTCTTCCTCCTCATCGCCGCCCTGGTCCACGGCCTCGGCCGGGGCCTCGACCACCTCCTGCCCGAGTCCCTCCGCGGACCGCTCCTCAAGGAGGCGGATCCCCTCGCCGCGGCCCCGAGATCCGTGCTCGTCCTGCTGGTGCTGGGCGCGGTCCCCGCCGAGGAGATCCTCTTCCGGGGCCTCATCCTGCGGGGCCTCCTCCAGCGCCACCGGCCCGCCCTGGCCGTGTGGCTGTCGGCCCTCCTCTTCATGGCGGCCCACGGGAATCCCATCCAGTTCCCCGTGGCCCTCATGGTCGGCGCCACCGCCGGCTGGTACTACCAGGCCACGGGCTCCCTCTGGCCCGGCCTCCTGGCCCACGGCCTCCAGAACCTCCTGGCCGCCCTCTACCTGCAGCCCGAAGCCCTCCAATCGGGCTCCTTCGCCGTGTACGCCCTGCCTCCCCTGCCCTGGCTCCTCGCCGCGCCCGTCCTCGCGGCCGGAGGCCTGCTCTGGCTCCGCTGGGTCTTCCGCCGCCCGCTCCCCGCACCCACCGGGGTGCTGGAGCTCGGGTAGGCGGTCGCGCCCCTTCCCAGGTGCCGACATGATCCGATCCCCGTTCGCCGTCGTCCTCCTGGCCCTGCCGCTCCTCGGCCAGGCCCCGCCGCCGGCCCGGCCCACCGTCCCGCCCAGCCTCGCGGAGGTGCGGAAGGCCATGGGCATCCCCTCCACCGACGCGGTCCGCGGCCAGCAGGACGCCGTCGGCTTCGCCTCCCGGCCCGACCAGATGGCCCAGGTCTGGGCGTGGTCGGCCCTGCCGCCCGCGCCCGAGGCCCTGGGCCCCCTGCCCGCCCCCGGCGTCCCCGGGGTCATCTGCCCCCACGACGACTACCTCTTCGCGGGGCGCGTCTACCGGCGGGTGCTGCCCCTGGTCACGGCCCGCACCGTGGTGCTGGTGGGCGTCTTCCACAAGTACCGCCGCTTCGGCGCCAAGGACGCCCTCGTCTTCGACCCCTACCGCGCCTGGCGCGCCCCGGACGGCGAGATCCCGGTGTCGCCCCTGCGGGACGAGCTGATGGCGCAGCTGCCGGCGGCCGACGTCCTCCGGGACGCCGCCATGCAGGACAGCGAGCACTCCGTGGAGGCCATCGCCTACTGGCTGAAGCACCAGGATCCCCGCGTGGAGATCGTCTCCATCCTCGTGCCCGCCGCCTCCTTCCCGCGCTTCCGGGAGCTCGCCGATCACCTGGGGAAGGCCCTCGCCGCCTCCATGCGGAAGCGCGGCTGGACCCTGGGCCGGGACGTGGCCCTGGTCATCTCCTCGGACGGCATCCACTACGGCGCCGACTTCGGCTACACGCCCTACGGCGAGGGCGGCGTCGAAGCCTACGTGACGGCCACGGCCCGTGACCGGGACCTGCTCACGGGACCCCTGGCCGGGCCCGTCTCGCCGGCCAAGGCCGAGGCCTTCTTCGACACCGTGGTAGACCCCGCGCACCCCGACACCTACCGGATGCCCTGGTGCGGGCGCTTCTCCATCCCCTTCGGGTTGCTGCTGCTGGACGCCACCACCCGGCGCCTGGGCCAACCCGCCCCCCTGGGCGTCCCCGTCGCCTTCGGCACCTCCATCGGCTTCCCCGAGCTGCCCGTGAAGCCCCTGGGCATGGGCGCCACCGCCCCCGCCAACCTGTACCACTTCGTCAGCTACCCCGGCCTGGCCTTCACCGCCGGGAAGTGACCCTGCCTATTCCGCCCGCACCCAGGTCTGGGTCCGACCCAGCAGCGAGAAGCCGATGAAGCCCCGCACGGCCAACTTCCGGCCTCCGTCGGCGAGCTGGAGCCTGGCCTTGTAGACCTTGCCGTTGTCCGGATCGAGGATGTAGCCGCCGCGGTAGGTGTCGCCGTCCTTCCGCAGGCCCCAGAGGAAGACCATGCCGATCACCGGCTGGCCCTTCCGAGCGCCCTCGCAGTGGTCGCACACCGGGTTCGGTTTCGCAGGGTCGTAGGACTTGAGGATCCGGCCCTGGAACTCGCCCCCCGACTCGGTGATCTCCACCAGCCCGTGCAGCGCGCCCGTGTGGTCGTCGTAGGTCTTCCAGGTGCCCACCGGCGTGGGCTCGGCGGCCAGAACCGAGAGGCCGGCGGCGAGGACGAGCAGGGCGGCGCGGAGGGTCACGGGAACTCCGGAGGGCACGATGGGAAAGGGACCCCCATCCTACGGCCCCTTCGCCTCTCCCTGCCAGGGCCCCCACCGTCCTGATACCCTGAGCCCACCTTCCCGGAGTCCGGCGTGCCCGAACGCCCCCCACCCATCCCCCTGCCCGGTCAGGTCCCGTCCGTCCATTTCCGGTCTGCCTATTCAGTCCCCCCGAAGACCCAGTCCCAGGGTTCGATCAACACTTACGTCTTCCTCCCTCCCCATTTAGGCGACCTCAACACTCGTTGAATTCGCCGTCTAATTCAAAGTTAGGCCGACGTGGGCGGGCTCGGCCAAATCCGCTTCTGGTATGACTTCCCCAAGGTCCCGTCGCGCTAGAGTGGGTCATTCCATCTCCGTCACTTCCCGCTTGCCCTGGCTTTCCGTTCTTCCGCTCTTTTCCAGTCTCAGCGCTTGGGCCGGTGGCTCCGGCATGGTGGCCTCACCCGCCCACCTCCGCCTAACGTGCCCGTCTCATGGCCTCGGTTCACCCAGCGGTCGGCGTTCGGCCTAACCTGGCGCTCAACTCGGACCCAGCCTGCTTTGTCCCCCGCTCTCTCTCATCCACTCGCTTCCTCGGCTCCGTTCTGCGCCTCGGTGCAGGCCGGGCCGGTTAGCTTCGTTCGTTAGGCCGACGTGGGCGGGCTCGGCCAAATCCGCTTCTGGTATGACTTCCCCGAGGTCCCGTCGCGCTAGAGTGGGTCATTCCATCTCCGTCACTTCCCGCTGGCCCTGGTTTTTTGATCTTTCGCTCTTTTTCAGTCTCAGCGCTTGGGCCGGTGATTCCGGCATGGTGGCCTCACCCGCCCACCTCCGCCTAACGTCCCCGTCTCATGGTCTCGGTTCATCCAGCGGTCGGCGTTCGGCCTAACCTGGCGCTCAACTCGGACCCAGCCTGCTTTGTCATTCGCTCTCTCTCATCCACCCGCTTCCTCGGCTCCGCTCTGCGCCTCGCTGCAGGCCGGGCCGGTTAGCTTCGTTCGTTAGGAGTCCATGCTTGCGCTCAGCCTTGTTTGATAGGAAGGGTTACGCATTTGTGTGCGCAGCAGGACTATCTGCACTCGCCTCGACTGCGGCAGAGCCGCCTGAAGTCAGAGCCGAACAAGCATTCTTGGATCTCCTCAAGGCATCCGGCCCTTCACCGCGAAAATTCGAACCTCAAAATGCGCCCCATTGGGACCTTCCCAAAGTCTCATCCTGGTTCGCAGCCGGTGGCGTCACCATTTCAGAGCCGAGTCACCCAAAGGGAACCAAATATTCAGTCCAGCAAATCAACACTGCTCTAGTGGTCCGCAAAGGCGACCTCTTCCATACCTTTGCTCACATCTCTTTCCTGCTATCTCACACTCGCAAGCAGTACTCCGAACTTAAATTCAAAAAAAACGGTTCAACAACTGTTGTTTCGATCGCCTCGTTCTATGAAATCACTTTTGTGAATGACTCCGGTTCCCCGAAACTCACCCAAATCAAAGACATCAATACTGGTGACTGATGCTGGCCCTCCTAACCCTCCGCTCAACTCGGACCCCGCCTGCATTGCCCTTCGCTCTCTCTCAACTTCTCGCTTCCTCGGCTCCGCTCAGCGCCTCGGTGCAGGCGGGGCCGGTTAGCTTCATTCGTTAGGTTCTCCGTGCGCCTACCAATCCTCGTTGGATTTCTCGCGCTGCTGGCATCTCTTGCCATTGCGGGTGCGCCTGGCGAGGCCATCAGAGTAGAAACTCTTCAAAAATCCGAGGAAACGAGCGGTTGTGGAACAGCCTATTTTCTTGGTCATGAGCATAGAAGCGGCCAAGCAGAGGTATTCGCAGTCCTTACTGAGACGGATGAGGCGGGGTGCCCTCTGGCGGTGATTCGTGTAAATGGCGAAGCTCACCGCCTGACCCAGATCAAACGTCAGGACTTCCCCAAACGAGCAAAGGGGTCTCGCCTTGGCGATCATTTCATCGAGATATGGCGAGGTACGTCGATTCAAGTCCAGTTCGAGTGCACTATCACTGAAACCCTTTACGAAGAGACAGACTTCAAGGGGAAAATGATCGTCAAAATTGGCCCAAACAAACGTGTCGTCCTCGTAAGGGGCTTTACCGGATGCTGAGCATGAACCTAACCCTCCGCTCAACTCGGACCCCGCCTGCATTGCCCGCCGCTCTCTCTCAACATCTCGCTTCCTCGACTCCGCTCAGCGCCTCGGTGCAGGCGGGGCCGGTTAGCTTCATTCGTTAGGCCTCATCTGCATGCATAACGCCCTACTCCCCGGTCTCATCTCTATAGCCTGTCTTGGTTGGTCTTATCTATGCCTCTTCAAGCCAGAAAAGGTGAAATGGAATTTTACATCTCCGCTTAGCGGCAACTACTACCGTGAGATCAATACTCTTCATGCAGTCGGGGCTGGATTTATGGGCGTTGTATGCTTGATCGTAGCAATCTACAAACTCCTCCATTAGCCCCTCGGCCTAACCCTTCGCTCAACTCGGACCCCGCCTGCTTTGCCTTCCGCTCTTTCTTTTGTTCCATCTTCCTCGGCTCCGTTCAACGCCTCGGCGCAGGCGGGGCCGGTTAGCTTCTTTCGTTAGGCGTTTCATTGATGGCACCCAAACCTGGTTCATTTCTCTTACCCCTGGCGCTCACTATTGGGTTGCCTTCATTGGCTCACTCTGGCCCAGACAGGCCACTGTTTGCCCAGAAGTCCAAAGATCGACTGGTGTACAGGGAGGTGCTTTCCAATGGCGACTTCTGTCAGGTCCGGGAATATGTCGGCGAGGAGCATGTTGGACTTCGCGTCGTGTATTTCATTCCAGAGCGCACTCTAGACGAAACTGCCCTACGAAGGCTAATCCGTTCCCTGATTCAAAAGCATTGTGGCAAGCGTGAAGTCCCGCTGCTTTCAAAGGCCCTCGATCAATTCAACTCCGCTTCCTCCAAGACCCCTGACCACTGGTTCATCCAGGTCAAAGATCGCAGCTACTCTGAGTGCTTTATCATCGCCAACTGGCTCGGCGAGTCGATTACCGTAGAAATCAAGTACTACAAATGACTCGTCTCAACGCCTAACCCTCCGCTCAACTCGGACCCCGCCTGCATTGCCCTCTGCTCTCTCTCAACACCCCGCTTCCTCGGCTCCGTTCATCGCCTCGGTGCAGGCGTGGCCGGTTAGCTTCATTCGTTAGGCGCCCACCATGCAAAGGGTCACGCCATGAGTAAATCAAAATCAGCATTTACACATTTCATGCTGATTACAGCTTCTACGATTTCTCTAGCTGCCCAAACAGGCAAGATACTCAATCAACCAATTCCTTTTTCTTTCCAGGCAAACACATGTCCTGATTACGGCCAGATACCTGGAAAGAACATGATTGAGAAGGCCGTCACTGAATACAAACGAAAGCTCACGGGATGTGAAGCCACCTCCGAGACCTTTCAAGTGGATGCCAACAGTTCAATTGAATTGGTTCGATTCACATACAGCTTCAGAGAGTCCGATTATACAGAACGCCACCAGTTTAGCTGTCTGGTACAAAGACCTTCAAATTTAATGCTGTGGCATGACTTTGTCTCAAGCCCGGATAATTCGCTTGAATCCGTTCGAGTTCTACATTCTGAGAAACGAACCATTTTAGAAATGAAATTTTTCACCGGTGGCACAGCAGGATTTTGGGAAGAATATCTCGAATACTCAAATGGCAAGTTAAAGCCGATCAGGGAAAGTTTCGTTAGCGAGATTAAGCCACACATTCCCGAGGGATTCAGTATTCGACGGGTCGTGGTTGATATTGAAGCGCTCACGGCCATTATTCACCTAGCCAGTAGAACCGACCCCAACTGTTGTCCATCGGGTCAGCTGAATGTGACTCTCACCCTGAAGGATGATGATTTGCACTTGGTCAACTCCACCTTTTCACGCTCTTCGAAGTAATAGCCCAGCGCCTAACCCTCCGCTCAACTCGGACCCCGCCTGCATTGCCCGCCGCTCTCTCTCAGCATCTCGCTTCCTCGGCTCTGCTCATCACCTCGGTGCAGGCGGGGCCGGTTAGCTTCATTCGTTAGGCCGCCATGGTTGATCCTGCGAAACGAACAACCGAGATCATGGATTCCATCCGCAATGTCCTGCTCAATGACTGGGACCCAATCGGGGTTATGGATGATCCCGAATGGCCGCGTGATGAATACGATTCGTACGTTGGGCAAATCTATGGATTTTTGGTTCGCGGTGAACCTGCTGATTTCATTGCGCGGCATCTTTGCTTCGTCGAAGAGAAGATGATGGGCCTTGGCTCTCCCGGTGAATCCGTCAGAATGTCGGTAGCACTCAAGCTCAAGGCCCTAAATGTCTCACTGTCGGCCTAACCCTCCGCTCAACTCGGACCCCGCCTGCATTGCCTTCCGCTCTTTCTCTTCTCCCTGTTTCCTCGGCTCCGCTCAGCGCTTCGGTGCAGGCGGGGCCGGTTAGCTTCTTTCGTTAGGGCTCCATGAATACGATCTCAAAATTTTTGATAGGAGTAATTGGGCTGGTGCCCATCGGATGCGCTCCGGCGATCAAGGTGCCGAAGTTTCAACCAATCATTTCGCCGGACCTATCATTCTTTCCAGAACCAGGGCCGATCCTGCGATTGGATTACAGCAATGGCCAAAGGTCACTGCGGATTGAAATTCAGAACCGCCTTGCTTTCTATAACAGAACTCCGATACAACCAAACCGCATCATCTTTTCTGAAAGTGATATATCCGTCCCATTTTGGAATGCAAAGGCCAACTGGGAATTTCAACTCTCACCATGCGGACCGAACGATTTCCTTCTCCATGTCAGTGATGGTCGATGGTGGATTGCCAGGATCAATAGTGGCCACTGTTCATTCATCGCCGATGCTCAACTTGAGTTGCACAAGACTTTTCCAGTTACCGATGGTGCTGAAATCGTTGGCGTGACCAGTCACCATTTGGTTTATTGGTTCCCCAATGACCCACAATTTCTTTTCATACAATCAGTGGGCCTATCAGATAAGCCTCTTAAATTCAAACTCCCTAAGCGAATGGGGGGAATCAATGCGGTGCAAGAAATTCAAGATTCCAACAACCTCCTCCTACGATTATGGTGTCACACAGGCGGTTTACTCCCTCTATTTCCAGGCACCCCTGCCACCGCATTCATCGAAATCGGGAAACTCCAAAACTAATCTTTGTCGACTGTCGCCCTAACCCTCCGCTCAAGTCGGACCCCGCCTGCATTGCCTCTCGCTCTCTCTCATCATTTCGCTATCTCGGCTCCGCTTAAAGCCTCGGTGCAGGCGTGGCCGCTTAGCTTCATTCGTTAGGCGCAACCCAGCCCGCGAGCCCCATGGATTTGGAATGAACCTTCTACTCAACCGTTTCGTAGTGATTCCAGTTCTGGGCTTGGTTCAGATCCTGGCTTTCACTGTGCTGGCTCGCCCTTTGGCAAGCCACGATCCTAGCGCCAGTACCAAAACCGCCATGGTTAGCTGGCTACCACTCCTCGTCATCTTCATGTTGATGGTCGTCTATTTGGTTAAGTTCCTTCACCGGAAGAAGTTCTTTGCGGTCTTGGTGTCGTTGGGAACCTGTGTAGGTTTTCAAATCATTGCTGTCGTTCTTTGCACTATGATTTTCGGAGAATAAAGGTAACCCCAGGCGCCTAACCCTCCGCTCAACTCGGACCCCGCCTGCGTTGTCATTCGCTCTCTCTCAACTTTCGTCTTCCTCGGCTCCGCTCAGCGCCTCGGTGCAGGCGGGGCCGGTTAGCTTCATTCGTTAGGCCTCTGATGGAACCATCTAAGATATACCTCCTTCGAGCCGCATTTGGTGTGATCGCGCTAGTCGTGGGTTGGTGGATGTCATTCCGTACGGAAAAGGTAAACCAATATTTTGGCAATCCAGTTTTCAGCAGAACCCCACTGATGGCTTCGCTCAATCGAACCCATTCAATCGTTTTCGGGATCACGCTCATGTGTTTCGGCGCCATAGTTGCAGGCAAGAATTTCTTGATTTTGTTTCGTCGCTTCTGAAGGCTGCTCCGATTCAGGTCGGCCTAACCCTCCGCTCAACTCGGACCCCGCCTGCGTTGTCTTCCGCTCTTTCTCTTCATTCGTATTCCTCGGCTTCGCCCAGCATCTCGGCGCAGGCGGGGCCGGTTAGCTTCTTTCGTTAGGCGCCAAACCAATCCCCCGGAGAATCCCAGATGAACAAGGAAGAATTCGCGTGGATTGTTGTCAGAGCACTCGGTGTGGTTTCACTTTGGCTCTTCGCACTCGCAGCTTTTGGGTTTGTCGTCTTTGCTTTAGGTTCTGTCGCTGCCTTCGTGACCATGTCCATGGAGACGATTAGCCGTCTTGGCTTCATACAGACGACCATCAGAAGTGGCATCACGTCTTTAGTTGAAATGCTTTTTTACGGATTCCTCTCTTCCTACCTACTTCGAAAGGGGCAGTTCGTTCACAGGCTTCTCCTGAAAAATGTCCCCAGCGCCTAACCCTTCGCTCAACTCGGACCCCGCCTGCTTTGCCATTCGCTCTTTCTCTTCATCCATCTTCCTCGGCTTCGCTCATCGCCTCGGTGCAGGCGGGGCCGGTTAGCTTCTTTCGTTAGGCAGCCATGAATAGGCTCACCATACTCCTCGTTCTTACAGTATTCCCAATCATCGGTTGCCAGGCTCCTGAGACTAATGCACCGAAGTTCGAGGCAGTCGAATCTCATCCCGAGCAGATGCCTTCAGCTTGGCTGATCGAGAAAACAAGCCCTAGCGATTTCAAACGAATCAGCAAAAAAGGCGCTCACCATTTATTAACTGATCCAACCAACCTTATTACTGAAGATCCAAGGGCTGAAATTTGGTTCTGGAAAGAAACCCCGAGACCATGGGGCTATCACTTTGGCTTTTGCCTTAAGAGCGGGAAAAATATAACCCACATCCTAACCGTTGGTCAGGTGTATTTTCAGAATTGAACTGTCTCTAAAGCCCATTNCGTTCGTTAGGCAGCCATGAATAGGCTCACCATACTCCTCGTTCTTACAGTATTCCCAATCATCGGTTGCCAGGCTCCTGAGACTAATGCACCGAAGTTCGAGGCAGTCGAATCTCATCCCGAGCAGATGCCTTCAGCTTGGCTGATCGAGAAAACAAGCCCTAGCGATTTCAAACGAATCAGTAAAAACGGCGCTCACCATTTATTAACTGATCCAACCAACCTTATTACTGAAGATCCAAGGGCTGAAATTTGGTTCTGGAAAGAAACCCCGAGACCATGGGGCTATCACTTTGGCTTTTGCCTTAAGAGCGGGAAAAATATAACCCACATCCTAACCGTTGGTCAGGTGTATTTTCAGAATTGAACTGTCTCTATAGCCCATTCCATGTCCCATTCCATCAAACAACCTGGCCTGCCTAACCTCTCGCTCAACTCGGACCCCGCCTGCATTGCCTTCCGCTCTCTCTCATCGCTCCGCTTTCTCGGCTCCGTTCAGCGCCTCGGCACAGGCGGGGCCGGTTAGCTTCATTCGTTAGGCAGGTCACGATGCGATCGCCTTACCTATGCCTCATTGCACTCGTCACCACCGGCTCTCTATTCGCCCAAACCAAACCGAAGCTGTCCACAACAGTTCAATTGATCGGCAATGACTTGGTTGTTGACGATAGGTCACTCGCTCTCGTAAAGGTCCTCAACGAGGGTGACCGTACGGTCTTCATTGACCAAGAGCAGGTCCAGATAAATGCAGAATTTCAATATCCAGGCGTTCCCTACATACCTCCTGGTATTCCCGGAGGCATCATCGCTCCCAGGAGCCTGAAAACGGATTCCAAGAAGCGAGACATACAATCATCGATCATCATCGCCATTGAACCAGGTCAAACCTATGTACGGCTCATCCAGGTCCGTGCAGCTCCAAGAACTGGCCGGGCCGTTCTCCATGTGTCTGCGTTCGTTCCCGTATCTACCATCGAAACCATCCATCAAATCTGGTGGCCATACACCCCCCTCATGGCGAGTAACCAAGTCAACATTCGGCCAAGCGCTGAAAAGTAGCCGTACAATCAGATTCCCAACCTGCCTAACCCCTCGCTCAACTCGGACTCCGCCTGCATTGCCAGCCGCTCACTCTCAACTTCTCGATTCCTCGGCTCCGTTCAGCGCCTCGGTGCAGGCGGGGCCGGTTAGCTTCTTTCGTTAGGCGCCATATCTAATTACCGGAGATCCACAGATGAATAGACAAGAACTTGCCTGGATCATTGTTCGGACTCTTGGCGTAATTACGCTTTGGCTATTTGCTGTCACGGCATTTGGGTTCATTCTTTTCATCCTTACCTCGGCTGTCACTTTCACAACTATGTCGAAGGAATCCATTACCAAATTGGCAGTCGTCCCGACAACACTCAAAACCGGATCGACCATGATTCTTGAACAAATTTTTTATGGGCTTCTTTCTTCTTACTTACTTCGCAAGGGTCATTTCGTACACAGGCTTCTTCTGAAAAATATCCCGAGCGCCTAACCCTTAGCTCAACTCGGACCCAACCGCCCGTGCCTTCCGCTCTCCTCCGCTCATTCAGATTTCCGTCCTCCACCCTTCGTCCGGCTGCGGTTGGGCCGGTTAGCTTCGTTCGTTAGGCGCCAAATGGGCACGGAGTATCGCTCGAATCCAAGAAACTTAGCAATGGCCTTTGCCCTTGCTGGGATTGCGATCGGTTGCCTCTGTTTACTGGTCTATTGGCTTGATTACACATTCAATCTATTTAATATTCCGACATTACTAATATTTATTCTTTGCCCTGGCCAACTCCTTCATCTGTTCACCATCGGAATTAGGGGCCCACTCGTTTGGGTTGTCTGGGCTTTTGGTGTCCTCTTGAATGGCCCCATTTACTACTTGATCGGCCTTCTTGTTAGTAGAATCAAGGCTTCCTTGCATATACGCGCCTAACCCCTAGCTCAACTCGGACCCCGCCTGCGTTGTCCTCCGCTCTTTCTCTTCATTCGTCTTTCTCGGCTCCGCTCAGCGCCTCGGTGCAGGCGGGGCCGGTTAGCTTCACTCGTTAGGCGGTAACGCATACCCCATGACAGCTCCTCTACGAAACGCCTTCCTTGCTCTGATCTCCCTTGCTGCTAATAGCCAGCAGGCTGGTGATCGATTTGCACACCTGGGGCGATTTCGACTAGAGGAAGTGAGTTTAGAAGATATTCAGAAGATACTCGGACCTTCCCCACTTATTGAAAAGGGTGGTGAAGGTGATTATGAAGCCAATATTATCTATCGCGCGCGTGGTGGATTTGTCACTTTCCGAGAAGGGTACATGGGTGCAGGATTTGCAATCTCGACCCATCTCAAAGATGTTTCTGAAGCAAGCGTTCCTACCCCAAAAGCACCTCTGCCTGTTTCTGTCGCAGGTCTACACCTTGGAATGACAAGAAAAGAGTTCGAATATGTGATTACGAAAAAAGTCGAGTGGTCAGGGAATGTCGGCAAAGTTATTTTTGAATGGAAAGTCCAACTCACTCAATCCGACATAAACAGGATGGAAATGGCCAAGGAAGAGTTGAAACGCAGTGGTGGACCTCTCTTCTTTGATGTTCTCGTGTTTGTAGACGGCACGTTCCAGGGGAACCGTCTCGAGGCCTTCCGGGTCTGGAAAGTGACTTCTTTTTGAACCGCCTAACCTCTCGCTCAACTCGGACCCCGCCTGCATTGTCTTCCGCTCTTTCTCTTCGTCTCGCTTCCTCGGCTCCGTTCAGCGCCTCGGTGCAGGCGGGGCCGGTTAGCTTCATTCGTTAGGCTGCCTACATCCATTCCGAATTACTAAATTTATAAGGAAAAAATGTTGTCCAACCTTTCACCATATATTTCAAGCTCTTCTCAGGCTGACATTCTCACAAGAGGTTGGGAAATTGCATTATTTATAGCAATTTTATTTGGCGGCATTTGGATTATAGCAGATCCACTTAACTTTATTGATTTATCGGCACGAAACTCAAAATTCTTCCAACGAATCAATGCCTTTTTTTACAATCACAAAACTCAGGGCTGGATACTCCTCCTTAGAATATTTGGACTTGTAATTATAATTTTGAATCTGTACGAATTTTATAATATTTTATTTAAATAAACTCTGCTTTTTTAAATTAAGGAATGAAATTCTGCTTCAAAGTCGAAGATTCATTCCACAATTTGCAAGACTGAAACCAGTATCTCCGCCAGTGTCTTTCTCTTCATGTATCTCCAAAGGCAGCCTAACCCTCCGCTCAACTCGGACCCCGCCTGCATTGCCTTTCGCTCTTTCTCTTCGTCTCGCTTCCTCGGCTCCGTTCAGCGCCTCGGTGCAGGCGGGGCCGGTTAGCTTCATCCGTTAGGCCGCCCGTGATTCGAAAGCTATGCCTCCCACTGCTGGTTGTCTGGGCATTCGGCTGCAAACCAAGCTCTTCAGCTTCGCTTTACACAATTCCGAAGGATCACATTACGGTCCTCGTGGGTGATGCAGGGAAATCCCTATGCAGCATGTTCGATGCAGAGATTGGCAAGAATCCCTGCCTCGTTCAGCCTTCAGATTCCATTCTTCTCAAAGTGCAACAACAGCTTCCAGAGTTTATTCGTGTCAATCGACCCAGCATGTTTGAGAAATTTTATAAGTACAGGTTCCAGGTGGCCTGTGCGCGGAACAGCGGTAAAACATTCTTGTTCATCAATGCGTTTGACGAATCCATTTTGGCGGGCAGGCCTGAATTGAGGTTTAAACCGATCGACGTTCAAGATGGTGGAGATTCCTTCTGGAAAATCACATACTCAATTGAAAAGAAAGCCTTCACCAAACTGTCCGTCAACGGCTCGGCCTAACCCTCCGCTCAACTCGGACCCCGCCTGCATTGCCTTCCGCTCTTGTATGTTCTCCACGTCCGGCGCCTTTCGATCATCAGATGGATCTGACGGCCGGAAGGAGGTCCGTGTTTCAAACGGGGGGATGGTGCCGATTCCGTTCATGGCGCTGAAATAATCGCCGAGAGAGAGATTCAGCCCATCCCCCTTCCCGTG
>NZ_BSDD01000002.1 GCF_030268065.1 Geothrix rubra
AGCGGGCCGCGAAAGGCGTGTCGGTGACCTTCCGGGCGCGCCTTTCGCGACCTTGCACCCCTCCCGGCGAGCCGACCCTGCCCGCGCGAAGGAATGGCAACGTGGTACCTTGACGGTGAACTGACAACCTTTCTCTTCATTCGTCTTCCTCGGCTTCGCTCATCGCCTCGGCGCAGGCGGGGCCGGTTAGCTCATTCCGTTAGGCGTCTGTAGAAAGGAGGGCCGAAGTGAGCACACTGCCTGGAATGCAGACGAGCCGATTTCTGTTGTTCCGGCGCCTGATCATTTTTTTTCTCGCCGGACTGCTGATCTACTACCACATCTATACCCTGTGCGGTCTGTATCTAGGTACTGGGACTAGTGCTCATACAACATTCGAATACGTGCAATCGGTCCTTCGAGTGATGATTACTCTCAGTTTGTTGCTCGTCGTCTTTGGTAAAAGCTGGGCATTGTATGGAATGTGGGTCGGTATCACCGGACTTGTTGCAACGCACTATTGGGCGCACTTCGGGAAACTGCCCGTCGATTTCACCCTGGGAAGGCATCCGCTTTCCTATCTCAAGGGCTTTATTTTTCCGTCAATCATCACCATGGCATTCCACACTTCAAGCCAGAATGGCGATTCAAATGCAGACGCCTAACCTCTCGCTCAAGTCGGACCCCGCCTGCATTGCCTTCCGCTCTATCTCAACTTCTCCCTTCCTTGGCTCCGCTCAGCGCCTCGGTGCAGGCGGGGCCGGTTAGCTTCATTCGTTAGGCTTCACATCCACACTGGTGCCCGATGAAAACCGCCATTATTGTTTTTACTCTTCTCACCTTTGGATGCAAAGGACCGGTTTCGGGGGTTCATTCAACACCAAAGGAAGATGGACCGTCCTTCAAATTTGAGCCAATACACATCAAAACCTGGCCTGCATCAGGGCCTGAATATCCCGCAAAGGCGAAAGCTGGTCATATTACAGGCACTGTGACGGTTTACATTCATGTTTCGGAAACCGGGCAAATTTTAAAAATCTACTCCGATCAAGGGCCGGAGATTCTTAGACAAGCAGCTGAAGACTATGCCAAACGCTTTACATTCATTCCTGCAAAATTAAATGGGAGGCCTACCACAGCCCGCTTCACCCTTCACGTCGTATTTGACTCGAATCCTTGAACAACAGCCTAACCCCTCGCTCTACTCGGACCCCGCCTGCATTGTCTTCTGCTCATTCTCTTCCTTCGTCTTCCTCGGCTTCGCCCATCCCCTCGACGCCGGCGGGGCCGGTTTTCTTCCTTCGTTAGGCGGGGCTGGAACAACTATTGGTACAGATATTGACTCAAACCCTCTGGAGAACCCCTTCCACGTCGATTTCGCAGCATCTTGCAACATCTACTAGGTTTCATCTCCGTGGGTGAATCAAATTGCAGCCTTAGCGACATTTGTGGGTTCTAGGAGGCAAAATGAAAACACTCTGTGTCTTTCTTACAATCTTGATGGTTGGGTGTGCGAATGTGGCCACCACGCCAGCCAAAAATCAGGGGGAAGCAAACGGGCCCGACTTATCACCGCGCCTTGTTATCCCTGCAACAGGTGGTCCACCCATTTTATGCACTCCCCTTGGCGGCGGTGTTTATCAGCCAGTGACAGGGGGGACACCCATCCCTGGAACGCCAGTAAATCAATAACGCCAAATTTCTTTGACCCCAATTCACACCTGCCCAACCCCCCGCTCAACTCGGCCCCCGCCTGCATTGTCTTCCGCTCTTTCTCTTCGTCCCGCTTCCCCAGCTTCGTTCATCGCCTAGGCGCAGGCGGGGCCAGTTGGCTTCATTCGTTAGGCTTCATTAAGGGCTCTGCACATGGACAACCATGAATGGATACCGGTCTCGCATGACAACTGCAACAGCGTGACCGGACCGTTTTATCACGGCACAAAGGCAAAATTGGACATAGGTGACTTGCTGGTAACCGGGCGAGCCTCCAATTTCGAGGAGGGCCGGACATCAAACAACATCTATTTCACAGCTGTCTTGGAAGCTGCCATCTGGGGCGCAGAACTCGCTACAGCGCTTTCGAATTTGAAAGGTCGCGGCTACATCTACATCGTCGAACCGACGGGGACGTTCGAGGATGACCCCAATCTCACAAACAAGCGATTCCCCGGCAATCTGACCAAGTCCTATCGTACGCGCGACCCACTCAAGATCATCGGTGTGGTCGAAGACTGGACCGGACATCCCGCTGATATGCTGCAGGCAAGATTGGATTCTCTTGAAAATTTGAAACGTCGTGGTCAGGCGGTTATCGAAGACTGACCAAATGCGCCCAATGCTCAATCATACAAGTCCACAGCCTAACCCTCCGCTCAAATCGGACCCTGGCCTAATCTTCCGCTCAACTCGGACACCGCCTGCATTGCCCTACGCTCCTTCTCTTTGTTCGTCTTCCTCGGCTTCGCTCAGCACCTCGGTGCAGGCGGGGCGGCCAGCTTCATTCGATATGCGCCGAATGGTCGCAGTGCAATGCATCTAGAATTCGAGAGCGATGCCAATGAGCAATTCAAAGCTTGAAGCGCTGGGCTGGGATGATTGGTTCGCAGAGCACGCGAAAATCGACTGTCATTCTGCAGGTACTTATGGGCGGGTGGCCGCAGTAGACCGCGAACTGTTTCTGCTAATCAATGAATCGGAGGTTTTTCGGGCCAAACTGTCAGGAAAGTATAGGCATGGATCGGTGTCCTCATCGCAGCTACCGTGCGTAGGTGACTGGGTCTGTGTCGAAAAGGCACCCGCTGATCAGTTTGGGGTTGTTCATTGCATTGTTGGCAGAAGGACCAGCCTGCGTCGCAAGATGGCTGGAGCATCAGTCGACGAACAGATGGTTGCGGCGAATGTCGATGTCGTATTTATCGTGCAGTCCTGCCACTACGACTTCAATTTGAAGAGACTAGAGCGTTACTTGGTCATGGTCATGGATGGCGGGGCTGTTCCCCACATTCTTTTAACCAAGACTGACCTTGTTGAGCCTGAAGTGCTTTCTGCGCAATTGGCGCAAATCAGAAGCGCGGGAATTGACGCGCCGGTGTTGACGTTGAGCCATGTCACCAAAGAAGGAATCGACGAACTCCAACGAGTTCTGTTGCCCCGCAACACGTATTGCTTCGTTGGTTCGTCTGGCGTCGGTAAAAGCACCATAATCAACGAGTTGATTGGTCATGCCGCTCTTGAAACACATGGGGTTAGTGGCACGGGTGAAGGTCGCCACACAACCGTGCGCCGAGAACTCATTGTTCTAGCGAACGGTGTGATGGTCATAGATAACCCCGGCATGCGGGAATTTGGAATACTTGGCGCAGGCGGCGGAATTGAGGCGAGTTATTCAGATATCGTCTCGCTTTCATCCCAATGTCATTTCAGGGACTGCACTCATACCAACGAGCCAGGTTGCGCAGTTCTAAAGGCGATGGAGTCTGGGAGAATCAGCGCCGATCATTACGACAACTTTCTCAAGTTGAGACGTGAGTCAGAGCACCATCAGGCGTCATACGCTGAGAAGCGCAAGAAGGATAAGGAGTTTGGCAGATATATTAAATCCGCCAAGAAGGATCTCAAAGGCGAATGAAATCACGCGGCGCCTAACCTCTCGCTCAAAGTCGGCCCCCCCCCCCCCCCCCCCCCCCCCCCCCCCTTGCATTGCCTTCCACGTTCTCTCAGCATTATGCCGTCTCGGCTCCGCTCGTCGCCTCTGTGCAGGCGGGCTGCTCAGCCTCATTCGTAAGCCGCTTCACCACATTCAACAGGAGCCCCATGCGCCCGTGGCGTTTCGTTTCAGCGTGCTTCCCCGCACTGTTGGCCCTATCCCCTTCCGTTGCGCGTGCGGGGCAGGTTCCCAAACCGATGTCCGACCTGGTCACGACAAACCCTGAGGCGACCTTCGACAGGATTGTCGGGAAGCTATTCGATAACAACTGGATCATCCTTTCGGCCAATCAGCCGCTCGGCCTTATCACCTTCCGCTATCAATCCGAGGAGAACTCGAGCCGATCGAGAAGCCACGTCAACGTCCTGGAAGGATCCATCCTCGTCAAAGCCGAAACCGCAACCTCGACCCGGGTACGAGTCGCGCTGACGCTCAGTTGGCAGGAGAGCTTCGCTGACCATACGTTCCAGACCGGGGTTCGAAACGACGTACCGGCCGAGTGGTACAAGCTTGTCTTTGACACCCTGGGGTTATCCGCCCCATCCACAAGCAAGTGACCATCGGCCCGGCCCTCCCCCCCCACTCGAACCCCGCCTGCATCGCCTCCGTCCTTACCCTTCATACCGCGTCTTCGGATCCCTTCCGCGCCCAGTGCAGGCGGGGCCGGCTGGCTTGATCCCTGAGCCCGTCCTTCTTTTCTCGAGTCAGCCCTTTGGCACGCAGATGGCTACTTGGAGCTACCCCTCCAAGGAGCCTCCATGCTTTCGCGCTCGCTGGCCGCACTTGCCCTGCTTTCCCTTGCTGGCTGTTTCCCCATCTCAGCCCCGTTCCACCTCTATCCAATCAGCGCAGCCCCTCCGCAGCCACCCGTCCTCTGCCGTTTCAAAATCCACTTTGGGTGGCAGTCTGCAACCATCACCGCCACCCTGCCCGGTGGTGATTTGTATTCCGGATCGTTCGCGCTTCATACCGCGATCCCGGATCGCGAATTGGCGCCGTACTGGGACCAGGTATTCGGGTCTGGCTACTTCAATGCAAAGGTCCTCGGGAGTCCACGCCATTTCCGGACCGTCCTGAAGAACGACCAGGGGGCTGAGCTGGTTTTGGAAATGCACCAGATCCCCGGGGACAATCACGGCGGCATGGAGGGCGTCGCCATTGACAGCCATAAAGGTATCTACAAGGCTGGTTACTAAGGGTGACAGCGACTGTCTCCTGCGCCTCCGCTGGCTTGACCTTTGGCTCAACCCGAACCCCGCCTGCATGGCCCTTCGTCCTCTCCCACCCTTCGCTTCCCCGGTTCCGCCCGTCGCCTCGGTGCAGGCGGGTCCGGTTGGCCTTCTCCGTTGGGCAGTATCCAGGTCTATGAATCCAACCTCGAAGAGGTCTCGTTGAGAGAAAATCCCCCCATCATGGTGCTCTCCGAAGAAACCCCTGAAAGCGTGACTTTCCGCTTCAAGGGCACCCGCTGGGCGGTGGCCACCTTCATCCCAGGGGTGGTTCTTCTGGGGCTGGTCACCAGGCTTTACCTATCGGCCCACTCCCCGAGTCGGCTCCTGGTCATCGTCGGGATGTTCGGAGCCCTTCTTGTGTATTCGAGCCTCTACAGTTTGACTGCGGATCAATGGCTGGTTGCTTCAGGCAGCCGGAAGACCCTTAAGTTCCACAAAAAGAATTTGTACGGTCTCGTCGAATGGGAAAGGCCTCCGCAGGATTTCCAGGGCATCACCGTTGGAAGGCACTTGAGATCTTCGAACTGGCAGATCACCTTGGTTTGTCGCGATGGGTTGGAGCTTTACCTTGGTGAACATGCGCTCGGCGCATTCACCCTTGAACGAGCGCTGAATCTGGCCCGGAAGGTCAGCGATCGAACTGGGATCATGGTCAAGTCCCCCAACCCAACCCCCTAGACAGGCCTGCCCCTCCGATCCTCTCGTACCAGGCCCGCACGACTTTCCGCTCTCTCCCAACCTCCGAATCCACGGCCCCACCCAGCGCCTCGTTGCGCGGGGGCCGGTCGGCTTCCTTCGTCCGGCCCTGGCTTTACGGAAAGGAGCGCCTGATGAACCACGACCAGGTACCACCTGAAACCCGAGGCGTCACAGTGGAACGCCTCGCCACGGTCGACCTCGGTCCCGAGATCGAGGGCATGGCCGGACTGCAGCTTCGGATGCGCAAGGTGACCCTCGCGCCCGGCGGCGTCTTCGGCCCGATTCACGACCACAAGGGACGACCGGGGACCGTCTACATCCTGCAGGGAACCATCACCGACCATCGGGATGGCGTCGCCACGGACTACGGGCCGGGCGTGGGCTGGCCCGAGGATCGGAACACGACCCACTGGCTGGAGAACCGAGGAACGATCCCGGCCGTGGAGATCTCGGTCGATATCGTCCGGCAGGAGCCGGCGCAGGCCTGACGGGCGGCAGGATCGGGCCCAGCCGACCCCCCGACCCGGCTCCCGGGGGGGAGCCCGATCGGCCTGGGTCGGTGGGCGGTCCTCGCGGTCCTGCGGGACCGGTGGGGTGCGCTCCCGGCTGCCTCAACCCGGCCCTCCCGGCCTTTGCGGATGACCCCGGGGGCCATCCCTGCTCTGATGGGGGCCAGGAGTCAGGATGGACCCCTGGTTCACCACGAGCCTCGGTGATGCGACGCTGGCCCTGGAGCCCCTGGGCCGGCTCGAGGCGGCGTTCCGGGCCGCCTTCGGAACGGCCGGGTGCCCGCCGGAGGCGGCGGTGTTCTTCCGGCACGAGTCGGAGGGGCACCTCCATTGCGAGCTCCGGGTGTACCTCTCCCCGGCCACGGAGGCCCTGGCCCGGACCCTCGGCGCCGATCCCTGCGGACGCCCCTCGCCGCAGGACCTGAGCCTCCTGGCCGGTCCGGAGGGGGCCTGGCGGCTGCTGTTCCCGGACTGGCCCGGACCCCGCTGACGGCCCCGGGGCGTGACGGGCGGGCCGCCCCGCCGGACACTACGGGGATGGGATCCCGACCGCGCCGAACCGACGCCCCCCCGCCCGCGAAGCCCGGGCTGCACCCGCGCAACCGCCATGCCGGCGGCTACGACTTCGCGCGCCTTGCGAAGGCCAGCCCGGACCTGGAGGGCTACGTGGTGCGCGCGCCCCACGGCGGGCCATCCATCGACTTCGCGGACCCGGCGGCGGTGAAGGCCCTGAACCGGGCCCTGCTGGCGGAAGCCTACGGCATCCGGGGCTGGGACGTCCCCGAGGGCTTCCTCTGCCCGCCCATTCCGGGCCGGGCGGACTACCTGCACCACCTGGCGGACCTGCTGGCGGAGGGGAATGGCGGCGCGATCCCGCGGGGCACGGCCGTGCGCGCGCTGGACGTGGGCGTGGGGGCCAGCGCCATCTACCCGCTGGTGGGCCACCGGGAGTACGGCTGGTCCTTCGTGGGCTCGGACATCGATGCGGCGGCGCTGGCCGCCTCGGCCCGCATCCTTCGGGCGAACGGCCTGGAGGCGGTCGTCCAACTGCGGCGGCAGGCGGACCCGGCGGCGAGCTTCGCCGGCGTGGTGGACCCGGGGGACCGCTTCGACCTGACCCTCTGCAACCCGCCCTTCCACGGCTCCCTGCGCGAGGCCAGGGAGGGCACCCAGCGGAAGTGGCGCAACCTGGGGCGCGGCGACTCGGCCCGGCCCGTGCGGAACTTCGGCGGCCGGGGCGCCGAGCTGTGGTGCGAAGGGGGCGAGGTGGGCTTCATCCGCCGGATGGCCGCCGAGAGCGCCCGCCTCTCCGGCCAGGTGCTGTGGTTCACCACCCTGGTCTCGAGCTCGGCCAGCCTGCCGGCGGTGCACCGGGCCCTGCGCCAGGCGGGGGCCGCCGAGGTCCGCACCGTGGCCATGGCCCAGGGCCAGAAGCAGAGCCGGTTCGTGGCCTGGACCTTCCTGGAGCCCGACGCCCGGGCAGCCTGGGCCAAACGCTGGACCCAGGCCTAGTTGCGGCTTGTGATCAGATATTTCGGACAGATCGGTATGATTCTCCCGTCGCCGGAGTTCCCATGCCTTTCCTTCGCCGCCTGCCCGCCGTACTCGCCCTGCTGATGCTGGGCGCCCACTTCCTCCGCTTCGGCCAGCTGCCCTTGGTGCTGCTCTGCCTGGCGCTCCTGGTGCCGCTCTTCCTGCGACGGCCCTGGGCGCAGATCCTCGTGGCCGGCGCCCTGGGCCTGGGGGCCCTGGTGTGGCTCTGGACCCTGGTCGGGGACGTCCAGCAGCGCCTGGCCTTCGGGGCGCCCTGGCTGCGCCTGGCGGCCATCCTGGGCACCGTGGCCCTGTTCACGGGCTGGTCGGCCTGGCTGCTGCGCCCCCGGCGGACCGCCTAGAACACCGACCAGCCGGTGCGGGTGGTGAAGCGGTCCAGGGCCTCCACGCCGGCCACGCTGTTGCCGTGGGCGTCCAGGGCCGGGCTCCATACGCAGAGGACGCCGCGCTCGGGCAGCACGGCCAGGATCCCGCCGCCCACGCCGCTCTTGCCGGGCAGGCCCACGCGGTAGGCGAAGTCGCCGGCGGCGTCGTAGGTGCCGCAGGTGAGCATGACGGCGTTGATGCGCTTGGCCTCGCTGCGGGTGAGGAGCCGGCTCCCGTCGGCCCGCAGGCCGTGGTTGGCCAGGAAGAGGCCCGCTCTCGCCAGGTCCCCGCAGCTCATGGCCAGCGAGCACTGGCGGAAGTAGTGGTCCAGCACCGCCTCCACGGGGTTCTCCAGGTTGCCGCAGCTGGCCATGAAGTGGGCCAGGGCCGCGTTGCGGTGGCCATGGGCGGCCTCTGAGGTGGCCACCTCCGCGTCCACGTCGACGGCTGCGTTCCCGCTCTCCTCGCGCAGGAAGGCGCGGAGGGCGCCCACGGAATCCCCCGTGAGGCTGAGCAGCCGGTCCACGAGGACCAGGGCCCCGGCGTTGATGAACGGGTTGCGGGGGATGCCCTTCTCGTACTCCAGCTGGACGAGGGAGTTGAAGGGGTTGCCGGAGGGCTCGCGGCCCACGCGCCGCCACAGGGCCTCGCCGTCCCGCGCCAGCACCAGCGCCAGGGCGAAGGCCTTGGACACGCTCTGGACGGAGAAGGGCGCGCGCCAGACGCCGCTGCCGAGCACCTGCCCGTCCATGGTGGCCAGGGCGATCCCGAACCGGGACGGATCCACCGCCGCCAGGGCCGGGATGTAGTCCGCCACCCGCCCCTGGGCCGCGAAGGGCGCGGATTCCCGCGCGAGGTCGTCGAGGAGGGCCTGCAGATCCATGGGACGAGGATCCCACAACCGGGCGTAGGATGGGCGCCATGACGCCCCTGGCCGCCGACCTCCTGGTGCTGTTCCGCCGCGACCTCGCGGCCTTCGAGCGGGAGGTGGCGCTGTTCCCGGACGACGAGGCCCTCTGGCGGACGCAGCCGGGCGTCGCCAACAGCGCCGGGAACCTGGCCCTGCACGTGGCGGGGAACCTGCGGCATTTCGCGGGCACCGTGCTGGGCGGCACGGGCTACGTCCGCGACCGGGAGGCGGAGTTCGGCCGCCGGTCGGGCCCGCGGACCGAGGTGGCGGCCGAACTCCGCGCGGCCCTGGCCGACCTCGAGGCCGTGCTGCCGGGCCTCTCCGACGCGGCCCTGGCCGCCCCCTTCCCCGTGGCGGTGGCGGGGGTCCAGCCCCCCACGGGGCGCTTCCTGCTCCACCTCGCCACCCACCTGGCCTTCCACCTGGGCCAGGCCGGGTATCTCCGGCGCGCCCTCGCAGTCGACGGCCGCAGCGCCGGGGCCATGGCCATTCCGGAGCTGATGGAGTCTTGAGCCCGCCCGCCAGGGGCGGCAGAATCGGGCCTGGCCCCAGGGAGGTTGCATGCCGCTCGCAGGAAACGTCGCCCTCGTCACCGGTGCCAGCCGTGGCATTGGCGCCGCCATCGCCCGCTCCCTCGCCGCCCAGGGCGCCGCCGTGGCCGTGAACTACCACCATTCGGAGGCCGCGGCCCAGGCGCTGGTGGCCGAACTGGCCGCCGCCGGAGGGCGGGCCGTGGCCGTGAAGGGGGACGCCCGGGACCGCGCCCAGGTGGAGGCCATGGCCGCGGCCGTGAAGGCGGAGCTGGGCCCCATCGGCATCCTGGTGCTGAACGCCTCCATCGGCTTCCCCATGAAGGGCTTCCTCGACTACCCCTGGGAGGCCTTCGAGTCGAAGCTCCTGGGCGAGATGGGCGCGGCCTTCCACGGCTGCCGGGCGGTGGTGCCCCAGATGCTGGAGCGGAAGGGCGGCTCCATCGTCGCCATCACCAGCGGTCTGGCGCGGAATCCGGGCTGGGGCTTCTGCGCCCACAGCGCCGCCAAGGCGGCCCTGGAGGGCTTCGTGCGGGCCCTGGCCTTCGAGCTCGGCCCCATGGGGATCCGCGTGAACGCCGTGGCCCCGGGCCTCACCCTCACGGACGCCACCGCCCAGCTGCCCGAGAAGCACAAGCAGGCGGCCGCGGAGCACACCCCCCTGCGCCGCAACGGGCTGGCCGGGGACGTGGCGGAGGCCGTGGCCGGGATCCTACAGGCCGGCTTCGTCACCGGCGCCACCCTCCCCGTCAACGGCGGCGGGCACGTCTTCTAGGAGCCACGATGGCGACGCTTCGCGCGGGGATCATCCTCGGGATCCTGGTGGTGCTGTGGACCTTCGTCATGGGGTTCACGGGCTGGTACCACCACCCCTCCCTGTTCGTCCTCTTCTGGCTGGTGATCCCTCTCCAGATCGCCGTGCTGCTGGTGCTGCTGCGGATCACGGCGCCGGCCAGCGGCTACCTGCGGCAGGTGGGCAACGGCGTGGCCGCCTCCGTGATCGCCTCCGCCATCATCTTCCTCGGCAGCCTGTTCTTCACGGTGGTGCTGTTCCCCAGCTACTTCCGCGAGATGGAGGCCCTGGGGCGCCTGAAGATGGCCCAGCAGGGCCTGGCCCCCGCCCAGATCGAGGCCCTGATCCAGGCCCAGGCCTCCATGCAGCGGCCCCTGCCCACGGCCTTCTCCGGCGTCCTGGGCACCTGGTTCACGGGCCTGCTCACGTCGCTGATCGCCGCCACCTGGCTGCGGAAGAAGAGCTAACGCTCCCGCCGCACCACCTCCACCAGCGCGAGGGGATGGCGGAGCCCCGCCCGGGCGTCGTCCACGCAGCGGAGCACCAGGCCCGAGCGCAGGGGCGCCGCGGCCAGCTCGTCGCGGCTGAGCCAGCGGCAGCCGAGGATCTCGGGATCCTCGGGAACGGCCTCCACGCCGTCGGGCACGGTGCCCGTGAAGCAGATGCGGCAGTAGTCGCGGCCGTTGCGGGCCTGCAGCTGGTAGATCCCCACCACCGCCTCCGGTGTGAAGGGTAGGCCGGTCTCCTCCCTCACCTCGCGGCGCACGGCGTCGAGGATCGTCTCGCCGGGATCCACGTGGCCTGCGGGCTGGTTGAACACCCGCTCGGGGTGGACGCCATCCGTCTCCTCCACGACGAGGAAGCGCCCCTGGCGCTCGATGACGGCGGCGACGGTGAGGGACCAGGTCATGGGCATCTCCGGACAGGTCCCATGATGCCCTTGCCCGGGCCGGCGCAGGGCCTATGGTGGCCCCGGACGGACGCATGCCTGTGCACGATCGCAGTCCTCCGGACTTGCACAAGGAAATTCCCGTCGCCTTCGACGACCAACGGAGGCCCCTGTCCCGGAGCCTCCAGGGTCATCTGTTGAACAGGAGGAAGGATATGGTCCGACGCAACGCGCTTTGCGTAGGCATCAACACCTACAAGAACTTCCCAACGGCCACCCTCCACGGCTGCGTCAACGACGCCAACGACATGGCCCAGCTGCTGAAGGACGTGAACGGCTTCACGGATGCGGAGATCACCCGGCTGACCGACCAGAACGCCACCAAGGCCAACATCATGAAGGAACTGAAACGCATGGTGACCGAGGCGCGGAACGGGAAGATCAACCACCTGGTGTTCAGCCTCTCCAGCCACGGCACCCAGGTGCCCGACCTGAACCTGGACGAGATGGACCGGGCCGACGAGGCCTTCTGCCCCCACGACCTGGCCCAGAGCGGCACCCAGTGGAACCGCGACCACATCATCGTGGATGACGAGCTGCATGACCTGTTCATCCAGCTCCCGCCGAACGTGCTGCTCGAGGTCTACCTCGACACCTGCCACAGCGGGACCGGGCTGAAGGCCATCGACCTGCTGCTGGACCGGAAGCCCCGCTACCTGCCCCCGCCCTCCATCGAGGCCTTCCGCGACATGGAGCTCCGCCGGGCGCGGCCCCAGCACCTCAAGCTGCTGGAGAAGGGCCTCACCCACCACATCCTGTGGACCGCCTGCAAGGACCACCAGACCAGCGCCGACGCCCTCATCGGCGGCGACTGGCACGGCGCCTTCACGTACTACCTGTGCAAGGAGATGCGGACCGGGAAGAACAAGCTGTCCCGGGCCAAGGTGCTGGCCAAGGTCCGGACCGACCTCGCCAACGCCCACTTCACCCAGACCCCGCAGCTGGAATGCGAGGCCACCGTCCGCCACGCCACCCACCACGAGGAGGCGCTGGTCACGTAGCCGGAAGTCCCGGTACGGCAAGGGACCCCGCCCGGCGGGGTCCCTTGTCCTGTCCCGGGCCGGGATCAGTACCGGTAGTGGTCCGCCTTGTAGGGCCCCTCCACCGGCACGCCGATGTACTGGGCCTGGTCGGGCCGGAGGGCCGTGAGCTTCGCATTCAGGGTCTGCAGCTGGAGCCGCGCCACCTGCTCGTCCAGGTGCTTGGGCAGGGTGTAGACGCCCACGGGGTACTGGCCCGGCTTCGTCCACAGCTCGATCTGGGCCAGGGTCTGGTTCGCGAAGGAGGAGGACATCACGTAGCTGGGGTGGCCCGTCCCGCAGCCCAGGTTCACGAGGCGGCCCTTGGCGAGCAGGATGATGCGCCGGCCGTCGGGGAAGATGACGTGGTCCACCTGGGGCTTGATCTCCTCCCACGGGTACTGCTCGAGGCTCGCCACGTCGATCTCGCTGTCGAAGTGGCCGATGTTGCACACGATGGCGTTGTGCTTCATCCGCTTCATGTGGTCATGGGTGATGACGTGGAAGTTGCCGGTGCAGGTGACGAAGATGTCGGCCTGGTCCGCGGCCTCCTCCATCGTCACCACGCGGTAGCCCTCCATGGCCGCCTGCAGGGCGCAGATGGGATCGATCTCGGTGACCCACACCTGGGCGCTGAGGGCGCGCAGGGCCTGGGCGCTGCCCTTGCCCACGTCGCCGTAGCCACAGACGACGGCGATCTTGCCCGCCACCATCACGTCCGTGGCGCGCTTGATGGCGTCCACCAGGGACTCGCGGCAGCCGTAGAGGTTGTCGAACTTGCTCTTGGTGACGCTGTCGTTGACGTTGATGGCGGGGAACTTCAGCTCGCCCTTCTTCGCCATCTCGTAGAGGCGGTGGACGCCGGTGGTGGTCTCCTCGGTGACGCCCTTCACCTTCGCGAGCTGGGCCGCGTACCAGCCCGGCTTCTCGGCGAGGCGCCTGCGGATGGCGGCGAAGAGCACCGTGGCCTCCTCGCTGTCGGGGTGGTCGAGGACATGGCTGTCCTGCTCGGCCCGGGCGCCCAGGTGCAGCAGCAGCGTGGCGTCGCCGCCGTCATCGAGGATCATGTTGGCGCCGCCCTCGAAGTCGAAAATGCGGTGGGTGTAGTCCCAGTACTCGGCCAGGCTCTCGCCCTTCACGGCGAAGACCGGCGTGCCGCCGGCGGCGATGGCGGCGGCCGCATGGTCCTGGGTGCTGAAGATGTTGCAGCTGGCCCAGCGCACCTCGGCACCCAGCGCCTTCAGCGTCTCGATGAGCACGGCGGTCTGGATGGTCATGTGCAGGGAGCCGGCGATGCGCGCGCCCTTCAGGGGCTGCTTGGCCGCGTACTCCTTGCGGATGGCCATCAGGGCGGGCATCTCGCCCTCGGCGATGGCGATCTCCCGGCGGCCCCAGGGGGCCAGGGAAAGATCGGCGACGACATGGTCGGCGGTGGCGACGGTCATGGGACCTCCTCGTGGAACCGGACGACGGGCGAACCCACCTCGCCAACCCGGTGCAGGGTTGAGGTGAGCGCCGTTCCTGGAAGGATGGGTCCGAGCCTGGGATCCCGCACAGCCGATCCGGCGGGTCCTGCAGCGCTCCTCGGACCCCTCCAGGATAGGTGGATCCGGGGCATTCCTGAAGGATTCCGGGACCGGGGACCGGTCCCTGTCCCATCAGGTCCCGATTCCTTTGGTTTTGATATGTCACTTTTTCAATTTTTTGAATCTATAAATTTACTAAATTTAAATATTTGAATATTTTGAATTAATAAAAATTTAGAAAATATTGTAATATTTTGATTACACATACATAACATGATTATTGATTAAATCTTTTATTTAAAGCACTTATAAAGTCGGCACGAATCTCGATTTTCCTCGATCGCCCTGAAAGGAGGCGATCATGTCCAACCCCCTCTCCACCCTGGCCCTGGCCTTCGCCCTGGCCCTTCCCCTCGCCGCCGCTGGCCCGGCCCCCCGGCAGCCCCAGCGGCCCGTGAACCTCAACACGGCCACCGTCACCGAGCTCATGCAGCTCCCCCGCATCGGGCAGAAGACCGCCGAGCGCATCGTCGCCTTCCGCAAGGAGCACGGCGGGTTCCAGCGCCCGGAGGAGCTGATGAACGTGAAGGGCATCGGCGAGAAGGCCTTCGCCCGCCTCAAGCCCTTCCTGGCGGCGACCCCCCGGCCCGCCTCGGCGCTCCGGTAGGCGGCGGCCATGGGCACCGGCCTGCTCCGAATCCCCCTCACCGGCGCAGGCCGGCACGCCCAGCGGGGGGTCTCCCTCCTGGACTTCACCCTCACCATGGGGATCTCTGGCCTTCTCGCCCTGGTGGGGGCCACCCAGTGGCACCCGGGCCACGCCGAGCTGGGCGCTGCCCAGCACGAGCTGGCCGAGAGCCTGGACCAGGCCTTCGTCATGGCCCGGGCCCGGGGCGTCAACGTCACCGTGGGCCTGGGCAACGGCCAGGGACCCAACCACCTGCCCATCCGCCTGGGCCGCCGGGTGAAGTGGGGCAAGCCCGCCCGCGTCCCCCTGCCGCCGGGCATGGACGACCCGGCGAAGGCGGACATCCAGGGCGAGGCCCATCCGCTTATCACGGTGACCCCGCGGCACACCGCCACCGCCAGCTGCTGGTTCCTGAACGACGGGGAGGAGGTGCTCTGCATGCGCCTGTCGAACCGGGGACGGGTCCGGATGCTGCGCTGGCGCCCGGACCTCCGGCACTGGGCGAGGGCCTGATGCGCGCCGCCCACCCCTTTCTCGACACGCTGGGCCGCGCCGCGGCCCGGATCCTCCCGGGCCCCCTCAGTCCGCCCCTCCAGGCCGCCCAGCGGGAGCTCCGCCGCAACCTGCACCTGGCTTTCAGCCTGGCCACCACCCACCGGCGCGCCGTGTGCGTGGCGCCCGGCGCCGGCCCAGGCCACCTGGCCCTCCGCCTGCCCGAGGGCGTGCGCTGGGGCCGACCGGCCTCCATTCCGATGCCACCCGAGCTGGCCGGCAGCGGCTGGCGTTCCGGCCGGCCACGCCCCCTCACCCTCCTGCCCCAGGGACGGGCCGCCGCCAACGTCTGGTTCCTCCATCACGGGCGGGAGGCCCTGTGCCTGCGCCTGGGACTGGGGGGGCAGGTGGCCTTCCTGCGCTACCGCCCGCGCCTGGGCGCCTGGACGGAGGCCTGACCATGCGCATCCTTGACCTCTCCCCGGACCAGCGCCCCCGGGAGCGCCTCCTCGCCGGCCACGGCGAGGCCCTGGCGGACGCGGAGCTGCTGGCCCTGCTCTGGGGCACGGGCCGCCAGGGCCAGAGCGCCGTGGAGCTGGCCCAGGCCCTGCTCGGCCGCACCGGCGGCCTCTCGGGCCTCATGGCCCTGGGGCTCCAGGACTGGCTGGACCAGCCGGGCCTCGGCCCCGCCAAGGCCGGCCAGCTCTGGGCCGCCGCCGAGCTGGCCCGCCGGGCCCAGCGGAGCGCGGAACGCCCCCGCATCACCAGCCCCCGGGCCGCCGGCAGCTACCTGCTGCCCCGCTGCCAGGGCTGGACGGAGGAGCGCTTCGGCCTCCTGGCCCTCAACGCCAAGGGCGACCTCCTGGCCGAGCGCATCCTCAGCCAGGGCACGGCCACGGCCACGCTCATCAGCCCGCGGGAGTTCTTCCGCGAGGCCCTGCGCTACGGCGCCACCACGGCCCTGGCCTTCCACAACCACCCCAGCGGCGATCCGGCTCCCAGCCGGGAGGACGTGCAGCTCACGCGGCGCCTCCAGGCCGCCGGGGAATCGCTCGGCGTCCCCCTGGCCGACCACCTGATCCTGGGCAGCGACCGCTACCACAGCTTCCGGGCCGCCGAGGGCTGGGACCGGCAGGCCTGAAGCCCGCCGGTCCCGTTCATCCCTACTTGGCGGAGCGCGTGTCCGCGTCCACTTCCCGGAGGAGCTCCGCCACGGCGGCCTCCAGCTGCTGGTCGCGCCCGCCCGCCAGCAGCGCGGGCTGGTTCATGACGGGGAGGTCCGGCTCCAGCTGGGTGTTCTCGCAGAACCGGCCGTCCGGCATGCGCCAGCCGCCCTGGGGGATGCCGAAGACGAGGGTGGGATCGATCTGCTGCTCCCACCACACGAAGGTGCCGGTGCCCGGCACGGGCATGCCCACGGTGCGGCCCAGGCCCTTGAGCTTGTAGGCCACGGGGAAGAGGTGCGCGTCGGAGTAGTTCCCCTCGCTCATGAGCACGATGGAGGGCTTGATCCACTTGAGGAGCGGCTCGTGGCCGTAGGCCTGGCCCCTCGGGATGACGTCGAAATACTTCTTCCCGCTGAGGAAGTCCGAGAGCTGCTCGTGGATGTTGCCGCCGCCGTTGTAGCGGGTGTCCACCACCACGGCCTCCTTGTCCACGTCGCGGCCCAGCACCTCGTCCATCACGGTGCGCATGCTGGGATCGTTCATGGCCCGCACGTGGACGTAGCCCAGGCGGCCCTTGGAGAGGCGTTCCACCTCCGCGCGGTTCCGCTCCACCCAGCGTCGGTAGAGCAGCTCACCCTCCTGCTGGGGGGTGATCGGCTTGACCGCCTCGTCCCAGGTGGCCCCGGTGGCGGGGTCCGCGAAGCTGAGGAGGGTCAGCTGGCCCGCCCGGCGGTTGAGGAGCCGTCCCAGGTCCTCCAGCGAGGCCAGGGACGTGCCGTCGATGGCGGTGAGCCGGTGGCCCGCCCGCACGCGGGAGCTGGCCTTGTCCAGGGGCCCGCCCCGGAGCACCTCACCCACCTTCAGCCCCTTGCCGCCGGCGGATTCCAGGATGAGGCCCAGGGCGGGCGTGGCGTCCGTGTTCACCTGGGGCGGGTTGTAGCGGCCGCCGGTGTGGGAGGCGTTCAGCTCGCCCAGCATCTCGCTCAGCAGCTCCTGGAAGTCGTAGTTGTTCTGGATGTAGGGGAGGAAGCGCCGGTAGGCGTCCCGGTAGAAGGTCCAGTCCACGCCGTGGAGGTCGGCTACGTAGAACTTCTTCTCCACCTGGCGCCAGGCGTGGTCGAAGATGTAGGCCCGCTCCTCCGCCGGATGCAGCACCATCTCCGTGGCCACGGGCAGGTTCTCCCGCTTGCCGGCCTCGGCCTCCACCTTGATGAGCTTGCCGTCGGCGAGGACGAAGACGGCCTTGCCGTCCCGGCTCAGCTCCAGCCCCGCGCGCTTGGCGTCCAGCTTGACCACCAGCTTCGCCTCCCGGCTGCGGAGGTCCACCGACCAGAGGTCGAAGTCCTTCTCGAACCTGGCCAGGTAGAAGAGCTTGTCGAGGCCCTTGGTCACGGCTCCGTCCGCCAGCGACGCGGAATGCACCGACAGCCGCGCCTTCCGGTCGATGAGGCCATCCCATTCGATGACGACGGGTTCCACCTTCGCGGCCTGGTCCTTGCCGTTCTCCTTGCCCTTCTCCTTGCCCTTCTCCTTTTCCTTGTCCGCCTCCTTCGCCTTCTCCTTGGCCTGGTCCTCCTTCTCCTTCACCAGGGCGAAGTCCTCCTTGGAGAGCTGGTAGCGGTCCCAGGCGGCCCGGGTGAGGAAGACGCCGTAGAAGTCCTCCGTGACGCCCTGCTGGGAGAGGGCGCGGCTGCCGTCCCGCGAGGAGACCCAGTAGACCATCGAGCCGTCCTTGGAGAAGCGGGGGTTCTCGTCCTCGAAGCCGCTCTGGCTGAGGTTGTGGATGGGGCCGGAGCCGTCGGCGGCCACGAGGCCGATGTCGCGCAGCCAGCCGAGGCCGGTGTTCATGGCGAAGACCAGCCACTTCCCGTCGGGGGACCAGTCGAAGGACTGGTCGCCGTCGGCGTAGGAGTAGTTCCGGCCCGCGGGCAGCAAGGTGCGGGTCTTCCCGCTGGCGAGGTTCAGTACCTTGAGCGCCGTGCGCTCCTCCAGGTAGGCCACTTCCGTGCCGTCGGGCGAGAACAGGGGCTGGAACTCCTCGGCGGGGGTGGCGACGAGGGCCTTCTCCTCCAGCCGGGTGGAGGCGTAGAAGTAGGGCTCCTCCGGCCGCACGATGCGGCGGGTGTAGATGTCCCAGCTGCCGCCCCGCTCGGCGGCGTACAGCAGGGTGCGCCCGTCGGGGCTGAAGCTGACGCTGCGCTCCTGGCCGGGGGTGTTGGTGATGCGGCGCGTGACCTTCCCGTCCGCGGAGGTGACGAAGATCTCGCCGCGCACGATGAAGGCGAGCTCCTTCCCGTTGGGGGACACCGCCATCTCCGTCATGGCCCCGTTCACGGGCAGGCTCTTCTCCAGGGAGGCGCGGCCGTCCACGTGGACGGCGATGGGCACCTTCCGCGGCTCCCCGCCGGGCGCCAGGGTCCAGATCTCCCCGTCGTAGGCGAAGCAGAGGACATTCCCCCGCGAGGCCGTGAGGAAGCGCACCGGGTGCTTCGTGAAGTGCGTGAGGGGTGCGGCCTGGTCCGGATGGGCCACCGAGCCCCGGAAGACGTTGAAGGAGCCCCCACGCTCGCTGAGGAAGAAGTATCCGTCCGGATCGGAACCGAAGACCGGGTTGCGGTCCTCCCCCTTGAAGGTGGTGAGCTGGGTGAAGGTGCCGGTGGCGGGCTCGAAGCTCCAGATGTCCCGGGTGACGGCGGAGGTGTGGTGCTTCCGGTACTTGTCCTCGTAGCCCTTGAGGTCCTGGTAGAGGATGCGCCGGCCCGTGGGGTCGTAGGTGGCCGCGTCCAGGGTGATGTCCGTCAGCAGGCGGGTCCGGTCGCCCTCCCGGGACACCAGGTAGGTCTCGGGGAAGAGCCGGCCGGGGAACTGCCGGCTGGCCGAGGCGTGGCCCCGGGAGGAGGTGAACAGGATCTCCTGGTCGTCGGGCGTGAAGGCAAAGGGCAGGTCCGGCGCGGCGTGGAAGGTGAGCCGGGTGGCTTCTCCGCCCTGGCTGGGCATGACGTAGACATCGAAATTGCCGCTGCGGTCCGAGGCGAAGGCGATCCACCGCCCGTCGTGGCTCCAGACGGGCTGGAAGGAGTACGAGCCCCCCACCGTGAGGGGCGTGGCCGTGCCGCCCTCCGCGGGCACCCGGAACAGGTCGCCCTGGTAGGAGAAGACGATGGTCTTCCCGTCCGGCGAGAGGGCCGGGTAGCGCAGCCACAGGGGATGGTCCTGGGCGGCGGCGCCCACCGCCAGGAAGAGGGCCAGGAACAGAAGGCTGAGGGTCCGCATGGATCACCTTGTGAGGTATGTGGTGGTCCCACCCTACCGCGCCTCGCCCGCCGGCGCATCCCCCTGGCGGCGGAAAAGGAAGAAGCCGCCTTGCGGCGGCTTCTGGTGGCGGAGAGAGGGGGATCCCTCCGGGGCCACCGCTTCGCGCCGTCCCCTCCGGCCGCACGCATCGCTCGCCTCTCTGGCCCGGGTCCGACAGCCCCCCGGGCTGTCTCCCCGAGCCAAGACGAGAGTCGGCGATTCAGTGACTTCGAATCCCCCTCCCGCCGCTACCAAAAGAAGCCGCCTTGCGGCGGCTTCCGGTGGCGGAGAGAGGGGGATTCGAACCCCCGGTACTGGTTTACCCAATACACTCGCTTAGCAGGCGAGCCCGTTCGGCCACTCCGGCATCTCTCCAAGGCCTTCCAGATTACCTGTGGGGCCCCAGGGGCACAAGGCTCCTTGTCCCGGACAGGGAACCGCCCCGCGGGCACGGGGCGTGACTGGCGGGTGAGGGATTCGCTACGGCCCTCCGGGCCTCCGCTCCGCGCGAATCGCGGGGCGTCCTGTCCCGGGTCCGACAGCCCCCCGGGCTGTCTCCCCGGGCCAACACAGACGCCAGCGATTCAGCGACTTCGAATCCCTCCCCTTCCGCCCATAAGAACGCCCCGCGGGCGCGGGGCGTGACTGGCGGAAGGTGAGGGATTCGAACCCCCGGCGGGCTCTCACCCGCGCTCGTTTTCAAGACGAGAGCCTTAAACCACTCGGCCAACCTTCCTGGCAAGGACCGTCCGGCGGAGCCGGCGATCCCCCAGTCTAGCGGAGGCCCCGCCGGGACGGCCCCGAACCCGCTGCCCCATCCGGGCGGCTCCTGGTACTGTTGGAACACGGAGGACCCCGATGGCCCAGACGCGCCTGACCCTTTTCGCATCCATGCTCACCCTGGCCGCCCTGGCCGGCTGCAACCAGAACCGCACGGTGAACGCGGCCGCGGCCCCCGCGGCCGCCGCCCCGGCCCCCCAGCCCATGGCCCCCATGATGGGCGGCGCCCCCATGGGCGAGGCCCCGGCGGCCGGCCCCACCGCCACCGGCACCGTGGTGGAGACCATGGACGCCTCCACCTACACCTACGTGCGCGTGAAGACGGCCACGGGGGACATCTGGGCCGCCGCCAACCAGTTCAAGGTGGCCGTGGGCGACCAGGTGGTGGTGCCCCTGAACATGCCCATGCAGAACTTCCACAGCGGCACCCTGAAGCGCACCTTCCCCATGATCTACTTCGCCTCCCACATCGACCGGGTGGGCGGCGCCGCGCCGAAGAAGTAGCCCGGACCGCGCCCGGAAGGCCCGGATATCCAGGGTGGGATCGCTCGAAGGCGAAGACTAGACTGATGGGGTCTGGTCTTCGCCCTCTGGAGTCTCCATGCCCTTCCGCCGCCTGATCGCCCCCCTGCTCATCCTCGCCGCCGGTCTCGCCTGCGGGGGGGGCGGCGGCGACATCCGCTGGGGCGGGGGGGCCACCGGCACCCTCGTGGTCCGGCTCGGGTCCGACAGCTTCCCCGGCTACGACCAGGCGGTCGTGAGCCTGGAGAAGGTGGAGGGGACCCTGGACGGCTCGACCTGGACGCCCCTCGGGACGGTGCAGGCCACCTACGACCTGATGGCCCTCCAGAACGGGAACAGCACGGTGATCCTGCCCGCCGCCTCCGTCCCCGCCGGGACCTACAGCCAGTTCCGCCTCACCTGGGCCACGAAGAACTACGCGAACCCGATCAACCTGGCGGCCTACGTCGTCCCCACGGGAGCCGCCACCGGCCAGCCCATGGGCATGCCCACCACCACCATCCTCCCCGGCCCGGTGACCGTGCCCTCGGGCGGCAGCGCCACGGCGCAGCTCATGCTCTCCGGGCAGCAGGCGGTGCAGGCCCGGCCCGGCACCTCCCCCTACACCTTCCAGCCGACGGGACAGGCCTTCGACACGACGAAGGTGGCCAGCATCGCCGGGAAGCTGCTCGACGGCACCACGCCCCTGGCGGGCACGGAGGTGTTCGCCGAGACCCTGGACGGCAGCCTCACCGTGCCCACGATCCAGCGGCGCGCCTTCACCGACGCTGCCGGCAACTACCTCCTCGAGGCCCTGCCCGCGAGCACCAACACGGCCTACTACGTGGTGGCCCAGCCGGGGAACGCCGTGGCCACCTATGCGGCCCAGGCGGCGACCCCCGTCATCGTCACCTCCGCCAGCGCCTACACGGCCAACCTCGCCTTCAGCGGGCCCACGGCGCCCGGCGCCCTGACCCTCACCCTCACCCCCGCCTCCACGGCCACCCAGGGCACCTGGGGCGAGCTCCGGCAGACCCTCCCCACGGGCACCTCCGGCGCCGCCATCCTGATCATCCGGTCCCAGACCGCGGCGTCGGGCCTGTCCCAGGACCAGGTCTACTTCACCGCCCTCCCGCCCGGCATCTACGGCGTGGCCGCCCAGCGCAGCACCTCCGGCGCGGCCCCGGTCACCGTGAAGGCCGCCACCACCCAGGCCGTGACGGCCGGCGCCACGACGACCACCACGCTCAGCTACTGATCGGGCCTTGGCAACGGAAACGCCCGCCGGATGGCGGGCGTTTCCGTTGGGGGCCTGGAAGCGGTCAGATGACCCGGTGCATCCAGCCATGGGGATCCGGGGCGGCACCGTGCTGGAGGTCGAGGAGCACCTGGCGCAGCTTCGCGGCCACAGGGCCGGTCTCGCCGCCGTTCACCAGCCAGTCGCCCTTGCGGGACTTCACGCGGCCGATGGGCGTGATGACGGCCGCGGTGCCGCAGGCGAAGGCCTCGGTCATGCGGCCCTCCTTCAGGGCCGCCTCCCACTCGTCGGTGCTGATCTTCCGCTCCTCCGCCCGGAAGCCCTGGTCCTTGGCCAGCTGCAGGAGGCTGTCGCGGGTGACCCCGGGCAGCAGGGATCCGGTGAGCTCGGGGGTGACCACCACCGTCTCGCCCTTCTCCTGGTAGACGAAGAAGATGTTCATGCCACCCATCTCCTCGATGTACTTGCGGTGGATGGCATCCAGCCAGACCACCTGGTCGCAGCCCTCGCCCTTGGCCTGGCGCTGGGCCACGAGGCTGGCGGCATAGTTGCCGGCGCACTTCGCGAAGCCCGTGCCGCCGGGCGCGGCGCGGACGTAGTCCTCGGAGATCCAGACCGTCACCGGCTTCACGCCCTGGGCGAAGTAGGCGCCGCTGGGGCTCGCGATGAGGAGGAACAGGTACTCGTTGCTGGGCCGCACGCCCAGGGCGGCCTCGGTGGCGATCATCAGGGGCCGCAGGTAGAGGCTCTCGCCGATGGCGCCGGGGATCCAGGCGCGGTCCTGGCGGATCAAGGCGTAGGCCGCCTCGAGGAACAGGGCCTCGGGCAGCTCGGGCATGGCCAGGCGGCGCGCGGAGGCCTGGAACCGGCGGGCGTTGGCCTCGGGCCGGAAGGTGGCCACGCCGCCGTCCTTCTGGGCGTAGGCCTTGAAGCCCTCGAAGATGGCCTGGCCGTAGTGCAGCACGGAGGAGGCGGGATCCATCGCGAGGGGGCCGTAGGCCTTCAGCTCGCCCCGGCCCCAGCCCTCGCCCTCCTTGTAGGGGATCACCACCATGTGGTCCGTGAACATGCGGCCGAAGCCCGGGTTCGTCATCTTCCGGGCCCGCTCCTCGGCGCTGGCGGCATGGTCCGAGGGGCGGATCTCAAGGGTCGGCGTGGACGTCGCGGTGCTCATGGAGGCTCCTTGGGAGAAGGCTGACCGGCTCAGGTCCGGCGCGCCAGGTGGCCCAGGCGCGCGATGGCGTCCCGGGTGACCGCAGGGTCGTGGGTGGAGAAGTTCAGGCGGAGGCAGTTGGTGCCCCGGCCATCCGCGAAGAAGAGCGGGCCGGGCGCGAAGCCCAGCCCGTGCTGGAGGGCGTCCCGGTGGAGGTCCATGGCCGAGTAGCCCTCGGGCAGCACCACCCAGAGGTGCATGCCCCCCTTCGGTTCCGAGACCTGGGTGCCGGGCGGGAAGTGCTCGACCACGGCCCCGTACATCGCGTCGCGCCGCTCCTTGAGGGCGCGGCGGAGGCGGACCAGATGGCGGCGGAAGCCCCCGTTGTCCAGGAACCGCGCCACCACCTCCTGGGTGAGGGTGGGCAGCGCGATGGTGTGGACCTCCTGGATGGGGGCCAGGCGGCGGAGGATGTCCTCCTTCGCGATGAGGTAGCCCAGGCGCAGGCCCGCGGCCAGGGACTTGGAGAAGCTGCCCACGTGGATGACGTGGTCGGCGTCCGGCAGGCGGCGGAAGGGCGGCAGGGAGTTGCCGGTGAAGCGCAGGTCGCCGTAGGCCGAATCCGCCACCAGCACCACGCCCTGGGCCCGGGTGAGCGCCAGCACCCGCTCGCGCCGGCCCTTGGAGAGGGTCATGCCGGTGGGGTTGTGGAAGCTGGGCACGGTGAACAGGAGTTTGGCCTCGCTGCGCTGGAGCGCCGAGGCCAGGCGCTCCGGATCCAGGCCCTGCCGGTCAACGGGCACGGGCACGGGCTCGCGGCCCAGGGCCCGGATGAGGGCCAGGATGCCCAGGTAGCAGGGGCTCTCCACCAGCACGCGATCGCCGGGCACGGTGAGGGATTCCAGGGCCAGGGCCAGGCCCGCCTGGGCGCCGGGGAGGGCGCGGATGCCCCAGCCCGCGTCGATGGGATCGCCCTCGGAGGCCAGCCAGTTCGACACGGCATCCAGGTAGGGCCGGTGGCCCGAGGGCGCCGCGTAGACCCAGGCCTCGGGGCCCAGGTCCTTCATCACCTGGACCGTGAGACGGCGGAGCTGCTCGCCCGGCAGCAGGTCCGAGGGGATGAACCCCGCGGAGAAGCTGACGAGGTGCTGGTCCTGGGCCCGCTCAAGGGTCTCCCCGATCCAGGAGCCCAGCTCGCCCTCGTGGACGAGGAGGGGCGACCCCTCGAAGGGGAACTCGCCCGAGCTGCGCAGGCCCGGGGCCTCCGGCAGCCGCGGGGCCACGAAGCTGCCCCGGCCCTGCACGGTCTGGATCCAGCCGGTGCGCTTGAGCCCGGCCAGGGCCTTCAGCACCGTGAGGCGGTGCACCCCCCAGCGCCCGGCCAGCTCCGGCACCGCGGGAAGCCGGGTGCCCGGCCGCCACTCGCCCTGCTGGATGAGCCCCCGCAGCTGGCGCTGCAGCTGGAGGTACAGGGGGCTGGAGGCGCCCGGATCGAGGGTGGGGTCGAGGACCATGACCCCACCAGGATCGGATGATCCCCGGCCGCATCCAGCATTTTTGGTATGAAATCACAGCCCTGGACAGACCGGCCGAGCAGGGAGGCCCAGAAACCCCCGGCTGCCAGACCGCCCTAGACCACCGGGGCGCCTCAACCAAGCCGCCCGCCCGGCGTCCATAATGGGTGCCCGGAGGTTCCATGACCGCGTTCCGCCTCTCTCCCGCCCTGCTCACCCTGGCCCTCCTCACGGGCTGCGCGGGCTACCAGGTCCGCTACGACTACGACGTGACCGCCACCTTCGCCCGGTACAAGACCTTCGACTACTACACCTCCAAGAAGGGCACCGGCGGCACCAGCAGCCTCATGGACACGCGGGTGAAGGCCGCCCTGGAGCGGGAACTCCAGACCAAGGGCTACGTGCTGGAGACCAAGGCCGATCCCGACTTCCTCGTGACCTACTACCCCATCGTGCGGGAGCGGCGCTACCGCACCACCACCCACGTGGGCGGCTACTGGGGCTGGGGCTTCCGCCCCTTCTACGGCGGCGTGGGCACCAGCGTGAGCCAGGTCCACAGCTACAAGGAAGGCACCATCGTCATCGAGATCGTGGACTTCAAGACCAACAAGCTGATCTGGCAGGGCGCCGCGGACGGGGCCCTCACCGGCCTCAGCGACCCCGAGGACGCCAACGAGGTGGTGGGCCGGGCGGTCCACGACATCCTCGCCAAGTTCCCGCCGAAGTAGCCGAGGGCTCAGAGGTCCTTCACGAAGGGGCTGAAGTCCGTCCCCTCGTCGTAGACGTCCACGCCTTCCGTGCGCTTCAGGAAGCCCACCACGGCGTAGGTGAGGGGCGTCGCCAGGGCCTCGTAGACGACCTTGAAGAGGTAGCCGCTGCCGGCCATCACGAGGATCGTCTTCACGGGCAGGGTGAACGCGAAGAGCCCGAAGGTCACCACCAGGCTGTCCACGGCCTGCCCGGCCACGGTGCTGCCGAGGGTGCGGGTCCAGAGCCAGCGGCCCCCGGTCCACAGCTTCATCCTGGCCATGACGTAGCTGTTGACGAACTCGCCGATCCAGAAGGCGGCGAGGCTCGCCAGGATGCCCCGGGTGGCGGTGCCGAACACGAGCTCGAAGGCCCGCTGGTTCTCCCTCGGCCAGTCGGGCGCGGCGGGCAGCCACACCATGAACAGGGCGAAGGCCCCCATCAGCAGGCTGGCCAGGAAGGCGATCCAGATGGCCCGGCGGGCGCCCCCGTAGCCGTACACCTCCGTGAAGACGTCCCCGAAGATGTAGGTGATGGGAAAGAGCAGCTGGGCGCCGCTGAAGATGAAGGGCCCGATCTGGGTGGGCTTCGGGCCCACCAGGTTGCTGATGAGCAGCACCACCACGTAGACGTGGACCAGCAGCTCGTAGTGGCGGAAGGCGGCCAGGCGGTGGTCCCGCGCGGTGATCTTCTGGAGCAGGGTGGTCAAGGCGACTCCGGGGCTTCGATGGTCCAGCCTACCTTCACCTTGGCAGTTCCGGACCTGCGCAAGGCCTGGACACCCCTGGGCAATTCCCGCCAAAGATTCCCAGGTTGGGTAACCTGGAGGTTCTCCACAGGAGCATCTCCATGGCCCAGGTCACCCTCAAAGGCAATCCCCTCCACACCTCCGGCGAGCTGCCCAAGCCCGGCACCGCCGCCCCCGCCTTCACCCTGGTCAAGACCGACCTCTCCGAGGTGTCCTCGAAGGACCTGGCCGGCCAGCGGGTGGTGCTGAACATCTTCCCCAGCCTGGACACGCCCACCTGCGCGGCCAGCGTGCGGGCCTTCAACGTGCGGGCCAACGAGAAGCCCAACACCACGATCCTCTGCATCAGCGCCGACCTGCCCTTCGCCCAGAAGCGCTTCTGCGCCGCCGAGGGGCTCGACAAGGTCGTGCCCGCCTCCACCTTCCGGAATGCCGACTTCGGCAAGGCCTACGGCACCACCCTGGTGGACGGCCCCCTGATGGGCCTGCACGCCCGGGCCGTCGTGGTGCTCGACGAACAGGGCAAGGTCATCCACACCCAGCTGGTGCCCGAGATCGCCCAGGAGCCGGATTACAGCGCGGCCCTGGCCGTCCTGTAACGCCGGACACTGCGCGGTCCGCGGCCTCCCGCCCGGGAGGCCGCGCCGTTTCCGGGGACCTACTCCGCCTGGAAGGCCGCCGCCGAGTTCCGGAGGGCCTCCGCCACCCCCACGAGCTCGCGGGAGGTGAGCACCAGCTCCGGCGCCGTGTTGGCCAGCTGGGCGGCCGCCAGCTGGACGTCTCCCGCCGCGGCCAGGCTGGCCTCCATGCGGCGGCTCACCTCGGTGCTGACCTTGGCCTGGTTCTCGGCCGCCTGGTGGATCTCACCCGCCGCCAGTTCGATGTCGCCCAGGGCCGCGTCCACGGTGGCCATGGTGGCCACCATCGCCTCCACCCGGGCGGCTCCCGCCTGCAAGGCCGACCGGCTGGCCTCCACGAGGCCGGAGACCTGGGCCGCGGCCTTCTCGCTCTGGATGCTGATCTGGTGGAGGCGCAGGGCCGTGTCGGCCTCGCGCGGCCCCTCCAGGATCTGCCGGCCCGACTGGGCCAGGGCCTGGATGGCCTGGATCGATTGCACGGCCTGTCCCGTGCGCGCGACCACCTCGCCAAGCGCCGCGACCACGGCCTGGGCCTGGCGGGCGGTCTCGCGCACCCGGTTCCCCGCGTCCCGGCCGCCGTCCAGCATGCTCTCGAGGCTGGCCTGGACCTGGAGGACGGAGGCCTGGAGCTGGGTGACGGCGGAGGCGACCTCCTCGGAGGCCTCCCGCTGGACCCGGGCGCTCTGGGCCAGCTGCCCCGTGGCGGAGGAGACCTGGCCTGCACTGGCCGATAGGGCCGACGCGCCGCCCCCGAGGCGGCCGGCATGGTGCTGGAGGCCGCGGACCAGCTCCCGCAGGCGGGCGCTCATGGCGTTGAAGGCCTGGGTCATGCGCCCGGTCTCGTCGTAGCTGTGGACCGGCAGCTGGATGCGGAGGTCGCCCTCCTCCATGCGCGCCATGCCCTCCGCCAGCTCGTGGATGGGCTCGGTGATGAGCACGGTGGCCCGCCAGGTCCAGGCCAGCACCAGGAGGCCGAAGAGGCCGAAGCCGCCCACCAGCAGCCAGCGCCGGGTGCGGGCGCCGTCCTCCAGTCCCCGGGCCTCGGCGAGGAGGTCCAGGCCCATCCGGTCCTGCACGGCCTTGATGGCGTCCAGCCGGGCCCCTGCCGCCCGGGCCCAGGCCTCGGGATCCTGGTCGAGCTTCCCGGCCATTCCCATGGCCAGCAGGCGGTCGAAGTCCGGCGCGGCGGGTCCCGCCAGGGCGTCCCGGTAGGCTGCCCGGGCCGCCTCCGGCGCAGTGGCCTGGAAGGCCTCGCCTTGGACCTTGAGCGCGTCCGCGGCGGCGGCGAGCCGGTCCTGGAGGCCCGGCCCGAAGGTGCCCTGGGAGAAGGCCTGGGCCAGGATGGCCTGCTCCTGGCCCGCGGACTCCTTGGCCCGCATGAGGCTGGCGAAGGCGCGGAAGGGGCCCTCCAGCGGCGTCCCCGCGGCGGGCAGCAGCAGCCGCTCCTCCACCCGCAGGAGCGCATCCACCTCGCGGCCGTAGCCGTCCAGGAGCTCCTGCGAGCCGCCCTGGCGGTCGGCGCGCTGGCGCAGCTGGGCCAGCAGGCCGTCGTCCAGCACGGGCTGCGAGAGCACGGCCTCCCGGCCGGTCACGGCCCCCTCCAGGGCCGCCCGCCGCCGGTCCGTCTCGGCCCGCGCGGCCAGCATGTCCCCCTGGTGGGAGGCGCCCTTCAGGCCCAGGTAGAGGGCCGTCCGGGCCGACTCCACCTGGAGGGCCTGGACCAGGTCCACCACGGCGCCCGAGGCGCTGGAGGCCGCTCGGAGGCGCGCCATGCGGTCCAGCAGCCGGGTCTGCTGGGCCACCTGGAGGCCCGAGAGCAGCCCCCCGCCCACGACCGGGAGGAGCACGAGGCCCAGGAGCTTGATGCGGATCCGCACGTGGATGAGGTCGAAGATCATGGGGCACCTGAGGCGGGAAGAACCCAGCACCAGTGTGCAAGGAGGGGGGCGGCCCCAAACCCTTGTCGGGACAGAATTGACTCAAATCACCACGATATCTTTTTAACAACCCCGCCCTACCGGATGCGGTCCATGCGGCGCAGGGCCGGCACCTTCCAGGCGGTGAGGCCCACCACGAGCAGGGTCATGCACCCCCCGAAGACCACGGAGGGGATGAGCCCCAGGAGCCGCGCCGCCACGCCGCTCTCGAAGGCGCCCAGCTCGTTGCTCGAGCCGATGAAGATCTGGTTCACGGACGACACGCGGCCCAGCATGGCGTCCGGCGTGAGGGTCTGGAGCAGGGTGGCCCGCAGCACCACGCTCACGCTGTCCACGGCCCCGGCGGCGGCCAGGATCAGCAGGCTCAGGACGAGGCTGCGGCTGAGGGCGAAGGCGATCATGGCGACGCCGAAGCCGCCCACGCAGAGGAGGAGGGTCCGACCCGCCCGCCGCATCGGCCCCAGGTGGGCCAGCGCCACGCCCATGAGCACCGAGCCGACCGCGGGCGCGGCCCGGAGCGCCCCCAGGCCCTGGGGCCCCGTGCGCAGCACGTCCTTGGCGAAGACCGGCAGCACCGCCACCGCCCCGCCGAAGAGGACCGCGAAGAGATCCAGGCTGATGGCCCCCAGCAGCAGCCTCTCGGAACGCACGAAGCGGATCCCCTCGGCCAGGCTCGCGAGCACGGAGCCGCCCCGGGGCGCCGCGGGCCGCGGCACGCGGCGCACGGGCAGCAGGGCCAGGAAGCCGAGGGCGAGGAGGACCATCACGGTGCCGTGGGCCACGACAGGTCCCTGCCAGGCATAGAGCAGGCCGCCGAGGGCCGGCCCCACCACCATGCCCGTGTGGAAGACGGAGGAGCGCCAGGAGGCCCCGTTGGCGTAGAGGGCCCGGGGCAGCAGCTCGGTGCCCAGGGCCGTGTTGGCCGGCCGGTAGAAGGCCCGGACGATGCCGGTGAGGAAGATGACGCCGTAGATGGGCCAGACGGCGCGGGCCAGCGGACCCGTCCGGGAGTGCCAGGTGAAGCTCCAGAGCAGGGCCGAGCAGAGGGCGAGGCTCAACAGCGAGGCCAGGCAGATGCCCCGGCGGCTCACCCGGTCCGCGGCATGACCCCCGAAGAGGGCCAGGAGGAGGAATGGCAGCGCCTCGGAGAGGCCCACCAGCCCCAGGGCCAGCGCATCACCGGTGCGGGCGTAGACCTGCCAGCCCACCACCACGCCCTGCATCTGGAGGCCCAGCGTGGCCAGCCCCAGCGAGTGGATGAACCACCGGTAGTCCGGATCCCGCAGGGCGGCATAGGGATCGTGGGAGGCCTCGCCCTCCTCAGCCACGGGGACCGCCGGCGCGGGGGGAATGGCTGGGGACTTCAGGCGTCACTCGTACCTCAGGGCGTCGATGACATCCAGTCTCGCAGCCTTGAGGGCCGGCAGGAATCCCGCCACCACGCCCACGGCGCCGCTGAAGCCCAGCCCCAGGGCCACGGCCCAGGTCTCCACCACGGCCGGGATCTCGGCCCGCTGGAGGATGGCCACGGCCGTCGCGGCGACCCCCACGCCCAGGGCCCCGCCCAGGATGGCGAGGACGATGGCCTCCGTGAGGAACTGCCAGAGGATGCTGTGCTGGGTGGCGCCTGTGGCCCGCCGCAGGCCGATCTCCTGGGTCCGTTCCGTCACGCTCACCAGCATGATGTTGGAGATGCCGATGCCGCCCACCACCAGGGAGATGCTGGCCGCCACCGCCAGCAGGGCCGTGAGGATGCCGGCCTGCTCCGTCTGCATGCGCACGATGTCGTCCTGCTTCCGGATGTGGAAGGGGTTCTCCTCCTGGGCCGGCACCTTCAGGTGCTGGCGGAGGAGGGCCGTGATCTCGGCCTCGGCCAGCTCGGCCTCCCCCTCGTGGGCGCTCACCATGATCCGCTGGATGGTGTTCCGGCCCATGACCTTCCGCATGACCGTGGTGTAGGGCCCCACGACGAGGTCGTCCTGGTCGCCCCACATGCCGGCGCCCTTCTTCTCCAGCACGCCGACGATCTGGAAGGGCAGGCTCCCGATGCGGAGGATCTGCCCCACCGGCTCCTCCCCGTTGGGGAAGAGGTTGGCCTGGACCGTCTTCCCGATGACGCAGACCTTGGCCTGTCCGCGGACCTCAGCGTCGGTGAAGAAGCGCCCCTTCTCCAGCTCCCAGCCGCGGATCTGGAGGAACTCCGGGCCCGTGCCCTGGACCTGGCTCAGGTAGTTGGCGTTCTGGTACACCACCGGCCGCGTGGTGGAGACCTGGGGTGTGGCCGCGTGGACACTGGACTCCGCCAGCTCTCGCTGGATGAGGGGCGGGTCATCCTCCTTGAGGATCGCGGCGCTGCCCAGGGCCTGGGGCCCATGATGGGTATGCGTGCCCGGCGCACCGGGGAAGATGGTCAGCATGTTCGAGCCCATGTTGCGGATGATGGCGATGGAGGCCCGCTTGGAGCCCTCCCCGATCCCGATCATGGCGATCACCGCCCCCACGCCCACGATGATCCCGAGCATGGTGAGGAATGCCCGCATCTTGTTCCGGGTGATGGCAAAAAGGGCAAGTTTCAGGAATTCGAACAGAGCCATGGCGCCTCCTCAGCCGATCGCAGGAGAGGACAACGGCGTCTCGCGTATCGCCGCAGGCGATACCGAGAGAAGGGCAAGTTTCAGGAATTCGAGCAGCGCCATGGCCAGCCTCCCGTCCAGGAGTGCCCCCTCCATTATCGATCCCGGGGGAGGCCCGGCCAGCGGGCGATCACTCGTAGCGGAGCGCGTCGATCACATCCAGGCGGGCGGCCTTCACCGCCGGCAGGAAGCCCGCCACCACGCCCACGATGCCGCTGAAGCCCAGCCCCAGGATCACGGCCCAGTTCTGGACCACCGCGGGCACCTGGAACTTCTGCAGGATGGCGATGGTGGCGAAGGCGAAGGCCGTCCCGAGGAGCCCGCCGAGCACGGCGAGCACGATGGCCTCCGTGAGGAACTGCCAGAGGATGCTCCGCTGGGTGGCGCCGAGCGCCCGCCGGATGCCGATCTCCCGGGTCCGCTCCGTGACGCTCACCAGCATGATGTTGGAGATCCCGATGCCGCCCACCACCAGCGAGATGCTGGCCGCCACCGCCAGCAGGGCCGTGAGGATGCCCGCCTGCTGGGTCTGCATCTGCACGATGTCGTCCTGCTTCCGGATCTGGAAGGGGCTCTCATCCTTGGGGGTGAGTTTCATGCGCTGGCGGAGGAGGGCCGTGATCTCCGATTGCGCGAGCTCGGCCTTGCCCTCCTGGGCGCTCACGATGAGCCGCTGGATCTTGTCCCGGCCCATGATCTTCCGCATCACGGTGGTATAGGGTCCGACGATGAGGTCGTCCTGGTCCCCGAACATTCCCGCGCCCTTCTTGTCCAGCACCCCCAGGATCTGGAAGGGCAGGTTGCCGATGCGGATGGTCTGCCCGACGGGGTCCTCCCCGTTGGGGAAGAGGTTGGCCTGGACGGTCTTCCCGATGACGCACACCTTGGCCTGGCCCCGCACCTCGCCCTCGGTGAAGAAGCGGCCCTCCTCCATCTCCCAGCCCCGGATCTCGGGAAATTCGGTGTTGGTCCCCTGGACCTGGGTCACGTAGTTGTTGTTCTGGAAGATCACGGGCCGGGTGGTGGACACCTGGGGCGTGGCGGCCACGACACTGGAATCCGACAGCTCCTGCTCGATGAGGGGGGCGTCCGTCTCCAGCAGGATGTCGGCGCTGCCCATGGCCTGGGGCCCGAAGCGGGTCGTCCCCTGCCCCGGGAAGATCATGAGCATGTTCGAGCCCATGTTCTGGATGAGGGCGATGGAGGCCTGCTTGGATCCCTCCCCGATCCCGATCATGGCGATGACCGCCCCCACCCCCACGATGATCCCGAGCATGGTGAGGAACGCCCGCATCTTGTTCCGGGTGATGGCAAACAAGGCCAGTTTCAGGAATTCCAGCAGGGCCACGGCGCCTCCCTGGCCTAGTGCATGCCGCGGGGGCCGCCCAGCGGCCGCGCGCCATTGGTGTTGGAGGCGTTCTTCGGCTCCTCGACCCCGACGAGGATGGCCTGGCCCTCCTGGAGGCCCTCGCCGCTCACCTCCGTGAACTGCCCGTCGGAGATGCCCGCCTTGACGGGGATGGCCTTCGGCTTCCCGTTCTCCAGGATCCAGACATGATCCTCCCGCCGCGCCACCATGCCGCTGGCCGAGCCGCCGGGCCGCTGCGCCGGCCGGGCCTGGCCACCGGGCCGTGCGGAGGCCTCGGGCTTCTTGTCCTCCTTCATGAAGGCCGCGGGGTTGAAGCGGAGGGCGGCGTTCGGCACGCGGAGGACATCCTTGCGCTGGTTGGTCAGGATGGTCACGTTGGCCGTCATGCCGGGCCGGAGGGCGAGGTTGCCGCTGAAGGTGGGGCCGCCCACCAGGCCGGCGCCACCCGGGGTGCGGGCGGCGGCCAGGCGGTCCGCGGCGCTGCGCGGAGCGGCAGAGGCCGTCGCCTTGGCCCGCTCGGCCATGCGCGCCTTGAACCGCGCCAGGAACTCGGCCTTGGTCGTGCCCTCGGGCAGCCGGTCCTTGGCCCGCTCCCAGGCCTTCTCGGGATCCGTCTCGGCGGGACCCTGGGGATGCTCCGAACCCGGCAGGGGCTCGTTGGGCACCTCCATCACCACGTTGTAGGTCACCACGTTCGAGTTGGTGATGGGCTCCAGGCGCACCTGGCTCACGGTGGCCATGAACTGCTTCTCGGGCAGGCTGTCCACCGTGAAGAAGGCCCGCTGGCCCACCTTCACCTGGTCGATGTCGGACTCGTCCACGGAGATCTGGACCTTCATCTTCGAGAGGTCCTGGGCGATCTGGAACAGGTTGGGCGTGCTGAAGCTGGCGGCCACGGTCTGGCCCACGTCCGCCAGGCGGGAGATGACCACGCCGTCCACCGGGGCCGTGATGTTGCAGTAGCCCAGGTTCGCCTTGGCCCGGTCCACCGTCGCCTTGGCGGATTCCAGGTTCCCCTTGGCCGTCTTCAGGGCCGTCACCTTGGTGTCGAGGTCCTGGTCCGCCAGGAGCTTGTCCGCGGCCAGCCGCTTGCTGCGGTCATAGTCCGCCTGGGCGAAGTCGTAGGCCGCCTGGGCCCGGAGGAGGCTGGCCTGGGCATCCTGCAGCTGCGTCTGCCAGACGGTGGAATCGATCTGGGCGATGAGCTGGCCCTTCTTCACCAGGCTGTTGTAGTCCACGTAGAGCGCGGAGATCACGCCGGACACCTGGGTGCCCACGGCCACCTGCACCATGGCGTTGACCGTGCCCGTGGCGCTGATCCGCTGGGTGACGTTCCCCTTGTCCACCTTGACGGTGCGCCACTTGACCTCTTCCTTGGGCTTGGCCGCGAAGTAGGTCGCCACGCCGACCACCGCCAGGAGGCCGCCCCCGAATCCGATCCAGGTCTTCCGCTTCATGGCGCCGCTCTCCCGATGTCAAGGGCCGGGTGGGGTCCGACCCTACACCATTGCATAACGATGTATGGATGGCCAGGGGCCCGATCCGGTTGAGGCCGGATTGAAGAAAATTACCGGAGCAGCCCCAGGCCCTCCGACACGGCACGATGGGCGAACCCATCGGCCAGGAAGGCCTGCACGAACCCGCCCGCCAGCACGATGGCGGCGGCCACCAGCACCGTGGCACCGGCGAGGGGGGCATGCACAGCGGGCCGGTCCGAGGCCAGGCGCTCGGCCTCGGTGCTCGGGGCCTGGAGGAAGAGGGCCACCAGGAAGCGGAGGTAGTAGTAGGCGCTCACCAGGCTCGCCAGGACGCCCAGGATGGCCAGCCCCACGTGACCGGTCCCCACCAGCTCCTTGAAGATCATGTATTTCCCGTAGAACCCGCCCATGGGGGGGATGCCGGCCAGGCTCAGCATGAACACGGCGGCGGCGAAGCCCATGGCCGGACGCTTCCAGCCCAACCCCCGGAGGTCCTCGAACGTGGTGTGCTCCCCCACCAGCCCGTAGGCGGTGAGGAGGCCGAAGGCCCCCATGTTCATGGCCAGGTAGATCACCAGGTAGAACAGCACGCCGGTGAAGGCGGCGGGCGTGCCGGCCACGAAGCCCAGCATGAGGTAGCCCGCGTGGCTGATGCTGGAGTAGGCCAGCATGCGCTTCACGTTGGTCTGCACCAGGGCGGTGAGGTTCCCCACCACGAGGGTGAGCACCGCCAGGAAGGCCAGGGCCGCCTGCATGCGGGCGCCCGCCGCGCCCATCCCCAGGAGGCTGACGGGGAAGATGCGGAGGAGGGCGAGGAAGGCCACGCCCTTGGTGGCCACGGACATGAAGCCGGCGATGGGGTGGGGCGAGGCCTCGTAGGCGTCCGGCGTCCACTGGTGGAACGGCACCGCGGACACCTTGAAGAGGAAGCCCAGGAGCAGGAGGGCCGCGCCCGCCATGACCATGGGATCCGCGCCCAGCCCCTGGGCCCGGATGGCCTGGGCAGCGAGGGTGAGGTCCAGGCTGCCGCCCAGCCCGTAGAGCATCACGCCGCCCATGAGGAAGCAGCTGGAGGCCACGGCGCCGGTGAGGAAGTACTTCATGCCGCCCTCGGCGCCCTCGGCCCGGTGCCGCACGGTGGCCACCATGGCATAGAGGGGCAGGCTGAACAGCTCCAGGCCCAGGAACAGGACCAGGAAGTTCGTGGTGGCCGTGAAGAGCATCATGCCCGTCACGGAGAAGAGCAACAGGGAGAGCGTCTCCCCCTTCACCCAGCCCTCCTGGTGGAAGTGGTCCCAGGACTGGAGGATGGCCATGGCCGCCGCCACCAGCACGAAGATGCCGGAGAACTGGGCCAGGCGGTCCATGTGGAGTTGGTGGAAGGCGGGCTGGGCGCCGGACTTCCAGAGGTCGGTGAGGAACCAGAAGCCCGCGGCCACCGCCGCCAGGGCGACCAGGTACATGGCCCCGCGGATCCACTTGGCCGTGGCCTGGTCCCGGTCGAGGGCCATGAGGGGGATCAGGCAGGCGCCGAGCGTCGGAAAGATCAGGGGCAGCAGGGCCGCCCACTCGGTCGGGGTGATGCTCATGGATGCACCTCGTGGGAGGCGGGGCCGTGGCCCTCGGCGGCGGCCTCGAGGGGGCCGGACTCCGGAGCGGATGGCAGGACGAGGGGCCGGATGGCCGGGGCGTTCGCATCCTTCAGCAGGGCGGTCACGGGAGCCTCGCTGACGGCCACGAAGGTGCGGGGATGGATGCCCATCCAGAGGATCAGCACCACCAGGGGCAGCATGACGGCGATCTCCCGGGCGTTCAGGTCGCTGTGCAGGTGCTGGGTGCCGCTCTCCTCGTCGGGATTCACGGGGCCCCAGAAGACGCGCTTCACCATCCACAGCATGTAGACCGCCCCGAGCACCACCCCCAGGGTGGCGATCACGGCGTAGGCCCGACCCCAGCCGAAACCGGAGAGGAAGGTGCCGTTCAGGATCCAGAACTCACCCACGAACCCGTTGGTGAGGGGCAGGCCGATGGAGCTCAGGGTCACGATCAGGAAGAAGGTCGTGAAGATGGGCATCTTCGTGGCCACGCCGCCGAAGTCCGCGATCATGCGGGTGTGGGCCCGGTCGTAGATCATGCCCACCAGGAGGAAGAGCGCGCCGGTGCTGATGCCGTGGTTGAGCATCTGGAGCATGGCGCCCTGGGTGCCGATCACGGTCATGGAGGCGAGCCCCAGCATCACGAAGCCCATGTGGCTCACGGAGGAATACGCCACCAGCTTCTTGATGTCCCGCTGGACCATGGCCACCAGGGCGCCGTAGATGATGGCGATGACGCTCAGCAGGGCCAGGGGCCTCGCGAAGTGCATGGCCGCCTGGGGGAACATGGGGATGGCGAAGCGGATGAAGCCGTATCCGCCCAGTTTCAGCAGCACGCCCGCCAGGATGACGGAGCCCGCCGTGGGGGCCTGGACGTGGGCGTCCGGCAGCCAGGTGTGGAGCGGGAAGAGGGGCACCTTGATGGCGAAGGCCACGGCGAAGGCGACGAACAGCCAGCACTGGGCCGCAAAGGGAAGCGCCGAGGCGGCCTGGGCCATCACCGCCGGGGCGAAGCTCCCGGCCCGGCCCGCCAGGAAGAGCAGGGCCACCAGCCAGAGCAGCGAACCGCTCAGGGTGTAGAGGAAGAACTTGTTGGCGGCGTAGCGGCGCTCGTCGCCGCCCCACACCCCGATCATGAAGTACATCGGGATGAGCATGCCTTCCCAGAACAGGTAGAAGAGGAAGAGGTCCTGGGCCACCAGGGCGCCCAGCATGCCGGTCTCCAGGAGCAGGAACAGGGCCGCGAAGGTGCCCATGCGGTCCTTCAGGCTGTTCCAGGTGCCCAGCATGGTGAGGGGCACGAGGAAGGTCGTCAGGATGACCAGCCAGAGGTTGAGGCCGTCGACGGCCAGGGCGTAGTCCACGGGCAGTCCCACGAGGGCGAACCAGGGGGCGTGCTCGGCGAGGGGGGCGGAGCCCGGGGCCCGGCCGAGGAGCCAGGCGAGGCTGAGGACGAAGACCGCCAGGGCACCCAGGAAGCCCAGGAGGCGGGTGAGCTTGCCCACGGAGTGCGGCAGGGCCATCAGCAGCAGGCCCAGCAGGGCCGGCGCGAAGACCAGGAAGGTGAGGGGATGGGAGTTCAGCCAGGTCATCGCCCCACCTACTTCAGGAAGACGTACAGGAGGACCGCGGCGCCCAGGGCCATGCTGAGCGCGTAGTTGCGCACCCGGCCGGTCTGGAAGAGGGCGGTGAAGTCCCCGGAGACCCTGGCCAGGGCCCCGGGCAGGTTCACGCCCACGCCGTCGATGATGATCACGTCGAAGAGCTTCCAGAGCAGGTTGCCGAACCAGCGGATGGGCCCGAGGAGCACCAGCTCCACGCCCTCGTCCACGTAGTACTTGTTCAGCAGCACCTTGTGGATGAACGGGAACTTCGCCGCACGCGCCTCCGCCACCGCCAGGCCCTTCCGGTAGGTGGCGTAGCCGAACCAGGCGAAGCCGAGGCCCAGGACCGTGGACACGGAGGCCAGGATCATGGCCAGCGAGGCGCTGCCGTGCTCGCCGTGGGCGGCATGGAGCTGGCCATAGGTCACGGCCGGAGCCAGCCACTCCTCGATGCGGAAGTCGCCGCCGAAGGCCTTGGGCCAGCCCAGCCAGACCGCCAGGATGGAGCCCGCCGCCAGCACCACCAGTGGCACGGTCATGGTGGCCGGGCTCTCGTGGGCGTGATCGTAGGCGTGGTGGTCCCGGGGCTCGCCCAGGAAGGCCAGGGTGAAGAGGCGCAGCATGTAGAAGGCCGTGCAGCAGGCCGCGACGACGCCGACCACCCAGAGGGCCGGGCTCTTCAGGTAGGCCAGGTAGAGGATCTCGTCCTTGCTGGCGAAGCCCGAGGTGCCCGGGAAGCCGATGATGGCCAGGGTGGCCGCCAGCATGGTCCAGAAGGTGAGGGGCATCTTCGACTTGAGGCCGCCCATCTTGAAGAGGTCCTGCTCGTGGTGCATGGCCAGGATCACGCTGCCGGCACCGAGGAAGAGGAGGGCCTTGAACCAGGCGTGGGTGAAGACGTGGAAGAAGCCGGCCGCGAAGCCCGAGGCCCCGAGGCCCAGGAACATGTAGCCGAGCTGGGAGACGGTGGAGTAGGCCAGCACCTTCTTGATGTCCCGCTGGACCAGGCCGATGGTGGCCGCGAAGAGGGCCGTGGCCGCGCCCACCCAGGCCACGATGTCCATGGTGATGGGGGCGAGGGTGAAGACCGGCGCCAGGCGGCAGATCATGTAGATGCCGCTGGTGACCATGGTCGCCGCGTGGATGAGGGCGCTGACGGGCGTGGGGCCCGCCATGGCGTCCGGCAGCCAGAGGTAGAGGGGCAGCTGGGCGCTCTTGCCCGTGGCGCCCACGAACAGCATCAGGGTAGCGAAGGTGAGGATGCCGAAGCCGGCCTCGGGCGCCAGGTGGCCGACGCGGAGGAGGATGTCACCCACGGTCAGGGTGCCGAAGGCCGCGAAGAGCACCATCATGCCGATGGCCACGCCCAGATCGCCCACGCGGTTGGTGAGGAAGGCCTTCAGCCCGGCATCCGGGGCGAAGTCCGTCTCGTAGTAGTAGCCGATGAGCAGGTAGGAGCAGAGGCCCACGCCCTCCCAGCCCACGAACATGAGCGGCAGGCTGGAGCCCAGCACCAAGGTCAGCATGAAGAACACGAAGAGGTTCAGGTAGCTGAAGAAACGCCCGTAGCCCTCGTCGTCGTGCATGTAGCCGACGGAATAGACATGGATGAGGAAGCCGATGCCCGTGACGACGAGCATCATCGTGCCGCTCAGGGGATCGATCACCAGGCCGAAGGGCACGCTCAGGGTGCCCGTGGCCATCCACTCGCCGTAGTCCAGCACCAGGCGGTGGTCGGGCATGCCCTTCATGGCGAAGAAGGCCGCCAGGGCGAGGACCAGGGAGCCCAGGACGGTGCCCAGGCCGAAGAAAGTGACGGCGCCCTTCCCCGCCCGCTTGCCCAGCAGGCCGTTGAAGACCGAACCCAGCAGGGGGAGGACCGGAATGAGCCAGAAGTACTTGTTCATCGCATCCTCACTGCTTCAGGCTGGCGGTCCGGTCCGAGTCGGTGGTGTCGCGGTGGCGGTAGAGCCCGATGATGAGGGCCAGCCCCACCGCGGCCTCGCAGGCGGCCACGGCGATGATGAAGAGGTAGAAGACCGTGGCCTGGAGATCGCCGCCGCGGAAGCGGGCGAAGGCCAGCAGGGCCACGTTGGCGGCGTTGAGCATCAGCTCCACGCCCATGAACTGCATCAGCATCGTGCGGCGCAGGAGCACCGCCGCCAGGCCGATGGCGAAGAGCAGGAGGGCCACCACCAGGTAACCCTGGAGGCCGCCGTGGAGGATCGCATCCATGCCGGTCATCGCCCGCCCCTCACAGATTCCGCTTCTCGGCATCGGCTTCGCCGATACGCGAGACGCCCGGAACATCAATGGTCCGCTCGCCGATGCTGCAGTGAGGCATCCGTGGTGAGCTCATCACAGATTCCTTTTCGTCAGCGCCACGGCGCCCACCATGGCCGCCAGCAGCATGAGGCCCGCCACCTCGAACCCCAGGAGATGGCCCTCGAAGAGCACCGCCCCGACCCCCTGGAGGGTCACCGCCGGGGGTACGGCCGCGCCGCGCGAGGCCAGCATCTGCACGCCCTTGGAGGCCATCACCAGCTTCACGCCCCCCGCGGCCAGGGCCAGGGCGAGCAGGAGGGACAGCCAGCGCTGGATCGGATGGCTGGCCTGGGCGGCCTCCTCCTCGTGGCTGCTGAGCATCATGATGACAAAAAGCACCAGCACCATGATGGCGCCGCTGTAGACGATGAGCTGGAGGGCCGCCGCGACGGGGTTGGCCAGGAGGACGAAGAGGCCGGCGATGCCGAAGAAGGCGGCGACCATGAAGAGCCCCGCCACGATGATGTTCTTCTGCAGCAGCATCCCCAGGGCGCCCAGGAGCGTGATGAGGGCAAAGGCCAGGAACATGGTCGCTCCTTACATCGCGATGGCGCGGCGCGGCACGGAGGGGATCGGATCCTCGGAGATCCGCTCCTTGCCGTCGGCCTCGGCGTAGGTGTTCATCAGGTCCCACTTGCCGAACTGCATGGACAGGCGGTCATAGGCGGCCACTTCGTAGTCGTTGCGGAGCCAGATGGCGTCCTTGGGGCAGGCCTCCTCGCACATGCCGCAGTAGATGCAGCGCAGCATGTCGATCTTGAAGACCTGGGGACGCTTCTCCTCGAAGCCCTGGGTGAAGTTCAGGTTGCTGAACTCCTCCGCCTCGATGCTGATGCAGCGCGCCGGGCAGGCCTCGGCGCACATGAAGCAGGCCACGCACTTGATGGCCCCGTCCTCGAAGCGCTTGAGCTCGTGCAGGCCCCGGTAGCCCGCCGGCATCTGCTTCTTCATGTCCGGGTACTGGATCGTGTAGCGCTTGGACGTGGGCGTGAAGAGCTGCTTGATGAAGTGCCTGAAGGTGATCCCCATGCCCTTCATCACGGGCCAGACGTAGGTGCGGTCCAGCCAGCTCAGCTCGACCTTCTTGACGACGACACCCATGTCCCTCTCCTCAGCGACCGTGGCTCATGAGCCAGGCATGGACAATCAGGTTCAGCATGGACAGCGGCAGCATGGCCTTCCAGCCCAGGTGCATCAGCTGGTCGTAGCGGAACCGCGGCAGCGTCCAGCGGATCCACACGAACACCCAGGCGAAGAACAGCATCTTGATCAGGAAGCTGAGGATGGAGAGCCCCACGGAGGGGTGGGCCACGAAGGGCACCTGCCAGCCGCCGAAGTAGAGGGTGGCCACCAGGGCCGAGGCCGTCATCAGGTGCGCGTACTCGGCCAGGGCCAGGAGGCTGAACTTCATGCTGCCGTATTCGGTGTTGAAGCCGGCCACGATCTCGCTCTCGCCCTCGGCGAAGTCGAAGGGGAGCCGGTTCGTCTCCGCGAACATGCAGGTGAAGAAGACGATGAAGCCGAGGAACTGCGGGACGACGTTCCAGTGCCAGGGGAGATGGCCCTGGGCCGCGATGATCTCCGAGGGATCGTAGCCGCCGGTGGTCATGAAGAGGGAGACCACCGCCAGGCTCATGCCGATCTCGTAGCTCACCATGGTCGCGGACGACCGCATGCCGCCGAGGATGGACCACTTGTTGTTGCTGGACCAGGCCGCCACCAGCACGCCGTAGACCGCGAGGCCGCCGATGGCCAGGGGGTAGAGCATCCCCATGCCGTTGCCGGGATCCAGCACGGACAGATGGTAGACATGGCCCCCGCTCGTGAAATCCCGGCCGAAGGGGATGATGGCGAAACCCATCATGGCGGGCACGAAGGCCAGGAAGGGCGCAAGCCAGAAGAGGCCCTTGTTGGCGTCGGTCGGCTCCAGGTCCTCCTTGAAGAAGAACTTGATGCCGTCGGCGAGGAGCTGGGCCAGGCCGAGGATCCGGATCTTCCCGAAGAGGGCGGCCCGGTTGGGGCCGATGCGGTCCTGGATCATGGCCGCCCCCCGGCGCTCCACCCACGTCCAGACCGAGGCCAGGAGCATGACTGCGCTGAAGACGATGACGATCTTCACCCCCATCCAGGCGATGGCGGGTGAGGTGTGCAGCAGGCTCGCGAGCGTGTCCATGGGCGGCTTCCCGGCAGGGCCTCCCGCGGGGACGCCCAACCCTTCGAGCCTACCAGAGCCCCCGCCCTCCCGACACGAAGGGAAAGAACCGGGTCCGGCGCCTTGCGACCTGGGTCACAGTCCCGGGGGCCCGCAGGTTTCCACGGGCCTGGGAGAAACCAGGCGGACTGCCGGTCAGCCCTTGGCCTCGAGCTTCGCCCAGCTGTCCTTCAACCCGACCGTCCGGTTGAACACGGGCGCCCCCGGCCGGCCGTCGGGATCGGCGCAGAAGTAGCCCAGGCGCTCGAACTGGACGCGCGTGCCAGGGGCGACCTCGGCCAGGGACGGCTCCACCCGGGCCCCGGCCAGGACCTCCAGGGAGTCGGGGTTCAGGGTGTCCCGCCAGTCGCCGCCCTCGGGGACGTCCATGGGGTCCTCGGCCGTGAACAGGCGATCGTAGAGACGCACCTCGGCGGGGACCGCATGTGCGGCGGACACCCAGTGGAGGGTGCCCTTCACCTTCCGGCCATCCGGCGCGTCCCCGCCCAGGGAGGCGGGATCCCAGGTGCAGCGCAGCTCCACGACCTCGCCGGCCGCATCGCGCACGACCTCCGTGCAGCGCACCAGGCAGGCGCCCTTGAGCCGCACTTCGGCACCGGGCGCAAGGCGGAACCACTTCTTGGGGGCCTCCTCCCGGAAGTCGTCCCGCTCGATGAGCACCTCGCGGGCGAAGGGCACCTGCCGCGTCCCGAAGGCGGGATCGTCCGGGTGGTTGGGCAGGGTCAGCCAGTGGACCTCGCCCTCGGCCATGTTCTCGATCACCAGCCGGAGGGGCCGCAGCACCGCCATGGCCCGGGGCGCCTTCCTCTCCAGGTCCTCGCGGATGGCGAACTCCAGGAGCCCCACGTCGATGACGGTGTCGCGCTTGGCGACGCCCACGCGCTCGGCGAAGGCCCGCACGCTCTCGGGCGTGTAGCCCCGGCGGCGCAGGCCGCTGATGGTGGGCATGCGCGGGTCGTCCCAGGCCTTCACGTGGCCCTCCTGCACCAGGAGCAGCAGGCGGCGCTTGCTCATCACGGTGTAGGTGAGGTTCAGGCGGGCGAACTCGATCTGGCGAGGCAGGGGCCTCTGGAAGAACCGGCCCTCCACGTCCTGCTCCAGGAACCAGTCGTAGAGCGGCCGGTGATCCTCGAATTCCAGGGTGCAGATGGAGTGGGTGATGGTCTCGATCGCGTCGGACACCCCGTGGGCGTAGTCGTACATGGGGTAGATGAGCCAGGCGTCGCCCGTGCGGTGGTGGTGGGCCCGGCGGATGCGGTACATCAGCGGGTCGCGCAGGTTCATGTTGCCGCTGGCCATGTCGATCTTCGCCCGCAGCACCTTGGAGCCGTCCGGGAACTCGCCGGCCTTCATGCGGCGGAAGAGGTCGAGGTTCTCCTCCGGGGCGCGGTCCCGGTACGGGCTCGCCTTCCCGGGCACGTGGAAGTTGCCCCGGTACTCGCGGATCTCCGCCTCGGAAAGGTCGCAGACGTAGGCCTTGCCCTGCTGGACGAGGTACTCGGCGTAGTCGTAGAGGAACTGGAAGTAGTCCGAGGCGTAGTGCTCGCCCTTCCAGCCGAAACCCAACCAGCGGACATCCTCGCGGATGGAATCCACGTACTCCACGTCCTCCTTCACCGGGTTGGTGTCGTCGAAACGCAGGTTCGTGGCGCCGCCGTACTTCGCGGCCAGCCCGAAGTTCAGGCAGATGCTCTTGGCATGCCCGATGTGAAGGTAGCCGTTGGGCTCCGGCGGGAACCGCGTGAGCACCCGCCCTCCGTGCTTGCCCGAGGCGAGGTCCGCCTCGACGATCTCCTCGATGAAGTGGAGGCTCTTGGGTTCGGGGATCGGGGGTTCGGCGGGCATGGGGGCTCTCAGGCTGGAACCTTCCAAGATACCCGGGCGACGGGGTCCCCCGAAATGCTCACGCCGGCCCCGCCCGCCCGGAGAGGAAGGGCTACTGGTCCCGCCCCCCATCCAGGGTCCACCAGGGGCAGTCCGCGAGATCGGACACCAGGAACCCCTGGTGGAGCTGGGAGATGCACTGGAACCGCGTCCCGGCCAGGGTATGGAAGCCGGTGGTGACCTCGCCGGGGCCGGAGCGCACGCCGAAGAAGAAGTCGGACTGCTCCAGGCCCAGGCGCAGCACCATCTCCTGGAGGGCCTCCCGGTCGTCGATCTCCGTTGGGATGCCCTGGATCACCTGCACCGCGTCCCCGGCGATGATCGTGGGGGCGTAGGCGGCGGTGCCCTGGTCCTCCAGGACCGCCAGGGTGAGCTGGGTGAACTCCTGGAGGTCCATCAGATCCACTTCTCCAGGCGCGCCGCCACCTCCGCCCGGCCCACGAGCAGGAGGGTGTCGAAGATGCCGGGACTGACGGGCCGGCCGCAGAGGGCCACGCGGAGGGCCTGGGCCAGGTCCTTGGTCTTGAGGCCGTGGCGCTCGAGGATGGCGTTGAAGCCGGCCTCCAGGCCCTCGTGGGTGTAGTCGGCCAGGGCGCGCACCTCGGCGAGGGCGGGCCGGACGGCCGGGGTCATGAACTTCTCCACGGCCTTCTCGTCGAAGGCGGCGGGCCGCTCGAAGGCGAAGCGCAGGGCCTCAGCCATCTCCACCAGCGACTTGCCCTTCTGGGTGGCCTGGATGGCGGCGCGCTTGAAGTCCTCGGGCTTCGCGGCCCAGGCTTCTGGCAGGAAGGGGCGCAGGTGGGGTTCCAGCTCCTGCCAGGAGGCCCGCTGGATGAGCTTCTGGTTCATCCACTGGAGCTTGTCCATGTCGAAGCGGGCGGCGCTCTTCTGGCAGTCCGCCAGGTCGAAGAGCTGGATCATCTGGGCGTCCGTGAGCAGCTCCTCCTCGGCGCTCTCCACGGCCCGGCCGTCGATCTTCGGGGTCCAGGAGAGCCTGGCCAGGGCCAGGCGCACCGCGGAGGGCAGCAGGCCCATGGCCTGGTACTCGGTGATGCTGGTGGCGCCATGGCGCTTGCTGAGCTTGGCGCCGTCCGCCCCCAGGATCATGGGCACGTGGGCGAAGGCCGGCAGGTCGTAGCCGAAGGCCTCGAAAAGGGGGATCTGCTTCGGCGTGTTGTTGAGGTGATCGTCCCCGCGGATGACGTGGGTCACCTCCATGTGGGTGTCGTCCACCACCACGCAGAAGTTGTAGGTGGGCACGCCGATCTCGCCCGGGGCCTCGCCGGTGCGGGCGATGATCCAGTCATCCAGGCTCTCCGCGGGGAAGCGGGTCTCACCCTTGATGAGGTCGGCCACCACGATGTCGCCGTCCACGGGCATGCGGAAACGGATGGCGGCCGGCTGGCTGGCATCGTGGTGGGCCTCGGCGCAGCCCCTCCCGGCATCCAGGCCCCGGTTGTACTGGAAGACCTTGCCGGCCTCCTCCACGGCCTTCCGGCGGGCGTCCAGGGCCTCCTTGGAGCAGCGGCAGCGGTAGGCCAACCCCTTGTCCAGCAGCTCCTGGATCTTCGCCCGGTAGAGGTCCATGCGCTGCATCTGGCGGTAGGGCCCGTGGGGTCCCTTCCACCGGCTCGGATCGCCCACGACCGGGCCCTCGTCCCAGTCCAGGCCGCACCAGGCCATGCCCTCCTCGATGATCCGGATGTTGTCGTCCGTGCTGCGGGAGAGGTCGGTATCCTCCACGCGCAGGATGAAGCGGCCTCCGTGCTTGCGGGCGTAGAGCCAGCAGAACAGGGCCGTCCGGACACCCCCGATGTGGAGCATGCCCGTGGGCGACGGGGCGAAGCGGGTGACAACCTGGCGGGACATGGGGGCCTCGGAACTCAATCCCTCAGTGTGCCCCAGGAGCAGGCGGTCGGCAGTCACCAGTTGCAGCCGGCCCGCCACTGCCTACTGCCCACTGCCTACTTGATATACAGCTTCAGCTTGATCTCGACGGGGGCCTCGCCGCTGAAGAGGCTGCGGTCCAGGACCACGGGGACCTCGACCACGCTGCTGTGGGGCATGTGGGTGGGCGGCGGGGTGTGGGCGATCTGGGCGGCGGCCTCCGCAGGGATCTCCTCGATCTCCTCCAGCAGCTCCCCGGCGGAGAGCTCCTCCACCTCCAGGGGCGCGGTATGGGTGGGGGCGGCCTGGGAGGGCGGGGGCGCCAGGAAGGCGGGCTCCTCCACCACGCCGCCGCCGTACTTCTCCGCCAGGTGCTTCAGCACCAGCCGGGCCACCCCGGTCAGGGTCTCCTTCACGCCCTCGCCGCGCATGGCGCAGGCCTCGAAGGTGGGCGCCCGGAAGAGGTTGACCTCCTGGTCCAGGGCCGCCACGGGCAGGGCGTTGGGCGTGTCCCGCTTGTTCCACTGGATCACGTGGGGGATCTTCGAGAGCTCGACCCCCTGCTCCTTCAGGTTGGTGATGAGGTTCTGGAAGCTCTCCTTGTTGCTCTCCAGGGCCGGGGCCTGGGAGTCGGCCACGAACACCACCGCATCTGCCCCGCGCAGCACCAGCTTCCGGGTGGCGTCGTAGAACACCTGGCCGGGCACCGTGTAGAGCTGGATCCGGGTCTTCATGCCGCGGATGGTGCCGAGTTCGATGGGGAGGAAGTCGAAGAAGAGGGTGCGATCCGTCTGGGTGGCCAGGGACAGCATCTTGCCCCGCCCGTCCTGGGGCAGGGTGTCGTAGATGTGCTGCAGATTGGTGGTCTTGCCACAGAGGCCGGGGCCGTAATAGACGATCTTGGCCGTCAGCTCCTTTGTGGCTGCATTGAAGAGCACCATGCCCCCTCCACCCGACCCGGGATTACCCGCAGGTTGGCGGGTCGACAGCACCCCGTCAAGAAAGAAGCGGCCCGGCGAGGGCCGCCTCTCCTTGCCAAAGGCCCGCCGGGATGCGCTACACTTCCGGCCATCCCCACTCCCTTGAGGTTTCCATGGCCAAGCTGCTGGTGCACGAGAGCGCAGGCGTCCGAGAGTTCGAGATCGTGGACAACGAAGTCCACATGGGCCGGGAACTGGACAATACCCTGCGCCTGCCCGACCCCAGCATCAGCCGCCACCACTGCGTGGTCCGCAAGGTGGCCGGCGGCTATGAGATCCAGGACCTCCAGAGCAGCAACGGCGTCCTGGTGAACGGCAACCGGGTCCAGTCCTCCCCCTTGCGGGACGGGGACCGCATCACCCTGGGCCAGGTCCAGCTCACCTTCCAGGACCCCCGGGCCGAGAACGCCACCGTCGCCATCAGCCGGGAGGAGGTGCCCGCGGCCCCCCTCGGCACCGTCCGCATGTCCGCCGCGGAGCTGGCCGCCATCCACGGCGGCGGCGCCTCGGCGCCGGAACCCAAGGTCGAGCTCCAGCAGGAGCCGACCCCCCCGGTCGCGACGCCCCCGAAACCCGCCCCGCCCGTCCCGCCGGTCGCCCCACCCCCCGCCACCCCGAAGACCGCCCCCGAATTCGGCCACTTCACCAACGCCGGAACCCAGCCCAATCCCGCGCCGGCCTTCCTCCACCCCTACCTGCCCTCCCTGCCCGACGACGCCCAGCCCACGGGCGAGCGCGGCGACTTCTTCAGCCGCCTGGTGGCCGTCCTCATCGACGCCGCCCCCCTGGTGGCCCTCTGGGTGGTCATCCTCGTCCTCCAGATGCTCCTCGCCTACATCCTCGGTCCCGCCTCCTGCCTGGTGTCCGCCCTGATCGGGCTGCTCCACCTGGCTGCCGCCATCGGCTACACCTGGGTCTTCATCCCCTGGTGCTGGATTAAGTTCGGCGCGAGCCCCGGCAAGAAGATGATGAAGCTGCGGGTGGTCCCCGAAGGCAACCCCATGGGCCGGATCGACGTTTCCACCGCCGTCCTCCGGATGGTGGGCTACCTGGTGAACGGCGTGCTCCTGGGCCTGCCCTACCTGATGATCCTGGGCGGGGAGCGGAAGGGCCTCCAGGACATCATCTCCAAGTCCCTGGTCATCAAGGTCGACCGCTGATGGCGGGAGGCATCCCGGAACCGGCGCCCGCGCGAGCGGGCGCCTTCCGTTGGGAGGCGGCATGATCCTCACCGGCCGGCAGATCCTCGAGGCCCGCGCCCAGGGAAGGCTCCGCATCGAACCCTGGAGCGACGCCCAGCTGAACCCCAACAGCTACAACCTGCGCCTGGGGGAGGACCTGGCGGTCTACACGGACCGCGAGCTGGACATGGCGAAGCCCAACGGCATCGAGTTCCTGAAGATCCCCTCGGAAGGGCTGCTCCTGGAGCCCGGCCGCCTCTACCTCGGCCGCACCCAGGAATACACGGAGACCCACGGCATGGTGCCTATGCTGGAGGGCCGCAGCAGCGTGGGGCGCCTGGGGCTCTTCGTGCACGTGACCGCCGGCTTCGGCGACATCGGCTTCTGCGGCTACTGGACCCTGGAGATCAGCTGCATCCAGCCCGTGCGCGTCTACGCCGGCGTGGCGATCTGCCAGATCTTCTACCACACCGTCAGCGGCGAGTACGACAGCTACGAATCCGGCAAGTACCAGCGGAATTCGGGCATCCAGCCCTCGATGCTGTGGAAGGACTTCATCAAAGAATAGTGCCCGGAAGGCACGGTTCACCTAGAATCACCTCAACCCCCCTACCGTTGAGGTGAACCGATGCCCACCCTCCTCCCCCTGCTCGGGATGCTCCAGCCGCGTCCCGACGACGCCGCCCTTGCGGGCCTCATGGCCTTCGGCTGCGTGTTCTGGCTGATCCTGCTGCTGGCCGCCATCGCCTTCCCGATCTTCTGCTTCTGGCGGATCTTCACCAAGGCCGGCTACAACGGCGCCATGGCGCTGCTCTGGCTGATTCCCGCGGTGGGCCCCATCGTGGTCATCTCCATCCTGGCCTTCGGCACCTGGCCCGCCGGCCAGCGCTGAACCCGTTCCCGGTCGGAAGGTCCCGGCCCCTGGCCGGGACCTTCCCCGTTCACTCGCGCCCGTGCACCGCGGTGGGTGCGTCCGGCTCCCAGAGCACCTCGAAGGGCCGCACGGGCTGCTCGATGTTCTTGAGGGCGAACGCCTCCATCGGGCGCAGCCTGGCCGGGTCGAGGAGCTCGGCGGTGCGGGGGCCGACGACGATCTGGCCCGGCTTGGCCACGCCGCTCTCCAGGCGCGAGGCCAGGTTCACGGTGCTGCCCATCACGGTGTAGTCCATGCGCTTCTCGCAGCCGATGTCGCCCGCGAAGGCCTCGCCGCTGTTGATGCCGATGCGCATCCGCAGCTCGGGGTAGCCGGCGGGCCGCTCGGCGTTGAGGATCCGCAGGACCTCCTGCATGGCCACGGCCGCCTCCACCGCGTGCCGGGCGTGGTCGGCATCGGGATTCGGGGCGCCGAAGAAGGCCATGATCGCGTCGCCGATGTACTTGTCGAGGGTGCCCCCCCGGGCGAAGATCTGGTCCGTCAGGGCCTCGAAGGTGCGGTTCAGGATGCCCGCCAGGGTGAGCGGCTCCATGCCCTCGCTGATGCGGGTGAAGCCGGAGATGTCGGCGAAGAGCACGCTGATCTCGCAGCGCTGGGCCTGCAGGGCCGGTGCCTCCTTGCTCTGGCTGGACTTGAGGATCTGGTCCACCACGGCGGGGCTGTGGTACCGCTCCAGCCGCTGGCGGAACTTGGCCTCCCGCTCGCGCTGGATGCCCACGGCGGCGAAGTTCGCCATGGCGCTCAGCAGGTGCTCGTCCTCCCGCTTGAAGCCGCCCTTGCTGAGGCTCGTCTCCAGGTAGATCACGCCGAGGGCCTGGTCCTCCACGATGAGCGGGGCGCAGAGGGCCGAGGTGATGCCGTGGATCTTGATGCTCTCGCCGGCGCTGAACCGGGGGTCCATGCGGGCGTCCGTGGTGAGGATGGCCACCCGGTCCGTCATGGCCGTGCGGGCGATGGTGCGGCTGATGGGATTGGCCTGGGACCCGGGCTGTTCCTCCCAGACCAGCTCGGGCACCAGCTCCCCGGTCGGGTCCTTGAGGAGGATGAAGCCCCGCTGGCAGGGGATCTGGGCGGTCACCAGGCCCATCACGGATTCCAACAGTTCGCTCAGGCCCGCGGCCCGGAGCAGCGTGCCCGCCATGCCCGCCAGGCGCTGGAACAGGGTCGCCGCGTCCGCGGCCGGGTGCTGGCCACTGGCCTGGGCCAGCATCTCGTTCAGGCTGGCGTGGGGCACCAGGATCGATCCCGAGGCGTCGAAGGCCCGCTCCTCCAGGGAGATCCGGGAAGCGGACCCCCGGGGCGCCTGGGCCGGGTTCGGGCCGGCCGGCGGGGCCTCCGTCGCGCCGCCCTCCGGCACCCACTTCACGAGGGCCTCGCCCAGCAGCACCGCATCGCCCTGGTGGAGGGCCACGGGTTCCGTCAGGGGCACGCCGTTGAGCAGGGTTCCGTTCAGGGACTTCAGGTCCTGGACGAAGGGGACGCCGTCCTTGAGGAAGATCCGCGCATGGACCCGGCTCACCGCGTTGGCCTGGATCCGGATGGTGGCCTGGTCGCCCCGCCCGAGGGTGACCCCCTCCTCCGTGAGGACCACCGGATGGAGGGCACCATCGACCAGCAGGTTGAGTTTCATGGGCGATCCGAAGGGGAGGTTGAGTCTATCACTGGTGAAGTCATCGGCCATTCGCGGTAATCTATGAGGTTCACCCCGGTCGGGGTCCGGAGCCGCGTTGACCAAAGTCGGATTCATGTCCCTGGGCTGCCCCAAGAACCTCGTGGATTCCGAGGTCATGCTGGGCCACCTCCGCCTGAAGGGCTACAGCATCACGCCCGTCCTCGAGGAGGCCCAGGTGCTGGTGGTGAACACCTGCGGCTTCATCGACGCCGCCAAGCAGGAGAGCGTGGAGGCCATCCTCCAGGCCGCCGCCATGAAGCAGGAGGGGGCCTGCGAGAAGCTGATCGTGGCCGGCTGCCTCGTGGAGCGGTACCGGGACGAGCTCATGGCCGAGATGCCCGAGATCGACGCCTGCCTGGGCACCCGCGACATCGAGCAGATCGCCGAGGTGATCGGCGCCGGCGCGGCCTTCGAGCTCGACCCCAATCCGGACTACCTGTACACCGAAGCCAGTCCGCGGATGCTCACCACGCCCAAGGCCAGTGCCTACCTCAAGATCAGCGAGGGCTGCGACCATGCCTGCGCCTTCTGCGTCATCCCGAAGCTGCGGGGCGGCCAGCGCAGCCGCACCATCGAGAGCGTGGTGGCCGAGGCCCGCAACCTCGTGGCCCAGGGCGTCCTGGAGATCAGCCTCGTGGGCCAGGACACCACGGACTACGGCCGGGATTTCGGTGATCCCGACGCCCTGGAGAAGCTGGTGCGCGCCCTGGGCCAGGTGGAGGGACTCCGCTGGTTCCGCATCCACTACGCCTACCCGAACCGCCTGACCGACGGCCTGCTGCACGCCATGGCCGAGACGCCCAACTGTGCGAAGTACCTCGACATGCCCCTCCAGCACGCCGATGCCGCCATCCTCAAGGCCATGGCCCGGGGCGGGAGCCGCGGCCAGTTCCTGAAGCTGGTCGAGAAGGTGCGCCGCATCGTGCCGGGCATCGCCCTCCGCTCGAACTTCATCGTGGGCTTCCCCGGCGAGGACGAGGCCGCCTTCGAGGAGCTGAAGGCCTTCGTGCAGGAGGCCCGCTTCGACCACGTGGGCGTCTTCACCTACAGCCCGGAGGAGGGCACCTCCGCCCACGCCCTGGGCGATCCGGTCCCCGGGCGCACCAAGGAGGCCCGCAAGCGGCGCATCCTCGAGCTGCAGCAGAAGATCGCCCGGGAGAAGAACCAGGAGAAGGTCGGCCAGGTCCTCGAGGTGCTGGTGGAGGGCGCCCACGAGGAGACCGACCTCCTCGTGAAGGGCCGCCACCAGGGCCAGGCCCCCGACATCGACGGCAATGTCCTCCTCGTGGATGGCGCCCCGCAGGTGAACACCATCCAGAAGGTCCGCATCGTGAAAGCCCACGCCTACGACCTCATCGGCGAAGTGGAGGAGGGCGGCCTGGAGGCGAGCACCGCCGCCTACGAACGGACCTTCCGGGCGAAAAAGGGCTAAACGGCCCTCCGAAGGTCCTCGTAGGACTCCCCGAACCGTTCTCCGGGGATCTTTCATGCGCCATCTGGCTCCGGCCCTTGCCTGCCTGCCCGTCCTGGCGGCCCAGGCGCCCAACCCGCCCCACCTGGCCATCCCCCGGCTGGCCCAGCCGCCGTCCATGGCCCGGGATGCGGACCTCTCCACCTGGAAGGGCGCCCTGGAGATCACCGATTTCGGCATGATCATGCCCGACGACAAGGGGGAGAACCGCTGGCCCACCATCGTCCACGTGGGCTGGGGGCCCGATGCCCTCTACGTGGCCGTGGAAGCCAAGGATCCCGACCCGGCCAAGATCCACGCCGCCCGCCACATGCGGGACACCAACAGCGGCGACTTCGACTTCGTGGGGGTGGATCTGGATCCTTCCGGCAAGGGCCAGAGCATCATCCGTCTCTTCGTGACGCCCCTGGGGGGCCAGATCGACGAGATCATGACCGACAGCACCGGGGAGAACAGCTCCTACGACTGCCTGTGGGACTCCACCGGCGTGCTGACGCCGGACGGCTACGTCGTGAAGATGCGCGTTCCCTACAGCAGCCTGCGGCGGATGCCGGGCGAGTGGGCCATGCGTTTCCTGCGCATCATCCCCCGGGAGCGGCGCTACGGCATCTCCTGGCCGCGCATGAGCAAGGACATCCAGTGCGACATCTGCCAGATGGCCCGGGTCTCCGGGGCGCCGGTGACGGAGCCGGGATCGCCCTTCCTGCTCATCCCCTTCGCCACCTTCAACCGCACCCAGACGCTGGAGGCGGATCCCGGTGCGCCCGCGCAGAGCAAGACCCAGCTCGGCGCGGACCTCCGCTACGCCACGACCGCCCTCACCCTGGAAGGCACCTACCGGCCCGACTTCGCCACGGCGGACGCGGATGTGGACCCGCTCCAGATCAACAGCCGGTTCAAGGTCTTCTACCCGGAGCGCCGCCCCTTCTTCCTGGAGGGCATGGATCTCCTCGGTCCCGTGGGGGCCCAGCGCCAGTTCTTCAGCCGCTCCATCCAGAACCCCCTCTACGGCGTGAAGGCCTCGGGCCAGGCCTCCCTGGCCAGCTGGACCGTCGTCCACGCCAAGGACCAGGACGGCGGGCTCCTCCTCGGCGCCAACGGGGCCGCAGGCGTGGACGGGATGGCCACCCGGGACACGGCGGCGGCCATGCGGTTCGAGCTGGACGGCCGCGGATCGGGGCTCTCCCTCCTCGGCACCGACAAGCGGCTGCAGGGCGGTCCCGACGCCACCGGGGGCCAGAGCGGCGGCATCTACCTGGACCAGTACCTCGGCACCGAGTTCCACTTCATCGGGAGCGCCCTGGCCGCCACGTCGCGCCTGCCCCAGGCGGACGGCACCACCCTTTCGCAGCGGGGGACCTCGACCTACGCCGAGCTGGACTGGAACACGCGCCACTGGTTCGCCTCCGCCAACAGCCAGACCACCAGCCCTGGGCTGGTGCTGGTGTCGGGCTTCACGGACCTCCAGGGCTACCGGCAGCAGAACGCAACCTTCGGGTGGCAGGGCACCTGGAACGGCGGCCGGTTCTCCCAGGCCAACGCCAGCCTCCGCGGGCGCCACCTCGAATGGTGGGACGGCCACCCCTTCGACCGCGCCGTGGGCCTGAGCGCTTACGTGGAGACCGCCGGACGCTGGGCCTGGAGCCTGGATTGGGACGTGGCCGGGCGCACCTGGGCCGACGACGAGGTCACATCGAACGCCACGCGGAACATCAACATGGCGCTGAGCTGGAAGAAGTACGGTTGGGCCCAGCTGCTCCTGCGGCGCGTCATGGGCCGCACCATCGACCTGGCCTCCGGCGCCCCCGCCCGCCTCCGGACCACCAGCTTCACCTCGAACGGCGCCATCGGCGACGTGTGCTACCAGTTCACCGCCCAGAGGACCGATCTGGACCGCGAATCCGACAGCCTCCGGCTGGTGCGGGCCCGCAAGCTCTCCACCACGGCCACCTACCAGATGCCCCGGTTCTTCTACCTGAAGGCCCAGGCCTTCGTGGTGCGCTACGACGGCTCCGAATTCGAAGGCGTGGACAAGTACCTCAAGGCCTTCCTCGGCTGGCAGCCCAACGCCTTCACCAACGCCTACCTGGGCTGGTCGGGCCAGCGGCACCGGGACCCCCTGGCGGTGATCCCCACCGAGCGCATGGTGGAGCGGGGCCTCTTCGCGAAAGTGGCCTACGCCTTGCAGTTCTGAGAACGGGCTAGACTAGGCGGATGCTGGAGCTCCGCGACATCACCCGCGCCTACGAACTCGGCGGCGAGCGCGCCGGCGTGTTCGGGGTGTCGCTGGACGTGCCGGCCGGCTGCCTGGCGGTGCTGGCCGGCCCGAGCGGCAGCGGCAAGACCACCCTGCTCCAGCTGGCCGGCCTCCTGGACCGGGCGGATGCGGGCACCATCACCCTGGATGGACAGGAAGTGTCCAGTCTGCACGAGCGGGATCGCTGCGACCTGCGCCTGCGCCGGCTGGGCTTCGTCTTCCAGGCCTTCAACCTGGTGCCGGTGCTGTCGGCCCTGGAGAATGTCATGCTGCCGCTCCAGTTGCAGGGCCTCCCGGAGACGCAGGCCCGGCAGCGGGCCGAGGCCGCCCTCGACCGCGTGGGCCTGGCGGACCGGCGGCACCACCGCCCCGGCCAGCTCAGCGGGGGCCAGCAGCAGCGGGTGGCCATCGCCCGGGCCCTGGCGCCGGACCCCCTGCTGGTGCTGGCGGACGAGCCCACCGCCAGCCTGGATCACGCCCACGGGGGCCCCCTCATGGACCTGATGGCCGACCTGGCCCGGGAGCGCGGCACCGCCTTCCTCGTGGCCAGCCACGACCCCGCCGTCATCGCCCGGGCCCACCGGGTCTTCCGCCTGGTGGACGGGCGACTGGCCGGGGCCCCATGATCCTCGCCCGCCTGGCCCTTCGGAACCTGCTGCGCCAGCGGCGGCGGACCGCCCTCACGCTGATGGTGGTGGTGGCCGGCTTCCTGGCCCTCAGCCTGGCCGGGGGCTTCATGGCCCAGACCTTCCAGGGCCTGTCGGACGCCGCCATCCGCGGCGGCCTGGGCCACCTCCAGGTGCTCCCGGCGGGGAACCTGGACGGGGACGAAGCCCAGAGCCTGGAGCACGCCCTCCCCGACGGCGAGGCCCTGGCGGCGAAGTTGCGGCAGGATCCCGCCGTGGCCGAGGTGCTGCCCCGCATCCAGTTCATGGGCCTGCTCTCCAGCGGCCCCCGCAGCGTGGCGTTCCTGGGGACGGCGGTGGACCCGGTCCGCGAGCCCCGCTTCATGGCCTGCCTGGATGCCCTGAAGGACGGCGCGAAGGCCCCCGGGGGCGCCGGCTCCCGCTGGCTCTCCGCGGATCCCGCCGCGCGGGAGGCCATCCTCGGGACGGGCCTCGCCCGCAGCCTGGGCGCTTCCGTGGGGAGTTCGCTCACCCTCATGTCCACCACCCGGGACGGGGCCCTCAACGCCGTGGACGTGGAGGTGGTCGGCCTCCAGGACCTGGGGCTGAAGGAGCTGAACGACCGGGTGCTCACGGTAAGCCTGGCCACGGCCTCCCAACTGCTCGACGCCGGCCCCGCCCGTTCCCGTCTGTCCATCGTGCTCCGCCATCCCGGGGACACGGCCCGGGAGCTGGCCCGGCTCCAGGGGCGGCTCCCGGACACGTCGGTGAAGCCCTGGTTCGAGCTGGCCTCCTTCTACCGGCAGGTGAAGCTGCTGTACGTGGCCATCTTCGGCTTCATGGGCCTCGTGCTCTTCCTGGTGGTGCTGCTGGCCACCGCCAACACCCTGCTCATGTCCGTCATGGAACGGATCCGGGAGTTCGGCGTCCTCCGGGCCATGGGCCTCCAGCCCGGGCAGCTGCTGTCGCTCCTCCAGTGGGAAGGCGCCTTCCTCGGCCTGCTGGGCAGCGCCCTGGGCCTGGCGGCGACGCTGCTGCTGCGGGCGGGCCTCAACGCCCTGCACCTGCAGATGCCCGCGCCCCCCGGCACCAGCCACGGCTACGAGCTGGACATCCACTTCGTGCCCCTGGTCTATGTCGCCGTGGCCGCGGGCCTGCAGGTCACGCTCCAGATCAGCGCGCTCTTCCCCGGCCTGAAGGCCGCCCGGCTGCGCATTGTGGAAGCCCTGAGGCACGTCTGAGCCCCCCGGGTGATGGAGCAGGCTGCGGGGCAGCCTGCGGAATCGGGACCTGGGGAGGCTCAGCGTCACGACAGGGTGGGTGGGAGCCGGCGGAGTGCCCTACCATCAGCCCATGGAACCCGACCGCGCCCCTGCACCCGCCCCCCGCCCCGCCTGGTGGATCGCCACCGGCCTCGGCAGCGGTCGCCTGCGGCCGGCGCCCGGCACCTGGGGCAGCCTCGCGGGGCTGCTGGCCTGGCTGGTCCTGGTCCGGCTCTTGCGGCCCTGTCCCCCGCAGATCGCGATCCCCGCAGCCCTGGCGGCCCCCGTGGGGCTGACGGCCCTCGCCATCTGGGCCTCGGGACGGGTGGTGGCGGAGACCGGCGAGAAGGATCCCGGCTACATCGTGGCGGACGAATGGGCCGGCCAGTGGTTCGCCCTCACGCCCCTGCTCTTCGCCGGTGCCCTCCGGCCCCAGCCCTGGGGCCCGTGGCTCCTCCGGCTGGCGGTCCCCTTTCTCCTGTTCCGCCTCTTCGACATCTGGAAGCCCGGGCCGGTGGACGCGGCCCAGCGGCTGCCGGGCGGCTGGGGCGTGGTGCTGGACGACGTGGTGGCGGGCCTCCTGGCCGCACTCCTGGCCTGGCCCCTGGACCTGGGGCTGCGGTCCCTCCTGCTCCGCTGACCCCGCTGGTCCGGGCCGCTGAATGGGCCCATGCTTCACGGACATCCCGGAGTTCCCATGCGTTCCCTCCTGTTCCTCTTCCTGGCGGCCGGCCTCGGCGCTGCGACCCCGCAGGTGCGGATCCTGTCCGCCGAGCTGCTGGTCGGCCCCGGCCGTGAGCCCAGGCCCGGCGACGCGCCCTTCCGGCCCCGCCTGGAGCTGGAGGTCGCGGTGGAGGGGCTGGCGGCGGGCACGGCCCCTGAATTCCGGGTCTGGCGCGGTCCCGCCGGGGATGCATCGCGTCGGCTCCCTCTGGGGGTCCGGGGCCTGAGGCGGATCCAGGCCGAATCCGTGGCCCCGGAGGGGGCCGGCCGCTACCGGATCCTGGCGTCGACGGAGCCCGCGGCCGGGGACCTCGGCCGGGTCATCGTGGATCTCCAGGTCCGGGGCCGCCGGGCGGCGCGGGCCATCGCCCCCCTCCGGCTCCGGGCCCTCCCGGCCCCGCGGCCCCGGGCCGATCCGCGATCCTGAACTTGCCGCGCCGCCTTCCGCGGCGCACCCTTGGCGCAGGGGGTCCCATGCGCGCGCTGCCCGCCGTCCTCGTCCCGCTGCTCGGTTGGGGGATGGCTGCGCCGCCCCTCCACGCCCAGCACTGGGAGGCCTCGGCGCTGGGGATCTGGCAGACCCAGACCAGTTCCACCTACTGGAACCAGGGCACCGCCTCCGCCTGGGGCGTGCGCGGCGCCTGGCTGGCGCCCCGGGACGGCGCGAACCGCCTGCGGGTGGAGGTGGCCTGGACCGCCCCGGCCCGCTGGGAGGCGCGGGGGACGGACGGCTCCCAGGCCGAGCTCCGGGCGCAGAGCGCCGCCCTCGGCGTGGCGCGGGAGACCTGGTTCATGGAGGACCGGTTCTGCTTCTCCGTGGCCCTGGATCTCCGGAACACCTGGCTGGAATCCACCCAGGGCGCAGCCCCGCGGATGACGAACCACCTGCCCCAGGTCTGGATGCGGCTCGGCGTGGGCGTCCGGGCGTGGGCCTTCAACCGGCCCGACCGGCTGACCTCGGACGAACCCGCCCGCTACGCCCTCCTCCGCCTCGAGCTGGGCGAGGCCGCCCCCCGGGGTCCCAGCACCACCGACGAGCTGCTGCCCCAGCGGGAGGTCACCCTGGTCTGCGGCGTTCGGTTCTGATTCGAGGGCTGCCCGGGGAGGGACCCCGCGAACCGGCGGCGAGCAGGCGGCCCCTCCCTCGTTGAGGTCAGCCGGCGGTCTCCGCCAGCAGCTGGCGCCACACCAGGGGCTCGCTGAGCTGGCCGGCCTCGTTGAAGTGCCGGCTCTCGATGAGGTAGCGGTAGCCCTGCTCCGTGAGGAAGAGCTGCCGGTTCCGGGCGAACTCCTGCTCGGTGGTGTCCCGGCTGATGAGGGAATAGAAGTAGCTCACGTTCCGGTCGTCCTTGGGCCGGAGGATGCGGCCCAAACGCTGGGCCTCCTCCTGCCGCGACCCGAAGGTCCCGCTCACCTGGATGGCCACGGAGGCGTCCGGCAGGTCGATGGCGAAGTTGGCCACCTTGCTCACGATGAGCACCCGGAGCTGGCCCTCGCGGAACTGCCGGTACAGCACCTCGCGTTCCCGCTCCGGCGTCTGGCCTGTCAGCACCGGGGCGTTCAGCCGCTCGCCCAGGATGCGCAGCTGTTCCAGGTACTGGCCGATGATGAGCACGTTGTCGCCGGGATGCCCCGCCAGCAGCTCGTCCACCACGGCCAGCTTGAGGCTGTTCTCGGAGGCGATGCGGAAGCGCTGCCGCTGGTCCGCCACGGCGTACTCCATGCGTTCCACCGTGGGCAGGGGCACGCGGATCTCCAGGCAGTGGGCCGTGGCGATGAAACCGTCCTTCTCGAGCATCTTCCAGGGCACGTCCACCCGCTTGGGGCCGATCAGGCTGAAGACGTCCTCCTCCTTGCCGTCCTCACGCACGAGGGTCGCGGTCAGGCCCAGGCGCCGCTTGGCCTGCAGCTCTGCCACCGCCCGGAACACCGGCGCGGGCAGCATGTGCACCTCGTCGTAGATCACCAGGCCCCAGTTGGCGGCCTCGAAGAGCTTGAAGTGCTCGAAGGGGCCCGTCTTGCTCTTGCGGTAGGTGAGGATCTGGTAGGTGGCGATGGTGACCGGCTTGATCTCCTTGGTGTCGCCCGTGTAGAGGCCCACCTGGTCGTCCGTCAGGGTGGTCTTGTCCAGCAGCTCCTGCTTCCACTGCTTCACCGCGGTGCCGTTCGTCGTCAGCACCAGGGTGTGGGTCTTGAGCCGCTCCATGCAGCCGATGCCGATGACGGTCTTGCCGGCGCCGCAGGGCAGCACCAGCACGCCCGCGCCGCCATCCGGCCCGCCGCCGGCATGGAAGACGTCCACGGCGGCCTTCTGGTAGTGGCGCAGGCCGAAGGGCTTGCCGCTCTGCTTCAGGGCCGGGGCCAGCTCGAAGGGCAGCGGGTCGCCGGGCTTGTAGCCGGCCATGTCCTGGACGGGATGCCCCAGCCGGATGAGCTGGAGCTTCACCTCGCCGCGCATGCCGCTGTTCAGGAAGATGCCCTTCTCGTCGGGATAGGGTTCGGCCAGGAGGCCCTGCAGGGACTTCTGGTTCTCCAGCTCCCAGAAGAGGCCGCGGTCGTCCATCTCCAGGGCCAGCCGGTCGCCCTTGGCCACGAGGCGGAGCTTGCCGTAGCGGGTGCCGTGGTCCTCGATCTCCTGGAGCAGGTTCTGGGGCACGGGGTACTTGGACCAGCGCTCCAGGGTGTCCAGCATGTCCTGGCAGGCCACGCCCGAGGCCGAGGCGTTCCAGAGGCTCAGGGGGGTGATGCGGTAGGTGTGGATGTGCTCGGGGCTCTTCACCAGCTCCGCGAAACGCGCCAGCTCGTCGCGCACCTGCTCGAAGGCCGGGTGGGCCACCTCCAGCAGAAGCGTCCGGTCGCTCTGCACGATCAGGGGGTTGTCGGGGCGGAGGGCGATCACGGCGGAGGCGAGTCCAAATCTTTGAGCCTAGAAGCCATGGCCGGAACGGTCAATGAACGCCCTCGATCCCCCCGAGGGACGGGTTAAGGAATTGTCAGGAGATCCCGAAAAGGCCCAGACGTATAGTTTGGGATCGTCCCCGTCCGGTTGGTGCCTCTGGCCATGACCGGGCGCCTTTTTTCTGGAGCCACCGATGGGCTTCTCGCCAAGCCGATCCTTCACCACCCTGACGCTTCTCCTGGCGCTCCCGCTGGGGGCCCAGGACCGTGACCTCGTCCGGCTCCGCCGGGACCTGCCCGCCCGGGGGGACAACTCGGCCCTCAAGGGAGAGGAGGCCGACCGCCCCGATCTCCGCCGGGACTGGAACCTCTGGTGGTTCGGCGGGAAGCTCAGCCCCGACTACCTCGACTACAAGAACCGCCTCGCGGCCCGCGAGATGAAGCATTGGGGCGCCCTGATGCCCCAGGCCACGGGGGCGAAGCTCCTCCCGGCCGTCCTCGGGGCCGCCGCGGCCCCCGCGGGGACGGGCGGCACCTGGGTGAACCTCGGGCCCACGGCCAACCTCACCAACAGCACCTGGCCCGATCATGACAGCGGCCGTCCCAGCGCCATCGCGGTGGACCCCACCAGCAACACCCTCTACCTGGCCACCAGCGGCGGCGGCGTGTGGAAGTGCGCCAACGCCGATCCCGCGGCCGCCACAGCCTGGACCTGGACCCCCATCACGGACGGCCTGCCCAACAGCGGCTCCAGCGGCAACGTCTCGGTGGGTGCCCTGGCCCTGAGCCCGGCCAGTGCGCAGACCGTCTACCTGGGCCTGGGCGATGCCTTCGATGCCGAGGGCCGGGGCTTCTACAAGTCCACGGACGGCGGCACGACCTGGACCGCCTCCACCGGCATCGGGGCCCAGACCCGGTCTTACGAGATCCTGGCCCTGGACGCGAACGTGGTGCTCTGGGGAACCAACGATGGCCTGAAGCGCAGCTCCAACGGCGGCACGTCGTTCGTGCCCGTCACGGGCGGCCCCGCCACGGGAAGGGCCTGGTCCATCCAGGCCTTCAGCGCCACGGAGCTGGTCTGCTCTGCCCAGGACAGCAACGGGGCCGGCAGCCTCTACTACTCGACCGACGCTGGAGCCAGCTGGACCCAGGCCACGGTCTCCGGCCTCGGGACCATGACACCGGGCCGCATGACCCTGGCCACCGTGCCCAACGGCACCGTGGGCTATGCCGAAGTGGAGGACACCACGGGCGGAAAGGTGGGCCGCGGCGTCCTCGTGACCGCGGACAAGGGCCACACCTGGACCTGGCAGGCCGCGGCCACGGAGACCGGCGGGCTCTTCCAGGGCACCGGCGGCAGCATGAGCACCGACGGCGGGCAGGAGTGGTACAACCAGGCCATCGCCGTGGATCCCTCGAACCCGAGCCGGCTCATCATGGGCGCCAACCTGGCCATGTACCGCTCCACCAACGGCGGCGCCAACTGGCAGCAGCTCACCCACTGGTACGGCAGCGGCCACGTCTATTCCCACGCGGACTTCCACACCATCACCGCCAAGGGCGGGGTCTTCTACGTCGGGAACGATGGCGGCCTCTCCATCTTCAAGGATCCCTGGCGCACCACCATCCCCACCACCAACCCCGACCTGACCTTCGTGGACAGCACGCGGAACCTGGGCCTCGCCACGCACCTGGTCTACAACGTGGGCTCCACCACCGCCACGAACGTCACGGACGGCAAGTACCGCATCAGCCTGGGCCTCCAGGACAACGGCACCCGCATCCGCCAGGACACCGGCAGCGGCCTCGCGGCCAGCAGCACCTTCGAGGACCAGATCGGTGGCGACGGGTTCGGCACGGTGGTCAATCCCGCCGACGGCAACCAGATGCTGGGCTCCATCTACTACACCCAGATCTACAAGAGCACCAACGGCGGGACGTCCCAGTTCACCTCGTCCTCCAGCGGCATCACCGAGACCAACAACAGCAGCAAGGCCCCGTTCCAGCCCCGCCTGGTCCTGGGCGACACGGCCCACCCCAACACCGTCTACACTGCCACCAACGGCACGGTCTACCAGAGCACGAATTTCGGCACCAGCTGGACGGGCCTGGGCCGGACGGGGCTGCCGGCCGCGGGCACGAGCTCGACCTCCGATCCCGCCAACGCCCTGTACATCCGCAACCTCGGCGCGGCCGCCGGCGATCCCAACGCCCTCGGCATCGCCGCCAACCAGGGCCGCATCTTCCTGAGCTACAACGGCGGCTCCTCCTGGACCCAGGCCGGCACCCTCACGAACAACGGGTCCTACACCAGCTCCCTCTGGTTCGACCGGACGAACGCCCAGACGGTCTACGCGGCCTCCGTGGCTCCCGATGCCACCAAGAACCACCTCTGGAAGAGCACCAACGGCGGCACCAGCTGGTCCACCCTCGACGGCAGCGCCAGCACCAGCAACGGCTTCCCCTTCGGCATCCCCGTGCACGTGGTGGTGACCGATCCCGTGAACGCCAACACGGTGTACGCGGGCACGGACTTCGGCGTCTACTACTCCATCGACGGCGGCAGCAACTGGGCCCGCTTCGGCTCCGGCCTCCCCATGGTGGCCGTGCGCGACCTCTACATCGCCCCTGACGGCAGCTTCCTCCGCGCCGCCACCTTCGGCCGCGGCGTGTGGGAACTGCAGGCCGCCGCCGCCGGGATCACGGTGGCCCTCGACAAGGCCACGGCCACGGTGGCTCCCTCGGGGACGACGACCTTCACGGCCGCCGTGACCAACTTCAAGACCGACAACACGGTGAACTGGACCGTCTCCACGAGCGGGGGAAGCCTCAGCCCCGCGAGCACCGCCTCGGGCACCGCCACCACCTACACCGCCCCGGCCACGGTGGGCCTCTACACCGTGACCGCCGCCAGCAACGAATCCCCCTCGGCCACCGCCTCGGCCACCGTGGCGGTCTACACCCCCGCCAGCGTCACGGTGACGGTCTCGCCCGCCACCAAGACCCTGCTCGCGGGAGCGTCCTTCACCTTCACCGCTGCCGTGGCGAATGCGCCCGACGCCACCGTCACCTGGTCCGCCACCGGCGGCACCATCTCCTCGACGGGAGCCTACAAGGCGCCCACCACCCCGGGCACCTACACCGTGACGGCCACCAGCACCTGGGCGGGCACCACGCCCGGCATCGCCACCGTCACCGTCAAGACCCTGGACCTGAACGGGGACGGCACCGTGGACCAGCGGGACCTGCTCTACTTCGCCAAGTACTACGGCACCGCCAACGCCACCTGCGACCTGAACGGGGATGGCGTCGTGGATGACAGCGACCTCGCCCTCCTCCTCGGCGGCCTGTGATGGAGACGACCATGACCTCGACGACGAAGCGCCTCCTCTGGATTCCCGGTTCCCTCCTGCTGGCGGGCCTCCTGGCCTGCGGCGGCGGGGGGGGCGGCAGCACCCCGGCCCCCACGCCCACGGCCACGGGCCTGGCCTACACCGACCCCGCCACCGGCACCTACCTGCTGAAGCAGGACACCGCCCTCTCCAGCGGCAGCCACCTGGTGCTGGATCTGGTGGGCCCCGCCACCGGCACGGCCACGGGTGTGACCCTCACCCTGAATGCCGACACCGCCAAGGTCACCTGGGTGGACGTCCCCGCCGGTGGCGGCACCACGACCCTGGTGCAGAACGGCACCCAGTTCACCCTGGGCACCGGCACGCCGATCCTGAAGGGCCGGGCCTCGGGCACCGTCCTCCAGGCCACCGTGGCCCAGAAGGCGCCTACCGCCCCCGCCTCCCAGAACGGCGTGCTGCTCCGCGTGGCGCTGGATCTCAAGTCCGGCCTGGGGCTGCCCCAGGGCACGGCCATCACGCTGACGGCCGACGGCACCAAGAGCCAGGTCCTGGACGGCTCCGGCGCCATCTCCGCCATCACCGTGTCCGTGGGCACCCTGACGGCCCGCTAGGCGCCCTCGGTCCGGCATTAAGGATTTGTAAGTATTTTTTCTACCCACACCCAGGTAGAACCTAGAGATGCCCCCTGGTCACCCTGAATTGGGCGCCAGGGGGTTTTCGATGGGAGTCCCCATGGGCCGTGCCCCCCAGTCCCGCATCCTCGTCCTGATGGCGCTGGCGGCCCTGGCCGCCTGCGGAGGCGGCGGTTCCTCGGCACCCCCACCCCCCTCCACCCCGGCCCTGAGCGGCCTTTCGCCCAGCCATGGCAGCCCGGGGACCACCATCCAGCTCACCGGCAGCAACCTGGGCGGCGCCGGGGCCGTGGCCTTCAACGGGCATGCGGCCTTCTCCTTCACGGTCGCCAGCGCCAGCCAGATCCAGGCGGTGGTGCCCGGGGATGCCACCACGGGCCCCATCCAGGTCACCACCCCCACCGGCACCGCCACCTCCGCCACCTTCACGGTGGACCCGGCCCAGGCGCCCGTGGTCAGCGGGTTCGGCCCCATCGTGCTCTCCCCGGGGACCGTGGTGAACCTGCTGGGGTCCCACTTCGTGGGGGCCACCCGGGTCCGCTTCAACGGCCTCGACGCGGCCACCTTCACGGTGGTCAGCGACACGGAGATCCACGCCACGGCCCCCGCGGGCTTGACCCCCGGCGCCCTCAGCGTCACGGGGCCGGGCGGCACAGGCGAGTTCCCCTTCCCCTACTCGACCGCCAACGCCGCCCAGGTGCTGCTGAACACGGGCTTCGAACAGGCTGTCCCGCTGGCCTGGCAGGGCGATACCGGCGTCATCCAGCCGGCGCCGGGAGCCAGCGCCGCGGACATCGTCCCCCACACCGGCACCCGTTTCGCCTGGCTCGGCGGGTACGGCCAGGTGGCCTCGGACCAGGTCGCCCAGGATCTCTACGTGCCGGCCTCGGCGCAGTCCGCCACGGCGACCTTCTACCTGAAGATCCTGACCGCGGAGACGGGCCCTGCGGCGGCGGACACGTGCACCGTGGCCGCCCTCGATACCTCCGGGGCCACGCTGGGTGTCCTCAAGACCCTCTCCAACCTCGACGCCTCGGACTACCGGGCCTACAGCGTGGATCTCCTGCCCTACAAGGGACAGACGGTCCGCCTCTCCTTCCGGAGCCAGGAGGACGGGGCCCGGGCCACCAGCTTCCTGCTGGACGACGTGTCGGTGGACCTACAGGTCCCCTCCGGACCCGACCTGAATCCCGTGATCACCCAGTTCACCCCTTCCTCCGGCGTGCCGGGTGAAGCCATCGTCCAGGTCACGGGCGGCAACTTCTTTGACGTCTGGTCCGTCACCCTTGGAGGGGCGAACGCCTCCTTCACCGTGATCGACGGAACCCGTCTTGCGGCCACCGTCCCCGCCGGGGCCCCCTTCGGCAGCGCGCCCATCACCATCGTCAACAGCCGGGGCACCGGAGCCTCCGACACCCCCTTCACCATCGCCTACGGCCAGGCCACGGTCACAGGCGTGAACCCGGGCCAGGGGCCCGTCGGCACCCCCGTGGTGATCTCGGGCACCTACCTCGGCTATGCCGGGACCACGCTCCGGCTCAACGGCCTGCCGATCCAGCCCAGCGCCCTCACCCCCACCCAGATCCTCTTCACCGTGCCCCCGGGAGCCAACTCGGGGGATCTGGTCATCACCACGCCCAGCGGCGCGATCACCCGGACCTTCACGGTGAATACGGCCAGCACGACCCTGGATCTCCGGGTGGCGAAGGTGGAGCTGACCCAGAGCACCCAGACCCTGGACAACACCGTGCCCATCGTGGCCGGCAAGGCCGGCCTGGTGCGCGTCTTCGTGCTGGCCAACCAGGCCAACACCGCCACGCCCGCCGTGCGGATCACCCTCCTGAACGGCGGTTCGCCGGTACCGGGCTACCCGAAGACCGTCCCGGCCCCCGGCACCAGCGTCCCCGGCGCGGTGGACGAGTCCACCTTCTCCGGCAGCTGGAACCTGGCGATCCCGGACACGGACCTGACCACCTCCAGCGGGGGCTACAGCGTGGAAGCCACCGTGGATCCCGGCGGTCTCCTCGCGGAGGCGGACAAGTCGAACAACACGACCACCGTCGCCCTGGCTGCGGCCACCGTGCCGGTCTTCAGGACCACCCTCTTCCCCGTCATCCTCGCCTCGGGCACCGGCAACATCACCGAGGCCAACAAGGCGGCCTGGGTGGCCCGCCTCGCCCGGATGTACCCCATCGCCGCCGTGGACGTCTCGGTGGGGGCGCCCTTCACGCCCTCGGTCTCCACGCTCGGCAACGACGGGACGGGCTGGGACATCCTCCTGAACGACCTGACCACCAAGCACGTCGCCGATGGTGCCAGCGACCGCTACTACTACGGGGCCCTGGACGTCAGCTACGCCTCCGGCGTGGCGGGGCTCGGCTGGGTTCCACAGGCCTCCACCGCCGATTTCCGCTACCGCACGGCCATCGGATGGGACAAGACCGGCTACGCAGATGGCGGCAACTTCCCCGAGGTGTTCGCCCACGAGACCGGGCACAACATGGGCCGGCAGCACAGCCCCTGCGGCGGCGCCGCGAACCCGGACCCGGCATACCCCTATGCCAACGCCCTGATCGGCGTCTGGGGCTACGACAGCGTCCTCAACCAGCTGAAAGCCCCGTCCACCACCAAGGACATCATGGGCTACTGCTCTCCGGTCTGGATCAGCGACTACGTGTACCGGAAGGTGCTCGATTTCCGGGGTGGGACCGGCGGCTTCCTCAAGGTGGGTGCCGAGGACTCGGGCCTTCCCGCGGCCCAGGCCAGGCCCCGGGAATGCCTGATCGTGCGCGGCATCGTGGATGCGAAGGGCGGGGTGCGGCTCCTGCCGGCCTTCCGCACCCAGGCGCTGCCGAGCGCCCTTCCGGCCTCGGGGGCCTACACCCTCGCCTGCGCGGATGCCCAGGGACGGCCGGTGGCCTCGACCCCCATCGAGCTGATGGACCTCGGCTGCTGGCCCGGGGACCCGGAGCGCCAGTTCGTGATGGCCCTCGCCCTCGACGGGGCACAGTTGGACGCCATCGCCCAGGTGAACGTCCTCCGGGACGGACGCATCCTGGCCAGCCAGCGCTCGGCAGGCACCCCGGCCCGGAGCCTCTCGGCCCCGCCCGAGTTCCTGCGCCCCGCGCCGGGCCTCCTCCAGCTCACCTGGGACGCCACCCTCCATCCCGCCGCCCTGGTGCGTGACCTGGAGACCGGGGACGTGGTGGCCATCCTCTCGGGAGGCCGCCAGACCCTTCCGTCGCGGGGGCGACGCTTTGAGGTGGTGCTCAGCGACGGCCTCGCCTCGGAACGCCACCGCCTCGAGGCTCCCGAATAGGCACCCCCCGTTCCCCCGGCGCCCGGCCCTGCCGGGCGTTTTTTTTCGCGTGAGCGGAGCTGGGTTCCGTGGGACACTGGAGGATCATCTGTACCCGGGTGCTCATGCCACTGCCGCATTACCAGCTCCTCTCGAACTGTTCCGACGAGCAGCTCCGGGTCATCTGTGAGCGGCGGCGCCTCCCGATCCCCATCCGCTGGGAGGAGGGCCCCGAGGGCCGCAAGCGGCTACTGAAGACCATGGTCTTCCACCTGGAGGACCACAAGCGGCTCTCCGATGCCCTGGCGGACCTGGCGACCGAGGCGCTCCTGGCCCTCAAGCACCTGGTGGGCGAGGGCACGCTGCCTTCGGCGGAGCTGCTGGCCGTCCTGACGGACCTGGGCCTCGTCCTGCCGGACGGAGCGGGCTGGGCCGTCCCCGAGCGGGTGGCCGACGCCCTCGAGGATTTCGACGACGGCGCCCTGAGCTTCCAGGCTCCGGAAGGCGCCAAGCTCCGGGCCGCCGAGCCCTTCCGGTTCTCCCTGGCCCTCACCAGCGTCCTGCTGCGCTGCGTGGCGGGCATCCGCGTCCTCAAGGGCGGGCTGCCGGCCAAGAAGGAGCTCTCCCAGCTCCTCCACCGGAACGCCATGCTCCAGGAGGAGCAGGACGCCACCCTGCTCTTCACGCTCCTGCACCGCCTGGGGCTCCTCTGGAACCGCGATGGCCGGGTGGAGACCCTCCTGCCCGCCGTGACGAGCCATCCGCCCCGCTGGGTGGCGGAACGGGCCTTCGCCAGCCTCCTCGAGCACGATCTGAAGGCCTGGGGCATGCCCCCGGCGGAGGACCGCCACTTCCTCGTCCAGCACCTGCTGGAGCGCCGCGGCCAGACCCTGGCCACCCAGCCCTTCCTCGCCTTCCTGAAGACCCTGCATCCCCTCGACGAGGACCGCACCCGCGCGGTGTTCCTCCCCTTCCTGAACCGGATGGGCATCATCCGCTGCGACGACGGCCTGGCCCACCTGGCCCTGACCGACCACGGGGAGGCCCTGGCCCACGAGTATCTGCTGCGGGACCTGAAGGGCACGGCCGCCCACTGGCAGCCCCTGGACCAGGACCAGCCCCTGATCCTCCAGCCCACCCTGGAGCTGCTCACGCCCCTCCTCCAGAACCCCCACCGGCTGCTGCAGCTGGCCCAGCTGGCGGACGTGGAGTCCCTGGACGCCATGGGCACCTTCCGCATCAGCCATGCCACCCTGGTGCGGGCCCTGGAATCGGGCGTGCCCCTGGAGGAGCTGTCCCAGCGCCTGGGCGCCCCGGCCCTGGCCCTGCCCCAGCCCCTGCTGCAGCTGCTGGACGACCTCTCCCGGCGGGTGGGCGAAGTGGAGGTCCACCAGGGCGTCCGCCTCGTGCGGGCCCGCACCCCCCACCTGGCCGACGAGCTGAAGCTGCGGCCGGAGCTGTCCCCCCTGAAGCTGGCCCCGCTCTCGGACACCGTGCTGGAGGTCCGCGGGGACGGCAACGCCCACGCCCTCCTCAAGCAGGCGGGCTTCCTGCCCAAGCCGGGGCGCTTCCTGGCCATGAGCCTGGATTCGGACGAGAAGCTCTACCTGTGGGCCCTGGCCGCCCTGGCCTTCGTGGACGAGAAGGGCATGAACCACCACCTGGAGCCCGTCCAGCAGATGGTGCGCTCGGCCCTGCAGCGCCTCCACGACGAGGACCCCGCCCTCTACCAGGAGGTCCAGCGCCGCATTCCCATGCTGCACCTGGGCGGCGAGGACCAGCTGGCGGAGGAGGTGCAGCGCATCCTCGAATACGCCGCCGGCCACACCCTCATGGTGGAGCTGACCTACCTGCCCCCCGCCGCGCACCGGACCCAGCTCCGGCGCGTCTCCCCGCGGGCCATCCAGGAGGACCACCTGCTGGCCTTCTGCCACCTCCACCAGGAGGAGATGGCCTTCCGCCTCACCCGCATCCAGGGTGTGAAGCTGCTCAACGAGCGCGGCTGGGCCCCGGCCAACCACAGCCAGGCCGGGTGAGGGATCTGGGTCGGGCCTGGGTCCTGAGTCCTGAGTTTTCAGTTTTCAGTCTTCAGCCTTCAGGAAAAAAGGGGCCCGGCCCCAGGAGCGGCCGTTCCGGGAACCACGGCCCAAAGCAATAAACGGTGCGGCCCACAGGCCGCCACCGTTGGTACCTGCAGACTGCGGACTGAAGACTGAGGACTGGGTCCTACCCCACCAGCTCCTTGAGCCGCTTGTCCAGGGCGTCGGCCAGCTTCTCGATGACCTCCCGGGTCTCGTTCCGGCCGATCTGGACCTCCTTCTCCAGCTTCCGCTCGGTCTGGAGCACGGCCTTCTGGAGCTGGGAGAGCATGTTCTTGATGTCCTCCAGGTCCGTGGCCATCTGGTTCAGGCGCGGATCGGGCGGACGGCTGTTGCTGAAGACCCCCATGCCCGCGAGGATCGTGGACAGGGCCGCCAGCAGGAGGATGAGGAGGAGCAGGGAGTTGCTTTCCATGGGCACACCTTGCCCTTGACTATGCCAGGAACGTGCCGCCCTACTGGCCCGGCTTCTCCTTCACCCGCTGGTAGTCCTCACCCTGGATGCGCAGGGGCTTCTCGACCGGAATGACCAGGTAGGGCAGGGACTTCTTGGGCAGGGCCTGGGCCACCAGCTGGAGCTGCTGCTGGGCCTCCTCCTTGGCCTTCCGTTCCCGGGCCAGTTCCGCGGCGTTGGCGGCGGCCAGGCGGTTCAGTTCCGCCTCCTGCCGCTGGGCGTGGGCCGCGAGGCCGTCCGCCCGCTGCTTCTGCTGGACCCCCCAGGTCCCCAGGCCCGCCAGGACGGCCAGCAGCGGCAGCGCCGCGGCGGCGATCAGGCCCCAGGAGGGCCGGCGGCGCTCCGTGCGTCGGCGGCGCAGGGCCTCCTTCCGCAGGTCCTCGGCGAGGCTGGCCAGCTCCTGGGTCACCGGGGCGGGGGACCGCTGGGGCGGGGGCTGGAGGCCGAGCAGCTCGCGGAGTTCGGCGCGCAGTTGGACATCCTCGGCGGGTTCGAAGCGCCGGGCAGGATCAGACCAGGACATGCACGCCTCCGGATGGATTGAGCTGATCTTTGAGCTGGGCCTTGGCCCGGTGGATGCGGGTCTTCACGGTGGCCTCGGGGATGCCGAGGATGTCGGCGATCTCGCGGATGGAGAGCCCCTCCACCACGAAGAGCCACAGGGCCTCGCGGAAGGTCGGCGAGAGCATCCGCATGCGCTCCCGAACCTCCTGGTTGAGCACCTGGTCGTCCGCCCCGCCGGCGAGTCCCGGCTCGGTGACGGCCTCCAGGCTGAGGTTCTGGTTCTTCATGGGGCGGCGCTCGGTCAGGGAGAGGGTCCGCACGGTGCCGTAGAGGAAGGCGGTGGGATGCTCCACCCGCTCCTCCCGCTGCATGAGGATGACGAAGGCCTCCTGCGCGATGTCCTCGGCGAAGGTGGCCCCGTACCGCCGGGCATAACTCACCAGGCGGGGATAGAGCTCCGCGAAGGCGCCGTGGAAGGCCTCCATGTCTCCGAAGGGGGTCTCGGGCTGTCGTTCCTCCATTCGCGGCTCCAGGGACTAGGATGCCCGAAGCGCCCCGGAGGTTCCGCGCTAGGCTTGAAGGGTATGGAACCCTCCCCCCTTGAAGCCTGGCGGGACACCCTGCAGGAGCTGGGGGTGATGGGCCTGGTCCGCGAGCCCCGGCCGGCGGCGGAGCCCGCTGCCGAGCCGCCCCCCCGGCGATCGGAGGCCCCGCGTCCCCAGCCGGCGCCCCCGACCCGCCCCGCGCCCCCGGCCGCGGCGCGGTACGAGCCCCCCACGGATGCCGCGGGCTGCCCCCCGCCCCAGGCCGTCGCCGGGGCCGGCACCCTGGAAGCCCTGGAGGCGGCCATCCAGGGCTGCCTGAAGTGCCCCCTCGGGCCGGGCCGGATCCGCTTCGTCTTCGGCGAGGGGAACCCCGCCGCCCGGCTCATGTTCGTGGGCGAGGGGCCCGGCCGGGACGAGGACCTCCAGGGCCGCCCCTTCGTGGGCAAGGCCGGCGAGCTGCTGGACAAGATGATCGGCGCCATCGGCCTGACGCGCGCCGAGACCTACATCGCCAACGTGGTCAAGTGCCGCCCCCCGGACAACCGCACCCCCCTGCCCGAGGAGGCCCGGGCCTGCCTGGGCTACCTGCACCGGCAGATCGAGCTGGTCCGGCCCGCCGTCCTCGTGACCCTCGGGGCGACGCCCCTCCGGGAGCTGCTCGGCCTGACCGAGGGCATCACCCGCGCCCGCGGCCAATGGCGCCAGCTGGAGCTCGGCGGGCGCGCCATCCCCGTGATGCCCACCTTCCATCCTGCTTACGTGTTGCGCCAGTACACCCAGGATGTGCGCCGCGCCGTGTGGGAGGACCTCCGAGCGGCGAAGGCGTGGATCGACAAGGCCGAAGGCGCCTGAAGACAGGAGCCGCAGGACGGGAGCCTCCCATGTCATGCTAGGCCCAGCTTTCGAGGTCGGCCCATGCGTCTCGTGAACGTGTTCTTCTTCGTGCTCCTCGCCTTCGTGCTGTTCGTGCTGGGCAATGTCTACTTGGCCAACCACGAGCTGCTGGTGCGCGAGGTGGTGATCTTCCGCGAGAGCATCAAGCTCCAGAGCCTCATCCTCCTGGCCTTCCTCCTGGGATTCCTCCTCAACATCCTCTACACGGGGATCATGGAGGTCGTGCGCCTGGTGAAGGGGCTCAACGCCTCGGCGGACACCCGCCTGGTGAAGCGCATCTCCGAGCGCCTCCAGGAAGCCCGCGACCTCATGGCCCACGGCCTCTCCCGCGAGGCCCGCGGGATCCTGGAGGCGGTCCTCGACCAGCGCAAGCAGCACGTCCCGGCCCGCCTGCTGCTGGGCGAGATCCTCCTCAAGACCGGCGAGGCCGAGCAGGCCGTCAAGCTCTTCGAGACCTTGAGCCTGGATGAGCCGGAGATCGTGGAGGCCCGCTACCAGCTGGCCGAGGCCCTGGTGGCCGTCCGCAACCGGGAGGCCGCCGTCGGCGTCCTGAAGAAGGTGGCCTCCGACGATCCCAAGAAGGCCCTGCGCGCCTGGCGTCGCCTCCGGGCCCTCCACATGGATGCCCAGGCCTGGGACGAGGCCCTGGAGGTGCAGAAGAAGCTCCAGGCCTATTTCGCCGCGGACCTGACCCAGGGCGAGCGCGCCCAGGGCGCCGCCCTGGCCTACCAGGTGGGCATGGCCAAGGTGGAGGCCGACCAGTTCAAAGAGGCCGCCCTGGTCTTCCAGCAGGTGGTCAAGGACGAGCCCGAGTTCGTGCCCGCCTACCTCAGCCTCGGCCGCTGCATGATCCTGCAGGACCAGGAGGCCCAGGGCCTCGAGATCTGGCTGGAGGGCTTCCGCAAGACCGGGGAGGGCACCTTCCTCCAGGAGATCGAGGACTACTTCATCCAGCTGGGACGCCCCGAGGACGGCCTCGCCCTCATGCGCAAGGTGGCCGCCACCTCCAAGCACGCCACCACCGCCAAGTTCTTCCTGGGCAAGATGCTCTACCGCCTGGAGATCCTCGACGAGGCCCTGGACCTCTTCCAGGAGGTGCGCAGCCAGGTGGTGTACAGCCCCATCCTGTTCTTCTTCATGGCCAAGATCCACAGCCGGCGCGGACGCCTCGACGCCGCCCTCAACGAGTACCGCCAGCTGCTCCGCAACCTCGGCGTGCTGAAGCTGCGGTTCGAGTGTGCCGTCTGCGGCCACAAGACCCAGGACTACGCGGACCGCTGCGACAACTGCGGCAGCTGGAACAGCAGCCACTTCCTCTTCAAGGAGAGCGACCTTCCCGAAGGTCCCGTCCGGGGCGGCGAGACGGGGTCGTGGATGGCGATGCTCTGACGGGTGGCATGCGACGCTGCGGGGCAGCGTTGCATGCCGGGACCCGTCGAGCAGAGCATCTTGACCAGATCAGCCGGCGCCTTCGGCGCAGCGATATCAAAAAGGGCGCCTGGGCGCCCTTTTTGCAGTCACAGCAGGAATTACAGACAAGACCAAAGCTACGCGATGGCCTGTCGAATATCGGACAGGAGGCGCTGGAGGTCCCGCTCGGAGATCTGGAGGGGCACCTGCTGCTTCACCTCCTCCTTGCGGTAGAAGGCGATGCGCTTCACCACGATCTTGTTCTTCCCGATGCTGATCTCGTTGAACTGGATCTGGGTGTCGTCCTTGTAGGGCGGGAGGCTCCGCAGCTGGATGTACATCCCCCGCCGGTCGTGGTCCACGATCTCGAGGCGCTCCTTGAGGTAGCTGACCTGCTCCATGAGCTTCTCGGCCTTGGTCTTCAGCTTCGCGAAGCTCAGCTTCTTGGGGGCGTGCCGCTCGAGCACGACCTCGCCCAGCTGCACACAGCCCTCACAGCGCCGGAGGAAGCCTTCCAGGGTCCCGTCCAGCTCCACGTCCGCCTCGCGGAAGCTCTCGAAGCCCTGGAACTCGCCGGGAAGGACGGAGTCGTCGTAGCGCTTGGCCTTGCGGGAGAGCTTCATCGGGCACCTCGATGGGTCAGGAGTCCCAACAGAGCCAGAGCCATGCCAGGAATTTTCTACCGACTCATGTCCGGCCTAGGCCGTGATCCCCCAGCACTTGCATTGGCATTTTGCCGGGCTCCTCCTGCCCAGGTCCATGGATCCATGTCCACAAATGACCGGTTTGCCCATCCCATGTTCACTTCTGGACAGATTCCGCCCGGGGCCACCGCGTGCGGTAGATCATCCGGTCGAGGGCCCGGTTGTAGGGGCTCCAGGCCCCGGCCCCCTCCTCGCGGAGGGCCCGGAACATCACCTCCAGCTTGCCGTCCAGGTCGTCCAGGTAGTGGACGAGCAGGGCCTCGGGCGTCTTGGGCAGGACGGGGGAGCCGAACTCCAGGCGCCCGTGGTGGCTCAGGACGATGTGCAGGATCTGCAGGCGCAGTTCCTCTGGGAAGCCGGGGATCTTGCCCACCTCGCGGTTGATCCATTCGGCCTCGATGGAGATGTGGCCCAGGAGGTTGCCGGCATCGGTGTAGCCGAAGCCCCGCTGGTAGCTGAGCTCGGCGGTCTTGCCCACGTCGTGCAGGAGCACCCCGGCGGTCACGAGGTCCCGGTTCAGCTCGGGGTAGTGGTCGCAGGCCCGGGCGGCCATGCCCAGGATGGAGAGGGTGTGCTCGAGCAGGCCCCCCAGGTAGACGTGGTGCATGGACTTGGCCGCCGGCGCCGTGGCGAAGGCCCGCCGCAGGTCCTCGTCCTCCCGGAAGAGGGCCGTGAGGAGCCGCCGGATCCAGGGATCCGCCACCCCGGCGAGGCGGTCGTCCAGTTCGGCGAGCATCTCGGGGACGGGTCGGGCACTCACGGGAAAGAACCGGGCGACGTCGGCCACGTCCCCGTCGGGCACGAAGCGGACCTTGTCCAGCCGGAGCTGGAGGCGCCCGTTGTAGCTGGAGGCGGCGCCCTTCACCCACAGGAAGGCATCGGCCTGGATGGGCTCCAGCGGCCCCTCCACGGCCCGCAGGTCCCAGAGGAAGCCCTTGAGGTCGCCGGAGGCGTCCGAGAGCTTCAGCTCCAGGTACTCGCTGCCCTTGGCGCTGGTCTTGAAGGCGGCCTCCTGGGCCAGGAGGATGCCGGCGAAGGGGTCGCCCTCCTTGAGGCTTCGGATCGGGGGCTGGTCGGGCATGGCGGCTCCGGGTCAGCTCCCAGGATAGGGCCGGGCCGCGGAATCAGCCTCGGCGATCGCGGCGGGTCCCCCCGGCCCGGTCAGTGGTTGCGGGGCGGCTTGGGCGGCGGGCTGAAGGGGTCCTCGTCGCCGTAGCCCAGGTCCAGGGGCAGCCGCTTGTCCTCCAGCACCTCGAAGAGCGCCCACTGGTCCGCCTTCTTGACGTTCCCCTCGGGCAGGGCGAGCACCCGCACCTTGAGCACCCGGTTGTAGAGGGGGAACTCCAGCTCGTCCTGGACCTTCACCTCGTGGCTCGCCCGCCTCGGCGCCCCGTTCACCCGCACCATCCCCTCGTCGCAGAGCTGGTTGGCCAGCTCCCGCCGCTTGATGAGCAGGCTCTTCTTGAGGTAGGCGTCCAGCCTCATGGTCATCCCTTCAGGATCTGTTCCTTCGGCACCAGGTAGCGGATGTTGGCGCGCATGCGGAGATCCGCAAGGTACTGCTCGATGGCGTTCTGGGCCTTGGGCTCCTGGAGCTTCTTGAGGATGGCGTCCTTCACCTCGGCGAAGGCCTTGACGGGCGCGTCCTCCAGGGCGATGAGCTGGACGAGGTAGATGTCCTTGTCCGTCTCGATGGGCGCGGAGACCTGCTCGGGCTTGAGCTTCACCGCCGCGTCCTCGATGCTGGGCCGGAGCAGGCCCTTGGCCAGCCAGCCCAGGTCGCCGCCGGTGTCCTTGCTGGGGCTGGTGGAGTAGGCCTTCACCAGCTCCTCGAAGGGCTTGCCGGCCTTCAGGGCCGCCTGGATCTCGGCCACCTTCGCCTTGGCGGCGGCCTGGTCGGCCTCCGTGGCGCCCTTGGCCAGCACCAGCTCGCGGATGCGGAACCGGGTGGGGAGCCGGTACTCATCCTTGTGGTCCTCGTAGTAGGCCCGCAGCTCGTTGTCCTCGACCGCCACCTTGGAGAAGACCTCCCGCTGCAGCACGAACTGCTGGGTGGCCTGCTCCTTCTGGCGCTTGGTGAACTCCTCCAGGCTGATGCCGAGGCTGGTCCGGAGGGCCCGCTCGAGGTCGGCGTCGGAGGCGAACTTGTTCTCCTTCTTGATGGCGTCGATGTTGGCCTGCACGTAGGCGTCCGTGATGGGCGAGCCCAGCTCCGCGGCCTTGTCGTCGAGCAGGAAGGCATCGATGAGGCCCTGCAGCGTCTTCTCCCGGGCGTCCTTCAGCTTCGCGTCCAGTTCCTTGCCGGAGAACTCGCGGTAGAGGGCCGCGTTCTGCTGCTCCACGGACTGCTCGAACTGGTGCCGGGTGATGATGTGGCTGTTGACGATGACGAGGATCTCATCACGCACGTCCGGCGCCGCCGCCGACAGCAGGGCGGGGACGAGGACGAGGGCGGCGAGGGTGGAACGCCTCAATGGGCACCTCCCTTGGCCGGGGCGGGCTTCGGGGCCTCCGCGCCCTTGGCGGGAGCGGGCGCGGCCTTGGGCGCATCCGAGGGCGCGGGCTTGGCCAGCTCGAAGGGGATCTCCTTCTTCAGGCCGTCCATGAGCTGTTCCCACACCTCGCCCTGGCGGTCCCGCTCGGCCATCTGCTGGGCCTCGGCCTTGGCCTCCTCGAAGGGCACCTGCCGGGCGGGCTTCCGGCCCTCCACCTTGATCAGGTGGTAGCCGAACTGGGTCTTCACGGGGGCCCCCACCTTCCCGACGGGCTGCGTCATGGCCGCCTTGGCGAAGACGGGATCCCAGCTGGAGGGATCCACGTCCTTGTAGAGGCCGCCGTTGTCCTTGCTGCCGGGGTCGTCGCTGAACTTCTTCGCGAGGTCCTCGAACTTCATGCCCTTCTTGAGGTCCGCCTGGAGGGTGGCGATGTGCTGCTTCGCCTCGGCGTCCGTGAGGCCCTCCTTCTCCTTGGGGTCGCGCTTCACCGCCACGAGGATGTGGCGGACGCTCACCAGCTCGGGCTGCTTGAACTTGTCGGGGTGGGCCTCGTAGTAGGCCTTCACGTCCGCGTCCGAGAGCTTGAGCTTGGCCTGGAGGGCCTCGCCCTCCTGGGTCAGGAACTCCCGGGCGAGCAGGTCATCCTTGGTGCGGTCGAGGGTGCGCTGGAAGTCCGGCGTCTTGTCCAGGCCCATCTTCCTGGCCTTCACGGCCAGGAGCTTGCTCTCGGCCATGCGCTTGATGAACTCCTCCTTGCCGCCCTGGAGCATGAGCAGCTGCATCTGCTCCTGCCGCGGGAGGATGCGGAAGGCGGCGCGGAAGTCGGCCTCGGTGATGGGCTCGCCGCCCACCGTGGCCACGACCACGTCCTCGGGCTTGGGCTGGGCGGGAGCCGGCTGGGCCGCCGGAGCGGGCGTGGCCTGGGCCGCGGGGGCCGGCGCCGCGGCGGGCGCGGGCTTGGCGGCCTCCTGGGCGGCGAGGCCGAGGGCGATCAGGGGAATGAGCGAGGCACGGAGCATGGGGGTCCTTGGGGTCGGAGGTGGGTCTAGCGGCGGCGTCCGCCGCCCAGGAGGTTCATGAGGGCGATGAGGATGTTGTAGAGGCTCACGAAGAGGGCCAGGGCGAAGCCCGCGGGATCGCTGAAGTCCTCCGTGCGGAGCATGGTCGAGGTGTCCCAGAGCAGCTTGGCGGAACAGGCGATGACGGCCACGCCGGAGATCACCAGGCCGAAGGCTTCCAGGTGGAAGATGGCCGCGGCCAGCCCCCCGAAGAACATCACGGCGATGCCGACGATGACGAAGTTCCGCAGGAAGCTGAAGTCCTTCTTGCTCACGAAGGCCGTGGTGGTGAGCGTGAGGAAGACCCCGCCCGTCATCCCGAAGGCGGTGAGCACGGGCTGGAAGCCGGCCCCCTCGGCCACCACCAGGGCCACCAGGCCCGCGATGACCCCGGAGACGAAGGTGAAGAGGGCGAAGGCCAGCCGGTTGAGGGGCTGGCGGCGGCGCACCGCCGAGGCGAAGAGGAGGGTCCCGAACTGCACCCCGAAGAGCACCCAGCCGAAGAAGCTGCCCACCACAGGCACCAGGGCCCGGGCCACCATCGGCGCGCTGAGGGCCCCAAGGGCCGCCACGGCGAATCCGCCCATGAGCCACAGATAGACGCTTCGGATAAAAGCGGCACGATCCCGCGCTCCGGCGGAGACCTGCTGCCACGGCTGCCGATATTCCATGCCACGCTCCAGGGGGGAGATCCCACCGAGGATCCCCCATAGATCCTAGCATTCCCCCTCCCCTTACCCTGCCTCCAGCGCCCCCGAAGTTCCGCCCCGCCCGCGGAGTCCCCATGGCCGATTCCCCGATCCCCGCCCCCTGGCTCGACCGCCTCCGCCAGTCCGTCGGGCGCCGCCGGGCCCTGGGCCGGGAGCGCGCCATCCAGCCCCCCGCCGGGCTGGATGTCTGCTCCAACGACTACCTCGGCCTGCGGCGGGATCCGCGCCTGGCCGAGGCGGCCGCGGCCGCCGCCCGGGCCCACGGGGCGGGCACGGGCGCCGCCCGGCTCCTGCGGGGGACCACCCCCCTCCACGAGGCCCTCGAGGCCGCCCTGGCCGCCTGGAAGGGTGCCGGGGCCTGCCTCCTCTTCAACACGGGCTACCAGGCCAACGCCACCCTCCTTCCGGCCCTCCTGGGGCCCGGCGATGCCGTCTTCTCCGACGCCCTGAACCACGCCTCCCTGGTGGACGGGTGCCGCCTGGCCAGGGCGGGGGGCGCCGCCGTGCAGGTGTTCCGGCACCTGGATCTGGCGGACCTGGCGGAACGGATGGCGGCCTGGCGCGCGGGGGCCGCCCCGGGGGCCCTGGCCCTGGTGGCCACCGACGCCGTGTTCAGCATGGACGGCGATGCCGCCGACCTGCCCGGCCTGCTGGAGCTCTGCGACTGCTTCGAAGCCCTGCTGCTCGTGGACGAAGCCCACGCCACCGGGCTCCTGGGCGCCACGGGAGCGGGCCTGGCGGAGCACCAGGGCGTGTCCGGCCGGGTGCCCCTGGTCATGGGCACCCTCGGCAAGGCGCTGGGGGCCTTCGGCGCCTTCGTCTGCGCGGCCCCGGAACTCCGGGAGCACCTGGTGAACACGGCCCGGGGCTTCATCTTCTCCACCGCCCTGCCCCCGCCGGTGGTCGGCGCCGCCCTCGAAGGGGTGCGGATCGCCCGGGCCGAGCCCTGGCGGCGGGCGCGGGCCCTGGCCCATGCCCAGCGGCTGCGGGAGGCCCTGGGCCTGCCTGGGGGCCCCTCGGCCATCGTCCCGGTGCCCGTGGGCCCGGACGCGGAAGCCGTACGGCTGGCCCTGGCCCTGCAGGCGCGCGGCTTCGACGTCCGGGCCGTCCGTCCCCCCACGGTGCCCGAAGGCTCCGCCCGCCTGCGGATCACCACCGGCGCCCACCTGGAGGAGCGCGAGGTGGCGTCCCTGGCCGCGGCCCTCGCCGAGGTCCTGGGCCTAGGCTGAAGCGCCGCCCTCCACCGCCTTCCGCAGGGCCCGCATCAGGTCGTCGCGCTGGAAGGGCTTCTGGACGAACCCCGCGAGGCCCTTCCCCAGGAAGTCGTGGATGGCCTCCTGCTCGTTGTAGCCGCTGGTCAGCACCACGCGGCAGTCCGGGTCCAGGCGCCTCAGCTCGCGGAAGGTCTCCACGCCGTCCATGTGGGGCATGGTGAGGTCCATGAGGACGGCCGAGATCGTCCCGCCCGCCTTCCGGTAGAACTCGAGGGCCTCCTGCCCGTCGGCGGCCAGGATCACCCCAAAGCCCAGGGACCGCAGGAGCGCCTCGGCGATGATGCGGACCTCCTCCTCGTCGTCCACCACCAGGAGGGTGCCCTGGCCCCGCCAGGCCTCGGCCTCCGCGGGCCGGACCGCGTCGGGGGCCGGGTCGGCCCCCGCGGGGAAGATCAGCTTGAAGGTGGTGCCCTTGCCGAGCTCGCTGTAGACGCGGATGCCGCCCCGGTGCCCGCGCACGATGCCCTGGATGGCGGAGAGGCCGAGGCCCCGGCCCGTGAACTTGGTGGTGAAGAAGGGCTCGAAGATGCGGGCCTGGGTCTCCGCATCCATGCCCTGCCCGTTGTCCGAGACCTCCAGGACGAGGAAGGTCCCGGGGGCGAGGGCCTGGCCGGGGAAGTCCCGGGCCAGGTCCTCGGCGGTGTAGACCTGGGAACCCGAGCGGATGGCCACCAGGCCTTCGGCCTCGCCGATGGCCTCGGAGGCGTTGGTCACCAGGTTCATGATCACCTGCTGGATCTGGGAGGCCTCGGCCATCATGGCGGGCAGCCCCGGCTGGAGCTGGAACCGGAGGGCCACCTTCTTGGAGATGGACACGCCCAGCAGGTGGCCCATCTCCTCCACGGCCTGGTTCAGGTCCATGGGCGCCACCACGAACCGCCCCCGGCCGGAGTAGGCGAGCATCTGCCGCGTGAGGTTCGTGGCGCGGTGGACGGACTTCTCCAGGTTCTCGAGGTAGGGCCAGGCCGGGGAGATGCGCGGGAGGCAGAGCTGGGCGAGGTTGATGTTCCCCAGGATGGCCGTCAGGAGGTTGTTGAAGTCGTGGGCGATGCCGCCGGCCAGCACACCCAGGCTCTCCAGCTTCTGGCTCTGCAGCTGGGCCTCCTCGACCCGCCGCCGCTCGGTGATGTCCGTGATCATGCCCAGGATGCTCACCACCCGGCCGGATTCATCCTTGACCGGGTTGGCCGTGACGATGGTCCACACCTCGGACCCGTCCTTCCGCCGGAACCGGAAATCGTGCTGGGCGCCGACCCCCGCCCGCCGCTGGGCCATGTTCCGCTCCGCGGTGCCGAAGTCCGCCGCGAACATGAAATCCGTGAGGGGCCGTCCCGCCATCTCCTCGGGGCTGTAGCCCAGGATCTCCCGCATGCGCCGGTTGACGAAGGTGGTGTTCCCCTCGGCATCCAGCACCCACATGCCCTCGCCCATCACCTCCACCAGGTGCCGGAACCGGGCCTCGCTGGCGAGCAAGGCCTCCGCATCCCGCCGGTGGCTCGCCACCTCCTCCGCCAGCTCCCGGGTGCGGGCGTCGACCAGGGTCCGCACCTCGGCCTCCCGGGTCAGCAGGGTCTGGACGTACCCCGCCAGGAGCCCGAAGAAGGCCAGCCCTCCCAGCAGGACGCCCCAGGCCCGTACCCCCGCGCTCACGGGGAAGTAGCCCGGGGCCGGGGTCACCGCCACGATCCAGTGCCGGCCCGCCTGGTCGAACCGCTGGACCAGGCGGAGGCTGGAGTCCCCCCCCTGCCGTGGCGGAAGGGGCGAGGGCTCGATGTGGAGGATGGATTCGGCCGCGGGGGCGCTCCCGTCGATCAGGCGGACCACCACCCCTTCAGGCGGCGCGTCGGCCAGGGACTTGTGGACCAGGTCCCCGGCCCGGAAGACGCCCTGGACCACGCCCGGCGGGCGACCGGTCCGGCCCGGGACCGGGGCCATCACCAGCAGCCCGTACTGGTCGGCGGTCTCCTGGATGAGGCGGATCCGCCCGCTGGACGTCAGGGACCCGGTCTGGAGGGCCCGGGCCAGGGCCTCCTCCCGGGTGGCGAGGTGCCGGGCGCAGAACCCCAGGGCCGGCTCGTTCCCGGAGAGGGGCGCCACGAAATCCACGGCATGGAAGGTGGCCTCCGGGGGCAGGGGCACCGGGTTCCCCGCGGCATCCAGCCCGAAGAAGCGGAACCCCGGATGGGCCCGGCGGGCCTCCGCCTCCAGCGCCGGCCGGTTCGCGGGGTCCACCTCCGGCAGCCACTGGAGGGCCTGCAGGAAGGGCCGGCGGGCCAGCACGGGACCCGCGAAGGCCTGGAATGCCGAGCGATCCACCGGCCCGGATTCCATGAAATCCCGCAGGACCAGCACGGTCTCGAAGCCGTGATGCAGCCCTTCGCTCACCAGCTCGGCCCGGTACTGGGCCACGGTCAGGAAGGCCGCACGGACCTCGCTCCGGTGGGCCCCCCGGGCCAGGAAGAATCCCCCGAGGGAGACCGGGACGCCGAAGGCCATGAGCAGCGCGCCGGCCAGACGACCGGACCGGAGGTGGCTGACATGCGGGAGGGGCACGGGGAGACCTGGTGGAGGCGGGCCAAGGGGGATGCCGCGGGAACGAGGCCCTGGCACCTGACCTGGGTATCGGCCATCGGCCGCGCCATCATGATTTTTCCAACCCCTTCCGAGCGCCCTCAGGGGGTCGGTTCGCGGGGGCAAGCATAGCGGGACAGATCCTCGCCGAGGATCCCCCGCAGGGACGGGAGCTCGTCCTCCGGCAGTTCCAGGAACAGGAAGGCGAAGACGGGGTGGCGGGTGAAGTCCACCTTCCGGAGTTCGAGGACCCCGTGGAAACGGGCCAGGAAGGCCTCGTAGTCGACGGATTCGAGGGTGGCGGGGTCCACCCGGGAGGGCAGGTCCGCCACCACCAGCGCGAAGACCTTCCCCTCCCGCTCCGGGAGGATGCGCTCCCAGTCCGGAACGCGGCCCTCCAGGAAGCAGGCGTAGGGGTTGAGCCCGTACGCGTGGTGGGCCATGTCCGCCACGCACCACCCGGCGAACCGCAGGGGGTTCACCTCGATGGGGGCGATGCGGCCGTCCGCCCCGACCCGCAGTTCCGCGTGGACCGGGAAATCCCGCAGCCCCGCCCGGCGGCCCACCTCCTCGAGGAAGGCGGCGAAGGGCTCGCGCCACCGGCGGATGAGGGCAGGCAAGGTGTAGTACACCCGGTCGCTCACGTCCTCCTCCGAGGCGAAGAGGTGGCCGAGGATGTCCAGGATCACCACCCGCCCCTCGGCGTCGTAGTAGGCATCCACGGCGAACTCCTCGCCCTCGATCACCTCCTCCACGATGAACCGGTCGAAGTCCACCACCTGGCCGGGGTACAGGCTCCCCTGGCGCCGGGCCGCCTCCGCGAGTTCCGCCGCCACGCCGGGCCAGGCCGCGGGATCCCGGACCACCCGCACCCCCAGGCTGAAGAAGCCCACGGCGGGCTTCACCACGAACGGCGCCGGAATGGACCGGGGATCGAAGCGGGCGAGCCCCTCCAGATCCACCCCCGCGAAGCGGTAGTCCGGGTAGAGGTCCGCCAGCATCTCGCGGAACCGGAGCTTGTCCTTGAAGCGGGCGATCCGCCCGGGGAGCGCCGTGGCGCCCAGGTGCCGGGCCACCCACCCGATGGCGTGCTCCGAGTTGGCGTAGATCCGGGGATGCCCTCCGCCCGTGAAGGCCTCCGCGAAGGCATCGTCCCCCCACAGCCGCAGCCCCGTGCCTGCGAGGGCCTGCCTGGCCATGGGCGTGTCCAGGACCGGGGCCCCCAGGTCCAGCGCAGCGCGCTTCAGCAGGTCCGACACGTAGGGTTCTTCCAGAATGAACACGGGCGCCCTTCCTCGATGCCACGCCGCAGGGGGCGGCCGCACTCCCCGAGGCTAACCCGGCCGGACTCCCGGAAAGGCGCAACTGTGACTGGCCCCGTTCCCCTCCTGTGGGAGAATCCCCAGTCGCATGGAAGGAGCCCCCATGAACCGGAACATCCTCCTCGCCCTCGCCGGCGGTCTCGTGGTCGGAGGCCTCATCGGCTACTTCATCGGCGCCAGCAGCGGCTCGGGTTCCTCCACCGTCGTGGCGGCCGCCGTGCCGGCGGCGACCGCGGCCCCCGCCATGCCCGGCGGGATGCCCGGGGCCGCGCCCGGCATGACGCCGCCGGGGGCCATGCCGCCCAGCGCCGTGCAGCAGCAGAACATCGCCGGCCTGGAACGCGCCACCCTCCAGGATCCGAAGAACCGGGCCGCCTGGGTGGAGCTGGGCAACGCCTACTTCGATTCGAACCAGGCCCAGAAGGCCGTCACCGCCTATGCCAAGGCCCTCGCCCTCCAGGGCGACGACCCCAACGTGCTCACCGACCAGGGTGTGATGTTCCGCGAGCTGGGCCAGTTCGACAAGGCCGTGGCCAACTTCCAGAAGGCCCAGAAGCTGGATCCCAAGCACCTCCAGAGCCTCTTCAACCTGGGCATCGTGTACGCCAACGACCTCCACAAGCTGCCGGAGGCCCAGGCGGCCTGGAACCGGATCATCACCCTCGCCCCCGACAGCCAGCAGGCGGGACAGGCCCGCCAGGCCCTGGCCCAGCTCAAGACCGGCACCCCGCGCTGATCTGAACCCGACGGACGCCACCGAACCCGTGCTGAACCTCGCCGACCTCCCCAGCCCCCTCTGGGTCCTCGGAACCGGCACCGGCGTGGGCAAGACCCACGTGTCCGGCCGCATCGCCCGGGCCTGGTCCGCCTGGGCCCCCGTGACCTACCGCAAGCCCTTCCAGACCGGCGTGGACCGGCCGGACCACCCCGAGGCCGATGCCAGCGCCATCACCGGCCCTGGCATCACCGCCGAGAGCCACGTCCTCCTGGAGGCGCCCCTTTCCCCCCTGGCGGCGGCCCGGCGGGAAGGGCGCACCCTCGATCTCGACGGCACCGCCGCATGGTGCCGCCGCCCTGCCGAGGGACGGCTCCTCCTGGAAGGCGTGGGCGGCCTCATGGTGCCCCTCGCCCCGGGCCTCCACTTCCTCGCCTGGGCCTCGAACTGGGACGCCCCGCCCGCGCTCCCCGTCCCCGGCAGCGCCTCCGGCGCCTGCCTGCGGCCCCAGGACCGGGGCCGGATCCCCTGCGTGCTCGTGGCCCTCGCGGGCCTCGGCACCCTCAACCACACCCTGCTTTCCGCCGAGGCGCTCATGCTGCGCGGCTGGCGCATCGAGGCGGTCATCCTCAACCCCGGCGCCGATGGCACCGAGGCCGCCACCGCCCAGGAGAACGCGGCCATCCTGCGGGAGTTCCTGCCGGTGCCGGTGGAGCTGCTCGACGGAGGGGGCGCCGCATGAGAAGGGCCGGCGCAGGATGCGCCGGCCCTCCGTACCGCTCCGGGATCACAGGGTGTCGGGAACCAGGGTCAGGTAGACTCCCGCCCAGCCGGCGGCCTCGGTGGCCATGCTCACGGTGATGGCAAGGCCCTTCCCCCGGAAGCCGTCGCGCTCGAGGCCCATCGCCGACACCGGGAGGGGCGTGAAGACGGTGGGATCCACGGCCGCGGGATCGATCAGGGAGCCGTCCATGCCGGTCTCCACCAGGGTCGCGATGGCCTGGTCCGTGGCCGGTCCCTTGCGGAGGTAGAGGCCATCGACCGGGTTCACGTAGGCCCCGTCCACGACGGTGCCCTTCCGGGCCTTGAAGGCCGCGTGGAAGTTCCGGTCCAGCAGGCAGCCGTCCACCAGGCCGGAGACCGCCACGAAGGAGGCGGAGCGCCAGCGGGCCGGCTCACCGGTCTCGTCGGATTCCCCGGTACCGGGAACCAGGCCGGAGAAGTTCCAGAAGACGAAGTCGTCGAACTGGGTGGGCGTCTTCGCGACCACCTTCGTGGCGCCGGTGAGGATGTCGTGGACGAAGATCCCCTGGTGCACCGGCACCGTCGTCGCGAATCCATCGGGATAGGTTGCCTGGCAGTAGGCCAGGAGGTCCTTGTTCCCGTCCGTGGGGCACTGCAGGGTCAGGGCCCTGGTCTCGGTGCCCCAGGCGCCCCAGAAGGCCACGAAGCGGCCGTCGAAGGAGACCCCCTCCCCCAGCCGATTGAACCCGGTCCCCCTGGCCTCGCCGGGCACCTGGCCGCCGATCTTCACCAGCGGGAACAGGGGCGGCTTGGCCCACACCAGCGGCGCCAGGTAGATGCCGCCCTTGGTGGGGTTGTCCTCGTTGTCGAACCCGGCGAACACGGCCCAGAAGCCGGCCGCGCTCGGCGGGGCGGTGGAGCCGAACTTGGTGCAGGTTCCGGGAATGTACGTATCCGTGTCGGCGATGGGCACCACCGTCCGGGTGCCGCCCGCGGGCTCAAGCACGGAACCATCGGCCAGCGGCAGCGCGGCGTCCTTCAGGTTGCGGAAGTAGACGCCGGTCTTGCCGAGGGTGGCGCCCGGGTTGTCCGGATCGGGCACGCTGTAGTTCCCCTTGAACACGAGGGTGGCGCCGTTGGTCACGGCGGGCGCACCGGGGAACATGTCGAACTTGAGGCCCGGATTCCCGGGCACCCCGAGGTAGCCGAAGTCCGGCGCGTTGCCGAGGTTGCTGGCGCCGGCGATGAGCGGGCCGAAGGGGTTGGTGTAGATGCCGGTGGTCCCCACCCGGGTGTCCGTGCCATCCGGCAGCTGGTACTGCCACGTCGGCTGGTGGATCCCGCGGGAGGCCACGGTGGCGGCACGCATGTCGATGCGCGGAATGGACGGCGGTTCCACGAACCTCGAATCGAGGTTGTTCGGGTTCGGCACGCGGGTGGCCCGGTCGAAGATCGTCACCAGGGGCGTCCCCTGGGCCATGTCGCGGGTGAAGACGCCGTGGGCGGGTTCGCCCGTGCCCTTGCCGCCCTTGCTCCGGCCCCGGAACACGACCAGCTGGTTCATGTTCAGGGAGGGCTGGTTGAAGCTGTTGAACACCCGGGCGGCGGGGTCCCCGGGGACGAGGTCGCCGTTGTTCACCACCACCTGCCAGTCGAAGGGCGGGGCGGCCGCGAGCAGGGTGGATGCCCCCAGGACCAGCAGGAGCGTTCGAAGCGGGTTGTTATCCATCGGAGTGTCTCCTGGCCCGTGTCACCGGGTCCGGACGGGGAGACCGGGCCTTTCCTCCCCTGTCCGGCCTTGCGCCTGGCGATGGAGGCACGGGGTCCCCTGATCGGACCCGCCGCCCCCTGGACATCGAACCGGCCGGCCGCGATCGCTCCCGCGAGGCTCCCGCCGGGCGCAGGCGCCAAGCGGCGCTGCGACTTCCCTGGAGCCTCTGGGGTTCGCGTCATGACGGGCCTACCTGGGTTCAAAAGACGTGGTGAGCGAGTCAATCACCGGGCCCTTGGATCTGTCCATCAGAAAAGTGGATCTTTGCGTCTTTTTTCAAAGGACATGGAGGTCCAACCTACACTGCGACACGATCCACCAAGGCCCATCCTGGCCCTGGATGGCCGGAACCAGGCGGGATTCCACCGAGTCTCCGAGGTCCCTGCGCCCCTGCCGGGGGAGGCCCCGGAGCCTGCGTCCAGCGATCCCATCCCGCCGATCCCCGGGATGACCCGTACTCAAACGGCGCGGCCGAATCCCCGATGAGATCCCGTGACCAGGCCTCCTGATCACCTGCGCCCGGCCCCACGATCCGGGCATGTGCGGGCGTTCCGCCCCCCGCGGCGGGGCCCGCAGGAACGAGATCCCATGCCCACCCTCTCCCCGCGCCAGCGGTTCCTGATCGCCCTCCTGCTGGGCTCCGCGGGCTTCCTGGTCAACCTGCTCCGCTTCGAGATCTTCTTCAACGTCGACTTCATCTTCGGATCGGTCTTCGTGATGCTCGCGATCCTCCTCGCCGGCCCGGTGGCCGGGGTGATCGCCGCGGTGATCGCCGGCGGCGCGACCCTCGTCCTGTGGAATCACCCCTGGGCCCTCGTGATCGCGACGGCCGAGGCCCTGTGCGTGGGAGGGTTGCACTCGCGCCGATCCTGGGACCTGCTGCTGGCCGACCTCCTCTACTGGGTGGTCCTCGGGACCCCCATCGTCTGGGTGTGCTACCACCTCGTGCTGCACATCCAGCCCGAGACGACCCTCCTGATCATCCTGAAGCAGTCCGTCAACGGCATCGTCAACACCCTGCTGGCCTGCCTCCTCCACCTGAGCTGGCGGGCCCGGTCCCGCCCACGCGGAGGCCCCCGCCCCGCCTTCCGCAACGCGGTCTTCGTCACGCTGGTCTCCCTCGTGACCTTCCCCGCCCTCCTGTTCCTGGCGGCCTTCCTCCGGCGGGAGATCCGGAACGAGGAGCAGCTGCTGGCGAACCGGAGCGTCGAGCTGGACCGGGTGACCCGCCGGGCCCTCAACGACTGGATCGGGGACCGCCACCAGGCCATCGCCACCCTGGCGGCCCTGGTGGCCCGGCCGGACCTGGACGCCGCGGCCCGGCAGCAGGCCACGGACATCATCCGGACCGCCTCGCCGGCCTTCAGGCGTGTCGGCGTGCTGGATGACCGCGCCATCGTGACCGCCTACAGTCCCCTCCTCGACGACCAGGGCCGCACCGTGCTGGGGAGGGACTTCTCGGACCGCCCCTACATCCCGATCCTGAAGGAGACCCTCCGACCCCATGTGGCGGACCTCGCCATGGGACGGATCGGGCGTCCCGCGCCCATCTTCCCGCTGGTGGTGCCCATCCTCCGGAACGGCCGGTACGACGGCTACTGCATCGGCATCACCGACACCAACCTCGTCCGGGAGCTCCTCCAGACCATCGCCGGCCAGGGGAACGGCCAATTGACGCTCCTCGACCGGAAGGGGCTGGTCGTGTCCACCACCCGGACGGACCTGCCCGTCATGGCCGCGTTCCCGCCGGTGGAGGGGGAGGCGCGGCCGCTGGGCGAGGGGATCTGGCACCGGATCCCCATGGCCCGGCTCGGCCAGAGCCGCATGCAGCGCTGGCGCCACTCGCTCGTCGTCCGCGAGGGGCTCCTTGGCCCGGAGCTCCCCTGGAAGGTGGTGGTGGAACTGCCCTTCGCCCCCCTCATCGACACCCTGACCCGGATCAGCATCCTCGGCCTCGGGGCCCTTCTCCTCCTGATCCTCGGAACGGTGAGCCTGGCCCAGGTCCTCAGCCGCGGCTTCACCACCTCCGTCGCCCAGCTGGAGGCGGCCACCCGCGCCTTTCCCGCGCTCCTCGACAGCGACCCGGAGAAGCGCCTGATCCTTCCCGACAGCGGCATCGAGGAGATGCACCACCTGGCGCTCCGGTTCGACCAGATGGCGGAGGCCCTCCGCGCCTCCTTCCGCGAGTTGCGGGCCTTCAAGGACACCCTGGAACAGCGCGTCGTGGCCCGGACCGCCGAGCTCCAGACGGCCCTCGACACCATCCGGACCCTCCACGGGATCATCCCCATCTGCTCCTCGTGCAAGAAGATCCGGGACGACCATGGCGCCTGGAACCAGCTGGAGACCTACATCTCCCAGCACACCGACGCGGCCTTCACCCATGGCATCTGCCCGGAGTGCGCCAGGCGGTTCCTCGCGGACGCCCGTCGCGAGGACGCCGAGGGCTGAGCCGGGCTGGCCTACACTGGTGCCATGCCCACGCCCCTGCCCCACGACTGGACCGACCGACTGGCCCTGGACCGGGCCCACGTCTGGCATCCCTTCACCCAGATGAAGGTCCACGAGGTGGATCCGCCCGTCCCCGTCATCGGCGGCGAGGGCTGCGACCTCCTGCTGGCCGACGGGAGCCGGGTCCTGGACGGCATCTCCAGCTGGTGGACCTGCCTGCACGGCCACTGCCATCCCCGGCTCATGGGCGCCCTGGAGCGCCAGGCGGGGAAGCTGGACCACGTCCTCTTCGCCGGCTTCACCCACGAGCCCGCCCTCGAGCTGGTGGCGCGGCTCCGCCCGAAGCTCCCCCCGAACCTCACGCGGGCCTTCTTCTCCGACAACGGCAGCACGGCCGTGGAGGTGGCCCTGAAGATGGCCTTCCAGGCCCAGCTCCAGCGGGGCGAGGCGGGCCGCACGCGCTTCGGCGCCCTGCGGGAGGGCTACCACGGCGACACCCTGGGCGCCGTGGGCGTGGGCGAGCTGGACAACTTCATGACGGGCCTCTTCCGGCCCCTGCTGCTGGCTTGCGATCGGCTCGAGCTGCCGGAGGACCCGCGGCGCGAGCTGGACGCGGATCTCGCGGGCTGGCCCGAGCGCCTGGAAGCCGCCCGGGAGGCGGTCCGCGCCTACTTCGACGAGCACGGCGACCGGCTGGCCGCCTTCATCGCCGAGCCGCTGCTCCAGGCGGCGGGCGGCATGCGCATGTGGCCGCCGGAGCTGCTGCAGGAGCTGCGGGCCCAGTGCGACGCCCACGGCGTCTACCTCATCGCCGACGAAGTCATGACCGGGTTCGGCCGCACCGGCACCTTCCTGGCGTGCGACCAAGGAGGCTCCATCTCCGAGAGGGAAGCGAGCGGGAGCGAAGCGCCGCTTCACGATAGATGGAGGGGCGTCGCGCCGGACCTGCTCTGCCTCTCCAAGGGCCTCACGGGCGGCACGTTGCCCCTCTCCATGACCTGGGCCACGGAGGAGCTCTACGGCCACTTCTGGGGCGAACCGGCCTCGGGCCGGGCCTTCCTCCACGGCCACAGCTACACGGCCAATCCGCTCGCCTGCGCCGTGGCCTGCGCCAGCCTGGCCCTCTTCGACGACGAGCCCGTGCTGGCCAACGCGGCGGAGATCGCCACGGCCATGGCCGACGCCTTCCGGGAGCTGTCGGCGCACCCTGCCGTGCGCCAGGCCCGGGTCTTCGGCACCGTGGGCGCCTGCCGGCTGGTGGATCCGGCCACGGGGAGCCCGGACACGCTGGAGGCCCGGTACGGCTGGAAGCTCCACCGCCGCGCGCTGGAGCACGGCCTCCTGGTCCGCCCCGTGGGCGACTGCCTCTACCTGATGCCGCCCCTCTGCACGCCGCCGGCCCGGATCCGCGAGGCCGGCGAGACGCTGCGCGCGCTGCTGGGCTGATGCGCCCCCGGGCCGCGGCCGGCCTGGCCCTCCTCCTGGCGCCCGCCCTGGGGGCGCAGGCCCTCGTCTCGGGCGGCCTGCGGGGTACCGCCCGGTCCACCGACGGCACGCCCCTCGCCGGGGTGCGCCTCACGCTGGTGGAGACGGCCGCGAACCGCCGGCGGAGCCTCGTCACCGGCGCGGACGGCGCCTTCCGGTTCCGCGGCGTCGAGCCCGGCGTGTGCCGCCTGGAGGTGGCCGCCGGGGATTCCGGCGGCCAGCGGATCACGGGCCTGCGCATCCGCCCCGGCGCCGACACCGTGCTGGACGTGGAGCTCATGCCCATGGAGGCCGGGATGGTCCTCGACGTCGAGGCGCCGGATCCGCCGACGGACCCCTCGGAGACGGCCCTGGCCACCGACCTCCCGGGAGCGCTCCTGCGCGCCCTGCCCCTGCGCACGCGCGACCCCGCCGCCCTGGCGGACCTGGGCCCCTGGCCCGCGCCCCCCGCCGCGAACCTGCGGGTGGACGGCCTGGAGCTGGGCGCCGCCGGCCCGGGGCCGTCCCCCGTGGGCCTCGGCGCCCTGGAGGGGATCCGGATCCTCGCGGGGGGCGGCCCCGCGGACCAGCCCGGGGGCGCCGCCCTCCAGGCCGCGACCCGCGGCGGGGGCGACGCTTTCGAAGGCACGGCCCAGGCCCTGTGGGGCCCCGCCACCGGCTCCGCGGGAGACCGGCGGGAGGCGGAACTGGCGGTCGATGGTCCCCTGCGCCGCGACCGGCTGTTCTATGCCGCGGCAGCCGATCGCCAGGCGCCCGGCGACGGCTCCCGCACCACCCACGGCGCGCTGCGCCTGGACTGGCTGCCCGGCGACACGCAGCGGTGGACCCTCCGCGCCCTGGCGGCCGACGGCGGCGCCAGCGGCCGGGACGCGGCCCTGGCCCTGGCCCACCGGTGGACGCCCGCGCCGGGATTCGTCCACGCGTTCCGCCTCCAGAGCCACGCGGTCGAAGCCCCGGGCCTCGGCCCAGCGTGGTCCTGGGAGGCCGTGGACGCCCTGGCCCTCGACCTGGGCGCCCACGGCCTCCAGGCCGGGCTGGACCTCCAGCAGCTGCGCACGGACGCCCGGCCCGACGCGGCCTGGCGCCGGGCCGGCCTCTTCCTCCAGGACGACTGGCGCCTTGCGGAGCCATTCACCCTGCGCCTGGGCCTGCGGCGGGACCGGGAGGACACCGCGGAGGGCGGCCGGCGCGAAGCCACCTCGCCCCGCCTGGCCTTCAGCTGGCAGGCCTCGGCCCGGGTGCGGCTCTATGGCGGCCACGGCCGGTTCCTCGATCCCTCCCCCCTGGCCTCCTTCCAGCGGCTCCAGCCCCCCGCGCCACCGGACCGCCGGGAGAGCCACCTGGGCCTGGCCTTCCTCCCCCTCCCCGACCTGGTCCTCACCGCCGAGGCCCGGGACGCCGAGGGCCGCCTCCTCCCCGGCGGCAGCGACCGGGACCGCCTCCAGGGCCTGGCCCTCGGCGGGCGCTGGCAGGTGCGGGAGGCCCTCAACCTCGCCGCGAGCTGGACCGTGGCCCGCACCCGCACCGTCGGGCCCCTCGGCCCGCAGGACGGCACCCTGCGGCGGCTCCGCCTCTGGGCCGCCTGGGACACCCGCGACCTGGCCGCCCCCTGGGCCCGGGACTGGACCCTGGCCCTCGTGGGCCGCCTCCAGTCGGGCCCGCCGGAGGCCCCGCCCGGCCCCGTGCGGGCGCCGGGGGGCTCGGCCGTTCTCGACCTCCGGATCGCCAGGGCCCTCCCCGCGTCCTCCGGCCGGTTCGAAGTGCTCCTGGACGCCTTCGACCTCCTGGACCGCACACGGCCCGCCACCGCCCTGCCCGCCGACGCAGGCCGCCGCATCCAGATCGGGGTCCGGGCCCGCTTCTAGATGTCGGTACACTGGAGCCTTTGGCGGAGTGTTCGATGAAGCTCGTGACGTTTCTCCACCGGGACCAGGAGCGGATCGGCGTCGTGCTGGAGGACGGCCGGATCCTCGACTTCGGCGCGGCCGACGCGCGCCTGGCCGTGGACATGCTCACCCTCATCCGCCGCCAGGACGAGCTGCTGCCCCTGGCGCGGGCCCTGGCCGCCGCACCGCCGGCCGCCGCCCTCCACGACGCCGGCGCCGTCCGCCTGCTGGCCCCCGTGCCCCGGCCCGTCTCCATGCGCGACGGCTACGCCTTCCGCCAGCACGTGGCCACGGCCCGGCGCAACCGGGGGCTGGAGATGATCCCCGAGTTCGACCTCTTCCCCGTCACCTACTTCACCAACCACCTGGCCGTCACCGGCCCCGGCGAGGTGCAGGTGCAGGACCACCACCTGACCCGCCTCGACTTCGAGCTGGAGGTCGCCGTCGTCACCGGACGGCCCCTGCGCAACGCCACCCTGGCGGAGGCCGACGCGGCCATCTTCGGCTACATGGTGATGAACGACTGGAGCGCCCGCATGCTCCAGATGGAGGAGATGAAGCTCTCCCTGGGCCCCTGCAAGGGCAAGGACTTCGCCACGAGCCTGGGCCCCTGGCTGGTCACGAAGGACGAGCTGGCGCTCAAGGCCACGCCCCGGGGCGAGGTGCTCCACGCCGCCATGACCTGCCATGTGAATGGACAGCTGCTGTCGCAGGGCAACGCCGACAGCATGAACTGGACCTTCGCCCAGATCCTCCAGCGCACCAGCTACGGCATCCAGATGCACCCGGGCGAGGTCATCGGCAGCGGCACCGTGGGGACCGGCTGCCTGCTGGAGCTGAACGGCTCCAAGGTCACGGACAACCTCTGGCTGAAGGCCGGCGACGAGGTCGTGATGACCATCGAGGGCCTGGGCACGCTCGTGAACACCGTCGTCCACGTGCCCGAGCGGCTGGACGGCGTGACGCCGAGCCTCCTCGACGGCACGCTGCCCGATCTCTACGCCGGCACGCCCGCCGGCGAGGCCGGGGACTGACATGAACGAGGGGAGACCGCCCAGTCGCTTCGCGCCCTCTGCCTCCCCCCTCGTGCACCCCCACGTGGTGACCGGGCGAAGCCCGGCCACCACGTCTGACCCGGAGGCCCCGTGAGCGTCCGCACGATCCTCCCCGAGCGCCTCAGCCCCGCCGAGACCAACGCCCTGCTCTGCGGCGGCGTGGCCCCGCGACCCATCGCCCTGGCCAGCACGATCTCCAAGGACGGCATCCGGAACCTCTCGCCCTTCAGCTTCTTCAACGCCTTCGGCAGCAACCCGCCCATGGTGGCCTTCGCCCCCAACCGCCGGGCCCGGGACGGCAGCGTGAAGCACACCTACCTGAACGCCGTGGCCACCGGGGAGTTCGTCATCGCGGCCGTGAGCCACGCCATGCTCCATCAGATGAACGTGGCCAGCGCCGAATGGCCGGACGGCGTGGACGAGTTCCCCAAGTGCGGCCTCACGCCCCTGCCCGCGACCCACGTGAAGCCCGCGCTCGTGGCCGAGAGCCCCTTCCAGATGGAGTGCCGCCTGCACCAGGTGGTGGAGCTGGGCACGGGGCCCGGCTCCGGCCTCATGCTCATCGGCGAGGTGCTGGCCTTCCACGCCCGCGAGGACGCCTTCGTGGACGGCCTGCTGCATCCGGACCGCCTCGACCTGGTGGGCCGCAACGGCGGCGCCTTCTACACCCGGGCCAGCGGCGCGGCGGTCTTCGAGGTGCCCAAGCCCGCCGGAAGGCCCCTGGGCTACGACGCCCTGCCCGAGGCCCTGAAGGCCAGCCGCATCCTCACGGGCAACGACCTGGGACAGCTGGCCAACAGTCCGGCGCTCCCTGACCTGGCCGCCGCGGAGCGCCGGCCCGGGGACCCCGCGGATCCCGAGGGCCTGGAACGGGCCCTCCAGGCCGCCCTGGCCGCGGAGGATCTGGCCGAGGCCTGGCGCCTGGCGGCGCTGCGCCTGCGGGGGGCCTGAGCCCCGGCGGGCTGTTCCGACACCGGATTACTGCCACCGGCCGGGCCGGCCGATAGGGCGGAAGATGCGCTGAAGCCATGTCCCGTCCCGTCCCATGGTCCCTCCGTTCCCAGCTCCTCGCGCTGGTGGCCGTGGCCGTGCTTCCGGCCCTCCTCCTCGTCCTGGTCTCCGGCCCGGGCCGCCAGACCCTGGGCCAGAGCCTGATCATGGCCCTGATCGCCGGGCTGATCGCGGTGGCCCTGGCGGGATGGCTCGGGCGCCGCATCCTGGCGCCCCTTCGGGCCAGCGAGGAACACCACCGCATCCTCTTCCGGGAGGCGCCCGTCGGCATCTTCCGCTTCGATCCCCAGGGGGTCATCCAGGACTGCAATCCGGCCTTCGCGGCCATCCTGGGCGCCCCGCTGGAGGCCGTCCTCGGCCTGTCCATCCCCCAGCGGGTCGAGCATCCGGGCGTGCGGAGCGCCGTGGAGGAGGCCCTCCGGGGGCACATCGGCCACGAGGAGGGCGAGTACGTCTCCGTCACCGGCCGGCGCCGCTCCGTGGCGCGGCTCATCACCTATCCCCTCACCGGGGATGACGGCCGCCCGCTGGGCGGCATCGGCATCGTGGAGGACGTCACCGAGCGCCGCCGGGTGGAGACCGCCCTGCGCGAGAGCGAGGCCCGCCTGGACCTCTTCTTCAGCCAATCCCTCGACGCCTACTACATCGCCACCCTGGACGAGCCCCTCCGCTACGACGGGGAGGCCGGCACCGCCGAGGGGGTGGCGGCCGCCCTGGACCGCCAGCGCATCACCCGCGCCAACCTGGCCCTGGCCGCCCAGCTGGGGGTCGCCAAGGCCGACCTGGACCACTGGACCTTCCGGGACCTCTTCCGCCACGATCCGGCGGCCGCGCCCGGCGACGCGGCCGAGCTGATCGGGCAGGGCCACCTGCGGCGCGAGCTCCACCAGATCCGGCCGGACGGCCGGGAGCTCTGGGTCGAGTGGGACTGCATCTGCTACTTCGATGGAGAGGGCCGGATCTCCGGCCACTTCGGCATCCGCCGCGACATCTCGGAACGCCGACGCACGGAGGACGTGCTCCGGGAGAGCGAGCAGCGCACCCGGATGCTCTTCGACGCGGTGAACGACGCCATCTTCGTCCACGACCTGGAGACCGGGGCGATCCTGGACGCGAACGCCCGGGTCCTGGAGATGTACGGGTACTCCCGGCGGGAACTGCTCTGCATGGATGTCGCGGATCTCAGCGCGGGGCTGCCGCCCTATTCCCAGGCCGAGGCCATGGCCTGGATCCGGAAAGCCCAGCGGGAGGGTCCCCAGGTCTTCGAATGGCGGGCGAAGCACCGGTCGGGGAAGGTCTTCTGGGCCGAGGTGAACATGCGCCGGGCCTTCATCGGCGCCGAGGAGCGCCTGCTGGTGGCCGTGCGCGACATTGATTCCCGGAAGGCCGCCGAGGCGGCCCTCCGGGACTCGGAAGAGCGCTACCTGGGCCTGTTCCTGAACTCGCCGGATGCCATCTTCTGGATCGGTGTCCGGGAGGACGGGGGCTTCATCCTGGAGAGCATCAACCCGGCCCAGGAGGCCTCCCTGGGCCGGACCGCCGCGGAGGTCGTGGGACGGGAACTCTCCGACTGGCTGCCCGAGGAGCTCGCGGCCCAGCTCACGGGCAACTACCGGCGCTGCGTGGCCGGGGGGCGACCCACCACCTACGAGGAGACCGCCGACCTGGGCCAGGGCCGGCGCATCTACCAGACCCTCCTCGTGCCCATCCGGAATGCCACCGGCCGCATCCACCGGATCGCCGGCATCAGCACCGACATCACGGAACGGCGGCGCTCGGAGGAGGACCGGCAGGAGAGCGAGCGGCTCTTCCGGCTGCTCTTCGAGCGCTCCGGGGACGCCAACCTCCTCATCGACGGCGACCGCTTCGTGGACTGCAACCAGGCCACGGTGGAGATCCTCGGGGCCGCGGACAAGTCCGCCGTGTTGGGGACCCACCCCTCGGACCTGTCGCCGCCCTTCCAGCCGGACGGACGGCCCTCGCGGGAGAAGGCGGACGAGATCCTCGCCCTGGCCCACCGGCAGGGGAGCCACCACTTCGAATGGACCCACCGGCGGGTCGATGGCACCGACTTCCCGGTGGAGGTACTGCTCACCGCCGTCCCGTGGAAGGGCAAGGAGATCCTCCACACCACCTGGCGCGACCGCACCGAGACCCATCGCGCGGACCGGGAGCGCCGGCAGCTGGAGGCCCAGATCCAGCAGGCCCAGAAGCTGGAGAGCCTGGGCGTGCTGGCCGGAGGCATCGCCCACGACTTCAACAACCTGCTCACGGCCGTCCTGGGGAACCTGAACCTGGCCCAGTTCAGCCTGAGTCCCGAGGCCCCCGCCACCCCCTTCCTGGAGCACGCGGAGAAGGCCGTCCAGAAGGCCTCGGACCTCACCCGCCAGATGCTCGCCTACTCGGGCCGGGGCCGGTTCGTGGTGAAGCTCCACGACGTCAACGAGGTGGTCCAGGAGATGGCCCACCTCCTCCAGGTCTCCATCTCCAAGAAGGCCGAGCTCAAGCTGGAGCTGGCGCCGGAGCTCCCCCCCATCGAGGCGGATGGGGCGCAGTTCCAGCAGGTGGTGATGAACCTCGTGACCAACGCCTCCGATGCCCTGGGCGATTGCGAAGGCACCATCGCCATCACCACCGGCGCCGCGGATCTCGACGCCGCCTTCATCGCCGCCACCCTCCCCACGCAGAACCTGGAACCCGGGCGCTACGTGACGCTGGAAGTGCGCGACACGGGCCAGGGGATGAGCCCCGAGGTGATGGCGCGCATCTTCGACCCCTTCTTCACCACCAAGGCCACGGGCCGGGGGCTGGGACTCTCCGCCATGCTGGGCATCCTCCGCGGACACCGCGCGGGCCTGGAGATCCACAGCCAGGTGGACCGTGGCTCCTCCTTCAAGGCCTACTTCCCCGCCGCCCAGGGCCATGCCGACGCCGGGAAGGCCCTGGACCGCGCCGGGGAGGCGGAGCTGAAGGGCACCGTGCTCCTGGTGGACGACGAACCCGCCGTGCTCGACACCCTGGGACCAGCCCTGGAGACCCTCGGGTTCCGCGTGCTCCTGGCCCGGGACGGGGTCGAGGCCGTGGCCCGCTTCCAGGCGGACCCCGGCGCCATCGACCTCGTGCTGATGGACCTCACCATGCCCCGCATGGATGGCCGCGAGGCCTTCCAGGCCCTCCGCCGCATCCGGCCGGATGCGCGGGTGGTCCTCAGCAGTGGCTACACCGAGCAGGAGTCCGTGCGATCCATCATGGGCCAGGGGCTGGCCGGGTTCCTGCAGAAGCCCTACACCCTGCAGGCCCTCCGGGCGGCCCTGCAGAAGGCGCTGGAAGCCTGAGAGTGCCTAACAAAACCCCCACAGGGTCGGGGTTTTGTTAGGCACCCTGAGTCACCGCTCCGGCTCGCGCACCAGGTGCACCACCTGCTGCGGGTACGGGATGTCGATGCCGGCCTCGCGGAAGGCCAGGAGGATGCGGCGGCGCAGCTCCCGGGCCACCTCCCACTGCTTGGCCGGGGCGGTCTTGGTGAGCGTACGGAGCGTCACCGCGCTGTCCCCCAGGGCCTCCACGCCAAGCACCTGGGTGGGCTCCAGCACCCGGTCGGGCCACTCGGCCGCCAGGGCCTCCCCGATGCGCCGCAGCTCGGCCATGGCCAGGTCGATGTCGGCGCCATAGCCGACGCCCACATCCACCTGGGCCCGGGCGAACTCCTTGGAGAGCACCACCACCCGCACCACCGATCCGTTGGGGATGAAGTGGGCCCTGCCCTCCGAGTCGCGGATCTGGGTCACCCGCAGCGTCATGCGCTCCACGGTGCCCGTGTGCTTCTCGTCCACGCTGATGATGTCGCCCACCCCGAACTGGTTCTCCATGAGGAGGAAGAACCCGCTGATGACGTCCTTCACGAGGCTCTGGGCGCCGAAGCCCAGGGCCACGCCCGCGATGCCGGCGCCCGCCACCAGGGGGCCGATGTTCACCCCGAACTCCTGGAGCGTCATCAGGAGGAAGAACACCACCGCCAGGATGCGGGCCGTGTTGTTGAGCACCGAGCCCAGGGTCTCCGCCCGGCGCTCCGCATCCGAGGTGGTGCTGTCGTCGCCGTCGTCCACCGCCTTGCGCACCGCGTGGGAGACCAGCTTCACGCTCCACAGGATGGCCAGGCAGGCGCCCCCCACCATGAGCAGGTGTTCCAGGCGGGACCACCCCGCGCGGTCCATCCAGGCCATGAAGTGGTCGAAGCGCCGGGTCTCGGTCTTCAGGATCGGCTGGAGAAACAGGATCATCACCCGGACAGTCTACTTCCAGGAGGCCCAGTAGTTCTTGTTCTCCATCAGCTCCGCCGCGGGCGTGGCCTTGAGGGGACGGTAGGTGTCCACCATGACGGCCACCTCGTCCGTGCGGTCCTTGGTGCGGCTGAGGGGGATGGCCTTGGGGTGCGGCCCGTGGTGGATGCCCTGGGGATGCCAGGTCATCATGCCGGCGCCGATGCCGTCCCGGCTGAAGAAGTGGCCCGCGCTGTAGAACAGCACCTCGTCGTAGTCGATGTTCGAGTGGAAGAAGGGCACGCGCATGGCGCCTTCCTCCTCCTCGAAGGGCCGGGGCAGGAAGGAGCAGATGACGAAGTTCTGCGCGATGAACGTGCTGTGGGCGCTGGGCGGCAGGTGGTAGCGGGCGCTGAGGACGGGCCGGATGTCCTTCACGTTGATGCGCCAGACCGTGAGGTCGCCCTTCCAGCCCACCACGTCCAGCGGATTGAAGGGGTAGTACACCTTCGTGATGGCGTGCTCGCGCTTGATGTGGACGGCCCATTCCCGGGGGGTGGCGTCGTAGGCCTCCAGCTCCGGGGTGTCCACCATGGCGGGGTCGAAGATGGCGTTGGGGCCCAGCTGGTTGCGGTCCGGGATGGTGACCTCGCTGAAGCTCTCGATGAGCAGGTAGCGCTGGTCGCCGGCCGCCGGCAGGAAGCGGTACGTGGTGCCGCGGGGGATCACGAGGTAGTCGCCGGTGGCGTAGTGGAGCACGCCGAAGGTGGTCTCCAGCTTCCCGGCACCCGTGTGGATGTAGTAGACGTCGTCGCCGTCGGCGTTGCGGTAGAAGAAGTCCATGGCCGAGGGTGCCACCCAGTGCAGGGCGACGTCCTGGTTGTAGAGGAGGCGGATGGGCGCGAAGGCGGCCTCGGTGGAACCGGACATCGAGGCCCGGATGGCTTCCTCCGCCGAAGGCTTCAAGCCGTTGAGGTCGTAGCTGTGGGGCCGCAGCGGCCCCTCGATGCGCGTCCAGTCCGTGACCGGATGCAGGCGGTAGAGGTGCGTCGTGCGGCCGAAGAAGCCCTGCCGCGCGTGCTCCTCCTCGAAGGTGCCCTCGGGCAGGTCCACATGCGCCTGGCGGGTGTGGCGGCCCTGGCGGAGCGGGAAGAGCGGCGTCTGCTTCTGGGACATGGGGACCTCGGGGCGCAGGTCCCCATTATCTCTGAATTGGAGCTCAATCCACAGCCTTCCGGCTGTCGGCACAGGCACCGGCGGGCGGGATGGGGGTAGACTGCCCGGGGATCGACGCCCGCGGAATCGGGCCAGGGTCGAGGGAGGGTTCATGCGCGCGATGGGCCTGGGTGCCTGGATCCTGATGGGGGCGGTCCTGGCCTGCGGCGGCGGGGGTGGAGGCTCCGCCCCGCCGCCCCCACCGCCCATCGGCGTCTCCATCCAGCCCGCGGGCGCCAGCCTCTGGACCTCGGGGACCCAGGCCTTCCGGGCCACCGTCACCGGCACCACCAATGCCGCCGTCACCTGGAGCGTGGTGGAGCCCACCGGCGGCACCATCAGCGGAGCAGGGCTCTACACCGCCCCCGCCACCGCCGGCACCTTCCACGTCCAGGCGACCAGCGTGGCCGACCCGACGAAGTCGGCCCAGGCGCCCGTCACCGTCTCGGTCCAGCCGCCGCCCGGCGCCTGCAACGGCGCGGCCCTCGGCGCGGGCGCCAGCCTCCAGGGCTTCCTCCCCTTCCCGGCCGACAACGCCTGGAACCAGGATGTCTCCGCCGCCCCGGTGGATCCCAACAGCGCGGCCATCATCGCCTTCATCGGCGCCTCGTCGGGCCTGCACGCCGATTTCGGGGCGGGCCTGTGGCAGGGGGCCCCCATCGGCATCCCCTACACCGTGGTGGCCTCCTCCGCCCAGGCGAAGGTCCCCGTGGCCTTCACGCGCTACGGCGCCGAGAGCGATCCCGGCCCCATGCCCATCCCCGCCGCGGCCCCCATCGAGGGCGGCCCGGCCGCCACCGGGGACCGCCACGTGCTGGTGATGGACCGAGACACCTGCCTGCTCTACGAGCTGTACGGGGCCTTCCCCCAGGCCGACGGCAGCTGGACCGCCGATGCCGCCGCGATCTGGGACCTGAAGAGCAACGCCCTGCGCCCCTTCGGCTGGACCAGCGCCGATGCGGCCGGGCTGCCCCTCCTGCCGGGCCTGGCCCGCTACGACGAGGTGGCGGCGGGGGCCATCCCCCATGCCCTGCGCTTCACGGTGCCGACCTCCCGGAAGGCCTACGTCCTGCCCGCCACCCACTGGGCCTCCAGCACCACCAGCGCCAGCGCGCCGCCCATGGGGACGCGGGTGCGCCTGAAGGCCGGCGTGGACATCAGCGGCTACCCGCCCCAGGCCCGCATCGTGCTGGCCGCCCTCAAGCGCTACGGCATGATCCTGGCCGACAACGGCAGCGCCTGGTACCTCTCCGGCGCGCCGGACGACCGCTGGGACAACACCCAGCTCGCCACCCTCTCCGGCATCAAGGGCTCGGACCTGGAGGTGGTGCAGATGGGCACGGTGTACACGGCGGACCCCACCGGCCCGGCCCCCGCCATCAGCGCCCTCGCCGCCACCCCGGCCAGCACCACCACCAGCGCGGGCGCCACGCTCACCTGGAGCACCACGAACGCCACCCGCTGGTTCCTCACGCCCGGGATCGGCTGGGTGACGGGCACCAGCCTCACCGTCCATCCCGCGGCGACCACCACCTACACCCTGCTGGCCGAGGGCCCCACCGGCAGCGCCACCCGCACCGTGCAGGTCACCGTCACGGGGCCCTAGGCTAGGCGGGCTGCTTCTGCAGCCACCGGTTGTAGAACCAGAGGCTCAGGGCGCTCCCGAGACCGAAAGCCGTGAGGATGAGCCAGCCGGTGGCGGCCGCGCGGGGATCCAGCTTCAGCAGGCCGCTGGGCAGCTTCTCCGCCCCGGCGCACATGATGCGGTTGAAGATCCAGGCGCCCGCCGGACCGCCCACCAGGCTGCCGATGGCCATGGGGAGGTTCGAGTAGCCCAGGAAGAGCCCCTCCTGCCCCTTGGGGGCCAGGGAGCCGATGTACTCGTAGAGGCGGCTGGCGGCGAAGAGCTCGCCGAAGGCGATGAGGGCCACCGTCATGATGACGAAGAGGCTCCCCAGGGGCAGCCACACCCGCATCGTCACGCCGCCCGCCATGTAGAGGGGCGCCACATTGATGAGCATGGCCAGGCCGATGATGACCGTGCCCACCACGATGGACTTGATGGGGGGCAGCTTCCCGAAGAGGTTCGTGATGACCAGCTGGAACAGCACGATGGTGACGGGATTGGCCAGGGTGTAGAGGTCCATGGCCGGGCTCAGCTCCACGGTCTTCTTCACGTAGAGCGGCAGCACGTTGTAGACCTGGTTGTAGATGAAGTAGAAGCCGCTGCTCACCACCAGGAAGAGGGCGAAGCGCCCGTTGCCCAGCACCCTGAACATGCCCAGGAGGATCTCCGGCACGGTGCGCCGCGGCTTGGCGGGGTCCACCGCCGATTCCGGATCGCGGTAGAGGAAGAACACCACCAGGAAGGCCGCCACCGAGGCCGCCATGGACACGGCGAAGATGGGATCCAGCCGGCCCAGCCGCGTGCGGACGCCGAAGGCCGTGAGCCGCCCCACCACGCTGCCGATGTTCACCACCATGTAGAAGATGCCGAAGGCCAGGGTCGCCTTGCCCAGGTGCGTGCGCTGCACGGTGCCGGCGATGCAGGGCTTCACGAAGGAGGCGCCGACGCCCACCAGGAGGATGGCCAGGGCCACGGGCACCATGACACCCGGTCCCGCCGTGACCGTGTCGCCGGCCTGGAGGGACAGGGTCTGGCCCCCGAACCAGACGGGATAGCCCATGAGGAAGTAGCCCCCCACCAGCAGCACGCAGGCCAGGAACAGGCTCCGGCGGAAGCCGATGTGGTCGGCGATGGTGCCGCTGAGGATGGGGAGGAAGTAGACCAGGAACCACAGCACCCCGTTCAGGGTGCTCGGCCACCAGTCGCCGAGCCCCAGCCGCCCGAGGTAGATGACCACGAAGCTGGCCATGGAGTAGTAGGCCGCCCGCTCGAAGAGCTCGGTGAGGTTGGCGTTCCAGAAGCTGGCGGGGAAGCGGTACTTCTCGCGGAGGGAGGGTGCGTCGGTCATCAATCACCTTGAGGTCGCCAACCAGTGTGGCATGAGCTCAGATGATCTCGGCCCCCCGCTCCGCCAGCAGGGCCCGCAGCGCCGAGCGGTGGCACCGCGACTCGTCCTCGCAGTAGCAGCCCACGGCGAAATCCGTCTCCTTCGAGAGGACGGCCAGGAAGTCCAGCAGCCGCGCCCGCTCCGGCTGGGCCATCTCGGCCCGGTAGCGCTTCAGGAAGGCCCGCCAGTCCGCCTCCGTCTTGGCGCCGTGGGCGGCCTTCACCAGCGCCTCGCTGGGGGCCAGCTCGGGCATCCACACGTCGTAGAAGTCCCGGGAAGTGAACTCGGCCTTCGGCACCCCCCGCGGCGGGCGTCGCACCGTGCCGAGCCGCAGGCCCTCGCCCTTCGTCCTCGGACTGCCCAGCCGCACCACCCGGATCGCCATGGGGGCCTCCCGGCGCCAGCCTGCCACAAAAAGGCGGCCCCGTCCGGGGCCGCCTTTTTGTGGAGAGGCTACCACCTAGCCCATGTACGGGTACCGGTAGTCCGTGGGGGGCACGAAGGTCTCCTTGATGGTGCGGGCGCTGATCCAGCGCAGGAGGTTCAGCATGGAGCCGGCCTTGTCGTTGGTGCCGCTGGCCCGGGCGCCGCCGAAGGGCTGCTGGCCCACCACCGCGCCGGTGGGCTTGTCGTTGACGTAGAAGTTCCCCGCGCAGTTCCGCAGGTGGGTGATGGCCTGCTGCACGGCGTAGCGGTCCTGGGCGAAGACGGCGCCGGTGAGGGCGTAGGGGCTGGTGCTGTCCACCAGGTCCAGGGTCTCCTCCCACTTCGTCTCGTCGTAGACGTGCAGCGTCATCACGGGCCCGAAGAGCTCGTCGCACATGGTGCGGTAGCCGGGGGTCTTCGCCTGGATGACCGTGGGCCGCACGAAGTAGCCCTTGCTGTCGTCGTACTGGCCGCCCACCAGGATGCTGGCGTCGTTGGAGGCCTTGGCCTCGTCGATCGCGTTCTTCTGGTCGCGGAAGGAGTTGGCGTCGATGACGGCGCCCATGAAGTTGGAGAAGTCCTGGATGTCGCCCATCTTGATGCCCTCGACCATGGGCACGAGCATCTCCTTCACCTTCGGCCAGAGGTTGCTGGGCACGTAGGCGCGGCTGGCGGCGGAGCACTTCTGGCCCTGGTACTCGAAGGCGCCGCGGACGATGGCCACCGTGAGCGCCACGGGATCGGCGCTGGGATGGGCCACGATGAAGTCCTTGCCGCCGGTCTCCCCGACGAGGCGCGGATAGCCCTTGTAGCTCTCCAGGTTCTGGCCCACGGTGCGCCACATGCCGTTGAAGACGCTGGTGGAGCCCGTGAAGTGGATGCCGGCGAGCTGGGGGCTGGCCAGGACGGGGTTGCCGATGGAGGCGCCGCTGCCGGGCACCATGTTGATGACGCCGTCGGGCAGGCCGGCCTCCTTCCAGAGCTTCATGAGGAAGTGGGCGCTGTAGAGGGCCGTGCTGGCGGGCTTCCACACCACCGTGTTGCCCACGAGGGCGGGGGCGGTGGGCAGGTTGCCGGCGATGGAGGTGAAGTTGAAGGGCGTCACCGCGAAGACGAAGCCCTCCAGGGGCCGGTGCTCGAGGCGGTTCCACATGCCCGGCATGCTCTCCGGCTGCTCGCGGAGGATCTGCTCGTAGTAGAAGCTGTTGAACCGGTAGAAGTCCACCAGCTCGCAGGCGCTGTCGATCTCGGCCTGGTGGCAGGTCTTGCTCTGGCCCAGCATGGTGGCGGCGTTCAGCACGTCGCGGTAGGGACCGGCCAGCAGGTCGGCGGCCTTGAGGAAGATCGAAACCCGCGCCTCCCAGGGCATGGCAGCCCACTCGGCCTTGGCCTTGGCGGCGGCCTCGACGGCCAGCTTCACCTCGGCCTCCCCGCCCAGGTGCACGTCGGCCAGGACGTGGCCGTGGTCGTGGGGCATGACGGCCTTGGCCAGCTTGCCCGTGCGGATCTCCTTCCCGCCGATGACCAGCGGGATCTCGATCTTCTGGGCGGCCATCTCCTTGACCTTGGCCGCGAGGCTGGCCCGCTCCGGGGAGCCGGGGGCGTAGCCCTTCACGGGCTCGTTGACGGGATGGGGGACCTTAAAGATGCCTAGGGACATGGCAAAACCTCTCGATGATGACGACCAAGGAATCAATTCTACCCGCGGCACCGAAGGTCCGCGGCCACGGGAGCGCGGACCTCCGGTGCCGGGAGGTCTCAGAAATCCAGCGTGATGCCCTGGGCCAGCTCGACCTTGCCGCTGAAGTTGATGGCGCTGGTCTGGCGGCGCATGTAGGCCTTCCAGGCGTCGGAGCCGCTCTCGCGGCCGCCGCCGGTCTCCTTCTCGCCGCCGAAGGCGCCGCCGATCTCGGCGCCGCTGGTGCCCGTGTTCACGTTGGCGATGCCGCAGTCGCTGCCCGCCGCCGACAGGAACAGCTCGCTCTCCCGCTGGTCGTTGGTGATGATGGCGCTGGAGAGGCCCTGGGTGACCCCGTTCTGGAGGGCGATGGCCTCCTCGATGGTCCGGTAGGTCATGACGTAGAGCACCGGGGCGAAGGTCTCCTCCTTCACGATGGGCAGGTTGCCGGGGACCTCCACGAGGCAGGGCGTGATGAAGCAGCCGCCCGGGTGGGGCAGCTTCTCGCCGCCGTAGAGCACCTTCCCGCCCTGGGCCTTCACGGTCTCGATGGCCGCCAGCATGGTCTCGATGGCGCCCTGGTCCACCAGGGGGCCCATGAAGTACTTGTGCTCCCGGGGATCGCCGATGGGGGTCTTCCGGTAGAGGTCCAGCAGCCGCGCCTTGAAGGTCTCGGCCACGCGTTCCTGGACGATGACGCGGCGGGTGGTGGTGCAGCGCTGGCCGGAGGTGCCGATGGCGCCGAAGTAGATGGAGCGCAGGGCGATGTCCAGGTCGGCCTTGTCGCTCACGATGACGGCGCCGTTGCCGCCCAGCTCGAGGATGTGGCGGCCGAAGCGCTCCTGGACCAGCTTGCCGACGTGGCGTCCGCCGGGGACGGAGCCGGTGTAGGACACCAGGGCCACGCGGGGGTCGGTGTTGATGAGGTCGCCGATCTCGCTGCCCTTGCCGATGACGAGGCTGCAGATGGCCGGATCGTAGCCGAAGTCGCGCAGGACCTTCTCGGCGATCTTGATGCACGCAATGGCGGTGAGCGGGGTCTTGCTGGAAGGCTTCCACAGCACCGTGTCGCCGCAGACGAGGGCGAGGGCGGTGTTCCAGCTCCACACGGCCACGGGGAAATTGAAGGCGGTGATCACGCCCACCACGCCGAGGGGCTGCCACTGCTCCTGGATGCGGTGCTGGCGGCGCTCGCTGGGCATGGTGAGGCCGTAGAGCTGGCGGGACAGGCCCACCGCGAAGTCGCAGATGTCGATCATCTCCTGCACCTCGCCCAGGCCCTCCCGCAGGGTCTTGCCCATCTCGAGGGTCACGAGCATGGCCAGGGACTCCTTGTTGCGCCGCAGCTCGTCGCCCAGCGCCCGGACCACCTCGCCGCGCTTGGGCGCGGGCACCAGCTTCCAGGACTCCCAGGCCTTGTGGCACTTGGCCACCACGGCCTCGAACTCGGCCGGGGTGACGTTCGTGACCGTGGCCAGCTTCTCGCCGTGGATGGGGGACACCACGGCCTGCGCCTTCCCGCTGCCCTCCCAGGTCCCGGCGAATCCACCGGGGTTCACATCCGACATGCCAAGCGACTTCAGGATCTCGTTCATGGCCTCTCCTCCTGAGACCGTTGTACCGCCCTTCCCTTCTCGAATCGAATTCATTCGATTCACTTCTGTCATGAATTCAATTCATGACACCCGGGGCAGGAGGATGCGGAAGCGGGAGCCCCGCCCCGGCTGGCTCTCCACCTCGATCCGGCCCTCCGCCTCCTCCACCATGGCCTTGAGCGACGGAAGCCCCAGGCCCGTGCCCCGCCCGGGGGGCTTGGTGGTGAAGAAGGGATCGAAGATGCGCTCCAGGACTTCCGGCGCCATGCCCGTGCCCGTGTCGGAGACCTCGAGGAGGGCCAGGCCGGTGTCCGGCCCGGCAGGTCCCGCGTGGATGGCGAGGGTCCCGCCTTCCGGCATGGCGTCCGCGGCGTTCGCGGCCAGGTTCACCAGCATCTGCTCCAGCCGCAGGCGGGAGCTCCGCACGACCAGGGCCTCCTCCGGCGCCACCCGGATTTTCAGTTCCACCGGCCCGGGGAGCAGCAGCCGGAGGGTCGCCTCCATGTTCCGCACCTCGCCGGCGAGGTCCGTGGGTTCCATCTCCTCGGCCTCCCGGCGCACGAAGCCCATGAGCCGGCGGGTGAGGGTGGCCGCGCGGTCGGCCGTGCTGACGATCCGCAGGAGGTCCCTGGGTTCCGGGCGAGTGCCCTCCTCCAGGTTCATGGCCGCCAATTCGGCGGAGCTCTTCATGGCGCTCAGCAGGTTGTTGAGGTCGTGGGCCAGGCCCGCGCCCATCAACGCCAGGGTGTTCATGCGCTCGGTCCGCAGCAGCGTGTCCTGCGCCTGCTCCAGGGCCCGGGTGCGCTGCAGGACCCGCTCCTCGAGGGTGCGCCGGGCCACCTGGAGATCCTGGATGGCCTGGAACTGGCGGAGCAGCAGGAGCGCCACCAGCACGAGGAAGATCCCGAAAGCCCCCCGCATCACGTCCAGGGGAGCGCCGGGGAGGATCACCGCCAGGACGCCCAGGGCCACCACCACCGGCACGTAGGGCAGCATCCGCGCGAGGCGGGATCCCGTCCCGGCCGCGGCCCCGGCGGGCGCCACCGGCCTCGGCGACCAGGCCGCAAGTCCCTGGAAGAGCGGAATGCCGCCCACCACCGCCAGCCAGCCCCCCTGCCCCTGGGTGGGGGCCAGGCCGTTCAGGGTCCACCAGGAGAGGCCCGCCAGCCAGGCCAGCACCGAGACCGCCAGCCAACCGAGCGGACCCTGGACCCGTGCCGGATGGTACGAGATGGCGAAGACGAGCCCGCCCCCCAGCAGGGCCGCGTTCAAGTAGGCGGCGAACACCCGCAGTTCCAGACCCCCGGCCGCCTCCCGCAGGGAGCTGTGGACCCCCATCACCCAGAGGAGGAAGAGCACCGAGGCGGCGAAGATGAGGGCGTCCAGCACCCGCCGCCGGAACAGGGCCTCCGTCTCCGGTCCCTTGGGGAAGCTCAGCACCCCCACCAGGACGAAGATCCCCGTGCCCATGCTGAGCAGGCTGGCGGCCTCCTGGGCCCAGGCACCGAGGTGCCCGTGGATCCCCAGGTAGAGCAGCAGCAGGTTCGGCACCTCGAGGCCGGTGGAGAGGGCCAGGAAGGCCCAGGCCCGGCAGGATTCGGACCGGCAGAGCCAGGCGCGGTAGCCCAGGCTGGCCGTGGCCAGGGCCTCCATCAGCAGGTAGCCCAGGGGCCAGTCCAGTTCCCGGCGTTCCCGGGAGAGGGCCAGGTGCGCCAGGGCCACCAGGGCCCAGGCCCCGACGAGGACACTCCGCGCGACCCGGCCCCTGGCCCCGCCCAGGGCCGTCATCGCCGGCCCCAGGGCATCGGCCTGAGCCTGGGGCGGCTGGGAGGAGGACAGGGCCAAGGGGTGCCTCGGGGGATCGGGACCTTGAGCTTAGCAACGTCCTCCGGACCTTCCGGCATGAGTCTTGGCCAGGCGTCCCGGCGGATGGCATGATCCCGGCTTAGGACTTCATGGCCATTTCATGAATATCATTCATGGGCATGGACACCTTCCTCGACCTCCCCCAGCTGCGGACCTTCTTCACCCTGGCCCAGACCGGGAGCTTCACCGCCTGCGCCCGGCGCCTGAACCGCACCCAGTCGGCCATCAGCCATGCCATGGCCAAGCTGGAGGACCTCGCCGGAGCGCCCCTGCTGGACCGGCGGGGCCGCACCCTGGCCCTGACGGAGGAGGGCCGGCGCCTCTACCAGGCCTGCGAGCAGGTGTTCGCCACCCTGGAAGCCGCGGAGGACGACCTGCGCCGGGGTCAGGCGCAGGCCCGGGGGCTCCTCCGCCTGGGCGCCACGGTGGAGTTCGGCAGCAGCATCCTCATGAAGCACATGCCGCCCTTCCTGGCCGCGCACCCCGGCCTGGACGTGGACTTCACCTTCCGCCCCGACCTGCTGGAACCGCTGATGCGGGACGAGGTGGACCTCATCATCGACTGCGTGGAGCACCCCCTGCCCGCCCTCAAGAAGGTGACGCTCTTCCGGGAGACCTACGTGGTGGCCTGCGCCCCGTCCTTCCGCAGGGCCCACCGCCTCCGCGGCCCCGCGGACCTCGCCCGGACGCCCGTGCTCTCCATCGACAAGGCCGGGGCCTGGTGGAACCGCTTCCTCGTGGCCATCCCGGACCGCGAGCAGCCGCAGCTGGACCGCATCATCGCCATGGATCACATCCGCGCCATGATCCACGCCGCGGTGGCGGGCATGGGCGCCCTCCTCGTGCCCCGGTACAGCGTCCTGGAGGAGCTGCGCCGGGGCGACCTCATCCCCCTCTTCCCCGCCATCCGGCTCGCGGAAGACCGGTTCTCCATCTACGTGAAGAAGGTGAAGGCCGGGCAGGAGAAGGTCCAGCTCCTCACCCGCTACCTGCAGTCGCTGAGCCCCGAGGAGTTCGGCTCCTGATCAGCTCCGGCCCCGGTGGCTGAGGCCGATGATCCGGATCATCCGCAGGTTGATGACCGCAAAGCGGACCAGCTGCCAGGGCAGGCTGGTGCGCAGGTACCGGGTCCAGGCCGTGGGTTTCGTGGCGTAGAAGGCGTCCCGGAGCTGCACGCGGGGGGCGGGGGCGTAGACCTTCCGTTCGCTCATGGCGCCTCCTTCACTCGGGGATCAGGGACCAGAGGGGCCGCATGCGGGCCTTGTGGAGGAACAGATGGTGGAGCACGATCTTGATCCAGTGCCCCGCCAGGCCGATCTCGCCGAAGGTGCGGCGGACGTCCCGGCCGTAGTCGGGATAGCGCTCGAAGTCCGGCACGATGGGGAACACGGTGATGGAGGCCGCCGTGCCCGTGAAGGGGTTGGCCCCGGCGGAAGCCACGCAGGCGGCGCCCATCTCCGCCATGGAGGCGGTGTGGGTGGGGCCGGGCCGGCCCCCGATCATGTCCACGATGCTGTGGGCCACGGCCTTCCCGATCATGGCGGAGGGCATCCCGGTGCGGGGCGGCGCCGGGGTGATGGAGGTGCCCTTGGGGCTCTGCCTGGGCTTCGAGACGGGATGGGGCGGCGCGAAGGCGATGCCCGCGGCGAAGAGGTTCGGATAGGCGGGGCTCTGGTAGGTGCGGGGCCAGTCCGCGGCGCGCCAGGCCTCGTAGGGCTTCGCCCCGTAGTCCGCATCCACCTTCATGAAGCCGCTGGGCGCGAAGAGGCGGTCCGTGATGTCGACCCCGGCCCGGTCGAGGGCCTTCAGGCCCACGCCGCGGAAGGGCGGCAGCAGCATGGCCATGTCGAAGGCGATCTCCCCCTCGGTGCCGTCCAGGAACTCGTAGGTGGCCCGCCCCGGCTCCAGGCCCTGCACGTGGGCCCGGGTGATCCACTCGATGCCGCGCTCCGCGAAGAGGGATTCCGTGAAGATCTTGCTGGGGGTGACGTAGCCGCCCCGGCGGATGTGGATGCCGTCCATCCCGAAATCGCCCAGCTCGTACTCATTGGTGAGGTAGACGATCTCCGCCTTGTCCCGCACCCCGCGGGCCCGCAGCTCGAACTCCAGGTTCACCAGGTACTCGAAGGCCGCACCCTGGCAGGTGCAGAGCCCGTGGCCCACGCCGACCAGGAACCGCTTGTGCTCGCCCCGCTTCATGCGCTGGACCTGCTCCTCGAAGGCCCCGGCGGCCTGGTGCGCGTGCTCCGCCGTGCAAACCGAGAAGCTGTGGCCCTCGGGACCCAGTCCCGGCGTGGCCTCGAAGGCCAGCTTCGGCCCTGTGGCGTTGATGAGGAAGTCGTAGGGGACCCGGCTCCGCAGCCCGCCCTCGCCGGGCAGGGTGGACTCCACCTCCACGAAAGGCTGCGTGGCGTCCCCCTCGCCTTCGGGATGCAGGGCCACCGCCCGCGCCTGGCGGAAGGCGATGCCGTGCCGGGCGTACACGGGCGCCAGGGGGAAGAGCACCTGCCGCGGCTGCAGCAGGCCCACGCCCACCCAGATGTTCGAGGGGATCCAGTTGTAGTCTGGCTTGGGCGAGACCACCGTCACCTCGGCCTCCGACCCCAGCCACTTCCTCAGGAAGCTGGCGGCCGTGTGTCCTGCCACCCCCGCCCCGAGCACCACCACCCGCGTCGCTGCCATGGGGCCTCCCGCCGCTGGTCAAGCGGCCCCAGTCAAGCACCATCGGGGGTGGGAGTCCAACGACCTGGAGATCCGGAGAAACAGAAGGCCGTGGCCGGCCTATTCAAGGGAATCCAGGGGCACTGGGTGCCCGGATCGCTGCAGGTGCGCCTCCAGCAGCCTTCGGGTCCCGGCGGAGGGATCGATGGTCAGCGCCTTCTTCATCAGGGGCTTCGCCTCCTCCGGCCTTCCGACGGCAACGAGGGCCTCCAGTCCAGAGGCCGCGAGTTCAAGCCAACGAGCCTGGAAGATTTTTCGGACGGTCGGATCCTTCGGGAGCATGGATTCCTGGCGGGCGATCTCGCCAAGAAGATCCCCGGGGGATCGGACCTGCAGGGCATCGGCGTACCGCTTCTGGGCCATCAGCAGGTCCCAGACAGAAGGGCCCAGCATCTTCCGTCCAGGAGAGTCCGGGGGCAGCTGGTCGAAGATCCCGAGGGTGGCCTGATCTTCCTTCAGGGCATGGTTGAGCGAGGTGAGATCCAGCGCGAGCGACGCATCTTCCGGCGAGACCAGGAACTGGCGCTGGGCGGCATTGCGATGCTGCCGAAGGGCTTCCAGGGCGGGCGGATAGTCCCGGCCCAGCCGTGCCCAGTCTGAAAGCAGGAAGGAGTTGCGCACGCCACGGGAGCTTGGATTCCTCTTCATTCCATCGTCATAGAGCCAGAGGAACTCCTTGAGAGCGTCTTCGTCGCGGCCTTGCTGCATCAGCACCCGGGCCAGGTTCTGGCGGGCGTTCACCTGGCCCTTCAGATCATCCTGTCCCGCATCCGCAACCGCTTTCCGGGCCCGATCCAACGCGGTGAGTCCCTTGAGTGCGCTCTGGAAGGACCCGAGGAATAGTTCCGGTTTCTGGTATCCGACCATGCGGTCAAGGACCGAGCCATCCGGCCTCAGGAGCAGGATGGTGGGGTAGGCATTGATCGCATACTTCCGGCTGAGGGCTGCTTCCTTCTCCGCATTGATCTTCAGGGGGATCGATTCCTGTTTCAGGAGCGCGATGACCTTCTCGTCTCTCCATGTGGTGCTATCCAGCAGCTTGCAGGGGCCGCACCAGGTTGTGTAGAAGTCGATGAGGACCACACGGCGCTGCTCGGCGGCCTTGACCAGGGCCCGGTCGACAGGCAGGTCTAGGAACAGGCCTTCAGGAGGATTCGCCCTGGGAGCGTCCACCGAGACCAGCGGAAAATCGGCGGTCGCAAGTGGGGCCAGGAAGGCAACTCCAGCACCCTGAAGGGGAAGCGTCGCTGAACCCATACCCAGAAGGCCAACAAGAAGAAGCGGTGCCCGCATGCGCATCGATGCTCCCTTCATGTGACCTGGTTTGGTGGCTGTGGCTGATCAGTTGATTGGGAGTCTGAAGGGCCTGTGTCGATTTCGGGTCACCAGATTGTCAGACCCTCGATCGGATCCTGTCCCGTGGCGGAAGCCTCCCCTCGAGGGCCAGAACTCGACCCGCTGCGCCTCGCCCATCGAACGGCCTCCAGCGCCGGTGACTGATGGTCGATCCGCCATGGACCCGACTCCGGACCTCCCCGCGCAGCGGCTCGGACAAACGACGAAGGCCGCCCTGCGGCGGCCTTCTGTTTCGGTGGCTGATGCTTGAACCGCGGGGTTCCCGGTTCGGAGCGCTGCCTCGCAGCGCCCCTCGCCACCCCGCTGGTTCTCGCCCACGCCGGGTCCCGACTCCGGACCTCCCCGCGCAGCGGCTCGGACAAACGACGAAGGCCGCCTTGCGGCGGCCTTCTGCATCGGTGGCATAACCTCCTCGCCGGGTCCCGACTCCGAACGCGCCACTGGCGCGTTCTCCGTCACCCGGCGGTCGGTTACATCTGGTCCTTCAGGCCCTTCGCGGTCTTGAAGACGACCTTGCGGCCGGCGGGGATCTGGATCTTCTCGCCAGTCTTGGGGTTGCGGCCCATCTTCTCCTTGGTGGCGCGGACCTCGAAGGTGCCGAGGCCGAAGAGGTTCACGCGGCTGCCGGCCAGGAGGGTTTCCACGATGTGGTCGCGGACGCCGTCGAGGATGGACTTGGCGCGGGCCTTGGAGAGGTCCTGGGCCTCCGCGAGGGCGGCGGCGAGCTCGGCGATGCCGAGGGTTTCGGGCTTGGCAGGGGTCTTCGCCATGGGGTGGCTCCTTGGGGATGGGGTGGGGGGACTGCCGATACCGCGGCAGGCTCCCGATAGGGCCGGATCCCGCCGGGGATCCGGCTGTGGTGGGTTCGGGACGGGAGGACTACTCCGCCGAGGCGGCGGCGCTGACTTCGAGGCTCACCTTGGCATGCACGCCGCTGTAGAGGCGGACATCCACGGTGTAGGTACCGGCGTCCTTGATGTGCGGGACGGTGATGTCGCGCCGGTCGAGGGTGAAGCCCTTGGCCTTGAACAGCTCGGCCACATCGGCGTTGGTGACGGAACCGAAGAGGTGGCCATGCTCGCCGGCCTTCTTGGCCACGGCGAGGCTCACGGCCTCGAGCTTCTCGGCGAGGCTCTTGGCATCGGCCAGTTCCTTGGCGCGCAGCTTCTCGGCGCGGGCCTTCTCCAGCTCGATCTGGCGCTTGTTGCCGGCGGTGACGGGCAGGGCCATCTTCCGGGGCATGAGGAAGTTGCGGGCGTAGCCATCCTTGACGTTCACCACGTCGCCACGGGCGCCGAGGTGGGGTACGTTCTCGATGAGCAGGATCTCCATGGGGGCTCCCTTGGGTGTGGTGGGTTGCCAGCCAGCGCCCGGTGAGGCGTTGTCCCCGCTTGGTGAGATGGCGTCTGGCGCCATCAAGGCCTGCCGATGTGGCCGCCCTGTCCCTCGGTGGGTTCAGGCTGGTTCAGAAAATCCAGTGTAGCCTGGGTCCTTCCGATACCCAACCCAGGAATTCACGCGAGGCCCCCATGCAAAGTCCCGCCGATCGCCGCGACCTGCGCCGGGTCATCGTGGGCCAGGACCACGGCATCAGCTTCACGCTGAGGGGGCATCCCTACCGGGAGGTGCGGATCAGCAACCTGAGCTCCGGCGGCTGTTTCGCCCTGGTGGCCCACCGGGACGCCCGCCTCTTCGAGCGGGGGGCCATCCTGGAGCGCCTCGTCCTGCTGCACCCGGAGCTGCCCAAGGAACCCATGATCGCCACGGTGGCCTACGTGCTGGGAACCCGTCCGGGCGCCCCGGTCATGGAGTTCGTCGGCGTGGGCATCCAATTCCTCAACATCGAGCCCGGCCCCCGGGCCGCCCTGGAGGCCTGGATCGATGCCGCCATCGCCTCCGAGCAGGCGTGATCCCTACTTCTTCCCGAAGAAGCCCAGGATGGCCGCGGCCACTTCCTCCCGCATGGCCTCGGTCATCTCGGGGTAGACGGGCAGGCTGAGTACCTCCTTGGCCGCCAGCTCGGACTCGGGCAGCTGCCCGGCCTTGTAGCCCAGGGAGGCGAAGCAGGGCTGCTCGTGGAGGCAGATGGGGTAGTAGATGGCGCTGCCGATCCCCCGCTCCTTGAGGTGGGCCTGCAGCGCGTCGCGCTTCCCGCCCTTCACGCGGATGGTGAACTGGTTGTAGATGTGCCGGCCATCGGGCACCACCTCGCGGGGCAGCACCGCCTCGTCCGCGGCCAGGCCCTTCATGCGCTCGTGGTACCACGCGGCGTGGCGGCGGCGCCCCTCGTGCCAGCCGTCGAGCATGGGCAGCTTGGCGCGGAGCACCAGGGCCTGGAACTCATCCATGCGCCCGTTCATGCCCACCTCGTGGTGGACGTAGACCGGCTCCATGCCGTGCACCCGCAGGCGGCGCACCTGCTGGCCCAGGGCCGCGTCGTCGCGGACGGCCGTCATGCCCGCGTCGCCGAAGGCGCCGAGGTTCTTGGTGGGGTAGAAGCTGTAGGCCGTCATCTGGCCGAACTGGCCCGCGGACTTGCCCCAGCCCTTGGCGCCCAGGCTCTGGCAGGCGTCCTCGATGACGGGGATGCCATACCTGTCCGCCACCGCCATGATGCCGGGCATGTCCGCCAGCTGGCCGAAGAGGTGCACGGGGATGATGGCCTTGGTGCGGGGGGTGAGGGCGGCCTCCACCAGGGCGCCGGTGGCGTTGAAGGTGGCGGGGTCCAGGTCGATGAAGACGGGCTTCGCGCCCAGGCGCGAGACCACGCCGGCGGTGGCGAAGAAGGTGAAGCTCGGGACGATCACCTCGTCGCCGTGGCCCACGCCCAGCGCCATGAGGGCCACCAGCAGGGCGTCCGTGCCGCTGGACATGGCCACCGCGTGCCCGGTGCCCGCATAGGCGGAGATCTCCGCCTCCAGCCCCTTCACGTTCTCGCCCAGGATGAAGGAGGATCGGTCGATGAGGCCCGAGAGCCCCTCCAGCACCTTCGCCTTCACGGCGGCGTTCTGCGGCGCGAGCTCAAGCATCGGGACGGGCATGGAAGCCTCCATTCGCGGTTTTCAAGTATGCCAGCGGGTCAAGCGAGATTCCGTCACATCAACTCGGTGGGCATCAGAACAATAGACCATCCACCACGAAGACGGAAAGACCGCGAAGAGATCCTGAAGATCGGTTTTCGTGGTCTTCCTGTCTTCGTGGTCAGCCTTCCTTTTCTTCGGATTCAGCCGGCTTCATGGGCCGCATCAGGGGGAAGAGGATGACGTCGCGGATGCTGGCGCTGTTGGTGAGGAGCATCACCAGGCGGTCGATGCCGATGCCCTCGCCGCCGGTGGGCGGGAAGCCGTGCTCCAGGGCGTTCACGAAATCCAGGTCCAGCAGCATGGCCTCGTCGTTGCCGGCCTCCCGCTCCGCCATCTGGGCCTGGAAGCGGCCCATCTGGTCCACGGGGTCGTTCAGCTCGGAGTAGGCGTTGGCCAGCTCCATGCCCCCGATGAAGAGCTCGAAGCGGTCCACGAAGCGATCGTCCCCCTCGAGGGTCTTGGTGAGCGGGGACAGCTCGATGGGGTAGTCGGTGATGAAGGTGGGCTGGATGAGCTGCTTCTCGGCGTGGTGCTCGAAGAGGTCCCCCAGGAGCACGCCCGCGGTCTTGGTGTCCGCGTCCTCGATGTGGACCGCCTTGGCCAGGGTCCGGATGGCGGCGTCGTCCTCCAGCAGCCGGCGCTCGATGCCGCCGTACTCGGCGATGGCGTCCTTGAGGGTGAGCCGGCGGAAGGGCGCGGCGTACGAGATGGCCTGCTCGCCCCAGGGGATGATCTCGGCCCCCATGATGTCGCGGGCGAGGCCCGAGATCAGGCCTTCCGTGAGGGCCATCATGTCCCGCAGGTCCTGGCCCGCGGCGTAGAACTCCATCATGGTGAACTCGGGATTGTGGCGGACGCTCAGCCCCTCGTTGCGGAAGTTGCGGTTGATCTCGAAGACCTTCTCGAAGCCGCCCACGATGAGGCGCTTAAGGTACAACTCCGGCGCGATGCGGAGGTAGAGCGCCATGTCCAGGGCATTGTGGTGCGTGATGAAGGGCCGGGCCGTGGCACCGCCGGGGATGGGCTGCATCATGGGCGTCTCGACCTCGAGGTAGCCCTCGTCCTCCATGAAGCGGCGGATGGCGCTCACGATGCGCGAGCGGGCCTGGAAGGTCTTCAGCACCTCGGGGTTCGACACCAGGTCCAGGTACCGCTGGCGGTAGCGCTGCTCCTTGTCCTGCAGGCCGTGCCACTTCTCGGGCAGGGGGAGCAGGGCCTTGGAGAGGAACTGGACCGCCTTGACCCGCACGCTCAGCTCGCCGGTGCGGGTGCGCATGAGGGAGCCGGTCACGCTCACGAAATCGCCCATGTCGAGGAGGTTCAGGACCTCCCAACCGGGCTCGGCCACGTCATCCTTGCGGAAGAAGGCCTGGAGCTTCTCGCCGTTCTCGGAGAGGTGGGCGAAGACGCTCTTGCCCATCTCCCGGATGGTCAGCACGCGGCCCATGACGGAGACCGTGAGGCCCAGGCCCTCCAGCTTCTCGTTGGGCCAGGCCGCCGCGTCGCCGTAGGTGGCCACCAGTTCGGCCAGGCCATGGGTCCGCTTCGCCTTCCGCGGCCAGACGTCCAGGCCCAGGGCCTTCAGCTTCCCGAGCTTCTCGAGGCGCACGTCGCGGTACTGGTTCGGCTGCATGGGGACTCCGACGCGGCCGGGACCGCGATCCTCCAGTCTAGCGGGGCCTCAGCTCCCGCCGAAGCGGTAGGCGGTGAAGGCCGTGATGTCCGGCGCGGTGTAGGTGCCCGCCTCCTCGCTGAACCCGAAGCGCCACCGGGGCAGGCGCGTGTGCCGGAAGGTCCAGTGCTGCTGCCAGCCGGCCCGGTCGATGCGGCCGATGCCTGTGCGGTAGGGGCTGCCCGCATAGGCCAGGGCCACCTCGATGCCCAGCCCCGACACGGGGCCGTGCCCCTCTCCCCGCCAGCCCAGGCTGGCCCAGGCCCGGCTGAAGGAGGTCTTGTCCATGACAAGCCGCAGGGGGCTGTCCGAGGGCAGGCCCAGGAACACCCGCTCGGCCTGGCCGAAGACCCGCCAGCGGCCGTAGCGGCGCCAGAGGGCGGCCCCCACCAGGCCGTCCGTGCCACCGTCCCCCGAGAAATCCGACTGCTTCCCGGTGGGGAGCTGCACGGAGGCCCCCACGCGCCCCCCGGCATCCGGGGTCCCGAAGGGCCGCACCCAGGCGAGGTCCACGTCCATGAGCCGCAGGTTCGGCCGCGAGAGGTCCCCGATCACCACCCCGTCGCGCTCCAGGTGGTAGGCCAGGCGGTTCTTGGGGACGTACTGGCGCCCCCCCTGGTCCATGCCGAAGAGCCGGTGCCAGTTCCAGATGGCCTGGTCGGTGACCCCGCCGGACCGCTCCTCCAGGCGCACGCGCAGGTTCAGGCGCGAGGCCCCCAGGGGGTGGGCAAGGTCCGTCGTGAGCTGCCAGGCGTCGCCGTCCAGACGCGCGAAGGTGCGGCCATCGGCGCTGCGCTCCATGTCCGGCCGCAGGAACTGGCTCGTGACCTCCAGCGCCACCTCGGTCACGCCCTCCGGCAGCGGCTCGGGAAACCCCTCGAACCAGGCCACGCGGTTGGGGCGCGGGGTCTCCTGGGCCCCCAGGGCCAGGGCCGCCAGGGCCAGTGCGGCAGCCCGCAGGGGCTGACCCGCGGTAGGCAGAAGGCGTGGGATGGACCGGCTGGAGAGATTGACGAAGGTCACGGTTGGGTTCTCCTCGAACAGGACTACTCTGCCCTAGCGGAACAGGTGTACCCCGATAGATTCCGCATTGGTCATTTAAGAATACGGCTCCCTCGATAGACGATGCCCGCATAATGATCGTGGGGCACCGCTCCTATCCCGCGCCACGCTTCCCCCCACTCCCACCTTCCGAGGAGACCCGCCATGACTCGCCTGAAGACCCGACTTCTGGAGAAGATCCAGGAGCATCGCCCCCGGACGCAGAAGCTCACCAAGGAGTTCGCGGACGTCGTCATCGACCAGGTGAACATCGGCCAGGTCATCGGCGGCGCGCGCGACATCCATGCCCTCGTGACCGACATCTCCTACCTGGACCCCCAGGAGGGCATCCGGTTCCGCGGGAAGAACATCCCCGAGACCTTCGCGGCCCTGCCCAAGGCGGCCGGCGGCGAATATCCGACGGTGGAGTCCTTCTGGTACTTCCTGCTGACGGGCGAAGTGCCGACCCAGGCCGAGGTGGACGAGGTGCTGGCCGACTTCAAGTCCCGCGCCAAGGTGCCCGGCTACGTCTTCGACATGCTGAAGGCCATGCCCAAGGACAGCCACCCGATGGTGATGCTGTCCGCGGCCATCCTCTCGATGCAGAAGGAGAGCCAGTTCGCGGCGAAGTACCACGACACGAAGAAGACCGACTACTGGGACACGATGTACGAGGACGCCACCACCCTGGTGGCCCGCCTGCCCGAGATCGCGGCCTTCATCTACCGCTACAAGTACAAGAACGGCGACATCATCGCCCCCAAGGCCGACCTGGACATGGGCGCCAACTTCGCGCACATGATGGGCATCGCCAAGCCCTATGACGACGTGGCCCGGATGTACTTCATCCTCCACAGCGACCACGAGAGCGGCAACGTCAGCGCCCACACCACGCACCTGGTGGCCTCCGCCCTCTCCGACGCCTACTACAGCCTCTCCGCCGGCATCAACGGCCTGGCGGGCCCGCTCCACGGCCTGGCCAACCAGGAAGTGCTGGACTGGATCATGGCCTTCCAGAAGCAGATGGGCGGCGCCGAACCCACCGAGGAGAACGTCAAGAAGGCCCTCTGGGACACGCTGAACTCGGGCCACGTCATCCCCGGCTACGGCCACGCCGTGCTGCGCAAGACCGATCCGCGCTACACCGCGCAGATGGAGTTCTGCCTCAAGCACCTGCCCAACGACCCGCTCTTCAAGCTGGTCAACATGATCTACAAGGTGGCCCCCGGCGTGCTCACCGAGCAGGGCAAGACCAAGAACCCCTGGCCCAACGTCGATGCGCAGAGCGGCGTGATCCAGTGGTACTACGGCCTCAAGGAGTACGACTTCTACACCGTCCTCTTCGGCGTGGGCCGCGCCCTGGGCGTGCTGGCCAACATCACCTGGGACCGCGCCCTGGGCTACCCCATCGAGCGCCCCAAGTCCGTCACCACCGCCATGCTCGAGGAGTGGGCGGCCAAGGGCGGGCGGAAGTAGTCCGCAGTCTCCAGTCTTCAGTGTCCAGGAGGAGAGGCGGGCCGGTTGGCCCGCCTCTTCCCGTTCGGACCGCGATCAGCGGGGCCAGAGCCAGCCGAAGGTGCCGGCCATGAGCAGGGCGTAGATCAGGCCATCGAGCATGTCCTTGAAGGTGACCCCCCAGGGCTTGCCCATCCAGATGGAGGCCGGCACCGAGCCCGCGGCATAGGCCAGGAAGCCCACGGACCCCACCACCCGGAACACTTGGAGGTAGTGGACCCCCTGCGCCAGGGTGTGCCCGGCCACGTAGGCTACGAAGAAGGACACCACCAGGTTGAAGGCGAACCAGCCTCCCAAGGCCGCGCCCATGCCCGGGGCCCCGGGGGCCTTGAGGACGAGCATCGCCACGGGCCCATCGGCGTACTTCTTCTGCATCTCCGGCGTCCCCATGGCCTTCATGTCGCCGCAGTAGGGGATGACGTACTGCCCGGGCGCCGCGGGGGCCTTGTGGAGGGCCGCTCGAAGGGCCTCCTCATCGGGCAGCTGGCGGTAGTCCGTGTGGTGCCACTTCAGGACCATGTGGATCACGCTGCTGGCCAGGAACACGATCACCGCCGAGAGGATGATCGGAAGCCACAGATGGGCGAGGGATGCCATGGATGCCTCCGGCTGACAGTTGGGTGGAAAGTCTGAGACTCAGACTAGACCCAACCGACCGGCCGTCAAGGCGTCCGGCTAGCCCCGGTGCCCGGCGCTGGCCTTCACGAAGGCCGTGAAGAGCGGATGGGGGTTCAGGGGCCGGCTCTTGAACTCCGGGTGGAACTGGCAGGCCAGGAAGTAGGGGTGCGACGGCACCTCCACGATCTCCACGAAGACGCCGTCGGGGCTCATGCCCGTGAAGGCGAAGCCGCGGTCCTCCAGGGCCTTCTTGTACTCGTGGTTGAACTCGTAGCGGTGGCGGTGCCGCTCGCTGATCTCGGGGCTGCCGTAGGCCTTCTCGGCCTGGCTGCCGGGGGCGAGGCGGCAGGGGTAGGCGCCCAGGCGCATGGTGCCGCCCAGCTCCTCCACGTCCACCAGCTCGCGCAGCTTGAAGATGACGCGATGCTTCGGCGCGTCGTCGAACTCGGTGGAATCGGCGCCCTCGAGGCTGGCGACGTTCCGCGCGAACTCGATGGAGGCCATCTGCATGCCGAGGCAGATGCCGAAGAAGGGGACCTTCTGCTCGCGGGCGTACTGGATGGACTTGATCATGCCGCGGGTGCCCCGCACGCCGAATCCGCCGGGCACCAGGATGCCGTCGCAGTCCTGCAGGAAGGCCGCCGGATCCTGGTTCTCCAGGTCCTCCGCCTCGATCCACTTGAGGTCCACCTGGGTCTCCAGGCCGTAGCCTGCGTGATGCAGGGCCTCGATGAGGCTCTTGTAGCTCTCCTTGAACTCCACGTACTTGCCCACCACGGCGATGCGCACGCTGCCCTTGGGGTTGCGGATCCGGTGCAGCAGGTTCTGCCAGGCGCTGAGATCCGGCGCCTTCTCCCCCAGGCCCAGCAGGGCCGCCACCTTGGTATCCAGGCCCTCCTGGTGCAGGTTCAGGGGCACCTCGTAGATGGAGTGGGCGTCCCGGCCGCTGAACACCGCGTCGGGCGTCACCGAGCAGAAGAGCGCGATCTTGTCCTTCAGCTCGCGGGGGATGTCCACGTCCGCCCGGCAGAGCAGCACGTCGGGCTGGATGCCCAGGGCGCGCAGCTCCTTCACGCTGTGCTGCGTCGGCTTCGACTTCAGCTCGCCCGCCACCTTGATGTAGGGCACGTAGGTGAGGTGCATGTTGATGGCGTTGGCCTTCATCTGGGAATCCAGGCCCGCCTCGAGCTTGAACTGCCGGATGGCCTCCAGGAACGGCTGGCTCTCGATGTCGCCCACCGTGCCGCCGATCTCGACGATCACCACGTCCATGTCCTTGGCCACCTTCTTCATCACGCCCTTGATCTCGTCCGTGATGTGCGGGATCACCTGCACGGTCTTGCCCAGGTAGTCGCCGCGGCGCTCCTTCTGGATCACCGTGTTGTAGATCTTGCCGGTGGTGATGGTGTGGTTGTGGGTGGTGGGCACGGAGGTGAAGCGCTCGTAGTGGCCCAGGTCGAGGTCCGTCTCCGCGCCGTCGTCCGTGACGAACACCTCGCCGTGCTGGAAGGGCGACATGGTGCCCGGATCCACGTTGAGGTAGGGGTCCATCTTCATGAGCGTGACCTTCAGCCCGCGGGCCTCCAGCAGCGCCCCCAGGCTGGCCGCCGCGATGCCCTTGCCCAGGGAGCTCAGCACACCGCCGGTGACGAACACGTACTTAGTCATCGTCCACTCCTAACAACAACTGATCACCGCCAAGACGCCAAGACGCGAAGAAAATCAAACCAAGCCTGCAAGGGGTCGCGGGAGGCCAGGGGCACCTTTCTGGAGGATCTTCCGCACAACCCCCTCTCTCATGAGGGGGACATTGAAGTTCAGCAGGAAACCCAACCGTAGCCCCGACAGTTTCAGATACGTCAGCAATTGTGCGTGATGCACCGGAAGCAGGCACGCCACCGATTTCAGTTCGAGGACAGCCAAGTCATCCACCACCAAATCCATGCGAAGGCCAGCATCCAGCGTGAGCGTGTCGTAATGGATGGGCAGCGTCACCTGCTTCTTCACGCGATGTCCACGCTGCTCCAGCTCATGCGCCAGGCAGGTCTCGTATACGTTCTCCAGCAGACCCGGGCCAAGCGTGGCATGTACTTTGACGGCAGCATCCACGATCGAGCTGGCGAGGCGCTCTTCGACCTCATCCAAGTCCTTTCTTGGCGTCTTGGCGTCTTGGCGGTGATCTTTATTGTTTTCCAGGTTCACATCTCCTCCGGGGCCTGGATGCCCATGAGGAAGAGGCCCTGGCGGAGGACGCGGGCGGTGGCGACGCAGAGGGCGAGGCGGGCCTCGCGCACCTCGGGCGGGTTCTCCGGGGCCAGGATGGGGCAGTTCGTGTAGAAGCCGCTGAAGGAGCGGGCGAGGCCCACCAGCTGGCGCGCGAGGGGCGTGGCCATGCAGCCGTCCACCACGGCGCCGACGGAGCCGGGGAAGCCCGCCAGCTCGAAGAGCAGGCCCTGGGCCTCGGGGGCCTCCAGACCAGCCAGATCTGCGGGGACCTTGGAGCCGGCGAAAGGCAGGAAGGGGCCATCGGCCCTGCCGGCCTGGGCCTTGGCGGCCCAGTCGCCGCCCGCCTTCCGCAGCACGCTCATGATGCGGGCGTGGGCGTACTGCACGTAGGGGCCCGTGTCGCCGTCCAGGGCGATGACACGGTCCCAGGTGAAGGTGATGGGCTTCACGCGGTCGTTCATGGCGTCGAAGAACACCACGGCGCCCATGCCCAGCATCTCGGCCACCCCGGCCCTGTCCTTCAGCTCGGGGTTCTTCTCCTCGATGATGGCGGCCACGCGTTCCCGGGCCTCGTCCAGCACATCCTCCAGGAAGATGACGTTCCCCTTGCGGGTGCTCATCTTCCCCTCGGGCAGCTTCACCATGCCGAAGGGGGTGTGGACCATCCGCCCCTTGAACCAGGGATCCAGCTTGTCTAGCACGGCGAAGATCTGCTGGAAGTGGAGCACCTGGTCCGTGCCCACCACGTAGAGGCAGCGGTCGAAGGCGTAGGCCTCCTGGCGGTAGAGGGCCGCGGCCAGGTCGCGGGTCGCGTAGATGCTGGTGCCGTCGGCCTTCTGCACGAGGCAGGGCGTGGCGATGCCCACGTCCTCCAGGTTCACGATGCGGGCCCCCTTGTCGCCCTCCACCAGGAGGCCCGCGTCCTCGAGGCGCTTCAGGGTGGCGGCCAGGCGGTCCTCGTAGAAGGCCTCGCCCTGCTCCAGGGTGTCGAAGCCGACGCCCAGGCGGTCGTAGATGCGCTGGAACTCCGCCAGCGAGAGGTCGCGGAACCGCTTCCAGAGGGCCCGCGCCTTCGGATCGTTGTCCTCCAGGCGCTTGAACCAGGCCCGGGCCTCGTCGCGCATGGCGGGGTCCTGCTCCTCCTCGGCGTGGAAGCGCACGTAGAGCTGGAAGAGGCGGAAGAGGGGCGTGCGGCGCTTCTCCGGGGCGGGCTCCGCCCAGTCGAAGTCGCGCTGCAGCTCCGGGTTCTCCGCCTCCGCCCAGCGGGTGTAGGCCGCCAGCAGCGTGCCGAACTGGGTGCCCCAGTCACCCAGGTGGTTGAGGCGGACCACGTCGTAGCCCAGGAACCGGTGGGTCTGGGCCAGGGCGTGGCCGATCATCGTCGAGCGCAGGTGGCCGATGGTGAAGAGCTTGGCGATGTTCGGCGAGCTGTACTCGACGATCACCTTCTTCCCCTGGGCCGGACGGGCGCCGTAGGGCCGGCCTGAGGGGGCCGCGAGGATGGCCCCCAGCACGGCCTGGGCGCGGGTCTCCGGGGCGAGCTTCAGGTTCAGGTAGGGCCCTGCGGCCACCAGGGTGGCCCCTTCCACACGGATCGCGGCGGCCAGCTCCTGGGAGAGCTGCACGGGGTTCTTCCCCAGCTGCTTGGCGGCGCGGAAGCAGGGGAAGGCAAGGTCCCCCAGCTCGCCGGACTTGGGGCGCTCCAGCGTGATCTCCACGCCGGGGAGGGCCTCCTTCAGCTGCCGTTCGAAGGTGAGTCGCAACGCATCCATTCCGTGGTTCCTCATCGGGGCGGCGCCTGCGCCACCCGCCATCCAGCGTCAATCGGCCAGTTCGGCCAGGGCCTTCTCGTAGTCCTCGGTCTTGGGAGCCACGCCGTGCCAGCCGGCCTGGTTCTCCATGAAGCTCACGCCCTTGCCCTTCACGGTGCGGGCGCAGATCATCGCAGGCTGACCCTTCACGGTGCGGGCCCAGTCCAGGGCCTCCAGGATCTGGGGGAAGTCGTGGCCGTCGATCTCCTTCACGGCCCAGCCGAAGGCCTTCCACTTCTCCACGACCGGATTGATGTTCATGACCTTCTTCACCTCGCCGTCGATCTGCAGGCCGTTCAGGTCGTGGAAGACGCAGAGGTTGTCGAGCTTGTGGTGGGGCGCGGCCATGGCGGCCTCCCAGATGACGCCCTCCTGGCTCTCCCCGTCGCCCACCACGCAGTAGACGCGCTGGGGCTTCTGCTGCACCTTCAGGCCGAGGGCGATGCCCACGGCCTGGGGCAGGCCCTGGCCCAGGCTGCCGGTGGTGACTTCCACCCCGGGTGTGTAGTGGTTCTCGGCGTGGCCCTGGAGCCGCGTGGGGTACTGCCGGAAGGTGGTCAGCCAGTCCTTGGGGAAGAAGCCCTGGTCCGCCAGCAGGGCGTACTGGGCCGGGCAGGCGTGGCCCTTGGAGAGCACGAAGCGGTCCCGCTCGGGATCGGTAGGATCCTCGGGGAACACGGTCATCTCGTGGCAGTAGAGCGCCACGCCGATGTCGATCCAGCTCAGGCTGCCTCCCGGGTGGCCGCTCTGCGCCGAATAGACCTGCAGCAGGATGTCCCTGCGCAGGGCCTTCGCCTTGGCCGCCAGTTCCTGCACGGTCTCCAGTCGTCGTTGCGGCATCGCCCCCATCCTTCTCCGGAGGCCATTCGCCTCCGACTAGGATCGCCCAGGGAGGCCCCCGCGGGAAGGGGCCGAATCGCCCCTGGACCCCGCCTTTTCCCCTTGACCCAAGGCCATTTCGCGATAGGATGGTCCTTCGCGCTTCTCCCGCCGTCCGGGGAAGCAGGAGACGCCCTCATGGCCAACCACAAGTCCGCTGCCAAGAAAGCCCGTCGCGATGCCGAGGCCCGCCTCCGCAACCGCAGCAACCGCTCGACCCTGAAGACCGCCGTGAAGAAGTTCCTGGCGGTGGTGGCCGAGGGGAACAAGGCCGAGGCCGCGAAGCTCCTCCCCGAGACCCAGGGCCTGGTCGACAAGGCCTGCCGGAAGGGCGTCATGCACAAGAACGCCGCCGACCGCACCAAGTCCCGCCTGGCTGCCAAAGTGAACCACCTGGCCTAACGGACCCTCAAACCATCGCAAAGGACCCGGAGAGCCGGGTCCTTTGTTTTGCCGGTCTCGCGTATCCCCGCAGGGGATACCGAGAGGGTGAACCACCTGGCCTAACGGACGTTCAAGCCATCACGTAGGACCCGGGGCGCCGGGTCCTTTTTTGTGAAATGAGTTGGAACACAGAGGACGCGGAATTCCACGGAGGGCACAGAGGAAAGCAGGAACCCAGACAAGTCGGGTAAACCGGTGTTTCTCTGTGTCCTCTGCGGTTCTCTGCGTCCTCTGTGTTCCGCTCTTCCCGAGAGGTCAGGCCCAGTCCCCGGGCACCCGCACCTCGCCGGGAGGCACGCGGTCCCAGGAGAAGCGGGCCACCAGCTCCGCGGCGGTACAGGGTTCCGGACGGTCGAGGCAGCCCAGGCTCCAGCCCAGCCAGCCCAGGACCTCGGGGACGGCCACGCCACGTTCCGCCAGGGCGGCTAGGCCGAGGGCCCCGGTCCGCTTGCCGAGGCGGCCGCCATCGGGTGCCGCCACGAGGCCCAGGTGGGCGTAGGCGGGACGGGGCAGGCCCAGGGCCTCCTGGAGCCGGATCTGGGTGGCGGTCACGTCCCGCAGGTCCCCGCCCCGCACCACCTCGGTGACGCCCTGGGCGCCGTCGTCCACGACCACGGCGAGGTGGTAGGCGAAGCAGCCATCCCGGCGGAAGAGCAGCGGGTCGCCGGTGAGCGCCGCGGGATCGTCGGCCTGCGGGCCCAGGAGCCGGTCGGTCCACGCGACCGCCCCGGCCGGAAGCTGCAGGCGCAGGGCCCGGTCGAAGCCCTCCCAGGCCCGGCCGCGGCAGCGGCCCGGATAGGGGCGCAGGCCGTCGCCGGCGTGGGGGGCGCTGGCCAGCTGCTGGAGGTCCCTCCGGCTGCAGGCGCAGGGATAGAGCCGGCCCGCGGCATGGAGGGCCGCCAGGGCGGCGCGGTAGGCGGGTCCCCGGTCCGACTGCCAGAGCACCGGGACGTCGCTCTCGAGCCCCAGGGCCGCCAGGTCCCGGAGCTGGGCCTCGCCCAGGTCCCGGCGGCAGCGGGGGCCGTCCACGTCCTCCATCCGCACGAGCCAGCGCCCCCCCGAGGCCCGCACGGACAGCCACGAGGCCAGGGCGGTGCGCAGGTTCCCCAGGTGCAAGACACCCGTGGGCGAGGGGGCGAAGCGGCCGGTGAGGTTCACCCGATTAGCATAGGGGGATGTCGCCCCGCCGCTGGCCTCCTCTGCTGCGCGCCCTCCTGGCGCAGGGGCTGGGTTTCCTCGGCCTGGTCACCCTGGCACGCCTGGGGCTGCGGTTCCCGCCCCTGGTGTGGGTGCTGCTGCAGGCGGTCCTGGCCGTCTACCTCTCGCGGGCCCTGGCCCTGCATCCGCGCTGGCTCCTCCTCCAGGCCGCCCTGCCCTTCCTGGTGCGGGCCCTGTGGGGCGTGCCGGTGCCGCCCTGGGTGTACCTGGCCCTCTTCCTCCTCCTGGCCCTGGTCTTCGGCGGCGGCTTCTTCACCCGGGTGCCCCTGTACCTCGCCAGCCGCGACGCCTGGTCACAGCTGGAATCCCTGCTCCCGGAGGGGCCGGTGCGCTTCGTGGACCTGGGCTGCGGCCTGGGCGGCCCCGTGGCACATCTCGCGAAGGCCCGTCCCGATGGCCGCTTCCTCGGGGTGGAGGCGTCGCCGCTCTCCTGGCTCGTGGCCTGGCTCCGCTGCCTGCCCCTCCGCAATGCGCAGATCCGCCTCGGCAGCCTGTGGCGGGTGGATCTCTCGGGCATCGACGTGGCCTACGCCTTCCTCTCCCCCGTGCCCATGCCCGCCCTCTGGGCCAAGGCCGTGCGCGAGATGAAGCCCGGCAGCCGCCTCATCAGCCACAGCTTCGAGATCCCCGGCCAGCCGCCCGCCCGGGTGATCCCCGTGGAGGGCCGCGCGGGGGCCCGGCTCCTGGTGTGGGAGATGTAACCCCCGATCACCCGCCCAGCACGTCCCGGAGGCCCGACAGGAGCGCGTCCCGGCGTTCCCGCACGGGCGCGGCCAGGGGCTCGGGCAGCTCCAGGGCCGCCTCCCGCAGGGCCAAGGCCAGCTCGGGCGCAGAGCAGCCCGCGGTGAGGGCGGCCAGCAGGGCCGAAGCCCCGGCCCCGTCCCCCGCGGCCCGCAGGGTGCGGACCAGGTCCAGGGCCAGGCCCAGGGTGTCGTCCCAGGAGGTGGTCACGTCCGTCAGCGCTTGGGGGTGCCGCAGGGCCAGGTGTCCTTGCCCCGCTCCGGCATCCCCACGGTGACGGCGCGCTTGGCGGCGTCCCGGGCGGTGGTGGGGGCGCCGCTCAGGCGGCCGCGGGAGGCGTACTGGTCCATGAGCTGCTGCATCAGGGCCTCGCGGCGGTCCAGCAGGCGCTTGAGGGGCCGGCTGCCCACGCGGTCCAGCACGTAGGCGGTGAGGAGCGGCAGGGCGATGGTGCTGTCCACGTAGGCCACCACCGCATCGGGCAGCTGGTCGGGGTCGATCTTGCCCCAGGACACGGCCTCGGCCGGCGTGGCGCCGCTGAGGCCGCCGGTGTCGGGCCGGGCGTCCGTGATCTGCAGGAAGTAGTCGTGGCCGCGCTCGTCGATGCCGAGCACCTCCTGGATCTGGGGCTCGGTCTGCAGGATGAAGTTCTTGGGGCTGCCGCCGCCCAGGATCCACACGGCGCTGGCGCCGCCCTTGAGCTTGGCGTCCAGGACGATGCTGGCGGTCTCGTTCACGTCCGCATTCACGTCGAACTGCAGCTTGTTCCCCTCCAGGGCCACGGCCGCCACGTTCATGCCGATGCTGCTGTCGCCGGGGCTGGAGGTGTAGATGGGCACGCCCGCCTGGTAGGCCGCGGAGAGCAGGGACACGGTGCCGATGCCCAGGGCCCGCTCCCGCTCGTGGAGGGCCCGGCCCACCATCTGGTGGAACTCGGCGGTGCTCATGCTGCGCTGGAAGGCCGGGGCCTTGATGAGCTCCCGGTAGAAGGCGTCCGTGTCGAGCAGCACGGTGTAGTCGAAGAGGATGTCGTAGATGCGGACCACGCCCTCGTCCCGCAGGACGGTGTCGGGCACGGTGGCGCTGCCCCGGTGGAGGCTCAGGTCCAGGGCGAAGTGGGTGTCGTGGTAGAGGTTGGCGCCGGTGCTGATGATCCAGTCCACCAGGCCGTTCTGGACCAGGGGGATGAGGCAGGAGCGGCCCAGGCCGGCGGGGGTCAGGGCCCCGGTCAGGGTCATGCCCACGGTCACCTCGGGGCGGAGGATCTTCTGGGCCAGGAGCCGGGCGCCGTCGCCCAGGCGGCCGGCGTTGTAGGCCAGGAAGGCCTGGTCCACCAGGTCCGCGACGGAGACGCCCTTCGCGATCCCCGCGGGGGCGATCCGGGCGCCGCTCAGGAAGCTGGACGGGGCTTCGCGATCTTCGTGCATGGGATCCTCCTGACCCTTCATCATGCCAGGGGGCCCCGGACTCATCCTCCCCGGATTTCCGGCCCGGTCCCAGATTCAGGTCCACCCCCCCCTTGGCCGAAACCGTGCTCAGGAGATGCGTTCATGTTCTTCATCATCGGCCTGGTGGTGGTGTTCGGCGCCGTCGTCGGCGGCTACCTCATGGAGGGCGGCAAGATCCCGACCCTCCTGCATCCGCTGCCCGCGGAGGGCCTCATCATCTTCGGCGCGGCCGTGGGCTCCTTCCTGGCCGCCAACCCCATGGCCCTCATCAAGCGCGTGGCCGCGGACATCGCCAAGCCGCTGAAGGGCAGCCCGTACACCAAGCCTGTGTACATGGAAATGCTGATGATGCAGTACGAGGTGTTCGTGAACATCAAGAAGGGCGGCCTTCTGGCCCTGGAGCAGGATGTCAACGATCCCCACAACTCCGCCATCTTCAAGAAGTACCCCACCTTCACCCACAACCACCACGCCCTCGACTTCTTCTGCGACTCCATGAAGCTGCTCATCAACGGCAGCGCCAAGATGGACGAGATCGACCTGGTGATGGACACCGACCTGGACGTCCACCACGCGGAGAACGCCGCCCCGGGCGCCTCCGTGAGCGTGATGGCCGACGCCTTCCCCGCCTTCGGCATCGTGGCCGCCGTCATGGGCGTGGTGATCACCATGGGCTTCCTGGACCAGCCGCCCAACGTGATCGGCGGCAAGGTGGGCGCCGCCCTCGTGGGCACCTTCCTCGGCATCCTGCTGTCCTACGGGGTCTTCCAGCCCCTGGCCAAGCACATCGACGCGGTGAACGGGGCGGAGGCCTTCTACTTCAACTGCCTGCGCTCCGGCCTGACCAGCTTCGGCAACGGCGCGGCCCCGGTGACGGCCGTGGAGTTCGCCCGCCGCAACATCCCCTCCACCGAGCGCCCGGGGTCGGGCGAGTTGGAGGAGGTGGTGCGGCAGATCAAGCCGAGGTGATGAGATGTTCCCAGTGGTCCGGCCCTTCCACCCTGCACGGCGCCTCAAGCGGGGCGAAGCCACGCGCAGAGTGGAGGTGGTGCGGCAGATCAAGCCGAGGTGACGAAGGTGACCCCAACCCCTGCGAGCGTGATGCTCAGCCTGACGGGCGCCCCGCTCGGAAGGCTGCGCCGCAGCCTCCGCTCGCGGCCCGTCTAGGTTTCGCCCGTGGCCGACCAGCAACCGGAAGTCAAAATCCGGATCGTCAAGAAGAAGGGGGGCCACGGCGGCGCCCACGGCGGGGCCTGGAAGGTGGCCTATGCCGACTTCGTGACGGCCATGATGGCCTTCTTCCTGTTGATGTGGCTGCTCAACAGCGCGGACAAGAACACCAAGGCCGGCATCGCCGGGATGTTCCAGGATCCCAACTTCTTCAATACCGAGCGGGGCAAGGAGATCCTCTCCAACTACGGAAAGGGCATCCTGCCGGGCGGCCGGGGCATGGCCCCGGGCCCCGACGGGGGCGGCACGCCGGACACCGAGGCCGCCCAGGAGCGGGAGCGGAAGGCCCTCCAGTCCGCCGCGGACGCCATCGAGGGCGCCTTCCAGAACGACGCCCTGCTGCAGGCCTTCAAGGACCAGGTCACCCTGGACTTCACGGACGAGGGCCTGCGCATCCAGATCCAGGACAAGGCCGCCCGGGTGCTCTTCGATTCCGGCAGCGCCACGCTCAAGCCCTACACGCTGTCCATCCTCCAGGAGATCGCCCGGGAGCTGGGCAAGCTGCCCAACAAGGTGGTCATCGGTGGCCACACGGACAGCCAGCAGTACCCCGGCCAGACCTACACCAACTGGGAGCTGAGCACCGAACGGGCCAACGCCGCCCGGCGCGTCATGGAGAGCGCCGCCCAGGGCCTGCGTGCCGACCAGATCCGCCGCGTCACCGGCTACGCCGACACCATGCCCGTGGAAGGCCTGGAGCCGAAGGATCCCCAGAACCGGCGCATTTCCATCGTGGTGCTGTCCTCCGCCAGCGAGGCCGCCGAGGAGAAGCGCCAGAAGGCCCAGGGCCCCGCGGAAGCCGCACCGGGAAAGGTCCCCGCCCCGAAGCACTGAAAAAGAAGCGCCCGGAGGTACGGGCGCTTCGTGAGGGTTGAGTTGGTGGGGAAGCTTTGGTGGGGAAGTTGCAGCGGGAGTCCCCAGGTGGGGACCGGTGTCGATTGGTGGGATTGAAAGTGGCGGGAAGCCCTTGCGGGCACCTCGGGACCAGTATGCACCCCTGCCGCGATCCGGGCCAGGATCAGCGTTCCGCCGGCAGGTCGAACCAGGCCGGGTCCACCCCGCCGGGATGCCAGCGGGCGAAGGTGAGGGTGGCCTTCGACCCGTCGGGTTCCGTCAATTCCAGGCCCCGGAGGACCGCGCGACCCTGGGTTGTCACCGGGGGGTCGAAGTCGGCCGTCCGCGCCAGCTTCCCGGAAACCAGGTGGAATTCCGCCCGCAGGGGCGCCCCGTCGTTCCGGGCCACCCACAGGCGCACCGTGCGGGCACTGAGGACAGGCCGCCTCGCCACGAGGTCCAGCCGCCAGCAGGGGCGCCCCTCGAAGGCCTCCTCCGCCAGCCCCTCCACCCGATAGTCCTCGCGGAACCGCGTCCGGGCCACGTCCCCGCCCGCCGCGGGCCCCAGGAGGCGCTGCTGGGGCGTCACCTTCAGGGGGTGCTTCGCACCCGGAAGGATCAGCCACATGTCATCGCCCCTCAGGAGCACGGCCCGACCCTTCTCCCGCTCGGACAGCCCGTCCAGGCGGGCATCGCCATCCTCCCGGGCCGCCACGCGCCAGCGCTGGGTCGCCTTCCCTGCAGCCACCGTCAGCTCCACCGTGAAGGCGGGCCAGGGATGACGGTACCGGTCCACCCGGGCCAGGATCTCCTCCGCGCGGGCCGCCTCCGGGCCCTGGGCCGCCAGGGATGCGGCGCACAGGAGGAGGGCCGGAAGGCGCATCAGCGGCGCCCGTAGTCGTCCTGGAGCCGCTCGATGTCGCCTTCGTCGAAGGTGCCCAGGCTCACCTCCAGCACGCGGACCGGATGGGCGGTGGCCGCGTCGCAGCGGAGGCGGTGGGTGCTACCCACGGGCAGCCAGACCTGCTCGCCCACGACCGGCCGGAGCGTCTCCCCGTCGCGGTCCACCACCACGCCGGGATCCAGCGCCACCCAGAGCTCCCCGCGGTGGGTGTGCCGCTGGAGGCTGAGCTGCTGGCCCGGGTTGCAGGTGAGGATCTTCACCGTGCAGGGCGTGTTCAGGACGAACTGGTCGAAGGAGCCCCAGGGCTTGTCCACGTGGAGGGTGTCGGGTCGCTGCATCGTCATCGCTCGCAGGAAAGGTTCGTTCACATCGCCGCTCGGCTTCGCCTTGCGGGGGCTCCAGGACTACCCCCGGATCGCACGCCACGTCGGTGGCGTGCTCCCGCTCGCCTTGCAGGCTCGCGGACGGGGCCCCGTCCACCAGGGCTTCTCGACGTGCAGGGTCTCGGGTCGGTTCATGGGAGGGGCCTCGGTCTTCAGTCTTCAGTCTTCAGTCTTCAGTCTAGAGGAGATCCTCTCGCCCTTCCGCCTTCAGGCGTTCGACGATCTGCTTGACGCTCTGGGCGCGGTCGCGATGGCAGATGAGGAGGGCGTCCGGCTCGTCCACCACGATGAGGTCCTCCACGCCGCTGGCGGCAATGAGGCGGCGCCCGCCGAAGAAGGCGCTGTTGCGGGTATCCAGCAGCAGCGTGTCGCCCTGGCTGACGTTGCCCTGGGCGTCGGCGTCCTGGAACTCGATGGCCGCAGGCCAGGAGCCCACGTCCGACCAACTGAACCGGGCAGGCACCACGGCCACGGACTTCGCCTTCTCCATGAGGGCCACATCGATGGCCACCTGAGGCAGCTGCCGGTAGGCGGCGGCGAGGGTCCGCGGATCGGCGCCGTCCCGCGACCAGGCGTCCAGTGGCGCCAGCACCTCGGGAGCGTGGGCCTCCAGCCCGGCGCGGAGGTCCGCCAGGGTCCACACGAACATGCCGGCGTTCCAGTAGTGGCGGCCGGACTCGAGGTACTGGAGGGCCACTTCCACGGGGGGCTTCTCGCGGAAGGCCTTCACCTGGAGGACGGCGCCTTCGCCCTCGGATTCGATATAGCCGTAGCCGGTCTCCGGGTAGGTGGGCCGGATGCCGAAGGTGACCAGCTCCCGTGCCGTGGCGGCGTGCCGGGCGGCGGTATCGAGGTCCTCCAGGAAGCGCTGCCGGTCCCCGATCCAGTGGTCCGCGGACAACACCGCCATCACGCTCCCCGGGAACCGGCGCTCGATCTGGACCAGCGCCAGGGCGAGGCAGGGCGCGGTGTTGCGGCCCTCGGGCTCCACCAGCACGTTCTCCGGCGGCAGCTCGGGCAGCATGCGCCGCGTCTCCTCGGCCAGGTCCTCCGTGGTGACGACGAAGACCCGCTCCGGGGCCACGTGGCCCTCCAGCCGCCGCACCGTCTGGTGCAGGAGGGTCTCCGTCCCCACGATGGCCAGGAACTGCTTGGGCCGGGCATTGCGGCTGCGGGGCCAGAATCGGGTCCCCCGCCCCCCGGCCATGACGACCGCCACCATGGGAACCGGGTTCAGCGTGTTCGACATCATCCCTCCCTCCCCACCGCCCAGGCGCGGGAGGTCTCGCGTATCGGCGCAGCCGATGCCGAGAAGACGACCGCCAGCATGGGAACCGGGTTCAGCGTGTTCGACATCATCCCTCCCTCCCCACCGCCCAGGCGCGGGAGGTCTCGCGTATCGGCGCAGCCGATGCCGAGAAGACGATCGCCACGAGGTTCTCCTTGGAATCCACCGCCATCGCATCCTCCTCGTGCCGGGCCTTTCAGCAAACCACGCGGGTGACCCCCATCACAAGCGGGGCCGGTCGCCCGGTCGTGATCCACGGGTGGCCATCCCCATCCTATTCTCAACTGATTCACGAGTCCGCTAAGGACCCGGCGCAGTGAGGCACCCATCACTCCCATCCCGTCGACCGACCCCGCCGCCTCGGGCTACGACTACCGGACCCTGCTCAAGGAGCTGCCCCTCCTGGTCTGGAAGGGCGACGCCTCGGGCGGCTGCGAGTACGTGAACCAGACCTGGCTGGATTTCACGGGGCTGCCGGTGGAGGCGATGCTGGGCCAGGGCTGGGCGGAGGCGGTCCATCCCGAGGACCGTGGGCACCTGCAGCGCACCTATGCCGAGGCGTTCCAGACCCGGCTGCCCATGGGCCTGGAGTTCCGCATGCGGCACCACAGCGGCGAGTACCGCTGGGTGCTCGGCAACGGCAAGCCCTTCTACGATCCCGAGGGCCGCTTCGCCGGCTTCCTGGCCGCCTGCGACGACATCCACGCCATGCGCACGGCCGACCTCCGCATCCGCCGCCTCACGGATCTCTATGCCGCCCTCAGCCGCACCAACCAGGCCATCATCCACGCCCGGGACCGCGAGAGCCTCTTCCAGGAGGTCTGCCGCATCGCCGTGGAATCCGGCCGGTTCCGGCTGGCCTGGATCGCGCTGCCGGACCCGGCCACGGGCGGATTCCGCCCGGCGGCCCATGCCGGCCCCGCCGCGGCGTACCGACTGGGCCTGGAGGGCTGCACCTCCGCCGCAGACCCCGGGGGGATGGGCCTGGACGCGCTGGTGCTCCAGGAGGGTGCGCCCCGGATCGAGCGGGACCTCGTCTCGGCCGCGCCCTGCGCCGCCTGCCGGGAGAACGCCGTGCACCATGAGCTGAGGGCCCAGGCGGCCTTCCCCCTCCGGGTGGATGGCCGCATCGAGGGCAGCTTCAGCGTCTTTTCCGAAGAACCCGGCGCCTTCGACCGGGACATGATCGCCCTGCTGGAGGAGATGGCCGCGGACATCTCCTTCGCCCTGGACCACCTGGCCCGGGAGGAGCGGCGCCGCACCGCGGAGCGGGCCCTGGCCGTGGCCCTGCAGGAGCGGCAGGCCATGCTGGAGGCCGCCAGCGTGGCCAAGGTGGTGCCCTGGTCCATGGACGCAGGGGGGAACCTGCGCTGGGGCGATTCCGCCGGGCCGGTGCTGGGCCTGGGCCCGGTGGCCCTGGCCGCCCAGTCCGGCTGGCCCTGGCATCTGCTCCTCGAGGAGGACCAGCCCCGGCTCCGCCAGGCCCTGCGGGAGGCCACGACCGGCCTGGTGGCCGGCGCGGACTGCCGGATGCGGCACGGCGACGGGCGCGTCATCTGGACCCGCTGGACCCTGGCCCGGGATGGCGAAGGCTTCCGGGGGGCCCTGCAGGACATCACCGAGCAGCACACGGTCCAGGAGCAGCTGGTCCAGAGCCAGAAGCTGGAGTCCCTGGGCACCCTCGTGGGGGGGATCGCCCACGACTTCAACAACCTGCTCATGGCCATCCTGGGCTACTGCGAGATCTTCGAGGGGGACACCGCCTTCACCCCACGGCAGCGCAAGGGCCTGGAGGTGATCCACCGTGCCGCCCACCGCGGTCGGGACCTGGTGGACCGGCTCCTGGGCTTCAGCCGCCGGGTCGCCCCGCGCCGGGAGACGGCGAACCTGAATACCGTCCTCTCCGAATCCGCGGCCCTCCTGGTCCATGCCCTTTCCAACCGCATCCGGCTGGACCTGCGCCTGGCCCCCGACCTTCCCGACGCCAGCTTCGATTCCAGCCAGATGCACCAGGTGGTGATGAACCTCGCCATCAACGCCCGGGATGCCATCGAGGGCGAGGGCGTCATCACCCTGCGGAGCGGCGTGGCCCCGGTGCCCGCCGAGACGGCCCTGGCCCACCGGCGCCTCCCGGGCACGTACGTCTTCCTGGAGGTGGAGGACTCCGGGTGCGGCATCCCCCCCGACCGCCTCCGCCGCATCTTCGAGCCCTTCTACTCCACCAAGGGCGCCAAGGGCACGGGCCTGGGCCTGTCCATGGTCCACGGCATCGTCACCGAGCACGGCGGCTTCGTGGAATGCGACAGCCGCCTGGGGGCCGGTACCCGCCTCCGCGTGCTGCTGCCCCTGGGCCATACGGGCCCCGTGGCCTGCGACCCGGACGACGGGGGTCCCGCCATGCGGATCCTGCTGCTCTGCGGCGAACCGGTCCGCAGGCGGCTCGCCACCGGCCTCGTCCAGATGGGCCACCAGGCCCTGCCCGAGACCTCGGCGGCCCGGGCCGCCGCTTCCGGACCGACCGACTGGGACCTGCTCGTGATGGATCCCGCCGCCCTGGACCTGGCGCCCGCCGCGCTCCTCGACCGGCTTGCCCAGGGCGGCTGGACCGGCCCCTTCCTCCTCGTGGGCCCCGATCGCCCGGGCGCCCTGCCGCGCCCCGCCTCCGGCACCCTCTCTCGCGATTTCTCCCTCATGGAACTCATCGAGGCCCTGCACCTCGCCCGACCCTAGGCCTCCCATGCCCAGCATCCTCCTCATCGAAGACGACCACGACACCGCCGAGACCCTCCAGGCCATGCTGGAGCTCGACGGGCACGCGGTGATCCGCGCCGAGAACGGACGCCAGGGCCTGGCCCTGCTCCAGGGCGGGGCCGCCGTGGACCTGGTGCTGACGGACATCGTGATGCCGGACATGGAGGGCATCTCCACCATCCAGCACCTCAGGGGCCTGCGTCCGGAGCTGCCCGTGGTGGCCATGACCGCCCGGCGGGACACGCCCTACCTGCGGGCCGCCAAGGCCATGGGCGCCCGGGAGACCCTCTACAAGCCCTTCGGCCGGCAGGCCCTCCGCGAGATCCTCCAGCGGGCCCTCGCCGGCGGCCCGTCGTCCTCCGTCGAAGCCGGCTAGCAGCCCTACCGGGCCAGGACGGACACCAGGGCCCCCAGGTCTTTCGGCGGGACGGGGTGGGGATCCAGGATCCGGGCCATGGGCTGGACGGCGAGGACACCGCCCACCTCGCCCAGGTAGAAGGCCCGCTCCCCGGCCACCAGCCGCCGGACGGCCTCGGAGCCCCACCGGCTGCCCCAGATGCGGTCCAGCGCCGAGGGGCTGCCCCCACGCTGGACGTGGCCCAGGACCACCACCCGCAGGTCCAGGCCGTAGTCCCGCTTCAGGCGCTCCCCCACGCCCACGGCATTGCCCACGCCGTCCCCCTCGGCCACCACGACGATGGAGCTCCGCTTGCCGCGGATCCAGTTGGCGTGGAGCTGGGAGACCAGCGACTCGTAAGTGTCATTGGGCGACTCGGGATAGAGCACCGCCTCGGCCCCGCAGGCGATGGCGGTGTGCACGGCCAGCATCCCGGAGCTGCGGCCCATGACCTCCACGAGGAAGAGCCGCCCGTGGCTGGAGGCCGTGTCGCGGATCCGGTCGATGGCCTCCACCGCCGTGTTCAGGGCCGTGTCGAACCCCAGGGTCCGGTCCGTCCCCGGCAGGTCGTTGTCGATGGTGCCGGGGATTCCCGCGCAGGCGATGCCATGCTCCCGATGGAGGGCCTCCGCGGCCCGGAAACTGCCGTCGCCGCCGATGACCACCAGGGCCTCGATGCCCACCTTCCGCAGCTTCGCGGCGGCCTCCGCCCGCCGCTCGGGGTGGTGGAGCTCTGGACACCGGGCGGTCCGCAGGATGGTGCCGCCCCGCTGCAGGATGTTGGCGCAGGACCGCGTGGCCAGGGGGGCCCAGTCCGATTCCAGCAGACCCTGGTAGCCCCGGTAGATCCCGTAGACCTCGTGGCCCAGGGCATCCGCCTGCCGCACCACGGCGCGGATGGCGGCATTCATCCCGGGCGCGTCCCCGCCGGAGGTGAGGACGCCCAGCCTCACGGGGCGGCCTTCGCGTGGGGCGCCTTGCGGGGCGCCTTCCTCGGCGAATGCCCCTTCTTCCGGACGGCCTTGTGCTTGACCCGCCGGCCCCGGCGGGTGTCCTTCACATGGGTCTCGGGGGGCGGCAGGGGCGGCGGTTCCACCACCCCCTTGGGCAGCGGCGGGAGGTCTCCGTCCGGAATGCCCAGGGCGGCGGACCGCTGGGCGCGGGCCTTGATGACGGGATCCTCCTGGCCGCGGGCCGTGGCGACCAACCCGAGGGCCAGAGCACTGATGACGAACGCGCGTCGCGGCATGGTCCCCTCCCCGGGGAAGTATGGCTCATTCCAGTGGCTTGGGCGCCCGATCCTTCATGGCCTTGGCGAAGAATTCCGCCACGATCCGATCCGCGTCCTCCTTGGTGACGTCGGCGATCTGCGGCTCCCGCTGCAGGATGTCCCGGCCCGAGGGGGCCATCTTGGGCAGGTGGTCCTCGGAAGGCTGCAGGCGGCCCAGGACATACTGGGCCACCTCGATGAGGCTGCGCCCCACCCGCTCCAGCTTCTGCCGCACCACGTCCTGGTACTGGTAGAGGTCGAAGGCCCCCTGGATGTTGTAGGCCCCGTTGTCGGCGTGGAATCCGATCTGCTCCAGCCGGGAGGTGAGGTTCTGCAGCTGCGGCGAGGGGGGCACCAGGCCCCGGAGGATCTCCTGGCACTCCTTGGCCAGGGCCTGGATCTCCTCGAAGCTGTGCTGGACCACCTCGATCTGGTCGAGGACGCGTTCAGCCCCGCCCTCCTGCTCCCGGGCGATCTGCATGAGCTGGTCGGGAATGGCCTGGTTGTCCTGGGGCTTGTCCGGCATGGGCGCGCTCCGTAAGTCCCCTATCGACCGGGGGGGCGCAATCTTTGAATTCGTGGCACCCTCCCTCGCGCGATAAACTTCCTAATTCGGGGATCAATCGAGTCCCGATTTCACCAAGTCCGGAGTTTCCATGACCATGCAGTCCAGTCCCAACCCCGCGCCCGTGGATGGGACGGCCCTGGCGGGCTGCCTCCAGCCCTTCCCCGCCTCGGACAAGATCCACGTGGCCGGCACCCTCCCCGGGGTGAAGGTCCCCTTCCGGCGCGTGAAGCTCCAGCCCACCCGTGATTTCAACGGTCAGCTCACGGACAACGAACCCGTGGTGCTCTACGACACCTCGGGCCCCTACACCGATCCCTCCGCCCACATCGATGTCGCCAAGGGCCTGCCCGCCCTCCGCCAGGACTGGATCCTGGGCCGGGGCGACGTGGAGGCGCTGCCCGGCGCCACCAGCCTCTACCGCAAGCTTCGGGAGCGGGACAAGGAGCTGGACGCCATCCGCTTCCACGCCGACCGCAAGCCCCTGCGCGCCAAGGCCGGCCGCAACGTCAGCCAGATGCACTACGCGAAGCAGGGCATCGTCACCCCCGAGATGGAGTTCATCGCCATCCGCGAGAACCTGGGCCGGGAGGCCGCCGGCCTCAAGAGCCGCATCACGCCCGAGTTCGTGCGCGACGAGGTGGCCCGGGGCCGCGCCATCATCCCCGCCAACATCAACCACCCGGAGACCGAGCCGATGATCATCGGCCGGAACTTCCTGGTGAAGATCAACGCCAACATCGGCAACAGCGCCGTGGCCTCCAGCATCGAGGAGGAGGTCGAGAAGATGGCCTGGTCCATCCGCTGGGGCGCCGACACGGTGATGGACCTCAGCACCGGGAAGAACATCCACGAGACCCGCGAGTGGATCCTCCGCAACAGCCCCGTACCCATCGGCACCGTGCCCATCTACCAGGCCCTGGAGAAGGTGAACGGCAAGGCCGAGGACCTCACCTGGGAGATCTTCCGCGACACCCTCATCGAGCAGGCCGAGCAGGGCGTGGACTACTTCACCATCCACGCCGGCGTGCTCCTGCGCTACGTGCCGCTCACCGCCAAGCGCGTAACGGGGATCGTGAGCCGCGGCGGCAGCATCATGGCCAAGTGGTGCCTGGCCCACCACAAGGAGAACTTCCTCTACACGCACTTCGAGGACATCTGCGAGATCATGAAGGCCTACGACGTGGCCTTCTCGCTGGGCGACGGCCTGCGTCCCGGGAGCACCGCCGATGCCAACGACGAGGCCCAGTTCGGCGAACTGGAGACCCTGGGCGAGCTCACCAAGATCGCCTGGAAGCACGATGTGCAGGTGATGATCGAGGGCCCCGGCCACGTGCCCATGCACCTCATCCAGGAGAACATGACCAAGCAGCTGGCCGTCTGCGACGAGGCGCCCTTCTACACCCTGGGCCCCCTCACCACGGACGTGGCGCCCGGCTACGACCACATCACGAGCGCCATCGGCGCGGCCATGATCGGCTGGTTCGGCTGCGCCATGCTCTGCTACGTGACCCCCAAGGAGCACCTGGGCCTGCCCAACAAGAAGGACGTGAAGGACGGCGTCATCGCCTACAAGATCGCCGCCCACGCCGCGGATCTCGCCAAGGGCCACCCCGGCGCGCGGATCTGGGACGACGCCATGAGCAAGGCCCGCTTCGAGTTCCGCTGGGAGGACCAGTTCAACCTGGCCCTCGATCCCGACACCGCCCGGGAGTTCCACGACGAGACCCTCCCCGCCGAGGGCGCCAAGTCCGCCCACTTCTGCTCCATGTGCGGGCCCCACTTCTGCTCGATGAGAATTACGGAGGATGTGCGCAAGTACGCCGAGGATCATGGCTACAACGGCGAGGAAGCCCTTGCGAAGGGGATGGAAGAGAAAGCCGGGGAATTCGCCTCCAAGGGAAGTGAGATCTACCTTCAAGCCTGATTGCAAATCAGAGGGCGTCTCGCGTATCGCCATAGGCGATACCGAGAAAATCTCCGAGGACGTGCGGCAGTACGCCGAGAGCCACGGGTATGACGAGAAGGAGGCCCTCGAGAAGGGCATGGAGGAGATGGCGGAGACCTTCGTCAAGAAGGGCGCTGAGGTCTACCAGCAGGCCTGATTCGCTCCCTGCGGGTCCCCACTCGGGACAGCGCCCCGCGCTGTCCGCTCCTGACCCCCATGGTCGCGAGGGCGCCGAGGTCTACCAGCAGGCCTGATTCCATGGCCCCGGGGCCTTGCCCCCGGGGCCCGCGGCCCCATCCTGTCAGGTGATGCCCATCTCCCCCCTCTCCGGCCCCGCGCCGTCCTCCGCCCCCGGCGGCCAGCCGAGCGCGGCCCAGGCCCGGGAGATCGCGGACCTGAAGGCCCGGGACCAGCGCGTGCGGGCCCATGAGGCGGCCCACCTCACGGCCGCCGGCGGCCTGGCGAGGGGTGGGGCCTCCTACACCTACGAGCGGGGGCCCGACGGCGTCGCCTATGCGGTGGGAGGCGAGGTGGGCATCGACACCAGCCCCGTCCCCGGGAATCCCGCCGCCACCCTGGCCAAGGCCCGGCAGATCCAGGCCGCGGCCATGGCCCCGGCCGATCCCTCCGCCCAGGACCGGAGCGTGGCCTCCGCGGCCGCCGCCCTGGCCGCCCGGGCCCAGCGGGACCTCCAGCGGGTCCAGACCGGGAGGGCCTCCGGGCGCAGCCTGGACGTGGTGGCCTGATTTTCCCCAGCGGGGCAGGCTTGGGGCTAGCATGGGCCCCGGGTCCGGCAAGGGGCCGGCCCCACCCAGGAGGCAGTCATGGCAGGCAAGCGCATCCTCATGCTCGTCGGCGACTTCGGCGAGGACTACGAGATCATGGTTCCCTTCCAGGCCCTGCTGACGGTGGGGCACACCGTCCACGCGGCCTGCCCGGACAAGAAGGCCGGCGAGAGCGTGGCCACGGCCATCCACGACTTCGAGGGCCACCAGACCTACTCCGAGAAGCCCGGCCACCGCTTCACGCTGAACGCCACCTTCGCCGACCTGAAGCCCGAGCAGTACGACGCCCTGGTGATCCCCGGCGGCCGCGCCCCCGAGTACCTGCGCCTGAACCCGCGTGTGCTGGAGATCGTCCGCCACTTCTTCACCGCGAAGAAGCCTGTGGCCGCCATCTGCCACGGGGCCCAGCTCCTGGCCGCCGCGGGCGTGCTGGAGGGCCGCACCTGCTCCGCCTACCCGGCCTGTCGGGTCGAGGTGGAAGTGGCCAAGGGCACGTACGCCGACATCGCCATCGACGGCGCCGTCACCGACGGCAACCTCGTCACCGCCCCCGCCTGGCCCGCCCACCCCGCCTGGATGGCCCAGTTCCTCCAGGTGCTCGGGACCAAGATCAGCCTCTGAGGGGGGGCCGCCGCCACCCCAGGTTCACTGTCCCCGGATCGATCCGACCAGCTTCCCCGCCGAGACGCGCCTTCCCCTGCGAGGCGGCAGGAAACCGGCGGCCGAGGCCCCGACCCGGCCGAAGAAGCGCGTCCGGGAGACCCGAGGTTCCAGACACGAGCGCCAGCGGCCCCTTGGAGGCGAGGGGGAACGACGTCGGACCCAGGCACTGGCTGGAACCTTCCAATTTGACGGAGCGCTCCTCCATCCCGACTGGAATCCCTTTCGGAATGGAGGGGCATTGTATTTTAAACTATTAAAAATAGACAACTTGTGTGCAGGAATGGTTATTGCTCAACTGAGGTGCCGCATCGGCAGGGGCCGGACTCGGTGGATCTCGGTCAACAGCCTTTTTGAGGAGCACGAGGATGAAATCCGGCACGAAGGACAAGATGGAAGGCAAGTATCACGAGGCCAAAGGCAAGATCAAGGAAGTGGCTGGGAAAGTCACCGGCAAATCCGATCTGGAGCATGCCGGGAAGGACGAAAAAACGGCAGGAAAGGTCCAGAACAAGGTCGGCCAGATCAAGACGGTTCTCGGGAAATAGGAACCTGAGCCGTTCGATCTCGGACGGGTCCCACAGACAAAGGATGTGGTTATGAGTCTAGGATTGGTGATTCTCATCGTGGTGCTGGTCTTGATTTTCGGTGGTGGCGGTGGCTACTACTACAGTCGACGGCGGTAGACGTGGATCCCTGTCGCTCGCCGACACCTGATCCACAACTACCCGGCCTTTTTCCAGGCCCCTGACGAATCTCTCCTTTCGGATCGGCGCCAGCCCGTGCGGGGGGCTGAGGGTCCCGCAGGCCGGAGCCAGGGCACGCAGTCGCCGTGCCTGGTTCTCCGGCCTCTGAAGGGGGATTTGAACCCGTTGCCGGCGACCGCTCGCGCTTCTCCCGCTCCGGCAGCGCCTCCGCGCTGCCTCCACGGCGCGCTGGCAGGCCGGCTGCCGCTCGGGGATCCAAATCCGCCCTGCCTCGACCCACACAAGCAAAGGGTCCCGAAGGACCCCTTGCTTGTGCTGGCTCCGGAGGAGGGATTTGAACCCGTTGCCGGCGACCGCTCGCGCTCCTCCCGCTCCGGCAGCGCCTCTGCGCTGCCTCCACGGCGCGCTTGCGGGCCGGCTGCCACTCGGCGATCCAAATCCGCCATGCCTCAACCAGCACAAGCAAAGGGTCCCGAAGGACCCCTTGCTTGTGCTGGCTCCGGAGGAGGGATTTGAACCCCCGACCTAGTGATTAACAGTCACCCGCTCTGACCCCTGAGCTACTCCGGAAAGGGCGAAGGTCCATTCTACCGGAGGCGGTCGCGAATTCAAGCGGGTCGCGGGCGGATCAGGCGCGCTGGAGTTCCATGAGGATCTGCCGGGCGGCGGCCTTGAGGGTCTCGATGACCCCGGTGCCCTGGCTGGCCACGGCTTCGATCATGGGCTCGCCCCGGAAGCGAAGGAGCCGCTCCATCTCGGCCACGGGGGCGGCGGAGGGCATGTCGCGCTTGTTCAGCTGGAGGACGTACGGGATGGAACGGATGTCGAACCCGTTCTCCTTGAGGTTGGTGGCCAGGTTGGCGATGGACTCGATGTTGGCCTCCATCCGGGCCCGCTGGCTGTCGGCCACGAAGATGATGCCGTCGCAACCGCGCAGGATGAGCTTCCGGCTGGCGTCATAGAAGACCTGGCCGGGCACCGTGTAGAGGTGGAAGCGGACCTTGAACCCCTTCACCGTGCCCATGTCCAGGGGCAGGAAGTCGAAGAAGAGGGTCCGGTCGGTCTCGGTGGCGAGGCTGACCAGCTTGCCCTTCTTCTCGGGGTTGGCCTGCTCGTAGATCCACTGGATGTTCGTGGTCTTCCCGCAGAGGCCGGGCCCGTAGTACACGATCTTGCAGTTGATCTCGCGGGACGCGTAGTTGATGAAGGTCATGGACGGCCCCGACTAGTCGCCGAAGAGCCGGTCGATGTCTTCGTCGGTGATCTCGGAGAAGGGGCTTTCGAAGCGGTTGCCGGTGTCCGATTCTTTCTGGGCCCGCTGCTCCACCTGGTCGAAGATCTCCTGCAGTTCCTTGCTGGCCTTCTTCACCCGGAGGCGAACCAGGGCGAGGCTGGAGTTCTGGTCGAAGATGACCACAAGGATGCCCCGCTTGCCCACGATGGAGATGTGGAGGTTGTCCTTCTCCCCCTCGTGGAAGAGCAGGCTGAATTCCTTTTCGCCGATGAGCTTGGCCAGGCCGTCCGTGGCCGCCACGTTGCCGGCGGTGAGGGAGGCGAGGCTGGTGGCGTCGATGCTCTTCACGTCCCCGGCGGCGGCGATCTGCTGGCCGTTCTTGTCCACCAGGAACACCACCTTGGCGGAGGCGTCCTTCTGCAGGCGGCCGATGATCTCCTGGAGGAGCTTGTACTCCTCCTCGAACATGACGAGATCCAGCTTGGCCACGACAACCTCCGGGGGGACTGCTTTCTGGAGGATACCGCAGTTATCGGTCAGTAGGCGCCGGAGCCGGCCCCGCCCCGGGCCACCGCCACGGAGGCCGAGAGGCCCAGCCGGGTGGCCCCGGCGAGCACCATGGCCAGGGCCGCCTCGTAGGTGCGGATCCCGCCGGAGGCCTTGACGCCCATCGCCGTCCCGACCGCGCGACGCATGAGGGCCACGTCCGCTTCCGTCGCCCCGCCGGTGGAGAAGCCCGTGGAGGTCTTCACGAAATCCAGCCCGGCCTCCAGGGCCAGCCCGCAGGCCCGGGCCTTCTCTTCGTCCGTGAGCAGGCAGGTCTCCAGGATCACCTTCAGGGTGGCGGGGGCGGGGACGGCGATCCGGAGCTCCCGGAGGTCCTCCGCGACCCGATCCCACTGCCCGGACTTGACCGGGCCGAGGGCCAGGACCATGTCCACTTCCTGGGCCCCTTCCCGGAGGGCCGTCTCGGCCTCGAAGGCCTTGGCCCGGGCGGAGGCGGCGCCCAGGGGAAATCCGACCACCGTGCAGGTCCGCACCGGGCTGCCCTTCAGGAGGCCGGCCGCGAGGGGCACCCAGACCGGGTTCACGCAGACGGAGGCGAAGCCGTACTGGCGGGCCTCGGCGCAGAGGGCCTCCACCTGGGTCGCTGTCGCCTCGGCCTTGAGCAGGGTGTGGTCGATGAGGGGGGCCAGGTCCCAGGGCCCGGCCGGAGGGCGGCATTCGGAGAGGGGACGGTGGTGGACCCCCTGGTCATCGCGCAGGAGGCACCAGCCCTCGTCGCACCCGAGCAGCTGGGGCCGCGTCCCGGGGGGGGCCTGGAGACGGGCACGGACTTCGGCGGTGAGGTCGAGCAGCAGATCCTTCATGGGATCCATCATGGCTCCACGGGCCTTCCGCGGAAAGGCAGGTACGAGAAAAGCGGGCCGAAGCCCGCTTTTCCGATCACCCGATGAAGGGGTGGTTACTTCTTCTCGGCCTTGGGAGCCTCTTCCTTCTTCTCACCCTTCTTGGCGTGGTGCTTCTTGGCCTTCTTCTCAGCCTTGGGGGCCTCGGCCTTCTTCTCCTCGGCGGTCATGGCCTTCTTCTCGGCCTTCTTGGCCTCCTTCTTCTCGGCCTTCTTCTCGCCCTTCTTGGCTTCCTTCTTCTCGGCCTTCTTCTCCTCGCCGTTCATGGCCTTCTTCTCGGCCTTGGGAGCCTCTTCCTTCTTCTCGGCCTTCTTGGCGTGGTGCTTCTTGGCCTTCTTCTCAGCCTTGGGGGCCTCGGCCTTCTTCTCCTCGGCGGTCATGGCCTTCTTCTCGGCCTTCTTGGCCTCCTTCTTCTCGGCCTTCTTCTCGCCCTTCTTGGCTTCCTTCTTCTCGGCCTTCTTCTCCTCGCCGTTCATGGCCTTCTTCTCGGCCTTGGGGGCCTCTTCCTTCTTCTCGGCCTTCTTGGCGTGGTGCTTCTTGGCCTTCTTCTCAGCCTTGGGGGCCTCGGCCTTCTTCTCCTCGCCGGTCAGGGCCTTCTTCTCGGCCTTCTTGGCGTCCTTCTTCTCGACCTTCTCAACCTTCTCGGCCTTCTTGGGCTCAGGCTTCTTGGTCTCGCCGGCGAAAGCGGGGCTGATCAGCGCAGCGGCGATGAGCAGCAGGGCAAGCTTCTTCATGACGTTCTCCCTGGGGGTATCCGGCACGGCCGGAATCTGGGTCTCATTTAGCAGGATTCAGGCCAATACAAAAGGATTGATAATAAATGACTTGAAATGACGTCTGGGCCCGGATTCAGGTTGCATCCTGCAACCTGTGGCAGCCTGCGACCCCGCCGCCTACTCGCCACCCTCGTGGAATCCGTAGCGCTTGAGCTTCCGGTAGAGGGTGGTGCGGTCCACACCCAGGACCTCGGCGATGCGCTGCTTCTCTCGGTGGCGCCCCACCAGGATCTGGATGTAGCGGCGCTCGAGCTCGTCCAGGGTGGGCCAGTCCTCGATGAGGGCGGGCACCTCCTCGCCGGCCCCCGGCTCCCGGAGGGTCCGCTTGAGGACATCCGCCTGGATCTTCGCGGGGAGGTCATCCACCGTGATCTCCCGGCCCCGGCTGAGCTGGGTGAGGTTCTCCACGGCGTTGGCCAGCTCCCGCACATTCCCCGGCCAGGAATAGGCCTCCAGGACCCGCCGGGCCTCGGGATGCAGGTGGTAGGCCTGCTGGTCCTTCTGGGCGAACTCGGACAGGAAGTGGTCCAGGAGCGGGGAGACGTCCTCCCGGCGCTCGCGCAGGGGCGGCACGGCCAGCTCGACCACGCTCAGCCGGTAGTAGAGGTCCTCCCGGAAGGTGCCGGCCTTGACCATCTGCTGGAGGTCCCGGTTGGTGGCGGCGATGACCCGGGAATCCACCTTGATGGTGCGGGTCCCGCCCACCCGGCGGATCTCCTGCTCCTGGAGCACCCGCAGCAGGCGCACCTGGAAGTTGGGGCTGGTCTCCCCGATCTCGTCCAGGAAGATGGTGCCGCCGGAGGCCTCCTCGAAGAGGCCCGGCTTCTCGCCCACGGCGCCGGTGAAGGAGCCCTTCACATGGCCGAAGAGCTCGGATTCCAGGAGGGTCTCCGTCAGGGCCCCGCAGTTGATGGCCACGAAGGGGCGGTCGCGGCGGTCGCTGGACAGGTGGATGCTGCGGGCGACCAGCTCCTTGCCCGTGCCGCTCTCGCCGGTGATGAGCACGGTCGCTCGGCTGGCCTGGAGGCTGGCGATGGTCTTGTAGACCGCCATCATCTTCGGGCTGGAGCCGATCATCAGGCTGCGCTTCCCCTTGGGGGACGCGGCCCGCTCCGTGGCCTGGCCGCTGGACTGCCGCCGGGCCAGGGCGCGGGTCACGAGGGCCTTCAGCTCCTCGTTGTTCCAGGGCTTGCTGAGGAAGTCGAAGGCGCCTTCCCGCACGGCCTCGATGGCCGTCTCCAGGGTGCCGAATCCGGAGAGGAGGATGGTGTCCACCCCGAGGGGCTTGGCCTCCCGCAGGAGGTCCAGGCCGTCCTTCTTGGCCTCCAGGTTGATGTCCGACAGCAGCAGGTCGAAGGGTTCCTTGTGCAGGAGCTCGATGGCCCGGTCTGGCTGGGTGGCCTTGACCACCTCCAGGCCCAGGGTCTCCAGGAGCTCCTCCAGGAACTCGCAGGTCTCCTTGCTGTCGTCCACCACCAGCACCCGGGCCATGGCGCCTCCCGGGATGAAGGTATCCCAAACAGGGCTTCCGGCCGAAGCGCGGCAAGCGTATGCTTCGGAGCACCTATCCCGGAGAATTCCCATGCGAAGGCTTACGCTTGTTGCCCTTTCGGCCATCCTGGCCGGCTTCAGCCTCCTCGGAGGCGACCTCACCATCACGTCCCACGTCACCGGAAAGGGCCGATTCGCCAAGGAAGGCACCCAGGTCCAGTACGTCGACGCCACCCGGATGCGGATGAACCAGGAGGGCGCCCGGACCGACACCCTGGTGGACTACGGCCACGAGGTGTTCTACACCATCGACCACACCAAGAAGGTGGTCACCAAGGTCACCTTCAAGGACATGCAGGAGGCCATGCAGGCCATGGAGGACCAGATGGCCGCCATGCCCGAGATGGTGACCCGCATGATGTTCGGCGACACCACCGAGGTGAAGGTGGAACAACTCGGCGCCGACAGCGTCCTGGGCCGCCCCTGCCGGAAGGTCCGCGTCAGCATCGGCAAGATGGTCGAGGAGCTGAGCCTGGATCCCTCGCTCCAGTTCCCCATCCGGGACTACGCCAAGGCCATGAGCATGATGAACCGCATGCCCGGCGGCATGGGTGCCATGTTCAAGCGCCTCTACCAGGCCATCGGCCAGCTCAAGGGCGTGCCCCTGCGCACCCACGTGACGGGCCTCATGGGGATGGACATGACCACCGAGGCCACGGCCGTCTCCACGGCCCCCATCCCCGGCAGCGTCTGGGCCCTGCCCGCCGGCTACAAGGAAGTGGATGGCGGCAAGGAGATGAAGGAGAGCATGAAGGGCCGCCACTAGGTAGACTGGACGGGGCCCTTCACGGGCCCCTTCCGTTCGGACGCCCCATGAGCCCCCAGCCCGCCCAGCCCTCCTTCGACGACGGCCTCGACCGGCTGGAGGCCCTGGTGCAGCAGCTGGAAACGGGAAGCCTCAGCCTGGAGGAGGCCCTGGCCCGCTTCGAGGAGGGGGTCCAGCTCAGCCAGTCCCTGCAGCAGCAGCTGGCGGAGGCCCAGCGCAAGGTGGAGGTCCTCAAGGCCGGCCTGGGCGGCGAGTACCGGGCCGAGCCCCTGGATCCCGGCAAGGGGGCCCTGTGAGCGGAGGGGCCGCCAGCCGGGTCCAGGCGGACCTGGCGCGGCTGCTCCCCCTGCTGGACGCCCGGCTCACCGCCCCCTTCCAGGCGGGCGAGGCCCGGCGGCTGGCCGAAGCCATGCGCTACAGCCTGGAGGCCGGCGGCAAGCGGGTGCGCCCCGTGCTCTGCCTCCTGGCCGCGGAGGCGGTGGGCGGGCAGGCGGAGGAAGCCCTGTCCGGGGCCCTGGCCCTGGAGTACGTCCATACCTACTCCCTCATCCACGACGACCTCCCGGCCATGGACGACGACGATCTGCGCCGGGGCCGCCCCACGAATCACAAGGTCTTCGGCGAGGGCCACGCCATCCTGGCCGGGGACGGCCTGCTCACGGCGGCCTTCGGCGTGCTCGCCGCGGGCCCCGGCGATCCCGCCACCCGGCTGGAGGCCACCTCCCTCCTGGCCGAGGCCGCGGGCTGGCGGGGCATGGTGGGCGGGCAGGCCCTGGACCTGGAGGGCGAGACCCTCGAGCACTACGACCTGGACCACCTCCGGCTCATCCACCGCCTCAAGACCGGGGCCCTGCTGCGCGCCGCCCTGGAGATGGGCGCGGTCCTGGGCGGGGCCGGGCCCGCTGAACGCCAGGCCCTCCGGGCCTACGGCGAGGCCATCGGCCTGGCCTTCCAGATCCAGGACGACATCCTGGACGCCACCGCCACGGAGGCGGACCTGGGCAAGCGGGCCGGGAAGGACGCCGGCAGGGGTAAGATCACCTACCCGTCCCTCCTGGGCCTGGACGGCGCCCGCAGGGCCCTGGAGGAGGCGACCGAGACCGCCCTATGCCGACTAGCATCCCTTCCCAACCGGACTTCCCTGGAAGCCTGGGCCCGGTACTTGGCCCAGCGCGGGAAGTAGGGCGAACCATGACCGAACCCGCGAGCCCCTATCCCCTGCTGGACTCCCTGTCCGCCCCCCAGCAGATCCGCCACTTCACCCCCGCCCAGCTGGAGCAGCTGGCCGCGGAGGTGCGCGCCTTCCTCATCGCCTCGGTCTCCGAGACGGGCGGGCACTTCAGCTCGAACCTCGGCACCGTGGAGCTGACGGTGGCCCTCTTCCACCACTTCGACTTCCTGCAGGACCGGATCGTCTGGGACGTGGGCCACCAGGCCTATCCCCACAAGATCCTCACGGGCCGCAAGGGCCGCTTCCCCACCCTGCGCATGCACCACGGCCTGTCGGGCTTCCTCAAGCGGGACGAAAGCCCCTACGACCACTTCGGCGCCGGCCACGCCAGCACCAGCATCTCCGCGGTGCTGGGCATGGCGAAGGCCCGGGACCTGCAGAAGCAGGACCACGCCTGCATCGCCGTCATCGGGGACGGGTCCATGACCGCCGGCATGGCGTTCGAGGGCCTGAACCAGGCCGGCTACCTGGCCACGAAGAACTTCCTCGTGATCCTCAACGACAACGACATGAGCATCAACCCCAACGTGGGCTCGCTGCAGGGGTACCTGAACCAGATCATGTCGGGCCAGTACTACCACCGCTGGCGGGACCGCATCGAGCACGCCATCAAGGCCATCCCCCTGGAGGGCCTCAGCAAGGGCGTGGCCAAGGCCGCCAAGTGGAGCGAGGAGAGCTTCAAGCGGCTCATGGTGCCGGGGCTGCTCTTCGAGGACCTGGGTTTCCGCTACATGGGCCCCGTGAACGGACACGACGTGAACGCCGTCTCCAAGGCCCTGACCGAAGCCAAGGAGAAGATGAAGGACGGCCCCGTGCTGCTGCACGTGCAGACCAAGAAGGGCTACGGCTACGCCCCGGCCGTGGAGGATCCCCTCAAGTGGCACGGCGTCACCGCCTTCGACGCGGAGGCCGGCGAGATCATCAAGGTGGTCTCCGATCCCGCGAAGCCCGCGCCCCCGAGCTACACCTCGATCTTCGGCAAGGCCCTGGTGGAGCTGGCGAAGACGGACGGGAAGATCGTGGGCATCACCGCCGCCATGCTGGACGGCACGGGGATGAACCTCTTCCAGAAGGCCTTCCCGGACCGCTGCTTCGACGTGGGCATCGCCGAGCAGCACGCCGTGACCTTCGCGGCGGGGCTCGCGGCCCAGGGCATGCGGCCCGTGGCGGCCATCTACTCCACCTTCCTGCAGCGGGGCTTCGACCAGGTGGCCCACGACGTCTGCATCCAGGACCTGCCCGTGACCTTCGCCCTGGACCGCGGCGGCATCGTGGGGGCCGACGGGCCCACCCACCATGGCCTCTACGACATGGCCTACCTGCGCTGCCTGCCCAACATCGTCCTCATGGCCCCCAAGGACGAGAACGAGCTCCGGCGCATGCTCATGACCGCCCTCTACTGCGGCCACCCGGCGGCCCTGCGCTACCCCCGGGGCAGCGGCCTGGGCGTGCCCCTGGAGGAGCCCATCACCGCCCTGGCCGTGGGCAAGGGCGAGCTGCTGCGCGAGGGCTCGGACCTGCTCCTCTGCGCCGTCGGCTCCATGGTGGAGCCGGCCCTGCGCACCGCCGAGGCCCTGGCGGCGGAAGGCATCTCCTGCGCCGTGATCAACGCCCGCTTCATCAAGCCCCTCGATGCCGACCTGATCCACGCCTGGGCGCGCCCCTGCCGGGCGGTGGTGACCCTGGAGGAGGGCTGTGCGCCCGGCGGCTTCGGGGCCGCCGTGGCCGAGTCCCTGGCGGATGGCGGGCTGGCACGCCCCCTGCTGCGCTGCGCGGTACCTGACCATCTGGTCCACCATGGCGACCCCAAGCGGCTGCTGGAGGAGGAGGGCCTGGACCCTGCCAGCCTGCTGCGACGGATCCGGGAATTCCACGGCACGCTCAAGTAAAACCTTGCGCGTGGGGCGGGAAATTCCTAAGGTTTCAGCTAACCCAGATTCCGTTTCCAGGCTGAGGAGTTCCGTGAGGCTTCACCCGAGTCGTACCTTGACCTTCTGCGCCCTGGCCGTAGCCACCGTCCTGCTCCCCGCCCAGGGATGGGATGCCGCCACCCAGGCCCAGGGGTGGGCGCGCCAGGACAAGGACGATTCCTTCACCTTCTATGATCCCGGCGCGAAGGTCCTGCACACCTGGATGCGCGACGGCGGCGAGATCCGCACCGTTCCCCTGGGCCGGCTGGAGAGCGCCCCCTCCAAGTGGATCATCGATCCCCGCGGCAACGCCTGGGTGGTGGACGGCACGACCCTCACCCAGGTGGAGCCCAACGGCCGCATCGCGAAAAACATCCGGCTTCCCGCCGAGGTGGGCAGCGTCTGCTGGGACACCAAGGGCTTCATCCTCTCCTACAAGACCCAGGAGCCCTATCTGGAGAAGCGCCGGTACGCCGAGGGGGACACCCTCTGGACCTTCGGCGCCAAGCCCGGCAACAAGGAGGCGCTCTCCAATCGGAACCTCCATCCCCTGCTGATGGACGACCTCGATCACATCCTGCTGGGGAACGGGAACGACCTGAACCTCAGCCTGATCAACTCGGACTCGGGCAAGAAGGAGGGGGAGACGAGCTTCAAGCTCGGCAAGGACGCCGCGCCCGCCTTCGCCGGGGGTTCCCTGGACCGCGGACCGCTCTGCCTCTGGAGCGGGAAGAACGTCGCCTTCGCCTCGCTGAAGGCCGCGGATCTTCCGACCGCCGTGCGGGGCACGCTGCAGGGCCAGGTCCTCGCCCGCATCGACCTCACCTCCTCCACCGTGGAGTTCCTCCCCACGGGGCTCCAGGACGATCACCTGCTGGTGGGCATCCTCGACGGCCAGGCCGTGTTCGTGAACCCCAAGGGCGGGCTGCTGCTGGTGGCCGTGAAGTAGGACCTGCTACTTCGCCGGGGCCAGCAGGCGTTCCCGGTCCAGGTAGGGGATGGTGCGCCAGTTGTCCACCGCGGCCAGCGAGAGGCTGGGCCGGGAGAGGACGTACTCCAGCAGGAGGTTCCGCTGGAACGCCTTCGTCACCAGGTCCGGCTGGCCCTTGAAGCCGATGGCCGCCATGTAGCCGCCGCCCCCCCTCAGCCGGTAGGTGCTGAGGGCCAGGGTGAACACCTGGTCCGGCGCCACGGGCCGGCCCTGGTAGCGGAGGCCCACCACGCGGCTGCCCACGGGCTTGCCCAGGTCCAGGGCATAGGCCACGCCGTCCACCGTGTCCACGTTGTAGAAGGGCATCTCGCGGTTGAAGAGGTCCGGCTGCCAGCTGAAGTGGTAGGCCGTCGCCGCGTGCTCCAGGTAGAGCCGCAGCTGGGCCCCCGTGATGCGGATGCGGGCCACCCGGTTGTCGAAGGGCAGCAGGGCGTAGAACTGGCGGACGCTGGTGGGTCCCTTCGGGATGAAGATCCCCGGATCCGCGCAGGCGGCGGCGGAGAGCTGGGCCCCCGTGGCCTGGCGCTGGACCTGGTGGATCAGCTGGGCCAGGGGCGTGTCCTCCATGCGGCCCCAGCGGCCGTCCAGGTCCGTCTGCAGGGTGGTGGCCGGGGTATCCAGGTAGCGGGTCGTGGCCGCCCGCAGGTCCGCGGTGAGGCGCAGGACCTCCGCATCCAGCGGGGTGTCGCTCTCCGGGCGCAGCAGGCGGCCGCGGGCGGAGCGCACATGCCAGTGGTCCCCCTCCTTCTGCAGGTCCAGGTCCACGGCGGCCAGCGCCCGGCCGAAGCACTGGGCCTGGAGGATGGGCACCCCCTTGTGCTCCGTCTGGACGGCCTGGTGGGTGTGGCCGGTGAAGATGGCGTCCAGGCCCGGCACCTGGTCCGCCAGGCGCAGGGCCTCGTTCTCGTCACCCTCGCGACCGTCCACGGCGCCCAGCCCCGAATGGAGCAGGGCCACCACCACGTCCGCCTTCTCCTGGGCCTTGAGGCGGGGGACCAGGGCCCGGGCGGTGGCCACGATGTCCCGGAAGCGCAGGCCGGGATAGTTCTCCGGCTCCTCCATCCGCGGGATGGCCGGCGTGGTGAAGCCCAGGATCAGGATCCGGACGCCCCCCACGGTCACGAGGGTCGAGGCGGGGAACGCCCCGCGGCCGTCGGCGTCCACGGTGTTGGCCGACAGGAAGGGGAACTTCGCCTCCTTCTCCGCGCCGCGCAGCACGTCCATCCCGAAATTGAACTCGTGGTTGCCCACCGCCATGGCGGCGTAGCCCAGGGCGTTCATGACGGCGATGCTCGGCTCGGGCAGGTCGCGCCGGAGGACGTTGTGGACGTAGTTGATGGGTTCGCCCTGGATGGTGTCGCCGCAGTCCACCAGGAGCGTGTTGGGATTTTCCGCCTGCTGGCGGCGGATGAGGGTGGCGATCTTGGCCCAGCCCTGGTTCGCGGGCTGGAGGCTGTAGGTATCCTCGGCCATCACGTGGCCGTGCATGTCGGTGGTGCCAAGGATCTGAATCCGTACGTCTTGGGCCTGGAGCCCCACCGTGATCAACAGGATTCCCAGCCAGCGCCGCATGCCGCCTCCGTGTCCCCCGCCATACCGATGGTTGGAAGGGGCCTCGTTCAAGGGTAAACTGGCCCCTCAACCCAGGATGCCCCCTCTTTCGGAGCCCCCATGCAAGAAGTCCAGATCAAGGCCCCCAAGCACGAATTCACGCTGCTCTGCGACGACATCCGCCAGGAGATGGGCGGCAAGACCTCGCTGATGGGCCTGTACGACCATCACATCGTGGTGCCCCAGGTGCCCTTCACCCTGCCCAAGGTGTGCTTCTACACCCGCTTCTCCCGCATGGACGGCCAGTTCAAGTTCGGCTTCTCCATCGTCAGTCCCACCGGTGACCGCAAGGACGTGATCCGCGACAGCGACGTCCAGATCCCCGACGGCGCCAAGGAGGGCACTTTCAACGTCATCGCCAGCCCCTTCGAGGTGAGCGGCGAGGGCGTCTACGAGGTGATCATCGCCCTCACCAAGGGCGCCGATCGCTTCGAGTACGTCTACAAGTTCGCCATCAGCGACGCCAGCCGCCTCCAGGCCGAGTACGAGAAGGCCATGGCCGAGGCCAACCAGGGCGGGAACTAGTCCTCAGTCTTCATCGGGCGGCGCATGCGCCGCCCGATGTCTAGGGTCAGTGCGGCGCCCCGACGGGGCGCCGTTGCTTTTAGACTGAAGCATGAAGACGGAGGCCTGAAGACCCCATGTCCACCGACCGCTACGCCAAGCAGCGCCTTTTTCTCGGTATCGCCGCCGGCGATACGCGAGACCTCTCGCGTTCAGCCGTACGGTCAGCCTCCTAAGCAGGGGACACGATCATGGATCGCTACGCCAAGCAGCGCCTTTTTCTCGGCCGGGAGGCCGACGGGGCGCTGCGCACGAAGCGAGTCGCCGTGCTGGGCCTCGGGGCCCTGGGCTCGGTCATCGCCCCCTGGCTGGCCCGGGCCGGGGTGGGGCACCTCACGCTCATCGACCGGGACCTGGTGGAAGCCAGCAACCTCCAGCGCCAGCTCCTCTACGGGGAGGCCGACCTGGGTCGGCCCAAGGCGGAGGTGGCCGCGCAGCGGCTGGCCGAGGCCAATTCGACGATCGACCTGCGCCCCGTGGTGGCCGACCTCACCAGCGGCAACGCCCGGGAACTCCTTTCGGGCTTCGACCTCATCTGCGACGGCACGGACAACTTCGAGGCCCGCTTCCTCATCAACGACGTGGCCATCCTCACGGGCACGCCCTGGATCTACGCCGGGGCCATCGGCGGCGAGGGGCTGGTGTGGCCCCTGAATCCGCCGCGGACGCCCTGCCTCCGCTGCCTCCTCGAGGAGCCCCCCGCCGGCGGCGATGTGGATACCTGTGACAGCGCCGGGGTGCTGGGCCCCGCCGTCGGCGTCATCGGCAGCTGGGCGGCCCTGGAGGCGCTCAAGATCCTCACGGGGAGGGCCCCCCACGCCGACCTCGCGCGGTTCGACTTCTGGGAGGACGAGCGGCAGTTCCTGAGCCCGCCGAGGACACGCTGCCGCTTCTGCACGGAACGGATCACGGAGTTCCTGGACGCCCGCTGGTCCCTCAAGGCCAGCCCCCTCTGCGGCCTGGAGGGCGTGCAGATCCGCGTGAACCCGCCCGCCAGGCTCGATCTGGACGCCCTGAAGACGAGGCTGGAGCTCCGCACCCGCGGCCCCTGGAAGCGGGCCGGGCTGATGCTGAAGGGCCAGGAGGGCCCCGACGAGATCACCCTCTTCGCCGACGGCCGCGCCCTCGTCCATGGCCCCATGAGCCCCGAGCGCGCCCGCAGCTGGTACACCGAGGTCGTGGGGTGCTGAAGCTCCTCCTGGCCTCCTCCAACCCCGGCAAGCTGGCGGAGTTCCACCAGCTCCTCCCCGGTGTGGACCTGCTTCCCTGGCCCGCGGATGCGCCCCCTCTGCCCGAGACCGGCGCCTTCTTCTCGGACAACGCCCTGCAGAAGGCGGAGGCGGCGCGGGCCTGGTGGCGGGCCCACGGCACCACCCCCGTGGACGGCGTCCTGGCGGACGACTCGGGCCTCTGCGTGGACGCGCTGTGGGGCGGACCCGGCGTGCTTTCCGCCCGCTTCGCGCCGGACCTTCCCTCCTACCACGAGAAGAACCTCCGCCTGCTGGCCATGCTCCCCGCCGGGGCGGACCGCAGCACCCGGTTCGTCTGCGTGCTGGCCTTTGCGCCGATGAAGGGGGATGCCTTCACCGTGGGTGGCGCCGTGGAGGGCACCCTGGCCTTCACCCCCCGCGGCGACCACGGCTTCGGCTACGACCCCATCTTCATCCCCGACGGCTACGACCGCACCTTCGGCGAGCTGCCCGCCGAGGTGAAGCACACCCTCAGCCACCGGGCCCGGGCCTGCGCGGCGCTTCGCCAACGCCTGGGCGGGAGGCCCTAGGGCACCTGCGGGCCTCCGGCGAGGAACCGCAGCGCCCCGCGGGCCTCCGCCTGCGCCTGGACCGGAGACCACGAGGCCATCTCCTGGAGGGGGTGGATCTGCCCCAGATGACGGACCACCTGGAGCCCCAGCCAGTAGCCGGCCCGGTCCGGCAGCCCGTCCCGGGATCCCTTGGGCGAGGCGTTGAACCAGCGTCGGAAGGCCTCGCGGTGGGCAGGATCGATCGCCGGCCGGTCCGCGTCCGCCAGGAACCGCCGGGCGATCTCCGGCAGGCGGGCCGCCGGCAGCGCGCCCAAGTCGTCCTGGAGCAGCAGCTGCCCCTCAGTTCGGCCGGGCGCGAGGGCCGCGCTGACCTGGGTGGCGAGGCCCTCCGCGAAGAGGGGCAGCAGCAGCGTAGCGCCCGGCATCACCCCGTCGTTCAGGACCCCCGCATGGGTGGCGTGGAAGAGGTGGAACAGCTCGTGGGGCAGGAGGATGTCCAGATCCGCATGCTCGAGGACGAGGGAGTCCACCGCGAGCAGCAGCACGGGCGTGCCGTCCGCGAGGAGGCCGCTCTTGGCATCGAAGTCCGGGGCCAGCACCACCCGGATCGCGGGGTGCGCTGTCGCTTCCGGGAACAGGGCGCGGAGCCGTCCGGCCTGCCCGGGCAGCGCCGAAGCCAGGGCCTCCGCGGCCGCAGGGATCTGCCCGGCGATGCGATCGTAGGCCGCGAATCGCGCCCGGAGCAGGCGCATCTTCCGCGAGCGCCAGTCGGGATGGTCCCGAGCCTCCCAGACAGCCGCCTCGTAGAGTGCCTGCCGGGGCTGTTCCACCAGCTGGTCCCAGAGCCGGAGCTGGATCTCGAAAGGTTGCCCCTGGGCCCGGGACCAGAATGCCTCGAAGGCCGTCGCCGGGGCCGCGGCGGGATCGCCCGCCAGGGCCGGGCTTCCGGCAAGGAGGCCCGTGGCGAACCCGATGAGGATCGGCGTCCCTCGGATCACGGGCGGCTCCCCAGGAAGAGCCTCGGGTCCACCCGGGCGTCGTTGAGGCTCAGGGACCAGTGCAGGTGCGGCCCGGAGGCCCGGCCCGTCCGGCCCACCTCGCCCACCAGGTCGCCGGCCTTCACGACCTGCCCCTCCTTCACCTCGATCTTCGAGAGGTGGCAGAGCAGGCTGACCACGCCCTCGCCGTGGGCGATGAAGACCGCGTTCCCGCTGAAGAAGAAATCCCCGGTGAGCACCACGACGCCGGCGGCCGGCGCCCGCACGGCCTGGCCCTGGGGCGCCCGGATATCGAGGCCTGCGTGGGGGGAGCGGGGCTCGCCGTTGAAGATCCGGCGCAGGCCGAAGGAGGCCGTGAGGTCCCCCGGCGTGGGCCGCCGGAAGACGAGGGAGGGAACGAGTCCCTCGGGCCGGGCCTTCCAGGCCGGGCCGATGCGCAGACGCTCCCGGGCGATGCGGGCCTCCTCCTCCGGACCGGGAGTCACCAGGCGGGGGTCGGCCACATGCACGCGCTGGATCGGGTAGCGCTTGGGGCGGATGGTGAAGGCCACGGTGCGGCCATCCGCCTCGAGGGCGTCGGGCCCGGGCTTCGCGTCGAGGGGGATGCCCACGATGGCGACCCACCCGCGCCCGACCTGGCGCGACAGCAGGGGCTGGCCATGGTAGGTGGCCTCGCCGGGCCTTCCGCCCGGAAGGGGCACCACCGCCACGCCGCCGGGCACCGGGGAAGGCCTGAAGGGCAGCGCCTCCGGCCGCGAGGCGCGGGCCACCGGCCCTGCGGCGAGGAACAGGGCCGCAAAGGCAGGGATGACGGCACGCGGGATCCGGAGCATCCGGGTTCCTCCAGGAAGGGGATCCAGGATAGCGGGCCACCGCGCCGGGAGGTGGTTGACAGCGGAAGGCGGAGGATACATATTTATTTCGAATTCGTACTATTCGGAGTCGTATCATGTCCCTCGACCTCATCCTCCAGCTCCACCGCGCCACCCACCGGGTGGGCCTCTTCCTTGCCGCCTGGGAACCACCTCTGGGAGTGAACCAGGCCGAAGCCCACATCCTGGCCTTCCTGGCCCAGGCCGGGCCGAGCCCCATCGGCGCGGTGCACCGCGCCTTTGCCCACAAGCGGTCCACCCTCACGGGCGTGCTGGACCGGCTGGAGGGCAAGGGCTGGATCGCCCGGGAACCCCACCCCGACGACCGACGCTCCACGCTGCTCCGCCTCACTCCCAAGGGCGTGAAGCAGGCCGCCAAGGTGAAGGCGGCCATGACCGCCCTGGGCGACGCCCTGGCCGAGGAGCTGTCCCCTCACGCCCTGGCCGCCACGGCCCGCTGCCTGGAGGCCCTGGAGCACGCCGCCGAGCGCGCCGGCGGCGGCGACTGACCCCCCCTTCCCACCCTGCAGCGCCTCCCATGGAGGCCCGGAGACCCCATGCCCATCGCGACCCCGCCCGCCCACCAGGCCCCGCAACCTGCGCCTCCCTTCAAGGCTCGCACGCGATCGTTCGAGTACGCGCAGCATCTGGCGGCCCGCCCCGTCGACGTGATGCCTTTCCTCACGGCCACGGGCGAGCGGGCCTGGGCGAAGGGCTGGAACCCCTCGGTGCTCCTTCCCGAATCCGGGCCCGAAGGCGAGGGGGCCGTGTTCACCACGCCGCACACCTGGTGGGTCTGCACGGAGTTCTCCGCTCCGGAGAACGGCCGCCCCGCCCGGATCACCTACGCCCACTTCACCCCGGGCCGGGACCTCACCACGATCCACATCACCCTGGCCCCGGAGGGCGAGGGCGGCACCCTGGCCCGCGTCCGCTACGCCTGGACCGGCCTCTCCGGCGAGGGCAACGCCTTCGTCGAGGGCCAGACCGCCGCCGGCTTCGAACAGGACATGCGGGAATGGGAGGCGGATCTCAACGCGACCCTGCGCCAGCGGAAGTGAACCTCCCGCGCCTCACCCCAGGGGCGTCTCCTCCGGCGCCACGCGGGGGCCCTCCGTGAACCCCTCCTCCCGCATCTTCACGGCGTCCTGGTAGGCGGCGAGGACGGCGGTGCGTATGCGGAGGTACGAGGTCTCGGTGACCTTGGTGTTGAAGGTGAGGGTGGCCACCAGGTAGTCCCGGCCGTCGGGCATGGTCTGGGGGGCACTCACCTGGACCTGGGGGGGCATGATGGCGCAGGAGCTGCCCTCCCGCAGGCGGGCGGAGAGGGCGTCGCACCAGGCCTGGAGCTGGGGCGTGAGGGCGAGGCCCTGGGCCGGGGAGGCCACCATCACCCGGCCGTAGAGGGTGAAGAAGAGCCGCAGCTGGGGCGGGTCGAAGGAATGGTTCAGGTAGCCCGACATGCTGGCGATCTGCTGGAAGTCCTTGAGCAGGGCCTGGAGCTTGGGGCTGGGCTGCAGCTGGGCCATCAGCGCTTCCCGTAGCCGTACTTCGAGACCAGCAGGTCGAGGCGACGGCGCGCATCGATCGAGACGTGCTCCGGGGCGGTGAAGAGCGCGGCCTTCAGGGCCTCCCCGCAGGCGCAGGGGCGCGGGGCACCCACCAGGTCGGGCACGGTCGCGCGGAGCAGGGCCTGGGCCTTGTCCACGTTGGCCTGCATGACCTCCAGCACCGAGGCCGCGTCCACGGCCTCCTCGCCCTCCCGCCAGGCGTCGTAGTCGGTGACCAGGGCGATGCAGGCATAGCAGAGCTCCGCCTCCCGGGCGAGCTTGGCCTCCGTCACCTGGGTCATGCCGATGAGGTCCGCCCCCCAGCTCTGGTGCAGGCGGCTCTCGGCGCGGGTGGAGAAGGCGGGGCCTTCCATGCAGACGTAGGTGGCCCCGTCCTCGAGCGGCAGGCCCAGCCGCCGGCCCGCGGCCATCAGCGCCTCCGACAGGTGCGGGCAGGTGGGCTCGGCGAAGCCCACATGGGCCACCAGCCCCCCGCCGAAGAAGGAGTCCTGCCGCAGCTTGGTCCGGTCCACGAACTGCCGGGCCAGGCGCAGGTCCCCGGGCCGGTGGCGGGCCTGCAGGCTGCCCACGGCCGAGACGGAGACCAGCCGCTCGACGCCCAGGAACTTCAGGGCCCAGAGGTTCGCCCGGTAGGGCACCTCCGTGGGCGTGAAGCGGTGCCCTTCGCCGTGCCGGGCCAGGAAGGCCACGGGCGCGCCGTCCAGGGTGCCCAGGTGGACGGGGCCCGAGGGATCCCCGAAGGGCGTCTGCACCAGCTCCGTCCGTTCCAGGGCGAGGCCGGCCATCCGGTAGAGTCCACTGCCGCCGAGGATGCCGATGGGTGCCTTCATGAGGTCATTCTACTTGCCTCGGGGCCGTCGCCGTGGAAACCTCAGGGTTCTGACATCGCGTGCTGGATGTTCGGGAAGCAGGTGAGACTCCTGCGCTGCCCCGCAACGGTATGCACCACGCCCTTCCAGGCGTGAGACCCCAAACCCGAGCCACTGGGAATCGTCCCGGGAAGGCGAAGGGGGCGCCGCAAGGCCCCGGTCGCGTGCGAGCCCGGAGACCGGTCCACCACCTCAACCCCCTGTCGCGGGCACAGGCCGGGCCATGGTCCCCCACCACTCGAACCGGGGATCCGCCCATGCTTCCGCGGCTTCATGCGTGGAGGCATGAATGGGTCCCTCGAGGCTCACCTTCGTCCTGGCGGCCCTGTCCGCCCTTTCCCTTGCCGGCGCGGCCGACCCCGCCCCGCCGGCCCCCAAGGCGCCCCCCGAGGCCACGGTCACCGTCAGCGCCGAGGCCGCGCCCGTGGCCGTGACCCGCACGCCGGCGCCGGTCTTCATCCTCGAGGCCCAGGAGATCCAGCGCCTGGGTGTCCGCACCCTGGCGGACCTGATGGCCGCGGTCCAGCCCGGCGCTGTCATGCCCACCGGGGACGCCGGCGCCCAGACCTCCGCCTTCCTCAACGGGACGCTCAGCCGCAACGTGGTCGTGCTGCTGGATGGCGTCCGCCTCAACGATCCCACGGCCCTGAGTCCCGACCTCGGGGCCCTCAGCCTCACGGGCATCGAGCGGGTGGAGCTGATCCTGGGCCCCGCCTCCGTCCTCTACGGCAGCGATGCCATCGGCGGCGTCATCGCCCTCACCAGCTTCGGCCGCGGCGGCGAGGGCACCCACGGCCAGGCGGGCCTGAAGGGCGGCACCGACGGCCTGCGGGGCGCCTCGGCCCGGATCCAGGTGGCGGGCGGCGCGGGCTGGCTCAGCGCCGGCGGCGAGGCCCTCCGCCAGGCCAACGGCTTCCCCGGCGACACCTACCACCAGGCCGGGGGCTTCCTGCGGATGGGCGCCCGGCTGGGCGCGGCGGACCTCACGGCCTTCTACCGCAATGCGGGACAGACGGCCTCCATCCCCTTCACCACCACGGGCTGGCCCTCCATGCGCACCTACCAGCCGGACCGGGAGACCCACGCCCGCCAGGAGAGCTGGGGCGCCAGCCTGCGCTGGCCCCTGGGCCCCACCCTCCTCCTGGAGGACACGCTGCAGGCCCTCTCCGGCAGCACGGGGGACCCCGTAGATCTCGCCCCCCGCCAGCAGGTGCTCCGCGACTTCCGGCGGACGGAGGACCAGCTGTCCCTCCACTGGACCCCGGCGCCGGGCATTCGCCTCTCGGGCCGCCTGGAGGGCCGCGTGGACACCAGCCATGCCCGGAACTACTACGACCCGGACACTTTCGCGGCCACGCCCTACCGCGGCGAGGGGCACGACCTGGCGGGCGCGCTGGAGCTGCGCTGGACGCTGGCGGAGGGCCTGGACTGGGTGGCCGGCCTGCGGCGCGACGGCGCCCACCGGGACCTCACCCGCCTGGACACCGGCGCCCGGACCCGCGTCGGCAGCGCCGAGGCGGGCACCTGGCGGACGGGACTGAACTGGACCCTTGCCCCCGCCCTGCGCCTCTACGCCAGCGCCGGCCAGGGATTCCGGGTGCCCAACACCGTGGAGTTCACCCTCAACGCCCAGGCCGCGGCCCAGGACGGCACGGCCTACCCCCTGCTTCCGGAGCGCAGCCGCACCGTGCAGATCGGCGCCACGGGCCAGTTCGGCGGGCACTGGGAGTACCGCCTGGAAGCCCAGCGCACCCGCATCTCCGACCTGCTGGCCTACGTCTACGACACCAGCTTCGCCTTCCCGCCCCTCTTCACCTCCCACTACGCCAACCAGGGCGGCATCCGGGCCCAGGGCGTGGAGGGGGCCCTGGGCTGGCGCGGCGGCGGCGATCTGGCGTACGGCTGGGACCTCGTCCTCCGCAGCCAGGAGACTCGCGACCTGGACCACAACACGGACGCGGACCGCTTCGGGGCCCAGAACACGGCCATCCTGAGGCATCCCTTCTTCACCGCCGCCGCCTCGGCCTTCGTGCAGGGCGCCGCCTGGCGGGCGGACGTGCGACTGGCCCAGGTCGGCCCCCGCTACGACGTCAACGACACCACCTACGCCGTGATGTCCACCGGGAAGCCCTACCGCGAGCTCGCGCTGGGCCTCTCCTGGGATCCCCGGCCCGACCTGACCCTGGCCCTGCGGGGCGAGCACCTGCTCCAGCCGCGGCAGACCGTGGAGGACTGGCGCTCCGGCCGCTACGATGGCAACGGCGACGCGGCCCTGGTCTACGGCTTCCCGGCGCCCTTCCCCCGCTGGACCCTCTCCGCCACCTGGAGGTACTGATGCGCCGGCTGCGGCCGCTCCTCCTGCTCGCCATCCTGCTGCCCCTCGCCGCGGCTCCGCCGCGGCGGGTGGTGAGCCAAACCGTGGGCACGGACGAACTGCTGCTGGCCCTGGCGGCCCCGGGCCAGATCGCCGCCCTCAGCAACCTGGGCCGCGATGCCCGCTACAGCCCCGTCGCCGGGGAGGCCAAGGGCTATCCGACCCTGAAGGACAGCGATGCCGAGAGCGTCCTGTCCCACCATCCGGACCTGGTGCTCGCCGCCAGCTACACCCGCCCCGAGACCCTGGCCCTGCTCCGGCGGGCCGGGGTCCGGCTGCTGGTGTTCGACCACTTCGACACCCTGGAGGACGTCTACGCGGACCTGCGCCTCCTGGGGCGCGAACTGGGCCGCGAGGCGCAGGCCGAAGCCCTCATCGCCCAGTGCCGGACGCGCGTGGCGGCCCTGGCCAGGCGCCTCCAGGGCGTGCGTCCCGTGCGGGTGCTGGCCGCCAGCATCTACCCCTTCACCGCCGGCGCGGGCACCACCTTCCAGGATCTCTGCGACCACGCCGGCGCCCTCAACGTGGCCGCCGAGGCGGGCCTCCGGGGCCACCAGCCCACGCCCACGGAGCGGCTCCTCACCTGGAACCCCGAGGTGCTGGTGGCCGACGACGAGCCCGCCCTCCGGGAGCGCCTGGCCCAGATCCCCTCGTACCGCCTGCTGCCCGCCTTCCGGGCCGGGCGCCTGGTGCTGCTGCCGGGGCCGCTGATGTCCAGCGTCTCGCACCACCGCATCGACGCCTATGAGCAGCTGGCCCGGGCCCTCCACCCGGAGCGCTTCCGGTGAAGGGCCGGGGGGCCCTCCCGCTGCTGGCGCTGCTCCTCGTGGCGGCCTTCCTGGCCTCCCTGGCCTTCGGCGAGCTGCGGCTGTCCCCGATGCAGGTGCTGGATGCCCTCTTCGGCCGGGGGGACGAGCTGACCCGCACGGTGATCTGGGACTTCCGCCTGCCCCGCACCCTCGTGGGGCTGGCCGCAGGCGCGGCGCTGGCCGCCAGCGGCACGGTGATGCAGGCCTTCTTCCGCAACCCCCTGGCCGACCCGGGCCTGCTGGGCGTCAGCAGCGGCGGGGCCCTGGGTGCCGTGGCCGTGCTGGCCCTCGGCCCCTCCCTGGGCCTCGCCGCCGCCTCCCTCTGGACCCTGCCGGTGGCCTCCACCGTCGGCGCCTTCGGCGCCACCGGGGCCGTGATGATGCTGGCGGAACGCGGCGCCAGCACCGAGCGCCTGCTGCTCTCCGGCGTGGCCCTCAACGCCCTCCTGGGGGCAGGCACCAGCTTCCTCCTCACGATCACCGCCGGCCACTTCGAGGTGAACGCCCAGATCCTCTTCTGGCTCATGGGCGGACTCGAAAACCGCAGCTGGGAGCATGTCTGGATGGGGGTGCCGGTCATCGCCCTGGGCTGCGCCCTCCTGCTGCCCCTGGGCCGGGGCCTGAACCTGCTGAGCCTGGGCGAGCAGAGCGCCCAGAGCCTCGGCGTGGACGTGCATCGCCTGCGCCGGAAGCTCATCGTGCTGGCCACGGTGCTCACGGCCCTGGCCACGGCCACCGGCGGCATCATCGGCTTCGTGGGCCTGGTGGTGCCCCACGTCCTGCGCCTGGTCTGGGGCCCCGACCACCGCCGGCTGCTGCCCGCAGCCATGCTCGGGGGCGGGACCTTCCTCCTGGCCTGCGACCTGGTGACCCGCCTCTTCCCCATCGGCCTCCGCCTGGGTGTCGTCACCGCCGTGGTGGGCGGCCCCTTCTTCCTTTGGCTGCTGCGGAGGCCCCGGTGACGGCCGCCCTCCAGGCCGCCGCGCTCTCGGTCCCCGGCCGGCTGGAGGACGTGTCGCTGGACCTGGGTCCCGGGGAGCTGGTTGCCGTGGTGGGCCCCAACGGCGCCGGCAAGTCCACGCTGATCCAGGCCCTGGCGGGGCTCCTCCCGGCTGAGGGTCAGATCCGATGGAATGGACAGCTCCTGTCCGAGATCCCCTTCCAGGAGCGGGGCCGCCGGCTCGCCTGGGTGGGGCAGGAGGCCCTGTTCGACTTCGCCTTCCCCGTGCGGGACGTGGTGGCCCAGGGTCGCTACGCCTGGGACGATGATCCGGCGGGCGTGGTCGAAGCCCTGACCGCCATGGATCTCGTGCCCCTGGCGGACCGTCCCGTGACGCAGCTCTCCGGCGGCGAACGCCATCGCGTCATCCTGGCCCGGGCCCTGGCCACGGCGGCCCCCCTCCAGCTCTGGGACGAGCCCGTGGCCCAGCTCGACGTGCGCCATGCCCTGGAGGTCTACCGCCTGGCGCGGCACCTCGCCGAGGCCGGCGGCACCGTGCTGGTCAGCCTCCACGACATCCGCGCCGCCTACCGGTTCGACCGGGTGCTGGTCCTCGACCACGGCCGGCTCGTGGGCAACGGGGACCCCCACGCCATCCTCACCGCCGGGCTCATCCGCGCCGTGTTCCGCGTCGAGGCCACCTTCGTGACCTCCCTCGTGCCCGAGCTGCCCGTGGATCCGGCCTGAACCTTGGCTCAGGCTCCGGATGGTTCGATCCACCGCGGGGAATGCGGAGGCCTCAGACCACCCCTTTCAACGCGCCGCGGCCCTTCCTTCCCATTACCCAGCTGAGCCCCACGGGCCCGACCAGGGTGGTGAGCAGGAGGGCGCCGATGATGCCCGCCTGGAGCTCGGGGCCGAGCAGGGGTTGGCCCCCGAGGCTGAGCTGGGCGCCGGTGGCCACGAACACGAAGCCCACCTCGCCCCGGGGCACCATCCCCCAGCCCACCACGGCCGCCCGGAAGCCGCGCCCCGCGCCGAAGCCGGCCACCCACTTGCCCAGGATGCCCAGGGCGGCGAGCACGGCAGCGAAGAGCAGCGTCTGCGGGGCGAACAGCGCCGCGGGATCCACCCGTGCGCCCATCACCACGAAGAACACCGGGGCCAGCGTCGTCACGAGGGGATGGACCAGGGCCTCGAGGGTGTGGGACTCCCGGGCCTCCAGCACCTCCACATGGGTGGGCTCGAGGATGAGGCCCGCGGCGTAGGCGCCGACGATGGGCGCCAGTCCCGCGAGGTTCCCCAGCCAGGCCAGGAGGAAGGCGAACCCGAGCCCGAGGGGGAGGAGCAGTTGCTCGCCGCGGAAGCGGCTGGCGAGGTGGAAGAGGTAGGGGGTCGTGCGCCGGCCCAGGGTGAGGGCCAGGGCCAGGAAGGCCAGGGCCAGGCCGAGGGTCCGCGCCAGGTTCAACCAGGGCATCGCCCCGCCCGTGGAGGCCGCCGCGGCCAGGCCGCTCACGGCCACCAGCACCAAGAGGCCCAGCACGTCGTCGAGGACCGCCGCACCCACGATCACGCGGCCTTCGGGCGAGGCCGCCGCGTGCTTCTCGCGCAGCACCTGGGCGCTGATCCCGATGGAGGTGGCGCAGAGGCAGGCCCCGATGAAGAGGTCCACCACCCAGGGCACGCCGGCGGGCAGGAGCCAGTGGGCCCCGAGCAGCCCCGCGAGCATCGGCACGAGGACGCCCACCGTGGCCACCCGCAGGGAGGGCAGGCCCACCCGCATCATCTGGGGGACGGTGGACTCCAGGCCCACGGCGAACATGAGGACGATGACGCCCAGGTTCGCGAGCACGCCCACGGGTTCCGAAGCGCCCACCTCGGGGAAGCGCGGGAACGCCTGGTGCAGCCCGGCCAGGACCAGGCCGGCGCAGAGCTCGCCTGCCACCGTGGGGAGCTTCAGGCGCAGCGCCACCTCGCCGCCCACCTTGGCCGCCAGCCAGACCAGGGCCAGGAGCAGCAGGGTGCCCGCGAAGGGGTCGACGACGAGCAGGGCGAGGGTCATCGGGCCCGCTCCGTGGTGCCGGGTCCGGGGTCGGACCAGGGGAGGTGATGGATGAGGATGCGTCCGTCGAAGGCGACGTGGAGCCCATCGCGGGCGGCATCCTGGTGGTTCAGCACGGAGCCCCGAGCCCGGGCCTGGTCGAGGAGGGCGAGGTCGATGTCGCCCACCAGCACCATCTCGGAGTTCGCGGCGGCCTCCGTGGTGATGCCGTCCATGGGGAAGGGGAAATCCGAGGGGGTGTAGATGCCGCTCTGGGCGTACTGGGCGGTGAGGTCGGTGATGAGCGGCAGGCTGCCCACGGTGCCGGCGGTGGCCACGTAGATCTGGTTCTCCACGGCCCGGGCCCGGGCGCAGGTGGTCACGCGGGTGTAGCCCCGCCGGTCGTCCGTGAGGTAGGGCACCAGCAGCAGCTGGACGCCCTGTTCCGCCTGGACCCGCGCCACCTCGGGAAACTGCACGTCGTAGCAGATGGAGACGCCCATCCGCCCGAAGTCCGTCTCGATGACATGGATCTCATGGCCTGGCTCGAAATGCCAGACGTTCCGCTCGGTGGGGGTCAGGTGCAGCTTGGGCTGGTGGACCGGGGCATGGCCCGGCACGAAGATCGAGGCCACATTCTGCAGTTTCCCGTCCACGAAGGCCGGATGCGTCCCGGCCACGATGATCCGGTCGTACTTCCGGGACATGCGCTGGAAGAAGGCCTCGAAGGGCTCGGTGAACCGCTCCGCCAGGACCCGCATGGCCTCGGCCGGGGCGAACCCGCCGGGGAGGCAGCTGAGCAGCTGGACGGCCAGGAGCTCCGGGAACAGGATCACGTCCGCGTCGTAGTCGTCGCCGACATCCACGTAGTTCTCCACCTGCTGGGCGAAGGCGTCGAAGTCCGCGACGGGACGCAGGCAGTACTGGATGCCGCAGACCCGCACTGGGCGGGACATGAAGGGGGTCGGGGCCTTGAACCGCATCTCAGAGCTCCAGGAGGATGAGGGCCGCATGCCCCAGCGTTTCGTGGTCGGGCGCATAGTCCCGGAGCAATCCCAGCACCCGGAAGCCCACCTGAACCTGCTTCGAGAGGGTGGGATCGAACATCCGCCCCGCCACCACCGCCTCCAGGTAGGCTTCCGGCGTGAGCGTGGCGGCGTGCCGGTGGTAGCCCGGAATCCGCGCCCCGGCCACGAAGGCCCGGCAGCCGAGCCGCCGGCCGAGGGCCAGCCGGGCCTCGTAGAGCAGACGGCCCACCCCCCGGCCCTGCCAGGCCGGATCCACCGCGATGTTCACGCCGTAGAGGACCTCCCCGGCCGGGTCATGGGTGGCCAGGGAGCCGGCTCCGGTGATCCCGGACCAGGTGTGGGGGGCCAGGGCGAGCTCCCGGGAGATCCTCAGGGTCGTGGAGGTCCCGATGAGGCCGGCCCCCGCCTCGGCGACCATCTGCCCCTCCGGGAACCGCTCGAGGTGGCGGCGGAGGTTCCCCGCTCCCCACACCGCCTCGGGCCCGTGGGGTGGCGGATAGACCCGGCGCATGAGGTCCTGGATGGCGGGAATGTCCTCGACCGCCCTGGGGCGCACGATGGGGGACACGGCAGGAAGATCGGGCATCTCGCTCCTGGGGCCGGTGATTGTCCAGGATAACCCACGGCCCCGGCCCTCCCGGCCCGCTAGCCTGGAGCATGTCCTGGATCGACGCCGCCGCCTGGTCCTCCGCCATCCTGCTGCTGGCGGGGCTGGTGCTCCTGCGGCGGCACTGGTCGCGGCTGCCGGCCCTGGAGGACGATCCCCCGCTGCCCGCGGATCCGCCCACGGTGTGCCTCTGCATCCCCGTCCGGAACGAAGTCCGGGAGCTGCCCGCCGCCGCGGATTCCTGGCTGGCCCAGGACTATCCGGCCCTTCGCATCGTCGCGGTGGACGACGGCTCCACGGACGGCAGCTCCGAGGTCCTGCGAGCCCGGGAAACCGCGCGGCCCGATCGCCTTCGGGTGCTCCGCAACGACCACCTCCCCCCCGGCTGGCTGGGGAAGAACCACGCGCTCCACCTGGCCTCGGAACAACCCGAGGCCCGGGCCGCGATCTGGCTCCTCTTCGCGGACGGGGACGTGCAGGCCTCGCCCTCCCTGCTCCGGCGGGCCATGGCCTTCGCGCTCCGGCAGCCCACGGACATCCTGGCCCTCATTCCGGCGGTGGACGTGGGGTCGCCCGGCGAGCGGCTGGCCCTGCCCCTCGCCGCCTCGGCCTTCCTGGTGCTGGTGCCGCCGCACCGCGTGCCCGATCCCCGCCACCCGGCCTTCTGCGGGGTGGGCGGCTTCACCCTCGTGCGCCGCGCGGCCTACGATGCCGTCGACGGCCATGCCGGCGCCCCCCTGGAGGCCGTGGACGACATGATGCTGGCTCGCCGGGTAAAGCAGGCCGGGTTCGTAAACCGCGTGGCCCGGGGCGGCCCGGACCTGCACCTCCGCATGTACCACGGCCTCTGGGACGTGGTCCGCGCCATGCGGAAGAACACGGCGGCCCTGCCCATCTGGTGGACCATCCCCGTCGCCCTCCCCGTCCTGATGGCCGTGGGCCTCTCGCCCCTCTGGCTGCCCTTCGCCGGACATCCCGCCCTCGCTCTGCTCCTCTGGCTGTTGGTGCCCGCCCTGGCGGGGGACGTGCAGCAGCGGATCACGGGCCGCCCCATGGACCTCATCTGGGCCCTGTGGCCCCTGAACGCCTTCCCTCTCGGCTGGGGCACGGCCTGGGCCTTCGCGGACCGCCTGCGCGGCGTGAACCACTGGCGGGGCCGCGAAGTCCGGCTCCGCCCCTGAAGCATCAAGGCCCCCCACGAAGGACACGAAGGGAAGCCAAGGCCACCAAGACGAACAAGGTGGGCACCTGGTCCCTCTCGTTCATTCGTGTGCTTCGTGCGCCCGAAGGGCGCCTTGGTGCCCTTCGTGGAGGACTTTCGCCTCAGGCGCCCTCGAAGAGCTTCAGGGTCTCGTCCAGCTTCCGGAGGGTGGCCAGGATGCGGAAGGGCTCCACGGCGATGTAGTCCACGGCCCCGGCGGCCACGGAGTGGTGCCGCTTCTTGGCCTCGTCCTCCTCGGTTCCCAGCAGCAGGATGGGCAGGGTGCAGCCCTCCTTCTGCACCAGCTGGCGGCAGAGGTCCAGGGCCCCGGTGAGGCGGAGCTGGTTGTGGATGAGCACCATGCGGACGCGGCCCCAGCCCTCCCCCCCGCTGACCGGGGCGATCTGCGCCTTTACGGGCCCCTTGATGTAGTCGAGGGTCACGAGCCCGAACTTCCGGCCCATGGCCTCCCCCAGGCGGCGGGCGAAGTCCTCGCGCTCGGTGAGCAGGAGCAGCACCGGATCGCGGTCCACGAGGAGCCGGGCCGAGGGGAGGGCCGCCCCCTGGACGGACCGCTCGAGGGACTCCTTGAACCCCCGCGGGCTGAAGGCCTCGCGGTCCTGCTGGGCCTGGAGGCGCTGCTGGTCCTGGATCCAGGCGCGGTAGCGCTCCAGGAGTGCGCCGTCGGCCTGCTTGGTGAACCGGAGGCCCACCAGGTTCTCGCCGAAGTAGGCCACCGTCGTGGGTGCGCGCAGCCGCAGGTTGGCCGCCAGGGGCACGTCGAGGAGGGACTCCTCGCCCATGCGGAGGAGCTCCCGGACGTCCTGCTTGCTGTTGCGGAGGACCAGCTCCAGGCCCTCCTCCCCGAAGCTCTGGACCAGGCCGTCGATGAGGGCGTTCCGGGTGTTGGTGAAGGTGGCCACCTGATTCTGGGCGGCGAAATCCGGGATGAAGTCCGCCAGGCGGTGCATGTCCGAGCGCCGCAGCACCCGCGGCACGGTGGCGAGGCAGGCCTCCACGCCCTCCATCACCTCCCGGCCCACATGGGCCACGACGCACTCGTACTCCAGGCCGCGGTCCTTGAACTTCAGGGCCAGGCTGTCGCCGGGCTCCAGGCCCCAGGCGGCGATGGCCTCGTGCTCCATGCGGAAGGCCAGGCGTTCGCCATCCTCCGTGAGGATGGGGAAGCTGCCCCGCTGGTCCTGGAAGGCCACGCCCAGGCGCGCCCCTTCCACGCAGAGCCGCTGCAGCACCATGCGGATGGCGACATCCTCCTCGACGAGCGCGGCGGAACGGGCCATCTCAGTCCTCCACCGGCGGCAGGGCCCCGACGGGAAGCCAGCGGGACAGGGCCCGGCGCAGGTCGTCCATGCGCACGGGCTTGGGGATGTAGTCGTCCATGCCCGCCTCCAGGCAGCGCTCCCGGTCGCCCACCATGGCGTTGGCGGTCATGGCCACGATGGGGAGGCGCCGGCTGCCCCGCTCCCGTGCGCGGATGCGGCGCGAGGCCTCGAAGCCATCCATCTCGGGCATCTGGCAGTCCATGAGCACCAGGTCGTAGGACACGCCGACGAGGGCGTCCAGCGCCTCCAGGCCCGTGGCGGCCACGTCGGCCTCGATGCCCAGCTTGGCCAGCATCCGCTCGGCCACGCGCTGGTTGACCAGGTTGTCCTCGGCGAGCAGCACCCGCACGGTCACGGGGCCCTCCGCCTCCCCCGCCTCCCGCTCGCGTACGGTGCCGGTCCCCGCGCCGACGCCGGGTTCCACCAGGGCCCGCAGCTGGGCCGGGGAGACCGGCAGCGACAGGAAGGCGGGGATGCCCCGGGCCCGGGCCGCCTGCCGCAGCTCGGGCTGGTAGAGCGGACCGGCGAAGGCCAGGCCCTCCTCGGGCTCCCGGCCCTCCGGGAGGGTGTCCAGGGCACCCGCCCCCAGGATGGTCAGCGTGCCGGTTTCGGGGAGGATCGCGCCCCCCCGGCCGACGGCCTCCCGGATGGCGGCCTCCAGGCCCCAGGCGCGGAGCTGCTCGGCCATGACCCGGGCCGAGGCGGGCGGCAGGCCGATGAGCTCGACCCGGCGGACGGCCGGCTGGACGGGAACCGCGGCGGCGCGCTGTCCCAGGCGGACCGTGAACCAGAAGGTGCTGCCCTCGCCGTGGACGCTCTCCACGCCGATGCTCCCGTCCATGAGCTCCGCCAGCTTCTTCGAGATGGCCAGCCCCAGGCCCGTGCCGCCGTACTTCCGCGTGGTGGAGCTGTCGCCCTGGAAGAAGGAATTGAAGAGCCGGTCCACCACCTCGGGCCGCATGCCGATGCCGGTGTCGCGGATCTCGAAGCGGAGAAGGACGCCCTCCGGCCCCGAGGACACGGGCGCCACGCGCACCTCGACGGCACCCTCGGCGGTGAACTTGAGGGCGTTGTCCATGAGGTTCGTGAGGATCTGGCGGAGGCGGCCGGGATCGCCGGCCACCAGCGGTGGGGTTGCCGGGTCCACGAAGGCGGCCAGCTCCACCCGCTTGGCGTGGGCCTTCACGCCCAGCACCGCCATGACGTCCTCCAGCACCGCGAAGAGGTTGAACTCCAGCGTCTCGAGGGCCAGCTTGCCGGCCTCGATCTTCGAGAAGTCGAGGATGTCGTTGATGAGGGTGAGGAGGGATTCGCCGCAGGAGCGCACCGTCTCCGCGTACTGCCGCTGTTCCGGCTCCAGGGGCGAATCCAGCAGGAGGCCCGTCATGCCGATGATCCCGTTCATCGGCGTGCGGATCTCGTGGCTCATGTTGGCGAGGAACTCGCTCTTCAGGCCCGACAGCTCCAGGGCCTTGTCCCGGGCCTCGGCCAGCTCCCGGTTGGTGCCCTCCAGGGCCCGGGCGGCCTCCTCCAGCTTCATCTGGGCCCGGCGCCGGTCCGTGATGTCGTGGTACTGCCACAGGTGGCCCAGGTCGTCCCCGCCCACCACGATGGGCACGAAGTCCCGGGAGAGGATCCGCCCGTCCACGAGGCGGATCTCCTCGCCGATGACCGGGGTCCGCTGCTCCAGCAGCTCCGCCTGCCGCCGCTCGAAGGCCTCCGGCTCCTCCAGCAGGGGCCGGCACTCGTCGAGCAGCTCCTGGGCCTCGCTCTCCACCAGCACATGTGCCGGGACGGGAATCTGGAAGAGCCGGCAGAACTCCTCGTTCAAGAGCGCGATCCGGCGCCCCTCGGTCTCCACGAGGATGCCGGCCTGCATGTTCTCGATGAGGGCCCGCAGGCGCGAGGTGGCCATCCGCAGGACCAGCTCCGCGTGCTTGCGCTCGGTGATGTCGTTGAGGGTGCCGGAGACCCCCACCACCAGACCCGACCCGTCCAGGGTGATGCGCTGGTACAGCTCCACCCAGCGCACCTCTCCCGCCTTGGTGGAGAACCGGAATTCCCCCTGGAGGGCCTTCTGCCCCGTGTCCAGGGCGTAGGTGAGCATGTTCAGGTACCGCGGCTTGTCCGCGGGATGGAGGTAGCCGAGGAAGGGCGTCCCCAGGCTCTCCGTCACCTCGAAGCCCGTGAGCTGGGTCCAGGCCGGGTTCAGCAGGGACCAGAGGCCGTGGCGGTCGATCTGGAAGAGCACCTCCTTCAGGTGGTCCACGAGCACCCGGTAGCGCTCCGCCTCCAGCCTCGACGCCTCGCACCGCTCCCCCGCCGCCTGGAGGAAGGCCTCCCAGGCCGGCCCCTCCGGCAGGGCGATGCCGGAGGCCTCCAGGGCCCGGAGGGGGCCGTCGAAGGGGGAGAGTCGGGGCGGCGTGGAGGCGGAGGGGTCGTTCGGCATGCCCCCCTCTCTTCGGGCGGGGGCGCTTCCGACCTTTGATCGGCACCGCGGCTATGCTGGTCCCCCGGCGCCCGGAAGATTTTTCTTGTTTTTTTCGCTTTTTGCCCCATTCTTAGGTTCCGCCCCCTGGAGGACCCATGGCCGCCACCGAGCACGACGACCGCCTGAAAGCCCTGACCCGCACCGTCGCCGACATCGAGCGGGCCTTCGGCAAGGGCTCCATCATGAAGCTCGGGGACCGCATGGCCGGCGCCGAGGGCATCGACGTCATCAGCACCGGCTCCATCGCGCTGGATTCGGCCCTGGGGGTGGGTGGTGTGCCCAAGGGCCGCATCGTGGAGGTCTACGGCCCCGAGGCCAGCGGCAAGACCACCCTGGCCCTCCACATGGTGGCCCAGGCCCAGAAGAAGGGGGGCCTCGCCGCCTACATCGACGCCGAGCACGCCCTGGATCCCGAGTACGCCAAGAAGCTGGGCGTGGACGTGGACAACCTCTTCATCAGCCAGCCGGACAGCGGCGAGCAGGCGCTGGAGATCTGCGACCAGCTCGTGCGCAGCGGCGCCCTGGACATCATCGTGGTGGATTCCGTGGCCGCCCTGGTGCCCAAGGCCGAGATCGATGGCGAGATGGGCGACAGCCACGTGGGCCTCCAGGCCCGGCTCATGAGCCAGGCCCTGCGGAAGATGACCGGCACCATCAGCAAGACCCAGTCCTGCGTGGTGTTCATCAACCAGATCCGCATGAAGATCGGCGTGATGTTTGGCAACCCCGAGACCACCACCGGCGGCAACGCCTTGAAGTTCTACGCCTCCGTGCGCCTCGACGTCCGCAGCATCCAGAGCATCAAGGGCAGCACGGGCGATCCCCTCGTGGCCGCCAAGGACGAGGACTCCTCCGTCATCGGCAAGAAGACCAAGGTCAAGGTCGTGAAGAACAAGGTGGCGCCCCCGCTGAAGATCGCGACCTTCGACATCATGTACGGCGAGGGCATCAGCCGCACCAGCGAGCTGGTGGAGCTGGGCACCCAGCTCGAGATCATCCAGAAGAGCGGCTCCTGGTACAGCTACAAGGACAGCCGCCTGGGCCAGGGCGCCGAGAACGTGAAGAAGCTCTTCACCGACAACCCCGAGCTGGCGGACGAGATCGAGGGCCAGATCCGCGAGCGGCTCGGCCTGAAGGCCCTCGTCGAGGCCTAGGAACCCCATCCAGTCGCCTCCCTTGGAAGGGGAAGGCAGGCGGCGGCGCCCCCCACGGGTCGCCGCCGCCCATGCGTACGGGGGACTCGCCTGTCGCGACAGGTGGCTACACTGGCCGTTCCCCTCCGGAGGCCCCATGTCGCGTTCCGCCTTCCAGGTCGAGACCGTCCACCTCACCCAGTTCGAGGCCGGCGAGGCCCGGGACCGCGCCGACTTCGTGCGCCGCCTGGGCGACAGCCTGCGGGACACCGGCTTCGTGAAGGTGGCCGGGCACCGGGTGGAGGCCGCGGACATCCGGGGCGCCTACGACGCGGCCCGGGCCTTCTTCGCCCTTCCCGAGGGCACCAAGCGCCGCTACCTCCTGGAGGGCTCGGGCGGGGCCCGGGGCTTCACCCCCTTCGGCAGCGAACATGCCAAGGACAACCCCGTGGGCGACCTCAAGGAGTTCTGGCACGTGGGCCAGGAGCTGCCGTCCGGCCACCCCCTCCAGGCCCTCTACGGGGAGAACCTCTGGCCCGAGGCCGAGGTGCCCGGCTTCAGGGCCCACACCCTCGCCCTCTACCGCGCCCTGGAGGCCTGTGCCGGCACCCTGCTGGAGGCCCTGGCCCTCTACCTCGGCCTGCCCGAACGCAGCCTGGCGGACATGATCGTGGACGGCAACTCCATCCTGCGGATCATCCACTACCCCGCCCTGCGGGACCGGTACCTCGAAGGCGGCGTCCGCAGCTCCGCCCACGAGGACATCAACCTCATCACCCTCCTGCCCGCGGCCACCGACGCGGGACTGCAGCTCCAGGACCGCGAGGGGAACTGGCACGCCGTGGACGCCGGGGCGGGCGAGATCGTGGCCGACGCCGGCGACATGCTGAGCCGGCACGTGAACCTGAAGATCCCCAGCACCACCCACCGCGTCGTGAACCCCGACAGCCCGGACGCCGTGCGCTACTCCATGCCCTTCTTCTGCCACCCCCGGCCCGACGTGGTGCTGGACTGCCCGGACCAGCTGCTGGCCCCCGGCGAGGCGCGGCGCTTCCCGCCCATCACCGCCCACGCCTTCCTCCTCCAGCGCCTGCGGGAGATCGGGCTCATCAACTAGGGCCGAGCGGGCTGGCGCCGGGAGACTCGCCGCAGGACCCGGCGCAGGCGATCCACCAGGGGCGAGTCCCATTCCACCAGCCTCCGCAGGACGTCCTCGGCCTCGGCCCGGCGGCCCAGGTGGGCCTGGGCGGCGCCGTAATCCAGCCACAGCTCCTGGGAGAGGGGCCGGTAGCGCAGGGCCACCTCGAGCACCTCGATTTCGGCCCGCCAGTCCTGCAGCTTCCGCTGGCACTGGGCCAGCCGGATCCAGCCCTCGGCCTCATCGGGGCGGAGCACCAGCCCCTTCCGGAAGGCCGTCGCCGCGGCGTCGAACCGGAGGGCATTCAGCAGGGTGCTGCCCAGGTTCAGCCAGGCCAGGGCATAGTCCGGGCGCAGCTTCAGGGCCTCGTCGAAGGCGTGCTCGGCCTCCACGAAGCGGTTCTGGGCGTCCAGCGCCACCCCCAGGTTGTTCCAGACCCGGGCCTCCGGACGCAGGGCGAGGGCCCGCCGGTAGGCCTCGACCGCCTCCTGCACGCCGGTCCCGCCCGCCCCGCCGCCGCGGATCTCCCGGCGCTCGGCCTGATCCAGGGCCAGGCCCAGGGCGAACCAGGCATCCGGGCTCCCGGGCTCCGCAGCCACCCAGGCGCGGGCGGCGGGCTCCCACTCGGCCGCATTCCGGGGATCCTCGGCCAGGGCGGCGAGGTAGTCCTCGGCTTCCGTGAAGCCGGTCCTGAGGGGCCGGCCCGGCGTCTCGGCCGGCAGACCCTCCAGGGCCTCGAGCCCCGAGATCGAGATGGCGAAGCTGAGCCGGGGGCTCCGGGCCGCGGTGAAGGTGGTGAGCCCCAGGAGGCGCCCCCGGGCATCGAAGAGGCCGCCGCCGCTGGAGCCTGGATGCGTCTCCACATCGGCCTGCAGCAGCCAGCCATCCCGGTAGTGCCAGATCGCGCGCAGCCGCCCCTGGGAGACCACGGGCCCGTGGCCGCCGGGGAACCCGAGGGCGAAGACCGGCGCCCCGGCCGCCAGGTTCCCGCCGCCGGCCTCCGCGGGGGGCAGCGGCAGGCCCGGCACCGTGAGGAGGCAGAGGTCCAGGTCCGGGTCCACCCGGATGGCCGTGGCCCTCCAGGTCACCCCGCCCTGGCTCACGAGAATGGGGCTGCCGCCCGCCGCCACATGGGCATTGGTGGCCACGAGCCCCGGGGCGACGACCACGCCCCCCCCCACCCGGTCGAGTTCCCCCTGGGGCAGCCGGGCCCGCACCTTCACCAGGCTGGCCCCGGCCTGGATCGCCACCGGGGCGGGCGCCTCCTGGTGCGGGAGTGCGGCCGGGAGCAAGGGGCTAGTCCCCGTCCTGCATGCCGAGGCCCGCGCCCTGGAGGTGCCGGGGCAGCGACGGGACCGGCTGGGTGGCGAATCCGCCGGCCGGTGCGGCTGGAGCCTTGGGCTGTGGGCGTCCACCCTGGGCCTGCATGGCCTTCATCTGCTCCCCGGTGGCGAAGCACTCCAGGCGGGCCAGCTGCTCGGCGTCGGGGAACCCCTCGTGCCGCACGCGACGGGGACCCCAGATCTCCACCAGCTCGCCCCGGATCTCCGAGAGGCGCGGCAGGGACTGGCGCCAGTAGATCCCCAGGGGTTCGCCCTCGGCGGTGGTGAAGGCCACCAGGTCCGCCTCGGGCAGGAGGGCCGGGGCGCCGGCCACCCAGGTGGCCACCGTGAGGGACTTCCCCTGCTGGGTCTTGAGCAGGCCCACCGGGGCGGGCCGGCCCAGGGCCGGATCCAGGTCGCGCTCCTGGGTGCGGATGGCCTCCAGCTGGTCGAGCTGCTTGAACTCGCGCTGGGGGCCGGACATGGGATGGGGTTCCTGGATCCGGGCGGGGACGAGGTGCTCGCCGATGCGCTCCAGCACCGCAGCCTGCAGCAGGGGTGCCCCCTCGGAGAGGGCCTTGCCCACGGCCTCCATCAGCTTGGGCAGCAGGACCTGGGGGGCCGCCAGCAGGAGGCCCGGGGTGGGGATGGCGAGGAAGGGATGCTGGTCCCGGAAGAGGCCGTCCCACACCTCCGGAAGCAGGAGGCGCGCGGCGTCGTGGCCGTCGTGCCAGGGTCCCCGGTAGATGCCCGAGGGCAGGCGCTCGAAGGCGCCCTCCGTGCGGTGCCGGAGGTTCTCCAGGGCCAGGTCGTGGACCTCGGTCTCGGACTGGTCCCAGAGCCGCATCCAGGCCGCGGGCACGGCCATGTCGTCCAGGCGGACGCGCTGGAAGAGCCCTTCGACGAAGAGGCGGTGCCACCGGCCCTCCCGCTCAGCGCGCCAGGCCGGCACCAGCTCGGGAAAGAGCCGGTCCTGGACCTCCTCCCAGGGCGGCGGCAGGGGCAGGCCGGCCCGGTGGGTCACCGCCACGGCCTCGGCCCAGCTCTCCCGCCCGGGGGCATCCCGGTGGGCCTCGAAGGCCGGCACCAGGGCCTCCAGTCCCGGCAGGTCGGCGGGCAGGCCCCGCGCCTCCAGGAGGTCCGCCAGGGTCGGCAAGGGCCCCTGGGGAGCGCGGTTGAGAAATCGGTCGAAGAAGCCCATCGCGGATGATCCAGACGAAACAATCCATTCTGACCCATGAAGTGAATTTATGCTTGGAGGAATGGAGCCGCTGGACACCCTCGGCCGCCCGCTCCGGGCGCTGCGCCTGTCGGTCACCGACCGGTGCAACTTCCGCTGCACCTACTGCATGCCCCGGGAGGCCTTCGGCCCCGACCATGCGTTCCTGCCCCGGGAGGCCCTCCTCACCTTCGAGGAGATCGCCCGGCTGGCACGGATCTCCGCAGGCCTGGGCGTCACCAAGCTCCGGCTCACGGGGGGCGAACCCCTGCTGCGCCGGGAGCTGCCCGCCCTCGTGCGGATGCTGACCGCCCTTCCGGGGGTGGACGACCTCGCCCTCACCACCAACGGGGCCCTCCTGCCCGAACTGGCGGCTCCGCTGAGGAACGCGGGGCTGAAGCGGATCACCGTCAGCCTGGACACCCTGAACCCCGACCGGTTCCAGCGGATCAGCGACACCCAGATCCCCCTCTCGCAGGTGCTGGCGGGCCTCGAGGCGGCGCGGGCCGCGGGCTTCGGTCCCCTCAAGCTGAACTGCGTGGTCCAGCACGGCGTGAACGACGACGAGATCCTGGACCTCGCCGCCTTCGCCCGGGAGGCCGGCCACAGCCTCCGCTTCATCGAGTTCATGGACGTGGGCACCACCAACGGCTGGCGTCTGGATTCCGTGGTGGGAGCGGAGGAGATCCGCCGCCTCGTCCACGGCAGGTGGCCCCTGGAGCCGGTGGACGACCCCGCCGGCGCCGTGGCGCGCACCTGGCGCTACCGCGACGGGAAGGGCGAGCTGGGCCTCATCGCCTCCGTGACCGCCCCCTTCTGCCGGGGCTGCGATCGGGCGCGGATCTCCGCCGAGGGGCGCCTCTACACCTGCCTGTTCGCGGGAGACGGGCTGGACCTGAAGGCCTTCCTGAGGGGCGGCCACAGCGATGCCGATCTGGCCGCCCTCCTGGCCTCGCGCTGGACGCGGCGCGACGACCGGTATTCCGAACGGCGCCGGAGCCAGACCCCGGGGCTGCCGAAGGTCGAGATGTCCCACATCGGCGGCTGAGCCGCCCGGAGCAGACCATGTCCCTCATCCCGCGCCTCGTGCCCCTGTTCCTGGCCTCCCTGCTGGCCGCTGCGCCCGCCGCGGTCGTCCACGGGGGGGCCGGCAGCCCCCGGGCCCGGAAGGATGGCACCGATCCCGCCGCGGCGAAGGCCCTGGCCGTGCTGAAATCCGGTGGCAGCGCCCTGGACGCGGCCCTGGCGGCCGTGGTGGTGCTGGAGGACGACCCCCGCTTCAACGCCGGCACCGGCGCCAACCTCCGCATGGACGGCAGGACCATCCAGATGGACGCGGCCTGCATGGACGGCAGCTCCGGCGCCTACGGGGCCGTGGCCGCCATCGAGCGGGTGAAGAACCCCGTGCTGGTGGCCCGCAGGGTCATGGACACGCCCCACCTCCTCATCGTGGGCGAGGGCGCCACGCGCTTCGCTCGGGCCATGGGCTTCCCCGACTACGACCCGACCTGCGCCGAGAACCGGGCCAAGTTCGAGCGCGTGAAGGCCATCCTCACGGGGGCCCAGCCCGGCGAAGAGGAGGCCTGGAAGCGGTTCGACTGGCGGAAGGCCTGGAACTTCCCGAACCCCATCCCCGCCGAGCTGAAGGCGGCCCTGGGCCCCTCGGACACCGTGGGTTGCGTCACCCGCGATGCGAAGGGCCACTACGCCGCCGCCATCAGCACCGGCGGCACCACCATCACCTTCTACGGCCGGGTGGGGGACGTGCCCATGTACGGCGCCGGCATCTACGCCGGGCCCCTGGGCGCCGTGGCCTGCACGGGCAACGGCGAGGACATCATCAAGCACCTCATGGCCAAGACCGTCTACGACCTGCTCGCGAAGGGCGTGCCGCCCCAGCGGGCCGTGGACCGGGCCCTGCGTGCCTTCCCGCCCCGCATCGACCTCGGCCTCATCGCCATCGGTCCCCGCGGCACCGGCGGCGGCTGCAACTATTCCCCCGAGAAGCAGGCCTACGTCACCGACTACCGGCACCAGATGGCCTGGAGCGTGGCGGAGTAGGGACCAGGCCCGGGGGGGGGGACAATTGTGAAGAGGGCCCGGCATGACCGGGCCCTCTTCCGTTCCGGGCGAGCCTGGCGCTAGAACTGGAAGCCGGCGTAGACAGATCCGGACCAGGTGGGGGCCATCGCCCGCAGCGTGTTCGCATCCAGGGCGGAAAGGGGCATCACCTGGGACTGAGAGGTCTTCACGAGAGCCGCCGCAGCCTCGACACCGATGAGGGGGCGGAAGGATCCGGCGCTGAACTTGACGTCCAGGCTGAGGCGGACCCAGGGGCGGAAGTACACATTGTGGGCGTCGATGTAGCCCACCCCCCCCGCGGTCGTGGAATATTGGCCCTTGGGGTTGATGGTCTCGCCCCGCCCTTCGAGGTGGAACCCCAGGTCGACCGCGCTGCCCAGCGGAAGAAGATAGGCGCCACCGAGGGACCAGTAGCTGTAGTGGATCTTGGTCTGGGTGGCATCAAGCACGTTCGGGGGAGGGGTGGAGCTGATGTCCCGGTTGGTGACCATGCGGGCGGAACTCTCGAAGCGACCCCCGACCTCCCAGTACCAGCGGGATTCGTCGATCTGGCCGACGATGCGGATCCCGGGACCCGTCTGATAGCCGGCCTGGTCCTTGACCCCCTGGCCGAGGAGGACGCCGGAAGTCTGGATGGTCTCGCCGAACAGGATCACTCTGGCGTTCAAGGAATCAGCGGTCTCCTGGGCGCACAGCGCCCCCGTCGCAAGAGCCGCTGCCAGGATGCTGAGGGATTTCACGGAACCTCCGTTGCAGATGGGAAAGGGGGGACGACCACGCAGAGTGGCCTCCCATGGGCCGCCCCGGACGTCGGGCCCGGTTTCAGGATCAGGGTGCGACCGGGGTCTGGGGACCGCTGGCCACGACGATGTCCCAGTCGAAGTTGAAGGGGATCTTGTAGGCGTAAGTGAGGTCCACCCCGCTGGAGGTGAGCATCTTCATGGTCGCCGTGGCCGTCTTGATGGCATCCATCCAGTCCGGTCGGTTCAGGGGCCGGGCGGCTGCCACCGGGTGGTTCTTGAGGATCGACTTCACCGCGAAGACAGTGAGGGTCGCTCCGGAAGCGGGGCGCAGCTCGACTGGGACATCGAACCAGCAGTACCCGGGTGCCACGCGATCGGTGGTCTGGGTGGCCGGCGGAACCGGGGGAACCGGCCCTGCGGACGGGGCGTTGCCAGAAGGCAGGTAGGTGCGGGCATCGGTCAGGATCAGGCTGTTCACGCTCTGGGTGCCGCTGGGATAGCTGCCGGGCAGCATGAAGTGCTTGGTGCCGGAGGCATCCTTCAGTTCCACCACCCAGAAGTCGGGAGGCACGGGGTTGAGGCTCGCGTCCTGCGTCGGGTTGTACCAGGTGACGCGGTAGCCACCGAGCAGGCTGCCGTTGAGCGAGCCATCCGCATTGCGGCCACGCTTGTCGACGATGGTGTCCTGGGGAGTCATGAACCCCAGGGCGTCGGTGGCATCCCCGGTGGCGCTCGCCGCGGGGAACGAGGTGGGCGGCTGCTGGGTGGCATCGTCGGCCAGCCAGGTGCGCGCGATGGCCGCGCCCGAGTTGGCATCCCCGCCATAGCTGGGGGTGAAGGCCGTCCAGAAGAAGCGGCCGACCCCCGTCGCGGACGCCGCCGCCCCGGCCAGCCCCACCGGTGCGGAACCGTCGAAGACGCCGCCCCCGCGTACCGTCAGGTCGAAGGCGCTGTTGTCCGGGCTGATGCCCGAGGCCTTGGGCCAGGAACTGGGCTTGCTGTAACGGAAATAGGGGAAGGTAGAGATCGGGGCGATGAACTTCGGGCGGGCGGTGTTCAGCACCAGCGGCCGGGCCCAGACGGTGGACCAGAGGTACTCCGAATAGCTGAAGACCTTCCGGATGTTCGAATAGGAGCGGGTGGTGGGCGCCATCAGGGGCACCCGGTCCGGGTCATTGGGATCGTAGGGCAGGGGCAGGCTGGCGATGCCGCCGGCCAGGGGCGTCGAACCCGGCGCGCCGTAGACGAGGTTGTCGAAGAAGGCGGGCACGGACCCGTTCAGGGGAACGGGATTCAGGGCCTCATGCACATCGAGGGCGGTGCTCTTCATCTGCGCGTCGATGCTCTGCCAAGCCGGGGACAGCTGGTAGGGATCGGTCACGCCGGCTGGCACGCGGAACGCCTGCATGGAGAAGGCCGTGAAGGTTTCGCTGGGCTGGGTATCTCCGGAGTACTTGGCGTAGTCCAGCACGAACCCGAGATCGCTCGAGACGCCCGGGCTCCCCGTGGGGTCACCGTCTCCCAGATCGCCCGACTTGCGGGTCAGGAGCAGCGTGGGCCACTCCGCGAAGAGCTGGTAGGCGGGGACGCCGCTGAGCTGGCCCACGGCGTTGCTCGCCTGGGACCACTGGATGGCCCCGGTGGGATCGTTGGCGGGCACGGACAGCCGATCCAGCCAGCGCTGGTTGGCCGGCGTGGTCCCGAGCACGATGTCCGTGTAGCCGTTCAGCTTGCGCTGGGGGGCGGTGAGCGATTCCGGCGCGAATCCCTGGGCCGTCACGATCTGGAGGCTGGGATTCCAGGGGGCCGTGGCGTTCTGGAAGCTGAAGGTGGAGCTGCCGACCGGGGCGGAGGCCGTCAGGGTGGGATCGGCGTAGGCGCCCGACGGCGCATTGGGGATGCGCATCAGGTAGGTGGTGGCGTCATTCCCGAATCCCGGGATCTCCACGTAGAACGGAAGGTCCGATCGGACAGGGATGTTCACCACTGCCTTCGCCCCGCTGAGCTGGGCCTGGTTCTGGACGTTGTAGGTGTTCGACAGGCCATCCTGGAAGATCTGGATGCTGGCCCCGAGGCCATTGGCAGCCGTGGCCACCGGTGTGAGCGAGGTGTTGGTGTTGTTGTCGCTCTTGAGCCGGTACTGGAAGGACAGGTTGAACTGCTGGGTGTTGATCCCGTCCACCAGCACCTGCTTGGTGGCGGTGGCCGTCCGGCCGAAGGCGTCGGTGACCGTGTAGGTCACGGTCTCGGCGGTGATGGCGCCTGGCGACCCGGCGAATATGACATTCCCGGGGTTATCCCCCGTGGCCACGCTGGGCCCCCCACCCGGGAAGGACCAGGACGTGGTCACGGCATCCTGGCTTCCGGGAAGGGTGGAGGAGCCGGTGAAGGTGAGCTTGCCGTTGAGGGGGATGACCACGTAGGGCGGAGTGATGCCTGCCTGGAGACCCGTGGGGGCCGTACCGCTCGCCTGGGGGGAGAGGATGGTAGCCGTGGGAAGCGTGTTGAAGGTGACGTTGACCAGGCGGGCCTTCGGGGTTGCGGTGCTGTTGGTCGACCGGTTGTCCGTGGCCGTGACGGTGATCGAGACCCCCTTCGTCGTGGCGGTGAAGCCATCCGCATATTTGTGCGTGAGCGCTACGGAAGCGCCGGCGGCCGTGGGTCCGGTGGTCGTGCCGGTGACGGCGGGTGAGCCGTCCCCCCAATCCACCGTGTAGGCGATCGGGTCATTCTCCGCATCCGTCAGCGTGAACCCGAAGTCGAAGGGCTTCGAGGTCCAGGCCACCGTGTTGTCGGTGGCGGGCGTGATCAGGGTGATGACCGGGGCGGAGTTGGTCGCGGACACCGAGTTGATGGTGATGACCGGGCCGGTGGCCACCGGGCTGCTGATGCCCCCCGAATCCGTGACGGTCACGGTCGGGGTGACCTGCCGCTGTCCGACCGTCGAGGCCGCTGGGTAGGTGACCGCGATGTTCCAGTTCCCGCCACCCATGTCCACGGGCGTGGCCTGGGTGGAGCCGGTGTCCCCCGAGACCAGGACCACCCCGCTGGGGGCGATGGTCCCCGTCCCGGTGTTCGTGACATTCACCGTGAACGTGACGGTCACCGCACTGCCGATCGAGGGGTTGACCGTGGTGGCGGCGGCGGGGCTGGTGAAGACCGCCGCGAGGGGCGAAGGCGCGGCCACGACCGACAGGACCCTGGTAACGGGAGAGGATGCGAGCCCGGCCGAGTTCTTGGCCGTCACGGTCAGCGTGGGCGTACCGCTCGTCACGTAGGCATAGGTGCAGCTGCCGGTGGGGATCCCGGACACCACCACGGAAGGGGTCACCTTGCGCGTGCCGTCGCCGAAATCCCAGTCGAATTCCGAGATGCCTCCACCGATGTTGGGGTCGGTGGCCGTGGCGGTGAAGGTATAGGCCCTGTACTGCTGCAGCGAGGCATCGTTCGGAGCCCATCCCTGGAGGGTGGCCACGGGCGGCAGGCTGGTCTGGGGGAGCGTCCCGCCACCGGAGGAGGATCCACCACCTCCGCAGCCGATCACCGTGCCCAAGGCTGCAGCCACAACGAGACCGCGGAATACGTTACCCCACTGATACATGCGCAAACCCCGAAAAGAGGTGGAACATTTCCGTCGATCCTACTAAGGGATTCAATGAAATGACTAGCAGAAAAACAACTTCATTAATAATATATACATTAACAATACAAGTATGGACAGGTATATCCAAAATGGCCCTGGGCCTGGATTCCAGACAGGCTGGGGCGTCCCGGGTGGGGTTTTCACCCGGGGCTCCACGACCCTCCGGACTGGGGAATTGTCTTTCGCCCCTTCCTCACCCCAGGGAGCCATCCCCCGCACCTGGGACGGCCCTCGGGTAGCTGCCTAGCACCTTGAGGGAGGCGCTGGCGGCACGGAGATCGGCCAGGGCCTCGGCCATGGGGGCGTCGGCGGCGTGGCCCTCCACGTCGAGGAAGAAGGCGTATTCCCAGAGGCGCCGCCGGGTGGGGCGGCTCTGGATGCGGCTGAGGTTGAGGCCGCGACGGGCCAGGGGTTCCAGGAGGCGCAGGAGGGCGCCGGGTCCGTCCTGGGCCAGCACCAGGAGGGACGTGCGGTCCCGGCCCGTGGGCTCGGCCTCCTTCGGACCCAGGACAAGGAACCGGGTGGCGTTGGCGGCGAGATCCTGGATGCGCGGCTCGGCCACCTTGAGCCCGAACAGCTCCGCCGCCAGCTCCGAGGCCACCGCGGCCCCTTCGGCGTCCTCCCGGGCCAGGCGGGCCGCCTCGGAGGTGGAGGGCGCCTCGACGCGGTCCGCCTGCGGCAGGTGGGCCTCCAGCCAGCGTCGGCACTGGCCCAGGGCCTGGGGATGGGAATAGACGCGCCGTACGGCGCCGAGGTCCAGTTCGGGCCTCAGCAGCAGGGCTTGGTCCACGGGGAGTAGGATCTCCGCGCAGATGCGGAGGGGGCTGTCGAGGAAGGCGTCCAGGGTGGAATCCACCGCCCCTTCGGTCGCGTTCTCCACGGGCACGACCCCGTAGTCCGCCCCGCCCCGCTCCACGGCCCGGAAGACGGCCTGGATGGTGCCCTGGGGCAGGGACTGGCTGGAGCCGCCGAACTGATGCCGGGCCGCCAGGTGCGTGAACGTGCCCTCCGGCCCGAGGAAGGCCACCCGGAGCGGCTTCTCCAGGCTGAGGCAGGCGCTCATGATCTCCTGGAAGATGGTGCGCACCGCGGGACCGGGGAAGGGACCGGCGTTGGCGGCCTCGAGCCGCGCGAGGACCTCCCGCTCCCGCCGGGGCGCGTGGAAGGGCCCCTCGGGCGCCGCCGCGAGCTTGCGGCGGCCCACCTCCGCGGCGAGGCCGGCCCGCTGGTTGAGGAGGGCCAGCACCTGTTCGTCCACGGCGTCGATGGCGCGGCGGAGATCGGCGAGGTTGGCGGGGTCGGGCCGCTGCATGGGTCTCTCCAGAAAGGAAAACCCCCGAGCCGGGCGGTCTCGGGGGCGAAGGCGGAAGCGGGAAGGGATCTAGACGCCGCCGGCCTCCGCACCCGGAGTGCGGAAGGCGCTGGTAAAGGGGCGGAAGGGGTTCGTCATGGGGGTGCGCCTACCTTGCCCGAACCCCCGGCGTTCCGCAATCCCTCAGCGGCCCAGGCTGTCCAGGGCCTCGGCCAGGCAGGCCTCCCACACCTCGTCCGGAGTCTCCTCCAGGAAGAATTCCACGGCGTGTCCGGCCGGACGGGCCTCGGGGTGGAGGGACCAGGCTTCGAAGAGGGCGTCCAGGGGTGCGGCGTCCAGGGGGTTCCGCCGCAGCTTGTGGGCCTTCCGCGTGCGGTCGGGATCGGGACCGCGGAGGCAGACCCCCTCCCGTCGCGTCGCGACGAAGGTGAAGGCCTGGACCCACTTGCCGTCCATGAGCTGGTTGAAATGCAGGAAGACCCCATGGAGGCTCTGGCTGGTGTCCAGGACCCGGTGCTTCCCCCGCCACTGCCCCGCCCAGCGGGTGACGATGGCCGCCAGCCGCGCCCGCTCGGAGGGGTGGTGAAGGACGCGCTGGGCGGCGTTCAGGAACGGCTCGATGGATTCCACGGTCGGCTCTCCGGCGTCCTCCACCCTACCGCGGGGCAGTCCGTCCTGCCCGCAAGGTTGGGGCGCGTGCCCTGAAAAGACAGCTACCATGGGGACTTCTAGCCTCCCCCCCTATGACCCCGGACCCCCTGAGCCCCGCGCCCCTCCCCCCCCGGCCCTGGGGACCGGCCGCCCTGGTATTCGCGCTGGGGCTCGCCGTCACCCTCTCGCTCTACCTGGCGGACCGCCACCGGCAGGAGCGGCGGGACGAGAACCGCATCCAGCGGTTCATGGACCGGGTGGAGGGGTCCCTCCACAACCGCATGGGCCGGTACGAGGACATCGTCCGGGGGGCCCAGGGCTTCCTGGCGCTGGACCACCAGGTCACCGAGACCGAGTGGCGGGACTACGTCGGAGGCCTGGATCTGCCCCAGCGGCACCCGGGCCTGTCGAGCCTGGCCTACATCGTGCCCGTCCCCAACCAGGAGTTGGACGCCACCCTGGCCCGCCTGCCGCAGCTGCAGGGGCGCTACCACCGGCCCCAGGCGGACCCCATGCCCCTGCGGGCCCCGGACCAGGACCCGGACCGGCTCCTCATCGAGCTCTGCGAGCCCGCCGCCCAGAGTCCCGGGGCCCTGGGCCTCGATGTGGGCGCCAGCCACACCCAGCGGGTGGCGGCCGAGCGGGCGCGCGACACGGGCGGCGCCGCCCTCTCCGGCCTCCTCTTCTTCACCAACGGCAGCGTGCGCCAGGAGGCCGTGGCCCTGTACCTGCCTGTCTTCCGCACGACCACCCCGCCGGAGGACCCCGACGCGCGCCGGGCCGCCCTCAAGGGTTGGGTCTCCGCGGGGATCCTCATCCGCCCCCTCATGGACGACATCCTGCACCGCGAAGACCAGGGCCTCACCTTCGAGGTGCAGGATTCCTTCTCGGCGAAGGGTCCCCGCTGGCTCTACGTGAGCCCCTCCTGGCCCACGGGCGCGGCCCCGGTGGCCGTCCACGACCTGACCTTCGCCGAGCGGGGCTGGCGGATCCGGTACGCCCTGCTGCCAGCCTTCTACCGCACCGAGGGTCGCCACCGTTCCGAATGGGTGCTGCTGGCCGGCCTGGCCGTGTCCGCCTCCCTGGCCCTGGGCCTGGCCTCCCTGGTCGGCACCCGGGCCCGGGCCCTGGAGCTGGCCCGGCACATGACCGGCTCCCTCCACCGCGCCCTGGCCCGGAACCGCAGCCACCTGGAGTACACCCCCCTGGCCGTGATCGAGACCGACCCCGACTTCCTCATCCAGGAATGGAACCCGGCCGCTGAGCGCATCTTCGGCTACACCCGGGCGGAGATGCTGGGCCGCGATCCCAGGATCCTGGTCCCCGACGAGGGCCAGGAGGAACTCTCCCGGCGCCGGAAGGGCCTCGTGGACGGGCGGGGCGAGGGCATCCGCATCTCCCTGAACGTGCTCTGCCGCACGGGCCAGCGCCGCCACTGCGACTGGTACATCACCGCCCTCCAGGACGAGGACGGCCGGTTCGCCGGGGCCACCTTCCTGGCCGACGACGTGACGGACCGCCAGCGGGCCGAGGACGCCCTGCGCCAGTCCCAGAAGCTGGAGAGCCTGGGTGTGCTGGCCGGGGGGATCGCCCACGACTTCAACAACCTGCTCACCGCCATCCTCGGCACCACGGAGATGGCCCTGACGCGGATTCCCGAGGATCCCTGGCTGCGCGAGGCGCTCCAGCGCATCGAGGCCACCACCCAGCGCGGGGCGGACCTGGCCCGGCAGCTCCTCGCCTACGCGGGCAAGGGGCACTTCGCCGTGAAGCCCCAGAACCTCAACCGGATCATCCAGGAGATGGGGGATCTGCTGACGGTCTCCATCTCCAAGAAGGTGGCCCTCCAGTACGACCTCCAGCCCGGGCTCCCCCCGGTGGAGGCCGACAGCGCCCAGTTCCAGCAGGTGGTGATGAACCTCGTCATCAACGCCTCCGAGGCCATCGGCGACCGGCCCGGCACCGTCACCCTCCGCACCCGCGCCGTGGAATGCTCCCAGGCCGAGCTGTCCGCGACCTTCCCCGGGCAGGTGCTCGAACCCGGCCTCTTCGTACGCATGGAGGTGGAGGACGACGGCTGCGGGATGGACGCCGAGACCATCGGGCGCATCTTCGACCCCTTCTTCTCCACCAAGTTCACGGGCCGGGGCCTGGGCCTCTCCGCGATGCTGGGCATCGTGCGCGGGCACCATGCCGGCATCCACGTGGAGAGCGTGCCGGATGTGGGGACCACCTTCATCCTCCTCTTCCCCGCCAGCGAGCACACCGCCCTCGCGGAGGCGACCCGCCCTGCGCAGCCCGCCCCCGCCTCAGGCCTCGTCCTGGTGGCGGACGACGAGGCCATCATCCGGGAACTGGCGCGGGAGGCCCTGGAAGGGGCCGGGCTGCAGGTGATCGAGGCCCGGGACGGCCAGGAGGCCGTGGAGCTGTTCCGCCAGCACCGCGCCCAGGTGGACCTGGTCCTTCTCGACATGACCATGCCCCGCATGGGAGGGGCGGAGGCCTTCCGGCTCATCCGGGAGATGACCCCCTCGGTCCGGGTGCTCCTCACCAGCGGCTACACCCAGCAGGAGTCCCTGGACTCCCTCACCGACCTGCCGCCCGATGGGTTCCTGCAGAAGCCCTTCCGGGTCCGGGACCTGGTGGCCAAGGTGCAGGATGTGATGGCCCTCCGGAAGCCCTCGTAGGATCACCGGATGGGCAAGCGCGCATAGACCAAATCCCGCTAAACCCATATCTTTCAAGCTTCTGTGCCCTGGGTCACAAGTGGCCCGCACTCGGTTTTCAGACACAGAAATCGGAAGCCGGACAGCCCATGCTGGAGGGATCTGGAGGCGTCCATGTCCGACTCGGCCACCCACCTGCTCACCCCTGAGAACCTGCCGGCTCCGACCTGGCATGCCACCCACGACGAGGCCCAGGCGCGCCTGACCCGCATGGCCGAGGCCCTGGGTGCGGCCGACTGGCGGGGGGTGGACGAGGGGGCCCGCTGGATCTACGAGGTGCTCCGCCCCCACAACGAGGCGGAGGAGCGGGAGCTCTTCCCCCTGCTGGAGGAGATCGGCGCCGAGTCCCTCCACCAGAGGCTCTTCGAGGACCACCGCCAGATGTGGGACCTCACCCTCCAGCTCCTCTCCGAGATCAACGAGGGCCAGGCCCGGGCCCCCAAGTCCCTCACCCTCCTGGGCCAGCGGCTGGTGGACCTGGTGCGCGACCACATCGAGGCGGAGGAGGAGCTGATGCTGCCCCTCCTCAAGGGCAAGTCCCTCTACGCCTCCGACGCCGAGACGCAGGACGGCTACCTGATCCTGGAGAAGAAGCTCATCGCCCCGGAGACCTGGTCCTTCATCGTCCAGGCCCCCCAGGTGGCCCGGGGCCGCAAGCCCGGCCAGTTCTTCATGGTCGCCCCCTTCCCCGAGAGCGAGCGCATCCCCCTCACCCTGGCGGGCGGCGACGCGCGGAAGGGCTACATCCATTTCATCATGCAGGAGGTGGGCGTCACCACGAAGGCCATGGGCCGCCTCAGCGCCGGCGATCGCCTCTACGCCGTGGCCGGCCCCATGGGCAGCCCCACGGAGCTGGTCGAGGAGGGCACCATCGTCCTCATGGCCGGCGGCTACGGCTCCGCCGCCATCCTGCCCGCCGCCGAGCTGCTCCACGCGCAGGGCCGCCGCGTCATCACCATCCTGGGCGGCCGCAGCAAGGAGCGCGTGCTGCTGGCCGACGAGCTGGGGGCGAACTCCGCGGAGCTGATCGTCACCACGGATGACGGCACCCTGGGCCGCAAGGGCCTGGTCACCGACGCCCTCAAGGACATCATCGCCCGCGAACCCATCGCCGAGGTGGTGGCCGTGGGTCCCCTGCCCATGATGCGGGCCGTCTCCGACCTGACCAAGCCCCACGGCATCTTCACCCTCGTGAGCCTCAATGCCCTCATGGTGGACGGCACCGGCATGTGCGGCGGGTGCCGCGTCAGCGTGGGCGGCGAGACCAAGTTCGCCTGCTTCGACGGCCCCGACTTCGACGGCCACAAGGTGGACTTCGCCATGCTCCGCAACCGCCAGGACTGGTACAAGGCGGAGGAGCAGTGCGATCCCTCCGACTGCAAGATCGGCCGGGTGGCCGCCACGGGCCCCGTGGATTACTCCCAGTACCTCAACGAGCCCGTGACCGAGCTGGACTGGAAGAACCTCGACCTGAAGGCCATCAAGCCCAGCCAGAAGATGAAGATCCCCCGCCAGGAGATGGCCTGCCAGCCGCCGGAGCTCCGGGTCTGCAACTTCGACGAGGTGAGCCTGGGCCTCTCGCCCGAGCAGGCGAAGCTCGAGGCCGCCCGCTGCATCATGTGCAAGCACCCCGCCTGCATCGAGGGCTGCCCGGTGAGCATCAACATCCCGGCGTTCCTGCAGGAGATCGTCAACGACGACCCCAAGGCCGCCGCCCGCATCATCAAGGAGAGCTCCTCCCTCGGCTCCGTTTGCGGCCGCGTCTGCCCGCAGGAGAAGCAGTGCGAGATCAAGTGCGTGGTGGGCATCAAGGGCCTCCCCGTCTCCATCGGCCGGCTGGAGCGCTACGCCTCCGATTCCATGCTGGGCTCGGATGAGCTGCCCCCCGTGGAACCCGCCACGGGCAGGAAGGTGGCCGTGGTCGGCGCGGGCCCGGCGGGCCTCACCGTGGCCGGCGAGCTCGTGAAGAAGGGCCATGAGGTCACCGTCTACGATGCCTTCCACAAGCCCGGCGGGGTGATGCTCTACGGCATCCCCGAGTTCCGCCTGCCGAACGCCATCGTGGACCAGGAAGTGTCCACCCTCCGCCGGCTGGGCGTGAAGTTCGTCATGAACACCCTGGTGGGCCGCAGCATGACCCTCGAGGACCTCCGCAAGGAGAACGACGCCATCTTCATGGGCACCGGCGCCGGCCTCCCCAAGATGATGGGCATCCCCGGCGAGGAGTACAAGGGCGTCTACACCGCCAACGAGTTCCTCACCCGCATCAACCTGATGCGCGCGGATCTCTTCCCCACCTACGGCACCCCGGTGACCGTGGGGAAGAACGTGATCATCGTGGGCGCGGGCAACACCGCCATGGACGCCGCCCGCGCCGCCCGCCGCATGGGCGCCGAGCACGTCACCGTGGTCTACCGCCGCACCATCAAGGAGTCCACCGCCCGCAAGGAGGAGCTGGAGCACGCCCACGAGGAGGGCGTCGAGTTCAAGTTCCTCTGCACGCCCGTCCAGCTCCACGGGAACGAGAAGGGCTGGATGACCCACGCCGAATGCGCGGTGATGGAGCTGGGCGAGCCCGGCCCCGATGGCCGCCGCAGCCCCAAGATGACCGACGAGCGGATCATGATCCCCTGCGAGACGCTGGTGGTGGCCCTCGGCTTCGACGTGAACCCCCTCCTCGCCCAGACCGACAAGGGCCTCAAGACCCTCAAGGGCGGGGTGGTGGTGGTGGACAACGAGACCGGCGAGACCTCCCTGCCCGGCGTCTTCGCCGGCGGCGACGTCATCACCGGCGGTGCCACCGTGATCCTGGCCATGGGCCAGGGCCGCCGGGCCGCCGCGGCCATGCACCACCGGCTCATGGGGGAACCCACGGTCGCGGTCTGACCACTGACCCATGTGTGACCGATTTTGACCCATCCATCAGGTATGATGGATCCGCTGCATTGCCTGTCTTGATACCTTTTGCCGGGTTTGTCCAAGGGATGCCCGGAAGGAGCTAAGCATGAGCCCGCGCGTCATGAAGACCCTGGATGGGAACGAGGCCACCGCCTCGGTGGCCCACCGCCTCAGCGAGGTCATCGCCATCTACCCCATCACGCCCTCCTCGAACATGGGCGAGTGGGCGGACGAGTGGAGCTCCCAGGGCAAGGTCAACATCTGGAAGACCATCCCCTCGGTCATCGAGATGCAGTCCGAGGGCGGCGCCGCCGGCGCGGTCCACGGGGCCCTCCAGGCCGGCAGCCTGACGACGACCTTCACGGCGTCCCAGGGCCTGCTGCTCATGATCCCCAACATGTACAAGATCGCCGGCGAGCTGACGCCCTTCTGCATGCATGTCAGCGCCCGCACCCTGGCCACGCACGCCCTCAGCATCTTCGGCGACCACTCGGACGTGATGTCCTGCCGGATGACCGGCTTCGCCATGCTGTCCTCCGACAGCGTGCAGCAGGCCCACGATTTCGCCGCCATCGCCCACGCCGCCACGCTGCGCGCCCGGGTCCCCTTCCTGCACTTCTTCGACGGCTTCCGCACCAGCCACGAGGTGGCCAAGATCGAGATCCTCAACGACGAGGACCTCCGCCAGATGGTCCCCGACGAGCTGGTGGCAACCTTTCGCAAGTCTGCCCTGACGCCGGATCATCCGATGATCCGCGGCACGGCCCAGAACCCCGACACCTTCTTCCAGGCCCGCGAGGCCTGCACGCCCTACTACGCCGCCGCTCCCGCCCTCGTGCAGCAGGAGATGGACCGCTTCGCCAAGCTCACGGGCCGCCAGTACCGCCTCTACGAGTACTTCGGCCACCCCGAGGCCGAGCGCGTGATCGTCGCCATGGGTTCGGGCTGCGATGTCACCCACGAGTACGTCGAGCACGCCCTGCAGCAGGGCGAGAAGGTGGGCGTCCTCAAGGTGCGCCTCTACAGGCCCTTCGCCATCCCCGAGTTCGTCCGCGCCCTGCCCGCCTCCGTGAAGAAGCTGGCGGTGCTGGACCGCTGCAAGGAGCCCGGCGCCCCCGCCGATCCCATGCACCTGGACGTGCTCGCCGCCCTCCGCCAGGGCCGCGAAGAGGGCCACACCACCCTCGACCCCGTGGTCGTGGGCGGCCGGTACGGCCTCTCCTCCAAGGAGTTCACGCCGGCCATGGTCAAGGCTGTCTATGACAACCTGGCCCAGGATCGCCCGAAGAACCACTTCACCGTGGGCATCGTGGACGACATCAGCCACAGCTCGCTGACCTACGATCCCGCCTTCGACGTGGAGCCGAAGGACGTGACCCGGGCCCTGTTCTACGGCCTGGGCGCCGATGGCACGGTGGGCGCCAACAAGAACTCCATCAAGATCATCGCCGAGGAGACGCCCAACTACGGCCAGGGCTACTTCGTCTACGACTCCAAGAAGTCCGGCGCCATCACCATCAGCCACCTGCGCTTCGGGCCCCGGCCCATCCGCAGCGCCTACCTGGTGACCAAGGCCAACTTCATCGCCTGCCACCAGACGAGCTTCCTCGACAAGTACGAGATGCTCGAGACCGCCGTGCCCGGCGCCACCTTCCTGCTGAACACGCCCTACGGCCCCGACGCGGTCTGGGACACCCTGCCGGTGGAGGTGCAATCCGCCATCGTCGAGAAGCAGCTCAAGTTCTACGTCATCGACGCCTACGAGGTGGCCAAGAACACCGGCATGGGCGTGCGCATCAACACCATCATGCAGACCTGCTTCTTCGCCATCTCCGGCGTGCTGCCCCGCGAGGAGGCCATCGAGCAGATCAAGAAGGCCATCAAGAAGACCTATGGCAAGAAGGGCGACGCCATCGTCCAGAAGAACTTCGTGGCTGTGGACGAGACCCTGGCCCACCTCCACGAGGTGAAGGTCCCGGCCGCCGTCAGCGCCACCCGCAAGCGTCCGCCCATGGTGGCGGACGAGGCGCCCGACTTCGTCAAGCGCGTCACCGCCGTGATGATGGAGGGCAAGGGCGACCTGCTGCCCGTGAGCGCCTTCCCCGTGGACGGCACCTGGCCCGTGGGCACCACGAAGTGGGAGAAGCGCAACATCGCGCTGGAGATCCCCGAGTGGGACGCCGGCATCTGCATCCAGTGCAACAAGTGCGCGATGGCCTGCCCCCACGCCGCCATCCGCGCCAAGGTCTACGATCCCGCCGAGCTGGCCGGCGCGCCCGGCACCTTCAAGGCCGTGGACTACAAGGGACCCGAGTACAAGGGCCAGAAGTACACCATCCAGGTGGCCCCCGAGGACTGCACGGGCTGCTCCCTCTGCGTGGCCATCTGCCCCGCCAAGGACAAGAGCAACCCCAAGCACAAGGCCATCGACATGGTGCCCCAGGCCCCGCTCCGCGAGCCCGAAGCCGCCAACTACAAGTTCTTCCTCGACCTCCCCGAGGCCGACCGCACCACCGTCAAGCTGGACGTGAAGGGCTCGCAGTTCCTGGAGCCGCTCTTCGAGTACAGCGGCGCCTGCTCCGGCTGCGGCGAGACGCCCTACCTCAAGCTGCTCACCCAGCTCTTCGGCGACCGCACCCTCATCGCCAACGCCACGGGCTGCTCCAGCATCTACGGCGGCAACCTGCCCACCACGCCCTACACCGTCAACAAGGACGGCCGCGGCCCCGCCTGGGCCAACAGCCTCTTCGAGGACAATGCGGAGTTCGGCCTGGGCCTGCGCCTCTCCGTGGACAAGCACCAGGAGTTCGCCCTGGAACTGCTGCACCGGCTGGCGCCCAGCCTCGGGGACGACCTCGTCTCCGGGCTGGCCACGGCCGACCAGGCCACGGAGGCCGGCATCAAGACCCAGCGTGAGCGGGTGGCGGCCCTCCGGCAGAAGCTCGCCGGCCTGGCCGATCCCGAGGCCCGCATCCTGAACGACCTCGCGGACTACCTGGTGGACAAGAGCGTCTGGGTGGTCGGCGGCGACGGCTGGGCCTACGACATCGGCTACGGCGGCCTGGACCACGTCCTCGCCTCCGGCCGCAACGTGAACGTGCTGGTGCTCGACACCGAGGTCTACTCCAACACCGGTGGCCAGGCCTCCAAGTCCACCCCCATGGGCGCGGGCGCCAAGTTCGCCATGGCCGGCAAGACGCTTCCCAAGAAGGACCTGGGCATGATCGCCATGACCTACGGCGGCATCTACGTCGCCAAGGTGGCCTTCGGCTCCCGCGACGCCCAGACCGTGAAGGCCTTCCTCGAGGCCGAGTCCTACCCCGGCCCCAGCCTCATCATCGCCTACAGCCACTGCATCGCCCACGGCTACGATCTCGCGCTGGGCGCCGAACAGCAGAAGCTCGCGGTGGATTCCGGCCACTGGCCGCTCTTCCGCTTCGACCCCCGCCGCACGGAGAAGGGCGAGAACCCCCTGCAGCTGGATTCCGGCACGCCGAAGGTGTCCCTGGGCCAGTACGTCCGCAACGAGACCCGCTACCGGATGATCGAGCAGGCGCACCCCGAGGCCTTCAAGCAGCTGCTGGAGACCTCCCAGCACGAGATCACCAGCCGCTACTCCGTCTACGAGCAGCTCGCCAAGCTCACGATGCCCGGCAAGTGAAGGAGGACGCCATGGATCTCTCCACCACCTACCTCGGCCTCAAGCTCGCCCATCCCCTGATGGCGGGCGCCTCGCCCCTGGTCGACGACCTCGGGATGGTCAAGCGGCTCGAGGACGCCGGGGCCTCCGCCATCGTGATGCACTCGCTCTTCGAGGAGCAGATCACCCGCGAACAGGAGGGCACCATCCTGGACATGGAGCTCCACGCGGAATCCAACGCGGAGGCCCTGTCCTACTTCCCGACCCCCGACGAGTTCCGCCTGGGCCCCGAGAAGTACCTCGAGCAGATCATGCGCCTCAAGGCGGCGGTGTCCGTTCCGGTCATCGCCTCCCTGAACGGCACCACCCCCGCGGGCTGGCTGCACCATGGGAAGCTCATGGAGCAGGCGGGCGCCGATGCCCTGGAGCTGAACACCTACTACCTGGCCACGGACCCCGCGGAGACCGCGGCCGCCGTGGAGAAGCGCACCCTCGACATCGTCCGGGCCGTGAAGTCCGAGGTGAAGATCCCCGTGGCGGTGAAGCTGTCGCCCTTCTTCTCCTCCCTGGCCCACTTCGCGGTGGAGCTGGAGGCCGCCGGCGCCGATGGCCTGGTGCTCTTCAACCGGTTCTTCCAGCCCGACATCGACGTGGAGGCCCTGGAGGCCACCCCCAGCCTGCAGCTCTCCAGCTCGGCGGATCTCCTCCTCCGCCTCCGCTGGCTGGCCATCCTCCACGGCCACGTCAAGGGCGGCCTCGCCGTCACCGGCGGGGTCCACACGGGCCTGGACGCCCTCAAGGCGGTCATGGCCGGGGCCAGCGCCGTCCAGATGGTGTCCGCCCTCCTCCTGCACGGCCCCGAGCGGCTTGCCCAGACCCGCGCGGAACTCACCGAGTGGCTGGAGGAGCACGAGTACGATTCCCTCCAGCAGGCCCTGGGCAGCATGAGCCTCCAGAAGTGCCCCAACCCGCAGGCCTTCACCCGGGCCAACTACATGCGCATCCTCAACGGCTGGAAGCCCTGAATATCGATTTTAGCCTAGGACCCCCGGTGCCCCCGGGGGTTCTTTGCATGGGATACGGATTTGCAGTCTTTGGATGTGTTTGACCTGAAGATCGTCTATTATTCAGATCGCCCACTATCCACTCCACGGCACAGGTGCCCATGCTCCCTCTGTCCCAATCCTCCGGTTACGCCGTACTCGCCATGAGCTGCCTGGAGGATCCGGGCGGCAAGCCCACCCTCGTGGTGGACGTCGCGGCCCGCACGGGGTTCCCGCGCCCCTACCTCTCCAAGATGATCCACAAGCTGGCCAAGGTGGGCCTGGTGATGGCCAAGCGCGGCAACAAGGGCGGCGTGGTGCTGGCCCTGGCCGCCAAGGAGATCACCCTCGACCTCATCGCCGAGGCGGTGGACGGCGCCGAGTGGCGGAACAAGTGCCTGCTGGGCTTCTCCGAGTGCTCGGACGAGCGGGCCTGCCCCGCCCACACCTTCTGGACCTCCGAGCGGGACCACATCCACCACCGCCTGAAGGGCATCACCCTCGAGGAGATCCGCACCTTCGAGCAGCACAGCCGCACCTGGCGCCTGGCCGACGCGCTCCCCGAGCGGAAGGCCAAGCCCAAGCCCAAGAAGGCGGCCAAGCCCGCCGCCAAGAAGCCCGCGGCGAGCGCCGCGAAGCGGACGGCCAAGAAGGATTGACACCCGCGGGGAGGGACGGTCTGTGCCCTCCCGTCGATCGGCGTCCTCCCCGCGCGGTGGCGGGGAGGACGCCGATCGTCAGGTCCGGCCTACTTCTCGGTGACGTCCAGGACCCACCGGTGGGCCGCCACGGCTGCCGGCATGCCGAGGGTCCCCGCGGCCAGCGCCACGACCTGCTCCATCTCGGCGCTCGTGATGCCCATGGCCTGGGCCTTGCGCGCGCTGGCATGCACGGCGCCCTCCCGGCCTGCACCGATGGCCACGGCCAGCTTCACCAGCCGGGCCGTGCGGGCGTCCAGCGGGCCCTCCTGGCCGGCCTCCGCCATCAGGTCCCAGGCCTGGCCCAGCTTCGGGAAACGGGACACGAAGGCGCGGTAGGCCTTGGGCGGTTCGGGTTGCTGGGACATGGTCAGCCTCCGCGGAGAAACCCCATCATCCCACGGTGCCGGCCTCGGCCACCTTCCGGCGGGCCCGGCAGCGCTCCACCCCGGGGTCGTGGTGACGGTCCATGTCCGCCAGGGTCACCTGGCTCAGCCGCGTGAGGATGTCCTCCCGCATGCCCCCCCAGTATTCATGCAGCACGCAAGGCGTCTCCTCCGAGCAGCCCAGGAGGCCCAGCAGGCACCGGTTCCGCCAGGACGTGCCGTCGATGGCCACGGACAGCTCCTCCAGGGTGATGTCCCGCGCCGACTTGGCGAGGACCACCCCGCCGTGATGGCCCCGCCGGGCCACCACGAGGCCCTGCTTGGCCAGGCGGTGCACCAGCTTGGAGAGGTAGGACCGGGGGATGCCCGTGTAGTCCGCGATGGTTTCGACGAGGATGGGGTGGCCCCCCGGTTCCTCGAGGCAGCGGAGCGCCCGCACTGCGTAACCGGTGGTCTGGGAGAGTGGAAGCACGGGAAACCTCCGCAAGAACCTGGTAGGACGGCCTTAACCAAGAGGATCAATCGGTAAATTATAGGGTCAACCCCCTTTGTGGCGCCACCCATCACTTTTTTGTTCGGGCAGTAAAAAAAAGTCATGGATACGCCCGGCGCAGACCGCCTTTTTGCCTTCGACAAATGACCGCAACTGGCCTCAATCGGCCTCTAGGCATGAATGATTCACAGAATCATCCGCCTTCGCCTTCCCGGCACGGGCCTCCCCGTGCGTGTGATCGCTGGCACAGCAGGGCTTCCGCGGCCTCCCGTGTGACCCGGCGCACGGAGACCCGCCCCCATACTCCGAGGTTTGGTTGAGGCGGAGGCCCCATGACGCAAAGCACCCTGGCCCTTGGCGTGGAAGCCGCCGCGCAGGCGGCCTTCGACGCCGGCATCAAGGGAGCCTTCGGCTACCCCGGGACCCCCTCCACGGAGGGCTTCGAGTTCGCCGAGGCGCTCGTGAAGCAGGACGCCGGCGGTGGCCGGGTGGCCCACTGGGCCGCCAATGAGAAGGTGGCCTACGACCTGGCCCTGGGCATGAGCTACGCGGGCCACCGCAGCCTGGTGACCATGAAGCACGTGGGCCTGAACGTGGCCATGGACGCCTACGCCAACTCGGCGCTGACCGGCGTCCAGGGCGGCCTGGTGCTCCTCGTGGCGGACGACCCCGGCATGCACAGCAGCCAGAACGAGCAGGACAGCCGCCGCCTGGCAGAGTTCGCCTGGCTCCCCTGCCTGGAGCCCAGCACGGTCCAGGAGGCCTACGACCTCACCTGGCGGGCCTTCGAGCTCTCCGAGGCCCTGCAGGTGCCGGTCATGCTCCGCCTGGTGACCCGGCTGGCCCACTGCCGCGCCCCCTTCCTGCGCCGACCCGTCCTCGCCCCCACGGGCGTGGGCCTCACGCCGAAGGCCCGCGTCCAGGACTGGGTGCTGATCCCCTCCAACGCCCGCCGGCGCTACGTGGACCTCCTGGCCAAGCAGCCCCGGCTGCGGGAGGCGGCCGCGACCCTGAACCGGATCGTCCCCGGCACGGGCCGCCGCGGTGTGGCCCTGGCGGGCCTCGGCCGCGCCTACTTCGGCCAGCTGGTCCTGGAGCACCCGGAGCTGGCGGCCCTACCCCGGCTGGAGGTGGCCGCCTATCCCGTGGATCCGGAACTCGAGCAGGCCTTCCTCGGCCAGGTGGACGAGGTGCTGGTCTTCGAGGAGGACTACCCGGTGCTGGAGGAGCGCCTGGGACTGCGCGGCCGGGCCCGCGTCCGCGGCCGCCTGGACGGCGCCGTGCCCCGCACGGGCGAGCTGTCCCCCCGCATCCTGAAGGACGCCCTGGGCCTCGCCACCCCCGAGGGCAAGGCCGCCGCCGGCCTGGAGCTGCCCGTGCGCGCCCCCCGCTTCTGCGAAGGCTGCGGCCACGTGGACGCCTACGAGGCCATCCAGGAGGCCCTCCGCAATGTGGGGGCCCCGGAGGCCCGGGTCTTCGGCGACATCGGCTGCTACACCCTGGCCGCCCAGGAGCCCCTCGCCGCCATCCACGCCGTGGTGGAGATGGGCGCCAGCATCAGCATGGCCGTGGGCGCCGCCTTCGCGGGCCAGACGCCTTCGGTGGCCGTCATCGGCGACTCCACCTTCGCCCACAGCGGCCTGCCCGCCCTGCTCACCGCCGCCGAGGCCAGGGCCAACGTCACCGTGGTGGTGCTGGACAACCGCGTGGTGGGCATGACGGGCCAACAGCCCAGCCAGGCCCTGGACCAGGTGGAGCGCCTCGTGCTGGGCCTGGGCATCCCCGAGGCCGACCTGCAGGTGCTCACGCCCCTGCCCAGCCGTCACGGCGACAACGTGGCGGCCATGGAGGCGGCCCTCCGCCACGCGGGCCCCTCGGTGGTGGTCTTCCGGCGGGAGTGCATCCAGTCCCTGCGCCGCGGCGTGCTCAAGGAGCACGACCGGGAGGCCCGGGAGCACGCCGCCTGTTCTTCCTGCACTCCGGAGGTGACCCGATGAACGGCGCCCGCATCCACGGCATCGTCCTCTCCGGCGTCGGCGGCCAGGGCGTCCTGTCCATGGCCCAGATCGTCCTGGAGGCCCTGCGCCGCAGCGGCTTCCACGCGCTCCAGTCCGAGATCCACGGCATGAGCCAGCGGGGCGGCAGCGTGCACGCCCAGGTGTGCTACGCCGACCAGCCCATCAGCTCGCCCCTCATCGACGACGGCTGCGCCGACCTGCTCATCGCGCTGGAGCCCCTGGAGGCCCTCCGCTACGTCCCCATGCTCCGCATCAGCGGGCACCTGGTGGTGGCCGAGGATCCCATCGCCGACATGGAGGGCTACCCCCCCCTGGAGGATGTCCACGCCGCGCTCCGCGCCGTGCGGGGATCCCACCTCCTGGACACCGAGGCCCTGGCCCGGAAGCTGGCGCACAAGCAGGCCGGCGGCATGGCCCTCCTGGGCATGGCCTCGCGCTTCCTGCCCGTGGCCGAGTCCCTGTGGCAGGAGGTCATCGCCCAGCGCTTCGCGGCCAAGGGCGAGAAGGTCACCGCCAAGAACCTGGAGGCCTTCGAGGCCGGCCGGAACCTGATCGGCGAAGGCGTGGGGGCCTGAGATGACGGGCGGAACCTTCCTCCACGAGGGGCGCGCCTACGCCCTGCTGGCCGCCGCGGGCCTGCGGGTGCCCCGCCACGGGTTCCTGGAAGCCGGCCCCCTGCCCTTCGCCCCCGGCGAGCCCATCGTGCTGAAGGGCATCGCGGACGAGCTCTGGCACAAGTCCGACAAGGGCGCCGTCCACTTCGGCGCCTTCGAGCCGGAGGCCCTGCGGGCCGAGGCCGCGGCCATGAAGGCCCGCGTGGCGGAGCATCCCTGGATCGGCGGCCTGGTCTGCGAGAAGGTGCCCTTCAAGCGCCTCTCCGGCCTGCCCACCGAGGCCCTGGTCTCCCTGAAGCGCGATCCCGATGCGGGCTGGCTCGTCATCTGCGGCATCGGCGGCCTCCAGGCGGACGCCTGGGCGGCCCTGGCCCCGCCCCTCATCTGGCCCGTGGCCCTGGCCGCGCCGGAGCAGGCGCTGGCCGAGCTGAAAAACCACTGGCTGGGCCGCACCTGGCTGGGCCTCCAGCGCGGCACCGAGGCCCTCACGGACGAGGCGAAGCTCCTGGGCTTCCTCCAGGGCCTGTGGCGTGCGGTCGAGGGCCTGGACCGCGAGGGCGTGGGCCTGCTCGAGCTGAACCCGGTCGTGCTGGATGCCGAGGGCCTGCCCACGGCCCTGGATGGCGTGGGCACCCTGGGGGCGATCGCCACCGGTGCGCCCGTCGCGCCCGATCCCGCCTGGTACCGGGCCCTGCTGGCCCCCCGCAGCGTGGTGCTGGCGGGCGTCTCCAGCCGCGAGGGCACGGTGGGCCGCATCATCCTGGAGAACCTCCAGCGGTCGACGCTGCCCGCGGGCGCCCTGCGCCTGCTGAAGCCGGGGGCGACCGAATTCCTGGGCCTGCCCTGCCTGGGCTCCGTGGCCGAGCTGGCCGCGGCGCCCGCGGACCAGCTCATCCTCTCGCTGCCCGCGCCCCAGACCCTGGAGGTGGTGGAGCAGCTCTGCCGCCAGGGCGGTGGCGCCACGGTGGTGTACCTCGTGGCCGGCGGCCTGGGCGACGGCGCCGACACCGAGGGCCTCGGCAAGCGGCTGCTGGCCTGCCTCGACGAGCACCGCCGCGCGGGCCAGTGGACCCCGGCGCTCGTGGGCCCCAATGGCCTGGGCCTCTACAGCCCCGACCTGGACCTGAACACGCTGTTCATCCCCCGGGAGAAGCTGCCCCTGTCCCCGAAGCCGGGCCACCTGGCCCTGGTGAGCCAGAGCGGCGCCTTCCTGATCACCCGGCTCAGCCGCCGGCCGGAGTTGGGCCTGCGGGCCGCCGTGGCCATCGGCAACCAGATGGACCTCCGTTGCTCCGACTTCCTCAGGGGCTTCGGCGGGGACCCCGCCGTGAAGGTGGTGGGCGCCTACCTGGAGGGCTTCGCCCCCGGGGACCTGGCCGCCACCGCCGGGGCGGCGCGAAGCCTGCGCGCCTCCGGCCGCCGGCTGCTGCTCTACAAGGGCGGCCGCAGCCAGGCGGGCATGGCCGCCGCCAGCAGCCACACCGGCGCCCTGGCCGGCGACGCCGCCCTGCAGGCCAGCGTCCTGCGCCGGGCCGGCGCCCTGCTCGCGGAGCGCATGGAGGCCTTCGACGGGGCCCTGGCCTGGCTCGGGACCCATCCCGGCCTCCGCCCCCGCAAGGTGGCCATCATGACCAACGCCGGCTTCGAAGCCGTGGCCTCCGCGGACCTCCTGGCCGGCCCCCTCGGAAGCGCCCAGCTCACCGCCGGCGAGACCCGGGACCTGGAGGCCCTCCTGGAGGCCCAGGGGCTCAAGGGCCTCGTGGCCGCCCATCTGCCCCTGGACGTGACGCCCATGGCCGACGAGGCCGCCTACCTGGCCTGCGCCCGCCTCCTCCTCGGCGGCGAGGCGGACACGCTGGTGGTGGGCCTGGTGCCCCTCACCCGGCGCCTGGGCACGGCAGATCCCGCCGCCTTCGCCCCCTTCGCCCGGGCCCTGGCGGACCTGGCCCGCGGCAGCGGCAAGGGCGTGGGCGTGGCCGTGGAGGGCGGGGCGATCTACGACGCCTACCGCCAGGGCCTGCGGGATGCCGGCCTGCCCGTCTTCCTCAGCATGGAGGAGGCCCTGGAGGGCCTGCGGCTCATCGCCTCGGAGGTGTGACGGGACGCATGGCGTCGGGTCCGGAAGGGGTGCAGACTCTATTTCGGACCCATGAGGCCTGAAATGTCCCGAGCCCTCCCCCCCCTCCGCCAGCTCCTGCCCGCCGAGCACGGCACCTGGTTCATGCTGGCCTTCCCGCTGCTGCTGGGCCTCCTGCTGCGGCCCACCGCGGCGGGCCTGTGCCTCGGCCTGGCGGCCCTGGCCGTCTTCCTGGCCCGGCCGGCCCTGCGCCGGGTGGCCACGGGCCAGCGGGATCCGCTCCAGCGGCGCGCCCTCGCCCTGCTGGGCCTCCTCGCGCTGGCCCTCGGCGGCGGCGCCCTGGCCCTGGCCGGTCCCCGGTTCCTCCTGCCCCTGGCCCTGGCGGCTCCCCTGGTCGTCGTCGCCCTGCGGGCGGACTTCAGCCGGGCCGTGCGGTCCCTGCCCGTGGAGCTCACCGCCCAGGCCGCCTTCGGGGCCCTGGCCCCGGCCATCCTCCTGGCGGGGGGCGGCACGGTCCGGCAGGGTGCCGTGGCCTGGCTGCTCGCCTCCCTCGTGGGCGGCGCCAACCTGGCCCACGTGCGGCACGTCCTGGGCCACGCCCACGGCCTTTCACCCGCCGAGCTGCGCCGGCGCCGGGTGCCGGTCCATGCCCTGCACCTGCTGCTGCTGGCCGCCTCGAGCCTCCTGACCGCGGGGCGAGGGCCCGCGGGCCTCTTCTGGACCCTCTGGACCGCCCTCCTCTACCTCCGGGCCCTCTGGCCCTACCGGCCCATGCCCGCGCGGATCCTCGGCTGGCGGGAGGGGTTCCTCAGCCTCGGCGGCCTGCTGGTCCTGTGGCGCGCCCTCCTATGACCCCCATCACATGGGGCTGGACTCCGAAACCTCCCCCGACGATCCTGTAAATCAGAGACAGGATTCCTGAATGCTCTTCACCACCGCCACCGGCTACGCCCTCCGCGCCCTCGCGGGTCTCCCCGAGGACGGGAGCTTCTGCCTGGCGAAGGACCTGGCGGCCCGGCTGGACATCCCCGGGCCCTATCTCGCCAAGATCCTCCAGGGTCTGGTCCAGTCGGACCTCCTGGAATCCGTGCGGGGACCGAAGGGCGGCTTCCGGCTCACCCGCCCCGCCCACCGGATCACCGTGGGGGAGGTGGTGGCCGCCCTGGAGGGTCCGGATTCCCTGGACGGCTGCATCATGGGCTTCCCCACCTGCGGCGGCGACCATCCCTGCCCCCTGCACGAGGCCTGGGGCGCCGTGAAGGCCCAGGTGGCCACCTCGATGACCCAGGCCACCATCCGCGACCTCCAGCTCATGGACCTGCGGCACCTGAAGGAGGCCAAGGACCGGTCCGGCGGATCCCGGCCCTGACGCCCCTTTTTTGGATTAATTTAGGACTAATCTGTCCTATTGTATTCCGGCATCCCATCCCTCGGAGTCCACCCATGTCGCTCCCCGGCCGCCTCGAGCTCGAAGCCCGTCCCCTGGTGCGGGCCGCCCTGACCACCCTGGGGCTGGCGGGCCTGGTGGCCCTGGGCAGCCGCGGGGGCCGGTGGCTGGATCCGGCCCTCCTCGGCTACCTGGTGGCCTGCCTCTTCGCCTGCTTCGGGGTGGCCTACCGCTACTGGGCCTGGATCGAGCGGCCCGCCACCCGGATGTACTTCGGCCACACGATGCGCACCCTCCGATCCCGGAAGGCCGTGGCGGCCCTGGGCCGCATGGCTCTCCTGGGCCTGGACCAGCTGGTGCTGCAGCGGTTCATCGAAAAGCGCTCGCTCAAGCGGTGGGGCGCCCACGCCCTCCTCGCCTGGGGCTGCCTGCTGGCCTTCGCGGTGACCTTCCCCCTGGTGTTCGGCTGGGTGCGCTTCACCACGGCAGGGGCCGACGCCACCCGGTACCAGGCCTGGTTCTTCGGCTTCCCCGCGGGCTCCTTCCCCCTGGACTCCGTGGCCGCCTTCCTCACCTTCCACATGCTGGACTGGGCGGCCCTCATGGTGATCGCCGGCTGCCTCCTCGCCTTCATCCGCCGCCGGCAGGACGAGGGCGACTTCGCCACCCAGCGGTTCGACCTGGACCTCGCCCCCCTGCTGCTGCTCATCGCCGTGAGCGTGACGGGCCTGCTCCTCACCGTCTCCATCTCCTTCATGCAGGGCCGCAACTACGGGACGCTGGCCTTCATCCACGAGCTCACGGTGATCCTGCTGCTGCTGAGCCTGCCCTTCGGCAAGCTCTTCCACATCGTGCAGCGCCCCGCCCAGCTGGGCGTGAGCCTCTACAAGGCCGAAGGCGAGGCGGAGGGCCGCGTGCCCTGCCGGGGCTGCGGCGAGCCCTTCATCCGCGCCAACCAGCTGCGGGACCTGAAGGCCCTCTACGCCACGCTGGACCTGGGCGCTGCCGTCCACGGATCCCGCACCCACCACCTGGAGCTCTGCCCCCGCTGCAAGCGCCGCCTCCTGGCCAAGGCCCAGTGGCAGCGCATGGGCGGCGCCTTCGATCCCTTCGCGGACCTGCCCGAGTGGGCCGCCCCCATCGACGATCCCCAGACCCTCCGGAGCTGAGCCCGCCATGGCCACCCTGCCCCAGACCCCCGACCAGCTGCGCACGGCCTTCGGCCCCCACCTGAACCTCGCCCCGCCGGACGGCTGGGACGCGGACCCCGTGCCCGACCGCCTGGTGGAGACCCACTGCTGCTTCTGCGGCCAGCAGTGCGGCATCAAGCTCAAGGTGAAGGACAACCGTGTCATCGGCTTCGATCCCTGGGAGGAGTTCCCCTTCAACAAGGGCAAGCTCTGCCCCAAGGGCGTGAAGCGCTACCTCCAGGGCAACCACCCGGACCGCCTCACGAAGGCCCTGATGCGCACGCCGGAGGGCTTCCGCGAGGCCGACTGGGAGACGGCCATGGCCCACACCGTGGCCAAGATCCAGGAGATCCAGGGCAAATACGGGAAGGACGCCTTCGCCGTGCTGTCGGGCGTCTCCCTCACCAACGAGAAGAGCTACCACGTGGGCAAGTTCGCCCGCCTGGGCCTCCAGACGAAGAACCTCGACTACAACGGCCGCCTCTGCATGGTGAGCGCCGGTGCGGGCAACAAGAAGGCCTTCGGCCTGGACCGCGCCGCCAACAGCTGGGAGGACATCGAAGGTGCCGAGGTGATCTGGGTGGCGGGCTCGAACGTGGCCGAGTGCTCGCCCATCACCACCGACTACATCTGGCGGGCCCGGGACCGGGGCGCGAAGCTCATCGTCGTCGATCCCCGCATCACGCCCCTGGCCCGCACCGCCGACCTGGTGCTGCCCCTGAAGCCCGGCAGCGACTCGGCCCTCACCAACGGCATCCTGCACCTGCTGGACACGTGGAACCTCATCGACCGTGCCTTCATTGAAAACCACACTCAAGGTTTCGAGGAAACCTTGAGTGCCGTGAAGGACTGCACCCCGGAGTGGACGAGCCGCATGACGGGCCTGCCCGTGGCGGCCATCGAGAAGGCCGCGCGCATGTGGGGCGAGGCCCGGACCAGCTTCCTCCTCCATGCCCGGGGCATCGAGCACCAGAGCAAGGGCGTGGAGAACGTGCTGGGCTGCATCAACCTGGTGCTGGCCACGGGCCGGATCGGGAAGCCGAACTGCGGCTACGGCACCATCACGGGCCAGGGCAACGGCCAGGGCGGCCGCGAGCACGGCCACAAGTGCGACCAGCTGCCGGGCAACCGCGACATCGAGAACCCCGAGCACCGGAAGTACATCTGCGACGTGTGGGGCTGCACGGACGAGGAGCTCCCGCGCAAGGGCCAGAGCGCCCAGGAGATCATGAACGCCATCCACGCCGGCGAGATCAAGGGCCTCCTTCTGCTCTGCTTCAACCCCGTGGTGAGCCTGCCGGACAACCAGTTCACGGCCGAGGCCCTCTCGAAGCTCGAGTTCTTCGTCTGCCTGGACTTCTTCGCCTCGGAGTCGGCCCAGTACGCGGATGTCATCCTGCCCTCGGCCCTGCACGAGGAGGACGAGGGCACCAGCACCTCCGCCGAGGGCCGCGTCATCAAGATCAACAAGGCCGTGGACCCGCCCGGTGACGCCCGGCCCGACTGGGTGATCCTCAACGAGATCGCCCACCGCCTGGGGCGCGGGAAGTACTTCGACCACTTCACGTCGCCCGAGGCCATCTTCAACGAGCTGCGGGTGGCTTCGAAGGGCGGCACCGCGGACTACTACGGCATCACCTACGAGAAGATCGAGCGGCAGATGGGGGTCTTCTGGCCCTGTCCCAGCCTGGACCATCCCGGTACGCCGCGCCTCTTCGAAGGCGGAAGGTTCGCCCACCCCGACGGGAAGGCCCGCTTCGTCCCCACGCCCTGGCGGCCGCCCATGGAGGTGGTGGACGCGGACTACCCCGTGTGGCTCACCTCCGGCCGCGTGGTCTTCCACTACCTCTCCGGCACCCAGACCCGGCGCATCGGCTGGCTGGTGGAGCAGTGCCCGAACCCCTACCTGGAGATCCATCCGAAACTGGCCGAACGCTATGGACTGAAGGACGGCGATGCCGTGGAGATCACCAGCCGCCGCGGCAGCCTGGTGCTGCCCGCGAAGGTGGTGATGACCATCCGGCCCGACACGGTCTTCATCCCCTACCACTGGCCGGGCAACCTCGGCGCCAACCGCCTCACGGCCCGACACCTGGATCCGGTGAGCAAGATCCCCGAGTTCAAGGTGAGCGCCTGCCGCCTCCAGAAGACCACGCCGGACCGCATCCCCGCCGAGCTGCGCGAGCTCCAGCGCATGGCCTTCGAGGCCCGCACCAACCAGGCCGCCCTTCCCCAGCGGGTGTTCTGATGGCCCCGGAATCCTACGGCATCCACCCGGAACCCATCCTGGCGGCCCCTGGGACGGAGCTGCCCCTCACCAACTTCGATGAATGGGGCTTCTTTATCGACCCCAACCGCTGCATCGGCTGCCGGAGCTGCGTGGCGGCCTGCGCGGAGTGCGGCACCCACAAGGGCCGGCCCATGATCCACCTGGACGAGATGGACCGGCTCCACTCGCCCCAGACGGCCCCCACGGTGTGCATGCACTGCGAGGATCCCATCTGCGCCCAGGTCTGCCCCGCCGACGCCATCAAGCGCAGCGAGGACGGCGTGGTGCACGCCAGCCAGAAGCCCCGCTGCATCGGCTGCCAGAACTGCGAGCTGAGCTGCCCCTTCGGCGTGCCCATCGTCTTCAGCGGCCTGGAGCAGATGCTCAAGTGCGACCTCTGCTACGACCGCACCTCCGAGGGCCTGAAGCCCATGTGCGCCACCGTGTGCCCCAGCCAGGCCCTGCTCTACGCCCCCAAGGCCGAGATCAGCCGGATGCGCACCGCCCAGCCCGTGCGCGAGTTCCTCGTGGGCAGCCTGGTGGTGAAGACCAAGAACGCCCTCATGGTGCCGGACCCCGAGGCGCCCCTCTTCCTGGACGCCGCGCTGCTCATCGAAGGAGACCTGTGATGGCCCTCTGGCGACGTTCCTTCCCCGTGGACCTGGCGGACGAGGGCCGGTTCTCCCGGCGGGAGTTCGCGCGCTTCCTGGCCCTGGTCTCCGCGGGCTTCACGGCCGGCCTGGGCTACCTGTGGCTGCGGAAGAAGCCCCTGGAAGGTGCGCCGGAACCTCGGGGCCAGAACGAGGTGCCGGTGGCCCTGGGCCTCGCCGCGGACCTCCGCCCCGGCCAGAGCCGCCTCTTCACCTTCCGGGATGCCCAGGACCGCTGCATCCTCCTGCGCACCCCCATGGGCGAGCTCCGGGCCTTCCGGCAGACCTGCACCCACCTGGGCTGCGCCGTGCGGTTCCGGAACGACCGGCTGGAGTGTCCCTGCCACGAGGGCTTCTTCGAGGTGGAACGCGGCTTCCCCATCCAGGGCCCGCCCACCCGGCCCCTCTCGGGTATCGCCCTGGAGCTGCGCTCCGACGGCACCCTCTGGGCCGTGGGCGACCTGCCCAAGCCCACGGACCTCCCCGCCCGGGCGGGCGCCGCCTGTCCCCGCATCCTCCCGAAGGAGGTGGAGGCATGAGCCGTCCCCACCGCAGCCACCTGTCTGACGCAGCCCTGGTGGTGGCGCTGCTCATCCTCGGCATCCAGGTCTATCTGTTCGAGACGGTCCTCCAGTCCGTCCTGGACGGCCAGCGGGCCCTGCTGCCCGGCGCCTTCGCCGCGTCCCTGGTCCTGACGGCCATCGCCCTCCTCCTCGCCTTCAAGGTCCCCCGCATCGATCAGGGTCCGAAGCACTGATCCCACCTGGAGCCTCCATGACGACCCCGACTCCCGACCGACCGCCGGCCCTCGAGCTCCTGGAACCCCAGGTCACCCGCGGCCTCCTGGCCCGCTTCCGCCTCACCACCCTGCTGGGCCGGTTCCCGGAACGCCAGCTCTGGTCGGCCTTCATGTTCATCAACGGCCTGATCTCCATCGGCCTGCTGGCGGGCTTGGCCATGCTCACCCGCTCCCCCTTCGTCTTCCCCTCCCTGGGGCCCACCGCCTTCCTGTTCTTCTTCACGCCCACCCTGCCGACGGCCAGCCCGCGGCACACCATCTACGGCCACATCATCGGCATCGTCTGCGGGTACGGCGCCCTCTGGCTGATGGGCCTCCAGCACGCCCCGCCGGCCATGGTCATGGGGGTGACGCCTGCCCGCATCGGCGCCGCCGCGCTGTCCCTGGCCGCCACCGGCGCCCTCATGATCCTCTTCAAGGCCGCCCACCCGCCCGCGGGGGCCACGACCCTCATCATCTCGCTGGGCATCATCACCAAGCCCCTGTCGCTCGCCATCATGCTGCTGGCCGTGGCCCTGCTCACGGTCCAGGCCATCGTCATCAACCGCCTGGCCGGCATCGACTACCCGCTCTGGGCGAAGCGCGTGGCGCCCGGCAAGGGCTGATCGTCCCCGGCCGGTCCCGGCCACAATCGGGCATGGCATCCCGTGCTTCCCAGGCCTCCCCGTCCCTGCCCACGCTGGTCCTCGGTGGGGGCATGGCCGGGTTGCTGGCGGCCTGGCACCTGCGGCGGCGGGGGGAGCCGGTGGATGTGTGGGAGGCCGGGGACACCCCCGGCGGCTGGGCGCGCACGGTGGCCTGGGAAGGTGGCTTCGCGGAGCTGGGGCCCCAGAGCCTCCCCTGGCGTCCGGGCGATGCCGCCGACCGTCTCCTCCACGCCCTGGACCTGCCCTTCGAGGAAGTCCCCCGCCGGCCCCGCTGGGCGGCCCTGGGCGGCCGCCTCGTCCCCGTGCCGGCCCACGGCGGTGCCTTCCTGGCCTCCCCCCTCCTGAGCCCCGCAGGGCGTCTCCGCCTCCTCGCCGGGCTGCTGTGGCCGGCCCGTGCCCGGGAAGACGAGCACCTGGCCGCGTGGACCCGCCGGTGCTTCGGCCGCGAGGCGGCCGAGCGCCTGCTGCCCCTGGCGGCCCGGGGCCTCTTCGCCGCCGAGGCGGAGGACCTGGACGCGGAGGCGCTGGCCCGTCCCCGCACGCGGCAGGCGCGGCTGCCCGGGGGCATGGGCAGCCTCCCGTCGGCCCTCGCGAGGGGGCTGGAGCTCCGCACCGGACTCCGGGCCCGGCGGCTCGAGCCGATCCCCGGCGGCTGGCGCGTGTCGGGCGACGGCCACGAAACGGCCGCGGCCCGGGTGGTCCTGGCCCTGCCCGCCTTCGAGGCGGCGGAGTTGCTGGCGCCCTCCGCCCCGGAGGCTGCGGCCGCCCTGCGGGAGATCCCCTACGCCTCCGTCGAGGGCTGGCATTCCCTTCACACGAGCGTGGAGCTCCTGGCAAGGGGCCACGGCTTCCTCGTGCATCCCCGGGAGGGCAGCGACCTCCTGGGCTGCACCGTGGTCCACGATGGGGGCCCCGGCCTGCACCTCCGCAGCTTCCTGCCCCTGGGGACACGGACCTGGTCCGCCGTGGATGCGGCCCTGCGGCGCTGGGTGCCGGACCTGCCGGAGGCCCGGGCCGTCCTGCGCATGGCGGCCCCCCGGGCCCTGGCCGCCCCCCCGCCGGGCCAGCGGGCGCGGCTGGCCCGCATCCTGGGCGGCCTCCCCCCGGGCCTGGACTGGGTGGCCGCGGCCCGCTTCGGCCAGGGCCTGGGCCCGCTCCTGGCCGGCGTCGCGACCTGGGTCACGGAGCCGCACCCTCCCGGGGAGTAGCATCGGGGCATGGCCATGAGCTGCGACCACCCGGACCTGCTGCCCCTCGAGGAGGCGCTGCGCCGCCTCTGGGAGGCCCTGCCCGCGCCGGCCACGGCCGAGGTCCGCGCGGACCGGGACGACCCCGCCGCCGACCGTGCCGCCATGGACGGCGTGGCGCTGCGTTCCGCCGATGGCCGCGCCCCGCGCCGCATCCTGGGCACCCTTTTCGCAGGAGAGGACCCTGCCGCCTTCCGCGTGGCGACCGGCACCTGCGTGCGCATCATGACCGGCGCGGCCCTGCCTCCGGGGGCGGACGCCATCGTGCCCGTGGAGCAGCTCTCCGAGGCGGAGGGGGCGGCCCTGGTCCAGGTGGATCCCAAGTCCGGCGACCACGTGCGCCCCCGGGGCGAGCAGGCCCGGGCGGGCGGCCTGCTCCTGCCCGCGGGCGCACCCCTCACGGCCGCGGCCGCGGGCCTGCGCGCCCAGGTGGGCCTGCCGGTGGCCGCCCCGGTGCGTCTCCGCGTGGACGTAGCCTCCACCGGCGACGAACTGGTGGCCGATCCCGCACCCCACCAGATCCGCGACTCGAACGGCCCCATGCTGGCGGCCCTGGCCCACGCCCTCGGCGCGGAGGTGCGCCGACGCCCCTCGCTGCCGGACGATCCCGAGGCCCTGGCCAAGGCCCTGCAGGCGCCGGACGGCGCCCCCATCCTGCTCACCTCCGGCGGCGTGAGCATGGGCGAGCACGACCACCTGCCCTCCGTGCTGGCGGACCTCGGCGCCACAATCCTCTTCCACCGCATCCGCCTCAAGCCCGGGAAACCCATGCTGGCGGCCCTGCTGGGCGACCGTCTGGTCCTCGGCCTGCCGGGGAACCCGGTCTCGGCCTACCTCAACGCGATGCTCTTCCTGCCCGTGGCCCTGGCGCGGCTGCAGGGCCTTCGCCCGCCGGACCCCTGGCGGACCGCGACGCTCGCGGCCCGGGTGAAGAACAAGGGCGACCGCCCGCTGCTGCACCCCTGCCGCCTGCGGGACGGCGAGCTCCATCCGCTGCCCAGCAAGGGCTCCGGCGACCTCGTCACCCTCGCCCAGGCCGACGCCTGCGCCTGGATCGAGCCCGGCGGCCTGGAGGCCGGCGCGAAGGTGCGCTGCCTGCCGGTGGTGTAGCCCCGCTCCAAATCGCCTGCGGCGATTTGGAGGTAGAAAAATTCTTCCCCTAGCTCCAAAACGCGACGCGTTTTGGAGCCGGGCTCAGCCCTTCGCGTACCGCTGCAGCTTGCCCAGGTCCAGGATGCGCACCACGGGGAAGGTGCTCTGGATGAGGCCCAGGTCCGTGAGCAGGCGCAGGGCGCGGCTGAAGGCCTCGCGGCTGGCGCCGATGCACTGGGCCAGGTCCTCCTGCGTCTCCTGGAACTCCACGATGGAGCGGGTGGGGTTGGCCTCATGGGCCTCGATGAGCAGCTGCGCCACGCGCTCGGGCACGCTGTGCAGGCTCAGGGTCTCCACGAGGGTGACGAGGTGGCGCACCTTGGCGGCGAAGTGCTGGATGAGCATCTCCGCCACCTCGGGATGGCGGTGGACCACCTGCCGCAGCGGCGCCGAGGGAATGAGCCAGCACTCGGTCTCGCCGTGGGACTCGGCACTGGAGGCGATGGGGACGCCGTCGAAGACCGGCACCTCGCCCACGCAGTCCCCGACCTTGAGGAACTGCAGGACCTGCACCCGGCCCCGGCCGTCCGTCCGGAAGACCTTCAGGCCCCCCTTCACCACCACGTACACGCCGGGGATCTGGTCACCCTGGGTGTAGACGCGGGCGCCGTCGGGGAAGCGGCGCATCTCGGCGATGCCGGCCAGCTCCTCGGCCGCCGCCATGGGCAGACCCGCCAGGAACTCGATCCTTCTGAGATTGAGGACTGCTTGAGGCATGGGACTCCAGGACGCGACAGGAACCAACAGGAAAGTTATCGCACAAAACCGCCCCGCCTGTGACCCCTGTCACGCAGAGGATGTCGAGGTAATGAATATCCGCACGGATTTGCAACAATTCCGATTCCGGCGGCTTGCAATAAAAACGGCCCCGATGGCAAAAGCCAATCGGGGCCGGGGTTCCGGAATCCGGAGGGCGGCTACTTCACCCGCTCCATGAAGGTGCGGTCGACCGTGTTCACACGGATCCGCTGCCCCGCCTCCATGTAGGGGGGCACCCCCACGGTGATGCCGTTGCTGAGCTTGGCGGGCTTGTAGGAGCCGGTGGCGTTGGCGTTCTTCATGACGGGATCGGTCTCCATGATCTCCAGCACGACGGAGGCCGGCAGGGTCGCGCTCATGGGCTGGCCTTCGTAGAACTCGATCTCGAGCTGCATGTTGGGCTCGAGGAAGACCAGGTCGTCGCCCAGGATCTCCTTGCTCACCTCCATCTGCTCGTAGGTCTCGTTGTTCATGAAGACGAGGTGGTCGCCGTCCTCGTAGAGGTACTCGAGCATGTGCTGCTCGAGGCTGGCCTTGTCCACCTTGTCGGCGCTGCCGAAGCGGTTCTCGCGGTTGATGCCGTCCTTCAGCCGCTTCATCTTCACCACCACGCGGGCCGGCAGGTTGCCGGGCGTCTGGTGCTCGACGCTGATGACGCGGCAGAGCTCGTTCTCGAAATTGACGATCATCCCGGCACGGACCTGGGTGGCATTGATGAAGGGCATGGAGGCTCCGAAGGGAGGTGGGGCGGATCCGGATCTCAGTTCAAAAACCCCTCGCCGGGACCCCGGCGAGGGGTTTTTGGTGGGCGTACCAGGATTCGAACCTGGGACTTCTACCGTGTGAAGGTAGCACTCTACCGCTGAGTTATACGCCCGCGGTCGTTCAGATTACCCCAAGCCCGTCCTGATTCCAAGGGCGAACTCCCGGGCTCAGGGGGCCAGCGCCTTCCGCAGCGCCCGGGCGAAGCGGGGCGCGTCCGCGGCCCGCAATCCGCAGATCCCCACCCGCAGGCCCCAGGGCATGGGCACGCTGAAGGCGCCGTCGGCCTTCATGCGGTCGCAGGTGCCGAAGGGATCGGGCACCGCCAGCGTCACGAAGAAGCCCCCCTGCCAGGGCGCGCCCGCCAGACCTTCGGCGCGGAGGGCGCCATCCAGGGCCAGGGCGCGGGATTCGAGCACCTCGGACCAGTGGCGATGTTCGGCGGCGAGATGGGCCTGGGCCTTGCCCTCCCGCATGAGGTGCAGGAGCAGCGACTGGGGCGCCCGGGGACAGGTGGACCAGAGCCCGCGGCAGGCCATGGCCAGCGCGGCCTGCAGGTCCGCGTCCCGGGACCAGGGGAAGGCGAGGGCCCCGGACCGCGCGCCGTAGAGCGTGAAGGCCTTGGAGAGCGAGAGCGAGGCCCCCACCAGCACCGCGCCCGCCTCGCCCAGGGCCGCGTAGTCCGCCAGGGCCGCGGCCACCTCGGCGGGCTCGCGGGTGTAGTCCTGGTAGGCGAGGTCCAGCAGCAGGGTCACGGGGCCGCGTCCCGCCAGCTCCGTCAGGAGCGCCGCCAGGCCCGCCCGGTCGGCGGCCGTCAGGCTGCGGCCCGTGGGGTTGTGGCAGGGGTCGTTCAGCCACACCAGCAGGCGGCCCTGGGCGGCCAGCAGCGCCTCCGCCTCCCGCCGCCACGCCGCCAGATCCAGGGGCTGGCCGGCCCCGGGCCAGGGGGCCGTGGCCAGGCGCAGGCCCGCCTCCGAGGCCAGGGTGCCGTAGGGTCCCCAGAAGGGCGCCGCGGTGAGCAGGGCCTGGCCCGGCTCCAGGAAGGTGCGCAGGGACACGGCCAGGGCCCCGCTGCCACCAGGCGTGGCGCAGGCCGGGCCGGCCTCCCGGAGCATCGGCCAGTGCCGCTGCACCAGGGCCCGCAGGTAGGCCGGATCCCCGGCGATGGGCGCGTAGGGGGCCACTTCCAGGGCCGCGAGGCCCCGCCAGAGGTCCATGACGGATTCCAGCACCACCAGCTGGCCGCTGTCGTCCAGCAGGGCCCCCACGGTGGCGTCCACCACCGGCTTGCCCGCCGCTGCGCGGGCCACGGCCTCCGCATGCAGGGCGAAGATGGGATCGTCGGCGGGCAGGCCGCGGCGGGAGGGGATGAGGTGGTCGGACATGCCCCAGGTTAGCGTCCCGGGGCCGTCGTCAGGATCGGCGGATGGGCAAGGGCGTGGCGCAGGAAGGCCCCGGCCTGGCCCGGGGCGCCGCCGCCCGCCTGGGCCCAGGAGAAGATCCTGGGGATGCCCAGGTCCGGCAGGGGGATGACCTCCACCAGGCCGTGGCGCACCTCCCGCTGGATGCTCCAGCGGGACAGGAACCCGATGCCGAGCCCCAGCAGCACGCAGGACTTGATGGATTCCGTATCCCCCACCACCAGATCCGAGCCGCGGGGGGCCCGCACCACGCGGGCCTTCCGCAACGCCCGTTCCACCACCGCGCGGGTGCCGGACCCCGGCTCGCGCCAGATGAGGGGCACGCCCCCCAGGTCCCCGGCGCTCCGCACGGCCGCCAGGGGCTTCGGGGCGCGGACCGCGCGGACGGGCACCAGCTCGTCCTTCAGGTAGGGGTCCAGGGCCAGCCCGGGCGCCCGCGTGAGGCCCTCCACCAGGGCCAGGGACGTCCGGCCCTCGCGCACCCACTGGAGCACCTCCTCGGTGTTCCCCACCTCCAGCACCAGGGGGGCCGGCCGGTGGTCCGCGAGGAAGCCGCGGAGCAGGGGCGGCAGGATGTAGGCCGCGGCGGTGGTGCTGGCGCCCAGCCGCAGCTCGCCGCCCAGCCGGCCCTCGCCCAGCACCCGCTCGCCCGCCTCCTCCAGCAGGCCGCGGATCCGCTTGGCGTAGTCGAGCAGCAGCCGCCCGGCCTCCGTCAGCTCCACCCCCGAGGCGTGGCGCGTGAAGAGGGGCCGGCCCGCCTCCGCCTCCAGCTGGCGGATCTGGGCGGTCACGGCGGGCTGGGACAGGTTCAGGCTGCGGGCCGCGCCCGAAACCTGGCCCAGCTGGGCCACCACGCGGAAGGTCTCCAGCCGCCGGGGATCGAGCTCGGACACCATCCGCCCTCCATTTGTTTTTCTGATATTACATCCGGTAATACGATTCGTTTTCCAAATGGTTCCTGCCGATGCTGGATGCCATGAGCGAAGCTGCCCTCCCCTCCCGCCCCGCCTCCAGCCTGGCCACGCCCCTCCTGATCCTCGGAGCGGTGCTCGCCCTGGCCCCCTTCACCTCCGCCGCCGTGGCCCTCCTGGGGGGCGCCGCCATCGCCCTCGTGTTCGGGAACCCCTTCCAGGGCCAGACCCGCACCTGGACCCACCGGCTGCTGCCCCTGGCCGTGGTGGGCCTGGGCGCCGGCATGGACCTGCGCACCGTCGCCCGGGCCGGGCTCCACGGCATCGGGATCACGGCCATGAGCCTCGCCGTGGTGATCCTCCTGGGCCTCTGGCTGGCCCGGGTCCTCAAGGTGGACCGCGACGCGGGCCTCCTCATCGCCGTGGGCACGGCCATCTGCGGCGGCAGCGCCATCGCCGCCGTGGCGCCCGTCATGCGGGCCCGGGCCCACCAGGTCTCGGTGGCCCTGGCCACGGTCTTCCTGCTGAACGCCGTCGCCCTCATCCTCTTCCCGCCCATCGGCCACTACTTCCACCTGGGGCAGTCGCCCTTCGGCCTCTGGGCCGCCCTCGCCATCCACGACACCAGCTCCGTGGTGGGGGCCGGCCTCGCCTACGGCAAGCAGGCCCTGGAGGTGGCCACCACCGTGAAGCTGGCCCGGGCCCTCTGGATCGTGCCCGTCACCATGGGCATCGGGATGATCCACGCCCGGAACAACAAGGAAGTCGCCGCGGACGCCCCGCCCGTGAAGAAGCCCTGGTTCATCGCCGGCTTCCTGGCCATGGCGGCCCTCGTGACCTGGGTGCCCGCGCTGCACGGCGCCGGCCACCTGGTGGCCCTCGCGGCCAACCGGGCCCTGGTGCTCACCCTCTTCCTCATCGGCGCCGGCCTCAGCCGCGAGGCCATCCGCACCGTGGGCATCCGCCCCTTCCTCCAGGGCCTCATCCTCTGGCTGATCGTGGCCTCCCTCGGGCTCACCCTCGTGAAGACCGGGATCCTCACCGTGGGCTAGACTGGGCGGCCGAGGCCCCCATGATCCGCCCCTTCCAAGGCATGGTCCCCCGCCTGGGATCCCGCGTGTTCGTCCCCGACAGCGCGCTGGTCCTGGGCGATGTCGAGATCGGCGATGACGCCAGCATCTGGTTCAACTGCGTCATCCGCGGCGACGTGAACTGGGTGCGCATCGGGGCCCGGACGAACATCCAGGATGCCTGCTGTCTCCATGTCACCAACGCGAAGCGGCCCCTGCTCATCGAGGAGCAGGTGAGCATCGCCCACAACGTGATGCTGCACGGCTGCACCATCCGGCGGAACGCCCTCATCGGCATGAGCACCACGATCATGGACGGGGCGGAGATCGGCGAGGGCTGCCTCGTGGCCGCCGGCAGCCTCGTGCGCGAGGGCTTCGCGGCCCCGCCCCACACCCTGGTGGCCGGCTGGCCCGCCACCGTGAAGCGCGAGCTCACGCCGGAGCAGCGGGAGCTCACGGAGAGCGTGTGGCAGCGGTACGTGCGCTACAAGGAGGCCTACTTCCGCGACGGCTGGCCCGTGGCCGAGGCCCCGGCCATCCCCGACCCCCAGCCCGGGTTCGCCGGGGGGCACCCCTTCCCCTGACCTCCCCTCACTGGGGCGGCGCAGGGGCCTCGCCGGGATTCCGGAGCACCTGCCAGCCCTCCTCCGTGGTCTGGACATGCTCCTGGGTGCGGGTGATGACCTCGGCCTCCAGGGCCTTCTCCCCGCCGGTCCCCGGGTAGGCGACCCTCAGCTTCACGGAGTAGGTGGTCACGCCCCCCGCCTCCTCCTGTCCCGGGAACAGGCAGATGACGCCCGGGCCCGCCTCCGGCGCAGCCTGCAGGGCCGGGGCCTTGGGATCGTAGGGATTCCGGAGGACGGCCAGCCCGGGGTCCGCCACCAGCCCGCGAATGATGGCTTCCGCCTCCAGGGGCTGGCCCGGGGTCCTGGCCTGGGCGTCCAGCACGAGGGCCTCGGCCTTCTGCTGCACCTGCCGGAAGTTGACCTGCAGGGCCATCTCCCGCGCCCGGGCGCGCTGGCCCAGGAGCGCGGGGATCGCGATGGCGCTCACGATGCCGGCCACGGGCAGGAGGAGGACCGGCAGCACGAGCCCGAGGATGCCGGTGACGAGCCCGGTGGCCGGCACCGGCGCGTAGGACTCGGGCTGGGCCCGGGCCAGGCGCTTGGCCTTCCCGTGCTGCACGAGGGCCACGATGCCCAGCACCACGGCGACGGGGATCCCCACGCAGGTGAGGGCGAAGACGATGGCGAGGATGCCGCAGACCTTGGCGGCCTTGGCGCCGGGGGCCGGCATCAGCGGGGAAGCGGACATGGGTGTCTCCGATGGGATTCCCCCAGCATTCCAGCCCGGGAGGGTTCCGCCAAGGGCAACTCCCCTCCCCAGGGGTTCCCTGCGCCGTTACACTCTCCGGATCATGTCCCCCCTGCTGCTCCTCCGCGTCCACGCCGACCTGCGCCTCGGGCTGGGCCATGTGGCCCGGGCCCTGGCCCTGCAGGAAGCCTGGCGCGCCCTGGGGGGCCAGGCCTGCCTCGCCGTCTCCGGCGACGAGCGCGCGCGCCGCGTGGGCGGCGGGCGCCATCCCTTCCTGGACCAGCCCCTGCCCTGCGAGACCCTGGATCTCGGCGAGGATCCGCACGCGCCGCTGCCGACGGACCTGCGGGACCGCGCCGCCGTGGTGCTGGTGGACCAGTGGGACACCTCGACCGCCTTCCTCCAGGCCCTGCGCCCCCTCAAGGTAGCCGTGATGGAGGACGACACGGACGCCCACGAGACTGCGGACCTGCTGTTCCAGCCCTACCTGGAGGGCGTGACCTGGCCGGACCATCCCGTGAAGGTGGTGGATGGCTGCAAGGTCCGCCCCTACGAGACCCGGTCCGGCGCCTGCCGGGTGGTGCGGGGCTCGGCCTTCATCGTGGTGGACCGCACCGCCCTGGAACTCCGGCCCAAGCGCATGCCCATGCAGCCGCTCGCCGTCCACAGGCTGCTCGTCACCTTCGGCGGCAGCGACGGGCCGAACCTCGCCCAGCGCGCGTTCGACCTGCTGGCGCGGCTGGCCGCCGAGGACCGCTGGCGGGGCACCTGCACCCTGCTCGCCCCCAACGGCATCGAGGGCGACCCCTTCCCCGGCTGCACGGTGGTCCGCAGCCTGCCGAACCTCACCCGGCGCATTCCCGACTTCGACGCGCTCTGGTGCGCGGCCGGGGTCACCCTCGCCGAGGCCCTCTGCATGGGCGTGCCCGCCGCGGTCTGGGGCCAGAACGAGCGGCAGCACGCCATCCTGGCGGACCTGGCCCTGGCCAACGGCTGCTTCGACCTGGGCGTGGGGACCGAGGCGGATCCGGCCGCCACGGCGGAGGCCCTGGCCGGATGGCTGGGCCCCGAGGGGCAGGACAACCGGCAGGAGCAGGTCCGCGACGGCATGGCCCTCGTGGACGGCCTGGGCGCGTCCCGCGTGGCCCAGGAGCTCTGGCGGCTGGCCCAGGCCTGACCCCCGGTCCGGGAAGGCGGAAATCCTTCCTTGACCCTCCGGAACGCCAGCGATAAGCTTTCCCTTCTGCGGACTCGCCGCCCTGCGCGTGGTGTCCCCGCGGCCCGATCAAGATTCCGGAGCAGGCCATGAGCACTTACTTCCCGAAAGCCAGCGATCTGAACCGCCAGTGGTTCCTGGTGGATGCCAGCGGCATCCCCGTGGGCCGCCTGAGCAGCGCCGTGGCCGAGGTCCTGTCCGGGAAGAACAAGCCCACCTGGACGCCCTTCCTCGACACCGGCGACCACGTGATCGTCATCAACGCCTCCAAGGCCGTCCTCACCGGCAAGAAGGGCACCCAGAAGATGTACCGCCGCACCACCACCCAGCCCGGCTCCATGGTGGAGACCCGCGCCGAGGTGATGCAGGCTACCTACCCCGAGCGGATCATCGAGAGCGCCGTCAAGGGCATGCTGCCCAAGGGCCCCCTCGGCCGCGCGATGTACCGCAAGCTGAAGGTCTACGCCGGCTCCGACCACGAGCACAGCGCCCAGCAGCCCCAGATCCTGACCATCCAGAAGTAGAGCAGAGGACTCCATGGCCACGACCCAGAACTACGGAACCGGCCGCCGCAAGAGTGCTGCGGCGCGCGCCTTCCTGCGTCCCGGCAGCGGCAAGATCACTGTCAACGGCCGCACGCTGGAGCACTACTTCCCCAACGCCGTGCTCCGCATGATGGTGCACCAGCCCCTGGTCCTGGCCGACCTCGACGGCAAGTTCGACATGATCATCACCGTGACCGGCGGCGGCCCCGCCGGCCAGGCCTCGGCCATCCGCATGGGCATCTCCCGCGCCCTGCTGGGCTACAACGAGCAGCTGAAGTCCCTCCTGCGCGGCGCCGGTCTCCTGACCCGCGACCCCCGCATGAAGGAGCGCAAGAAGCCCGGTCAGAAGGCCGCGCGGCGCCGGTTCCAGTTCAGCAAGCGCTAGTCCGTTTCTCTGGAAGGGGGATCCTCGGGTCCCCCTTCCGCTTTTCCGGTCCGACCCGAACCAGGGCGGACGAATCGGGCGGAGGGATCCAACCCACCGCCTCCATCCCACCCGCGGCGCCCTTCACTCGCATGCGCCGCTTGACCAGGGAGGCCAGCATGGCTGCCATCCAGATGAAGGAACTCCTCGAGGCCGGCGCCCACTTCGGGCACCAGACCAAGCGCTGGAACCCCAAGATGAAGAAGTACATCTTCGGGGCGCGCAACAGCATCTACATCATCGACCTGCAGAAGACCCTGCGCCTCTGGAACCAGGCCGCGAACTTCCTGACCAAGTCGGCCAGCGAGGGGAAGAACTTCCTCTTCGTCGCCACCAAGCCCCAGGCCCAGGACCTCATCGCCGAGCAGGCGGCCCGCTGCGGCGCCTTCTACGTGAACAACCGCTGGCTGGGCGGCATGCTCACCAACTTCGCCACCATCAAGAAGAGCCTCGAGAAGTTCCGGGACATCGAAGCCACCCTGGCCGACCCCGCCCGCACCGCCATGCTCTCCAAGAAGGAGCTGCTCACCCTCAACCGCACGCGGCTGAAGCTTGAGGCCTCCTTCCACGGCATCCGCGACATGCGCGCCCTGCCCGATGTCATCTTCGTCATCGATCCGCACCGCGAGGACATCGCCGTCACCGAGGCCAAGAAGCTCGGCATCAAGGTGGTGGGCATCGTGGACACCAACTGCGATCCGGACATGGTGGACTACGTCATTCCCGCCAACGACGACGCCATCCGCTCCATCCTGCTCTTCTCCGAGCGCGTGGCCGACTCCATCCTCGAGGGCCGCCAGTCCTTCCGCGACAAGGGCGACAGCGACGAGATGAAGAAGATGATGGCCGAAAAAATGGAAGCCGAGGGCTAGTCGCGAGACGCCCTGGAACGCCGCCCCATCCCTTTCAGCCATCGGCGGCCCTGCTGCTGATGGCTGTTTTTCTGAATACCCAGACTGAACCAGGAGAGATCCCATGGCATTCACCGCCAATGACGTGAAGGCGCTGCGCGAGAAAACCGGCCTCGGCATGATGGACTGCAAGAAGGCCCTGGAGGAGAACAACGGCGAGATGGAGGCCGCCATCGAGTGGCTGCGCAAGAAGGGCCTCGCCGCCTCCGCCAAGAAGGCCGACCGCATCGCCGCCGAGGGCATCGTCGAGGCCTACATCCACCCCGGCGGCCGCGTGGGCGTGATCGTCGAGGTGAACTCGGAGACCGACTTCGTGGCCCGCAACGAGGCCTTCCAGCGCATGGTGAAGGAGATCGCCATGCACATCGCCGCCGCGGATCCCGCCCCCCGCTTCGTCACCAAGGACGAGGTCACGCAGGACTTCCTCGACACCGAGAAGCGCATCGCCACCGAGCAGGCCCTGGCGACCGGCAAGCCCCAGAACATCGTCGAGAAGATCGTCGAGGGCAAGATGAACAGCATCTTCAAGGAGGTCTGCCTCCTCGAGCAGCCCTTCATCATGAATCCCGACCTGACCGTCCAGCAGTACCTCAGCCAGAAGACCGCTGAGATCGGCGAGAAGCTCAGCGTCCGCCGCTTCACGAAGTACATCATGGGCGAGGGCCTGGAGAAGCGCAGCGAGAACTTCGCCGCCGAAGTGGCCGCCGCCAAGTAGGATCCTTTCCTGCTACAAAAGGGGCGGCCGTTCCGGCCGCCCCTTTTGTAGGTAGTCCCCTATCCACGAACCCGGCCTGGAGCCCCCATGAAGTTCGCGCGCATCCTCCTGAAGCTCTCCGGCGAGGCCCTGATGGGCGACCAGAAGTACGGCATCGACCCGGCCGTGGTCTCGATGATCGCCGACCAGGTGAAGGAGATCCGTGCCCTGGGCGTGGAAGTGGGTCTCGTCATCGGTGGCGGCAACATCTTCCGCGGCGTGGCCGGCGCCACCCGGGGCATGGACCGCACCACCGCGGACCACATGGGCATGCTGGCCACCATGATCAACGCCCTGGCCCTCCAGGACGCGCTGGAGGCCAAGGGCGTCCACACCCGCACCTTGTCGGGCCTGGAGATGCCCAAGGTGGCCGAGAGCTACATCCGGCGCCGCGCCACGCGCCACCTGGAGAAGGGCCGGGTGGTCATCTTCGGCGCGGGCACCGGCAACCCCTACTTCAGCACGGACACCGCCGCCGCCCTCCGGGCCAACGAGATCAACGCGGAAGTGGTGATGAAGGCCACCAACGTGGATGGCATCTACACCGCGGACCCCAAGAAGGATCCCTCCGCCACCCGGTTCGAGCGCATCGCCTTCCAGGAGGTCCTGGAGAAGGGCCTCAAGGTCATGGACGCCTCCGCCATCGCCCTCTGCATGGAGAACCACCTGCCCATCCTGGTCTTCGACATGAACAAGCCGGGCAACCTGGTCGCCGCAGTGAAGGGCGAGGCCGTGGGCACCCTGGTGTCCTGAGCCGGAGGCTTGCGCGCCGCGTGGGAACCGGGTGGAATGAGTGTAAATCTCCCCGGGTGACCCATGACTCGCCTCTCCATCCTGGCCTCCCTGTGCCTATGCCTGGGCCTCGCCGCCCAGGATGCCCGCTCGTTCAAGGAGCTTTCCCAGGGCGAGCCCGGCTGCCCGAGGGTCGATGACAGTTCCGTGGGCGCCCACCGCCAGACCGGCGCCCGGCCGCTGATGGACGCCGCGAGCGATGAGGTGATCGCCAAGGGCGCCCGGCGTTCGGCCGCGGCCTTCGGGGTGCTGGATATCGACGGGAACCTCCAGACGGTCGGCCAGATGAAGGGAAACATCGTCGCCATCGGCTTCTGGAGCACGCGCTGCGAGCCCTCGATGAAGATGCTGCAGGAGTTCCGGAATTTCCAGCAGCAGGCCTCCGCCAAGGGCATGAAGATCGTCCTGTGGCCCGTCCACTTCGAACACTGGCCCGAAGTGATGGGGTTCCTGCGGGCCAAGAAGCAGTACTTCGACGGGGTCCAGGTGAAGCGGCTGGCCCTCGGGGAGCACGGCCTGAACATCCTCACGGACGAGCTGAACGCCCTGCCGACCGTCTACCTGGTCGACAAGGACGGCAACATCGCGGCGACCTGGTCGGGCTTCCACCAGAACCTCCTCCTGCAGCGGATCAACCGGCTCCTGGTCGAGCGCTGAGCGATCTCACCCCAGGGCCTCCCGCACCTTGGCCAGCAGCTCCCGTGCATTGAAGGGCTTGCGGAGGAAGGGGAGCGCCGTGGCTCCGGGATCCGCCCGCTCCCCGTAGCCGCTCCACAGGACCGCGGGGATGTCCTCACGCAGGGCCCGCATCTCGCGCAGGGCCTCCTCCCCGCCCATCCGCGGCATGGTGAGGTCCAGCAGGACCAGCCGCAGGTTGTCCCGGTGCTCGCGGAAGGCATCCAGCCCCGCGAGGCCGTCCCCGGCCTGCAGGACCGTGAAGCCCGCGCGCGCCAGGGTGTGCTGCACGAAGTCGCGGATGCCCTCCTCGTCGTCCACCACCAGCACCAGGCCCTCCCCGCGCCAGGAGGCTCCCTCGGCGAGGGCGGCGATCGGGCCGGCCGGCTCCGCCCCGCCCTCGCGCACGGGGAAGTAGACCCGGAAGGTGGTCCCCTTTCCGGCGGTGCTGTGGACGCGGACGGCGCCGCCATGCCCGCGCACGATGCCCTGCATGGCCGCCAGGCCGAGGCCCCGGCCGGTGAACTTGGTGGTGAAGAAGGGATCGAAGATCCGGGCCAGCGTTTCCGCATCCATGCCCGATCCCGTGTCCTGCACCTCCACGTACACGAACCGCCCCGGCTTCAGCGTCTCCGAGGCCTGCAGCTCCGCGGCGGCGCGGTCGTCGAGCGTCTCCGCGCCGGAGCGCAGGGTGATGATCCCCAGGGCCTCGCCGATGGCCTCGGACGCGTTCGTCACGAGGTTCATGACCACCTGCTGCATCTGGGCGGTGTCGGCCTCGATGGGGGGGAGATCCGGGGCCAGTTCGAAGCGCAGCTCCACCGATTTGGGAATGGAGACCGCCAGCAGCTGGGTGATCTCCTGCACCACCTGGTTGAGGCTCGTGGCCTGGACGTGGAGTCGCCCGCGGCCGGCGTAGGCGAGCATCTGCCGCACGAGGTCGGAGGCCCGGCGGCAGGTCTCCTCGATGTTGCGCAGGCAGGCCGTGGCCCGCTCCGGGTCGTCCGGGAGCTCCCGCAGGATGCCTGCGTTGCCCTGGATGACCGTCAGCAGGTTGTTGAAGTCGTGGGCCACCCCGCCTGCGAGGAGGCCCAGGCTCTCCAGCTTCTGGGCCTCCAGCAGCTGCCGCTCCATGCCGACCCTGGCCTCGGTGGCCACGACCCGGTCGGTCACGTCGAAGGCCGTGCCCAGGCCCAGGGTGCGCTCCCCCACCTGGACGGTGCCGGCAGTGAAATCGATCCAGCGCGTGGCTCCGTCCCTGGTCAGCAGGCGGAACTCGTAGCGCGGCGGGATGGGCTCGCCCCGGAGCCTCGCGGCCGCGCGCCCCCGGATCCAGTCGCGGTCGAGGGGATGGACCAGCTTCCAGAGGGGCTGCCCGACGATCTCGGCCACCGGGTACCCCGTCATCCTCGCGCCGGTGGCGTTCATGTACTCGATGACATCGGAGAAGGTGAAGATGGCGCAGGAGGCGGTGTCGGCCAGGGAGCGGAAGCGGGCCTCGCTCTCCTGGAGCCGGTGGGCCAGGGCCAGGGAGCGGCGCCTGGACCGCGAGAGCAGCAGGGTCACGACGAAGGCGAGGAGGCTGGCCGCCACCCCGCCGAGGGCCGTCAGGCGGGGCCGGTCCGCGCGGGAGGCCTTCGCCTCCGGCACGAACCCCGCCACCAGTTCCCACCGCCGCCCCCCCACCTTCAGCGGAATGCGCCGCGCCCCCGGGCGCTGGGCCATGGGGAGGCCGCCCTGGGCCACGCAGAGGTCCCGGTCGTAGAGGAGCGATTCCCGGCCGCAGGCGGGATCCGCATAGATCTCCACGTCCAGGCCGGCGATGGGGCTGGCCCCGAACAGGGGGCGGAGCATCTGCGGCGTCTCGGCCACGCAGACCACGGCCCCCTGGAAGGAGGCCCGGCGGGCCCTGGCGTCGTCCGGGGCCGAGAAGTCCCGGAACACGGGCAGGACGAGGGCGATGACGGAGGCGTCGCCGAAGGCCCGGAGCCGTCCGGACACGGCCAGCTCCCCACGGTCCCGCGCGCGGTCCACGGCCGCCCGGAAATCCGGATCGGCCATCAGGCGGCCACCGTCCGGTCCCAGGTCCCGTGCCGCGGCCTCGGGCTCCAGGAGGGGGAGGATCCTCCGGGACTCCTCGAGGCAGGCCCGGGGGCAGTAGCCCATCAGCCGCGTGGCGGGGGAGGTGCGGCCCAGGTCCAGGCTGGCCACGAAGGCCCGCCAGTCCTCCGCCGCCAGCCGGGGGCGGCCGATGGCGAGCCCCTGGGCCCCCCGCAGCAGCCGCGCCTGCTCCTCCACGGCATGCTCCACCCCCTCCCGCGTCTGGGCCAGGGCCCCCTCCAGGCGGGCCCGCTGGTAGGTGGCCTCCTGCTGGGAGATCGTCGACCAGGCCCAGGCCGTGGCCGCCAGTCCCACCCCCAGCACGAGCCAGGGCACCGCCATCCCCAGCGCGCGGCCCAGCGGGGCTCTGCGCCGCGGGGCGGGCGATCCGTGACCGGGGAACATGGGCCCCAGGGTAACCGCAGGGAGGAAATGCCGTCACACTGGAGACGGGAGCCTCACGCCATGGACGCCCTCCGACGCCTGCCCGACGCCACCGTCCTCACCGATCCCGAGGCCATGGAGCCCTTCCGCCACGACGAGTCCCACGTCGTGGGCTGCGCCCCCCTGGCCGTGGTGCGGCCCCGCGGCCCCGCGGCCCTGCGGGAGCTGGTGCGCCTCGCCCGTTCCGAGGGCTTCGGGCTGGTGCCCCGCGGCGCCGGCACCGGCAAGGCCGGCGGCTGCGTCCCCACGGCGCGCACGGTGGTGGTGGATCTGGCCGCGTGGCCCGGAAGCATCCGGGTCTCGCCGCAGGACCTGAGCCTCACGGCCCCCGCCAGCGCCCTCCTGCGCGACGTGAAGGCCACCGCGGCCGAGTCCGGCTTCTTCTATCCCCCGGATCCGAACTCCTGGGAGAGCTGCGCCCTGGGCGGCACCCTGGCCACCAACGCCGGCGGACCCAACGCCTGCAAGTACGGCATGACGCGCCACTGGGTGCTGGGCCTCGAGGCGCTCCTGGCCGACGGCGAGATCCACCGGTTCGGGATCAGCAGCGTGAAGGCCAACACCGGGCCGAGCCTCGCCCAGCTCCTGGTGGGCAGCGAGGGGATCTTCGGCCTCATCCTGGGCGCCACCCTGCGCCTCACGCCCCAGCCCCGGGAATACGCCACCCTGCTCCTGCCCGTGAAGCGGTGGATGGACCTGCTGGACCTGCCGGGCCGGCTCTCCGCCGCGGGGTTCCTGCCGAGCGCCTTCGAGTTCTTCGATCCCGCCGTGCTGGCCGACCTGCGCGCCCACGGCCCCGAGGCCGCGCGCCGCCTGCCCGGCGAGGCCCTGGCCATCCTGGAGTTCGACGAGCGGGGGTGCACCTCCGACGATTTCCTGGGGGCCCTGGCGGACCTGCTGGGCCCGGTGGCGGACGGGCTCGAGATCGCCGCCGACGCCCGCCAGCGCGAGGGCATCTGGGCCGTCCGCCGCGTCACCAGCGCCTTCCTGAAGGAGCGCTACCCGAAGAAGGTGAGCGAGGACATCGTCGTGCCCCGCAGCCGCCTCCGCGAATTCTTCGAGCGCCTGGAGCGCACGGGCATCCCCTCCGTCAGCTATGGCCACCTGGGCGACGGCAACCTGCATGTGAACCTGCTGGCCGCCGGCGAGACCCCGCACGAGGCGCTGGAGGCCCAGCTGGGGACCCTCTTCCGCCTGGCCGTGGAACTGGGCGGCACCCTCAGCGGGGAGCACGGCATCGGCCTGGCGAAGCGCGAAGCCTTCCTCGCCCTCGCCGCGCCCGGCCACATCGAGACCCTGCGCGCCCTCAAGCGGGCCCTGGACCCGGACGGGATCTTCAACCCGGGCAAAGTGATCTGACCCGACCCTCGGAAAGCAGGATCAGCCCTTGGTGTACAGGGGCTCCGCCAGGCCGATGAGCCGCGCGAAGTTCTGGAGCTTCTCCACATGGGAGGGCAGCAGACGGGTCCCCTCCGCCGCCACGAGCATGCCACCACGGGTCCTCACGTCTGCCGCCAGCACGGTGCCGGGCTCCAGATCCTTCACGGCCACGGCTCGCGGGACCGCCGGATCCGGGGCCTGGCCGGAATCAACGAGGAGGACCTCCAGCGCCTGGAGCACCCGCGGGTCGTACCATCCCCTGCGCAGCTTCATCTGCTCCATGGCCACCAGACGGGAGCCCCGCCGTTCCTCGATCTCCTGGAAGTCGTCCAGGGCCCTCAGGATCCGGGCGCCAAGCGGAATGGCTTCGCCCTTCACGTCATCCAGCGGATAACCGGCTCCAGCGTAGCTCTTGTGCTGGTACCTCACGATCTGGGCCACCGATTCCAGACGCGGGATCCGACCCAGGAGCTGGGCTCCGAACTCGGGCACACGCCGCAGGGTGTCGCGTTCTTCCACGGACAAGGGCTCCCCGCTGCGTCCTTTGGCCGCAAGCGCGGAGGGGACCGTGACGAATCCGAGCGGCGCCATCATGGCGGCCACGCCCATCTCCCAGCTTGGCTCCATCCCCAGGGCGGCTGCGATCTGCACCGCCCGTTGGCGGATGATCTCGGCCCGGCCGAAGGCATGCGGGTCCACGACGGAAAGGATCTCCGTGAGCACCTTCAGGCTTCCCGTGAGGGTCTGGTCCAGCAGTTCGCGCTCCGCATGCTCCAGCTGGTGCTGGCGCAGGGCCGCCGTGAGCATGGCCGCAAGGTCCTCCGGGGAACAGGGCTTGGTGAGGAACCGGAACACCCGGCCTTGATTGATGGCCTCGATGGCGGTCCGCTGATCCTGGTTGCCCGTGAGCATGAGCCGGATCGCCCCGGGCCAGCCCTCGCGGACTTTCTGGAGCAGTTCCACGCCATTCATGCCGGGCATCTGCATGTCGGCCACCACCACGGCGTAGGGGCCGTGATGTTCCATGGCCTGGAGGGCCTGTGGCGCTCCCAGGGCCACATCCAGGTCGAAGGCCTTGCGGAGGACCCGGTGGTAGCCGGCCAGGACGTTCTCATCGTCGTCGACGAGCAGGATTCTCGAACTCACGGATTCACCTCATGGGAGTGGCCAGCGCAGCACCTGGGGGCCTCGGTCCTGGAAGCACCCTCACGGATCACCCCGGGCCCCGGGAGCGAGGGGGAGGCGCACGGTGAAGAGGGTTCCCTGCCCCGGCTGTGTGTCGAACCCGAGGGTCCCCCCGTGCTTGTCCACCACCACCGATCGGGCGATGGCCAGGCCTTGGCCCGAGCCCTTCCCCACGCCCTTGGTGGTGAAGAAGGGATCGAAAATCCGGGTCTGGATGGCCTCGGGAATCCCCGGGCCCGTGTCCTCCACCTGGATCACAGCCCAGGCACCTTCGGCTCGCGTCCGCACGGTGATCCGGCCCTTTTCCCCCGAGTGGCCGACCACCTCACCGATGGCATGGGCCGCATTCACCACCAGGTTCAGCACCACTTGGTTGATCCCCCCGGGATGGCAAGGGACGGCCTGGAGCCCCGGATCCAGGTCCAGCTCCAGGTCCGCGACATACTTCCACTCGTTCCTGGATATGGCTACGGTGCTTTCGATGGCGCGGTTCAGATCGGCCAGGACCTTCTCCTCGCTTTCGGGGTGGGAGAACTCCTTCATTGCATTCACGATCTTGCTCACCCTCGCCACGCCTTCCAGGGATTGCTCCGCAGCTTTGGGCAGCTCCGATCGGAGGTAGCCCAGATCGGCGGCGGCCACCCGCTCGCGCAGGGTCTGCAGGAAGGGTGCATCTCCCGCCGCTCCTGGATCCAGGGACATCAACAGGTCGAAAACCCCCTCCAGCTCCCGGAGGCCGTCGGCGATGAAGTGGAGGTTGTCGCCGATGTACTGGGTGGGGGTGTTGATCTCGTGCGCGATGCCGGCTGCCAGCTGGCCGATGGACTCGAGCTTCTGGGCCTGGCCCAGTTCGGCTTCCATCCGGCGCCGATCCTGTTCCGCCGCCAGCCGTTCGCTGATGTCTCGGGCGACCACCAGGATGCTGGTGGCCCCGTCCCTGGCCTCCCGGATCGCGGTGAGGCGGGACTCCACAGGGATCTGCGTCCCGTCCTTCCGGACCAGGTGGTATTCGGTAATGGCCGCGTCCATCCTGCCCTCGGCGATCCTTCGGAGGATGCCCACCATCCGTTCACGATCCGGTTCGGCGACGATCTCCAGGGGACGCTTGGTGATGAGGTCCGCCATCGTGAAGCCCAAGAGCGACAGGTGCGAGGCCCCGGCATAGAGGCAACACCCTTCCTCGTCCAGCAGCGCGACCAGATCCTGGGCATTCTCCGTGATCATCCGGAAGAGCAGTTCACTGTGCCGCAGCCGGTCCTCCACCAGCTTGCGGTCCGTCACCTCCCGGTGCGCCACGACGGTGCGGTTCAACCCTTCAAAGGAGAACCGCTGCACGGTGGCGGCGTACCAGCGGGAGGCCCCAGTTCCGGTGCAGGGGTACTCCCCCGTGAACCGCTCCTGCACCCCCTCGATCACCTCGAGAACCCCGAGGACGAAATCCGAGAGGGGCCCCTCCTGGGCCAGGAAGGGGGAACAGACGGTCCGGTAGTCATCTCCCGGCGATCGCCCATGTACCAGCGGATTCTCAACATTCTGGAAATCCAGCCAGGCCGCGTTGACAGCCAGGATCCGCCCCTCCTCGTCGAGGATGGCCATGGCGGCGGAAAGGGTGTCAAGGGTCGCCGAGAAGAGGCGCTCCGAGACCCGGAGGCGACTCTCCACCTCGGACCAGCGGCGCCCCTGTTCCAGCCGCTCGATGGCCAGGGAGATGTCCTCGGTCACGCGGTCGAGCAGGTCCACCACTTCCGAGTCGAAGGCCCCTGTCTCGATCGCGTAGATGGCCAGCGCACCCCGGACCTGCCCCCGCACGACCAGCGGGAAGGCGGCAGAGCCTCGGATCCCCCAGGACTCCGCCAGCGGCATCCAGGGCCGCATCCGCGGATCGGAGTGGATGTCGTTGCTGAAGGCGAAGCGTGCCTCCCGGCAGGCCTGCCCCACCAACCCCCGCCCCCCGGGAACGTCGGGATCCGTGGTCGGGCGGGTCTCTTCCAGCCGGGTGCGGATCTCCCCTCCCGCCAACCCCGGGACGCTTCCATGAACCGCCACTGGCGAGACCTGGCCCGACGCGGGATCCAGCAGGCCGATCCAGGCAAGGGAGAAGCCCCCGGTTTCCACCACGACTCGGCACGACGCCTCGAAAAGGACCTCCGTACCGGGGCTGAATTTCGCGATGCGGGTGATGCGGCAGAGGGCCTCATAGAGCTGGCCCAACCGCAGCGCCCGGGCCTCGACCATCCGGGCGACGGACAGGTCGTAGCAGGATCCCAGGTACCCGATGCAGCTTCCGTCCTCATCGTGCAGGGGACTGACGTGGTTCTGCACCCAATGGAAGCTGCCGTCGGCATGCTTGAGCCGGAACTCCTGGTGGAAGGGCACCTGCGCCCGGAAGCCCTGCTGGAAGGCAAGCTGGACCCGGTCCAGGTCCTCCGGATGCAGCCCCTGCTGCCAGCCCCCGTCCGATTCCTGGGCTTCGCTCCGCCCCGTGAAGGTGAACCAGCCCCGATTGAAGGCCACCCAACGCCCCTCCGGATCGGCCGTCCAGATGGGATGGGGGAAGAGATCCAGCCATTCCGGAACGGGAGAGGTCCGACCCGGGGTCCCTGCCTCGACCCTCCCGCGCGATCCCACGCGGGGCGGCAACGAACGCGGAGATCGCCTCGTCTCATGCATGGCGCCCCGCCCGTCCCAGGACCTCCCGCACCTTCATCCGCAGCCGGGAGGGGGTGAAGGGCTTCTGGAGGAAGGGGAGGTTGGCCTCGATCACGCCGTGGCGGAGGATGGCCTCGTCCGTATAGCCCGACATGAACAGGACCGCGAGGTCGGACCGGATGGAAGTCGCGACATCGGAGACGCGCCGACCGCTCATTCCCGGCATGATCACGTCCGTGAGCAGCAGGTCGATCCGGCTCCGGTGCCGGGTGCAGACCCCAAGGGCCTCGTCCCCGTTCTTCGCCTCGAGGACGGTGTAGCCCGCCCCCCGCAGGGTCTCGGCCGCCATGGCCCGAACCTGGTCCTCGTCCTCCACCAGGAGCACCGTCTCGTCCCCACCCTCGTCCACCACGACGGCAGGTTCCGGATCGGCCGGGTCCGCCTGTTCGCCGGCGCGGATTTCCGGGAAATAGACCTTGAAGGTCGTGCCGATCCCGACTTCACTGTAGAGCCAGATGTGGCCCCCGCTCTGCTTCACGATGCCGAAGACCGTGGCGAGTCCAAGGCCCGTCCCCTTGCCGCGGGCCTTGGTCGTGAAGAAGGGATCGAAGATCCGGGCCTGCGTCCCCGGATCCATTCCAAATCCCGTGTCGCTTGCCGCGAGCATGACGTGCGGGCCAGGACTCACGCCCGGGTGGTCGCGGGCGTACCGGTCGTCGAAGTCCACATTCGCGGTCTCGAGGGTGAGTTTCCCGCCCTCCGGCATGGCATCCCGGGCGTTCACCACCAGGTTCATGATCACCTGCTCGATCTGGCCCTGGTCGGCGAAGACCTTTCGCAGGCTCGAGGTGGGAAGAACCTCGAGTTCGATGTCCTCCCCGAGGATCCGGAGCAGGATCGGCTGGAGCCCTTCGAGGACCGCGTCGAGATCCAGGGCCCGGGGGGCCAGGATCTGCTGGCGGCTGAAGGCCAGGAGCTGACCCGTCAGGCGCGCGGCCCGGTCGGCGGCGTGCTGGATCGCTTTCAGATTGCGGTCGGGGCCGAGCTTCTGTTCCAGCCGCTCGGCCCCACTGAGCACCACCGTCAGAAGGTTGTTGAAGTCGTGCGCGATGCCCCCGGCCAGGCGGCCCACTGCCTCCATCTTCTGGGCCTGGCGCAGCTGCTCCTCGCTGGCTCGGAGCGCGTCGAGGGCCTGCTGGAGCTCGTTCGTCCTCGCCTGGACGCGGAATTCCAGCTCCGCCTGGAGCTCCCGAAGCTGCCGGTTCGTCTCCTGGAGGGCCTGGGCCCGCCGGAACACTTCCGCCTCCATCCGGCCGGCCTGGTCCTTCAGATCCTTCGCCAGCTCCCCCTGGGCCCGGTGGGCCTCGCGCAGGCGCAGGAAGTCGGTGACGTCTTCCACCCGGTGGATGATGAAGTGCACCTTCCCGTCGGCGCCCAGGACTGGCGAGTTCACGGGGCTCCAGTAGCGCGCCTCGAAGCCGCCTCCCTGGGAATGCGGGCGCTGGATGTCGTATTTCTGGACCGCCATGGCATCCGAGCGTCCGGAGGCGAGGACCCGCTGAAGGGAGGCCCTGAGGTTGGCCACCCCGGTCGCGTCCGGATCCTCGGGGTTGTCCGGGAACACCTCGAAGAGGTTCCGGCCGAGGATCTCCTCCCGCCGGGTGAAGGTGGCTTCAAGGTAGGCCTCGCTGACGGCCCTGATGGCCAGGTCCGGGTCGACCACCAGGTAGAGCCCCGGCACGGATTCGAACAGGAGCTTGAAATCCGGATCCAACCAGCCTTCTGTGGACCTTGAATTCGCCATCGGATGTCCCCGTCGGGCAGCCCTGGAATGCCGAGTATATGGCGTCTCAATCTTTGTTTATGCTGATTTCCCCTGATGGTCTCAGATTTGTTTTAATTTGTTTAAAATAAACATTTAACATGTTTTCCCGACCTCGATCTTTCGAACTAGGAAGGGATCCTGCCGAAGGGCGGTTCTCCCGTGGCTCCTCCGGGTGCGCCGCGGACCCGCCCTCGTCACCACCAGCCGAACGCGCATGGTCGTGAGTCCTCCTGGGGACACCCGGAGACCGGCTCCCCTCGGCTGCGGTGGCCTCGGGACTGAATCCCACGCCTGGGCCGGCCGATTTCCAGGCAGAATCGAGCGTCTGCCCGGAGCCGCCATGTCCACCCACCCCCTCCTTCTCGGCCACCGTGGCTACTCCTCGAAGCACCTGGAGAACTCCATGGAGGCTTTCCGCGCGGCGCTGGCCGCGGGCATGGACGGCTTCGAGCTGGACGTGCAGCCCACCCGCGACGGCGTGTGCGCGGTGCTGCACGACGAGGACCTGGCCCGCACGGCGAACGGCACGGGGATCCTCCGCCAGATGAAGGCCGCGGAGCTGCCGGCCCTGAAGAACGGCGAGCCCCTGCCCCGCCTGGCCGACGTGCTGGATCTGCCCGCGAAGCTGGTCAACGTCGAACTGAAGGGCGAACCCGGCTGGCAGCAGGCCCTGGCCACGGTGGAGGCCGCGGAGGCCCTGGGCCGGGTGCTCTTCAGCAGCTTCGAGCACAGCGAGGTGCTGCAGCTCTGGGCGGCCTGCGAGACGGCCCGGTGCGGCTTCCTGTGGGAGACGGACGAGGCCATGGACCTCACGGCGGAGGAACTGGCCGACCTGCCCGCCGCCCTCTGGCTCCACCCGCCCCTCAAGGCCGTGAAGGCCCGGCCGGAACTGTGGTCCCCCTATGCGGAACGGCTGGCCCTCTGGGGCATGAAGACCCCCGCCGAGGCGGAGGGCCTGCCCTTCACGCCCGCGGTCCTCATCGCCGACGGGGTCTGAGGCGCGACCGGATCCTTCCGCGTAGGTCTCCGGAGGCTCGCCTCACGCGCCGGGAGCGTCCCGGGACACCCGCCGGTTCCAGCGCCCCAGGGCCGCCGCGGCACCGAACCAGGCCGCCGAGAAGGCCATGGCCGCAGGGGCCGCCGGAATGGCCACCAGCGCCAGGGCCGTGGGCGCCCACACACCCAGCAGATCACCCACGCGGTAGACGAAGGTGTCGAGGAAGGGCTTGCTCTTGTACTTCTCCTCGGGGCCGAGCGGGACGTAGAGGATCTCCCGCGCGGGGCGGTCCAGGGCGTAGTGGAGGCCCCGGCGGGACACCTGCACCAGCGCCAGCATCCCGAAGGTGGGCAGGGCCCAGAGCCCGCCGAAGCCCAGCAGGGTGAGGACCGGCAGCACGAGGAGGATGCCGGCCATGCGGAACCGCCGCAGCACCCGGCCGGTGAGGAGGACCTGGCCCGCCAGCGTCAGGAGGTTCGTCCACAGGTCCAGCCGCGCGAAGGCGGCGGTGCGCACCGCCCGGCTGGCGAAGGTGTGCTCGACGATGGCGCCCTGGGCCAGGTAGAGGAAGGTCGAGGTGATGGTGTAGAGCAGCATGTAGCCGCCCATGAGCTGCAGGTAGCGCGAACCCGCCACCAGGCGCAGGCCCTCCCAGGCGCCGGGGCCGGGCTCCGCGGGGGCCCCTGCGGCCATGCCCAGGTGGAAGCGCCGGGCCAGGGCCAGGGCGCACTGGGCCGCCAGCTCCAGGAGGAGTGCCGAGACGAGCATGAGCCCGCCGGGCCCGAGGGCCACCGGCAGGCGCCAGCCGAAGGCCTGGCCGCGGCTCAGGGCCTCCGTGAGGCCGGCCCCCGCGATGGCGCCGACCGTGCCGCCCATGGCGATGAACCCGAAGAGGCGCTTGGCCTGCGCCTCGTGCAGGAGGTCCGTGAGGAAGCCCCAGAACACGCTCACCACGAAGAGGTTGAAGACGGACAGCCAGATGTAGAACACGTAGCCCAGCGCCGCACCATGTCCGGCCCGCCAGCGGAACAGCGCGGCGAAGACGAGCAGGTTCAGGGCGAAGAAGCGGTAGGTCCAGGGGATGAAGCGCCGCCGCGGGAAGCGCGACACCAGGGCCGCGAAGGCCGGGTTGACCAGCAGCATGGCCAGGAGGGTGCCCGTCATCAGCCAGGGCAGCTTGTCGGCGCCGCGGGCGATGCCGAAGGCCTCCCGGACGGGGCGGAGCAGGTAGTAGCCGGCCATCAGGCAGGCGAAATAGGCCGTGGCCGCGGAGAGCATCGGCCCCTCGCCCGGTTCGAGGAGCACCAGGCGGCGCAGCAGCCGGGCGGGGCCGGAGGAGGCAGGGGTCATGGCGGATCCGGGGAAAGATGTTGCGGAGGCCAAAGGAGTATACATAATTTCACGAGGCTTCACCCTTCCATCCGGTTCCGGAGGTTCCCATGACCGTCTCCCGCCGCGAATTCCTCCAGTGGTCCGCCACCGCGACCGCCCTGGCCGCCACGGGCCTCGACCTGCAGGCCGCGCCTGCCAAGGCCGCCCCCAAGCGCATCCTCATCCTGGGCGGCACCGGCTTCCTGGGGCCCGCCACCATCGAGGCTGCCCAGGCCCGCGGCCACCACGTGACCATGTTCAACCGCGGGAAGACCCGCCCCGACCTCTTCCCGGGCGTGGAGAAACTGCACGGTGACCGCGACCCGAAGAAGGGGGAAGGGCTGAAGGCCCTGGAGACCGGCACCTGGGATGCGGTCATCGACAACAGCGGCTACTTCCCGCGCATGGTCGGGGCCTCCGCGGCCCTGCTGGCCCCCCGCGCAAAGCAGTACCTCTACATCTCGAGCATCAGCGCCTACAAGGAACCGAATCCCGAGAACGGCACGGAGGACGCGCCCCTCGCGACGATGCCCGACCCCACCCTCGAGAGCATGGGCAAGAACTACGAGTACTACGGCGCCCTGAAGGCCCTCTGCGAGCAGGCCGCGGAGAAGGCCATGCCCGGCCGGGCCACGATCATCCGCCCCGGCTACATCGTGGGGCCCGATGACGCCTCCGGCCGCTTCGCCTACTGGCCCGTGCGCTTCGACCGCGGCGGCGAGGTGGCCGTGCCCGGCGCCCCCGACGATCCCATCGAGGTCATCGACGTGCGCGACCTGGGCGAGTGGCTGGTCCGCCTCGTGGAGCAGGGCACCGTGGGCACCTTCAATGCCTGCGGACCGGAGAAGCGGATGGGCTGGGGCCGCGTGGTGGAGGCCTGTGCCGCCGCCAGCGGGCACAAGGGCAAGGCCCTGTGGATCCCCGAGCCCTTCATCTCCCGCCAGAAGGACCTGGAGTTCCCCATCTGGGCCCCCTACGCGGGCGACACCAAGGGCTTCCACACCTGGAGCAATGCCCGGGCCCTGAAGGCCGGCCTGCGCTTCCGGCCCGTGGAGGAGACCGTGAAGGACACCCTCGCCTGGTATAAGGGCCAGGAGAAGGTGGAGAAGGGCCGCACCCGCCTCGCCGGACCCAGCGCCGAGCAGGAGGCCAGGCTCATCGCCGCCTGGCGCGCCTCCCTCGCCCCCGCGAAGGGCTGACCCGCCGTTTCGCCTCCGCTACCTGGGCTTCAGCTTGAAGTCCGGGTGGCACTCCAGGCACTTCACCACCGCCGGCTTGTGCTGGTGGTGGCACTCGGGGCAGGCGAAGGGGCCGGCGTGCGGCGGCTTCGGCGGCGCGTGGGGGTTCACCGGCAGGTGCTTGGTGAGCTCGGCCATGGCCGGATAGTCCCCGTGGCAGACCATGCAGGACTCGTCGGCCACCGCCGCGGTGGTGGGTTTCTCCTTCTGGTGGCAGTCATGGCAGATCACCCCCGCCTTGGCGTGCCAGGGCGGAAGGGGGCGCTGGGGATCCCCGGCCCGGCCCCAGGCGGCGCCCAGGCTCCCGGCCAGGCAGAGGGCGACGAGGTGCTTCAGCGTCATGGAATCCTCGACGGATCGGCGAACTTGAAGGTGGGGTGGCATTCCAGGCACTTCACCACGGCGGCCTTGTGCTGCCGGTGGCACTCCGGGCAGGTGAAGGGCCCGGGGTGGGGAGCGGGGGGCGGCGCATGGGGATTCGCGGGAAGCTGCTTCGTCAGCTCGGCCATGGCCTTGAGGTCCCCGTGGCAGGCCATGCAGGACTCGTCCGGCACCGGGGCCGTGGTGGGCTTCTCCTTCTGGTGGCAGTCGTGGCAGATGACCCCCGCCTTGGCGTGCCTGGGCGGCATCGGATGCTTGGCGTCCTCCCCGCGGGCCCCGGCCGGGACCCCTCCCGATCCCAGGACGAGGCAGAAGGCCAGGAGGTACTCGCGGGTCATGGGTCCTCCCAGGGGGATCGGGGGCTTCCGCCCCTCGCATCGTATTCCGTCCTTGAATCAAAGGCGATAATTGGGTCCAATTTGGTGTCAAAGATCACAACAAGCTCTTTTATGTGATCCCTGGCGATCAAACTCTACACCGGGCAGTCAGGAGGAACCTCATGTCGAGCAAGTTCAACCCGAGAGTCTTGGTGCTCTGCCTGGCCGCAGGGCTCCCCTTCGCCCCCCGCCTCGCCGCGCAGGCCTACCAGGTCCGGGCCCAGGTGTCCGACCGGCTGCCCCACTACCAGCCGACGGCCAGCATCAAGGGCGCCCTGGAGATCCCCTGCACCGACACCCTCCAGGACGTGGGCGACGAGTGGCGCCGGGGCTTCCGGAAGTACCACGCGGAGGCGAACCCGATCTTCCGCCTCCAGCTCAGCGGCGAGGCCGCCAAGCAGCTGATCGACGGGAAGGCCCCCCTGGTGATCATGGCCCGGGAGCTCTCCTCCGCCGAGATGAAGGCGTTCCGCGAGAAGTACGGCTACATGCCCATGCGCATGCCGGTGGGGATGGACGCCAACATCGTGTTCGTCAACAAGACCAATCCCCTCGCCTCCATCACCATGGAGCAGCTGGATGCCATCTATTCCAGGACGCGCAAGGGCGGCGCCAAGGAGCCGGCGGCCACCTGGGGCGACCTGGGGGTCCGGGGCGAACTGGCCAAGCGGCGCATCGACCCCTTCTCCCGCGGGGAGGGGTCCGCCGTGCGGTCCACCTTCAAGGAGATGGCCCTCCAGAACGGCGAGTTCCGGGACGGCATCCAGGAGCGTGAGGACTACGAGTCCCTGACGGAGGCCATCGCCACCAACGCCGCCGGCATCGGGTACGGCCCGCTGATCTGCTGGAACAACTCGGTCAAGATCCTGCCGGTGATGCCCTACGACGGCACGGATGCGCGGTATCCGACCCAGGAGATGGTGACCACCAGCCGGTATCCCATGACGCGGCTGTTCTATGCCTACCTGAACCGGGCCCCCGGCGCTGCGGTCCCGGCGCCCGTCAACGAGCTGGTGCACCTGATCATGTCGCAGGAGGGCCAGAACGAGGTGGCGGACGCGGGCCTCCTGCCCGCCCCGGTGGAGTACCTGACCATCGCCCTGAAGCGCCTGAGCCGCTGAGGCGGTTCAGTTCTGGATGTAGGTGACCAGCTGCTCGATGGTGAACTGCTGGTCGGAGATGGTCTCCTTCACCAGGTCGCCGATGGAGAGGATGCCGATCACCCGGTCGCCCTCGCCGATGATGGGCAGGTGGCGGATGCGCTGCTCGGTCATGAGGGCCATGCACTCCTCCACGGTCTCGTCGAGGGTCACGCAGCACACCTTCTCGCTCATGATCTCCCGCACCAGGGTGTCCCTGGAGGCCTTGCCCTTGAGGACGATCTTCCGCGCGTAGTCGCGCTCGGAGAAGATGCCCACCAGCTTTCCCCGGTCCAGCACCACCAGGGCACCGATGTCGTACTCGGCGAGCAGGGTGAGCGCCGTGAAGACCGTGTCGTCCGGCCCCACGGAAACCGGGGGACGCTTTCCCTCGTTCAGCTGCTTCAGTGGCCGCATGCATGCCTCCTGCCCGATGGGCCTGTGGGGGGGATGGGGGTGGTGGCCCTGACTATACGTCCGGATCCCCCGGGCCGGAAGGGGCCAGGCTTTCCGACACTTCGTCAACTCGCGACCGGCACGGGCCCCTTGTCCCTGGTCGGATTCCTTCCCCATGGGTACCCTTTGTCAGGAACTTTCGGGAGGCTTCCATGGCCGTCAACCTCAAGGGACGCAGCTTTCTCACCCTGATGGATTTCACCCCCCTGGAGGTGCGCTACCTCCTGGACCTGTCGCGGGACCTCAAGGCCAAGAAGCGCATGGGCGTCTACAACGACCTGCTCAAGGGCAAGAACATCGTCCTGCTCTTCGAGAAGACCAGCACCCGCACCCGCTGCGCCTTCGAGGTCGGGGCGCTGGAGGAGGGGGCCCACGTCACCTTCCTGGATTCCGCCAGCTCCCAGGTGGGCAAGAAGGAATCCATCGAGGACAGCGCCAAGGTGCTGGGCCGCTTCTACGACGGCATCGAGTACCGCGGCTACAAGCAGGAGGTGGTCGAGTCCCTGGCGAAGCACAGCGGCGTGCCCGTGTGGAACGGCCTCACGGACACGGACCACCCCACGCAGATCCTGGCCGACTTCCTCACCATCGAGGAGCACGTGGCCAAGCCCCTGAACAAGGTGAAGCTCGTCTTCTGCGGCGACATCCGCAACAACATGAGCTACGCCCTGATGTACGGCGCCGCCAAGACCGGCATGCACATGGTGGCCCTGGGCCCGAAGGCCCTGGCGCCGGATCCCAAGGTGCTGGCCGCCGCCCGCGAGGCCGCGAAGGAGACCGGCGCCACCATCGAGGTGACGGACGACGTGGACGCCGCCGTGAAGGGTGCCGACGTGCTCTACACGGATGTCTGGGCCAGCATGGGCGAGGAGGACCAGATCCCCGAGCGCGTGAAGCTGCTCACGCCCTTCAAGGTCACCATGGAGATGATCCGGAAGACCGGCAATCCCGACGTGAAGTTCCTCCACTGCCTGCCCGCCTTCCACGACTTCGAGACCAAGCTGGCCAAGGAGATGAAGGAGAAGGGCCACGACATCCGCGAGGTCACCGACGAGGTCTTCCGCAGCCGCCACAGCGTGGTCTTCGACGAGGCCGAGAACCGCATGCACACCATCAAGGCGGTCATGGTGGCGACCATCGGCTGACCACCCCCTTCCTGCGCAGAAATGGCCCCGGCTGGGGCCATTTCCGCGTGAGGCGATGCTATGGTGGTTCCACCTCATCCAAGCGGAGCCTCCATGCGACTGGCGAAGTCCCTCGTCCTCCCCGCCCTCGTGGCCCTCTCCCTCTCCGCCCAGGAGCCCGGCATGGACGGGTTGTGGCACCGGACGCGGGTGGATGACATCCAGGCGGCCATCCAGGCCTGCACCGCCAGCATGAACTTCATCACGCGGCCCATCGCCCGGCACAAGCTGGCCAACGTGAACCCCGCCTACCAGAAGGTCACCCTCGCCATCACGCCCCAGCAGGTGTCGGTGAAGCTGGACGACCGGAATCCGATCCTCATGCCCGCCAGCGGCCAGGAGGCGCCCTGGACGCGCGAGGACGGTGACAAGTTCCAGGTGGCCGCCCACCTGGGCCAGGGCCAGATCACCCAGACCTTCCGGAACGACGAGGGCGCCCGCACGAACGTCTGGCGCCTGAGCCCCGACGGGAAGACCCTCACCCTCTCGGTGACCGTGACCAGCCCCCGGATCCCCAAGCCCCTGACCTACACGATGACCTTCGGGCGCTGACGTCCCGTGTCCACGCCCTTCCGGTGGGCTGTCGTTCCCATCCTTATCCTCTGCCCGCTTCCGGCCCACGCCCAGACGAACAGCCTCGGAGCCGTGGCGGGACGATCGGCCGTGTTCTCTGCCGATGGGCACTCCTACCTCCTGACCGCGCCCCCCGGCTGGATCTTCGATGGAAAGAGAGTGCTCCCAGCCGCTCCCAACGGGAGCTTTCATCCCGTCGCGGCAGCACCGGACCCCCAACCTGTGGCCTACACCAGCTACTTCCCGGACGCGACGAACGCCGTTGAATTCGTGGACGCCGAGCTCACCCGCTTCAGGGCAGCCAACCCCCAGGCATTCCTGCAGGCCCACCCGGATCTCAAGACCCTTTGGGGCATGAAGGTCTCCATCCACTCCTTCCGGGGCGACTGCCACGGGCACTCCGGGTGGATCGGGGACATCCGGGCTCCCCGGGGCGTCATCCAGATCGTCATGCTGATCCCCGCCCCGGATGCCCAGGCCTTCGAAGAGGCTTTTGCGACCCTGGTCAGATCCTGTGTCTGGCAGAAATTCGACCTGGTTCCTTCTCGGTGAAGAACCTGTTCGGGTGGTTCACCTCGTCAGGGTGATCGCATCCAGCTCGCGTCCCTCCGCGTCGAGCTGGCGCAGGCGCAGGGTGCGGCCATCCACATCCACCTCCGTGAAGGAGTGCCGGTCGGAGACGAAGGCGCGGGTCCAGGGCTGCCAGGAGGCCCGGTCCGCGCCCTGCGCCTTGTCGTAGAGGTGGGCGCCGCCGGCCCCGGTGACGAGGTGGAGGATGCCGTGGGCCCGGGTCACCGTCTTCCCGTCGAAGGCCGCGTCCACCTCGAAGCGGCCCGCCACGGGTTCGCCCCGCCGGCCGATCTTCGTGGGCGCGAAGCGCAGGGGCGCCGTGCGCTGGTAGTTGTGCACGTGGCCGGCGAAGACCAGGTCCACGCCGTACCGCTCGAGGATCGGGCTGAGGGGGCGCATCCACTGGTCCTCGGCGTGGCTGCGGGAGCTCTGGAAGAGGGGATGGTGCAGGGCCACCACGCGCCAGGTGGCCCTCTGCGCGGCCTTCAGGTCGGCCTCCAGCCAGGCCGCCAGGACGGGGCTCGCCCAGTCCGCATAGGCGTTGGAATCCAGCACCGTCCAGTGCACGCCGCCGTACTCGAAGCTGTAGCTGGCCATCCGCGGGTAGGCCGGGCCCGCCGCCGCGAGCACCGCGTCGTGCAGCCCCGCCACGGCGGGCGCCGCGCCGGGGTCGCCGGGCCGGAGGGCCGGCCCGTCCAGGGGGAGGGACCACTCCGAGAAGTAGGCCAGGGTGTCGGGCCAGCGCTGGAGATCCCAAGGCACGTCATGGTTGCCCGGCACCCCCAGGAAGGGCACCCGGCGCATGAGCGGCAGGTCCTCGGCGTTGTAGACGGGGAAGAACCGGGCCCGGTACTCGGCGGCCCGGCCCCGGCCGTACACCAGGTCCCCCGCGATGAACACGAAGTCCGGATGCTGCGCCGCCATGGCCCGGGCGATGGCGGCCTGCTCCAGCGTGCCCTCGGCGGCATCGCCGGTCACCAGGAAGCGGTGCGCGCCCGATTTCCGGACCTGGGCTTCCGCCTCGAAGACCACCGCGCCGTCGCGCTTCACCCGGTAGGGCACCCGCGCCCCGGGCGACAGGTCCCGAAGGGTGGCGCGGTACATCCGATGGGGTGGCAGGGGTGGGGCGGCCATGCGGTGGAAGGTGGGCTCGGCCTGGGGAATCCAGCCCTTCAGGCCCTGGACCTCCACGGACCAGGCGGCGTCCCTGTCCTCCGCCTGCCAGAGCAGGTCCATGCGCTCCCGGGCCGCGGGCAGGGGCGCGTCGCCCAGCTGCAGGTAGGGCGGCGCCAGGAAGGGGGCCTGGGCCCGGAGGATCGCGGCGAGGAGGAGGGCGGCCAGGATGCGCATTCCCCAGGGTAGGCCCCTTCCCCCGCCGCCCAGAAGGGGCTCCGTGCCGCGCCCCGCGTCGAACTCAACGCCTGCGGAGATCCGCCATGCCGCGGCCCCTTGCCGGTGGCCCGGAAGGCCCTATTTTCCAACTGGCAGCCGTTCCTGCAGGCCTGCCCAGAAGCCGGAGGCGGCATGGCCAAGCCCCTCGCATCCCTGGTGCCGAGCATCGAGCAGCGCGAATGCGCCTGGACCGAGCTGCAGGATCGCCTCGCCCACCCGCCCCGGCCCCTGCTCCTCCCGTCCATCACCCTCTCCCGGGAGTTCGGATGCGAGGGGTACCCCCTGGCCCTGCACCTCAAGGAGCTCCTGGAATCGGCCTCGGGTCTGCCCTGGACTGTCTTCGACAAGGCCCTCGTGGATCGCGTGGCCTCGAACGAGAAGGTCTCCCGGGACCTCCTGAGCCACCTGGGGAACGAGAGCCACGCCCAGGACGTCCTCCGGGCCCACTTCGGCTTCCTCACCCATGACGACGCCTACGCGAAGGTGGTGAAGCATCTCGTCCAGATCGCCATGGCCGGTTGCGCGATCCTCGTGGGCCGGGGCGGGGCCGTCGCCTGCCAGGACCTGACGAACTGCTTCCACTTCCGGCTGGTGGGCGGCTTCGACTTCCGCGTGCGGACCATCGCCCGGCGGCTCGAGATGCCCCTGGCCGAGGCGGAGGAACTGGTCCGGCGCCAGTCCAAGCTCCGGGAGAAATTCATCAGCGAATGCCTGCACGCGGACATCACCTCCCCCCGCTGGTATGACGCCGTCTTCAACAACGAACGCCAGCCGGTGGAGAGCATCGCCCAGGCCTGCCTGCGCATCGTCGAGTGCGGCTGGACCGAGAAGAGCGGCCTGAAGCGGGCCCTGCCCCGCCCGGACCTGGTCACGCCCTGAGACCTCCGGCCCGACAGGACAGCGGGCGCCCCAGGGCGCCCGCTGCATGTGGAGGCACCGCCGGAGGACCTAGTGGGCGCCGACCTGCGCCAGCAGCCGGGAGCCCTTGGCGTAGCAGGTCTTGTGGGTGATGTGATGCTCGAATTCGTGCCGGAACTTCTGCAGGGCCGAGTCCATGGGGCCGCAGGCGGCGTCCCCCAGGGGACAGAGGGTGCGCAGGCCGATGCGGGGCGTGAGGCCGGCCAGCAGGTCCAGATCCTCCATGCGGCCCTCGCCGTGCTCGATGCGGTAGAGGATCATCTCCATCCAGTTGCAGCCTTCCCGGCAGGGGGTGCACTGGCCGCAGCTCTCGTGGGCGTAGAACCGGATGAGGCGGAGGGTGGCCTGCACCATGCAGGTGTCCTCGTCCATGACGATGAGGCCACCCGATCCGGCCATGGAGCCGCGGGCCTTCACCGTGTCGAAGTCGAGCGGACAGTCGAAGTCCTTCTCGTCGAACATGGGCGCGCTGGCGCCGCCCGGGATGATGGCCTTGATCTTCCGGCCGGTGCTGGAACCGCCCGCCAGCTCGTTCACCACGAAGTCCATCGGCGTGCCGAGGGGCAGCTCGAAGAGGCCGGGACGCTTCACGTGGCCGCTGACCCCGAAGATGCGGGTGCCCGTGTTCTTGGGCGTGCCCAGTTTGCCGTACTCGGCGCCGCCCATGCGGAGGATGGGAGGGACGGCCGCGAGGGTCTCCACGTTGTTGATGGTGGTGGGCTGCCCGAAGGCGCCCTTGGCCGCCGGGAAGGGCGGCTTGACGCGGGGTTCGCCGCGGCGGCCTTCGAGGGAGTTCAGCAGGGCCGTCTCCTCGCCGCAGATGTAGGCCCCGGCGCCGCGGTGGACGATGATGTCGTAGTCCCAGCCCGTGCCCAGGATGTTCTTGCCGAGATAGCCGGCGTCGCGGGCCTGCTGGAGGGCGGCCTCCAGCTTCTCGATGAGCCAGAGGAACTCGCCGCGGATGTAGACGAAGCCCAGCTGGCACTGCATCGCCCAGCCGCCGATGATCATGCCCTCGATGAGCTGGTGGGGGTTGTACTCGAGGATCGCGCGGTCCTTGAACGTACCGGGTTCCCCCTCGTCGCCGTTGCAGACCAGGTAGCGGGTGAACTTCCGCTCGGGGGTGTCCTTGGGCATGAAGGACCACTTCAGGCCCGCCGGGAAGCCCGCGCCGCCGCGCCCGCGGATGCCGGAGGCCTTCACCTCCTCGGTCACGGCCACAGGCTCCATCTTCAGGGCCTTCTTGGCGGCCACGTAGCCCTCGTGCTTCTGCTCGTAGACCTTGAGGTGCCAGTTGTCCAGGTCCCCCGCCCCGCGGAGCATCAGGTTCGGGTACTTGTCCGAGCCGAAGCCGGGGAAGGTGTAGAGCTGGGGGTCGTGCTTGGTGCGGATGGCGGCCATGTCTGTTCTCCGCTCAGTGGGCCCAGGGCCGGTAGTCGCCGCGCTTGCAGGCTTCCATCACCTCGATGAGCTTCTTCTCGTCCACCAGCTCGTCGTAAACGTCATGGTTCACCTGGACGCAGGGGCCCACACCGCAACCGGCGAGGCACTCCACCTCCTCCACGCTCCACATCCCGTCGGGACTGGGTCCGTGGCCAGGCTGCACGCCGGTCTTCTCGCAGACCTTCTCCAGCAGCTGCGCGGCGCCGCGCAGGGCGCAGCTGATGTTGGTGCAGACCTGCAGGTGGAACTTACCCACGGGGGCCTTCTGGTACATCGTGTAGAAGGTCGCCACGCCGAAGACGTGCCCTTCCGGAATGCCGATGGCCCGGGCCACGGCCTTCATGGCCGAGAGGCTCACGAAGCCGAATTCCCGCTGGGCGATGTGCAGGGCGGGCAAGGTGGCCGCCAGCTTGTCCGGATACTTCGCCATGATGGCCTGGATCTCGGCCAGGGCCTCCGGACTGAATTCCTTCCGCTCGCTCTCCGGCAGGCGCTGTCCCGGGGCCAGGGGTTCCGGGGAGGTCTCGGGGGACTGGGGATGGTTCATGGGCGCGCTCGCATGAGGGGCCAGTTTAGCCCGAAACGCAGACAGGGGGCCCGGGTAAACCCCGTGCCCCCCATCACGTCCAGGATCTCCGGACAGCGCCCTGACGGCTTGAGAATGCCCGCCTCAGAGGTTGCAGTGGCTCCCGTCGCAGAAGGGAGGCGTTTTGGTGTGCTTGCACTGGCAGAGGGCCTTCTTGCCGGGTTCAGCGATCTCCACCTTCATGGGCCGGAGGTCGCAGACCTTGTGGGCGCCATCGCAGAAGGGCTGCTTCGAGCTCAGCCCGCAGGCGCACCACCAGTAGGTGCCCGGCTCCAGGTCCAGCACCGCCGGGGCCTTGGCCGCGATCCTGGGATATTCCTCGCTCATGGCCGCCCCCTCTACTTGGAGACCTTGTCGGCCTCGACGTCCAGGGAGATCGCCACATCGTCGCCCAGCACGCCGGGGAAAGTCTTGATGCCGTAGTCGTTGCGGTTGATGGTGAGCGCGCCGTCCGTGAACCCGGCCACCACGCTGCCGGGCTGCATGCCCTTGGCGGTGCCTGCGTTGGTGATGGGGAAGGTGATCTGCTTGGTGACGCCGTGCAGGGTGAAGTCACCCGTGATCTCCAGCTTGCCCTTGGCCACTTCCTTCACGGCCGTGCTCTTGAAGGTGATGGTGGGGAACTTCGCCACGTCGAAGAAGTCGGGGCTCTTCAGGTGCTTGTCCCGGGTTTCGTTGTCGGTGTTGATGCTGGCCGCCTCGATGGTGACCTCTACCGTGGACTTGGTGATGTCCTTGGTGTCCACCCGGATCTCCCCCGAGAACTTCGAGAACCGGCCGCTGACCTTGGAGACGAAGTGGCGGATCTGGAAGCCCACCTGGCTGTGGACGGGGTCGATCTTGTAGACATCCTGGGCGGAGGCCGGAAGGGCCGCCAGCGCGAGGGCGGCCAGGAGAACGCGGAAGGGGTGACGCATGGTTCCTCCAGGGATTAGGTGTTTCACCATGCAATGAAGTCTAGGCCGGTTTTAACAAGTTGCAACACCTTTTTTGGGAAATCCGTGCGACCCTGGTCGGGTCGGAGCGGGACCATGCACCTTCGAGAGGAACTCCAGATCACCAAGCCCTTCGAGCCGGGCCAGGAGGTGGCCCTGGCCCTCCTGCTGGGGCGGGAATACTTGACCCGCCTCCTGGACAAGGGGGTCTTCGAGCCGGAGGGCATCTCCGACCAGCAGTTCAACGTGCTGCGGATCCTCAAGGGCGGCCCCAGGGACGGCTACCTGGTGAAGGACCTCCGCTGCCGCATGATCTTCCGCTTCGCCGATGTGCCGCGCCTGGTGAACCGCCTGGAGGCCCGGGGCCTGGTCAAGCGCTGCGAGAACCCCACCGACCGCCGGGGCAGCCGGGTGCAGATCACCCCGAAGGGCCTCGCCCTCGAGGCCCGCCTCCGGACCCGCCACCAGGATGTGGGCGGTCGGGTGGACCGCGCCCTCTCCCCCGCCGAGCGGGAACAGCTGCTCACCCTCCTGGAACGGCTGCGGGACGACCACCGCGCCCAACTGGCGGAGCTCGAGGGCTGAGGGGCCTCAGCGGTCGAGCTCGCCCGCGATGACGCTCACTCGGCGCTTCGCGCCTCGCCCTCCGGGCGGTGCCTGCGGCACCGTGGGACTCGCTCCGCTCGTCCTCATCGCGCCGAGGACGGCGACGGCGTCGGCGATGTCCTGGCTCCGTTGAGCCGGAGGGCGAAACGGGAAGGAGGCCCCAGGTGGGGCCTCCTGATAGCCGGGAGCCGAATCGCCGGCTGGTCCGGAACCTCAGCGGTCGAGCTCGCCCGCGATGACGCTCACTCGGCCCATCCTGGGCCTCGCCCCTCCGGGGTCATGCGCTTCGCGCACGGTCGGCCTCCGCTCCTGCTTCGGCCTCATGCCCCCGGGTCCGGCCGCGGGCTTCGCCCGCATGCCGTCCTCGGCGCGTCAGCGGTCGAGCTCGCCCGCAATCACGTTCATCGCGCCGAGGACGGCGACGGCGTCGGCGATGAGGCAGCCCTTCACCTGGGTGTCGAAGCTGCTGTAGATGGGCAGGCAGGGGGGACGGACCCGGATGCGGTAGGGGTTCTTGCCGCCGTCGCTGACGAGGTAGAAGCCCAGCTCGCCGTTGGCCGCCTCGGTGGCGCTGTAGACCTCGCCCACGGGCATCTCCATGCCGTGCATGATGAGCTTGAAGTGGTGGATGAGGCTCTCCATCCGCGTGTAGACCTTCTCCTTGGGCGGCAGGGCCACCTTGTAGTCGTCCACGATGATGGGGCCGGGCTCGAGGCGGTCCAGCACCTGCCGGATGATGCGCAGGCTCTGGCGCATCTCCTCCACGCGGACCAGGTAGCGGTCGAACACGTCGCCCGTGGTGCCCACGGGCACGTCGAAGTCATAGGTCTCGTATCCCAGGTAGGGCTGGGCCTTGCGCAGGTCCTGGGGCACGCCGGCGGCGCGGAGGCAGGGGCCCGTGTAGCCCCAGTTGATGGCCTCCTCGGCGGTGATGGCCCCCACGCCCTTCGTCCGGTTGTACCAGATGGGGTTGTGGGTGAGCAGGCGCTCGCACTCGTCCACCGCGGCCTCGCACTCCACGAGGAAGCGCTCGGCGAGGGGCACGAAGGCCTCGGGGATGTCCCGGAAGAGGCCGCCGATGCGGGTGAAGCTCGTGTGCAGGCGCTGGCCGGCGGCCATCTCGAAGAGGTCGTAGGCCGTCTCGCGCTGCTTGAAGAGGTAGAGGAAGGCCGTGAAGGCCCCGATGTCCACCGCGTTCACGCCCACGCACACGATGTGGTCGGCGATGCGGGCAATCTCCGACACCAGCACGCGGATCTGCTGGGCCCGCCTCGGGATCTCGATGCCCAGCAGCTTCTCGACCGCGCAGGCGTAGCCCACGTTGTTCATGATGGAGCTGCAGTAGTTGAGGCGGTCCGTGAGTGGGATGAACTGCTGGTAGCTGAGGTTCTCGCCCAGCTTCTCCACGCCGCGGTGGAGGTAGCCCATCCGGGGGCTGGCCTTGACGATGGTCTCGCCCTCGAGCTCCAGGACGATGTGGAGCGTGCCGTGGGTGGTGGGGTGCGAGGGCCCCATGTTGACGATCATGCGATCGCCGTCGAGCTGCTGCCTGGAAAGGGCGATGGATTCCATGAGGGCCGCCTAGTTCCGTTCGCCGTTGTTGTAGGGGGCGGTGCAGCCTTCCATGCAGAAGGGGTCCCCGCCATCCAGGGGGAAGTCCTTGCGCAGCGCGTGGCCCGGGAAGTCCTCCCAGGTGAGCAGGCGCTCCAGGTTGGGATGGCCTTCGAAGCGGATGCCGAAGAGATCGAAGACCTCCCGCTCGAACCAGTCCGCGGTCTTGAACCGGCTCACCAGGCTGGGCACGGCCTCGCCGTCGGCCACGGGCACCTTCACGCGCAGCCGCTCCTGGCTGGCCAGGTTGAGCCAGTGGTAGACCACGTCGAAGCGCACGGGTTTCCCGTCGAGCTCCCGCTCGGGCCAATCCACCGCCGTGAGGTCCACCAGCAGCTGAAAGCCCTCGCGATGGAGGAGGTCCACCACCTCCAGGAACCGCTCCTTCGCCACCACGATGGTCTGGTCTCCGCGGAAGGCGTGGCGGTCCACGACCACGCCCGGCAGCTGCGCGTCAATGTGCTCGATCACCATGTCCATGCCCCCGCCTAGAAGATCGTGCCCGCGCCACGTTCAGCGGCATCCATCAGCATCTCGCGGATGGCCTGCTGGCCCGTGAGCCCCTTCTCCGCCTGGCGGGCCTCCTGGCGGGCCAGGCTTTCGTAGAAGCGGGCGATGTGGTCCTTGCGCATGGAGAGGGATTCCTTCTCGATCTTCTCCTGCAGCTTCATCACGCCGTAGATCATGCTCTCGGGCCGCGGCGGGCAGCCGGGAACGTAGACGTCCACGGGGATGATGCGGTCCACGCCCTGGAGGGTGGCGTAGGTGCGGTACATGCCGCCCGAGCTGGCGCAGACACCCACGGAGATCACCCACTTGGGCTCGGCCATCTGGGCGTAGATGGTGCGCAGCACCGGAGCCATCTTGTTGGTGACGGTGCCCAGGATGAGCAGCATGTCGCTCTGGCGGGGGCTGAAACGCATGGCCTCGGCGCCGAAGCGGCTCAGGTCGTACTTGGAGGCCATCATGCTCATGAACTCGATGGCGCAGCAGGCGGTGCCGAAGGGCATGGGCCAGAGGCTGTTCTTGCGGCCCCAGTTGACCACCGCATCCAGGCGGGTGGTCAGCACGGCATCATTGAGGGTCGGTTCGGCCATCTCAGCGCTCCCACTCGAAGGCGCCCTTGCCCCAGGCGTAGATGAAGCCCACGAGCAGGGTGGCCATGAAGCTCAGCATGGCCCAGAAGGTCCAGAGGGCGTGCTTGTAGTTCACGGCCCAGGGCAGCAGGAAGGCCGCTTCCACGTCGAACAGGATGAAGAGCATGGCCGTGAGGTAGAACTTCACGGAGTACTTGTGCCGCGCCCCCGTCTGCAGGGGGGGCACGCCGCACTCGTAGGGCGTGAGCTTGGCGGCCTGGGGGTTCCTGGGCTTCAGGAAGTTCAGCAGCTTGCCGGAAAGGATCAGGATGGCGGCCGCGGTGACGGCAGCGACCAGGAACAAGATCAGGACCGGCAGGAAGGGCGATGCGGGGTTGGCCATGGCGCACTCGGGCGGAGGGATCCGCGAACGATCAGCTTAGCGCCCTTTGGCTTGTGGCGGTCCGTGCCTAAATCACAAGCTTCCGGATAGAATCGGGGGTTCCACCAACCTGCCGGGAATTCCATGAGCGACCTGAAGCTGCGCGTCAAAGAGATGATCATCGACCGGCTGAAGCTGGAGGGGATGACGCCCGACCAGATCGAGGACGGGGCCCCCCTCTTCGGGGAGGGGCTGGGGCTGGATTCCATCGACGCCCTGGAGCTGGTCCTGGGCATCGAGCAGGTTTTCGGCGTGAAGATCGAGGACGAGGCCTCGGGCACGAAGGCCTTCCGCTCGGTCGAGGCCCTCACGGCCTTCATCGCCGAGCACCGCAAGGCCTGAGTCGCCATGACCGACATCCCCGGCCACCTGCCCCACCGCCATCCCTTCCTGCTGGTGGACCGGATCCTCGCGCGCGAACCCGGGGTCCGCGTGGTGGCCGAGAAGCTGGTGACGGCCGGGGCGACCCCCCTCCCGGGCCGCCCCGTGGTGCCGGACACGCTGCTGCTGGAGATGCTGGCCCAGACCGCCGGGTTCCTGGAGGCCGACACCCTGCACGGCCGCGCCATGTTCCTGGCCGGGATCCAGGACGCCCGCTTCGAGGCGCCGGTCCTTCCCGGCGACCGCCTGCGCCTGGAGGTGGCGCCCGAGGGGGCCTTCGGGGGGCTGATGAAGGTGCGGGGCACCGTCACCTGCGAGGGCCGCGAGATCTGCGGCGCCAGCCTCATGGTCAAGCGGCCGTGAGCCCCGTCCCGGCCGGCCGGATCCGCGTGGCCATCACCGGCCTGGGCCTCGTGTCCTCCCTGGCCCTGGACCGGGAGGGCACCTGGTCCGCCATGCTCGCAGGCCGGGACGGCCTGGGCCCCCTCACGGGCCTCGACCTGCCCCTGGAACCCGCCCAGATCGCCGGGGAGGTGCCCCTGACCGCCCGGCGGCACGGGACCCGCTGCGAGGCCATGGACCTCCGCGCCCTGGAGGAGGCCCTGGACGGCCTCGCCCCTTCCGGCGATCCCCGCCGCATCGGCGTCTTCCAGGGGGCCGGCACCGCGGGCCTGCCGGCGGCGGAGGCCTACCTCGGCGCCCGCCTGGCCGGCCGGCCCCACCCCGCCACGGAGGCCGCCTCCCAGAGCTCCTGCAGCGTCACGGACGCCCTGGCCCGCCGCCTCGGCGCCCGGGGCCCCCGGGCCACGGTGATGAACGCCTGCTCCTCCAGCCTGCTGGCCCTGGGCCAGGCCTGGGAGCGCATCGCCGCCGGCGAGCTGGACCTGGCGGTGGCGGGCGGCGCGGAGACCCTCTGCATCGCCACCTACGCCGGCTTCTCGAGCCTGAAGGCGGTGGACGCCGCCAGGTGCCGCCCCTTCAGCCGCGACCGCGCGGGCCTGAACCTCGGCGAGGGCGCCGTGCAGCTCCTGCTCGAGCCCCTCGACCGCGCCCGGGCCCGGGGCGCCGTGATCCTCGCCGAGGTGCTGGGGTACGGCGCGAGCATGGATGCCCACCACCCCACGGCCCCGCATCCGGAGGGCGAGGGCGCCGCCCGGGCCCTGGCCATGGCCCTGCGCGTCGCCGGCCTGGCGTCCGCCGAAGTGGATCTGGTCAGCGCCCATGGCACGGCCACGCCCGCCAATGACGGCGCGGAGTGCAGGGCCATCCGCCGGGCCCTGGGAAGCGCCGCCGACCGCGTGTCCGTCACCAGCTCCAAGAGCCAGTTCGGCCACACCCTGGGTGCCGCCGGGGCCTTCGGCGCCGCCACCGCGGTCCTGGCCCTGCGGGACCAGGTCGTGAGCCCCACCCTGCGCCTGACCGAGCCCGATCCCGACTGCGACCTGGACTGCACCCCGCTGGTGGCGAGGGAACGAACGATCCGGGCCGCCCTGGTCAACGCCTTCGCCTTCGGCGGGAACAACGTGAGCCTGGCGCTCCGGCGATGGGAGGGACGATGAGCGGCGACCTCGTCCTCACGGGCCTCGGGCTGGTGCTGCCCTGCGGCGACGGGATCGACACCGCCCGGGCGGGCCTGCGGGCCGGGACGCCCTGCTTCGCCGACCTGCCCGAGGCCCTGGGCCGCGGCCGGGGCGCGGCCTGCACGGGCTTCAGTCCCGCCGGGATCATCCCCCCCATGCAGCTCCGCCGCCTGGACCGCTGCTCCCGGTTCGCCTGGGGGGCGGCCCACCAGGCCTTCGCGGACGCGGCGCTGGACCCCCGCCCCCTGGGCGAGCGCATCGCCGTGGCCGCGGGCACGCTCACCGGCGGCAGCGAAGCCACCGAGGGCTTCCTCCGCCCCTACCTCCAGCGGGGCCCCGAGGCCGCCTCGCCCATGCTCTTCCCCAACAGCGTGGCCAACGCCGCCAGCGGCCACCTGGCCCTGGCCTTCGGCCTCAAAGGCCCCAGCGCCACCTTCCTGGAATGGGAGTCCGCCACCTTCGCGGCCCTGGAACAAGGCGCCCGGTGGCTGCGCGCCGGGATGGCGGAGGCTGTCCTGGTGCTGGGGACGGACGGGCTCTTCCCCCTGCTGCTGGAGATCGCCCGGGCGTCGCGGCTGCTGGCCCGGCACGGCGACCCTGTGGCCGGATCGGGACGCGGCTTCCTGCCGGGCGAGGGGTCGCAGGCCTTCGTGCTGGAGACCCGGGAACACGCCGAGGCCCGGGGCGCCCGCATCCGCGCCACCCTGGCCGCCCTGGCGAGCGCCCCGGCCCTGGCGAACACGCCCGCGGCCCGGGCCGAGGCCCTGGCCGAGGCGGCCGCGGCGGTCCTGCCGGGAGTCCCCCCGGACCGCTGGATCGGCGGGAGCAGCGGCTCCCCGCGCCTCGACCCTTCCGAGGCCTCGCTCCGGCGGAGGCATTCCGACTGGCCCGGGCCCGTCCATCCCAAGCTCCTGTGGGGCGAGTTCGCCGGCGCCGGGGGAGCCCTCCTGGCCGCGGCCCTGCTGGAGCCCGCGGGGCGAGTGGTGGTGACCTCCCCCACCAGCTTCGGACCGCAGTACGCTGCCCGCTTCGAAGACGTTAGGCTGTAGCCCCATGAACTCCCGCGACCAGATCAGCATCACCAGCCAGTCCATCCTCTGGGTGGCGGGTGTGGGCGTGGGCCTCCTGACCCTCGCCTTCGTGATGGGGGTGCAGGTGGGCAAGCAGAGCGCGGCCCTTCGCCGGCCCGCCGTCCGCACCGGCGAAGAGGACCTGCGCGACCTGCCCGAGCCGCTCGTGGACCAGCTGAAGGTCTTCGAGGGCGACGGCCCCGACAAGCTGGTGCCCGCCCCGCGGGTGGACGCCACCGCGCCCGCACCCGTGGCCAAGGATGCCTCCGCCGCGCCCGCGCCGGCCGCCGGCCACTGGACCCTCCAGCTCGTGGCCACCCCCGACGCCGCCGAGGCCAGGCGGGTGGCCGACCGGGCCAAGGCCGCGGGGTTCGCCACCCTCACCGTGAAGGAGAAGGGGCAGGTGAAGGTGCGCCTGTCCAAGGCCACGGACCGCGCCGCCATGGACAGGACCGCCGAGAAGCTCAAGAAGGCCGGCTTCAAGCCCTTCGCCGTGAAGGCGGACTAGGCCCCGGCTGCGCCCGGCCCAGGGCTTGGGATAGACGCGGAGGCCAACCCACTTCCTCTCGGCATCGCCTGCGGCGATACGCGAGACACCGCTCGCCCTTCTCCGCCCCGTCTCCGATTGAGGCTACGGTTTGGGATAGACGCGGAGGCCGACCCACTTTTTGAGGATGACCTTGCCGGGGGCGAAGCCGCGGGGCTTGCTGATGTCGGCGATGCGGGCGAGGTGGACCTCCACCTTGCCGCCGTCCCGGGCCTTGCTGTGGTAGGCCGCCAGCTCGGCGGCGCGCTCCAGGACGTGGCGCGGCAATTCGCTCAGCTTGTCCGGGTTGCGGATGACGACGTGGCTGCCGGGCAGGTTCGCCACGTGGAGCCAGAAATCCAGGTTGTCCGCCACCTTGAAGGTGAGCTGGTCGTTCTCGGCATCGCCCTTCCCGATCAGCACCTCGAAGCCATCCACCATGACGCTGCGGAAGGCCATGCCCTTCCCGTCCTTCCGCTTCGCGGCCTGCTCGTCCATGCGCCGGGTCTCCTTCCTGGTCCGTTCCGCCTTCGGTTGTCGCGCAGGGGCCGCCTCCGGCGCAAGGGGCCCCGCCTCCCGCCGGCGGTCCCAGGCCGCCCGCTCCCGGGCCAGCTCGGCCTCCAGCTCCGCCACCCGGGCCAGGCCACGCTCCGCCTTCTTGGCGGCGGCGAACCAGGCCTGGACCGCCGCCTCGGCGGTCTTCCCCTCGGGCAGGACGATCCGCGTGCCGTCCAGCAGCACCGCCTCGCGGGTGGCCCCCTTCAGGCGGTAGAGTTCCGCCGAGAGCCGCGCGGCCTGGGCCTTGAGGGGCAGGGTGGCCCCGTGGCGGACGCGATCCCGGACCAGGGCCGCCGCCAGCCGGTCCATGCGGGCGGCCTCGGCCTGGAGCTTCCGTTCGGCCGCGGCCCGGGCGGGCCCCAGCACCAGCGCCTCCGCCCGGGCGCGGGACCAGGCCCGGTGCCGGTCCAGGAGGCCGCCCTCGCCCTCCAGCACCTCCGGGATCTCCCCGGCCAGGGCCGCCGCCAGGGACTCGCCCCAGCGCTCCTGCCACCGGCGGAAGGGCGGTGGATCCTCGGCGGGCTCCGGCGGCGTGGCCGGGAAGGGCGCGCCCAGGCCGAGACGGGGTGCCTGGAGGTCCAGGCCGTCCACCCGGAGGCCCGCCCGGCCGGGGATGGCCTGGAAGGCCAGGCGCAGGGTCTCGAGGCGGCCGGTGATGGCCCTGCGCTGGAACACGAGGCCCAGCCAGCGTTCCCGGGGATCGCCCTCCACGGCCTTCAGGCGCGCGCCGCTGAACCACGGGCCCCAGAGCCGGGGGCTGTCCTTGGCGGCCTCGGCCTGGAGCCGCTGCCAGGCCTCGTCCGAAGCTTCCAGGAGCCACAACTCGGGTTTCGGCTGGAGCAGGAGCACCCAGCCCTCGGCGGCCCGTCGGCCGGCCCAGCGCAGGCCCAGGGCCCGCCCCGAGGCCCACACGGCTTCCACCGGCAGATCCGGGCGCTGGGCCATCCAGGCCCGGGCGAGGGAAAGAAGGAGGGGCGCGTCCATTCGTGATCGATATAATCCGGATATTCAGCCAAGATGGAGGGTTCGTCCCTGCTCCAGCATCCCATGGGGCAGCCCCGGATTTCAGGTTCCGGTCCTGTTTCTTCGATAAGTGGATCCTATGAACGCCTCGCCCGCCGCCAGCCCCCGCCCGCTCCAGGTCCTGCTGGTGGATGACAACCCCATCCAGCTGAGCCTGCTCCGGCACCTGTTCCAGCGCCATGGCCACCACACCCTCGAAGCCCGGAACGGGGCCGAGGCCCTGCTGGTGCTGGCCACGGAATTCCCCGACGTGGTCGTCAGCGACTGCGTCATGCCCCTCCTGGATGGGTACCAGCTCTGCCGGCTCCTCAAGGACGACCGGGCCACCCGCCACCTGCCTGTGCTGCTGCTGACCGCCCAGGGCGGCGGCCTGGCGCGCTTCTGGGCGAAGACCTGCGGGGCGGACCGCTTCCTGGTGAAGGGCCGCGACCTGGATCACGTGGTGGAGGTGGCCTCCGCCCTGTCCCAGCAGACCGGGCGCCCGCGACGCGGCCACCAGGTGCCGCGCCTGGCGCAGGAGAACTTCGGGGTCGACGCCATCCAGCGCCAGCTGGCCCAGGCCCTGGAGCAGCGGCTGGTGGAGACCGCCATGCGGGATTCCATCGGCCGGCTCTACACCGTGGAGCACGACACCACCAAGCTCATCCAGGGCTTCATCGAGATCCTCCAGGAGCTGGTGCTGCCGGGCGCCCTGGCGGTGGCCTACCTGGGCGAGGACGGTGCCTGGTCCGCCGGGGTCCACGGCGCCTCCACCAGCGAGCAGGACCGCGCCTCCCTGGAATCGGAACTGGCCCAGCGCCTCGGCCTCCCCGCCCCCCTGGAATGCCACTGGCATCCCGCCAGCGATCCCGAAGAGCGCCGCCGGAGCCTGCGCGACCCGGTGCGGGTGGTGCTCTCCACCGCCATGCCCGGCTACCCCGTGACGGGCGCCGTGGGCGTGCTGGCCGAGCGGCGGGCCGCCGAGGAGTACGAGCGCCTCTTCGAGATCGCCGCCGAGGAGCTGGGCCGGCTCCTGAGCCTGGAGGACTCCCGGCTCCGCCTCTACCACCAGGCCATCCGGGATCCCCTGACGGGCCTCTACAACCGCCGCCACATCCTCGACATGCTGGGCGTGGAGCTGGACCAGTGCGGGCGCTTTGGCCAGCCCCTGTCCGTCATGGTCGTCGACCTCGACCACTTCAAGACCGTGAACGACCGCTACGGCCACGCCACCGGCGACCAGGTGCTGAGCGTCGTGGCCCAGCGCATGGCCTTCGGCCTCCGCAAGGTCGACCAGCTGGGCCGCATCGGCGGCGAGGAGTTCCTGGCCTACTGCCCCCAGACCGACCTGGAGGGCGCCCGGGCGCTGGCGGAACGGCTCCGCGAGCAGGTCGCCGCCGAGCCCATCCCCGGCCTGCCCGAGTCGGGACGCGTGACCCTCAGCATCGGCCTGGCCACCTGGAACGGCGGCGAGGACAGCGCCGAGGCCCTGCTGGCCCGGGCCGACCGCAACCTCTACAAGGCCAAGGCCGAGGGACGGAACCGCGTCGTGGGCTGATCTTCCGCGACCAGTCTGGCCTTGACAGGACGGGAGGCAGGGCTGGATGATGCCATACGCTTCCGTATGGAGAACCCATGGAACCCGGATCCCCGGTCCCCGATGACCTGGCCCAGCGCGTGGCGCGCCTGGAGGCCCAGGTGGCCTGGCTGCTCCAGCAGGGGCAGGCGCCCCGGCCCGCGGCCCCTCTGCCGGCTCCGCACCCCCGGCCTGCGGCCGCGCCGCCGGCTCCGGTCCGGCCCGGCCGGGAGGTCTCGCCCGTGGTCTGGATCGCGGGCATCGGGGCCGTGCTCTTCCTGGCCGGGGCCGTGTTCTTCTTCCGCTGGGCCGTGCAGCAGGGCTGGATGGGCCCGGAGCTGCGCTTCGCGCTCGGCCTCCTCGTCGGCGGCGGGCTGACGGCCTTCGCCGCGCGGCTCGCGCTCGGCGCGAACCGGCGCCTGGGCGTGGCCCTGCTGCTGGCGGGGCTGGGCAGCCTCCAGTTCACCTTCCGGGCCGGTGCCTTCAGCTACCACTTCTTCGACCCGGTCCTGGGCCTGGCGGCCGCGGCCGTGCTCACCCTGCTGGCCGGAGGCCTGGCCGCCCGGATCCGCAGCGGCGGCGCCCTGACCGTGGCCCTGGCCTCGGGCCTGGCGGCCCCCCTCGCCTTCAGCCAGGGCGGCCACCACGAGGTGGCCCTGGCGGTCTACCTCGCCGTCCTCATGGCCGCCACCCTGGCCGTGCCCTACCTGGCCCGCACGGGCGGGGCCTGGATCGGGGCGCGGTGGACGGCCCTCCTCGGCACCTGGCTCCTCCTCCTCCCCGCCTGCGCGGAGGCGACGCGGGCCGACCTGCCCCTCGTCGGGCTCCTGCTGCTGCTCCACCTGGCCCTGGCGGGCCTGTGGGCCTGGCTGCCCGGCGCGGAGGAGCGCCCGGGCACGCCGGCCACCCTCTGGCTGACGGCCTCCATCCTCGCCACCGCCTTCGGCTGGCTGGTGTGGAAGCGCCTGGACTGGGCCCCGGAGCTGTACGCCGGCCCCGTGCTGGCCGCCGCCGCCTGGAACCTGGCCCTGGTGAAGCCGGCGCGGCGCCGCCTCGGCGGGCGCTCCGCCGACTTCCCCCTGCTGGCCCTCGCCGCGGGGCACCTGGCCCTGGCCGTGCCCGTGGCGCTGGCCTGGCGCTGGGTCGGACCGCTCTGGGGCGCCTTCGCCCTGGCCCTGGCCTGGGCCGCCCACCGGAGTGGCGAGGCCGGCTCGGAGGAGGCCGCCGCCCTGCGCCGCCTGGCCCTGGGCATGGCCCTCCTGGCCACGGGGCGCTGGGCCTTCCACGGCCTCGACGGGGCCTTCGAGCCCTGGCGCACGGGCCTGCCCTTCCTCCGGGCCGCCTTCGCCGAGGGGGCCCTCGCCGCGGTGGCCTGGACGCTCCTGGTGCGGGACCGGGACGGCCTGACGCGCCTGCTGGCCTTCCTGGCCCTGGAGGTCACGGCGAACGTCACCGTGGCCGTGGAGGCGGCCCGCCTCGTCCACTGGCTGCAGGCGCCGGATCCGCACCAGGGGGCCTGGATCGCCACCCGCGCGGCCTCCATCACCGTCACCCTGGTCTGGGCCCTCTCCGGCGCCTGGCAGTGGATGCGCGGCCTCGGCCTCGAGGGGGGCCCGCGGAAGGCCCTGCTGGCCGCGGGCTATGCCTGGATGGGGATCGCCGCCCTCAAGCTGCTCCTGGCCGACCTGGCCACCGCCGACACGCCCCTGCGGGCCCTGGCCTTCCTGGGCGTGGGCGCCATCGGCATGACCGCGGCCACCCTGGCGCGTCGCCACCGTCCGGAGGCCCACCCATGAAGCCGGCCCGCCTCGCCCCCCTCCTGGTCCTCCTGACCCTGGCCTGCGCGAAGGAGGACGCCACCGGCCTCCGCCGCCGCGCCATCGCGGCCCCCACCGCCAGCGGCTGGGCCCGCCTGCCGCTGGATGCCGCCGCCCAGGCGGAGACGAAGGGCCTGTGGATCTCCGACCCCGCCGGCCGCAGCGTGCCCTTCCTCGTGGCCCGCGAGGGCCTCTGGGCACCCCAGCCCCTGGACCTGGACCACCCGGTCCTGGGCACCGATGGCCGGGGACGCCCCAGCGCGGAATTCGGCGTGAAGCTGCCCGAGGGCTGGCGGGTGGGCGAGCGGGCGAAGCTGCGCCTCGACCTCGACCTGGAAGGCGACGCCCCCTGGGTGGCCACCGTGGAGGCCGCGCGGCAGCGCCCGGGCGGCGCCTTCCTCGCCTTCGACGCCCCGCCCTCCGCGCACCTCTACGACCTCGCGCCCTCGAGCCGCCGGGCCCATCTGGACCTTCCCTGGGACGGGGAGCGCTACCGGATCGCCCTCCGCGCGGACCAGGGCCGGGCGCCCCGGATCAGGGGCCTGCGCGTCTCCGCGGAGACGGGGCCGGCGGCCCTGGCGCCGGAACAGGCCCTGATGACCGCCCTGGAGCCGGTGCCCGACCGGGCCCGGGAGTGGCGGCTCACCCTGCCCCAGGCGGACCGCGTCGTGGGCCTGGACCTCACGCTGACCCCGCCCGCCGCGCCCCTTCGCCTCGAGGCGGCCCTGGACGACGGCGCCTTCGAATCCCTGCCCGAACCGGTCTGGAACCTGCCGGCCCTGGGCTCCTCGGCCACCCGCCTCTCCCTGCCGCCCACCCTCGCCCGCCGGGTGACCCTCCGCCTGCCGGCGGGCGCCCGGCCCGAATCGGCGGTGGTCCGGATCCGCCGCCAGGTGCTGCTCTTCCCGGCGGAAGCGGGCCAGGCCTACGCCCTCCACCTCGGCGGCGAGGCCCGGCCCGCGCCGGGCGACCTGGGCGCCCTGCCCTCCAGCCGCCTCCTCCTGGCCGCCGAGCCCCTGGCGCTCGGCCCCGAAGGGCCCGATCCGGACGGCCTGCCCCGTCGCGTGGCCTCCGGCGACCGGGCCCGCCCCTGGATGCCCTGGCTGGCCGGCGCCGCCGTGCTGGTCCTGGCGCTCGCCGCGTGGCGGCTGATGCGCGGGGGCGATTCCGTCTAGGGTCTGTTTTCAAAGTGGGGTGCGGCCGCGCAAGGGGCGCCGCCCAAGCGAGACAAGGAGAGCGACGATGGCAATAGCGGCACTATTGACGAGGAGCTCAACGCAGTATCGCGCCGGGCGCCGCCCCTTGCCCTCCGGGACGGGGCCAGCCGCACCCCTGGCTGTGTTGGCGGCCTCGAACGATGTCCCGCATCGCCCATCGGCCGCCGCCTCGCCATGGGCGCGGCTGGCCGACGTCGCGGCTCACATCCACTTTGAAAACAGACCCTAGAGCCCGGCCAGCACCTCGTCCGTGGTCTGCACCGCGGCGAACTGGCCCCGCAGCTCGGCCAGGGCCACGCGGTGGGCGGTCTCGGCGGGGATGCGGCCGCCCTCGCCGTCGTCCAGCGACAGCGCCGAGCTGGCGTCGGAGACCACGGTGACGGCGAAGCCCAGGTTGGCGCCCAGGCGCGCGGTGCTCGACACGCAGAGGTGCGTGGTGATGCCCGCGATGACGAGGCCCGTGATCCCGTGGGCGCGGAGGTGGTCCTCCAGGCCCGTGCCCAGGAAGGCGGCGTGCACCGACTTGGTGAAGACCGGCTCGCCGGGCCGGGGTGCGGCCTCGGGCTTGAAGCCGTGGCCGGGCTGATCGGGATGCAGCGGGGAGGCGGGGTTCGCCGAGGCGTGGCGCACGTGCAGCACGGGACGGCCCGCGGCGCGGAAGCCCGCCAGCAGCCGCGCCACGTTGGCCTCGGCCCCGGGGGTGCTGCGGACACCCCAGCTGGGATCGTCCCAGGCCTTCTGGACATCGATGAGCAGCAGGGCGGTGGTCATGACACCTCCGGTTGGGAGTCGGGGAGGGCGGCGGCCGGCCGGAGCTGCACGAGGGCCACCGCCGACAGGATGATGAGCATGCCGACCAGGCCGCGGACGCCGAAGGGCTCCTTCAGGACCAGGGTGCCCAGCAGCACCGCCACCAGCGGGTTCAGGTAGGCGTAGGTGCCCATCTTCGCCGGGGGCCAGGCCTTGGCCAGGTAGATGTAGGCGCTGTAGGCGAGCACCGACCCGAACAGGGCCAGGTAGCCCGCCGCCAGCACGGCCTGGGGCCGCAGCGGGGCCCGCAGGTAGCCGCCCGTCAGGGGCGCCACGGCCCAGCCCATGACGGCCGCCGTGGCCATCTGGAGGCCCCCGTTGGTGAGCAGGCCGCCGCCGTGGACGAAGCGCTTGCCGTGCAGCGTGCCCCAGGACCAGATGACCGACCCCAGGATCATGACGACCAGGCCCCTGGGGTCGATGCGCAGGGTGCCTGCGGGCCACACCAGCACCACGACCCCCGCCAGGCCCAGGCCCAGGCCGGCCCAGCCTTTGGGTCCCAAGGGTTCCTTCCCCATGGAGAAGAAGGCCAGCCACAGGGGCACGAGGGCCGCCAGCACGGCCGTGACGCCGGAGGGCACCGTCAGCTCCGCCCAGGACACCATGGCATTGGACACCCCCAGCAGCAGGGCACCGACGAAGACGATGTGGCCCACTTCCCGGGCCGGCGGCCAGGGCTCGCGGCGCAGGCGCCCCAGGCCCAGGGCCAGCACCGAGGCGAGCGTGAAGCGGACGGCCACCAGGCCATAGGGCGTGAACGATTCCACCCCCACGGCGATGGCGAAGTAGGTGGAGCCCCACACCAGGGCCACGGTGAAGTAGGCCAGCCAGCCCATCATCCGCGGGCCTCCGGGAGGGCGGCGCGCTCCACGCGGCAGACCCGCAGGCCGAAGGCCCCGTACCACCGCTCGCGGCCGAGGCGCTGCGCCACGGCGTGTTCCGCGTGGGCCTTCCAGGCGGCGATGCTGGCCTCGTCCCGCCAGTACGACACGGTGATGCCGAAGCCCTCCGCATCGCGAACGCTCTCCACACCGAGGAACCCGGGCTGCTGGCGGGCCAGCGCCACCATGCGCTCCGCCATGGCGGCGTAGCCCCGGTCGCCCGCGGTCCGCTGGCTGGTGAAGATGACGGCGTAGTACGGGGGTTCCGGCGTCGCCGCGATCACTTGCGGACCTTCTTGCCCGGGCCCTCCACGGGGAAGGGGCTCGGACCGGCCTTCTCCCAGTGGGTCTCCAGCACCATGGTGGTGCGGGTGGTCACCATGGGGCCCAGGGCCCGGATGCGCCGCAGCCGCTCGGCGATGCCCGCGGGGGTGTCGGCCACCACCTTCAGCAGCAGGGCGTCCTCCCCGGCGATGGTGTGGGCCTCCAGGATGTCCGGCTCGTCCTCGAGGGCCTTGATGAAGCGCTGCTCGATGGCCTCGTTGTTGTCCTTGTACCGCACGGCCACGAACGCCACGGTGGGCTTGTTCACCGCCGCCGGGGAGACCCTTGCGGTGTAGCCGCTGAGGACCCCGTCGGCCTCCAGCCGCTTCACCCGGTCGATGATGGTGGGCCGGCTCACCCCGAGGCGTTCCGCCAGCTCCGCGTGGCTCATGCGCCCCTCCAGCTGGAGCAGCGCCACGAGGCGGCGGTTGAGATCGTCGTCCATCAGCGGCTTCACCATGGGGCCTCCGGATGCCTTCCATTCAACACTGTGAAAGGCATCTGATCAACAATCACGACAACCCGTCAAGGCGGATCGGGGCCGCGCCGGGGGCGGATCGGAGTACCATGGGGTCCCGAGGTGTCCATGGACTTCGCCCGCCCCTACACCGACCAGAGCTTCTTCCTGATCGCGGGGCCCTGCGTCATCGAGAGCCGGGAGCATGCCCACTTCATGGCGGGCCAGCTCCGGGACCTCGCGGAGGCCCGCGGCATCCCCTTCGTCTACAAGTCCAGCTTCGACAAGGCCAACCGCACCAGCCGCGACAGCGCCCGCGGACCGGGCATGGACGAGGGCCTCGACATCCTGGCCGAGGTGCGCCGCCGCTACGGCGTCCCGGTGCTCACGGACGTGCATGAGAGCCAGCAGTGCGCCCCGGCCGCGCAGGCCGTGGACGTCCTCCAGATCCCCGCCTTCCTGTGCCGGCAGACGGATCTCCTCCTCGCCGCGGCCGCCACGGGCCGGACCGTGAACCTGAAGAAGGGCCAGTTCCTCGCCCCCTGGGACCTCAAGCACGGCGTCGAAAAGCTGAAATCCGTGGAGGGCCACGGGCCGGTGTGGGTGACCGAGCGGGGCTCCAGCTTCGGCTACGGCAACCTGGCGGTGGACTTCCAGTCCTTCCCCCACCTGCGCAAGACGGGCTGCCCGGTGGTCTTCGACGCCACCCACAGCGTGCAGAAGCCCGGCGCCCTGGGCCACGCCACCGGCGGCGCCCGGGAGATGATCCCCACGCTGGCCCGCGCCGCGGCCACGGCGGTGGACGGCTTCTTCTTCGAGGTGCACGACTGTCCGGAGAAGGCCCTCAGCGACGGCCCCAATGCCATGCACCTCGACCGCTTCGGCGAGCTGCTGGACCAGCTCCTGATCCTCTGGCGGGCGGGGCGGGCCGCGGCCCTGCAGGACCCCGCGGGGCACTGATGGCGTACGAGGTGCTGAAGGCCGGGCGCGGCCTGGAGCTGCGCCCCCTCCGCCTCGCGGATGCGCGGGCCCTGTTCGCGCAGGTGGACGCCGACCGTGCCCGTCTCCGCCGCTGGCTGCCCTGGCCCGACGCCAACCGCGGTCCGGAGGATTCCCGCGCCTACATCCTGCGGATGCGGGCCCAGGCCCGGGCCGGCATCGGCCAGTCCTTTGGCCTCTGGTGGAGGGACCGTCTGGTGGGCGTGGCCGGCTTCATCTGGATCGACCAGCCCAACCGCAGCGGGGCCCTCGGGTACTGGCTGGCCCGGGAGGCGGAGGGCCGCGGCCTCATGACCGCCGCCGTCTCGGCCCTCCTGCGCCACGGCTTCCGCACCCTGGGGCTGAACCGCATCGAGATCCGCGCCGGCATCCGCAACCGCCGCAGCCGCGCCATCCCCGAGCGCCTGGGCTTCCGCCGCGAAGGCACCCTCCGCCAGGCCGAGTGGGTGAACGACCGCTTCGTGGACCACGCCGTGTACGGTCTGCTGGCGGGAGAGTGGAAGGGCCGCCGGTAATGGCCGGGCCCCGGCTTATTCCACCCCGGCCGCGTAGGTGAGGTTCAGGAGGGCCATGGCCCGGGTGACCTTGCCCACGCTGTTCTTGGTGGTGTCGGTGTAGAGGATCCCGCGCCGGTCCAGGGCCTCGTAGTCGAAGTTGCCGTCGCCGCTCAGGTCGAAGCAGAGGGCGCCGTCCTTGATCCAGTCCGTCCGGATCTGGTACCCCGGGGCCGGCACGGCGCTCACGATGACATCGGCCATCTTGATGAAGCCCTCCAGGTGGTCCTTGTTCGTGTTCGCGTGGCAGAGGATCGGCGTGGCCTTGAGGTTGGCCACCATGGCCGTGAGGGGCCGGCCGATGCGGAGGCTGTCGTTGATGACGAGCACGGTCTTCCCGGCCAGCCAGGCATCGCCGAAGCCCCGCTTGAGGGTCTTCACGATGGCCCGGGCCGTGCAGGGCGTCATGCAGCGGTGCTGGGAGCCGTCGTCCAGGCGCTTCCGGTACTTGTTCAGGAACCCGATGTTGATGGCGTGGAGGCCCTCGATGTCCTTGCCGGGATCCACCAGGTCCATCACCTCGTCATCCTTGATCTCGGGGTAGCGCAGGGGGTAGAAGATGAAGACCCCGTGCGTCTTCTCGTCCTGGTTGAGGCGCGCCAGGAGCTTCACCAGCTGCATGCCGTTCTGCACGCGGAGGTCCGCCGCGGCGATGCCCAGGTCCTCGCAGTCCTTCATGAGCCAGCGCTGGTAGGTGACACTGCCCGAATCGTCGGTGCCCAGGATCACGCCCAGGCCCGGGGCGAAGCCCAGCTTCTCGACGTTCGACTTCACCAGCCGCAGGTAGTGCTGGGCGGTTTCCTGGCAATCGAGCTTCCCGGTGAGGGTGGACGGCATGGAGCACCTCGGTCCCCATTCTACCGGCTCCGGCGGGCCGCCCGGGCGCCCGGCAGCCTATGCTGAGTCCATGCGTCGTCCGAAATCCGCCGCCGTGTCCCCCGCCGCCGACCTCCAGGCCCGGCTCCGCGCCGCGTACCCGGACGCGAGATGCGCCCTGGACCACACCGACCCCTTCCAGCTCGTCGTCGCCACCATCCTCAGCGCCCAGTGCACCGATGCCCGCGTGAACCTCACGACGCCGGCCCTCTTCGCCCGCTTTCCGGACGCGGCGGCGCTGGCGTCCGCGCGGCAGGCGGAGGTCGAGGCCCTCGTCAGGTCCACGGGCTTCTACCGGAACAAGGCGAAGGCCCTCATCGGCCTCGGCCAGGCCCTCCTGGCCCGCCACGGGGGGCGCGTGCCCTCGGACCCCGCGGAGCTGGCGGCCCTGCCCGGCGTGGGCCAGAAGACCGCGAACGTGGTCCTCGCCAACGCCTTCGGCGTGCCGGCCCTGGCCGTGGACACCCACATCTTCCGGGTGGCCCGGCGGCTGGGCCTCTCGAAGGCACCCACGCCGGAGAAGGTGGAGGCCGACCTCTGCCGGACCTTCCCCCGCGAGGACTGGATCGAGCTGCACCACCAGCTCATCTTCCATGGCCGCCGCACCTGCGACGCCCGGCGCCCCGACTGCGCCGTCTGCCCCCTGTGGGACCTCTGCCCCGCCGGCCAGGGGAAGATCAAGGATCCCCACCTGGGCGTGAAGCTCGCCGTGGACCGGTCCCAGCCCCCCGGCTTCAGTCCCCGGGCCTCGGACCTCGGCCCCCAGGCGGCCGGGGGGCCGAGGCGCATCGTCAGCCTGGTGCCCTCGGTGACGGAGCTGCTCGTGCAGTGGGGGCTGGCGGCGCGGCTGGTGGGACGCACCCGGTACTGCATCGAGCCGAAGTGGATCCGGAACACCGTGCCCATGGTGGGCGGCACCAAGGATCCGGACCTGGACCGCATCCGCGACCTGGCGCCGGAGCTCGTGATCCTGGAGAAGGACGAGAACCCGAAATCCGCCGCGGAGGCCCTGACGGCCCTGGGCATCCCCTGGCTGGCCCTGGAGGTCCGGACCCTGAAGGGCGCCGCCGCCGAGCTGAGGCGCCTGGGCCTCGCCGTGGGCGCGGCGGAGGCCGGCGAGGCCCGTGCCGCCGCCCTGGAGGCCCGGCTGAAGGGCCGCCGGCGGAAGGGTCCGCGGACCCTCGCCCTCATCTGGAAGGATCCCTGGATGAGTGCCGGGCCCGACACCTACCTGGGCGACCTGGTCCGCACCGCGGGCCTCGCGCCGATCGGCCCGGACGGGTACCCCGTGCTGGAGGAGGCCACCCTCGAGGCCCTGGCCCCCCAGGTGGTCCTCCTGCCCACGGAGCCGTACCGCTTCAACCGCCGCCATGCCGCCGAGCTGCAGCGCCGCTTTCCGGAAGCCACCGTGCACCTCGTCGACGGACAGGCCCTCACCTGGTACCTGAGCCGTACCGAGGAGGGGCTGGACCTGCTGTCCGGATTGACGTAGGGTGAGTCTCAATTCTCCGAGGTCCCATGGGACGATCCGCGCTTCTTCCCCTTCTGGCCCTGGCCACCGGCCTGCTCTCCGCCCAGGGTGTCTTCACCAACGCGAACAAGCCGGATGCGCCCACCTGCCCACGGCTGATGAAGGACAAGACCTACCTGGAGTACCACAGCCAGTACGGCGTCAACGGCGCCGATCCCTCCTCGAAGCTCTACCACCAGGAGGGTGAGCAGTATTTCCCCCAGGGCGCGCGCAAGGACGTCTCGGCCTTCGCCGCGTACGACGAGAAGGCCAAGGGCGTCTCCCTGGGGAGCCTCCGGGGCAAGGTGGTCCTGATCGGGCTCTGGAGTGTGCACTGCGACCCCTCGGCGAAGATGCTCATGGAATTCGCCAGCCTCTACCCCAAGCGGGCCCAGTACGGGTTCGAGATCCTGGCCGTCAATTTCGACGAGAACCAGCAGGACGGCGGCGGCATCGAGGGCGGCTGGCGCGCCATCCACAAGTTCATGATCAAGAACCGGCAGTTCTTCGAGACCAGCCACATGCCCGTCTATACACCGGGCCTGGGCAAGGAGGGCCCCTCCAACTTCATGGACATGGTCTGGTCCCTCCCCGTGCTCTTCGTGGTGGATCGGGAGGGCAGGCTGGCGCAGATCCACATCGGCTACAAGGACGGCTTCGTGGGCGAGTCCCTGAAGCGGGCCATCCTGGAGCGCCCCCAGCCGGTTCCGGTTGCGCCCCAGGCCGGATCGGGCCATTGAGCCGCTGAACCGTCCCGCCCCGCCGCCTCATCTATCGAGGTATCCTTCCGGGAGTCTCCCCGGAGTGACCATGCCCCCCGCCCTCCCCCTCCTCCTCGCCCTGCCGGCCCTCCAGGCCCCCCCGCCCGCGGTCTCGCCCGCCACGGAGGCCCAGGCCATCCTCGATGCCGCCCGCGCCAAGGCCAAGTCCGTGATGGAGGCCCGCGCGGCCTTCATGAAGGCGGGCGGGAACAGCAAGGACTTCAAGGGCGATTGCGCCAGGGAACTGGCCGACCTGGACACCCGCCTGAAGACGGAGACCCGGCCGGAGGTGCGGCAGGCCCTGCTGGTGAGCCGCCTGCTCCACCTGCAGCTCATGCGCGTCACGCCGGACGCCGCCGTGCTGGACCAGCTCCGCAGGGAGGTGCCCCCCACCTCCGCCGCCTGGAGCCTGGACCCCGGCCTCATCGAGGCCCTGGCCGACGAGCAGGCCCCCGGCTGGGGCCCCTACCTCACCGAGGCCCGGACCAAGCACCCCGATCCCGCCGTGCGGCGCTATTTGCTCTTCGAGTACTTCTGGGACCGCCTGGACGCCAAGGACGAGGCCGCCTGGAAGCCCACCTACGACACGCTGCAGATGGAGTTCCCCGGCACCCGCGAGGCCAAGCAGGCCGCCGACATCCGCGAGGGCGAGCTGAAGACCGGCCTCGGCCGGCCCGCCCCCGCCTTCAGCCTCCCGGCCCTGGGCGACCCGAAGACCACCTACACCCTGGCCAGCTTCAAGGGCAAGTACCTGCTCATCGACTTCTGGGCCACCTGGTGCCCCCCCTGCCGGGCCGAGATGCCCAACCTTCACCAGGCCTGGGCCCGCTTCAAGGGCCGGAACTTCGAGATCCTCTCCCTCTCCTTCGACCGCAAGGTCGAGCACATCGCCCCCTTCCGGAAGCAGGCCGCCACCCCCATGCCCTGGGACCACGCCTTCGTGGAGGGCGGGTTCAACGCCCCCGTGGCCCAGGCCTATGGCGTGAAGGGCATCCCCAAGCCCCTGCTCATCAATCCCGAGGGCGTCATTGTGGCCTCCGGCGCCCAGCTCCGCGGCGAGGAGCTGGAGAAGACCCTGGCGAAGTTCCTGGGGAAGTGACGCACACGGCTGAATTCGCTGCGCGAATTCAGGTAGGGCCCGCGGACGCGGGCCCTACTCATTTGCCATCGAGCCAGGCCAGCATGGCCATCGGCTTCTGGAAACCCAGGCTGCGGCGGACTTCGCGGCCCTCCGCGTCCAGCAGCAGCACGGTGGGGTAGCTCTGGATGCGCAGCTTCGTGGCGAGGTCGGGGCGCACCTTGTCCGTGTCGATCCGCACCGCCACCGCATGGTCGCGGATCCAGGCCTGCACGGCGGGATCGGGCCAGGTCTTCTCGTCCAGCTCCTTGCACTGGGCGCACCACTGAGCGTAGGTGTCCACCAGCACCAGCTTCTGCTCCGCCTTGGCCTTCGCGAGGGCGCCCTCGAAGTCGTTCTCCAGCCAGGGGCCGGCGGCCGGCGCCGGCGCGGCCACCGTGCCGCCCTGCGGGAGCAGGTGCACGTCCAGCCCCGCCTCCACGGCCTTCACGCCCAGCAGCAGGCCGAGCACAAGGAACAGCAGTCCCGCCGCGCGGCGCAGCGAAGGCACCAGGCCTTCCACGGCTTCGAAGGCGCCGAACACCCCCGCACCCACCAGCAGCACCCCGGACCACATGGCCGCGTTGACCCAGTCGGGCACCAGCAGGCGCACATTCCAGGCCGCGAAGCCCAGCACCACGAGGCCCATCCCCTGCTTGAGGCGGGTCAGCCAGTCGCCGCTGCGGGGCAGGCCCGCGCTGAAGGTGCCCACGGCCAGGAAGAGCACGCCCATGCCCAGGGAGAACACGAAGAGCTGGGAGGCGCCCAGCCACACCTGCCCGTGCTGGGCGATGCCCACCAGCACCGAGCCCACGATGGGGCCCACGCAGGGCGCGGAGAGGGGCCCCAGCACCAGGCCCATGACGAAGGCGCCGCCCAGGCCCGACCGTGAGCCGTCGCCCTGGAGCTTCGCCGCCAGCCCCGCGGGCAGCCGGATCTCGAAGGCCCCGAAGAGGGACAGGGCGAACACCGCAAAGACCAGGGACACGGGGATGAGAAACGACGGCTTCTGCGCGAAGGCCCCGAAGGCCGCGCCGCTCTTGGCGGCCACCACGCCCAGGGTCGTGTAGGTCACGGCCATGCCCAGCACCAGCGCCAGGGACAGCACGAAGCCCTTGGCCTTCCCGCCGCCCTTGGCCCCGATGATGGCCATGGTGATGGGGATCATGGGATACACGCAGGGCGTCAGCGAGGCGCCGAGGCCTGCCAGGAACATGAGGAGGAAGGACCAGAGGAGGCTGGACTCCGGCGCCGGCGCGGGCACGGCCGGCGGGGGCGCAGATGAAGCCGCCGCCGGGGCCTCGACCTTCGCTTCCGGCTTCGATTCCGCCTTGGTTTCCGCGACCGGGGAAACCGCGGGTTTCTCCGCCCCCTTCTCCGCCGGAATCTCCGCCGCCTTCACCTGGAGGGTGCGCGTGGTGGGCGGGTAGCAGACGCCGCCCTCCCCTTCGGTGCAGGGCTGGTAGGTCACCGCCAGGGCCACGGTGCCGGCGAGACCGGTACCGCTCACGGGGATGCGCACGGTCCCGTGCCACACCGGATCGCCGATCTCATCCTTGGCGTCCCCCGGCGGGAGCTTGCCCACCTTCAGGGAGCCCGGTCCGCCCTGCTTCTCCACCGCCATGAAGGCCGACTTCAGGTGTGCGCCCGGGGGGGCGGACAGGACCACGGCGCCGCCCTGGAAGCCCAGGCTCACGCTCTTCACGGGGTCGAAGGACGGGTCCGCCTTCTGCGCCCAGGCGCCGACCGCCACCATCAGGCTGAGCAGGAATGTGGTCCAGATCCGCATGGGTCCCCCGTGGGAGGCCCAGGATACGGCAATGGCCCGGCGGGAATGCCATGCCTTTGCACCGTCCGCGGGTCTCCCCTAGCCTGGAAGGATGCCGACTCCCGACGCCCGTCCCTGGATGGCCCCGCTGCTGGCGCGCCTCCGCGCCCACCTGGCGGCCGAACCCTTCCCCCGGGACGCGGCCCACGACCTGGGCCACATCCTCCGCGTGGCCCGGCTGGCGGACCGTCTCGCCGCGGAGGAGGGCGCGGACCGCGACGTCTGCGTGGCCGCGGCCCTGCTGCACGACCTGGTCTACCGCCCCAAGAACCATCCGGAATCGCCCCTCACGGCCCGCCTGGCGGCGGACCTGGTGCCCGCGTGGTGCCGGGAGACGCCGGGGCTGGAGGCCAAGGCGGAAGCCGTGGCCGCGGCGGTGGCCAGCCATAGCTGGAGCGGCGGCGAGGCGCCCGCCAGCCTGGAGGCCGAGGTGGTCCAGGACGCCGACCGCCTGGAGGCCCTCGGCGCCATCGGCATCGCCCGGGTCTTCGCCACGGGGGCCAGCTTCGGCGCGGGCCTCTGGCATCCGGAGGATCCCTGGGGCGAAGGCCGCGACCTGGACGACAAGGCCTGGAGCCTGGACCACTTCGAGCGGAAGCTCCTGAAGCTGGCCGCCGCCATGCGCACCCCCGCCGGCCGCCGCCGGGCCCAGGCCCGTCACGCCACCCTCCTCCGGTACCTCGAGGATCTCCGGGCCGAGCTGGACGCCGACAGCCGGTAGCCCGCAGCTATACTCAGACATGGCCTTCACCCTCGCCCTCCGCCGCCGCTTCGTGGCCGACCACTTCCACGACCTGCCGGGCTTCGTCGAGGCGCGCCATGGCCACAACTGGGAGCTGGAGGCCACGGCCGCCCTGGCTTCGGAAGCGGAGGAGGGGGCCTTCGCCGCCGCCCTGGACGCCTGGGTGGCGGAGGTGGACTACCACCTGCTGAATGACCTGCCGGCCCTGGCCGGGCGCAACCCCACGGCGGAACTGCTGGCCCAGCGCGCCCTGGAGCACCTCCGGGGGGCGGGCCTCGATGCGCGGGCCGTGAAGGTCCGCGAGAAGGCCAACTACTGGGCCCTGTGCCGCGCCGGGAACGCGCAGTGAGGCGCCCCGCCGCCCGCTCGACCGGAGTCGCCGCGGTCCTGCTGGCCCTCCTGGCCTGCGGCCGGACGGAGGCGCCGGCGCCGGCCGGGAAGGGTCCGGGGACGCCCGCCGCCACGGCACTTGCGCCCTGGACCTGGCATCCCCTGGGCGGGCTGGCGGTCATCGAGGGTGAGGTCCCAGAGCCCACGGACCTGATCCTCGAGGGGCGCTCCATCCGGGAGACCCGCTACGCCGAGGCGGGCCCCGTGCGCTGGGAGCTCTACCGGCCGCCCGAGGGCGAGACGGCCGTGCTGCGCACCGCCTCGGGCCGCGTCCTGGCCCGCTTCGACTTCACCACCCGGAAGGCCGCCCCCCCGCCACCCCGTCCCGCGCCGGCCCCGCCTGCACCCAGGCCGCCCGCGCCAGCGCCCCCGGCGTCGAGGCCCACGACGTCCCCTTCCGCCACCCATGCCCGCCCGGCCGCCGTGCCTGCGCCCCGGCCCCTTCCCGCCCGGCCCTCCGCACCCCTGCTGGCGCCGCTGGAGGCGGCCCCCGCCGCCCCCCCGAAGCCGGCCTGGAGGGACCTGCAGCCCTCCGCCCCGGGCCCCTCGCACCCCCTGCCTCCCGGAGCCCTGCCCCGCTGGCCCGGGGAGGGCGAGGCCCTGAACCTCACGCGCGGGCCCGTGGGCCGGAAGCAGCTGCTGCTGAGCTTCGACGGCGGCTCCAGCGCCGAGGTGGCCACCGAGGTCCTGGACACCCTGAAGACCCGCGGGGTGCACACCACCTTCTTCCTCACGGGCGCCTTCATCCGGCGCTACCCCGACCTCGTGCGGCGCATGGCCGCCGAGGGCCACGAGATCGGCAACCACACCCTGGACCATCCCCACTTCGCCCCGGGCATGCGGCGTGATCCGGCCTGGACCAAGGCCCGCGTGCAGAAGGAGCTGCTGGATGCCGACGCGGAGCTGGTGAAGGTGCTCGGGCGCCCCATGGATCCCTGGTGGCGCGCCCCCTACGGGGAACAGACGCCGGAGATCCGCCGGTGGGCCGAGGAGCTTGGGTACCGCCACGTGGGCTGGAGCGAAGGGGCCGACACCCTCGACTGGGCCACGGCCAAGGAACGGCGCCTCTACCGCAGCGGCACGGCCATCCTCCAGCGGCTCCACCAGCGGCTCAGCCGCGACGGGGACGGCCTCATCGTCCTCATGCACCTGGGATCGGAGCGGGTGGAAGGGGACCGCCCCGCGGCCGGCCTCGGGGCCTTCATGGACCGGGCCCGGGCCGAGGGCTGGACCTTCGTCAACGCCAGCACCTTCCTCCGCGAACTGGGCAAGCCCGCCTGGGATCCCCACCCGCGCCTGGCGCTCCTCGCCGCCACGGCCCCGGGGCCCAGGGCCTCCGCGGCGCGCTGAGCTACACTGGTGCCAGATCATCGCGGAGGCGGATTGGAGGGCGTGGGCCGGTGGGTGCTTCGGGCGCTGGGGGCCTTCACGGCCCTGGTGCTGATCCTCTCCCTCGCCAGCTACTACCCCCTGGACCCGCACCCCTTCGCGCAGGGCGGCGCGGTGGCCGCCGTCCACAACCTCTGCGGCACCCTCGGCGCCATGCTGGCCGGTCTCCTCCAGACCCTGGCGGGCCTGGGCGCCTGGGTGGTGCCCCCGTACCTGCTCTGGGAGGCCTGGCCCCACGAGGGCCGGCGCTGGCCCCGGCGGATCGCCTGGCTGGCCCTCGCCCTGGGCCTCTGGACCGCCCTCGGCGGCTTCGGCTCCCGGGTGTGGCAGGACGGCGCCGGCGGTTCCCTGGAGCTGCGCTGGGGCGGGTGGCTGGGCAGCATGCTGTGGCCCGCCCAGCGCCGCGTGCTGGGCCCCGTGGGGCTGCCGCTGGTGCTCGCCCTCCTCTTCGTCGTATGCGCCCTCGTGCTCGCCCCGGCCCTCACTCGCGCGCTGGGCCGCCTGCTGGTCCGCTGGTTCGGCGAGCGGGCCTGGCCCTGGCTGCGGCCCATGCCCGCCCGGGGCATCCAGGGCTTCATCGCCATGGTGCGGCGCCCCTTCCTCCGGTGGCGGAATCCCGACCAGCCGGAGCTGGACGCCAGCGACGCCGTGGCCCTGCAGGCCCTGGCGGCCCGCCAGCAGGACCTGGAGGACCAGCGCGAGGCGCTCCTGCGGGCCGAGCTGGAGACGGCCGAGATCCGGAAGAAGCAGCCCCGCATCCGGGCGGAGGACCTCCTCCCGACCATCCACTCCATGAACCTGGACGCGGCGGTGCTCGAGGGGGTGCCCCTGGATCCGCCCCGTCCCGTTTCCCAGGAGGGCGGCTTCCGGACGAAGCTCCTGGCCCAGGCCCCGCCGCCCCTGCCGCCGAAGCCCACCGTGGCGAAGGCCCAGGTGGCCAAGGACCGCTTCGGCCGCGAGATCGTGCAGATGCCCCTGCCCCTCACGGAGCCCACCCCGTCGCGCCCTCTGCCGACGCTGCCCGAGCCACGGCCCGAGCCCAAGGCGCCCGCCCCCGTCGAGCGGGAGACGCTGCCCCCCCGCAGGCTCTTCGATCCGCCGGCCCCCCACGCCCGCCTCGATCCGGCCCTGCTCACGGGCATCAAGGAACGCATTGGACAGAAGCTGTCCGAATTCAAGATCAAGGGCTCCGTGACGGGCATGCAGCCCGGTCCGGTGGTCACGGTCTTCGAATTCCAGCCGGATGCCGGCATCCCCCTCTCCCGCATCCTGGGCATGGAGGAGGACCTGGCCCTCGCCCTCCAGGCCGAGGCCGTGCGCATGGACCGCATCCCCGGCAAGAACCTGGTGGGCATCGAGGTGCCCAACCCCGTGCGGGAGATCATCACCTTCCGCGAGGTCATCGACAGCCCCGCCTTCCGCGAGGCCCCGGGCCTGCTGGCCCTGGCGCTCGGCAAGGACATCGCGGGACATCCCGTGGTGGCCGACCTGAACAAGATGCCCCACCTCCTCATCGGCGGCAGCACCGGCAGCGGCAAGAGCGTGGGCGTGAACGCCATGATCTGCTCCATCCTCGTGCGGGCCCTGCCCGAGGAGGTGAAGCTCATCCTCGTGGACCCGAAGATGGTGGAGCTGGGCGTCTACGAGGACATCCCGCACCTCTGGGCCCCGGTGGTGACGGACATGAAGGAGGCGGGCCGCGTCCTGAAATGGGTCGTGGCCCAGATGGAGGACCGCTACCGGCGGCTGGCCCTGCTCTCCGTGCGCGACCTGAAGAGCTTCAACGCCAAGATCGCCGATGCCGGCGGCCACCTGGACATCTCCGAGCGCACGCCGAACCCGCGCTGGCCGGACCGGCCCGCGGTGCTGGAGCCCCTGCCCCATGTGCTGGTGGTCATCGACGAGCTGGCGGACCTGATGATGGTGGCCCGCAGCGAAGTGGAGGACAGCATCGCCCGCATCGCCCAGAAGGCCCGGGCCGTGGGCATCCACCTCATCCTGGCCACCCAGCGGCCCAGCGTGGACGTGGTCACGGGCGTCATCAAGGCGAACCTCCCCAGCCGCCTCAGCTATCGCGTCCGCACCAAGATCGACAGCCGCACCATCCTGGATGCCGGCGGCGGCGAGCAGCTCCTCGGGGCGGGCGACGCCCTGTTCCTTCCCAACGGGGCCAGCCATCCCAAGCGCATCCACGCGCCGTTCCTCACGGAGGAGGAGACCCTGCGGCTCGTCACCTGGCTCCGCGAGCGGGGCCGGCCCGACTACAACCAGGCCCTCATCAGCGCCATGGAGACGGAGGAGGAGACGGCCCTCCTCGACGAGGGCGACGCCGGTGGCGGGGACGACATCTACGACCGCGCCGTGGCCGTGGTCAAGCGGGAGCGCAAGGCCAGCACCAGCCTCCTGCAGCGCAAGCTGAACCTCGGCTACGGCCGCGCCGCCCGCCTCATCGACCGGATGGAGGAGGAGGGGATCGTCGGACCCGACCGCGGGGCCGGGAAGCCCCGAGAGGTCTTCGCGCCCGAGGCGTGAAGGCGCCTGCCGCGGAGACCCCACCTGAGCCGCAATCTCCTCAAAGGACCTAACTTCCAGGTCGCACGCCACATGGGGTCGACCGCAAAAAAGCGGCCACCAGACTGTCCGTAGACCGACATCACACATTTCTTGATCAGGCAGTAACCAATGCGGACACTCTCCTCACCCCACCACCTGAGGAGCCGCCATGAATCCCCGATTGCTCATCCCCCTGGCCGTGGTCACGGCCACGGTCCTGTCCGCCGACGCGCCGCGCCCGGTCTCCGCAAAGATCTGCACCACCTGCCACACCACGGCGCCGGGAAACCTCCGCGGCTACCTGGACAACGTGGTGGTGAAGACCGGCTCCTTCCAGCTGAAGCTCGACGAGGCCACCGAGGTCCTGCGCTACGACAAGGCCGGCCTCAAGGTCGTCTCGGAGGAGAAGGCCGACAGCCCCGAGGCCGCCCTCAAGGCCATCAAGAAGGGTCACGAAGTCCGCGTGGAATTCACGGAGAAGGACGGCGTGAAGACCGCCACCCTCATCTCCGTCAAGCCGCCCGTCAAGCTGGCCGCGGCGGACATGGTGTCCACCGAGGAGGTCCAGCGGCTGGTGGCCCTCGGGCCCGAGAAGGGGAACTACTTCCTCTTCGATTCTCGGCCGCCGGTGCGCTTCAACGAAGGCAGCATCCCCACCGCCGTGAACCTCCCCTTCCCGGCCTTCGACAAGAACGTGGGCAAGCTGCCGGCGGACAAGGCCGCGCTGGTGATCTTCTTCTGCAACGGGAAGACCTGCAACATGAGCCCCAGTTCGCTCGCCAAGGCCCGCAAGCTGGGCTACACGAATGCCAAGGTCTACGTGGACGGCATGCCCGCCTGGTACGCGAAGCACTACGGTGTGGTCTCGCCCGCGTCCTTCAAGGAGGCCTTCCTCGACAAGGACATCCCGGCCATCGTCCTCGATGTCCGTCCCCTCGCCGAGGCGCGCCAGGGCTTCATCAAGGGCTCCGTCAGCGTGGCTCCCGCCGGCCTGAAGGACCTGCTCGCCAACGGCTTCCCCGCCGCCAAGCTGAAGCCGCCGGTCCTGGTGGTGGACGCCGAGGGCGGCCAGGCCGCCCGCGCCGCGGCCCTGGAGATCGTCAAGGCCGGCTACCCGGGTGTGAACATCCTCACCGGGGGCATCAAGGGCTGGCAGGCCGCCGCGCTTCCCGTGGAGACCGGCGCCCCCGCCACGCAGGTGGCCTACGTGCCCAAGCTCCGGCCCGGCGCCGTCTCCGTGGCCGAGTTCACCCGCCTCGCCAGCCTCGCCCCCGAGGCCCGGAAGGAGATCCTCATCCTCGACGTCCGCAGCCCAGAGGAAGCCAAGGCCGGCATGATCAAGGGTGCCCTCAACGCCCCCCAGGACCAGCTCGAATCCCGCCTGGCCGAGCTCCCCAGGGACCGGCGGATCCTCGTGCACTGCGGCACCGGGGCCCGGGCCGAGATGGCCTACAACATCCTGAAGGACCGGGGCTACAACGTGGCCTACCTCAATGCCGAGATCACCATCATCGACACGGGCGAGTTCACCATCGACTGATCCGGAGCACACCAAGGCAGAAGGGCCGGTCCTCGACCGGCCCTTCTCATTCCTGCGGCGTCCCCGCCGGACTCGCGGGCGCCCCGGCGGCCTTCCGGGGCGTGCGCGCGCGGCTGCGCCGGGCGGGATCAGCCAGGCCGGCCGCATGGCACCCAAGACAGGACTCGAGGTGCGCGTCGGGGCTCCGCCAGTAGACCCGGGCCTCGCCGCCGGTCTCGGCCTGCCGGTCGGCGGGCACCCGCGCCCAGTAGAAGGTGAGGCGCGGCCGGCCGTCCTTCATCTCCAGGGCGTAGAGCGGACCCGGATCAGGCCCGGGACGGCCCCAGCGGTCCTCCACGGTGCTCATGACCACCAGGGCGCCGGGAGGGAGCGGACCGCCGGCCCGGTAGGCCTCCACCGCGCCTTCGCTCACCCACACCCGGATCCAGCGTCCACCATGGACCGGCGACTTCAGGGGCTCGGCCTGGATGGGCACGAGGGCCGCGTAGTCCAGCGCCCGCACGGGGACCTTGGCTTCCGGATCCACCGGCGGTGGCACGACGGCCTGGGGCACAGGCGCCGACGCGGGGCGGGGGGCGGACGGACGGACCAGGCCGTGCCCCATGCGACCGGTGTAGAGGGCGATGACGGCCCAGATGAGCCCGAAGAGGAGGGGCAGGAAGCCGAAGCCCTGGTGTTCCTTCCGGGGGCGGTGCATGGCCCACAGGGCGAGGAAGGCCACCGGCAGACCCGCCGCCGCCCACAGCACGTGCCGGGCGAGTTCGGGAGGCAGGCCCGAACCGGGAAGCGGCAGCAGGCGTCCCGGGGGCAGGAGGCCCTGGACGCGGGCCTCGGCCCAGCCGCTCGCGAGGGAGGCCAGGAGGCCGAGGAGCCCCGCCCAGCCGAGGTAGCGGCAGGCGATCCACCAGGGCCGGTTGCCCCGCCCCGGGCGCAGCGCCGCGATGAGGGCCAGGGGCAGGAGCAGGCCGGCGGCCACGGGCAGGTGGGCCATCAGGGCGTGTTTCGTGGCGATCCATTCCATGGGGACAGGACCTCGTTCGGGGGCAGTGGCTTCCGCAGTCTGCCATCCCCCCGCGGGCTTGTGGATCGAAATTCCTGTCACAATCCCACCCATGAAACAGAGCCTCCTCCAGCAGGTCCAGGCCGCCATCGACCTGAAGCGGGCCTTCTTCGACGCGGAACTGGACCACATCCTCCGCCAGGCCGACGACATGGCCGAGCGGCTCCGCCGGGGCTGCCGGATCCTCGTCTGCGGCAACGGCGGCAGTGCGGCCGATGCCCAGCACCTGGCGGCCGAGCTCAGCGGGCGCTACCTCAAGGAGCGCCGGGCCCTGGCCGGCATCGCCCTCACCACGGACACCTCCGCCCTCACGGCCATCGGCAATGACTATGGCTTCGAGCAGATCTTCTCCCGTCAGGTGGAGGCCATCGGCCGCCCCGGCGACCTCCTGATCGGCATCTCCACCTCCGGCAACAGCCCCAACGTCATCCTCGCCGTGGAAGCGGCCAAGGCCCTCGGGATGCGGACCCTGGGCCTGCTGGGCCGGGACGGCGGCAAGCTGAAGGCCCTGGTGGACGACGCCCTGGTGGTCCCCTCCCCCGTCACGGCCCGGATCCAGGAAGTCCACCAGATGACCTACCACTTCTGGTGCGAGGCCCTGGATGCCCACTTCTGAGGACCGTCCTTGATCCTGGCCTCCGGGCTGTTCGCCTTGGCGCTTCTGCTGCCGCAGAAGCCGCCGCCGCAACGGCCCATGTACCAGTGGCGCGATGCCGAGGGGCAGGTCCATGTCACGAACACCCCGCCGCCGCCCGGCGCGAAGCTGGTGGAGGCGCCGCCGCCCCAGCCCGCCGTGGAGCTCGGTCCACCCGAGCCGCCCTTCCGCCCGAAGGCCACCCGCACGGACCGGCGCCGGGGCGAGCTGACCTCCTCCCAGCAGGCCGCCTGGCGGGCCCTGGAGGAGCACCTCGCCAAGGCCAGGGCCCGCAACGACCGGGGCACCCTCGAGGCCGTGACCGATTCCCTCATCGATGACTGCCTCTGGGGCAGCGGCCTCTGGGCCGTGATCCTCCTCCCCGTCCTGTCCGTGGCCCTCATAGGCCTCCTGGGGTGGTGGCTGGCCCTGGGCCTCCAGGCCGGCACCCGCATCCCCATCGTCGCCGGCTTCCTCGTGCTCGGCCTGGCCTTCGGCCAGCTCCTGCTGACGTCCTTCCTCTACCACCCCCAGGCCCTGCGCCTGCGCCAGAACATGGAACTGCTGGAGGTGCATGCCGGCGGGAAGGAACTCCGACCGGCGAACCACGCCCACCTGGTGGAGCGCTACCGGGCCCTGGAGGATGCGGCGGACCCGCTCCAGCCGCCCTGGCGCTTTCCCGTCCAGGTGGCGGCCCTCCGCCAGGACATGAAGCAGGTGATGGTTGATCCCTGACCTCGCCGGACCGCTGGGGAGACACCTGCCCGCCCTCCAGGCCGCCGCCCGTCGGGAACCGCTGGGGCTCTACCTCCACATCCCGTTCTGCCTCGACCGCTGCACCTACTGCTCCTTCGCCACCACCCGGGACCGGGAATGGCAGCCGGCCGTCGTGGCGCGCCTGCGACAGGAGATCCGCGCCTGGGGTGCGGCCCTGGAGCGACCCGCCGTGGACACCCTCTACCTCGGCGGCGGCACGCCCTCCCTGCTCTCCCCCGGGGAACTGTCGGACCTCACCGGGGAGCTCCGGGCGGCCTTCGACCTCGGCCCGCTCGAAGAGGCCACCCTGGAGGCCAATCCCGGCACCGTGGACCTGGCCTGGCTGGAGGGGGCCCGCGCCCTGGGCTGGGACCGCATCAGCCTCGGCGTACAGGCCCTCGACGACGGCCTCCTGGCACGGCTGGGCCGCATCCATGGCGCCGCCCAGGCGCTGGAGGCCCTGGCCCTGGCGGAACGGGCGGGCTTCCGGCGACGCAGCGCCGACCTCATGGTGGGCATACCCGGACAGTCGCTGTCCAAGGTCCTCGAGGATGGCCGAGCCCTCGCCGCCACGGGCCTCGAGCACCTGAGCATCTACCTCCTGGACCTGGACAAGGCCTGTCCCCTGAAGGCAGAGGTGGAGGCCGGACGCCTCGCCCTGCCCACCGAGGACGAGGTGGCGGATGCCTTCGAGGCCCTGCAGGCCGGGCTCCCGCCGCTGGGACTCGAGCCCTACGAGATCAGCAACTACGCCCGGCCCGGCGCCGAGAGCCGCCACAACCGCCGCTACTGGGAGCGCCGCCCCTACCTGGGCCTGGGCCCCAGCGCCGCCTCCCAGATGGCGGACCTGCGCTGGACCGAATCGGCCGTCATCCCCGCCTGGGTGGAGGATCGCGGCATCCCGGAGCTCCAGGAGCTGGACCCCGCGGAGGCCCTGGCCGAGATCCCGCTGCTGGGCCTGCGGCTCCATCGGGGGGTGGACTGGGGCGACCTCCGGAGGCGAGCCGAAGCCCTGAACCTGCGCCCCCTCGCGGAGGCCTGGGAGGCCCGGCTCCGCAGCCTCCAGAAGGAGGGGCTCACGGTGTGGGAGGGGGACCGGGTGCGCCTCAGTGCCCGCGGCATGCTGGTGAGCAACGGCATCCTGGAGATGTTCGTGTAGCCTCGTAAGAAGATGGCTACCCCGGAGCCCCGCATGCCCTACGCCGGCGAAAGCGCCGCCCTCCTCACCTCCGCCTGCTGGGCCCTGAACTCCGTCTGCTTCACCCTGGCGGGGCGGAGGGTCGGCTCCGCCTCCGTGAACCTGGTGCGCCTGCTCCTGGCCTGGGTGCTGCTGGCGGGGCTGCACCTCGTCCTCTTCGGCAGCGCCTTCCCCCTTCACGCCGGGGGGGCCCGTCTCGGCTGGCTCGCCCTCTCCGGCCTCATCGGCTTCGCCCTGGGCGATGCCGTGCTCTTCGAGGCCTTCCTGCTCATCGGCGCCCGCCTCGCCATGCTGCTGATGACCCTCTCGCCCGTCTTCAGCGCCCTGCTGGCCTGGATCTGGCTGAAGCAGGACCTGGGCCTCCTCAAGCTCGCGGCCATGGCCGTGACCCTGGCGGGCATCGCCTGGGTGGTGTGGGGCGACGGGGACCGCGAGGCCCATCCCCACCTGCTGCGGGGCGTCCTCCTGGGCATCGGCGGGGCGCTCGGCCAGTCCGTGGGCCTGCTCTTCAGCCTCTACGGCCTATCCGGCGGCTACTCCCCCGTTTCCGCGAACCTCATCCGGGTGAGCGCGGGCCTGCTGGCCCTGGCGGCCTATTTCGCCTTCACGCGCCGGCTCGGCCCTTCCCTGGACGGGCTCCGGGATCGCCCCGCCGCGGGTCTCATCGCCCTGGGCGCCGCCACGGGGCCGGTGCTGGGCGTGATCTTCTCGCTCGTGGCCATCGCCCGGGCGCCCATGGGCGTGGCCGCCACCCTGATGTCGCTCGCACCCGTCTTCCTGCTGCCCGTGGCCCACTGGGGGTTCAAGGAGAAGGTGGGCGTCCATGCCATCCTGGGCACGGCCCTGGCCCTGGCCGGGGCCGCCGCCCTGTTCTTCGTGTGATGGAGGCTTCCGCATGGCCCTTCGAAAGGATCCCGTCAGCTGGCTCTACCCGCCCATCGAGCCCACCGCGACCCACCGCCTGAAGGTGTCGGACCTGCACGAGATCTACGTGGAGGAGAGCGGCAACCCGGCCGGCAAGCCCGTGGTCTTCCTCCACGGCGGTCCCGGCGGCGGCACCAGCCCCAAGCACCGGCGCTTCTTCGACCCGGAGCGCTACCGCATCATCCTCTTCGACCAGCGGGGCTGCGGCCAGAGCACGCCCTACGCCGAAGTGCGGGAGAACACCACCTGGGACCTGGTGGCGGACATCGAGCGCATCCGGGAGCACCTGGGGATCGCCCGCTGGATGGTCTTCGGCGGCTCCTGGGGCGCCACGCTGGGCCTGGCCTACGCCCAGCGCCACCGCGAGCGCGTCACCGAGCTGATCCTGCGCGGCGTGTTCCTCCTGCGGCAGCGCGAGGTCGACTGGCTCTACCAGGAGGGGGCCAGCCGCATCTTCCCCGACGCCTGGGAGCCCTACCGGGACGCCATTCCCGAGGCCGAGCGCGGCGACTTCCTGCGGGCCTACGCGGCGCGCCTGCTCAGCGACGACCCGGCCGTGAACCTGCCGGCCGCCAAGGCCTGGAGCCTCTGGGAGGGCGCCACCAGCAAGCTCCTGCCCGATCCCGACTTCGTCGCCACCTACGGCCAGGACGACACCACCCTGGCCTTCGCCCGCATCGAGTGCCACTACTTCCTGAACCGGGGGTGGCTCGACGAGGCCCAGCTCCTGCGCGACGCCTCCAGGTTGAAGGGCCTGCCCGGCGCCATCGTGCAGGGCCGCTACGACATGGTCTGCCCCATCGAGAGCGCCTGGGCCCTCGCCGGGGCCTGGCCCGAGGCCGACCTCGTCATCGTCCCCGACGCCGGCCACAGCGCCACCGAGCCCGGCATCTCGAGGGCCCTGGTGGCGGCGACCGACCGCTTCGCGGGGTGACTCAGCCCCGGGTCCGGTGCTTGAGGTGGTCGTACACGAACCACGCCACGCCGGCCAGGATGAGGGCGCCGATGACGGCATCCAGCTTGTGGAAGTAGGCGCCGAGGGTATTCCACCGCTCACCCAGCTTGTAGCCGATCCAGGCGAGGCCGAGGCACCAGGGCAGGCTGCCGGCGAAGGTGTAGAGGTGGAAGCGGGTGCGGTCCATCTTCGCGATGCCGGCGGGGAGGGCGATGAAGGTGCGCACCACGGGAAGCAGGCGGCCGAGGATGATGGCCTCCGAACCGAAGCGCTCGAAGAAGCGGTGGGCCTGATCCAGGTGGCCCGTGTGCAGCCAGACGTACTTCCCGACCTTCTCCACGGCACGGCGGCCGCCCCAGGCGCCGATCTCGTAGGCGGGGATGCTGCCCAGGTTGCAGCCCAGGGCGCCGAAGATGCCGGCGATCCAGATCTGCGCCACGGGATTGCCCGCGCCCAGGCCCAGGAAGGTGAGCTTCCCCTGGAAGGCGAGGTAGCCCGCGAAGGGCATGATGACCTCGCTGGGAAGGGGGATGCAGGCGCTCTCGATGGCCATGAGCAGCATCACGCCGAGGGGGCCCGCGGCGGCCATGACGGCCACCATCCAGGCGACGACGGGGGCGAGGAGCTTCTGCAGCATGGGCAATCCGAAAACCCCAGTCTACCGGCGGATACACTGGTTCCATGAGCGAGGATCTCGTCCGCAACCGCAAGGCCCTGCACGACTACCACATCCTGGAGACCTGGGAGGCGGGCATCGCCCTGCTGGGCACGGAGGTGAAGGCCCTGCGGGCGGGCCGGGGCCAGCTCCAGGATGCCTACGTGGATGTCGTGGACGGGGAGCTCTGGCTGAAGCAGGCCCACATCTCGCCCTACGAGTTCGGCACCTACGCCAACCACGAGCCCCTGCGCCCCCGCAAGCTCCTGCTGCACAAGGCCGAGATCGCCAAGATGACCTCGAAGGTGGTGCGCAAGGGCCTCACCCTGATCCCCCTCGCCATCTACCTCAACGCCAAGGGCACCCTCAAGGTGAAGCTGGCCCTCGCCGAGGGCAAGGCCCACGGCGACAAGCGCGAGGCGCTCAAGCAGCGCGAACAGAAGCGCGAGATGGACCGCATCCGCAAGGGGGCCCGGGAATAGCCGCGGGGCCCCCCGGGCGAACCGGGGGGCCCCGCCTCCGACCGTCCCGCGCTAGAGCGCGAGGACCACCTTCACGCTGGAATCCACGGCGGCCTTGTCCACGTAGCCGATGAACTTGGGGTTCTCGGCCACCTGCTTCACCACCGCGTGGCTGTCGGACAGGGCCTGGGGGGGCTGGGCGTTCCCGGAGAAGGTCAGCTTGGACCAGTAGGCCTTCAGCTGGGCCGGGGACTTGCCCGTGACCTTCTCGTAGAACTCCCGGCGGGCCGGCCCCTCGGACTGGTCGAGGGGCACGGCCTGGCCGCCGGAGTAGAAGGTCTTCGCCTGGCCCAGGAAGATCTGGGAGACCTGGTCGGGCGTGAGCTTCGAGATGGGGTTCTTGCTGGAGATGATGACCACCACCTGCGCGCGGGCGGTGACCGCCGCGGTGCCGAGGGCCACGGCCAGGAGGGATCCGATCAGGGCGTTCGTCTTCATGGTCGCCTCCTAGAACACGAAATCGAGGGCGAGGGTGGCGAGGTTGTAGGTCCCGCCGGTCTGGAAGGCGGGCTGGGGATTCACCAGGGCCCCGAAGGATCCCGAGGCGTTCTTCACGCGGTCGACCTGGGCCTTCAGCGCCAGGTTCGTGCGGAAGTCCCAGCGCACGCCCCCGCCGACGCTGGACTGGGCGTGGTCGGCGGTGGAGACGATGGCGTTCACGACGGCGTTGGGGTTGGAGGTCGGGGAATCCGTCCCCTTCCAGGCCACGGTGAGGTAGGGGGTCCAGTTGCCGAAGCGGTAGCCTCCCGTGACGTAGGCGGCCGTGAAGTGGAGCAGGGCGTTCTCGTCCCCCCGCTTGCGCGTCCACTCGCCCATCACGAACCAGTCGCCGGGATCGTAGTTGAAGCCCACGCTCGCGTAGGTGATGCGGTCCTTCTTGATGTCGAGCTGGTCGGCCATGGCCGGGGCGTAGTAGGGGTTGGGCATGGGCCCGTAGGGCGTGAGCAGGATGGGGGAGCGGAGGATGACGAAGGGGCTCGTGGACCCATCCAGGTAGGGGTTGTCCAAAGTGCCCTTCATCTGCCCGTAGAAGGCGCGGTAGGTGCCGTGCCCGTAGGAGGCCGCCAGGCTGGCACCCACGAAGTCGTTCACCTTGAACCGGGCCTCGACCCCGCTCTGGGGAACCTTCACGGAGGCGGAACCCGCCACGACCTGTCCCGAGAAGGCCACCTGGCCGGCGCTGGCCTGCCAGGTGAGGTCCCCGCCGTCGATGGAGGTGATGGGGTTGAACTGGTAGACCTCCACGGGCGGGCGCACCCAGGGGGTGGCGTAGCCCACCTTCTGGTAGTCGCTGATGAGGTAGGCCGAGTAGGGGATGCGGCCGGCCCGGAAGGCGAGGCCCGGCAGGGCCTGGAACTTCAGGTGGGCCATGTTCAGGGAGGGCGTGTAGGTGTCGTCGTAGCGGCGTTCCGAGATGCCCTGCACCACGGCCGAGAACCGCTCGCTGAACTTCACGTCGAACTGCAGGCCCACGCGGGAGTCCACGCCGAAGTCGGTGCTCCGGGTGAAGCCGGGCCCCTTGGGCTCGCTGTAGTTGGTGATGAAATCGGCGTTCTTCTCGCTGGAATGGGTGGCGGCCAGGGTGCCGAATCCGCTGACCTTGAACCAGCTGGGGCTTCCGTCCTGGGCCATGGCCGGGCCGGTGGCGAGCAGCGCGGAGAGCGCGGCGATGATGCGACTTCTGCTGGGCATGAGCCTCCTCCTCGGGCCGGCCCCCGGGAGCGGGTAGCCCGGTCGGCCCATGCCCTCTCCTCGGCCGGGAGCCCCAGGATCTTTACCCTTAACTCGGGTAGAATCAATTATTTCAAGATGTTGATGTCGTCAATGTCTGATTCTTCCGGGGGCGATTCAGTGCCACCCCCGCTGGGCAAAGGCCGCCAGCTTCTCCTCGCGGCCCCGGAGGACCAGGGCCCTCGCCACGAAGCGGCCGATGGGATCCGCCTCCAGGTTCACCGGATCGCCGGGTCGCATGGAATCCAGGGCCGTGCGCCTCACCGTCTCGGGGATGAGGGCCACCGTGAACCAGTCGGGCCCGCAGTCCACCACGGTCAGGGAGATCCCGTCCACGGCCACGGACCCCTTGGGGGCCGTCATGGGCGCCAGTTCCGGGGGCATGCCGAAGCGCCAGATGCCCTCCTCCGCGCCCCCCTCGGCCTGGGGCCGCGCCAGCAGCTGGCCCACGGCATCCACGTGCCCCGCCACCAGGTGGCCATCCAGGGGGTCGCCCACCCGCAGGGCGGGCTCCAGGTGCACCGTGCTGCCCAGCGCCAGGCGTCCGAGCGTCGTCTTCGCCAGGGTCTCCTCGCTGAGGTCCGCCTCCCAGGCCCGGCCGTCCACCGCCACGCTGGTCAGGCAGGCGCCGTTCACGGCGATGCTGGCCCCCCGTTCGGCCCGCGCCAGCAGGTCCGCCGGCGCCGCGAGGCGCAGGCGCGCCCCGCCGGGCCGGGCAGACCGGGATTCGAGGGTGCCGAGGTGGCGGATCAGTCCCGTGAACATGCGACCTCCCTTCCCATCATAGGGCCGGTGCGGCCTCCTGCAGGCGGCTCTTCCGGGCGCCGTAGAGGAAGTAGATCACCAGCCCGATGGCCAGCCAGATGAAGAAACGGTACCAGGTGAGGGCGGGCAGGCCCCGGGCGATCCACACGCAGCCCAGGATGCCCAGGGGGGCGACCACCCACGGGAGGGGCATGACGAACTTGCGCGGGGCCTCGGGACGGCGCTTGCGGAGGATCATCACGGCGGCGCAGACGATGACGAAGGCGAAGAGGGTGCCGATGTTGGCCAGCTCCACCACCTCGTCGATGTTGAGGAGCGCGGCGGGGATGGCCACCAGGAAGCCCGTCAGCACCGTGGCGTGGGAGGGCGTCTTGAAGCGCTTGTGGACGTGGCCGAACCAGGGGCCCAGGAGGCCATCCCGGCTCATGCTCATGAAGATGCGGGGCTGGCCCACCTGGTACACCAGCAGGGCGGCGGTGGTGGCGATGACCGCCCCGAAGCTGATGACGGCGGCGATGCCCGCCATCTTGTGCTCCGTGAAGATGTAGGCCAGGGGATCCGCGATGCCGCCCAGCTTCGTGTAGTGCAGCATGCCCGTCACCACCAGGGCCACGGCCGCGTAGATGACGGTGCAGATGCCCAGGGACCAGAGGATCCCGCGGGGCAGGTCCTTCCCGGGGTCGCGACATTCCTCCGCCGTGGTGCTCACGGCGTCGAACCCGATGAACGCGAAGAAGATGATGGCCGCCCCGGCCTGGATGCCGCCCCAGCCGTGGGGCACGAAGGGGTGCCAGTTGCCGGGGTTGATGAAGCGGGCGCCGAGGCCCACCACCGCCAGCAGGATCATCACCTTCAGGACCACCATCACACTGTTGACCCGGGCGCTCTCCTTGATGCCGATGTAGCAGAGCCAGGTGATGAGCGCGGTGATGACCACCGCCAGCAGGTTGATGGTGATGGGCAGGCCCGCCACGGTGGGGGCGGCCTTCACCACGTCCCAGTGGGCGAAGAGGGCCGCACCGTCCAGGCCCCCGGCCTTGGCCTGGGCCAGGGCGTGCAGCTTGGCGGAGAGCCCCATGGCCGGGACGCCGTCGGCCAGCTTCAGCGCCGACCGCGGGTCCATGCCCAGCCAGCCGGGGATGTCCACGTGGAAGACCGACGAGAGGAAGCTGCGGGCGTAGTCGCCCCAGGAGATGGCCACGGCCACGTTGGAGATGGCGTACTCCAGCAGCAGGTCCCAGCCGATGATCCAGGCCATGAGCTCGCCCAGCGTGGCGTAGGCGTAGGCGCTGCCGGAGACGGGGATCATGGAAGCCAGCTCGGCGTAGGCCAGGGCGGTGAACCCGCAGATGAGGGCCACGATGAGGATGCTGAGGACGAGGCCCGGCCCGGCGGGCAGGCGGCCGTCGACCATGTTCCCGGCCGCGGCGGTGCCGATGCTGGAGAAGATGCCGGCCCCGATGATGGCCCCGATGCCGAACATGGTCAGGTCGAAGGCCCCCAGGTTCCTCTTCAGCTGGTGCTCGGGCTCGTCGGCGCTGGCGCGGAGCTGTTCCAGGGACTTGGTTCGGAAGAGACGGAAGGGCATTGGGGACCTTTTGGGGGAAGGAACCATGCTAGCAGTGGGTGGTGGGAAGCTGGCTGCGGGCCCCGACCGGGTGGCGTAGGCTGGAGCCATGCGGCTCTGGAACGACCGTCGCCTGCGCCTGGCGCTCACCGGACTGGGGGCCCAGTTCCTGCTGGCCCTGCTGGCGGTGGGCGCCTTCGCGGTGAACACGGGCAACAACCTCCTCTACCTGGTGTTCGCGCTCATGCTCGGGATGCTGCTGGTCTCCGGCATCCTCAGCCGCCGGGCCCTCCAGGGCCTGCGCCTCGCCGCCCTGGACGAGGGCAACCTCTTCGCCCGGGTGCGGGGAGGCCTCCGGCTCCGCCTGGAGGACGCCCCGCGTGGACGGGTCCGGGGCCTGGAACTGCACCTCGCCCTGGACGGGGGCCGGGTGGAGCCGGGCTTCCTGGGGACCGGCTCCGCCCAGGGCGAGAGCACCGTGGTGCTCCACGCCCGGGCCGAGCGGCGGGGCTGGGCGCGGCTGCGGCGCCTCGAACTGCGCACCCAGTTCCCCTTCGGCTTCCTGGAGAAGTCCCGGATCCTCGAGCTGGACCAGCCCATCCTCGTCCTGCCCCACCCCCGCACGCCCCCGGCCGCGCCTGCCGGCTGGCGGGGGGAGGGCCACCGCACCCAGTCCCGGCCCGGGAGCAGCAGCCCCGAGGGGGCCCGTCCCCTCCGACCGGGCGACGCCCCCGGCCGGATGCACTGGAAGCGCACAGCCCAGCGGCGCGAACCCTGGGTGCGCACCTTCGAGGAGGAACGGCCCCTGGGGGTCCACCTCCGCCTGGACGTGGATGCCTGGACCCCCGGGCGCGCCTTCGAACGGGAGCTGGAGCGGCTTTCCGGTGCCATCCTCCAGGCCCGCCTCCAGAAGCGGGAGGTGAGCCTGGAGCTCCACGGCCCCGGCGGCGCCCGGGAGATCCGCGGCCACACGCCCTGCTGGCGGGCCCTGGCGCTGGCGGAGGCCACGGGGCGCGGCCTGCCGGCTGACGCCTCTCCGGCGGGGGACTAAGCTAGGAGCAGCCCCGGCGCGGGGCGCCGGAGGTCCCAACGGTGTTCGACGACCCGCAATCCCCCGCCTGGACCCCACTCCTGGAGGCCGCCTGGGCAGCCCGGGACCGGGCCCACGCGCCCTACTCCCACTTCCAGGTGGGGGCGGCCCTGCTCACGGCCTCCGGACAGGTGGTGGCCGGCTGCAACGTGGAGAATGCCGCCTACCCCGTGGGTCTCTGCGCCGAACGCGGGGCCGTGAGCACCGCCGTGGCCCAGGGGCTGGCCCCCGGCGGCCTGGTGGCCGCCGTGGTCGTCACCGAGGCGGACCGCCTGACCCCCCCCTGCGGCGCCTGCCGCCAGGTCCTCGTGGAGTTCGCGGAGGATCTTCCCATCCTCCTGGCCAACCGCCGGACCCGCCAGCTCCACCGCCTGGCGGACCTGCTGCCCCACAGCTTCAGCGGCCGGCACTTCCGGGCCGGGACCTGAAGCTATCCAAGCCGGATCGACGGGCCTACACTTTCCGAACTCCAGGAAACGCATTGCCGAGGCAGCGAATGGCCATTGACCGCATCAAAGTCAAGAAGGAAGCCGACAAGTTCCTGGCTGCCGGCAAGGTGGAGCGGGCCATCGACGAGCTCCGGAAGCTCCTCGACGACAACCCGAAGGACATGAACACCCTGAACACCATCGGGGACCTGTACCTCCAGATCCGGCGCATCCCCGAGGCCGTGGAGGTGTTCCGCCGCCTGGCCATCGCCTACGAGCGGGACGGCTTCGCACCCAAGGCCACCGCCATCCTCCAGAAGACCATGCGGGCCGCCCCGGACGACATCGACATCGCCCAGCGGCTGGCCGACCTCTACCGGCAGACCAACAAGATCAAGGAGGCCGTGCAGGTCCACCTGCAGGTGGCCGAGTACTTCCAGAAGAAGGGGCTCATCAAGCGGGCCCTGGAGGAGTTCGCCAAGCTGGTGGACCTCGATCCCAAGAACCTGAAGAACAAGGTCCGGCTGGCCGACCTCTACAACAAGGAGGGCATGAAGGACCGCGCCGCCGCCATCTACCTGGAGGTGGCCGAGTCCCTGGCCATGGAGCAGATGCACGCCGAGGCGAACCAGATCCTCGAGCGGGCCAAGGCCATGGTGTCCACCCCCCAGGTGTACCTCACCCAGAGCCGGCTGGGGGTCATCCAGGGGGATTACGCCACGGCCGCCCAGCACCTGCGGGAGGGCCTGGCGACCAATGCCCGGAACCCCGAGCTCCTCGAGGCCCTGGCGGAGATCGAGCTACGGAGCGGCAATCCCGACCGGGCCCTGGAGGCCCTGACCGAGATCCCCCAGCTCCCCGAGAAGGCCATGCCCCTCTGCGAGAAGGCGCTGCGAAACCTGGTGAGCGCCGACCGGGCCGACGAGGGCCTGCGCCTCTTCTCCCCCATCGCCCGCGAGATGGCCCGGCGCGGCTCCGGCGACCTGGTGAGCCGCAGCCTGCGCGGAGCCCTGCAGGGGAACCTCAGCACCGAGGCCTGGGTCCTGCTCGCGGAGATCGCCCACCAGAGCGGCAACAAGGCCGAACGGGAGCAGGCGCTCCAGAGTGCCTACGCCCTGGCCAAGACCCACGGCGACCAGAACCTCATGGACCACCTCTCCACCCAGCTCGTCGCCCTGGGCGCCATCCCCGGCGAGACCCCGCAGGCGCCCTTCGGGGGCTTCGGGGCGCCGGGCGTGCCGGGGGGGATGCAGCTCCCGCCGGTCTCCATCGAGATCACCCGCCACGGGGGCGAGACGGAGATGGATCCCGTCCGCCGGCTGCGCATCGAGCAGATCTCCCGAGAGGCGGAGGCCCTGCTCCGCAGCGGCAGCTCGGACCGGGCCGTGGAGACCTACAAGAAGGCCCTGGAGCTGGATCCCGCCGACCTCACCATCATCGAGGCCATCGTGGCGGTGCATCGCACCACCGGCCACCTGACCAAGGTGCAGATGCAGTACGTCCAGAGCGCCCAGGCCCTGGCCCGCATCGGCAAGACGCGCGAGGCCACCCACCTCCTGGACATGGCCGAGCAGCTCTTCCCCGGCTCCACGCGGATCCACCGCCGGACCCTGGGCCTGCCGGAACCCGGCGCCGTGCCCCCGCCGGCCCCGGCGGTCCGGGCCCCGGAGCCCCAGGCTCCCATCGCCCTCCCGGCCCCCCCGCCCCCGCCGCCCTCCGGAGTGGAATCCCTCATCGGACTGGATGTCCCGGGCTTCGAGCCGCCGCCCCCGGCCCGTCCGGCGGCGCCCGCACCGGCCTTCGAACCTATCCCCATGGCGGACGCCCTGCCCGTCTTCCCGGACCTCGAGCCCCTGCCCGCGCCCACGGCCGAGCCCACCTCCCTGGACGCCTCCGACCTGGGCTGGATGGAGGCCACCCTCACGGACCTGGCGGCCCCGGCCGAACCCGCACCCTCCGTGCCCACGATGCCGCTGCCCCCCCTTGCGGAATCCGCCGCGCTGCCGCCGGAACCGCCGCCCCTCACGGTGCCCGCGCCAGCCCCGGTGCCCGAGGAGCTGATGAGCCTCCTGGGCGACATCGACTTCCAGCTGGACTACGGCAGCCCGGACGAGGCCAAGCTCGAGATCGAGGCGGCCCTCCGCCAGTTCCCCGGGCACCCCGAGCTGGTCGACCGCATGGACCGGGCCGAGCTGGCCCTCCAGAAGCTGGGGCACATGGCGAAGGCCAGTGCCCTCGACGAGAGCGACTTCACCTCCTCCTTCTTCGACCTCACGGACGTGCTGGGCACCGCCCTCCTGGATTCCGGCGAGGGCGAGGAGATGCACGACGCCACCCACGTCGTGGAGAAGATCCAGAGCGTGGACGAACTCTTCAGCGCCTTCCGCGAGGGTGTGGAGAAGCAGGTCAAGGGCGACGACTACGACACCCACTACAACCTGGGCATCGCCTACAAGGAGATGATGCTCATCGATCCGGCCATCGAGGAGTTCAAGATCGCCATGGGCGATCCCGAGCGCACCCTGGAGTGCTGCTCCATGCTGGCCATCTGCGAGCAGGCCCGGGGCGACCTGGATCGGGCCGTGACGTGGCTCCACCAGGGCATCGACGCCCCCGGCTTCCCACCGGAGGACGCCATCGGCCTCCGCTACGACCTGGCCGAGATCCTCCTGCAGCAGGGCCACACCGCCCAGGCCGCGGAGGAGTTCAAGCGGGTCTACGACATGGATCCCGACTACCGCGACGTGGCCGCCCGGCTGGCCTGAACCGCTGGAACGACGAGGTGCTGAGCCGGTCCATCCTGTCCGGGTGGGTTGTTCAGCCCAGGACCCGGCTCCCACTGGCGCCCCAGGGCTGCAGGGCCTGGTGGGCGGCCTGGACGGGCTTCCCGGGGCGCTGGAGGTGCGTCAGTTCCAGGGCGCCTTCCGACGTGGTCAGCCAGGCGCCCTCCTCCCGGCCCCACAGGATCTGGCCGGCCTCCCGGTAGCAGTTCCGGATGGCCCCCACGCCGCAGACCTTGAGGGCCTGGCCGTCCACCTCGAGGTCCGTGCCGGGCCACGGCCACAGGGCGCGGACCTGCCGATGCAGCTCCGCCGCCGGCCGCCGCCAGTCCATCCGGCCCATCTCCTTGCGCAGCTTGGTGGCGTAGGTGGCTCCCGAGGGATCCTGGGGCAGGGGCTGGCCGCTGCCCGAAAGCAGGAGCGGCAGCTGGTCGAGGAGCAGGTCCGCCGCGTCCGCAGCCAGCGCCTCCAGCAGCCCCTCGGCCGTGTCCCCCTGGCCGATCGCCCGGCGGGTCTGGGCCAGCACCGGGCCCTCGTCGAGGCCCGGGGTGAGGCGCATGAGGCTCACGCCCGTGGCCTCGTCCCCGGCCAGGATGGCGTGGTTCACCGGCGCCGCCCCCCGCCAGCGGGGCAGCAGGGAGAAGTGGAGGTTCCACACTCCGAGGGGGCAGGCATCGAGCATCCAGGTCGGAAGGAGGTGGCCGTAGGCCACGACCACCGCCAGGTCGATGCCCAGGGATTCCCAGAGGGCGCGGGTCTCCGGGGCCTTCCAGGTCTCGGGCTGGTGCAGGGGCAGGCCCAGATCCAGGGCCGCCGACTTCACGGGCGGCGCCTCCAGGTGGCGCCCCCGGCCCGCGGGCCGGTCGGGGTTGCAGAACACCGCCGCCACCCCCTCTTCCGCCAGCGCGCGCAGGGCCGGCACGGCCGCGCGGGGGGTGCCCAGGAAGGCGATGCGGGTCATGGCTGCCTCCGTGTGGCCGGGGGGCTCCTAGGAGCTCTTGGCCTGTTTCTGGAACCGGCGCTGGAGAACCTGGCGCTTCACGGGGCCGAAGTACTCCACGAAGAGCCGGCCCCGGAGGTGGTCGATCTCGTGGCAGAAGGCGCGGGCCAGGAGGTCCTCGCCCACCACCTCGTGCCAGCTGCCGTCCCTGGCCCGGTTCCTGAGCGTGACCTTCTGGGGACGCTCCAGCACCTCGCGGATACCGGGGATGGACAGGCAGCCCTCGGGCCCCACCTGCAGGCCCTCCTCCCGGGTGATCTCGGGATTGATGAGCACCAGCTTCTGGGCCGGATCCTCCCCGCTGGAGCAGTCGATGACGGCCAGGTTCAGGTTCACGCCGATCTGGGGCGCGGCGAGGCCGACCCCCTCCTCGGCCAGGGCCGTCTCGAACATGTCCTCGACCAGGCGCTCCAGCTCAGGGGTCCATTCCCCGACATCCTCGCTGTTCTTCTTCAGGCGGGGATCCCCCCAGGTGAGCACGGGCCGAACCGACATCCTTCATCTCCAGCACTCCAGTGTAATGCAACGCCCTTCCTTTGGTAATCTGGGGGGTCTGTCCATTGGGGCTCCCATGCTGCGTTCGTTCCGCCAGGTCTTCAAATCCAATCGCATGCCCGTGGCGGCGATCTTCCTCCTGGTGCTGGTCAGCATGGTCATCTACCTGGTGCCCTCGGGCCGGATGGACACGCCGGACACCGTGGTGGCAAGGGTCTACGGCCGCGAGATCACCCTCCGGGATCTCATGGAACACATGTCGGAGCTCTCCCAGCGCTTCGGCAAGCAGGCCAACGAGGAGGCCCTCCGCCCCTACCTGCAGTCCCAGGCCCTCCGGGACCTGATGAACCAGAAGCTGATGGAGGAGCTGGCCGACCGGCACGGCATCGTCGTGACCGACGAGGAGGTGGCCATCCGCATGCGCGCCTTCCTCCGCCAGTACCCCATCCTCACCGACGACAAGGGCAACCTGAAGCCCATGGCCGAGCTGAAGAAGATCTTCCAGGAGACGGGCTTCAACCCCGCCACCCAGGAGCGCGCCCTCCGCGCCGACCTGCTCCGCACCAAACTCATCCAGCAGGCTGCCGTCCAGGTGCCCGTGAACGCCGCCTGGGTGGAGCAGGAGAACCAGGTGCGCAACGGGAAGGTCGGCTTCGACCAGGCCGTCCTCGCCGTGGATCCGACCCCGGTGGCCGACCCCGGGGATGCCACCCTGGAGGCCTTCTACAAGGCCGGCGGGGACCGCTTCCTGCAGGCCCCTCGCCGGGTCATCCAGGTCGTCGCCGTGGACCGCGCCGCCCTTGGCCAGGCCGTCCAGGTGACCGACGCCGCCGTGAAGGCCGCCTTCGATGCCCGCAAGAACGACTACCTGGAGCTGAAGGCCCGCCACATCCTCTTCAAGGCCGAATCGGATGCCCAGGTGAAGGAGGCCACGGACAAGGCCCTGGCCCTGCGGGCGAAGCTGGTCAAGGGCGAGGATTTCGCCAAGGCGGCCGAGACCCTGAGCGATGATCCCAGCGCCAAGGGCAATGGCGGCGAGCTGGGCTGGTTCCACTTCGCGCAGATGCAGAAGCCCTTCTCCGAGGCCGCCGCGAGCCTGAAGGTGGGCGAGATCAGCCAGCCCGTCCGCACCGTCTACGGCATCCACCTCATCCAGCTCGAGGGCCGCAAGGAGAAGACCCTGGACGAGGTGAAGGACGAGCTGCGCAAGACCCTCGAGGACGACCAGTTCGCAGCCCGCGCCCAGGAGCGGCTGGAGCAGATCCGCAAGCGCGCCAACGGGGGCGACCTCGCCTCCGCCGCCCGGAGCTTCGGCAGCCAGGCCCAGCTGAGCCAGCCCTTCTCCAACGAGCCCGACGCCCAGAGCCCGGGCCTGCCCGAGCTGTCCCAGCTGGCGGGCGAGGCCTTCCGCCTGAAGGTGGGCGAGGTCTCCAAGCCCCAGCGGGCCGGGGACCGGTATTTCCTCTTCCGCGTGCAGGAGGAGCTGCCCGAGGGCGTGCCCCCCTTCAAGGAGGTCCGCGCCAAGGTGCTGGCCGCCTGGAAGCTGGAGGAGGCTCGCACCCAGGCCCTGGCCAAGGCCCAGGCGGCCCTCAAGGGCGGCGACCTGAAGGCCCTGGGCGGGGTCCTCACCACCCAGGCCCCCGGGCCCATCAGCGCCCTCAAGGATCTGGCGGGCATCCCCGCCATCCGAACGGCCCTCCTGACCACCCCCGTCGGCCAGATCACGCCCCTGGCCTGGACCGCCGACGGCAAGCTGTGGGCGGCGAAGATCGCCTCCCGCGACGCGGCCCCGGCCCTCACCTTCGAGACCCGCCGCACCCTCGTCCAGGACATCCAGACCGGCGAGGCCCAGAAGCTGCTCTCCGCCGAGCTGCAGTTCCTCGACCAGCAGGGCCGCCAGCGGGCGGGCCTCCGCAGCCTCTGGGGCCAGTTCGGCGGCGTCTACCTCAACACGGAGGCCCTCAAGGGCCAGATGGACCGCTAGCGGGAAGGCCGGGGACGGCCTCCAGGAGGGCCCGCACGTGCGGATGGGGCGGATCGGACAGCAGCTGTCCGGTCCCGCCCTGGCACAGGACCGCCCCTTTCCGGAGCACGAGGGTCCGGTCGCAGAGGGCCCCCATCAGGCGCAGGTCGTGGCTGGACAGGAGCAGGGCCGTGCCCGCCGCCTTCACCTCCAGCAGCAGGGCCAGCAGGTGACCGGCCAGGGCGGGATCCAGGGCCGAGAAGGGTTCGTCCAGCACCAGCAGGGCGGGCTCGAGCATGAGGGCCCGGGCCAGGCAGAGGCGCTGGGCCAGGCCACCCGACCAGACCCCGGGCTGCTGGTCCAGGGCCGTCTCCGGGAACCTCACCCGTGCCGCCAACCGCGCAGCGGCCGCCCGCCGGGTAGCGGGGGTTCCCCGCCGCTGGATCTCCAGGGGCTCCGCGAGGATCTCCCAGCCCGTGCGGTGAGGCGGCAGGCTGGCGTGGGACTCCTGGAAGACGGCCTGCATCCGGGGCCGGCGTGGCCGGCGGAGGCGCTCCGGCACCCCCGACCAGGGCGCCCCCTCCAGCCGCACGACGCCCTCCGTGGGCCCCATCAGGCCCAGCACCAGGTGCAGGAGCGTGGTCTTCCCCGCGCCGCTCTCGCCCACCACCCCCCAGGCCTCGCCCGGGGCCACGTCGAAGCTGACGTCCCGCAGCGCCCAGGCGCCGCCCCGCCGCAGGCCGAGGCCCTCGACGGCGAGGAGGGGCTCGGTCAGCGGATCACCTCGAGGCCCCCGAGGTAGGGCCGCAGGGCCTCGGGCACCCGAATGCTGCCGTCGGGCTGCTGGCAGTTCTCCAGGATGGCCACCCAGGTGCGGCCCACGGCCAGGCCGCTGCCGTTGAGGGTGTGGAGGAAGGCCGGCTTGCCGTCTTTCGGCCGGAAGCGGATGTTGGCGCGGCGGGCCTGGAAGTCGCCGAACCAGCTGCAGGAGCTGATCTCGCGGTAGGTGGCCTGGGAAGGCAGCCACACCTCCAGGTCGTAGGTCTTCTGGCTGCTGAAGCCCATGTCGCCCGTGCAGAGCAGCACCCGGCGGTAGGGCAGGCCCAGGGCCTCCAGGATGGCCTCGGCGTTCGAAGTCAACCGCTCCAGCTCCGCCTCCGCCTGGTCCGGCGCCGCGAAGGCCACCAGCTCCACCTTGTGGAACTGGTGCTGGCGGATGATGCCCTTGGTGTCCTTGCCGTAGCTCCCCGCCTCGCTGCGGAAGCAGGGCGTGAAGGCGCAGTGCCGCAGGGGCAGCATTTCCGCCGCCAGGATCTCGTCGCGGTAGAGGTTGGTGACGGGCACCTCGGCGGTGGGGATGAGGTAGAGGGGCGCGCCGTCGCCGCGGGAGGTCTTGAAGAGGTCCTGCTCGAACTTCGGCAGCTGCCCCGTGCCGTACATGCTGTCCGCATTCACGAGGTAGGGCGGGATCACCTCCTCGTAGCCTGCGGCGGCCTGGCGGTCCAGCATGAAGGCGATGAGGGCCCGCTCCAGCTTCGCGCCCAGGCCCTTGAGCACCGCGAAACGCGCGCCGCTCAGTTTCGCCGCGCGGTCCAGGTCGAGGATGCCGAGCTTCGTGCCCAGCTCCACGTGGTCCAGCGGCTTCTCGATGGCCGGAACCTGGCCCCAGCGCTTGACCTCCACGTTGGCGTGCTCGTCCTTCCCCGCGGGCACGCTGGCATGCGGCAGGTTGGGGAGGCCCGCCAGGAAGTCGCGGAAGGCGGCCTCGGCCTCGCGCTCCGCCCCTTCCAGCGCCTTCAGCTTGTCCCCCACCTCCCGCTGCTGGGCGATGAGGGCGTCGGCGTTCTCCTTGGCCCGCTTGAGGCGGCCCACCTCCTCGCTCACGCGGTTGCGCTCGGCCTTCAGGGCCTCGGCCTCCTGGAGCACCGCCCGCCGCCGCTCGTCCAGGGACCGGTAGGCCGCCACGTCCAGCACATAGCCACGGTCCGCCAGGCGGGCCGCCACGGCGTCGAGGTCATTGCGCAGGAGGTTGGCGTCGAGCATCTCGGGTCCCGGGAATCCTCCAGTCTAGCTTGCCCCGGGGCGCCCATGCCCCCGCCCCAGGGCCGGGGGGAGAAGGGGAGTATCGTGAAGTCATCCCCCCCGCGGCGACAGCCACCCGCCACGGACGGTGGGCCGCCTCCGAACCGAAGGATGCCTCATGCGCCTGCCCTTCGTCCCTTCCGCCCAGCCCTCCCCGGCCCGGGCCGCCCGCTTCAGGAAGGCGGTCCTCGTCGCGGGATTCGCCAGCCTGCTCCTGGGCCTGGGCGTCCAGCTGGGCTGCGCCGGCGCCAGCGCGGGGGCCTCCCCCTCCCCGACGGATGTGTACGTGGCCGGGGACGAGTCGAACGGACAGGTGCTGGTGGCCAAGTACTGGAAGAACGGCACGGCCGTGGCCCTCACCAATGGCGCCCACAACGCCCGGGCCTTCGCCATCGCCGTCTCGGGCCAGGATGTCTATGTCGCCGGGGGCGAGTCCAACGAGCGGGTGGATGTGGCCATGGTCTGGAAGAACGGGACGCCGGTGGCCCTGACGGACGGGACGAACCAGGCGTTCGCCGTCGGCCTCGCGGTCTCCGGGGCGGATGTCTACGTGACGGGCTACGAATGCGATCCCTCCCGTTACGGCGTGGCCGTGGCCAAGGTCTGGAAGAACGGGGTGCCCACGGCCCTGACCGACGGGAGCGGGATGGCCCAGGCCAATGCCGTCGCCATCGACGGCGCCGATGTCCATGTCGCAGGCTGGGAGTACCAGGTCAACCAGATCGACCCCAGCACCTGGCTGTTCTCCGCCCAGGCGGTCTACTGGAAGAACGGCCTGAAGACCACCCTGACGAATGTCTCCCGGGGCGGCGGGGCCCTGGGGATCACCCTTTCCGGCGGCGATGTCTACGTCTCCGGCAACGAATTCGTCCACGGCCTGGGGATCGCCCATGTGTGGAAGAACGGCCAGGCCACGGCCCTGACCGACGGCAGCCGGGGGGCCGACGCCGCCGGCGTCGCCGTGGCCGATGGCATCGTCTACGCCCCCGGCAGCGAGAACGCCGCCTCCGGCCTCCCCGTGGCCATGCTCTGGAAGGACGCCGCCCCCACGGTCCTCGCAAGCGCCCGGTATCCCTCCTTCGCCAACGGCGTGGCCCTGTCCCCGACCGGGTCGAGCGTCTTTGTGGTGGGCACGGTGTACGGCCCCGCGGCCGCCACCGCCACGTACTGGCAGGACGGCCAGCGGCACGACCTGACCGACGGGACCGCCGACGCCGAGGCCAATGCCATCACCGTGGTCCGGAGGCCCCTCTTCTGAGGCCTCCGTCCCGGGTCAGGACTGGGACCACGCCCCGCCCGGCATGGGCTCTCCCGCCCACGGCACCTCGAAGGCCTCCCGCACCTGGGCCACGCCACCGCCGGCACCCAGCACCAGGCCCAGCTTGGCGAGGGCCGCCCAGCGGGTATGCAGGCCGCCGGAGAGGGCGCCGGCCTTCAGGAGCGCCTGGCCCATCTCGTAGGCCGACAGGTCCACGCCGCCCGCCGGGCACTGGGAGGTGACCACGACGGGGAGGTTCCGGGCCCGGCAGTCGGCCAGCATGGCGCGCAGGTCCACGCGGCCCATGGGCAGGTTGCCGGCCCCGAAGGCTTGGATGAGCACGGCCCGGGCGCCTTCGGGCACCGGGCTCCAGGCCATGCCCGGATGGGGCGTGAGGGTGTGCACCGCCAGGTCCAGGGCCCCGCCCAGGCCCGGGGGCACCTGGCGCAGGAACTGTCCCACCTCGGGGTGGAGCAGGATCTCCGCGCCGATCTCGGCCAGGGGCGGCAGGTTGGGGCTCTGGAAGGCCTCGAACTGGTGGACGCTCAGCTTGTCGGCGGCCACGCCGCGGATCCAGTGGGTTCCGAAGCAGATGCCGATCTCGGGGATGCCCCGGCAGGCCAGGTCCACGGCGTTGATCAGGTTGCCCCGCGCATCGCTGCGCACGAAGGCCAGGGGCCGCTGGCTGCCGGTGAGCACCACGGGCTTGCCCAGGTCCGCCAGCAGGAACCCCAGGCAGGAGGCGGTGAAGGCCATGGTGTCGGTGCCGTGGATGATGACGAAGCCGTCGAAGTCGCGCTCCGCCTTCCGCACGCGGTCCGCCAGCGCCAGGATGTGCGCTGGCTCCAGGCAGGCGGAGTCCTGGTTGAAGGGCACCTCCACCGCGAGCCGTGCCAGCTGGCCCAGCTCCGGCACCTGCTCCTGCAGGTGGTCGAGGAAGCGGCCCGGGGCCAGGGATGCGGGCTCCCCGCTGGGCGCCATGCCCAGGGTGCCGCCGGTGTGGAGGAGGAGGATGCTGCGTGCCATGGGGCCCCCGCTCCACCCTAGCGAAAAAGAGGGAGGGGCCGAAGCCCCTCCCTCGCGGAGGCGGTCCGGCTACTTCCCGAACCGGTAGGTGACGCCCAGGGCCCACCAGGAGGGGTTCAGCACCTTGTTGAACTCCGCCTGGTTGAAGGACAGGGTCCCCCGGACCTGGGGCGTGAAGGCGTATTCCGAGCCGATGCGGTAGCCCAGCTTCACGCCGTTGGTGGCGTTGGCCCCGGTGAAGTTCGCGTCCGTGGCCGTGTTGGTGTTCTGCTTCCACTGGGTGAGGGTGAGGCCCCCGAAGAAGGTCCACCGGTTCACGTCCTGCATGATGTCCAGGCCGCCGTTGACGTGGGGGCGGTTCGCATTCTCCAACCCCGTCTTGTCCTTCCCCCGCAGGGACATGAGGGCGAGATGCAGCCGGGTGTTGAGCCCCGGCTTGAGCTCCGTGCGGAAGGCGAAGCCGACGGAGAAGCCGGCCAGGTTGTTGCTCCGCACCATCTTGTTGAGGTCGGAGTTGCCGATGGTGGCCGTGGCCGTGACCTCGAAGGGGTTCCCCTCGTCCACGGACTGGGCGCAGAGGGGGAGGACCATCAAGGGAAGGGCGATGAGTCGCTTGAGATTCATGGGATCACTCCGTAGGGATTCAGGATCGCTGCGCCGTTACCACTTGATGCCGGTGGAGAAGGCCATGGAACGGCCGCCCACGTAGTCGCTGTAGCCGTAGGTGCCCCAGCCCGTGGCGTTCCCGCCGGCGACGCCGGCCTGGGTGAGGTTCTGCACCTGGTAGCCCGCCAGGGGGTTGGTGGTGGCGAGGCTGGAACCGCTGACGTTCGTGGTGGAGAAGGTGGAGAGCTGCCAGTGGTTGAAGACGTTGAACACCGTCAGTTCCACGAAGTAGCGCACCTTCCGCCAGACGGGGATCTCGGTTCCCAGCTTCAGGTCGAAGTTGTAGATGTCGTTGAACCGCCCGATGCCGCGGGGCCCGTAGTAGCGGTTGTAGGTGCCGTAGGAGGCGTACTGGGAGGCGATGGTGGAGCCGGCCGCCAGGGCGTCGTCGTAGGCCTCGAAGTAGAGATCGCGGGTGAGGCTGTACGGGCTGCCGCCGGTGTAGTTGAACATCAGGGAGGCGTTGAACAGGGCGCCCTGGCTGCTCTTGTTCACGTAGTTCAGGTAGATGCGGGCCCGGTGCTTCACGTCCCCGGAGAGGTAGCCGTAGGGGGCGTAGAAGGTGAAGTCCCGGCCCCGGCTGGCGTGGACGGACTCGAAGTCCCCGATGACGTCGCCGGACACCGGCGGGTTGTTGCCTTCGGATCCCTCGCTGTTGCCCTGGAGGCTGGCCAGGGTGTAGTTGCCGCCCAGGCTCCACTTCTCGTTGAAGCGGCTCAGGAAGTCCACCTCGAAGCTGTTGTAGTCCCGCGTCAGGCGGTCATCCGTGGCCCAGCGCTCGGCGTACACCTGCTTCATGCCGGTGCTGTAGATCAAGGGCACCTGCACCTCGTCGCCGATGGTGTAGAAGTCGTTGAAGAAGTGCTTGCCGGTGCGCTTGGTGTAGGTGAGGTTGATGTACGAGCCGTCCGTGTAGGTGTGGCGCACGGCGAAGCTGGTCTCGTCGTTGATGGGGGCCTTGGTGTTGGTATCCGCGAAGCGGCTGAGGGGCCCGGAGTAGGACCGCAGGGTGGCCGCGCTGACGCTCCAGTTCGCCAGGTTCGTCACCACCGCATAGGGAGCGGCGTTGTTCGCGGCGCCGGCCCAGCCGTAGGACTCGCTGATGGGATTGCCGGCCCGGGTGAAGCGGTTGGTGAAGCTGTCGTTCAGCTTGCCGGCGTAGCGGGCCCAGCTGGCCGTGAACAGCCAGGCCTGGTTCCCCTTGGGATCCCAGCGGACCTGGAACCGGGGGGAGGTGGCGTTGGAGGAGACGGTCTGGGAGCCGAGGGTGTCGGCCGCCTTGGTCTTGTCGAAGCGGAGGCCGCCCATCACCTGCCAGTGGTCGTTGATGGCCAGGGTGTCGTTGAGGTAGTAGCCGTCCGTGTCCGTCTTCGCCACACCCTTGTCCACGCTGTAGAGCAGGACGTAGTTCTGGCTGAAGGCGGTGGCCGAGGTGGACAGGCCCGCCACGCGGTAGGTGCCGTCCGCATTGCGGCCCCACACGAGGAACTGGCGGCCCGTGGGGGACTGGGCGTTGGCGGCCTGGCGGTCCTGGCGCAGGAGCTCGAAGCCGGCCTCCACCGTGTGGGTGCCGAGGAAGGTCCTGGGGCTGAACCAGGTGATGCCTGCGGTGTAGGTCTTGATGTCGCGGTTGTCGCCGCCGTCCGTCTTGTCGAAGATGCCGTTCTGGAAGATGTAGTAGCTGCCGTTGCTGTAGCGGGCCCGGATGGGATCGCCCTGGGCGGGATCGGCGCCGGCGGCCAGCAGCTGGTGCTTCTTGGCGTAGCGGGCCTCCAGGGTGAGGCTGTTGCCCAGCAGGCCGCGGTAGGCCGCGGTGTAGTAGGAGTTCTCGTTCCGCTGGGGCACGAGGGTGGTGGGGTCCGGGCTGGCGACGTAGAACCGGTTCCGCTGGTCCGTCACGTTGCGGTTGCCGGCCAGCTCCACCGAGTGGTTCTCGTTGATGGCGTAGGTCAGCTTCAACTCGTAGAACTGGTTCGACGAGGTGATGTTGAAGGGCATGCCGGTGGTGGCGGGCACGTAGCCCGCGCCCCGGGCGGAGGCCGGCGAATCGCCCGTCTGGAGGCCCGTCACGTCGTTCAGGTTGTTCGGGGTGCTCTGGCTGGGGTCGAGCTTGGTGGAGGCCGCGAACCAGAGCTTGTCCTTCAGGATCGGGCCGCCCACCCAGAGGGTGTAGTTGCGGTTCAGGTCGTCGGTTCCGGGGTTGGGCCGGGCGGTGCTGTTGGGCCGCATGCCCAGGGGCGCGATGGCCGACCAGCTGTTCCGGCTGATGTTCGCCCGGAAGATGCCCGTGAATTCGTTGCCGCCGCTCTTGGTGATGGCGTTGATGATGCCGCCGAGGAAGCCGCCGAACTTGGCGTTCACGGGGCTGGAGATGATCTGGCTCTCGGCGACGGAGTCGTCCACGTAGTAGGTGCGGCCGTCGGTGTTCGCGAATACGTTGTCGGCGATGTCCGTGCCGTTCAGGAGCCAGCGGTTGCCCGTGGTGGGAGCCCCGCGCATCTGGACGCGGTTGCCCATGGTCCCGTTGAGGGCGACGCCCGGCGCCAGGAGGGCCGCGGTGTCCATGCCGCGGGTGAAGCGGGGCAGCACGTCCATCATCTCCGAGGAGATGTTGGTGCTGGTCTTCACGTCGGACTTGTCCACGGAGGCGGCGGCGGCGATCACCTCCACCGTCTTCTCCGCCACCTGGACGGGGGCCATGAGGAGGTCCTGGCGGAGGACCTGGCCCAGGCCCAGGACCACGCCCTCGGCCCTGCCGCCCACGAAGCCGCCCTTGGCGGTCGTGAGGGTGTAGGTTCCGGGCGGGAGGAGGGGGGCGCGGAAGGCGCCGCTGGCGTCGGTGACGACGGTGCGCACGCCCTGGAGGGTGGGCGCCGCGAAGCGGACTTCCACCCCGGCAAGGGGCTCGCCGGCGCGGGTCTTGACGGTGCCCACGATCTGGCCGGTGGACTCCTGGGCCACCAGGGCGGTGCCGGCCAGCGCGAAGGCGAGGAACGAGAGGCTGCGAATCCGGATTGGGTTCATCTCATGCTCCGAGTGGGATCAGGGTTAGAAGCGGACGCCGAAGGCCAGCTCAACCACGGTGCCGTTCTGCTTGCCCGCGGAGGCACCCTCGAACTTGGTCTGGAACACGTTCAGCTCGCCGCTGTACATGTCCGTGAAGCGGTAGCCGATCCCGCCGAGGAGCCCGATAGCCGTCGTCTTCTTCTCGTCCACGGAGTCGATGGCCCGGGTGGCCGTCACCGTCCAGGCCGTGGCGCTGGTCTGGGTGTAGCTGGACGCGGCGCCCGTGTCCGTCTGCTTGGCCTTGTTGAAGCCGATCCGCAGGCCCGCCTGCCAGTACATGCCCTCCGTGAAGGCGTTGCGTCGGTAGAGGGCGCTGGCCTGCCAGCTGCTGCCGTCCACCTTCCGGTCCCGGGTCTCGCCGGTGTAGATCCGGCCGATGGTCGCCGCCGTGGCCGTGGGCAGGACGATGTAGCTCTGCATGGCGTTGGTTCCGGGGAAGAACCGGTAGCCCAGGTCGAAGGCCAGGCAGCTGTCCTTGTCGAGGGCGTAGGTCGCCTCCACGCCCGCACCGAAGTTCTGGGTGGACTGGATCAGGTTGTCCTTCGCGCCCCCGGTGGTGGCGCCGCCGAAGACCTTGTAGGAACCGTCCCATTTTGCCGACTGGGCATGGAGCCCGGCACAGAGGGCGAGCGGGAGCAGCACGAGTCGTGGGATGCAGGAGAGTCTTGCCACTGGGGTGTCCTCCGCGGTGTAGACCGCACTAGCGGGTGGTAGAAATCGCACAGGGGCCGCAAGGGGCCTCTGCGTGTCCAGGTGGGCCATTGAGCCTCACCTCACGAGGGGGGGGTGATTGAGTTGCGTAAATCTACACAAAGGTTCCCGGCCCATCAATTTATTTTTGTTGTGTACAACAACAATTGAGTCCGCCTCTCAATTGATTCGCTAACCTCTTTCTTTGCAGCCAAAATCCCCTTCGTCATGGTTCACTGGTGGAGGCAGTCGACCCATGCGCCGCATCCCCCGCTACCTCCGCGTCATCACCTCCCGCTACCTGGGCAGGCTGCTGAAGGGGCGCCTGGAGGGGAAGCAACTGCAGGCCGCGGTGGAGGCCACCCTGGCCACCCTGCCCTTCCAGGAGAAGCTGCTGGTACGGGAGGGGGCGCTCCGTTCGGAATCCCTGAACCGCCAGCTGGCCTGGGCCATGGCCTTCGTGGCCGGCGCCGTGAACGCCGGCGGGTTCCTGGCCGTCGGCCACTACACCTCGCACATGACCGGCGTGGCCTCCACCATGGCGGACATGATGGCCCTCGGCGACATGGAGACGGCGCTCGCCGCCCTGGCCATGATGCTGAGCTTCATGGCCGGGGCCTTCCTCTGCACCACCCTCATCAGCCTGGGGCAGCGACGCCGCATGCGCAGCCGCTACGCGCTGACCCTAGTGCTGGAGTCAGGCTTCCTCCTGGTCTTCGGACTGATGGGCGCGAGGCTGGAGACGGAGATCCGCTTCACCCTGCCCACCACCGTGATGCTGCTGTGCTTCATCATGGGCATGCACAACGCGGTGACCTCGATCATCTCCGGCGCGGCGGTGCGGACCACCCACATGACGGGCACCGTCACCGACATCGGCATCGAGCTGAGCCGCCTGGCCTACGTGAACCGCCACCAGCGCCCCGGCCGCGAGCGCATCGTGGCCAACCGCCAGAAGTTGATCCTGCTCCTGCTGCTCCTGGTCTCCTTCATCGGCGGCGGCGTCACCGGGGCCCTGGCCTTCAAGCACGTGGGCTACAAGGCCACCATCCCGCTGGCCATCTTCCTCTGCTTCCTGGCCGCGCGGCCCCTGCTCGTGGAGCTGCAACTCCTGCTCCACCGCATCCGGCGGCAGTGGGAGTAGGTCCCGCCCCCGCTCAGATCACATCCAGGCCCACCATGCGTTCCACCCCGTCCACCCGCCGGGTGCGGGCCGCGCCCTGCCCCCCGACGATGAGCCTGCAACCCGGGGGGAGCCGCTCCAGCAGGTCCATCAGCAGGCGGCGCGTGGTCTCGCCGGAACTCTGGATGGAGAGGCTCACGGCCACGCGGTCCACCTTCAGCGTCCGGGCCGCGTGGGCGATGCTCGCCACGGGCAGGTCGACGCCGAGAAGCTCGACCCGCGTCCCGCCCGCGGCGTAGGCCAGGGCGGCCATGAGCAGGCCCAGCCGGTGCCGTTCCCCGGGCAGGGTGGCGAGGAGGACCGAGCCCCGGCCCGGGAGGGGGCGGAAGTCCAGCCGCCGCTCGCGGAGCAGGTCTTCCAGCACCTCGGTGAGCAGGTGCTCCTGGTGGACGCCGATGCTGCCATCCGCCCAGGCCATGCCCACGCGGTCCAGCAGGGGCGCCACCAGCTCCTGGAGGAAGGGTTTCCAGCCCATCCGCTTGAGGGCCTCGTCCAGATGGGCCCGGAGGGCCGGCGTATCCATGGCCACCACCGTCTGGAACACCGGGTCCACCGTGGCCCCGCCCTCCCTGAGCAGCAGGTTCCGCAATTCCCCCTCGCTGGCGCGGGCCACGGCGGAGGGGCGGTGCCCCTGGGCCACGGCCTCGGCCATGAGGCGCAGGCGGTTCAGGTCCTGCCGGTGGTAGCGGCGATGGCCGGAGGGGAGGCGCACGGGCTCGGGGAAGCCGTACCGCCGCTCCCAGACGCGGATGACATCCGCGGAGAGCCCGGTCCCGGCGCAGATGTCGCCGATGCTCAGCAGGTCAGGTTCCACCTTCCCCATGCCCCGCCTCCTCCGGAAAAGGTAGGCCAGGGGCAAAGGATTGTCTACTTATTTTTCTGGTCAATCTAGGCCACCACGGCCGCCTTCACCTCATCGAAACCCTGCTCGCTGGTGCAGCTCACCACGATGGCGCACTGCCCGGGCTGGCTGGGGGGCAGCTGGACTTCGCCGGCGAAGAGCCCCTCCGCATCGGTCCGGCCCGACACCAGGCTGGTGGCCTTCTTCAGGCTGGACACCAGTTTCACGGAGACCTCCGCGCCGGCCACGGGACCCTGGCTGTGGCAGAGCCGGGCCTTCACCCGCAGGCGGAAGGGGCTCCCGAAGACGGGCTTCAGGGCCTGGTCCAGCACCAGCTCCAGGGTGTCCACGTCCCCCTCCTGCTGCAGGAACTCCAGGATGGCCTGGTCCAGGGGACGGTCGTTGAAGGCCTGCTGCTCCAGCAGGTCCGGGGGGGTGAGGTCGTACTTCCCGTTCTTGATGTCGCGGATGACGGCGCGATGCTGCTCGTCCATGCGGCTCTGGACCACGCCCTCGGAGAGGGGCGGGCTGGCCAGCAGGTCCTCGTAGGAGGAGCGGTAGCTGTCCAGGATCTCCCCCCCCACGTAGATCAGGGTCTCGATGCGGGGATTGGCCAGCCCCTTGTCCTCCGTCTGGACGTGGAAGATCCGGTTCCCGTGGCGGACGTCCGTGTTGTAGCCCGTGATCATGGGAGGAATCCGGTACGGAGGGGAGCGGAGGGGCGCATCATGCGCTCAGGAATGCAATCTTCCCGCCAGATCCGGAATCACCTCCCAGGCGATCTCGCGGATGGTCTGGTCGCCCATGCGGGCCACGACGGCCTTCACGAGGGCATCCACCAGCACCGGGTCGCCCAGGATCGCCTGCACCACGGCCTGGGCCTGGGCATCCGCCGGCCCGGGGAGATCCGCGGGGACCTGCCCGGCCACGGCAGGGACCTGCCCGCCCACGGCAGGCTCTGGCGCCACGTGGGCTTCGAAGGCCTCCACCGGTGGGACGTGCGGGGCCAGCAGGGTAGCCACGGGAGCGGCCAGCTCCGGCTCGAAGGGGTTCGCGGCGGGCTCGGGCGCCCCTGCCTGGACGGCCTCCGGGGCCGGGAAGGCGACGGGCAGATCCTCCAGGGGGGCGAGATCCAGGTCCGCGTCCAGGGGCTCCAGTTCCAGTTCCTCCAGCGCCGGCTCGGCGGCGGGGTGCGCCTCCGGCGTCGCGGGCCCAAGGTCCAGCTCCTCCAGGCCCGACAGCGTCACGAGGGTATCGTCCGGGAACGCTTCCGGGGCCTCGAGCGCAGCCGGGGCCCCGGCCTCCACCCCCAGGTCCTGCAGGCTCTCCAGGTCGAGCTCCTCCAGTTCCAGGTGTACCTCGGGGAGCGGTTCCGGGACGCCAGGGGCCGCCACCTCGGGCGTGGCCTCTTCGGGCCAGAGATCGTCGGGGGTGAGCACCAGCAGGTCGTCCTCGGCCTCCGGCGCAGGCATGGGCGGGGCCATCAGCCCGGCCCGGGGCTCAGGCTCCGGCAGGGGGGCGGGCTCGGGGCGGTACTCGGGAAGGGCGGCGTTGGCCCGCTGCACCAGGTCCGCGGCCGGCGTGGCGGGGACGGTGCTGAAGGGCGAGGGGGCGGCGGGCGGCACCACGGGCGTGGCCAGCAGGGCCTTCACCCGGTCGCCCAGTTCCCGCAGCTCGATGGGCTTCTTCAGGAAGCCCTGCACCGGGGCCTTGGCCAGCTTGGAGGGATCCACGGGATCGAGCACGCCCGCCATGAGGGCGATGGGCATGGCGGCGGTGGCCTCGAGGGCCCGGAGGCGCGAGAGCAGCGTCCAGCCGTCCATGCCGGGCATGGCCGTGTCCACCAGGGCCACGTCGAAGCGTTCGCCCCGGCCGATCCGGTCGAGGGCCTCCGCGGCGGAATCGACGCACACCAGTTCCACGTCCGTGGGAGCGAGCAGGGACTCGGCAATCCGGTGGATGCTGGGATTGTCGTCCACGAGGAGGAGGCGCGGCATCGGAAACCTCGGGAAGCCAGGAAGGAAAAAGAAGGCTGGGCACAACGCTACCAGAAATCAGGACTTCGATCGCAACCGAATGGAATCCGGCTCAGGGCCTCAGGACCCTCCGGAGGGTGTGGATGCGCTCCACATCCACGAGCCGCACGAGGACGATGCGGGTGCCCACCCAGACCCAGGCCACGTCCTGCCCCTCCCGCAGGGCCACCTCGGGCCCCGCGGGGAGCCAGCCCTTCACGGAGGCCCGCAGCTCCAGGCCCGTGCGCCATTCCGCTCGGAAGTAGTCCGTCACCGCCTGCCGCTGCCGCTCAGGCGCCAGGCCGGTGTTCCCCCAGCGACGATCCCAGGCATCGAAGGCGCCGCTTCCGGCGCCGCTCCCGACCCAGGCCCAGGCCGCGTCGTAGGCCGGCCAGGGGGGCGCATCCGCGGGTACGGGCGTCCATTCGAGGCTTCCGGCCGGCGTGGTCCGACGGCCCATGCCGCCGTTGGGCAGCGGCTCGGTGAGGGCCATGACCAGGGGCGGATGGGCCACCAGCAGGCCCGGCCCCGCCGCATCCCGATGCCAGCGGCCCCGCTCCAGGCTCCAGGCGGTCCAGCCCAGGGTGTTCGAAACCCAGAGCCGGTCCCCCTTCGGGCACCACAGCCGGTCGCCGGCGTGCCAGGGCAGGACCACCTTCGCACCCGGCAGATCGCGGCCATCGTCCGAGAGGCCCTCGGGCTTCACCGGCCACCCGCGCGGCGGCGGAGGCAGCCCCGGCTCGTCCCAGGCCGCCAGGGTGGATTCGCCGGGATCACCGTCCAGCGGCAGCGCCGTGAGGAGGAGGCGGCCGTCGGCCTTCGGCTCGGAAGGTTCGAAGAAGCCGAAGATCGCCGCGCGGCCGTCCCAGCTGAAGCGGCTCCAGGGCCCCGACTGGGCCGACCAGAGCACCCGTCCCTCGGGCACTTCCAGCAGGCGCGTCTCGAACCGGGCCGGGCCCATCTGCAGCGTCACCAGCAGCCGCGTGCCCCTCACCGGATCGAGGCGCGCCGAGCAGAGGGGCGCATCGAAGCGGTAGTGCCGCCACTCCAGGCCCCGCCAGAGCACCACCTCGCTGACACCCTTCGGGCCGTTCAGGGCCAGGCCCTGGTCCGCCAGGTAGGGCGAGGCGGGTTCCCAGGGCGTGCCGAAACCGCCGGCGTAGGGCCAGGGTTCCGCCTGGTCGGGGTCCACCGTGCCCTGGAAGCGCGGGGCCCAGCCGTCCTCCAGCTGGAAGTCCGTCACGGGATCGTAGGCGCCCAGGCTCATCACCACCGGGGCCTCCGCGGCGGTCACGCCACCGGAGGTGACGGGGCGCGGCGCCTGCACCACCGCGAAGAGCAGCAGCATGGCGGCGATGAAGAGGGTAGCGATGATGTACTTTTGAGGGATCACGGGGCGCGCCGGGTCGTTCCACCATCATGCCCCCATCCGCCCCGGCCGTTCATTCCGAGGAGTGCCCGCCATGACCTCGCCCTCCCCACTGGAGACGGAGCTGAAGCTGCGGATCCCCGCCACGGCCCCCTACCGGCCGCTGCTGATTGCCCTGGGCTTCCGGGAGACGGTGCCCGCCCAGCCCGAATCCAGCGTCCTCTGGGATCGACGCGGGGAACTGCGGGCCGCCGGCTCGGCCCTTCGCCTCCGCCGCTACGCGGGCCGGACGCGACTCACCTGGAAGGGCCCCAAGGTCCCCGATGCGCTGCTGAAGATCCGTCCGGAGCTCGAGACCGGCGTGGAGGATGGCGAGGCCCTGGAGGGCATCCTCCGCGCACTGGGCCTTGAACCGGTGATGGTCCTGGAGAAGGTGCGCGCCGTCTGGTCCCGCGACGAGCTGGTGGCCTGCCTCGACGAGACGCCCTTCGGCTGCTACCTGGAGCTGGAGGGCGATCCCCAGGCCATCCGGAGCGCCATGGAGGGCCTGGGCCTGGCCCCGGATCGGGCCGAGCCCCGGAGCTACCCGGAGCTGTACCAGAGCCAGGGGCTCGGCACTATTCGGCCTCGCTGAAGACGAGGTCCCGCTCCTTCCCGCCCGGCCAGGTGAGGACCAGGGTGCGGTTCAGGATGGAGGGTTCGGTCCGTCCCGCCCCGGCCTTCAGGGCCGCGACGGGCGGCGTGGTGCGGACCGTGTGGACCGCCACGGTGAGGCCCGCCGCCGCGGCGGCCAGGGGCAGGGCCCGCCCCCGGGCGAGGCCCCGGGCTTCGGCGAGGGCCACCGGTGCGCTGCGGTCCCCGGGGAAGGCGGCCGTGAGGAAGTAGGCATCCTCGCCCTGGGCGCTGAGCTGCATGCGCCACAGGCCCGGCTCGGGATGGGCCACGGAAAGGGTGCTCCCGACCGCGCCGGGGAAGGCCTCATCGCCAGTCCCCTCCTCGCCGGGGGCGTCCGGGCGCAGCCGCCCCGGGCGTCCGCCCAGGGGCCGCGAGAAGGCGTGGAGCCGCCCCGAGGGCGAGATGAGGAGGGTCCGGCGGGGTGTGCCGGCCGTTTCCAGCAGCACCCTCAGGAGGGGCTGCCCAGCCTCCACGGGGAAGGTGGCCTCGGCCATGCCTCCCTCCGTGCGGCCGCCCCGGTAGAGGCGGTCCAGGGGAAGGGAGGGTTCGGGCAGCGGGGCCGCAGCCATGGCCGGGGCCGGCGCCGCCATGGGAACTGGCTGGGCAAGGCAAGCCTGGAGGGAGGGCCAGGCGTTGCTCCCCTGCTTGACCTCGGCGTGGTTCCAGCTGCGGGTGAACAGCCGGGCCTGCTGGTAGGGCAGGTCCGTGGCATCCAGGGGCACCACCCCGTCGCTGGACCGGCCGATGGCGATCCCCCCGTACCAGTACGAGCTGAACCAGGGACCGGCCTTGGTCCCCCCGGCGGTGTAGGTGGGCACCACGCGGGAGGCGGCGAGGGCGTCGGTCTGCGCCCGGAAGGCGGCCATGTAGCCCGTCTGCAGCACCCGGTTGCCGTCGTTGCGGGAGCCCAGGAGGTCCGCCAGCCAGCCGGCCCACCAGCTCCAGGCCAGGTCCGCGAGGGGGGTGCCCCGGTGCGGCGTGCCCAGGGTGATGAGGCGCTCCACCTTCCCGGCGGCGCCGTCGTAGACCAGCGCCGTCTGGCCGTCCACCCCGCCCTTGCTGTGGCAGACCAGCACCACGCCGGCCCCCGGGAAGTGCGCCTGCACCTGGTCCACGGCCGTCGCCACCAGCGCGCCGTTGTCCCACATGGTGCGGTCCGGATACACGTCCAAGAAGGCCGTGCGGTAGCCCGCCGCCGCGGCCCTGGCCTCCATGTCGTTGCTGCCGCTCCAGGTGGAGGCATCGCTGTTCCAGCCGTGGACGAAGAGGAGGACCGGCCGGGCGCCGGAGCCCGCCGGCACCGCCCCGTAGCGCAGGTGGCCAGGCGTTCCCGCCGCAAGGGCGGAAGTCAGGCAGAGCACGGCCAGGAGCGATCGGAGTCGCATGGGCACCTCTCGTGGAAGCAGCGGGGGAATCAGCCCAGAAGCATCCGCGGCCGGGCGGCATCCCGCAAGGGGGTCGCCGGTTAATTGATGTTAAGGACGTCCGGCCCGCGCGGCATGATGGGAGAGCCCCGCCCCACCCTCCCGCAAGGGGGATCCCATGCTTCGCGGACGCCGGTCCATCCCGTTCCTCCTGCTGGCCCTGGCCGCCTGCGGCCGCAAGGCCCCGGAGGACCAGGTGCGGGCCGCGTTCGAGGCCTGCCGCACCGCGGTGGAGGCCGGGGATGCGGCCCGCGCCGCGGCCCCCCTGGACGCGGACTTCCGGGGCCCGGAGGGCATGGACCGCGCCACGGCGCGGCTCTTCCTCGCGGGCCTGCTGCGAAGGGAGCGGGTCGGCGTCACCGTGATCCGCAACCAGCTCCGCCGGGACGGCCCGGACATCCTGCAGGAAGTGGACCTGGTCCTCACGGGACGAGGCGGCGGCCTGCTGCCCGAGGAGGCCTCCCGCCGCAGCTTCCTCCTGCGCTGGCGGCAGCGCGGCGGGGACTGGAAGCTGGCGGAGCTCCAGTCCCCCGAGGGCCCCTGAGCCCGGAGGACCGCCCCCCGCCCGGTCAGCCTCCCAGGTAGTCCAGGAACTCGGAATGCTGCTCCACGGGCAGGCGCCCGGCCCGCGCCTCTTCGTCCACCATCTGGCGACACCGGGGCAGCCCGAGGAGGTCATCGCCCGGGATGCCCCGCTGGCGCGCTCCCCGGAGGACCTGCATCAGCGCGTCGAACCGTCCCAGGCGGTAGAGGGTCACGAGGAGCATGGCATGGGTGCGGGCATTGGCCGGGTCCAGGTCCAGCGCCTGCATGAGCTGGAGCCGGGTGGTCTCCAGCACGTCCCGCCGCACCTCCGTGGCAGCCCGCTGGGCTGCGGCGGAGGCCGAGAGCCCGGAACCGGTGCCCCGCTCCGAGGTGAAGGGATCCCGCACGAAATCGGGCTTCGGCACGAAGGCCCGGGGCGCGGTGGAGGGCCTGGGCTGCAGGAGCGGCCTGGCCGTGGGCTTGGCTGCGGGCTTGGCGCCGGGAGCGGGCCGGGGAATGCCCCTGGGCGGCGTGGGCGGTGCCTGGCTGGGGCCTGAAAGCAGGGGCTCCAGGGACGGCTCCGATCCGCGCTTGAGCTTGATGGCCATCGTGGGCCGCTCACGGTCCCAGCGCCAGCCGGCCTCCCGTGCGCAGCGCAGTACTGCCGCCAGGTCTTCCGCCGTCTGGAACCGGTTGGCCGGATCCTTCGCCAGGGCGTGGGCGAGGACGCCCTGGATGTCGCGGCTGATGCCCATGAAGGCCGTGGGCGGCAGCGGCGCGGGCGACTCGTGCAGGAGCCGGTAGATCACGGAGCCGGGGCTGGGACCGTCGAAGGGGGGCACGCCGGCCAGGGCCTCGTAGAGGATCACGCCCACGGCGAAGAGGTCGCTGCGGGCGTCCGGACGGCCGCTCTGGAGGTATTCCGGCGCCATGTAGTTCACCGTGCCGAAGACCGTGCCCTCGTCCGTGGTGTCGGAGTTGAACACCTTGGCCACGCCGAAATCCAGGATCTTCGCCTGGAGGTGCTGGCCGTCCCAGACCACGCGGATGTTGGAGGGCTTGATGTCCCGATGGAGCACCTGGTGCCGGTGGGCCACGGCGAGGCCATCGCAGACCTGGGCCAGCACCTCGAGCACATCCCTCGGGGTGAGCGTGCCCGTGTGCAGGAGCGTGCCCAGCTCCTCGCCCTTCACCAGCTCCATGGCCAGGTAGAGGACACCCTGTTCCTCGCCCATCTCGTGGACGGTGACGATGTTCGGATGATTGAGCAGGCCCGCCGCCCGGGCCTCCATGGCGAAGCGTTCCCGGGCCTCCGGCCCCAGGCTGGCCGAGGCCTGGATGACCTTGATGGCCACTTCCCTGCCGAGGATCGGGTCGCGGCCCACATAGACCTCGCCCATGCTGCCCTGGGCGAGGAGGCGGACGATCTCGAACTTGCCAAGTCGCGTCAGCACGGGCGGATCTCAGGAGAAGGGCTGGAGGGGCATGGTGGCATGATGATCGGCCCTGGTCCTGGGGGCGTCCAGGTTTTTTCGGATCCCGGCGGCATCAGCCACCGAAGCCGCGGAGCCAGGCCTCGTCGCGCACGGGGATGCCCAGGGCCTCGGCCTTCGCCAGCTTGGAGCCCGCCTTCTCCCCGGCCACCAGCAGGGTGGTCTTGGCCGAGACGCTGCCGGTGACCTTGGCGCCGAGCTGCTTCAGCAGGGCCTCGGCCTCCTCCCGGGAGAGGGTCGGCAGGGTCCCCGTGACCACCGCCACCTCGCCGGAGAGGGGCAGGCCGCCGCGATCCCGCTGCGCGGGGGGCGTGGGTGCGATGCCGAGCGCCGCGAGCTGCGCAGGCAGGTCCGGATGGAGGGTGGCAAAGGCCCGCACCGCGGAGGCAACCTTGGGGCCCACCTCCTCCACGGCCTGGAGCCGGGCCTCCTCCGCGACCCAGAGCGCCTCCAGCGAGGGGAAGGCCTCCGCCAGGAGCTCCGCGGTGCGGGCCCCCACCATGGGGATGCCCAGGGCGTGGATCCAGCGGGACAGCGGCTTCCGCCGGGCCGCATCCAGGGCGGCCAGCACGTTCTGGGCGGACTTCTCCGCCATGCGCTCCAGGCCCGCGAGGTAGGCCACCCCGAGCCGCGGCTCCCGCAGGAGGGTGAAGAGGTCCCAGGGTTGGGCGAAGCGGCCCGAGGCCACCAGCTGGTCCACCAGCGCCTCGCCGAGGCCCTCGATGTCCAGGGCCGGCCGTCCCCCGAAGTGGAGCACCCGGGCCGTGAGCTTGGCGGGACATTCCGGGTTGAGGCAGCGGATGGCCACCTCCTCCTCGTCCGACTTGCCCACCTCGCCGCCGCATTCGGGACAGGCCGCGGGGATCTCCGGGGCGGGCAGGTCGCGGGTCGCCTCGCCCGGCACCAGGGCCACCACCTTGGGGATGACCTCCCCGCCCTTCTCGATGAACACCCGGTGGCCCACCCGCAGGCCCAGGCGGGCCAGCTCGTCGGCGTTGTGCAGCGTCGCGCGGCGCACCGTGGAGCCCGCCACCTCCACCGCCTCCAGCTCCGCCACCGGCGTGAGCTTGCCCGTGCGACCCACCTGCCAGGTGATGCCCAGCACGGTGGTGGTGGCCTGCAGCGCCGGGTACTTGAAGGCGATGGCCCAGCGGGGGACGCGGTCCGTCTCGCCCAGGCGTTCCTGGAGGGCGAAGTCCAGCACCTTGATCACCACGCCGTCGGTGTCGAATCCGAGCGTGAGCCGGGCCTCCGCCTGGGTCTCGATGAAGCGGAGCATGTCGTCCAGCGATCCGAAGTCCCGTGCCGGCATGCGCGTGAAGCCCCATTCCTCGAGCTGGGCCATGGCGGCGGCCTGGCCCGCCTCGTGCGGGGACGGCCATGTCTCGTCCCAGATGGCCTGCCAGGGCAGGAAGGAGAGGCGGCGGTCGTACACGGCCTGGCTGTCCAGCAGCTTCATCGTCCCGCTGGCCGCATTGCGGGGGTTGGCGAAGCGGGGCTCCCCCCGCGCATCCCGCTCGCGGTTGAGCTCCTCCCAGCGCTTCCGGGAGAGGAACACCTCCCCGCGCACCGTGAGCCGCTCGGGAACCGTATGGCCTCTCAGGACCTTCGGGATGTCAGCGATGGTCCTCGCATTTTCGGTGACCAGCTCGCCGGTCTCGCCGTCGCCGCGGGTGACGGCCTCCACCAGCTCGCCCTTCTCGTAGCGCAGGGACAGGGACAGGCCGTCCACTTTCAGTTCCGCGGCGTAGCGGGGCTCGGCCTCCGGGGCCAGCTTCCGCCACTTCGCCTCCCAGGCCCGCAGGTCCGCCTCCGAGTAGGCGTTGTCCAGGCTGAGCATGGGAATCGCGTGGCGGCGCTTCTCGAAGCCCTCCACGGGCGGGGCACCCACGCGGCGGGTGGGGCTGTTGGGGTCGGCCAGCTCCGGATGGGCGGCCTCGAGGTCCCGCAGCTCCCGCTCCAGGGCGTCGTACTGGGCGTCCGACAGCACCGGCGCGTCCAGGACGTAGTACCGGTACCGGTGCCTCCGCACCTGCTCGGCCAGTTCGCGCATCCGGTCCCGGAGTTCCATCACTTCACTTTAGCCCGGTGCAGGACGCCCATCACCAGGCCCAGGGCCAGGAAGAAGCTGAGGGTGCTGCTGCCCCCCGCGCTGAAGAAGGGCAGCACCATCCCCTTGTTCGGCAGGGCCCCGGCCACCATGCCCACGTTCACCATGAGGTGCATGGCGAAGATGGCCGCCGCCCCGGCGCAGAAGTAGGCCTCCGCCGAGGTCCGCGCCTGGGAGGCCGCATCGAGGAGGCGGGTGAGGAGCAGGCCGAAGAGGCCCAGGACGAAGAGGACGCCGAGGAAGCCACGCTCCTCGGCCCAGACGCTGAAGGCGAAGTCCGTGGTCTTCACCGGCAGGAAGTTGAGCTGGGTCTGGGAGCCGCTGGTGAAGCCCTTGCCGAAGAGCCCGCCGGAGCCGATGGCGATGCGGCTCTGGTTCACCTGGTAGCCCTTGCCCTGGAGGTCGGCCGAAGGATCCAGGAAGATCATCACCCGCTGCTTCTGGTAGGGCTTCAGCACATGCCTCCACCCGAACACGCCGCCCACGGACACCCCCACCACCAGCAGCAGCACCCAGCGCCACTTCAGGCCCTTCATCAGGGGGATGAGCAGCAGGATGGGCAGGAAGCTGAGGGCCATGCCCAGGTCCGGCTGCTTGAGCACCAGCAGCATGGGGAAGGCCACCAGCCCGGCGCTGCCCAGCAGCTCCCAGCGGCCCACGGTCTCCGGCGCCCGGGTCCCCAGGCGGTAGGAGACGTAGAGCAGGGTGATCCACTTCATCAGCTCGGAGGGCTGGAAGGTCTGGCCCGCGAAGACGAACCAGCGGGTGGCGCCCCCGATCTTCCTTCCCACCACCAGCACGGCGGCCAGGGCCACGAGCCCGAGCAGGTAGGCCGGGAAGCTGATGCGGAGGATCCGGCGGGGGTCCACCGCCGCCAGCAGCACCATGAGCGTGAGGCCGAGGAGGTTCCAGAGCCCCTGCTTGAGCCAGATCCCGGCCTGGGGCGTGTTGCGCCCAGCGGAGTAGAGCGTCAGCGTGCCCAGGGCCATGAGCGCCAGCAGCACCCAGAGCAGGTGCGGATCGAGGGTTCGGAGACGGGCCCTCATGGCGCCTCCGGGGACTGCTGTGGCTGCTCCGGGCTGAAGGGGTCCACCAGCCGGCCGCGGGGCGGCGGCAGGGGATTGGAGAACCGGTCCACGCACCAGTACTTCACGACCTTGGCCGCGATGGGGGCGGCCGCGGTGGACCCGAAGCCCGCATTCTCCACCACCACCGCGAAGGCGATCTGGGGGCGATCGCGGGGAGCGTAGCCCGCGAAGAGGGCGTGATCCTTCAGGTGCTTGGCCTGCCGGGCGTAGTGGGCCTTGTCCACGAAGGTGGCCACCTGGGCCGTGCCGGTCTTGCCCGCGAAGGGGATCTCCTTGGCGATCTCCAACACGAAGGGGTTGGCGGCGGCCGTTCCACTCCGGACCACCTCGGAGAGCCCCTCGTCCAGCACGCTCCAGAGCTTCGGATCGAGCGGCGCGTCCCTGGCGATGGGCGGAGGCGCGGGTTCCAGGGCATTGGTCTGGTCATCCCGGAGGCCCAGGAACAGGTGCGGGGTCAGCAGGCGCCCCTTCGTGGCCAGCAGGGCGTAGAAGCGGGCCAGGGCGATGGGGGTGATCCCCACGGCCCCCTGGCCGATGCCGACGCTGATGGTCTCGCCGGCGTACCACTTGGGGTCCCGCGGCACGGCCTTCCGCTTCCACTCCCGGCTGGGGATCCGCGGGGCCTTCTCCCGGGGCAGGTCGATGCCGGTGGGCACGGTGAGGCCGTACTTCGCCGCCGTGGCGTAGATGTCATCGATGTCGAGGCGCGAGGCCACCTCGTAGAAGTACACGTCGCAGCTCTGGGCGATGGCCTGCACCAGGTTGAGCGCCCCGTGCCCGGTGGGCTTGTCGCAGCGGAAGTCGCGGCCGTAGAAGTTCTTCTTGCCGGAGCAGTAGATCACCGTCTGGGGCGTGATGACGCCCTTCTCCAGGCCCGCCAGGGCGATGAGCAGCTTGAAGGTGGAGCCCGGGGCGTAGATGCCCTGGGTGGCCCGGTTGATCATGGGCCGCGCGGGATTGCGCAGGTAGCGGTCCACCATCTCCTGGCTCAGGCGGTTCAGGAAGAGGTTGGGATCGTACGAGGGGCTGGAGTACATCGCCAGCACCCCGCCGTCACGGAGATCCAGCACCACCGCCGCGCCGGCCTCCTCGCCGAAGGCGTCCTGGAGCACCTTCTGGAGCCCGGCATCAAGGGTGAGGAACACCGTGTGGCCCGGCACCGCATCCACCTGGCCGAAGCTGGCCACCTCCTGGCCCAGCTGGTCCACGAGGATGCGCTTCTGGCCGTCCACGCCCTTCAGCCGGTCGTTGCCGCTGGCCTCGAAGCCGTCCTTCCCGATGGTCTCGCCCAGGTGGTAGAGGCCGGGCTTGGCCTTCATGAGGTCGTCGTCCACCTCCCCGACGTAGCCCAGGACGTGGCCGGCCAGCTCGTCGCCCAGGTACACCCGGCGGGGCGCCACCTCCATGCTGAGGAAGGGGAACCGCGACCGGACCCGCTCCGCCACGGCGATGTCGGCCTCGTCCATGTTCTCCTTCAGCACCAGGGGACTGCCCTTCCCCGCGGCCCGGTAGGCCTGGATCTTCCGGGCCAGGGCCGCCGGATCCATCTGGAGCGCCTGGGCCAGCGCCTCCACCACGTCGGGCTTCGTCGGCAGGTCCTCCCGCTGGATGACCAGGTGCAGGGCCCGGCGGTTGTCCACCAGCCGGTAGCCGTTCCGGTCGAGGATGAGCCCCCGCGGCGCCGGGATGGGTCGCACCTTCACGGCCTGCTGCAGGGCCAGCTGCTTGAATTCGCCATGGCGCACGATCTGCAGCCAGGCGTAGATGGAGCCCAGCACGAGCACCAGGCCCCAGGCCAGGGCGCGGAAGACGCCAAGCCGGCGCTGGAGCAGGACGCGCTGCCGGGGTTCCATCTCAGGGCCTGCGTCCGGCGGTGTCCCCGTAGAGGAGGCGCCAGAGGGCCCAGCCCCACAGGGGGAGGCTCAGCAGCGCCCAGCCCCAGCCGCTGCCCCAGGGGTGCGGCCCGGCCGCCAGCCGGACGGCGCCGTGGACCAGCAGGGTGTGGAGGAGGAGCAGGGCCGCCAGCCGCGCCAGCCAGCCCTTCAGGTGCTCCAGGGGCCAGCGGCCGGCCATCCAGACCGCCAGGAGGGCCACGGTCATGTCCGCCCAGGGGGTGCCGCCCAGGTGGGGGTAGAGCCGGGCCGCCCCCTCCAGGGCCCATCCGCCCGCCGCGGCCCAGAGCGCGGCCCGCAGCGGGGCCCCCGCCCGGGGCGCCAGCGCCAGCACGAGCATCACGTGGAAGACGGCCTGGAGGCGCGGGAAGGGGGCGCAGAGGAAGACCAGGCCCAGGGCCGCGGCCGCGAGCAGGTCCTGGCGGGAGGACTGGGCCACGGGCCGGCTCATGGCGCCCCCCGCTTCCGGGCCGCCGGGCGCTGCTCCGGCGCCACGAAGGGCTCCTGCACCTCCAGCGGCGGCTGGGGCGGCAGGAGCAGCACGAGACGGACACGGTCCAGGGGCGCCGCGAGCTGAACCGTCACGCGGAGCTCCAGGTCCCCCTTGACCACCTCGGTCACGTAGCCCACCAGCAGGCCCCGGGGGAACACCCGGTCGAGCCCGGACGTGAACACCGCCTCGCCCACCTGCACCACCTCCTGGTTGCTGAGGTAGCGGATGGCGGCCCGGCCCGAGCCCAGCCCCTGGAGCACGCCGGTCGCCCGGCTGCGGGCCAGCATCACCGCCAGCGAGGCGTTGGGGGCATCCGCCGGCAGGACCTTCGCCTGGGTCGGGCCCACGGACCAGATCCGGCCCACCACCCCCTCGGGGATGATCACGCCCTGGTCAGGCACCAGGCCGTGGTCCCGGCCCTCGTCGAGGATCAGGCCCCCGAAAGCCTCCGGGCGTGTGGTGAAGATCACCCGCGCCCCCTCCAGGGCCAGGGGGATCTGCTTCCGGAGCCCCAGCAGGCGCACGGCCTCCTCGGCCTCCGACACCCGGGGCGCCGCCTGGGCGGCCGCCACCTCCAGGCCCGCCACCTGCGCGCGGAGCCGGGCGTTCTCCGCCTGGATCTCGGCGTAGGCGCGGCCCTGCTCCCGGCGCCGGGCCCGCCAGTCCTCCCAGCGGGAGGCCAGCCGATCCGCGGGCCGGGCCAGGAACCCCGCGGTCCGGGTCCACACCTGGCCGGGATGCTGGCCGACCAGGACCCACGCCCCGTGGCCCGCCCACAGGAGGATCAGGGCGTAGCGCCGCCGCCCCGCAGGATTCCATCCCCAGTTGGAGGCGCGGGGATGCATCTCGGGCGGCTAGTCGAGGATCTGGATGCGGCGCAGGAGCGGGATGTTCTCCAGCAGCAGCGCCGTGCCCCGCACCACCGCGGTCTGGGGGTCCTCGGCGCGGAACACGGGAAGATGGGTCTCCTTGCGGAGCCGCTCGTCGAGGCCCTGGATCAGGGAGCCGCCGCCGGTGAGGCAGATGCCGCGGTCGATGAGGTCGGCCGCCAGCTGGGGCGGGGTCTCGTTGAGGGCCTTGCGGACCAGGTCGATGACCGCGTTGATGGGCTCCGCCAGGGCCTCGCGGATCTCCGCGTCGTTGAGCGTGAGGGTCTTCGGCAGCCCCTCGAACTGGTCCCGTCCGCTGACTTCCATGGTCCGCGAGAACTCCGAGGGGAAGGCCGAACCCAGGGTCCACTTCACCTCTTCGGACGAGGACTCGGAGATGAGGACGTTGTACTTCTCGCGGATGTACTTGATGATGGCCTCGTCCATCTCGTCGCCCGCGATGAGGATGGAGTCCGAGAAGACCTTGCCGTTGTAGCTGATCACCGCCACGTCGGTGGTGCCGCCACCGATATCGACGATCATGCAGCCCCGCTTCTCGTTGATGGCCAGCCCCGCGCCGATGGCGGCGACCATGGTCTGGTCCACCAGGAACACCTCGCCGGCCTTGGCGTCGTAGCAGCACTGCCGCACGGCGCGCCGGGCCACCTGGTGGGCCCGGGGGGGCACGCTCACGACGATGCGGGTGCGGGCGATGCCGCGGTTCGGGCGGGCCTTGGTGATGAACTGGGCCAGCATCTTCTCCGCGGCGTCCACCTCGAAGATCATGCCGTCCTTCATGGGCCGGATGGTGCGCACGCCCTGGGGCGTCCGGCCCAGCAGCTGCTTGGCCTCGTCGCCCACGGCCTCCACCTCGTGGGTGGTGGTGTTCACGGCCACGATGGAGGGCTCGTAGATCACGATCCGGCCCGCCTGTTTCGTATGGACCAGGGTCGAGGCCGTGCCGAGATCGATGGCGAGGTCCGCATTGAAGAGATTGGACCAGAACTGGCTGGAAAAAATACTGGCCACGGCGTGCTCCCGGAGAACCTCCTAGGGTGCCACGAACGGCCCCCCGGAACCATCCAACCGGCCAGAACCTACTTCGCCGCCTCCAGCAGCTCCCGCACCAGCAGGTCCCCGTCCAGGCGCTGGGGCAGCTCCTTGTGGTAGCCGCGGACCCAGCGCCCCCCGTTCACCTTCACGAAGGGGATGGCCCGCTTGCCCGTCTCCCGCTCCAGGGTCTCGGCGGCCCCCGGGACGCGCTCGATGTCCACCTTGCGGTAGGCCACCCGATGCTCCGCCAGCCAGGCCTCGAGGCGGCGGCAGTCCGGACACCAGGCGGCGCTGTAGACCTCCAGATCCAGGGCGGCCAGGTCTTCGATTCGGTTCATGGAATCCTCCCGGACCTGTCATTCTGGACCCTTCTGTCTTCCGTGGGGGAGTTCATGCGCAAGCCCATTCTCATCGCCAGCCTCGCCGCGGGCCTGGCCCTCGCCCTGGGCTGCGGGAAGCCCGCCAGCAAGGACGCCAGCCGCGTCATCGCCAGCGCCGGAGGCGAGAAGATCACCGAGGCGGATTTCCAGGGCCTCGTGAAGGCCCTCTCCCCCGACCCGGCCCAGGCGGCGTCCTTCCTGAGCGACCCCGCCGCCCGCGAGGCCCGGGCCCAGCTGGCCGACCAGCTGGCCATGCAGAAGGCCATCGTGGCCTACGCCAACCTCCAGGGCCTGGCCAAGGACCCCGGCGTGCAGCGGCAGCTGGAGCGGGCTCAGGCGCAGGTCTACTTCCAGACGCTGATCCAGAAGCGCCTGGCCGGCGCCGAGCCCACCGAGGCCCAGCTCAAGGCCCTCTACGACGAGCGCATCGCCGCCCTGAAGGCCCAGGGCCAGGCCGGCTCGGTCCCGCCCTTCGACCAGGTGAAGGGCCAGCTCCCCAACCTCTGGCGCCAGCAGCGCCAGCAGGAGGCCGCCCAGGAACTCCAGAAGGAGATCCGCGAGCGCATCCCCGTCACCCTGGCCGACGACTACAAGCCCGTGGCCGCCCCCGCCGGGCAGTAGCACCCGATCCCCGGGAGCACCCCATCCCGCCTGCAGCGAGGCCCCCGTCCGGGGGCCTCGCTGCAGGCGCCTGGAGACGGCTGTGGCTTCGATCCCGTCTCTCCAGAATCAAAGACCCCCTAGCGGGGGTCGTTGATTCTGGTGCCTGGAGACGGAATCCCCTCCTCCGGCGCTCCCGCGCCTCCCCCGGGCCGCACGCAGTCCAGGGGCGCCTCCGGCCTCCGCACGCGGTGCGTGCTCCGGCCTCCGAAACGCGCCCCGGGAACGGCTGTGACTTCGATCCCGTCTCTCCAGAATCAAAGACCCCCTGGCGGGGGTCGTTGATTCTGGTGCCTGGAGACGGAATCGAACCGCCGACACATGGATTTTCAGTCCATTGCTCTACCAACTGAGCTACCCAGGCGGGAAGGGCCAGCATACCAGGGAGGGGCACATTTTCAAGTGCCGAAGCCTGCCGTACTGGTGCATCCTCAATGGTTCAGCGAGGATGTCATGGCCCGTCCCTCCAAGCACCGCGAGATCCAGGTCCAGAAGCCGGCCCAGAGCCTGGCCCATTTCCAGACGAAGCTGGCCCAGCCCCACGTGGAGGAGGTCGGCCTCCTGAAGCCCATCCTCATCGGCGCAGGCGTGGTGGTGGCCCTCGGATTGGCCGTCGGCGGCTGGCAGGCGTACCAGTCCCAGGCCGTCGAGAAGCACGAGGCCGCCCTGGCCCTGCTGCAGGAGGCCGTGGATGGCGATGGCCTCACCCCCGTCCCGGCGGCGGTCGCCGAGCAGCGGATGCGCGAGCGGCTGCCCCAGCTGGAAGCCCTGGTGAAGTCCGCGCCCTCCTCCCGCCGCGCCGCGGCCGAGGGCCTGCTGCAGACCTGGCGCCTGGACCTCGACGGCAGGGCGCCGGAGGCCCCGGCCCCCACCGATCCCTGGAGCCGCATCCGGCTGGCCGAGCGGGCCATCGCCCTGGGCCAGGCCCCGGCCGCCCGCCAGCAGCTGGAGCCCCTGCGCGCCAAGGCCAAGCCCGGCCTGCCCTGGGCGGAGGCCTACTGGGCCGCGGTGCTGGACGCCGACCGTGTCGCCGCCGACCGGACCCAGGCCTGGAAGGATCTGTCCGAATACAAGGCCCGCTTCAAGGGCCGCACCGACACCGGTGCCCTGGACACCCTCCTGCAGAGCATCTGAGCCAGACCGCCCGGGAGCCGCCATGCGGATGTACGATCTCATCTACACCAAGAAGATGGGCGGCGAGCTCACCCCCGAGCAGATCGCGTTCTGGGTGAAGGGCGCCGCGGACGGGTCCATCCCGGACGAGCAGAGCGCCTCGCTGCTCATGGCCACCTGCTGGCGCGGGATGACCACGGCCGAGACCCTGGCCCTCACCCTGGCCATGCGGGACTCCGGCAAGCGCCTCGACCTCTCCGCCGTGCCCGGCGTGAAGGTGGACAAGCACAGCACCGGCGGCGTGGGCGACAAGACCACCCTCATCCTCGGCCCCATCGTGGCGGCCTGCGGCGTGCCCTGCCCCATGTTCAGCGGCCGGGGCCTGGGTCACACCGGCGGCACCGTGGACAAGTTCGCCGCCATCCCCGGCCTGCGGGTCGAGCTGAGCGAAGCCGAATTCCTGCGGAGCCTCGCGGAGACGGGCTTCGCCAATTCCGCCCAGACCGCCGACATCGCGCCGGCGGACCGCAAGCTCTACGCCCTGCGGGACATCACCGCCACCGTGGAGAGCATTCCCCTCATCACCGCCAGCATCATGTCCAAGAAGCTGGCCGGTGGCGCTGACGCCCTCGTGCTCGACGTGAAGTGCGGGAGCTCCGCCTTCATGAAGACCCAGGAGGAGGCCCACACCCTGGCCCAGAGCATGGTGGACGTCGGCCGGGCCCACGGCATGCGCATCCGCGCCCTGGTGACCCGCATGGACGCGCCCCTGGGCTGGGCCATCGGCAACGCCCTCGAGGTCATGGAGTCCGTGGAGATCCTGCGCGGCGAGCACGGCGATTCCGAACTGGCCCAGATGAGCTTCCGACTGGCCGCGGAGATGCTCGTCCTGGGCGGCGCCGCGAAGGACCTGGCGGCCGCCGAGGCCCTGGTGGCGGCCAGCATCGCCAAGGGCACGGCCCTGGAGACCCTGCGCCGCTTCGTGGCCCTGAACGGCGGGGACGCCCGGGCCCTGGACGACTTCTCCCGCCTGCCCCAGGCCGGCCAGGTGGTGCAGGTCCGGGCCGACCGGACCGGCCATGTCGCCGCCATGGACGGACGTGCCCTGGGCATCCTGGCGATGGAGCTCGGCGCCGGCCGCAAGAACCAGGGGGATGTGCTCGACCTGGGGGTCGGTCTGCGCGTGCGCACCCGGGTGGGGGCGCGGATCGAAGCCGGCGAGCCCCTCTTCGACGTCCATGCCAAGACCGGCGCCGCGGTGGACCCGGCGGCCTTCCTGGCCACCCTGCGGATCAGCGACGGCCCCGTGGCCTCCGGGCCCTGGCTCCTGGAGCAGCTGGGGAACTGACGCCGCCCAGGAACGTTCTGAACAGGTTCCGGGACAGAGGGATCACCCCCTATCCCCGGCCCTGCCATGCCCCCAAATCAACCAAAGACAAGGCGAAGATGCCTCGATGTCTTTGAGTCCTGAACTCATTTAATTTCTAGCCAACTCAAACAATTAAAAAAGATTCTGATCACCGGATGATTTATTTTTCACCCCGGTGCTCCGAGTGCTATAAAGGTGCCCCAAAGCACCAAGCTATTCGCAGGTCATCTTTCATGCCGTTCGCCCGTTAGACCCTCCACCAGGCGGGTTTCATGACCGGGGAAGCATGGACCCCCTCGTTCCCATCCCCTCGCGCCCACAGGCCCTCCGGCCTGCGGAAGCAGGGGCCATGCCTGGGCCAGCGCCTGGCCCCGGACACCGGAGCCCTGCCCCGCCCGGTGGTGGCCACGGCTCCACCCGAGCCGGCACCGCCCGGATCGGACATCGGGCGAAAGACGCACATCCACCCCCGGGGCCTGCCTTGCATGACCCCGAATTTCATGGAGGTTCCGCATGTACTGCCGCTTCTCTTCCATAGGTCGCCTCGCAACCCTCCTCGCCCTCGGGGGCGTGATGCTGTACGCCCAGGACGCCACGACGGGCGCCATCTCCGGAACGGTGACGGGTCCCAATGGCGCCTTGATCCCCGGAGCCAGGGTCATACTCGATGGCGGCCGGGGACAGGTCGTTCGCGTGACCGATGCCAACGGAGCCTTCAGGGCCTCCGCGCTCATCCCGGGCCAGTACCAGATCACCGTGACGGCGCCCGGATTCGAAACCGCGGCCAAGCTGACGGCCATCGCCTCCATCAACAACCTGACCCCGGTCAGGATCACGATGACCCGGGCCGCGGGCGCCGTGGTCGAAGTGCTCGCCACCTCCCAGGCCCTGGATACGACGACCCAGACCTCGGGGTCGACGTTCACGTCGGAGACGATCTCCTCGCTTCCCCTGGGGCGATCCTTCTCCTCCATCGTGAACCTCGCCGCCGGCGTGTCCAGCAGCGGCATTGACGCCAACAACCCCTCGGTGGGCGGGTCCTCCGGTCTGGAGAACCAGTACGTCATCGACGGTGTCAACACCACCGGGGCCGGCTACGGCGCCAACGGCTCCTACTCGATCGTCTACGGCTCCCTGGGCACCGGCATCAACACCGACTTCATCAGCGAGGTGCAGATCAAGAGCTTCGGCATGGACGCGGAGTTCGGCGGCGCCACCGGCGGCATGGTCAACGCCGTCACCAAGACGGGCGACAACACCCTGCATGCCCAGGTCTTCGCCTACTTCGACATCGACAGCCTCCAGGCCAAGGACAAGGTCCCGCCCCGGATCGACCCGAGCCTGCGCATCCCCCTGTCCTTTGACAGCAGGAACCGGTACGAGATCGGGTTCACGGTCTCCGGTCCCGTCATCAAGGACCGGCTCTTCTATTTCATCGGGTACAACCCCATCCGGAGCTCGATCAAGCGGACCCAGGTGGACCCGGACCAGCCCTTCTACGGGCGCCAGGTCGAGCAGAAGACCGAGACCGACACCTACTACGGGAAATTGAACTGGACGATCACCTCCAGCCAGTCCCTGGAGTTCAGCATCTTCGGGGATCCGGGCAAGCTGCCCTTCGGGCCCAACCTCGCCAACTCCCTCTACGATGCTCCCGATTCCTGGGAGGAGGTGGAGTTCGGCGGCCGCAACTGGACCCTGAAATACAACGGCGTCTTCTTCAGTGACTTCCTGGTGGAGGCCCGAGTCTCGCAGGCCAACAACAAGTTCCGGCGCAAGCTGGGACCCACCACGCAGTCGCATTTCCAGGTCCTGGATGTCTACACCGGCTTCGGGTACGCCCCGGGCCCCGGCTATGTCGATGGCACCGATGACCGCAACCGCCAGTACGACCTGAAGCTCACGAAGATCTTCGGCCCCCTTGAACTGAAGGCCGGGTACTTCAAGGAGGACATCGAGCACAAGGGGGGCAATTCCTACCAGGGACCCGCCGGCTTCGTGGACCCCCACGTCGAAGCGACCGGTCAGCCCTATTCCAGCGGCGCCCAGGTGCGCCAGCGCTACTACATGCTCGATCCCACCCTCGTGGATGCCGCGGGGCACACGCCCTTGAGCAACATCGCCCCGTACTTCCGGATCGTCCGCGCCCGCACCTCGCCCCCGCTCATCCCCACCTCCGCCCCCTGGGAAGGCTACTTCGTCCAGGCCAAGTACTCCTGGAACAACCGGCTGTTCCTGAAGGCGGGATTCCGCTGGGAGCAGGAAGACATGAAGGGCCTCCAGCAGACCTACAAGTTCAAGGCCGCCGATGCCATGGCGCCCCGCATCTCCATCACCTGGGATCCCGAGGGTGACGGGAGAAGCAAGGTCTACGCCTTCTATGGCAAGTACTTCGAGAAGGTCCCCCTCGACCTCGCCGTCCGCTCCCTCAGCACCGAGATCGGCGTCAGCCGCTCCGACTTCTACAACATCAACAGCGCCTACAACGTGCTCAGCAACCCGATCGAGAACGGCGTCTCCATCCGCGACGTCCGGCCCGACCTGGCGAGCGGCTATGGCGTGGCCGGATCCACCAATTCCACCCACTTCATCGGCAGCGCCGGCTTCCTGACCCCGGTCCTCCCCGGGACCAAACTCCCCTACACCACGGAATACGTGCTCGGCTGGGACATGCGCCCCTATGAGGGCGTCTCCGTGAGCAACCGGGTCATCTACCGATCCGTGGGCCGGGTCCTCGAGGACATGGGCATCGATGGCGGGAACAACCTCCCCTACTACATCGCCAATCCCGGCGAGAACTCCTACCTCATCGGCGACCTGGCCAGGGCCATCGACCCCACCCTGGGGAACAGCGTGACCCCCACCGCCACCTGGCCGAAGCCGAAGCGCGACTACTGGGCCTATGAATTCGAGGTGATGAAGACCGCCCCGCACTGGACCGGCTTCATGAACCTTCGTCTTTCCAGGCTTGAGGGGAACTATGAGGGCCTGTTCCGGAACGACAACGGGCAGAGCGATCCGAACATCACCTCCCTCTATGACTTCTCCCTGGAATACATGAAGAAGTATGAAGACCCGGCCAACCCCGACTACCACCCCCGGGGGTTGACCGGCGAGGAGGCCTTCGCCTCCGGCCCCCTGCCCAATGACCGCACCGTCGTGGCCAATGGCGGGCTCACCTACCAGTGGGACAGCGGCTTCTCCCTCACCACCCTGGTCAAGTTCCAGACGGGGACGCCCCTGAACAAGCTTTACGGGCTCATCGACTACGACAACAACGGCGAGCTCGCCGCCGGCGGCCGGGGTTCCCAGGGCCGCACGCCCAACACCCTCAACTTCGACCTGAGCGCCCAGTACGTCTGGACGATGGCCAACAAGCACCAGATCTCCGCACGCGTGGACGTCTTCAACCTGTGGAATGTCCACAAGCCCGTCACCTACGATCAGGACTACGAGGCCGCGGTGGACGCCCCCAACGCCAACTTCATGAACGTCCTCACCTACCAGACGGCGCGCCGGATCCGGCTCGGGGTGAAGTACCAGTTCTGATCAGACGCTTCCAGGCACTCGGAACGGGCCCTTCGGGGCCCGTTCTCATGGAAGGCCGGATGCCTCGAGTCGGGCCCGCCCCAGGGCTGGCCGCGCCCTGCCCACCGGCTGCCGCCCCTCCCGGAGGCGGTGGGCGGCCACCCTGGGGCTGCACCGATACCGTTCGAGGGCCATCCACGGTTTCTTGCTGATGAACTTGAAACTCAATAAGTGTCCTGTCCTCACCGGGTCTTGGATACATTGATTTCCAGGAAGATAGCGATGCCCTGGCCGAACAAACCGGCGTTGGGTGCGATCCGCTAAGGTTTGGTTCCCGTGTTCCCGGGATTTATTTCTGTTTTCATCACCCTCATGGCTACAATAGGCCTCCAAAGCCATTCAGTTCTTTCCCTACCCCCGCCGCTGTACCCGTCCCCATTGGGACCCCCCCCACAGGGGCGAGGTCGTTTCCCCACTGCGGAGTCTGGAATCCCGACTCCGGTTTCCTGGAGGATGCAATGCATCTCTTGAACAACCGAATGGGCCGGATCGCGGCCCTCCTGGCTGTCGGCGGCGTCGTCGCCATGGCCCAGGGCACTCAGACCGCCAACGTGACGGGCACGGTCGTCGACGGCTCCGGCGCCCCCGTTGCCGGCGTGACCGTCCGCCTGACCTCCCCCGCCCTGCAGGGCGTGCGCACCTACAGCACGGATGCCACCGGCAAGTTCATCGCCCGCCTCCTGCCTCCCGGCTTCTACACCATCACCCTCACCAAGGACGGGATGGAGACCCAGAAGGTTCAGGAGCAGCTCGGCATCGACCAGACCTTCTCGCCCCGTTTCACCATGGTGAAGACGGGCGCCGCAGTCGTGGAAGTGGTCGCTGCCGCCCCCGCCGTGGACAAGACGGACGTCAAGACCGCCACCAACTACCGCAATGACCAGGTGGACGAGCTGCCCACCAACAACCGCAGCATGGAGACCGTGGCCCTCCTCACCCCCGGCGTCACCACCGGCGTGGGCGGCCGCGTGCAGATCCGCGGCGCCATGACCTCCGGCAACCTGTACCTGCTGGACGGCCAGAACATCGCCGACAATGCCTACAACAACCGCGGCGTCTCCGTGATCGATGACTCCATCGAAGAGACTCAGGTCGTGACGGGCGCCATGTCCGCCGAATACGGCGACGTGGAAGGCGGCGTCATCAACTCCATCACGAAGTCGGGCGGCAACGAGTTCAGTGGCTCCCTGCGCTGGGAGCTGAACAACCCCTCCTGGAACGCCATGCAGCCGTTCCAGTCCAAGGCCACCCTGAACAACATCCTCGGCGAGCAGAAGACCCTCTTCCTGAGCGGTCCGATCCTCAAGGACAAGCTCTGGTTTGCAGCCTCCTACTTCCGGACCGAGCTGAACACCCCCAACACCATTGGCGGCAATCTCAGCTCTGATCCCCTCGGTGTGGGCGCCGCGAACCCCACGGACGGCACCGGCTTCGGCGCAGGTTACGTCCAGGGCCGGAAGGATATCCGTCGGCAGGCCAAGCTGACCTGGTCCATCAACCAGGACCACACCCTGGTCGTGGCCTACATGCGCAATGCCATCAACGACACGAACCGCAACTACAGCGCCGGTGAACTCCTCGCCCTGGTCCCCCAGATCAGCGTCTCCGACTTCTGGAACGCCACGCTGCGGTCCGCCTGGACCACCAACTTCACCACCGAGATCCGCTTCGGCAAGAAGCACCAGAACCTGTCCGCCGGCGGGTCTCCGAACGGCCAGAGCCCCATCCAGTCGGATGACACGGCCCTCTTCTACAACAACGGTATTTTCAACAATGCGGACGGCGGCGACAACCGCGACAACCGCACCTACAACCTGAAGGCCAGCCTCTTCTGGGATGCCGCCGGCAGCCACCAGACTGACTTCGGCATCGACTACTACGAGGGGATTCGCCGCGCCCGCAACGAGCAGAGCCCGACGAACCTCATCTTCGAGGCTGCCGGCGTGGATCTCACCACCCGCACCGCCATTCCCACCGCCGTCTGGGTCTTCACCAGCACCGCCGGCGAGGCCAAGAACTACTCCTACGGCCTCTACGCGAACGACAAGTGGAGCGTGAACCAGCACTGGAACTTCCAGCTTGGCCTGCGCTGGGACAAGTACAAGGCCGAGAATGAATCCGGCGCCCGCACGGCCGGCGCCGATGGCATCTCCCCCCGCCTGGGTGCCACCTACGACCTGTTCGGCGACAGCAAGCACATCTTCAAGGCCAGCTACGCCCGCTACAACGCCAAGGTGCTTGAAGGCATCACCAACTCCGTCACCGGCCAGGGCAACCCGACCGAGGTGGATTGGTACGCCAACTCCTTCCTGGCGGCCGGTGGTGATTGGCTGCCCGCCAACCGCATCAGCTTCGCGGATATCCAGAACCTGGCGAACTACGCCATCGGCGGAACCAACCCCATCGCCTACTACAACAACCCCACCCTCAATGTGCGCCTGAACGACAAGATGAAGGCCCCCACGGTGGATGAGATCCAGGGCAGCTACGCCTACTCGTTCAACTGGGCGGGCATCGGCGACGGCTACGTGAAGGTGACCGGCGTCTACAAGAACTGGAAGAACCTCATTGACGTCACCACCGGCAACCAGGGGACTGTGACCGATCCCACGGGTGCCACCATCTATATGAACGTCTGGGACAACAATTCCGATGCCAAGCGCAAGTACCAGGGCCTCGAGATTGAGGGCCAGCTGAACCGCAACGGCTGGACCTATGGCGGCAACGTCACCTGGAGCAAGCTGCAGGGCAACTACGAGGGAGAGGGCACCAATACCCCCGGCCGCGGCGAGTCCATCAACAGCTGGTACATCCAGAATGGGGTCCAGCTCTTTGACAAGAACTGGATTCACCCCTACGGCTACCTGACCGGCCACGATCCCCTTCGCATGCGCCTGAACGCCAGCAAGGTCTTCAACAATGAGTTCGGCAAGACGACGGTGGGCTTCATCTACCGCTTCGACGCCGGCTCCCACTACAGCAACACCCGCACCATCTCCCGCACCCGGCTGGGCGGTGCGACGCTCAGCAGCCAGGCTGGCAGCAGCTTCACCCAGTACATGGACCAGGAGCGCGGCGCCGGTGTCTACAACGCCGCGGCCTTCCTCGACCTCGCCATCACCCACGACTTCCCCCTCTTCAAGGTGGGCAGCAAGGACGTGACGGCTTTCGGCAAGGTGGTCATCACCAACGTGCTCAACCACCAGCAGATCGTCACCTTTAACACCAGCTATGCCTCGGTGCCGACCTCCTACGCCTACCCCAACGCGGTCAACGCCCCCTGGGTGCAGGGCAGCCTCTTTGGCACCGCCCTCAACAGCAGCGGCTACTACGGCCAGGCCCGCAACATCGTGGCCTCCGCCGGATTCCGTTTCTAGGAATCTCCAAGCCCAAAAAAAGAGGCCCGAAAGGGCCTCTTTTTTCATGTACCCATCCATGTGTTCCGCCTATTTTCTCGATGATCCCCGGAATGAGTCCGCCCTCAAGAAACGATGTAACTTCCCGGTAAACAGAAAATACTTTGTGTGACGGCGGGAACCTGACTTATCCTTGACGCCACTTGATCCGTTCTTTGTGAAGCCATTTGATCCGAGGCTCCTGTTCCCCGACGCTTGTCGATTTCGAGTCGCAGATCCAATGCTCCATGTCCCCCTCCACCTTTCGGTGGATGGGCCGTTCTCCCCCTCGCACAACCCGCGGCACCGCCGCATCTCCATAGGAGTTCCTCTATGAACCGAGTCTTCTCGAGGCTTGGTCTGGCTGCCGCCATCGTGGCGGGCGCCGGGACCTACGCCTTCGCTCAGACCGCCACCACCGGCGCCGTGAGCGGCACGATCACCGACAAGGCCGGAGCTCCGGTCGCCGGTGCCGCGGTCCGCGTGACCTCGGCCCAGACCTCCCGCACCTACCTCACGGGCGCGGACGGCACCTTCCGCATGGGCCTCCTGAACCCCGGCTCCTGGACGATCGAAGTCACCAAGTCCGGCTTCCAGAAGTTCAGCCAGACCATCACGGTCCTGGTGAACCAGACCCAGCCCGTCAACGTCAAGATGGCCGCCGAGGCCGCCACGGTCGTCGAGGTGCTCGGCACCCAGACCACCATCGACAACACCACCACCCAGACGGGCATGGTCACCTCCATGGACACCCTGTCTGCCATCCCGGTGGGCCGTGACATCAGCTCCGTGACCATGCTGGCCCCCGGCGTCGCCTCCGGCGGGTTCGCCGGCCACAACGATCCGACCATCGGCGGCGGTTCCGCGGCCGAGAACAGCTACGTCGTGGACGGCCTCTCCACCACCAACACCAGCCGCGGCTTCCAGGGCGCCTCCCTGGTGACCGACTTCATCGACCAGGTGGAAGTCCAGACCGGCGGCTTCAAGCCCGAGTACAGCGCCCTCGGCGGCGTGATCAACGCCATCACCAAGTCCGGCACCAACGAGTTCAAGGGCTCCTCCTGGCTGACCTGGGACGCCATCGGCATCCAGGCCCTCCCCAAGTCCAGCCCCTACTTCCGCCCCACCGACCAGACCGCCAACAGCCGCTATGACATCGGCGCCCAGGTCGGCGGCCCCATCATCAAGGACAAGCTGTTCTACTTCGTCGGCGTGGACGGGAACATCACCGAGTCCCCCAACGCCCTCCCGAACAACAACGGCCTGATCAACAGCAAGGAGAAGGTCACCACCTACCAGTGGCTGGGCAAGTTGAACTGGTACCTCACCCAGGACCAGCAGATCACCTTCTCCGCCAACGTGAACAGCCTCAAGGACGACTACCCGCTCCTCTACCCCACCACGGGCAACGCGAACCTCGGGTACAACGACAAGAACACCACCCAGAACTTCGTGCTGAACTACGACTGGACCATCAGCCCCAGCCTCTTCTTCAGCGTGAAGGCCGGCACCACCCAGTACAAGGATGAGTACGCCCCCACCGACACCACCGACATCGCGGTGACCGACAACAACTTCTACGTCACCGGCCCCGGCAACACGAACCCCGCCAGCCCCTACTACAACCCGGCCCTCGGCCCGGCGACCTACGGCGCCGGCAGCGGCCTGGCCTTCCGCAGTGGCGGCGCCGGCTACACCCCGACGCTGGACAAGACGGTCACCACCCAGTTCCGGGCGGACCTCAGCTGGTTCGTGGGCACCCACAACATGAAGTTCGGCGTGTCCCAGCTCACCTCGAAGTACACCGAGGTCGCCTCCACCTCCGGCGGCGAGCGCGTCACCCTGCGGCGTTCGGCCGCCGGCGCCTTCCTCGGCGTGGACCGGCAGTTCCTCCACACCAACGCCACGGTGAAGGCCATCTTCACCGGCTTCTACGCCCAGGACACCTGGGATGTGGGCTCGGGCCTGAAGCTGATGTACGGCGCGCGGTACGAGATCCAGGACCAGCGCGACCTGAATAACCAGACCTTCCTGAAGTTCAGCAACTTCAACGACCAGCTCCAGCCCCGCCTGGGCTTCACCTGGGACGTGAACGGCGACGGCCGCAGCAAGGTGTCCGGCAGCTACGCCCGCTACTTCGAGAGCATCCCCCAGCGCATGGCCATCCGCGTGTATGCGAACGAGACCTACCTCCGCTACCGCTACTCGGCCAGCAACTCCACCTACAACACGACCACCGGCGCCTACGCCTACAACACCGCCGGCACGGGCCCGAGCAGCATCACCGACTTCGCCACGCCGTTCAGCTTCGATCCCATCGCCGAAGGCGTGAAGCTGCCCCAGCGCAACGAGTACACCCTCGGCTACGACCACACCTTCACGAGCGGCTGGACCGCGGGCATCCACGGCAAGTACCGCGAGCTGAAGAACCCCATGGAAGACATGGTGTTCACCGACACCGCCGGCAATCCCTACGACGAGGGTCCGGCCATCGTTTTCGACGGCGCGGGCGTTCCCCAGTTCGGCGCGGGCGCGGCCGTCATCGGCAACCCCGGCGGCTTCCAGCAGTGGCGCCCCAACCCCAAGAGCATGACGCTCTACTGGCTGGCCATGGGCAATGCCAACCCCAATGGCGCCGGCCCCGGCTACAGCTACAACAGCTACGGCATCAACATCCTGCAGTACTACAACCCGTCCACGGGCCTGTTCACGGTGCCCGATACCCGCTTCCCCAAGGCCGGCAACAAGTACTCCAGCGTGGACATCACCCTGGACAAGAAGACCGACCGCGACGTCGTGAGCTTCAGCTACACCTGGAGCCGCCTGGAAGGGAACTACGAGGGCGTGGTGTCCAGCTCCAACGGCCAGGCGGACGGCAACATCACCGCCAGCTTCGACTACTACCCCTATGTCGGCTACGGCCTCCTGCCCAACGACCGCACCCACATCTTCAAGTTCTACGCCAGCCACCGCTTCGACATCGCCGGCAGCGACCTGAACGTGGGCGTGAACTGGGTGTACCAGAGCGGGACCCCCATCAGCTACTTCGACGATGGTTCCAGCAGCAACCCGCCGATCCCCGACCTCGGCGGCTACGGCAACGCCACCCCGCAGAACGGTCAGCTCGGCCAGTACGGGCGCACCCCCGCCACCAACAACGTCGACGCCCATGCGGACTTCGTCTACAAGTTCGGTGGCAAGTTCCGCCTGATCCCCAGCATCGACATGTTCAACGTGTTCAACACCCGCTACGCCACGGGGGTGTTCCAGCAGGCCATGGACCAGTCCGCCACCCCGGACGTCCGCTACGGCCAGGCCACCGACTGGCAGCTCGGCCGCCGCTACCGTTTCGGCATCAAGCTCCAGTTCTAGACTGGCTGCCATGCTCGACTGGAAGGGGCCCCGCAAGGGGCCCCTTCTTCTATGCCCGATGCCAAGCCGGGCCGGGGAACGCCCCTAGCCCTTCGGCACCCACTCGATGTCGGCCGTTCCCGCCACTGCGTTCTCGGCGCGGGCGAGGGCGAAGAACCAGTCGCTGAGCCGGTTGAGGTACCGCACCACGGCGGGATCCAGGGGCTCCTCGTGGACGAGGGCCACCGCCTCCCGCTCCGCCCGGCGGCAGACCGTGCGGGCCAGGTGGCCGTAGGCCGCCCCTGCGGTGCCGCCCGGCAGGACGAAGTTCTTCATGGGCGGCGCCAGGGCCGTCAGGCGGTCGATGTCCGCCTCCATGGCCTCCAGTCCCCAGGTGGGTCGGCTCATGCGCTGGCCCAGGAGCTCCTGCCGTCCCGCGGGCGTGGCGAGGATGGCCCCCAGCACGAAGAGGTCGTGCTGGATCCTCTGGAGCGTCTCCGCGTCCGCGCAGGCGGGGCTGGCGTGCAGCCGCAACACCCCCACCACGCTGTTCAACTCGTCCAGGGTGCCGTAGGCCGCCAGGCGCAGGTGGGACTTGCTCACCCGGTCCCCGCCGAAGAGCCCCGTGGAGCCGTCATCACCCGTGCGCGTGTAGAGCTTCATGCTCGGACCTCGGAAAAACGGGACAGGAATCGGCGAGCCTAGGCCCCGCCGCGGGCGCGGCTCCAGGCCACGGTATCCGAGCGCCACGCGCCCAGGGCCTCGGAACCGGCGGTGTCCAGGATTCCCCGACCGCGCGCCTCCTCGGCCAGGACCTCGAAGGAGGCCAGCACCTCGAGCGGCAGCGCGGCCCCTGCGAAGGCCGCCTCGGCCTGGGGCAGGCCGTAGCTGAAGAGGGCCAGCACCGCCACGACCTCCGCGCCCTCGGCGCGCAGGGCCTCCACGCAGCGCAGGCTGGAGCCTCCGGTGGAGATGAGGTCTTCGATGAGAACCGCCCGATGGCCCTTGGCGTCGGGGCCTTCGACCTGGCGCCCCATGCCGTGCTTCTTGGGCTCGGGCCGGACGTAGGCCATGGGTACGCCCAGGCGGTCCGCCACGAGGGCCGCCCAGGCGATGCCGGCCGTGGCCGCTCCGGCGATGAGGGTGGGCTTGAGCTCCCGGGCGCGGGCGGCCAGCGCCTCCACCACCTGGCCCCGCGGGTCGGGGAAGCCGAGCAGCTGCCGGTTGTCGCAGTAGATGGGGGACTTCAGCCCGCTCGCCCAGGTGAAGGGCTCCAGGGGCCGCAGGCGCACGGCCCCGGCCTCCAGCAGGCAGCCGGCGAGATCACGGGGGGTCAGGGACATGGGACGCTCCGGGAAGGGGCCGGGCCTGGGTTCACTTGACGACGATGCTCACCAGCTTGCCGCCGGGGGGCACCACCACTTTCACGATCTCCTTGCCGGCGAGGTGGGACTGGGCCTCGGGGCAGGCCAGGGCCGCGGCGCGGCGGGTCGCCTCCGGAGCGGCGGCCGGAACGCTGACGCGGCCGCGCACCTTGCCGTTCACCTGCACCACCACCGTCACCTCGTCCGCCTCCAGGTAGGCCGGATCGGCCTCGGGCCAGGCGGCCTGCATGCAGAGGCCGGGCTTGCCGAGCTGGCTCCAGAGCTGCTCCGCGAGGTGGGGCGCCACGGGTGACATCATCCGCACGAAGGCGTCGAGGGCGTGCTGCATCACCGCGGCGCGGTGGGGCGCGCCGGCGGGCAGATCGGCCAGGGCGTTGGAGAGCTCCATGAGGCCCGAGACCACGGTGTTGAACTGGTAGCGCTTCTCCAGGTCATCCGTGAGGCGGGCGATGGTCTGGTTCAGCTTGATGAGGAGGGCCTTCTCCTCGGGGGCCAGCTGGTCCCGCCCGGGCAGCGCCTCCGTGGAGACCGCGTGCTCGTCCACCATGCGGGCGATGCGCTTGAGGAAGCGGGTGGCGCCCTCGATGCCCTCGAAGCCCGTCCAGTCGATCTCCTTCTCGATGGGCGCGGCGAAGATCATGAAGAGCCGCAGGGCGTCCGCGCCGTACTTCGAGATCACCTCGTCCGGATCCACGATGTTGCCCTTGGACTTGCTCATCTTCGAGCCATCCTTGAGCACCATGCCCTGGCAGATGAGCTTCTGGAACGGCTCGGGGCCGCTGGCCAGGCCGAGGTCGCGCAGCACCTTGTAGAAGTAGCGGGCATAGATGAGGTGCATGGTGGCGTGCTCGATGCCGCCCACGTAGAGATCCACGGGCATCCAGGCGTCGCTCTCCGCCTTGGCGAAGGGCAGCTGGGCGTTCTTCGGATCCAGGTACCGCAGCCAGTACCAGCTGCTGTCCACGAAGGTGTCCATCGTATCGGTCTCACGACGGGCGGGCCGGCCGCAGGCTGGACAGGCGCAGTCCAGGAAGGATCTCGAGGTGGTCAGGGGCGAGGGGCCATGCCCCGTGAAGGCCACGTCCTCCGGCAGGCGCACGGGCAGGTTCTCGGCCTTCTCGGGCACCACGCCGCAGCTGTCGCAATGCACCGTCGGGATGGGCGTCCCCCAGTACCGCTGGCGGCTGAGGCCCCAGTCCTTGAGCTTGTAGGTGACCGTCTTCTCGGCCCGGCCGCCCAGCCTCGCCACCATGGCGGTGACCGCGTCCTCGCTCTTCATGCCCGTGAACTCGCCGCTGTTCACGAGGGTGCCCAGGTCCCATTCGCTCTCGGCCTCGATGACCTTGGGGATGGGCAGGCCGTACTTCTCCGCGAATTCGTGGTCGCGTTCGTCGTGGGCCGGCACGCCCATGACGGCGCCGGTGCCGTAGTCCATCAGCACGTAGTTGGCCGCGAAGACCGGCACCTCCGCCCCGGTGAAGGGGTGGATCACCGAGAGCGCCGTGCGGTGGCCCAGCTTGATGTCGCTCATGAGGCGGTCCTCGCGGCTCATGGCGGCCACCTGGTCGCAGAAGGCCCGCAGGGCGTCGTCCCCTTCCGCGGCGCGCTCGATGACCGGATGCTCCGTGCTGAGGGCCATGAAGGTGACGCCGAAGAGCGTGTCGAGGCGGGTGGTGAAGACCTCCACCTGGCCTCCGCCCTTGAGGTCGAAGGCGAGGCGGGCGCCCTCGGAGCGGCCGATCCAGTTCCGCTGCATGGTCTTGACGTTGTCGGGCCAGTCCAGCCCGTCGAGGCAGGCCAGCAGCTCGTCCGCGTACTTCGTCGTCCTGAAGAAGTACTGCTCCAGGGGCTTCTGGGTGACGGGGAACCCGGTGCGCTCGTCCTTGCCGTCCACCACCTGCTCGTTGGCAAGGACGGTGCCCAGCTCCTCGCACCAGTTCACGGTGCGCATGGCACGGAAGACGTCGCCCCGCTCCCACATCTTCAGGAAGAGCCACTGGTTCCATCGGTAGTAGTCGTCCTGGAAGCTGGCGATCTCCCGGTCCCAGTCGTAGCTGATGCCCATCTTCTGGATCTGGCCCTTCATCTCCTCGATGTTCTTGCGGGTCCAGATCGCGGGGTGGATGCCGTGCTTGATGGCGGCGTTCTCCGCCGGGAGGCCGAAGCTGTCCCAGCCCAGGGGATGCATGACCTCGTACCCCCGCATGCGGCGGAAGCGGGCCGTCACGTCGCCCAGGGTGTAGTTGCGCACATGGCCCATGTGGATGCGGCCGCTGGGATAGGGCAGCATCACCAGCATGTAGAAGGTCTTCGAGCCGGGCAGCAGCTCCGAGGCCCGCTTGGCGCGGAAGGCGCCGGACTCGAGCCAGCGCTGCTGGATCTCGGGTTCCTGGACAAGGGGCTGGAAGGGCATGGCACGGCTCCGGTAGAACCCTTGATTCTACTGGCAAATGCCCCGCCCTCCAGGGCCCGGATTTAGGCCCGCCCGGACCGGGGCCGATAGATCGCATCGAGGCGCTCATGCCCCAGCCGGCCCCCTCCAGGAATCCCGCTCGAAGGATCGTGGTCCTCTACGTCCTGACGGCTGCGGCCTGGATCCTCCTTTCGGACCGGGCCGTGGCCCTGATCGCCCCGGACGTGGCCCAGGCGGCGCGCCTCTCGACCCTCAAGGGCTGGGCCTTCGTGGCCTTCACCGCCACCCTCCTCTACGCCTTCATCCGCCGTTCCTTCCAGCAGGAGCTGGCCACCCGGGACATCCTGGCGGCCAGCGAGGCCCGGTTCGCCAAGGCTTTCCGGTCGAACCCCTCCGCCGGCACCATCACCCGCGAAGCGGACGGCCTCTTCGTGGCCGCCAACGAGCGATTCTGCGCCCTCATCGGCCTCCCCGCCGAGCGGATCCTGGGACGCACGCCCGCCGACCTGGCCCTGTACGTGGATCCTGGCGCCCGGGCACGGATCCTGGCCGACCTCCAGGAGCAGGGCTCCCTGCGCGACGTGGAGGTGCAACTCCGATCGGCCTCGGGGGAGGTCATGGAGGTGGTGCTGTCCATCGAGCGGATCCTCCTGGAGGGGGAACCCTGCATCCTCACCGCCTTCCACGACGTGACCGCCCAGAAGCGCCACGAGGCGGAGCGCCAGCGCCTGGAGGCCGAGGTCCAGCACATCCACAAGCTGGAGAGCCTCGGCACCCTGGCCGGTGGCATCGCCCATGACATGAACAACATCCTGGGCGCGGTCATGGGGGTGGCTTCCCTCGTCCAGGACCAGCATCGGGGGGATCCGGCCCTGGCCAAGGACATGGACACCCTGCTGCGCGCCGCCGCCCGAGGGCGGGACCTGGTGAAGGGCCTCACGGACTTCGCCCGGAAGGACATGCAGGAGCCCCGCCCCACCGACCTGAACGAGATCCTCTCCCAGGAGGCGGATCTGCTGCGCCGCACCACCCGCCAGAAGGTGGAGATCATCCTCGACCTGCACCCGGGCCTGCCGGCGGTGATGGGGGATGCCGGGTCCCTCTCCAATGCGCTGATGAACCTCTGCGTCAACGCCGTGGATGCCATGCCGGAAGGCGGCCAGCTGCGGCTCGCCAGCCGCCTCCTGCCCTCCGCCGAGGTGCAGGTGTCGGTGGCGGACACCGGCAGCGGCATGCCTCCCGCGGTGCTGAAGCGGGCCACGGACCCCTTCTTCACGACCAAGCCCAAGGGCCAGGGCACCGGGCTGGGGCTTTCCTTGACCTACAGCATCGTGCAGGCCCACCACGGCCGGATGGAGATCCGCAGCGAACCGGGCCAAGGCACGGAAATCCTCCTCCGCTTCCCTCCGGCCGCTCCGGGAGATCTGCCCGCCTGTCCCTCGGCGACACCGTCGAAGGCGCCCCCCCGGGAGATCCTCCTGGTGGACGACGACGAGCTCCTGCAGATTGCGGTGCCCCCCATGCTGGCGGCCCGCGGCCACCGGGTCACCGTGGCGGGTTCAGGCCCGGAGGCCCTCGCCCGGCTGTCCCGGGGGCCCCTGCCCGGGTTGCTGCTGCTGGACGTGAACATGCCCGGCATGGATGGTCTCGAGGTCTTCCACCGGGTGCGGGAGCAGCATCCGCGGCTGCCCGTGCTCTTCGTGACGGGCCTCAAGGACCCCCGCCTGGACCCGATCCTCCAGGCGGATCCGGCCGTCGGCTACCTGCCGAAGCCCTTCACCCTCGCCGAACTGGAGGCCAGGCTCGCCGCCCTGCCGGCCCCCTGAGCCGGCCGCACTCAGCCCGGCTGTCCCACGGACCCCAGGGCCTCGGCCACCGCCTCGGCCAGGTCCCCGTGGAGGATGGGCTTGTCCAGCACCCGCCGCACGCCCAGCCGGAGGAGGTTGGCCTCCATCTGGTCCTCGTGGAAGGCCGTCAGCACCAGGACGGGCAGGTCCGGGTCCGTCCGCCGCACCATGCGCGCCACCGTGGCGCCGTTGGCGCCGTCCATCTGGTAGTCGCAGAGCACCAGGTCCGGCGCCAGCTCCGCCACCTTGGCCGGGATCTCCATGGCCGACAGGGGCATCCATTCCACCACGTCGTGGCCCGCCTTCTCCAGGGCCCGCCGCAGGTAGAGCCGCATCATCCGGCTGTCGTCAATGACCAGGATCTTCGACACACCCCATCCTACCCCATGGCCCGTCCTGCACCTGCCCCAGTTGCCCTCTGGCCCGAAGAACGGGGGGCGGGCCCTGTGCCCGCCCCCTGTTGGTCGCGGTTCCCCGGCGCCCTGCCTACGGCTCGTCGAGGTAGGCGTCGTCCTTCAGGTCCTCCCAACCGGTGATCATCGCCTTGAGGTTGGTTAGGGGCGTATGGCCGGTGGTCGTGAGGTACGCGTGGCCGATGAGGAAGGCCACCAGCCCGAAGGCGCTGAGCACATGGACGATGGCGATGAGCCACAGCGAGGACGCGGGCCAGTGCAGGGCATGCTGGAGGTTGGGGTAGTAGTAGTAGAGGGCCCCGGTGGTGACCTGCACGGGGATGATCAGGGTCTTGAAGCCCAGGTAGGCCAGACGCTGGAGGGGATTCAGCTTGGCCATCCGGTGCTTCTTCACGGGGTGGGGGGCGCCCTTGAAGATGCCCGTGAGGTAGAAGGCGATCATCTCGCGGAGGAATTTCCGGGTGGGGATGTATTGGCGCCATTCACCGGTGGTCACGTGCCAGAAGATGGCGAAGACGATGAGGACCACCAGGGCCACGGCCAGGATGTTGTGGAGGGAGACGGCCCGCTGGAATCCGAACAGGTGGAGCCCCATGCCCCGGATCTCGAACCCGGTCAGCATCATCGTGATGATCAGCAGGGCCTGGGACCAGTGCCAGAAGCGCTCGAAGCCTTCATAGAGAATGACGCGTCGCATGATGTCTCCTAAAAGTGGCCATGGAAATAGCGCATGAGGCCGTGGACGAGGACGCCGAGACCGGTCACGAGGATCAGGCCCAGGCCGATGAAGTCCACGCCCCTGCCGCGATCCCGGCCCGGGAGGTAGAACCCGGAGACTCCCTGGAGGCGGCCATTCCGGCGGTGGCACTCCAGGCAGGAGAGCGCCTGCTCCTTGGGGGCCACCATGTGGGTGATGGGCCACAGCATGGTGGTCTTCACGAACCCGTACTTCCCGCTGTAGGGCAGTCCGGCGGTCTCCATGCCCTTCCGGATGGCGACCTCCCAGTTCCAGTCCCCCCAGTAGGCCCCGGAGCCCTTGGGGCCGGCCGTGTAGGGGGCCACGAACCGGTTCAGGACCGTGTCGAAGGGCTGACGGCCATCATGGAGCTTGAAGGGCCAGATCTTGGCGTTGGGATCGGCATAGGAGCCTTCCGCGGGGTTCAGGACCACCTTGCCATCCGCGGGCACCTGGATGCTGTCCGTCAGCCGGACGAATGCGAGGTTGCCGTTGTACCAGAGGTAGGTGGGCTTGACATTGCGATCCCAGACCATCTCGCCGTGGATGCTGTTGTAGCCCTCGAAGCCCTTCGCATCCTCCTCCTGGTAGGGTCGTCCGTTCTTCAGGCGGCCCGCCGTCTCCCAATCCCAGTAGAGGTTCGTGGGCAGTTCCCCCCGGGCGAAGGCGGGGATGTGGCAGGTCTGGCAGGCCACCTTCTGGTAGTGCCGGTTCAGGATGTAGGACTTGTGCGGGGAATCCGAGTGGCAGGCCGTGCAGGACATCCGCGAGGCGGCCTCGCCGGGATACTTGGCCTGCTCGCGACGATCCGCCGGGACGACGTAGTTCGGCCCGGCGATCCTGTGGCCGTCGGAGACGTGGCAATCCACGCACTCCATGCCCGCGCCCTGCCTGGACATGTGCACATCCTCCGACCGGGGGGCCTTCAGGATGGTGTCATCGAGGTCGCCGTGCTTGGTCGCGTCGCCACCCCCACCGAAGAAGTGGCAGACCCCGCAGTTCCGGTTGGTGGGCTCGCCCACCTTCTGGGCAACCGCGGCTAGGTCCACGCCCGGATTGGGCAGGCCCGCCTTCTCCTTCTCGTAGTCTCCGGTGGTGTCGTGGCAGACCAGACAGTCCACATTCTCCTGCCGGGTGAAGTCGAAGGTCTTGTCCTTGAACCCGTAGCCGATGTGGCACCGGGCGCAGGATTCCGTGTTCCCGCCGATGATCGAGATGCAGTAGTTGTTCACCAGGTGGGTGGACTTCCCGAAGCCATCCTTGCCGTGGTCCGCGACATTCCAGGTCCAGTGGGAGGTGGCCATGACCTGCTCGGCCGCCTTGGTGTGGCACGTGAGGCAGGCGCGCGTCACGGCGGGGCCGTCGCCCTCCTTGAAGGGGCCCTGGAGGATCTTGAACTTGCTGTGGTCCGCCGTTTGGCGGCGGCCCTTCGCCCGATGCACCTCGAGAAAGGCACCGTGCCCCGCTGGCGCGGACGGGGCCGGCTGCTGCGCCCAGGCCTGCACCTGGGCCAGGCACAGGAGACCCGCCAGGGTCTGGATGACCCACCTCAGCCGCGGCGGGGATGGGTTCTGGAAGGAAGGGAACATGAGGTCTCCTGTGGTGGGAGGGTGTAGAACCGGCGCGCAGGGGCGGGCGCGGAGGATGAGGCAGACCGGGCCCCACTCCCCCCGGCGTGGAGCCCTGGAGAGGAGGTGCCCGGGTGGTACAGGGAGCTCCCGTCGGGGCGGACGGGGCCCGGGCTCAGGTGCTCGAGCCGCCGCAGGTCGGGCCTGCGTCGACTTCGAGCCGGCCACGGGCGAACAGGAGGGCGGCCTCCTCGGGGGAGCAGGGCGCACTCAGCACCCGGACCGCGATGCCCTCGGCTTCCAGGGACTGGCGCGCCCCGGCTCCCATGCCGCGCCCCACCACCGCCTGGCAGTCCCGCAGGAGCTGGACGAACCGGCTGTGGTCGTGGGCGTGTGCATGGGCCTGCCCGTGAGCAGGCGCCGGTTCCGGACCGGGCCCGGCCTGGTCGTTGGGGCGGACCTCGCGGCCCAGGATCTGCCCGTCTTCAAGCGCAAACACCAGGAAGGCCGGGCTGCGCCCGAAGTGGGCGGAAATCTCGGTCTCGGTCGTGATGGGGATGGCAACCTTCATGACAGTACTCGTTCGCTGGTCCGGGTGAGGGGATGGTGGGGTGCCGTGACGGGGCGGATGTCGAGCACCGGTGCGCCGTCCTCGAGATCCAGGCCCATGACATGGAGGACGCCCTTCTCGGGATCCAGGTCCCGGATCCGGGCCCGCAGGAACTCGATCGGGTTGGGCCGGTCCAGGCTGGTCGTGGCGAATACGCCCGGAAGACCCTCGGCCGTGGGCCAGGTCTCGCGGATCGCCTGGCCGGAGGGGGCCTGGAAGGTGACGACCCACACCTCGGTTCCCTCGTAGAGACCCTGGAGGCCGGCCCGATACGGATGGAACAGCTCCAACGTGGCCCGTCCCCCGGGGACGAAGTACTTCGGCAGCCGGGCCCGCTTCCTGGGTGCGGTCCGGACCAGCCCGATGGGACGGAGGGTGAAGGCGACGGTCGGGGGGGTCGGTTGATCCATGCTTCTATCCATGCTGAGGTCGGTCACGAGACACCTCGGAGTTCGAATGGGCGACGTCCGCGCCTACGGCTTTGCCTGGCTCTGGAGAATCCGCACCAGGTTGTCGAAGAGGGCGCTGTAGCTGGTGCCGCCGCGGACGTCTTCGATGGAGGAAGGAACCTCGACGACCTTCAGGTTTGAATGCTCCCGGAGCGCCTCCACATAGTCCTGGGGGGTGTTCGGATCCACCAGGATGAAGTCAGCCTTCATCTGCTTGATGTGCATGAGGAGCGCGTTCGGGCTGGGGAGCTCCCCGGGGGTTCCCTTGCAGACCACGAACGCAGGCCCGCCCATGGCGGAGAAGTTCTGCCAGCCGCACTGCGCGCTGAACACCCGCATCCCGTGGAGCGGCTTCAGAGCCGCCTTCCAGCGGACGATGTCATTCGCCAGGGCCTTCTGGAAGGCCTCCGCATTGGCCATGAAGGCGGCCCTGCTGGCGGGCCTCAGGTCCCCGAATCCCTTTGCGAGGTTCCGGGCGATGCGGCCGCCATTCTCCGGGTTGAGCCAGAAGAACGGATCGCCCGCCGCGTACGCAGGATCGACATAGCCCGTACAGGTCGAGGTCGGCAGGTTGGTCCGGATCGTCCCCTTGGAGACATCGATCCACTTGGGGTCGGCGGGCCGCCCCGTCGCGGCGCCACCGGCCCGCAACACCGTGGAGATGGCCGCCGACTCGTTCAGGAAGCCCGTCCACACGATCGCCTCTGCGGCGGTCAGCCGTGCCGCGGCCGGGGGCTCGACCTGGAGGTCCTTGCGGAGGATGCAGCCCTTGAACAGGTTCACGGCCTCCACCTGGCCGCCGCCGACGGCCTTGACGATGGGCACGAGGTCGGTGACGGCCACCGCCACCGTGATCGGGCCTTCCTTCTGCCGGGTCCTGGCCGCGGAGGCAAAGCCCCCGATCGACAGGAGCGCCAGGAGCGGGCGCAGAGCGCGGGTCAAACCGGTGATGTTCATGGAATCCTCCTTGTGGTACGGGGTGCCGATGCCCCTCGGGGCAGACGGGACCTGTCCGCTTCAACAGCGGGCCTTGGACCCCGGGATTGGGGGGGGTGGACATGGGGCGGAGCGCCTGGAACGGCTCACTCCGGCGTGAAGTGCAGACCTTTGGCGACAGCGGGAGCCAGGCGCCCCGGAAGGGCGGCCCCGCGGATGAACGGGCGGGCCTGGAAGCGATAAGACCCAGACGCCCTCGGAAGCACACCTGACCACTTCCGACACATGCCTTCATGCAAATGGATTGCCAAAAGCGACAACGCGAACCAAGACAGCTTTAAAGAAATCAGTCTTGATCGAATGGTCATATGAGCATTGCACTTTGCAGAGACTCGTCAGGGCTTGGCCCATGCAGAGTGCATGGCCCTCATCCCCTCCGCAACTTCCGCCACAGGGTCGTGGGATGGATGCCCAGTTCCCGGGCCGCGGCCGTTCGGTTGCCGCCATGGCGCTCGAGCGCGGCCTGGATCGCGGCCATCTCGCGGCTGTGGAGGTCCTGACCGGCCGGGGCCGGATCCGCAGCCGGGGCGGCCTTCGCGACGTCCTCAAGGGCCTGCGGCAACTCGGAGAGCTGGATCTGGTCTCCCCGGCAGAGCACGCAGGCGTGCTCCACCGCATTCTCGAGTTCCCGGATGTTGCCGGGCCAGATGTGGCGCATCAGGCGGTCCATGGCCTCACCGGAAAAGCCCTGGATCTGCCGGCCATGCAGGGTCACCTGGCGGTCCAGGAAGCGCCGGGCCAGGGCCGGGATGTCCTCCCGCCGCTCCCGCAGCGGGGGGATTGCAATCTGCATGACGTTCAGGCGGTAGAAGAGGTCCTCGCGGAACCGGCCCTCCCGCACCTCAGTGCGGAGGTCCCGGTGGGTGGCGGCGATGAACCGGACATTGGCCCTCACCGTCTCGTTGGAGCCCAGGGGCTCGTAGGTCCGCTCCTGCAGCACCCGGAGCAGCCGTACCTGGAGGGCGGGCGAAATGTCCCCGATCTCATCCAGGAACAGGGTGCTGCCCTCGGCGGCAGCGATCCGGCCCTTGCGGTCCCGCTTGGCGTCCGTGAAGGCGCCAGCCTTGTGTCCGAACAGTTCGGCCTCCAGGAGCGTGTCCGGCAAGGCGCCGCAGTTGAGGGTGACCAGGGGCCTCCGGGCCCGGGAGCTCAGGTCGTGGATCGCCCGGGCCATCAGTTCCTTGCCCGTGCCGCTCTCGCCCTGGATCAGGACGGTGCTGTCGCTCTGGGCCAGGAGGGGCAGGAGCTTGAAGATCTCCCGCATCCGATGGTTGACCGAGGTCATGTGATGGAAGGTGGTCCGTCCCTCCGCAGCCTTGCGCAGTTCCTCCACGACGGTCAGGTCCCGGAAGGATTCGACGCCCCCGACCACGTCTCCCGAGGGACTGCGCAGCAGGGCCGTGCTCACGCTGATGGACACCCTGCGGCGGGCGGACGTGTGGATGTTCACATGCTTGTTGATCAGCGGGGCCCCGGTGGCCATGGTCTCCTTGAGCGCGCAGGATCCTTCGCAGATGTCCGCGTTGAAGACTTTCCAGCAGGGCCTTCCCATGGCCTCCTCCGGAGTGATGCCCAGGATCTCCGCCGCGGCCCGGTTGAAGGAGGTGATGCGGAAGTGGTCGTCGACCGTGAACACCCCGTCGTTGATGGAATCCAGGATGGTCCGTAGGTCGCTCGACAGCTGCTCGGAGGCCGCCCCGGACGGGTTCTTCTTGACGAAGTACTTCATGCGGCCCCCAGCCATTGCATTATGCAACTCCGAATCCTCCGGCCTGCCGCGAAGCCCCGGATCCGCCCTGAGATGTGACCGTTGCCCGCCCCGCCGCTGGGACCCGGGCCGTAAAAAGGGAGGGGCACTAAACCGTGTACGACAAACTTCGTTGACTACGACGAAGACTGTCGTACATTCGGGACATCCCCTTCCGGAGCCCTTCCCCATGCCGCCCATCCCCCGCCCCACCGACGCCGAGCTGGCCATCCTGAGGGTCCTCTGGGACCGGGGCCCCAGCACGGTCCGGCAGGTCTTCGAGGTGCTCTCGGCGGAGCGGGACCTGGGCTACACCACGGTCCTGAAGATGCTCCAGATCATGGACGAGAAGGGCCTGGTGCGGCGGGACGACTCCGAGCGCACCCACGTCTTCAGCGCCCGGCAGTCCCAGACCGAGACCCAGCGCCACCTCGTGGGGGACCTGCTGGACAAGGCCTTCGGCGGCTCGGCCACGAACCTCGTCATGCAGGCCCTGGCCACCCGCCGGGCCAGCCGGGAGGAGCTGGAGGAGATCCGGAAACTCATCGACTCGGCCGAAGGAGGGCAACCATGAACCCCCTGCTCCAGCTTGTCCGGGCACCCTGGGCCGAGGCCCTGGGCTGGTCCCTCCTCCACTTCCTCTGGCAGGGCGCCCTCCTGGGGGGCCTGGCCTGGGGAGGGCTGGCCCTTCTGCGGGGCGCCAGCGCCAGGGCCCGCTACGCCGTGGCCTGCGCCGCCCTGCTGCTGATGGTGGCGGCCCCGGCCCTCACCTTCCTCCACCTGCGGGCCCAGGTCCCCGGCCCCGGCGGGGCGGCCCTCCGCCTCGTCGTGGAGGAGGGCGCCGCGGCCCCCGCCTCCCTGGGCCTGCGGGCCCGGATGGCGCTGGACCCGGTGCTGCCCTGGCTGCTGGCCGCCTGGGCCCTCGGCGTGGCGGTCCTGTCCCTCCGGTTCCTGGGGGGCTGGGTGCGCATCCAGCACTTGCGACGGCAGGGCGCCTCCCCCGTGGGCGCCGAATGGCACCTGATCCTCTCCCGGCTCTGCCGGGAGCTGAAGCTCACGCGCACGGTGCGCCTGCTCCAGTCGGCGGCCGTGGAGGTGCCCACCGTCCTCGGGTGGCTGCGGCCCGTGATCCTGCTGCCCGCCTGCGCCCTCACGGGCCTGGCCCCCCTGCAGCTGGAAGCCGTCCTTGCCCACGAGCTGGCCCACATCCGCCGCGGCGACTTCGCCGTGAACCTGCTCCAGACCCTCGTGGAAGTGCTGCTCTTCTACCACCCCGCCGTGTGGTGGCTCTCCGGACGCATCCGGGCCGAACGTGAGCTCTGCTGCGACGACGTGGCCGCCGCCCTCTGCGGGGATCCCCGCGTCCTCGCCCGCGCCCTGGCCGTACTGGAGGAGCTCCGCCTCCCCCATCCCCAGACCCCACCCACCCTGGCCCTCGCCGCCAATGGAGGTTCCCTCATGCACCGCATCCGCCACCTGCTCCAGCCTGCCCTTCCCCTCCCGCCCCGCGCCCGTGCCGGCGCGGCGGCCCTCCTCGCCGTGAGCCTCCTGGGCGCGGCCGGCGCCGCCCTGCAGGATCCCGCGCCCAAGCCGGCCCCTGCCCCCAAGGCCACCCCGAAGGAGAACCAGGTCCGCATGAAGGTCGTGGACGGCGAGCGCAACCTCGACGTCCGCCTCAGGGGAGAGGTGAAGGTAGACCCCGGCGCCCAGGATCCCGTGACGGTGGGGAAGGACGGCTCGCTGCGGATCGAGGAGCGGAAGGCGGGCAAGACCCGCGCCTACGCCGCCACCGCTGGCCAGCGCACCTACACCGTGGACGGCCAGGCGAAGCCCCTGGACGCGGACGGCGAGGCCTGGCTGCGCGGCGCCCTGAAGGATGTGCAGAAGGCGCAGACCGGCCGCGAGAAGGCCCGCCGGTTCGAGCGCCAGGCCCGCGAGATGGAGGCCCAGGCCAGGGTCATGGAGGCCCACGCGAAGGGCCTCCAGTTGAACCTGGAGAAGGAGCTCTCCCCCGAGGTCCAGGCCCGGGTGGAGGCGGCCGTCGCGAAGGCCCAGAAGGGGATCGAGGCCGCCCAGCGCATCCGCGTGGAAGTCCAGGAGGGCGACGACGGCGAGCCCCGCGTCTTCCTGCAGAAGGACGGCAAGGAGCAGCGGGTCATCGTGAAGCGCTTCCACCGGAAGGGCGAGGACGAGGACGAGGCCCGGGCCGAGATGGCCGAGCTGCAGGCCGAGATGGCGGCCCTCCGCGCGCGCATGGAGCAGCTCCGTGAGCGCCTGAGCCGCACGCCCGTGCCGGAGCCGCCGGCCCCGCCCGCGCCGCCCGCGCCCCCGGCGCCGCCGCGGGAGCTCCCGGCGCCCCCGCCCCCACCCCCGCCGCCGCCACCGCCGGCCCCCGAACCGCCGGAGAAGTGACCCGGCGCGGCCCCGCCCAGGAACGGCCCGCCCCGCGGGCCGTTCTTACAGGAGGTGGAGGAAGGCCTCCACCCGCTCCCAGTCGCGCGTCACGGGGAAGGGCGGCAGGGCGGCGCGGACCTGGGCGGCGTAGCGCTTCCCGCCGGGATCCTCGCGGGGGAGCATCAGGCGGGGATCCAGCACCGCCACCACGCCGCGGTCGTCCCGCGTGCGGATGAGGCGGCCCAGGCCCTGCTTCAGCTTCAGGGTCATCATGGGCACCTGGATGCCCACGAAGCCGAGCCCCTCGCGCTGGGCGTCGGCCTCGCGGATGCGGGCCTGCAGCAGCGGGTCGTCCGGCGGCGCGAAGGGCAGGGACGCCACCACCACCAGGCTGAGGGCCTCCCCCGGCAGGTCCACGCCCTGCCAGAAGCTGGCCAGGCCCAGCAGCGCCGCCGAGGGCGTGGTGCGGAAGCGCTCCAGCAGCTGGGTGCGGGAGAGGCCGTCGCCCTGCACGAAGAAGGTGAGCTCGGGCAGGGCCTCCTTCAGCCGGGGCTGGAAGGCCGCCAGCATCTTGCGGCTGGTGAAGAGCAGCAGGGCGCGGCCGCGGCTGGCCCGCAGGAGGCGCTCCATGGCGTCGAGGGAGGCCTCCACCCAGGCGGGATCGCCCACGCCGCCGGAGCCGGCGCGGCGCTCGGGCAGGCCGGGCGGCACGAAGAGCAGACCCTGGGCTTCGAAGTCGAAGGGGCTCACCACGTGCTCCGCCGTCTCCACCTCGGGCCGCGTGAGGCCCAGGCGCAGCCCCAGCCCATTGAAGCCGCGGCCGTCCCGCAGGGTGGCGCTGGTCATCACCACGGTCTCGAACCCCCTGCGGATGTGCTGGTGGAAGAAGGGGCGCACGTCCACGGGGTTGGACTTGAAGTGCACGAGGTTCGGCCCCTCGCGGCTCAGGGTGGACACCCAGCCGGGCGGCTGGGCGAAGATCTGCTCCATGCGGGAGAAGGCCGTGCCCACCCGCTCCGCGAGGCGGCCCCAGAGGGGGTTGTCCGCCTCCGCCACCGCCAGGCGCCGCACCTCCATCCAGAGCGGATGGCCCGACTCCACCCAGGCGCCGACGGCATCCGCCAGGGCCTTCAGCTCGGCGGTGGCGCCCAGGAGGGGTTGCACGCCGGCGTCCATGGGCACCCAGGCCATGAGGTCGCCCCAGGACCGTTCCCAGGCCCCCAGCAGCGTGGCCAGCCCGGCGCCCGGGCCGGCGGCGGCCTCGCGCAGGTCGGTGAAGAGGAGGTGCATGGCACGGCTTGACCACGCCTCGGAGCAGCTCTCCGTGAGCTGCTCCTCCAGGTCGTGGGCCTCGTCGAGGATGAGCACCGGCGCGTCCGGCAGCACCTGGCCGAAGGCGGATTCCCGCAGCACCCGGTCCGCCAGCAGCAGGGCGTGGTTCACGATGATGAGGTCGGCCTCCGCCACCTCCTGGCGCAGCCTGGTGAGGAAGCAGTCCTCGTAGCGGGGGCACTGGCGGCCCGTGCAGCGCTCGGCCCGGGCGTTCACCTTGTCCCACAGGGGCGACTCGCCCTCGCCGAAGCGGCCCAGCCCCTCGCGGTCGCCGTCCTGTGTCTCCAGGGCCCAGCGCTGCAGGGCCATCCAGAGCTGCTGGTCCGTACGGGTCATCTCGGCGGGCGGCGCCTCCCGCACCTGCTCCCAGGCGGCGCGACACAGGTAGTTGGCCCGGCCCTTGGCCAGCACGGCCTTCACGGGGCGGCCGAGGATGCCGGCGGCCCGGGGCACGTCCTCCTCCAGGAGCTGGCGCTGGAGCTGCTTGGTGCGGGTGGCCACCAGCACGGGCGTCCGCCCGGCGGCCAGGGCCGGCACCAGGTAGCCCAGGCTCTTGCCCGTGCCCGTGCCCGCTTCCACGGCCTGGAGCACGGCATCGGGCCGGGCGTCCGGTTCCGCCCCGGCGTTCCGCCAGGCCTGGAAGGACGCGGCCCCATCCACCACGGCGTTGTGCACCAGCTCCGCCATGCGCCGCTGGCCGGGCCGGTCCTCCGCCCCCGGGAAGCAGGCGAAGATCCGTCCCTCCGGCGGGGCGAAGTAGCGGTCCATGGGGTGCGCCATCCGACCAGTGTGGACCAAGGGCGTAAAAAGGGCGAACGCCACCGCCCGTGTGGGTCGCGGGGATCCGTGAGGCCTCGGCGCCTGGGACAGGCTCCGCCTGATCCAGGCGCGGGGTCCAAGGGGGACGCAGAGGCGGCGCAGTCGCCGGGCGGTCCCCCTTGATTATTTGTGGTAGGTCTTCCCCCGCAGGATGGTGAAGGCGCGGTAGAGCTGCTCCAGGAGCATCACCCGGCTCAGCTCGTGGGGGAAGGTCAGGGGCGAGAGGCTGACCTGCTCGCGGACCTCGGCCTTCAGGGCCGGATCAAACCCGTGGCTGCTCCCGAGGACGAAGGCCAGGCCCTCCCCCCGGTCCATGCGCTCCCCCAGCCACCGGGCGAGGGCCTCGCTGTCGCGGAGTTTTCCGTCCGGCGTGAGCAGGACCGGGCAGGTCACGCCCTGGAGCCTGGCCCGGATGCGGGTGGCCTCCTCCTTCAGCGCCCGGGCCGGTTCTCCTTTCCCCTCCGCCAGTTCCGTCACCTCCACCCGGGCGTAGGGGCGGAGCATGTCCAGGTAGTGACGGGCCAGGTCGCGGCAGGGGTCCAGGCGCAGGCGGCCGAGGGCGATCAGGTCGAGGGGGTACATGGATCCCTTGCGTAGCGATACTGGAGCCCGATGTGATGAATACCCCTTGGCAGGGGCGCGGGTTGGCGGGACCATCCTCACGTACCCAAGCCCCAGTCACGGAGGTGTCACAGTGCGACGCTCGATGCTACTCCCTCTCACGGCCCTGGTGATGGCACCGGTCTTCATCGGATGCGGGAGCAACATCCCGACGACCCCGCCCCCGGCCGCGAAGGAGCCCTACGACCTGCTGCAGAACCTGCGCTACCTGGCGGTCCGCAAGGACTTCCCGCAGGCCGCGCTGATCGCGCCCATCACGCCGGACGTGGTGTTCCCCTCCGCCATGCAGCTGCACAAGGCCGCCAAGCAGATGGGTCTCACCCTCACGCCCGAGGAGCTGAAGGGCCTGGGCATCGACGAGAAGCTGGCCGCCAAGCTCGATGACCTGCCGGGCAGCGGCACCGACGACTACAGCATCAAGGACGCCCGCCTGGCCTTCAACGCCGGCATCTACCGCCTCCTGAAGGGCCTCACCCCGAAGTCCTGGGAGAAGATCGATAGCATGGGCATCACCGACAACCAGGCCGGCCGCCAGTTCGGCTCCCAGACCACGGTCAAGGACATGACCCTCGGCTTCGGCGGCCAGAAGATCATGACCGTCAGCTGCCTCAAGAAGCCCGACGGCAGCTGGGGCATCTCCTTCATCCGCTACGAAGTGGGCCTCCAGGGCATCAAGCAGGACTGAGTCCGCCGCGTTCTCCGGGCCCCCCGCAGCGCCGGGGGGCCTGGCGCGTACGCCCTTTCGCGCCTGCTATCCTGGGGCCACGCACGGGACCACGCGGGAGGCGCCATGACCGCACGCCCGAACCTCTTCGAGAACGTGAACCGGCAGTTCGACGAGGCCGCAGACCTCCTCGGCTTCTCCCAGGAGATCCGGGAGCTGCTGAAGACGCCGTACCGCGAGATCACGGTCACCATGCCGATCCGCATGGACGACGGCAACCTGCGGGTCTTCAGGGGCTACCGCGTGCAGCACAACGGCGTGCGGGGCCCCCAGAAGGGCGGCCTGCGCTACCACCCCGGCGTCGACCTGGACGAGATCCGCGCCCTGGCCAGCCTCAACACCTGGAAGACCGCCGTGGTGAACATCCCCTTCGGCGGCGCCAAGGGCGGCGTCCAGTGCGACCCCGCGAAGATGTCCCAGCACGAGCTGGAGATGCTCACCCGCCGCTACATCTCCAAGCTCTCCATGGTGCTCGGCCCCACGCGGGACGTGCTGGCCCCCGACATCAACACCAACGCGCAGACCATGGCCTGGGTCCTGGACGAGTACGGCCGCAAGAACGGCTACCAGCCCGCCTGCGTGACCGGGAAGCCCCTCGAGCTGGGCGGCAGCCAGGGTCGCGAAGCCGCCACGGGCCGAGGTGTGGCCCTCGTCGCCCGGGAAGCCTGGGAAGGCGTCCTCGGCCATGCCATGAAGGACGCGCGGGTGGTGCTCCAGGGCTTCGGCAACGTGGGCGGCCACGCCGCCCATTTCCTCTCGGAGTTGGGTGCCCGCGTGGTGGCCGTCGCGGACGTGGGCGGCGCCGTGCGGAGGGCCGGGGGGCTGGACGTGCCCGCGCTCACGGCCCACGCCCGGCAGCGGGGCGGCACCGTGGCCGGCTTCCCCGGGGGCGAGGCCTTCGATCCCGTCGAGCTGTGGAGCCAGGACTGCGACATCCTCATCCCCGCGGCCCTCTGCGCCGTCCTCGACGGCGACACGGCGCCCCTCGTGCGCGCCCCCCTCGTCGTGGAAGGCGCCAACGCCCCCACCACGCCCGAGGCCGACCGCATCTTCCGCGAGCGGGGCCTCCTCCTCGTCCCCGACATCCTCGCCAGCGCGGGCGGCGTGATCGTCTCCTACTTCGAGTGGGTGCAGAACCTCCAGCAGCAGTTCTGGGACGAGGCCGAGGTCTTCGAGAAGGAGGAGCGGATCCTGGTGCAGGCCTTCCGGGAGGTGCAGGCCAAGGTGCAGGAGCACGGCTGCACCTGGCGCACCGCCGCCCTGGTCCTCGCCCTGGACCGCGTGAAAACGGCCAACGAGCTGCGGGGCTGGTAAGTCAAGGGATACCCGCATCCTTTTGGGGTGGCATTTCCTTGTACCGCCTGGGAAAATCGGAGGTGATGCCGGGGGGGCGTCCCGAAACAACCCGGCCGGGAGGATCCATGTCCAAGAAGAACGTCGTGCACGTCGTCGGCACCGGCACCATCGGCGAGCCGCTCATCGGCCTCCTCACCGAGTTCCAGAAGGAGCTGGGCATCGACGAGGTGACCTTCCACAAGAACAGCGTGAACGAGCGTCCCAAGGTGAAGGCCCTCCTGAAGCGCGGCGCCAAGCTGGTGGTGGACGCGGACAAGGTGGAGGGCTTCCGGGCCTGGGGCATCGAGCCCGCCATGCTGCACGACCAGGCCCTGGAAGAGGCCACCGTGGTCATCGACTGCAGCCCCAAGGGCCTCGACATGAAGGAGAAGCTCTACTCCAAGTACGAGCACAACACCAAGGGCTTCATCGCCCAGGGCAGCGAGTTCGGCTTCGGCACCATGTACGCCCGCGGCATCAACGACGAGGTGCTCAAGAAGAGCGGCCAGTACGTCCAGGTCGTGAGCTGCAACACCCACAACCTCTCCTGCATCATCGACACCCTGGCCCTGGGCGACGGCGAGGACAACCTGCTCGAGGGCAGCTTCGTCTGCATGCGCCGCGCCAACGACATCAGCCAGGTGAAGGACTTCAGCCCCGCGCCCCAGGTGGGCAGCCACAAGGACGGCAAGTTCGGCACCCACCACGCCCGCGACGCCTACCACCTGTTCCAGACCAAGGGCATCGAGCTGAACCTCTTCAGCAGCGCCGTGAAGCTGCCCACCCAGTACATGCACAGCCTCTGGTTCGACCTGCGCCTGAAGCGCCCCACCACCCTCGAGGCCCTCAAGAAGCGCATCAAGGCCAACGACCGCATCGCCGTCACCGAGAAGAAGGATGCCAACACCGTCTTCTCCTTCGGCCGCGACCAGGGGCACTTCGGCCGCATCCTCAACCAGACCGTGATCCCCCTCAGCACCCTCACCATGCCCAGCGAACACCGGCTGGTGGGCTTCTGCTTCACCCCCCAGGACGGCAACAGCCTCCTCTCCAGCGTGGCCGCCGCCCTGCGCTTCCTCCACCCCGAGGACTTCGAGCAGCGCCTGCAGGTGCTGAAGCCGTACTTCTTCGACGAAGTGTAGAGGCTCGGATCGCTGCGCGATCCGAGTTAAAAGGGCCCGCGATGCGGGCCCTTTTCATCGCACGCTTTTACCACCTCGGGCCGCTCCGCGGCCCGAGCCGGGAGCGGAACCATGGACTTGAACGCCCCTCCCGATCGCGCCGCCTGCAGCCTCCTGGGTTGCCTGCTGGTCCGCGAGGAGGTCATCCTGCGCATCACGGAGGTGGAGGCCTACGGGGGGCCGGAGGACAGCGCCAGCCATGCACGGCACGGTCGCACGGCCCGCAACGCGGTGATGTGGGGGCCCGCGGGCCGGGCCTACCTCTACTTCTGCTACGGCGTGCACTGGATGCTGAACGTGGCCACGGGGCCCGAGGGCGCCCCCTCGGCGGTGCTCATCCGCGGCGCCGAGGTGGTGGCGGGCCTGGAGACCGTCCTCGCGCGCCGGGGGGCCGCCCGGGCCACGCCCGGACTCTGTACCGGCCCCGGGAAGGTGGCCCAGGCCCTGGGCCTGGACCGCGCCTTCAACGGCCACGACCTGACGACCGAGGGCGGGCTCGCCCTGCGGCCCGGTCCTCCGCCCGCCACCATCCTCGCGGGTCCCCGGCTCGGCATCGCCTATGCCACCCCCGAGGATCAGGTCCGCCCCTGGCGCTTCGCCGACGGCGCCAGCCGGGCCGTGGCCCGGCGGAAGGCCCTCGCGCCCTTGTGAAGGCGGCCCGCCGGTCCCATACTCGATCTCCCCACAGCCGCATCCTCGCGGGGATCGGTTTCGTGGGCGATCAGTGCAACGGGGGTGACCGGTTTCGACAGGTCATGAACCCGGGTGCCTGGTGCAGGCGGGGGTTGGACGGCTGGCCCCCTCATCAAGCCGCCCAAATCAAACTGCCAACGATAACTTCGAACTGGCTCTCGCTGCCTAGGGCAACCTAGGCTCCGAGCGAGTCCCCGGGATCTCTGGGTACCGGGCTCGTTAAACCCCTGAAAGGGTGGCTTCGGCCTGCCGGACAGGGCACCAGATGGGCCGCCCCGACGCCCCCTGAGGGCGGCCGAGACCTGGGGGCACACGTCCCGAGCGGCTCGTCCGTTCCCCGCCGGGAGGTTCCAAGAGCGGACCAAGCCTGTGGAAGAGCCGCCATCCGGCATGTCTTGGACGTGGGTTCGACTCCCACCACCTCCACCAAGGGAGAGCCCCCGCCTGCGGGGGTTTTCTGTGGTGGGAACCATAAGATGTCCGTTTTGTCAGCTTATGGTTCCTATTCGGGACCGGTCAGTTGATGCTTCCTGCCCCTCGAAAAAGTGATGAGCGTAGCGCCGTCGCCGAGGAATAGGACCTCAACGTTCGAGTTCAGCGGGCAACGACGAAACGCTAGACCCAAGCTGGCGAGAATCTACCGCGTACCGCCTGACAGGGCCTGGTGGTCTGCCCTTGGCGCTCCGCTTGGGCTCGGCCATACCTCCTCGTAGAGCTTCTCGCGGTTCACGGACATAACTCTAGCTTCGCGATCCGAAGGGGTTAGGTCTCGCTGAGTAAATAAGTGCCTCAAGTATGAGCCAATAAAATCTCGACGAAGGCTTCCGGCCTCAGGCGCGGAATATTGTGGCCGCAGTCGAAGGCGAAAGTCCTCCAATCTTTATCAACGCTCAAGCGTTGATAAAGATCGAGAAATGGGCTTCCATCCCAACCGTGTGCGCCGACGAAAATTTTCCGTGGAATGGTGCGCCAACGTCCGCTCAGTTCGATTGCCTGTAGGAATGCACCAATCGGGTGTGGGCGACAGCGAGGGTCCAAATTCGGCGGAGGTACACAATTCAAACCATCGGTCGCCGCTCCCGAGATGAACGAATCACGGAAGCGAGGGCTCGTCAGTGACCAGACCGAGTCACCGGTCTCCGGCACGTAGGCATCGGAATAGACCAGCGCTCTGACAGTGCTTGATTCAGCATCGGCTGCGCCAGTCACCACCATTCCCCCATACGAGTGACCGACCAGTACGACCTCATCGTGGCATGCTTTGATCGCGCGAATGGTCTCGATGATATGAGAGGAAAGATTCGCTGTTGGAGCGGGCTTGTCACCAAGCCCCGCGAGAGTCAGCGGTTGGGCATTGTGTCCGTGTGATTCGAGCAGTTCTGCGACCCTCTCGAAAGCCCAACCTCCTTGCCAACCTCCAGGCACCAAGATGAACGTAGTCATTCTTCAAATTTTCCTTTCGCGCAAATTGATGAAACTGGCGACCATCACCGACCTTGTGGAGAGGCCTAACGAAAGAAGGTATCCGCGAACCTCAGCGTGGCAACCTTAACCCAGGACTTCCACCATCCGTGGTCTAGAAGTGGGGAGGATGTCATGGATTCCTAGCCCGATGCTGTTCGTTGAATCTATTATAGGGGGCGATTCGTTTAAAGATGTCGCGACATCAACAATGAAATAAAAATGAGGTCATTGCATGCGGCCCAGTTCTGATTCCTCGGCGGTGACCTCGATGGACACAGCCCAACGCAAACTGATGCTTGGCATCGTCACTGCGATGTTGCTGGCATTTGCTGTCGTGATCGCCGACCTGGCGAGCGGTGGCCGCCCTGATCCGCCGGGATTGCGCGCTGCGGCGACTCTGCTCGATGGGACTTGGCGATTCCATACCGGCGATGACCCACACTGGGCGGAAGCCAACACGGACGATCGCGACTGGGAGACGGTCAATATGACCGCCGTACCGGGCAGCCACGACAGCGATGTGGGGCTACCCGATTATGTAGGCGGGTGGATGGCACACGGGCATCCCGGATATCACGGCTACGCCTGGTACCGGCGCGTGGTGACGGTGCCGTCCAAACCCACGTCGTGGGACATCCTCGGACCGACACTTGTGGAGGATGGCTATGAGCTCTATTGGAACGGCCAGCTGTTAGGTGGTTCAGGCAGGCTCGGTGCGGCCCCGCGGCTCGTCGGCACGCGACCGCTCCAGTTCACCCTGCCTTCCGATGCGGCGGGCACCCGTAATGTGCTCGCTCTTCGCGTGTACATGGCTCCCGGCTCCGGTGTTAGCGCAGACGGCGGCGGCATGCACAGCGCGCCCATATTGGCCCCGCGACCGATGAGCGAGGCGCTTCACCGTGTGCAATGGCAGCGAACCATCGCCGGCTACATCGTCGATTTGATCGAGCCATTAATGATGTTTGCACTCATTGGATTGGCATTCTGGTGCCGGCCTCGAAGCAACCACGGAGCGTTCCTGCTCCATGCCAGCATCGCACTCGCGCTGATGGCGGCGAGGCGCCTCAACAACGCGATCCTCGCGTGGACCGATCTGATGGATCTGGCGACCTATGCGTGGCTGGCCTCCGTGATGTGGGTGCCAACAGTGGCCCTCTGGGCGTCGGCCTGGAATCGCTGGTGCCTGCCGCCGTGGCGAAGCATTGATGTGTCCGCCGCGCTGCTGGCGGTCTCCGCGGTGGTCGGCGCCGTGATCCATTCGACGAGTGTGACCAGAGCCAGCCGGCTCGGGTTCATCGCACTGTTTGTCGTGATAAGCGCACGTATCGCCCGCCGCGGATCCGTGCGGCCCCTGGCCCTCGTCACATTGGCCTCCATCATGGCCGCGCTGTTCGGCGGCGAGCTGCTCGATACGATCGGCGTACTGGGCATCTGGTTTCCGTTCGGTATCGGCGTATCCCGGACGCAATATGTCTACGCGCTCGCCATCCCGCTCCTGGCATTCTTGATCGTAAGATCGATGCCTTCAATAAGATCGGATCAGTCGGCCGACGTTCCCCCCGATAATTGGCCCGGCCTTAGTGTGGATTTTGGGCCATGATCACTTGGCTCGGAAATTGAAACCACACCCGAGGTTCTCGAGCATCTTCCTGCCTGCATCTTCCATCTGGTAGTCCGGCGGCAAGTCAAAGGCAGATGAGGAGATGGGTCCTTCCTCGATGCGGGTGGTGGTGGTCGTGCTCGGTCCCACGACGGGTAGCACGACGCGGTAATTCAACGCGATGCCCTGGACCTTGGCCAGTTCCTCACCCATCTTGACGGCCGGGGCGGGTGCGGGCTGCAGCTGGCCGAGGAGGGTTTGAAGCCTGAGGAAGCGCTGATAGGGGAGGGCGGGCCCCGGCGGATGGACCGAGGGGTCGTTGCTGGTCTCGATGATCATGGGGCCCAGGCAGATCTTCCACTTGCGGCATTCGTGACCGAGGAGGATTTCAGTTCCCTGCTCCTCCACCCTGACGGTGGCATCGCTGAGACCCATCGCCCTCAGGACCAAGGGCGGCAGCGTCTTCAGCCTCTCCCTGGAAACCTCCGTAGCGAGCTCAAGGTCATCCCAGCTCATCTTCTGGATGAGCTTCTTCCTGTGGTCGATGCCGTAGGAGACCCCCTGCTGGAAATCGACCAGGAAGTCCACCTGGCTCTCGGGATGGTTGATCCGCATGAACCGGGAGGACCAGAGCTGGGTCTGCTCCTCTTCATGGCCGCGGCTGCTGCAGGTCTGGGTGAGGGTGAGATCGGCGGCCAGGAGGCTGACCGCAGAGAGGAGGAGGGCGACCATCGCCGTTGGAACCGTTCGCATGAGCATGCTCTTTCCAGGGATATCCCGAGCCAACCCCGCGCTTGCCCCAGGATCCGGGAACGCGGGGAGGGTCGTGCGGTTATGGAAGGGAGAGGGACGGGCAGCCTGCCCCGGAACGCGGGTGCCAGCGGGGGCAAGCTGTTCTCGCCCATCCGATGGGGTCCGGCGTCTGGCCAGGAATCCTCGATTCGACCGGAGGGGTCCGAGAGATCAGGGGCAAAGCCCGCGATCCTTGTGGAGGCTGGGCTGCGGAGGCTCGTGATACCTGGCGCCTCGTGAGCCTTCGTTCCAAGACCTGCGCCACCCTTCACCTCCCCTTCGAGTCAAAGCTGCTAAGGGCAGGGAGGGTGCCAATCCAGGCAATTCGAGGTAATCACACATAAAATTCAGCTTAGCGAGATGGCGGATCCGCCCTGCGCAACCTGGAGGCGAGGATGTGGCTTGATTTCGCCGCGACGACGCCATTTCGTCACGAGCCGACCCTCCCGATTCCCACCTGTTCAATCGATCAACAGGAACCGGCGCATCGGATACGAAACCCATGCACTGGGTCTGCGCGCGGGGATCCGCGGTTGCGGTTTGTGGATCTGGATCCTGACCAGATGCTATAACCCCGGTGAAGGATGCCGCATGCAAGACGATCAGAATCCACCCGCCCCTCGCCAAGGTCGACCTCGGCAGGAAGGCCAAGGAGGGCACGGGTCCCTTGCCGGCCGCGGAAGGCGAGTCGCGTTGCGCAAGCTGAAAATCCTTCGGGGCTTCCGCGAACGCCTGCACGAACTGACGCAGGAACGCGACGAACTGCACCTCGTCCTGCACATCAACAAGCTCCTCCTGAACAACCTCGAGCCTGAGCAGCTGTTCACAGCCATCTCCTCAGCCCTGTGGGAGCGCCTCCACCACCACTACATGACCCTCAGCACCCTGGAACCGAGCGGCGCCAGGGAGCGCCTTCGGCTTCTGGACTTCCCGCGCTCCCCGGGGCGGTTGAAGATCGGCGACCAGGTTCCAGAATCCCTCGAGCGGGTCAATCTTGGGATTGATATCAACCAGATCAATGTCCTTGGGCAGGACCAGATCGCCGCCCTTCTGCCACCGGAATTGGCTCGCCTGCACAAGCAGGAACAGATCCAGTCCATCTGCCTCATACCCCTGTTCTCCCGGGGCAGGACCCTCGGCGTGATCAGCCTAGGGAGCCAAAACGAGAGGGCCTTCCAGGGTGCCACCTTGCGCCTGCTGGAACTGGTTGCGGGCCAGGTCGCCCTCGCTCTCGACAATGCGATGGCCTTCCAGGACATCCGCCACTCTCGCGACAAGCTCGTGGAGGAGAAGCTCTACCTGGAAGAGGAAGTGGCTCAGGACTTCGCAACCCAAGAGATGGTCGGGGCCAGCCCCACCTTTGCGAAGGTCCTCCAGCAGATCGAAACCGTGGCCCCTTCCGACGCCACGGTGCTCCTGCTGGGGGAGACGGGGACTGGCAAGGAGCTCCTGGCTCGGACCATTCATGAGCGCAGCAAACGGAAGGCTCGTACCTTCGTCAAGCTCAATTGCTCGGCCATCCCCATGGGCCTGGTGGAGAGTGAACTGTTCGGCCACGAGCGGGGAGCCTTCACCGGGGCCATCGCCCGGAAGGTGGGCCGCTTCGAGTTGGCCCACCTGGGGTCCCTGTTCCTGGACGAGATTGGCGACCTGCCCCTGGAACTCCAGCCCAAACTCCTGCGCGCCATCCAGGAACGCGAATTCGAGCGCCTGGGCAGCACCCGGACCATCCAGGTCGATGTCCGGCTGATCGCCGCCACCCACCAGGATCTGGCTCAGATGGTCGAGAACGGAACCTTCCGCCGGGACCTGTTCTACCGCCTGAACGTGTTCCCCATCCGGGTTCCGCCGCTGCGCGACCGCAGGGAGGACATCCCCAACCTGGTCCGCTATTTCACCCAGAAGTTCGCCAGGGCCATGGACAAGCGCATTGAGCGCATACCCGCCGAGACCATGGAATTCCTGGTTCGATGGCCTTGGCCTGGGAACATCCGGGAGCTTCAGAACCTGGTCGAGAGGTCCGTGATCCTCAGTCCGGGCCCGGATCTGCGTGTCCCCATGGGTGAGATGATCCTTCCGGCAGACCCTCCGCCGGTCGCCGCCACCCAGACCTACGAGGACCTGGAGCGCCAGGGCATCCTGGATGCGCTGAAGGCGAGCGGTGGTGCCGTGGGGGGCCCCCATGGCGCCGCCGCTCGCCTCGGCCTGAAGCGCACCACCTTGCACTCCAAGATGAAACGGCTCGGTCTCGATCGGCCCAAGTGACGACATGAAGTCGCGAGACGCCATGTCGTCACGTCACCGCGGCGTAATGGTCGGGGGACGCCGATCCTAGCCGAATCAAATCGTTCTCCTGCTGCAGCTCCGGCAATCCGGGAAGACTGGCATCGGGTGTGCGCTGAGGCTCCGTGACTGGAGGCCCGACGTGTTCCAAACCCGGGGCGAAAACGGACTGGATGCCGTGCGGTGGACCGATGCCACCCGACGCTCCGCGCTGCGGGTCCTGGGCCGGTGCTTGGCCTTTCTGCTTGCCTTGGTCCTGCTCCAGGCCCTGTTGTCATGCCGGGGACCCTATTTCACGGAATCCCACCTGGAGAAGGATCGGATTCCCGAGCTGAAAACGTTCAGCATCGACCGGTCACCAGATCCCAGTCTCTTCATCTGGGATATGCGTCCGATCCCGTTCGAGGAGTTGAGGCCGATGGTGTCCGACCGGGTCCAGGAGAAGGGGTACCGGCTCGCATCGCCTCAGGAGGCCGATTTCCGGATCATCCTGACCACCTTTCACGGAGGAGTCGACCCCGCGCAGCCGGATTGCGGTCGTGGAGATCTACGAGCGGTCCAGCTCCCAGAAGCTATGGTCGGGCCACGCCGAGATTCCCTATCAGATTGATCCGAGCGTCGGGGTGGCGAACCAACCCACCTTGACCGGGCTGCTGGACCTCATTCCTCCTCGCACCAAGGCCCTGCCTGCATCTTCAAACGCCCACCTGAAGGACTGACGGCGCGCCTCCCTTGATGGGATGGAAGCGCCGCCTCCCGGCGCTTACCTGAAGCAGAATCCGCACGGAGGGCCTGCGGGGTTCGAGATCCAGGGTGGGAGGAGCGCGGTCCGGCCGACCAGCTACGCGGCTCCGTTCCTGTCGAGACGAAGTGACTCGGCTTCGACCGGGCCAGGTGACGACATGGAGTCGCAAGACTTCATATCGTCTCGACGTGACGAGTCCATCCCCCGGATGGAAGAGCGGGTGTTTATTTAAATTGTTGAATTTATTTTTGTTACTTTGGATTTCATTTCTTGGCATCAGGTGTGCCCTTAGGACTCCGTGAACGGAGGCCCTGTGTGCTGAGAATCCATGTAGAAAACGAAACCAATGCCGTCCGGCTGCGCCTGGAAGGGAAGCTCATTCATCCCTGGGTGGATGAACTGTTCCGGACCTGGATGGACACCTCGCCCCGCATCCCCGGCCATTGGGGAGTGCTGGTGGACCTGTCCGAGGTCTCCTTCGTGGACGCCCGCGGCAAAGCCATGCTCGCGGCCATGCGCCGGGCCGGGTGTTCCCTGCAGGGGCCTACCCCATTCATCGAAGCCGTCATCGAAGAAGTCGAATCCCTTTCCAAGGATTGATCCATTCCCTCCCAGGAGCCTCCCATGAAGCACCCCTTCCTCATCCTTTCTCCCCTCTGCCTGATCCTTGCCTGCGGGAATCACCGACAGGCTCCCAGCATCGTCAAGGCCAACATCAAGGTGGCCCAGCCCATGCGCGTCCAGGAGCTGGAACGCGTCGGCGTCAGTGGCACCCTGATCCCCCAGGGGGCATCCTCCACGGTGGCCTTCCAGGTGCCGGGCCGGGCCGTCAAGGTCATGCACCGGGAAGGAGACCCCGTGCGCCAGGGTCAGGTCCTGGCGGAACTCGATGCCGTGAATCTCACGCATGCCCTCGAGGCTGCCCATGCCCAGGTGGAAGCCGCCCGGGCCGGGGCCAACCAGGCCGACCAGGAATTCCGCCGGATGAAGCAGTTGTTCGACAGCCAGAGCCTGGCGCCGAACGATTTCGCCAAGTTCACCGCGGCCCGCGACGCCTCCCGTGAGCAGCTTCAGCAGGCGATCGCGGGGGAGGGTGTGGCCCGGAAGAACCTGGCGGAGTCCAGGCTGGTGGCCCCCATCAACGGGTTCGTGGTCCGCCGCCTGGTGGAGCCCGGCGTGACGGTTGGCGCCGGCCAGCCCGTCTTCGAGATTGCCGCCCTGGACCCCATCGAGGTGAACGTGGGTGTGCCCGAGACCGACGTGAACCTGGTCAAGGCGGGCCAGTCGGCCGTGATCACGGTTCCAGCGCTGCCTGGCCGGACGTTCCAGGGCACGGTGAAGCTGGTGAATGTCTCCGCTGACCCGGCGACACGCACCTACATGACACGCATCACCGTGCCGAACCGCGACCGGGAACTCAAGGCGGGCATGGTGGCGGAGGTGTCGATCACCGGCACCCGGAAGCTGGACATGCTCCTCCTGCCCATCGAAGCCATCGTCCGCGATTCCCAGGGGGCCACCCAGGTCTTCCAGTACTTCCCTGACCAGCACCGCGTCTACACCAAGCGCGTGGAGGTGGGGGCGGTGTACGGGCGCAGCATCCAGGTGCGTTCGGGCCTCTCGGGAAATGAGTCCATCGTGATCGCCGGCCAGAACGCCCTGCGGAACGGCATGAGCGCCGATCCCGTCCAGGAAGGGAAGTAGACATGAACAAAGCCATCAAAGCCTTCCTCCGCTACCCGACCATCACGGCCGTGCTCGTCATCATGGCGGTCGCGATGGGAATCCACGCCCTGCTGGGCATGCCCCGCACGGAGGATCCCACCATCACCATCCGGACCGGCATCGTCGCGGCGATGTACCCCGGCGCCACCTCGGAACAGGTCGAGAAGCAGGTCACCAAGACCCTGGAGTCCCACATCTTCAAATTCCAGGAGGTGCGCAAGGAGAAGACCTATTCCACCAGCCGGCCTGGTCTCGCGATCATCAACGTCGAGCTCGAGAAGAACGTCAAGAACCCGGATGTCTTCTGGGCAAAGCTTCGCCATGAAATGAACGTGGTGAGGGCCACGGAGCTCCCGAGGGAGGTGATGGGCCCGGTCGTGGATTCGGATTTCGGCGACACCGTGGCGATGCTCATCACCGTGAGCGGAGAGCACTACGGCTACCGGGAACTGCGCGACTACGTGGACCAGATCCAGGATGCCCTCCGCACCGTCCCGGAAGTCGGGAAGATCGCGGTCTACGGCCGGCAGAACGAACAGATCTGGGTGACCAGCGATCTGGAGCGGATGAGCCAGTATTTCACCGATCCGCGCATGGTCATGGCGGCGCTCAACCAGCGGAATGAGGTCCAGAGCGCCGGAAGCGCACGCACCGACAACGAGATCATCCCCCTCCATACGACGGGCTCCTTCAACACCGAGGACCAGATCAAGAAGGTGATGGTCGGCATGTCCCCGACCGGGCAGCCGATCTATATCGGCGATTTCGCCCAGGTGGAGCGGCGCTACCAGGATCCGGAATTCATGGTGCGCTATGACGGCAAGCCAGCCCTCATGGTTTCCGTGGAGATGCAGAAGGGCCACAACATCGTCGAGATGGGCGACAAGGTCACCGAGGTGCTCAACCGCCTCAAGCTCCAGCTCCCTCCGGATCTCCATCTGGACTACGTGGCGAACCAGCCCAAGGTGGTTGAAGAGCGAATCGCCGGCCTGGGCCACGAGTTCGTCATCGCCATCGGATGCGTGATCCTGGTGACGCTCCTCCTGCTGCCCATGCGGGTGTCGCTCATCGCAGCCCTGGCGATCCCCACCACCATGCTGACGACCATTGCCGTCATGAACGCCATCGGCATCCAGCTCCATCAGGTCTCCATCGCAGCCCTCATCGTGGTGCTGGGCATCGTCGTGGACGACGCCATCGTCATCGCGGACAACTACGTCGAGCTGCTGGACCACAAGGTCCCGCGTCCGGAAGCCGCCTGGCGCTCTGCAACGGAAGTCCTCGTCCCTGTGCTGGCCGCGACCCTCACGATCATCGCGTCCTTCCTGCCGCTGGTCATCATCTCCGGCAGCGCGGGGGAGTTCATTCTCGCCCTGCCCATCACCGTGGCGGTGGCCCTCTCTGTCTCGTTCCTTGTGGCGGTCTTCATCACCCCGCTCCTCTGCCGGACGTTCATCCACAAGGGCCTGCACGACCATGAGGCGGACCCCAAGGAGCAGGCGAAGAAGTTCAATGCCCTGGATCTTCTCCAGGATGCCTACAAGAAGGCCATCACCTACTTCATGGCCCATCCGTCCCTGGCCGTCGGGCTGGGTGTCGCTGGGGTCGTCCTGGGGGCCTTCCTCTTCCGGTTCGTCCCCCAGCAGTTCTTCCCCAGTGCCGAACGCAACCAGTTCGTCGTGGACCTCTGGATGCCCCAGGGAACCCGCATCGAGGCCACGGACGGCGTCATGAAGCGCATCGAGAACGAGCTGCTCCACGACAAGGAGGTCACCCACCTGGCCGCCTTCGTCGGGCAGAGCTCCCCTCGGTTCTACTACAACGTGAATCCCCAGCAGCCCGATCCCGCCTACGGCCAGTTCATCGTGAACACGGTGGATGAGAAGGCCACGCCGGCCCTGGTGGCGGACCTCCGCGTGCGCCTGGCCCGCCTGGTGCCCGAAGGCATGGTGCTCGTGCAGGAGCTTCAGCAGGGCGCCGTGCAGGAGGCACCCATCGAGTTCCGGATCTCCGGGGATGACGAGGCGAAGCTGAAGTCCATCGGTGGGCAGATCGAGGACATCCTCCACACGGACCCCCGGGCCCAGTTCATCCACACCGACTACCGGAACGATTCCCCGATGCTGAACGTCAACCTCAATACTGAACTGGCGAATCGCCTGGGCATCACCCACATGGGCGTGTCGAACCTCCTCAATGGCGCCTTCGACGGCGCGCCTGTGAGCACCTTCTGGGAGGGCGATCGGGCCGTCAACATCGTGCTCAGGGTCGACCCAGCCCACCGTGCCTCCTTCCAGGATGTGCGGGACACCTACGTGGGGTCCTCCATCGCGAGCGAGAAGGTGCCCCTGCGGGCCGTCGCGGACCTCGCTCCCGCGTGGCAAACCAGCCGCATCGTGCGCCGGAATGGGGTGCCTACGCTGACGGTCCGCTGCCTGGCGGCGCCGGGGACCTATGCCTCCGCCATCCTCAAGGACGCCCTGCCGAAGGTGAAGGCCCTCGGGCTTCCTGCCGGCTACCGGCTCGAACTGGGAGGCGAGATCGCCAACCAGAACGAGACGCAGCCCGAGATGGTGGTGGCCCTCGGCATCAGCCTCCTGGCCATCTTCTTCATCCTCATGATCCAGTTCCGGAACCTGCTGGAACCCCTGGTCGTCATGGCCTCCATCCCGCTTTCGCTGTTCGGGGTGGTCCTGGGGCTCCTCGTCACCCGCAACTCCTTCGGGTTCACGGCCTTCATGGGCATGATCAGCCTCTGCGGCATCGTGGTCCGGAACGCGATCATCCTCATCGACTACATCAAGGAGAAGCTGCACGAGGGGATTCCCCTTGTGGAGGCCGCCACCCTCGCGGGTGAACGCAGGTTGCGTCCCATCTTTCTCACCACCATGGCGGCGGCTGTGGGCGTGACACCCATGATCCTCTCGGGTTCGAAGATGTGGAGCCCCCTGGCCAGTGTCCTTGCGGTCGGCCTGATCTTCTCCATGTTCTTCACGCTCCTGGTGGTCCCCGTCATCTACGTGCTGGTGTTCCGGCCCCGGAAGAAGGCGGGCCCTGGCCTCGGGGTGGCGTCCATCCTTCCCCTGGTGGTCCTGGCCCTGGCCTTCGCCAGCCCGCTGTCGGCGGCGACGCCGGAGGCCCGGCACCTGACCCTAGAGGAAGCCGTGGCCAGCGCGCTCGACCACAGTTCGGGAGTCCGCATCGCCCGGGCCAAGGTCGAGGAGGCTGAAGGGAAGAAGCGCACGGCGCGAGCCGACTATTTCCCCCAGCTTTCCATGGACGCCACCTGGTTGAAGCGCAATGACCAGCCTTTCATGACCATTCCGGCGGGTTCGCTTGGAACCGTACCCGGCCTGGGCCCCTTCCCAACGCAGGACGCCAGCCTGGGCCAGGGAAAGACCCACCTGTTCCTCCAGAACCTCACCTTGAGTCAGCCCCTCACCCAGCTCTTCAAGATCCACCACGGGAACGAGGTCGCTTCCGCCGAAGAGCGGGTTGCCAAGGCTGAATTGCGGAAGATGGAGGCCGAGATCGCCTACCGAACGCGCCAGGCCTACTTCGGGCTGTTGATCGCCCAGGCTCAGATCACGGCGGCCCAAGAGGGCGTGACCGCAGCTGAACAGCAGGATCTGGATGCCAGGGAGGCGGTGAAGGCCGGCAATGCCCTGAAGGTGCTGCAGACCGGAAGCCGAGCGAAGCTCCTGCAGAACCGGGCCAAGCTGAATGCCGCCCAGGCCTCCGCCGCCGATCTCGCCTCGGAGCTCAACGACCTGATGGGGGAGCCCCTTCAGACCCCCCTCGACCTTGCACCGGTATCGCCGGACCCGAGGCCCCTTCCGTCGCGGGAGGCGATGTTGGACCAAGTCCGTCAGTCCAACCCCGACATGGCGGTCGCGAAGGCCACGCTGGAAAAGAGCCGCAGTGCCCTCAAGGCTGGGAAATCGGACTACATCCCCGAACTGGGTGCCTTCGTCCGCCAGACCCACCAGGATGGACTCCCCTTCGTCCAGGCCAATTCCACCTCCTACGGGCTTTCCTTGAGCTGGAACATCCTGGATTGGGGCAAACGATCTGGCGTGGTCCACCAACGGGCCGCCCTGGTGAACGCAGCCACCTACGACTACGAGCGGATCCGCAACCGGGCCGAAATGGATCTCGACAGGCTGCTTCGCAAACTGGATACCGACCGCCTTCAGGTCGAGGCCGCCGAGGAGGCCCACGCCATGAATGCCGAGAAGGCGCGTCTGGCTGGCAATCAGTTCGGGTCTGGGCTCATTCCCGCTTCCAAGAAGCTGGAAGCGGACGCGGAGGCCAGGGCTTCCGAGGCCGATCTTCTGGCCGCCCGCCTGGGGCTTGATCTCACCCGTGCCGAGCTCGATCGGCTTCTCGGAGGGGGGCTGGTTCCATGACCGAATCCAGAGACGACCGGGAATTGTCCTTGCTGACCCCGAATTCACGCCTGCTCCTCCTCAAGGCAGCCATCCGGATCTTCGCCGAGAAGGGGTTCGAGGGGGCCTCGATCCGGGAGATCGCCGAAACGGCGGGAGTCAACAGCAGCCTCATCTCCTTCCACTTCGGAGGCAAGGCGGGCCTGCATGCCGCGGCCCTCCACTTCGCGGCCCGGATGGCGAAACACACGGCCAAGACCATGCCCATGCCGCCCTTGCCCGTGGGGCCGTTCGCGGGCAAGTCCGCGGTGATCCGACAAGCGGTCACGGCCCTTCGGGCCTATATCCGGGAATTCATCCGGATGAGTATCCGCCTGAATCCGAGCCTCCCCGCCGAGAAGGATCCCGAGCTTGAACGAGCTGTCCTTGTGCTCATCGCCAAGTCCATGATCTACCCCTCGGAAGCGTCCATGGGCAGCCTCCTGGAGGCGATTCAGCCCCACATCGACTACCTGCATCGATGCCTTCACGTCCTCCGATCCGACCTGGATCACGATGGGAGGGTCCGGATGGGGATGAGCATTCACGCGCAGCTCCTGTTCTTCCTCTGCCACCAGGACATCCTTGCTCGCCTGTTGAACGAGCCTCCCTGCCACGAGGACGACCTGGCCCGCCTGGTGACCCACTTCCTCAAATTCAATCTGAATGGGCTGGGAATCCCGGACGAGTACCTCGAGCTCGAGTCGCCCTGAGCTGGAGACGTCCACTCCCCCGAATAAAGCGATCACTGGCTGACCAGCACCTTCGGCATACCCAACCTGCCACGGCCTAGCTGAAACGTTTCGTCCCCTTCCGATCCCGCGATCGGATTCCACCCCCATCCCGATTCGGGATGGCTACTCACCAAGGAGAGAAGCATGCGAAAAATCCACCACCTGGCCCTCGGCCTGTCGACGCTTGCACTCAGCGGCGTCTCCCTATCCGCCCAGCAGTACAGCTTCGGCGGGCAGGTTTCTGCGGCCATTCCAACGGGTCCCCTGGCCAGCAAGGATTGGCAGGACGGAAAGCCCGGTGCGGGCGTCGGCGTCCACATGGTCATCGACCTGCAGGGCGGCCATGCCCTCGTGCCCCGGCTGGATTACACCCGCTTCAAGAAGTCGGAGTCCGGGGTGGACCGCAAGGTCCAGACCTACCAGTTCGGCGTCGACTACAACTACTTCCTCAGCGGGAAGGTGAACATGGGCCCCTACCTTGGCGCCGGCATTGGCTTCGGTAGAGCCAAATACGAGCTCACCGGCTTCGGCTACTCCTCCAAGGACACCGCCAGTGACGCCTACGGAGCCGTCGAGGGCGGCTGGATGTTCACCAGGAACCTGGGCGCCGAACTCCGCTACACCTGGAGCCCCTACAAGCCCGAAATGGCCGATTTCACGCCTCGTGGTTACACCGGCAATCCTACGGTGAACGCACCTGGCCTCAATGCGAGCTTCATCTTCCGGTTCTGAACGGGGGATTCCCTTGGGCGGCGGCTGACCAACCGCCTCGTCTCGGGATCGTGGTACTGCCAGGAGGGAATCGATCGAAGGATCGTCCCTCCTGGCGGCTACCCGACACCTGGCCAGGGGATCCCTCGCTGTCCATGGCCACCCTTGAGGGTCTGATCCGTCCTGCGGAATGTCAGTGCCCTCCAACCTCTGGGATATGCTGACATGACCTTTCGAACTGACGTGAGCGAGGGGATTCCGGTCGCGGTTGAGCGCGGACCACACACGGTGATTCGGTCCATGGCTGCGTCCGCCCACGAACTGAAGAGCCTGCTCACCGGGATCCTCCTGCTTGCAGAACAAATCACCTTGGAATCCCCGTGCCCCGAAGGCGGAAATGGGCACCTGGCTCATCGAATCATCGAAGGAGGCCAGCAGATGCAAAAGTGCATCAACGGCCTCCTGCAATCCGCCGCATCCGGCTTTCGTCAGGTTCCCGTCCTACGCACCCGGTGCAACCTTTCCACCGTCCTTCGAGAGGTGGTCAAGTCCAACTGGGACTATGCCATGAGCAAGGACATCCGCCTTCGTTACCCAAATCTCGAGTCGAAGGAGTGCTGGGGTCATCTCAACGAAGAATGCCTTCGCATGGCCGTAGATAACCTGGTCAACAATGCCATCAAGTTCTCCCCTTCCGGGACGGAAATCCAGGTTCGCCTCGTTCCACATCTGCGCCACGGATTCCCCCATGCCCTGATCCAGGTGAAGGATCAAGGCCCCGGCCTGACGGCGGACGACATGGCCAGAGCCTTCGGTCCATTCCAGACCCTATCTGCCAGGCCGACAGGGAACGAATCAAGCTCGGGTCTGGGTCTCTCGATCGTACGAGAGACCGTGGAACAACTCGGGGGCAGGACCTGGATCGAGAGCAGGCACGGTCAAGGGACCACCGTTTGCCTCGACCTTCCGTTGGAGGTTCCCATTCCCTAGCCTGGACTTCCTGGACCTGGATAAAAAGTCGACCCGGGGTGGACAAAGCCGCTCCATTGCTCCATTGTGCAGGACAATCTCATTGCGTTCAGGCCGGCGGACTATGGAACAACCATCTCCAGGCGCCCTCCCTACCGTCCACACCACGGTTTCTGAATTCCGCTTCAAGGAGTACGAGCGGCTCAGCCTCACTCTGTCCCTGATCATCACCTGTCTGGGCCCCCTCCTCACGTTTGTTCAGGACCTTCTTCTCAACCCCCATCTGGCGGGCTTGTCCCTTCGCATTGGGCTTTGTTCGATGGGAATTCTGGGCCTCTATCCCCTGGCCCTCGGACTCGCGTTGTCCCGCCGGCTGATTCAGGCCATCGCAATCCTGAGCCCCTCGATCGTGGTGTGCATGGATCTGCTCTTGAGGGCCGATCAACCCGGGGATGTCACCAGATCCATCGTGCTGCTCCTCTATCTGATCGCCTATGCGCGGATTCTCGCCCTGCCTTTCGGGCTTCCGGTGACCATCTCCAGCATCGCCATGCTCCTCCTGATTCCACTCGCACTGATGGTCTCAGGGCTTCTTCCAGGCTTGTCCGCGGTCCGGATCCTGATTCCCCTCATTCCCATGGCCTTGATGATGTTCCTCCTGGAACTGCTCCTGACCCGGAACCTCCACGAGACCCATCGGCAGCGGAAGCAGCTTGAGGACATGGCCATCCAGGACCCGTTGACTGGCCTCAACAATCGCCGTTATTTCGTGCTGTCGGCCTCCGAACATCTCAGAATCGCCGCTCGAAGCGGGCGTCCTCTCTGCATCCTCATGGTCGATCTCGACCATTTCAAGCGGATCAACGACACTTTCGGGCACGCGACCGGGGACCAGGTGATTCGCCTTACCTCCGACGTGCTCCGTCATGAACTTCGCGCTTCGGATGTCCTGGCCAGGTTCGGGGGGGAGGAATTCATCGCCTGTCTTCCCGATACGGAACAAGCGGCCGCGATGGTGGCCGCCGAGCGGATCAGGTCGAACCTGGAGAAGTCTGCCCTGCAAGGCCCTCAGGGGGCGGATTCCATCCTGCGAGTGACGGCCAGCATCGGGATCGCCGCTGCCGGTGCTGGCACTGACACGCTGGAGATGCTGATTGAGAGGGCTGACAGGGCCCTTTATGAATCGAAAAGGGGCGGGCGGAACCGGGTCACATGCGCAGCCTAGGGCCATCCATACCCGCGGCCCCCACGGGGCTGCGGAAGGGACCGTCGGGTGGATGGAAGAGGACCTGTGGCCCCAGCATGGCCTTGCTGCTGGGAAGCCTGCTCCCCCTGTTCGGGCAGGAACCGATGGAAATGGGCCCCATCCCGACGAGAGAGATGTTCCCGCTCTACCTTCTGCCGATGGTCTACCAGCCGGTGGATCCCACCCCCCTCGGCCGGGGGCGCTGGCGGGTGGCACTGGATCATATGCAGGCCAATACCTTCGAGTTCTCGGACAACCTGAAGGACCAGGCGCCGCGCGATGCCCAGGGGCGGCTTGCGATCACGCGGGAATTCGTGCTCGCGCACGCTTCGGAATACGCCGCAATCCCACTGATGTTTTTCTTCGACGAGGAGATCGCCCGGACTTCACTTCGCGTGCGCTATGGCCTGACGGACCAGACAGACCTCTGGATGGAACTCCCGTACCAGAGCCAGAGCGGCGGCTTTCTGGACGGTGTCATCGAGGACTTCCACAAGCTTGGGTTTGAGCAGTTCGGCCGGGACCTGGTGAAGAAAGACCAGGTCACTCTGATGGTGATGACCTACGGCCATCTGGATTTCTACAGCGACCAAAGCATCCGAGGGAAAACGCAAGACCCAACGGTTGGGCTCCTCCATCGAGTCACAGGGGGGCCAACCTGGACCCTGTCCGCATACTTGGCGCTCAAGCCCCCCATCACCACAACCTATGGCATCTTCCGCTCCGGTTGGGACCATTCCCTTGGGCTCACAGGCAGGTGGCAGCCGAACCTGCATCACGTCTTCTAAGGGGGATTCGGATTCATCCGACGGCCTAGTGGCTCTGCCGCCTACAACGCCATGGCCTTCGGGAGCTTCCGCGATGCCTGTGGAGCCCACGGTACCTGGGAGTACCGTCGATGGCGCAAGGTCCGCCCCTTCCTCCAGCTCTACCTGGAGAGCGGCTTCCTTCCGAAGCAGCCCTATCAGAAGCTCGACCGGTCGAGCCTTCAGCACGATCTGGGATTCCACTGGCAGATCAAGAAGAACCTGGTCTTCACCTTCCGCTATCTCAACAACATCACCCACAACGAGAACACAGCCGACATGGGATTCGGGGCAAGCCTGACGGCCTCGTTCTAGGAGGCAGTTCCGAAGGCAGCCCGATCGATACGGGCGACGTGCCGAGATCCATCAGGCATTCCCCAGCCTCAGATGCATGCTAATGAACGCGCGAACAGCGCCCTCACGGCCTACCCTCCGCCTATGCTCTGCCCACACCATCGCGCAGTGGGTTTCCCAGCTCATGGTCCTGGCTGCAGGCTTTCTGGCCCCTCGATGTGATTGGGGCGGAGATCCAGGAGGCCAGCGCCTTTGGCACCCGAGACAGAGAGAGTCGGATGAGCTGTTTATTGGCTGTTATCATTAGTTTTATAATCACTCTGCATGGCCGGACAGCTTATGCTTCCGACATTGAATGAGCGGACAACTTATGGTTCCAGTGCCGAGGCATTCGGATCGATTTCACCTCTGAAATGGGGCTGAAATCGGGCCTCTTCGGACAGGATATGCTTCCTGAACCGGACACCTTTTCGTTCACGACACATTTCCATGGCTGGGCTCCGCCGGACGGTCAGCCGCGGGGCCTCCGCTCCCCGGACCGTGATCCAGGCCGGGAAACGCCACTGGTATGCTTCCCCCAGTTCGACCAAGCCGACCTGGCAGGAGGAGGGAGCGGTGGCGAGGGTGCCCTTTGTCGCGCAATGGGTCCAGGCCGGATCCGATCTGTTCCAGTGGGGCCGGAAGGCCGCCTACTGGAAGGGCCAGAAGGGCTGGTGGGCCTCCCGGCAGGGCGACGAGGGCATCAAGGGCCCTTTCCGGACGCCCGGTTCCGCCCAGGCGTGGGCCGAAGCACCTTTCCGGGAGCAGCACCGGATCGCCCAGCAGAAGGAGCGGGAGGACGCCCTGCAGGCGCTTGAAGCCAGGCGGGCCAGGCTCGCCTCCCGGAAGGCGCGGGCCTTGGATCGGGCCGAGGCCCAGGAGGCCCGGGATCTCGCCACCTGGAATGGCCTCCCCGCCGATGCGCGCGTCGTCCAGCCGGGTCAGGTCTGGGCCCTGAAGGACCCCCGGTTCGCGCAGCGCCAGATCCTGGTGGTCGAAGTGAAGAAGACGATCGCCGTGGTCCTCGCCAGGGACGCGAAGGCCAGGCCCTGGAAGGGGCTGGCCCGCGAGCCCAGGACCCTGGGCCACCTGCCCCGCCTCTACCGGCTGGTGGGCATGGCCAGGATCCCGGCTCCTCCCAAGCCCTAGAACTTCACCAGCATGGCCAGGGTCATCCGACTCTCCGTCTTCTTCAGATCGGGGGCCCAGCCGGGGACGGCGGAACCGGGCGCGCCCTGGTTCCCGCCCGGGGGCGTCACGCCGCCCGGCCCTGCGAAGTAGGGAACGCTCGCGCCGCGCCGGTTGAACTCGGCGCGCAGGGTGAGGAACGGATTCGGCATGTAGTCGTAGGTCACCGACCCGTCCCAGGCATGGTACGGATCACCCGGATTCTGGGTGAAGTAGGGCGTGCCCGAGGCAGCCGTGGCGCCATTGATGGGGGGCATCAGCACCAGGTAGCGCCCGGGATTCGTGATGGCGCCCCCGCCGACCGTGACCGCGTGGCGTTCCCCGAACCAGAAGCGGTTGTAGAGCATCCAGCCGGCGAAGTACTGCTTGGGCGCCGTGGCGGTGCCCGAGCGGCTGACCCCGCCGCCCTGCTCGTCGCCCAGGTCGAAGGTGAACGTCGCCGCCATGCGCGTAACGAGGCGATCCGGCCGCTCCCAGTACTTCCACTGGAGGCTGTTGTCCGTGTGGCGCCGGGTGCGCTTCTGGTTCCCCAGCGTGTCCGCCCCGATGAAGTAGTTGTTCGAGATGAGGTTCACGCTCCCGGTGGGGCGCCAGTTCAACGAGGCCCCGATGCCCGGCGTGTTGTTGAGCATGTTGTAGGACTGCCAGCCATTGATGAGCCACAACTCCAGCTTCAGCCGGTCGCTGGGGAACACCTGGAGGCGCAGGCCGTTGAAGAACCAGGGCGTGTTCGAGGAGACGTACGAGGGCTGGTAGGCCCAGTTGTCGAAGTTGTAGTAGCTGAAGAGGCCGATGTAGGACATGAAGATGCCGGCGTCGAGGTTGACGCCGTGCAGCGCGTCCCAGTGGTAGCCGCCGTAGGCTTCCGAGATGTAGCGGTAGGCGTTGTCGGTCTGCCACTGGCCCTTCGACGGACTCGCATCGTTGCGGGGCGTCATCGTGGAATACATCCCGAACTGGGTCATGATCCGGCCCCGCACGTTCTCCCAGTGGAAGTCCCCGCCCAGGCCCAGCTGCTGGACCTGCACCTCGGTCGTGCGGCCCAGCTCGCTCGATCCCACGAGGGTGTGGTCCTGGGGATGGTTGAAGTCGTAGACCAGGTTCATGTCCGCCCGGAACTCCCCCGTGAAGTACTTCGAATCCAGCAGGGCATCCTTCTGCCGGCTGTTCCCGTTCAACCAGGTGAAATCGGCGAAGGCGAAGGGTTCCGCCGGCGCGGCAGGGGAGGCCGGGGCATCTCCCCCTGCCCAGGCGGGGAGTCCCGCCACCAGGACGAACAAGGCTAGCGGTCGCATACGCACTCCTCCCGGGGCCGAGGCGCCCGGGGGCAGTGTCCCCGCTGGGGCATTAAGGCGGCGTTAAAAGGCCGGGCCTTAACGGTTTCCTAACGCCGGGGCGGGCCCTCTTAACCCCGTGCTAATCCCGGCGGGCCGAGGCTGGGGGGGTCCGGGCCCGTCCCGGCGCCGGAGGCGACATGCGAATCCAGATGCCCTGGTTCCCACCCGTGGGCCTGCTGACGGGGATCGGCGGAGCCACCGTGGCCCGCCACCTGGTCCACGCCGGCGGTCGGCGCCATCGGCTGGAGGCGGGGTTCATCCTGGCCCTCACCTGGTTCCCGACCCTCATCTGGCTGCTCGTCCAGCTCCCCTTCCTGGCGAGGTGACCATGACGCCCGCCCTCACCGTGGCCTTGATCCTGGCCCTGGGCCTCCTGGCCTACCTGGCCTTCGCCCTGCTCGCGCCGGAGCGCTTCCAATGAGCCAAGATCAGCCGAGAACCACCTCCCCGCGACGGGAAGCCATGAAGACAGGACGTGCGGCATGAGCCACGCCTGGACGCAGAACCTCCTCTTCCTGGCCCTGCTGCTGGCCCTGGCCCCTCCCCTCGGGGCCTTCATGGCCAGGGTGCTGGAGGGCGGGCGCACCGTCCTCCACCCCCTCCTTCAGCCCGTGGAGCGGGCGCTGTACCGGCTGATGGGCGTGCGGGAAGACGAAGACATGGGCTGGAAGGCCTACGCCTGGTCCATCACCCTCCTCAAGCTCCTGGGAGGAGGCGCGGTGTTCCTCCTGCTGCGGACCCAGGCCTGGCTGCCCTGGAATCCCGAGCACCTCGGCAACGTCCCCTCGGGGCTCTCCCTGAACACGGCCGTGAGTTTCGCCACCAACACCAACTGGCAGGCCTACAGCGGGGAGAGCACCCTAAGCTACCTGAGCCAGATGCTGGGCCTCACCGTGCAGAACTTCCTCTCGGCGGCCACGGGGATCGCCGTGCTGGCGGCCCTCGTGCGCGGCATCGTGCGCCGCAGCGCCACGGGGCTGGGCAACGCCTGGGTGGACGTGGTGCGGAGCGTGCTGTACATCCTGCTCCCGCTCTCCGCCGTCTTCGCCCTGGTCCTCGTGTCCCAGGGCGTCGTCCAGACCCTCGCGCCCTACGCGCACACCGCCACCGGGCAGGTGCTGGCCCTGGGCCCGGCGGCCTCCCAGGTGGCCATCAAGATGCTGGGGACGAACGGAGGCGGGTTCTTCGGGGCCAACGCGGCCCACCCCTTCGAGAACGGGACCCCCCTCTCCAACTTCCTCCAGACCCTTGCCATCCTGCTCATCCCCGCCGCCCTGTGCCTCTCCTTCGGGCGGATGGTGAAGGACCGCCGCCAGGGCTGGGCCCTGCTGGCGGCCATGACCGTGGTCTTCGTGGGCGCCCTGGCGGTCTGCACCCAGGCCGAGCTGGCGGGCAACCCCGTCCTGTCCCGCCTCGGTGTAAATGCGGCGGCCAGCCGGGAGCCAGGGCGGGAGCAGCCGGGCGGGAACATGGAGGGCAAGGAGCTGCGGTTCGGGCCCGGCCCCTCGGCCCTGTGGGCCACGGCCACCACCGCCGCCTCCAGCGGCTCCACGAACGCCGCGCTCGACTCCTTCACGCCCCTGGGCGGCCTCGTCCCGCTGTGGCTCATGCAGCTGGGCGAGGTGGTCTTCGGGGGCGTCGGGTCCGGGCTCTACGGCATGCTCCTGTTCGTGCTGGTGGCCGTCTTCATCGGGGGCCTGATGGTGGGGCGCACCCCGGAGTACCTGGGCAAGAAGGTGGAGGCCTTCGACATGAAGATGGCCTCCCTGGCCATCCTCCTCCCCTGCGCGGCGGTGCTCCTGGGCACGGCGGTGTCGGTGCTGGTGCCCGCGGCCGCCGCCGCGGCGGGCAGCCCGGGACCCCACGGGTTCACCCAGATCCTCTACGCCTGGAGCAGCGCCGCGAACAACAACGGCAGCGCCTTCGGAGGCCTCGCGGCCGACACCCGCTTCTACGACCTGGGCCTGGCCGCGGCCATGGTGCTGGGGCGCTTCGGCGTCATCTGGCCCGTGCTGGCCCTGGCGGGCTCCCTGGTGCGGAAGAAGCACACCCCGGAAGGCCCCGGCACGCTGCCGACCCACACCCCGCTGTTCGTGGCGGTGCTCGTCGGGGTGGTGCTCCTCGTAGGCGCCCTGACCTTCATCCCCGCCCTGGCCCTCGGCCCCGTCGCCGAGCAGCTGGCGCTGCGCTGAATCGAGGAGACGACCATGGCTTCCAGCTCCCGGCATGACCTCGGGCCCCGTCCGTTGTTCGAGCCCGCCATCGTGCGCCGGGCGGCCCTCGACGCCCTGCGCAAGCTCAGCCCGCGCCACCAGCTCCGGAATCCCGTCATGTTCACCGTGTGGATCTGCAGCGCCTTCACCACGGGCCTCTGGATCCAGGCGCTCGGGGGCCACGGCGAGGGCCGCCCGGGCTTCATCCTGGCCATCTCCCTGTGGCTCTGGTTCACCCTCCTGTTCGCGAACTTCGCCGAGGCCATGGCCGAGGGTCGCGGGAAGGCCCAGGCCGATGCCCTGCGCCGCGCCAAGCGGGACGTCCTGGCCCGCCGGCTGCGGGAAGCCGACCACACCGGCCCCGCCGAGCAGGTGGGCGCCTCGGAACTGCGGATCGGCGACCTGGTGCGGGTGGAGGCCGGCGAGACCATCCCCGGCGATGGCGAGGTGGTGGAGGGGGTGGCCTCCGTGAACGAGAGCGCCATCACGGGGGAGAGCGCGCCCGTGATCCGCGAGAGCGGCGGCGACCGCTCCGCGGTGACGGGGGGGACGCTGGTGCTCTCCGATTGGCTGGTGATCCGCATCTCCGCCAACCCGGGGGAGAGCTTCCTGGACCGCATGATCGCCATGGTGGAGGGCGCGAAGCGCCAGAAGACGCCCAACGAGATCGCCCTGGACATCCTGCTCGCGGGCCTCACGATCATCTTCCTGCTGGCCACGGCCACCCTGCTGCCCTTCTCCATCTTCAGCGCAAAGGCCGCCGGGCAGGGCCATCCCCTGGGGCTCACGGTGCTGGTCTCCCTCCTGGTGTGCCTCATCCCCACCACCATCGGCGGCCTGCTGAGCGCCATCGGCATCGCGGGCATGGACCGGATGATCCAGGCCAACGTCATCGCCACCTCGGGCCGGGCCGTGGAAGCCGCGGGCGATGTGGACGTGCTGCTGCTGGACAAGACGGGCACCATCACCCTGGGCAACCGCCAGGCCGTGGCCTTCCTGCCGGCCGCGGGGGTGGATGTCCAGGAGCTGGCCGACGCGGCCCAGCTCTCCTCCCTGGCCGACGAGACGCCGGAGGGGCGGAGCATCGTCGTCCTGGCCAAGGAGCGCCACGGCCTGCGGGAACGCGACGTCCACGCCCTGGATGCCCATTTCGTGCCCTTCTCCGCCCAGACGCGCATGAGCGGCGTGACCACGGGCTCCCGCGAGATCCGGAAAGGGGCCGCCGACGCAGTCGAGGCCTTCCTCCGGGCCCAGGACGCGCGCTTCCCCGAGGATGTCCGGCGGACCGTCGAGCAGGTCGCCACCGGCGGCGGCACGCCCCTCGTGGTGGCCGAGAAGACCGGGGCCGGCAGCCGGGCCCTGGGGGTGATCCACCTCAAGGACATCGTCAAGGGTGGCATCAAGGAGCGGTTCGCGGACCTGCGCGGCATGGGGATCAAGACCATCATGATCACCGGCGACAACCCGCTGACGGCCGCGGCCATCGCCGCCGAGGCGGGCGTGGACGACTTCCTGGCCCAGGCCACCCCCGAGGCGAAGCTGAAGCTCATCCGCGAGTACCAGGCGGGCGGGCGGCTGGTGGCCATGACCGGCGACGGCACCAACGACGCCCCGGCCCTGGCCCAGGCCGACGTGGCCGTGGCCATGAACAGCGGCACCCAGGCCGCCAAGGAGGCCGGGAACATGGTGGACCTGGACTCCAACCCCACGAAGCTCATCGAGATCGTGGAGATCGGCAAGCAGATGCTGATGACCCGCGGCTCGCTCACCACCTTCAGCATCGCCAACGACGTGGCCAAGTACTTCGCCATCCTCCCCGCCGCCTTCGTGGCCACCTATCCGGCCCTGGGCGCCCTCAACGTCATGCGGCTCCACAGCCCGGAGAGCGCCATCCTCTCGGCGGTGATCTTCAACGCCCTCATCATCGTCTTCCTGATCCCGCTGGCCCTGCGGGGCGTGAAGTACCGACCCCTGGGCGCCGCCCGGATCCTCCAGCGGAACCTGCTCGTCTACGGCGCGGGAGGGCTGGTGGTGCCCTTCGTGGGCATCAAGGCCATCGACTGGCTCCTCGTCACCCTCCACGCCGTCGCCTGAGGCTGCCATGAACCTCCAGCTCCGCCCTGCGCTCGTCTGCCTCGCCGCCTGCTCGGTCCTCACCGGACTGGCCTACCCGCTTGCGCTCACCGGCCTGGCCAGGATCCTCTTCCCCAGCCAGGCCGGAGGCAGCCTCCTCCGGCAGGACGGGCGGGTGATCGGGTCGGCCCTCATCGGCCAGGCCTTCACGGCTCCGGACTACTTCTGGGGCCGACCCTCGGCGACGGCGCCCGGGCCGTACAATGGCGCCGCCAGCGGCGCCTCCAACCTGGCCCCCAGCAGTCCGGAGCTCCGGAGGGCCGTCGAGGCGCGCGTCGCGGCCCTCCGAGCCGCGGATCCCGAGGCCACCGGACCCGTGCCCGTGGACCTCGTCACCGCCTCCGCCAGCGGCCTGGATCCCGACATCAGCCCGGCGGCGGCGGCCTTCCAGGTCCGCCGGGTGGCCCGGGCGCGGGGACTGGACGAGGCCCGGGTCCGGGCCCTCGTGGCCCGGCACACCGTGGGCCCCCAGTTCGGCCTCCTAGGCGAACCCCGGGTGAACGTGCTGGCCCTGAACCGCGACCTGGACACGCTGCGCTAACGTACCTCCATGGATCCCCACCGGCCCGATCCCGACGAGCTGCTCCGGCAGGTGCAGGAGGAGGAGGCCCGGACCCGGCGCGCCAAGCTCAAGATCTTCTTCGGGGCGGCACCCGGCGTGGGGAAGACCTACGCCATGCTGGCCGAGGCCCAGGAGCGCCGCCGCGAGGGGCTGGACGTGGTGGTCGGGGTGGTGGAGACCCATGGCCGGGAGGAGACGGCGGCCCTGCTCGAGGGCCTCGAGGTGCTGCCCCGCCGGGAGCTGCCCTACAGCGGCCTGTTCCTGCCGGAGTTCGACCTGGATGCCGCCTTGAGACGGCACCCCGCGCTCATCCTCATGGACGAGCTGGCCCACACCAACGTGAAGGGTTCCCGCCACGACAAGCGGTGGCAGGACGTGATGGAGCTGCTGGACGCCGGCATCGACGTCCACACGACCCTCAACGTCCAGCACATGGAGAGCCTGCGGGACGTGGTGGCCCAGATCACCGGCGTGGTGGTCCGGGAGAATGTGCCGGACACGATCCTGGAGCGGGCCGACGAGGTGGAGCTGGTGGACCTCCCGCCGGACGACCTGCTGGTGCGCCTCAAGGAAGGGAAGGTCTACCTCCCGGACCAGGCCCGGCACGCCAAGGACCGGTTCTTCCGCAAGGGCAACCTGCTGGCGCTGCGCGAGCTGGCCCTGCGGCATACCGCGGAGAGCGTGGACGCCCAGATGCGGCGCTACATGGCGTCCGAGGGCATCCGGAAGACCTGGGCCGCCGGGGACCGCCTGCTGGTGTGCATCGGGCCCGACGAGCTGTCGGGCCGGCTCATCCGCGGGACCCGGCGGCTGGCCGGTGCCCTGGGGGCCCGCTGGACCGCCCTCTACGTGGAGACCCCGCGCCACTTCCGGTATTCCGAGGCGGACCGGGCCCGGCTGGAGGAGCACCTCCGGCTGGCCGAGAAGCTCGGCGGCGAGACGGCGGTCATCGAGGGCGGGGGCGCCGCCGCGGAGGACATCCTCGCCTATGCCCGGAGCCGGAACATCACCAAGATCGTCCTCGGGAAGCCCTCCCGCCCCCGCTGGATGGACCTGCTCCTGGGCTCGCCGGTGGACGATCTGGTCCGCGCCAGCGGGGACATCGACGTCTATGTCATCACCGGCGAGGCCGGGCAGGCGTCCGTCCCGCCCAGCCTCGCCCGCCGGCTCACGAGCCCCCTGCGGAACTACCTCCTGAGCGCCCTGGTGGTGGGGCTGGCGAGCGGCGCCGCGGGCCTGATCTTCCACCGCACGGAACTGGCGGACATCGTCATGGTGTACCTCCTGGGCATCGTGCTGGTGGCCACGCGGTTCGGACGCGGGCCCTCGCTGCTGGCCTCCCTCCTCAGCGTCGCGGCCTTCGACTTCCTCTTCGTCCCGCCCTACCTCACCTTCGCCGTGGGGGACTTCCGTCACATCGGCACCTTCGGCGTGATGCTCCTGGTGGGCGTGGTCATCGGCAACCTCACGGAGCGCATCCGCGCCCAGGCCCGGCTGGCCCGGAGCCGCGAGCAGCGGACCCGCGCCCTCTACCAGCTGGGCCAGGCCCTCGCCCAGGGCGGGGGGTCCACGGCCATGGTGGGATCCGCCATCCAGAACGTCGCCACCCAGTTCCAGAGCCACGCGGTGGTGCTCCTCCCCGACGCCGCCGGCCGGCTGCAGGCGCCCGACCATCAGCTGGCCTTCCCCCTCAACGACCAGGAGCGCGGTGTGGCCCAGTGGGTCTTCGACCACGGGGAACCGGCGGGCCTGGGGACGGTGACCCTGCCCGGCGCCCGCGCCGCCTACCTCCCCCTCAAGGGCGCGGCGGGGGTGATCGGCGTCATGGGCGTGCTGCCCGACAGCGCCCCCCAGTGGGAGGAACCGGACCAGCGGCAGCTGCTGGACGCCTTCGCCAACCAGACGGCCCTCGCCCTGGAGCGCGCCCTCCTGGCCGAACAGGGGGCCGCCGACCGCCGCCGCGCCGACGAGGAACGGCTCCGCAACGCCCTCCTCAGCTCCGTCTCCCATGACCTGCGCACGCCCCTGGGCGTCATCACCGGCGCGGTGAGCATGGCCCTCGACACCCCGGGACTTTCCGAGGCAGGCCGGCGGGAGCTGCTCCAGTCCGCCCAGGAGGAATCCCAGCGCCTCCACCGTCTCGTCTGCAACCTCCTCGACATCACCCGTCTGGAGGCCGGATCCCTGGAGCTGCGGAAGGACTGGATCCCCCTCGAGGAGATCATCGGCTCCGCGCTCACCCGCCAGGAGCTGGCCGCCGAAGCCCCCCGGGTGCGGGTCCTCCTCCCGGAGGATCTGCCGGTGGCGCCCCTGGACGGGGTGCTGATGGAGCAGGTGCTCCTCAACCTCCTGGACAACGCCCTGAAGTACTCTCCCCCCGGATCGCCCGTGGACATCAAGGCCTGGGCGAGCGGGAAATCGCTCACCCTCTCCGTGACGGACCACGGGCCGGGGATTGCCGAGGGCGAGGAGGAGCGGATCTTCGAGAAGCTGGCCCGCGGGAAGGGGGCGGAGGGCCGCCCCGGCGCGGGCCTGGGGCTCGCCATCTGCCGCGGGATCGTGACGGCCCACGGAGGGCGGATCCAGGCCACCAACCATCCCCACGGCGGCGCCCAGTTCCTCGTGACCCTGCCCCTGGGCGATCCCCCCCCCGTCCTGCCCCCGGAGGCCGTCCCATGAGCGATCAGCCCCCGCCCCTGATCCTGCTCGTGGAGGACGAGCCCCAGATGCGCCGGTTCCTGCGGGTGGCGCTGGAGGGCAGCGGACACCGGTTCCTGGAGGCCGCCACGGCCCAGGAGGGTCTCACCCTGGCCGCCAGCCACCGCCCCCAGATCATCCTGCTGGACCTCGGCCTCCCGGACATGGACGGCCTGGAGCTGACGCGGCGCCTCCGGGAATGGTGCGCCACGCCCATCATCGTGCTCTCCGCCCGGGGCCAGGAGACCGACAAGATCGGCGCCCTGGACGCGGGCGCCGACGACTACCTCACCAAGCCCTTCAGCACCGGCGAGCTGCTGGCCCGCATCCGGGTGGCCCTCCGCCACGAGCGGAACCCCCAGGGCGGCGAGGCGCCCGTCTTCAGCCTGGGCCGCTGGCGGGTGGACCTGTCCCGGCGCCAGGTCCTCGTGGACGGAGCGGAAGTCCACCTCACGCCCCTCGAATACAAGCTCTTCACCACCCTCATCCGCCATGCCGGGAAGGTGGTCACCCACCAGCAGCTCCTGCGCGAGGTGTGGGGCGGCGTCCCCGGGGCCCAGCCCCTCTACCTCCGGGTCTACATGACCCAGCTCCGCCACAAGCTGGAGGAGGATCCCTCCCGCCCCCGCCACCTGCAGACCGAGCCGGGGGTCGGGTACCGGCTGAGGACCGACGATTAGCCCCTGCCCCGTGGCCCCGACCGCGGCGATGATGGAACCTTCCACTGGGGTGCCTATGCCTTCCAGCCTCCACCGATCCGTCTGCCCCTACGACTGTCCGGACGCCTGCGGCCTGGTGGTGCGCGTGGAGGATGGGCGGGCCGTGGAGGTGACGGGGGATCCCGAGCACCCGTTCACCCGGGGAAGCCTCTGTCCCAAGATGAACCGCTACCAGGACACGGTGCACCACCCGGAGCGGCTGACGACGCCCCTGCTCCGCACCGGGCGGAAGGGCGACGGCGCCTTCGCGCCCATCGGCTGGGACGAGGCCCTCGACCGCATCGCGGCGCGCTGGCGGGGGATCGTGGCCACCCACGGCGCCGAGGCCATCCTGCCCTACTCGTACGCAGGCACCATGGGCCTCGTCCAGCGCAACGCGGGCCATGCCTTCTTCCACCGCCTGGGGGCCTCGAAGCTGGACCGCACCATCTGCTCGCCCGCCAAATCGGCCGGCTGGGCCCTGGTGATGGGCGCCACGCCGGCACCGCACCCGGACGCCTGCGCCGCCAGCGACCTCATCCTGCTCTGGGGCATCAACGCCGCCGCTACGACCGTCCACAGCCTCCACGCCGTGCGGGAGGCCAAGCGGAACGGCGCCCAGGTGTGGCTCATCGACACCTACGACCACGCCACCGCGCCCCTCTGCGACCGCGTGGTGCATGTGCGCCCGGGCACGGACGGGGCCCTGGCCCTGGGGATCCTCCACCTGCTGGACCGCCTGGACCTCTGCGACGAGGCCTTCCTCGCCGCCCACGTCCAGGGCGCGGCGGAGCTGCGCGAGCGCATCCTGCCGGACTACCCGCCGGAGCGTGTCGAGGCGATCACGGGCGTGCCCGCGGCCACCCTCCGCGAGCTGGCGGAGGCCTACGGACGGGCCCGGGACCCCCACCTCCGTCCTGGCAACGGCCTTTCCCGCTACGGCAACGGGGCCATGGCCCTCCGCACCCTCGCCTGCCTGCCGGCCTTCGTGGGGGCCTACGCCAAGCCCGGCGGGGGGGCCTTCGCCTCCACCAACACCGGCGGCGCCTTTCCCATGCATCTCCTGGAGCGGGAGGACCTGCTGCCCGGGCCCGTCCGCACGATCAACATGAACCAGCTGGGCCGGGCCCTCAACGAGCTGCAGGATCCGCCGGTGGCCTCGCTCTACGTCTACCATGCCAACCCCGCCGTCGTGACGCCGGACCAGAACGCGGTGCTGCGCGGCCTGGCGCGAGAGGACCTGTTCACCGTGGTCCACGAGCGGTTCCTGACGGACACCGCCCTGTTCGCCGACCTGGTGCTTCCCGCCACCTCGTCCCTTGAGCACGCCGACCTCTACCGCGCCTTCGGCTCCTACTGCATCCAGCGGGCCCGGCCCGTGGTGGTGCCCGTGGGCCAGAGCCGCTCGAACCTCGAGGTGTTCCAGGGCCTGGCCCGGTTGATGGGATTCACCGAGGAGGTGTTCTCGCAGTCCGCGGACGAGCTCATCGACGCCCTGCTGGCGGCGCCCCACCCGTGGCGGGAGGGCGTGGACACCGCCCGGCTGGACCAGGGCCTCGCCGTGGAGCTGGATCCCGGAACGGCCCCCGGATTGCGGTTCCTCACCCCCAGCGGGAAGGTGGAAGTCCTCAATCCCCGCGATCCCGAACCCCTGCCCCGCCACCTGCCGGCCCACAGCGCGGACGACCCGCACCCCCTCCAGCTCGTCACGGCCCCGGCGGTCCAGGGGCTCAACTCCACCTTCCACGAGCGGGAGGACCTGCGGCGGCGCATGGGGGCCATGACCCTCCTCCTGAACCCCGCCGAGGCCGGGGCCCGCGGGCTGGCGGACGGGGCCCCGGTGACGGCCTTCAACGGCCTCGGCGAGGTGGCCTTCACCCTGCGGACGACCGCCAAGGTGCCGCGCGGTCTCGCCGTGGCCGAGGGCGTGTGGTGGCGGCGCTTCGCCCCGGGCGACCGCACCGTGAACGCCCTCACCTCCCAGCGGCTCACGGACCGCGGCGGGGGCAGCACCTTCTACGACAACCGGGTGGACGTGCGGGCGGGCTGGCCGGTCCCGGCCGTCAGGCCATGACCACACCCTCCTTCGCCTCCCCCTGGGCCACGTAGGCCCCGAGATTGCCGGGCGCGTAGACCTCGGGGGCCACGCCCGGATCCGGCGCCACCGGGCCGCCCGCCATCCGATCCAGGACGGAGCGATGGAGCCGCAGCCCGGCCGGGAGGGCCCGCGCGCCGGTGGGCAGGTGGGTCCAGGGGAAGTGGGCCCAGGGACGATGGGCGATGCCCGTGGCCGAGGGGGCGGGGGGCCAGGCCGGGAGGGCGGCGAAACGGAGGCCCTGTTCGGCCAGCCGGTCCTGCATCCAGGCCAGAGCCCCATCCGACAGGCCGCTCTCGGACCCGGCGGGATAGCCTCCGCCCACGTCGGCGTGGGCTCCGGGGAAGAGGGCCTGGACGATCCGGGGATCGGGATCCCACAGGGTCGGATCGAAGTCCTGCCGGATCTCGTCCACGGACACGGCGTGCAGGCCGCAGGCCACCCTGGGGCTCAGCTTCGTGTCCGCGAACCGGAAGAGGTCCAGGCGCTCGTGGTCCGCGGCGAAGGCCGGGATGCCCATGGCGCCCACCGTGTCCCACACGGCCACCGCCCGGAGGGGGACCCGGATCAGCTGGTCCGTGCCCGGCGGCCGGCTGAGGAAGCCCGGCAGGTCGGCCACGAAGGATTGCAGCCGGCCCATGAAGGTGTCGTGCAGCGACTGCTGGTGCCGGTACCACACGGCCGACCCCCAGCGGTAGGCGGCCTCCTTGTCCGCGAGGTCGAGCCTGGAGGCGTCCATCAGGCCCTGCTTCGCCACCAGCCCGGCGAGGGCCCGGGCCGTGTAGGCCCCGCGGCTGAATCCCACCAGGTAGATCGCATCCCCGGCTTCGTAGTTCCGGGAGAGGAAGGTGTACCCGCGGACCACCCGGGCGATGAGCCCCGCCCCGAACGCCCCCCCGAGGAACTTCACCAGCGGATTCTCCGAGTCCCCCACGCCGTGGAGGTACTTCGCCAGCTGGACGGGCCTGTCCGCGGCATCCGCGGCCCGGCGCTCCTGCTCGTCGGCGAGGCGCAGGGACGCCGGGGAGTCGAGGCCCTCCAGGTTGGCGAAGAGCTTGAAGACGTTGGTGGGGCTGCCGGTACGGAGGCCCTCGCCGGCCTCGCCGGGACCATTCCAGGTCCCGTCGGCGCAGAAGACGAGGTTCTTGGCCATGGACCCTCCTGCGGGGACGGTGGGCGCCAGATGGAAGTCGGAACAGGGGAGTTGGACGGGACACGATACGGCAGGAACGGGGCCCCCGCAACGGGCCGGCCCCGGGGGAGGCGGACGCCCGTTCCGCTAGAGTGGAGGCTGGAGGATCCCCTTGCTCGACCATCCCGGCAACGTCTTCGTCGTCTCCGCGCCGTCCGGGGCGGGCAAGTCCACCCTCGTGCAGCGCCTGGTGGCCTCGGTGGCCGACCTCCGCTTCTCCATCTCCTTCACCACCCGGAAGCCCCGGCCCGGGGAGGTGGACGGCCGCGACTACTTCTTCGTGGACGAGGCCCGCTTCGACGCCATGGTCCGCGAGGGCGGCTTCGTGGAGTGGGTGGAGGTCTACGGCCACCGCTACGGCACGGGCCGGGCCTGGTTGGAGGGCCAACTCGCCAGCGGGGTGGACATCCTGCTGGACATCGAGACCACGGGCGCCCTCAACCTCCGCCGGGCCATCCCCGACGCCCAGATGATCTTCATTCTCCCCCCCTCCGCCGCGGCCCTGGAGCAGCGGCTGCGCGGCCGGGGCAAGGACTCGGACGAGCAGGTGGCCATCCGGTTGAAGCATGCCCGGCACGAGCTGGAGCTGTACCACGCGTATGACTACCTCGTGGTCAACGACGACCTCGAGACCGCCTACCGGGCCTTCGAGAGCATCATCCACGCCACCCGCGCCCGGAAGGAGCGGATGGCCCAGGTGGCCCAGCGGATCCTCCAGGGGTTCTAGGGCCCTCGGCAATTTCCCAGGCGTCGCCGCCACTCCGGTCCGGTCGTATGCTGGGGGGAGGCGTTCGCCCCGGGGGAGCCGCATGGCCCGCTTCGTCAAACGGAACTGGATGTGGCTGATGGTGGCGGCCACGGTGGCCCTCACCGGGCCCCTACTGGCCCGCAACGGCGCCGAGGGCGCCAAGCAGAAGAGCCTGGACACCCTCACCGAGGTCATGGGCGTGGTGGAGAAGGAGAGCCCGGAGGCGCCCACCGCCAAGCAGCTCACCCACGCCACCATCCAGGGCATGCTGCACACCCTGGATCCCCACTCCAACTACATGGACGAGAGCGAGTTCCGGCGCCTGCGGGAGGACCAGAAGGGCTCCTTCTTCGGCATCGGCGCCGTCATCCAGCAGCACGAGCAGGGCATCGCGATCATCAGCCCCATGAAGGGCGGTCCCGCGGAGCGCCTGGGCGTTCGCGCCGGCGACATCATCAAGGAGATCGACGGCACCAGCACCGAGGGCATGAGCTCCAACCAGGCGCTCCAGAAGCTCCGGGGCGAGAAGGGCACCATCGTGGAGCTCGCGGTCCAGCGCTCCGGGGTCCCCAACCTGCTCCGCTTCTCCATCCCCCGGGCCGAGGTCCCCACCAACAGCGTGGACTTCGCCTTCATGCTCACCCCCACCACGGGCCTCATCAACATCAAGGACTTCGGCGAGACCACCTCCGACGAGTTCGAGCGGGCCGTGGCCATGCTCAAGAAGCAGGGGATGAAGCAGCTGGTGCTCGACCTCCGGTACAACGGCGGGGGCGTGCTGGATTCGGCCATCGGCATCTGCCGCCAGCTCCTCGGCCCCGATCAGCTCATCGTGACCCAGAAGGGCCGCGACGGCCGCGAGGAGAGCCAGACCCGGACCACCCGGGGCGCGTCCTTCGACCCCTTCCCCCTCGTGGTGCTGATCAACCGGGGCTCCGCCAGCGCCAGCGAGATCGTCACCGGTGCCATCCAGGACCACGACCGGGGCCTGGTGGTGGGGCAGACCAGCTGGGGCAAGGGGCTCGTGCAGAGCGTGCTGCCCATCAACCGGTCCCGCGGCCTGGCGCTCACCACGGCCCGCTACTACACGCCCTCCGGCCGCTGCATCCAGCGGGACTACTCCCACGGCCTGGATGACTACTACAACCCGGATGACGACAAGGACACCAAGCCCCAGGGCCCCGCCTACAAGACCGACCTCGGCCGCGTGGTGTACGGGGGCGGTGGCATCACCCCCGACATCGTCCTGGCGCCTCCCCGCCTCACGGAGTACGTGCTGATCCTGCGCAACCGCTACTCCGCCTTCTTCCGCTACGCGGTGCAGGAGAAGGACCGCTTCGGCATCCGTCCCGGCGAGCACGCGGACGACGTGGTGCTGGACCGCTTCAAGACCTGGCTCCTCGAGCAGAAGCTGCCCTACACGGACAAGGACTGGGAGGCCAACAGGGCGGCCGTGAAGGAGCAGCTCTCCATCGAGATGCAGAACGTGGGCTTCGGCACCGAGGCGGGGTTCAAGATCCTGTGCGAGACCGACCCGGTCGTCCAGAAGGCCCTCGAGGTGATGCCCCAGGCCGAGGACCTCCTCCAGAAGAAACTGCAGGCACCGGCCCCCCGGGCGCAGGCCGCCATGAATGTCGAAACCTTCCGCTGAACCCGTCGAGGTACCCATGGATGTCACGCTCCCCGAGCATGTCGAAGCCCTGCGTCAGGAAGTTCGCAAGTTCGCGGAGAAGGAGATCCGGCCCCACGTCATGGCCTGGGACGAGGCCAAGACCTTCCCCATGGACGTGGTGAAGCAGCTGGGCGCCATGGGCATGATGGGCATCATCTTCCCCGAGGAGTACGGCGGCGCGGGCATGGGCTACGCCGAGTACGCCGTGGTGGTGGAGGAGCTCTCCCGGGTGGACGGCTCCGTGGGCATCACCGTGGCCGCCCACAACAGCCTGTGCTGCAACCACATCTTCGCCATGGGCAGCGAGGCCCAGAAGCAGAATTACCTGAAGCCCCTGGCCAGCGGCCAGGCCATCGGCGCCTGGGGCCTCACGGAGCCCGGCGCCGGGAGCGACGCCGGTTCCCTGCGGACCACCGCGAAGAAGGAGGGGTCGCACTACGTCCTGAACGGGACCAAGACGTTCATCACCCATGGCACCGTGGGCGACATCGCCGTGGTCATGGCGCGGACCCGGCCGGCCCGGGACGGCCGCAGCAGCGCCGACGGCATCAGCGCCTTCATCCTCGAGAAGGGCATGAACGGATTCCGGCCCGGCAAGCAGGAGAACAAGCTGGGGCTGCGCGCCAGCGACACCTCCGAGCTGATCTTCGAGGACGTGAAGGTGCCCGAGGCCAACCTGCTGGGCGAGGACGGCGTGGGCTTCAAGCAGGCCATGAAGACCCTCGACGGCGGGCGCATCAGCATCGCCTCCCTCGGCCTGGGCATGGCCCAGGGCGCCTTCGAGGAGGCCCTCCGCTACAGCAAGATCCGCCACACCTTCGGCCAGCCCCTGTCCGGCCACCAGGGCATCCAGTTCAAGCTGGCGGACATGGGCACCCAGATCGAGGCGGCCCGCCTGCTGGTCTACCGCGCCGCGGGCCTGAAGGACCAGGGCAAGCCCTACGCCAAGGCGGCCAGCATGGCCAAGCTCTACAGCTCCGAAGTGGCCTGCCGCGTGGCCGACGAGGCCGTGCAGATCCTCGGCGGCTACGGCTACATCAAGGACTACCCGGTGGAGAAGTACTACCGGGACGTGAAGCTCTGCACCATCGGCGAAGGCACCAGCGAGATCCAGCGCACCGTCATCGCGCGCTACCTGCTGGCCGAGTACTGACATGAGCGGGGGAGGCCCGCCCGGCCGCCCCTGTTTGACCCGATTCCACTTCGAGGCACCCATGCGCACCGCCCTCCTCCTCACGGCCTCCATGGCCCTGCTGGCCGCCCGGCCCATGCAGATCGACGACATGTTCAAGGTCGCCCGCGTGGCCGACCCCCAGCGCTCCGGCCGCGGGGCCCTCGCCTGGCAGGTGGGCACCGTGGACCTGGCGGCCAACACCGTGACCACCCACCTGTGGCTGGAGACGCCCGGCGGCGAGCCGAAGGCCCTCGACCTCGGCCCCGGCAGCCAGTCCCGCCCCCGCTTCAGCCCCGACGGCGCAAGCCTGTGCTACCAGCAGGGCGGCCAGCTGTGGATCCTGGAGCTCGAAACCCGGAAGTCCCGCCAGCTCACGACCCTGGCCGGGGGCGCCTCCACGGCCCGCTGGAGCCCCGACGGCAAGTGGATCGCCTTCCTCTCCACCACCGTGCCCAGCGGCGACCCCGCGGAGAATGCCGCCTACCTGAAGGCCCGGGAGGACCGGAAGGCGGACGGCCGCGTCATCACGAACCTGATGTTCCGCCACTGGACCGAGTGGAAGGATCCCATGCAGCGCACCCACCTCTTCGTGGTGCCCAGCGACGGGTCGGCCGCGCCGCGTGACGTGACCGCGGGCCTGGCCTATGACGTGCCCACCCCCTTCGACTTCGCCTCCGGCGACGACTTCGACTGGGCCCCGGATTCCCGCCACCTGGCCTTCGCCGCCAACCCGGCGCAGGACACGGCCGTGAGCACCAACGGCGACATCTTCGAGGTCGCCCTCGACGGCGGGAAGCCCGTGGACCTCTCCAGCTTCAACAAGGCCCAGGACACGACGCCCCGCTACACCGCCGACGGGAAGTACCTGGTCTGGCGCGCCCAGCGCGTGCCCGGCCACGAGTCCGACAAGTTCGAGCTGTGGGCCTACGACCGGGCCGCCCACAAGGTCGCGAAGACCACGAAGGACGTGGATCTCAGCGCGGGCGAGTACCACCTGGTGGCCAACGGCGTCCTCTTCAGCGCCGACCACGAGGCCCAGCTTGAGCTCTTCCGCTGGGACTGGGCCACGGGCAAGGTGGCCCAGCTCACCCATGGCCTGGCCTTCTCGGCCTTCCAGCCCCTGGATGGCACCCATGTCCTGGCCGCCCTCAGCGACACCGCCACGCCCCCGGACATCTACACCGTGGATCTCGGCACCGGTGCCAGGACCCGCGTGAGCCGCCACAACGAGGCCCTCGCGAAGGACCTCGGCCTGAACCGGGCGGAGAGCTTCTGGTTCACCGGCGCCGCGGGCAAGGGCGGGAAGGCGCCCCGGGTCCAGGCCCTGGTGGTGAAGCCCGTGGGCTTCGACCCCAGGAAGACCTATCCCATGGCCTTCCTCATCCACGGCGGCCCCCAGGGCCAGTGGGATGACATGTGGAGCTACCGCTGGAACCCCGAGGTGTGGGCCAATGCCGGACACGGCTTCGTCACCGTGATGGTGAACCCCCGGGGCTCCACGGGCCGCGGCCAGGCCTTCTGCAACGAGATCAGCGGCGACTGGAACGGCGCGGTCATGGGCGACCTCCTGAAGGGCCTCGACGCCGCCCTCAAGCGGTACCCCAACGTGGATCCCAAGCGCGTCGCCGCCGCGGGCGCCAGCTACGGCGGCTACGCCATCAACTGGATCGCCGGCCACTACGCGGACCGCTTCGCCTGCTTCGTGAGCCACGACGGCGTCTACAACCTCGACTCCATGACCACCACCACCGAGGAGCTGTGGTTCCCCCGGTGGGAGAACAAGGGCTGGCCCTGGGAGAACCGGAAGCTCTACGAGAGCGCCAGCCCCCACCTGGCCGCGGCCCACTTCAAGAAGCCCATGCTCGTCGTCCAGGGGGAGCAGGACTTCCGCGTGCCCATCGAGGAGGGCCTCCAGAACTTCCAGGCCCACCAGCTGCGCGGCATCCCCAGCGAGCTGCTCTACTTCCCCAGCGAGGGCCACTTCGTCCTCAAGCCCGCCAACTCCAAGCTCTGGCACGAGACCGTGCTGGGCTGGATCGAGCGCTGGACGAAGTAGGTCAATCGAAAAGCGTCGCCACGAAGACCGCGAAGGGAGGCACCCTTGCTTTGCGGTCTTCGTGGCTAGTTTCTGGGGATGACGCCGCCGCAGGCGCCGGGATCGGAGAGGGCGCGCCAGGGCTCCAGCACGAAGGGGCGGCTGAAGGCCCGGGGGTGGGGCAGTTCCAGGGTGAGCTCCGGCCCCAGGGCGCCCAGATCCTCCGGCGCGGGCCAGGTCCAGCGCCCCGGCGGCCCGTCGGTGGTGATGAGGTCCAGGTCCAGGGTGCGGGGCGCATTGCGGCCCGCCGTGCGGTCCCGGCCCTGGGCCAGCTCCAGGCGCAGCAGGGCTTCCAGCAGACGGCGCGGGTCCGCCTCCTCTGTCACGAGGACCGCCACCGTGTTCAGGTAGGCCGGACCGCGTCCCGATTCGTCCGGCGTCTCCATCACGAGGGGCGAGGGCACCACGCCCCCCAGCGTCCGCAGGGCCGCCAGCCCCGCCGCCAGGTGCGCCCGGCGGTCGCCGAGGTTCGAGCCGAGGGCGACGACGGCCTTCATGGGAACCGCGAATGAACGCGAATGGAGGCGAATGGAGGAATCGCTTTCGCGCTGATTCGCGCCCTTCGCGGTTTCATCGCTTCTCGCCGTGTTCCGCCGTGACCAGCGTCCGGATGCCGCCGCGGATGAGGAAGTCGCCCTCGACGCGCATCCACTGGGGCTGCGTGGCCTTCACCAGGTCGTCGAGGATCTGGTTGGTGACGGCCTCGTGGAAGGCGCCCTTGTCCCGGAAGCTCCAGAGGTAGAGCTTCAGCGACTTCGACTCCACGCAGAGCTGGTCCGGCTGGTACTGGATGCGGAGCTTGGCGAAGTCCGGCTGCCCCGTGAGGGGACAGAGGCAGGTGAACTCCTCCGTCTCGAAGGTGATGGTGAAGGGGCGCCCCGGCCGGGGGCTGGCAAACGTGTCCAGCTCTCCCGTGGGCCGCGTGACGACGAAGTGGGGGAGCGGATCGGGGAGCGATGCCTGGGGAGCTTTCCGAGTGGCCATGGTCCATCCAGCAGAAGAGGGGTGAGGCAAACGTCAAGGTTAGCCATTCTCCCGGAAAAAGCGCGTCATACGCCCCTGGCGGAGGCGCCCCCATGGGCCAGGGGCATGGGCTTCAGGCCCACCGGCTGGCGGGGATGCCGGTTGTAGGGCGCCGCGGCGCCCACCCGCTTCGAGGTGAAGTAGCGCTTGGCGGCCCACACCATGGGCAGGTGGCGAAGGAGGTGCCAGAGGCTCCACCGGTGTTCCCAGAGGCGGCGGACGAACCGCCGGTGGTAGGGCCTGCTCTTGTAGAACCGCTCGATGTGGCCGTTGTAGAGCGCATCCATCTGCTCCCGGGATTCGAAGCCCTTCGGCAGGAACACCGGGTTGACGCAGTTGAGCAGCCGCCAATCCTCGTTGAACTCCCCCTCCCGGCCCGCCACGCACTCGGCCCAGAGGGGCGCCCCGTGGAGGGGGCTGAATTTCGTGAGGTTCATGTCATCGAGATCCAGGGAGAGGATGAAGTCGCTGGTCCGCCGGAAGGTCTCCGGCGTCTCCCCGGGCAGGCCGAAGATGAACAGGCCCTTGGCCCGGAGGCCGGCGGCGTGGACCCGCGCCACCGTGTCGCGCACGGCCTCGAGGGTCACGCCGGCCTTGTGGCGCGCCATCAGGCCGGGATCCGCGCTCTCCACGCCGAAGCTGACCATGACGCACCCGGCCTTCTTCAGCAGGCGAAGCAGTTCGTCCGAGGTGTGGCCCGCCCGGATGATGCAGTTGAAGCCCATGCCGAGGGGCTCGTCGAGGAGGCGCTGGCACAGCTCCGACACGCGCCCCTGGTGGGCGGTGAAGAGGTCGTCGTAGAAGTTGACGTGGCGCACGCCGAAGCGGTCCCGCAGGTGCTTCATGTGGGCATGGATGTAGGCCGGGCTGTTGAACCGGTACTGGTGCTCGAAGACCGTCCGGTCGCAGAAGGAGCAGGTGTAGGGGCAGCCCCGGGAGGTGATCATGGTGGCCCCGTACCGCTGGACGTAGCTGAAGAGCGGCAGGTGGTAGCCCTTGGGGAAGGCGGCCAGCTTCTCGTAGGCGGGGAACGGGAGGTCATCCAGATTCTGGAGCCGCGGCCGGCGCGGATTGGTGACGATGCGTTCCCCGTCGCGCCACACCAGGTTGGGGATGTCGGCCAGGGCCTTCCCCTCCGCCAGATCCAGCAGCGGGCCTTCGCCCTCGCCCAGGCAGAGGAGGTCCAGCTCGGGGAAGCTCTCCAGGAGCGGGGCCCCCAGGCTCGAGGCGTGCACACTGCCCACCACCACGCGCAGGCCCGGCCGGGCCGCCTTCAGGAAGGTCGCCAGGTCCACCGCATCCATGAACCCGGACGTGGTGGCGGAGAACCCCACCAGGTCCGGCCCCGTGGCCAGGATCTCGGCCGCCTGGCCCTCCAGCGTGGCCGGGGCCAGGGGTCCGAGGCAGTCGTAGACGGCCGTGGGATGCCCATGCTGTTCCAGCCAGGCGGCCAGCGACAGGATGCCGAGCGGGGCCATCCGGTTGGCCAGCACGGAGAAGTCCGGCTGCCCGGGAATGAAGTTGAACCCCGAGGGCTGGACCAAGGTCACACGCATGGGTCACCTGGAAGGAGGGCCAGGCCCGTGTCCACGACCTGACGGGGTACCGCCCCCGACGATACCACCGGGCCGACGGCCGCCCCGCCCTACCGGGGTCCGGGCGCCAGCTCGTCCGGGATGAAGGCGTACGGGATGGGGTCGGGGAGCCCCGCCTCCTTGAACCCCCGCAGCCGCAGGGCGCAGGAGTCGCAGCGGCCGCAGGCCCGGTCCTCGCCCTGGTAGCAGGACCAGCTCAGGTGGAGGGGGGCGCCGAGCGCCATCCCCTTCCGTACGATGTCGGACTTGCGGAGGTGCAGGAGGGGCGCGTGGAAGGCCAGCCGCGTCTCGGGCTTCGTGCCGAGGTTGGCGGTCTGCTCGAAGCTCCGCAGGAAGGCCTCGCGGCAGTCGGGGTAGCCGCTGCTGTCCTCCTCCACGAAGCCCACGAAGATGGCGCTGGCCCGCAGGACTTCGGCCCAGCTCACGCAGGTGGCCAGCAGGTGCGCGTTGCGGAAGGGCACGTAGCTCACGGGCACCCCCGCGCGGTCCGGATCGCCCTCGGGCAGGGCGATGGACGGATCCGTCAGCGCCGAGCCGCCGATGGCCTTGAGCGAGTCGAAGCCGATGATGAGCCGCCGCGCCGCCGGCACGCCGTAGAAGTCTGCGATATCGCGAAAAGCGCGCTTTTCGCGCTCCTGGGTGCGCTGGCCGTAGTCCGCGTGGAGCAGGGCCAGCTCGAAGCCCGCGGCCCGGGCCATGGCCGCGGTGACGCAGGAGTCCATGCCCCCGGAGAGGGAGACGACGGCGAGGTCAGCCATGGGCCACCGCCTCGGCCCACTGCTCCAGCTCGTCCATCTCGCCCTGCAGCCGGGCGGTCTCCGGACCGTCGTCGCCCTTCGGCGGCAGCTGGTAGGGCACGCCGTACCGGATGGTGCAGGTGGCGAACGGCATCGGGATCACCATGCGGTCCCAGGTCTTCAACTCGAAGCTGCGGTCGAAGGCCAGGCTCACGGGCACGATCCAGGCGCCGGTCTTGCGGGCCAGGGCCACGGTGCCGGGCTTCAGCGCCATGAGGGGGCCGCGGGGGCCGTCGGGGGTGATGCCGAAGTCCCAGCCCTGCTTCACGGCCTGGATCATGCGCACCAGGGCCCGCGCGCCGTCCTCGCTGGCGGTGCCGCGCACGGCGTGGATGCCGAACCAGCGCCAGGTGGCGGCGCTGCGCTCGCCGTCCCGGCTGTCGCTGGAGAGGATGGCCACGCCCCGGGCCTCGCCGGCGGCGGTGCGGCGGCGGAAGGGATAGGCCAGCGGCATCATGAAGAGGCGCCGGTGCCAGAAGGCCAGGATGAAGCGCTCGTCCCGGTCCGCGAGGGCCTCCACGGGCTCGAACCCCTCCCGCTTCACCCGCAGGGTGTAGGACCAGAGCTTGATGAGGCCCGCTCCCAGGAAGGGCACGGCGCGGAAAGCCAGCCACACCGAGAACGGCGAGCCCAGGGGGCGTCCCCGCTCCGCGATCGCGACCCCGCCGGCCATCAGCCCTCCTCCCCGAGGAGATCCTCGCGGCTCACCGGGTACATCGTGCCGCAGTAGTCGCAGCGGACCTCCACGGGGCCGGGCTCGCGGAAGAGGTCCTCCTTCTGGTCCTTCGGGAAGGTGCGGAGGGTGGCGAGCAGCGCCTCGCGGCTGCAGCGGCAGCGGTAGTGGAGCTCCGAGGTGGACTGGAGCTCGGTGCCCTGGCCCTGGGCCACCCAGGCCGCGAGGAAGTCCGGCGTGCGCTCCCAGAGGGGCACCACCTCGAGGCCCTCGATCGCCTGCACCAGCCGCGCCAGCCGCTCGGGCGGACACGCGGGCAGGGGCTCCACGAGCAGGCCGCCGGCCTCGCCCGTGCCCGGGTCGCACCAGAGCGTGACGCTGGCCTGCACCTGCTCCGACTGCTGCAGGTAGTGCTCGATCTGGGTCTGGATGCCCCCCGCCACCAGGGGCAGGGTCCCGATGTAGGGCTGCCCGGTGGGATTGGAACGCATCACCTGGAAGACGCCGGGGCCCGCGATCCAGTCCCCCGCCTCGGGCGCGCCGAGATCCAGGACCCCCCGGAGGGTGCCATCGGGCCAGCTGTCCGCCACCACGGCCTTGGCCCGGCCCCCGCCCTTGAGCAGCAGCTGGAGCCGCTCCGCGAAGAGCGTGCGGCTCTGGAGGAGGGCCGCCGACGCCAGCATCTCCGTCAGGCAGGCACAGGCCTCGGGCTCGAGGTGGGGGTGGCCCCGGCGCACACCGTCCCAGAGGGGACCGGCATCGAGGGAGGAGAGGCGGATGTGGCCGTCCTGGGTGAGGGCCTTGGTCACCCGGGCCTGGGGGTTCGCGTCGTTCATGGAGCCTGCGGGGAAGGGCCGGGTCCGTCCGCGAGGGCGGCCGCCGGCGGCGGAACCCTCTATTGTGCCCGCGCCGGGCGGCGGGGCGGCCAGGGAATCCTCAGGAGGAGGAGGACCGCCACCGGCCCGCCCAGCAGGAGCACGCGGGGGTCCCGGAAGCCCACCTTCGCCTTCCAGGCGAAGTGCAGGACGCCCAGGAGCGCGGCGAGGTAGGCCAGCCGGTGCAGGCGCTTCCAGTTGCGTCCCAGGCGCCGCTGCCAGCCCTTCGTGCTCGTGAGGGCCAGGGGGAGCAGGGTCAGCCAGGTGGCCATGCCCACGAGGATGAAGGGGCGCTTGGCGATGTCCCGGGCCAGTTCCGCGGGACGGAAGCCCTGGTCCAGGCCCGTGTAGACCAGCAGGTGGAGGCAGCCGTAGGCGAAGGCCCAGAGCCCCAGCGGGCGCTTCAGGGCCACCCACCCGGACCAGCGGGTGACCCGCTGGAGGGGCGCCATGGCCAGCGAGGTCGCCAGGAGGGCCAGGGTCCACCAGCCGCAGGTGTCGATGAGCTTCTCCACCGGGTTGGCCGTGAGGATGGCGAAGTCCTGGCGGAGGAGGCCCCAGCCCAGCCGGAGCAGCGGCAGGACGGGCAGCCATCGGGCGAGGTGGGGAAGCACGCGGCGCATGGGCCCTCCAGGGATTTGCCGTTCCGGGTTCCAGCCTTCATAATCGGGGATTCTGGGCTTTTCGGATTGCGCTGACCCGCAGTGCAAGATGGTGGCGCACGTCCCGACGGTTCCCGTCCAGGATGCCCCCGCGCCGTCCCACGGCCGCCCGGATGCCTTCCTGCTCCCCCTCCCGGAACCCGCCATGCCTTCGCTCCTCGGCCACGCCGCCGCCGGACTCGCCCTGCACGCCGCCTTCACCGACGGCCGTGCGCCGCGTCGCGCCTGGGCCCTCGCCGCCGCCTGCGCCATGGCCCCCGACCTGGACTGGTTCACGGCCTTCCTCCACCTGCCCTACGGCCACTGCCTCACCCACCGGGGCGCCACCCACTCCCTCGCGGCCGCGGCCCTCATCGCCAGCGCCGCCATGCTGCTGGGCCTCCGGTCCCACCTGCGCAGCCCGCGGCTCTGGCTCTGCCTGTTCGCCGCGGCCTTCTCCCACGGCCTCCTGGACGCCTGCACCCTCGGGGGCGTCGGCGTGGCGGCCTTCCTGCCCTTCTCGGGCGAGCGGTACGTCTGCGTGTGGCAGCCGATCCGCGTCTCGCCCATCCCCCTCACGGGGCGCCTGTGGGTCCGCTTCCTGGGGGCGCTCTGGACGGAGGCCGTGTGGATCGGCCTGCCCTCCCTCCTCCTGGTCACCGGCACCCGGGCGGCCCGCCTCCGCGCCGCCAGCCGCTGGGGCGTGCCGGCGCCCGAGCATCCCTAGAAGTTCCGTCGCAGGTCCAGGCCGGTGTACATCGAGGCCACCTGGTCCCCGTAGCCGTTGAACATCAGGGTCGGGCGCCGCGACCACTCGCCGATGCGCCGCTCCGTGGCCTGGCTCCAGCGGGGATGGTCCACGCCCGGGTTCACCGTGGCGTAGAAGCCGTACTCGTTGGGGTTGGCCTTGGCCCAGCTGGTCCAGGGCTGGTCCCGCACCAGGCGGATCTCCACGATGGACTTGGCCCCCTTGAAGCCGTACTTCCAGGGCACCACCAGGCGCAGGGGGGCCCCGCTCTGGTTCGGCAGCACCCGGCCGTAGACGCCGAAAGCGAGGAGCGTCAGCGGGTTCCGCGCCTCGTCCAGGCGCAGGCCCTCCAGGTAGGGCCAGTCCAGCACCGGCAGGCGCACGCCGGGCTCCTGCTGGAGATCGGCCAGGGAGAAGAAGGCCACGTAGCGGGCCGTGGATTTCGGCTCCACCCGGTCCAGCAGCGTCTTCAGGGGAAAGCCCGCCCAGGGGATGACCATGCTCCAGCCCTCCACGCAGCGCATGCGGTAGATGCGCTCCTCCAGGGGGGCCAGGCGCATCAGCTCCTCCAGGCCGAAGGTCCGGGGCTTCAGGCACTCCCCCGTCACCCGCACGGTCCAGGGCCGGGGCTTCAGGCGCCAGGCCTCCCGGGCCGGATCGTCCTTCCCGGTGCCGAACTCGTAGAAGTTGTTGTAGCCCGTCACCTCCTCCCAGCGGTTGGGCCGCTCGGTGGTGCTATAGGGGCTGCGGGCCAGGGGACCCAGGCCGCCCGGATCGGCGGCGCGCAGGGGCCTCCCCGAGGCGGCCAGGGCCAGGGCCGCGGCCGTGCCCCCCAGGAAGGCCCGACGGTCCAGGTACAGGCCCTCCGGCGTGATCTCGGACGCGGGGAGGTCGGCGGGGCGGCGGATGAGCATGGAACCTCCGTGGGGAATGGGATGCCGGGATCGCGGGGAACGTTCACGCCAACCTGGGCCACACTGGATACGGAGGCCGCCATGCCCCGTCCCAGCCCCCACTCCAGCCCCCGGCCCGGCCCCCGCCTCGACCTCCGCCTCCGGCTCTACCTGGGCGAGGAGATCGCCCTGGGCCCCGGCAAGGCCGACCTCCTGGAGGCCATCCGGGACACGGGCTCCATCGCGGCGGCGGGCCGGGCCATGGGCATGAGCTACCGGCGGGCCTGGCTGCTGGTGGACACCATGAACCGCTGCTTCCGGCACCCCCTGGTGGCCACGGAGCGGGGGGGCGCGGCCCGCGGCGGGGCCAGCCTCACGCCCCTGGGCGCCGAGGTCCTGGTCCGCTACCGGGCCCTGGCGGCCGTCGCCTCCGAGGCCGCCGCCGGCGGCGCCGGGGCCCTCACGGCCCTCCTCGCCACCGGACTGGCGCGTTGACGCCCCGGGCGTTCCGATCTATTCCTTAAAACATAGCGGCGACCGGCCGCACCCGGGAGCCCGCATGAAGCGCCTTCGACCCCTGCTCTCCCTGCTGCTGGGCCTGGGCCTCGCGACGGGCCTCCGCGCCCAGGGGACCGTCGCCGTGGCCGCCGCGGCAGACCTGCAGTTCGCCCTGGCGGACGTGAAGGCCGCCTTCGTCCAGGCCCACCCCGGGGTCCAGGTGACCGCGACCTTCGGCTCCTCCGGGAATTTCTACGCGCAGATCGTGAACGGGGCGCCCTTCGACGTCTTCCTCTCCGCCGACGAGAGCTACCCGCAGAAGCTGGTGCAGGCGGGCCTCGCGGACGCGGCCTCGGCCTTCCGCTACAGCCGCGGCCGGCTGGTGCTCTGGGTGCCGAAGGGCTCCCCGGTCCCCCTGGAGCGCCTCGGCATGAAGGCCCTCCTCGACCCGGCCGTGAAGAAGGTCGCCCTCGCCAATCCCCGCCATGCGCCCTACGGCCGGGCGGCCGAGGCGGCCCTGGCGAAGCTGGGCCTGCTGGAGGCCCTGAGGCCCCGCCTGGTGTACGGCGAGAACATCTCGCAGACCGCCCAGTTCGTGCAGTCCGGCGCGGCGGATGCGGGCCTCCTGGCCCTCTCCCTCGCCAAGGCCCCCGCCCTGGCCGAGGCGGGCCGGAGCGTCGAGGTTCCCCTGGACGCCTATCCGCCCCTGGAGCAGGGCGCGGTCCTCCTGGCCCGGGCCAGGGACAACGCCGCGGCCCGCGCCTTCTGCGCCTTCCTGCGGGGCCCCGGGGGCGCCGCCATCCTGCGGCGCTACGGCTTCGTGGTGGACACCCCCTGATGGACTGGGAGGCCCTCCGCCTCAGCCTGCGCCTGGCCGCGCTCACCACGCTGGCCCTGCTGGCCCTGGGCCTGCCCCTGGCCTACTGGCTGGCCTTCACCCGGCGGCGCTGGAAGTTCCTCGTGGAGGCGGTGGTGGGCCTGCCCCTGGTGCTGCCCCCCACGGTGCTGGGCTTCTACCTCCTGGTGGCCATGGGGTCCCGCAGCCCCCTGGGCAAGACATGGACCGCCCTCACCGGCCACCCGCTGGCCTTCTCCTTCGAGGGGCTGCTGGCCGCCTCCATCCTCTACAGCCTGCCCTTCACGGTGCAGCCCTTCGCCGCGGCCTTCGCCGCCGTGGACCGCGGGCTGATCGAGGCCTCCTGGTGCCTGGGCGTCTCGCGGGTCCGCACCTTCCTGCGCGTGGTGGTACCCCTCTCCTGGGCCGGCCTCCTCACGGGGATGGTGCTCAGCTTCGCCCACACCCTCGGCGAGTTCGGGGTCGTGCTCATGGTGGGGGGCGACCTCCCGGGCCGCACCCGCACGGTGAGCATCGCCGTCTTCGACCAGGTGCAGGCCCTCGACTACGCCGCGGCCGGACGCACGGCCCTGCTGCTGCTGGGGGTCTCCTTCACCGTGCTCGCCCTCGTCTACGGCCTGCGCCGCGCCCAGAGGAAGCCGTGGACCCTCATCTGACCTGCGCGGCGGAGCGCCGCTTCCCCGGCGGGATGCGCGTGGAGGCGCGGTTCCGCATTCCGGAGCCGGGCTTCTCGGTCACCGTGCTCTTCGGGCCCTCGGGGTCCGGCAAGACCACGGCCCTCCGCCTGCTGGCGGGCCTGGAGCGGCCGGACGCGGGGCACATCGCCTGCGGCGGGACGGTCTGGGCGGACGCCGGGAGGGGCCGGCACCTCCCGCCCCAGGCGCGGAACCTGGGCTTCCTCAGCCAGGCCTACGACCTTTTCCCGCACCTCAGCCTGGCCGCCAACCTGGCCTACGGCCTGGGCGGCCTGCCCGCCGGGGCCCGGCGCGACCGGGTGGCGGAGCTCGTGGCCCTCCTGGGCCTGGATGGGCTGGAGGACCGCCAGCCCGCGCAGCTCTCGGGGGGCCAGCGCCAGCGGGCGGCCCTGGGCCGCGCCCTGGCCCCGCGGCCGGCCCTGCTCCTGCTGGACGAGCCCCTCTCGGCCCTGGACCGGCCCACGCAGCTGCGCCTGCGCCGGGACCTGCGCGACCTCCTGCGGCGCCTGGACGTGCCCACGGTGCTGGTGACGCACGACCGCGCCGAGGCCCTTCAGCTGGGCGACCGGCTGGTGGTGATGGACGGCGGGCGCGTCTGCCAGGAGGGCCCGATCCAGCCGGTCTTCGACCGTCCCACGGATCCCGCCGTGGCGCGGATCCTCGGCGTGGAGACGGTGGTGCTGGGCGGGGTGGTGGAGGTCTCCGGGGGCCTGGCCACCGTGGCCGTGGGCGAGGCCCGCCTCCAGGCGCCCGATCCCGGATCCCTCGGCCTCCGGGCCTACGTCTGCATCCGGGGCGAGGACGTGCTGGTGGAGCGCGGCGAGCCCGGCCCCAGCACCGCCCGGAACCGGCTGGCGGCCCGCATCGTGTCCCTCCAGCCGGAAGGCCCCCTCGTGCGGCTCACCCTCGACGCGGGCTTCCCGCTGGAAAGCGTCGTCACCCGCCAGGCCTGCGCGGACCTCGACCTGGCCGAAGGCGAGGCGGTGACGGCCCTCCTCAAGGCCTCCGCCATCCACCTCATCCCCCACGACTGAGGGATCGGCGGATCAGGCGAACACCCAGGTGCGCGCGGCGTCGCGGATGGCCTGGACGGCGGGATGGCGGAGGCGCCGGTCCACGCTCACGGCGTAGATCCGCTCGCGCACCCCCTCTGCGGTGCCGAGGCGCTTGACCCGGTACTGGCGGACCACCTCCGCCGCGATGGCGTCGGGCGCGGCGAAACACCCTCCGCCGGCCTGGCCGAAGGCCTTCAGGAGGGCGCTGTCGCTGAATTCCCCCACGATCCGCGGGCGGATGCGGTGGGTGCCCATCCACTGGTCCAGGGCCCGCCGCAGCGCGGTCCCCTGGAGCGGCAGCAGCCAGGGCTGCCCGTCGAGGTCGCCGGGGAAGGCTCCGCGGAGCCCCCGGGCCAGGGCCGGCGAGGCGAAGATCGACACCCCGCATTCGCCGAGGAGGTGGTTGAAGGCCTTGAGCCGGCTCTGGGGGTCCAGCGGCCGGTCGGTGAGCACCACGTCGAGGTCCTGGGTGGCCAGGGCGGCCAGCAGGCGCTCGGTGGCGTCCTCCCGCGCGAGCAGGCGGGGTGGGTCCTCCAGCTTCAGCGCCGGATCCAGCAGCTTCTGGACCATGAGCTTGGGCAGGGCGTCCGAGATGCCCACGGCCAGCTGGGGCTGCCGCACCGTCCGGCCTCCGCCCAGGGTCTCGCGCAGCTCCTGGCCCAGGCCGAAGATCTCGTCGGCGTACCGGAAGACGAGGCGGCCCGCCTCCGTGAGGGCGACGCCGCGCCCCGCCTTCTCGAAGAGCCGCTCGCCCAGGTCCTGCTCGAGGGCGCGGATCTGCGCGCTGAGGGTGGGCTGGGAGAGCCGCAGCGCGGCCGCTCCCTTGCCGATGCCGCCCTCCCGGGCCGCGGTCCAGAAGTAGAAAAGGTGGTGGTAGTTCAGCCACTCCATGCGGACAATCATAGGTTAAATCTATTGGTTAATCGTTGTTTATTTATTATTTAGACTGTTTTCCCAGGGCTAGTCTGACCTCCGCCCGGGGCACGGCCCCGGCCTGGGGGCTCGATGGATCGTTTCCGCGACGCAGACCGGCGGACCGAAGGGCGGCCCTTTCCGAGGCTGCCCCCGCCCCCCGTGCCCAGGGCTCCGGAAGGAACGGGGTTCCGCCGCGCCCTCCAGCTCCTCGAGGAGGGCGGCCTGGTGGCGTTCCCCACGGAGACGGTCTACGGACTGGGCGCCGATGGCCTGAATGCCTCGGCCGTGGCGGGCATCTACGCCGCCAAGGGAAGGCCCTCGGCCAATCCCCTCATCCTCCATGTCTCCGGGCTGGCCATGGCCCGGAGGCTCGTCCGGCACTTCCCCCTGGAGGCCCTGGCCCTGGCCGAGGCCTTCTGGCCGGGGCCCCTGACCCTGGTGCTGCCGAAGGATCCCTGCGTACCGGATGCCGTGACGGCGGGGGGGGACACGGTGGCCCTCCGCATGCCGGCCCACCCGGTGGCGCTCGCGCTGATCCGGGCCTTCGGCAGGCCCCTCGCCGCCCCCAGCGCCAACCGCTCGGAGCACGTGAGTCCCACGACCGCCACCCATGTGGCCGACGACCTCGCGGGGGCGGTCGGGCTCATCCTCGACGGCGGCCCCTGCGAGAGGGGGCTGGAGAGCACGGTGCTGGACCTCAGCGGACCGGAACCCCGGATCCTCCGCCCCGGCCCCCTTCCGCCCGCGGCGCTGACCCGGGTGCTCGGCCGGCGTCCGGCCCTGGGACCGGGTCCGGCCCGGGCCGTCGCCCCGTCCCCGGGCCTCTCCCCCCGCCACTACGCGCCCCGCCTGCCGGTGGTGCTGGCCCACCCGGCCGAAGCCGAGCTGGCCCGGGAGCCCGGTCCCCAGGGCTGGCTGCGGCTGGGCGACCCGCCCGCGGCCCTTCCGGCCGGCGTGGTCTGCCGCGCCCTGCCCGCCCACCCGGACCTCGCGGCCCGGGGGCTCTACGCGGCCCTCCGCGACCTGGAAACCCTGCCCCTGGTCCGCATCGTCGCGGACCTCCCCCCCGACACCGGCCCCTGGCTCGCCCTGCGGGACCGGCTCACCCGGGCGGCGGCTCCGGCCCTCGCCCCTTTTGCTGAGGAGTGCCTATGAGCTCCCGCTACACCCTGACCCCCGACGGACGCACCCGCGTCACCGTCATCCCCGGCGACGGCATCGGCCCCGAGGTCGTGGACGCCACCCGCCGCATCCTCGACGCCGCCGGCGTCCGCATCGCCTGGGAGGAGCACCAGGCCGGCGCCTCCGTGTTCCGGCAGGGCCTGGCCACGGGCGTGCCCGAGGCCACCATCCGCTCCATCCGGGAGACCCGGGTGGCCCTCAAGGGCCCCCTCGAGACGCCCGTGGGCTACGGCGAGAAGAGCGCCAACGTGACGCTGCGCAAGCTCTTCGAGACCTTCGGCAACGTGCGGCCCGTGCGCCGCCTGCCGGGGGTCCCCACCCCCTTCTCGGACCGCCCCATCGACCTGGTGGTGGTGCGGGAGAACGTCGAGGACCTCTACGCCGGCATCGAGCACATGCAGACGCCCGGCGTGGCGCAGTGCCTGAAGCTCATGAGCCGCAAGGGCTGCGAGAAGATCGTGCGCCTGGCCTTCGAGGTGGCCCGGGCCGAGGGCCGGAAGAAGGTCCACTGCGCCACCAAGGCCAACATCATGAAGCTCACCGAGGGCCTCATGAAGCGCACCTTCGAGGAGGTGGCCAAGGAGTACCCCGACCTCGAGGCCCACCACATCATCATCGACAACTGCTGCCACCAGCTCGTGCGCACCCCCGAGCAGTTCGACGTCATCGTCACCAGCAACATGAACGGCGACATCATGTCGGACCTCACCTCCGGCCTGGTCGGAGGCCTCGGGTTCGCGCCCGGGGCGAATCTGGGCAGCGAGGTGGCCATCTTCGAGGCGGTGCACGGCAGCGCCCCGAAGCACGCCGGGAAGGACGTCATCAATCCCACGGCCATGCTGCTCTCCGGCCTGATGATGCTGCGCCACATCGACGAGTTCGAGGCGGCCGAGCTCATCGAGAACGCCCTCTACGTGACCCTGGCGGAAGGCGCCCACACCCGCGACGTGAAGCCGGCCGGCGCCCTGGGCACCCGCGCCTTCACCGACCGCATCATCGGGAACCTGGGCCGCCACGCCGCCGGCTGGAAGGTGCGCCACCACGAGCGCCTGCAGATCCCCGACGTCTCGCCCCGCCTCGACTTCGTGCGCCCCGAGACCCGCGAGCTCGCCGGCGTGGACGTCTTCCTGGAGTCCGCGGAGAGCCCCGCCGAGATCGGCCAGGCCCTGGAGCAGGTGGCGGCGGCGACGCCCTTCCGCCTCAAGATGATCAGCAACCGCGGCACGCGGGTGCACCCGGATCCCGGCAACCTGCCCGATTGCGTGGACCACTGGCGCTGCCGCTTCGTCCTGCGCGAAGGGCACCAGGCCGACGACCCCGCCATCTTCGCCCTGGCGGCCGCCGCGTCGGAGGGACGCCGCTGGATGCACCTGGAAAAGCTGGAGCGCCTGGACGGGGCGCCCGGCTGGACCAAGGCCCAGGGCGAGGACTGAGCCGGAGGCCCAGGGCGGGGTGGCCCGGGACCGCCGATCCCACCGCGGTCCCGGCCATCCGCCCGGGCAAGGTCCCGGCCCTCGCGACGACCCTCAGGGCCAGGGCAGCGCCACGTCCATGGCCAGGCGCCAGGCCCCGCCGTCGCGCCGCCACACCTGCAGGCCCGTGGCCCTCGCCGGCCCGCGGGTGCGCACGCCCCACCGCACGGCCAGGTCGCGGCTGGCGGCGACCATCCGGCCCTGCGGCTCCCAGGCCGCGGGGCCACCTTCGGCCGCCGCCCCCGCCGCCAGGTTGCCGGGGCTCACGGGCCGCCCTTCCCGGTAGAGGCGGAGGTCCGCGGCGCCCGCGCCCTCCAGGGCGGCCCTGAGGTCCCCCGCGGCGGCGGCATCGAAGGTCCGCCAGGCGGCCTCGGGCCCCGGTCCCGGCGCGCCGGGGCCATGGGTGCGGAGGACCAGGGGCGCCTCGGCCTGGGCCGGATGGGACACCCCCAGGTCCAGCTGCACCTGCCAGCGGCCCCCGCGCCGCACCCAGAGGCTGAGGAAATGGCCGGCGGCGGAGGGCGCCGTCGCACCCTTCGCCCGCCACGACCAGGGTCCGGTGCTGATCGCGAAGTCGCCGCTGGCGGCCACCTCCACGAAGGCGGGTGCCCAGGCGAGCCGGCTTCCGTCCTCCGGCTTCGCCCCGTACCGGGCGCGGGCGTTCTCGGCCCGGGGCGTGAACACCAGCCCGTCCTCCGCGAAGGCCGACACGAAGGCGGCCGGCGTGCCCCGCCGGGCCGCGTCCGCCGCGAAGGCCCGCTCCGCGGCGGCGACCTCCTCCGCCCGGGCAGGAGCCGGGAGGGCGGGGGGCGGGGGGAGGGGCAGCATGGCACCAGGATGACGCGGATCGCGGGCCCGGCAACCGGCCGGTGGCCAGGCGCGGCGGTCGTCCCGAAGTCCAGTCGGTGAGGTGCCGACCGGCCGGCACACTGCCATCATGCGGGGATGCCCAAGCCCGAGCTGGACGACCTGGACCGGCGCCTGATCGCCGAACTCTGCGCGGACGCCCGCCTCACCCAGGTGGCCCTGGCGGCGCGGGTGGGCCTCTCGCGCTCGGCCGTGCAGGCGCGGATCAAGCGCCTGGAGCGGGAGGGCGTCATCCGGGGCTACACCCTTCGCCTGGACCGGGAGTGCCCCGCCGGGGTGCGGGCGTACCTCCTGGTGCAGGGCAGCGGACCCAGCCATGAGCGGGCGGTCCGGGCCCTGGAGGCCTTCCCCGAGGTGCGGGTGGCCGATTCCGTCAGCGGCGACATCGACCTGGTGCTGCAGCTGGAGGCGGACCGGGTGGAGGACCTCAACCGCCTCCGCGATGAGGTGGCGAAGCTGCCCGGCATCGCCGCCACCCGCACCCTGCTGGTGCTGGCCCCCCGCTTCGACCGGCGCTGAGGCCCGCCCCTCCGGCGTCCTGCCGGAATCCCGGCCTTCTGCCAGCCCAACCGCCCGAGGTAAACGCCGTAGCTCCCCGGACGTCCCCCCGCGGACGCACCCTGGAGACCCCCATGCGCCGCTTCCTCTTCGACCGGTCCGGGCACCTGCGACCCCTGTGGGGCCTCCTGCTCTTCCTGGCCTGCTTCCTCGGCCTCGCCCGCCTCACCGGGGGATACATCCACACCCATCCCATGAGCCAGGTGAGGGCCATGGACCTCCGGGTCCTGTCCGTGCTGGTCCCCTCCGTCCTCTGCCTCCTGGTGGAACGCAGGCCCCTGGCGGACCTGGGGCTGCGCCTGGATCGCCGGTGGGGGAAGGGCCTGCTGGCCGGGGCGGGGCTCGGAGGCGGCATTGTGGCCCTCAGTGCCCTGGCGAACCGGGCCCTGGGCGGCTTCCACTGGGACGGGGGCCTGCATGCCGCCCCGCCCCTGCTCCTCGGGACCGCCATCCTGCTCTTCACCGCCGCCCTCAACGAGGAGCTGCTCTTCCGGGGCTACCCCTTCCAGCGCCTCGTGGCCCTCCTGGGGTTCTGGCCGGCCCAGGGACTGGTGGCCCTCCTCTTCGCCCTGGCCCACTGGAGCAATCCCGGCATGGACGGGACCATCCGGGTCTGGGGGTCCGTGAACATCGCCTGCGCCTCCCTGCTCCTGGGCGCAGCCCGCCGGCGCGCCGGGGACCTGTCCCTCCCCCTGGGGCTGCACTGGGCCTGGAACCTCGTGCAAGGCCCCCTGCTCGGCTTCGCCGTGAGCGGGGACCATCGCCTCCCGAGCCTGCTCCATCCGGTGCTGAGGGATCGCCCCGTCTGGATCAGCGGCGGCACCTTCGGCCTGGAGACCACCCTCACCTGCGCCGCCCTCGCCCTGGGGGCCTGCCTCTTCCTGGCCCGACGGCCCCGGGCCCGGGCCCTTCAGCTGGCCCCCTCGGACCTCCCTGCCGGGATCTGATCCCGGGCCCTGCCCGGTGGAATCCAGCCACGGCGGCAGGCCGGACTCCGAGACGCGCGCCCGGCAGGGCCCGCTTCCGGAGGGTCGGGATCGCCCCCACCCGGAAGCGGCCCTGGGCCTCCTGCCGCAGGAGCTCGCGGGCTAGGCCGGCTTCACCCACCGCAGCACGGGCTTGCGGGCGGCGGTGGTCTCGTCCATGCGGCGCAGGGGGGCGAGGGTCGGCGCCTGGTGGAGGGCGTCGGGGTTCTCCTCGACCTCCTTCGCGATGGCGAGCAGGGTGTCGCAGAAGGCATCCAGCTCGCCCTTGTCCTCGCTCTCCGTGGGCTCGATCATCAGCGCGCCGGGCACGATCAGGGGGAAGTAGATCGTGGGCGGGTGGTAGCCGTGGTCGATGAGCCGCTTGGCGATGTCCAGGGTGTGGACATCGTGCTTGGCCTGGAGCGTGTCGCTGAAGACCACCTCGTGCAGGCTGGGGGAGTCGATGTGCAGGGCGTAGGCGCCCTTCAGCCGGGCGCGGATGTAGTTGGCGTTCACGATGGCGCGCAGGGTGGCCTCGCGCAGGCCGTCGCTGCCGTGGCTCAGGCAGTAGGTCATGGCCCGCACCAGGATCCCGAAGTTGCCGAAGAAGGTGTGCACCTTGCCGATGCTCTGGGGCCGGTCCCAGTCCCAGCGGTAGGTGTGCTTCGGCACCTCGCCCTCGCCCACCTTCACCGTGTCGCGCACGACCACGGGCACGGGGAGGAAGGGCAGGAGCTTCTCGCCGCAGCACACCGGGCCCGCGCCGGGGCCGCCGCCGCCGTGGGGCGTGGACATGGTCTTGTGAAGGTTCAGGTGCATGACGTCCACGCCGAAGTCGCCGGGCCGCGCCACGCCCACGAGGGCGTTCATGTTCGCGCCGTCCATGTAGACCAGGGCGTCCACGCTGTGCAGCAGGTCGCTGATCTCCTTGAAGCGGTACTCGAAGACGCCCACGGTGTTGGGGTTGGTGATCATGGCGCCGGCGATCTCGGTGCCGAGCTCCCGCACGAGGGTCTCCAGGCCCTTGCGGACCTTGCCCGTCACGGGGTCGGTCACGTCCTCGAAGCTGATGGTGCCGTCGGGGCGGGAGGGCAGCTCCACCACCTCGTAGCCCGCCATGGCGGCGGTGGCGGGGTTCGTGCCGTGGCCGCTGTCGGGGATGAGGATGACGCGGCGCTTGGCGCCCTTCGACACGTGGTAGGCGCGGATGAGCATGACGCCGGTGAGCTCGCCCGCGGCACCGGCGCTGGGCTGCAGGGTGACGCCGGGCAGGCCCGTGATCTCCTTCAGCCATGCCTGCAGCGTGAAGAGCAGCTCCAGGTTGCCCTGGACGAGGGCGTCGGGGGCCATGGGATGCGTGTCCGTGAAGCCGGGCTGGCCCGCCACCTTCTCGTTGAGGCGGGGGTTGTGCTTCATGGTGCAGGAGCCGAGGGGGTAGATGCCGTCGTCCACGCCGTAGTTCCACTTGGAGAGGCGGGTGAAGTGGCGGATGACCTCCACCTCGCTCAGCTCGGGCAGGGCGTCGAAGCCGCTGCGCTTGAGGTGGGCGGGGCGGGTGTCCTTGGCCTCGGGGACGTCGAGCCGGGGCAGGTCCATGCCCCGCTTGCCGGGGACGGAGCGGTCGAAGGAGAGGGATTCGCGCTGGCGGAGGAACATGTTGGACTCCCTAGGCCACGACACTGGGGACGCGGGCGAGGACCTCGACGAGGCTCTCGATCATCGGGCGGGTGTGGAGCTCGGTGGCGCACCAGAGGATGCAGCCCTGGTACTCCGGGTAGAAGCGGCCCAGGTCGAGCCCCGGCAGCAGGCTCTCCTTGAGGCAGGCCTCCTGCAGGGCGGCCATGTCGCCGGTGTAGCGCAGGATGAACTCGTTGAAGTAGGGGACCTCGGCCACCGGCTGCATGTCCGGCAGCTCCAGCAGGCGGCTGCGGAGGTACTGGGCCTTGGCGGCGTTCTGGGCGGCCAGGCCCTTGAGCCCTTCGGGGCCGGCCAGCTGCAGGAAGATGTTCGCCCGCAGGGCCACGAGGCCCTGGTTCGAGCAGATGTTGCTGGTGGCCTTGTCGCGGCGGATGTGCTGCTCGCGGGCGGTCAGGGTCAGCACGTAGCCGGTCCTGCCGTCCAGGTCCTTCGTCTGCCCCACCACGCGGCCGGGGATCTCCCGCTTGTGGGCGTCCTTCACCGCCAGGAAGCCGAGGAAGGGGCCGCCGAAGTTGGGCTTGTTGCCGAAGGACATGGCCTCGCCGCAGGCCATGTCGGCGCCGGCCTTGCCGGGGGCCTCCAGCCACCCGAAGGCCAGGGCCTCCTGGGTGACGCTCACCAGCAGGGCACCCGCGGCGTGGATGGGGCCGGCCAGGGCTGTGAGGTCCTCCACGGCGCCCAGGAAGTTGGGGTAGCCCACCAGCACGGCCGCCACGTCGGGGCCGAGCTTGGCCTGCAGGTCCGCCACGTCGGTGACGCCGTCCTTGAGGGCCACCTCCACCACCTTCAGGTCGTCGTGGGGGGCGAAGTTGGTCTCCAGCACGCGGCGGTAGAAGGGATGGATGCCCCGGCTCACCAGGACGGTGTTGCGCTTCTTCTGCACGCGGACGGCCATGAGGGCCGCCTCCACGCAGGCCGTGCCGCCGTCGTAGAGGCTGGCGTTGGTGACCTCCAGGCCCGTCAGGTCGCAGATGAGGGTCTGGTACTCGAAGATGTGCTGCAGGGTGCCCTGGCTGATCTCGGGCTGGTAGGGCGTGTAGGCCGTGAACCACTCCTGGCGGGACACCATGGCGTCGATGGCGGCGGGCACGAAGTGGTCGTAGGCGCCGGCCCCGAGGAACTGGGCGCAGAAGCGCGTGTTCCGGTTGGCCATGCGCATCATCTCCCAGGCCACCTCCTGCTCCGAGCCCTGGGGGGGCAGGTCCAGCGGGCGTTTCAGCCGCAGCGGCTCGGGGATGCCCACGAGGAGATCCTCGGCGTGCTTGACGCCGATGGTGTCCAGGAGGGCGCGGTCTTCGGCAGGGGAAGAGGGCAGGTAGCGCATGGCGGCCTCGGTCAAGGAGCGGAGGGAATTCCAGCCCCCAAGGGTATCAGGCGGGGGCCTCCGGGCGGTCCGGACCGGTCTGTGGTGCGGGTCACAGATCCGCTCCGTCCGGGGGATTTCACGGGGGTTCCACCCCCCTGTCAGCGCCGACGCCAGAGGTCGAAGGGCTGGGTGCCGATGAGGAGGTTGAAGTGGCCCGTGGCGGGCTGGTGGAAGCCCGGGCCGTCCAGGCGCAGGAAGCCGTAGGACAGCTCCAGGTAGTAGAGGTTCACCAGGGTGGTCCGCAGGAGGATCCCGGCGCCGTGGGCCTGGATCCGGGTCCCGCCCCGCCAGAGCCCGGCGGCCTCCGGGGCCACCTGGGCGAAGTCGAACCGGGGCTCCACCTCCAGGGTGAGGCCCAGGCCCGCGTCGAAGCGCACGGGCAGGCCGGCCCGGGCCGCGGCGAAGTTGGGGGCCAGGAAGCTCAGCGAATCGCTCCCCAGCACGAAGGCGGGTCCGCCCAGGGCCCACCAGCGGTCCAGGGGCAGGCGATGGCCGTAGCCCCACTCCAGGTCCAGGTCCGCTCCCAGGTGCTCGCTGAAGGCATGCAGGCCCCGCGCCCGGAAGTAGGCCTGCCGGAAGGAGCCGCCGGCATCGAAGGAGGGCCGGGCCTCTCCCAGGCCGTACCGGGCCCGGAGCAGCAGGCCCTCCCGAGGCAGGGTGTGGTGGTCGTCGTTGTCCCACTCGGCGCTGAGGGAGGCTGCCTCCTCCTCCCGGCTGCGGGTGAGTCCGGCGCCGAGGTAGTCGGCGTGCCGCCGGGAGAGGTCCAGGGTGGCCTTGCCGGTACCGAGGTTGCTGAAGCGGACGTAGCCCAGCAGCTCCAGGTCCGCCGCCGTCATCCGGGAATCCGGCTGGCCGGTCTGCAGCTCCGGGGTGTTCCACGGGAGGGGATTCTCCAGGCGCTGGCGCCAGGCCCCGGCCCGCAGCTCCAGCCCCGCCCCCGGGGCGAAGCCGAAGGGCCAGCGCAGGGCCAGCCCACCCTGCTCCTGGAGGCGGTTCTTCGCGCCGCGGAGCTCCGTCTCCGTGCCCTGGAACCCCAGGTCCAGGCCCCGGTACACCAGCCCCACCTGGCCCCCCAGGTTGGACTCGTAGCCCACGGAGAGGTCCAGCCGGTGCCTGGGCAGCGGCACCGGGGTGACCTCCAGCTTCGCGGCCTCCAGGCTGGCGTCCACGGGCACGAGCTGGCTCCGCAACCGCTCCAGGTGCGCCCGGTGCTCCGCCAGGGCCATCCGCTTCTGGAGGGTGTCCGTGCGCCAGGGGGCCCCCTCGAGGGGCGCCAGCAGGCGCCGGAGGGGCGCCGCATCCACCGGCCGCCCCTCCGAGGGACGCACCTCCACGGCGGTCACCCGGGGCTCCCGCGCCACCACCCGGAGGCAGCCCGTGGCCGGATCGAAGCTCGAGCCCCGCACGTCCACCAGGGGCGCGTCGTCCATCACCAGGCCGTACACCAGCTCGCTGAGGAAGCGGCCGAAGGCCGTCGGGTTGAAGCGCTCGCCCGGGGGCAGGTGCGCCGACAGCCCCCGTTCGATCCGGGACCGCCAGGCCGCGGGAGCCTGGATCTCCACCGTCGTCACGGCGGGATAGAGCTGGAGGTGGACCGCCAGGCGGGGGCCTCCGGGGCCGGCCTCCAGCCCGGCCCAGGCCTCGCGGGCCAGCCCGTGGACCAGCACCTGCTGGAGGAAGGCCAGGACATCCTGCTCCCGGAGGGGGCGCCCTTCCGGCAGGAAGCGGGCCTGCAGGGCCCGGACCTCGTCCGGCACCGGCTCGGCGCAGACGTACGCCACGGCCTGGGTCGGCAGCAGCGCCGATCCCCCCATGGCCTTCCGCAGCCGCTCGTGGAAGCTGGCCTGCACCGCATCGAAGCCGTTGCGTCCCTGCTGGACCAGGGTCGGCAGGAGCCCCGAGTAGTCGAGGAAGGGCACCTTCCGGTCGTCGAGGCGGATGAGCAGGTCCGCCTGGGCCCGGCTCTCCCATTGGCGGCGCTCCACCACCAGGTCGAGGCTGCGGGCGGCCACGGAGAAGAAGTTGCTGGAGGGCCGGCGCTCCAGGGGGGAGCTGACATCCACCGCCAGCACCAGGTCCGGGTGGAAGGCCTCCTTCGCCACGCCCACCGGCAGGTTCTCCACCAGGGCCCCGTCCACGTACTGCTGGCCGCCGATGACCACCGGCTTGAGGGCGCCGGGGATGGCCATGGAGGCCCGCACCGCCTCCGCGAGATCCCCGTGGCCGAAGACCCGTCCCTGCCCGGTCTCCAGGTTGGTGGCCAGCACCCGCAGGGGGAGCCGAAGGCGGTCGAAATCGCCGTCGGCGAAGAAGGTGGCCCGCACCAGGAGGCCCTGGAGCACCCGCTGGAGCTCGGTCCCGGAACGCAGGCTCTGGGCGAAGCGGAGCCGCCCCCGGTCGACCTCGGCGGTGAGGAAGGTGTCGCTGTGGTCCTCCTGCTCCTCCAGGGTCTCGCCGGGATTGCGCACCAGGGGATCGAGGGCGGTGCGCCCCAGGTCCAGCCGGCCGAACAGGTCCTCGATCTCGTGGCCGGAGAAGCCGCTGGCATAGAGGGCCCCCACCAGGGCCCCGGCGCTGGTGCCCGTGACGCTGCCCAGGGGGTAGCCCACTTCCTCCAGGCGCTGGATGACGCCGATCTCCGCCAGCCCCCGGGCCCCGCCCCCGCTGAGCACCAGGGCCACCTTCGGCAGGCCGGGGACCTCCACCCGCGGCGCGAAGCGGAACAGCATGTCGGGCGGGAGCACCTTCACCTCGAAGCGCCGCGTGGCCGGCGCCGCGACCGGCGCGTCAGGGGGCGCGGTCGCCTGGGCCGCCAGCAGGGCCGGAAGGCCCAGCAGCAGCGCTCCGCGCCTCATCCCAGGGCCTCCCGCTGGGCGGCCATGAGACGCTCGCAGCCCGCCAGGCCCAGGTCCATCAGGGCCTCTGCCTCGGCACGGCTGAAGGGCCGGCCCTCGCCCGTGCCCTGGAATTCCACCAGGGCCGCCTCGCCCCCCGCCAGGGGCCGGGCCACCACGAGGTTGCAGTCCACGGCCGCGAGGTGATCCTCCTCGTACTCCAGGTCCGCCACGGGGCCGCGGCGACCCTCGCCGGTCTCCACGATGCCGGCGCTCACGGCGGCCACCTGGCGGACCAGGGCCGCCTCCAGCCCGCGGCTCCGCAGGGCCAGGGCCGCCGCCACCCAGGCGCCGGTGATGGCGGCGCAGCGGGTGCCCCCATCCGCATTGAGCACGTCGCAGTCCATGGTGAGGGTGCGCTCCCCCAGGGCCGAGAGGTCCACGGCCTGCCGGAGGCTGCGGCCGATGAGCCGCTGGATCTCCACGGTGCGGCCCTGCTGCCTGCCCTTGGCGGCCTCCCGGTCGGTGCGGGTGTGGGTGGCCGCGGGGAGCATGCCGTACTCCGCCGTGAGCCAGCCGGTGCCCCGCCCCTTCATCCAGCCCGGCACCCGCTCCTCCAGGCTGGCGGCGCAGAGGACGTGGGTGCGGCCCAGTTTCACGAGGCAGGAGCCGTCGGCGTGGAGCTGCACGCCGATCTCCATGGACAGGGGCCGGAGCTCGGAGTTTCCCCGCATCAGCAGCACCCGCCTTCGATCTTCTCCACCCGCCCCTGGTGGCGTCCCCCTTCGAAGGGTGTATCCAGGAACAATTTCAGGTAGTATTCCGCCTTGAGCGGATCCGTCAGCCGCTGGCCGAAAGCGATGGCGTTCGCGTCGTTGTGCTGCCGGGCCAGTGCCGCGTGCTCGGGGGAAGTGACCAGTGCGCAGCGGATGCCGGGATGGCGGTTGGCCGTGATGCTCATGCCGATGCCGGATCCGCAGACCAGCACCAGACGCTCCCACTGATCCATGCCCTGCGCCGCCCGGTGCGCGTAATCCGGGTAGTCCACCGAGGCCGTTCCGTCCGTGCCGAAATCCACCACCTCGTGTCCCTGCTCCCGCGCCCAGGCCTTCAGCCGCTCCTTCAGATCGAACCCCGCATGATCGCTGGCAAACCCGAGTCTCACGGAACACCTCCCGACGGGGCCGGACCGGCGCCCGCCCCCATTATCCAGCCTACATGCTGACCCCCTTCCTCCAGTACCGCCCCCTCGATCGGGGCTTCCTCCTCTGCCTCCCCGAGGCGGTGGGGCCCGCCGAGTGGGCCCGCGCCCTCCGGAGCCTGCCCGGCGACCTCCAGGGCCGCGAGCGGCTCACCCCGGCCAAGGCGCAGATCTACCTCGCCGACGGCGCCCAGGTGGAGATGCACGCCGTGCCCCTGCGCTGGCAGCGCGCCTACCCCTGGCTGTCCTCCCTGGCCCTGAAGCCCGGCCACGCGGGGGCCTCCCTCCAGTACTGGGCCATGGCCCTGCGGCTCCTCCAGTCCCTGGTGGTCCGGGGCGCCCTGCTGCCCCAGCTCGACACCCGGCCGAACCCCTGGCGCGCCCGCTGGGGCGTGAGCCTCACCAGTCCCGCCGACCGCGCGGCCCTGGCCCAGATGACCCTGGCCATGCCCCCCGCGGCCCGGGCCTTTCCCGAGAACGACACCTGGGCCTTCACCAAGACCGTGCCCCTCGGCGAACTGGACGCCTTCGACATCGAGGACGACCTGGCCCTCCCGCCCTCCGCCGAGGCCGTGCTGGGGTCCTTCCTGGAGGACGGCGCCGACTTCATCATGCGCTTCGTGGCCGGCGGCCTGCGGGCCGGGGATGATCCCCGCCTGGGGCTCATCCACCGCCTCCGTGGCCACAAGCGGGACCGCCTCCCGTGGGACGAGCGGCTCATGGTGGCGCTGTCCCACCAGCTGCCCGAATTCCCCACCACCGGCGTCACCGAGCGCACCCTGGGCGAGCAGCTGGAGCAGTGGAGCGAGGGGGCCCGGCCCCAGTGGGTGCGCCCCGGCCTGCGCCTGGAGGCGCCGCCCGTGCCCACGGGCCGGGACCAGAGCGTGCAGGAGGCCGACCGCCTCGCCGAGGAGGGCTGGATCCTCCGCGTGGGGCTGGAGACGGAAGGCGGCACGGAGATCGGCGTGGCCCGGCTCTGGGAGCCCTCCACCGAGCCCGAGGTGCTGCAGGCCCGCCAGGCCCTCCTGCGGGGCCTGGCCCGCGCCGTGCCCTTCTTCCCACCCCTGGAGCGCGCCCTTTCCGGCCAGAAGCCGGAGGACCTGCTGCTCCGCCCCACCGAGGCCTGGAGCTTCCTCACGAAGGGCGCCGGCCAGTTGAAGGAGGCGGGCTTCCTCGTCCACATCCCCGAGGCCCTCACGGAGCTGGGCGGGGCCCGCCGGCTGCGCGCCAAGGTGCGCCTGGGCGCCCGCTCGGTGGAGGAGGGCGCGCCCACGGTGCAGGCGGGCCTGGACGGCAACGTGAGCGCGGACTGGTCCCTCATGCTCGGCGACGACGCCCTGAGCGTGGAGGACTTCGCCCAGATGGCGAGCCTCAAGCACCCGCTGGTGGCCTGGAAGGGCAAGTGGGTGGCCCTGGACCCGGAGACCCTCAAGCAGATCGCCAGCGTCATCCAGGCCAGCCGTGGCGCGGGGTTCGAGAGCATGACCAAGGGCGAGGCCCTGGCCGCCGCCCTCACGGGCACGGCCCGCATCCCCGGGGTCTCCGAGGCCATCGAGGTGGAGGTGGCCGGCGATTTCGGCGCCGCCCTGGCGGACCTGAAGGTCCTCCCCGACAAGCCCATCACCCAGCCCGCCACCTTCAAGGGGCAGCTGCGCCCCTACCAGCTCCGGGGCCTGGCCTGGCTGGAGGGCCTCTCCCGCCTGGGCCTGGGCGGCATCCTGGCCGACGACATGGGCCTCGGCAAGACCATCCAGGTGCTCGCCCTGCTGCTGCACCGCCAGGAGCAGAGCCCCCAGCACGGCCCCGCCACGCTCCTGGTGTGCCCCACCTCCCTGCTGGGCAACTGGGAGCGGGAGCTGGCCAAGTTCGCGCCCAGCCTCCCCGTCTTCGTGCACCACGGCAACAACCGCGACCGCCTGCCCACCCACTTCAGGCCCCACACCCTGGTGCTCACCACCTACGGCGTGGTGCGGCGCGAGGAGGAGACCTTCGCCGCCCGCACCTGGGGCATGGTGGTGGTGGACGAGGCCCAGGCCATCAAGAACGCCGGGGCCGCCCAGGCCAAGGCCGTCCGGCGGCTGAAGGGCGGCTTCCGCCTGGCCCTCACGGGCACGCCCATCGAGAACCGCCTCACGGAGCTGTGGTCCATCCTCGCCGCGGCCCTGCCGGGCTACCTCGGCAGCGAGTCGGCCTTCAAGGAGCGCTTCGCCACGCCCATCGAGAAGTACCGGGACCCCGATGCGGCCCAGGAGCTGCGCCAGCGCATCGGCCCCTTCATCCTGCGCCGCCTGAAGAGCGACAAGGCCATCATCCAGGACCTGCCGGAGAAGCAGGAGATGAAGGTCTTCACCACGCTGAGCCGCGAGCAGGCGGAGCTCTACCAGTACCGCGTGGAGAAGATGGACGAGGAGCTGGCCGCCGCCACGGGCATCGAGCGCCGGGGCCGCATCCTGGCCCTGCTCACCCACCTCAAGCAGATCTGCAACCACCCGAGCCAGTTCCTCAAGCAGCAGGGGCCCTACCGCGGCCGCAGCGGCAAGCTGGACCGCCTCACGGAGATGCTGGAGGAGGTGCTGGAGGCCGGGGAGCGGGCCCTGGTGTTCACCCAGTTCCGGGAAATGGGCGACCGCCTGCAGGTCCACCTGCAGGATGCGCTCGGCTTCGAGCCCCCCTTCCTCCATGGCGGCACCACCCGCGAGGGCCGCGACGAGCTGGTGCGGGCCTTCCAGGAGGATCCGGACTCCCCGCCGGTGCTGCTCCTCAGCCTCAAGGCCGGGGGCGTGGGCCTGAACCTCACCGCCGCCACCCACGTGTTCCACTTCGACCGCTGGTGGAACCCCGCCGTGGAGGACCAGGCCACGGACCGCACGTACCGCATCGGCCAGACGAAGAACGTCCAGGTCCACAAGCTGGTCACCATCGGCACCCTGGAGGAGAAGATCGACGCCCTGCTGGAAAGCAAGCGCGACCTGGCGGATCGCGTGGTGGGCACGGGCGAGGGCTGGCTCACGGAGCTGGATGACGACGCCCTGCGCCGCCTGGTGGCCCTGGATCCGGACGCCGAGCTCATGGATGCCGACGAGGCCGGCGAGGCCGAGGCACCGGCCCGGGCCCGCCGGCGGGCGAAGGAGGTGGCGCCGTGATCACCACCGCCGACCGCTTCGGCGCCACCTGGTGGGGCCGCCTCTGGATCAAGGGCCTCGAGCAGCTGGGCGACGACTACGAGAACCGCCTGCCCCGGGGCAAGAAGTACGCGGAGGAGGGCCATGTCTCCCACTTCGGCGTGCAGCCCGGCGAGATCCAGGCCCGGGTCCACGGCCGCAAGACCTACAACGTGACCCTGGGCCTTCCCGCCCTCACGGCCGGCCAGTGGGAGAAGGCCCTGGCCCGCATCGCGCAGGAGAGCCGCTTCGTGGCCTCCCTGCTGGCCGGCGAGATGCCCCAGGGGCTGGACGAGACCTTCCGCGAGGCCGGCGCCAGCCTCTACCCCCGGGTGCCCAAGGAACTGCAGACCCACTGCGACTGCCCCGACTGGGCCAACCCCTGCAAGCACGTGGCCGCCGTCTGCTACGTGATGGCCGAGGCCCTGGACCGGGATCCCTGGCTGCTCTTCGACCTCCGCGGCAAGTCCCGCGACGAGGTGCTGCAGGCCCTCCAGGCCGCCCTGGATGCCGCGGCCGTGGCCGCCCCGAAGAAGCGCGGCCGCCCTCCGAAGAAGAAGCTGAGCGTGGGGGACCTGCTGCGGCGGGAGCAGGAGGCGCCCCAGCCCTGGTCGGCCCTCCCGGAGGAGGCCTACGACACCCTGCCCCAGCCCCTCCCCGAGATCGCCATCCCGCGGGCCATCCCGCCGGATCCCTCCGTCTTCACCCAGCTGGGCCCCCTGCCCCACGCCCGCATCGAGGCCAGCCTCTGCCTGGCGGCCCTCATGCACCGCACGGCCCAGTGGGTGCACCAGCAGATCGAGGATGGACCAGGGCGCCTGGAGGAGGACGAGGGCGACGCCGAAAGCCAGGCCTCGCCCTTCGATGCCCCCCTCCAGCCCGTCGCCCGCCCCAGCCGCGCCTGGCGGCACAAGAAGAAGCGCTGGGGCAAGAAGGGCGGACAATAGGCGAGTGGGCAGTTGGCAGTGGGCAGTTGGCAGTGGGCAGTTGGCAGTGGGCAGTTGGCAGTGGGCAGTTGGCAGTGGGCAGTTGGCAGTGGGCAGTGGGCAGTGGGCAGTTGGCAGTGGGCAGTGGGCAGTTGGCAGTGGGCAGTGGGCAGTGGGCAGTTGGCAGTTGGCAGTTGTCGATTCCAGGAGTTCCCATGCGTACGATCTCGACCCCGAACGCCCCCGCCGCCATCGGCCCCTACAGCCAGGGCCAGATCTCCGGCGGACACCTCTTCACCGCGGGCCAGATCCCGCTCGTGCCCGAGACCATGGAGATGGTGACCGGCCCCATCGAACCCCAGACCGAGCAGGTCCTGAAGAACCTCTCGGCCGTGCTGGCCGCCGCCAACACGGGCTGGGACCGGGTGGTGAAGACCACCGTGTTCCTGACCGACCTGGCGGACTTCGCCGCCTTCAACGCCGTGTACGAGAAGGTCCTGGGCGGCGCCAAGCCCGCGCGGAGCACCGTGCAGGTCGCCGCCCTCCCCCGTGGCGCCAAGGTCGAGATCGAGCTCATCGCCGAGGTCTGAGGTCCGGAAGGCTCCCTGGTCCGCGGGGCGCTCGGCTCCGCCTCGACGCACGCGGACCTGGCCGCCCGCGATCGCACAGGGCCCCGCCCTGTGCTCCCACTCGCCTCCGGCTCGCGGAGCGGGTCCCCCGGTCGCCGCCCTCCCCCGTGGCGCCAAGGTTGAGATCGAGCTCATCGCCGAGGTCTGAGGTCCGGCCTCAGCCCTCCTCGGTCTCGCCGATCTCCTCGTCGATGGCCTCCCACCGTCGCCGGGCCTGGAAGGCCGGGTCCTCGAGGCGGCCGAGGAAGGCGGCCATGCGGGGGCCCCAGCTGGATCCGGCCACGCAGCCCTCGGGCGCATGGGGCAGCAGGTCGGCGGGGCCCTCCTCCAGGCAGAGCTGGGTGAGGATGAGGGCCTGCCGGTAGCTCTCGCCCACGGGGGTGAGGTTGGCCGCGAGGGTGTCCAGGACCTCCCCCAGGGGATCCTCCTCCGGCAGGGCCGCCGAATCCGCCTCCAGGACCTCCACCGCCTTCAGGCGCGCCGCGATGAGCTTCAGGTGGAGCCGCTCCAGGTCCGCCCGGGAGGCGTCCCGCGCCAGGGCGTGGGCCGCATCCTCCAGGTGGGGGTGGAGCTTGCGGAAGAGCAGGGAGAGGGCCCGCTCCGCGGGGGTCATGGCAGCCGGGTCGGACATGGTTCCAGCGTACCAAGGAAGGCCCCGGCCCGCTCCCCGTTGGACGGATCCCCCTTCCTGTTGCAGCATGGTTTCCGGAGCGCCCGATGTCCCCATCCGACCAGCTGGACCTGACCACCCTCCAGAACCTGGTGGATCTGGACGATGGCGGCTTCGGGCTGGTGGCCGAGATGACCGCCATCTTCCGGGACGACACCCCGCGCCGCCTGCGGGACATCCTGCAGGCCCTGGAGGCCCGGGATGCCGAGGCCCTCTCCCGGTCCGCCCACGCGCTGAAGGGGGGCTCCGGCGCCATCGGCGCCCGGGCCCTGCGCTCCCTGGCCGCGGACCTGGAGGTCCTGGGCCGGAGCGGTTCTGCCGAGGCCCCCGAAGGCACGGCCGAGGCCCTGGAGGCCGCCTTCCGGGCGGCGCTGGAGGCCCTGGACGGCTTCGTCCGCCGCGAGGGGAAGTAGCGGCTCAGGGATCCCCGAAGGTCTTCACGCCGGGCGTGCCCTTGGGGGGCGGCTGGTCGCTGATCTGCAGCCGCCCGTGGGCGTCCACCCACTGGTAGATGCGCGTGGAGGCCCGCTGGACCACGGACTCGGGGACCTCCTTCTGCTCGTCCACCTTGAAGCCGCCCCGGCCCTTCTGCAGGAGGGCCATGCTGCCCGCCAGCCTGGGATCGGGCTGCACGGCCCTGCGCCGGTAGAGGTCCAGCACCTTGGGCACGTAGGCCCGGGTCTCCCGGTAGGGGGGGATCCCGTTGTGCCGGTTCACGGCACCCTCGCCCGCGTTGTAGGCCGCCACCACCTTGGTGAGGTCGCCCTGGTAGTAGTCGTGGAGCCACTTGAGATACTTCACGCCCCCCAGGATGTTCTGTCGGGGGTCGAAGGGATCCAGCACCCCGAAGCGCTCGGCGGTGGTGGGCATGAGCTGCATGAGCCCCAGAGCTCCGGCGCGGGAGCGGGCCTTGTAGTTGAAGGCGCTTTCGGCCTGGATGATGGCCCGGGCCAGGTAGATGTCCACGCCCTCCGACTGGGCGATCTGGTCCACCAGGGCGATGAGCTCGGGGCTCTTCAGGGCCTTGGCCATCTCCGCCGGCGTCACCGCCAGCCGCACCCGTCCCACGCCCACGTGCTTGAGCACCAGCCCCTGTCCCCGCATGTAGTCGGGGGGCAGGTTGTTGATGACCAGCCGGCCCTGGCGGTCGTAGTAGGTGTAGAGGTACGTGGAGCCCGGCTTCATGGGCCTCGGCCCCCCGGCCGCAAGGGTCAGGGCGGCGAGGGGGACGAACAGGCCGCGACGCTTCATGGTCCTTCCATGATACGCCCTGGCAAGAATCGGACCGCGGAGTGGGCCTGGCTCCTTGCCGGATCCCGCCGGACGCGTGGCAAAGCCTCCCTGCGGGGTGGTTACATGTTCCGGCGATACTGCCCGCCCACCTCGTAGAGGGCGCTGCTGATCTGGCCCAGGCTGCAGACCTTGGCCGCCTCCAGCAATTCCTCGAAGAGGTTGCCGCCGGCGCGGGCCACCTCCTTGAGGCGGGCCAGGACGGCAGGGGCCCGATCCGCATTGCGGGCGTGGAAGGCGGCGAGGTTGTCGATCTGCTGCTGCTTCTCGGCTTCGGTGCTCCGGATGAGCTCGATGGCCCCCATCTCCGCCGGGGCCGGGTTCAGGAAGGTGTTCACGCCCACGATGGGGAGCTCCCCGCTGTGCTTGAGGTGCTCGTAGTGCATGGACTCTTCCTGGATCTTGCCCCGCTGGTACATCGTCTCCATGGCGCCCAGCACCCCGCCGCGGTCGGAGAGGCGGCGGAACTCGGCAAGAACCGCCTCCTCCACCAGTTCCGTGAGCTGCTCGATGAGGAAGGCGCCCTGCAGGGGGTTCTCGTTCTTCGCCTGGCCCAGCTCACGGTTGATGATGAGCTGGATGGCGATGGCCCGGCGCACGCTCTCCTCGGTGGGCGTGGTGATGGCCTCGTCGTAGGCGTTGGTGTGCAGGCTGTTGCAGTTGTCGTAGATGGCGTAGAGCGCCTGCAGCGTGGTGCGGATGTCGTTGAAGTCGATCTCCTGGGCGTGCAGGGAACGCCCCGAGGTCTGGATGTGGTACTTCAGCTTCTGGCTGCGGTCGTTGGCGCCGTACTTCTCCTTCATGGCCACGGACCAGATGCGGCGGGCCACGCGGCCGATGACGCTGTACTCGGGATCCAGGCCGTTGCTGAAGAAGAAGGATAGATTCGGCGCGAAGTCGTCGATGTGCATCCCGCGGGACAGGTAGTACTCGACGAAGGTGAAGCCGTTGGCCAGGGTGAACGCCAGCTGGGTGATGGGGTTCGCGCCGGCCTCGGCGATGTGGTAGCCGCTGATGCTCACGGAGTAGAAGTTGCGGACCTTCTCCTCGATGAAGGTCTGCTGGATGTCGCCCATCACCTTCAGGCTGAATTCCGCGCTGAAGATGCAGGTGTTCTGGGCCTGGTCCTCCTTGAGGATGTCGGCCTGCACCGTTCCACGCACGGACTGCAGGGCCTCGGCCCTCAGCTTCGCGTAGACGTCCGCCGGCAGCACCTCGTCGGCGGTGGCACCCAGGAGGGCGAGCCCCAGGCCGTCGTTGCCTTCGGGCAGGGTGCCGGCGTAGCGCGGGCGGGCCATCCCCTTTGCGGCGTACCTCGCGTCGATCTTCGCCTGGGCCGCCTCGAGCTGGCCGTGCTCCTTCAGCCAGGCCTCGGCCCGCTGGTCGATGGCGGCGTTGAGGAAGAAGGCCAGCATGGTGGGCGCGGGCCCGTTGATGGTCATGCTCACGCTGGTGGTGGGGCAGAGGAGGTCGAAGCCGGAGTAGAGCTTCTTGGCGTCGTCCACGGTGCAGATGGAGACGCCGCTGTTGCCGATCTTCCCGTAGATGTCGGGGCGGACGTGGGGATCCTCGCCGTAGAGCGTGACGCTGTCGAAGGCCGTGCTGAGGCGCACGGCGGGCTGGCCCTTGCTCACGTAGTGGAAGCGCTTGTTGGTGCGCTCCGGCGTGCCCTCCCCGGCGAACATGCGGGTGGGATCCTCGCCCACGCGCTTGTACTCGAAGACGCCGGCCGTGTAGGGGAAGCGCCCCGGCAGGTTCTCCAGCAGCTGCCAGCGCAGGAGGTCGCCCCAGCCGGCGTAGGGCGGCAGGGCCACCTTGGGCACCATCGACCCGCTGAGGGACTGGGTGTAGTTCGCCGTCCGGATCTCCCGGCCGCGGACCACATAGACGTTCTCGGGCTCGGTGTAGCTGCGCTTCAGCTCGGCCCAGTCGTGGATGAGGCGGCGGCTCTCGCCGTGCAGCTCGCCCAGGTGCTCCTGGTACCGCTGGCGGAGGAGGAGGATCGCCGGGCCCTGGTCGCCGTCCATGGCCTCCGTGAGGTGGGCGGCGCCATAGAAGGCTCCCGCGGGCGGCACGTGGTCGCCGAGGCTGACCAGGCTCGTCCACAGGGCGTGGGCCAGCTCCGCGGTCTCCGCCTGGCGGCGGGCCCAGGCCTTGTACCCCTGCACGGTGTCGGCGATCTCCGCCAGGTAGCGCACCTTCTCGGGGGGGATGATGGCGGCGCGGCGGGGTCCGCCGGGCTCCGCCTCCAGCCTGGGTTCCCAGGCCAGGCCGGTCTTGGCGGCCAGGGCCTTCACCAGGTTCACGAACAGCCAGTTGGTGGCGGGGTCGTTGAACTGGCTGGCGCAGGTGGCGTAGACGGGCATCTCCTCGGGGGCCTGGTCGAAGCGCTTGTGGGCCCGCTGGTACTGCTTCCGCACATCGCGGAGGGCGTCCTCGGCCCCGCGCTTGTCGGCCTTGTTCAGCACCACGAGGTCGGCGAAGTCCAGCATGTCGATCTTCTCGAGCTGGCTGGCGGCGCCGTATTCCGGGGTCATCACGTACATGGACAGGTCCACCAGGTCGGCGATCTCGCTGTCGCTCTGCCCGATGCCCGCGGTCTCCACGATCACCAGATCGTAGCCCTCGGCCTTGGCGGCGGCGATGCTGGCCACCAGGGCCTCGCTGGTGGCCCGGTGGGCCGCGCTGCGGGTGGCCAGGCTGCGCATGAAGACGCGGGGGGCCAGCTCCGGATGGTAGAGGGCGTTCATGCGGATGCGGTCGCCCAGGAGGGCCCCGCCGGTCTTGCGCTTGGTGGGATCCACGCTGAGCACGGCCACGCGCTTGTCCGGGAAGTCCACCAGGAAGCGCCGCAGCAGCTCGTCGATCAGCGAGGACTTGCCGGCGCCGCCGGTGCCCGTGATGCCCAGGACGGGAATGCGCCGGTCCGCGGGGACGGTGAACCCATTCGCGGAGCCGAGCTCGATCTCGGTGATGCGGCGGGCCAGCCGGTTCGGGGCGGCCTGCCCGCGGGGGTCGAAATCGCAGCGGCGCACCACGTCGTCGATCATGCCCTGGAGGCCCAGGTGCCGGCCGTCCTCGGGACTGTAGATGCGGGCCACGCCGTAGGCCTCCAGCTCGCGGATCTCCGCGGGCACGATGACGCCGCCGCCGCCGCCGAAGATCTGGATGTGCCCGGCCCCGCGCTCCCGGAGCAGGTCCACCATGTACTTGAAGTACTCCACGTGGCCGCCCTGGTAGCTGGAGACGGCGATGCCCTGGGCGTCCTCCTGGATGGCCGTGTCCACGATGTCCTGGACGGCCCGGTTGTGGCCCAGGTGGATCACCTCGCACCCGGTGGCCTGCAGGATGCGGCGCATGATGTTGATGCTCGCGTCATGGCCGTCGAAGAGGCTGGCGGCCGTCACGAAGCGGACCTTGTGCCGCGGCACGTAGCCCTCCTCCGGGGCGACCCCGGCGACGGACGGTTGGGCGGGCGCTGCGATGGTCGGCATGGAACCCCCGGGCGAACCTCCAGTCTACCGGGCCGCCGGGTCCGGCTGAACCGCGCGGTTCTTCAGGCCGGATTCTCCACCAGGCTCGCCGGGAAGGCCTCCTCCATCAGGCTCTGGCGCTCCCGCAGGTGCTGCATGAGGGCCTTCCACCGCGGCAGGCCTCGGAGCGGGGCCAGCAGCGGGCTGCGCTCGTACCAGGCGGTGCAGCCGAAGCCCCGGGCGAAGGCGCGGGTCGCCATCTCCATGGCGCTGGCCCGGTCGCCGAGGAGGGCGTAGGCCTCCGCCAGCCGGATGGTGAATTCCCCGTCGGGCTCCCGCATGCCCAGGCGCTCCTGGTCGAAGGCCCGCAGCGCCTTCCAGGCCTCGTCCTTGCGCCCGTCCAGGATCAGGTCGAAGACCTCGCTGAGGCTGAGGATGTTGGGGTAGCCGTGGGGCGCCTGGCGCGCGGCCGTGAACTCCGCGTGGGCCTTGGCCCGGTCCCCCTGCACCAGGGCCAGGTAGCCCCGGTAGAAGGCGAGCACGCCCGTGGTGTTCCGCAGGTGCCCCGGCCGGTCCTGCAGGCTGGCTTCGAACCGCGGGATCTCGCCCGTGTAGAGGCAGGTGATGTCCACGGCCTGGGGTAGGTACTCCGAGAAGGCCAGGCTGTCCCGCAGGTCCATGGCCCGGCGGGCCAGGGGAAGCAGGCCCGCGCCGCGGGCCGCATAGGCCAGGCCCGTGAGCAGCAGGGGGTTGTTCGGCTGGTAGCGGCGGGCCTGGATGAGGAGGTTCAGGGCATCCCGCTGGTTCCCGTTGTCCGACTCCATGAGCGAGAGGAGGAGGGTGGCGCGCGGGTGGCCCGGGACCAGGGTGAGCGCCCGCTTGAGGAGCGTCTCCGCCTCCGCCTGCTCCTGCCGGAAGGCGGCGGGATGGTTGAGGAGCCTGCGGTACTGGATGTTCCCCAGCAGCACCCAGCCCGTGCCGCAGTCCGGTTCGGCCTCCACGACCGTCCGGGCCAGGGCCGCGGCCTCGGCCATGTGGTCGTTCTGCAGGCGGAGGGCCGTGGCGCGGATGAGGTTCCAGAACCGGCCGGGATCCCGGGGCGTGAGGTAGCCCGGCACATCCTGGCGGACCAGCCCCACCGCCCGGTCGAAGGCCGCGAAGGCCTGGACCGGCGGGAGCGGCCGGGCCGGATGCCGGATCCAGCGGGTGGCTTCCCCGGCCTGCATCCGCTCGCCCGCGGCCTCCCGGAGGGCGAGGACGAGGTCATTCCCCTGCCGCCGCGGTTCCAGCACCAGCACGCGGGTGTGGGGCCGGGTGCGCACGGGGCCGAGATCCGTGGGCAGCTCGGTGACGCTTGTGACGGCCATTCCCCCGTAGCACTCGAGCCGGTCCTGGGCCAGGGCCCCGATGGCCCGGCATTCCGCGGGGTCCAGCCCCGAGGCGGATCCCTGGGCGGGGGTGACCAGCAGGATGTGGACGGGCCCCCGGGCGCCGGCCCGGGCGAGCATCCAGGCCAGGCTGGAGCCGACGGCCAGGATCAGGCCGAAGGCCAGGCCCAGCATGAGGGCGGCTTGGCGGGGCTTCCGGGCGCGTGCTTCCATGGAAACCCCGAGTCTACAGGCCGAAGGCCGAGGGCGTGAAGGTGGCCTCCAGCAGCCGCTGCCGTTCCTCCAGGTGCTGCACCAGCGCCTGCCATCGGGGAAGGTCCCGGAGACGGGCCAGGTACGGGCTCTGGCGGTACCAGCGGGCACAGCCGAACCCCTGGCTGAAGGCGCGCTCCGCCAGGTCCAGGGCGCTGCTGCGCTCCCCCAGGTAGGCCAGGGCCTCGGCCATCTTGAAGGTGAACTCGCCGTCGGGAACCCGCAGGCCCGTGCGCGCCTCCTCCAGCGCCCGGAGGCGCCGCCGGGCCCCCTCCCCATCCCCGGCCGCCAGGGCCTCGTAGACCGCTGCCAGCTGGCCGAACTGGGCGAAGCCGCCGGGCCAGACCTGGGCCTGGGCGAAGGCCTCCCGCGCGGCCCCCCGGTCGCCATCCGCCAGGGCCAGGTACCCACGGTAGAACCGCACCACCGTGTTCCGGGAGTCCCCGGGCGCCTCGACCAGGGTCGCCTCGAAGCGGGAGCGGTCCCCCAGGTAGAGGTAGGTGTTCTCCGCGCTGGCGCTCCAGAGCCCCGGGACGGCGAGCTGGTCCCGACGGGCCAGGGCCAGCCGGGCGAGGTCCAGCAGGCCGGCGGTCCGGGCCGCATAGGCCAGACCCGTGTAGAGCGTGAGGGCCCGGGGATTCGACCGCAGGGCCTCCTGGAGGACCTGGAGGGCCTCGCCCTGGTCCCCCGCATCCACCTTGAGCTGGGCCAGGAGGTAGGCCGTCTGCGGATGGCCCGGCGCCAGCTCCAGGGCCCGCCGGAACCGCTGTTCGGCTTCGGCCTGGCCCCGGGGCACGCCCAGGGGGTCGATGAGCAGCCGACGGTAGAGGAGGTCTCCGCTCAGCATCCAGGCCAGGGCACACCGGGGCTCGGCGCCGAGCACCGCCTCGACCCCGGCCAGGGCAGCCTCCAGGCGGTCGTTCCGCCGGTGCCAGCCCTGCGCTTCCACCAGGCGCCAGAAGAGGTCGCCCCGGCGGGGCAGGAGCGTCTCCGGCAGGCTCCGCCCCTCGGGAAGCGGCAGATCCCGGTGGAGGTCCTGGAACGCCTCGAAGGGGGGCGCGAAGGGCGCGGGGTGGACCTCCCAGGCCGCTTCCCCCCGGGCGGCCAGGCCCTGGGACCGGGCCAGGCGGACATCCAGGGCCAGGTCCGTGCCCCGGCGCCGGGGGCGCAGCTCCAGGACCAGCGTGCGACGGGGCAACCGGCCCCAGGCCGCGGCCGGAGGCGGGTCCGCCACACGGGTCACCGCCACCGCGCCCAGGGCCTCCAGGTCGTAGTGCACGAGGTCCGTGAGGGCCCTGCGGCTCTCGGGATCCAGGCCGTCCCCGGCACCGGCTGGCCCCTGCACCAGCACCACGTTCAGGGGCTGTCCCCACCCGTGGCGGTGGAGGATCCAGCCCCCGAGGGCCAGGGCCGAGGCCAGGATCAGCGCCCAGGCCAGGGGTCCTGGGCGGCGTTGCGGCGTCAGGGGCTTGCCGGCGGCCATGGGCACCCATCGGGAGGAGACGGTGGTGGAATCCCCCCAACGTACTTCATGGGGCGGGATCCTGCAGGGGAAACCTCATACTTCAGAGGATGGAGCGCCCATGATCCGCCCGAGCCTCGCCCTCCTGCTGACGTCCCTGGCCCTGGCCGCCCAGGGCCCGAAGAGGGCCGCGCCGCCGTCGGAGGATGCCGTCATCGAGCGGTTCCGGGCCTTCTCCGCCCCCCGCACCGTCGCCCAGCGGGGCCCCCTGAGCGCCGAGGAGCGGAACACGATCCGGCGCTTCAAGGAGGCCCGGGGCAGCGTGGTCTACGTCTCCGCCATCGCCCCCTTCCAGAACCTCCGCACCCTCGACATCACCAACCTGCCCACGGGGGCCGGGACGGGCTTCGTCTGGGACGACTACGGGCACGTGGTGACGAACCTCCACGTCATCACCGTGGAGGAGCAGGGGCGCCGCATCGGCGAGGCCCCCGAGCTCCAGGTCACCCTCACCGACGGGAAGACCTACAAGGGGAAGCTCATCGGGCGGAGCTTCGCCTACGACGTGGCCGTGCTCCAGGTGTTCGCCCCCCTGGAGGCCATGAAGCCCATCCGGGTGGGCAGCAGCCACGACCTGGAGGTGGGCCAGAACGTCACCGCCATCGGCAACCCCTTCGGCCTGGACCACACCCTCACCAAGGGCATCATCTCCGCCCTGGGCCGCGAGATCACCACCGACTACCAGACCCGCATCCTGGACGCCATCCAGACGGACGCGGCCGTGAACCCCGGGAACTCCGGGGGGCCCCTGCTGGACAGCGCGGGCCGCCTCATCGGCATGACCACCGCCATCGTCGCCACCAAGGGGGAGGGCTCGGTGGGCGTGGGCTTCGCCATCCCCGTGGACACCCTGAACCGGGTGGTGCCCCGGCTCATCGCCAAGGGGACCCTGGAGCCCCCGCGGATGGGCTTCGTGGCCCTGGACGCCTACCGCGCCCAGCAGCTCTTCGGGATCACCCGCGGGCTGGTGGTGGGCCAGGTGGATCCCGACACCCCCGCGGCCCGGGCCGGCATGCGCGGCCTGGTCCTGGACGCCAAGGGCGAGATCAAGGGCCTGGGGGACGTGATCCTCGGCTACCAGGGGCGGGCCGTGGAGAACGAGGGCCAGCTCATGGCCATGCTGGAGGTGGAGCCCCCCAAGGACGAGGTCGTGCTCGACGTGCTGAGGGATGGCAAGGTGATCCAGCTGAAGCTGGACCTGAAGGCCCGGAGGGCTCTGCCGACCCGGATCTAGCCTACTTCCGCGCCGGGACCTGGATGAGCGGGGTGGCCCCGCCCATGGGCGTGATGATCAGGTTGCCCTTGGCCCCGATCTCCCGCAGGGCCTGGATGCGCTGGTACTCGATGATCTGGGGGGTCAGGGACTGGCTCACGATCTGCTGGGCGCGGGCCTGGCCCTCGGCCTCGATGCGCTTGCGCTCGGCCTCCTGCTTCTCCTTCTGCAGGACGAAGGCCATCTTCTGGGCATCCTGGTCCGCGCTGATCTTGTCGTTGATGGATTTCGTGATCTGGTCGGGCAGGATCACGTTCCTGAGCAGCATCTGCTCCAGGGTGATGCCCCGGGCCTCGAAGGCGTTCCGGAGCGTCTTGGTCACCTGCTCCACGAAGGCCTGGCGCTTGGTGGTGTAGAGGTCCGTGGCGGTGAGCCCGGCGGCCGCATCCCGGAGGCTGGCGCGGATCTCGCTGCGGATGATGCGCTCCTCCACGTCCGGGCCGATGGTCCGGTAGATCTCGGGCACCCGCGCCTGCTGGAGCGAGTAGAAGATGGTGGCGTCCAGCCGCACCGTCAGCCCGTCGGAACTGATGACCGCGATGGAGTCGTCGCCCCGGCGCTGGCCCTCGTCAGAGGTGCTGGACATGGTGTAGTTCCGGGTGCGGACCTCCATCTCCACCACCTGGGAGAAGGGGTTGATGAAGTGCAGGCCCGAGGGCAGGGGCTCCGGGTTCACCTTGCCGAAGAGCACCACCACGCCCGCCATGCCCGGAGGCACCACCACGGCCATGGAGGCCAGGAAGACGACGAGGCCCAGCACCCAGCCCGCCCACTGGAGGGCGTTCAGGCGGGCGGAGAGGGGGAACCCCACCCGGGTCTTCAGGCGCCAGGCCAGGGATCCGGCCACGAGCAGCAACAGGGCGATCAGGACCACGGGGAACCTCCAGGCGAGGACGGGGCCTCAATGATGGGGGTGGTGCTCCGGTTCCGGAACCGGAGATTGGGGCGCCGGACCCTTGGCCTTCGGGTCCAGGTAGTCGAGGGGGATCCTCAGCGGCTCGTCCGAACCCGGGAAGCGCAGCACCAGCAGCGCCGAGGTGGTCCCCAGCCGCCGGACCCGGAGCGTCTGCCGTTCGGCGGTCGGCCCGGGACGATCCACCAGCTCGTAGCCCTTCCCCTCGATCTCCGCGGACTGGAGGCGGAAGGGCTTCCCGTCCCGGGCCCTCAGCTCCACGGCGAGCAGGGTCGTCTTGGGATCGTCGTACACCAGGCGCGAGGGCGAGGGCATCACCGGCAGGGCCAGCCGCCAGTCCAGGTAGAGGGTGAACGACGGCTGCCGGGGGGCGTTGGTGGTCACCTGGAGCACCTCCAGTCCCGCCAGCATCCCGGGCTTGAGCAGGGAAGGCCGGAGGGTGACCCGCAGCTCCGCCACCGTTCCGTGCGGAACCACCTCCGCCTGCAGGTAGGGTGGCAGGACGGAGGCCAGCTCCACCCGGACGGGCTCGCCGCCCTCGCGCGTGAACCGGAACAGCGCCGTGGGACTCTCCCAGGGCGCCACCTCCCCGAGGCTCCGGCGTTCCGCGTCCACGGCCACCTCGGGGCGCACGAACATGTCGTAGCGGAGGATGTAGAAGGGCTGGGCGGGATCATCCGTGCCGAGCCGCACGGCGCCCCGGATGTAGCCCAGCATCCCGTCGGGGTTCACGCGGACGTGGACCATCCGCACCTCGCCGGGCTGGAGGGCCTCCTTGAACTGGGCGCCGTCGAGCTCCAGCCCCAGGGAGAGATCCAGCACCCTGAGGTGGAAGGGATGGTCGGCGAGGCTCTTGATGCCATAGACGGCCTCGCGCACCTCCTTCGGCCCCACGCTGCCCAGGTGCACGGGGAAGGGCGTGGTCAGCGTGATCTGCGCCGGCGGGACGGGGTCCGCAGCCTTGGGCGGGGCCTGCGCCAGCAGCGCCGCGGCGAGGAAGGCGGAGACGAGGGCGGAGCGGAACGGCATGGTCGGGTCCTGGATGGCCCTCCAGTCTGACCTGCCCCTGCAGGCGGGTGCAGATGTTAATTGTTGTTAAGACTGCCGAATTCACGCCTTGTTCACGCGCACCTCGTCTGGAATGGGGGGGAACCCTTTCTCCCCTCCGAGGTCCTCATGCGAACCCTGCGCATCCTCCTCCCCCTGGCCCTGGTGGCCAGCCTGGGAGCCCAGACCCCCAAACGGGTCCTCTTCGACCACACCCGCCACGAGGAGGCCGGCACCTCCGCGGAATGGGTGATCTGCACGGGCCACGAGCCCGACCCCTCGCCCGCCAACCCCACCGCCGAGACCGACTGGAACGGCGGGATCAGCGCCTGGGGCTTCGACCTCCACCAGGCCGGTTACGCCATCCAGACCCTGCCCCCCACGGGCCGGGTCACCTACGGGGACAGCACCAATCCCCAGGACCTCGCCAACTACGCCGTCTACATCATCGACGAGCCCTACACCCTGTTCACCGCCGCCGAGAAGCAGGCCATCCTCGCCTACGTCCAGCACGGCGGCGGCCTGTTCGTGGTGGGCAACCACGTGGGCGCCAGCCGCTACAGCGGCACCGGCGGCACGGATGCCTACACCGTGTTCAACGACATGGTCTCCGTCAACGGCGCGAACCCCTACGGCTTCACCTTCGTCCCGGGCCACGGCCCCGGAGATGCCCAGGCCAACACCACCAGCACCGCCTTCACCACCAGCAGCTCCCCCGCCGCCCAGGCCATCGTCAACGGCACCTTCGGATCCCTGGGCCTCATGGACTTCCACTCCTACTCCTACCTGAGCCCCAGCACGGCCCAGAATCCCAACGTCCAGGAGATCCTCCACACCCAGGTGAGCGGCGACACGGGCTCCTTCATCGTCACCTGCACCGTGGGCAGCGGGCGGGTCGTGGCCATCAGCGACAGCGCCCCGGCCGATGACGGCACCACCACCACCTCCGGCAAGAGCCTGCACGCCAGCTGGGGGATCAACAGCAACCGCGCCTTCTTCCTCAACGCCACGGCCTACCTGGCAGGCGCCACCAGCACCGCGCCGGTCCCCGTCGTGAGCATCCTGTCCCCCGCCGCGAACACCAGCATCACCGCCGGCGGCTCCGTCAGCTTCCAGGGCAGCGCCACCATCTCGGACAACAGCGCCCTGAGCTACAGCTGGTCCTTCGGCGACGGCGCCAGCGCCGCCGTCCAGGGCCCCGTCAGCCACAGCTACCCCACCGTGGGCACCTACACCGCCACCTTCACCGCCACCAGCAACCAAGGCCAGTCCGCCTCCGCCACCCGCACCATCACCGTGACTGCGGGCTCTGACACCCAGCCTCCCACGGTGTCCGTCACCGAGGGTGGCACCAGCGGGACCCTGACCTTCACCGCCTCCGCCACCGACAACGTCGGCGTCACCAAGGTCGAATTCTACGTGGACGGCACCCTCAAGGGCACGGACACCGCCAGCCCCTACACCCTGGCCTTCGACTCCACCACGGTGGCGGACGGGTCCCACAGCCTGGTGGCCAAGGCCTATGACGCCGCGGGCAACGTGGGCACCTCCCCCTCCGTGGCCTTCACGGTCAGCAACGGCACCGGGGGCAGCACCACGACCCAGGTCCTCGGCAATCCCGGGTTCGAGACCGGCACGGCCAGCCCCTGGGTGGCCGCCTCGGGCATCCTTGATAACGGCACCTCGGAAGCCGCCCACAGCGGCAGCTGGAAGGCCTGGCTGGACGGCTACGGCAGCAGCCACACGGACACCCTGTACCAGCAGGTGGCCCTCGATTCCGCGGCGACCGCCGCCAGCCTGAGCTTCTGGCTGCACATCGACACGGCCGAGACGACCACCACCACGGCCTACGACACCCTCAAGGTGCAGGTGCGCAACGCCTCCGGCACCGTCCTGGCCACCTTGGCCACCTACTCCAACCTGGACGCGGGGGCCGGGTTCACCCAGAAGAGCTTCGACCTGGGCGCCTACAAGGGCCAGACCCTCCAGGTCTACCTGGTGGGCACGGAGGACAGCTCGGCCCAGACCTCCTTCGTGGTGGACGACTTCGCCCTGAACGTCACCACCGGCAGCGGCGGCGGGTCCTCGGACACCACGCCCCCCACCGTGTCGGCCACGGAGAGCGGCGCCAGCGGCACCGTCACCTTCAGCGCCACCGCCACCGACAACGTGGGCGTCACCAAGGTCGAGTTCTATGTGGATGGCGTGCTGAAGGGCACGGACACCGCCACCCCCTACACGATGACCCTGGACAGCACCACCCTGGCCAACGGCAGCCACACCCTCGCCGCCAAGGCCTACGACGCCGCGGGCAACGTGGGCACCTCCACGGCGGTGACCTTCTCCGTCAGCAACACCTCCGGCACGTCGAGCCTGGCCGAGGCCTTCGACACCGGGACCAAGACGTCCTACGCCACGGGGACGGTGGCCCTCGCCACCGGGACCTGGACCCTGAACGACGCCCTCCTGGGCAGCAGCAGCAGCGATCCGAAGAACGGCGCCCAGAGCGTCCGGGTCCGCAACAGCGGCAAGGTCACCATGGGCTTCGACTTCCCCACGGGTGCCAACACCGTCGCCGTGAAGCACGCCAAGTACGGCACCGACGGCAGCTCCACCTGGGGCCTCTGGTACTCCACGGACGGCGGCACCAGCTGGAGCCAGGCCGGCAGCTCCGTGACCACCTCGTCCACCACCCTGGCCACGGCCACCTTCAGCGTGGGCGTGACCGGCCCCATCCGCTTCGAGCTCCGCAAGAGCGACGGCACCTCGAACCGGGTGAACTTCGACGACTTCACCCTCACCGGCTACTGAAGCAGCGCAGGCAGGACGGGGCCCCGGCAGCCGCCGGGGCCCCGTCCTGTACCCGCCCGGTCAGAGGACGTTCACGGCCTTCCAGGCCAGGTTCACCGCCGCGTATTCCGCGGAGGTGGCCCCATAGAGGTCCGTGGCCGCCTGGAGGGTCGCCGTCCGGGCGCCGGCGTACACCGTGCTGGAGGTCATGTACTTGGTGAGGGCCCGGTACCAGATGCCCGCGGCCTTGTCGTTGCCGATGCCGGTGATGCTGGTGACGCCGTTGGCCAGGGGCGACTGGATGCCCCCGGAGAAGGTGTCGATCTGGCTGCCGTGGGCCAGGAGGAAGAACCAGTGGTTGGCGGGGCCCGAGCTGTAGTGGACGTCCAGCCGCTTGATGGTGCTGTACCAGGCGTCCGGGCTTTTCCCGTCGAGGCTCGGCTTGTACATCCACCGCAGGGGGTGGGTGAAGCTGGCCGTCTCCAGCTGCTCGCCGATGAGGTAGTTCGCGGCGGGGACCACGCCACCCACGGTGGCGATCGTCCCCCCGATGGCCGTGTAGTTCGGGATGGCGGTGGTTCCGGCGCCCCGGGCGTAGAACTCCACCATGGTGCCGTAGATGTCCGAGTTGGCCTCGTTCAGGCCCCCGCTCTCGCCCTTGTAGACCAGGGCGGCGGTCTTGGCCATCACCCCGTGGCTCATCTCGTGGCCCGCCACATCCAGGGATGTGAGGGTCGTGAAGGCATTGCCGTCGCCGTAGGTCATGCAGAAGCAGCTGTCGGACCAGAAGGCGTTGTCGTAGCTGGTGCTGTAGTGGACCCGGCTGAAGGTGGCCGTGCCCACCCCATCGATGCCGTTCCGGCCGTAGACGTTCTTGTAGAGGTCCCAGGTCTTCTGCATCCCGAAGGCGGCGTCCACGGCGGCGGTCTGGCCGTTGGCGGCGGTGGTGTCCGTGCCTTCGACGTAGTTCAGGCCATCGCCCCAGGTGTTGTCGGCGTCCGTGTAGATGGCGCCGTTCACCGACGTGCTGTGGTTCATGTTCGTGACCACGTTCTGGCCGTAGGTCCCGCCGGTGCCCCGGGTCATGTCCCGCAGCTCGTAGCCGGTGGCCAGGCTGTTGGTGTCCAGACCCACCGTGCCGCTGTACTGGGAGAGGCCGGTTCCGGTCGAGGCCGAGGTGCGGAGGGTGCTCCAGCGGTCCAGGATGGCGCCGGTGCGGGCATCCACGAAGAAGTCCGTGTGGGCCGTCTCCTCCGCGCCGTTCTCCAGCTCGGTATGGACGTGCCAGGCCAGGAGCCGGGTCTCCACGCCCCGCAGCGCCACGGGCGCGATGACCAGCTCGGCCGTGGGCGCCTGGACGTAGGGACCCTTCGGCGCCAGCGCCTGGTGGGCCGCCGCCAGGGCTTCCGACGCCGGCACGGAGGGGACGGTGGCGAGGGCCAGTCCACGGACCAGGCCGTCCGTGATGCTCCGGGTGCGGCCACCGGCGAGGTGGACGATGGCCTCCCCGCCGAACACCTTCACGCCGCGATAGGACTGACGCATCCGCACGTCGTCCTCGCCCAGGAGGGCATCGTGATGGATGACCCCGGGGACGAACCCGTGGTCCCGGTCCAGGCCCAGCTGGAAGGCCCGGGCCTCCAGGCTGCGGGTGGCCTGCTCGTGCAGGGGCTCCGGACCGGCGGCCAGGAGGGGGAACCCCAGGCCGGCGACGAGCGACAAGGCGATGACGCGTTTCATGGAAACCTCCGAAGGATGGTGGGGGGCCGTCCCGGGGCGGGACGGAGGCCGGCCAGACCCGGCGCGGGATCCGGGCAGGGGACCGTGGTTGAGGGGACTTCCCTGGTTGGAAGGCGGCCGCGGGCTCCGGTTGAGGTCCCGCCCTGCGTCACGTTGTCGCGGAAGCCGGCCCGCCGGATGATGGAGGGGAGGTGCCCATGAAATCCCACCGCCAGGTCCTCACCCTCCACCTCCCCGAGCGGACGGGGTTCGTGAACCTCACCGAGCAGGTGGCCGAGGCCGTCCGCGCGAGCGGCATCCAGGAGGGCCTCTGCCTCGTGAACGCCATGCACATCACCGCCAGCGTCTTCATCAACGACGAGGAGGCCGGCCTCAAGCAGGACTACCTCCGCTGGCTGGAGAAGCTGGCCCCCTTCAACGCGGGCTCCGACCCCCTCAAGGGCGGCTACCTCCACAACCGCACGGGCGAGGACAATGGCGACGCCCACCACAAGCGGCAGATCATGGGCCGGGAGGTGGTGGTGGCCATCACCGGCGGCAAGCTGGACTTCGGCCCCTGGGAGCAGATCTTCTATGGCGAGTTCGATGGCCGGAGGGATAAGCGTGTGCTCATCAAAATCCTTGGAGAATGACTCCATCTATCGAACGCCGCACTGCGGCGTTCTCCCAGGATCCGCTGTCGCAGATCCTGGAGATGGAGCCTCTGGCGAGTTCGACGGCCGCCGCGACAAACGCCTGATCGTGAGGCCGCAGCAGGAGCGGAGGCCGACCGTGCGCGAAGCGCATGACCCCGCAGGGGCGAGGCCTGGGACGGGCCGAGTCAGGATCATCGGGGAGTGACCATGGCCACCCGCGACCTCTCCACCCTGCCCAAGCGCGACGTCTACCGCATCCTCTCCAGCCTCGTGATCCCCCGGCCCATCGCCTGGGTGGCGACCGTGGATGGTGCGGGCCGGGTGAACCTGGCGCCCTTCAGCTCCTTCATGGGCATCTTCGGTCCCCCCATGCTGGCCATGACCCTGGGCCGGCGCCGGGACGGTTCCCTCAAGGACACGCACCGGAACCTGCGGGAGCGGGGCGAGGCGGTCGTCCACATCGCGGACCGCCCCCTGCTGGAGGCCCTCCACGCCAGCGGCGAGGAGGTGGCGCCCGAGGTCAGCGAGGCGGCGAGCCTGGGCCTGGCCACGACACCCTCCCTGCGGGTGGCCCCGCCGCGCCTCGTCGCGGCGCCCGTGGCCCTGGAGTGCCGCCTGAACCGGGAACTGGACCTGGGCCCCACCAGCACCCTGGTCCTCCTGGACGTGCTGGTGGCCCACGCGGCCGACCGCATCTACGACGAGGCCCTGGATTGCGCCGACGCCAGCCGCTGGCAGCCCGTGGCGCGCCTGGCCTCCGTGGCCGGGCCCAACTACGGCGTGCTGGGGGAGACGCTCCGGCTGGGGGAGTCGAAGCTGCCCTAATCGGCCTCGTCCGGCTCCACGAAGAGGTGCTGGATCTGGGGGAAGCGGCCCCGGAGATCCCGCTCCAGGGCGTTGATGGCCGCCACCAGGGCCGCGCCGCTGGGCTGGTCGTGGAACCGCACCTTCAGGGCCACCATGAGCCGGTCGCTCCCCACGACCACCGCCACCAGGTTCAGCACCCGCGCCACGGCCGGATCCTCGTCCACCGCCCCGCGGAGGGCCCCCCGCAGGGCCAGGGGCGGAGCTTCGTTCAGGAGCAGGCTGGCCACCTCCACCCCCACGAAGAGGGCCACGGCGAGGAGGACCAGGCCGATGCCCACGCTGCCGATCCCATCCCACACCGGATTCCCGGTCCCCATGGTCAGCAGCACCGCCGCCAGGGCCAGGACCAGGCCCGCCAGTGCCGCGATGTCCTCCGCCACCACGACCACCAGTTCGGTGCTGGACGATTGCCGCAGGTGGCGCAGCAGGCTCCGGCCATGCCGCCCGGCCCGCGCGGCGCGGAGCGCCCCGCGCAGGGAGACGCCCTCCAGGAGGATGGCGAAGCCCAGAAGGCCCACCGCCCAGCCCAGGTGGTGCGGCACCTCCGGATGGCGGATCTTGTGGATCCCCTCCACCACCGAGTAGAGCCCCCCCATGCTGAACAGCAGCAACGCCACCAGGAAGCTGGCCACGAAGGCCGCCTGGCCGTGGCCCAGGGGATGGCGGGGCCCCGCCGGCTTCGCGCCCAGGCGCAGGCCGAGGAACAGCAGCACCTGATTGGCGCAGTCCGCGGTGGAATGGATGGCCTCGGTCAGGAGGCTGGAGCTGCCCGTGAGCAGGAACACCGCGAACTTGGAGACGGCGATCCCTCCGTTGGCGGCGAGGGCGAGGGCGATGGCGCGGGTGGAGGCGGCGGACATGCCTCCAGCCTACCCAGGCCTCTCGACGGATCCGAAGGGGCGGATGCCCAGCTCCCGCAGCAGGTCGCCGAGCAGGTAGAGGGAGCCGGTCACCAGGCGCGGGGTCTCCGACCGTGCCCGCAGGTGGGCCGCGGCCTGCCGGAGGGTGAGGGTGGGCGCCTCCAGCCCCCAGGCCTCGCCCAGGGGGCCCGGGCCCGCGTAGCGGGGCGCGTCGCCCTGGATGAAGGTGACGGACCGCGGATCGATCCGCTTCAGCTGCGCGGCGATGCCCGCCAGATCCTTGTCGCCCATGGCCCCGAAGTAGAGGTGCGGGCGGAGGCCGCAGGCCACCGCGTGGTCCGCCAGGACGCGGGCCCCCTCCGGGTTGTGGGCGCCATCCATCCACACGCCCTCCAGGCCCGGCACCGCCCAGAGCCGCCCCGGCCACTGGACAGAGGCCACGCCGGACCACAGCCGGTCCTCGGGGATGGGGAAGCCCAGCTTCTTCAGCTGGCGCACCCCCTCGAAGGCCGTGGCGAGGTTGTCCAGCTGGTGGGCGCCCGCCAGCCCCACCCGGCGCCCGTCGAGGCTCGAATGGTCCCAGAAGACCTCCGCCGGCCCCAGCCGGGGCGCCGGGCACAGGACCGGGGCGCAGGGCAGGAGGGGCCGCACCCAGTCGGGGTCCAGGCTGGGCCCCAGCACCAGGGGCCGGCCCTCCCTGGCCGTGCAGAGCTTCTCGCCGGCGATGGCCTCGCGGGTGTCGCCCAGGTACTGCTGGTGGTCCAGACCCACGGTGGTGAGCAGGGTGAGCAGCGGATCGGTGGCGTTGGTGGCATCCCAGCGGCCGCCCATGCCCACCTCCAGGAGGGCGATCTCCACGCCCGTCATCCGGAAGGCCAGGAGCGCCGCGGTGATCATCAGCTCGAAGTAGGTGGCGTGGATGCCGGCCCGGGCCTCGGACTCGAAGGCCTCGGTCAGCAGGAGCTCGAGGGCGCCGGTGCCGATGGGTTCCCCGTCCACCCAGATGCGTTCCGTGAGGTCCACCAGGTGCGGCGAGGTGGTCCAGCCCACGGTGAAGCCGGCGGCCTTCAGCATGTGGGCCAGGAAGGCCCCGGTGCTGCCCTTGCCGTTGGTGCCGGCGATGAGCACCACGGGGAAGCCTGCGTCCGGGCGGCCCAGGCCGCCGAGCAGGGCCCGGATGTTCTCCAGGCCGACCTTGATGCCGAGGTGCCCCCGCTCCTGGAGCCGGGGGATGGAGACCAGCTCGAAGTCCGGGTTCATCAGTCCCGCGCGGGGAGCATCCACTCGAGGCAGGCGGTCACGAAGTCTTTCAGGCGGTCGCGGGTGACCACCCGGTCCACCATGCCGTGGGCCTGGAGGAATTCGGAGCGCTGGAAGCCTTCGGGGAGGCTCTGCTTGATGGTCTGCTCGATGACCCGGGGGCCGGCGAAGCCGATGAGGGCCTTGGGCTCCGCGATGTTCAGGTCGCCCAGCATGGCGTAGCTGGCGCTCACGCCGCCCGTCGTGGGATCCGTCAGGATGGACAGATAGGGCAGGCCCGCCTTGTCCAGCTTGGCCAGGGCGGCACTCACCTTGGCCATCTGCATGAGGGAGAGGGTGCCCTCCTGCATGCGGGCGCCGCCGCTGCAGCTGACGATGAGGTAGGCGCACTGCTTCTCCAGGGCCCGCTCGGCCCCCAGGCGGAGCTTCTCGCCCACCACGCTCCCCATGCTGGCGGCCAGGAAGTCGAAGTTCATGATGGCCGCCACCACGGGATGGCCGGAGATCGTGCCCTCCACCACCACCACCGCGTCCTGCGTCTGGCCGTCCGCCTCCAGCTTCTTCAGCTGGTCCTTGTAGGCCTTCGCTGCCACGAACCCCAGGGGGTCGGTGCTGCGCAGGTTGTCGAAGAGGGTGGTCCAGCCCAGGTCCAGGAGGTTCTCGAGGCGCTCGGACACGTCGATGCGGAAGTGGTAGCCGCACTTGGGGCAGACGTTGTGGGTGTTGACGAGCTCCTTGCGGTAGATGAGCTCTTTGCAGGCGTCGCACTTGATCCAGAGGCCCTCCGGGACCCTGACCGTGCGCTCCTCCACCGCCGTCTTCTGCTGCCGTTTCTTGACGAACCAGGATGTCATGCGGGACCTCTGTCTAATGCCTGCGGGCCGGGCCGTGCTTCAGGGACTCGAAGAGCCGGTCGAGGTCCGTCTCGTTCGCGTAGTGGAGGATGACCGCCCCCCCCTTCCCGTTGCCCTTGATCTCCACCCGGGTGGCCCAGGCCTGGGTCAATTCCTCCGCGGCGGCCTTGATGAAGAGCTCCTGGGGGTGCTTCTTCCGGGTCTTCACCTTCCGCTGCTTCTGGAGGTGCTGGATGCGAGCTTCCAGGGCCCGCACGCTCAGCTGCTGGTCCACCACCTCCCCCGCCAGCTGCTCCTGGAGGCGGGTGTCCGCCACCCCCAGCAGCACCTTGGCGTGGCCCGTGCTCAGGCGGCCCATGGCCACGTCGCCCTGGATCTCGGAGGGCAGGCGGAGCAGGCGCAGGGTGTTGGCCACCTGGGGACGGGACTTGCCCACCCGGTCGGCCACCTGCTCCTGGGTGAGGCGGAGGTGCTCCCCGAGCTGCCAGTAGGCCTTCGCCTCCTCGATGGGGTTCAGCTCCTGGCGCTGGATGTTCTCCACCAGGGCGAACTCCAGCAGGCGGTCATCGGGGACCTCCTTCACCACCACGGGCACCATGGCGAGGCCCGCCTTGCGGGCGGCCCGCCAGCGCCGCTCGCCGGCGATGATCTCGAACTTCTCGCCGGTCCTGCGCACCACGATGGGCTGGACCATGCCGTGCTGCTTGAGGCTCTCGGCCAGCTCCTGGAGGAGGTCCTCGTCGAAGTGCGTGCGCGGCTGGGCCCGGTTGGGCACCAGGCTGCCCAGGGGCAGCTCGCGCTGGGTGGCGTCCTCGGGCGCCATCTGGCTCATGAGGGACGTGAGACCCCGGCCCAGGGCCGGACGCTTCAGGTTGCTGCTCATCAGGCTTCCTTCCTCGCGGGCATCTCGAGGCCCAGCCACTCCTTGGCCAGGCTGAGGTAGGCCTGGGCGCCCTTGGATCGCAGGTCGTAGAAGGCCACGGGCCTGCCGTGGCTGGGGGCTTCCGCGAGACGGATGTTGCGGGGGATCACGGTCTGGAACACCTTGCCCGGGAAGGCCTGACGGACCTCCGCGGCCACGGCGGCCCCGAGGTTGGTGCGCTCCTCGGCCATGGTGAGGAGGATGCCGCCAAGCTGCAGGGCCGGGTTCGGCCCCGACTGGATGCGGCGCAGGGTCTCGGTCAGTTCCGCCAGGCCGTCGAGGGCGAAGAACTCGCAGGGCATGGGCACGATGACCTCGTCCGCGGCCGAGAGGGCGTTGAGCGTGATCATGCCCAGGCTGGGGGGCGGGTCGATGAGGATGTAGTCGAAACGGTCCATGAGGGGGGCCAGCCCCTGGCGCAGCACCTGGAGCTGGGGCAGCTCGAAGAGCTCGAACTCCAGCTGGGCCAGGTCCTTCCCCGCAGGCAGCACCTGCAGCATGGGGACTTCCGTGGTGAGCACCAGCGCTTCGGCGGGTGCGCCCTTCATGAGGGCGTAGGACCCCGCCCGGTGGTCCGGCTTGGGGAAGCCGAGGCCCGTGGTGCTGTGGCCCTGGGGATCGAAGTCCACCAGCAGCACCATCTTCTCCATCATGGCCAGGGAGGCCGCGAGGTTGATGGCCGTGGTGGTCTTGCCCACCCCGCCCTTCTGGTTGGCCAGCGCCACGACCCGCGCGCGCATCAGCCGGCCCTCTTCGTCGCCAAGGCGCTGGTCGAATCGCGCATCACGGAAACCCCTCGGGTGTGGAACACGCCAGTCTAGCAGGTCGGGTTCCACGGTGCTCGAAGGGTTCACGGATCCAGCAGGGACGGGTCGGGACGCGCGACGCCGATGCGGCGTACGGGGCCCGAGAGCCACAGGTCCCGCCATGTGCCGTCTTCCTCCAGGTGGAGGGTGACGGTGACGGGCTCCCCGCTCGCCGGATGCAGCGTCCAGGATGAGCCCCCCTCCGTCCGCGCCAGCCAGGCCGCCGCCACGGCGCACCCGGTTCCGCAGCAGAGCGTCTCGCCCTCCACCCCCCGCTCCCAGGAACGGATCCTCGCCTCGCTGGAGGCGATCGGCTCCACCACGTTCACGTTCGTCCCGCCGGGAACGGCCCCGTGCCAGCGGAGGGGTGGCGCCAGCGCGGGCAGATCCACCGCGGCCACCGAGGGCACGCGCAGCACCAGCTGGGGATTCCCCACCCACCCGAACCCGCTGGGAAAAGGCGTCTCCAGGGGCACCGCGCGGAGGCCGCAGCCCTCGCCCTCGGGCATGCGGATGCCGAAGCCGGCGCCGTCGCGGCGGAGCCGGACGGGTTCGCCGCTGGAGACCACCTCCACCAGATCGCCCTCAGGCGCGCCGGGGAGCGCCAGGGCCGCCCTGCTACCGTTGCTGCAAAAGGACTTGGAGCCGTCCGAATCCCAGTGCTCCAGGACCCAGGGCCCCTTCCCGGGCCTTTGCATCAAAAAAAGCCCATCTAAACCGAACCCGCTCCCCCGGGGGCAGAGTCGTTTGGCATAACCTGAACCATCCAAAATACTTGAGGCGTCCGCCCAGAGGTAGCCGAAGACATTCCCCGAGGCGGAGGCGATCTGGAGCTCCATGGCGCCCTACCGATCCTGCTTCGGGTTGCGGAAGGTGTAGACGGTCTCCCCAGGGCGCGCGTACCCCTGGCGCCGGGCCAGGGCCTCCATCAGCTCCGGGTCCTTGGCGGCGAGGCGCTGGACCTCCTCCAGCAGCTCCCGGTTCCGGCGGTTCAGGTCCATGAGCCGCGACCGGGTCTGGGCCAGCTCCGCCTCGCGCTTCCGCAGCTCCGGGAGCCCGTCCTGGGACAGGAGGAGCGCCAGCATCGACAGGACCGCCGAGGCCCCGAGCACCCCGTAGAGCGTGCTGGATTTCAGGAGCCAGTTGGCGTTCATGTCCAGGGGCCTCCTCAGCCCAGGCGCGACCCGAAGGCCTCCCGGCCGGCATAGCGGGCGGCGGCGCCCAGCTCCCATTCGATCTGGAGCAGGCGGTTGTACTTGGCCACGCGGTCCGTGCGGCAGGGGGCCCCGGTCTTGATCTGTCCCGCCCCCGTGGCCACGGCCAGGTCGGCGATGAAGCTGTCCTCGGTCTCCCCGCTGCGGTGGCTGATGATGGCCCGGTAGCCCGCCTTGTGGGCCATGTCCACGGCCCGGAGGGTCTCGGTGACGGTCCCGATCTGGTTCAGCTTGATGAGGATGGCATTGGCCACCTCCTCCCGGATGCCCTTGGCCAGGATGGCGGGGTTGGTCACGAAGAGGTCGTCGCCCACGAGCTGGGTCCCGGCCCCCATGGCCTCGGTCTGCGCCTTCCAGCCCTTCCAGTCGCCCTCCGCGAAGCCGTCCTCGATGGAGACGATGGGGTGCCGCTTCACCAGACCCTGGTAGTACGCCACGAGCTGGGCCGGGGTCTTGGCCTTCCCGTCCAGCTGGTAGGCCTTCCCGTGGAGGAATTCGCTGGCGGCGCAGTCGAGGCCCAGGAAGACCTCCTGGCCTAGCTTGTAGCCGGCCTTCTTCACGGCCTCGCCGATGAGCTCCAGGGCCTCCTCGTTGGACGCGAGGTTCGGGGCGAAGCCGCCCTCGTCTCCCACCCCCGTAGCCAGCTTGCGGGCCTTCAGGACCCCCTTCAGGGCGTGGTAGACCTCCGCCCCCCACCGGAGGGCCTCCCGGAAGCTCGGGGCCCCCACGGGCAGCACCATGAACTCCTGGATGTCCACGTTGTTGTCGGCGTGGGCACCGCCGTTGAGGATGTTCATCATGGGCACGGGGAGCAGCCGGGCCGAGGCCCCGCCCAGGTAGCGGTAGAGGGGCATGCGCGAGGCCCGGGCCGCGGCGTCCGCCAGGGCCATGGACACACCCAGGATGGCGTTCGCCCCCAGGCGCGCCTTGTTCTCGGTCCCGTCCAGGTCGCACATCAGCTCGTCGAGCTCGGCCTGCTGGAAGGGATCCATCCCCTGCAGGGCGCCCTGCAATTCGACATTGATGGCGTCGACGGCCCCCAGCACGCCCTTGCCGAGGTAGCGCTTCTTGTCGCCGTCCCGGCGTTCCAGGGCCTCTCGGCTGCCCGTCGAGGCACCGGAGGGCACGAGCGCCTGGCCAAGGGTCCCATCCGACAGCTGGACCCGGGCGAGCACGGTCGGGTTCCCCCGACTGTCCAGGACTTCGAGGGCGGATACGCGTTCGATCACGTTCATGGCGGCACCTGGTCCAGAGAGGCGCGCTAGCGCGCCTCTCTGATCTTAGCCAGGTTGTTGAACCGGACGGTTCCTACTTCTTGGTGGCCTTCTTGGCGGCCGGCTTCTTCGCGGCGGCCTTCTTGGCGGCCGGCTTCTTGGCGGCGGCCTTCTTCGGCGCGGCCTTCTTCACGGCCTTCTTCACGGCCTTCTTGGCGGCCGGCTTCTTCGCGGCGGCCTTCTTGGGGGCGGCCTTCTTCGCGGCGGCCTTCTTGGGGGCGGCCTTCTTCACGGCCTTCTTCGGAGCGGCCTTCTTCGCGGCGGCCTTCTTGGGGGCGGCCTTCTTCACGGCCTTCTTCGGGGCGGCCTTCTTCGCGGCGGCCTTCTTGGGGGCGGCCTTCTTCACGGCCTTCTTGGCGGCCGGCTTCTTGGCGGCGGCCTTCTTCGCGGCGGGCTTCTTCGCCGCAGGCTTCTTGGCGGCGGCCTTCTTGGGGGCGGCCTTCTTCGCCGGCTTCTTGGCGGCGGGCTTCGCGGCCGCGGGGGCGGCGGGGGTGGCGACCGGGGTGGTCATTTCGGCCATGGGTGGCTCCTTTACGCCCTTTTGGGCGGTGTTGGAAGGGGAAGTGCGGGAAGTCGGCGAAGCCTTAGCATTTTTCATGCCATGGCCAGCCTGGTCCCGCTGGGTGGATGTACGATCCTTGGCTGCGGCGGCAGCCGCGGGGGGATGCGCCGCATCGGCGGCGGAGCCGGCTTTGCCCTTGGGCTTGGCGGCTTTCTTCGGAGGTTCAAGGCCCGCAAGGATCTGCGCGAGGCGCTTGCCGGGATAGTAGTCGTCCAGGAGGGCATCGCCCACCAGGACGCCATGGACGCCGAGGGCCTCCATCTGCTTGATCTGGTCGAGCCGCTGGATCCCGCCCTCGACCATCTTCAGACACTTCTTCGGGACCTTCTTCACCAGCGCTACCGCCTGGTCCCAGGAGGCCTCCCAGGTGTCCAGGTTGCGGCCCACGGCGCAGATGATGTCCGCCCCGGCGTCCACGGCCCGCTGCAGCTCGGCCTCGGAGGTGACCTCCACCACCACGTCGAGCCCCTTGCCGGTGGCGAACTTCAGGAGCGCCTGCAGGCGCTCCTGGGTCAGGAGGGCGGGCATCAGGAAGATGGCATCGGCGCCCAGGATCTTGCTTTCCTCGACCTGGTACTCCTCGAAGATGAACTCCCGCCGGATCAGGGGGACCTTCACCTGCCCCCGGACCTCGGAAAGATGCTTGTCGTCGCCGAAGTAGAGGAACTTGTCGGTGGCCACCGACAGGGCCCGGGCCCCGTTCTCGGCCAGGCTCTTGGCGTGGGTGGAGGCCTTGTAGCTGTCGCGGACCTGCCCGCGGCCGGGATCGCCCCCGGCCACTTCACCCAGGATGGTGATTCCCGGCTGGCTCAGCTCTTCCTTCAGGGAGTGGTGCCCCTTGTAGGCATCCTTTACCGCCACGGGGCCCCTCTGCTTCTTGATTTCCACATCGAGGGCCTTGAAGATGGCGACTTTCTTTAGCATTTCCCACTCTCCAAATCTCAGATACCTCGCAGCTGGCCCTATGGGGAAGATGATCGTCCGTTTTTCCTCTGAGACAACATGAAACCAGCGATCCAGATGAGGTCAACAGAGAAATCAAAAAAATCTTCATTTTTTTTGACGCTACCTCCGCCGACCCGACCATTCAATTCCACCCCCTTCCGCGCGACACTGGAGCGAGAGGCGCGCCATGACCACCACTGTGCTCGATCACCCACTCGTCCATCACAAGCTTTCCCTCATCCGCGACCGGAAGACGCCGGGGAGCCTGTTCCGCACCCTCATCGAGGAAGTCGGCCTGCTGCTCGCGGTCGAGGCGACACGCACCCTGCCGGTGGAACCGGTGGTCATCGAGACGCCTCTGGAGCGCACGGAGAGCCAGCGCCTCCGCCAGCTTGACCCGGTGCTGGTGCCAGTCCTCCGGGCGGGTCTGGGGCTCCTGCCCTCGTTCCTGCGGCTGCTCCCCACGGCGAAGGTCGGCCACCTCGGCCTCTATCGGGATCACGATTCCCTGGTGCCCGTTCCGTACTACCGGAACTTCCCGCCCCTGCTGGAAGCGCGACCCGTCTTCGTGCTGGATCCCATGCTCGCCACGGGCGGCAGCGCCTCGGAAGCCGTGCGCCAGCTGAAGGGCGCCGGGGCCGCGAACCTGACCCTGGTCGCCGTGCTCGCGGCCCCCGAGGGCCTGCGGCGCCTCCAGGAGGACCACCCCGACCTGCGGATCATCGTGGGCGCCGTGGACCGCCAGCTCAACGAGAAGGGCTACATCCTGCCCGGCCTGGGCGATGCGGGGGACCGGCTCTTCGGAACGGCCTGAGGCGGCACCGCAGGCCGGAGTCCATCCGCGCCCTCATCCGGTCAGTGGGTATGGCTTCCGTACCCCTTGAGGGCCCGCTCCCCCTGGAGCTGCTGCTGCAGCTCCCGCCGGATGGCCTCCCGCTGCCCCTCCAGCTCGTGCTGGCGGGCCTGCACCTGCTGCCCCAGCCTGCGGGCCAGAGCGAGGGTCTCCTCCCAGCCAGGGCCCCGTTCCGCGCCGGCGAGGGCCTCCTTGAAGTTCCGGTTCCACGCTTCGAGCAGGGCCCCATCCAGGGGCGTGGCGCCATCCCTCAGCCAGTCCTCCAGTTGCCCCAGGGCCGCCCGGACCGCGGCGTCGCTCATCCCACCAGGTCCCGGACCGCCATCGCCGCCGGCGCGGTCCGCTGCTGGAGGTCCAGCTGCTCCCAGGCCTGGCGGATCTCCCCCATCTGGCGGTGCACCTCCTCCAGGCGCTTCGCGTCCTTGGTCCTGCTGGCCGCCAGGATCTCCGAGGACCACCACCGGTGGAGCCCCTGGAGGTTCTGGGCCAATCCGCCGCCGTTCTCCACATCCAGGCGATTCGTCAATTCCTCGATGATGGCCAGCACCCGGTTGGTGTGCCGGGCCTTCGCCTCGTAGTCCTTCCGGTCGAGGGCCTGCACAGCCTGGAAGAGGAACCGCTGACCCCCCTCGAGCAGGAGGGCCACCAGCTGCACCTGGGAGGCGCCCATCACGCGCTGGAAGAGGTACTGGTTGCTGGCCTTGGCATAGGGCGTCATGGATCACTTCCCGGAGGATTCTTCGGCACGAACAGCGAATGGCTTGAGGCTCAGCCCATGCCGGAGATGCTCTGCCCGGCGGCCTGGAGCTGGCCGATGACAGATTCGACCTGGGCGAACTGCGCCTGGAGCTGGACCTTGCGCCGATCCAGCCGGGCCTGCCCCACGGTGATCTGGCTGGCCAGGGTGCGATTCTGGTCGTTGATGCTGCTGATGATGCGGGTCAGCATCCCCGAGCCGTAGTCCGTGATGCTCGAGACGGCGTCCTGGGTGGCTTGGCTGACGCCTCGCGAGACGGTGAGGGTCCCGCTTCCGACGCCGCTCACTCCCAGGATGAGGCCTTCCAGGGGCGTTCCGGCCGTGCCCACCAGGCTCCCGTTGGCCCCCGACAGGGTGTAGCTGTTCCCGCCCACGGTGAAGGTGCCGGACACGGCGCCGCCGCTGACGTAGGAGGTGATGTTGAAGCCGATGGCGCCGGTGGCGGTGTTCGGCCCCGCGCCGTAGAACGAGACGGCAGCGCTGGTGGAGACACCGCTGTTGGCGAAGACCTGCTTCGCCGCGGTGGGATCCTTGTCGAGGGCGGCCTGGAAGGCCGTCGTGTCGAGGCTCAGGGTCCCGTCCTGGTTGGTCTTGACGCCGAGGCTGGCCGTCGAGTTGAAGGTCGCGGTGGAGCTCAGTCCCGCTGGCACCCCCGTCAGCGCGGAGCGGATCTGGGAGATGAAGCCCCGGGAGGAGGAGTCGTTGTAGAGGGCCCCACCCGCGGCCGAAGCGCCCTTGTAATCGCTGAGGAGCGAATTGAACTTGCTGATGACGTCCTGCATGGCGCTGGTGATGGACGACTTGTCCACCCCCACCGTGAGGGTGGTGATCCCCGTCTGGCCGCCCTGCTTGAGGTTGAAGGTCACCCCGGCCACGGCATCGGTGACCGAATTGGTCTTGCGGGTGAGCTGCACGCCATTGACGGAGAACAGCGCGTCCTTGGCCACGTTGGCGCCGCCGGAGGCGAGTCCGCCGCTGATCGTGGTGGGCGCGGTCATGCTGTCGACCGTGCCCGCGGCGATCCCGAGGGTGTTGACGGCGCCTCCGGCGGTGACGTCCGCCAGGGTCACCACGCCCCCGGTCGTGCCGGTTCCGGTCGTGTTGGACGTGAGCACCAGCTGGTAGGGGTTGGCGCCGCTCCCCGTGTTCACCACGGTGGCGGTCACGCCCAATCCCTTGGAGCCTGGCACGTTCGGGTCAGGCGTGCTCAGGGCGTTGATGGCGTCCCGGAGCCCGTAGAGGTTGTTGTTGGCGCTGCCGAGGGTCAGGGTCCGGATCACGCCGTCCGTGCCCTGGATGGCGAAACTGGCGGAGCTCCCGCTGAAGACCGGGGTGGCCAGGGGATCCGCCACGGCGAGGTTGGTGGGCAGGCCACCGGACAGGGTCGGCGAGATCTTTCCAGCCGTGGCGACCTGGGTCACCTGGAGGTCGTAGCTGCCCACGGCGGCCCCGGTGGCCGTGGCCGTGACATAGGTGTTGTTGGTGTCGGAGCTGGTGACGGTACGGGCGTCGAAGGCGGTCCCGCCAAGGGTCGCCGCGCTCGAGGAAAGGGCATTCATGTCACCCTGCAGTTTCTGCAGGGCCGCCAGGCGGTTGTTGTTGGCCGTTTGCTGGTCCTGGAGCCGCTGCACCGGCTGCCCCTCCTGCTGGAGGATGGCGCTGATGAGGGAATTCCAGTCGATGCCGGTCGCCACACCGGTGGAACTGATGGTCGCCATGGTTGCCTCCTTCGGGGAGCGCGTTCAGCCCTGCTGATCCACCAGGACACCGGAAGCGTCCATGGCGTGCGACAGTTCACGCAACTTGTGGGCCATGGCCAGCACCTCCTCGGAGGGCACCTGACGGATGACCTTCCGGGTCCTGGCGTCCACGACCTTGAAGTAGGGCTCGTTGGTGGCCCGGTCCACCTGGAAGACCAGATCGGGCTGGGTCTGCTGCAGGAATTCGCTGAACACCTGGGCCGCGGAGTTGACTTCCGCAGACGTGGGGACCTTGGCGGACGCCGAAGGCACCCTGTCTGAGGCCGCAGGAACGGCCTGTGCCGGGAGCGGCTGGTTCGGCTTGGCCGGAGGGCCAGCCGGCGGGAGGCCCGGCGCCAAGCTCACCGCGAGGTTGACTTGATCGGCCATGGGGGAGACTCCTTACCCGATACCCAAAGGGGGCCGGCCCTTCGGCCCGCCCCCCATGGGATCAGATTCCAGACTACTGGAGGAGAGCGAGGACACTCTGGGCGGACTGGTTGGACTTGCCCAGGGCGCTGATGCCCGACTGGTTCAGGATCTGGAACTTGGACAGGTTCACCACCTCGTTCGCGATGTTCGCGTCCGTGATCTGGCTGGAGGCGGCCTGCAGGTTCTGCGACTGGATGCCGAGCACGGCCGAGTAGGAGTTCAGCGTGGCCTCGGAGGCACCGAGGGTCGCCCGCTGGGTGGACACCGTCTGGAGGTCGGCCTTCACGGCACTCAGCTGGCCGGCGACAGAGGCATCCGTCCCGCTGGTGATGCTGGTCTTGGCCAGGGAAGTGGTGAGATCCACCGCAGCAAAGGACCCGACCGAGATCTTGGCCGTGTTGCTGAACACCGACGTTCCGTTGAAGGTGGTGCTATTCAGGATGTCCGCGATGGTGGCGTTGTTCTTGGAGTACTCGGCGTTGATGTTGGCCTTGCCGTTGGCATCCAGGGTACCAGTGGAGGCCTGCTGGGTCAGCTCGGCCTGCCGCTGCAGGAGGTTGGTGATGGTGTCCAGCGCGCCGTCCGCCACCTGGAGGAGGGAGACGCCGTCGTTGGCGTTGCGCTGGGCCTGGTCGGCCACCTTGACCTCGGTATTCAGCTGATTGCTGATGCCCAGGCCAGCCGCATCATCCGACGCCTTGTTGATGCGCTTGCCGCTCGTGAGGCGCTCGATGGTCTGGTTCAGACCCATCTGGGTGAGGCCCAGCTGGCGGGAGGCGTTGAGGCCGGTGATGTTGTTGAGAATGGAAAGGGACATGGCATCCTCCTTGATGCACAGGACAGCATCCGTGCCGTCCGGGTTGGGTCGCGGATGGGAACCCGCTGAGTGCCTATTCGACGGGGCCGGGCCGAACCTTTAATTTTTTTTTCGAAGCCCTACCATGGGCCCCATGCCCACCCTCTCCCTGTCCATGATCGTGAAGAACGAGGCGGCCCACCTGCCCCGGTGCCTCGCCTCCGTCCGCGATCTCGTGGACGAGATCGTGGTGGTGGACACGGGCTCCACGGACGAGACGGTCCACATCGCGGAGACCTTCGGGGCCCGGGTGGGCCACTTCCCCTGGACCGGCGATTTCTCCGCAGCCCGGAATGCCAGCCTGAGGCTCTGCACCGGCGACTGGATCCTCGTCCTCGACGCCGACGAGGCGGTGGATCCCCTGGACCACCCCACCCTCCGGAAGGCCTGCGAACAGAAGCGGATCCCGGCCTTCACCCTGACTTTCCGGAACTACTTCCTGGATGGCGACCGGCTCATGATGGACCAGGCCGTCCAGCCCAACGACGGCCGCTACCCCCTCGGCGCGGGCTACAGCCTCTTCGCGACCCACCGGGGTTTGCGTCTCTGCCGGAACGCCCCGGGTCTGGCCTTCACGGGGCGCATCCACGAGCTCCTCGATCCGTACTTCCACCGGCGGAAGCTCCCCATCGGTTCCCTCGATGCGGTGATCCACCACTTCGGGAAGGTGGACCTCGCCCGCGAGGAGGCCAAGAAGACCCTGTACCTGCAGATGGCCCTCGACGCCGCCGGGGCGGAGCCGCGGAACCAGCAGCACCAGTTCAACGTGCTGCTCCAGGCGGCCGTCGCCCGGGACTGGGAGCTGGCGATCCGGGCTGGGACCGCCTGGCTGGCGCTGTCGCCCGCCCCCAAGACCTCGGGCCTCATGACCCTCGCCGTGGCCTACCAGGGCGCCGGGCGGGTGGAGGAGTCCATCCCCCTCTTCCAGCGGATCCTGGCCCTGGAGCCGGACCACCCCACGGCGCTCTGCCGGCTCGCCCTCTCCCTCGCCGCCCTCCAACGGACCAGCGAGGCCCTGGAGATGCTGGAAGGCACCCTCCGGCGGCGCCCGGATCTCTCCGCGATCTGGCTCGCCATCGTCGACATCCTGAGCGCCATGCGGCGCTACGACGATACCCGGGAGGTGCTCAAGCGGGCCGTGGCCGCCTGCCCCAAGGATCCGGCCCTCCGCACGAAGCAGGTGGACCTCGATCTGCAGCTGGGCCTGAAGGCGCAGGCCGTGGCCGATGCCTGGGAGGCCCTGCGGGCCATCCCCGCCTGCGGGGGCGGCCAGTGGCACAGCCTCGTGGCGTCCCACCTGCTGGCGTCCGGCCATGCCCCCGAAGCCAGGGTGGTGGTCGACCTCGGGTTGAAGGCCTTCCCCGGGAACCCGGAGCTGGAGGCCCTCAGGCATTCGATGGCGACCCCGATCTGACCCTCAGCCGGAGTCCCGGCTCAGCATGCCCTTCAGCCGGCTCATGAGCCCGCCGCGAGGCTCCTTCGCCCCGGAGGATGGCGGTGCGCTCTCCACCTCCCAGTCGGCCGGCACCGCCACCGAGGGATCCAGCTCCAGGGCCCGGCGGAAGCAGCCCTGGGCGTTGGCCGTGAAGCCCTTGCGGTGGTAGAGCTCGCCCATGAGGGCCCAGGGTTCGGCGGCCTTGGGCTTGAGACGGGAGGCGACCTGGAGGGCCTCGATGGCGCGGGTGGACCAGGCCGGGTTGGCCAGGCGGAGGCGGCCGAGCAGCAGCCAGGTGTCGTAGGACTCCGTCGAATCCCCATCGAGCTTGATGGATTGCTCGAGCGCGCGGATGGCCTCGCTGGTGCGGTCCTGCATCAGGTACGACTTGGCCTTGATGTACAGTCGACGGGCCCGGTCGGCGGGCGGCTCCTCCCCGGGCTCGAGGGCCGGTTCCGGGACGGGCGGAACCCGGGCCGCGGGTGTGGCCGGGAGGTCGGGCGGCATCATCAGCTCCAGGGGCTCCCCGTCGTAGGGCATCGCCTCCAGGACGGGAGGGGGGTCCACGGGCGCCGGGGGCGGTTCGAGGTCTTCCGCCAGGATCTGGATGGGCTCGGGCTCAGGAGCCGGCGGGGGCTCGGGCTTCGGCAGAAGGGGGAGGTCGCCGCGGATGAGGGAAAGGCCGCCGAGGGTCCAGAGGGCCGCCACGAGCCGGGCCGCATCCGGCGCATCCAGCCCCGTGAGCGACGTGAGGGTGTCGCAGGCCAGGGGCTCGGTGCCCATGAGGGTCATGGCATAGGCGATCTTCGGGTTGAGCGGCAGATCCGAGAGGGAGAGCAGCAGGTCCGGCGGGGCCTGCCAGCGCCACTCCGGCTCGCTGCGGAACATCTCCAGCAGCTCCCGGTCGATCTGCGCGCTCTGGAACACATCCCACACCAGACGGCGGTGGTCCAGGCGGAACTGGAGGTCCCCGCTGAGGCTCCCGTCGAGGGGCCCGGGCAGCCAGGTCAGCTTCAGGATGGGATGCTCGAGGGCGTGCAGGAGGATGGAGGCGAGCAGCTCGTGCAAGCGGGCATCCCGCTCCTCCACGGACATGAGCCCCCACTGCACCACCCGGTCTCCCACCCGCGCGCCCTCGCCGTCGGCCAGCAGCTCGTTGAGGGCCGCCATGTCGAGTACGCCGCGCCGGATGAGGAAGTTGCCGAACTGTTCGCCGACGGCATCGCTGCGCAGGTACCTCAGGTCACCGCCGGACCAGTAGAGGCGGCGGGTCCCGTCGTTCTGCTCCAGCACGAGCTCCCCCCCGGCTCCCTGCTGGTGGAGGGAGCCCATGAGGGCGGGAAGGAAATGGCGGAGGCGGACTTCGGGCACTCACACTCCGGGATCTGATCCCTAAGTTTGCATTTTCCAGGCCAGGATTCCAGTACGGAAAGCGCCAACCATGCCGGGATATCCCAACTCCCTTGGCCCGGACCAGGACTGGCCCTATGCTTTCCCTCCATCCAGCCCGGCCTGGGAGAGTCCGCATGTTCGAGAAGCTCGGCAAGTTCGAGATCCGTCGCGTCCTCGGCAACGGTGCCATGGGCGAGGTCTACCTCGGCGTGGATCCCTCCATCGGGCGCGAGGTGGCCATCAAGACCATCCTCCCCGCCGCGGCCCAGGGTGACGAGGCCAAGGAGCGCTTCGCCCGGGAAGCCCGGGCCGCCGGGGTGCTGAACCACCCGAACCTGGTGACCATCTACGAGTTCGGCGAGGACCAGGGCGTGCTCTACATCGCCATGGAGTTCGTGAAGGGCCACGACCTCGACGAGCTCATCTCCCAGCAGGTCCTCACCCGTTCCGAGATCCTGGAGGTGCTGGCGCAGGTCTGCGACGGGCTGGGCTTCGCCCACCGCCAGCACATCGTCCACCGGGACATCAAGCCCACCAACGTCCGGGTGCACCAGGACGGGCGGCGCCTCCACGCGAAGGTGATGGACTTCGGCGTGGCCAAGATCAGCAACTCGGACATGACCGCCACCGGCATGGTGATGGGCACCGTGAGCTACATGGCCCCGGAGTACATCCGCACGGGCAAGCCCGATCCGCGGAGCGACCTCTTCGCCGTGGGCGTCATGCTCTACGAAGCCCTCAGCGGACGGAGGCCCTTCGCGGGGGACACCACCCCGACCATCCTCTACAAGATCGTCAATGAGCCCCCGGAGCCCATCGACACCCAGCAGCTCCAGGGCATCAGCCCCGCCATCAAGTCCGTGCTGGACCGGGCCCTCACCAAGAACCCGGACGACCGGTACCAGACCGCGGAGGATCTGGCCAAGGCCCTCCGGGCGGCCAAGGACCCCTCGTGGATGGGCCAGCTCGACGAAGCCACCTCCCTGCTCCGGGCTGCGGCGCCCACGGCCCCCGCGCCGGCCGCCCCCGCCGCCCCCACGGCCCAGGCCACGGCGGTCCTGGCCTCCCAGCCCACGGCCGGCGTGCCCCAGGCCACCCCCGTCCCGGCGCCCCGACCCGCCACCCGCCCGGCCGCCGGATCCCGCACCGGCCTCTGGATCGGCACCGCCGCTCTCCTGCTGGCGGGCCTGGGCGGCCTGGCCTGGTGGAAGCTCCGCGGGTCCACGGCCGCCCCTCAAGCCGCCGCGGCGGCCGCCCCGGATTCCGGGCTGCCCGCCCCCTCCGGGGCTCCGGCCACACCGACACCGGCCGCCCATCCCGCGCCAGGGACGCCCCCGCGGCCGGCCGGACCCGACCTCGCGCCGTCGGCCCCAGCGACGCGGCCGACGCCCGCGAAGGAGTCGCCACGGCTGGAGACGCCTCCCGCCGAGTCCCGCCCCGCCCCCGCCCAGAAGGCTCCTGAGCCGAAGACCCTCGACCAGCCGGAACGCTTCCAGGACGACCACCTGGAAAAGCTGCAGCCCTCCGAACGGATGAACCTGGGCAACGTCTCCATGAGCGAGGCGATCCAGATGGCCGACTCCCAGCCGGAGAAGGCCATCCACGGCTTCCGCCAGGCGCTCAAGGCCGATCCCTACAACGTCAACGCCCATGCCTGGCTGGCCGCCGTCCTCTACGAGCAGGGGCGGATGGGCGAGTTCCACCAGGAGCTTCGCGAGGCCCGCCGGCTGGGGCTCCTGGGCCAGATGGCCAGCCGGAACATCCGCTTCCGCCAGGCCCTGAACCAGGCCCGCTTCAACCGGAAGCTTCCGCCCGACCTGGCGGAGTGAGCATGGCCGCACGCAGGGACGGAACCGCCGCCCTGGAGGCGCGACTGGGCCACGCCTTCAGGAACCCGGCGTTCCTGAGGGAGGCCCTCACCCACGCCTCCTCGGGGAGGGGCCGCGACAACCAGCGCCTGGAATTCCTCGGAGACGCCCTCCTCAACTTCTGTGTGGCGCTGGCCATCCACCGCGAGCGCCCCGACTGGGAGGAGGGCCCCATGAGCAAGCTCCGGGGCGTGCTGGTCTGCACCGAGGCCCTGCACGCGTGGGCCCTCGACCTCGGCCTGGACCAGGCCCTGAGTTCCGCGGGCCGGACCGCCCTGGGCCCCAAGCCCCTGGCGGATGCGGTCGAGGCCCTGCTGGCCGCGGTCTTCCTCGATGCCCAGGCCGCCGGCGGCGACGGCGCCTCCCGGGTGCAGGCCCTCGTCGAGGCGCGGCACCTGGCGGCGATCCGGAGCGCCGACCCCGGCCTCTGGACCCGCCGGGACGCGAAGACCACCCTCCAGGAGACCACGGCCCGGCTGGGCCTCCCGGCGCCGGCCTACACCCTGCTCGGGCAATCCGGCCCCGACCATGCGCCGCGGTTCTCCGTGCGGGCCGCCACCGGCCCCCACGTGGCGGAGGCCGAGGGGAACACCCGGAAGAAGGCGGAGACCGAGGCCGCCCGGAAGCTGCTCGACCTGCTGGGACCCGGCCCATCGGCGTGACACTTGCGTTACACTCGCCCTGCTGGGATGCCCGCTTGAAGATCTACCCCACCCTCAACCTCCAACACGGACTCGTGGTCCCCGCCGGGCAGGCGGGGCCGATCGCCGTCGCCCCCCTCGAGCTGGTGGCGTGGATGCTGGACGAAGGGGCCTGCCGCCTCGCCCTGGTGGATGTGGATGCGGCGCACGGCACCGGCAACAACCGGGAGGTGATCGCGCAGATCCTCCAGATCTGCCGGACCCAGGGGCGGAAGGTCTGCATCCAGGTGGCCGGCGGTGTGCGCAGCTCGGACCAGGCGCAGTTCTTCATCGACCACGGCGCGACCTGGCTGGTGGTGGGCACCATCCTCCACAAGTCCCCCATGGTGGTGGAGCAGCTCGTGGCGCGGTTCCAGTCCCACCTGACGGCCGGCGTGGATGCCCGGGGCGGCCGGGTCCACCGCTCGGGCTGGGTGGACGCCACCGGCCTCAGCGCCGTCGAGGTGGCCACCCGGGCCCGCGACTACGGTTTCAAGCGGCTGCTCTTCGTGGACATCCCGGAAGAGGTGGATGCCGACCCCGATTTCGAGACGGCCCGCCTCCTCAGCACCGCGACCGGCCTGCCCCTCATCATGGGCGGCAGCATCACCCGGCCGGAACACCTCGACCGGCTGCACGCGCAGCAGGGCCTGAAGGGCGCCCTGGTCGACGCCCTGCTCTTCCGGGGCAACGCGCGCCTCATGGCCTTCCTCCAGACCGCCTGCGCCTAGGAGCGCCCTTGAGGGAGACGACGGAGGCCCCCTTCCTCGCGACCCTCGGGGAGTCCGACCGGAACCACTTCCGGCACCTGGCCCTGATCCGTCCCCAGCTGCCCTCCGAGACCCAGATACGCATGCTGGAGGGCCTGGCCCACTCCCTGGCCTCGCCCCGGCTCCTCACGCTCATGGCGCGCACGCCGCACTGGCTGGCCCACTGGCCCATCCTCCTGGGCCTGGCGGAGAACGAGGCCACCCCGGAATCCATCCGCCGCGACCTCGAGATGGTGGTCTCCCTCTTCGACCAGATGCGGGAGATGGACCACGCGCCCGCCCAGGAGAAGGACGAGCGGGCCGAGGCGGTGAAGACCCTCTACCACCAGCTCAGCCCCGCCCTGAAGCCCGTGGCGAAACTCCTCGCCAAGCAGCTGGCCAGGACGGTCTCCGCCACGGGCACCACCCAGGAGCTCCCGCCCCTGCCCTCCGAGGACGAGGACTGGGAGACCCTCACGGCGCCGCCGGCGGCCGCCGTGGAGACCCCCGGCGGCGGCGGCTTCCAGCGGGAGGACCGGCTCGCCCGCGCCCGGGAGACGGCCCAGGCCGAGGAGCTGCTCCTCTGCCTCACGGATGCCGATCCGGAGATCCGCCAGGCGGGCATGCAGAACCCCCTGGTCTCCGAGGACCTGATCTGCCGGGCCCTGGGCCAATGCGGCGTCCCGGACTTCTTCGAGGAGGTCTACGCCGAGGCCCGCTGGTACTTCCGCGAGCCTGTGCGGGCCGGCATCCTGGAGGCCCCCGGCAGCCCGCCGGAACTCTCCCGCCGCGTGGGCATCGCGCGGGAGCTGCTGGCCGCCCTGGACCGCGGCGCCGCGGGGCGCTCGGACCTCCGGCGGATCGTCAGCCTCTTCACCCAGCTCGAGGAGGGGGAGTACCAGTTCGTCACCTACTGGGCCAAGCGCCAGGCCCCCCACCTCCTGCGGGTGGTGAAGTACTTCTACGACCGCCTCCAGCGCCAGCGGAACGGGGTCTCCGGCTCACTCCCTGAGCGGGTGGAGGAGGGCCGCTGGGCCTCGCTCGAGGAGCGCGTCTTCCTGGCCACCCAGGGCACCCAGGAGGACCAGCTCATGCAGGTGCTCAAGGACCCGGACCAGCAGGTGATGGCCCTGGCCCTGGAGAACCCCGCCCTCACGTCCCGCATCCTGGCCTCCGCCGTGCCCACCCTGGACCGGGACCGCGCCGAGCGGGTGGCGGCCCACCGCACCTGGTCCCAGGACCCGCTGGTGGCCGAGGCCCTGGTGCACCACCCCCACCTGAGCGAGGCCTCGGCCCTGCGCCTCCTCGACGCGCTCCAGGGCGTGAAGCCCTGCATCGAGGTCCTCCGCAATCCGCGCCTGCCCCACCTGGAAGTGAAGCGCCGGGCCCTGGAGACCCTGCGGGGCCTCTACCTCGCCATGGACGTCCCCCAGCGCATCACCGCCCTCCGGGCCTCCGGCGGCGAGCTGATGCGGCACCTGCCCCAGGAGGTGCTGCAGGACGAGGAGACCCTCCGCCAGATGGTGGCCGACCGCCAGCTGGATCCCGGCATCCTCCTCCGCCTCACCCGCAACAAGCTCACGCCCCGGTCCGTCCTGGAGCAGATCGCCGGCCATCCCGTGCTCATGGCCCACGCGCCGATCATGTCGGAGCTCCTCCTGAACCCCAAGACGCCCCGCGAGGCCTCGGTCCGGATCTGGGGCCTGCTCTCCGAGGTGGAGCAGCAGCAGCTCCTCCGGAGCCCCCACCTCCCCGCGGCCCTGAGGCACCTGGCGTAAACGCCCGCCGCGCCGATCCGTAGCCCAGCCACAGGAGCCCTCATGCGACGCCCGGCCCCCATCCTGATCGCCGCCGCGGCCGGCCTGGGGTCCCTCTGCCTCCTGCCCTCCTGCAAGCCGCGCCTCCGGGTCCCGGGGTGGGTCCAGTCCGCGCCCGAGGGCAGCGTGGCCGCCTTCTCGGGCGAGGCGGGCTGGGTGATCTCCCACCGGGAATTCCAGTCCCTGCTCGCCCGGGAACCCATGGCCGAGCGCGCCCTGGACCTCTTCCTGCAGAAGGCCCGCATCAACCCCCGGACCGAGACCGGACGCTTGACCTTCCACGTCATCGGCTTGCCGCAGCAGGGCGAATCCGGCCTCGAGAAGGGCCTGGGCCATGTGCTCATCCAGCTGGACCAGTTCAAGGACCCCAAGTCCCTGGTGGCCGCCCTCACCGAGTCCTTCCCCCAGGAGGGCCACCTGCGCCTCGCCGGCCGGGATTGGCCCCTCTACGTGATCCTCGACCTCGAGACCGGGGATGTGAAGGCCCACATCCGCGCCGCCAGCGACGAACAGGGCCAGATCTGGATCGGCGAGCTGTCCGCCCTCCAGCGCCTCGCCTCGGGGAAGAACCTGGCCACCCGGCCCGGCGTGGCGGCCGCGGCGGAGTGGATCAGCCCGCGGGCCCCCTTCCAGGGCTACCTGCAGCCCGAGGCCCTGCTGGGGAGCCTCCGCAAGGAGCTCCCGGACAGCGGCACCCTCCGGGACCTGCCGAAGGACGTCCAGGCCCTCTTCTGGAGCGTGACGCCCAGCTCCGTCCCGGATCAGCCCTCGCGCTTCGAGCTGTCCCTGGCCGGGAACCCCGCCGCCATCTCGCAGGTCACCCCCTGGCTCCAGCGCCTGGTGGCGGCCATCAGCGCCGTCCAGCCCGTGCCCGGCGCACCCGCACCCGAACTGCTCCAGGAGAAGGGGCGGGTCGGGCTCCGGGCCTCCCTGACGGATGCCCAGCTCAAGCTCATCCTGGAGAAGCTCGGCCAGCCCGGCCTGACCTTCGGCCCCCTCCCGGCCCCGCCCAAGGCATGAGTCCCGCCGCCCCGCTGCCCGCCCCTCCCGCCGGGGGGACGCCTCCGCCCGAGGGGGAGACGCCCGAATACTGGATGGCCCGGCTGAAGGCCGGCCACGAGGAGGCCCTGGCCCACCTCATGGCCCGGTTCGAGCGGCCCCTCTGCGCCTTCCTCCACCGCCGCCTGCAGGGGGAGGCCGGGGTGGTCCAGGAGCTGGCCCAGGAGGTCTTCCTCAAATGCCTCCAGCATTGCCAGCGGTTCGAGGAGGGTCGGCCGGTGGCCGCCTGGCTTTTCACCCTGGCGGCTAATGCGGCGACCGACCATCTGCGTAGAAGAGGTCGGGAGGTACCCCCTCCCGAGACCTTTGACGCTCCGGACCCCCATCAGGCTTCACCCTGGGAATCCGTGGACCAAAGCCGGCGACTCCAGGCCCTCCGGGGGGCCCTGGAGGGGCTGACCCCGCGCCAGCGGGCCATGGTCCTCGCCTACTACGTCCACGAGCATCCCGTGAAGCGCATCGCCCAGGATCTGGGCTGTGCCGAAGGCACGGTGAAAGCCACCCTGTTCCAGAGCCTCCAGAAGCTCCGCAAGTCCCTTGGATCCCAGCCATGACCCCCCGCCCCGACCTCAGCCCCCTCGACGATGCCCGGTGCTTCGAGCTCCTGGAACGGCCCGAGCTCTGGCCCGAGGATCCCGCCGCCCAGCGGGAGCTGGCCGAGCTGCTGGAGCTGCACCTGGCCCTGGGGGCCCACGGGGAGGCCCTGGCGCCCGAGCTGGCGGTCCCCGCCCGCCCCTGGTACCGGACCTGGGGCCTCACCGCCGCGGCGGCCCTGCTCCTGGCCGGCATCCCCTCCCTCTACATCGTCGAGCACACCCGGCACCTCCGGGCCCTGGCCCAGGACACCGAGCGGCTCGAGCTGCTGGCCCAGCGCCGCAGCCAGGACCGGGTCTGGATCGCCTTCTTCCAGCAGAGCAGCACCCTCCTCCAGGACTTCGAGCAGAACCCCACCCTCTGCCGGAAGGGGGAGGAGGACCGCCACCAGGAGCGCGAGATGGCGCTCGCCCTGCTGGAATCCAGCCACCAGCTCGCCGCCCAGGGCGCCCCCACCCCCGAGGCCGAGGCCACCCGGGCCAAGCTCCACGCCTGGCTCTCCGAGCTGGCCCTCGAGGACAGCTGCCTCAGCACCGAGCGCGCCGAACAGCTCCGGAAGTGGGCCTCCGCCCACAACCTCGAGGACCAGGCCGTCCGCATGGAACGCCACCTCAAGGAGGGCGGCGCATGAGCCTGCGCCCCCTCCTCATGCTGCCCGCCCTGCTGGCCCCGGCCCCGGCGGATCCCGCCTTCCTGGCCGCCCCGCCCGAGGGCCCGGCCGAGGCCCTCTTCCAGCGGGCCCGGGACCTGCGCTACGCCCAGCACTGGTACGAGGCGGCCCAGGCCTACCGGCAGCTCCTCCACGCATTCCCCGATTCCTCCCGGGCCGCGGATGCCCGCTACTGGCTGGCCTCCAGCCTGGAGCAGGACCAGCGCTGGGACGAGGCCGCCGCGGCCTATTCGGACTTCCTCCAGCGGGATCCCGACCAGCGGCTCCTGGGCAAGGAGGCCAAGCTGAACCGCGTCCGCTGCTGGGGCATCCGCCAGTGGGACAGCGCCGCGGCCCAGGCGGGGCTGACCAACGCCCTCTCGGACCCGCTCCCCGACGTGCGCGTGGCCGCGGCGCTCCAGCTGGCCCGGCGCCGGGACCCCCGGGCCGTGCCCGTGCTCCAGGCGGGCCTCCAGCTGGACGCCTGCAGCGAGCCCTGCCGCCTGGCCCTCCTCGCCATGGGCGTCCAGCCCCAGGCCGCCGGCCCGGTGCAGGGCCGCTTCCTGGTGATCCACATCCGGCAGAAGGGCCAGAAGGACGTGGTCACCATCCGCGTGGCCACCTCCCTGGCCCGGGCCGTGGGCGGTTACCTCTCGGACGCGCAGCTGAAGGAGGCGCACGCCAAGGGCATCCACATGGACCGGCTCATGGACCAGGCCCTCACGGTGCCCCGGGGCACAGAGCTGTTCAGCCTCGACGACGGGAAGAGCCGGGTGACCGTGACGGTCGAATAGGCCTGTTCAGATAAGCTGATGGGTCGAGGCCCGCTTGAACCCCATCCGCCGTTTCTTCCGCCACCACCTGAGGCCCTACCTTCCCGGCACCCTCCTTGGCGGTGTCCTGCTCACGGTGGGGAACAGCCTCCAGGCCCTCATCCTCGTGGCCCTCAAGCTGCTCTTCGACCACCAGCTGGGCATGGCCGGCGGCGGCGTGGCCAGGTGGCCCCAGGCCGTCCAGGCCCTCACCCGCTTCCTGCCCCCGGCCGAGACGCTCCAGTCCAGCATTTTCCTCATCCCGGCGATCATCGCGGCCCTGTTCTTCCTCCGCGGCCTCTTCCTCTACGCCGGCTCGGTGCTCGTGGCCCGGAGCGGCATGAAGGCCGTGAAGGACCTGCGCGAGCGCCTCTTCGACCGGGTGCTGCAGCAGGACCCGGCCTTCTTCCAGGCCCGTCCCGTGGGCGAGCTCATGAACCGCATCCTGGGGGATGTGGGCCTGGTCCAGCAGCTCGTGTCCACCCAGGTGGCCGAGCTCCTCCGGCAGGTCACCATGGCCGTGGTCATGGTGGTCCTCATCGTGCGGACCGACTGGCGGCTCGCCCTGGTGCTGGTGGCGCTCTTCCCCCTGGTGTTCCTCCCCATCAAGCACCTGACCCGGCTCATCCGGCGCCAGGGGCACAAGGCCCAGAGCAGCGCCGACACCCTCCTCCAGCGCCTCAAGGAGGTGCTCTCCAACATGCGGGTGGTGAAGGCCTTCGCCCGGGAGGACTATGAGTCCCGGCGCTTCCGGAACCAGAGCCATGGCCTCTACCGCCTGGGCATGAAGGTGGTCCGGATCCAGTCCCTGTCGAGCCCGATCATGGAGAGCGTGGGCGGCCTCCTGCTGGCCGGGCTCGCCCTCTACGGGGCCGCGCGGATCCGCAGCGGGGCCATGACCGGCGGCGACTTCCTCATGTTCCTCCTGGCCATCTACCAGCTCTACGATCCCATCCGGCGCCTCACCCGGATGTTCGGCGAGATGCAGATGAGCACCGTGGCCCTGGAGCGCATCTTCACCCTGCTCGATGTCCAGCCCCAGCTGGTCGCCCCGGCGGACCCCAGGCCCGTGCCGGCCCATCCCTCGGTCCTCCGCTTCGAGGGCGTGGCCTTCGCCTACGACGCGAAGCATCCCGTGCTCCGCGGCATCGACCTCGAGGTGCGCAGCGGGGAGACCGTGGCCCTCGTGGGCGGCAGCGGCGGCGGCAAGACCACCCTCGTGAACCTCGTCCCCCGGTTCTTCGATCCCTCCGCCGGCCGGATCACCCTGGACGGAACCGACCTTCGGGAATTCGATCCCCGGGAGCTGCGGAAGATCATCGGCATCGTGACCCAGGAGACCCTCCTCTTCCTGGACACGGTGCACGACAACATCGCCTACGGCCTCGACGCCGGCCGCGAGGCGGTGATCGCCGCCGCCCGAAAGGCCCACGCCCACGACTTCATCTCCGCCCTCCCCAAGGGCTACGACACGCCCCTGGCCGAGACCGGATCGAGCCTCTCCGGAGGGCAGCGCCAGCGCATCGCCATCGCGCGGGCCCTGCTCCAGGACCCCCCCATCCTCATCCTCGACGAGGCCACCAGCGCCCTCGACACCGAGAGCGAGCGGGCGGTCCAGGCGGCCCTGGAAGCCCTCATGGAGAACCGCACCACCCTCGTCATCGCCCACCGGCTCAGCACCATCCAGCGGGCCACCCGCATCTGCGCCCTGAAGCAGGGCCGGATCGTGGAGGAGGGCACCCACGAGTCCCTCCTCTCCCGGGACGGCGAGTACGCCCGGCTGCACCGGCTGCAGTTCTCCGAAGCCTGACCGGCCCCGCATGCAGCGCACGGACTTCCACTTCGACCTCCCGCCGGAGCTGATCGCGCAGCATCCGTCCCCGGAGCGCGACGGCGCCCGCCTCCTGGTGGTGGATGCCCGCACGGGCGCCTGGTCCCACCGGAGCATCCGCGAGCTGCCGGACCTCCTGCCCGGCGGGTGCCTCTGCGTCCCCAACGACGTGCGGGTGCGCCACGCCCGGCTCTTCCTGAAACGCGCCGGGGGCGGGGCGGGCGAGGCCCTGCTGCTGCGCAGCCTGGGTGCGGGCACCTTCGAGGCCATGGTGAGGCCCGGGGCCCGCCTGAAACCGGGAGCCCGGGCCACGGTGGTGGACCCCGTCTCCGGCGCGTCCCTGGCCGAGCTGCAGGTGCTGGAGACCCTGCCGGAGGGCCTGCGCGCCGTGCGCGTCCAGGCGGACCACGGCCTGGACTGGGACGAGATCGACCGCATCGGTCGCCTGCCCCTGCCGCCCTACATCGAGCACCTGGCCGAGGGCGAGGACGAGACCCGCTACCAGACCGTCTTCGCCGCCCGCCAGGGCGAGGCCGTGGCCGCCCCCACGGCGGGCCTCCACTTCACGGCAGCGCTCATCGGACGGCTCCGCGACCGCGGCTGCGGCTGGCATCCCGTGCGCCTCCACGTGGGCCTCGGCACCTTCCGGCCCATGACCGCCGAGCGCCTCGAGGACCACGCCATGCACGAGGAGCGGTACGAGGTCCCCGCCGACACCGCCGCTGTCCTCGAGCCCGCGCTGCGGGATCGCTCGCGCCCCGTCCTCGGCGTGGGCACCACGTCCCTGCGCACCCTGGAGGCCGCCTGGGACGGCGAGACCCTCGCCCGGGAGGGCGCCACGCGGCTCTTCATCACGCCCGGCTACACCCTGCGCACCGCCGACCACCTGCTCACCAATTTCCACCTGCCCGAGAGCACCCTCTTCGTGCTGGTGAGTGCGCTGATGGGCCTGGACCTCGCGAAGGCCGCCTACGCCGAGGCGGTGCGCGAGCGGTACCGCTTTTTCAGCTACGGGGACGCGATGCTGATCCTGAACGCGGGACGCTACAAGTAGTCCACGAACTGATGGATGACGGGGATCTTGTTCCGCTTCCCCTTGGTGGCCTGGAGGATGCTCGTCACGGACATGCCCAGGCACCAGAGCAGCCAGAGGGGCAGGAAGAACCGCACGGACACGGCCCCGAAGATGGGGAAGAGGCCCAGGAAGATCAGGGCCAGGGTCACCACGCATTCCGCGAAGGCCAGGATGACGCCCTGGCGGGCATGCCAGAGCAGCTCGAGATCCTCGCGGCACTGGAGGTAGGGCCGGAAGGCCCAGGGCCCCGCGTAGCAGAGGATCAGGTCTCGCAGGCGCTCCCCCGTGTAGAGGGGGGTCTGGGCTTCCAGGGACACGGGACTACCTCCCCGTCGAGGATAGCGCATCCCCTCCGACCCATTCCCGGCCCCGGGGGCCCCGGGGAATTACCTGTTCAAACCTTGACTCGGCATATTCAATGCCCATGCTGGATGGACCCCTCCGGAGCCCCATGCGAATCCCCCTCCTCCCGGCCCTCCTGTCCGTGCCCTTCCTCCTGGCCTGCGGCGGGGGGGGCGGGGGATCCACCACGGCCGCCGCACCGCCATCCCCCCCGGCCACCACCTGCCCCATCGCCACGGCCAAGGCCAACCCCAGCTTCTCGGCCGACCTCCTGCCCGCCCTCCAGAGCAGCTGCGGATCGGCCGCCACCAGCTGCCACGGGGGATCCTCCCCCACGGGCCACGTGATCTATTCCGGCACCGCCGCCCAGGTCTACGCCCAGCTCGTGAACGTGGTCCCCGCCAACGCCCCCACGGGCCAGGGCTGGGTCCTGGTGAAGCCCGGCGACGTGGCCCATTCCTGGATCATCGCCAAGGTGACCCAGGACCAGCCCGGCGGAACGGGCTACGGCGCCCGCATGCCCCTGGCCGCCCCCAACCTCTGCCAGCCCACCGTGGACACCCTGTCCGCCTGGATCGCCGCCGGCGCCCCCAACAACTGAGCCCCAGGAGCCCCCATGGCCGTCCTCACCGCCATCTCCGCCTGGACCGTCGCGGATGTCCAGCACTTCGCCCGCCGCGCCGGGTTCGGGCTGACCCCCGAGGACGCCGCGACCCTGGCCGGCCAGGCCCCGGGCCCCGCCATCGACGCCTGGATCGACGGCACGGCCCTCGATCCCGCGGCCTACCAGGCCGCCGCCGCCACGGCCGACGTCGTCCTGGAACCGCAGATCTCCGCGAACACCACCGTGGCCGGCAGCGTGGACGTGCCCGCCGTGCAGCCTCCCCATCCCTTCCTGGTCGAGGGTGCCGACGCCTGGCGGAACAGCCTCAACACCGCGCAGGCGCTCACGGCCTGGCGCATGCAGTTCAACCCCTATGCCTTCCAGGAGCGGATGGCCCTCTTCTGGCACAACCTCTTCGCCACGGGCTGGCACAAGGTCAACAACGCCGCCCTCATGCTCAAGCAGTACCAGACCTTCCGGACCCTGGGCCTCGCGAGGTTCGACGACCTCCTCGTGGCCGTGAGCCAGGACCCCGCCATGGCCCTCTGGCTCGACTCCGTCCTCAACAACGCCGCGGGCACCAAGGTCGCCAACGAGAACTACGCCCGGGAGGTGATGGAGCTGTACAGCCTGGGGGCCGACAACGGCTACAACCAGACGGACATCACCCAGCTCGCGCGGGCCCTCAGCGGCTGGAGCTTCACCTATGCCGAGGCGGACCTCAAGGTGAATCCCGCCAACCCGAGCTCGAAGTACCCCGCCGACGCGCGGTTCAGGGTCTACGACGGCAGCGCCATCGCGCCGGACACCCGGCTCTGGTACGGGGGCACGGCCACCACCAGCCCCAACATGCACGCCACAGGGACCGTGTCCTACCTGGGCCAGACCTTCGACGTGACCACCACCACCGGCGGCCTGGCCAAGGGCGAGAACGCCCTCCGGAGCATCCTGACCTCGCGGGGGGCCAACTGCGCCCAGTTCCTCGCCAGGCGGCTCCTCACCCACTTCGTCACCGCCACCTACTCGGCCACAGATCTGGCCGACGTGCAGGCCATGATCCAGGCCGCCGGCTTCGACCTTCGGGCCGTGCTGAAGACCCTCCTGAAGTCCCAGTACTTCTTCGATCCGGCCAACCGCTTCGCCCTGGCCGAGGGCCCCGTCTCCTGGACGGTCCGCGCCGCGCGGATGCTCTGCCCCCCCCTTCCCGCGGCATCCTCCGCCACCCCCCCGGCCTATCCCGCGTGGCGGCTGGTGACCAACGCCGCCACCACCTTCGACCAGGCGGGGATGAAGCTGTTCGATCCCACCGGACCCAACGGATGGAAGGAGCACACGGCCTGGCTGAACAGCAACACGATGCGGTACCGGGGCAGGCTCGCCGCCGCCCTCGCCCTGGCGGAGACCCGCAGTTTCAGCGGGGCCACCTATCCCCTCTTCCCCACCACCGTCACCGCCTGGTTCCCCACGGCCCCGGCCACTCCTCAGGACGTGCTGGCGCGCCTCACGGCCCTGCTCCAGCCCGCGCCGCTGCCGGCCGCCGTCACCGCCGAGTGGCTCGCCGCCCTCTGGCCCTCCGCCTTCGCCTGGGACGCCGCCTCCCAGGCCAAGGCCCGGGAGCTGGCCTTCCTCATCCTCTGCTCGCCCGCGGGCCAGCTCTACTGACGCCGGAGGGACCATGACCACGCGACGCGATTTCCTCCAGACCCTCGGGGCCGCGGGCGCGACCCTGGCCGGCCTCAGCGCCTGCGGCGGCGGCCACGGCAACGGCGGAACCGGCAGCACCCAGCCTCCCATCGCCGTCCCCACCTCGCCCATCCTCGTCATCGTCAACATCGACGGCGGGAACGACTGGCTGAGCATGCTGCCGCCCAATGCCGGCGCGAACCTGGGCATCTACCAGACCAAGCGGGCCACGCTCCAGATCCCCGGCACCCAGCAGACCGACCTGGGCAGCGGCGTGGGCCTCAACACCGACTTCACGGGGATGGACCAGCTCCATGCCCTCGGCCGGGTGGCCTGGATCACGGGCATCGGCATGCCCAATCCGAACCTCTCCCACTTCACCTCCATCGACCTCTGGGGCCAGGGCGCCACGGTGCCCGCCGGGAACGGCTGGCTGGGCCGCTTCGCCGACACGGCCTTCAACCCCACCGGCGACGTGCTGCGGGGCCTCACCGTGACGGCGGACCTGCCCATCATGCTCAAGGGGGCCACCCGCAGCTACGTGTCCATCACGGGCAGCGGGGGGTATGTCTATCCCGCCTATCTGCTCAGCAGCTCCCCCGTGGCCGATGCGGCCACGCTGGAGCAGGGCTGGGCCGCCGCCCTGGCCGCCACCGGCCCCGATCCCGCCTCCGCCGCCGCCTACCAGGCCGCCGCGGCCGCCGGGACCCTCTTCTACGACGCGCAGAACAACCCCGCCTTTGGCGCCGGCGGCTCCCTGCCCAGCCGCACCCCGGCGGTGCTGTACCCGGGGGACAAGGGCTATCCCGTCACCCGCCTCAACGGCTCCGCCCTCTCCTCTACCCTGAGCAGCCAGTTCAAGCTCATCGCCCAGATGATCGCCGCGGGCCTGCCCACCCAGGTCTTCTTCACCCGGCTCAGCGGCTGGGACACCCACAGCAACCAGGCCACCGACCACCCGAACCTGCAGCGGACCCTCGGGGGCTCCATCAAGGCCTTCTACGACGACCTGGCGAGCATCACCACCCCCTCGGGCACCGCCCAGGACCGGGTGATGATCCTGGCCTACAGCGAGTTCGGACGGCGCGTGCAGGAGAACAGCAGCGGCACGGACCACGGCACGGCGGGGCTCTCCTTCTGCGTGGGCCGGGCCGTGAAGGGCGGGCTCTACGGCGGCTACCCGGACCTGGCGAACCTGGACGCCAACGGGAACATGAAGTTCACCACCGACTTCCGGAGCCTCTACGCCACCGTCCTCGACCGGTGGCTGGGCCAGGCCACCAGCACCACGGACACCCTCCTCGGCGCCAGCTACCCCCGCCTCGGCTTCCTCTGATCAGTGTCCCCGCAGGACCAGCAGCAGGGCCATGGCCACGGCCAGGACGGCGAAGGCCTGCTTGAGCCGGGCCCCGCGGAGCCGGGTGGCCACCCGGGCCCCCAGGAAGGCGCCGAGGGCGAACCCCAGGGCCACGCCCCCGATGACCCGCCAGGGGAGGCCACTGCCGGTGCGGGCATAGACGAGGACCCCCGGCAGCCCGATGGGGGGCAGCAGCATGGCGAGGCTCGTGAGCTGGGCCTCGTGCTGGGTCATGCGGAACCGGGCGGCCAGGAGGGGGATCACCACGATGGCCCCGCCCAGGCCCGTGAGGCCCGAGAGCACGCCGGCCAAGGCGCCGATGGGCAGGCCGTACCGCCAGGCTCCCCGGCTGAAGTCGAGGGGCTCGGCCCCCCGGTCGGGGAGGGCCGGCTCCTTCCGGCGCCAGGTGTGCATGGCGATGATGAGAAGGAAGGCGATGAACCCCCACCGGAGCGCGGACGCAGGGATCCCGTTGGCCACGGCGGCGCCGCCGGTGATGCCCGCCAGGAAGCCGAGGATCAGGATCGCCACCAGCCGCAGGGAGGTGCGGATGCCCCGGCGGCGGTACTCCAGCACGGCCGGCAGCCCTGTCGGCAGCAGCATGGCGGCCAGGGTGGCGCCCTGGGCCTGGCGCTGGTCCAGGCCCAGGATGAGCCCCAGTAGGGGCACCATCACCAGGCCCCCGCCCACGCCGAAGACGCCCGCCAGCGCGCCGCCGGAGAGCCCCGTGGCCAGGCCCGCGAGCAGGGGGGCGGGACTCATGGGGCCTCCAGGGGATGGGCCTCGAAGAAGGCCCAGATCAGCTCCGCGGCGGGCAGGTCGGGCGCGGGGGCGTCGGCTCCGGGCGCGTAGGCCCGGCCCCCGGGCCAGGCATGGCCCATCCCGGCCACGGTCCAGAGCCCCACCTCCACCTCGCCGCCCCGCCAGCGGTCGAGGGCATGCGGTCCCCGCCAGGTCTGTTCGGGTCCCTGGTCGCAGCCCATGAGGGTCGCCCAGCGGGCCCAGGCCCCGGGCGCCGCGGGGGCAGCCAGGCGGCGCCCCTGGCTGCCGGTGCCCCCGAGGTAGGGGATGTGGCGGTCCTCCGTGCCGTGGAAGGCCAGGGTGGGCACGGGCCGGGCCGGCGCCGGGCCGTCCACGGGCGACCCGGCCACGGCGGCGATGGCGGCCACCCAGCCGGAGGCCTCCAGGGCCATGCGGGTGGCCATGCGCGCCCTATTGGAGAAGCCCGCCACGTAGATGCGGCGGGGGTCCACGGGGCCATGGCGCTCGACCCGCTCCACCACCGCCTGGAGGAAGCCGCCGTCATCGGTCCCCGGATGCAGGGGGCAGCCGAAGCCCGGCCCCGCGTTCCAGGCGGCGCCCCGGGCGGGATCCTCCGTGCCCGGCTCGCCCAGGGCCTGGGGGTAGGCCACGCGGAAGCCCTCGCGATCCGCCAGGCGGCTGAGACCCGAGAGGGTCGCCATGATCCGGCCCGTGCCCCCCGTGCCGTGGAGGGCCAGGACCAGGGGCAGGCGCCGGCCGGCCGCGTCCGGGGGGTCGTGGAGCAGCACCTTCCGGGCCTCCCCCCGCCAGTCCAGTCTCAGGCTGTGGCCCTGGCCGTGCGACACGCGTCCTCCCAAGGCGATTCTGGCGCCCGGGGCCCCCTGTGGTCCAATGGAAGCGGGAGGCCCGATGCAGGTCCAGCTCAGCGACGATGTGGTGCTCGACAGCCGGCGTGCCGTGTGGCTGCCCCGGCAGAAGACCCTGGTGCTGGCGGACTTCTTCTTCGGGCTGGGGGCGGCCCGGCGCCGGAGGGTGGATGCCCTGCCCGCCACCCCCCAGCAGGAGATCTGGGAGCGCGTCTTCGGCCTCCTGGACGACTACGCGCCGGAGCAGCTGGCCCTGCTGGGGGACCTCAAGCCCTCCCAGGGGGCCCTGGAAGGCGACGAGGCGGACGAGCTGCGGACCATCTTCCGCAAGCTGAAGGCCGGGGGACGCAAGGTGGTGCAGGTGGTGGGCCATCCCGACCGCAGCGACGGCCCGGCGCTGGAGGGCACGGGCATCCGGCCCGTGGAGCAGCACAAGGTGGGCCCCTTCACCCTCATGCACCGCCGCCGGATCTTCGTCTACCCGCGCCACGACCCGCACCACGGGTTCTGGATCAACGGCGGGGTCCACCCCCTCTTCGCCGTGCCGGCCCCCGGGCCCGCCGCGGAGCCGGACTGGATGCGGCTGCCGGCCTTCCTCTACACGGGCTTCGCCCTGGTGATGCCCCCCTTCGTGAGCTACGCCCAGGGCTTCGAGGTGATCCAGCCCGAACGCCTGCCGCGCCAGGCCCGGGCCTGGCGGCTCCTGGCGGATCGCCTGGCGCCCCTGGACCTGCCAGAGCTGCCCCCCACGCCGGAGGCCCTGCGCACCCTCACCCGCCCGCCCCGCAAGGGACGGGAGGGCGCCAAGGCCGAGGAGTAGGGCCTACTTCCGCTTCCTTCCGCCCTCGGGCACGGGGGCGCCGCCCTTCACCCGGGTGCCGTCATCCAGGGTGAGGTCCCAGCCCAGCCGGTCGCCCTTGCGAAGGCCCAGGCGCTTGAAGGTGCCCACGGGAAACTCGATGAAATAGCGGGACGGCACGGTGCCGCCGTAGGTGGGGCAGTCGTCGCCGCGCATCGGCGAGCAGGGCGGCACGCGTTCCACCAGCTCGGCGACCCTGCCGTCCGCGTCCACCCAGGCCACGTCCAGGGCGATCAGGCAGTTCTTCATCCAGATGGCGTGCAGGCCGTCCTCCGAATAGACGAAGAACATGCAGCGGTCCTTGGCCAGGGACTGCCGGTACATGAGGCCCTTGGCCTTCTCCGGGTCCGTGGAGGCCACCTCGGCCATGAAGGTGTGCTGCTTGAAGGCCACGGTGCCGCCCCCGCCCGCCAGCAGGGGCAGGGCGGCCAGGACGGCGATGAGCAGGGTGCGCATGGGGACTCCTCGGACCTCTGTAGGTGCGTCCAGGATGCCCGAGGCTCCCGGCGCTTCGTGATGCCTCGCGACGTGTGGCAAGATGATACCCCACGCGCGGCCCCGGCGGGCCTGCGTCCTGGAGGTCCATGGGCGTTCGCATCCGGTCCCTCGCCGGGCTCCTGCTGGGGCTCGCCCTCGGTGCGCAACCCACCGTCCAGGAGCTTCGTGCCATGCGGATCCGCGGCCCCATCCGCATCGATGGCCGCCTGCAGGAGCCGGACTGGCGCCTGGCGCCCGCCGCCACGAGCTTCACCGAGGAGTGGCCGGACAGGGGGCGACCCGCCCGCCAGGTGACCGACGTGTCCGTCCTCTACGACGACCGCTACCTCTACGTGGGGGCCCGGATGCACCACGACCCCGCCCTGGACGGGGGCCGGACCACCATCGTGCGCCGCCTGCACCGCCGGGACCAGGACAGCCAGAGCGACTGGTTCAGCGTGGCCCTGGACACCACCCACGACCACCGGACCGCCGTGGTGTTCGAGGTGAACGCCGCGGGCGTGCAGCGGGACGGCATCATCGCCAACGACACCGACTACGACACGAGCTGGGACGGCGTCTGGGAGAGCGCCGTCACCCGGGACGCAGGCGGCTGGACGGCGGAGCTGAAGATCCCCCTGTCCCTGCTCCGCATCCGTGAGGACGAGGGCCCCCAGGTCTGGGGCGTGAACTTCACCCGCACCGACCAGGGGCATCTCCGCGAATCCTCCCGCTGGTACGTGGTGCCCCAGGGCGAGGGCGGCTTCGTGAGCCAGTTCCCCCTGCTCGTGGGCCTGGAGGACGTGCACCCCCGGCCCCGTCGGGAATACGTGCCCTTCGTGAGCGCCGCCCGCAAGTTCGAGACGGCCCGGAGCTACGACGACCGCGGCTGGCAGCGCCGGGCCGGGGTGGATGCGCGCTGGGGCCTGGACGGCATCGGGCAGGTGGACCTCAGCGTCCGGCCCGACTTCGGCCAGGTGGAGGTGGACCAGGCGGTGCTGAACCTCGGCACGGTGGAGACCTTCTTTCCCGAGAAGCGCCCCTTCTTCCTGGAGGGCGCCGAGATCTTCCGGGTGGCGGGTCCCGACCTCTTCTACAGCCGCCGCATCGGCCGGGGCCTCTCCGATCCCGACCTGAACCCCGGCGAGACCCTGGTCGACCGCCCCGACGCCACCACCCTGACGGCGGCGGCCAAGTACACCGCCAAGTACGACGGCGGCACCAACGTGGGTCTTCTGGGCGCCAGCGTGGAGCCCGCCCGGGCCGTGATCCGCGACGCCTCCGGCCAGACGGTGGAACGGGAACTGGCGCCCCTCACCAACTACGGGGTGCTGCGCGTCCAGCAGATGATGGACGACCGGGGCAGCTACCTCGGGGGCTTCACCTCCGAGGTCCACGAGGCCGGCCCCGCGGGCCGGGTGGCCCAGGTGCAGGCCCTGGACGGGGTGTACCGCAGCGCCGATCGCAGCGGCCTCCTCGAGGGCACCCTCAGCCGCAGCCAGGCGGGACCAAAGGAGGATCAGGCCCAGGGCTGGCGTGGCCGCCTCCGGGTGCACCGGGACTGGGCCGACGGGTGGGGCCTGGAGGCCCAGGCCATCGATGCCGGCCACGACTACAATCCCAACGACCTGGGCTACCTGGACCGGGCGGACGAGCAGAAGGTCTATGCCGGCGTGACCCGCCGCTGGGATCGCACCGCGGGCGTCTTCCGGAACTGGGCCTGGGGCCTCGACCACGTCTCGGCCCGGGACCAGGCCGGCCACGTCTTCCTCCGGGAGTTCAACACCTGGGGCCACACGGACTTCACCAACTTCATGTCCCTCTGGGGCGGCGGCGGCGTGGACCTCCCCGCGGAGGACGACCGGGAGCTGCGCACCTACGGGGACCCGGCGAAGAAGTACCTCCAGCGGCCCGCCATCCCCTACGCGAACCTGGGCTTCGACACGGCGGGGAACCGCCCCTGGTACGTGCGGGTGGCCCTCAACCGGGCCTGGCGCGAGGGCGGCCCCTCCACGAACAGCAGCCTCTTCCAGTCCATCAAGCCCACCCCGGCCCTGGAGATCCAGCTCTCCACCTCCCTGACCCGGGACGAGGGGGAGCTGACGTGGCTGGAAACCCCCGTCCTCACGCCCATCGTGGGCCTGCGGCGCCTCAGCCAGTTCAACCAGACCCTGCGGGTGTCCTACGCCTTCAGCACCAACCTGACCCTCCAGGCCTTCAGCCAGTGGCTGGCGGCGAACTGGGCCTTCCGCGACCTGCAGTACTACGTGGACGACCAGACCCTCGCCGGCGGCCTGCCCCCGGACCTCCCCGCCGGCACCGCCCCCCAGACCGCCTTCAGCTACCGGGACTGGAACCTGAACCTGATCACCCGCTGGGCGTTCAGGCCGGGCTCCACCTTCTTCCTGGTCTACACCCACGGGGCCAGCACCGATGCCCTCATCAACGACCGGGCCAGCCTCTCCCCCCGCCCCGATCTCGCCGTCCTTCCGCACCTGCCCTCGGACGACGTCGTCCAGATGAAGCTGAGCTACCTGTTCCGCTAGGCCGGGACCCCCCGGAGCCAGGCCGCCACGCGATCCGCATCCGCCTCCGTGTGGAAGCCGTGGAAGGCGATCCGCAGGTAGCCCTCCCGCACCGAGGCGTAGATGCCCCGCCGGAGCCCCTCCTGCAGGAGGCCCTGGAGGCGCTGCGGCCCGCGTCCCCCATGGTGCAGCGCCAGGATGGACCCCAGCCTTCCGGACCGGCGGAGATCGGACAGGCGGCGGGCCTCCCCTTCCCAGGCCGTGCGCCGGAGGGCGTCCAGCAGGCGGGCCTGCAGCGCGTCCACATGGCGGGCGATGGCGTCGACGCCCGCCCGGTTCAGCAGGTCGAGCGAGACGAGGAGTGCCGCGGCCTGGAGCAGGTTCGGGCCGCCGGGCTCCAGCCGGCGCCCATCCTCCAGCCAGCCCCGGTGGAAGTCGGTGGAGGGGCGGGAGAAGTCCGTGGCGTCCTCCACCGAGAGCCAGGTGCCGGAAGGCGACAGCGACTGGCGAAACCCCGCCTCCGTCCAGAGGAAGCCCATCCCCTGGGGCGCCAGCAGGCCCTTGTGTCCACCCGTGGCGAAGGCCGACACCCCCTCGAGATCCACGGGCAGGGTGCCCGCCCCCTGGATGCCGTCCACCACCAGCCGGACGCCCCGCGTGGCGCAGGCCCGGCCCAGGCGGGCGAGGTCCAGCCTGAGGCCGTCCTGGAAGCGCACCCAGGACAGCGCGAGCACGCGGACCCTGGGACCCAGGGCCGCCAGCAGGGCCGATTCGGGATCCACGCCCTCCCCGGGCGGCGCGCCTTCCCAGGCCATGCGCCCAGCCCGGTGGCCCTCCCACAGGGGCACCTCGCGGAAGGCCACGCCCCGCCCCGCCAGGGCCAACCAGGGCCAGGCATTGGAGGGGAACTCCCCCAGGGGCGCCACCACCTCGTCGCCCTCCTGCCAGGGCAGGCCCTGCGTGACGGCCAGCAGGCCCGCGGAGGTGTTCGTGGTGAGGCTGATGTCCTCGGGGCGGCCGCCCACCAGGGCCGCCGCCTGGGCCCGCAGGGCGGCCGGGATGCCCTGGAAGTCCTCCTCCCAGCGCATCTCCCAGGGCCTCAGCTCCTTCAGCATCATCGACCGGACCGCCCGCATCCCCGCCCTGGGCACTGGCCCCTCGGCGCAGTGCATGACCCAGAGGTGATCCTCGTCCAAGTGGAAGAGGGCCGGGTTGAGGGGGGGCGCGCTCACCCCTTCTCCAAGTCCAGGAGGGCCGCGAGGCTGACGGGATAGAGGGGCTCCACCGCCTGCCGCACGGCGGCGGCGTACTGCTGGATCTCCCACTGGGCGTGGCTGTCGGAGCGGAGGCGGATGAAGTGGGCCACGGCCTGGAGGCTCACGGTCCAGTAGACCTCCGAGTAGAGCCCCAGGGGCAGGACGCAGCGGGCCTGCTCCCGGCAGACCCCCAGCTCGATCAGCTCCTTGTAGTGGGCCACGGCACCCCGGCAGCTCTCCAGGTAGGCCGCCCGGGCCCGGTCCCGGTTGGCGGCGTCGATCTCGCCCTCGCTGCCCTGCTTGTTGACCTTGGCCTGCTTCCGGAACAGCTCCGGCACGAAGTACTCGTCCTCCGCGAACTCCACGTAGCGGCCGGAGATCTCGTTGAACTCCGAGGCGATGCGGTGCTTCATCCACTGGCGGAACACGAAGATCGGCGCCTTCACGTGGAAGGTCATGGCGGTGTGCCGGAAGGGCGAGGTGTGCTCGTGCGCCGAGAGGTAGCGGATGAGCTTCGCGTCCCCGTCGTCCAGGGCCTCCTTGCGCTTCCCGAAGGACACGCGCGCCGCGTTCACCACGGACAGGTCCGATCCCATGTGGTCGATGAGCCGGACGAAGCCCCTGTCGAGGACCTGGATTTCTTTCTGGAACATGCGCACCCCTCGTCTACCGCCAAGTGTATCCAACCGTCCACACCCGCCGGATCGGCCCGGAATGCCCTTGGCTCCGCGAAAGGAACCCCTTGGTCAATTACGGCTTCTCCGGGTAATATCCCATATCCTCACGAGGTACAAGATGCGTTCACGCGTATGGCGATCTGGAGCCATGGTTGTTGCTGCATCCCTCGCCGTGATCCATTGCGGCGGGGGAGGTGGGGGGAGCTCGAGCCCGGCCTCCACCCCGACGGTTTCGGCCGAGGGTCCCACCGCCCTCAGCGTGACCCTCGCCCAGGCGCCGGAATACTTCGGATTGAGGTGGACGCCGCCCGCGACACCGTTCGACGGGTATGAATTCGAAGGTCGGTCCGGGACCGGGACCTACACCAAGCTGCATGATGGCCTGATTCCCAACACCTGGACCACGGCCTACTACAACGCCGGGACGAGCATTCCTGAACTGACGACCTGTTTCTTCCGGGTCCGTGTCATGCGGGGTACCACCCCCTCCGCCTACAGCAATGAAGCCAACTACAGGGTCGCCCTCTTCACCCCCAGCATGAGCGAACCCTACCCATCCGGGAGCGGGCTGTCCATCACCTGGTTGAACACCAGCCTGGTGGCGGACACCCTCCTCCTCGAGCGGGGCGCCTCCCAAGGGGGAACAACGACCTGGACCGCCATCCCGAATGTCCCGTTCGGAACCACCTCATGGATCGACAAGGATGCTCCGGAGGGTGTCGCCTGCTACTACCGGGTGACCTACAGCAAGGGCCAGGACTCGGCCCAGGCCACCAGCTCCGGCACGGCGACCATGCCCATGGCCCCCCCGAACCAGATTGTCGCCACGCCCCTGGTGGAAGGCGTCCACCTGTCCTGGCAGAACATGAGCACTGTCGCCACTCAAGTCGCCGTCATGCGGGCCCCGGGCCTGGACAGCTATCCCAGCTACCAGGAGGTGGCCGTTCTTCCCGCCGGCACGACCTCCTACGACGATACGCAGCTCGCCACCGGCTATTACACCTACCGCCTGGAGAACCGCAAATCCGGACTGACCTCGGCCAGCTCTTCGCCTATCCAGGTGGTCACCCTCCCGCCCCAGAACGGGGCTTCGGTGACGCCCACCATGGTCACCCTGCCCCAGTCCCAGATCGTCCGTCGTGGCAGCCTCGGCCAATGGTTCCTTTCAGGATCCTACGCGAATGACATCAGAGTCCGGGTTCCTTCCGGAAATGCCTGGATCGACCATGTGCCGACAAGCTCGCTTTCCTGGTCCTCCCCCTACTTCCTCCTGGACCGCAAGGACCAGCCGCACATGGTCTACACCCGCTTGGTCGTGCAGGGCTCGCAGGAAGTCGCGATCATGCATGCATGGCAGGACGGCGCCGGCTGGCAGACCGAGGAGATCGCTCGCCGCACCCTCTACTCTTCTTCCGCGATGCCACCCCTCACCTTCGCGTTGGATGCCCAGGATCACCTCCACCTGCTCTGGCTCAAGGGGAACGGAACACCCCAGGATCTGGAATACGCCTCCAAGGCCCAGAATGGCACCTGGGCCGTCGAAGGGTTGACGAGCATCCCCACGACTCCGTCCAGTCTCGGCAACTACAGGCTGGCGATCGATCCCACGGGACAACCCCATGTCTTCGTCGGCGCCTGGCAGAGCCTCTTCCACCTCACCCGGGCCGGCGATACCTGGGCTGTCGAGACCATTCCTTCGAACGGAGCCTCCGTGGGCTGGTACGAGTTCATGGATGGGTTTGCCCCCGGTCCCGATTCCATCACGTTCTTTGCTCCCCGCGCCCACCAGCCCTATGACGGCTCCTACGACCTGATGATGCTCCGGAAGGAGGCGGGAAGTTGGCTACCCGAGGAGGTGGTCGCCACGACCACCGGCTACAGCTCCTTCAATGGATGGCTGAGCGCCTCGATGGATGGCTCCAGGTTTGCCCTGTACTACCCCACCTCGAGCGGAAACCTCCTTCGCGTGTGGACCTCGGGAACCTGGACCAGCACACTCGTCGGTCCATCCTCCTACGGAAACCCGCTCCTCGGTTTCGACGCGCTGAACAAGCTCTACCTCCTGGTGCCCGCAGGATGGGGGTCCACCCAGAACAGCTATCCCTACGTGCTGTACCTGGAACAGCCCTGAACCCGAACCCGCCCTGCCTGGAAGGGCCCGGAAGCGGGCCCTTCGGCTTTCCGTGCCCGCATGGGACAATGGGGGGCCACTGGCCCGTCCGGCCCGGACCTCCCGAAACACCCATGTTGCTGCAGGAGGCCCGATTCCGCAGGCGGCAAGCCTGGAGCCACCAGGCCTATCCGACTTCCCTTCCCCTAATTTCTCTCCTGGAGACCTCGATGCGCTTTTTCATCGACACCGCCAACATCGACGAGATCAAGCGCATCAACGCCCTGGGTGTGCTGGACGGGGTGACCACCAACCCCAGCCTCATCGCCAAGGAGAGCGGCAAGCCCTTCGAGGCCATCATCGAGGAGATCTGCGGCATCGTGGACGGCCCCATCAGCGCCGAGGTCATCGCCCTGGAGGCCCCGGGCATGATCGAGGAGGGCCGCCGGCTCGCGAAGATCCACAAGAACGTCGTGGTGAAGCTGCCGCTGATCGCCGAGGGGCTCAAGGCCTGCAAGGCGCTCAGTTCCGAAGGCATCCACACCAACGTGACCCTCTGCTTCAGCGCCACCCAGGCCCTCATGGCCGCCAAGGCCGGGGCCACCTACGTCTCCCCCTTCGTGGGCCGCCTGGACGACATCAACCTCGACGGCATGGAGCTCATCCGCGAGATCTGCGCGATCTTCGAGAACTACGGCTTCGAGACCCAGTGCCTGGCCGCCTCCATCCGCCAGCCCCGCCACGTCACCGAGGCCGCCCTCGCCGGCGCCCACGTGGCCACCATCCCCACCAAGGTCTTCGACCAGATGCTGAAGCATCCCCTCACCGACAAGGGCGTGGAGGGCTTCCTGGCCGATTGGAAAAAGAGCGGTCGGTAGTCCGAGACCCGACCGGGCCCTCCAAGCCTCCGCGAGCGGCGAAGACGTTAGGACTGGGCGAGGAGCCTGGCCCTGCCTGGGGCCACCCTGCCTTTCCGGGCGGCGAACCGGAGGCCCGGCTGTCGGCTCGCCGGGGCCAGCGCCCGGGGCCTTTCCCTCCGGGGACGGGCCTGAGCGGGATTCTACATGTAACTACCCAAAGGTCTGGTATGCTCTCCTGACTCATCACGCCCATCCGACCCAGGTCTGGCCCGCTTTCCGGGCCGCGTGGTGACCCCACCAGTCCCCTTTTGCGGAGCCCCCATGCGGTCCTTCCTTCTCCCGGCAGCCCTCCTCCTGAGCCTAGGCTCCATGGGCTGCCTCCGCAGCTACAACGCCACGCCCCTCACGAACGCCTCCCTCCAGGGGAGCGTGAGCACGCCCGATGGGGTCGAACTCAAGACCAAGGCCTTCCTGTCGCCTTCGGAAGTGGCCGAGAAGTTCGGCACCAAGCTGGCCGAGGACCGCCAGGTGATCCCGGTCCAGGTTCTGCTCACCAACAAGTCGATGGCCTCCTACCGGGTGCTCCGCACCTCCTTCGTCATCGAGGAAGTGAGCCAGAAGGTCCGCCTGGAGGCCCTCGATTCCAGCCAGATGTACGAGCTGGGCCGCCACGGCTACGGTGCGCCCGTCTGCGGCATGATCTTCGGCGGCATCCTCGGCCTGCCCAGCCTCATCACCACCATGAACGCCAACGACCGCCTGCGGGAGGACTACAACCGCAAGGCCTTCGTGGATTCCATCGTCGAGCCGAACAAGGAGACCGCCGGCGTCGTGATGTTCGACCCCGCGGCCCGCGCCCTGTACCGCAATGGCAAGTACAAGCTCGTCGTCGAACTGGAGAACACCGCCTCCAAGGCCAAGGTCGTTCTCGAGCAGCCCCTGAGCTGACCCAGGCATGGCCACCCCGGGGGAGGGCCCGGCCCTCCCCCTCCTTGCATCTGGAGATGACATGCTCTCGCCGCTCTTGTCCTGCCTGCTCCTGGTCCAGGCCCCCCAACCAGCGCCACCCACTCCCGCGGCCCCGGTCTCCGCACCCGTGACGGTCACGCCCCCCGCACCCCCGCTTCCCCAGCCGCCCCCGGTGCCCGTCACCAAGGTGGAAGACGGCGGCCTCCTGGAGCACGCCTACTTCGGCGCCGTCCTTCCGTTCACGCCGAGGGAGGGGGTCGATACCCTCTGGATCAAGGACGGGCTCAGCCTGAAGGGCAAGCGGATCACCTATGGCACCTGGGAGACCAGGATCCTGAAGGCCGGTCGTCAAGAGCGGGACCTTCAGCGTGCCGCGGACCTGGCGAGGCTGATCCCCGATGCCCTCATGCCCCAGCTGCGCGCGGCTTTCCAGGGCATCGCGGACTGGCAGCTGGGTGGCACCGGCGAGTACCGGTTCGAGGCCCGGATCGTGGATGCGAACGTGCCGAACCAGGCGTCCAAGCTCGTCTTCGGCTGGCTGGGCGGGAAGGACAACCTGGAGAACGTCACCTGGGACATGAAGCTCGTCGACGTCGCGACCGGCGAGACCGTGCTGGCCTTCCACCACCGGATGGTCAAGGTCAACACCCTGGGATCCCTCGACTCATCCCTGCGGACCTGGGCGGAGGCGTTCCCGAAGCGCCTGGTCGCGCTGGTCCGCTGAGCCGCAGACGGACGGGGCGGGAACCCTGACCCGGAACCACCGCCCCGGACCCTCCCCGGGGTGGTGGGACGGTCCGGACGGGGCTAGGCTGGGGCCACCGCCCGGAGGCCCCATGAGTCCCGACGACCGCGCCGCCCTCCTCCTCTCGTACGCCCAGGGCCCGGAACAGCTCCGGCGGGCCGTGGAGGGCCTCCCTGCTGCCCTCCTGGATGCCCGGCCCGCGCCCGGGGCCTGGACCATCCGGGAGGTGGTGGTGCATGTGGCCGAGGCCGAGCTGCACGGCTACCTGCGGATGCGCTTCGCCATGGCCCAGGAGGGCGTGACGGTCCTCCCCTACGACCAGGAGGCCTGGGCGGCCACCTTCGCCGGGGCCGACCAGCCCCTCTCGGAGGTGCTCGACCTCTTCCGGCTGGTGCGCGAACTCCTGGCCCGCCAGCTGCGGTCGCTCTCGGAGGCCCAGTGGGCCCGGTCCGTCCGGCATCCCGAAGCGGAGGCGCCCCTCACGCTCGAGGCCCTCCTCGCCCGCTACGAGCACCACCTGAAGGTGCACCTGGCCCAGATCGCCCGGACCCACCGGGCCGTCGAGACCGCGGCCCGGTAGGGACCTCCAGGTCCCTGGAACCCCGGCCCGGGGGCCGTCCGGGATAGACTGGCGGCAGATCTCCCGATCTCCGTCCGCCCTGTCCCGGAGTCCCCATGTCCCTTGAACAGAAGATCGAGACCCTGAGGGCCAAGCACGCCCAGGCCCTGGCCGGCGGCGGCGAGGACCGTGTCCGCAAGCAGCATGAGGGCGGCAAGCTCACGGCCCGGGAGCGCGTGGCGGCCTTCCTGGACGAGGGCTCCTTCGAGGAGATGGATGCCCTCATGGTCCACCGCACCGAGGGCGTGGAGAAGATCCCGGGCGACGGCGTGGTGACGGGCTTCGGCCGGGTGGACGGGCGTCCGGTGGCGGTCTTCGCCCAGGACTTCACGGTCTTCGGCGGATCGCTCAGCGAGGCCTACGCCAAGAAGATCTGCAAGGTGATGGACCTGGCCATGAAGGTGGGCTGCCCCGTCATCGGCCTCAACGACAGCGGCGGTGCCCGCATCCAGGAGGGGGTGGTGAGCCTGGGCGGCTACGCCGACATCTTCCTGCGCAACACGCTGGCCTCCGGCGTCATCCCCCAGATCAGCCTCATCATGGGCCCCTGCGCCGGCGGCGCGGTCTACAGCCCCGCCATCACGGACTTCATCACCATGGTGAAGGGCACGAGCTACATGTTCGTGACGGGCCCCGACGTCATCCGGACGGTCACCCACGAGGAGGTGACGAAGGAAGAGCTTGGCGGCGCCCATACCCACGCGGCCAAGAGCGGCGTGGCCCACTTCGTGTGCGCCAGCGACCTGGCTGCGCTGGCCCATACCCGGGAGCTGCTCTCCTTCCTGCCCAGCAACAACCTGGGCGAGGCCCCGCGGAAGGCGCCCCGCACCCAGATGCCCCTCGAGAACCCCGACCTGGACAAGGTGGTGCCGGACGACCCCAGCAAGCCCTACGACATCCGCGACATCATCCGCGGCGTGGTGGACGATGCGCACTTCTTCGAGGTGCATGAGGCCTTCGCGCCGAATCTGGTGGTGGGCTTCGCCCGCATCGACGGCCGAAGCGTGGGCGTGGTGGCCAACCAGCCGGCCTTCTACGCCGGCGTGCTGGACATCGCCTCCTCCGAGAAGGGGGCCCGCTTCGTGCGCTTCTGCGACGCCTTCAACATCCCCCTCATCACCTTCGAGGACGTGCCGGGCTTCCTGCCGGGCGTGACCCAGGAGCACGGCGGCATCATCCGCCACGGCGCCAAGCTGCTTTTCGCCTTCTGCGAGGCCACGGTGCCCAAGATCACCGTCATCACCCGCAAGGCCTACGGCGGCGCCTACTGCGTGATGGCGAGCAAGCACATCCGCACGGACTTCAACTTCGCCTACCCCACCGCGGAGATCGCCGTCATGGGGGCGGAAGGGGCCATGAACGTCCTCCACGGAAGGACCATCGCCGCCGCCCCGGACCCGGCGGCCAAGCGGGCCGAGCTCATCGCGGACTACAACGAGAAGTTCGCCAATCCCTACATCGCTGCGGAGTTCGGCTTCGTGGACGAGGTGATCCTGCCCCGCGAGACGCGCCAGAAGCTCATCAAGGCCCTGGCCTTCCTCGACACCAAGCGGGACACCATGCCCCCCAAGAAGCACGGGAACATCCCGCTCTGAGCGGCCTTCAGGGCTAGACTCAGGGGATTCGTCCCGGAGCCCTCGATGCGCAGCCTCGCCCTCCTGCTCGCCCTGCCCCTCTCCGCCCAGGCCCTGCCACCCACCCCGGAGGCCGCCTTCTTCAAGGGCGATGCCCGGAAGGTGATGGTGGCCTGCGCGGACCGCGCCCTGGCCCTGAAGGCCAAGGACAGCCGCCTCATGGCCGAGTACGGCCGCGCTTTCCTGGCGGGCGGCGACCGGAAGCGCGCCGAGGAGACCTTCGAGCGGGCCGTGGCCCTGGACCGGAAGGACGGCGAGACCTACCGGCTCGTCGCCCTCGCCTGGCTGCGCAACGGGTTCAAGGCCGAGGCGCTGAAGGTCCACCAGCAGATGCTGGAGGCCGACCCCCGGGCCGACCGGCCCCAGAAACTCGCGGCCATCGACCTGCTGGAGGCGGGATGCCTTCCCGAAGCCGAGGCCATGATGGCGCATGTGCAGCAGGTGGCCCCCAAGGATACGGACAACCTCAAGGATTTCGCCCTCGCGGCGCTCCGGTCGGGCCAGGGGGCCCTGGGCAGCCGGTGGGCCGAGCGGGCCTGGGAGGCCGATCCCAAGGGCCTCCCCCGGGACTGGCACGACTGCTTCGACCTGGCCCTGGCCGCGCGGCAGGCCCGCATGGACGACCTCGCCGCCCGCTGGTTCGCGCGCACCCTGGCCGCGGATCCGAAGGAGGAGCGCATGTGGAACGCCGTCGCCCTCGCCTTTGCGGATCCCGTCGCCCAGGCGGGCGGGGCCGGGGCGGCCCGCTGACCGGACGGATGGCCCGGGCGCCAGGGGGGCCTCAACCGGCCAGCCCCATGCCCGTAGCCGACCCATTCCGGAGTCTCCATGCCCCCTGTCTTCCTTGATGACCAGCACCGGGTCCGCAACGGCTGGAAGGTCGCCGGCTACGTCGCCTGCACGCTGGCCCTCGGCTTCATCCTGAGCAACGCCTACGGCATGGTGCCCAGGGCCCTCCGCCCCGCCGGGGCGGGTCCCTGGATCGAGTTCGCGATCTTCCTGGGCGCCGCCTGGGCCTGCCTCCGCCTGGAGCGCGCGCCGCTCGCTTCCATCGGCTACCGGCTCGACGGCCGCTGGGGCCGGGAGCTGGCCCTGGGCACCCTGGGGGGCTTCGCCCTCATGGGGGTGACCGCCCTGGGGGTCCTCGCCCTGGGGGGCTTCCACTGGACGCGCACGCCCAATGTCGGGGTCGGCGCCTTGGCGAAGGGTCTCCTGCTCTACCTGGGCGTGGCCTTCGCCGAGGAGACCGGCTTCCGGGGCTACGCCTTCCAGCGCCTCATCCAGGGCGTGGGGGTGCCGGCGGCCCAGGTCCTGTTCGCCCTGTTCTTCGCCCTGGCCCACTGGGGCAACCCGGGCATGTCGGGCGCCACCCGGATCTGGGCGACGGTGAACATCGCCCTCGCGGCCCTCCTGCTGGGCCTCGCCTACCTCCGCACCGGCAGCCTGGCCCTGCCCATCGGCATCCACCTGGGCTGGAATTGGACCCAGGGCACCCTCTTCGGCTTCGGCGTCAGCGGGAACGCGGAGGCCGGATGGTGGACCCCGGTCTTCCACGGCCGGCCCGAATGGCTCACGGGCGGGGCCTTCGGCCTGGAGGCGAGCCTGCCCTGCGTGGTGGTCTGCGGCGCGGCGATCCTCCTCCTGGCGCGGTGGAGGGGATCCGCCCCCCTGGCCGCCCGGGCCTGATCAGCCCTCCGCGGTCCCCAGCCCCGCCAGGAAGTCCTCCAGCTCGCCCAGCTGATGCTCCAGGGCCTCGAGGGCCCGGCCCACCCCCTCCGTGGCCTGGGCCACCGTCTCGGTGGCCCCGTGCATGCCGCGGAAGGCCGTCGCCACCTCCTCGGCGGAGGCGCTCTGGCGCTGGCTCGTCTCGGCCATGCCGCCGATCATCCGGGCGGCTTCCTGTGAGGAGGCGATGATCCCGCCCAGGGCCTCGGAGAGGGCCCGGGTGTCCCGCTGGCTGGCGTCGAGGCGGCTGCCGCTGGAGGCCAGGGTGGCGATGGCGTCCTGGGTGCCCGCGACCACCTGGCCGATCTGGGCCCCGATCTCCCGGGTGGCCTGCCGGGTGCGCTCCGCCAGCTTCCGCACCTCCTCCGCCACCACCGCGAACCCCTTTCCGTGGGTCCCCGCGTGGGCCGCCTCGATGGCGGCGTTGAGGGCCAGCAGGTTGGTCTGGTGGGCGATCTCCTCGATCACCTGGACGATGGATCCGATCTGGTCGCCCTTGGCGCCCAGGTCCGAGATGGTCTGGCTGGTGTGCCGGCCCGCCTCCACCAGCTCGTCGATGGCCTGGAGGCTGACCCGCATGCGCTCGCCCCCCGCCAGGGCCTGCTGTTCGGCGGCGTGGGCATGCTCGGAGGACTGCGCGGCGGTCTCCGTGTTGCGCGCCACCAGGCGGCCCAGTTCCGCCAGGGCCTGCTCGATGTCCCGGAAGGCCTGCTGCTGGTCCGCCACCGCCCGGGTCATGTCGCGCATGTTCTCCGTGATCCGGCGGATGGCCTCGTGGTCCTCGTGGAGGAGGATCGTCACCCGCTGGAGCATCTCCCGCTGGCGGCCGCCCTGGCGCTCGGCCTCGGCCCGGGCCCCCTCCAGCTGGGCGGCGTTCTTCGCCTTCTGCCGCTCGGAGAGGCCGATCACGGCGAAGAGGGCCACGCTCAGGCCCAGGGCCGAGGAGAACTGGAGCTCCCGGAGGGCGTGCTCAGGAACCTGCCGCAGGGGCGGCACCAGCTCCAGGTTCACCAGCACGATGCCCAGCAGACCCATGCCCAGCCAGATCAGGCCCTGGCGGAGGTCCCCCAGCAGCAGGGCCCCGCAGGGCACCAGGGCGAACCAGAACACGTTGGAGGAGAGGACGCCGCGATTCACGTGGCAGAGCCAGGCCATGAGGCCCCAGATCATCAGCAGCAGCAGCTCCCGGGCCGGCGAGAGGCGGCCCGTGAGGCGAAGCAGGGGGAGCACCAGCAGGGCCGCGGCCCCGGCCACACCCACCCCCTCCACCGCCGCCGGGGCCCCCAGGTGGTGGTACTTGGCCATGAAATAGAGGCAGGCCACCGCCGCCACCAGGGCGATGCCCACGATGCTGCGGGCCCGGGCCGCCTGGTCGCGGTCCGCGGCCAGCCGGGGCGGGATCCACATCTCCACGGGCGAGAATCCGGACATGGGGGCTCCAATCGGAAGGTGGATGCCCCCTTCATCGGCCGCCGGTCCCGGATATGAAGTCCTATATGATCATGCAGGTTTTTCCCTGCGCCCGGGAGGAACCACGCCCCTCGGCTAGACTGCCTGGATGGATTACGCCGCCCTCGCCTCGGGCTCCCAGGGGAACTGCCATGCGCTCTCGGACGGCGGGCGGACCCTCCTGGTCGACGCGGGCGTCTCCCTGCGGCAGATCCGCCAGCGGCTGGAGGCCCTGGGCTGGGATCCGGGGGCGGTCCGCGCCGTGGCCCTCACCCACGAGCATTCCGACCACGTGGGCGCCCTCGGGGTCCTCCTCCGCCGCACGGACTGGTCCATCCTGGCCACGGCTGAGCTGCGCGCCGCCCTCTGGGCCTCCCAGCGCCTGGAGCTCCCCCGTGACCGGTGGATCGAGGTCCAGGCCGGCCGCCCCCTGGACTGGGAGGGCTGGCGCATCCTCCCCTTCGCCCTGCCCCACGACGCCGCCGACCCCGTGGCCTACCGCGTGGAGGCCGCCGGCTTCCAGGCCGCGGTGGTGACGGACCTGGGCCACGCCACGGCCCTGGTGGCCGACCATTGCGGGGACCTGGACCTGCTGGTCCTGGAGGCCAACCACGACGTGGACATGCTCCGCGAGGGCAGCTACCCGCCCCAGCTGAAGGCCCGCATCCTGAGCCGGGTGGGCCACCTCAGCAACGCCGCCATGGCCGAGCTGCTGGACCGGGTGCGCTCGCCCCGCCTGCGGGCCGTCGTGCTGGCCCACCTCAGCGAATCCAACAACCTGCCTGAACTGGCCCGCTTCGCCGCCGGGGAGGTGCTGGCGGGTACCGGGGTGGAGCTCCACCTGGCCCACCAGCGCGAGCCCCGCCAGGTGCGGCTGGACCGGACCGCCGGGGAACCCTTCCGCGCCGTCGGCGCACCTGCCTGAGGATGCCGATGCCCCGCCGTTCCGCCCTCCCCCTCCTCGCCGCCCTCGTGGTCCCCATGGCCCTGGGCGCCCAGTCCTTCGGGGACGGCCCCGCCTTCGGCGGCTCCCGGGTCTTCTCCGAGGGCTACGATCCCCTGGGCAGCAGCGCCCGCTTCGACCGGGTGCCCGCCGGCTGGTACGCCGCCTGGGAGGGCGGGGACGCCAAACCCCGCGGCTTCCGCACGGATTCCGACGCCCTGGCGCAGGCCGTCCAGGCTGGGGATCCGGCGGCCGCCGCCGCGGCCCTCCTGCGCCTCCAGGAGACGCCCTTCCCCCTCCGCCGCACGGCGTACGGCCTGGAGTACGCCGCCACCGGCGGCCTGCGGGTCGCCTTCGGCCGGGAGGTGCTCACCGGGGCCCAGGCCGGCCCGGCCCTCTCCGCCGAGGCCCGCCGGGCGGAGGTGGACCGCATCGTCGCCGGGGCCGGCAGCGGCGACGGCGGCTCGGCCTACGGCTTCACCTTCCGGCTCGAGCGCCTCCGCCTGGGCCGCGGCAGCGTCCCCTCGGCGCCCGATGACGCCCTGGGCTTCGGCACCACCGACCGCAGGGCCTGGAGCCTGACCTCCGACGCGGGCTTCACCACCCAGCTGACTCAGGGCCTCCGCTTCGGACTCACGGCGAGCCGCCTGATCCCGCGGCACTTCTGGGACGTCTACGAGCAGCCCCAGGCGCGGGCCGGCTTCGAGCTGGACCTGGGCGAAGCCGCCCGGCTGAGCGTGGAGGGCGACCTGAACGAAGCCGCCCGCCTGCCCATGCCCCAGAAGCAGAAGACGCTCTCCTCCTCCCTCCGGATCCTCGCCTCCCCGACGGTGACGCTCCTCGTCGGCGCCGAGCGGCGCACGGTGGAAGGCGTCTCGGCCACCCTGGCCGGCGTCTCCGTGCGGATCGCCACGGCCCCCCTGGTGCTGGGCCTGGGCTTCCAGTTCGGCGACGACCGGCCCCAGCGCGCCCTCTCCGTCCGCCTCGGAGGCTGATGATGAAGGCCGCCGCCCTCCTCCTGCCGCTGCTGCTCGCGCTTCCCGCCCTCGGGGCCCAGGCGCCCGTCGCCGGGGCCCCGCCCTCCCTGAAGGAGGTGGTGGAGCGCTTCGATGCCGCCCAGGCCCAGGTGCAGACCCTCCAGTGCCCCTTCACCCTGACCCTGCGGCGGGCCCTCCTGAAGACCCCCACCGTCACGAAGGGGACGCTGTACCTCCAGGGCTCGGACTTCGTCCACTTCGCCTTCCAGCCCCCGGAGGACCTGATCCTCCACCTCACCCCCAAGGCCCTCACGTCCTACAGCCCCGGGGCCAAACAGGGCGAGCTCCTCAAGATCGGCATCATCCGCAACGCCGACCGGAAGTTCCTGGGGCTCGGGCAGAAGCTGAGCTTCCTGTCGGAGTACTTCCAGATCGGCCTGGGCGAATCCAGGGACGTGCCGGGCACCTGGTTCCTCACCCTCCTCCCCCGGCGGATGGCCACGCGGAAGCGGATGCAGGCCCTGAACCTCTGGGTGGACCGGGAGACCTGGCTGCCCCGCCAGGTCCAGTGGATCGAGCGGAGCGGGGATTCCTGGCTGCTGGAACTGGGGCCCCTCAAGCTCAACCAGCCCCTGCCCCCGGCCGTGACCGGCTTCAAGCTGCCGGAGGGCATCCCTGTGCGGAATGAATTCAGCTTCTTCGCCACTCGGAAAAAGTAGGGGTACACTTCTAGGGCTTTCTCGAGGGCCCGATGATCGTGGTTTGCCCGGCCTGCCAGGCGCGCTTCCAGTACGACGACAGCCGCTTCGGCGCGGCCCGGATGAAGCGTTTCAAGTGCCCGAAGTGCGCCCACGTGTTCGAGGTCTTCAACCCGGCCCTCGCGGCGTCGGATCCCCTGGAGACCCTCTCGCGGCCCCTGCCCCCGGAGCCCGGTCCCGACGCCCCCACGCCGTCGGCGCCGCCGCCGATCACCCACACCACCACCCGCCGGGACCGGGAGGCCATGCTGGTGGCCGCCGGCCTGCAGGAACCGGGCATGCCCGCCGGCTTCAAGTTCAGCCTCGCCTTCCTCACCGGCCCCCAGGCCTCCACGGTCCAGGTCCTCGAGCGCGCCATCATCAGCATCGGGCGCGAGGACGGCGACGTGGTCACCCGGGACCCCGAGACCTCGCGGCGCCATGCCCAGCTGGAGATCCACGGGGACGGCACCGTGTGGCTGAAGGATCTGAATTCCACCAACGGCACCCTCGTCGAGGGCCAGCGCATTGCCGCCCCCACCCAGATTCAGAGCCAGCAGGAGTTCACCTGCGGCAACAGCACCTTCATGCTGCTGATCCGCAACACCGATGAGTTCCCTCTGAACTGAACGAGTCCCATGAGCCAGGATCCCTACGCGCCCTACCTCCGCCAGGCGGACGACCTCTTCTCGAAGGGGGAGCTCGTCAAGGCCGGCCAGATCTGGCAGGCCATCCTCAAGCAGGCCCCGCAGCACGTGGAGGCCCGCGGACGGCTCCTGCAGGTGAAGCAGCGCCTCCTGGCCCTGCAGGCCGAAGCCGCCGGGGCAGCCGCCCCGCCTCCTCCGGCGCCTGGACCGGCCGCTCCCGAGGCCGTGGCCTCCGAACCCATGGGTTCCACCGCGGCGGAGGGGGCCTCCGGGGCCGCTCCGGTCCCTCCGCCGCAGCCCACCCCGCCCCCCGAGCCCACCTCGGTGCCGGCACCGGCTCCTCCGCCCGCGCCCCCTGTGCCCCCGCCGGCCAGGGTCCCGGCCGGGGACCTGGACCCCGATCGACTCCTCAACGAGGGCTGCACCCTCTTCGACATGGGCCAGGTGGAGGATGCCCTCCGCAAGTGGGAGCAGCTGCTGGCCCTGGAGCCGGGCCATCGCCTCGCCCGCGAGTACGCCAACGGCGCCCGCCGGGACCTCGGGCTGCCGCCCCTCGAGGCGCCCGCCCCCGAGGTGTCCTCCGGCCCGGGCGCGACCATCGACGAGGAGGACGTCGACAAGCTGCTGCGCGAGGCCGTGCAGCTCTATGACATCGGCCTCGTGGAGGAGGCCGTCTCCAAGTGGGAGCGCGTCCTCGCCGCCGATCCCGGACGCCTGGACGTGAAGGCCTACCTGGAACAGGCCCGGTCCGAGCTCGGCCACCCGCCGACGGGGCCGGCCGCGCCCGCCGCGCCGGCCGCCCCGCCCCGCCCCGCCGGACTGGATCCCGGGATGCTGGACCTCAAGCTCCGCCAGGCGGACCACCTGCTCAGCCTCCAGCGCCACGAGGAGGCCGCCTTCACCTTCCAGCAGGCCCTGGCCCTCGATCCCGGGAATGCCCGGGCCCTGGACGGCCTGGAGCGCTGCCGTCCGACGCGGCCCCGTCCTCCCGCCCAGGCGCCGGAGCCCACCCCGGCCCCTGCGGTGTCCCGGGATCCCCAGGGCCGGATCGCCATGGTCGAGGATCCGGACCGCACCCTCATCACCGACCCGCCGGCCGTCGCCCCGCCCGCCTCCCTGGTGAAGGCCGCGCCGGCGCCGCGCCAGGGCCTCGCCATCCCGGATCGGGTCCATTCCCTCACGGAGCGGCTGCCCTGGCTCGGAGAGCCCAAGGTCCTGGCCATGATCGGCGGCGGCGTCCTCGTGCTGCTGCTGGGCGGCGGCATCCTCCACCGCTACCGCAAGGACCAGGCCCTCAAGGAAGCCGTCCAGGCCGCCCGCTCCGCGGCCCTGGGCCCCATCTCCCAGCAGGCCCAGGCCCCCGACCTCGCCGAGACGCCCGCCGCCATCCGCGAGGAGGCCCAGTCGGCCCTCGACACGGATCCCCTGCGGGCCTACCTCCGGGCGGCCACCCTCGTCCGGCGCGACCCCGCCGACGCCGCTGCCGCGCGGCTCCTGGAGAAGGCCAGGGCCGCCCTCCCCGGCGGCGTCGTGGGCGCCTCCCTGGCCGAGTACCAGAAGCACCTCCAGAGCGGGGACCTCGACGCCGCCGCCCAGGTCATGGACGCCCTCCTGCGCGCGACGCCCGACGACGCGGACCTCCGTGCCCGCGCGGGGCGCCTGGAGCTGGCCCTCTGCACCGCCCACGCGGCCCAGGGGCGGTGGGATGACGCGGCCCTGGACCTGCAGCGCGGCCGCGCCCTCTTCCCCGACGACAAGGGCTGGCAGGCCCGCCTCAAGCTGCTGGACCAGGTGCGCGCCATGCCCAAGGCCCAGCGGGGGGACTGGATCGCGCTGCTGGGCTGATGGCCGCAAGAACCGGGTCGCCGCGCCGCCCGGGCCGCCGGATGCTGGCCACAGGAGGCATCCCATGCACAAGGTCGTCCACCCGAAGATGCTCTACTTCGGGACGCCGGTGGTCCTCATCAGCACGCTGAACCCGGACGGCTCGCCCAACCTGGCCCCCATGTCCTCCGCCTGGTGGCTGGGGGACGCCTGCCTGCTCGGCATGAGCCGCCGGTCGCGGACCGTGGAGAACCTCGTCCGCGAGGGCGAGTGCGTCCTCAACCTGCCCTCCCAGGCCCTGGTGGGCGCCGTGGACCGCCTGGCCCTCCTCACCGGGAGCGACCCGGTGCCGCCCTACAAGGCCGCCCTGGGTTACCGGCACGAGGCCCGGAAGTTCGAGGCCGCGGGCCTCACGCCGGAGCCGGCCGACCTGGTGAAGCCCCCCAGGGCCCTGGAGTGCCCCGTCCACCTGGAGGCGAAGGTGCGCGGCATCCGGCGGGTCGGTGGCGAGGACAGCCACCTGGCGGCCATCGAGACCCAGGTGGTCCGGGTGCACCTCGACGAGGCGCTCCTGATGGCCCGGGAAGGGGACTACATCGACCCGGAGCGGTGGCGGCCCCTCATCATGAGCTTCTGCGACTTCTTCGGCCTGGAGGGCGGACCGCTGCTGCCTTCCCGCCTGGCCCGGGCCTGGCGGCCGCCCGCGGCCTCCTGAGGCTCAGGCCGACCGGACCCGCTCGAAGGCCAGGAGGGCCTGCTTCCGCGGCGCCCCCCAGTGGTACCGGCCCAGGGCGCCCGTGGCCTGGAGGACGCGGTGGCAGGGGATGAGGCAGGCGATGGGGTTCTGCCCCACGGCCGTGCCCACGGCGCGGAGGGCCCGGGGCGAGCCCGCCAGGGCCGCCAGGTCGCGATAGGAGATGGCCTGGCCCGGCGGCACCCGGAGCAGGGCCTCCCAGGTGCGGAGCTGGAAGGGCGTGCCCTTGAGCACGAGGCCCAGGGGCCGGCCGAGACCGCCCCGCAGGTGCGCGTCGAGGGCCTCGGCATAACCACGGATGCCGGCCTCGTCGGCCACCAGGCGGGCGCCGGGCCACCGCGCCCGCAGCTCCGCCAGGGCCCCCTCCCGGTCGTCGTCCTGGAGGAAGCCGAGGCCGCAGAGGCCCCGCTCCAGGGCCGCGAAGAGGGCCGGGCCGAAGGCCGTATCCGCCACGCCCCAGCGGATCGTGAGTCCCGCGGCCCGGGCCTTGTACTCGCCCGGCGTCATCCGCTCCAGCCCCAGGAAGAGGTCGTGCAGCCGGCTGGGCCCGGAGAGGCCCACCCCGTGGCTCACCTCGAGGAGGCTGCGGGACTCGGCCAGCATGCGCTTCGCCTCTTCCAGGGTCAGGACCTGGAGGAACCGCTTGGGGCTCACCCCGGCCCACCGCTGGAAGAGGCGCTGGAAGTGGAAGGGGCTCAGGCCCACCTCCGCGGCCACCCGCGCCAGGCTGGGCTGCTCCGCGGCGTGGGCGGTGAGGAAGCGGATGGCCTGCTCCACCCGGCTGTAGTCGCTCGTGGACATGAGGGCCTCCCCCACCAGGGTGGTCCCGGGAAGCCCCCCGCCCCACCCGGTTCTTGCGCCGATCAGGCCTCGACCCAGACTTCCGCCGGCACCGGATGGCTCAGAAAGTGGGTCATGCCCTCGTTGAGGCCGTAGGCCCCGGTGCGGCCCAGGGCCAGGAGGTCCCCCGGCGCCAGCTCCGGCAGGACGGCGTCGCCCAGCCGATCCAGGCTGGTGCAGAGGGGGCCCGCGAGCGTGTACGGGAGGTCGCCCCCGCCCTTGCCCACGGCCGTCACGGGGAAGGCCTGGCCCGTGAGGAGGGGCCGGATCAGGTGGTTGATGCCGCCCTCCAGGATGGCGAAGCGGACCCCGCGGCTTTCCTTGATCCGCACCACCCGCGCCAGGTACACGCCGCAGGGGCCAGCCAGGAAGCGGCCCGGCTCCAGGATGAGCTCCCCCGCGAACCAGGGATGGGACGCCAGAAGGTCAGACAGTCCATGTCCAAACCTTGCGAGGTCCAGCGGCGCCTCATCGGGCGCATAGGCGATGCCCAGGCCGCCCCCCAGGTCGATCTGCTCGAAGGCGAGGCCGTGCGCCTCGTGGAGCCGCTTGGCCAGGTCCAGCACGGCGCCGTGGATGGCCAGGAGCTTGGCGGCATCCCGCTGGTTGCTGGCGGCGAAGACGTGGAGGCCCCGGATGCGGACGTGGCGGAGCGAGGCGGCCCGGGCCAGCAGCGCCGGCACGTCCTCCTCGTCCACGCCGAAGGCCGAGGGACCCGTGCCGCCGATGATCCGGTTCCCCTCGTCGAGGTCGAAGGCCGGGTGCACGCGCAGGTTCACGGCCACCTCGCCCGCGGCCAGGGCGTCGAGGCGGGCCAGGTCCTCCCAGCCCTCGGCCTGCACGCGGACGCCCATCTCGAGGGCCTTCGCCAGCTCCGCCTCCCGCTTGCCGGGTCCCGCGAAGAAGGTCCGTCCCGGCGGCAGGCCCAGGGCCTCCACGCGCGCCAGCTCGCCGATGGAGGCGCAGTCGAAGCTGGCGCCCAGCCCCGCGAAGCAGCGCAGCAACGCCGGATGGGGGTTGGCCTTCACCGCATAGGCCAGCCGCACCCGGGCCGGAAGCGCCGCCCGGAGGGCCTGGAAGCCCGCCCTCGCCACGGAGGCGGAGTAGGCGAAGCAGGGCGTGCCGTGGGCCTCCGCCAGGGCCCGGCAGGTGGCGTCGTCGAAGGCGAAGAGGGGATTCATGGGCCGTTCACCGGGGCCAGTAGGGCGCCAGCCTCCGCACGCCTTCCTCGAGCTGCTCCGGAGTGGCGGCGAAGCTGAGGCGGGCGTGGGCGCGGCCGCCCTCGCCGAAGGCCAGGCCGGGGATGAGGACGACCTTGGCCTCGTCGCGCAGCTTCAGGGCGAAGGCCACGGGATCCGCCACGGCTGCGGGCGGCAGGGCCATGAAGTGGTAGAAGGTGCCGTCGGGCGGCAGGGCGTCGTGGCCGAGGTGCGTCTTGAGGGCCGCGGCCAGGGCCTGCCAGCGCTCACCCACGGCAACCCGGGCCTCCGCCAGCACCGCGTCCGAATGCTCGATGAGCGCGAGGGCGGCCCACTGGGCGGGCGTGGCCGTGCCGGTGACGGCGTAGCCGTGGACGGTGCGGGCGGGCACGAGCCAGGCGGGGTCGCCCACGGCCCAGCCCACGCGCAGGCCCGGCGCACCCCAGCCCTTGCTCACGGAGCTGGTGACCACGCCGCGGTCAGTGACCTCCCGCAGGCTGGGGCAGCGGGTGCCGAAGTGCAGGTCGCGGTACACCTCGTCGGAAATGAGCAGCACGTCCCGGGCGATGCAGGCATCGGCCACGGCCTTCAGGGCGGCCAGGTCGCCGCCGCCGCCGGTGGGGTTGGAGGGCAGGTTCAGCACCACGGCGGAGACCTCCTCCGTGGCCGCCAGCACCTTCAGCAGGGCCGCGGCGTCCAGCCGGAAGCGGTCGGCCGACAGCGGGTACGGCACGGGCTCGGCGTCGGCCATGCGGGCCAGGGCCGGGTAGGCCACGAAGCCCGGGTCGGGCACCAGCACCTTGGAACCGGGCCGCACCCAGGCCTGGAAGAGCGCGAAGAGGGCGCCCTGGGAACCTGTGGTGATGAGCACCTCGTCCGGGGTGGCGCCGTGGAAGGCGGCCACGGCCTTGCGCAGTTCCGGCAGGCCCGCGTGGGGCACGTAGGGGCAGGGCCCGGGATTCCGCAGGAGGGCCCTGCGGGCCGGTTCCGGCAGGTCCCAGGTGGGCTCCCCCAGGCCCAGGGCGATGGCCCCGGGGGGCGTGCCGTCGGTGATGGCCCGGATGGGGGAGGGCTTGAGTTGCGAGAGGCGGCTGGCCTGCTTCATCGAAGGGCTTGCTCCAAGGCGGTGGCGGCGTCGGTGCGCTCGTCCCGGTACTTCACGATACAGGGGGCCGACACCTGCAGTCCGTGAGCCTTGGCATAGTCTCCCGAGGCAGGGCGCGAGCCCGGCACCACCACGGCGCCCTCCGGCACCTCCTGGCGCAGCTCCCGGCCGTACACCAGGTCGTAGATCACCGTGCTGCCCGTGATCACCACGCCGGAGGCCAGCACCGCCCTGCGGCGCACCACGATGCCCTCGAAGAGGCCCACGAGGCCGCCCACGAAGGCGTCGTCCTCCACCACCACGGGGCGGGCCCCCGCGGGCTCCAGCACGCCGCCGATCTGGGCCGCGGCGCTGAGGTGCACCCGCCTGCCGATCTGGGCGCAGCTCCCCACCAGGGCGTGGCTGTCCACCATGGTGCCCTCGTCCACGAAGGCCCCCACGTTGATGTAGGCGGGCGGCATGACCACCACGCCCTTGGCCAGGTGGGCCCCCCGCCGGGCGGCGGAACCGCCGGGCACCAGGCGCACCGCGTCCTGGAGGACAAAGTGCCGGGGCGGGTACGCCGCCTTGTCGAACATGGGGAAGCCGGGTCCCTCCAGCTCCACCATCTGGGTGCGGCGGAAGCCCGCGAGGATGGCCTGCTTCACCCAGAGGTTGGCGGTCCAGGTGCCGTCTGAGGCGCGCTCGGCGGCGCGGACGGCGCCGGTCTCCAGGGCCGCCAGGAGGAGCTGGTGCATGGCCGGGGCCTGGGGATCGGCGGCCAGGGCCTCGGGGGGACGGTCGTAGAAGGCGCGGAGGATCTCGGGATTGCCGGTCATCACATCGCTCCGGGGATGGTGCCCTCGGCGCCCAGGCAGAGGGCCTCCGCCAGGCGCTTGCGGGTGGCGGCGTCCGCCGGCACGAGGGGCAGCCGGACCAGGTCCTCCCCCAGGCCCAGCAGCTTGAGGCCGGCCTTCAGGGGGATGGGGTTGCTCTCGAGGAAGAGGGCGTCCATCAGGGGCAGCAGCTGCTGGTGGAGGCGGCGGGCCTCCGCCAGGTTCCCCTCGCGGGCGGAGGCCACCATGGCCGCCGTCTCGCCCGGCAGGAGGTTGGCCAGGACGGAGACCAGGCCCTCGGCCCCCACGGCGATGGAGGCCAGGGCCAGGTTGTCGTCGCCCGAGAGGAGCTGCTTCCCCTTGGGCAGGGTGCGGGCGATCTCGGCGATCTGGGCCAGGTTGCCGCTGGACTCCTTCACGGCCACCACCTGGGGGTTGTCCCACAGCCGCGCCAGGGTGGCGGGCGTGAGGTTCAGCCCGGTCCGACCCGGCACGTTGTAGACCACGAGGGGGAAGCCCGGCGCGGCCTCGGCCACGGCGGCGTAGTGGGCCACCAGGCCCGAGGGCGTGGGCTTGTTGTAGTAGGGTGTGACGACCAGGGCCCCGGCCGCGCCCATGCCCTGGGCCCGCCGGGTCCACATGGCCGCGTGGCGGGTGGCGTTGTGGCCCGTGCCCACCACCACCGGCCGGCCGCCGCATTCCTCCAGGCAGGCGTCCACGATCGCGTCCCGCTCTGAATCGAGGATGGTGGCAGCCTCGCCCGTGGAGCCGAGCGGCACCAGCACGTCCACGCCGCCGGCCACGACATGGCGCACCAGCTTCCGGAAGGCGGGCAGGTCCACCTCCCCCGCGGGCGTGAAGGGGGTCGCCAGGGCGACCGAGAGTCCGGACAGGTCGAGCGTCATGGCGTGCCTCCAAAGTTGAACAGGGGGTCCAGCACCTCGCGGGCGAGGTCGTCCATGGTGAAGCAGCCCTTGCGGCCGCGGAGCCAGCGGGCGGCGCCGAGGGCGCCTTCCGCGAAGGGGGCCCGGGACCGGGCGCGATGGGTGAGCTCCACCACCTCGGCGGGGGCATCCAGGCCCACGGTGTGGGTGCCGAACTCCGCCCCGGCCCGCAGCACCCCCACGCTGAGCTGGTGGGGTTCCGCGGGGCCCAGGGTCCACTCCGTCTTGCGTGGGCAGCCGGCCAGGAGCGCCGCCGCCAGCGTTTTCGCCGTGCCCGAGGGCGCGTCGGCCTTCAGGCGGTGGTGGTGTTCGAAGAGGTAGGGATCCCGGGCGGGGTCCAGGGCGGCGAAGCGTCCCAGCACCGTGGCCAGGCGGGCCATGAGGGCCACGGCCAGGGAGAAGTTGGAGGCCGAGAGCACGCCGATGCGTCCCCCGACGCGGGCCCCCAGGCCCGGCATCGACCAGCCCGTGGTGCCGATCACCAGGTCCGTCCCCGTGGCCAGGGCCCAGTCCAGGTGCGCCTCCACGGCCCCCGCCACGCTGGCGTCGATGGCCACGTCCGCAGGGCCGCCGGGGACCTCGTCCCGTCCCACCTGCCAGGCCAGGGGCGTCCCCGCCGACTGGGCCGCCTCCACGATGGCCGCGGCGAGGCGGCCCCGGCCGAAGAGGCCGATGCGCAGCTCCGGATCGCTCATGCGGCCTCCGTCAGCACGCGATGGAGCCGTCGCAGGGCCTCGTCCGCCTGGTCGCGGCGGACCACCAGGCTCAGGTTGATCTCGTTGGCCCCCATGCTGATCATCTCCACGTTGATGCCCCCCAGGGCCGAAAGCAGCCGCGCGCCCAGGCCCGGCGTGGACTTCAGGCGCTCGCCCACGGCGGCGATGATGGCGCGGTCCTCGCTCACCTCCACCGTGGCGAAGGCGGACAGGTCCTGGAGCAGCGGCTTCAGGGGCACGTCGGCCTCCACGGTGAGGGACACGCTCACCTCGGCGGTCGCCACGAGATCGACGCTCACGCCCCGCCGGCCGAACACCTCGAAGAGCCGGGCCAGGAAGCCGCTCTGGGCCAGCATCCGGGAGCTGCTCACGGTGAGCACCGTCACCGGTCCCCGGCTGGCCAGCGCCGTGATGGGCCGCCCGGTGCGCACCTCGGCGGAGATGGTCGTGAAGCGGCCCTGCGGCTTCAGGGTGTGGCGCACGGTGACGGGGATGCGGGCCTCCACCGCCGGCTGGATGGTGGCGGGATGGAGCACCTTGGCGCCGAATGCCGCCAGCTCGGCGGCCTCCGCGAAGCTCAGCTCGGGGATGGGCAGGGCCTCGGGCACGATTCGGGGGTCGCAGGTGAGCACGCCCTCCACGTCGGTCCAGATCTGCACCTCCGTGGCACCCAGGGCCGCGCCGAAGAGGGCCGCGGAGTAGTCGCTGCCGCCGCGGCCCAGGGTGGTCGTGAGGCCATCCTCCGTGGCCCCGATGTAGCCCTGGGTGACCACCGCCCGGCCCGCCCCCAGCTGGGGCGCGAGGTGCCGCACCGCCAGGCCGCGGATGGCCGCGGGATCGGGCGTGGCCTCCCCGAAGGCGCCGTCCGTGCGGAGGACGGTGCGGGCGTCCACCCAGGCCGCGCCCAGCCGCTCCGCGAAGATCCGGGTGGAGAGCCGCTCGCCCAGGGAGGCGATGGCATCCATGCTCCGGGGGCTCAGCTCCCGCAGCAGCGCCACGCCGCGCAGCAGCAGCTCCAGCTCGCCAAAGTGCTCCGTGAGGGCCGTGTCCAGCGACTCCGGCACGGCCCCTGCGAAGAGCTCCTCCGCGGCCCGCCGGTGGGCGGTCATGATGGCCCGCTGCACCTCCAGGGCGCCGGGGAGGTCCCCGGATTCCGCTGTCCTGGCCGCCTGGAAGAGCGCGTTCGTGGTCTTGCCCATGGCCGAGAGCACCACCAGGGGGGCCTCCGGCAGGGCCGCGCGCACCAGGGTCTCCACCTGGCGCATGCAGGCCGCATCCGCGACGCTGCTGCCGCCGAATTTCATCACGATCATCGGAGGTACCCCTTCGCGTGGGCCAGCTCGGCATTGAGGATGCTGCCGCCGGCCGCCCCTCTCTCCGTGTTGTGTCCGAGCAGCGCGAACTTCACGCCCAGCACGGGGCAGGCCCGCAGCCGCCCGATGTGGATGCTCATGCCGTCGTCCAGCTCCACATCCCGGCGCACCTGGGGGCGGTCCTCCTCGTCGTGGAGGCGGATGGGCACCGCGGGCGCCGAGGGGAGGCCCAGGTGCTGCGGCTCGGGATGCCAGTCCAGCCAGGCGGCGCGGACATCCTCCAGGGTGGGGTTCCCCCGCAGGCGCACGCTGACGGCCTCGGTGTGCCCCTCCAGCACCGGCACCCGGTGGCAGAGGGCGCTCACGGCCAGGTCCGCGGGCGTCACGGTGCGACCCGCGAAGCGCCCCAGCATCTTGGGGATCTCCTCCTCCACCTTCGGCTCCTCGTTGCGGATGAAGGGGATCACGTTGCCGAGGATGTCCAGGCTGGGCACGCCGGGATAGCCCGCCCCGCTGACGGCCTGCATGGAGGTCATCAACACCGCCTCCACCCCGAAGGCGGCATGGAGGGGGGCCAGGGCCATCACCAGCACGGTGGCCGTGCAGTTGGCGTTGGTGACGATGCCGCCCGACCAGCCGTGGTGGGTGCGCTGGACCTTCAGCAGCTCCAGGTGTTCGGGGTTCACCTCGGGCACCAGCAGGGGCACCTCCGGGGCCATGCGGAAGGCGGAGGCGTTCGAGAAGACCAGGGCCCCGGCCCGGGCGAAGGCGGGCTCCAGCTCCGTGGCGGGGCCCGTGTCCAGGGCGCTGAACACGACCGGCGAGAGGGTGTGCTCGGGGGCGCCCTCGCCCATGACCTGGTCGCCGAGGCCGCCGTAGGGTTCGCCGTCCAGGCGCCAGGCGCAGGCCTCCCGGTAGCGCTTGCCGGCGCTGCGGTCGCTGGCGGCGAGGTGCTCGATGCGGAACAGGGGATGGTCGGCCAGGCGGCGCACGAAGCGCTGGCCGACGACGCCGGTCGCGCCCAGGACGGTGACGGGGATGCGGTGGCTCATGGGGCGTCTCCTTGGGATCAGGCGTTCAGGAAGTGGTGGGCGAGGCGGAGGTTGAGGCCCACGCCCGCCTCGAGGTCGGCCAGGGCGAGGTGCTCGTCGAGGGTGTGCGCCACGGCGATGCTGCCCGGGCCCGCCAGCACCACGGTGCGGTCCGGCACCAGGGCCCGCAGGGCCGGGGCGTCGGAGCCGAAGGGCATGGCCGCATGCTCGAAGCCCGGGATCTCCGGGTAGCGGTCCGGCGGCTCGTCCAGGCGCACCTCCAGTGAGCCCTCCGGCGGCGCCAGGCGGCGCACCGCCTCCGCGAAGCCGCTGCCCGGGAGGCTGCGCAGGAGGATGTCCGCCCGGGCGGCGGCCGGCACCGAGTTGAGCGCTTCCCCCGCCTGCAGCAGGCCCAGGTTCCACACCTCGGGGCCCAGCTGCGGGTCCGCCGCCCGCGGCAGGTCGCGCAGGCGCTGGAGCCAGTCCAGCAGGGGCCAGGTGGCATCGTGGCCCAGTTCGGGACTGCCGCTGTGGGCCGCCCGGCCCGCGCACTGGAGGCAGAGGTGCTGCACCCCCCGCTGTCCCGTGGCCAGCTTCAACTCGGTGGGCTCGCCGTTCACCAGCACCCGCAGGTCCTGCAGCAGGTCCGCGAGGCCCAGCGCCGCACGGGCCCCGGCGCTGTCGGTCTCCTCGCCCACCACCCCCAGCCAGGCCACGCCCTCGGCCCCCTCGGCCAGGAGCCGCTTCACGGCCCCCAGCTGGGCCATGATCTGGCCCTTGGCGTCGCAGGCCCCCCGGCCGTGGAGGATCTCCCCTTCGAGGCGGGGCGGCAGGAAGGGGGGCACGGTGTCGAGGTGCGTGGAGAAGAGCACCCGGGGCCGTCCCCAGGTGGCCAGGACGTTCGTGCGGCCCGGCCCCACCGGCTGCTCGACCACCTCCGCGCCGAGCTCCGCCAGCAGGGGCAGCAGGACCGGCCGAAGGGCGTCCTCCTCCCCGGAGGTGCTGTCGCAGGCGCACAGGGCCTCCAGCCGGCCCGTGAGCCAGGTTCGGAGATCGGCGGTGGAAGCGTCCATGGAACCCTCGTCGTGCCGACGGTGCCATCCGGAACGCGGGAGGCCTGGGGCCTGCCGCCGCTCCTCAGGCCCTCCACGCGGGGTGTCCCGCGCGACAGCCGCCGGGCTTTCGCCTCGACGTCCAGGGTGCGCGCCGATGATTCGCGAACCCTTCGGCGATCCTCCCCGTTCACGTCGGGTCACCGGGTTCATCGCCCTCGCCGCCGCTACTGATGGGGACCGCTCCTCCATCGGAACCTCCACCTTCCCATGGTCCGGGGACCGGACACAACCCCCGTGGCTACATCAACTCCTGCAGGAGGGCTTCCCCCAGGGGCCATTCCCCGTGGCCGGAGGCCTGGTTCAGGTGGCCGCAGGGCCCGAGGTCCACGAAGCGGGCCCCCCAGGCCTCCGCCAGCCACCGGGCCCGGTCCAGGGCCATGAAGGGGTCGTCGCTGGAGGCGGCCACCAGGGCCGGGAAGGGCAGCGTGGCCCGGGGGATGGGGCCGAAGCCCCGGAGCACCTCCAGGGTGTCGGGCCGCTCCACATCCGGCGGGACCGCCAGCAGCGCTCCCCGCACCTCCCGCGGGCTCCCGGCGGCCCAGTGCACGATGGCCAGGCACCCCAGGGAATGGCCCACGAGGAGGGGCGGCTCCCCGCAGGCCGCGACGGCGTCATCCAGGGCCTCCACCCAATCCGCCCGGTGGGGGAAGTCCCAGTTGGGCATCTCCACCCGCCGGGCATCCCGCTGGGTGCCCTCCCAGAGGCTCTGCCAGTGGCCGGGGCCCGAGTTCTGGTAGCCGGGGACGAGGAGGATGGGGGACATGGGACACCCGATGTGGGTCCCGGCCGTCAGGGCCCGGGAGGATCTGGGATCGCGGGCGGGGGCGCGACGGCATCCGCCAGGTGGCGGACGTAGCCGCTCAGGTCCGTGACCGCCCGGACAGCCTCGGGCGCGGCCCGGAGGAGCTGGAAGTAGCCCAGGTAGGCCGCATAGACCAGGAGGGCCCGCTGCCGGCTTTCGGCCTCGGATAGCCCGAGGGCCTGGAAGGCCTCCATGCCCAGGGCCATGCGCCGCTCCGTGGCGCGGCGCAGGAAGGGGCTCACCCGGGGATCCTCGCTGGAAGCCGCCAGGGCGGCGAAGATGAGGCCGTTCTCCAGGTCCTCGAAGGCCGCGAACATGAGCACCCGAAGGCGGCGGTGGGGATCCAGGATGCCCCGGTAGCGGTCCACCACATCGGTGCTCTGGTCCTGCTCCCAGGCCTCCAGGGCCGCCTGCACCAGGGCGTCCCGGTTCTCGAAGTGCCAGTAGAAGCTGCCCTTGGTCACCCCAAGAACCTGGGCCAGGGGTTCCACGGCGACGGCGGACACCCCCTCCCGGGCCATGAGCAGCTGGGCCGCCTTCACCCAGGCCTCCGGAGAGAGGGGACCGGCCGGTCGGGCGGCCTTCTTGCGGGGAGGGGGCATGGGGACCTTGACAGGGCGGACGCCATGACCATACTCGTCAGTATGGAATCCATACGCAAGCGTATGTTCATCCAACCCGGAGGTCCCATGAGCCTCTCCCGCAGCATCCTTGCCGCCGTAGCCCTGGCCCTGCTGGCCCTGGGCTGCGCCACCCCCGAGACGGTCCAGCGCCGCAGCAGCCTGGCCTCCTACCTGGGCGCCAAGCCCGCCCCGCCGGCCGCCCCCGCCCCGGGGCCCGCCGAGGTGGCACTCCCCTTCCGGCTCGGCATCGCCTTCGTGCCGGCCGATCCCACCCAGAGCCGGGGCGACATCGCCCCCACCAACCAGCTGGGCCCCCTCGGCGCCGGCCAGGAGCCCGAACTCCTGGATCGGGTGACCACCTCGTTCGCGCAGAAGGCCTGGGCCAGGGACCTGAAGCCCATCCCCTCCCTCTACCTGGCCCGGGGCGGTGGCTGGGAGGACCTGGACAAGGTGGCCCGCAGCTTCCAGGTGGAGGTCATCGCCCTGGTCTCCGTGGACCAGGTCCAGTTCAGCAATCCGAAGTGGTACGCCTGGACCTACTGGACCCTGGTGGGCGCCTACATGGTGAAGGGCGACAAGAACGACACCACCACCGTGGTGGATGCGGCCGTCTACCACGTGCCCTCCCGCACCCTGCTCTTCCGGGCCGGGGGCCTGGGCACCGCCAAGGGCACCTCCACCTGGTCCGGGCGGGAGGACGCCTTCCGGACCCAATCCCGGGAGAGCCTGGCCCTGGCCATGGCCGACCTCTCCGCCTCCCTCGACCGCGAGGCCGCCGCCTTCCGCCAATCCGTGGCCAAGGGTGCCCGGACGGACGTCCGCCTGGTGGACCCCACCCTGCCGGCGCCCCCCACCGAGCCCGTCTCCCGCTGACCCGCCCGGAGCCGGACGGCGGGCCACGGAGGCTCCCATGAAACCGGTGCTCCTCGCCCTTCTGTGCGCCCTGGTCGCGGCCCTCGGCTGCGCCCGCATCTACCGGCCTGTGGCCCTGGCCATGCCTCCGACGGCCGCCTCCACCGAGGGGCTCGCGGGCTCCCTGGCCCTCCAGCCCTGGGGCGACAATTCCCGCTACGAGGCCCAGGCCCGCCGGGCCGGGCTCCGGGTGGCCGTCCTGGTCCTGGAGAACGGCTCGGCCTCCGACCTGGAGCTCCTGGGCCTGGAAGCCCCCGACAACGTCAGCATCCTCTCGGCAGAGACGGCGGCTGGCCTCGTGAAGCAGCACGCCGTGGCCTACCTCCTGTACCCGTTGGTGCCGGGGATGCTCATCCCGGGATCGGCCACCAAGGGATCCTACGGCCCCTCCGACCAGGCGATGTTCTCGGCCCTGGCCATCGTCGGCGCCTGCATCGGCGTGCCCAATGCCCTCGTGGCCGCCCGGAGCAACCGCCGCCTGGAGGCCTTCCTCCGCGACTCCGCCTGGGCGCCGGGGACCCTGCGCCCGGGCCAGGTGGTGCGGGGCCTGGTCTTCGTCCGGAGCCGGGATCCCTACACCCCCCTGGTCCTCCGCCTGCGCGCCCGCGGGGGCACCGGGGAGCAGGCCCTGGCCCTGGCCTGTCCCGGCGTGAGCCCGCCCTGAGCCGTGACTCGGGCCGGCGCTAGACTGGAGGTCTGGAGCGCGCCATGTCCCTCGTGATCGCCGGCAGGACCTTCGAGAACCGCCTCGTGCTCGGCACGGGCAAGTATCAGGACTTCGCCACCATGCAGGCCTGCTACCGGGCCGCGCGGGTGGAGATGGTGACCCTCGCCGTGCGCCGCTTCGACCTCAACGCCGCGGGGGAGGAGAACATCCTCAACTGGATCCCCAAGGACATCGCCCTGCTGCCCAACACCGCCGGCTGCTACACCCGCGAGGAGGCCCTGCGCGTGGCCCGCCTGGCCCGCGAGGCCCTGCAGACGGACTGGGTGAAGCTCGAAGTGATCGGCGATCCGAAGAGCCTCTACCCCGACAACGAGGAGACCCTGGAGGCCGCTAAGATCCTCGTGAAGGAGGGCTTCACGGTGCTGCCCTACGTGAACGCCGATCCCATCCTGGCCAAGAAGCTCTGCGACGTCGGCTGCGCCGCCGTGATGCCCCTGGGCAGCGCCATCGGCTCCGGCCTGGGCGTCCAGAACCCCATGACGCTGCTCCTCATCAAGGAGGTGGTGGAGGGCTACAAGCTGCCCATGATCGTGGATGCCGGCGTGGGCACCGCCTCCGACGCCACCCTGGCCATGGAGCTGGGCGCCGACGGCGTGCTGCTCAACACGGCGGTGGCCGAGGCGGGCGATCCCATCCGCATGGCCCAGGCCATGGACCACGCGGTGGTCGCCGGACGCCTGGCCTTCGAATCCGGCCGCATGCCCAGGCGCCTCTACGCCAGCGCCAGCAGCCCACTGGCGGGCGTCGTGGGGCGGTAGGACCTGGCCGGGCTGCAGGACAGGAAGGGGCCCCGGTCGGGGCCCCTTCCGCTGGACAGACGAGCCCGGGGCTAGTCCTTCTTCTCCGCCGGCGCGATGTGCGGCACGCGCTCGGGCATGTTCAGGAACTCCCAGGCGGTGGCGGCCATGGCCTGGGCCCCCTGGATGAGGTCCGCCGGGATCACGTGCGTGAAGGTGTCCGCCTGGCTGTGGTGGGTGATCTTCATGTAGTCCACGGGATCCTGGATGGCGGCGAAGGCCGGCACGCCCAGCTGGAAGAAGGGCCAGTGGTCCGTGTCGCCGGGCTGCGTGAAGGCGCCGATCTCCCGGCAGCCGAGGTTGTTGGCCGGGGCCATGGCCTGGGCGAGGGGCGCCCGCCAGATCTCCTGGCCCATGTCCGGCCAGCCCAGGATGCGGCCGGTGCCCATGTCGTCGATGAGCACGGCCTGCAGGTTCGCGGCCTCGGCCGCGTGGGCCTTGGCGTAGGCGTTGGAGCCCAGGAGGCCCTCCTCCTCGCCACTGAAGAGCACCACGCGCAGGGTGCGCCGGGGCTTCAGGCCCAGGGCCTGGATGGCCCGGAGCACCTCCATGGCGGCCATGGCGCCGGTGCCGTTGTCCGTGGCGCCCGTGCCCAGGTCCCAGGAATCCAGGTGCCCGCCCACGATCACCACCTGGTCGGGCCACTCCGAGCCCTTGATCTCGGCCACCACGTTGTGGGCCTGCACGGGCTCCTTGCCCATCTCCCCGGCGATCTGGATCTCCACGACGGGGTGCTGGCCGCGTTTCACGAGGCGCGTCAGCATGTCCGCCTGCTCGCCGGAGAGGAAGGCGGTGGGCGTTGTGGCGCGGCCCCAGCGGGGCACGGGGCTGCCGGTCATGTTGAGGAGGTCGTCCGGGCGGCCGGAGCCGCGGAGCAGCACGGCGGCCTTCAGGTCCTTCATCAGGCCCATGAGCTCGCTGTAGTAGGTGCGGCGGTCGACCTTGGGGTCGGGCTTGGGCAGGGCGCCCATGAGCACGATCTTCCCCTCGAGCGTGGGGAGGAGTGCCTTGAGCTCCTCCACGGTCTGGGCCTGGAGGACCACCAGCTCCCCCTTCACCGGGCCCTTCGTGGCCGGGCTCCAGGCCATGGCCGCCAGGTGCAGGTCCATCCCGTTCAGGTTCACCAGCCGGCCCCAGTCGTGGCCCCGGGTCCAGCTCGGGCCGAAGTCGTAGGCCTCCGTGTGGACGTTCAGGGCCCCGTAGGCCTTGAACTTGTCCATGGCCCAGGCTTCCGCCTTGAGCAGCCGCTCCGACCCCGTCAGGCGGGGGCCGATGTCGTCGCTCAGGGCCTCCAGGTTCGTCACGACCTGGGGGCGTTCCCCGATCTCGCGGATGAGGCGCGCCACCTCGCTGGTGAAGGGCTTGTCGGGGATGCCGAACTCGAAGCGGGGCTTCTCGGCCTTCCTGGGCTCGGCCGGAGCCTGGGCCAGGAGGGAGAGGGCGCCAAGGCCCAGGGCGAGTGCGGAGAGGGGACGCATGGGGGCTCCGGGAAATCAGCCATCACCTTACGAGGGTGGAATAGCTACCGCAACAGGAAATCGGGGGCTACCCCGGCTCCGGGGTCCATGGCCCAATACGGCCATGTCCCACCCGGCCCTCGCCCCCCTCGAAGCCCGCATCCTCGGCTGCCTCATCGAGAAGCAGCTGAGCACGCCGGACGTCTACCCCCTGTCCATGAACGCCCTGCTCCATGCCTGCAACCAGACCAGCAACCGGGACCCGGTGATGCAGGTGGCCGAGGAGGACCTGCCGGCGGCGGTGGACCGGCTGGTGGACCAGGGCCTGGCCGAACGGTGGCCGGGACGGGTGCTGAAGCTCGCCCACCTGGCCAAGCCCCGCTGGAACCTCTCCGTGCAGGAGTCCGCCCTCCTGGCGGAGCTGCTGTTGCGGGGCCCCCAGACGCCGGGCGAGCTGCGGACCAACACCCGGCGCATGTACCCCTTCCCGGACATGGCTGAGCTGGAGGCCTGCCTGGGGGCCCTCCTGGAGGCGGATCCGCCCCTCGTGCTCCGCCTGCCGCGCGCCCCGGGGGCCCGCGAGGCCCGGGTGGCGCACCTCCTCGGGGAGCCCCCCACCGGGGGGACGGAGGCCGCGCCCCCCCCTGCCCTGGCGACGCCGGCCCGGACGGGCCGTCTGGAGGCGCTGGAGGCCGAGGTCGCGACCCTGCGGACCGAACTGGCCGAGCTCCGGGACGCCTTCGAGGCCTTCCGCGCCCAGTTCTGAATCAGACCTCGTCCGCGCCCAGCCCCAGGGCCCGCAATCCCTCCAGCAGGGTCCCGTAGCGGGCGGGGTCCGCCTGAAACACCACGTGGAAGGGCCGGTCGGCGAGCTCCTCCGCCACCTCCCGCAGGATGGCACCGAGGGTGGCCGCCTCCTGGGGCGGAGCGTCGGCCAGGAGCCGGTCCGCCTCCAGCACGAAGAAGGCGGCCCCCGCCTCGGGCAGCTCGGCCAGGGCGTCCCGGAAGGCGTCCCAGGTGCCCCCGAAGTAGGGCGGGAACTGGGCGGCCGCGGCCCACTCGTCCAGCAGGCCCGCCTTCGTGCGCATGTGGCCACCCCGGAGCCAGCGGAGGGAAGGCCGGCCGGGTCCCTGCGCCGCCAGGGCCGTGACTTCGTCGGCCAGGTCCGCCGCCGACCCCTGCCAGGCGTGGAACCGCGGCCCTTTCCCCGAGGCGAGGAAGGCCCAGGCCATCACTTCACCTCGAGAAACGTGCGGTAGTGGTCATCGGTGTACCAGGCCCGGCCGTCGCTGCCCGTCACCAGCCGCTCGGCGCCGCGGTTCCGGTGCTCGGCCATGGGGTGGACGTCCCACTCCCGGTAGAGGATGCGCTTCCGGCGGGCGTCGTAGCGCGGCAGGACGCCCTCGTAGTTGCCGAAGACCCGGCCGCCCACATAGCCCGGCGCGGCGTAGCCGTGCTGGCGGATGTAGGCCAGGGTCTCCCGGGCCGCCGGGGGGATGCGGTCCTTCGGCGCCGCCTGCACCTGGGCCTGGGCCGCCGGGGGGGGCGGAACCTCACCGCCGCCGCAGGCTCCCAATCCCAGGAGCGAGGCCGCCACCAGCAGGCCCCCGGCCAGGGATGCGAGGGTCCTCCGCCAGCAGGTCATGGGGCCTCCGTGCGAGGGGAAGTGTACGCCCTCAGCCTTCCTTGGCGCGCCCAGCCTCCAGCACCCCGCCCAGTCGCTTGTCGGACCGGAGCAGGAGGAAGGCGAAGATCAGCCCGGCGATGCCGAGGCCCGCGAACATGACCTGGGTGGCGGTGTAGGTGCCCGTCAGGTCCCGCAGCTTGCCGTTCAGGAAGGGGAACAACCCGAGACCCAGGTTCTGGATGGCGGTCATGAGCCCGAAGGCGGTGCCCACGCGCTTCTCGTCCACCACCAGGGGCACGGAGGGCCACATGGCGGCGGGCACCAGCACGAAGGCCGCGCCCAGCATGACCATCATCGGGATCGGGTTCCAGTGCGTGATGCCCATGAGGAGGTGGGCGGGTATGAGGATCAGGGAGCCCACCACCATGAGGGAGGCGCGCCGGCCGATGCGGTCCACGAGGTCCCCCGCGAAGGGCGCGAAGATCATGGAGGCGGCGATGACGATGCTGGTGATGCCCGGCGCCGTCGTGAACATGTGGGTGAAGTTGAAGAAGACCTGGGACAGGAAGCTGCCCGAGCTGGCGCTCACGAGGGGCAGGCCCCACTTGTCGTGGAACATGTCCGTGGCCAGGGCCGTGAAGGGGAAGATGGCGCTGTAGAAGGTCACGCAGAGCAGCACCACGAACCAGTACGAGGACGTGAACTTCTTCACATCGGAAAGGACGATCTTGTCCCCGGCATCCGGCTTGGGGAGGGCCAGGACCTTCTCCCCGTGCTTGTCCATGAGGTTGAAGACCAGGTTGCAGAGGACCGAGAACAGGCACAGGAGGGCCGCGGCCCAGAGCGCCGTCCGGAAGCTGTGGGTGTAGCTCGCGATGAGCTCCTCCGTGTTGAAGCTGAAGAGCGTCCCCACGCGGCTGATGGTCAGGGCGATGCCGAAGGCCATGGCCATCTCCTTGCCCTTGAACCAGCGGCTGATGATGGCGCTCTGGACGACAATGAGCGATTCGGACCCGGCCCCGAAGATCAGGCGTCCGCCGAAGAGCATCCACTTGGTCCGGGCCATGGCCACCATCACGGCGCCGAGGAAGATGAGGCAGCTGAAGAGGAGGCTGGCCCGGCGGGGGCCCAGCTTGTCGTAGAGCATGCCACCGAAGAACACGATGGCGATGGCGGCCACGGAATAGGCCGTGTAGAGGTTGCCGATGGTGCTGCGGTCCAGGTGCAGCTCCCGCATCAGCGTGGTCTCCAGCGCGCCGATGCTGTCGTAGGCGAAGTAGCTGCCGAAGACCAGCAGGCTGATGAACAGCAGGATCGTGAAGCGGTAGAGGCGGGTGCTGGGGTGGAACCCGCCGGGGTGTTCGGTCGTCATCGCATGCACCTCATGGCCAACATCGCTGCGGATCCGTCCGGGGCGGACCGTCCGAACACCCGCCCCGGAAAGGCGTGGAGGGTTTCCATCCGGCCCTGCTTGGACGCCGCCAGGCGGGCCCAGACCCTGCGATGGTGCCACGGCCCCGGGGGGCCGCGCATCAATGCAATTGATTTACCGTCTCCTTGACAACTCTTAACACCCCCGGTCCCGCACGCCTCCTACACTTCGGACACCTTTCCGTCCCATCCCCATCCCATTGGAGTTCCCACTCCGAGGAGGCCCCCGTGCAGACCCGACTCGCCCTCCGGCTCGTGGCCACCCTGGCCCTGGCCACCCCCACCCTCTTCGCGGCCCGTCCCGACGGCCTGGCCTCCGAGGCCCAGCGCCACCTGGACGCCCGGGTGTACGACCTGGGCCTGGACCGTGACCACAGCTTCGCCCTCAAGAACGTGTTCGAGGAGCCCTCGGGCGAGGCCCACGTCCGCATGCGCCAGTTCTACAAGGGGGTGCGGGTGATGGGCGGCGAGGCCATCGTCCACCTGACCGGCGGCCGGGTCTATGACCGCACGGACGCCCTGGTCCGCGGCCTCAGCCTGAACGTCACGCCGGCCCTGGGCCGGGCCGAGGCCCTGGCCGCCGCGGACCGCGCCCTGGCCCCGAAGGGCGCCTACGCCGTGGCCCCCACCGCCGAGCTCGTCATCGCCCAGGTGGACACCGAGCTCGTCACGCGCGGCGGGTCGCGCACGGTGACGCGCCCCGTCCTGGCCTACCACGTCCACACCGAGCTGGAGAACGCCCAGGAGACCCGTCACACCGACTTCCTGGTGGACGCCCGCACGGGCGCCGTCCTGGAATCCTGGAACACCCTCCACACCGCAGGCGCCACCGGGACCGGCAACTCCCAGTACTCCGGCACGGTGGCCCTGGCCACGAACAGCGCCACGGGCGGCTACGAATTGCGGGACATGACCCGCGGCACAGGCGGCACCTTCGGCGCCAATGTGGTGACCAACCTGAACCACGCCACCTCCGGCAACGGCACCCTCTACACGGACGCCGACAACACCTGGGGCGACGGCGCCAACTACGTGGAGGGGTCCTCCACCACCGCCGCCAACGGCGAGACCGCGGCCGTGGATGCGGCCTACGGGGTCCAGCAGACCTGGGACTACTACAAGAACGTGTTCGCCCGGAACGGCATCGACGGCGCCGGCACCGCCACCTACAGCCGGGTGCACTACAGCAACAGCTACGACAACGCCTTCTGGTCGGACAGCTGCTTCTGCATGACCTACGGCGACGGCAGCAGCTTCCAGACCCTCACTTCCATCGACGTGGCCGGCCACGAGATGAGCCACGGCGTCTGCGCCCGCACGGCGAACCTCACCTACCGCGGCGAATCCGGCGGCCTGAACGAGGCCAACTCCGACATCATGGGCACCATGGTGGAGTTCATGGGCCACGGCGGCGGCACCACCACCATCCCGAACTACACGGCCATCGGCGGCACCATCAGCACCGTGGGGGGCGTGGTCCCGGCGGCCAACTACCTCATCGGCGAGCAGCTCGAGACCTCCGCCTTCGCCCACCCCCTGCGCTGGATGTACAAGCCCAGCCTGGACGGCAAGAGCCCCGACGCCTGGTCCACCAGCCTCAAGCGCCTGGACGTCCACTACAGCTCCGGCGTGGCCAACCACTTCTTCTTCCTCCTGGCCCACGGCAGCCAGATCGACGCCTTCTCCGGCAACATCCAGTCCCCCATGGCCAACGGCGTCACCAGCGTCGCGGGCATCGGCAACGACAAGGCCGCCCGCATCTGGTACCGGGCCCTCACGGTCTACATGACCTCCAGCACCACCTACGCCGGCGCCCGCACCGCCACCCTGAGCGCCGCCAAGGACCTCTACGGCGCCACCTCCGCCGAGTACAACGCGGTCAACACCGCCTGGCTGGCCGTGAATGTGAAGTAGGCCCTCCAGCCGCCCCTGGAAGCCCCGGCCCCGGCCGGGGCTTCCCCTGTACCGGGTTCCCCGCGGGCGCCGGATGCCCGATAGTGGGGGCGATGAGCACCTCCACCCGGCGCACCTGCCCCAGCTGCCACACCCGCCTCTCGCCCCTGGCCGCGGAGTGCCCGGAGTGCGGCCTGGCGCTGGCACCCGCCCGGCAGGGCCGGCCCATGCTCTTCCAGGCCTCCGCCCTGGCCCAGGCCTCCTTCGACCCTCCTCCACGGGCCCTCACCGCCCCCGCCCTGGGCCGGATCGCCCCGGTCTCCATTGAGATCGCCCCCGAAGAACTCCACCGGACCCAGGATCCCGCCGAAACCCTCCCCGAAGCCCCTGTCGAGCCCCGCCCTGCCCTGGCGGACCAGGAGCCCGTGGCGAGCTTCTGGCCCCTGGTGAAGGTCGAAGTGACGGAGGCCGTCCTCCTGGTCGCCTTGCAGGCCCTGGCCCTGGCCCTCCCCGCCTGGGCCCTCGGGGTACCCCCCTTGCGGATGCTGGGCGGCGCCTGGCCCTTCGTCGTCCCCTACCTCCTCGCCACCTCGTGGGTGTTCTTCATGGCCCCCCTCGTCCTCACGGGCAAGTCGCCGCTCATGGGGCGCTTCGGGGTCACCCTGGCCGAGAACAGCCCCGAGCGGCGCATCGCCTTCTCCCTGGTCCACCTGCTGTCCGTGCTTTGTTTCCCCCTGAGCTTCCTCTGCATGGTGCTCAGCCCCCGGCACCAGACTCTCGCCGAGCTGCTGAGCGGCCAGGAGCTGCTGTCGCGGCCCGCCGACCGCCTGCGCTGAGACGCCCTACTGGGGCAGGTGCATGGGCACGGAGGTCACGATGATCCCCGGCTTGAGCAGCAGCGAGGCCTTGATCCGGAAGGCCGTCTGGTTGTGGAGGAACTGCTGCCACCACTTCGGGGCCACGAACTCCGGCAGGATGACCGTGAGGGCCAGCTCCGGCTCGGCCAGGCGGATGCGGTCCACCTCCTCCAGGATCGGCTCCACCACCTTCCGGTAGGGGCTGTGGAGGCAGCGGAGGGGGACCCCCATGCCGTAGCTGGTCCAGTCCGAGCGCAGCTTCTCCATGGCCGGGCTCTCGTGGTACCCGTCGGAGCCCAGGTCCACCGTGAGGGCCTCCACCCGGTCCCCGGCGATGAGCCGGCCGTAGAGGAGGGCCTGCACCACGCCCCGGTGGATGCCGTTCACCAGCACCAGCGCGTGGTGCTTGGTGGGGAGGAAGGCATCCGTGCGGCTGGCGGCCAGCCGAGACTTCACGCTCACGTAGTGGCGGCGGATGTTGAAGTGGATCACCACCAGCACCGGCACCAGGAGGATCACGATCCAGGCGCCGTGGATGAATTTCGTGATGGCGATGTCCAGCAGCACGATGAAGGCGGTGAGGGCGCCCAGCCCGTTGATGGCCGCCTTGGCGTGCCAGTGGGTGCCGCGGATCTTCAGCCAGTGGACCACCATGCCCGTCTGGCTGAGGGTGAAGCCCATGAACACGCCGGCGGCATAGAGGGGCAGCAGCACGTCCGTGTTGGCGTGGAAGAGCCAGACCAGCACCCCCGAGAAGACGAAGAGGATGAGGATGCCGTTGGAGAACACCAGGCGGTCGCCCTGGCTGGCGAACTGGCGGGGCAGGAAGCCGTCCCGGGCCTGGAGGGCGGCCAGGCGCGGGAAATCCGCGAAGGCGGTGTTGGCGGCGACCACCAGGATGGCGAAGGTGAAGCCCTGCACGGTGTAGTAGACGAGCTTGGGGAATCCGTGGGTGACGTCGCCCAGGATGGCCTTGTTCAGCTTGGACAGGAGGGTTTCCGCCACCACGGACGGATCCGCGCTGTGCTGGTAGGTCACCCCGAAGCGATGCGCGAGCAGGGTGATCCCCAGGAACATGGTGGCCAGGAGCCCCACCATCCAGATCATGGTCTTGGCCGCGTTGGGGCCCGTGGGCTCGCGGAAGGCGGTGGTGCCGTTCGAGATGGCCTCCACGCCCGTGAGGGCCGTGCAGCCCGCGCTGTAGGCCCGCATGAACACCCAGACCATGGTGAGTCCGGCCAGGCGGCTGCCCTGGTCCGCGGCCTGCTGCACCTCCACGGGCGAGGGGACATGCCCCAGGAGCAGGCGCACCACGCCGTAGCCCAGGAGGCCCAGGATGCCCACCACGAAGCCATAGGTGGGCACGGCGAAGAGGCTGCCGCTCTCCCGGATCCCGCGGAGGTTCATCAGCGCGATGAAGCCGATGGCCGCCAGGGTGAGGGCCACGTTGTGCCCCGACAGGGCCGGCACCGCCGCCGTGATGGCCGCCACGCCGGAGGAGACGGACACGGCCACCGTCAGGATGTAGTCCAGGAGGAGCGAGGCGCCCGCCGTGAGGGCGGCGATGTCCCCGAGGTTCTCCATGGCGACGATGTAGGCCCCGCCGCCGCCGGGGTAGGCCAGGATGGTCTGCCGGTAGCTGATGGCCAGGATCACCAGCAGGGCCACGATGCCGAGGGCCACCGGGATGGACCAGCCGAATATCGCGTACCCCGCCGCCCCGGCGAGGGCGGTGGCGCCCAGGACATGCCCCACCGAGGCGGAGAGCGCCGCCATGATCTCCTGGGTGGCGTAGGCCACCGAGGAGAGGGCGTCCGAGCTGAAGACCGCCAGGGCGATGGGATTGCTGATCCGGGTCTGGTGGGTCTCCTCGCTGGCGAGCCGCCGCCCCAACAGGATCCGCCGCAGGTTCAACATGCCCCTCCGCTCACCAGCCCGAGGCCGGTTCCTGGAAGCTACTCCAGTATCGGCTCCAGATGGTAGGGGATCGAGATCACAACCGTCTTCGGCTTCATCAGGAGGGTGCCCTTGATGCGCCAGGCGGTCTGGTTGTGGAGCAGGTTCTCCCACCAGTGGGCGGTCACGAACTCGGGGAGGATCACCGTGATCGTGTACTCCGGCTCCACCCGCCGCATGCGGTCCAGCTCCTCCACCACGGGCTCCACCACCTTGCGGTAGGGGCTCCGGATGGCCCGGAGGGGGATGCCCTCGCAGTAGCGGGGCCAGTCGGACCGGAGCTTCTCCAGGGCCGCGCTGTCCCGGCCGTGCTCATCGGGAAAGTCCACGGTGAGGGCCTCGACATTGCCGTGCTCGGCGATGACCTTGGCGTAGTTCAGCGCCTGCACCACGCCGGAATGGATGCCGGAGACCAGCACCACCACCCGGTTCTTGCGGGGCGAGATGAAGTCCGCCCGGCTGGCGGCCAGGATGGACTTCACCCGGATGTAGTGCCGGTGGATGTTGAAGAAGGTGGCCACCATCAGCGGCACGAGGACGATCACGATCCAGGCGCCGTGGGTGAAGCGCGTCACGGCGATGACCAGCATCACGAGGAGCGTGGTGAGGGCCCCCAGGCCGTTGATGAGGGCCTTGACCTGCCAGTGCGGCCCCTTCCGGCGGAACCAGCGCCGCACCATGCCCGTCTGGCTGATGGTGAAGCCCAGGAACACGCCCACGGCGTAGAGGGGGAGCAGGTGGTCCTCCTTGGCCCCGAACATGGCCACCAGGAAGCCAGCCGCCAGCGACAGGATGAGGATGCCGTTGGAGAAGACCAGCCGGTCGCCCTGGCTGGTGAACTGGCGGGGCAGGAAGCCGTCCCGGGCGTGGAGGGCCGCCAGCCGCGGGAAGTCCGCATAGGCCGTGTTGGCCGCCAGGGCCAGGATGGCCATGGTGAAGCCGGTGGTCGCCAGGTAGATGAGCCGCGGGACCCCGTGCTCCGCACCGCCGAGGATCTTGTGCGTGAGCTGGGAGAGCAGGGTCTCCGGGGAATCCGGGTGGTAGGTGAGGCCGTAGTGGTTCGTGAGGTAGGTGATCCCCAGGAACATCGTCCCCAGGAGGACCACCATCCAGGTCATGGTCTTGGAGGCGTTGTGGGACACCGGCTCCTTGAAGGCCGTGACCCCGTTGCTGATGGCCTCCACCCCCGTGAGGGCGGTGCAGCCCGCGCTGTAGGCCCGGGCGAAGAGCCAGACCGCCGCCAACCGGGCGGTGCCGTCGATGTGCACCGGGGGCGCCGTGAAGTGGCCCGCGCCCTTGTCCCCCATGGCCACGTTCCAGAACCCCCGGGCCAGGAGCCCGAGGATGCACATCACGAAACCGTAGGTGGGCAGCGAGAAGATCAGGCCGCTCTCCTTCACGCCCCGCAGGTTCATGAGCCCGATGAAGGCGATGATCCCCTCCGCGAGGAACACGCGGTGGGGCTCCAGGGCCGGGAAGGCGGAGGTGATGGCCGAGACGCCCGCGGAGACGGACACGGCCACGGTCAGGATGTAGTCGATGAGCAGGGAGGCGCCGGCGGTCTGGGCTGCGCCCTCGCCCAAGTTGTCCTTGGCCACCAGGTAGGCCCCGCCGCCGCTGGGATAGGCGTGGATGGTCTGCCGGTAGCTGACGTTCAGCACCAGCAGCAGGCCCACGATGCCCAGGGCCACCCACCAGGACCAGCCCAGCACCCCCGCGCCGAACATGGCCACCGCCATGGTGAGGGGCGTCATGATCTCCTGGGTGCCGTAGGCCACGGAGGAGAGGGCGTCGGAGCTGAACACCGCGAGCGCGATGGGGTTGCTGATCCGGGTTTCGTGCGTCTCTTCGCTGGTGAGGCGTCGGCCCAGGAGGATGCGTCGGAGGTTCGCCATGGCGTCGTCCTGGGGAGATCAGCGGGCCATGAGCCAGAGGCCCGCGAGGGTTGCGGCCAGCCCCACCAGCCGGGTGGGCTGAAGGTGCTCGCGGAAGAACAGGAAGGCCAGGAGGGCCACCAGCAGGAAGTTCGCGTTCATGATGCCGATGACGATGGCCGTCCGTCCGCCGCGGGAGAAGCTCTCGTTGACGAAGACCAGGGCCAGGGACGTGGCGAAGCCCGCGCCGAGGGCCCAGGCCACCGCGCCGGCCGGGGCCCCGGACCGCCCGCGGAGCATCCCGTAGAGCACCGCCAGCGGCAGCTCACCGGCCACCACCCAGAACAGCACGCCCGCGGAGGAGAGCCCCCGCTGGCTCGCCGCCTTCATACCGAGATTCCCCAGCCCCATGAAGACGAAGGCCGCCAGTGCCCATCCCAACCACGCCATGCCCGACCATCCCAAAGGGACCCATTATGGCCCCAGGTCCCCCGGCCTCGCGCCACGAATCCCGCGGCAGGGCCACGCCCGCCTCCGCCACGGCGTCGCCGACCGGTGGGTCCACAACCGACATATCAACAAGATTAATAAAAACAGCTAAATACATATTTTTTGAAAAAATGATCCGCCCCCGCCGTGATCCCTGTCACAGCCCGGGATGGACCCGCACCCAACAAGGCACATCGCTCCTTCGGGAGGATCCCCACTCACCGGGTCCACCGGACCCATCGGCGGAAGCGTCCGCCAGGAGACCTCGACATGAACCGCACCACCCCCTCCCTCGCCACCCTCTTCGCCGCCGGCGCCTTCGTGGCCGCCAGCGCCGTCCCGGCCGTGGCCGCCACCCCCGTCTCCACCCACTCCGCCAACACCTTGACCGAGGCCGGCTGCGGCGCGAAGGACGCCAAGGACGCGAAGTGCGGCAAGGACGGCAAGTCCAAGAAGGACGCCAAGGAGACCAAGGACACCAAGAAGAAGGGCGACAAGGACGCCTCCTGCGGGAAGGGCTCCTGCGGCAGCCAGAAGAAGGGCTGAGTCGTTCCGGGATCGCGGGCGGAGCGCTGCTCCGCCCGCCCCGCCTTTCCGAGGAGCCATGACCTTCAGCGGCGTCGGACTGGGCCTGCGGCGGCCCCACATCGAGCAGGTCGCGGCCCTGGCGGCCGCGCCGGTGCCCTTCTGGGAGATCGCCCCGGAGAACGTGGTGGGCACGGGCGGCGCACGGCACCGGATGCTCACGGGCGTCCTGGAGCGGGACGACGTGATCACCCACGGCCTCTCCATGTCCATCGGCGGCTTCGACGCCTGGCTGCCCGAGGTGCTGGATCGCCTCGTGGCCTTCCTCAAGGCCACGGGCACGCCGTGGCACTCCGAGCACCTCTGCTGGAGCAGCTTCGGGGGCGCCCACACCCACGAGCTGCTGCCCATGCCGTTCACCCGGGAGGCCGTGCGCCACACCGTGACCCGCGTGAAGGCCCTCCAGGCAAGGCTTCCCGTGCCCTTCCTCCTGGAGAACATCAGCTACTACGCCGAACTGGGCGCCGCGGAGATGTCCGAGCGGGAGTTCGTCCTGGAGGTGCTGGAAGGCGCGGACTGCGGGTGGCTGCTGGACATCAACAACGTCTACGTGAACAGCGTGAACCACGGCTTCGACCCCAAGGCCTGGCTTGCGGGGATGCCCCTGCATCGGGTGGCCCAGCTGCACATCGCCGGCCACACATGGCTGGAGGCGGAGGGGGTCCTCCTCGATACCCATGGCGCCCCGGTGGTGGATCCGGTGGCGAACCTCCTGGCCTGGGTGCTCGCCCGCCTCGGCCGCCCGGTGCCGGTGCTCCTGGAGCGGGACCACGAGATCCCGGAGCTGGCGGTCCTGCTGGCGGAGCGCGAGGCGCTCCAGCGGGTGTACGACCGGGCCCTGGCGGGGGTGGCCCATGCCTGAGGCCGGGACTCCGCACCTGGCGCGTCTGCAGGGCCTCGTCACGGACCTCGTGCTGGCACCGGAGGCCGACGGCTTCCGGGAAGACGCGGCTGCCTTCAGCGCGGAGCGCGGCCTCGGGCCTGACGACCAGGCGGCCCTGGTCCTCCGCCGCGACCGCTGGCTGCTCTACCGCGACCTCGTCCGCACGGCCCTGGAGGATCCCCTCCTGGATGCCTTCCCTGTGACGCACGCCCTGCTGGTACGGCAGGAGGCCTGGACCTGGGCCGTGGACGCCTTCCTGGCCAGCCGCACGGTCTCGAGCCCCTACTACCGCGACGTGGCCCCGGCCTTCGTGGCCTGGCTGGCCGACAGCCGCTGGGGCCAGGACCGCTGGCCCTTCCTGCTCCAGCTCGCCCATTTCGAGGTGCTGGAACTGGACGTGGTGCGCCATCCCGACGAGCCCCCGCCCCCGGGGCTCCTGCGCGAACCCGCCAGCGACCGGGTGGCCGTGCTGGATCCGGCGGCCCGGAACGTGGCCTACGGCTTCGCGGTCCAGGCGGCCACCGTCGAGGCGCCGGAACCCCCGAGCGCCTGCGCCTGGCTCCTCTGCCACCGGGACCGCGACGGGACCTTCCGCGTGCTGGAGCTGACGCCCCATGTCTCCGCCCTGCTGGCCCGGAGCCAGGAGGGCCAGGCCCTCGGCCCCGCCGCCGCCGAGCTGGGCGTGGACCCGTTGGCGGCCTTCGAGCTCCTGCGAGACTTCCGGGACCGGGGCGCCCTCCTCGGGTTCCGCCCCGCCTGACCCTCAGGGCCGGGCGTGGAGGGCCTCCACCAGGTGCCGCTGGTCCGGGGCCAGGTCCCAGAGCCAGCGTCCCCGGGCCCCCACCGTCAGGCCCGAGCCGGTGAGGAGGGCCGGGACATCGATGCCGGCCAGGGGATCCCGCGCCTCCAGGGGCGGGGCCGATATCTGCAACTGGTCCACCCAGGCGTCGGTCCAGGGCCCCAGCTCCAGGCGCCCCCCGCTGAAGACCACGGCCCGGTCGTGGACCAGCCAGAGGTCCGCCCCGCTGGGGACCAGCACCTGCAGGAACGCGGCCACGGCCCGGGCGGTCCAGGCCTCCAGGGCCTCCGCCAGGGGGTCCGGCCGCTCGGGGTCCGTCTCCCAGGGCGAGGCCGGGAGGAACAGGGCCTCCACCAGCCCCTCGGCCACCACCCCGAACTGGCCCATGAGGTTGGCGGCGAGGATCGTCCCCGGCCGGTGCTCCCCGATCCAGGCCGACAGGGCCACGGGTCGCGGCTGCAGCGAGGGGAGGAGCCCCGTGAGGCGTCGCGCCGCAGCCCGGGGATCCCGGTGCCGGCCGGACCAGGGTTCCCCCAGGGCCCGACGGACCGTGGCCTCCAGCTCCGCCAGCCCGCCCGTGGCGTCCTCGAAGGTCCAGGGCGCCCAGCGGAAGTGGCGGAGCCAGGTGCGGACCCGGCTCCAGGGGTCCGCGTCCCACCCCTCCGTCAGGGGCGGCGCCAGGGCCCAGGGCACCTCCAGGCCGGACCCCGCCCCCAGCACCAGCACGGGCCGGGCGGGGTCCGCCGCCGTGAACCCCTCGCCCAGGAAGGCCCGCACCCGCGCCAGATGGGCCTTCCAGCCGGCCCGGTCCCGGGCCAGGAAGGCGCGCTGCTCGCGGCGCAGCAGTCGGGAGAGGGGTTTGGACATGGAGGAGATGCTACGGGAAACTGGGGGTCTGGAGTTCGAATGCCCCGATTCTCGAAACGCGTCGGCCGCGAAGTGCTGGAGGGGCATCCCCGGCTGCCCGAGTGGATCACCAAGGAGCGGGTGAAGCTCGGCGACCTGCACGGCATGAAGAAGGACCTCCGGGCCTCGGACCTCCACACGGTCTGCGAGGAGGCCCGCTGCCCCAACCGCACCCACTGCTTCACCCACGGCACGGCCACCTTCCTCCTCATGGGCGAGGTCTGCACCCGGGCCTGCGGCTTCTGCAGCATCCAGAGCGGGAAGCCCAGGGCCCTGGATTCCCGGGAGCCGTTTGAAACGGCCGAGCGCGTGGCCGCGCTCGGATTGCGCTTCGCGGTGCTGACGTCGGTGAACCGCGACGACCTGCCGGACGGCGGCGCCGCCCACTTCGCCGACACGGTCCTGGCCATCCGCCGCCGCAACCCGGGGGTGGGCGTGGAGGTGCTGGTGCCGGATTTCCTCGGCGACCTGGACGCCGTGGCGCGGGTGGTGGCGGCGGGTCCCACCGTGTTCAACCACAACACGGAGACCGTGCCCAGCCTCTATCCCGAGGTGCGCCCGGCGGGGCGTTTCGAACGGAGCCTCGCCGTCCTGCGCCACGCCAAGGTCCTGGGCACCTCCCTCTACGGCTCCGCCATCCAGACCAAGAGCGGCCTCATGCTGGGCCTGGGCGAGTCCGAGGCCGAGTTGATGACGGTCTTCGAGGCCCTGGCCGGCGCCGGCGTGGACATCCTCACCCTGGGCCAGTACCTGCGTCCCACCCGGCACCAGCTCCCCGTGAAGCGGTATGTCCATCCGGACGAGTTCGCCGCCCTTGGGGCCAAGGCCAAGGCCTTCGGCTTCCAGACCGTCTACGCCGGTCCCCTCGTCCGCTCCAGCTTCAACGCCCACGAGGTGGCGGAGATGAAGGGGATCAGCATCGCCTAGGGGCCCCGGGGCCAGCGCGGCGGGTTTCCGACGGCGCCCTTCAACCCTCCATGGGGCTGGGACCTCCATGGACTATCCCTGTACCGCGGACCTCCGACCCCGAGCCCCCATGCCCCCGCCTCCCGCCGCCCCCAAGCCCCCCGGCCAGCCGATCACCCGGCGCACGGCCCTCCTCGCCCTGGCCAGCACCCTCGGGGCCGTGGCCTGCGGAGGTGGCCCCTCGTCCGGGGCCGCCGCGCCTCCCCCCGCTCCCCCGCCCACCGGTGCCCCCGCCCGGCTCACCCTGAAGGGCTCGCAGGTGCTGCTGCCCGACGGCACCCCCGTCGTCCTCCGCGGGATGAACGAAGGCACCTGGGGGGAGATGCAGGGCTACGACGCCCCCACCCTCGCCGGGCAGGGGGCCCGGGTGGTCCGCCTGCTGATCCGCTGGTGGGGGCTCTACGGGGGAAACGACGTGGAGAGCCGGGCGGACACCGCCCCGGGCCATTTCGACCCCGCGCACCTGGCGCGCCTGCTCCAGGAGATCCAGTGGTGCATCGACGCCGGGCTCTGGGTGGTCGTGGCCATCGATTCGAACTGCGGCCAGAACGGCCTCCAGAGTGCGGCCATGGCCAGCTACTGCGACCCGGCGGGCACCTACCCGGGCGGACGCAACTTCTGGACGGACCTCAGCCAGCGGCAGCTCTTCAAGGAATCCTGGATCTACCTCGCGGGCCTCCTCAAGGGCACCCGGAACATCGCCTGCTACGAGCTGCTGCCCGAACCCCTGGCGGGCCGGGACTCCTCCTACGGCGCCGAGGTCTCCGCCTTCTACCAGGAGCTGATGGCCGCCATCGAGGACCAGGCCGGGGACACCCGCACCCCCTTCCTGGTCGGCCCGCGGGACGCCTACAACATCACCCTGTGCGACGAGGCCTACATCCCCGACCCCCGCTGGGCCAACCGGGTGCTCTACACGGGCAACCTCTTCATCCACCCCACCGGGGCCCTCGACCCGGACCTGGCGACCCTGGACGCCCGGCTCGGCGCCCTCGTGACGATGAAGGCGGCACGCAATGTCCCCGTCTTCATCCAGCAGTTCGGCGTCCGCAGTGGCGACGACCCGAACCAGGTCTACCTGGACGCCGGCCTGAGCCGCCTGGACGCGGCCGGCATCGGGTACACCGGGTGGCAGTGGCGGCAGAACACCACCAGCCCCGACGAGTACGCGGTGGTCCTCACGGATCCGAACACCGGCCAGGATGTCGTGAAGACGGCCGTCCTCGCCGTGTATTCGAAGTACTGGCGGGCCTGAACCGGCGCTAATCCCGCCGCGGCTCCACGACGATGGCGGGCTCGGCGGTGGGGCAGGCGAAGACGCAGAGGCCGCAGCCCGTGCAGACGTCGGCGATGACCTCCGGGTGGCCGATGGCCTCGCCCTCCGCGGGCTCGGCGATGCGGATGGCCTCCTCGGGATAGGGGCAGCGATCCACGCAGACCCGGCACGCCCGGGCCTGGCGGGTCTCCGTCTCGTAGGTCACGCAGAGCCGCGGCTTCACCCGGGCGGTGCCCATCCGGGTGGCCTTGGCCCCTTCGAGCACCGTGCCGTCGGCCAGGGTCCGTTCCGGCCAGACCAGGGCCCCGTCGTCGCACTCGGCCACGCAGGGCAGCGTGACGCAGAGGAAGCAGGGGATGCCCCGGGGCTCGATGTAGGGGGTGTTGAGGGCCAGGCCCATGTTCGCGCCGGCCTTCTTGATGGCGTTCTCCGGGCACGCCCGGATGCACTTGTCGCAGCGGGTGCAGGCCGTGAGGAAGGCGAACTCGTCGAGGGCGCCGGGGGGCCGCAGGAGCTTGGGGCCCAGGCCGGTGATGGCGTCCTCCAGCCGGCTGGCCACGAAGCCGGCGAAGAGGCTGCCCAGGGACTTGAAGAAGTCCCCCCGCTCCTGCGGCTCCTCGAACTTCTTGGCCATCAGCCCTCCATGAGGCCCAGGACCCGCATGGCCGGCCGCAGGACGCCCCACAGGATGGGATCGAAGCCCAGGACCAGGGTGGCGCTGGTTCCGTCGGCGCTGGCCTCCAGGTGGGCCAGCAGGTCCGAGCTCACGGCCACGTCGCGGGAGCTGGGGGGGGCTTCCACCCAGCGCACCCCGGCCGGGGGCTCCTTCCTTGCCAGGCGCTGGCCCTCGGCGGACCGCAGGTGGAGGACCAGGAGGTCGCCGTGGAAGGCCGGCACGCGCACCTCCAGCAGGCGCCCCTTGCCGGCCAGGGCCGGCACCGGCACCACCTCGAAGGCCTGCCGGTAGCCCAGCTTGGCCAGATCCGGATCCTCGCCATTGAGCACGGAGAGCGTCTGCTCCATGAGGCCGTCCAGGCCCCGGTCGCCCATCCAGGCCACGGGGCGCAGGTGGGTGCCCGCCACCTCGCCCAGGTGGTCCACCAGGGAGGGCAGCAGGGCCAGCACCTGCTCCAGGGCCGGGCGCGCCCGCAGGGCGGGGGCCTCCTTGGGCCAGCGGCCCGCCAGGGGCATGGCCTCCAGCTTCGGGTCGGGCTCGGGCCGAAGGTCCAGGAGGCGCCCGTGGAAGGTGTCCAGCTGGCCGGGGCCCGGCGTGTCCGCCAGCAGCACCACGTCCAGGCCCACGAGGAGGGCCGGGTCCGGGGCGAACATCACGAGGTCCCCCTCCTCCTCCGCCAAGGTCAGGGGGCCCGTGGACAGGGGCACCACGGAGGCCTCGGCGGCCTCCAGGGCCCCCACCAGTTCGCGCCCCAGGAGGGTCTGGGCGCCGATCACCGCGAGCTTCAACATGGACGACCTTTCAGGTTCAGACACGGACGGCGGCTTCATCCGCCGGGAGATGGCCCGCCAGGGCCGCGGCCACGGGGCCGGCCAGGAACGTGCGCACCTGCTCCCCGGCCCGGCCGGTGAACCGGCGGGCATCGAGCAGGGCGGCCAGTTCGAGTTCGGTCATGGCCCAGGCGGGGTCCTCGGCCAGGAGCTTCAGCAGCTCGTTGGGCCGGCCCTCGGCCTTGATGCGCCGGCCCGCCTCCAGGGCCGCTCCGCGGAACCGCTCGTGCAGGTCCTGGCGGTCCCCGCCCCGCTTCACGGCCTCCATGAGCAGCACCTCGGCCGCCATGAAGGGGAGCTCCTGGGCGAGGCGCGCCTCGATCATCCTCGGGTACACCACGAGGCCCGAGGCCACGTTGCGGAAGAGCACGAGGATGGCATCCACGGCCAGGAGGCCCTGGCTGATGGCCAGGCGCCGGTGGGCGCTGTCGTCCAGGGTGCGCTCCATCCACTGGTTGGCGCTGGTCTGGTAGGTGGAGGGCATGAGGCCCAGGACGAAGCGGGCGAGGCTGTTGATGCGCTCGGAGCGCATGGGGTTGCGCTTGTAGGGCATGGCGCTGGAGCCGATCTGCTTGGACTCGAAGGGCTCCTCCACCTCCTTGAGGTGCTGGAGCAGGCGCAGGTCGCTGGCGAACTTCCCGGCGCTGGCGGCGAGCCCGCAGAGCACCTGGCCGATGCGGTCCTCCAGCTTGCGGGTGGCGGTCTGGCCGCTGACGGGGATGGCGGGGAAGCCCACCTTTTCGCAGAACCGCCGCTCCAGGGCCTCCACCTTCGCGCCGTCGCCCCCGAACAGCTCGAGGAAGCTGGCCTGGGTGCCCGTGGTGCCCTTCACGCCCCGCACGGGCGTGGTGCGGATGAGGTGGTCCAGGTCCTCCAGGTCGAGCAGAAGGTCCTGGATCCAGAGGGTGGCGCGCTTGCCCACGGTGGTGGGCTGGGCCGGCTGGAAGTGCGTGAAGCCCAGGGTGGGCTGGTCCTGCCACTGCGCGGCGAAGGCCGCCAGGGCGGCGATCACGTCCTGCAGGCGGCGGCGCAGGAGGGCCAGGGCCTCCTGCACGATGAGCAGGTCCCCGTTGTCGGTGACGAAGCAGCTGGTGGCGCCCAGGTGCAGGATGGGCCGCGCCCCGGGCGCCTGCTCGCCCCAGGCGTGGATGGCGGCCATGACGTCGTGGCGGAGGGCGGACTCGTGGCGCGCGATGGCCTCGAGGTCCACGTCGTCCTGGGTGGCCCTCAGCTCCGCGATCTGCGCGGCCGTGACCGGCAGGCCCAGCTCGGCTTCCGCCTCGGCGAGGGCGATCCAGAGGCGCCGCCACACCCGCTGGCGGTAGAGGGGCGAGAGCAGGCGCACCATGGCCTTGCTGGCATAGCGGCTGGCCAATGGGTGCTCGAAGCGCTCCAGCTCGGAACCATCGTGGGGAGGCAGGAAGGACATGGGATCTCCGACCCTCCAGTTTCGCACGGACCCGGAGCTGTGATCCCGCTCACGAATCGAGGTCCTTGGCGGGCGCGGGCCGCGGCTAGGATAGGGACAACTTCTCGGAGTCTTCCCCATGTACGAAGTGATCCGCACCTCCGATCCCGCGGTGTTCCAGGCCCTGGAGCTGGAGGTCCAGCGCCAGCGGCACCACCTGGAGCTCATCGCCTCCGAGAACTACGCCTCCCGCGCGGTCATGCAGACCATGGGCTCCCACTTCACGAACAAGTACGCCGAGGGCTACCCGGGCAAGCGCTACTACGGCGGCTGCAGCCACGTGGACACGGTGGAGAACCTGGCCCGCGACCGCGCCAAGCAGCTCTTCGGGGCCGAGCACGCCAACGTGCAGCCCCACAGCGGCGCCCAGGCCAACATGGCCGTCTACCTGGCCGCCCTGAAGCCCGGCGACACCGTCATGGGCCTGGACCTGGCCCACGGCGGCCACCTCACCCACGGCCACCCCCTCAACAGCTCCGGCATCCTCTACAAGTTCATCCCCTACCACGTGCGCCAGGAGGACGAACGGGTGGACATGGACGAGGTCCGCGCCCTGGCCCGGGAGCACAAGCCCCGCATGATCGTGGTGGGGGCCTCCGCCTACTCCCGCACCTGGAACTTCCCCCTCTTCCGGGAGATCTGCGACGAGGTGGGCGCCCTGCTCATGGTGGACATGGCCCACATCGCGGGACTGGTGGCCACGGGGCACCACCCCAACCCCGTGCCCCACGCGGATTATGTCACCACGACCACCCACAAGACCCTGCGCGGCCCCCGCGGCGGCATGATCCTCTGCAAGGCCCAGTACGCCAAGGACCTCGACCGCGCCGTCTTCCCGGGCATCCAGGGCGGCCCCCTCATGCACGTCATCGCCGCCAAGGCCGTGGCCTTCCATGAGGCCCAGCAGCCCGACTTCAAGGCCTACAGCGGCCAGGTCATCCGCAATGCCCACGCCCTGGCCAAGGGCCTGCAGGAGCGCGGCTGGCGCATCATCAGCGGCGGCACGGACAATCACATGTTCCTGGTGGACCTGCGGGACCACGGGCTCCTGGGCCACGAGGCCGAGGACTGCCTGTACCGGGCCGGCATGACCATCAACAAGAACGGCATCCCTTTCGACCCCAACCCGCCCCTCAAGCCCTCCGGCATCCGCCTGGGCAGCCCCGCCCTCACCACCCGGGGCATGAAGGAGGAGGAGATGGACCAGATCGCCCGCTTCATCGACGCCACCCTGCGCCACCGGGCCGACGAGAGCACCTTCGCCCGAATCAAGCAGGAGGTCTTCCACCTCACGGACCAGTTCCCCATCCCGGAATAGCGGCCCTTCCCACACCATCCCGCCCTCTACCGCCAAGGCGCCCTGCGCTTTGGCGGTATGTTTCTGGAGGGGGTACCATGATCGCGGCGGATGGGTTGTTCGTGTACGGGGCCCTCCGGGAGGGCGGGTCGAACCACGCCTGGCTCCAGCGCACCCACCCCGAGGGGATGACCCGGGCCTGGGTGCCGGGGCGGCTCTTCCACCTGCCCGAGGGTTTCCCCGCCCTGGTGGCCGGGCCCGAGCCCCCCGCCCCGCCGCCGGGACCGGGCTGGGTGGTCGGTGACTTCGTGGGCTACGAGGCTCCGGGGGATCTCGAGGCCGCCCTGGCGGACCTGGACGCCCTCGAAGGCGTGGCGGAGGACCGGTTCAGCCGGGAGCTCCTGCCCGTGGTCCTCCAGGGAGGCCACCGCTACCTGGCCTGGGCCCACGTGTTCCATGTGGAACGCCTGCCCCGCCTGGAGCGGCACGCCGTCGAGCTGACGGACGGGGACTGGGGCCCCTACCTCTAACGATCAACGGCGCGAAACCGCGCCGTTGATCACAGGTGAAGTTCCAAGAAGAAGCTAAAGATCGAGCTTCGGCTGCTGGCCCCCCTCGTCGGGACCGGGGTGGCCCGCCTCGCTCTCGAGGAGATCCTCCTCCTCGTCCAGGGCCATGGCCGAGGCGTCGATCTTGGCCAGGCCGACCACCTTGTCCTGGGCGCTGGCCAGCTTGAGGAGGCTGACCCCCTGGGCGGCGCGGCCGGTCTTACGGACCTCGTCGATGAGGAAGCGGATGACCATGCCCTCCTGGCTGATGAGGAGGCAGCCCTCGCCGGGCTTGACCAGCTTGAAGCCCACCACCTGGCCGTTGCGGACGCCGGCGCGGATGTTGATGACGCCCGTGCCGCCCCGGCCCTGGAGCCGGTAGTCCTGGAGCAGGCTGCGCTTGCCGTAGCCCTTCTCGCAGACCGTGAGCAGCATGCCGTGGTCCTCGGTGCTCTCGTCGGGCTCCACGCCCTCCGGCAGGTCCGGCAGGGGGTCGGCCACCTCCATGTCCACGATGTGGTCGCCCTTGGCCAGCTTCATGCCGCGGACGCCCGTGGTGGCGCGGCCCGTGGCGCGGATGTCCTCCTCGGGGAAGCGGATGGCCTTGCCCTGGGCCGTGGCCAGGACGATCTGCTGGCTGCCCGTGGACCGGCGCACGGTGACCAGGGTGTTGCCGTCGTCGATGTTGAGGGCGATGAGGCCGTTGGCCCGGATGTTGGCGTAGGCCGCCAGGCTGGACTTCTTCACCGTGCCGTCGCTGGTGGCGAAGACCAGGTTCTCGCCCTCGGGGAAGTCGCGGAGGGCCATGAGGGTGACCACGTTCTCCCCGTCCTTCAGGGAGATCAGGTTGCGGATGTGCTTGCCCCGGGTGGAGGCGGCGGCCTCGGGCAGGTCATAGACCTTGAGGGCGTACACGATGCCCTTGTCGGTGAAGGCCATGAGGGTGTCGTGGGCCTTGGTCATGAAGAGCTGCTCGACGAAGTCCTCGTCCTTGGTCTTCATGCCCACCTTGCCCTTCCCGCCGCGGCGCTGGCGGCGGTAGGCGGTGAGGTCGGTGCGCTTGATGTAGCCGGCCTTGGACATGGTGACGACCATGGGATCGTCGGGGACCACATCCTCCATGCGGATCTCGCCGGAGTAGCCCACGATCTCCGTGCGGCGGTCCTCCCCGAACTGGTCCGCGACCTGCTGCAACTCCTCCTTGATGACCTTCAGGAGGAGCTTCTCGTCCTCCAGGATGGCGTGCAGGCGCTTGATGAGGGCCTCGATCTCGGCCAGCTCGGCCAGGATCTTGTCCCGCTCCAGGCCTGTGAGGCGCTGGAGGCGCATGTCCAGGATGGCCTGGGCCTGCAGGGCCGAGAGGCAGAGGCTGGGGTCCTTCTTGAGGGCCGCGGCGGTGGCGAAGGCGCCGGCCATGAGGCCGGCCCTGGCCTCCTCGGGGGTCTTGGCGGCCCGGATGAGCTTGATGACGGCATCCAGGTGGTCGAGGGCGATCTTCAGGCCCAGCAGGATGTGGTGCCGCTCCTCCGCCTTCTTCAACTGGAAGAGGGTGCGCCGGGTGACCACCTCGCGGCGGAAGCCGATGAACTCCTGGAGGATCTCGCGCAGGGTGCAGATGCGGGGCTGGCCGTTCACGATGGCCAGCATGGTGATGGGGAAGCTGTTCTGGAGCTGGGTCTGCTGGTAGAGCTGGTTCAGGACGATGTCGCTGGGCTCGTTCTTCTTCAGCTCGACCACCAGCCGGATGCCCTCCCGGTCGGACTCGTCCCGCAGGTCGCTGATGCCGTCGATCTTCTTGTCCCGGACCAGCTCGGCGATCTTCTCGATGAGGGTGGCCTTGTTCACCTGGTAGGGTAGCTCGGTGAAGACCAGCTGCTCCCGGTCGCCTGCCCGCTTGATCTGCTCCACGTGGGACTTGGCCCGCACCACGCAGCGGCCGCGGCCGGTGCGGTAGGCCTCGACCACGCCCTCGGTGCCCAGCATGAGGCCCCCGCCGGGGAAGTCGGGGCCCTGGATGTGGGTCATGAGCACGTCCAGGCCGATCTCGGGGTGGTCGATGAGGGCCATGAGGGCGCCGCAGCACTCCCGCAGGTTGTGGGGGGGGATGCTGGTGGCCATGCCCACGGCGATGCCCTGGGCGCCGTTGATGAGGAGGTTCGGGAAGCGGGCCGGCAGGACGAGGGGCTCCTCCAGGCTGCCGTCGTAGTTGGGCCCGAAGTCCACGGTCTCCTGGTCGATGTCCCCCATGAGCTCGTTGGAGAGCCGGGAGAGCCGGGCCTCGGTGTAGCGCATGGCCGCCGCGGAATCGCCGTCGATGGACCCGAAGTTCCCCTGCCCGTCCACCAGGACGTGGCGCATGGAGAAGGGCTGCGCCATGCGCACCATGGTGTCGTAGATGGCCGAGTCGCCGTGGGGGTGGTACTTACCCATCACGTCGCCCACGGTGCGGGCGGACTTCTTGTAGGCCCGGTTCCACTCGTTCCCGGACTCCTTCATGGCGTAGAGCACGCGCCGGTGCACGGGCTTGAGGCCGTCGCGGACATCGGGCAGGGCCCGGCCCACGATGACGCTCATGGCGTAGTCCAGGTAGGACTTCCGCATTTCCTTTTCGATTTCCAGGGGCTCGATTCGACTCATGTCACTTCCGATGTTCTACGTGGAACGCGATTCGACATCTTGGGGATGCGGAACTTAGATGTCGATGTTCTCCGCCAGGAGGGCGTTGTTCTCGATGAAGCGCCGGCGGGGTTCCACGGCGTCGCCCATGAGGATGGTGAAGATCTCGTCGGCCTCCACCGCGTCGTCCACCCGGACCTGGAGCAGGGTGCGGCGCTCGGGATCCATGGTGGTCTCCCAGAGCTGCTCCGGGTTCATCTCGCCGAGGCCCTTGTAGCGCTGGATGCCGAGGCCCCGCTTGCCCTCCTCCAGGACCATGGCCAGCATGGCCTCTGGATCGGTGAACACCTGCTCCTTGCCGAGCTGGGTCGGGCTTTCCTCGCCGTCCTCCTCCTTCTCTTTCTCCTTGGCGACATCCTTCAGGCGGCGGAGCCGCAGCTCCCCCCCGCGGAAACCCGCCAGCTCGACCTGGAGGGCGGCCAGGCGGCGGAACTCGCCCCAGTGGGCCACCTGGCTGTCGATCCAGAGGGTGATGGGACGGCTCAGGTGCATGCGCACCACCCGCAGCCGGTGGCTGGCGGGGATCGTGGTCGCGGGCTCCTCGCCCTGGGCCGGCAGTTCCACGGCCTCGGTGGTCTCGATCTCGCAGGTGCCGAGCTTCTGCCGGGTGATGGACTCGGCCAGCTGCGCCAGGGATTCCCGGGTGGCGAAACGGTCCGCATCCAGGAGCCCCTCGGCCAGCAGCGCCTGCACCAGGGGCCGGGCGTAGCCGCGGCGGTCCAGCTTGCCGAAGAGCTGCTGGACCTCGCCCCACTTCTTCATCTCGCGTACCAGGGTGGCGCCCTTGTGCTCGGTGCCGTCCGGCAGGGTGAGGGTCCAGCCGTCCAGCGCCTTCTGGAAGAGGAACTCCTCCAGGGCCCGCTCGTCCTTGAGATACTTCTCGGTCTTCCCCTTCTTCACCTTGTAGAGCGGCGGCTGGGCGATGTAGAGGTGGCCGCGGAGCACCAGCTCCGGCATCTGGCGGTAGAAGAAGGTGAGCAGCAGGGTGCGGATGTGGGAGCCGTCCACGTCCGCGTCGGTCATCAGGATGATCTTGTGGTAGCGGAGGTTCTCGATCTTGAACTCCTCCTTGCCGATGCCGGTGCCGAAGGCCTGGATCAGGAGGCGGATCTCGTTGTTGCCCAGGACCTTGTCGAAGCGGGCCTTCTCGACGTTGAGCACCTTGCCCCGCAGGGGCAGGATGGCCTGGGTGGCCCGGTGGCGGCCCTGCTTGGCGGAGCCGCCGGCGGAGTCGCCCTCCACCAGGAAGATCTCGCTGAGGGCCGGGTCCTTCTCCTGGCAGTCCGCCAGCTTGCCGGGCAGGCCGCCGCCGTCCAGGGCGCCCTTCCGGCGGGTCAGCTCGCGGGCCTTGCGGGCCGCCTCGCGGGCCCGGGCGGCCTCGATGGCCTTCTCCAGGATGGCCTTCGCCTCCCGGGGGTTCTCCTCGAAGAAGCTGGAGAGCTTGTCGTAGACGATGGTCTGGACGATGCCCTTCACCTCCGAGGAGACGAGGCGATCCTTGGTCTGGCTGGAGAACTTGGGATCAGGGACCTTGGCGCTGATGACGGCGGTGAGTCCCTCGCGGACATCCTCGCCCGAGAGGCTCACCTTGGCGGACTTCAGCAGGTTGTTCTTCTCGGCGTAGGTGTTGATGACGCGGGTCATGGCCGCCCGGAAACCCTCCAGGTGCGCGCCGCCGTCCCGGTTGCGGATGTTGTTCGTGAAGCAGTAGAGGGTCTCCTGGTAGGAGTCGTTCCACTGGAGGGCCACCTCCACGGTGGTGTCCTGCTTCTCGTCCTTGATGAAGATCGGGGGCTTGTGGAGGGCCACCTTGTTGCGGTTGAGGTGCTCGACGAAGGCGCTGATGCCGCCGGCGTTCATGAAGTCGTGGGTGTCGCCCGTCCGCTCGTCGGTGATGCGGATGTGCACGCCCTGGTTCAGGTAGCTGAGCTCCCGCAGGCGCTGGCTCAGGGTCTCGAAGCTGAAGTCCAGGACGTTGTTGAAGATCTCGGGATCGGGCATGAAGCGCACCCGGGTGCCCCGGCGGGCCGTGGGGCCCACCACCGCCAGGGGGGCGTCGGCCTTGCCCTGGCTGAAGGTCATGGCGTGCTCCTGGCCGTCCTTCCAGACCGTGAGCCAGAGCTTGCTGGAGAGGGCGTTCACGCAGGACACGCCCACGCCGTGGAGGCCGCCGGACACCTTGTAGGCGTTCTTGCCCTCGGTGCTGGTGTTGTCGAACTTCCCGCCGGCGTGGAGCACCGTCATGATCACTTCGGCGGCGCTGCGGCCCTCCTCCTTGTGGATGTCGACGGGGATGCCGCGGCCGTTGTCCTCCACGCTGCAGCTGCCATCGCCGTGGAGCATCACGTCCACGCGGGTGCAGAAGCCGGCGAGGGCCTCGTCGATGGCGTTGTCCACCACCTCGTAGACCATGTGGTGCAGGCCGCTGCCGTCGTCGGTGTCGCCGATGTACATGCCGGGGCGCTTCCGCACGGCCTCGAGGTCGCGCAGAACCGTGATGTTGTCGGCGGTGTAGCTGTCGGATTCCTGGGGGGTGTGGACGCGTGCGCTGAGGACTTCTTCGGACATCAAGACTCGCTTTGTCGGTTGCTGTGGAATGCGGTGCTGATCAGGCGGTGGCGCTGTTGGCGAAGCGCACCGGCATGAGGACGTAGCGGAAGCTGAAGTCCTCCAGGCTGGGGGACATGAAGACGCCCTGGCCCACCTCGTCCTTGAACTGGTAGACGACCTCCTCGCCGGGGAGCCGCTCCAGCAGCTCGGTGAGGTAGTCGATGTTGAAGGCCAGCTCGAAGGGCTGCTCCTCGCCCGAGAACGGCAGGGTGGCCTGGTTCACCCCCTCGTCGGGGTGCTGGAAGACCGTGCGGAGGTTCGGGAACTCGTAGAACAGGCGCACGTTCTTGTTGTAGTCGTCCTTCTTCAGGCCCACGAAGCGCAGGGTCCTGAGGAAGACCTCGCGGTCGAGGATGACCTTCTTGGGCAGCTCGGCGGGGAGCACCTTCTCGTAGGCGGGATAGTTGCCCGTCACGAGGCGGGTGCTGAACTTCAGGCCCGGCTGGTCCAGGAAGAGCGTGGTGCCATCCCAGCAGAGCTCCACCTCGCCCTCGTCCCCCAGCAGGGTGGGGATCAGGTCCAGGGCGCGCTTGGGCACGATGAGCCGGACCTCGTCCTTCAGCTTCGTGTCGCAGGGCACCTCGGCCACGGCGAGCCGGAAGCCGTCCGTGGAGACCACGCGGACGTGGTGCTTGGAGAGGTGCACCAGCACCGCGGACAGGGTGGGCTTGGTGGCGTCCTTGCTGACGGCGATGGAGCCCAGCTGGATGGCCCGCTTGAAGCGCAGCACGGGGATCCGCACCACCGGCAGCTCCTTGCCCGGGGCGGGCAGCTCCGGGAACCCCTCGCCGGGCTGGATGTTGTGCTCGGAGTTCATGCCCTTGGCGCGGAGCCACAGGCGGCCGCCGGCCTCGGGGCACTCCAGGCTCAGGATGCCCTCGGGGAAGACCCGCACGGTCTCGATGAACTTCTTGCCCGGGACGGCCATGGTCCACTGCCCCTGGCCCTCACCGGGGACCGTGGCCTCGAAGGCCAGCTCCATGTCCGTGGCCTTCAGCACGACCTCCTTGGGCCGGATGTCCACGAAGATGTGCTGGAGGATGGGCAGGGTCACGCGCCGGTCGAGGGCGTGCTTCAGGATGCCCAGGGTGCGATCCAGACGATCCTTGGATACCTGTAGCTGAAGATTCATGAATCACCCTTGATGATGCTGAGGACGGGCGGTGCCTGTGGATTGGAGCGTCAAAGCCCTATCTTAACGGAGTTTTCCGGGCCGCGGCAGCCTGCGGGAACGGTGTCCAGGACGGTGGATTCCTCGCCCCGGGGAGGGCCCGTCCCGGGGGATGGGCGGCGCTGTGGACAGCGGGGGTGTGGAGCGCTGCGGATTGTCCTGCAAGGTGAGGCTGGTCAATGGATGCTGTTCAGCAGGGCCTGGACCATCCTGTGGAATTCCTGATCCCGGGTCATGCGCTGCTTCACGGAGTCGATGGCGTTCATGACGGTGGAGTGGTGCATGTTGAAGGACCGCCCGATGTCCGTGAAGGGCAGCGAGGCGATCTCCCGGGCCAGGTACATGGCCACCTGGCGGGGGACCATGATGGTCTGCTGGCGGGAGCGCTTCTTCATGAGGTCCACGAAGGGCACGTTGAAGGTCTCCGCCGTCATCCGGTAGATCCGCTCCGGCGGGATGGCGGCCGTGGGCTCCTCCCCGCTCTGCCCCTGGAAGGCCGCATGGGCCACCTCCAGGGTGGGCGGCACGCCGATGAGGCTCGCCTGGAAGATCACGCGGGTGAGGAAGCCCTCCAGGTCCCGGACGCTGCCCTTGGCCTTGTGGGCGATGAAGGTGAGGACGTCCTCGGGGACGGACGGGAGGCCCTTGAAGTCCGCGTCCTCCAGCTTCTTCTTCAGGATGGCGATGCGGGTCTCGAAGTCCGGCGGCTGGATGTCCGCCGTGAGCCCCCACTTGAAGCGGGTGATGAGGCGCTCGTGGCAGCCCTCCAGGCGCTGGGGCGGCTTGTCCGAGGTGAGGATGATCTGCTTCCCGTGCTGGAGCAGGTACTCGAGGATGTAGAAGATCTCCTCCTGGGTGCGCTCCATCTTCCCCAGCGTCTGCACGTCGTCCAGCAGCAGCACGTCGTTCTGCTGGTACTTCTTCCGCATGGGCTCGGTGTTCCGGGCCTTGATGGCCACGGTGAGCTCGTTGAAGAAGTTGTCCACCTTGAGGTAGGCCACCCGCAGCTCCGGATGCCGGACCTGGATCTCCTTGCCGATGCCCACCATGAGGTGGGTCTTCCCCAGGCCCGCCCCCCCGTAGATGAAGAGGGGGTTCATGTTGAGGGGAGTGGCGGCCTTGCCGTAGTTGTCGGCCACGGCCTTGGCCGCGGCGAAGGCCAGCTGGCTTCCGGGCCCCACCACGAAGCGGTCCAGGGTGTAGCGGTGGAACAGGTGGGGGAAGGCCACGGCGGGCTCGGAGGAGCCGGCCGATGCGAGGGGCGCGGGGCGGGCCGCGGCCTTGGGCGCCACCGTGCCGGTGCCGGAGACCTGGAAGACCAGCCGGAGGTCGCCGAGGCCGCCCTGGGCCAGGGCGTCGTTGAACTCCTCGGGGAGCTGCTGCTCGATCCAGAGCTTGGCGGCGGGGCTCGGCACCTGGATCCACAGCGCGTCCTCCTCCAGGCGCAGCGGCTGGCAGGGGACGATCCACTCCCTGAAGCTGGCCTCGGGGAGCTGCTTGGACAGTCCCTGTCGGATGGTCTCCCAGAGGGCGTCGGGATCGGGGGTGGGCATGGATTCACCAGGAACGGCAGGGCGGGGACGACGGGACGCGACACGCCTCACGCCGGGGCGCTTCGCGCCGGGGGCCTCGCCTGGCCTGCGGGGGGGATCCCAATCTAGCACCACGGGAGGGGGATGGAAGGCCAGAAACGCCCTTGAGCGGGACAGCCGGGACTGATAGGCTCGAAGGTTCGTCCTCCTCCCCGGGAGGGGACCCCGAGGTGGAACCATGAAGCGTACCTTCCAGCCGAACAATCGCCGCCGGGCCAAGACCCACGGCTTCCTCAGCCGCATGAAGACCAAGAACGGCCGCCTGGTGCTCAAGCGCCGCCGCGCCAAGGGCCGCCACCTCCTGGCGGTCTGAACCCAGGCCGCCTGGGTTCCGTCCCGTGATCTTCAAGGGCCGCTTCCGGACCGTCCGGCACACGGATCATGCGGTTCCCTCCGCCCTGCCCCGGCCGTTGCTGGGGCAGGACGCGTTGCTCGACATCCGGGCCTGGCGTCTCCAGGGGGCTGAGCTGCCCCTGCTGCTGGTCACGACCTCCCGGAAATCCGGACCGGCGGTGCGCCGCAACCGGTTCCGGCGCCGCGTCCGGATGGCCTTCCTGAGTGTGGGCACCGGCCTCCAGGCCCCCTGGGTGGTCTGGATCCGCCCCCTCCGCAAGGGTCCGCCCCTCGACCGCCTCTCCATCCAGGACATCGAGGGCCAGCTGCGGCTGGCCCTGCGCCGTCTCGCACCCACGGGCCAACCATGAGCAACCGCAACGTCCTTCTGTTCATCCTGGGAACCCTGGTCCTCTTCGGCGGCCAGATCTGGCTCACCTCCCGGTACACCAAGCCGGTGAAGGCCCCCGTGGCCGTCGAGCAGACCCAGGCGGCCCCGGCATCCCCCGCGCCCGCGCAGGCGGCGCCCGCCGTGCCCGCGGCCGCGGCCCAGGCCGGCCCCGCTGCGCCCACCGCGGACCTTTCCGCCACCCACACCACCACCACGGCCGACCTGACGCTCACCTGGCAGGTGGCCACGGGCGCGCTGAAGCAGGCCGTGTGGCGCCAGGACGGCACCCTGTTCTTCCCCGGGGACTTCCCCGGGGTGGGCGGCGTGCGGGGAACGGCCTTCCAGTCCGTCCACGAGGAGGCCGGGGCGGAGGCCGTCACGGTCGTATTCGAGAACGCCCAGGGCGCCCGGCTCGCGTACCGGGTCCCCCGGCACGGCAGCACCCTGTCCCTGGCGGGTGTCCTGCCCCAGGGCGCACGCCTCCAGCTCGTGACCCTGCCCGCGGACCTGAAGCCCGTGGAGCACCTGGGCCGGGTCTTCACCCTCACGGACCGGAAGATCGAGGCGGTCACCTGGCTCGACATCCTGCACGATCCCTTCTTCAGCTTCCTGGGGGCCAAGCGGAAGGTCCTTCCCCCCGCGGAGTCCCGCCTGGGCCTGGATGCCGGGCTGGATCCGGACCCCAAGGCCCAGCGCAACCACTACTTCGCGGCCCTCTGGAAGCTGCCCAGCGTGGCCGGACGGGATGAGTCGGGCTACTCGCTGACCCCGGAGGGCGGCCGCCTCGCCGCCGACCTCTACCTGGGCCCCAAGCAGGCCGCCCCGCTGGAGGCCTTCGAGAAGCCCTTCACCCGGGTCATCGACTACGGCTTCTTCGGTGCCGTGGCCCAGCTGTTCTTCTGGGTGCTCCAGAAGCTCCACGCCGTCATCGGGAACTGGGGCTGGGCCATCATCCTGTTCACGCTGATCCTCCGCGCCGTCACCTGGCAGCTGAACAGCAAGCAGATCGTCTCGATGCTGCGGATGAAGGACTTCGAGCCCCACCAGAAGGCCCTGCAGGCCCGCTACGAGAAGTTCGGCAACGACATGACGAAGAAGGCCGAGATGCAGAAGGAGCTCATGGCGCTCTACAAGAAGAACGGCCACAATCCCATGGGCGGCTGCCTGCCCATGCTGCTCCAGATGCCCGTCTTCCTGGCCTTCTGGTCCATGCTGAACGCCGTGTTCGAGCTGCGCCACGCGCCCTTCTTCGGCTGGATCCACGACCTGTCCGTGCACGACCCCTTCTACGTCTACCCGGTGCTGATGGGGGCCTCCATGTTCGTGCAGCAGGCCATGACGCCCGCCACCGGGGACCCGGCCCAGCGCAAGATGATGATGATCCTCATGCCCGTGATGATGATGGTGATGTTCGCCAAGCTGCCCGTGGGCGTGATCATCTACTACTTCGCCTCGAACCTCATCGGCATCGCCCAGACCTGGTGGGTGAAGCGGAACTACGTGCCCCAGCCCATCGAGGTGTGAGGAGGTCCCCATGCGGAAGCAGCACGCCAGCCTGGACGCCGTGCCTGACCTGATCGCCCGCTGGACGGGCCTGCTGGGCCTCAAGACGGAGGCCCGGTACCAGCCCTCCGGGGACGAGGAGGCCTTCCCCAACCGCCTGCTGATCACGGGTCCCGACGCCGACTGGCTGGCCGCCAGCCGCGGCCAGGCCCTCGACGCCCTCCAGTTCCTCGTGCACGAGGCCCAGGGCGAGCGGGAGGACACGAAGCTGGCCTACCTGGACGTGAAGGGCGCCCGCCTCTTCCGCATGCAGGAGGTCATGGCCATGGGCCGCCTGGCCGCCGAGCGGGCCCGGGAGCTGGGCAGCCACACCCTGGGCGCCCTCAGCCCCCGGGAGCGGCGCTGGGTGCACCTGGTGGTCTCCCGGGAGGAGGGCCTGGGCACCGAGAGCGAGGGGACGGGCACCTTCAAGCCCGTGAGGGTCTTCCGCAAGTAGCCGGTACACTGCCGGCGTGGTCCACGACCCCGATCCCATCTGTGCCCCCGCCACGCCGCTCCTGCCCTCGGCGGTGGCCGTGGTGCGCGTGTCGGGCCCCGGGCTGGCCGACCGGCTGGCACCGCTCGTGGCCCTGCCCCCGCCGCGCCGCGCCGCGGTCCGGACCCTGGCCTGGGACGGATTCCGGGAGCAGGCCCTGGTGCTCTTCTTCCCCGCCCCCGCCAGCTACACGGGCGAGGACGTCGCGGAACTCCAGGTCCACGGGAACCCCCTCCTGGTCCAGCGGCTCCTGGCCCAGCTGGGCACCCTGGGCATCCGCCTGGCGGAGCCCGGGGAGTTCACCCGCCGGGCCCTCCTGAACGGCCGGCAGGGCCTCCTGGAGGTGGAGGCCCTCCGCGACCTGGTGGGGGCGGAGACGGACACCCAGATCCGCCTGGCCCAGGCCCGGGCCGGGGCGCTGCCCCCCTGGATCCTGGAGGCCCGGGCCACCCTGGCCCCCTGGATGGCCAGGGCCGAGGCCGCGGTGGACTACGGGGAGGAGGAGGACATTTCCTTTGATTTCAAGAACATGAAGCGGGACCTGGCCCCCCTCCGGACGCGGTTCCACGTGGAACACCGCCGGGCCCGGGCCGCCAGCCACCTGCGGGACGGCCTGCGCCTGGCCCTCGCCGGGCGACCCAACGCGGGGAAGAGCACCCTCTTCAACGCCCTGGCCGGGGAGGACCGGGCCATCGTCACCGAGATCCCCGGCACCACCCGGGATGTCCTGGAGGTCCGCTGCGAGTGGCGGGGCCTCCCCCTCCGCCTCTTCGACACCGCCGGCCTCCGGGACACGGAGGATCCCGTGGAGCGCCTGGGGGTGGCCCGGGTGCGCCCGGTGCTGGAGGCCGCCGACCTGGTGCTGCACCTGGTGCCCCCCGGCGAGGGGACGGCCGATCCGGCCTTGGACGAGGCCCTGGCCCCCTTCGCCGGCAAGGTGGCGGTGGTGCGGACCATGGGGGACCTGCCCGGAGCCACCCCGGCAGGCGCCGTCGTCGTGTCCGCCCTCGCGGGGGACCTGGATGCCCTGGAGAGCCTCCTGAAGGAGCGGGTCCTCGGGGGCCTGGCGCCCGACGCCTGCCTGGGGGCCCTGGCCACGGGGCGGCAGGTGGCGCTGCTCGAGGAGCTGGCGCGCCAGGTCGAGCTGCTCCTGGAACTCGCGCCCGGCGGTCCGCCGGAGCTGCCCGCCTCCCTCCTCCAGGGGGCCTGGGGGCTCCTGGCCCGCCTCACGGGGGAGGATCGGGCGGAGAGCGCCCTGGACCAGGTGTTCAGCGGATTCTGTCTGGGGAAGTAGGATCGGGAGCGTCATGCAGCCAGGGTTGGAAGCCATCATCGGTCTCGAGGTCCACGTCCAGCTCCGGACGCGGACCAAGCTCTTCTGCGCCTGCCGGAACGCCTACGGGGCCCCGCCCAACAGCCTCACCTGCCCCGTCTGCCTGGGCCTTCCCGGCGCCCTCCCCGCCCTCAACGGCGAGGCCGTGCGCATGGCCCTGCTCCTGGGGGCGGCCCTGGAGGCGCGGATCCAGCCCCTCAGCACCTTCTACCGGAAGCAGTACGTCTACCCCGACCTGCCCAAGGGCTACCAGATCACCCAGGGGCCCGTGGCCCTGGTGGAGGGCGGGATCCTGGAGATCCCCGGCGATCCTGCGGTGAGGGGGGCGGAAGGGCCCTTGCGGGCGCGGATCGAGCGGGCCCACCTGGAGGAGGACGCCGGCAAGAGCAGCCACGACCAGGGCGAGGCCATCAGCCTTGTGGACCTGAACCGGGCCGGGGTGCCCCTCCTGGAGATCGTGGGGGCCCCGGATCTGCGGAGCCCCCAGGAGGCCTCGGACTACCTGAAGGCCCTCCACCGACTCGTGGTCTTCCTGGGCATCTGCGACGGCAACCTGGAGGAGGGCAGCTTCCGCTGCGACGCCAACGTCTCGGTCCGGCCCGCCGGCGCGGCGGCCTTCGGCACCCGGGTGGAGATCAAGAACCTCAACTCCTTCCGTTTCGTGAAGCAGGCCCTGGCCTTCGAGATCGGCCGGCAGGCCGCCGCCCTGGCCCGGGGCGAGGCCGTGGTCCAGGAGACCCGGGGCTGGGACGCGGCCGCCGGGGCGACCCGGGCCCAGCGGACGAAAGAGGCGGCCATGGACTACCGCTTCTTCCCGGAGCCGGACCTCCCTCCCCTCGCCGTGGCTCCGGAGGAGGCGGCCGCGGCCCGGGCCGCCCTGCCCGAGCTGCCGGAGGCGCGGATCCGCCGCTACCAGGGGGAGACGGGCCTGTCCCGCGAGGAGGTCCTCACCCTGATGCAGAGCCCCGCCTTCGCCGACTGCTTCGAGGCCGTGGCCAGGACCAGCGGCCAGCCCCGGGCCGCCGCGACCTGGATGCTGGGGGACGTGAGCCGGGTCCTGAACGGGCGGGGCCTGGACCTGGCGGGGCTGGGCCTGGCCCCGGAGTCCCTGGGGGAACTGGTCCGCCTCGTGGCCGAGGGGAAGGTGGGCCTGGGGGCGGCCCGGGAGGTCGTCTTCCCCGCGCTCCTGGCTGGGGAGGGCCCGGCCGGGGAGATCGTGGCCCGGAAGGGTCTCGCGCTCGAGGCGGATCCCGGGGCCCTGGCCGCCCAGGTGGAAGCTGTCCTCGCCGCCCATCCGGACGTGGTGGCCCAGGTCCGAGGAGGCCGCACCAGCCTCAAGGGTTTCCTGGTGGGCCAGGTCCTGAAGGCCGGCGGGGGGAAGCTGGATCCGAAGGCCGTGACCCGCGCCCTCGACGAGGTCCTCGCCAAATCCTGAGGGCCACCCCATCCTGGGGCATGTCCAACGAGATCCCCCCCTCGCTGCAGGCCTACCTCCCCGGCGCCAGCCACCTCTGCACCCAGTGCGGCCGCGCCATCCTGGACGCCGTGGAGACCCCGGGCGAGCCCTTCCGGTGCGCCGAGTGCCGGGGGCTGGTGGCCCCGCCGGAGGACGAGCTGACCCGCCAGGCCCTGGAGGACCGGAGCCCCGTGGACCTGCCCGACGACCGGCCCACCTTCTGGCGGGTGATCGCCCTCCTCGTCTTCGCCATCGTGGCCCTGGTCATCGTGTTCTGGAACCGCTGAGGCCTCTCCACCTATGCTGGGAGGCGGGAGCCGACCATGCCCAGACCCTGGGGACCCACCACCACCGCCATCCACGCCGGGAAGCGCTTCAACCCGACGCGGGCCGTGACCACGCCCATCTTCCAGACCTCCGTGTTCCAGCTCCTGGAGAACCGAGAGGGCGCGGAGTTCGCGGCCAGCATCGAGCCCCCGGCCTTCTACACCCGCTGGGGCAACCCCAACACCAGCGAGGTGGAGGCGGTCCTGGCGGAGCTGGAGGGCGCCGAGCGGGCCCTGGTGGCGGCCTCGGGCATGGGGGCCTTCGCCCTGGTCTTCGAGGCCTTCCTGAAGGCCGGCGACCACCTGGTGGCCCCCGCCGCCATCTACCTGGGCACGGAGCAGCTCATCCGCCGCTGGGAGGCGGAGCGGGGCCTGAAGGTCACCTGGATCCAGGACGCCCTGGACCTGGGCGAGTGGGCGGCGGCGATCCGCCCCGAGACGCGGATGCTCTGGGTGGAGACCCCCTCCAACCCCACGCTCGCCATCACGGACCTGGCCGGCGTGGCGGCCCTCGGGAAGCGGCACGGCATCCGCACCGTGGCGGACAACACCTTCCCCAGCCCCATCCACACGAAGCCCCTGGCCCTGGGCATCGACCTGAGCGTGGCCTCGGCCACCAAGTACCTGGCGGGCCACTCGGACGTGGTGGCGGGCGTCATCGCAGGCTCCGAGGCGGACGTGGTGGCCTGCTGGCAGATGACCAAGGTCTTCGGCCCCACCCTGGATCCCATGGCCGCCTGGCTCCTGCACCGGGGCCTCAAGACCCTGGCCCTGCGGGTGCGCCGGGCCTCGGACAACGCCCAGGCCCTGGCCCAGTGGCTGCTCTGGCAGCCGGCCGTGGCCCGGGTGGACTACCCCGGCCTCCCCGGCCACCGGGGCCACGAGGTGGCCGCGCGGCAGATGGTGGAGGGCTTCGGCGCCATGATCGGCTTCGAGCTGCGGGCGGGCCTGCTCGCGGGCCAGCGCTTCTGCGAGGCCCTGGAGGTCGTCACCCGCGGCGTGAGCCTGGGCGGGGTCGAGAGCCTCATCCAGCACCCGGCCAGCATGAGCCACCTGAAGACGGCCCCCGAGGTGAAGGCCCGCCTGGGCATCAGCGACGGCCTGCTCCGCTTCTCCGTGGGCATCGAGGACCAGCCCGACCTCATCGCCGACCTGGAGCGGGGCTTCCAGGCCGCGGCGGAGGCCCGGTGAGGCTGGTGCTGAACGGGCAGCCCCGGGAGGCGCCGGAGCTGGCCACCGTGGCCGACCTGGCCGCCTGGCTGGCCCTGCCGGCCTTCGGCAGCGCCATCGAACTGAACGGCGAGGTCATCCGCCGCGCCGACCACGCGGCCACCCCCCTGACGGAGGGTGATCGCCTGGAGGTGGTGCGGCTGGTGGGCGGCGGCTGAACCCGATCAGTTGATGCTGATCGTGTACCCGTAGGTCCCCGTGGCGGAGGTGTAGCCCGCCCGGACCCGGACGGCGTAGACGCCGGCAGGCAGGTTGCTGAGGCTGAGGGTCCGGGTCTGCCCGGCGAGGGTTGAATCCGTGTTGCTGGCCCACAGGCCGCCCGGTCCCAGCAGCTCCACGAAGAAGTCCTGGCCGCCCGTGGGGGTCAGGGTGATGGTCCGGGCCCCGCCGAGGTGGGTGAACCGGTAGGCCTGGCTCTGGTTCCAGTCGTAGTAGCGGGCCTGGGAGGCATCGTAGGTCTGGAGGCTGCCGCTGCCGGAAAAGGGCACGCCCACGGTGAGCCAGAGGGCATTGGTGTTGAAGTAGGCGGGCGAGGGGTCGGGCACCGCCTCCAGGGCCAGCTCGCCCAGGATGGCGTTCCAGGTGGGGCTGGTCACCCGGTTGGCCACGCCCAGGAGGTAGCTGGGGTAGCAGCCCAGGGTGGCCTGCTCGTATTCCCCGGTGCCGTCCGCATAGGCGGTGCTGGAGGTCACGGCCTGCCAGAGGGTGTGGAGGCCGGCCTGGCCGCCGCCCAGGTCGTTCTTCCACATCCCCCAGAGGCTCACGGCGATGGAGCCCCGGGTGAACGCGCCCTTGTTGGCGGCGCTGACCATGGCGTGGCTGGCGAGGTCGAAGGCGTCCACCCGGGCGACCCCGCTGCCGTCCACGTAGCTGTCCAGGATCTGGGGCGTGTTGCGGGCGGCGGCGGAGAGGAAGTCGGAGAAGCCGGCCACGAAGGCCGCCGTGGATTCGCTGGGGGTGTACCGGCTCACGTAGCGGTTGTCGTTGTCCCGGCGCAGGAGGGAGAGGGCGCTGCTGCCGTCGGGCTTGTAGCTGTAGTCGGCGAAGAGCAGCCGGGCGAAGGTCTCCTGGAGCACCCCGTCATCCCATTCGTCGGTTTCCGTGTTCGCAGCACCCGTGCCCAGGCCCTCCACCTGGTGGCTGAAGAGGGCGCGGCCGCTGCTACTGGTGAGAATCGAGGTGGCCGAAGCCCAGGTCACCTCGGGATAGGTGCGGGTCTGGTCCGCCGGGTTGAGGCTGGTGGTCCAGAAGGTGTGGAGGTTGGGCAGGCGCAGGGTGCCCGTGCCGTCCATGTCCCGCACCGCCGTGGCGAAGGTCACGGCCTGGTCCGCGATGTTGAAGGCGCCGGCAATGCGGTTGCTGGCCAGGGCCGTGACGGTGAGGGTGCCGTCCTGGTTGGCCGTGAAGGTGTTGCTGGTGACGTACCAATCAGGGATGTTGCCGAAGGCCCCGGAGCCGATGGTGGGCTGGGTGACATAGAGGGGCGAGTTCTTCACGCTGCCCCGCAGGAAGAAGCTGTTGGGGTCGGCGCTGGGCACCTGGTAGCGGGCGTAGACGTTCACGTAGACCTGGGAGCCCCGGGCCACGTAAGTGGTTCCGGTACCTGCGCTTCCCAGGTAGTCCGCGGCCAGCACGGCGCCGGTGGACGCGTCGCAGACCTCGGCGTAGCAGTACCGGGCCGGCAGGGTTGTGGTGGCCCCGAAGCCGGTGGGGGTCAGGGCGACCTTCTCGAACTGGGCCTGGATGGTGATCTGGGCGTCGGAGGAGGTGCTGGAACCGCCGCCGCAGGCCGTCAGCCCGGCCACGGCCAGCAGGGCCAGGGCGAATCGCCAGGTTCGGATGGGCATGGGACCTCCGGGGGAATGGCGGGACAGGTCAAGGGTCGTGCCAACCCGGCCTAGCGCCAGACCTCCCAGCGTCCGCCAGGCCATCCCGCCGAGGCCTGGAGGCGCCAGGCCGCCGGCAGGGTGAGCAGGACCGCGGGTCCGCCCGCGGGGGCCTCGGCCTGGAAGCGGTGGAATTCGTCGGCCAGGCCCTGGTCGAGGAAGGCCCGGGCCAGGTCCCCCCCGCCCTCCACGAGCACCCGGCCCACCCCCAGGGCCGCGAGTTCGTGCAACAGGTGACGCAAACTGCATCCTCCGGGCCCCGGGGGCAGGTGGAGGTCCTCCACCCCGCGCAGGGGCTGGGGGTCGCCGGTGACGGCCCGGAGGGCGGGCTGGCCCTGGACCGCCTGCCAGACCCGGGCCGTGGGGGGCACCCGACCCTCCCGGTCCAGCACCACCCGGTAGAAGGTGCGGTGGGGAGCGGTCGGCGCGGGCCAACGGTCCGTGAGCTGGGGATCGTCCACCTCGGCGGTGTGGCGCCCCACCACGATGGCCTCGGAGGCCCGGCGCAGGGCGTGGCCCAGCTGCTGGATGGCAGGGGGCGTGACGGGGGTGGGCCGCCCCTCGGGGCCCAGGGCGCCATCGGAACCCAGGGCCAGCTTGAGGCTCACCCAGGGCAGGCCCGTGCGGATGAGCTTGAAGAAGGGGGCGTGGAAGCGGGCGCAGGCCTCGCCCAGCACCCCCTCCTCCACGGCCAGCCCCTGGGCCCGGAGGATGGCCAGGCCGCCGCCGTCCACCCGGGGGTTGGGATCCCGCACGCCCACCACCACCCGGGCCAGGCCGGCCTGGAGGAGGGCCAGGGTGCAGGGGCCCGTCCGCCCGTGGTGGCAGCAGGGCTCCAGGGTCACGTAGGCCGTGCCGCCGTGGACGTCCTCGCCGCGGATCTCCGCGTCCCGCAGGGCCATGATCTCGGCGTGGGGATCCCCGGCCCGGGTGTGGACCCCCCCCCCCACCACGCGCCCGTCCTTCACCAGGACGCAGCCCACGGGCGGGTTGGGGCTGGCCAGGCCCACGCCCTTCAGGCCCTCCTCCAGGGCCAGGGCCATGAACCGGGCGTCGCCCGGAAGCGCCGCGGGATCCGGCCAGGGGCCGCCCGTGGCCAGGGCCCAGGCGAGGGAGGGGGTGAGGTCAACCATCCAGCAGCCCGTCCACGAAGGCCCCGGGGTCGAAGGGGATGAGGTCGTCCACGCCCTCGCCCACGCCCACGAAGGCGATGGGGAGCTTCAGCCGCTCCAGGATGGGCACCACCACGCCCCCCTTGGCGCTGCCGTCCAGCTTGGTGAGCACCAGGTCCGTCACGCCGGCGGCCTGGGTGAAGGCCTCCGCCTGCTGGAGGCCGTTCTGGCCCGTGGTGGCGTCCAGCACCAGCAGCACGCGGTGGGGGGCGTCGGGGATCACCTTCTGGAGGCTGCGCCGGATCTTGTCCAGCTCCTTCATGAGGTGGTCCTTGGTGTGGAGCCGGCCGGCGGTGTCGATGAGCACCCAGGACGTGCCCTTGGCCTTGGCGCTGGTGGCGCCGTCGAAGGCGATGGCCGCGGGATCCCCGCCCATCTGGTTGCGGATCACGGGCACGCCGGCCCGCTCGCCCCAGCGCTCCAGCTGGTCGATGGCGGCGGCGCGGAAGGTGTCGCCGGCCACCACGAGGACGCCCTCGCCCCGGGCCTTCAGGTGGGCCGCCAGTTTGCCCAGCGTCGTGGTCTTGCCCACGCCGTTCACGCCCACGAGGAGCACCACCTGGGTGCCCGAGGCCTGGAAGGGCTTCGCGGGCCGCTGGCGGAGGATCTGCAGGAGCTCGTCCTTGAGCACCGCCTTGGGGTCCACCTCGCCGGAGGCCTTCAGCTCCGCGCGGAGCCGCGCCATCAGCCGGTCCACGCCATGCACACCGAGGTCCGCCTGGAGCAGGAGGTCCTCCAGCTCCTGGAGCTGGTCCTCGTCCAGGCGGCGGAGGCCGAGGAGACGCCCCAGGGGCGCCAGCACCAGATCCTGGGTGCGCCGGAGCCCCTGCTTGAATTTGTCGAAAAGGCTGCCGAGCACGCCCACCTCGCGGACTTTCAGTCTACCTGCGCATCCCTTCAAACCCGCGCCGGGATTGTGATCCACGGCATAGGGGCCAGGACGATCATAACGTCCATACCTTCCAGCCTCGGGTGGATGCGACCCGAATCCAGATGTGGAGCGACCATGATCCCGCTTCCGATTCCGCCCGCGGACCCGCTGCCGCTGCCGCTGCCGCCGGTCATCCTGAAGGCGCTGCATCTCCTCACGTTCGCGCTCCACCTGCTGGCGGTGAACCTGGGCGTGGGCGGCACGGTGCTGAGCTTCGCCCATGCCGCGCGGGGCCGGGAGGGCGACCGGGACCTCGTGCGCCGCGTGGCGCCGCTGCTGCCGCCGGCCGTGACCTTCGCCGTGACCCTGGGCGTGGCGCCCCTGCTCTTCATCCAGCTCAGCTACGGCCCGTTCTTCTACTCGGCCACGGTGCTGTCGGCCTTCCCCTGGCTGGCCCTGGTCTTCCTGCTGATCGCAGGCTACGGCCTGCTCTACCGCTTCGTGGGTTCCGTGGCCTCGGACCGCTTCCGGCTCTGGTCGGGCGCCCTGGCCTCGCTGCTGCTCCTCTCCATCGCCCTGGTGCTGGCGAACATGACGACCCTCTCCATGCGTCCGGACCTCTGGCGGGGCCTCGCGGCCAGCTCGCCCCACGGGACGCGCCTCAACCTGGCGGATCCCAGCCTCTGGCCCCGCGTCCTGCACCTCGTCACGGGCATCACGGCCTCGGCGGGGATGCTGCTGGCGGGCTGGGGCGCGTGGAAGGACCACGCGGGGGCCCGGGAGGCGGGGCTGCGCTGGTTCATCGGCGCCACGCTGTGCCAGGCCGCCTGGGGCACCTGGCTGCTGCTGCGGCAGCCCGAGGCGGCCTTCCGGATGCTCCTCTCGGGCCACGCCTTCGGCAGCCTGGCCCTCTGGTTTGGCATCGGCTGCGCCGCCCTGGCCCTCCTCATGGCCATCCCCGCCAGCCTGCGCGGCGCGGCGCGGAAGGCGGTGGGGCCGCCCTTCCTGCTGGCCCAGGGCGCGGTGGTGGGGATGATCCTGGCGCGGGACCAGGCCCGGGACGCCACCCTGGCCGCCGTGGGCTTCGACCCCTACGCCCTGCCCTTCAAGACCGACTGGACCTCCCTGGCGGTCTTCGCGACCTCCCTGGTGCTGCTGATCGTGCTCCTCACCACCCTCGTCCGCTGGGTCCTGGCCCCCGTCCAGGCCGGCGCGGAGGCCCGCCATGACTGACATCTCGCAGACCGTCGGAAGCCCGAGGCCCCTGAGCCGCCGGGCCCTGGGCCAGAGTCTCTTCGCCGCCGCCGCCGCGATGTACACGGCCGCCCTGGCCTGGCCCATCTTCCGGTACCTGAAGTCCGGCACCACGGGCGCCGACGAGGGGCCCCAGGTGAACGAGGTGAACCTGGGCGCGGAGAAGGACTACGCCCCCGGCAGCGGCAAGCTGTTCCTCTTCGGCAGCAAGCCCGCCCTGATCCTGCGCCGGAAGGACGGCCATTTCGTGGCCCTCTTCGCCACCTGCACGCACCTGGGCTGCACGGTGAAGTTCGCCCAGGACCAGGACCGCATCACCTGCGCCTGCCACGGGGGCGTCTACGACCCGGACACCGGGCGGAACATCGGGGGGCCGCCGCCGGCGCCCCTGAAGCCCCTGGTCGTGAGCACGGACGGCGGCGCCGTCGTGGTGAGGAGGGCCTGAGATGAGCGTCCACGCCTGGCTCGACGACCGCATCGGCCTCGCCGACTTCCTGTCCTTCCTCCGCAAGAAGGAGGTGCCCGACCACTCCCACGCGGTCTGGTACTTCCTCGGCGGCATGACCCTCTTCTTCTTCATGATGCAGGTCCTCACGGGCCTGCTGCTCATCGTCTACTACCAGCCCGGCAGCGACGCCAGCTACGGCTCCGTGCAGCGGATCACCTCCCAGATCGAGTTCGGCTGGCTGATCCGCAGCGTGCATTCCTGGTCGGCGAACCTCATGCTGCTGTCGGCCTTCTTCCACATGTTCAGCGTGTTCTTCATGAAGGCCTACCGCGCCCCACGGGAGCTGACCTGGTGGAGCGGCATGGGCCTCCTGGGCCTGGGCATGGGCTTCGGGTTCTCGGGCTACCTCCTGCCCTGGGACCAGCTGGCCTACTTCGCCACCAAGATCGGCCTCGACGTGATGGAGAAGAGCCCCCTCATCGGCAAGGAGCTGGCCACCATGCTCCGGGGCGGCGCGGACGTGGGCGTCATCACCCTGCAGCGCTTCTACGCCCTCCACGCGGCGGTGCTGCCCGTGCTCTTCATGCCCCTCCTCCTGCTCCACCTCTGGCTGGTGCAGAAGCACGGCAACGCCGCGCCCCCTTCGGTGACGGAAAAGAAGTCCGTGCCCTTCTTCCCCACCTTCCTCTACAAGGACCTGATGGTCTGGTTCCTCTGCCTGAACCTGCTGGCCCTCCTGGCCAGCCTCTGGCCCTGGGACCTGGGCCCCCAGGCGGACAAGCTGGCCTCGGCCCCCGACGGCATCCATCCCGAGTGGTACTTCATGAGCCAGTTCCAGCTCCTGAAGCTCATCCCGGGCAAGGTGGGGCCCGTGGACGGGGAGCTGCTGGGCATGGGCCTCTTCGGGGCCGGCGGGGTGCTCTGGGCCCTGGTGCCCCTCTGGGACCGCGGGTCCCGGGGACGGCTGGTCAACCTGGTGGGTCTCGGGGCCGTGATCGTCCTCATCGTGCTGACGATCTGGGGCTACGCCGGCGTCGCGGGAAAGGGGTGAGCCATGAACTATCCGGTCTGGGACGTCCCCTTCCTCGGCAGCGGCTGGGTGGTCGGCATCATGGCCATCATCCACATCTTCCTCTCCCACTTCGCCGTGGGCGGAGGCCTCTTCCTCCCCGTCATGGAGGCCCATGCGCGGAAGCACGGCGATGAGGCCATGCTCCGGTGGCTGCGCAAGCACGCCCGGTTCTTCCTCATCGTCACCGGCGTGGCCGGGGCGGGCACCGGCGTGGGCATCTGGGTGGTCATCGCCCTGGCCAACCCCCAGGGCGTGGGCCACCTCATCCACGGCTTCGTCCTGGGCTGGGCCACGGAGTGGATCGTCTTCATCGCGGAGATGGCCTGCATCACCGTCTACTACTACGGCTGGGACCGCCTCACGCCCGAGCGGCACCTGAAGGTGGGCTGGCTCTACGCCATCTGCAGCTGGCTCACCCTGGCCGTCATCAACGGCATCATCACCTTCATGCTGACGCCCGGGAAGGGCTGGGCCGAGAGCCACTGGATGTGGGACGGCTTCTTCAACCCCACCTACGCCCCCAGCCTGATCATGCGCACCCTCGTGATGTGGGCCCTGGCGGGCGTCTACGCCTTCTGGACCGCCGCCACCATCGAGGACCTGGACCTCAAGGAGCGGGTGCTGCAGGTCTCCGCCCGGTGGGTGCTGCCCGCCTACGTGCTGCTGCCCCTCCTCGGCGGCTGGTACTTCCTGAACATCCCACCGGTCTCCCGGGAAGTGCTGCAGGTGGGCATGGCCGGCGCCGCCGCGGGGAACTTCTCCATGGCCACCCGGGTGACCATGCTGACGGTGATGTCCACGGCCACCATCGGGGTCATCGTCTACTTCGGCCCCTTCCGCAACGCCCGGGCCTTCACCCGGGGCATGGCCGGCGCCGTGGCCGTGGTGGCCCTCCTGGCCACCGGGGCCTCGGAGTGGGCCCGGGAGGTGGCGCGGAAGCCCTACGTCATCCGGAACGTCATGTACTCCAACGGGGTCCGGGTGGAGCAGGTGGAGGCCTTCCAGCGGGAGGGCTACCTGCCGAACAGCGTCTGGGCCCGGGAGTACGCGGGCCTGAAGGGCGACACCGCGCTGGCCCGGGGCGAGGCCCTCTACCGGGGCCAGTGCGTGGCCTGCCACACCTGGGACGGCTACCGCAGCATGCAGAAGTTCATGGCCCCCCGGAACCTGGACAGTGCCCGGAACATGGTCCGCATGCTCCGGTCGCGGGATCCCAGGGAGAACATCTACGCCAAGTTCATGCCCCCCCTGGCCGCCACCGAGGCCGAGGGCGAACAGCTGGCCGCCTACCTCTACCAGCGGGCCCATCCGGGCCCGGCCGCCGTGGCCCGGAAGTAGGCCCTGCCTGGGTCTCCCCTGCACGTTCCACGTGGAACAAGGTCACTTGCGCTGGGATACCCCGGCGTAGCGCTCCGCTTGGCGGAGGTTCTCCTGGAGGACGGCATCGCCGGGATGGAAGGCCAGGGCGGCGCGGAAGTCGTCCCGGCTCGCCACGTAGCGCTTGAGTTCGAAGCGGGCCCGGCCGCGGTTGAACAGGGCCTCGAATTCATGGGGATCGAGGGCCAGGGCGCGGTCGAGGGCCTCGTCGGCCTCGGTCCAGGCCTTCCGCTCGTTCAGGCAGCGGCCGAGGTTCGACCAGGCCAGGGCCTGCTTGGGATCCGCGGCCACCGCCGCCCGAAGCACGGGCTCCGCCTCCGCGAAGCGGTCCCGGCGGGCCAGGGACTCGCCCTTCCAGGCCAGGGCCTCGCCATCGGCGGGGTTCTTCGCCAGGAGCTGGTCGGCCAGGCGCTCCAGGGCGATCCAGTCGGGGACGAGCCGGGCCTCGGCGCAGGCGTTCCGGGTGCCGTCCGGATAGCCCAGGTCGCCGTTCTGGGCGTGGGCGGCCATGGCCTCGGCGTGGCGCCCCAGCTGGCTGAGGGCCTGGGCCCGGTAGAGGCGGTAGACGGAGAGGCGGGGACCGGTCTTGGCCTCGATCTGGGTGATCACGGCCCCGGCGACCTCCTGGAGCCGATCCCAGCGCCCGGTGCGCTGGAGGGCCTTGAGCCAGTCGTTCAGGACGGCGCCGCGCCTGTGGGCATCCAGGGTCTCGGCCAGGTCGCAGGCCTCCGCCCAGCGCCCGGCCTTCACCAGCTCGGCCATGCGGGCGAGGGCGGGGTCCACCGGCGCCGCGGTGGACGGGGGCGCCGGCACCGGGAGGGGGGGCGGGGCCTGGGGCAGCATCAGCGCCGCTTCCGGGGGGCCGCGGCGGCCTCCGGCCGCTTCCAGCCCACCAGGGCCCACTCGAAGACCTCCTCCACGTGCTTCACGGGGTGGAAGCGGAGCTGGGCCCGCAGCTCGGGGTCGATCTCCTCGAGGTCCTTCTGGTTGGCGTGGGGGATGAGGATGTCCTTGATGCCCACGCGCAGGGCCGCCAGGGCCTTCTCCTTGAGGCCGCCGATGGCCAGGGCCTCGCCGCGCAGGTCGATCTCGCCGGTCATGGCCAGGGTGTTCTTCACGGGGACGCCCTTGAGCACGGACAGCAGCACGGTGGCGATGGCCAGGCCCGCGCTGGGCCCGTCCTTGGGGATGGCGCCCTCCGGGAAGTGCACGTGCAGGTCCTGCTTCTGGAAGACCTCGGGGTCGATCTGGAAGGCCTCGCTCCGGCTGCGGATGTAGCTGAGGGCCGCCTGGGCGCTCTCCTTCATCACGTCGCCCAGCTGGCCCGTGAGGGTGAGGAGGCCCTTGCCGGGCATCCTCAGGGCCTCGACGAAGAGCACGTCGCCGCCCACGGCGGTCCAGGCCAGGCCCGTCACCACGCCCACCCGCGGCGCCTTGAGGCGTTCGTCCTGGAGGAACTTCACGGGGCCCAGGAGCGCATGGAGGCCCTCGGCGTCGAGGGTGTACTTCTTCTTCTGGGTGCCCTCGGCCACGCGCCGGGCCACCTTGCGGCAGACGGCGCCGATCTCGCGCTCCAGCTGGCGGAGCCCCGCCTCCCGCGTGTAGCCGGTGATGATGCCCTTGAGGGCGGCCTTCGGGATGGACAGCTGCTGTCGCGTGATGCCGTGCTTCTCCAGCTGCTTGGGGATGAGGTGGCGCTCGGCGATGCCCAGCTTCTCCTCCAGCGTGTAGCTGTTGAGGTAGATGATCTCCATCCGGTCCCGGAAGGCCGGGTGGATGGGCTCCAGCTCGTTGGCGTTGGCCAGGAAGAGCACCTGGCTGAGGTCCAGGGGCACGTTCAGGTAGTGGTCGCGGAAGGTGTGGTTCTGCTCGGGGTCCAGCACCTCCAGCAGGGCGGCGCTGGGGTCGCCGCGCATGTCGCGGCCGATCTTGTCCACCTCGTCGAGCATGATCACGGGGTTCATGCTCTTGATCTGGTGGAGGGCCTGGACGATGCGCCCGGGCATGGCCCCCACGTAGGTGCGGCGGTGGCCGCGGATCTCGCTCTCGTCGTGGACGCCGCCCAGGGAGATGCGGGCGTACTTCCGTCCCAGGGCCCGGGCGATGGACTTGCCGAGGGAGGTCTTGCCCACGCCCGGAGGGCCCACGAAGCAGAGGATGGTGCCCCGGAGGTCCGGCTTGAGCTTGCGCACGGCCAGGAACTCCAGGAGGCGGTCCTTGATCTTGGCCAGCCCGAAGTGGTCCTCGTCGAGCACTTCCTTCGCCTGGGCCAGGTCCAGGTTGTCCTCGGTGAAGCTGCCCCAGGGCAGCTCCGTCATCCACTCCAGGTAGGTGCGGGTCACCGCGGTCTCGCTGGAGTCCGGATGCATGCGCTCCAGCTTCTTGAGGTTGCGCTCGATCTCGACCAGCGGCTCCTCGGGCACCTTCATCTTGGCCAGCTTGTCCCGGAAGGCCTGGATCTCCTCCGCCAGCTCCGAGCCCTCGCCCAGCTCCTGCTGGATGGCCTTGAGCTGCTGGCGGAGGTAGTACTCCCGCTGGCTCTTGTCCATCTCGCCGCGGGCTTCCATGGTGATCTTCTGCTGCACCTCCAGCAGCTGGATCTCCCGCATGAGCAGCTCGTTCACGCGCTTGAGCCGCTGCCCCGGGTGGGCGATCTCCAGCACCTCCTGGGTCTGCTGCAGCTTCAGGTCCAGGTTGGAGGCCACCAGGTCCGCCAGGCGCCCCGGGTTGTCCAGGTTGCCGGCGATGACCAGCACCTCCTGGGGCAGGGCCTTGCCCAGGGCCACGGCCTTCTCCAGGGTCTGCTTCACGCTGCGCAGGAGGGCGTCCCGCTCCAGGTCCGGCGAGGGGAGCTCCGGCTCGCCCAGGGGCTCCACCCGGGCCTTGAAGAGGTTCTCCGTCTCCGTGAAGTACTCCACGCGCACCCGCTGCAGGCCCTGCACCAGGGCCCGGATGCGGCCGTCGGGCAGCTTGAGGACGCGCATGATGAGGGCCGCCGTGCCCACCTGGTAGAGGTCGTCCGGGCCCGGGTTGTCCATCTCCACCTGCTTCTGGGAGAGGAGCAGGATCATGCGGTTCTCCACCAGGGCCGTGTCCACGGCGCGGATGGACTTCTCCCGGCTGACGCTGAGGGGCAGGATCACGTAGGGGTAGACCACCACGTCCCGCAGGGGCAGCACCGGCAGGACCTCGGGCAGCTTGGGGGACTCGTCGGGCTGGGCGGGCTGGAGGACTTCATCGGCCACGGGAAACCTCGGGGCTCCAGTGTAGCCCTACTTCTTCCGGGCCCTCAGGAGCGGGACCTCCGGCGCCTCGCCGGGGAACAGGGCCTGCGGCAGGGGCGTGGCGGGTTCCGGCGCGGCGGGGGCGGCGCCCCGCGCGGCCTCCTTGTGCATGAGGCCCTCCAGGGCCTTCACGAAGTCCGGCAGGTCCTTGAAGTCGCGGTACACGCTGGCGAAGCGGACGTAGGCCACCTGGTCCAGGCCCTTCAGCTCGTCCATGATCAGCTCGCCCAGCTCCCGGCTGCGGATCTCCCGGTCGGGACGCTCCATGAGGCGGGCCTGCAGGTCCGTCACCAGCTCCTCGATGCGCGCCAGGGAGACGGGCCGCTTCTGGCAGGCCAGGAGGAGCCCCTTCATGAGCTTCTGGCGGTCGAAGGGCTCGCGGCGCCCGTCCTTCTTGAGGATCACCAGCGGCACCTCCTCCACCCGCTCGTAGCTGGTGAAGCGGCGGCTGCAGGCGAGGCACTCCCGGCGCCGGCGGATGGAATCCCCCTCGCGGGACTCCCGGGAGTCCACCACCTTGTCTTCCATGTGCCCGCAGAAGGGACAGCGCATGGATGAACGCTAGCAGCTCGGACCGGGCGTTGGCGCGGTTTCCACCCGGTTGCGGCCGCCGGCCTTGGCGGCGTACAGCGCCCGGTCCGCCGCCTCGCAGAGGCCGGCCCCGTCCCCGTGGGCGGGGAAGTCGGCCAGGCCGGCGCTGAAGCTGACGCCGAAGTCGCCGCCGGGACCGTGGAAGCGCAGGGCGGCGAAGTCCTCCCGCAGCCCTTCGAGGAGGGCCCTCGCCTCGGCCAGCTCCGTGTCCGGCAGCACGATCCCGAACTCCTCCCCGCCGTAGCGGCCCAGGGCGTCCGTGCGGCGCAGGCGCTGCTGGAGCAGCCGCGAGAAGGCCCGGAGCACCTGGTCGCCCATCCCGTGGCCGTGGGTGTCGTTCACCCGCTTGAAGTGGTCCAGGTCCGCCATGGCGAAGACGAGGCGGCCGTCCAGGCGGCGGGCCCGCGCCACTTCGTTGTCGAGCTGGTCCAGCAGGGCCGAGTGGTTGAGGAGGCCCGTGAGCCCGTCCCGGACCATGAGGCCCAGCAGCAGGCGGCCCCGCCAGGCGCGATGGGTCACATGGGCCACCAGCCGTTCCGGCGCGATGGGCTTGGTGAGGAAGTCGTCGGCGCCCTCGCCCATGGCGTCCATCTGGCGGGCGAAGTCCCGTTCCCCGGAGAGGAACACGATGGGCAGGCCCGCCAGGGGTTCCACCTGCCGGATGACTGCCGCCACCTCCTTCCCGGTGCAGGCGGGCATGTGCATGTCCAGGAGCAGCAGGTCGGGCCGCGTCTCCGCCAGGGCTCCCAGGATCTCCAGGGGGTCCGCCAGGGAACTGGCCAGCATGCCCGCGCGCCGCAGGGTGAGGGCCAGCCCCTCGGCCACCTGGGGATCGTCGTCCACCACCAGGACGCGATAGGGGTCCTGGGGCTGCCGGGCGCAGAGGGCGTCCAGCCGGTCCGCCAGGGCCGAGGCGCTGGTGGGACGGGCGAAGAAGGCCTGGCCGCCGGCCCGGATGGCCCGCAGCCGGCTGGCCATGCCGCCGTGGCCGGAGAGGAAGACCCGCGGGGCGGCGAGCCCGGCGATGGCGGAGGGCAGCGGCCGGTCCGCGTCCAGCAGGAGCGCGTCCGGGGCGGGTCCGCCGGGCAGGAGGGGGGCCACCCGGTAGCCGAGGGCCTCCAGCTGCCGGCCGAGGGCCTCGTCCTCGGGGTCGGCCGGATCGAACCCGATGAGCGGCAGGGTGGGCGCCGGCGGGGCGGTGGGCTCCGGGGCGCCGGGGGTCAGCAGTGCGAGGGACTGGAGGATCCGATCCACCCGGGCGGCCTCCTCCTCGACGAGGGCCCTGCCCTCCTCCGCCGGGGCCTTCAGCAGGCGCTCCAGCTCCCGGGCCCACTGGGCCAGGGCGGCGTAGCCGAAGGTGCCCGCCGAGCCGGCCAGGCGGTGGGCCAGGAAGTGGGTGCGGGTGGCCTCGCCCGCGTCCCGGTCCGCCTCCCGGGCCGCATGGAGGGCCTCGATGCGCGCGGGGAGGTCGGCGGCGAAGGCCTCGCGCAGGGCCGCGAGCTGGGCCTGGAAGTCAGCCATGGTGGGCCTCCCAGAGGGCGCGCACTTCCCCGGCCAGGGTCATGGGATCGAAGGGCTTGCCGATGACGCCGAGGGCCCCCTGGGCCTTCAGGGCGGCCACTTCGGGGGCCTGCACCTTGGCCGTGAGGAAGATCACGGGCGTGCCGAGGCCGCGGTCCCGCAGGGCCGCCAGCGTGGCGGGGCCGTCCAGGCCCGGCATCATCACGTCCATGAGGATGAGGTCGGGCCGGTCGGTCTCCAGCCGGGCCAGGGCCTCGGGCCCGGAGGTGCAGAGGTCCACGCCGTAGCCGCCGACCTCCACGAGGCAGAGCCGCAGCAGGTTCCGGATGTCCGGCTCGTCGTCCACGACCAGGATGCGGGCCAGGGGTGCGATGGGGCTCATGGGGCCACCTCGGGGAGCTCGAAGAAGAAGACCGTCCGGCCCGGCTCGGACGTGAAGCCGATGTGGCCGCCCATGCGCTCCACCAGGGCCTTGGCGATGCTGAGGCCGAGCCCGGTGCCCCCCCGCTGGCGGCTGTCGGAGCCATCGGCCTGGGCGAACTTGTGGAAGATCCGCTCCCGGAAGGGCGGCGGGATCTCGGGCCCCCCGTTCTCCACCTCCACCCGCAGCCGCCGGCCCGCCCGGAGGAGGCGGACGCGGACCCGCTCCCCGGGCGGGCTGAACTTGACGGCGTTGCTGAGCAGGTTGCCGAACACCTGGAGCAGCCGCCCCTCGTCCACGGTGGCCCGGGCGGTGCGGAGGTCCGCGGGGGCCGGGTCCAGCTCGCAGGCCACCTCGAGGCCCTGGGCATAGCCCCCCAGGTCCTCCAGGGCCTGCAGGAGGAGGGGATGGAGCGGGAGGTCCCGCAGGTCGAAGGCCATGCGGCCCGTCTCCACCTTCTCCAGGTCGAGGATGTCGTTGATGAGGATGAGCAGGCGGTCCGCATTCTTCTGGGCGGTGGCCACCAGCTCCTTCGCCAGCCCGGGCAGCTCGCCGGCCACCCCCCCCGACAGGAGGCCGAGGGAGCCCTTGATGGCCGTCAGGGGGGTCCGCAGCTCGTGGCTCACCGTGGACACGAACTCCCGTTTCAGGCGGTCGACGGCCTTCCGCTCCGTGATGTCCTGGACGATGCCCACCATGCTCAGGGGCCGACCCCCGGCCTCGCGGAAGACCTCCCCCTGCTCCAGCACCACCCGCTCTTCGCCGTCGGGCCGGAGGATCCGGTGCTCGATCCGGTAGGGGGCGTCCTCCTCGAGGCTCCGGCGCAGGGCCTCGCCCACCCGGACCTGATCCTCCGGGGGCAGGGCGGCCATGAACCGCTCATAGGTGGGGGTGAAGCTCCCCGGGGTCTGGCCGAAGATGCGGTAGATCTCGGCGGACCAGCCCACGTGCCCGGTGGCCAGGTCCAGGTCCCAGTTGCCGAGGTGGGCGACGGCCTGGGCCCGGGCCAGGCTCTCCTCGCTGGCCCGGAGGGCGGCCTCGGCCTCCTTGCGGGCGGTGATGTCGAACTGCAGAGACAGGAACGTGGTGGGCCAGCCCTGCCGGTCCAGGAGGGGGGCGATGGTGGCGTCCACCCAGTAGAGCCGCCCCCCCTTCGCCCGGTTGCGGATCTCGCCCCGCCACACGCGGCCCGCCAGCACCGTGTCCCACAGCTCCTTGAAGAACGCCGGGGGGTGGTGGCCGCTGTTGACGATGCGGTGGGATTGCCCGACCAGCTCCGCGGCGCCGTAGCCCGAGAGGGCGCAGAACAGGGGGTTGGCCTCGAGGATGCGCCCCCCGGCGTCCGTCACCGAGATCATGGCCGCCGCGTCCAGGGCCGCCTTCAGGTGTCCCAGGTCCCGGAGCAGCCGGTCCGCCTCGGCCCGGTCGGCCTTGGCCCGGGTGAGGTCCTCGGCGATGCCCATGAACCCCGCCAGGGCGCCCTCCGCGCTGCGGATGGCCGACACAGAGAGGGCGACGGGGACACGGGTCCCGTCCCGGCGGAGGTAGGTCCACTCCTGGGGGTCCGCCAGGCCCAGCCGTGCCTTGGCCACGAAGGCCTCGAAGCCCGGCGCCACCGGCCGGCCCAGCTCCCGGGTGAGGGCCTGGGCCCGCCGGGCCACCTCCTCCGGGTCATGGAAGAGGGCCGGCGTGGTCCGACCCACCACCTCCTCCGCCCGGTAGCCCAGCAGCCGCTCCGCCGCGGGGTTGAAGGTGCGGATGATCCCCTGGGGATCCGTGGAGATGATGGCGTGGGCGGCCCCGTCCAGGATGGCCCGGCGCAGGGCCGCCTCGTCGAGCGCGGGCTCGATCCGGGCGGGATCCTCGGGGGGCGGGGGCGGCATGGGACCTCCCACCCCTCATCGGATGGGGCCCGCCCGGGGCCCAGTTCCGTCAGACCTCGACCACCCGGGGTGCCATCACCGCCTCGCAGGTCACCGAGTTGGCCACGAAGCAGTACTTGTGGGCCTTCTCGAACAGCTCCTCCACCTTGGCCATGCTGGTGCCCCGGGGCACGCGGATGACCGGCCGCAGGTGGACCTGGGTGATGCGGGTGACCTTGTCCACCGTGTCCAGCACGGCCTCGGCGTGGTCCTCGTAGCCGCGGACCTCCACCTTCGCCTTCGCGCAGAGGGCCAGGAAGGTGAGCATGTGGCAGGTGGCCAGGGCCGAACCCAGCAGGTCCTCGGGGTTCCAGCGGCCGGGGTCGCCCGCGTACTCGGGGGCGCTGCTCACGGCCAGGTCGTGCTTGCCGGCGGTGGCCACGGTGGCGTTGCGGTTGTAGGTGCCGTCCAGGGTGTTGCCGGTCCAGGTCAGGGTGAGCGGGTAGGTGTGGGCCATGGGGGACTCCTCGGAAAGCCAGGGGACCAGGGTAGCCGGTCCGGACCTGATAGCCTGACAGGGCCGTCCGGAGTGTCCATGCGCCTGTCCGTCCCCGCCGCCCTGGTGCTGCTCGCCCTGCCCGTCCACGCCCAGTTCTGGAGCGAGCTGGCCAACCCCAAGGTGGAGGTGGCGGTCACCCATCCCCCGGGCCTGGGCCTCAAGATCGCCCGCCTGGCCTTCGCCCCCGCGCCCGACGCCAACTCCCGGGAGCTGGCGGACGCCCTCACCGCCGACCTGGTGCAGAGCGGCCAGGTGGAGGTGGTGGACCGGGCCCACCTCGACGCGGTGCTGAAGGAGCAGGAGCTGGGCGCCAGCGGCTACATCGAGCCCGCCACCATCGCGAAGCTGGGGAAGCTGCTGGGCCCCAGCGCCCTCGTCATCGTGAACGTGAACCGCTCCGACCTCAGCCACACCCAGGCCACCAAGGAGGAGCGCAGCACGGACTACAAGACCAAGCAGGAGGTGGTGCGCCTCCGCCGCACCAGCATCACCAGCCTGGATTTCAGCGCCACCGTGCAGGTGGTGGACCTCAGCACCGGCCGCGTCTTCGGCGCCCAGCGCCTGGAGGACACGCCCAGCCTCGTGAACAGCTCGTACGACGGCTGGCCCGCCTACCCGCGCGACGCCGACGTGCGCCGCCTGGCCTTCGAGACCGCCAAGGGCAAGGTGCTGCGGATGCTCCTGCCCTGGAGCGAGACGCGCAAGCTCACCTTCTTCGACGACAGCGTCTTCGGCATGGACCGGGCCCACGAGCGCCTCAAGGCCGGCGACCTGCGGGGCGCCCTGGACCTGGCCGAGACCGGCCTCGCCCAGTCCAAGGCGGACAAGGGCCAGAAGCCCAAGTACTACCCCCGGGCGTACTACAACCTGGGCATCATCCGCTTCGCCCAGGGCCAGTACGAGGAGGCCCTCCCCCTGCTCCGGTCGGCCCTGGACATGCAGCCCGACGCCAGCATCTTCCAGAACGCCCTGAAGGAGTGCGAGGACGCCCTCGCCCTGCAGGACGCCCTGCGTCGGGTGGAGGCCCGCTCCGCCCCCGCCGCGGAACCGGCCCCTCGCCCCGCGCCCGAGACCGCCGCGGCCCCGGCGAAGGCCAGCCCGGAGGAGCGCCTGAAGCGGCTCCAGGAGCTCTACAAGAAGGGCCTGCTGGACAAGAAGGAGTACGAGGCCAAGAAGGCCGAGATCCTGAAGGAGCTGTGAGGCCCTTCGCGGGATAATCGGGGTTTCGCCCGGAGTCCCATGCCCACCCCCGCCCGCCTTCACGTCGCCCACGCCCTGCACGGGGTCTTCGGGGACGGGGAGCGGGTGCCGGACGTGTGGGACCGCGGCCTGGGCGAGGAGGCGGGGCTGGCCCAGGCCCTGCTGGGCCTCTGCCTGCGCCACTGGGGGCGGCTCCAGGCCTTCGTGAAGCCCCAGCTCAAGGATCCCGACCGGGGCGTGCCCCTGGGCACCCGGGTGGCCCTGGCCGTGGGCCTGGCCCAGCTGGCCTGGCTGCCGGGCGTGGCCGACTTCGCCGCCGTGAACGAGGCCGTGGGCCTGGCCGCGGACCGGGCCATCGGCTTCCCGCCCCACCGCGGCCTGGTGAACGCCCTCCTGCGCCGGGCGGCGAAGGACCGCGACGCCCTGCGGACGGCCCTGGAGGCCCTGCCCGCCCGCCTGGACCGCAGCCCCTTCGCGGAAAAAGTGCTGGCCGCCGCCCTGGCGCCCCACGGCCAGGCCCGGGACACGGAAACCCTCTGGACCCGCCTCAGCCGGCCCCCCCACGCGGCCTTCCGCCGCCTGGCGGGCGAGGTGCCCGCGGGCCTGGAACCCGACGGGGCCATCCCGGGCTGCCTGCGCCAGGCGGAAGACGCACCCTTCCCCCGGGCCTGGCTGGAGGCGGGCGGCGGCATGGTCCAGGACCGCAGCTCCCAGGCCCTCCTGGCCTACGCCTGGGACCGCACGCCCACCCGCATCCTCGATGCCTGCGCCGCCCCCGGCGGCAAGACCACGGGCCTGGCCCTGCGCCACCCCGGGGCCGAGCTCTGGGCCCTGGAGCAGCAGCCCGGCCGGGCCGAGCGCCTGAAGCGCACCCTCCAGCAGCGGGGCCTGAAGGCCGAGGTCGTCGTGACCGACGCGGCCGTCTGGCTGGAAGACACCCCCGGAACCTTCGACCTCCTCCTCCTGGACGCCCCCTGCAGCGGCAGCGGCACCCTCCAGAAGCACCCGGAGCTGCCCTGGCTGGGGGATGCCCTCGACCTGCCCCGCCTCGCGGCCCTCCAGCGGCGGCTCCTCCTGGCGGCGGCGGACCGCCTCGCCCCCGGCGGGCTGCTGATCTACGCCGTCTGCTCCTGGCTGCCCGAGGAGGGCGCCGCCCACCGCGCCGCCCTCCTGGCCGCCCGCCCCGACCTGCGCCCGGCTCCCGTCTGGCCCGCGGCCCTGGGGGCCGCCTCGGAGGCCGAGGGCGACCGCACCAGCTTCTTCCGCCCCGATCCCCTGGCCTGGGAGGGCGAGGGCTTCCAGGCTTTCGCCCTCACCCGCTGACTCAGCGGGCGGACAGGTCCAGGGCGTAGGTCCGGATGAGGGGGCCGGCCAGCTCGAAGACCCAGGTCTGGACGGTGGCGGTCCCCGCCTGGACGCGGACCCGGACCCGGACGGTGGTCCCGGTGCGCGCCGGCGTGCCGGCCTCCACCTGGAGGTCCGGGTGGTCCCGGAAGGTGCGCTGGAAGTAGGCCTGGATCTGCGCCCGGTCCAGGGTGCCCCCGGTGCCCCGGAAGGTGGCATCCGCCGTGAAGCACCGCATCAGGCCGTCCAGGTCCCGCTGGCGGTAGGCCTCGAAGAAGGCCTGCACCGTCCGGATGCCGGGATCGGCCGAGGCCGGGACGGTCCCCGAGGGGGGATGGCAGGCCCCCAGGAGGAGGAGGGCCGGGAGGGCGGCCCATCGCCCGGCCCGGCTCATGGCAGGGGCCGCAGCTGGTCCGCGAGGGAGCGGGTCTGGGCAATGGTCGTGTCGCCGGTGTGCCGGGTGGTCTTCCGCTCGATGAGCAGCAGGTGGCACTCCGCCTCGGCCACGGGCAGGTGGCCCACCCCCTTCGGCACCACGAAGAGCTCGCCCTCCCCCAGCGCCACGGCGGCCCGGTCCTCCAGCTCCAGCCGGAGGCGGCCCTTCAGCACGTAGAACAGCTCGTCCTCGTCGTCGTGGCGGTGCCACACCAGGGTGCCCTCCACCTTGGCCACCTTGACGTAGACGTCCTCCAGCTCCGCCACCACCCGCGGCGACCAGCGCTCCGTGAGGGCCGCGGCGAGGCGGGCGGGCGAGCGGGGGGCGTCCATGGGACCTCCTACGGGGCCATCCTCCCACCGGGGCCCATCGGCCGGAAGCCTCAGGCCCGGGGTTCCCGCCCCAGGAAGCGGAGCAGGCCGGCCAGGAGGCCGGTGAGCGTCGCCACCGTGTACGCCAGGTTCCGGCCCTCCCACAGGCCCTCGAACCACTGGCGGAACTGGGTGGCCAGGATGTTGGCCTTGCCCCCGAAGACCTCCAGCTCCCGCAGGTAGCGCTTGGTGTCCAGGGGGTCGTAGCCCAGGGGATCCGGCGGCGCGGGCTTCGCCGTGGCGTAGATCAGCAGCGCCGTCCCCAGGCCCAGGATCAGCGTCCACCGGGCCAGGGCCCGCAGGCGCCGGGGATCGGGGCCCGACGATTCAGCCGGCGCCAGGGCGGCCTCAAGGGCCTGCCACTCCGCCTCCGTGGGCCCCCGGCCCCGCCGCCGCAGCTCCTCCGCGGCGGCCCGCACCGCCTCGGGCCGGTAGTCGCCGGGGCGGTCCAGGTAGGCCCGCAGCGCCGGCTCGGCCAGCGTGGGGATGCGCTGGAGGAAGGTGTCGGCCACGGCTCAGCCCAGCAGGCGGGGATTGGCCCGCCACACGGCCCAGGTGAGGGCGGTGGCGAAGGTGACCCAGGCCAGGTAGGGCAGGAGCAGGACCCCCGCCAGGGGCCGGTGGTGCCGGAAGGCCAGGGCGCAGGCCAGGATGAGCCCCCAGAGCAGGAGGACGTCCACCATCGCCGCGGCGCCCAGGTGCCAGCGGAAGAACAGCCAGCTCCAGAGGGCGTTGACGGCCAGCTGGAGCAGGAACAGGAGCAGGGCGCCCCGGGCGGCCCGGAAGCCGCCTTCGCGCCAGACGAGCCAGGCCGCCACGCCCATCAGGAGGTAGAGCACGCTCCACACCGGGCCGAAGATCCAGCCCGGAGGCGCCCAGGCCGGGCGCTGGAGCTGCGCGTAGAAGGCCCCGGCCCGCACCGAGGCCACGGCCCCCAGCGCCGCCGCCGCGAAACAGAGGCCCTCCCAGCCCAGGAGGCCGAGGAGGCTGGGGGCGGACATGGGCGCCAGGCGGGTCATGGGGTCCTCCGGGGGACGGCGCGGGTCAGGGTCACCCGCCCGAAGGGGATGGCCTTGCCATCCTGCACGTTGTCCAGGGCCCAGGTCCAGGTGTCGGTGGCGGGGTGGTAGGCGAAGGTGTTGGTGAAGGACAGGCGGCCGTCCCGGTCGCGGAAGGCGAAGGGGATGGCCTCGCCCGTGCGCCGGCCCAGGCCGAGGAACTGGGGCGCGAGGCCGCCGCCCCCGGTGGTGTCCAGCCACAGGCACTGGTACTCCTGCGTCGCCGCGTCCCAGCCCAGGAGGACCAGGGCCTCGTACTGGGAGCGCCCCTGGGCGTCCAGCTCCCGGGCCCGCTCCCGGAGCGTCAGGTACTGGTGGCCCAGCTCCCAGGTCCCCGTCACGTCGTGCGTGGTCGTCTTCCCCGCCAGCGTCCCCCGCAGCACCCAGGTCCCCGCCAGGTGCTCCAGCAGCGGATCCCGCAGGGGCGCCCCCTGCCCCGGGAGCGGAAGGGCCAGGACGCAGGCGGCGAGGAAGGGGGCGAGGGGTCGGCGCATGGGGCCTCGGGGGGGAGGGTTTCGAGGGGGGCTTACAGCGCGCGGGTCATGAACACGCTGTTCGGATCCTCCGTGTAGCCTTCAAACGGGGGGCAGTACTGGAAGCCGAAGCGCTCGTACAGCCGGCGGGCGGGCTCGAAGGCGGGCTGAGCGCCCGTCTCCAGGCTCAGCCGCTGGTAGCCGCGGGCGGCGGCCACGCCCAGGATATGGCGGAGCATGGCCTGGGCCACGCCTTTGCGCCGGTGGTCGGAGGCCGTTCGCATGGACTTGACCTCGCCATGCACGGGGCTGAGCTCCTTCAGGGCCCCGCAGCCCACCAGCACGGGCCCGGACCAGGCGGACCAGAACGTGACCCCCGGCTGGCGCAGCGCCGTGAGGTCCAGCGCATGCACGCTCTCGGGGGGCGAGAGGCTGCGCATGTTCCGCAGGTGCTCCTCCAGGAGGGCCTGCACCTCAGGGCCGGAGAGATCGTCGCGTCGGATGTCCATGGGATCGGGGGCGGGGTCCGGAAGGCGGGGAGGGGGAGGGCCGCAGGGGTGTCGGCGACGGCCCGGAACAGGCCGGGGATGCTAGAGCTTCACGGCGGCTTCGACGTCGGTGTAGACCTCCATGCGCGCGATCAGGCCCGCGTCGGAAAACCGCTGGAGCTGGGCCGTGGTCATCAGGTACCGACCCTGGCCCCAGCTTGGATTCTCCACCGTGAGCTCGGTGACGGTCAGGGTGGAATTCCCGTGCACGAAGAACCGGGATCCGTGGGTCTGGATCGCCGGGACCTTGGAGAACAGCTCCGAAAAATACGCCCGGACGGAAGCCCGGCCCTTCAGGGGGTGGTCCAGGAGCGGGGAGTCGAACTCGCAGGCCTCCTCGAAGCAGGCCGACAGGGCCTCGGCATCCTGGTTTCCCCAGGCCTCGACATAGGGCCGGAGCGGCGGCGGCACCTTGGCCTTGTTCGGGAAATCCATCGGAACCTCACGGGAGAGGCGGGTGACGTGGATCGGGCGCGGGCAACGATGAGGAGGGGTCCAGATCGGGCTTCGGTTCAGGGGGCGGTCTCAAACCGCTGGGAAGCGGCCTTCGCGAGGACCCTTCCTGAAGGGCCGAGGTCGGTGGGAAGCCCAAGTTGTAAAGGCGGGCGCCATCGGGGAGGTCCTTCAACCTTAAGGGGTCGATGGCCTGGAGTTCCCTCCGGACTTGGCTTTGGAAGTCAAAGGAGGCGCGAATGGAGCTTGGGAGGAAGACGTATTGATGTGGGTTGGGATTCCCACGGTACTTCTCTTTGCTGATGACCTCCAGCGCCAGGAAGAGGGAACTGGCGATCCAGGGTTCCAGGGCATCGTGACACCGTGTCCAGGCGAGGATGGGGACCTCGATGTTGACCTGGTACTCCCCATCTGCAGCCGAGACGGTGAACTCGAACCGCGCGCCGAGTCCGGGGAGCAGCCGGTAGCGTGCCTTGCCGTCGGCGGCGGCCAGTTGACGCACCACCCCCTGCAGGCTCACGGAATGGGCCACGGTCCAGTGGTATACGCCCAGGATCAGCGCGTCTGACCCGGGTAACAGCGGCAGGTCTGCCACGGGATTGGGGGCCTGGACAGGCGGCGGAGGGGAATGGATCAACGCGATCCTCACCATTCAGGGGGCATGCGCCAAGGGATTTCGACGGATCGGCGTGGCCCAACGATGAATCAGGCGAACCGCAGGCCTGGGGCTTCGTTCGCGGGGTTGGTGGTTTTTCAAAGCCCCTCAGCCCCACGGGCTCGGCCTGGGCTCGGATGGGCGTGGGTCATCCGGGCATCCCGGGAAAGGGACCCCAGGGTACCAGCACAGGCGACGGGAAGGTCGGTGGTCGTGTAAGTGCGGGGCCCTACCGTGCGGCCTTGAAGGTGGGCTTGGTGGGGGCGTTGGCGACGGCCTGGCCGAGGTCGAGGGTGAATTGGGCCTGCTGGATCATGCCGCCCAGGTTCCAGGCGGGGTCGTACTCGTCGGTGACCTGGTGGTAGCGGGCGCCGTAGGCCTGGGCCTGGGCCTTGAGGGCGGCGGGGTCGGCGCCCACGTAGTCGCGGCCGCCGTAGATGGAGAGGGCGGGCACGCCGGCCTGCACGAAGCTGTAGTGGTCGGAGCGGAAGTAGCCGCCGCCGGTGTCGGGCCGGGGGGCGGCCACGGCCAGGTGCTCGGCCTTCGCCAGGGCGGCGCCCAGATCGCCCAGGGTGCTGCGCTCGGCGAAGGGCAGGCCGATGTCCCGGGTGGGGGCCACGAAGTTGAGGCTGTCCAGGTTCAGGTCCGCGGCGGTCTTCGCCAGGGGCCACAGGGGATCGGCCGTGTAGCCCTTGGAGCCCAGCAGGCCCTGCTCCTCGGCGCAGACGAAGAGGAACATCTGGCTGCGCTTCGCGGGGTGCTGGATGGCGCCCTGGGCCATGGCCAGCAGGCCCGCGCAGCCGGAGGCGTTGTCCACGGCGCCGTTGTAGATGCCGTCGCCGTGGGCATCCGGCGCGCCCGTGCCCAGGTGGTCCCAGTGGGCGGAGTAGATCACCACCTCGTCCTTCAGCTTCGGATCCGTGCCGGGCACCACGCCGGCCACGTTGAACTGGGGCACGGTGCGCACCTCGCTCACCAGGGTGCCCTCGGCCCGCAGGTCCAGGGGCACGGGGTGGAAGTCGCGATCCTGGGCCCGGGCCCGCAGGGCGTCGAGGTCCTGGCCGCCCTGGGCGAAGAGCTTCTTGGCCGTGGCCTCGCTGAGCCAGCCCTGGAGGGGCGTCCCGCCCTGGCCCTTGAGTTGGAAGCGCTCCGCGTCCCAGCCGTTCTGCACCACGCTCCAGCCGTAGCTGGCGGAGGCCGTGGTGTGGATGAGCAGCACCCCGGCGGCCCCGCGGCGGGCGGCCTCCTCGAACTTGTAGGTCCAGCGGCCGTCGTAGGTGAGGTCCTGGCCCCCGAAGCGGTGGGGCTCGGCGGCCGTGGGGGCGGGCTCGTTCACGAGCATGACCAGCACCTTGCCCCTGGCGTCCAGGCCCTTGTAGTCGTCCCAGTGCTCGGCGGGATCGGCGATGCCGTAGCCCACGAAGACCAGGGGCGCGTCGAGGCGGAGGTTGGCCGCGGGCTGGCCGGCGCCGTAGACGATCTCGGAACCGAAGGCCGGCGTGGCGCAGGTGTTGCCCCCCGCGAAGCTCAGGATGCTGCGGCCCGGCAGGGTGCGGATGCCGGCCAGCGCCACGGGCTGGCGGTAGGAGGCGCCCCGGGCAGGCTGGAGGCCCAGGGCCTGGAGCTGGGTCTCCAGGTAGCGCACGGCGAGGTCGCCGCCCCGCTGCCCGGTGCCCCGGCCCTCCAACAGGTCGTCCGCCAGGAAGGCCAGGTGGGCCCGCAGGGGGGCTTCCATCACCTTCGGGGCTGTGTTCGGCGCCTGGGCCGGCAGCAGGCCGGCGGCGAGGAGGAGGGACAGGGCGCGGCGGGAGGGCATGGCGGCTCCGGGGGGTGGATCGCCCAGGATACCTCGCAAGACGCGGCTAAAGCGAGCGGCCCAGCTCGAACTGCACGGCCCCCAGGAGGGCCACGGGGGCCGTGACGGCCCGGAGGATGCTGCGGCCCAGGCTCACGGACACCCAGCCGGCCTGGGCCAGGGCGGCGAATTCGTCATCCGTGATGCCGCCCTCGGGCCCGCAGGTGAAGGCCAGGGGTTCGGGCCGCAGGGCGGGGTTGGCCTGGCCCGTGGCCAGCTCGTAGGCCACCCATTTCTGCGCGGTGGGCCAGGCGAGGAGGCCGTCGAAGGCCATGGGGGGGCGCAGCTCGGGCCGCCGGGTGCGGTGGCTCTGCTCGCAGGCGGCGAGGATGAGGCGGCGCCAGCGCTCCATGCGGGCGGCGGTCTTGGCGGCGTCGAACTCGCTGCGGGCGAAGGCCACGGGCTGGATGCGGGTGACGCCCAGCTCCACCAGGGGCGGCAGCCACTCGTCCCAGAGGCTGAGCTGGGCCGTGAGGGGCAGGCAGGCCTCCAGGGCCACGGGGGGCTCGCGGTCCTCGGCCAGGGGGGCCACCAGGCGGGCCAGGGCCCGCTCCCGGTCCAGCTCGGCCAGGTCCGCCCGCCAGGCCGCCTCGCCCAGCACCACCTCGAGGGCGGCCCCGGGACGCAGGCGCAGGGCCCGGAGGTGGCGGGCCGCCTCGGCCCCCAGGGGCAGGGCGAGGCCCTCGGCGGGGGGCGTAGACGGGGCGTCGAGGAAGAAGCGGGGCAGGCTCACGGGGCCATCTTCCCATCGCCGGAGCGCGTCGCAAGGGTCATCGGCGCCCCCCTTCCCTGCCTCGCTAAGCTGGAAGACCGGAGGATCCTTGGCCGACGCCCTGCTTCAAGCCGCTCCCTGGTGGGCCTGGGGAGGCTTCCACGCCTTCATCTTCTTCATGCTGGCCCTGGACCTGGGCGTGTTCAACCGCCGCATCCACGCGCCCAGCATGCGGGAGGCGGCCGCCTGGAGCGCCGTGTGGATCGTGCTGGCCATGGGGTTCTGCGGCCTGATCTTCTGGGGCGAGGGCACCCAGAAGGGGCTGGAGTGGATGACCGGCTACGTGCTGGAGAAGTCCCTCAGCGTGGACAACCTCTTCGTGTTCGTCCTCGTGTTCCAGAGCTTCGAGGTGGACCTCCGGCACCAGCACCGGGTGCTCTTCTGGGGCGTGCTGGGGGCGCTCATCATGCGCGCCGCCATGATCCTGGCGGGCACGGCGCTGCTGAACCGCTTCGAATGGATGATGTACGTCTTCGGCGGCTTCCTGGTCTACACGGGCCTGAAGATGCTGCTGGTGAAGGAGAAGGAGGCCGACCCGGCGGACAACTGGATGGTGCGGACCTTCCGCCGCCTGGTGCCCTTCGACGAGAAGGGAGGCCACGAGCACCTGACCGTACTGAAGGCCGGGCGGCGCTACGCCACGCCCATGCTGCTGGTGCTCCTCACCATCGAGGTGACGGACCTGGTCTTCGCCGTGGATTCCATCCCCGCCGTGCTGGCGGTGACCCGCGACCCCTTCGTGGTCTACACCTCGAACATCTTCGCCATCCTGGGCCTGCGGAGCCTCTACTTCCTGCTGGCCAAGATGATGGACCGCTTCCACCACCTGAAGACGGGCCTGGCCGTGGTGCTGGCCTTCGTGGGCGTGAAGATGTGCGTCGCGGAGTGGGTGCACATCCCCGTGCAGTACAGCCTGCTGGTGATCGCGTCGGTCCTGGCGGGCAGCGTGGTGGCCAGCCTGGCCTGGCCCGCCGAGCGGGGGGAGGGCGCCTGATGGAGGTCTGGCATCACGCCCTGGAGGAGGCTCCGGCCGCCGGCCCCCTCGTCGTCACCCTGGGCAACTTCGATGGCGTCCACGCCGGCCACCGGGAGCTCCTGCGCGCGGCCGCGGCCCGCGCCCGGGCCCTGGGCCTGCGGGCGGCGGTGGTGACCTTCGATCCCCACCCCACCGTGGTGGTGGCGCCGGAGCGGCGGCCGAAGCTGCTCATGACCCTGGCCCAGCGCCTGGCGGCCTTCGAAGCCGAGGGCATGGACCTGGCCTGGGTGATCCCCTTCAGCCGCCTCTTCTCCGAGCTGTCGCCCGAGGCCTTCCTCCACCAGCTCCGCCGGGCCCTGGCGCCTGCGGAGCTGCACGTGGGCCGGGCCTTCTGCTTCGGGCGGGACCGCCGGGGCGACGTGGCCACGCTGGAGGCCTGGGGCGAGGCGCACGCGTGCCGCGTCCACACCCTGGCCCTGAAGGCGGCGGACGGCGGCCGCCTTTCCAGCACCCGCATCCGGGAGGCCCTGGACCGGGGCGAGGTGGAAGCCGCCGCGGCCCTGCTGGGCCACCCCTACGCCCTGACGGGGGTGGTGGTGGAGGGCGACCGGCGCGGCCGGCACCTGGGCTTCCCCACGGCCAACCTAGCCTGGGAGCAGGAGCAGCTGCCGGCCCATGGCGTGTACGTCACCCAGTCCCTCTGCCCCCACCATGGCGAGCCCCGCATGGGCCTCACCAACGTGGGCGAGAAGCCCACCTTCGAGGGCAAACGCCTCACAGTGGAGACCCACCTGCCGGACTTCGAGGGCGACCTCTACGGGGCCCGCCTGGAGTTGCGCTTCCTGCACCGCCTCCGGGGCGAGGCGAAGTTCGCCTCCGTGGACGCGCTGCGGGACCAGATCGAGAAGGACGTGGCCCAGGGCCGCGCCTGGTGGGCGGCGAACCAGGGCTGAAGGGCCCGGCGGCCGGCCCTCAGCTGGCGGCCGCGACCCGCCAGCGGGCGAGGGGCCGCTCCGCCAGATCCCAGACCTGGAACCCCAGGGGCAGCCGGGTCACCCCCAGCTTCCGCCGGATGTTCGCCTTGGCTTCGTCGAGGCTCCGGGCCTCGACGGGGCCGTATTCCATGAAGTAGCCGCTGAATTTGTAGCCGAAGGTCCGCATGGGAAGCTCCGTCCGATGGAGCCAGTATTCGTCTTTTTTTCGTGTTCGTCAAGGGGGGGATGTCGAGCGCTCCCGAGATCATGGTGGGGGCTCCGGACGGACAATGGCTGTCTACCAGCCGAAGCGGAGGACGATCCGGCTCCGCCAGGGGGGCGCCAGGGGCCGGGGGCGGACCACCACCACGTCGTCGTCGTAGGCGCGGTACCGGGGGCGGTCGTCGCGGCAGGCCCGGTCCTCCCAGCGGTCGTCGTCACGGTCGTAGCGGTCGTAGCGGTCATAGCGGTCATACCGGTCGTAGCAGCGGTCGTCGCGATCGGGGCGGGCTTCCAGCACCACCACGCGCCGGGGGCCGCGCCCGCGCCAGGGGCCGTGGTCGTGGTCGCGGGCGGCCAGGGGCAGGACGGACAGGATGAGCAGGCCCAGGGTGGCAAGGCTTCGCATGGCTTCCTCCAGGGAAGGGAGCCTCCGGGCGGGTGCGGCAGGAGGCTCGCCGGGGGTGTTTCACGGCCCGTGCCAAGGCTGGATAAGCTGCAAACGATAGGCTTGACATGGGTGTCGGAAAAGCCGATCGCGCGAAATGCATCCTCCGAGCCGGCCCCTGTTGCAGGGGGCCACGCCCTACCGCTCCCGCCTGTCCCCCACCACCACGGCGGGCACGCCGGCCACGATGGCCCAGTCGGGCACGTCCCGCGTCACCACGGCGCCCATGGCCACCACGGCGTGGTCGCCCACGGTGACGCCGTCCGTGACGCCGGCGTTGGCGCCGATCCACACGTCCGCGCCGAGGCGGATGCCCCGGGAGCGCACGGGCTGGTCCCGCACGGGCCGGTCGGGGCGGATCCCGTGGTCGAAGGCGTAGAGGACGGCCCCGCTGGCGATGCGCGTGCCGTCGCCCACGGTGATGCCCTTCCGGCCGCCGTCGAGCCGGGCCCCGGCGTTGATGCTCACGTCGTCCCCCAGGGTGAGGGGCCCGTGGAGGAAGGCCTGGGCCGCCACGGCGCAGCGGTCGCCCGTGACGATGCCGCGGCCGGGTTCGCCGAAGAGGGCGGCCTCGGGCGCGATGAAGCACCCTGCTCCGAGGCGGACCGTCTCCTGCGCCTGCAGGCGGGCCTGCACCTCCGCCTGCCAGGCCTCGGCCCAGGCCCGGTGGCGGGGCTTGAGGGCGAAATAGAGCCAGGGCATCCAGCTGAGCCGGCGCTGGTGCTGTTCCCGGAGGGCCGCGAGGTCGCGCATGGGCCCCATGGTACGCGCTACCCTGGGCCCATGCCGCACCTGACGCCCCTGCCCACCTGGTCCTTCGCCCTCGGGGCGGTCACCACCCTCTTCTCGGTGCTGAACCCCATCAGCGGCGCGGCGGTGTTCGCCGCCTCCACGGCGGGAATGCCGTCGCCGGCCCTGCGCCGCAGCGCGCGGAAGGCGGCCCTCACGGCGGGCACGGCCATGGTGGCCTTCGCCCTCGTGGGCCAGTTCATCTTCAGCCTCTTCGGGTTCACGGCGCTCGCCATGCAGTTCGTGGGCGGCGTGCTGGTGCTCTACCGGGCCATCTCCATGCTGTACGGCGACGACCCCCGCGAGCGCAGCACGGAGGACGAGAAGGCCGAGGCCAGCCGCAAGCTGCCGGAGGACTTCGCCATCATCCCCTTCGGCATCCCGCTCCTGGCGGGCCCCGGCACCCTCTCCACAGTGATGGGCATGATCGCGGGCCTCAGTTGGTCCGAGTACGGCGTGGTGCTGGTGGCCATCCTGCTGAACGCCTGGATCGTCTACCTCTTCCTGCGCAACGCGCCGGCGGTGTTCGCCCGCCTGGGGGCCATCGGCACCAAGGTGGTGAACAAGCTCATGGGCCTCATCCTGGCGGCCGTGGCCATGCAGTTCCTCATCAACGGCGTGAAGGCCCTCGCCGTGGAGATCCAGCACGCGCCGGCGGCGGTCGCGGCGCTGAAGTAGCTACTTCAGCGCGGCCTCGAGGGCGGCGGTCAACTCGGGGCTCTCGGGGGCCACCTTGCTCGGGAAGGCCTGGAGCACCCGGCCGTCCCGGCCCACGAGGTACTTGTGGAAGTTCCACTGGGGCTCGCCGAAGCCCTTCGTGAGGAACTGGTACACGGGCGCCTGGTGGGGGCCCTTCACGTCGAGCTTGGCGAACAGCGGGAAGGTGACGCCGTAGGTGGTGCTGCAGAAGGCCTGGATCTCCGCGGGGGTGCCGGGCTCCTGGCCGCCGAACTGGTTGCAGGGGAAGCCGAGCACCACGAGCCCCTGGTCGCGGTAGCGCTGGTAGAGCTTCTCGAGGCCCGCGTACTGGGGCGTGTAGCCGCAGGCGCTGGCCACGTTCACGGCCAGCACCACCTTGCCGCGGTAGGCGGAGAGGGCCTGGGGCTTCCCGGCGAGGGTGTCGAGGCTGAAGTCGTAGAGGGACATGGGGGCCTTCCTTTCGGGGGCGGGGCCGCCGGCGGCGGCGGGGGCCAGGACGAGCAGCATCGCGGCGAGGGGAAGCAGGCGCATGGGCCCTCCGGAGCCGAGAGTATAGGTCGCGACAGGGAAGCCCGCCCGGGCGCCGATCTGGACACGGCCCTCAGGGCCAGGCCACCTGGAAGACCATGCGGCAGGGGTGGGCCTGGCCCTCGAGCCGCGCCGGGCTGAAGCGCCAGGCCCGGGCCCAGGCCGTCAGCTCCGCCGCGGCCTCGGGGGGGCCGCCCTCCAGCCGGACCTCCGCCACGCGGCCCGTGGCGTCCAGGGTCAGCTCCAGGCTCACGGTGCCGGTGAAGCCCGGCAGGAGGGGCCGGGCCGGGATCTCCAGGGGCTCCGCGGGCTGGGCCTGCACCCGGGCGGGGTCCTTCCCCGCCGCGGCGAGGCGCTGGGCCACCGAGTGGTCCAGGGCGGGCTCGGGCAGGGGCGCGGAACGTCGGAGGAGCCGGGTGAGCCAGGACATGCCCCAGGATGCCATGGGGGCCGCCCCGGCTCGCCGGGCCCCGGATGCCGCTGGGCGGCGGGAGGGAACCGCCGGGAAGCCCGGGCTGGGGATCCGGGCCCGCCTCGGGCAAGCTGACGGCATGCGCCTGGACCCCCTGCACCGGCACTTCCGTGCCCGCCTCCGCAAGCGGACGCCCTGGATCATCGTGCTGATCTTCGCGGTGCTCTTCACCGTCGTGCAGTTCGTCCTGGGGCCGTTCTCCCCGCAGATCCACCACCCCGGGGCCCTGGCCAACGCCCTGCTCATGCCGTTCCTGATCTCCTTCTCCTACGGCTTCCTGAGCCCCCTGCCCTGGCGGTGGACGGGGGACGACCGGGGCCGGGCCTCCTTCCTGCGGGGGATCCTCCAGGCCCTCCTCTCCAACACCCTGCTCATCGTCCTCCTGGTGAGCCTCAGCTGGTTCCTGGTGGGGCACAACGCCGCCAAGGCCGAGATCATGGGCACGGGCGCAGGACGGCCCGTCACCTTCCTGCGGGTCCTCGGCCTCCAGGCCTTCCTGGGCGCGCCCATGATGACGATCATCGGCGCCATCATCTCCTTCGGGGAGACCACCGCCGAGGAGAAGGAGGCTGCGGAGGCCCGCCTGGAGGAGGCCCAGTGGATCCTCCTGCGGGGCCAGCTCAGCCCCCATGTGCTGTTCAACTCCCTGAACGGCCTGGCGGAGCTGGTGCGGCAGGATCCCGAGGCCGCGGAGCAGGCCATCCTGGACCTCTCCGAGCTGTACCGGGCCCTGCTGCGCCACGGCGACCGGATGCGGGCGCCCCTGGCGGACGAGCGGCGGCTGGTGGAGCGCTACCTCGCCGTGGAGACCCTGCGGCTGGGAACGCGGCTGCGGGTCTCCTGGGAATGGGACGGGGCCCTGGATCCGGTGGCGGCGCCGCCCTTCCTCCTGCAACCCCTGGTGGAGAACGCCCTCAAGCACGGCCTGGCCCCCCACCTGGAGGGCGGCGAGCTGGCCATCTCCCTGCGCCGCCAGGGCGAGGGCCTGTGCCTGCGCGTGGCCAACACCGGCCGGCCCATGGCCCTGGTGCTGGGCAACGGCGTGGGCCTGCGCAACCTGGAGGCCCGGCTCCGGCTGGCCTACGGTCCGGCGGCTTCCTTCCACCTGGGAACGGAGGGACCCTGGTCCGTGGCGACCATCCGCCTCATGACCCTGGAGACGCGGCGATGAGACCCCTGCGCGTGGCCCTCGCGGACGACGAGCCCCTGGCCCGGACCCGGCTGGCCCGGCTCCTCCGGGAGGCGGGCTGCGAGGTGAAGGCCGAGCTTGCCGACGGCCCCTCGGTGCTGGCCTGGCTGAAGGGCGCCCCGGACCTGGATGCCCTCTTCCTGGACATCCAGATGCCCGGCGCCACCGGGCTGGAGGTGGCCGTGGAGCTGGCGGACTGCCGGACCTGCCCCCCCGTGGTGTTCGTCACCGCCTACTCCGAGCATGCCGTGCGGGCCTTCGAGGCCGCGGCGGCGGACTACATCCTGAAGCCCGTCTCCGCCGAGCGCCTGGCCAAGTGCCTGGCCCGCCTGGGGGAGGGTGGGCCCCGGCGGTCCGAGGCTGTCGGACCCCTGCCCCAGCGGTTCCCCGTGAAGGCCGGCGAGGGCCATGTGTTCCTCGACCTCAAGCGCACCTCCCACTTCGAGGTGGAGACCGAGGTGGTGTGGGCCTGGGCGGCCGGCTCCCGCCACCGCACGGCCTGGACCACCCTGGCCGAGGTGGAGGCCGCCTTCCCGGGGGCGGGGCTGCTCCGCATCCAGCGCCACCTGCTCCTGCGCCCCGAGGCCGTGCTGGGCCTGAAGCCCCTGGAGGGGGGCCGGGCCTCCGTCCGCGTGGGGGAGGGCCTCGACCTGGAGGTGAGCCGCAGCGTCACCCCGCGGCTGAAGGAGCTGCTGGGGCTGTAGCCGCAGGCCGCGCTATGCTGGCCTCACTACACGAGGTTCCCATGCGGATCACGGCACTCACGGCGGTTCTGGCGGTTTCCGGCGCGCTCCTGGCGGCGGCCGAGGGGCCCCAGACCAAGGCCCAGCAGGCGGCGGCGTTCCATCCCGAGGTGCCCACGCCCTCCCGGACCGGGGTGGACGCGGCCGCGGCGGCCCGGGTGGCCCTGGAGGCGGCGAGTCCCTTCCGGGCCGTGCCCTTCCGCTGCGTGGGGCCCATGGGCCAGGGGGGGCGCGTGGTGCAGATCGCGGCGGACGACCGGGCGCCCGAGCACTGGATCGTCGCCTTCGCCACGGGGGGCCTCTGGTCCACGGCGGACGGGGGCAGCACCTGGACCTCCCTCTTCGACCGGGCCCCCGTGGCGGCCCTGGGCGACTTGGCCGTGGTGTGGGGCGCGCCGGGGGTGCCGAGGGTCATCTGGGCGGGCACGGGCGAGGCCAACGCAAGCCGCAGCACCTACGACGGCGCCGGCCTCTTCAAGTCCCTCGACGGCGGGCGGACCTGGCAGGCCGCGGGCCTGGCTGACAGCCACCGCATCGCCCGCATCGTGGTGGACCGCTCGAACCCCGACGTGGTCTACGTGGCGGCCCAGGGCCCCCTCTACACGGAGGGCGGCCAGCGGGGCGTGTTCAAGACCACGGACGGCGGCCGCACCTGGACCCAGGTGCTGAAGGCCCCGGCCCGCACCGGCGCGGTGGACCTGATCCAGGACGGGAAGGACGCGGACACCCTCTACGCCGCCCTCTGGGAGAAGGACCGCAAGCCCTGGGACTTCCTGGAGAGCGGGGCCGGTTCGGGCGTCTACAAGACCACGGACGGCGGGCGCACCTGGACGCGCCTGGGCCACGGGCTGCCGGAGGGGGCCACGGTGGGCCGCATCGGCCTGGCCCAGAGCCACCAGGACCCGAGGAAGCTCTTCGCCTTCGTGGACAACCAGACCCCCCTGCCCGCAGGCGAGCCGGACCCCTACGCCGATCCGGAGGCGCTGACGCCGACCCGGGTGGCCGCCCTCTCCGAAGCGGAGGTGGCGAAGCTCGAGCCCAAGCGCCTGGACGCCTTCCTGCGCCGGAACGGCTACGACGCCTCCGTCACGGCGAAGGAGGTGCAGGCCCGGATGAAGGCCGGCACCCTGACGGTGAAGAGCCTGCTGGCCTCCCTGGGCGACGCGGAGCGGGCCCTCATCGACGCCCGCATCGTGGGGCCGGAGCTGTACGCCAGCGAGGACGCCGGCGCCACCTGGCACCGCACGCACCAGGACCGGCTGGAGCAGTTCACCTACACCTACGGCTACTACTTCGGCCAGGTGCGGGTGGACCCCGCGGACGACCGGCACATCTACCTCCTGGGCATGCCCGCCATCGTCAGCGAGGACGGGGGCCGCACCTTCAAGGGGATGAACGGGGAGGACTGGGACACGGTGCATCCCGACCACCACGCCCTCTGGATCGATCCCCGGGACTCCCGCCGCCTCGTGCTGGGCAACGACGGCGGCCTGAACGTCTCTACCAACGGCGGCCGCACCTGGCGGGCCGTGAAGAACCTGCCCGTGGGGCAGTTCTATTCCATCGCCACGGACCGGGCCGAGCCCTACCGTATCTACGGCGGGCTGCAGGACAACGGCGTGATGACGGGCCCCGCCGAACCCCTGAAGCCCGGCCAGCAGAAGGACCGCTGGAAGGCCATCTACGGCGGGGACGGCGGCATGGTGCAGGTGGACACGAAGACGAACGGGACGGTGTACACGGAGTACCAGTTCGGGTCCATGGCGCGCATCGACGGCGGCGCGCCCACGGGCATCAAGCCCAAGCCGAAGCTCGGCGACGGCCCCTACCGCTTCAACTGGGTGACACCCCTGGCCCTCTCGCCCCACAGCCCCGACATCCTCTACACCGGCGCCCAGGAGGTGCTGCGCAGCCTGGACCGCGGGGCCACCTGGGCCCGCATCAGCCCGGACCTCACCTCGAATCCGCACCAGGGCAACGTGCCCTTCGGCACCCTCACCATGGTGGTGGAGAGCCCGAAACGCTTCGGCCTGCTCTACGCGGGCACGGACGATGGCCGGGTGTGGGTGAGCCGGGACGGCGGCTACGCCTGGACCCGCTGCGGCCAGGGCCTGCCCGCGGACCGCTGGGTGACGCGCCTGGAGCCCAGCAGCCACGCCGAGGGCACGGTGTACGCCACCTTCAGCGCCTACCGGAACGACATGGCCGAGGCCCTGATCTTCCGGTCCACGGACTACGGCGCCACCTGGACTTCTCTCGCCGGCAACCTCCCGGCGGAGAACCTGAACGTGGTGCGCGAGGACCCCGCCAACGCCGACCTGCTCTTCGCGGGCTCGGACCTGGGCGTCTTCGCCAGCCTGGACGGCGGGAGGCGCTGGGAGGCCCTGGGCGCGGACCTGCCCCACGTCCCCGTGCATGACCTGGCCATCCAGCCCCAGGCCCACGACCTCGTCGTGGGCACCCACGGCCGCAGCGCCTGGGTGGCCCCCATCGGGGCCCTGGAGGCGCTGACGCCCGCGGTGCGGGCCGAGGCCGCCCACCTCTTCGAGCCGGCCAAGGTGCAGGCCCAGGCCTGGTGGAAGGAGGACCGGCCCACCTGGTTCGTCACCCGGGAGCCCAAGGCCGAATCCTTCTGGTTCCACCTGGCGAAGGCCGGGGACGCCACCCTGACCCTGGCCGATGCCAAGGGGGTCGTGCAGCGCCGGTGGACCGTGACGGGCGCCGCGGGCCTCAACCGGGTGGACTGGGACCTGCTGGTTGATCCCGCCCTGCGGAAGGACCTGCCTCCGGGCCGCCGGCCCTTCGTCCTGGCGGGCGACTACTCGCTCACCCTGGAGGCCGCCGGGAAGAAGCTGACCACCAAGGTCCCCGTGGAGAAGGCCAAGGATGCGCCGCCCAGCGACGACGACGAGGCGGAGGCGGGGCGCTGAGGGAGGCCAGACCCATCTCAAAAGATCTCCACGAAGGACACGAATGAGGGGGCTCGGGATCGAGGGTTCGCCTTCGTGCCCCTGGTGCTTTGCTTCGTGCCCTTCGTGGAGAGCCTTTTTCCGGGGAAGGCCGCCCTACTTCCGCAGCTTCATCAGGTCCAGGAAGATCACCAGGGCCATGAGGGAGGCCAGCAGGAGGAAGCCGCCGGTGAGGATCTTCTCCTTCAGGTCGAGGGAGAGGTCCTTGCCGCGGACCCGCTCGAAGGCGAGGAGGGCCATGTGGCCGCCGTCCAGGGCCGGGATGGGCAAGGCGTTGAGGATGGCCAGCTGGAGGCTGATGGCCCCGCACATGAAGAGGAAGGTCTCCCAGCCGCTCTTGGCCGCCTGGCTGCCCTGGCGGATGATGCCGATGGGGCCCGCCACCTCGCCGCTGCGGGCCTGGAAGCTCACCAGCCGCTTGAGGAACGCGAACACCTGGCCCGTGAGGCGCCAGGTGGTGATCCCGGCGTAGCGGGCGCCCTCGAGCACGTCGCCCGGGCGGAAGGCCCGGCGTTCCAGGGGGATGGGCACGGGGAACTGGCTGAAGCCCAGGCGGCCCTTGCCGCCCTCCAGCCGGGGGGTCAGGTCCATGGCGAGGGGCTTCCCGTCGCGGACGAGGCGGAAGGGGATGGGCTGGCCGGGGTGGGCCTGGATGTAGGCCACGGTGTCCTCCCAGGTGGTGCCGGGGAAGGCCAGGGGGCCGATGGACTGGATCTCATCGCCCGCCTTCAGCCCGCCCTGGGCGGCGGCGGAGCCGGCCGCCACCTCCACCACGGTCCAGGTCTCCTGCACCTTGGTCACCCGGGCCTGGCTGATGCCCACCAGGGTGAAGAGCACCAGGGTGGTGGCGAGGTTGGACAGGATGCCGCCGCTGTAGAAGAGCATGCGGCGCCACACGGGCTGCTTGAGGAAGCCGTAGGGATCCTCCGCGCCGGGCTCCTCGGGGTTGAAGCCCGCGAGCTTGACGTAGCCGCCCAGGGGCAGGGCCGCCAGGCGGACATCTGTCTCCTTCCAGCGGAAGCCCATCAGGCGGGGCCCGAAGCCCAGGGAGAAGACCTCCACGGGCATGCCCATGCGCTTGGCGGCCAGGAAGTGACCCAGCTCGTGGAGGAAGATGAGGCCCCCCAGCATGAGGACGGGCCCCCAGAACCCCACCCCCGGCCAGTGGAGCTGGACGAGGGCCAGGGCGCAGGCGGAGGAACTGAACACGGCGGCGGAGCGGAAGGACATGAACACCCTGGGGACTAGCGGGACGCGACCCACCCTTCAGCATGACGCCTCGCGGCGGCATCCGCATCCAGGACCTGGGCCAGGGAGTCCAGGGGCTCGGAGGGGAGGGTCTCCAGGATGGCCCGGTCGCAGGCCTGGATGTCCCAGAAGCCGATGCGCCGGGACAGGAAGGCCGCCACGGCCACCTCGTTGGCGGCATTGAGGATGGCCGGGGCGGTGCCGCCCGCCCGCAGGGCCTCGAAGGCCAGGCCCAGGCAGGGGAAGCGGCCCAGGTCCGGGGGCTCGAAGGTCCAGGTGCGGGCCTCGGTCCAGGGGTAGGGCGGCACGGGGCCCGGCCGCTGGTCCGGGTAGAGGAGGGCGTACTGGATGGGGAGCTTCATGTCGTTGGCGCAGACCTGGAGCTGGTAGCTGCCATCCCGGAAGCCCACCATGGCGTGCACCTGGCTCTGGGGGTGGACGGTGACGGCCACCTGGTCCGCCGTGAGCCCGAAGAGCACCGAGGCCTCGATGACTTCGAGCCCCTTGTTCATGAGGGTGGCGCTGTCGATGGTGATCTTGGGCCCCATCTTCCAGGTGGGATGGTTGAGGGCCTCCTCCACCGTGGCGGCCTGGAGGCGCGCCAGGGGCCAGTCCCGGAAGGGGCCGCCGCTGGCCGTGATGCGCACCTCGCGGATGGAGGCCGGGTCGCGGCCGTCCAGGAGCTGGTGCAGGGCCGCGTGCTCGCTGTCCACGGGCAGCAGTTCGCCACCTCCGGCCAGGGCCGCCGCGTGCATGAGGCCCCCGCCCACCACCAGGGACTCCTTGTTGGCCACGCAGACCCGGCGGCCGGCCCGCAGGGCGGCCTCCGTGCTGGCCAGCCCCGCGCTGCCCACGAGGGCGGCCACCACCGTGTTGGCTTCCGGATGCAGGGCGCAGGCCAGGAGCCCCTCGGGGCCCCAGTGCAGGTCCGGCGCGTAGGAGAGCCGGGACCGCAGCCAGTCCGCGTCCTCCCTCAGGCCCACGGACAGGGCCCGGGGCCGGAAGGCCTCGGCCTGGGCCAGGAGCAGGTCCCGGTTCCGCCCCCCCGCCAGGGCCACGACCGCAAGCTCCTCGGGATGGGCCCGGACCACGTCCAGGGTGGAGGTGCCGATGCTCCCCGTGGAGCCGAGGAGGGCGAGGTGGCGGAGGGTCAATTGAATCCCAGGACGAAATGCACGTACCCGTAGAGCACCGGCGCGGCGAAGACGAGGCTGTCCACGCGGTCCAGGATGCCGCCGTGGCCGGGGATGGCGACGCCCACGTTGGAGTCCTTCACGCCGGCGCTGCGCTTCCAGGTGCTCTCCACCAGGTCGCCCAGCTGGCCGGCCACGCCCATGAGCAGGCCCAGGGCCACGGCGTCCACCCAGGTCCACTCGGTGCAGACGGTGGCGACCATCAGGAAGGCTCCGGCCACGTTGCCGGCCAGGTTGCCCGCGGCGCCCTCCCAGCTCTTCTTGGGACTCACCCGGGGCGCCAGCTTGTGCTTCCCGAGGAAGGTCCCCACGAAGTAGGCGGCGGTATCTCCCAGCCAGGTGATGACGAAGAGGGCCAGGACGAGGCGGCTGCCCGTCTTGGGCAGGGTGCCCTGGAGCATGAAGAGCTTCTGCTGGAAGCCCAGGCCGAAGCCCAGGGTGAGGGCCGCGAGCCAGGTGATGGCCTGGCTGGGCAGGGCCTCCTCCAGCTTGGGATCGAAGAAGAGGGCGCCGAAGTGGATCACCAGGAAGCCCCCGGCGAAGACCGCCCAGAGGGGGAGCGGGTCCGAGTTGCCGGTGACGAGGAAGAAGTGGGCCAGGATGCCCCAGGCCACCAGGAGGCCCGTGGCCAGGGAGGGGTTGAAGCCCCGCACCCGGGCCATGAGGGTCATCTCCCGCACGCCGCCCAGGATGGCCACGGCCATGAGGGTGAGGTAGGTCCAGGCGGCCCAGGGCCGGTCCCCGTGCCAGAGCAGGGTGAGGAAGAAGACGGCGAACACCAGCCCCGTGGTGATCCGCACGGTCATGTTCCTCTTGTCCACGGTGGGCGTGGTGCGGTCGGGCATCAGAGGCCTCCGAAGCGGCGTTCCCGCTGGGCGTAGTCCTCCAGGGCCTCCCGCAGCTGGACCGGACCGAAGTCGGGCCAGAGGCAGTCGGTCATGTGGAACTCGGCGTAGGCGGACTGCCAGAGCAGGAAGTTGGAAATGCGGTGCTCCCCGCTGGTGCGGATGAGCAGGTCCACGTCCGGCACCCCGGCGGTCCAGAGGCGGGCGGCCAGGGCCCCCTCGTCCACCTGGTCGGCCTTCAGGCCATCCGCCACGCAGCGCCGGGCGGCCTGGACCAGTTCCAGGCGGCTGCCGTAGTTCACGGCCAGGTGGAAGGTCATGCCCGTGTGGCTGGCGGTGGCGGCCTCGAGCCGCCGGATGTCCTCGCGGATGCCGGCGGGCATGCCCTCCAGGGACCCCAGGTGGTGGAAGCGGATCCCCTTCTGGGCCAGCTTGGAGACGAACATCCGCAGGTACATGCGGAGGAGCGCCATGAGGGCCCCCACCTCGAGGGCGGGACGCTTCCAGTTCTCCGTGGAGAAGGCGTAGAGGCTCAGGTGGCCGATGCCGGCGTCCGAGGCGGCCTCGAGGATGCGCTCCACGGCCTGCACCCCGGCCTTGTGCCCCTTGATCCGGGGCCAGCCCCGCTGGGCCGCCCACCGGCCGTTGCCGTCCATGATGATGGCCACATGGGTCGGGATGCTCATCGTGGGCCTAACAGGCGGAAAGGGAGGTGTGCCCCCCGTGGCCGGCCTCGCGTATCCCCGCAGGGGATACCGAGAGGATGAGGGCCGGGGAGGTCGACGCTGTCATCGCGGGCTCCAGGTGCCCATGGCAGAAGGCCGTTCCGCGTGGCCGGCCTCGCGCATCCCCGCAGGGGATACCGAGAGGATGAGGGCCGGGGAGGTCGACGCTGTCATCGCGGGCTCCAGGTGCCCATGGCAGAAGGCCGTTCCGCGTGGCCGGCCTCGCGTATCCCCGTAGGGGATACCGAGATGATGATGGCCACGTGGGTCGGAATGCTCACGGACGCGGGTCCCCGGAAGTGAAAAAGGTCATGCTATCACGGGGGTTGCCGACGAGACGGGGAGGGGCTGGACCCGGAAGCCCCCGTGCTAGGCTTGTTCCCACCCATTTCCCGGCGACCGCCCATGGTTCAGTTCAATACGCGTGCCAATGAGATCCTGCTCAAGCTGGTCTACTACGGCCCGGGTCTGTCCGGAAAGACGACGAACTTGCAGTCCCTGCACGCCATGTGCACGGACACCCAGCGGGGCGAGCTGTTCTCCGTGAACACCCAGGAGGACCGGACCCTCTTCTTCGACCTGCTGCCCATCAACCTGGGCTACATCTACGGCAATGCCATCCACCTGCAGATCTATACCGTGCCGGGCCAGGTGCAGTACGACGCCAGCCGCCGGGTGGTGCTGGGGGGGGCCGACGGCGTGGTGTTCGTGGCGGATTCCGCCGAAGCCAAGATGCAGGAGAACGTCGATTCGCTGTCGAACCTCTACCACAACCTCAACGCGAACCGCCTGAACATCAAGCAGATCCCCTTCGTCATCCAGTACAACAAGCGGGACCTGCCCGACGCCATGGCCGTGGGCGTCATGAACCGCCGCCTGAACTTCCGCAGCGTCCCCTATTTCGAGTCGGTGGCCAACCGGGGCACCGGCGTGCTGGAGACCTTCCTGGCCATCACCCGGGAGACGGTGGGCTACACCTTCAAGAAGTACCACCTGGACAAGAAGATCAAGGACTTCGACGAGATGCTCAACCTCATCGAGTCCAACGTGCGCTCCAACCTCCGGGAGCTGCCGCCCCAGCCGGAGCAGGCTTCCGCCCCGTCCTCCGAGGCCACCGTGCTGCGCCACAGCAACGTGAGCGTGGCGGACCTGGTGCCGGGCAAGGTGGCGGACGCCCAGGAGCTGCTGGAGGATGCGCTCAAGTCGAACATGGAGACCGCCCGGCTCTACTCGGAGCTGAAGCAGGCCAAGGAGAGCCTGGAGAAGAAGAACGAGGAGATGAGCCAGCTCTACACCCAGCTGGACCGGGCCAACCAGGACAACCTGAAGACCCGGAAGTACCTCGAGGGGCTCGTCCAGAACATGGGGGAAGCCGTCATCTCCTTCACCGCCGACGGCAAGATCCTCACCTGGAACGCTGCGGCGGAACGCATCTTCGGCTACACCCGCCCCGAGATCGTGGGCCGCAACATGGCCCAGCTCTCGCCGGACCGCCTCCTGTCGGAGCTGGAGGTGGCCCTCCAGCAGGTGGGCCGGGGCCAGGTCGTGCGCGACATGGAGACCACCCGGCTGCGCAAGGGGGGCGTGGCCTTCCCGGCCAGCGTCACCTATGCGCCCGTGCGGGGCGGGGACGACCGCGTGCTGGCCTACTCCGCCCTGGTGCGCGACCTGGGCGAGAAGAAGGCCCTGGAGGAGCGCCTGGTGCACTCCCAGAAGCACGAGGCCCTGGGGCGCCTGGTGCCGGCCCTCTTCCACGAGGCCGCGAACCGGCTGACGCCCGTGCTCCTGGAATCCCGGCTGATCGCCGAATCCGCCCTGGATCCCCACCAGGCCGGGCAGGCGGAGCGCCTGGTGCGCGCGGTGGAATCCGTGCAGGCCCTGCTGCTGCCGCTCCAGACGGTCCTGAACCCGCCGGCCCCCCACCGGGGGGCGGTCCAGCTGAACGAGGTGATCCAGGAGGCCGCCCGGTTCGCGGAACTCAAGGCCCAGCGCATGGGGGCCAACCTGGAGCTGAACCTCGAGGAGGGCCTGCCCGAGGCCTCGCTGGACCGGGCCCTCCTCTTCCAGGCCCTCACCAACCTCTTCCTGAACGGCCTCCAGTCGGTCTCCCTGAGCCCCGTGAAGCGGGTGCGGGTGGCCAGCCGTCGCGTGGGGGACAGCCTCCAGGTGGTGGTCCAGGACTCCGGCCCGGCCCTCCAGGAGGGGCAGCTGGCGGGGCTCTTCGACCCGGCCTCGGCCACGTCCACGGAGGGCCTGGCCCTGCCCGTGGCTGAGACCATCGCCCGCCAGCACGGCGGACGGCTCACGGTCCGCAGCCAGGACGGCCTGGGGAACGCCTTCCTGCTGGAACTGCCCGCGGTCCCGGTGCCCGCGGCCGCCCCGGTCCCGGCCGCGGGGCTCGGCGGGCGCAAGGCCCTCGTCGTGGACGACGAGAGCTTCCTGCTGGAGTGCCTGGTGGACGCCCTGACCGCCTGGGGCGTGGAGGCCGTCGCCTGCACCCAGGGCGAGGAGGCCGTGCGCCACCTGGAGCAGTCCGACGCGTTCGACTTCATCGTCTCCGACATCCGCATGCCCGGGCTCTCCGGGATGGACCTCTTCGATTGGCTGAAGGCGAACCGGACAGGGATGACGCGACGCATCCTCTTCACCACCGGCGATGCCTTCGACGCGCAGACCCGGACCTTCCTCGAGACGAACGGCGTGCCGCACCTGGGTAAGCCTTTCGATCTACGCCAGCTCAAGCAGAGTCTCGAATCGCTGGTAGAGACTCCGATCGAGGCGTGACGCCCGGCCTTGGGGCATAATGAGGGGCTTCCACAACAGCCCGTCATCTCCGAGGAGGAGCGTTATGCAGCGCAGCTGGGTCATGGCACTCATCGTCGGGTCGGGGCTCCTCGCCCAGACCCCTCCCCCGGAACCGCCTCCCGCCCCCGCCCCCGTGGCCCCGGAGGCCAAACCCCAGGCGCTCAAGCCCGAGCCCGCGGTGAAACCGGAGGCCCAGGCCCCCGCCGCCGAGGCCCAGGCGCCCGCGCCGGAGGTGAAGACCGCCGCGCCGGAGGCGAAGCCCTTCGACCAGTGGCGCCCCACCCAGCGCAAGTACGCCTACGACCTGGACCGCGCGGCCCTGGCCGCCCACGAGCTGGGCTACTACCGCAGCCATCCCCGGGCCGTCGAGGTCCGCGACGCCCTCGAGGCGCTGGTGGGCACGAAGGAGGCCCTGCCGGACAAGGCCAAGGAGGGACTCGCCCCCGTGGAGGCCTACCTGGCGGCCTTCTATGCCAATCAGGGTCCCTATGGCGCCGACGGGAAGAAGGTCCTGATGGAGGGCAACTGGAAGGGCCTGCGCTCCCTGGCCCTGGCGGCCACCAAGGCCGGAACCCGCACCGGGGATGCCGCCACCAAGGGACTGGAGGGCCGGCTGGCGCGGGTGCGCGGCCTCCTCTTCGATCCCAAGGTGGATGCCGCGGCGCCCACCTGGGCCGAGCCCGAGGCCGCCAAGGGCAAGAAGGCCCGGAAGGCCAAGGCCCCCAAGGCCCCCGAGGGCTTCCACGAGCAGAAGGCCGTCCTGGCGTTCTGGGTGACACAGGCCATGCACTATGTGGAGGACACCCCCCAGGAAGTGGTGGTCAAGGGCGAGAAGAAGATGCGGCTGCTGCCTGATCCCGGGCCGACCAAGGCCCTCGGCGGCCTGGTCACCTGGCTGGACCGCGACGACCTCGAGGTGCTCCGCGATCCGGGCATGGGGTGGCTGGACCTGCGCCGCCTGGTCCCCTCGGCCGGAGCCGACCAGGGCCGCCTGGGCTTCGGCCTGCTGGACCATGCCGCCGACATCGCGGCGGCCAAGGCCCCCGAGGGCGCCCCCGCGGCCCTGCCCCTGCTGCCCGGGATGCAGCCCGTCATGGGCGAGAGCAAGTTCAGCAAGGGCGACGAGAAGCGCGCCATCCTGGCCGACGTGAAGCTGCTGCCCCCCGCCGCCACACTCCCCGAACAGATGGCGGCCTTCGGGAAGCTGGGCCGGAGCCGCGGGTTCGAGGTGAAGTGAGCCGGATCCGGAGGACGAGAAGGGGGCGCCGCGGCGCCCCCTTCTCCGTTTAGTCCTCGCCGCGCCGCTGCTTGCCCTCGGGATCGAACTGGTAGCCGACGCTGCGGATCGTGTGGACCCAGCGCGGGTGGTGGGGGTCCTCCTCGATGGCGCGGCGGATGCGGACGATGAAGTTGTCCACGGTGCGGCTGGTGGGGTAGGCGTCCTCGCCCCAGACCTTGTCGAGGATGTCCGCGCGGCTCACCACCTGGCCCGGCCGCTCCACCAGCAGCTTGAGGATCATGCACTCCTTCACGCCCAGCTGGAACGGGCCCGTGGGACCCTCGCCGCAGAAGTTGTCGAAGTCCACCCAGTTGGTCCCGAACTTCTGGCGGCTGCCCATGTCGCGGTTCTTGTACCAGGCCTCGCGCCGGAGGATGGCCCGCACGCGGAGCAGCAGCTCGCGCACCTGGAAGGGCTTGCCCAGGTAGTCGTCCCCGCCGGTCTCGAAGCCGTGGACGCGGTCGTCCTCGGTGTTCTTGGCCGTGAGGAAGAGGATGGGGGTGAAGTTCTTGGCCTCGCGCACCCGCTCGCAGACGCTGAAGCCGTCCATGCCGGGCAGCATCACGTCGAGGATCACCAGGTCGAAGGTCTCGGCGAGGATGCGCTTCAGGGCCTCGTCCCCCCGGGGGATCCAGGTGCAGGGGAGCCCCTCCAGTTCGAGGTTCAGCTTGATGCCCTCGGCCAGGCTGAGCTCGTCTTCCACCAGCAGGATCTTGGGTTCGGCCATGGGGGCTCCGGGGACTGGCTTCGATCCTACTAGAATGGCCCTGTGCCCGGAGTCGCCATGGAGCCCTACCTCAGCATCGTCATCCCCATCTACAACGAGGAGGAGAACATCCCCGTCCTGTGGGAGCGGCTCTCGAAGGTGATGGCGGAGGCCTTCCCGGATCCCGCCAAGCCCTGGGAGATCGTGTTCACGGACGACGGCAGCCGGGACCGCAGCCTGGCGATGCTGGTGGAGATCGCGAAGGCCGAACCCCGGGTCAAGGTCGTGGAGTTCAACCGCAACTACGGCCAGCACAGCGCCATCTTCGGGGCCTTCGCCGAGGTGCGCGGCCGCATCGTCGTCACCCTCGACGCGGACCTGCAGAACCCGCCCGAGGAGATCCCCAAGCTGGTGGCCAAGGTGGAGGAGGGCTACGACGTGGTGGGCGGCTGGCGCCAGGGCCGGCAGCAGAACGACAGCTTCTTCCGCACCATGCCGAGCAAGATCGTCAACGCCGTCACCCGGAAAACCACGGGGGTGAAGCTCCACGACTACGGCTGCATGCTCCGGGCCTACAGCCGCGAGGTGGTGGACGCCATGCTGCTGTGCAAGGAGCGGTCGAGCTTCATCCCCGCCCTGGCCAACAGCTTCGCCAAGCGCATCACGGAAGTGCCCGTGGCCCATGCGGAGCGGGCCGCCGGCGAGAGCAAGTACGGGCTCTGGAAGCTCATCAACCTCCAGTTCGACCTGCTCACCAGCTTCTCGCTGCTCCCCCTGCAGATGCTCTCCGTGGTCGGCGTCCTCATCGCCTTCCTGGGGTTCGCCCTCTTCGTGGGCCTGATGGCGTACCGGTTCCTCCACCCCGAGGGCACCGTGGGGGGCGTGTTCAGCCTCTTCGCCCTGCTCTTCTTCTTCGTGGGGGCCCAGTTCATCGCCTTCGGCCTGCTGGGCGAGTACATCGGCCGCATCTACCAGGAGGTGCGGGACCGGCCCCGGTACATGGTGAAGAAGGTCCACCAGTCCAAGTAGCGGCCTACTCCCCTGCCTCGTCTTCGCCGCTCCACCCCTCCCCTTCCTCCTGGGCGGGACGGTCGGGGATCGCGTAGCGCTCGCTGGCCCAGGCCCCCAGGTCCCGGGTCTGGCAGCGCTCCGAGCAGAAGGGCTTCCAGGGGTTTCCCTCCCAGGAGGTGGGGGTGCGGCAGAGGGGACAGGGGCGAACCATCATGTTCCCAGCTTATCCATGGAGGCATGGAAACAGGATGAGAAGAAAATATTAGTCAATTTTAGAAGATTCCATTGACAGACCCGTCGCCTCCCCTACCATGGAGGATCGGGGCGACCCCCGCCCGGCACCGTCACCGGAACCTGGAGGCAAGACATGGGCAAGATCATTGGCATCGACCTGGGCACCACCAACAGCTGCGTGGCCGTCATGGAGGGCGGACAGCCCAAGGTGATCCCGAACCCCGAGGGGGCGAACACCACCCCGTCCGTGGTGGGCTTCAACCCCAAGACCAGCGAGCGGCTGGTGGGCGTCTCCGCCAAGCGGCAGGCCGTGGCCCAGCCCAAGAGCACCATCTACTCCATCAAGCGCTTCATGGGCCTGCCCTTCGCCGACTCCGAGAAGGAGCAGAAGCTGGTGCCCTACAAGGTGGAGCGGGCGGAGAAGGGCGGCTGCGCCGTGGTGGTCAACGACAAGCGCCTCAGCCCCGAGGAGATCAGCGCCGTGGTGCTGACGAAGATGAAGGAGGCCGCCGAGGCCTACCTGGGCGAGAAGGTCACCGAGGCCGTCATCACCGTGCCCGCCTACTTCAACGACGCCCAGCGCCAGGCCACCAAGGACGCCGGGGCCATCGCCGGGCTTGACGTGAAGCGCATCGTGAACGAGCCCACGGCCGCGGCCCTGGCCTACGGCCTCGACAAGAAGAAGGACGGCACCATCGCCGTCTTCGACTTCGGCGGCGGCACCTTCGACATCTCCATCCTCGAGGTGTCCGAGGGCGTGGTGGAGGTGAAGTCCACCAACGGCGACACCCACCTGGGCGGCGACAACGTGGACCAGGCCATCATCGACTGGCTGGCCGACGAGTTCCAGAAGGCCGAGGGCATCGACCTGCGCAAGCAGGCGGACGCCATGCAGCGCCTCAAGGAGGCCGCGGAGAAGGCCAAGATCGAGCTCTCCAGCACCACCCAGACCGACATCAGCCTGCCCTACATCACGGCGGACGCCAGCGGTCCCAAGCACATCAACCAGACCCTCAGCCGCGCCAAGTTCGAGCTGATGATCGAGCCCATCCTCCAGAAGCTGAAGGTCCCCTGCGAGAACGCGGTGAAGGACGCCAAGCTGGCCCACCACGAGATCGACGAGGTGGTGCTGGTGGGCGGCTCCACCCGCATCCCCAAGGTGCAGGAGATGGTGAAGGCCATCTTCGGCAAGGAGCCCAACAAGAGCGTGAACCCCGACGAGGTGGTGGCCGTGGGCGCCGCCGTGCAGGCCGGTGTGCTGGCCGGCGACGTGAAGGGCGTGCTGCTCCTCGACGTGACGCCCCTGAGCCTGGGCATCAATGCCAACGGCGGCCAGATGAGCGTCATCATCCCCCGCAACACGACCATCCCCACCAAGCGCTCGGAGATCTACACCACGGCCGTGGACAACCAGCCCGGCGTGGACATCGAGGTGTTCCAGGGCGAGCGGCCGGTGGTGGAGGGCAACAAGCTCCTGGGCCAGTTCCACCTGGGGAACATCGCCCCGGCCCCCCGCGGCATGCCGCAGATCGAGGTGGTCTTCGACATCGACGCCAACGGCATCGTCCACGTCACCGCCAAGGACAAGGGCACGGGCAAGGACGCCAGCATCACGCTGACGGGCAGCACGGGCCTCTCCAAGGAGGAGATCGAGGCCAAGGTGCGTGATGCCGAGGCCCACAAGGCCGAGGACGAGTCCCGCAAGGCCCTGCTGGAGGAGAAGAACCACCTCGACCAGATGGTCTACCAGGTGGAGAAGCTCCTGAAGGAGAACGGCGACAAGCTGCCCGAGGCCGACAAGAAGGAGGCGGAGGCGGCCGTGGTCGAGGCCAAGGAGGCCCTCGCCAGCCTGGACAAGGACCGCATCAAGAAGGCCCTGGAGAACCTCACCGCCAAGAGCCACAAACTGGCCGAGAGCCTCTACAAGCAGGAGCCGCCCGCAGGCGGCGCCCCTGGAGCTCCCGCGGGCGAGGAGAAGAAGGGCGACGACAACGTGATCGACGCCGAAGTCGTCAGTTAGTCCTTCCACAAAAAGGGGGAGCTCCTGGGCTCCCCCTTTTTGTGGCTAAAAGAAATCTTAGTGTCCTAGACTAAAGACCATGTCCCACCCCGACTACTACAAGATCCTGGGCGTCCCCCGGTCGGCCTCGGAGGAGGACATCAAGAAGGCGTACCGGAAGCTGGCGCGGAAGCACCACCCGGACCTGAACCCTGGCGATGCCAAGGCCGAGGCGGCCTTCAAGCAGCTCACCGAGGCCAACGAGGTGCTTTCCGATCCCGAGAAACGGAAGAACTACGACACCTACGGCGATCCCGCGGGGCCGGGGACCCAGGTGCCGCCGGGCTTCCAGGGCGGCGGGGGATTCTCCTTCGAGGACCTCTTCACGGGCTTCGGCGGCCGGCCCAACCGCCATGGGCCGGAGCGGGGCGAGGACCTGGTCCATGCCGTGCGCCTGGGCTTCCGCGAAGCCTTCGAGGGGACGCGCCTGTCCCTCCGGATCAACCGCTCGGAACCCTGCCTGGCCTGCCGGGGGACGGGAGAATCGGGGCGGAAGCAGGAGACCTGCCGCACCTGCCAGGGCAAGGGCCGGGTGGGGGGCGGCGGGGGCTTCCTGGCCCTGGGGCGCACCTGCCCGGACTGCGGCGGCCGGGGCGTCCGCGTGCCGCCCTGCCCCGATTGCCAGGGCACGGGGCGCCATCCCCGCCAGGAGACGGTCACCATCGCCATCCCGCCGGGCGTGGAGGACGGGGCCCGTCTGCGGGTGCCGGGCAAGGGCGAGGCCGGCCGCCGCGGCGGCGGGCCGGGGGACCTCTTCCTCCAGATCGGCATGGAGGCCGACGCCCGCTTCGAACGGAAGGGGGCCAACCTCTACGTCCGCCTGCCCGTGAGCTTCAGCGAGGTGGCCCTGGGGGCCAAGGTGGAGGTGCCCACGCCCGAGGGCCACGCCACCATCAAGGTGCCCCCCGGCACCCAGACCGGCGCCCGGCTCCGGCTGAAGGGCCAGGGCATGCCGATTCCCAAGTCCGCCCACCGGGGGGATCTCTTCGCCGAGATCCAGGTGGTCACGCCCCAGGTGCAGGACGAGCGGAGCAAGGAACTGCTGCGGGAGCTGGCGGAGCTGAACGACGCCGCGGTCCACGCGCAACGAGGGCACCATGGCTAAAGATCCGAGGATGGGCGCCTACATGATCGGGGTGGTCTCCACCCGCTACGGGGTGCATCCGCAGACGCTGCGTCTCTACGAACGGGAGGGCCTGCTCTGCCCCAGCCGCACGGAAGGGAAGACCCGCCTCTACAGCGACGAGGATCTGGAGCGTCTGGAATTCATCCTCAACCTCACCCGGGACCTGGGGGTGAACCTGGCGGGGGTGGAGGTGGTGCTGAACCTGCGGGACCGCCTGAACCGGCTGCAGGAGGATCTGGAGCGCATGGTGCAGGCCATGGAGGCCGCGGGGCTCAAGGATGTGCCCCACCCCACGGCCGCGGCCACCGGGCTGGTGAAGCTGACCCACCACGGATTGCGCAAACGGTCCTGAACGCGATGGCGGGGGGGCCGGGCTTGCTATGCTGGACCCTCCCCCAAGGTGATCCGTGCCCCTCCGGCATCTCGAAGAGCGATCGCTCGACAAGTACTTCGATTCCATCCGCCACCTTCCGCTGCTCACGGCGGAGGAGGAGCGGAAGTACGGCCGGATGTGGCAGAACGACCGCAATCCCGAGGGCCTGCGCGGGCTCGTGGAGGGCAACCTCCGCTTCGTGGTGAAGGAGGCGCGGAAGTTCGAAGGGATGGGCCTGGACCTGCTGGACCTCATCAGCGAGGGGAACCTGGGCCTCATCGAGGCGGCGAAGCGCTTCGACCCCGACCGGCTGAACAAGTTCCTCACCTATGCCTCCTGGTGGGTGCGGCAGGCCATCTTCCACGCCCTGGCCGAGCACGGGAACAAGATCCGCCTCCCCCAGAAGGTGGCGGGCCACCTGGTGCAGCTCAACCGCGTGACCCAGCGCCTGAGCCAGGAACTGGGCCGGACGCCCCTCCAGCAGGAGATCGCCGACGCCGCGCACCTCAGCCTGGAGGAGGTGGAGCGGCTCCAGCTCCTCCAGCAGACCACCTCCACCGTGTCCACAGAGCAGGGCCTCGGCGACTCGGACCTCACCGTGGGGGACAGCCTGGAGCAGGAGGTGGAGCCCTCCGCCATGCACACCCTCAACCAGGAGGCCTTCCTCGAGCAGATCGAGGCCAGCCTGGCGTCCCTCAGCGAGAAGGAGCGCACCATCATCTCGCTCCACTTCGGCCTGAACGGCGACGATCCCCTCACCCTGGAGCAGATCGGCAAGCGCTTCGATCCGCCCATCTCCCGCGAGCGGGTGCGGCAGCTGGAGGAGCGGGCCTTCGCGCGCATCCGGGAGCGGCGCCGCGAGGTGCTGGGCGGCTTCCTGCGGGGGGAGACGCCGTGAAGGGAAGGCCGGACTGCCCCCGCTGCCAGGGGCGGGGCGTGATCCTGGACCCGGACCCGCTGAAGCCGGCCCGGATCTGCGGCTGCACGCCCGAGGGACAGCAGGATGCCGCCGAGGTGGGCCTGCCCGCCCGGTACCGCGAGGCCGACTTCACGCGGTTCTGGAAATGGTGGAACAACGCCCAGGCCAGCCACGCGCGCACCCTCCTGGACCGGGTGGGCGACCTGGAGGACCTCCTGGCCCGTCCCCTCGACGAGGTGGGCGAGGTGGAAGGACGCGAGGAGCTGGGCAAGCTGCTCCAGGCCCTGCGCCGCCGGCCGGAGCACGGCATCCGTCCGGCCGGCGCCGAGGGCCTGGCCCAGTGGGCCACCAGCGGCAAGCACCGGTTCCGCCACGGCTGGGAGCTGTGGTGGATCCACGGCCCCGCCCAGAGCGGCCGGAGCACCCTGGCCGCCGCCGCCCTGCGGGCCTGGTCCGAGCGCACGGGACGGAGCGTCCGGTACGTCTCCGTCCGCGCCCTCAGCCAGGCCATCAAGGACGCCTACTATGACGTGCGGAGCTACCAGAACCAGGCCTTCCAGAGCGTGCGCGACCTGATCGAGCCCCTGGAGACCCCGGGCCTGCTGCTGCTGGACGACTGGGACCGCATGGACTCGGACATCCGCGTGGCCGCGGCCCTGGCCCAGCTGGTGGACCACCGCTACAGCGAGGAGCTGCCCACGCTGCTCACGGCCGCGGTGCCGCCCGAGGCCCTGGAGCGGCGCGAGGGCCACCCCCTCGCCCGGCTGGACGACGCCAGCCTCCTCGAGCGGCTGCGCGGGGCCGAGCGCGTGGAGATGGTGCCCGCCCTCAAGCCGTGGATCGACCGGCTGGCGAGGCCATGAGGCGACTGCTGAGGCGCCTGCTCCGCCTCCACCTCACCCGCACGCCGGCGCTCTGGGCGGTGGTGGCCGGCCTCACCCTCCTGCTGGGCTGGGGCACCCTGCGGGTGGAGCGGGCCCTGGACCTCATGAGCCTCCTGCCCACCCAGAACCCCGCCGTGCGCGCCAACCTGGAGGCCGGCGTGGGCCAGCAGGAGCTGCTGTGGCTGGTGGCCGAGGGCAACGACGCGAACCTGGACGACCGTCGCGCCTGGGCGGAGGACCTGGTGGACCGCCTCCTGACCCGGGGCAACCTGCCCATGAACGGTCTGGCTGCGGAGGGTCGCCTCTCGGATCCCGTGCCCGTCCCGGGGCCCGGCGGGGTGAGCCCCTGGCCCGCCCTGCTGGCGGTGGGCGCGATCCCCGAGGGGGATCCGGCCGCGGGCCGCCTCACCACGGAGACCCTCTACACCCTGGCTCCGGCGTGGCTGGGCGACCGCCTCGGCCCCCTGAAGGATCCCGCCGAAGTGGCGCGGCGCCTGGCGGCCACGGCCCGGGCCCTCCGCTCGCCCGAACCGCTGCAGGCGGCCCTGGCCCGGCTCGATCCCCTGGGTCTGCGGGAGCTCGCGCCGCAGGATGGCGAGGGCATGGGCAAGGCCCGGGAACTGGGCCGGGCCTTCAGCCTCCGCATGCGCACCGGCTACTTCGAGACCAAGGACGGCCGCATGGTGCTGGTGCCCCTGGTGGCGGGCTTCCCCGCCACGGACACCCGGGCCACCCAGCGGGTCCTCCTCTGGCTGGGGCGGGGCGCCCGGGGCCCCCTGCCCGCCCGGGCCAGCCTGCAGGAGGCCGCAGCAGCCCTGGGGCCCACGGCGGACCGGCCCTTCCCCCTCGAAGTGACGGGCGCCCACGCCATCACGGCCTGGGAATCCAGCCGCCTCTCCCGGGAGGTGGCCCTCAGCCTGGCCCTCAGCTTCGTCCTCATCGGCCTCGTCTACTGGCTGGGCTTCCGCACCCTGGCGGGCTACGGCTTCGTCATGGGGCCCCTGCTGGTGGGCATGATCTGGGCCCTGGGCCTCACGGGCTGGGTGCTGGGGCGGCTCAACCTCATGGCCGCGGGCTTCGGCGCCGTGCTGCTGGGCGTGGGGGACGACGTGGGCATCCTCCTCTTCAGCCGCTACCGGGATGAGCGCCGGGCCGGGCGCGGCAAGGTGCGGGCCCTGCGCGCCGCCCTCCTGGGCACGGGCCCGGGCGTGGTGGCGGGCGCCCTCTCCACCGCCTTCGCCTTCCTGGCCCTGGCCTTCGCGCCCTTCCCCGGCATCCGCGACCTGGGCCTCACCACGGGCCTGGGCCTGCTGGCCTGCCTCGCGGCCACCTTCCTCCTGCTGCCGCCGCTCCTGCTCGGGCTCGACCATGGCCGCGGCACCTTCGCCCCCGGCCCGCCGGCGGCCCTGCCGAGGCGCCGGCGCTGGGCGCCCTGGGCGGCCCTGGCCCTGCTGGCCCTGGCCCTCCTCGGTGCCCCCCGCACCCGCTGGCAGGAGGACCTCCGCCGCTTCCGGGCCCAGGGCAACCCCGCCCTCACCCTCCAGGAACGCCTCACGAAGACCCTGGGGGCCAGCCTCCAGCCCCTGGCCCTGCAGATCCCCCTGGAGGATCCGGACCGCCTGCCCGCCCGCTGGAACCGGCTGAGCCCGCTCCTCCGCGAAGCGGGCGTGCCCATGCCCGACTGGAAGAGCCTCGATCCCGAGCTTCGCCACACGCTGGGATCGGAGACCTGGCGCCGGCGGGTGCTCGACGAGGCGGCCAAGGCCGGCCTGGATCCCGTGGCCCTGGAAGGCCCCCTCACGGCCCTGGGCACGGCCGCGTCGGATCCCGTGTTCCCCGTGCGGGCGCTGCAGGCCCTGCTGCCCCGCTCGGACCAGCCGGATCCGGCCCGCGCCTGGAACCTCTGGGATGCCCTGCGGGGGACCCCCCGGCCCGCGCCCCTGCCTCCGGCCCTGACCCTCCCCCTGCGCCTGGACGAGGCCACCCTCAACCGCCTGACGCCGGCGGTGGAGGCCGCCGGGGGCCGCTTCGTGGGCACGCAGCCCCTCTTCCGGGTGGTGAAGGACATCGCCAAGGATGCCGTGCGCCAGGCGGTGCTGCTGGCCCTGGCCGGCATCTTCGCCGTGATCGCCCTCTTCGGGCGGAGCCTGCGCTTCGCGGCGCTGGCCGTGGTGCCCCTGGCGGCCAGCCAGGCGGGCGTCTTCGGGGCCCTGGGCTGGGCCGGGGAGCCCCTGACGTTCCTCTCCCTGATGGCCATCCCCATCGCCCTGGGCGTGAGCGTGGACACGGCCTTCAACCTGCTGCACCGGGCCCGGGCCGAAGCCGACGCCCCCCGGCGGGTGGCCCGCGTGAACGCCGTCTGCGCCGGCACCACCCTGGCCGGCTTCGGCGGCATGGTCTTCAGCGGCTACCGGGGCCTGCGGGGCCTCGGCCTCGCCTGCCTGGGCGGCGTGGCCCTGGCCCTGGCCCTCACCCAGTGGCTGCTGCCCGTCCTGCTGGCGAAGTGGCCGCTGGAGAAGCGGCCGAAGGAGCGTCCCCGATGAATCCCCTGCAGTCCCGCCTGGCCGCCCGGGTGGCCGAGGCCCCCGTGCCCGCCGCCGAGGTGATGGCCCTCGCCCTCTACGACCCGGACCACGGCTACTACCGGCGAGCCGAAGGCCCCTGGGGCTTCGACGGGAAGGACTACTACACGGCCCTGGACCTGGGCCCGCTGCTGGGCCAGACCCTGGCCCTGCGCCTGGAGGCGGCCTGGGAGCGGCTGGGGCGGCCCGCGCGCTTCACGGCCCTGGAGCCCGGCGCTGGCCGCGGCTGGCTGGGGCGGGACCTCCTGAACGCCGTGTCCGGTCCCTTCGCCGAGGCCCTGGTCTACGTCCACCGCGACGACAATCCGGCGGCGAAGATGGCGGCGAAGACCGCCCTTGCGCCTTTCCTCGCGGCCAATCGCGCGCGATTGGCCGCCGAAACGGAGCCCCTGGAGCCGTTCCTCGGCTGCGTCTTCAGCAACGAGCTCTTCGATGCCCTGCCCGCCCAGCCCTGGCGCTGGGATGGAACCCGCTGGGTGCGCGAGGTGCTCGCGGCGGAGGGGCCCGAGTGGCAGGCCGCCGAGCCCGGCGCGGCCGGCGCCTGGTTCACGCAGCACTCCGACGGCCTGGAGCCCGGCGACGGCAGCCTCTGGTGCGAGGCCCTGCCCGGCTTGGTGCACGACCTGGCCGCGCCGCTGACGGCGGGCCTCTTCCTCACCATCGACTACGGCGAGTCCGCGGCGCGCCTGCTGGCCAAGGGCGCCGACCTGCGCCGCTTCAAGGCCCACACCGTGGACGGGAAGTGGCACGAGGACCTGGGCGAGGCGGACCTCACCGCCGACGTGGACTTCACGCGCCTGGCGCACCTGCTCGAAGGCCAGGGCCTGAAGGAGCTGGCGCACGTCGAGCTGAGCAAGTGGATCCGCACCCACGCCCCCCTGGACGAATGGGGCGCCGGCTGGATGGCCCTGCCCGAGGCCCAGCGCCTCAAGCGCATGGAGAACCTCCTGCAGCTCACCCTGCCGGGCCAGATGGGGAGTCGGTTCCGGGTGCTGGAGGGGTGGAAGGGCTGAGGGCTACCGCGCCTCGTCCCTCCACACCCCCACGCCCAGGCCGCTGGGATGGGCGGCGTCGTGGAGGACGGTGTGGGTGGCCTTGCGGTAGTCGGCGGGCGTCGCGGTGTTGATGTCCATGAACTGCTGGGGATTGCGGTCCATGAGGGGGAACCAGCTGCTCTGGATCTGGATCATCACGCGGTGGCCCTTGCGGAAGGTGTGGAAGACATCGTTCTGGGTCCAGGCCACGCGGGTGGGCTGGCCGGGCACGAAGGGCTCGGGCTGGTTGAAGCTGTTCCGGAACTTGCCGCGCATGACCTCGCCGCGCACCAGCTGCTGGTAGCCGCCCAGCACGTTGGGGGCGGGGGTCCAGGGGTCCGGGCCCGGCTGGTAGCTCGGATCCCTGAAGTCGTCGGGATAGACGTCGATGAGCTTCACCACCCAGTCCGCGTCCGTGCCCGTGGTGGCCACGAAGAGCTCGGGGCGCAGGGGCCCGGCGAAGGTGAGATCCTCCGCCAGGGGTTCCGTCTGGTAGACGAGCACGTCCGGCCGCCGCCCCGCGAAGCGCTGGTCGGCGCACATGTATTCGCGGGGCATGCCGATGGCGATCTGCTCGATGAAGGGCACGGGCTTGGCGGGGTCCGACAGGAAGGCGTCCGAGCCGCCGTCCGTCGGGGGCGGCGTGAAGTCCAGCCGTCCGCCGGGTTCGAGGTAGAGCGTCGCGGGCTTCGTGTCCTTCGGGGGCCAGGCGTCGAAGCGGTGCCAGCGGTTGGCGCCCGTCTCGAAGACCGTGGCCTTCGCCGGCTTCGGTTCCGGGGCGCCCTTGAGGTAGTGCATGAAGAAGGGGAAGAGCACCTCGTCCTGGAAGAACTCCGAGGTGGGCGCGCCGAAGGTGACGGCGCCCAGGTGGTCGCCCTTGGTGCGCTCCCAGGCCCCGTGGGACCAGGGGCCCATGACCAGGCGGTTCTCCGTGGCGGGGCTCTGGCGGTCCACGGTGCGGAAGACCTGCAGGGCGCCGTAGAGGTTCTCGGCGTCGAACCAGCCCCCCACGGTGAGCACGGCGGGCTTCACGTCCTTGAGGTGGGGCCGCAGGTTGCGGGCCTGCCAGAAGGCGTCGTAGGTGGGGTGGTCCAGCATCTCGTTCCAGAAGGCCACCTCCTTCGTGTAGGCCCGCGTGCCGGCCGTGGAACCCAGGCGCAGGAACCATTCGTAGCCGTCCGAGGTGCCGTGGTGGAAGGGCTCGCCCCAGTCGGTGGTGGGCTTGGGCCGGGGCCGGCCGAAGTTCACGAGGAAGTTGAAGGCGTGGGGCAGCCACAGGGCGCCGTTGCGGTGGAAGTCGTCACCCGTGAACCAGTCCACGATGGGCGCCTCGGGGGAGGACGCCACCAGGGCCGGGTGCCCGCAGAGCATGCCCGCGGCGGTGTAGAAGCCGGGATAGCTGATGCCCCACTGACCCGCCTTGCCGTTGTTCCCGGCCACGTGCTTCAGCAGCCAGTCGAGGGTGTCGTAGGTGTCCGTGCCCTCGTCGATGTCGGTGGCCCTGGGATGGGCGTCCAGGGCCGGCCGCATGTTCACGAAGGTGCCTTCGGACATCATCCGGCCCCGCACATCCTGGTAGACGAAGATGAAGCCCTCCTCCATGAAGCGGTCGGAGGGCCCCAGGTGGGGCTTGTAGGCGTCGGGACCGTAGGGCGCCACGCTGTAGGGCGTGCGCTGGAGGAGGATGGGGTAGGTCCGCGAGGTGTCCTTCGGTGTGTAGATGGCCGTGAAGAGCCGCACCCCGTCCCGCATGGGGATGAGCACCTCGCGCTTGGTGTAGGCCGCCTGGGCGGCGGCCGCCTCGGGCGGGTGGGGCGGGGGCGTCGCCGCGACCCGGAGGCCCGCGCCCAGCAGCAGGACGGGCAGCAGCAGGAAGCGCAGGGCGCGAACCGGCCTCATGGGACCTCCGGAGGGTGAACCCTCACGATACGTGGCATCGACGCTGCTGTCAGCCCTACAGCTTGAACTGCCCCACGGCGTGGTGCTGCTCCTCGGCGGCGCGGGCCAGATCCGCGGCCGTGCGCGCGATCTCGGCCACGGCGCGGGCCAGCTCGCCCGTGGCGGTGGCGTTGTGGACCACCCGGCCCATGGTGTCGTCCACCTGCTGGGCCACCTCGGTGCTCGTGTGGGCCTGTTCGCCCGCGGCGGCGCCCACCTGGAGGAGCATGGCCGCCAGGCCCTGGATGTTCGTGTCGATGGCGGCGAGGGCATCCACGGTGGCGGCCACCGTGCGGGCCCCCTCGTCCACGGAGGCGTTGCTCTGCTCGATGAGCTCGCCGATCTCACGGGCGGCGGCCCCGCTGCGCTCCGCCAGCTTCCGCACCTCCTCGGCCACCACGGCGAAGCCCTTCCCCATGGTCCCGGCCTTGGCGGCCTCGATGGCGGCGTTGAGGGACAGCAGGTTGGTCTGCCGGGCGATGTCCTGGATGAGGCGCACGGCGGTGACCATCCGGCTGGCGGCGGCGCGGATGTCCTCCATGGCCTCGGCGCTCTTCCCCCCGGCGGCCGCCCCCTGCTGGACGGCCTCGACGGCGGCCCGGGACTCCTGCTCGGACCGCGAGATGCTGCCGGAGACCTGCTCGATGGAGGCCGACAGCTGGGTCACGGCCGCGGCGATGCGCTCGAAGGCGGCCCGCTGCACCTCGGAGTTGTCGGCGATGATGGTGCTGGTGGCCGAGATCTGCTCCGCCGAGGCGGAGAGCTGGGTGGAGCCGCTGGCCACCTGGGTGGAGGTGCCGGCCAGTCCGTGGAAGACCTGGCGGAGCCGACCGTTGTAGGCGTTGAAGGCCGCGGCGGCCGCACCGATCTCGTCCTGGCTTGTCGCGGAGAGCCTGAGGGTGAGGTCACCCTCGGCCAGGCCCTGGGCCAGGTCCTGCAAGGGCCGGGTGATGCTCCTCCCGATCCGGTACACCGCGTAGAAGGTGATCATCCACACCAGGAAGGAGGCGGCGAACTCGAGGGTAAAGATCCGCCAGGCCGCGGGCTGCTGCAGGGGATCAAGGGTCTGGATCCGGAGGTAGTCGGACCAGGTGAAGCGGAGGTTGAAGAACGAGAACCCGAGGAAGGGCAGGAGGAGCAGAGCGATCAATTTGCCTCGAATGGTGAGGCGATCGAGCAGGGACGACATGGCCGGTTCCTTCGGGGCGGGCGGGGTGCCCTTGAGGTCCCCTATCGGCCCCGGGGGCTGTGATCTGAGTTTCAATTGAACAGCTTCAGCGTGTCATCCAAGGCGCGGATCACGGCCAGGACCCTGAAGGGCTCCACCACCAGGTGGTCGACGGCGCCCGCCGCGATGGCCCGGTTCCGCTTGAGGTCGGCTTCCTCCTCCGTGCCGGCCACCAGCACCGGCAGGGGGCACTGCTCCTCCTGGACCAGCCGGCGGCAGGCCTCCAGGGGGGACCCGGACCGGACGCGGTGGTGGACGAGGATCAGGCGGACGCGCCCCCAGCCGGATTCGGGCCCGCCACCCAGGTCGGCCAGGTGGGGCCGCACGGCCCCCCGGACCAGGTCCAGGGCGGCCACGCCGAACTTGCGCCCCACGGCCTCCGTGAACCGGGCGGGGAAGGCCTCGCCCTCCGCCAGCACGAGGATCAGGGGATCCCGGTCGGAGAGGAGGCGGACCCGGGGCCCGGCGGGGGAGAGCTCCCGGGTCTGGGGACGGGCCTCGGCGCCCCCGGGCTCGAAGCCCTTGAGATCCTGCTGGGCCTGGGCGCGGCGGGCCTCCTGCAGCCACTGCCGGTAGCGGCCCAGGAGCTGGGGGTCCACGGTGTCGGCGAAGCGCATCCCCCAGAAGCGGTCCCCGAAGTAGGCCACGCGGACGGGCATCACCAGGCTCGCGTTCCCCGCGAGGCGGAACTCCACGGTGGAGGTCGCGTTCAGGCGGAGGACCTGGGGCAGGCTCGCCACGTTCTCGGGGGGGGACAACTCCAGGCCATCCACTCCGAAGGCCTGGACGGCGCCATCCTTCACGTTGCTCTGCTGGTCCGCGAAGGAGCAGGCCACGGGCCGGTCGGGCACGTAGTCGGCCAGGCGGTGCGCCTCCGTGGCGCGCAGCAGGCGCGGCGGGGCGAAGTGGCTGGCCTCCTGGCCCTGGAAGCGACCATGGCCCTGGAACTCCACCACGGCCTCGAAGGGCAGGCCCCGGTCCGAGAGGCCCAGGGTGAGCCGGGTCCCGGGCTTGAGCTGCCACTGGCCGCGCTCCACATCGCCCAGGCCCACGACGACCCGGTCCGGCGCCTCGGCCAGGAGGCGGAACTCGCCGTGGAACGCGCCATAGGCCAGCCGCACGGAGCCTCCGGTCTGGCAGAGCCGCTGGAAGACCAGCCGGATGGCCTCGGGGTCTTCCTTGTTCAGGCCGGGGGAGCTCATGTCCGCGTTATCGGAACGCGGGCGCGGGGCTCAAGCCTTGGCGGGTTCCGTGGCCCGGCTCCGGGCGGGACGTACATTCAGGCGGACATCCCGGGAAGGAGGGCGCCTTGGGCGTGAACGCGCGGCTGGCCGACCCGGAGGCTCCAACCCCCGGGCGCGTGGGCCAGGTCCTGCCGCCGGTGGACCTGGACCCGGGTGACCGGGCCCGCACCACCCGGGCCGGGCTCCCGGGGCCCCGGGAGACGGGGTGAATCCGCACCGGGAATCGCGACCGGGCCTGGACGGCATCCGGCACGTGGCCGTGGTGGTGGCTCACCCCGACGATGAAACCCTGTGGGCCGGAGGGCTGCTCCTCAGCCATCCCGAGTGGTCGCCCTTCATCGTGACGCTCTGCCGCGGGGGGGACCCGGACCGGTCCGCCAGGTTCCGCATGGCCCTCGCCCGACTCAAGGCCGAGGGCGCCATGGGCGGCCTGGACGATGGTCCCGACCAGCAGCCCCTCGCCGCCAGGAAGGTTCAGGAGGCCATCCTGGCCCTGCTTCCGCAGCGGCCGTACGACCTCCTGCTGACCCACGCCCCGAAGGGCGAATACACCCGGCACCGGCGGCACGAGGAGGTCTCCCGGGCGGTCCGGGCCCTCTGGCGGAGGGGCGCCATCCGCGCCCGGAACCTCTGGCTGTTCGCCTATGAGGATGGCGGCCACGCCTATCCCCCCCGGCCCAGGACGGACGCCGACCTCCAGCTGCCCTTGCCGGACGCCCTGTGGGCGCAGAAGTACAGCCTCATCACCGAGGTCTATGGATTCGGGGAGGCCACCTGGGAAGCCCGGGCGGTGACGCGCCAGGAGGCCTTCAGCTGTTTCAGGGGGCCGGAATCATTCCCTGGCACGGAGGAGAAAGGGCGGATACTGAGCCCATGAAGATCCTAGTTCTTTACAACTACCCACCAGCGCCCGGTGGGCTTTCGACCCAGGGGGACCTCCTCTACAAGGGGCTCCTCGAGATCGGTGTGGACGCCCACGCGACCCACCTCCGGTCGGATCTCGAGAAGGAGTGGTACTACCGCTGGTTCAAGCCGGACGTCGTGGTGGGGGTGGGCTTCTGGGGCGACGTGCCCGATATCGTCCTCCACCCCCAGCGCTTCGGGATGCGGGCCGTGCCGTGGCTGCTGGCGGACGGGTACGTCGCGAACTACCGGGACATCCTGGATGGCCTGCCCCTCATGCTGGTGACCTCGAACTGGGTCCGCGAAACCCTCGTGCGCGATGGCATCCGGGGGGACCACACGGTGACCCTGCCCGTGGGCTGCGATACGGAGCATTTCATCCCGCGGGCCCCGGAGGATCCACGGGTGCGCGCGGCGCGCGACAGCCTGGGCGTCCTGCCGGGGGAGCTCCTGATCCTCACGGTGGGCGGCGATGCGGCCTCCAAGGGGGGGCGCGAGGTGATGGAAGCCCTGGCCACCCTGGGGGAGGAGGTGCCGCCGTGGCGATACGTCTGCAAGGTGTGGCCCCAGGAGCGGACGAACATCCAGAACAGCCTGGACGCCGACCTGGCCCGCTCCCTCGGGATCCAGGACCGGGTGACCTTCCAGACCCACTTCGTCTCCCGGGACCTCATGCCCTTCCTCCTCGCGGCCTGCGATGTCTATGCGGGCCCTTCCAGGCTGGAGGGATTCGGGATGCCGCAGGTGGAGGCGGGCGCCTGCGGCAAGCCGGTCATCGGGATCCGGGCCATGGCCATGCTGGATACGCTGGTCCACGGCGAAACGGCGCTGCTCGCTGAGGTCGGCCAGGAGATCCGCATCTCCGGGGCGGTCCTGGGACCGGAATCGGGGTTCGAGCCCGGCCATCACCTGGTCTTCGACCCGCCTCGCATCTCGGACTACCGCGCCAGTCCGCAGGACATCGCCGTCCACCTGAAGCGCCTGCTCAACGACGCGGACCTCCGGAGGCGGATGGGCGAGGCGGGGAGGCGCAGGGCGGTGGAACACTTCGACTACCGGCTCGTTGCGCGGCGCCTGGTGGAGATCCTCGGGTAGGGACAGGACGGCCACACGGAGAGGCGGTGGGGACATGGACGCTTCACGTCAGGATGCCAAATGCGCCGCCCTGGCCGTGCTCCTGCACAATGCCGCCGGTCCCTTCGCGGGCCTCCCGCGCACGGCGGGGTGGGGGTACCCGGAACCCTACACCCGGGATCTCCTCATCTCGTCCCTGGGCATCTTCGCCTCCGGCCACGACTCCCTCCTCCGCTCGCTGCGACGGGTGCTGGAGACCCTGGCCCTGAACCAGAGCCCCCACGGCCAGATCGCGTCCCTGGTGCACGACCGGGAGGATCGGGGGGCCAGCGATACGACGCCGCTGTTCCTGCTGGTCCTGGGCCTGTTCCGGCGCTTCACAGGCGAGGCGGCCTTCCTGGAGGAGGCCGGAGCCAGGGCGCTCCAGTGGATGGACTTCCAGACCATCGACGACCGGGAACTGGTCGGCCAGCAGCCCACCAGCGATTGGCGGGACGAGCAGTGGGTCCTGGGCCACGGGCTCTACGTCAACGCCCTCGTGCACGGCTACCTGAAGGCGCTGGGCCTGCAGGACCGGGCGGAGGCCCTGCGGATGGCCGCGAACCGGGCGGACGGCCGCGGGTTCGTCAGCGAGGGACGGCCCGTCTTCGCCCTGTGGTTCTACAAGGTGCTGCGGGACACCCGATGCGATGTGCTCGGGAACAGCCTCGCCATCCTGACGGGCCTGGCCGATCCGCGGCGCGCCCGCGACATGGTGGCCTGGATCGAGGCCGGCTGCGCGGAGCTGCGCGCCCGGGGGGAGCTCGCCCTGGACCTTCCGCCCTGCCTGTTCCCCTTCGTGCAGCCCACGGATCGCGACTGGCAGCCCCGCTACGAGCGCTACAACCGCCCGGGACACTACCACAACGGCGGGGTGTGGCCCTTCGTCTGCGGCTTCTACGTCGCGGCCCTCGTCGCGGCGGGCGAGCTCCCCCTGGCGGAGGCGAAGCTGCGCGCGCTCACGGCGCTCGTGCGGCCCGCGCGCACCTCGCTCCCGGCTCCGCACGGGGCCTTCGGCTTCAACGAGTGGTTCCGGGCCCAGGATGGCCTTCCCGCCGGCGAGGACTGGCAGACGTGGTCCGCATCCATGTACCTCTACGCGGCCGCCTGTGTGGAGGCGGGAGAAGCGCTGTACTTCGGGAGGCCAGCCTCTGCGGGGACTCAGGCCTGATCGCGCATGGCGGCGAACAGTTCCTCCAGGGGAACACAGGCGATGGCGGAGGCGCGGTCGCTCATGGCGTAGGGAAGGATGAGCTCCCCGCGGTGCACGAGGGATCCGCAGCTGTAGACGACGTTGGGCACGTAGCCCTCGCGTCCCGTGCCCTCCGGGACCAGCAGGGGTTCGCGCAGGCGGCCGATGACCTTCGTCGGATCCTGCAGGTCCAGCAGCGCCGCCCCGATGCAGTACTTGCGCATGGGACCGACGCCGTGGGTGATCACCAGCCAGCCCGCTTCCGTCTCGATGGGGGAGCCGCAGTTCCCGATCTTCACGGATTCCCACATCTCCGCGGGGCGCAGGAGCACCTTCAGGTCGCCCCAGTAGTGGGGGTTGTCCGAGAACATGATGAAGAGGTTCTCGTCGTCCTGCCTCGAGAGCATCGCGTAGCACCCGTCGATGCGCCGCGGGAAGAGGGCCATGCCCTTGTTCTGGACCGCCGAGCCGTTGAGGGTGAGCACGCGGAAGTGGAGGAAGTCCTGCGTCTCGATGAGCTGGGGCAGGATGACGTGGCCGTCGTAGGCGGTGTAGGTGGCGTAGTACATCGTCGTTCCATCGTCTTCCGTGAAACGCACGAAGCGGGCGTCCTCGATGCCGTTGCTCTCGTTCGCCGAGACCGGGAAGATGGCGCGCTCGCTCATGGCGAGGCTCGGCGAGAAGGTCATCTCGTAGTTGGAGTCGGCGAGCCACTTGATGCCGTGGAGGGTGTTCTTGAGCTCCTGGGTCACGGGAGGCGCCTCGCGCCGGATGCGATGCATGCTCTGGTTCAGGTCGCTGCGGGAGAACGTGTCCCCGAGCGGTTCCATCACGGAGGTCGTGTAGCCGTTGTCGAAGCCCATCTCGTGGAGCTTGACGATGAACGGCACCTTCTTGTAGGTGGGGTTCGGGTCGATCTCGGGCACGGTGACGTAGCGGGAGACAGGATCCAGCTGGATGCCGCCGTCGGGGGCGATGAGGCCGGTGCGGAACTCGATGGAGGAGATGTGCCCTTCCCCGGTGGCACGAAGGCTCAGGATGAACCGCAGGGCGCCCTCGGGGACGCCGTCCTGGTTCGGATGGGGGACCATGGACGGATTGAAGAGGGCGGCGGATTCCAGCGCGTACTCGCCCGAGAAGAGGGCCCCGATGAGGAGCTGGCGGGAGCGGGAGAGGGGGCGATGGGTGAAGACATGAGGGGCCACCCGCTCGAAATTCGCGAGCAGGGAGGATTCGATGTCGAGGTGCCTGGCGTCGAATTCCTTGAACATGGCCTCCAGGCCGAGGGTGGTGTCCTCCTCGCTCAGGGCGAGGGCCCGGCCGATGATCGTCGTGATGCGCTGCGCGTGGGCCGGAATGAAGGGCCGGATGAGGACGCGGGCACTCTCGGGGACGAGGGTGATGTCCTGGCGGCGGATGGTGATGGGAGTCATGGGGTCCTGTCGGTCGAAGAGGCGAGGGCGTTGTCGGCGAAATTCATCTCGGCCAGCGAGAGGTGGAAGGCCAGGGTCGACTCGGCGCCCTGGTTCTCGTTGACCCGATCGCGGTGAAGGCCGTCGCCGCAGCCTCCGGTGCTGGAGTCGTAGAGCGGCAGGCCGAGGTCGTTGCGGCCCAGGAACCACTCGAAGGCGCGCTTGGCCTCGCGGGACCAGCCGGCGTCCTGGGTGGCGCGGAAGGCCTCCAGGCAGGCGGAGACCATGGCCTGCGCCTCGACGGGTTGCTGGTCGAAGTAGGCGTGGCCCCCATCCCGCTCGTAGAAGCCGTCGCTGCCGATGGGCCGGAAATGGCCGGCCTGGGTCTTCTGCACGGAGGCGAGCCAGCCCAGGGACTTGAGGCCGATCTCGAGGGCCCGGGGGTGGGGCATGTGCTGGCCGCTCAGGAGGAGGGCCTGGCTGAGGCGGGCGTTGTCGTAGGTGGCGGTGGGCTCGAACCACGGCCAGTTCTCGGTGGCGCAGTCCTCCCACAGGCGGACGAGTCGGGCGGTCAGCCGCTCCCGCGCGGCCTCGGCCTGGACATGGCCCGGGAAGCGGCGCAGGTATTCGTGGATGCCCAGCAGGGTGAAGGCCCAGGCCCTCGGCGAGGAGAAGGACCCGGTCACGGGGAGTCCCCGTTCGAAGAGGAGCGCCGACAGCTTCCGGTGGCCCTCGTTGCGGGAGCGGCCCGCACCGGTTCCCGCCGCCCACAGGGCCCGGGCATGGCTGTCCTCGCTGCCCGATTCCTCCAGCCAATGCCGGCCGTGGCTCATGAAGTTGCGGAAGCGGCCGGTCACCGGATTCAGGGCGGCGGCGAGGAAGGCCAGGCAGCTCGTGGCCAGCCGGTCCAGCCCTTCCGTGGGGGAACGTCCGCCGAGTTCGTCCAGCAGGTTGCAGAGGATGAAGGCCCGGGCATTGTCGTCGGTGCAGTACCCCTCGTGGAAATTGGGCACGGTGAACGTGGCGTGCTGGAGGATGCCGGTGCCGTCGCTCATGCGGAGGACATGGTCGAGGCGCAGCGGGGGCAGGTCGTAGGGCCGGCTGGCCAGCGTCCATCCCGCGAAGGCCGCCCGGGGCGCTGCCCTCCGCTCGGTGCGGGCCTGCCGGAAGGATTCCAGGAAACGTAGGCCCACGGCTGGCCAGATCATCCCGCGCCCGAGCCGGTAGGCCGTCTCGCGCGTCTCCTGCAGGCGATCCGGGGAATCGAGATAGGCGCACACGCCCTCGGCGATGGCGTGCGGATCGCGGAAGGGCACGAGGATGCCGCGTCCGTCGGCGAGCAGCTCCTGGGCATGCCAGTAGGGCGTGGAGACCACGGCCTTGCCCGCGCCGAAGACATAGGCCAGCGTGCCCGAGGTGATCTGGGCCTCGTTGAGGTAGGGCGTGAGGTAGATGTCGGTGGCGCCGATGAACTCCTTCAGGTCGTCGAGGGAGACGAAGTGGTTGTAGAAGATGACGTGATCCTTCACCCCGCGTTCCTCGGCCAGGCGCTCCAGGCCGAGGCGGTAGCTCTCGCCCTCGCGGGCCACGAGATGGGGATGGGTGGCCCCCAGCACGAGGTAGACGACGTTCGGATGCCGTTTCACGATCTCGGGCAGCGCCTCGATGGCATGCTCGATGCCTTTGCCCGGCCCGAGGAGCCCGAAGGTGAGCAGGACCTGCCGGCCTTCCACCCCGAACTGCGCCTTGTAGAAGCTCGAATCGATGAAGGGCATGTCCGGGATGCCATGGGGGATGATGTCCACCTTGCTGTCCGGGACCCCGTAGACCGCCTGCAGGATCTCCGCCCCCTTGCGGGCCATGACCACCAACCGGGCGCTCCGGCGGATCAGCTCCTCCATCACCTTCCGCTGGTCGAGGTTCGGCTGGCGCAGCACGGTGTGCAGCGTGGTCACGACCGGCATGCGGACTTCCTTGAGCAGGGCCAGCAGGTGGCCCCCGGCCGGCCCTCCGTAGATGCCGAATTCGTGCTGGACGCACAGCACGTCCGCATTCTCGAAGTTCAGGAAGTCCGCCGCACGCCGGTAGGAGTCGAGATCCTTTTCCGCCAGTTCGAAGCGGACGCGAGGGGGGTAGTCGTAGTCCTCGAGGCGGTCGTTCACGGCACAGGCGTAGCAGTGCGAGGCCGGGGCAGCCTCGGCCACGGCCTCGCAGAGATCGTGGGTGAAGGTGGCGATGCCACAGAGCCTCGGCAGGTATCCGCCCAGGAAGGCAATGCGATCCGGCAGCGTGGATTCCATCGGGAGGTTCCCCTCGATCCCTGTGCCACGTTCAACGCGCCCAGTTGTCAGAAACAGATTACCACTGCCGGGAATGTCGGAAGGTGCGGATGCGCCAGGATCCCCCGCCAGGGTCATCCCTCTCCGAGAATCCCCGCCACGGCGGCATAGGGATCGGCCTGGCCCTCGGCGATGGCCCGGACGGCGGCCTCGATGCGGGCCGGACCCGCCTGGGCCTTGGCCCGCCGCACGGCGGCCTCGGCCAGCAGCGACTCGAAGCGCAGCCGTGCGCGTTCCCGGGCCTTGCGGGCCAGGCCCCCGTGGGTCCGGAGCCAGGCGCCGTGCGCCCGGACCGCCGCGAGGAGGTCGGCCACGCCCTCGCCCTGGGCGGCCACGGTGCGGAGCACGGGCGGATCCCAGTCCCGGGTGGGCGAGAGGGACTTCATGGCCTCGATCTCCCGTTCCACCTGGTCGGCGCCGTCCCGGTCGGCCTTGTTGATCACGAAGAGGTCGGCCACCTCCATGATGCCGGCCTTGATGGCCTGGATCTCGTCGCCCATGCCGGGCACCAGCACCACGCAGCAGGAATGCACGCAGCTCACCACGTCTACCTCGTCCTGCCCCACGCCCACGGTCTCCACGATCACCGTGTCGAAGTTCGCGGCGTCCAGCAGGTCGATGGCGTCCTGGGTGGCCCGGGCCAGGCCGCCCAGGGCCCCCCGTGTGGCCATGCTGCGGATGAAGATGCCCGGATCCGCGGCGATCCGCTGCATGCGGATGCGGTCGCCCAGGATGGCGCCGCCGCTGAAGGGCGAGGTGGGGTCCACGGCGAGGATCCCCACCCTTTGGCCTTCGGCCCGGAGGGTCCGGGCCAGCTGGTCCGTGAGGGTGCTCTTCCCGGCACCGGGGGAACCCGTCAGCCCGATCACCATGGCGCGGCCCAGGTGGGGCCAGAGGGAGGCCATGAGGGCCCGGGCCTCCGGGTGACCGTTCTCCATCCAGGTGATGGCCCGCGCCAGGGCCCGCGGGTGGCCGCGGCGCAGGGGCTCCAGCAGCTGGTCGGCGGTGTCCATGCCCCCAGCATGGCAGGGCCCTCCCCCGAGCGGGAGCGGTGGCATCCCTGTGACAGAAGCGCGGGTTCACCTGTGACGAAGGCCCGGATTGCCTGGCATCCCGACTCGCCCGGGGGGGGACGATGGGGTACCCTGGACCTTCGGCCGCGGGGCCGAATGGAACCCAACCAGATGATCCGAAGGCCTTCTCCGTTGCCCGATCCGGTCCCCGGGGACCCGGCCCCCGCCGATGCGGCGAAGCCGGTCCCGGCGCCGACCCAGCCGCCCGTCCGGCTCACCAAGCGTGTCGCCGTGGCCCCCCCGGAGCCCTCCGCGCCCCGGGAGAAGATCTGCGCCGAATGCGGGATCAAGTTCCACCTCGAAAGCGGCAAGAAGTTCTTCCTCTGCCCGGACTGCTACCGGCGCTCCTTCGCCCGTCAGCGGGGCGGCAAGGGTGCGGCCCGCATCCTCACCCACATCACCTGCGTCCGCTGCGGCGCGCAGGAGTACCTGCCCTTCGTTCCCGAGGACCCCGAGAAGGCCCTGTGCCGGGCCTGCTTCGCCGCCGAGCGGCCGGAACCCAAGGCCCCTTCCCGGCATCCTCGTCGCTGAACCGGAGTTTCCATGCGCCTGAAGACCCTCCCCCTCCTCCTCGCGACCGGCCTGGTGATGGCCCAGGGCGCCGCGAAGGGTGCCGATGCGGCCCGCCAGGCCTTCCTGCAGGTGCTCGACGCGGTGGACGCCACCTGGTTCGGCCAGCCCTACCAGGGCGTGACGGCGGTGGAGGTCCAGGGCACCCTCGGCATCGCCCTCAGCGGCGCCGCGGTGAACCGGAAGGTGGACCAGCTCAGCCAGGGCGCGGTGAAGGCCGACAGCAAGGGCGGGCAGGCCAACCTTCTGATCAAGGGCACCTATTTCGCCAATGGCGACTTCAAGACGGACATGGCCGGCGATTTCGGCCACCTGCTCTACGCCCGCCGCGGTGACCGGGGCTTCCTCTACAGCAAGGAGCAGAACGCCTACACCACCCGGGTGGACCTGCCCCCCACCGACGCGCCCCTCACCTACATGGCCTGGTTCCGGCAGACCCTCAACGACATCAAGGCCGTGTACCTCGATGGAACGGTCTTCAAGCCCAGCCTCGGCGGGGAGGAGGCCTCCGGCGGCCGCACCCTCCAGCGCATCGTCTTCAACGCCCCCACCCAGCCCTGGGACTCCAAGAAGCGCGAGCAGAGCCTGGCCCAGAGCCTGGGCTTCTGGCGCCGCGGGCACCTGGTGGTGCTGGTGGACAAGGCCACCCACCTCCCCTACCGCATGGACTTCCGCAACGACGAGCAGGGCGTCCAGACCCGGATGGACTTCGCCTACGGCGCGGGAAACCACCTGGAGGCCGTGAACCTCAGCAACAGCAGCCGCGGCTTCGAGGGCCCGGGCTGGCTGCGCATCGGCTACGGCCCCAATGGCCAGATGAGCCACGTGGCCGGCGAGCTCAGCAGCAACGACAAGCGCGTGTCCTTCGCCCTGGACCTGACCTGGTCCCGCTCCCTCACCCCGGCCGCCATCGCGGCCATGCCCCCGGCCGGAGCCACCAAGCGCGGGCGGGAGGAGCTGGAGACCCAGCTGATGATCGGCCTCGCCGGCCAGATCTTCGACCTGCAGCGCCGCGGCCTGAACCTCCGCAGCGTGGCCGTCGGCGCCAAGTAGTCAGGCCTCCAGGTCCAGGCGGGGCTTCTCCGCCTCGGCTGCCACCTGGGGGTTGATCAGTTCCCCGTGCTCGCCGTAGGTCTCCGGCGGGGCCACGTCCGGAACCGCCTCGGGAGCTGCGGCCGCGGCCTCCTCGCCGGCGGCGCCTTCCTCCTGCCGCTGCCGGCGCCGCTGCCAGGCCGCCAGCAGCCCCTGTCCGGCGGGCGGAAGCACCCCCGGCGGAAGCCGGATGGCCTGCGTCCGCTGCCCCCGCTGCACCGCCCCCACCCGGCCCACGGGGTCTAGGTGCGGAAGGGGCAGATCATCGAAGGGCGCCATGCGAGACCTCCCCGCCTCGGCCAGCCATGCACCTCATCGGCAGGACCGCCCTTCCGCCCAACCCCCCGGCCCCTTTGAGGTATCCTGGACCCTCGTCGGAGCGTGGCGCAGCCTGGTAGCGCATCTGCTTTGGGAGCAGAGGGTCGCGAGTTCGAATCTCGCCGCTCCGACCAATGGGTTCCGACCGGCGCCTGTCGGCGAGATTCGAGCTCGCCCCGGCCGCGCAGGCGCGGCCAGGATCCAGCGTCGAGTGGGATTTCGGAGGCAGGACTTGATGTCCTGCCGGAGAAAGACCGGCCCGGCGAAGCCGGGCAGTTCGAATCGGCTCGGGTGGGTCGGCGCGACCATCCGCGCCTGTCGGCGAGATTCGGACTCGCCCCGGCCGCGCAGGCGCGGCCAGGATCCAGCGTCGAGTGGGATCGCGGAGGCGCCACTCTCCGCCCGACGCGCCCTCCCCCGGAGGGCGCTCCCGCGCGTGCCTTGCGGGGGAGGAGCCTCTGTGGCGCTGGAGCGAGACCCGCCCGGCAAAGCCGGGCAGTTCGAATCCGGCAGGGGTGGGTCGGCGCGACCATCCGCGCCTGTCGGCGAGATTCGAACTCGCCCCGGCCGCGCAGGCGCGGCCAGGATCCAGCGTCGAGTGGGATCGCGGAGGCGCCACTCTCCGCCCGACGCGCCCTCCCCCGGAGGGCGCTCCCGCGCGTGCCTTGCGGGGGCGGAGCCTCTGTGGCGACGGAGCGAGACCGGCCCGGCAAAGCCGGGCAGTTCGAATCCGGCAGGGTGGGTCGGCAGGACCGTCGGTGCCTGTCGGCGAGATTCGGAAGCGCGCCTCAGAACCTCCGCCCGATCCCGATCCACACGCAGGGCCCGGTGGAGTCGGTGTCGGCGGTGACGGTGGGGGCGGGGGCGAGGGTCCCGGTGGCGGGGACGGTGTGCTTGAGGCGGGCCCAGGCGTAGCTGGCGCCCAGCTCGGCGTACCAGGTGCGGCGCTCCGACAGGTACACGTCGAGGCCCAGGCCCAGCGTGGCCATGGGGAACCACCCGTCGTTGTCCACCTGCAGCCCCTCATTCAGGTAGGCGTTCTGCAAGGTGAGGCGGGTGCGGTCCTTTTCGTAGGCCAGGCCGGCCCCTGCGAGCAGGAAGGGCACCCAGCGCCCCTCGCCACCCAGGGGGCGGAACTGGGCCACCGCCAGCAGGTCGGCGTAGGTGCTGTACTTCTGCTCGAAGGACAGGACGGCCGGGCCCGCGGGCGTGTCCACGGATTCGGTCCCGCGGATCCGGCCCGAGGAGTAGTCGAACTCGAGGCCCACCTTCCACTGGGGCGCCAGCTCCCGGAAGAGGTGGCCGCCCAGGCTCAGGTTGGCGATGTCATCCCAGGTCTGGAAGTGGGAGCCGAAGGTGCCGTTGATGTCCTGCGTGATCTGGCGGTTCGTCTCGGTCTGCTTGGGCCAGCTCTGCTGGAGGTACACCGTGGCGGACCAGGGCCCGGAGGCCTCCTGCCCCAGCAGGGGGAGGCTGGTCAGCACGCAGGCCAGGGCGAGGGGACGGAGGGCGTCGCGCGTCATGGGTCACCGGGGGTGGAGGCCCCATGGATAAATCCGCGGGACTGGCCTGTCAATCCATACCCGACCCTTTGATCGATTTTTTTCGGAGGGAGGCCCGGAAGAAGGCCGTACCGTCCTTGACACCATCGGAGCCCGTGCCGGACCCTGGGCCATGCCCCTCTTCCGCAGACCCGACGGCGACCTCGTCCAGGGCGAGGCCCCGGTGCGGCGGATCATGCCCTACCTCATGCGGGGCCGGAACGAGAGCTGCGTCACCCAGGAGAGCGTCTACCGCGTGACCGCCGCCCGGGCCTGGCTCAAGGCCTACAACCGGGCCCACCATCCCCGCGCCACGCTCTTCCATCTCGTGGCCTACGCCGTGGCCGCGGCCCTGCAGGAACGGCCCCGCCTGAACCGCTTCGTGTCCGGGGGGCGGATCTACCAGCGCCGGGGGGTCTCCCTCTCCTTCGTGGTGAAGACCGCCTTCACGGATGACGGGCCGGGGGCCACGGTGAAGCTGCTGGCCCGGCCCGGCGAGACCTTCGCCGCCTGGTCCGCCCGGATCGCGGCGGAAGTGGACGAGGCGCGGGACACGGTCCGGCCCGTGGACCAGGAGGTGGCCCTGGTCATGCGGCTGCCCGGCTTCCTCGTGCGCGGCCTGGTGGCCCTCGCGAAGGGCCTGGACCACTGGAACCTCTTCCCGGCCTTCATGATCCGGAACGATCCCATGTACTCGAGCATCTTCCTCGCGAACCTGGGATCGGTCGGCGTCTCCGACGTGTACCACCACCTCTACGAGTACGGCACCACCTCCATCTTCGGGGCCGTCTCCTTCCCCCGCGCGATGGTCTTCCCGGGCCGGGAGGGCGCCGTGGTGGAACCGGGGCTCTCGGTGCGCTGGACCTTCGACGAGCGCATCGACGATGCCTTCTCCTGCGCCCGGTCCCTGGCCCTGGTCCAGAAGATCCTCGAGGATCCGCACCGCTGGCTGGGCCCCCCGGAAGGGAACCCGGCCTGGACGGGCGGGTCCGCGCCCCCGGCATGACCCTGCGGCCGTCGGAACGCCTCACGGGTGGAGCCCTGGCGGGGCTGCTGGGGCTCGCGATCCTCGCCCGGCCGCCCCGCTGGCCGGCGTACACCCTGGCTCTCGCGGCGATGCTCGCGATCCTGGCGTTCCTGGGCCGGGCGCGGCCGGGGCGCGCGTGGCGGCTGGTCCGGGACTTCGCCCCGGGGGCCGTCGTGCTGGGAGTCTTCCTGCTGCTCCAGCCCCTCGTGGCCGCCGTGAACGGCCACCGGTGGGATGCGACCCTGGCCGGGCTGGACACCCGCTGGTTCGGGGCCCTGGCGGACCGCTGGCGGGGGGCCTTCGGACGGCCCACCGCCTTCACGGAGGTCGTCTACCTGGCCTACGCCAGCTTCTACCTCCTGCCGCTGACCGTGGCCGTCCTGGGGCGGCGGCGCCTGGGCCCCGAGGGCTTCGAGCGCCTCGTGTTCACCCTCCTGCTGGGGTTCTACCTGTCCTTCCTGGGCTACTTCCTCTGGCCGGCGGAGGGCCCGAGGGTTCCGCCGGCGCTGGCGTCGGCCCGACTCGGGGGTGGGGCCCTGTCCGCCGCGGTGCGGGCGTTCCTGGACCGGGCCGAACTCACCACCCTCGACGCCTTCCCCAGCGGACACACGGCCCTGTCGCTCCTGGCCGCCGGGTTGGCGACGCGACCCTTCCCGAAGTCGGCGCCCCTGCTTTGGGCCTGGGCCCTGGCCATCGTCTTCGCCACCGTCTACATCTCCGTCCACTACGTCGTGGACGTCGTGGCGGGCCTCGCCCTCGCCCCCCTCACCGTCCTCCTGGCGGCCCCCTTGCACCGTCTCCTGGGGGGAGCGCCGGCACGTCCGGAGGGTTGAGACCCTCGTCCCGAAGCCCCGTGCGACACTCATCCCGCGGCACGCCCCCTCCGGGTCCGTCCGCTGTCGAGGAGCCGTCCATGAAAGCCATGACCGGTCTGCTGTCCGCTTCCCTGCTGCTCCTGGCCCTGCCGGGCTGTCGCCGACGGGAGGCGAAGGACATGGTGGTCGCCGCGCCGACCGCGGCGGCGGCGTCGGATCCCCATGCGGGCCTGGGCGGGGGGGCCGACCCCCACGCCGGGAAGCCCCGGATGGAGGCCGTCGTGAAGGTTCCGGAGGCCGTGCAGGCCAGGTGGAAGCGCATGCGGATCGCGATCCTCGACCTCTCGGCCAAGAAGGAGGCCACCTACGTCGTCACCGCCGGCTCCGACTTCACCATCCCCGGCAGCGACCTCACCCTCCGCACCCTGGCCATCGTCCCCGACTTCACCATGGATGCCGGCGTGATCAGCAGCAAGAGCAACGAGGCCAACAACCCGGCGGCCCAGGTGACGCTCACGGAGGGCGGGCGGCAGATCTTCCGGGGCTGGCTCTTCGCCCGTTTCCCCGAGACGCATCCCTTCGAGCACCCCAGGTACGCCCTGCGCCTCATCGAGGTGCTCTAGCCGCGGCCCATCCCGGTGGGCCCCCGCTAGAATGACCCTAGCCGTCCCCGCGCCCATAGCTCAGGTGGATAGAGCAGCAGCCTTCTAAGCTGCAGGTCGCTGGTTCGAGTCCAGCTGGGCGCACCAGGTACCAGAACGCCGGTGGACTCGGACCAGCGAGAAACACCGGCGGCCCGGTAGGCTCCAGCCGAAGGCCCGACGGGATGTCGGGCCGGAGGCGTCGGAGGCGGGGCCAGCCGGTGGCGGTTCGAGTCCAGCTGGGCGCACCAGGTACCAGAACGCCGGTGGACTCGGACCAGCGACCCGCGCCTCAGCAGGGCAGGTGGAGGGTGAAGCTGGTGCCGAAGCCGGGCTGGCTCTGGGCGCGGATCTGGCCCTGGTGGGCGGCGACGAGGCGCTGGACGATGGCCAGCCCCAGCCCGAAGCCCCGGTCGGCATCGCCGCGTTCGGTCTGGCGGAAGGGATCGAAGACGAAGGGGAGCTTGTCCGGGGGGATGCCGCGCCCGGTGTCGATGACGCCGATGCGGAGGAACCGGAGGCCGGACTCCACGCCGGAGCCGAAGTCCTGGGCCGCCTCCAGGCGGATCGCGCCGCCCCGGGGCGTGAACTTGAGGGCGTTGTCCAGGAGGTTGTGCATGACCCGGTCGAGCTGGGCCCGGTCCCCGCGGATCTCCGGCAGGCCCTCGGGGATGTTGGCCTGGAAGTGGCGGCCGGACTCGGCGGCCCGGAGGTCGTAGGCGGTGGCGAGGCCGCCCAGCCAGTGGGCCGGGTCGATCGGCTGCAGCTCCAGGGGCACCTGGCCGTGCTCGCTGCGGTGGAGCTCCAGCATCTCGTCGAGGAGGCCCCGCACCTGGTTGAAGCTCTGCTCGGCCTGGGCGACCAGGGCGGGTCTCGGGGCCACCCCCTCCTTGAGGGAATCCAGCATCAGGCCCACGCCCGCTAGGGGGGAGCGGATGTCGTGGACGAGCATGGCGGTGAAGTTCGCCTTGAGGGTGTGCACCTCCTTGAGCTTGAGGTTGGCGTCCAGGAGGGCCTGGTTCTGCCGCTCCAGGTCCTTCTGCAGGCGCCCGAGGCTGACGTGGTGCTCCACCCGGGCCAGCACCTCCTCGGTCGAGAAGGGCTTGGTGATGTAGTCGCGCCCGCCCACCTGGAAGGCCTTCACCTTGTCCAGGGGGTCGTCCAGGGCGCTGATGAAGATCACGGGGATGGGGGCCAGGGCCGGCTGCTGGGCCAGGGCCTGGCAGACCTGGTAGCCGTCCATCTCGGGCATGCTCACGTCCAGGAGCATGAGCTCGGGCGGCTGGCGCCGGGCGGCCTCCAGGGCCATGGCGCCGCTGGTGACGGTGCGGACCCGGTGGTGGTTCCCCTTCAGCACCCGGGTGAGCAGATCGAGGTTGGTGGGATTGTCGTCCACCAGCAGGAGGTCGGCGGGGGGGACCAGCATGGGGGCCTCGATGGCTCAGGGGATGTGGTAGAGGAGTTCCTTGAGATGATAGGCCCGCAGGTGCTGCCGCAGCTCGGCCTTCAGGGGGGTGTCCGGCAGTTCGTCCAGCAGGCGCTCGGCGGCTTCCAGATCGCCGACGGTGATCTGGCTGCGGAAGCGCGCGCGCCAGCTGGGATCCAGGTCGGCGGCCCCGTCGAGTCCGGCCGGGGCGGCGGCTTCGGGCGGGGGGGCCTCCGCGAAGGCGAGGCCCAGGAGGGTGGCCAGGGTCTGGAAGAGACTCCCTTCGTCGATGGGCTTCGTCAGGAAGCCGTCGAATCCGCGGGCGGCCAGGTCCCGGGGGTCCACGTCGTAGACGCTGGCGCTGATGGCCACCACGGGCGTGCGCGACCAGGCCCGCTCCGCCTCCTGGCGCCGGAGGGCCTCGATGGCGGCGAACCCGTCCATGACCGGCATCCGCAGGTCCATCAGCACCAGGTCCGGCCGGTCCCGCTCCCAGCGGGCCAGGCCGTCGGCCCCGTCCACGGCCTCGCTGCACCGGAAGCCCACCAGGCGCAGCAGGCCGCAGAGGGTGTCGCGGTTCTCCGGCCGGTCGTCCACCACCAGCAGGTGGGGCTCCCCCTGGCCGGCCGCCAGGTGGCCCACCGCGCGCTCGGGGTGGCGGAGGAGCGGCCCCTCCGCCTCCGGGAGGGGGAGGGCGAAGCTGAAGCGGGAGCCCCGGCCCGGTGCGCTATCCAGCGCCATCCGGCCGCCCAGGAGGCCCACCAGCACCTGGCTGATGTGGAGGCCGAGGCCCGTGCCCCCGGCGCTGGCCCCCAGTTCCGTCTGGCTGAAGGCCTGGAAGAGCCGGGCCTGGTCCTCGGGGGCGATGCCGGGACCCGTGTCCTCCACGGCGAAGGTGGCCCGACCCTCCTGCCAGTGCGCCACCAGGCGCACGTGGCCGGCTTCCGTGAACTTGAGGGCGTTGCCCAGGAGGTTGAGGAGGACCTGCCTCAGCTTGGGGAGATCGCCTTCCACCCGGTCCGGAAAGCCCCCGGCGTCCACCTCCAGCCGGAGTCCCTTCCCCTGGGCGGTGGCCCGGAGGAGCGACTCCAGGTCGCGGAAGAGGGCCGCGGGTTCGAAGCGCACGGGCTTCACCTCCATGCGGCCGGCCTCGATCTTCGACAGGGAGAGCACGTCGTTGATGAGGGAGAGGAGGTGCTCCCCCGCCCGCACCACGTGGGTGAGCCGGATCCGGTCGTCCTCGCTCCGGGCCGGCTCCCGGGCCATGAGACGGGTGTAGCCCAGGATGGCCGTGAGGGGTGTGCGCAGCTCGTGGCTCATGCTGGCGAGGAAGGCGCTCTTGGCCCGCGAGGCCGCCTGGGCCCGGGCCTCGCTGTCCCGGAGCTCCGCCTGGAGACGCTTGATCTCGGTGAGGTCCATGGCCACGCCCATGGTCCCCAGCAGCCTGCCCTCGGGGTTCAGGATCCGGGAGATGACCAGCAGCACCGGGACCAGGTGCCCGTCCCGGTGGCGGTAGTGGCATTCCGTGGAGAAGCCCGGGATGTGCGCCGCGGCCTGGAGGGCCTCCACGCCGGACTGGAGGGGGCGCCGCATGCGGGCGCTGAGCTCCTCGGCCAGGCGCGCGAGCTCCTCCGGCAGCCGCCACAGCAGCGGGGTGGCCTTCCCCAGCACCTCCTCGGCCCGGTAGCCCAGCATCAGCTCCGCGGCGTGGTTGAAGCGGTTCACCTTCCCGTCCAGGTCGAGGCCGATGATGGCGGCCTGGGCCCCGTCCAGGATGGCCCGCTCCAGGGCCTGCTGCTCGCGGAGGGTCTCCATCAGGCGATCGAGCCGGGCCACCGTCCGGTTCAGCTCCCGGTCGGCCACGGCCAGCTCGTCCTCGCCTTCCCGCTCGGGGGCGGGTTCCAGGTTCCCGTCGGCGACCTGGCGGAGGCGGGCCACCAGGTCGCCGACGCCCCGCTGGAGGTGGCGGGCGAAGGCCTGGCTGAGGCCCAGGGCCAGGAGCAGGGCCGCCGCCATCAGGGCGAGGCCGATCCAGGTGGTGTGGCGGGACTGCGCCTGGAGGTTCGCGAGGAGGCTCCGGGCGGTGCGGTCCTGCTCGTCGCGGAGCTCGCCGAGGCCCCGGGAGAGGGCGATGACCTCCGGCAGCCAGTCCCGGTCCCCGAAGGTCCCCAGCTCCGCGGACATCCCCCGGGGCAGGAGGACCTCGAGCTGCCGGGAGAGCGCCCGGAGGTGCTCCAGATGGGACTCCACATGGAGCACCTCCGGCGAGGGCCCGTGGTCCACGCGGTAGTCCCGCCAGGCCGCTTCGGCCCGGTGCATGTCCCGGTGCAGGTCGCGGAGCCCCTCCGCGGGGGCCAGGGCCCCGGAACGGACTGCCCGGAGGCTGCCGGTCATGGCCACGGAGTAGGCCTCGGCCACGGTATTGAGCTGCTGGAGCGGGCGGAGGTGTTCCTGGTAGAGGCGGCTGGCGTTCTCGGCCGCGCGCCGCGCGAGCAGCAGCATGCCCACGGAGCCCAGGGTCATGAGGACCGCGAGCAGGCCCAGGGCCAGGCGGATCTGGCTGGCGATGGATCGGTGGCGGAGGACGGGCACGGGCGACCGGGGCGATGGGTTCCTGATCGGTCGGAGGGGGCCTGGACGTGACTAAGGGGCCGCCTCAGGGGCGTCGGCCCCGGGCCTCCGAGAGGGCCAGGGCCATGCGGGCGCAGGCCTCGTTCTGCTCTTCGAGGGTGTGGGCCGCGAAGCCCAGGCAGATGTAGGGGAGGGGGCGGCGATGGAGGTCGTAGAGGCTGCCGGGGTAGAAGACGACGCCATGGGCGAGGCAGCGCTCCGTCCAGGCCTGCAGGGGCACGTCGTCGGCCACCCGGACCCAGAGGGAGAGCCCCTCCCGGGGGTTCTTCACGGAGATGGCGGGATGCAGGTGGAGGAGGAGGCGGTCCACCATGGTCTCCCTCCGTTCGTCGGTGAGCTTCCGGACCCGGCGCAGGTGGCGGACGATCTCGCCGTCGCGGAGCGTCTCCTCGAGGGTGGCCTCCTGGACCAGGTTGCCGGGCCAGTCCACCAGCTGCCGCTGCTGGGCCAGGGCCTTGATGAGGCCGGCCTCCCCCGCGAGGAACCCCACCTGGAGGCCCGGGGCGAGGATCTGCTCGAAGCTGCTGAAGTAGAGCACCCGGCCATGGCGGTCCTCGCTGGCCAGGGGGAGGCGCGGGTTCTTCTCCCGGTGGAAGCCCAGGCTGGGATCCCCCTCCAGGATCCGGAACCCGTGGGCCACGGACAGCTCCAGCAGGCGCTTGCGACGGGCGGGATCGAGGGCCACCTGGGTGGGGAGCTGGGGACTGGCGGTGACGTAGAGGAGCCGGAGGGGCTCCTGGACCAGCAGGGCCTCCAGCGCCTCCACATCCAGCCCGCGGCTGTCCACGGGCACGGGGAACAGCCGGGCGCCGGCCGACCGGAAGGCCTCGGCGACCCGGAACTGCCCGGGGTTCTCCATGGCCACGGCGTCCCCCGGGGCGAAGAGCACGCGGGAGACCAGGTTCAGGGTGCTCATCAGGCCGCGGGTGAGCAGGAGGTTCCCCGCCTCGACGGACAGGCCCCGCATGTCCCGGAGCATCCTGCCGAGGGAGTTCCGGAGATCCAGGAGGCCCCGCGGATCCCAGCCCGGCTGGAGGAGCCGCTCCGGATGCAGCCGCAGGACCCGGCCGTACGCCCGGTGGATGGCATCCGTGGGCGCGAGCCGCAGGTCCGGCGTGTCGGGGATGAGCTGGAACGATTCGGGCGCCGGGGCCCCGGGCTGGAAGAAGACCTCGTTGGGAGGCGACGCGCGTTTCCAGGAGGCGGAATCCTGGGCCGAGATCCCCGGCGGCACCTCCACCACGATGGGGAGCCGCCGGGCGACGAAGGTGCCGCGGTCGGGGGCCACCTCGATCCAGCCCTCGGCCTCCAGCTCCTTGTAGGCCGCCAGGGTGGTGTTGCGGTTGACGCCCAGCAGGTCCGCCAGGGCCCGGGTCCCGGGGAGGGCATCCCCGGGCTTGAAGCGCCCGTGGCGGATGCCCTCCTCGAGGGCCTTCACCAGCTGGAGGTACAGGGGCTCGGCGTTGGATCGATCCAGCGCGATGGCGAGATCCCAGCTACCCACGGTGGCGCTCCAAGGTTCGGATCAGCATCGAGGGCGGGGAGGGGCGCGTCAAGGCGCCCAGGATCAATATCCGCCGCCGCCGGTGCCGCCGCCGCCGGTGCCCACCGAGCCGTAGCTGATGGTGCCGAACAGCCCGTGGGCCTGGGCCTGCGGGCCCGCGGCGACATAGAGCTGCGTCGACTTGCCGGCCGAGGCGTCGTTCCCGAAGGTCATCCCCCAGAGCCCGCTGATGGCCAGGGGGGCCCCGCCGGCCCCGGAGAGCTGTCCCAGCTGGGTTCCGCTCGCGGCATCGAAGGCCGTGATGCGCCCGTCGCCGAAGTTGCCCACGAGCAGGGCCCCGCTGTAGGGGCCGAAATTGGCCGGCGCGAGGGCCAGGCCCCAGGGCGCGTTGAGCACCCCGCCGGCCGCCACGCGGCGGACGAAGCTGCCGTCCAGGTTGAAGACGTCCACGACGCCGAGTCCCGCCCCGGTCGTCTCGCGCATCGCGGGGGGGTCATGCTTGGCGTAGGTCACGTAGAGCTTGCCGGCCAGCACCTGGACGTTGAAGGGCGCGTAGCCGGCGGGGAGGGTGGGATCCACCCACGCCGCCGCGCCGAGGGTGACGGGGGCATAGGTCGCGTCGAAGACCTCGATGGACCCTCCGTTGAAGTTCGCGGCGAACAGGTAGGTGGCGGTCCCGCTCGAGCCGATGGCGAGGCCGGTGTACACGGCCGCGGAACCCGAGTGGTCCACCCGGCGGACGGCGGTGCTGCCGGCGGTGGCGCTCCAGCCGCTGAGGCAGCCGTCCAGGGAAGCCAGGATGAACTCGTCGCCGGCGAAGCCCGGGGTGCCATTGAAGACCACGCCCGTGGGCCCGCCCATCGGCGCGCCCGCCACGGCGGGATCCGCCACCACCACGGGCACGGTCGGCATGTGGCCCAGCCCGTCGTAGACGGTGGTCGTGGCGGTCCCCTGGTCGGCCACCCAGAAATCGGTGGTCGGTCCGTAGGCCAGGCCCCAGGGGTTCACCAGCTTCGGATCCAGGGTGGTGGCCCCCGCCGCGGCCTGGTCCGCCACGAGGAGGGTCAGCTGGTAGCTGGGCGGAGCGGCCGGGGTGGCCGAACCGCCGGAGGACCCGCCGCCGCACGCGGCGAGCGAGGCGAGCAGGGCCGCGCCGCCGGCCCAGCCAAGGGTCCGGGGGGCCTTCCAGGAGGTGGGTTCGGGGATGGGTCGTGGCATGGGTGCCTCCAGCTCGCCGAGGCGAGCGCGGTACGGGTGGATGGGGTGGGGGGACGGGAAGACGGGATGCAGGCCGGTCTGCCCAGCTTCGGGCCGGGGGGACCCGTCGCCAGATCCGGTTCCGAGATCGGGGGCCCTCCGGTGCCCGCCCTTCGTTGGCCGGCTCCGGCCCGTGGAGTACCATCCACGGGATCCCTCAGGCTCCTGGAGGACGATGGCGATCCCCCGCTGGACCCTCTTCCTGGCCGCCCTGGCCGTCTCCGGCCAGGAGGCGGCGCCCTTCGCGCCGGAGCCGGCGGACCCGTGGCGGCCCAGGTGGGAACTGACGCTCCGGGGCGACCGGCTCTCCGACCCGGGGGATCCCACTGAGGATTTCCGCCGCGCCGGCCTCCAGCTCCGGCTCCGCTGGGCCTGGGACCAGGACGCCCTGCACCTCGAGGCGGGGACGCGGTCGGCCATGGGATCGGACGGGAACCGGTTCAACGCGCCCCGATGGGATCAGCAGCCGTCCAACGGGACCCAGCTGGACCTCGCCCGGGCGGCGGTGGCCTGGACCTCGGAGCGGGCCTTCGCCAGCCTCAGCGCGGGGCTCCAGGAGAACGGCCTCCTGGCCTCCCAGGCCATCTGGGACCGGGACCTGCGCTTCCTCGGCGCGGAAAGCCGGGTGGGGTTCCGGGATGCGGCGGGCCGGGTCCAGGAAGCGGGCTTCCGGGCCGCCGCCGGCCGGGTCCGGACCGTCCAGGGAGGCCGGGTGGACCTGGCCGCGGGGCAGGCCGTGCTGCAGCTCGACACGGGGCCCCTCTCCTGGACCGCCCACGTCGGCCGCTGGACCCTCGCCTGGGATCCGGCGGACGAGCGGCTCCGCCGCCTGCCGGGCCACGATCCCGCCGCCCGGCAGCGCCTGGTGCTGGATGCGGCCGGGGCCTCGGGCACCTGGCATGCGGTCTTCCCCCTGGAGGCCCGGTGGTTCGGCGCCCGCAACCGGGACACCGGGGAGACCAGCGAGGAGCTCCAGGCCCTGGCCGGGAGCCGCGAGCGGACCTGGTGGCCCCAGCTGGCCTTCACCTGGCAGCGCCTCTCCTCCACGGGCACCCTCTACCCCGTGAACGGGGACGAGTGGTGGTTCTACCGCCGGGCCCGGGGGCCCCGGCTCGACCTGTCCCTGCCCCTGCCGGGGAACTGGATCGCCACGTTCGTCTGCCTGCGGCAGACCGCGGAGGGCGAGGACTACCGCGTCACCCGGTCCATGCTGGTCCTGCTGAAGCGGTTCTAGGATCAGTAGTCCCGCTCGTCCGCGGGGGGCGGGTAGTCCTTCCCGAACTTGTTCTTGTGGGGTTCCAGGGCGGGCCGCGAGATGTCGAGGTCCCAGGCCCCCTCGGTGAGGCCGGTCCCGACCGTCAGGACCCAGGCCTTCTCGCCCGTCTCCGGGTGCCAGAGGACGAGCCGGTAGGTGCCCGGGGGCACCCGGTCGAAGGCCACGCCGGCCCGGCCGTCGAGGATCTGCGCGAAGGGGGTGGTGACCACCCACAGGAAGGCATTCATCTGGTGATGGATGTTGCAGTAGAGCTTCACCAGCCCGGGGTTGGCCACCCTCACCCGGGGCGCGTCGCCCGGCCGGTACTGGCCCGTGTCGAACCGGTTCCCCTGGGTCACGCTGAACACGTTGTGCACGAGGTGGTCGAGGTTGGGGAAGGCCACCTCCGTCCCCGGGGTGGCGAGGGCGACGTGGGGAATGAACTGCTTGCCGACCGTGCGGATGGCGACGGGCCTGGAGGGGCCCACGGCCGGAACGGGCGCGTCGAGGGGCTCCAGAAGGGCCACGCAGTCCTTCAGGGAGGGGCGGAAGCGCCCGTCCTTCTCGCGGAGCCGGACGGGACCGCGGACGCTTCCCGCTTGCACGGGCAGGGCCAGGGCCAGGGCGAGGACCGGCAGACCGCGAGCAATCCCTCGAATCATGCTTGGCTTCCGGGGTAGATTCGAGGCCAGTATACCGGTGGACCGAGGAAGGCCCATGCAGCCAACCATGAGGTGGTACCAGACCCTGGCCTGGACCCTGTTCCTCCGCCAGGCCACGGCCGTGCTCGGGCTCCTCGCGATCATCCTCTGGGTGGCCTACGCCGAGGCCGAGCGGGGGGCCCGGGCCACGGCCAGCGCGAGCCTCTCCGCGGGCGGCTACGTCCTCGAGCGGGCCTTCGAGCAGCAGGGCCACTCCCTGGATGCGGGCCTCGATGTCTTCACCCAGTACTCCGGCAATGTCGCGCTGGTGGAGCAGGCCCTGGAAGGGGGCGCCTCCTCCAGCCTGGCCGACACCCTCCTGGACAACCTGCCCCGGCTCAACGCGGAGATCGCCCTCGTGGTGAGGCCGGATGGTTCCCTCCTGGCCTGCAGCGCCCGGGGCGCCCGGCCCACCTTCCCCGACGTGGGGATCCTGCAGATGGCCCTGGCGCCCGAGGAGGCCCAGGCCGCGGGCCACCCGGGCCCCTCGTACCGGGGCTTCCTGCGGGTGGATTGGGGGGACCGGCCCGGCGTCTACCATGCGGTGGCGCGGTCCCTGCGCTCGCCTGGGGGCCGGCCCCTGGGCGCGATGCTCGTGGGCGCCCGGGTGGACGACCGGGTGGCCGGAGACCTCCGCCGGCTGGCCATCGCCGGGCCCCAGCGCGGCGACCCGCCCCCCCATCTCGCCCTCCTCAGCCACTTCCAGACCCTGGGGACCACCCTGCCCGAGGCGCAGACCCTGGACCGCCTCCTGGCCCGGGACCCCGCCCTCCTGGCCGTCCGCTACCGGGTCCTCGACGGCGAGCGCTCTGCCGTCCTGCCCTTCCGCCTGGACGGGCGGACCTACCTCGGGCGGATCTCCCCCCTCCGGGGCGTGAACGCCCTGGATCTGGAAATGGCAGAGGTGCTGCTGATGCCCGTGGATCCGCTGCTGGCCCCCTTCCGCAACCTCCAGCGGGCCATCCTGGCCGTGGGGGCCGCGGGGCTGTTCGTCGCCCTGGGCCTCAGCCTCTGGTCCGCCCGGAAGGTGACCGCCCCGCTCAAGACGCTGGCGGGAGCCGCAGAGGCCCTGGCCGGAGGCCAGTGGCCGGAGACGGTGACCCTGGTGCCGTCCCCCGACGAGGTGGGGGTGCTGACCCGCACCTTCAAGGCGATGCTGGCCGAGCTGCGCGCGAAGGACGACCTGCTCACCCTCCTGGAAACGGCCCGGAAGGGCCCGGCGCCGGACCCCGCGCCCCGGCCGCCCGCCCCGGCCCCATGGTCCCAGGACGAGGCCACCCGGCGCCTGGAACCGGCGGCGGTCCGGCGCACGGAGGAGCCCCTGCCGACCGCGCTCCGGGAGGGCGGGGTCTTCGCCGCCCGCTACCGCGTGGACGGCCTGCTGGGCCGCGGCGGGATGGGCGTGGTCCTGAAGGTCCGGGACCTCCAGCTCGACGAGGAGGTGGCCCTGAAGGTCATCCGGTCGGGCCTCGCCTCCAACCCCGCCTTCCTGGCCCTGCTCAAGCAGGAGATCCGCCTGGCCCGGAAGATCACCCACCGGTACGTCCTCCGGACCCACGACTTCGGGGAATTCGAGGGCATCCCCTACGTGACCATGGAGTACCTGAAGGGCATCACCCTCCGGAGCCTGCTCGATGCGCGGGGACGCCTCCCCCTCCCGCTGGTGCTGCGGGTCGCGCGGCAGGTGGCCGAGGGGCTGGAGGCGGCCCATGCGGTCGGGGTCGTCCACCGGGACATCAAGCCCGCGAACGTCCTGTTCGACGTGCGCGGCGACGCGAAGATCATGGACTTCGGGTTGGCCGCCCCGGTGGCTGCGGCCACGGAGGGAGAGGCCGGCACCCTCATCGGCTCCCCCCGGTACATGTCGCCCGAGCAGATCCGGGGCGAGCGCGCGGACGCGCGGACCGACCTGTACGCCCTGGGCGTGCTGCTGTTCGAGCTCTGCTCGGGCTTCCCGCCCTTCGACAGCCCCCGCATCGATGACCTCCTGGCCCTGCACCTCGACGCCAAGCCCCCTTTCCTGCCCGACCTGGTGCCGGACCTCCCCCCGGACCTCGGCGCCCTGGTGGCCCGGCTGCTGGAGAAGCGGCCGGAACACCGGCCGCAGTCGGCGGCCGAGGTGACCGAGATCCTCAAGATCCTGGCCGCAGGGGACGGAGGCAGCTCCCGGGTGTGAGGGCGCGGCCCCATGGGGGGACCGGTGGGGCGGCTTTCTCGGAACCGGATCTGGGGGGATCCGGGCGGTACCCCCATCCTCGACGCCGACCCATCATCCCCACCCGGCCCCGCGGCCCCGGTTCCCGATGGGGAGCCCGCACGTCGCCGCCAGGCCCCAGCCACGGAGGTCCCATGCCTCGACCCGACGCATCCACGACGATCGAAGCATCCAGCGGGCTCGACCGCCGAGCCTTCTGCGCCTGCGCCCTCGCCCTCGCCGCGGCTGCCGCCGTCGGCTGCGGCGGGGGCGGCGGGGGGACCTCCTCCACCCCGCAGCCCGCCCCGCCCCCGCCCCCCAGTCCCGTGACCACCGCGGAGACGAAGGCCAGCCTGCTGGCCCAGCCCTCCGGCACGGTGCGGGACTACACCACCACCGCGTCCGGCAGCTGCCCCCTGGTCGCCGGGGCCGAGCAGGGCTACTACCTCGTCCGGGACAGTGGCGGCATCTTCGCGATCAGCGCCAGCTGCCTGCACCTCGGCGGCCACATCAACCCCACCCAGGGGGGCGGGTTCGGCTGCCCCTGCCACGGCAGCCAGTACGATCTGAACGGGACCGTGACGGTGGGGCCGGCCCCGGTCGGGGCCGTCCTCCAGCACATCCAGGTGACCGAGTCCACGCCCGGGGGCGTCCTCGTGATCCACCCGGACACCCCCGTGTCCGCCACCCTGCGGCTCGCCTAGCCCCGCGCCTGCGCCATGCGCCTTCGGACTGCACTCGCCCTCCTCTGCCTCGCCTCCGCCCTGGCGGCGCAGGAATCGGAGGTCCCCCTCGGCCTCAACCTGCCCACGGCCGAAGGCCTGCAGGGCTGGCAGCCGGCCCTCCGGTTCACGCACCGCTTCACGGAGCCGGCCCGGGGGCATTCCAGGGACTGGTACGGCCTGGATGGCGGCAACTTCCCGGGGCTCGGGCTCGACCTGGGCATCGGGGCGGTGCGGGGCCTCAATGCGCAGGTCTACCGCACCGCCGATGACAAGACGGTGGTGCTGGCCCTCCAGCAGCAGCTCCTGGCGGGTCCCCACCTCCGCCTGGCCGCCCGGGTCGAGCGGTTCGACGAGGCCGTCCAGCAGGCCACCTACGCCTTCGGCTCCGTGGGCATCACCGGGTCCGCCCTCCAGCTGCCGGTGGACCTGGTGGCCGGGTCCGTGACCCTCGGCCTCGTGCCCACCTGGCTCTCCCGGACCACCACCCGGGACCAGGGGCTCGTCACCGCGGGCGTCGACTTCCGGTGGCGCCTCACCGACAGCCAGATGCTGCTGGGGGAGTACTACCCGCGCCCCGCCCGGCTGGCCGCCACCTACGAGCGGGGGTACGCCTTCGGCTACCGGATCCTGACGAAGGGCCACCGGTTCACCCTGCTGGTCACCAACGTCCAGGGGACGACGGCCCACCAGGTGCTGGGCGGCGATGATGCGGGCGGCCCCAGGCCCCCGGGCCAGTGGGCCCTGGGGTTCAACCTCGTCAGGCTCTTCTGAGCCATTGGGAAGCGGTCCGGGCGGGGACTCGAACCGCATTCCGCGGCGCGGTCTGCCGGTCCCGCTCCCGGCCCTCCCCCGGAGGGCCTCCGCGGTCCCACTCGACGCTGGATCCCGGCCACGTCCGCGTGGCCGGGGTGGGTTCGGGTCCCGCCAGCCGCCCGCTGTCTGAGATTCACGACCCACTCGGCCGGGGACTCGAACCGCATCCCGCGGCGCGGTCTGCCGGTCCCGCTCCCGACAGCGCCCCGCGCTGTCTCCGCGGTCCCACTCGACGCTGGATCCCGGCCACGTCCGCGTGGCCGGGGTGGGTTCGAGTCCCACCAGCCGCCCGCCGACCAGGATTCAAGGCCCACTTGGGCGGGGACTCGAACCGCATCCCGCGGCGCGGTCTGCCGGTCCCGCTCCCGACAGCGCCCCGCGCTGTCTCCGCGGTCCCACTCGTGGGTTCGAGTCCGGGCGTTCCAGATTGAAAAACCCCCCGTTCCGGGGGGCTTTTCAATCTGGGGCGGCTGATGGGACTCGAACCCACGACACCTGGAATCACAATCCAGTACTCTAACCAACTGAGCTACAGCCGCCGTTGGATCATCCAGATTATCCTGGTCGGCCTTTGCTGGCCAGCGGGAACCTTCGGGGGGCTCCGGTCACGCTAGAGCAGGCCGGCTGGTCCGGCGCGTGAGGTTGTCCATGAAGCGTCATGTCAAACAGGTCCTCGGCCTATCGGCCTTCGCTGCGGTCTGCATGGCCCTGGGGATGGGGCTGAGCCATGGCTGGGTGGCCCGGGCCCAGGAGGAGAAACCCGTCACGGTCGATCCCAAGGGGCTGGACCGGATGCCCCCCATCGCGGAGGTGGCCGAGAAGCTCAACCCGACGGTGGTGGCCATCACCAACACCAGCTTCGTCCGCCAGCGGCAGCCGGGGAACCCCTTCGGCGGCGGGGATGACTTCTTCGACTTCTTCTTCGGCCCTGGCGGGCCGGGCCATCCCCGGGTGCCCCGGGGGGGCGGCGACTCGGAGCAGCGGGCCGTCTCCGGCGGCTCGGGCGTCATCATCTCCCCTGACGGCGAGATCCTCACGAACTACCACGTGGTGGCCAGCATGGGCGAGCCCGGCAACGCGCTGGAGGTGAAGACCGTGGACGGCCGCACCTTCAAGGGCACCGTCCTGGGCAAGGACAAGGAGCTGGATGTCGCCCTCGTCAAGATCGACGCCACCCACCTGCCCTTCGCCAAGCTCGGCGACTCCGATTCCCTCAAGATCGGCGAATGGGTCGTGGCCATCGGCAATCCGCTGGGCCTCGAGCACACGGTCACCCAGGGCATCATCAGCGCCAAGGGCCGCAACCTCGATGGCGGGGTGAGCACCTTCCTCCAGACCGACGCCGCCATCAACCGCGGCAACTCCGGCGGCCCCCTGCTCAACCTCCGGGGCGAGGTGGTGGGCATCAACACGGCCATCAACCCGGCCGGCCAGAACATCGGCTTCGCCGTACCCATCAGCATGGTGAACCGCATCCTCAAGGACCTGCGCGCGGGCAAGCCCGTGAGCCGGGGCTACCTCGGCGTCACGCCCCAGGAACTGGATTCCGTCTTCCAGGAGGCCCTGGGCGTGAAGCAGGGCGTGCTGGTGGGCTCCGTGGAGCGGGGGCAGCCGGCGGACAAGGCCGGTCTCCAGCACCAGGATGTCATCACCAGCGTGGACGGCCAGGCCGTGAAGAACCCCGATGACCTGGTGTCCGCCATCTCCAGCCGCCGGGCCGGGGATACGGTGAAGCTGGGCGTGATCCGCAAGGGCAAGGCCATGACCCTCTCGGTCGTCCTGGGCGACCGCAAGGCCATCGAGGAGCTCCGCCGCGGCGAGTCCGGCCGGGGCGAGGAGGGAGAGTCCGGCGGCACCGACCGCGAAGGCTCCAGCACCTTCAGCCTCCAGAAGGCCTACGGCTTCCAGGTGGGCGCCCTGGACCCCGTGAACCGGCACCAGTTCGGCATCGCCGAGGACCGCAAGGGCGTGGTGGTCGTCTCCGTGGACCCCCGCTCCCCCGCCGCGGACCGCAACCTCCAGGTGGGCATGATCATCACCGAGGCGGCCGGCCAGCCCGTCACCAGCGTGGCCGACTTCATGGCTGCGGCCCGCAAGGCCACCGGCCGGCCCCTCCTGCTCTACATCCAGGCCCCGCAAGGCAGCCAGCGGCTCACCCTGGCCATCCCCCCCCGCTGAGGCCCCGCGCCCCGGCCTTTCCGGAGCCCCGCCCTTGGCGGGGCTCCGTTCATTCGGGTTAGACTGGGGGGCTCACCTCCGCCGAAGGACCTACCCATGGGCCAGCGTCTCCTCCTCGTGGACAGCGACCGGAGCTTCCTCAAGGAGCACCAGGTCAGCCTCGAGGCCGCCTTCGACCTGGAGGTCTCCGCTTCCCCGGACGGCGTCATCCCCCGCCTGGAGCACGGCGGCTACGCGGCGGTGCTCATCTGCGTCGAGGTGGCCGAGAACAAGGGCTACGCCCTCTGCTCCACCATCCGCAAGAACGCCAAGCTGGCCGCCCTCAAGGTGGCCCTCATCAGCGCCAAGGCCAGCGAGGAGGAGTACCGGCGGCACCAGAGCCTCAAGGGCCGCGCGGACCTCTACCTGCACAAGCCCATCGCCCCCAGCGCCCTCGTGGCGGCCCTGACCCCCCTGGTGCCGGGCCGGACCCTGGATCCCGACAATCCACTGGGCGAGCTGGTGGACACGGAGCTGGGCGACGACTGGCTGGACGGCCTGAAGAGCGCCCTGGACGAGGGCGCCCCTGCCCCGGCGGCGCCCCCCCCGCACGCGGCCATCACCGGGGCCTTCGAGATCCGGCCCGAGCCGGTGTCCCCCTCCGCGGTCACCCGCAACCTCGACATGAAGGCCACGGCCCCGCCCGACACCACCCGGACCCGGCTCCTCGAGGAGCAGGTGGCGGCCCTCCACGAGGAGCTGCGGGCCAAGGACCACCGGCTCCAGGCCACCGCCGCGGAGCTGCAGCAGCTCCAGCGCCAGCTCAGCTCCGTGACCCAGAACCTGGACGAGATGGAGCGGCGCCACCGGGAGGCCGAGGCCCTGAAGCAGAAACTCGCGGAGTCCGAGGCGGCCCTCCGGCGGGTGGAGGAGAGCGGCAGCCGGGACGGCGAGGCGCTGAAGGCCCAGCTCAAGGAGGCCCTCACCGAGCGCACGGACCTGCTCCACCAGGTGGAGGAGCTCAACCTCCAGCTCAGCGAGAAGACCCAGCGCACCATCGAGCTGCTCAAGGAGCGGGACCGCCTGCAGCACCAGGCCCTGGAACTGGAGACGGCCGTGGAGGCCCGCGACGCGGCCCTCGCCGAGGCCCGGGAGGCCCAGGCCCAGCTCAACGCCACCCTCGAAGGGATGGTGGAGAAGCACACCGCCCTCGAAGAGGTCCACCAGGCCGCCCTGCTCGAGGTGGCGGCCCAGAAGGAGCGGGCCCACACCCTCCAGCTGGAGCTGGCCGGCCTCGAGGCCACCATGCGGGGCCAGGGGCGCGACCTGGCGGAGATCAGCGAGCGGCTGCAGCGGGCCGAGGCGGAGAACGAGGCGCTGCGGGAGGCGGCGGCCGAGCGGGACCAGCGGCTGGCGGCCCTCGGCGAGGAGGCCCAGCGGCTGGAGGAGGCCCTGCGCGAGGCGTCCCAGCAGGCCGCGGAGGCCCGGCAGCGGCTCGACGAGGCCGTCATCCAGCACGAGGGCGAGCGGCTGGAGCTGATGAACGGCGTGGACCAGAAGGAGGCCGAGCTGGGCCGCATGGCCCAGGTGCTCCAGGCCCAGCAGGAGGCCCACGCGGCCCTCGAGGGCGAGAAGCAGGACGTCGAGGCCCGGCTGGTGGAGCACCGCGAGCGCCTGGGCCAGATGGACGAGCTCCTCCAGGAGGTCGTGGAGCGGCTCCGGCGAGGCTCGGACCTCGCCCGCGGCTAGCGGGGGGCGCCGGTGGTCCTGGGCGCGGCCCTGCTCTGCGCTGCCCTTCTGCTCCTCAGCGCCTTCTTCGTCATGGCGGAGTTCGCCGCCGTGCGCGTGCGGGCCACCCAGTTGGAGGCCCTGGTCGACAGCGATCCCCGGGCCGTCCAGGCCCTGGAGGTCCATCGGCGCCTGGGCCACCACCTCTCCGCCGTCCAGGTGGGCATCGTCCTCTGCGCCCTCTCCCTGGGCGCCGTGGGGGAGGACCTCTTCGCCCGGGGGTTCCACCAGGTCTTCGGGCGCATCCCCTGGCCGGGCCTGCGCCTGCCCCTCAGCAGCGGCCTGGCCCTGCTCCTCATGACCACCCTCGACGTGGTGCTGGCGGAGCTGGTGCCCCGCAGCGTGGCCATCCAGGCCGCCACGCCCTGGGCCCTGCGCACGGCCCGGCCCCTGCTGGCCTGGTCGCGCCTGGTCCGGCCCCTCACCTGGGCCCTCACCCAGCTCAGCCACCTGGTGCTGCGCATCTTCGGGATCCGCCCGGGCGATGCCGAGGATGCCCTCCCCTCCGAGGAGGAGTTCAAGCGGATGCTGGAGCACAGCCAGGCCCAGGGCCGCCTGGGGCTGCGCCGCAAGGAGCTCATCGAGAACCTCTTCGACTTCACCCGGCGCACGGTGAAGGAGATCGCCGTGCCCCGGGCCCGGGTGGTCTGCTTCGACCTGCAGCACAGCCTGGCGGACAACCTGGCCCTGGCGCGGCGGTCTCCCCACACCCGGATCCCCCTGGTGGATGGCGACCTCGACCGTGTCGTGGGCGTGGTCCACCTCAAGGAGCTGCTCTGGGCCCTCCACGAGCGGGAGGAGGAGCCCGACCTCCGAACCTTCGCCCGCCCGGCCTTCTTCGTGCCGGAGATGAAGCCCATCCAGGGCCTCCTCCTGGAGTTCCAGCAGCGCAAGCAGCACCTGGCCCTCATGGTGAACGAGCACGGGGGCGTGGACGGCCTCGTCACCCTGGAGGACGTGCTCGAGGAGCTGGTGGGGGAGATCCAGGACGAGTTCGACCGGGAGGCCATCCAGCTCAAGCGCACCCGGGGCGGCGGCTGGCTGGCCCAGGGCAACGTCCTGCTGGAGCAGCTGGAGGACCACCTCCACCTGGACCTCGAGGCGGAGGAGGGCTCCGTGAGCCTGGGCGGCTACCTCCAGGAGCAGCTGGGGCGGGTCCTCCGCCCCGGCGACGAGCTGCGCATCCAGGGCTGGCACATCCGCGTGCTCTCCATGCGCGGCCTGGCCCCCGGCCAGTTCCTGCTGCGACCCCTGCCGCCCGAGGACCCCGATGCCGGAACCCCTTGAGGGCTTCCTCCTGGCCGCGGGGCTGGGCACACGCATGGGCGTCCTGAGCGCCTGCCTGCCCAAGCCCGCCTGGACCCTGCGGGGCCGCCCCCTCCTCCAGTGGGGCGCCGGGGCCCTCCGCGCCGCCGGGGCTGGGCGGATCGGCTGCAACGCCCACCTGCATCCGGAAGGCTTGCGGGCCGTGGCCGGCGGCCTGGAGGTGTTCGACGAGCCCCGGCTCCTGGGGAGCGCCGGGGGCCTGCGCCACGCGCTCGGGCGGGTGGCGGGGGAGCTGCTGGTCTGGAACGCGGACATCTGGGCCGACGCCGTGCCCTTCGACCGGCTGCGCGAACGCCACCGCGCGGCCCGCGCGGCGCTGAGCTGGCTGCTGGTGCCCCACCCGGGCGGCCCCTGGAACCCGGTGTGGCTGGACGCGGAGGACCGCATCCTCCCCAAGGGCGTGGTGGGGGAGCAGGGCCCCTACCACTTCACCGGCGCCGCCGCCTGGTCGCCGGAGGCCCTGGCCCTCCTGCCCGAGGGCCCCAGCGAGATGGACGATCTGCGGCCCCGGCTGCCCCTGCACCTGGGCGTGGTGGCCGAGCCCTTCCCCTGGCGGGAGGTGGGCACGGCGGAGGCCCTCATCGCCGCCGCCGCGGACCTGGCACCGGACCAGGAGGGCCGCCTGCCCGGCTGCTACGTGCATCCCTCGGCCGCCCCCGCCGGCCGCCTCACCCGCTGCGTCCTGGGCCCCGGGGCCCTCCCCCCGCCCTCGATCACGGACGCCGAGGCCCTCTGGTTCGGGGAGGGCGGCCACCAGGTGCGGCTGGGGCTGTAGCGGAGGCTGTCCCTCCCGCGCGATGGGAGTACCCTGGTCGGATGGATCCCCGTCTCGCCCGCGCCCTGGAACGCTGGGACCTGAAGGCGCCCCGGCCCCTGGCGGGGGATGCGGGGGCGCGGCAGTACGTGCGGGTGGACCATCCCCAGGTGGGCACGGCCCTGGTGGTGCTGCATCCCCTCGACACCCCGGAGAAGCCCGACGACAGCTACTTCGAGTTCCGGGCCCTGCAGGCCTTCCTGGATCCCGTCATCCACGTGCCCACCATCCTCCAGTTCCACGACGCCGACCGCTGCCTCCTGGTGGAGGACCTGGGCGACACCACCCTGGAGCAGCGGCTGGTGGAGCATCCCGAGGAGGAGGTGCACTGGGCCGAGCAGACGGGTTGGATGCTGGCCACCCTGGCGGGGCCGCTCACCCTGGGGGCTCCGGGCCACACCTTCTTCATGCAGCGGTCCTTCGACGAGGCCAAGTTCGCCTTCGAGTGGGAGTACTGCCGGGTGAACTTCTTCCGCGACTTCCTGGAGAAGGATCCCCCCCGCTGGCTGGACCGCCTGATGGAGGAGGTCCACGCCAGCCTGGAGACCCGGGCCCGCTTCTTCACCCACCGCGACTTCCACGTGCGCAACCTCATGGTGCACGGCGGGCGGCTCGTGGCGCTGGACTTCCAGGACGCCCGGCGCGGCGCCGCCACCTACGACCTGGCCAGCATCCGCTTCGACGGTTACTGGGACTGGTCCCGGGATGCCGGCCGCCAGCTGATGGCGCCCCTCCAGGAGGAGCTGGGCTGGAGCGCCGAGGCCCTGGGGGAGGAGCTGAACCTCAGCGGCATCCAGCGGAACCTCAAGGCCCTGGGCACCTTCGGCCACCAGCTGGTGCATCGTCACAAGGCCCAGTTCGCCCCCGCCATCCCCCGCACCCTGCGCCACCTGCGCGGCCACTTCCAGCGCATGAACCACCGGGACGGCGTCCTCGCCTGCGAACACCTCCTGCGGCTGGCCGAGGACCGGCTGCTGAAGGGGTAGCGGGCGACCGCGGGCCACGGGGACGGATCCCCGGGGCTCCCCCGCCTCAGGTTCCCCAGGCCCCTGCGGCTCCTTCCGGCCTTCCCAACCCTGTTCCGAGGCGCCATGTCCCTTCTCGCCAATGCTGTGATCGCCCTCGTGGCCCTGCTGCATGTCTGGTTCCTGGTGCTGGAGATGGTCCTCTGGGAGAAGCCGGCCGGCCTGCGGGCCTTCGGGCAGACGCGGGAGGCGGCGGCCGCCTCGAAGGTGCTGGCGGCGAACCAGGGGCTCTACAACGGGTTCCTGGCGGCGGGTCTGGCCTGGGGGCTGTGGCTGGGGCCGGCGGGCTTCGGGGTGAAGGCGTTCTTCCTGGGCTGCGTGCTGGTGGCGGGGGTCTTTGGGGGGCTCACGGCCAGCCGGAAGATCCTGCTCGTCCAGGCCCTCCCCGCGGCCCTGGGGCTGGGCCTGCTGATCCTGGGCTGAGGGCGGGCCGGTCCCCCGCCGGTCCGCGGGGCGGTGTAAACAGACCCTAGCCACCCGGGCGGGCGTTGTGACATGCTTCCCCTTCCGGGGGTCGAAGGGGACCTCTGTGAATGGTTTTTCCAAGAGGTCGGCATGGGTAGCAAGGCCGCTTCGGAGCGTCACCGTCTGCCGCGCGCCGCCAGGGGACACCTGGTGCGGGTGCGCCCGGAGGCCGAGATCCTGGCCACCCTGGATGCGGAGGGGAAGCTGGAGGGCATGCCCTTCATGCCGGAGATGACGCGCTACTTCGGGCAGACCTTCCGGGTGTACCGCCGGGCGGTGAAGACCTGCGTGGAGGGGAACGCCATCCGCCGCCTGACGGATACCGTGATCCTGGAGGGCCTGCGTTGCGACGGCGCCTTCCATGAGGGGTGCCAGCGGAGCTGCCCCTATTTCTGGAAGGAAGCCTGGCTCGAGCCGCTGGCTGGGGACGGGGATCCGCCGCCCCCCGCGCCTCAGCCCCCCTCGGGGTTCTGGCTGGACCGCTTCCCCACGCGGTCGGGTGAGCGGTTCCTCTGCCAGTCCACGGAGCTCCTGGGGGCGACCCAGCGCATCTCCCGGTGGGACCTCACCCACCTCTTGGCGGAGATCCGAGTGGGGGAGCTGTCCGTCCGGATGTTCCTGCAGATCCTCGTGCACACCCTGGCGAACCGGGTGCGCGAGCTGCTGGGGTTCCAGCGCCTCGGCCAGCTGACGGGCTCCCGGGAGGACTTCACCAAGGGGGACCTGGATCTCCGGCCGGGCGAGTGGGTGGAGATCAAGCCCGCCCCGGAGATCCGGCGCACCCTCGATGCCGAGGGGAGGAACCGCGGCCTCTCCTTCGAGCCGACCATGGTGGACTTCGCCGAGGGCTGCTTCCAGGTGGACTACCCCATCCAGCGGATCATCTCGGAGCGGACAGGTCAGATGATCTTCCTGACCCACACCGTGGCCCTGAAGGGCGTGACCTGCACCGGGCTCTGCGCCAAGAACTGCCCCCGCAACAACACCCTCTACTGGCGGGAGGCGTGGCTGCGGCGGGTGGAGCGGAAGGCGGAGGGCTAGGGTCGGGACCGCCGGCGGCGCCAGCGGCGGATCGTCCGCACCACGAGGATTCCGAGCAGCCCCAGGGCGAGCAGGAGCGCGCCCGCCCCGGCCGCCAGGTTGCGGATGGGGTTCTCCACGACGAACCCGTCCCGGGCGGTGTAGAACCCGTTGAAGCGCTGGAGCGCGGCGGGGAGCGCCAGGAGTTCGGCCTTTCCCAGCGGCAGGGGCCGCTCCTCCGGATGGACGGTCGAGGCCCAGGGGAACAGGGCGCCGGTGCGATCCATCTCGATGTGGCCGCCCAGCACGGCCGTGATGGGCCGGTCCTTCGCGAAGGCGGCCACCCGCGCCGCGCTGGCCTGGTAGGCGGCGAGGTCGTCCACGAGGATCCGTCCCGGCAGGAGGAAGTCGCCGGAGAAGAGGAGGCCCGTGGCCCGGTCGTAGAACACGAGCTCGGCCGGGTGGTGCCCGGGGGCGGGCAGCACGTCCACGATCCGGTCGCCGAGGTCCACCTGGGCGAGGCCGTCGGGCCAGGCGGCGAAGCCGAAGAAGCGGCGGACGTGCGCCAGGTCCGAGGGCACCACCTCCACGCCCGGGAGGCCGTGGAACTGGGCGTCGCCGGCCCGGTGGTCGAGGTGCCCGTGGGTGTGCACCACGAGGAGGGGCAGCCTCGCCGGGCCGTCCTTCGGCAGACGCGCGAGGACCTCGGCCGCCAGGGGCATCCGCGCTGGGTCCGCCACATCCCCCGTGTCGATGAGAAGCGCCCGCCGCCGGCCCACCAGGAGGTAGAGGAAGGGCGCCTCCCAGGTGGCCTGCAGATCCTCCCGCAGGATCCAGGTCCGCCCGTCCCAGGGCTGGACGTGCAAGGGCGGAGGGGCGGCCAGGGGAGCCGCGTGGGCCGGGGCCAGCAGGGTCAGGAGGCAGAGGCTCGCAAGGAAAAGTCGCATGGGGGCCCTCATCATCGCCTCCCGCCGGAAGGCGCCGAGGGGGTGGCCATCGTCAGGAAGGCGTCCAGGGCCTGGGTGGTGCGCACCCGGTCGCCGGTGGTCATCAGCTCAAGGAAGAGGCCATCGAAGACCGCCCCCACCAGGGTGGCCTGGGCGGGACTCGCGTCGGGGTCCGACAGGGCCGGCTGGATGAGCGCCAGCCAATCCTGGGCGTGCCGCGCCAGGAGGTTCGACCGGAGGTCGGGATCTCGGGCGGCCAGGACATTCAGCTGGTAGAGCAGGCTCAGGCTGGGGAAGTGCTCGTCCTGGAGGGCCCAGTCCCAGAAGGCCCGTAGCAGGGGGACCCTCCGGGTACCCGGTGGCGCGGACCGCATTTGCCGGAAGGAGTGCTGCAGGCGGCGCTGCATCTCGTCCAGGACCTCGGCCAGCAGCCGTTCCTTGGAGCCGAAGTGGAAGATCAGGAGCCGGGCGCTCGTGCCGATCTCGGCGGCCATGGGCCGCAGGGAGAGGTCCGCGGGCCCGTGGCGGACCAGGTAGGCGATGAGGGGGTCGAGGAGTTCCTGTTTGCGGGAGGCCATGTAACGACTGTTTCATGAAACAGTCGTTACATTCAAGACCCGGACCCGGCCCTGCGAGTCCCCAGGGTGGGCGCTAGGATGGTCGGAACGTCCCCCTGTCGTTCCGCCCCGGGAGGGTCCCCATGTCCCTGCGCACGCTGCTGAATCGGCTGCTTCCCGGCCAGCCGGCCCCCGCGGCCGGCACCTGGGGGGCGCCGCGGCCGCTGGACCGGGGGCAGGTGGGCCGGCCCCAGATCGCCATGGACGACCACGGCAACGCCATCGCCGCCTGGCACCACCGCGGCCAGGACCACGAAGGGGTCTACATCTGCCGGTTCCACGCGGACCAGCGGTCCTGGGACCTGGTGCCCCGCCGGCTGGACAGCGCCCGCACCCAGGCCCAGGCGCCGGAGATCGCCATGAACGTGCGGGGCGAGATGGCGGTGGTGTGGCAGGAGCGGGAGGGCGACCAGACCCGGGTGTGCGCCCGGCACATGCTGGGGTCGGCGGAGACCTGGGTGCCCTACCCCATGACGTTGCAGGTCGCGCCCGGCGAGGTGGTGAGCCTGCACACGGCCATGGATCCCGCAGGCAACATCCACACCGTGTGGTGCCAGGGCACGCGGGGGGCCTACCGGGTCTACACCAGCGGCTATGCGGCCGAGGAGGGCGCCTGGGATCCCCAGCCCACGGCCCTGGGCGAGCCGTCCCCCGTGCCCGTCTTCCCCCAGCTGGCCGTGAACCGCGCCGGCCATGGCCTGGTGGTCTGGAGCGAGGAGGCCGCGGGCGCCGGCAACCGCCTGGTGGCCTGCCACTACGAGCCCGCCGGGCGGGCCTGGAGCGACCGGCCCACCACGGTGGCCCGGGGCCGCGCCACCTACCTACGGCTGGGGGTCGACCCCCGGGGGGCGGCCGTGGTGCTCTGGGTGGAAGTGGGCGAGGGTGGCGTGCAGAACCTCCACGCCAGCCACCTGGATCCCCGCAGCCTCGAGTGGACGCCGGCCCCCCTGCTTGCCAGCGGGCGGGCCATCCACTGGCCCCAGGTGGGCCTCGACGGCCAGGGCCGGGCCCATGCCGTGTGGCGCCAGGAGGCCGCCGGCTCGGTGAAGCTGTTCGCCCGGCGCTACGCCGGCGGACACTGGGAGGAGGCCCGGACGCTGCTGGGGGACGACCTGGGCCCGAACCAGGCCCATGGCCTCTCGGTGAATGCCGAGGGCCAGGCCCTGGCCATCTGGTCCCAGCACCAGGGCGGCCAGACCGCCGTCTGCGTGCGGCGCTTCGATGGCACGACCTGGAGCGCTCGTCCCCTGCTGCTGGGGGCCCCGGGCCGCCGGGAGGTCCAGACCCCCGGCGCCGTCTTCGCCACCGGCGGCCATGTGGCCGCCATCTGGCGCCAGGGCGAACCCCGCGACGGCCTCATCGTCAGCGCGGTCGGGGAGGCGTAGCCTTCCCGCGCTAGACTGGCCGCCATCCATCCCCCGGGGACAGGAGGCGGTCATGGCGATGCGACGGACGCTGGGTCTGGTGACGGCGCTGCTGGCGACGGGGATCCCGGCGGGCGCCCAGGGCCTGCCCGGCGAGATCCCGGCGGCCTTCAGGCCCGTGACGGAGCGCTGGGACTACGAGCGCCGCGAGGCGATGGTCCCCATGCGGGACGGCGTGAAGCTCCACACGGTGATCCTCGTGCCGAAGGGCGCGAAGGAGGCGCCGATCCTGCTGACCCGCACGCCCTACAGCGCCGACAAGCTGACGGGCCACGCCGAGAGCGCCCACCTGGGGCCCGTGCTCCAGGGCTACGACAACGCCACGGACGTGATCCTGGCCGGGGGCTACATCCGCGTGGTGCAGGACGTGCGGGGCAAGTACGGCTCCGAGGGCGACTACGTCATGAACCGGCCCTTCCGCGGGCCCCTGAACCCCACGGCGGTGGACCACGCCACGGACACCTGGGACACCGTCGACTGGCTGGTGAAGCACGTGCCGGAAGGCAACGGCCGCGTGGGCATCCTGGGCATTTCGTACGACGGCTTCCTCGCCCTCGCCGCCCTGGCGGACCCCCATCCGGCCCTGAAGGTGGCCGTGCCCATGAACCCCATGGTGGACGGCTGGCGGGGAGACGACTGGTTCCACCACGGCGCCTTCCGCCAGCAGAACCTCGCCTACATCTATGAACAGGAGGCGGCCCGCGCCGGCGGACTCGGCTGGTGGAGCACCCACTTCGACGACTACGAGGCGTTCATGGCGGCGGGCTCCGCGGGCGCCATGGCCCGGAGCCACGGCCTGGACGCGCTGGGCTTCTGGCGGAAGCTCTCCGCCCACCCGGCCTACGACGCCTTCTGGCAGGACCAGGCCATGGACCGCCTGCTGGCCGCGCGGCCCCTGAAGGTACCCGTGCTCCTGGTCCACAGCCTCTACGACGCCGAGGACATCTACGGCGCCATCGCCGTGTGGAAGGCCCTGCATCCGAAGGACCCCGCCGGGGAGAAGGTCCACCTGGTCCTGGGCCCCTGGTGCCACGGCGGCGGGATCCAGGAGGGCAGCGGACTCGGCTCCCTGAAGTTCGGCCAGGACACGGCCCACGCCTTCCGCTGGGAGATGCTGAAGCCCTTCCTGGACCAGTACCTGCGTCCCGGCGCGCCGGAGGCGGACCTGGCCCCGGTGACGGCCTTCGAGACGGGCACGAACCGCTGGGAGCGGCTGCCCGGCTGGCCCCGGGCGGGCGCAGGCACGGCCACCGCCGCCACGCCCTTCTACCTCGACGCCGGATTGACGGTGTCGCCGGCACCGCCCCGGGCGGGGGACGCGGCCTTCGACGAGTACGTGTCCGACCCCGCCAAGCCCGTGCCCTACCGGGCCCGACCGGTGATGCCCATGGGCTACGAGGGGCTGCGCACCTGGCCCCAGTGGCTCACGGACGACCAGCGGGAGGCCTCGGGCCGCACGGACGTGGTGGCCTACCTCTCCGCGCCGCTGACCGCGCCCCTGCGCATCGCGGGCGAGCCCGAGGTGAACCTGGTGGCCTCCACCAGCGGCAGCGATTCGGACTGGGTGGTGAAGGTGATCGACGTCTACCCCGACGAGGTGCCCGCCCAGCCCGCCCTGGGCGGCTACCAGCTCATGGTGTCGGCGGACATCTTCCGGGGCCGCTACCGGGAGGACCCCGCCAGGCCGGCGGCGCTGGCGCCCAACGTCCCGCTCACCTACCGCTTCGCCCTGCCCACGGCGAACCATGTCTTCCTGCCGGGCCACCGGATCATGGTGCAGGTGCAGTCCAGCTGGTTCCCCCTCTACGACCGCAACCCCCAGACCTTCGTGCCGAACATCCTCTTCGCGCAGCCCGCGGACTACCGCCGCGCCACCCAGCGCATCTGGCACGAGCCCGGGAAGGCCAGCTTCGTGGCGCTGCCGGTGGTGCCGTGAGAGAGGGCCTCTCCCTGCTTGGGAAGGCGGTGTGTCAATGAAGCGATGGGTCGGGTCCCTCTGCCTCGGTCTGCTTTCGTGGGGAATCTGCCTCGCCGCGCACCCCTTCAAGGGGCATCGCTGGGTCCAAACGGCTCGCCAGGCGATGATGGAATTCCTCGATGTGGCAAGCACCTGCGGCAACCCGGAGCTCGCAAAACGTGCCGTTGCCGTCCGTCATGCCCTGGAATCGAACCGTATCCACATTCAGATCCCGCCGGACGATCCCGGAACCCCCCTCTCGGGGGCGGAATTCTTCCTTGATCGAGAACAAAGGCCGACCTTCCTGCTGAAGACGCGGTTTCTGGCGCTCTATCCGGGCCATCGGGCATTCGTCTTCGCCGTCCTCATGCACGAGACGACCCACGCCAATGCGTACCTCGATTCGCCTACGAAATTCTTTTCCCAACGCGAGCAGGGTGTCGAACGGTACCTCTACGAAATGGATGCCGCCTACCTTGAAGCGAGTTTCCTCCGGGATGTCGCCCGACCGAAAGGATGGAAGCTCTCACCATTCGAGAGCTATCTCCTAGAGAGCCTGGATCATGACAACTTGGCGTCCTACTCCACCGCGTTCCAGGTGACTGACATGGAATTCGTCTACACCTTTGTCAGGGCAAGAAAAGGACCCGAATCTCTGGCCGCGTTGGCTTCCGAATTCGTGGCCCAGGGGCGGGCCATGAAAGCTGCGTTTCTCCAGTGCAATCGGGATGACGCCTGGGGGCGCTACAAGGCGCTTGTCTCAATTCGCACCTTCGTGGCCTTCGGGTCGGAGCTCGCTGCGACCCTGGTGGCACACAAGCGTCCTGGAACAGATCCACACGATACGATCGACCAGCATATACCTGGATTCGATGCCGTCATCCTTGACCTGCAGGCAACACTCGATAAGGAACGGGATGCGCTTGGATTCCGGGATCGCCTGATGAAGCGCATGAACACCGCCCTGGAGACGCCATAGGCCCCGCTGGCGACTTTTGATCATTCCGCCAGCAGCTCCGCCAAGAAGGCCGGCACCAGCTCGGTGGCCCGGCCGGTGCGGTGCTCGAGGAAGGCGTCCACCACCTGGCTGGGCTCGAGGTTGAGCTCCAGGGTGTGGGCCCGGGGGTGGACGGCCGCCACGAAGCCCGCGGCGGGATACACATGGCCGCTGGTGCCGATGGCCACGAAGAGGCCGCAGGTGTCCAGGGCCTCGAAGATGCGCTCCATCTCCAGGGGGCGCTCGCCGAACCACACGATGTGGGGGCGCAGGCGACCGTGGCGGCAGGTCGGGCAGCGGTCGTCAGCGTCCAGGTCGCCGGGCCAGGGCCGCACGGCCCGGCAGGCCAGGCAGCGGGCCTTCAGCAGCTCCCCGTGCATGTGCAGCAGGCTCCGCGATCCGGCCCGGTCGTGGAGGTCGTCCACGTTCTGGGTGACCAGGAGGAAGTCGCCGGGCCAGGCCGCCTCCAGCCGCGCCAGGGCGGCGTGGGCGGCGTTGGGCCGGACGCCCGCCAGGCCCCGCCGGCGCTCGTTGTAGAAGCGGTACACCAGGGCGGAGTTCCGGGCGAAGGCCTCCGGCGTGGCCACGTCCTCCACCCGGTGGTTCTCCCAGAGCCCATCCGCGTCGCGGAAGGTGCGCAGCCCGCTCTCCGCCGAGATCCCCGCCCCCGTGAGGACCACGATCCCGGCGTCGCGGGGGAGCTTCATTTCGCCGGGCCCAGGTCCAGGACCTTCCCGTCCACCGCCCCGGGCTTGAGCCCCAGTTCGTGCGCCAGGGTGGGCGCCAGGTCCACCGTGCGGACGGGCTCGGGGCGCGCGCCGCCCTTCCAGGGGCCCCAGAAGACCAGGGGCACGCGGCGATCGTAGGCCCAGGGCGAGCCGTGGCCGGCGAGGTATTCCCGGGGCGGCTCGCCGAAGAGGGTGAAGGGCTGGAAGGCCACCATCAGGTCCCCGCTGCGGCCCGCCAGGAAGCTGCGTCGCATCAGCACGTCCAGGCGGCTGTCCCGGGGGCTCCCGGTCGCGGCGGGGTCCACGGCCCCGAGCTCCTCCGCGGTGAAGGCGGCGGCCACCTCGGGTCGGGCCCGCAGCCAGGCCGCGGCCTCGCGCAGCACGGTGTCGCGGTCGAGGTGGCCGGCCTGCACGGCGCCCGCCTCCAGGTAGAACTCCGTGGGCTCGGGAGGCGCGGTGAACAGGTCCGCGGCCACCTTGAAGCGGTCCCTCATCGTGGCGTTCAGCCCGGCCAGGAAGGGCGCCTGGTCCACGCGCCGGGCGGGGAATCCCTCGGACTGGAGCGCCTCCACGGCATCCATGCCGCCGTGGTCGGCGCTGAGCACCACCCACACGGCAGGATCGCGGCGCTTCAGGAAGGCGAGGAAGCGGCCCAGGGTGGCGTCCAGCCGGTGGAGCTGGTCCCGCATCTCCGTGCCCAGGTTGCCGTAGTTGTGGCCCACGTAGTCCGTGGCGGAGAAGCTGACGGTGAGCAGGTCCGTGGCGGGGCCGCGACCCAGGTGCTCACCCTCGATGAGGGCTTCGGCGCCCTCCTCCGTGACCTCGTCCAGGAAGGGCGACTTGGTGAACCGGGTGGTGAAGCCCTTGTCCAGGGGCATGCCCGCGCCCTGGATGAGGCGGGGCAGGGCGCCGTTGCGGACCACGGTCTGGCCGAAGGTCCACTGGGCCACCCGCCCCTCGGGGGTGCCGGGAGCCTTGGTCCAGAGCCAGCTCCGGGTGGCGAACCGGGTGGCGAGGTCGTGGTCGAAGCGCACCAGCCAGGGCGGCAGCTCGGGCTGGTAGGCGGTGGAGCTGCCGAAGCCCGAGGGGCCCGTGAACCAGAAGACACCGCTCGGACGGCGTCCCGCCATGAGGATGGCCGCCCGGTCCTTGCCGGAGATGGAGAAGGCGCGGGCCCCGGGCACCTGGGCCTGCAGCCAGTCGCCCAGGGTGTCCCCCAGGAACCGGCCATTGGAGGCGGCGTGGACCCGGTCCCCGTCGAGGGGCTTCGCGGCCTCGTCCGCCACGCAGTAGATCAGCTTGCCGGAGGCGCGATCCAGCCACTGGTTCTCCACGATGCCGGTGTGGGCGGGAAAGCGCCCGCTGAGCAGCACCGAGTGGCCGGGGCCCGTCTCCGTGATGCCGTGGTCCTGGTAGGCCTCGGTGAACTGGACACCGTCTGTCAACAGGCGATGGAGGCCCCCCGTCAGCTCGGGACCGTAGGTCTGGATGAGTTCCGCGGAGCACTGGTCGATGGAGATGACGACCACCAGCCTCGGCCGGGCCGGGGCCGCGGCGGCGAGGAGGGCGGGGACGGCGAGGGGAAGGGCGCGGCGGAAGTCCATCAGAACGCCACGCCCACGCCGAAGGTCCACATGCGCTCGAACTCCTGGCCGTTGCCCTGGGCGGTGAAGTAGCTGGCCAGGTCCGCGGCCGTGTTCAGCCGCACGGGCTTGTCCTTGGTGATGGGCTGCTGGTAGCTGGCGGCCAGGTAGGGGTGCACCACCGGCAGGGGCAGGCGCCAGCGCGCGCCCACGCGGAGCCAGGTACGGCTGAGGTCCCGGGCGTTGGAGAGGCCGTTGGCGTCGAAGGTGTAGCGCTGGAAGCGCTGGATCACGCCGATCTCCCCCGCCAGGCCCGTGAAGGGCACCCACACCTGGGCGTTGAGGCCCACGCCCGCGCCCTGCTGCTTCAGGGCCGTGCCCTGGACGGAACTGCCCTGCGCGAGGGTGCCGTCGGCCTTCCACTGGGAGTACTCCAGGCCCGCCTCCATGCGGAAGAGGGGGCCGACCTGGAAGAGGCGCCGGTTCACGGAGGCGATGAAGCCGCGGCCCGTATCGAGGCCGCCGGAGGCCAGCTGGCCCGTGCCGCTGATGAGGGTCTGCGGCAGGTTCTGGCCGCTGGGTCGCGGCACCTCCAGACGCAGGTCCCACTGGGCGGCAAGGGGCAGGGCCGCCAGGCCCAGCGACAGGCCCGCGAGGCGGAGAGGGGGGACGATACGGCGCATCGGGACTCCGGCGGAAAGCTCCGATCATACCCCCCGGAAGGGCCACGTCCGCAGGGGCGTGTAACATCCCTGCGGCGCGCTCTCGAAGAGCACGAGCCGGTCCGCCGCGAAGGCCGCGGCGGGCGGGTCCGCGAAGGCCGCCACGGGCCGGGCCCGGCGGAAGCGGGCCAGGGTGAGGTGGGCGCGGAAGGGCTTGGCGTCGAAGGCCTCGCCGGCCGCCGCCAGGGCGCTCCGCAGGTCCCCGGCCAGGGCCTCCAGGGCCGCGCTGGGCGCCACGCCCAGCCAGAGCACGCGCGCCCGGTCCGCTGCGGGGAAGCCGCCCAGGTGGGTCGTGGCGAGTTCGAAGGGCCGCTGCCGCACGGCCACCGCCGCGCCCAGGCGCGCGAGGGCATCCAGGTCCTCCGGCGCGCGGGCCCCCAGGAAGGCGAGCGTCAGGTGCAGGCCCCCGGGCCGGGACCACCCCTCGATCCCGGGATGGCTCCGCTGCCAGCGGTCCAGGGTTTCGCATGGATCCGGCGGCAGGGGCAGCGCGAGGAAGAGGCGCACGCCGACCTTCAGGCCCCGGTGGCACTGCGCCGGGCGACCCAGAGATAGAAGAGCCCCCGGGCCTGGACGCCCAGCACCATGAGGGGGAGGACGATCACGAGGACCAGGAGGAGGTTCAGCTTGTGGGCCAGGGCCGGGAGGAGGAAGGCGGCGGGGATGAACAGCCCGATCCACTGGCCCAGGATGAAGACGAGGCCAGCCTTCCAGCGGCTGGAGACCCCGAGCCGATCCTGGAAATCCGGGGGCATGGCGAGGGGCGTCTTCACGAACTCGGTCAGGGTCGGCATGGTGCATCCTGGCGTGGGGTCACGGCTTCATCTTCCACTTGATGCTGCAGCCCATGCTCGGATGCTGGGTCTTCTCGGGGGGGCGACCCTCCACCATGGCCTCGATGGCGGCCCGCAGCTCCTGCCGTGTGACGCGCCCGGGCTCCTTCCAGTTGTCGTCCAGGCGGCCCCGGTAGGCCAGGTGCCGGTGCGACCCGTACAGGAAGAAGTCCGGCGTGCAGACCGCGCCCAGGGCCCGGGCCACGGACTGGTCCTCGTCCCAGAGGTAGGGGAAGACGTAGCCCTTGGCCTGGGCCCGGGCGCGCATGGCCTCGAAGCTGTCCTCGGGGTAGGCCACCGCATCGTTGGAATTGATGGCCACCACATCGCAGCGCCCGGCGAAGTCCCGGGCCAGGGCGTTGAGGCGGTCATCCACCGACTGCACGTAGGGGCAGTGGTTGCACATGACCACCACCAGGAGGGCCGGGGTGTGGAAGTCATCCCGGGACCAGAGCCGCCCGTCCACCCCCGGCAGCGTGAAGTCGGGGCAGGGGGTTCCGATGGGAACCATGGTGGATTCCATCAGGGCCATGGGACCTCCGGGGTACCCCTCCATCGTACGCCCGGGAGCAAGGCTGAATTTTTTCTCAGTCATTTTTTTGACTTGACCCGCAGGGCCCTGCATCTAGGCTTGTTCCAACCTAGGAGCCCATGACCCAGCTGCCGCGCCTTCACTGGTCCACCCTCGGGGACGACACCGGGGGGCTGGAGCATCGGTGGGCTTCCCTCTGGGATGTGACCGTGGATCGCGGCGCGTCGCCGGCCCTGGCCCCGCGGGACGTCGATCTCTGGGTGATCAGCGCCAAGGGCGCCTGGCCGCCGCCGGAGCTGAACCGCATGATGGCCGAGGTGGGGGCCCTGCCCATCCTCCTGGGCCTGAAGCCGGAGGCTGCGCCCATGGACGCGAAGGCCCTGGCGGAGTGGGGCTCCCTCGGCTCCGTGCGCTGGGGCATCCTCGGCCTCGAGCCGCCCATGCCGGGCCTGCGCCCGCGTTCCGGCACCACCACCCAGCTCAGCGCGTCGCAGGCCCTGGCCTTCGGCCTGGTGGGGGCCAGTCCCGCCATGCAGGACGTGCTGGCCCGCGCCCGGGCCGCCGCCGCCACCCGGGCCACGGTGCTGCTGCTGGGGGAGAGCGGCACGGGCAAGGAGGTCATCGCCCGGGCCATCCACCGCATGAGCGGCGATGCCGCCCAACCCTTCGTGGCCGTGCACTGCGGCGCCATCCCCGAGAACCTGCTGGAGTCCGAGCTCTTCGGCTACAACAAGGGCGCCTTCACCGACGCCCGGAAGGACACGCCGGGCAAGTTCCGCGAAGCCCACGGCGGCACGATCTTCCTGGACGAGGTCGGCACCATGCCCCTGGGGGCCCAGGTGCGCCTCCTCCGGGTCCTGCAGGAGCGCGAGGTGCAGCCCCTGGGCGGCGGCGCCCCCGTGAAGGTGGAGGTCCGCGTGGTGACGGCTTCCAACGTGGACCTGTGGAAGAAGGTGCAGGAGGGCGCCTTCCGGGAGGATCTCTTCTACCGGCTGGAGGTGGTGCCCATCACCCTGCCGCCCCTGCGGGCGCGGCGGGAGGAGATCCCCTTCCTGGCCCAGCACTTCCTCAACCGCAAGGCCCGCGAGCACGGCCTGTATCCCAAGGCCCTGCATCCCAGCGTGGATCCCCTGCTCATGGCCCTGCCCTGGCCCGGCAACGTGCGCCAGCTGGAGAACGCCATCGAGCGGGCCATCGTGCTCTCGGGCACCCGGCCCGTGCTCACCCGGGAGGACTTCGCCTTCCTGGCCGAACGCATGGGCGACGCCCCTCCCCAGCCGGAGGCGTCCCTCCGCCCGGCCCCCGGGATGCCGGAGGTCCCGGCGTCCGCCCCGTCCCCCTTCGGCCAGACGGCCCCGACGCCCGCGCCGGCCTTCGGCCTGGACCTGCCCCCCGAGGGCCTGGACCTGAACCAGGTCGTCTCCGACATGGAGAAGACGCTGATGCTGCAGAGCCTGGCCATCACCCGCGGCAACAAGAAGCGGGCCGCCGACCTGCTGGGCCTGAAGCGGACCACCTTCCTGGAGAAGATGAAGCGGCTGGACCTCGAGGAGAGCGAATCCGCCACGGCCGACGAGGATTAGCCCTGGGGGCGGGACCCGAGGCCTGAGTCCGCAGGGCGAAGCGGATGACGCGGCTGGGCCTCGGGGACGGCGCGGGCCCGGTGGCCTTCGAGCAGGTCCTTCCGGGTGCCAGCCAGGAAGATCGGGGATCCCGGATCGCCCCGGGCCTGATCCTGTCTGGACACGCTGAAAATTAACAAGAATTAACCGGACTCGCCGCGCCGCCGGCCTACCCTGAACAGAGATTCTAGGACTGAGTCTCGATTAATTCATGGGAGGCGCCGATGGTGCGGTTGCGTGTGCGGGGAGCCGCCAGCCTCGTGGCGGCGTTCTTGGCCCTGGTCCCGGTCGGGGCCCGGGCGCAGTCCTGCGGCGTGGAGCGCTGGTCCGTGAAGACCGGCACGGATGCGGACGCCGGGCTGATCAACGTGGGCGCGACGCAGACCAACACCATCGCGACCCTGCGCAGCTGGCCCGCGCCCAGTCCCATCCCGGCGAACAACCGCGTGGCGCCCTACGAGACGACGGTCTGGGTGCTGAATGCCACCCTCACGGAGTTCAAGCTCGAGACCGACTCGGACATCCACCTCGTCCTCCAGGACGCCAGCGGGCTGACCATGATCGCGGAGATCCCCTCGCCGGGCTGCGTGGGTGCCTCGAGCCCCCTGGCGGCCGGGATCACGAACGCCCGGAACCAGTTCCAGGCGGTCTACACGCCCACCTCCAGCTTCCAGACGGTGAACGTGCCCGTGCGGGTCACCGGCGTGGGCATGTTCGACTTCCTCCATGGCCAGACGGGCGTGGCTCCCAACGGCATCGAGCTGCACCCTGTCATCGACATCCAGTTCAACCCGGGCGCCTCCAACACCGTCTCCGCCAGCATCACCACCCCCTCGTCGAACGCGACGGTGGCCAGCGGCACGGCCGTCTCCTTCGCCGGGAGCGCCACGGACAGCAGCAGCTCCGCCACCCTCGGCTACGCGTGGACCTTCGGGGACGGCGGCACGGCCTCGGGTGCCTCGGCCAGCCACACCTACACCAACACGGGCAGCGCCAACGCGACCTACACCGTGACCTTCACGGCCACGGACAACACGGGCGCCAGCGGCAGCGCCACGCGCACGGTGACCGTCACCCCGGCCACCTCCGGGGGCGGGGGCACCACGACGCAGATCCTCGGCAATCCGGGCTTCGAGACCGGCGCGGCCAGCCCCTGGGTCGCCTCGGTCAGCGTGGTGGACAACAGCACCTCCGAGCCGGCCCACAGCGGAAGCTGGAAGGCCTGGCTGGACGGCTACGGCAGCAGCCACACCGACACGCTCATCCAGCAGGTGGCCATCGATCCCACGGCCACGGCCGCCGCGCTGACCTTCTGGCTGCACATCGACACGGCGGAGACCAGCACCACCGCCGCCAACGACACGCTGAAGGTGCAGCTCCGCAACAGCTCGGGCACGGTCCTGGCCACCCTGGCCACCTACTCCAACCTGAACGCCAATACTGGTTACGCCCAGAAGAGCTTCGACCTCACGGCCTACAAGGGACAGACCCTGCAGGTCTACCTGGTGGGCACGGAGAACAGCTCCAACCAGACGAGCTTCGTGGTGGATGACTTCGCCCTGAACGTGACCACCTCGGGCGGCGGCGGCGGCTCCGACACCACGCCGCCCACCGTCTCCGCCACGGAGACCGGCACCAGCGGCCCGATCACGTTCTCGGCCACGGCCTCGGACAACGTGGGCGTGACGAAGGTGGAGTTCTACGTGGACGGCGCCCTCAAGGGCACGGACACGGCCGCGCCCTACACGATGGGCCTGGACAGCACCACCCTGGCCAACGGGAGCCACAGCCTCATGGCCAAGGCCTACGATGCGGCGGGCAACGCGGGAACGTCCTCGACCGTGACGTTCTCGGTGAGCAACAGCAGCACGATGCCGACGGACCTCATCACCAACGGGGGCTTCGAGGGCGGGACGACGGGCTGGACGGGCACGACGGCCGACATCGGCAGCTTCAGCGGAGAGAGCGCCCACAGCGGGAGCGCCTGCTGCTGGCTGCTCGGCACCGGGAGCACGGCCACGGAAACCCTCGCCCAGACGGTGACGCTGCCGAGCAGCCTGGCGAGCGCCAGCTTGTCGTTCTGGATCCACATCGACACCGCGGAGACCACCACGACCACGGCCTACGACACGCTGAAGGTGCAGGTGCGCAACAGCTCGGGCACGGTGCTGGCGACGCTGGCCGCCTACTCCAACCTGAACGCGGCCGCGGGGTACGTGCAGAAGGCCTTCGACCTCTCCGCCTACCGGGGGCAGACTATCCAGATCTACTTCCTCGGCAGCGAAGACAGCTCCAACCAGACGTCCTTCGTCCTGGATGACGTCAGCCTCGACGTCCAGTAGCGAACCCTCCCACCATGGATTCCGCCATGACCTTTCGATTCAACGCATCCCTGATGTTCCCCTGCGTCCTGGCGCTGCCGCTGGCCGCCCAGTCCGGGCGCATGCCCCTGCAGGACGCCCCTGCCCACACCGTGCTGGTGGATGACGACGACGGCCGCGTGGAGATCGTGCCGCCCGCGGCCCCAGCCACGGCGCCCGCCCGGACCTTCCATGGCGGGTCCGTGGTGAAGGCCCCCCGGGTGTCCACCCTGTTCCTGGGCACCGCCTGGTCCGCCCGCGCCCACGCGGGCGTCATGCGCGACCTCAACGGCGCCCTGGTGGCCTTCGGGGTCTCCGAGCGCTTCGCCGCGATGAAGTCCTTCAGCCTCACTGCCTACAGCTTCCCCGTGGCGGAGGAAGGGGTGGTTCCCTTCCTGCCCCAGGGACCCACCGTGACCGACCTGGCCCTCCAGCACTTCCTCCACGCGGCCCTGGCCCAGGGCCGACTCGGCCGGCCCAGCCCGGAGTCCCTGGTCGTGGTCTTCCTGGCCCCCGGCCAGAACCTCACCCTGGGGGGCAAGGCCGCCGGCGAGGCCTTCCTGGCCTACCACTCCGCCTACCACGACGAGGCCGGGCTGATGCGCTACGTGGTGGTGCCCTTCGGCGCTTCGGTGACGGCCACGGCCCACGCGGCGGAACAGGCCCTCGCGGCGGCCATCCTCAACCCGGACGGGGATGGCTGGTACTAGCCTGCTCGCGCCCCTGGCGGCCGCGATCCTCGCGGTGGGCCCGGCCGCCGGCCTGCCCTTCGACCGGGTGGTGCCGGGTACGGATCACGTCGTGTTCTACCGGGTGGAGGGCGACCACCAGTTCCTGTTCGTCTACCGGATGCCCGGTCGGACGCTGCAGGCCCTGGAAATCGACCGGCGGGAGCGCGACGGGGACGAGGACGGGGAGGAGGCCGCCGAGGTGGTGCATCACCTGCCCATCTCCCGGCTGGCCGGCCGGATCCAGTACCTCGAGCTGGATCGCCTGCCGGGTTCCCGGAGGGCCCTGCTGGCCTTGACGCGGAAGCGCGCCGCCGTGGTCGAGGGCGTGCGGCTCGAGGCGACGGGATCCACACCCGACCACTGGCTCGGTCTGGCGCCTGATGGGCCACCCCGGCCCTGAGGCCCGGAACAAGAGCGGGGGGGGACAGCCGTCCCCCCCCGCCGTTCCCCCCGGAACGTTTCCCGCGAACCGCGGTCGTGCTGGAGCGCGCCGCACCTCTCCAGTGCATCCCCGGAGGGAAAGGTTCCAGGGGGTGCCTGCTACCCTGGGCCCATGGCGAATGCGATGCACCTGCGGTGGCGGCTGGCGGTCCCGGACCCCCAGGAAGAGGCCCTCTGTGCCTGGCTGGAGGCCCGGGGCTCCTCGGCCTTCTACCGGGAGGCCGACCCCCCCCGGGCCTGCTACGCCTACTTCCCGCCGGACCAGGAGGCTCCCGACCCGGCGGGTCTCGCGGCCTTCCCGGGGGTGGATCTGCTGGAAGCGGAACCCTTCGGTGACGAGGACTGGCTGGCCAAGAGCCGGGAGGGTTTCGGGGCCTTCGAGGTGGGTGCCCGCTTCCATGTGCGGCCCCTCTGGGATGGGACGCCGGGTCCGGCGGACCGCCTGGACCTGGTGGTGAACCCCGGCCTGGCCTTCGGCACCGGCGGCCACGAGACCACCCGGCTCTGCATGGCGCTGCTGGAGGAGCTGGCCACGGCGGGTCGCCTGGGGGGCCCCATCCTGGACATCGGGGCGGGCACCGGCATCCTCTCCCTGGCGGCCCACCTGCTGGGCGGCCGGGCCCTCACCGCCTTCGACATCGACCCCGACTGCGGCCCCGCCATGGAGGAGCTCATCCAGCTGAACGCCCACCTCCTGAAGGGCGCGAAGCCCTACGAATCCTTCGTGGGCACCCTGGACCACCCGCGGGTGCAGGGCCCCTACGCGGGCCTGTTGGCCAACATCCTGCTGGAGACCATCCAGGAGCTGCTGCCCCGCATGGCGGAGGTCGCCGCGCCGGGGGCCTGGCTGGTGGCCAGCGGCATCCTGGCCGAGCGCACGGACGAGGCCCTGGTGAGCCTCGTCTCCCACGGCTTCAAACCCGTGAAGGTGCTGAAGGAGGGCGAGTGGATCGCCGTGCTGGCGGAGCGGGTGGCGGCATGAGCCGGGCGGACCGTCCCATCGGGGTGTTCGACTCGGGCATCGGCGGACTCACGGTCATCCACGCCCTGCGCCAGCTGGTGCCCCAGGAGGAGCTGATCTACCTGGGCGACACCGCGCGCCTGCCCTACGGCAGCAAGAGCCACCACACCATCGAGCGCTACACCCTCCAGATGGGCGAGCTGCTCCAGCGGCACGACCCCAAGCTCATCGTGATCGCCTGCAACACCGCCAGCGCCCATGGCCTGCCCGCGCTCCAGGCCGTGAGCCCCTGCCCGGTGATCGGCGTCATCGAGCCCGGCGCCGAGGCCGCCGCGTCGGTGCCCGGCCCCGTGGGCATCATCGGGACCCTGGCCACCGTGGGCAGCGCGGCCTACGAGGCGGCCATCCACCGCCGCGATCCCGCCAAGGTCATCCACAGCGTGGCCTGCCCCCTGCTGGTGCCCCTGGCGGAGGAGGGCTGGTTCGACGATCCGGTCACCGACAGCATCTGCCGCCGCTACCTGAACCAGCTGCCCTACGAGGTGAAGACGGTGGTGCTGGGCTGCACCCACTACCCGACGCTCCTGGAGAGCCTCGAGCGCAGCCGCCCGGGCACCCGCTGGATCGACAGCGGCCGCGTCACCGCCCAGGCCGTGGACCGCCTGCTCCAGGGCCGGCTCGGCTACCGCACGGCCGGGGCCCGGGGCTCCCTCCGCGTCCAGCTCACCGACGCCAGCAGCCGCCTGAAGGAGGTGGGCAGCCGCTTCCTGGAGGAGGAGCTCGGCGACGTCGAGGTGGTGGACATCTAGGTCGCGTCCGTTTCCGTTGCCACCTGCGCCGCCGCCGCGCCCGGCAGGGTGAAGATGACGCTGGTGCCCTGGCCCTCCGCGCTCTCGATGCGGATGTCCCCGCCGTGCCCCCGGACGATCTCCCGGCAGATGCTGAGGCCGAGGCCCGTGCCCTTTCCCTCGGGCTTGGTGGTGAACATGGGGCGGAACACCTGGGGCAGCAGGTCGGCGGGAATGCCCTGGCCGGAGTCGCGGAAGGCGAGGCGCCACCAGGGGGCCTCGGGCGTGGAGCCCTCGGCGGGCTCGGCCTCCAGCCGCACGGTACCGCCCTCGGACATCGCGTCCACCGCGTTGTTCATGAGGTTCAGGAAGAGCTGCTCCATCTGCTTGCGGTCCACGTCGAGCCGACATTCCGCCGGGACCTCGGCCTCCACCCGAACGCCGTGGGCGGCCATCATGGGCGCCCAGAGCTGGCGCAGGTCCGCCAGGAGGGCGGGCATGGCCAGCGCCTGGCGATGGAGCTGGGGGCGCCGGGTGAGGTCCAGCATGCGGCGCACGATGTCGCCCACGCGCTGGATCTGGGCGTGGATGACCCCCAGCCGCTCCCGGGTGCGCTCGGGCAGCTCCGACTGGCCGGCGAGGAGCTGGAGGTGCCCGTTCACCAGGTTGAGGGGCGTGCCCACCTCGTGGGCGAAGGTGGCGGTGAGCTGGCCCGCCACGGCGAGGCGCTCCTGGGCGCCCAGCTCCTCGCGCAGCAGCGCGTTGCGCTCGGCCATCTGCGCCAGCTCGGCGTTCTTGGCCTGCAGCTCCCCCAGGGCGGCATCGATCCGGTCCTGCAGCGAGGCGTTCAGCCCCTGGATCTCGTGGATGAGGGCCTCCCGCTCGTCGCCGGCCCGCTGCAGCCGCGCGGCCATGTCGTTGAAGCGGGTGGCGATGAGGCCCAGCTCGTCGCTGCGCCGGAGGGGGATGCGGGCCGCGGGATCGCCCTGCTCCAGCTGCTGCATGGCGCGCACGGTGGCGGCCACCGGATCGCTGATGAGGAGGCGCAGGATGAGCCAGAGGAGGATGAACTCGCCGAGGAGGACGCCGGGGAGCGTGTGGAGGGTCTTCCGGAAATTCTGGTTCCAGACCACCTCCCATCGCTCCAGGTCGCAGTAGGCCCGGATGAGCCCCAGCGGCGGCTGTCCGGGGCGGGGGTTGCGGATGGGGAGGTAGACCTTCCAGGCCTTGTTCCCCGTGGTCAGGTCCACCAGCTCCGTCTGGGGGCCGGCCAGGCTGAGGTAGCTGCCGAGATCGGGGCCCCAGTCCACGCTGTCCTCGTCGCCGGAGGAGCGCAGGAGCTGGACCTCGTTGCGGCCGACCCGGCGGAAGACGTCGATCTGGAAGACGCTGCGGTCGGGGCCGGCGATGCTGGAGAGGAGCTGGTCCAGCTTGTCGGGATCGTGGAAGTTGGGATCCCGCTCCCGCACGTCCGTCTCCACCGTCTGGGCGGCCTCGATGGTGAGGTTGCGGGAGTACGTCTCGATCTCGCGGCGGCTGTTCCGGATGATGGAGTAGGCCACGGCCACCGTGAGGATGCTGGTGACGAGGCCCAGCAGGATGAAGAGCTTGGCGTGCAGGCTGAGCAGCCACTCCAGGGGGCGGAACCTCATCGGGGGACGCCCGGGCCGGCGGGCAGGCCCAGGGCGGGGCGGACCACCTGCGCGAAGGCCGCCGCGTCCAGGCCCCGCACCCGGTCCGTGAAGGCCACGAAGGCGGCGCGGCGGGCCTCGGCCACATCGCCCAGCACCTCCAGGATGCCGCCGCAGAGCACCACCCGGTCGTGGCTGCGGAGGCGGGCCTCCTCGGCCCAGAGCAGGGCCTCGAGGGCTGCCAGGTCGTGGTGCTCGCCCAGGGCGGACTGGAGGCCCTTCAGCCGGTCCAGCAGCGCCTCCGGCGGAACCGGGAAGGCCCCCTCCAGGGCCTCCAGCGCGTAGCGGAGCTTCTTCAGGCGCACCCGGCCCTTGTGGAGGGCGGCGGGATCCTCGCGCTCGACCAGGGCGGGGATGGGATCGAGGGCGGCGGCGGCCCGGGCCTCGAGGGCCGCCCAGGCCGCCTCCTGCAGGCTGGTGGACTGGAAGGGCGCGGGCAGGCTGGGCACGTCCAGAAGGCGGCCGAGGTCCGGCAGCCGGAGCCGGTCGAGTTCCCGGTGCATGGCCTTGCGGGTCTTGGCCCGCTCGCGGTCGACCCGTTCCTGCAGGTGCTCGATCACGGCCGTCTGGCAGGGGGTCCGGGCTTCGGCATGCCGCTCCCGCAGGTGGAGGGCATGCACATCCAGCTCCCGGGTCAGGCCCAGGACGTCCACCAGATCCTTCAGCGCCCGGCGGCGCCCCTTGTGGGCGGGGTAGGCCTCGGGATCCACCAGGTCCAGGACGGCCCCCAGGCGCCGGGCGGCCACCCGCACCTGGTGCAGCGGCTCGTCCTGCTCGGTCCAGTCCGGGGCCGCCAGCAGCTCCTGCAGGCGCGCCAGGCGGACCTCCAGGGCCCGGTGCAGCAGGATCGCCAGTTCGGCCGGATGCATGTCCGCCATTCTAGACACTTTTTCGGAAGGCGAAAAATTGGCGTATGCTGGTGGACCCATGGAACACATCCACATCAAAGGTGCCCGCGAGCACAACCGAGGCTCCATCTCCGCAAGCGAGCGGAGCGAGCGAGTGGGAGTGCGCGACTAGATGTCGCGCACGATAGATGGAGAGAGCCGAAGGATGGAACACATCCACATCAAAGGTGCCCGCGAGCACAACCTGAAGAACCTGGACCTCAGCCTGCCGCGGAACCAGCTGGTGGTGATCACGGGGCTCTCCGGCTCCGGCAAGTCCAGCCTGGCCTTCGACACCCTCTACGCCGAGGGCCAGCGGCGCTACGTGGAGAGCCTGTCGGCCTATGCCCGCCAGTTCCTGGACCAGATGGAAAAGCCGGACGTGGACAGCATCGAGGGGCTGTCCCCCGCCATCTCCATCGAGCAGAAGACCACCAGCAAGAACCCCCGGTCCACGGTGGCCACCGTCACGGAGATCTACGACTACCTGCGCCTGCTCTTCGCCCGCACGGGGAAGCCCACCTGCGTGGCCTGCGGCCTCCCCATCGCCAGCCAGACCATCCAGGAGATGGCCGACCAGATCCTGGCCCAGCCCGAGGGGGCGAAGCTGCAGATCCTGGCCCCGGTCGTGCGGGGCCGCAAGGGCGAGTACAAGAAGCTGCTCCAGGACCTCATGAAGCGGGGCTACATCCGGGCCCGGGTGAACGGCCAGATGCTGGACTTCACCGACGGCGTGCCGGACCTGGACAAGCAGAAGAAGCACACCATCGAGGTGGTCATCGATCGCCTGAAGGTGGGCCCGGCCATCCAGTCCCGGCTGGCGGACAGCCTGGAGATCGCCTGCAACCTGGCTGAGGGCTCGGCCCTGATCATCCTCGAGGCCGAGGCAGGCGCGGAGGCCCGGCGTTCGAAGGGGGGGGTGGACGGCCACGAGCAGCTCTTCTCCACCAAGCTGGCCTGCAACAACCCCAAGTGCGGTCGCTTCGGCCAGGGCCTGCCGGAGCTGGAGCCGCGCTCCTTCTCCTTCAACAGCCCCTACGGCGCCTGCCCCACCTGCGACGGCCTGGGCTTCAAGCGGCAGTTCGCGGAGGAGCTGATCGTCCCCAACCCGGAGCTGAGCATCAACGAGGGCGCCATCCAGGCCAGCGGCTGGAAGAGCGTCAGCGAGGACGGCTGGCGGTCCCAGATGATGGAGCAGCTGTCCCGGAAGCTGAAGTTCAGCCTGGACACGCCCTGGAAGAAGCTCGGCTCGGACATCCGGCGCCTGCTCCTGCACGGCACCGAGAAGGAGATGCGCTTCACCTACGAGAGCAAGCGCAACCGCTACGACTTCATGCACTCCTTCGAGGGCATCATCGGGAACCTCGAGCGGCGCTACCACGAGACCACCAGCGAGGAGATCCAGGCCGAGCTCGAGGAGTCGATGCGGGTGATCCCCTGCGAGGCCTGTGGCGGCCAGCGGCTCAAGCCCGAGGTGCTGGCGGTCTACGTGGGCGGCCTGCACATCGCCCAGGTGGCCGCCCAGAGCGTGCGCGACGCCCGGAAGTGGTTCGGGGACCTGGCGCTCGAGGGCAAGGACGCCGTCATCGCCGAGAAGGTGCTCAAGGAGATCCGCGAGCGCCTGGGCTTCCTGGACGACGTGGGCCTGGGCTACCTCACCCTGGACCGGAGCGCGGCCACGCTGTCGGGCGGGGAGGGCCAGCGCATCCGCCTGGCCACGCAGATCGGCAGCAAGCTCCAGGGCGTGCTCTACGTGCTGGACGAGCCCAGCATCGGCCTCCACCAGCGGGACAACCTGCAGCTCATCCGCACCCTCAAGGAGATGCGCGACCTCGGCAACACCGTGCTGGTGGTGGAGCATGACCTGGAGACCATCCTCGCCGCGGACCACGTGGTGGACATGGGGCCGGGCGCCGGCGAGCACGGCGGCTTCGTGGTGGCGCAGGGCACGCCGGAGGAGATCGGCCGCACCCCGGGCTCCGTCACCGGCGACTTCCTCTCGGGCCGCGACGCGATCCCCGTGCCCCGCACCCGCCGCAAGGCCAAGCGCGGCTACCTGGAGGTGCGCGGCGCGGAGGAGAACAACCTGAAGAAGGTGGATGCCGAATTCCCCATCGGCCTGTTCACCTGCGTCACGGGCGTCTCGGGCTCGGGCAAGAGCACCCTCGTGAACGAGATCCTCTACAAGGCCCTGGCCAACCAGCTCCACCAGGGCGTGCACATCGTGGGGAAGCACAAGACCATCAAGGGCCTGGAGCACGTGGACAAGGTCATCGACATCGACCAGGCCCCCATCGGCCGCACGCCCCGGAGCAACCCCGCCACCTACACCGGGCTCTTCACCCCCCTGCGGGAGCTCTTCGCCCAGCTGCCCGAGAGCAAGGCCCGCGGCTACGCGCCGGGACGGTACAGCTTCAACGTGAAGGGCGGACGCTGCGAGAAATGCGAGGGCGATGGCGTCCTCAAGATCGAGATGCACTTCCTGCCGGACGTCTACGTCACCTGCGAGCAGTGCAAGGGCAAGCGCTACAACCGCGAGACGCTGGAGATCCACTACAAGGGGAAGAGCATCTCCGATGTGCTGAACATGACCGTGGAGGAGGCGCTGGCGCTCTTCGCGCCCATCCCGGTGCTGGCCAACAAGCTGCAGACCCTCGTGGATGTGGGCCTGGCCTACGTCCGCCTGGGCCAGAGCGCCACGACGCTCTCCGGGGGCGAGGCCCAGCGGGTGAAGCTGGCCAAGGAGCTGAGCAAGCGGGCCACCGGGCGCACCGTCTACATCCTGGACGAGCCCACCACGGGCCTCCACCTGAAGGACATCCAGAAGCTGCTGGAAGTCGTCAACCGCCTGGTGGAGACGGGCAACACCGTCATCGTCATCGAGCACAACCTCGACGTGATCAAGACCGCCGACTGGATCCTGGACCTGGGGCCGGAGGGCGGCGGCGAAGGCGGCCGGATCATCGCCACCGGCACCCCCGAACAGGTGGCCACCCGGAAGACCAGCGTGACGGGGCGGTACCTGGCGCCGTACCTGAAGTAGACCCTAGGCCTGCAGGTTGATGTTCTGTCCCACGCCCGGCGTCGGGGGGACGCCGGTCTGGTCGATCATGGCCACGAGGGCGGCGCCCTGCTGGCTGGTGAGGTCCAGGGACTTCCGCAGCATGGCGATGGAGGCCTGGTTCTGGACCTGGCTCATGGACTGGACGGCGCTGGTGGCGGCGGAGATCTGCATGGAACCCTCGATGGGTTCCTATCGGCCCTTGGGGGGCTTGGCTTGAGGGGGCGGTTTTGTCCCAGGGGCCAGGCTGGCCCGCAGGAGGGCGGCGGCGTCCTGGACGGGCACCTTGGCGGCGGCGGCGGCCCGGTTCTCCGCGGCGATGGCCTCGAAGACCTCCCGGCGGTGGACCTGCACCTCCCGGGGGGCCTTGATGCCCAGGCGCACCCCATCCTTGGTGATGCCGAGGACGATCACCTCCACCTCGCCGCCGATGATGAGGGACTGTTCCGGCTTCCGTGTGATGACGAGCATGGCCCGAGGGTAGCAGGGCCCCGATCAGGCCTGGGGGAAGACGGGGAATTTCAGCGGGTAGCGATCCGAGGGCAGGGCCACCTGCAGGCCGATGCGGGTGCGGGTGTTCACCACCAGGGGACCGGCCAGGTTGGTGGTCATGCGCCGGGGATCCTCCGGGATCACCACCAGGGTCAGGATCAGGGCTTCCGAGAGGGTCTGCAGGCCCAGCATCTCGGCCTCGCTGTCGCCGAGGGGCACGGCGTAGTCGGGCTTGAGGCCCACGGGATCCATGCAGACGAAGGAGACCTCGGGCTGGTCCACGGCCTGGAGGAACTTCAGGGGGTAGCCGTCCGAGGGTTCGAAGAGGCGGTAGCTGGTCAGGTGGGGGAACCCCAGCAGGCCCTTGGGGAGGGTCAGGAGGATGCCGTCGTCGGTCGCGGGTTGGGTCATGGCTGTCCGGAGTTGTTCCAGATCAGCTCATCGGGTTGCTCCGGCTCCCCGTTAGTTTGGTGCGCGCCCTCCCGGAACACCTCCCAGAGCGCCTCGATCCGCTTGCGGCGGAAGCGCGGATTGGGAATGGTGCGCTCCAGGGCCTCCTGGCTGACGGGGGGGTGGGCCAGCCGGGCCATGAGCCAGCGGTTGCCCAGCTCCATCACGGCGGCCACGTCACCCTCGTTGCCCCAGGCCCAGCGGTAGGCCGTGAGCTTGCGGGCCCGCTCCACGGCCAGGTCCCCCAGGTGCTTCACCTTCTCCACCACCGGGTCGTGGGCGGGGGCCTTGTAGGCGCGAACGCGGCGCAGGAGGTGGCGCAGCTCCAGGGGCAGGGCCGCCAGCCGGGGACCGACCTCGGGATCCTCCCGGCGGGCCTCGGCCTCGTCGGCCAGGGTGCGCAGCAGGGGCAGCAGCAGGGCCGCGTCCCGGCTGGCGTAGCTGATCTGCGATTCGCGGAGGGGCCGCAGCATCCAGTTGGAGTCCTGCTCCTCCTTGGGGATGTCGAGGCCCAGCTTGAGACGCGCCATGGTCTTCAGGCCCGGCTGCGGGTAGCCCAGGGCGCGGCTCAGCAGCATGGTGTCAAAGACGCTGGTGGGCACCACGTCGTAGAGGCGCTTGAAGACGATGCCGTCGCCGGAGAAGTCGTGGACGATCCAGGGCACCTGGGCCATGGCCTCCAGGGTGGGCTTCATGAGCTCCTGCAGGGGGATGGGGTCCACCAGCCAGGCCTGGTCGTGGGTGGCCACCTGCAGCAGGGCCAGCACGCAGTGGTGCACGCCCGTGAGGCTGCATTCGATGTCCACGGCCAGCAGGCCCGCCTCGAACCAGTGGGGCAGCGCTTCGCGCAGTCCCTCGGGCGAATCCACGTAGGTCGTGGGCAGGTCGAAGCGGTCCGAAACCATCCCACCAGTGTGCCTCAACCCCGGTCACGGGTACGCTGGGGATTGCAGGAGATTCCAAGGATGAACCGCTCGCTCTTCTGGACCACGTTCTTCACGGTGTTCCTCGCCGAGGTGGGCGACAAGACCCAGCTGGCCGCCATGACCGCCACGGTGCGCAGCGGCGCCCTGTGGACGGTGTTCCTCGCCGCCAGCGCGGCGCTGGTCTGCGCCACGGCCATCGGCGTGGCCCTGGGCGGCGTGCTGTTCCGCGTCATCCCCGAGGCGGCCATCAAGTGGGCGGCGGGGCTGGCCTTCATCGGGGTGGGCCTGTGGGTGCTGGCCAGGGGCTGAGTCCCGAGTGGATCTTCTACGACGGGGCCTGCGGCCTCTGCCATGGGGCCGTGCGCTTCCTCGTCAGGCATGACCGCCGGGGGGCCTTCCGGTTCGCACCGCTAGGGGGCGAGACCTTCCTGCGGGAGGTGCGGCCGGAATCGCGCGGGGAGCTGCCGGACAGCCTGGTGGTGCTGGCGGCGGGGGGCCCCCCCCTCGTGCGCACTGCGGCGCTCATCCACCTCCTCCGGCGCCTGGGTGGGGGCTGGTCCCTGCTGGCCGGGTTGGTCGGGATCCTGCCCCGGGCCTGGATGGACGGCTGCTACGACACCGTGGCCCGACGGCGCCGGCATTGGTTCCGGCCGCCAGGTGCGACCTGCCCTGCCCTCCCACCCGATCAGCGGGCCCGCTTCGATCCCTGATCCGGCTCGCGCCGCAGCTCGATGACCACGAGCTCCGGCGGGGCCTGGATCCGCATGGGCAGGCCCACCACGCCGAGGCCTCGACTCACGTAGAGCAGGTCCTGGTCGCGGCGGTAGAGGCCGTCCGTGTAGGGGCCGATGAGGCGGGCACTGGAGACGCCGGGGATGAGGTTGATCTGTCCGCCGTGGGTGTGGCCGGAGAGGGTGAGGCGGGCGCCGGCCGCCAGGGCCGCGTCCCACTCGCTGGGCCGGTGGTTCAGGCAGAGGCGGAAGGCCTCATCCGGCAGGCCCCGGGTGGCCTCGGAGGGCCGGGGGCCCGGGCCGAAGACCTTGTGCATGAAGCGGCCGTTGCGGGCCATGGGGTCCTGCAGGCCCACCAGGGCCAGGAGGCTCCCGCGGCGGGCCACGAGGGCGGCGCGGTTCTCCAGGCAGGGGATCCCCTCGGCCTCGAGGTCCCGCCAGAGGGGCCGGGGATCGTCGAAGTAGTCGTGGTTGCCCAGCACGGCGAAGGTGCCCAGGGCCGGGCGGAACCCGCGGAAGGCCGCCAGGAGCGGCGCCAGCTCCTCGGCCCGGCTGTCCACCAGGTCGCCCGTGAAGAGCAGCAGCTCCGGTTTCTCGCGTTCGGCCAGGTCGCGCCAGCGGCGGAGGATGGTGGGGCCGATGAGGGGCCCGGCGTGGAGGTCGCTGAGCTGCACCAGCCGCAGGCCGTCCAGGCCCGGGGGCAGGTCGGGGAAGAAGAGCTGCTGGCGGGTGATCTGAGGATCGCCGTAGGCCTCCCGCTCCCCACCCACGGCCAGGGCGGTGGCCGCGCCCGCGCTGGCCAGGGCCGCCGAGCGGAGGAAGGCCCGTCGCGAGGGATCCACGCCCTCCTCGGGCTCGGGGCGGTCTTCCGAGCGCTGCCAGACGCGCCAGGTCCCCTCCGCCACCATGGCGAGGAACAGGTGCACCACCGTGAGGGCCTGGAAGTAGAAGCCCATCCGGGCCAGGAGCCGGACGAAGTCCGGCAGGAGGGGCGTCCCCGGCGCGACGAAGCGGAGGGCGGCGAAGAAGGCCACCGGAAGGTGCAGCAGGACCAGCACCCAGGGGATCCAGCGCTGGACGCGGTCGGGCAGTTCCAGCCGCAGCAGCTGCAGGTGGAGGAACTGCAGCAGGCCGATGACGAGGATGGCGATCAGGAAGCCCATGGGCCCTCCAGGATGGCAGGGCCGGGAAGGGGCGGGTGTCCGAAGCCGGGGCTCAGGGCCGCAGCAGGACGCTCAGGGTGACCACGGTCCGGTCCTTCATGGCCCCATCCAGGGGGCGGTGGATCCCGAGGCTGAAGCGGAGGTTCCCCGCCACCCGGCGCACCACGTCCAGGGGCAGGCCCAGCCGGTCGCTGTCCAGCTCCAGGCCTGCCACCCGCTGGGCGGCCGGGCGGGGGGCCGCGGCGTCCCACACGACGCTGTGCTCGACGTAGGCCTCCAGGGGCCCGAGCCCCACGCCGCCCCGCAGGCGGCGCAGGCGGTCGCCTGTGGCCGTGTAGGCGGGGAGGGCGGCCTGGGCCAGGCGGTTGAGGTCGAGGCTCTCCGGCAGGAGCGAGGTGGCCACGCCGCCCAGGTGGAAGCGGTCCAGGGCGGTGGGGTCGCCGGAGAGGCGGCCCTCCTCCCAGCGAAGCGTGAGCGGCGCCCAGGGATTGATCCAGCCGGCGGCCAGGGAGGCCCGGGCCAGGGTCCAGTCCTGGCCACCGGTGCGGCCGGACTGCCAGGCGGCCCGCCCGGAGAGGCTGGCGCCCTGGCGATCCGCGGTCCACCAGCTGCCCCAGGCGCCGCGGAGGCCCGCCACGGCGCGGTCCACCCCGGGCCGGCCCGCGAGGACCACGCGCTCGAAGGCGAGGGAGGGGACGAGGAGCGTCCGGGGCCTTCCCAGGTCCTCCCGGGTGAGGGCCAGCTCCGCGCCGCGGCGCTCCTGGTCGTAGCCCGAGGCGGGCGCGAAGCGCTGGCTGGAGGGGCGCGCCAGCACGGAGAAGAGCTGGAAGGAGGGCGCCCAGCGCCAGCCGTGCCAGGAGAGACCCGTCTGGCCGCCCCGGGGCCCGGCGCCGTCGCCGAGGCCCGCCAGCACCTGCCAGTTGAGGCGGCCCAGGATGTCGTTGCCGCCCGCGCCCACCTGGGCGCTGAGGCCCGAGGGGGTCACGCTGTAGCCGGCGAGGGAGAAGGCCTTGAGGCTCTCGCCCACCCGGTAGGGATGGGGCTCGGGTGCGGGCCCCGGCGGGGGCAGGGGATCCGGCTCGTCCGGCCGCGGCAGCACGGTTTCCGGCGCCATGGGGGCGGGATCGGCGGGCAGGGGGCCCGCCGGCAGGGCGGGCTGGGTGGGGTCCAGCTTCCGGATCTCCACCCCCGTGGCCGTGAGCCGGGAGAAGTAGAGCGTCTTGCCATCGGGCGTGGGGGCCGGATCCCAGGCGGCGGAGAGGGTGCGGGTCAGCGGGTGGCCGGCGGCGTCCTTCAGGTTCCAGACGCCGTCCACCTCCCCCCAGGCGAAGGCCGGGGGCTTCGCGGCGGGGACGGCGGCCGGGGGTGTCCCGCCGCGCAGGGTCCAGCGCCGCGCCTGGGGCCGCAGCACCCCTTCGGCGTCGGGCAGGCGGAGCTGGAACGAGACCGCCTGTGAACCGGCCCAGACCGGCTGCCAGGGGAGCGAGCCATCCAGGGGCGGAATGCGCCAGGTGGGTGGGACGCGGGGCACGCGGGGCGCGTGGTCCGGCAGCTCCTCGGGATCCTTCGGGGCCTCCGGCGCCGGGGCCTTGGCCCGCAGGTCCCAGATGTAGATGCCGGGCTTCTTCGGATCCCGCACCAGGGCCATGAGGCGGCCTCCGTCGGGGCTCACGGACAGGTCGCTGGTCCAGCCGTCCAGGCCCGTGAACACCGTGCCTTCGCGCAGGGCACCCCCGGCCTCGGCCCGGCGCTCCAGCTCCAGGGCGTCGTGGGTGACCTCCGCGCAGAAGCGCTGGTAGCCGTCCCTCGCGGTGAACCCGAAGGTGGCGGTGAAGGCCTCGTCGAAGGAGCGCCGCCTGGGACTGGCCAGCCGCTTCCAGAGCCCCTGGAAGACCTTGGGGTCCTGGGCGCGGCGCTCCAGCCATTCCAGGTAGGCGCTGCCTTCCAGGTAGGCCATGGCGCCGCCCAGGAAGCCGCCCGTGCCATCCAGGGCCCTGTAGGGCGTGAGCTTGCCCTCCCGGGCCCACTGGCGCAGCACCGCCGCCCGGAAGGCCCCGTGGGGCCGGCCGCTGCCCGTGAGCTTCCCCTCCAGGAGGGTGGCGTAGCCCTCGATCACCCACCGCGGGCACTTCTCCACCACCGGGCCCAGCACCTCGGTCCAGCGCCGCCACAGCCCGGGCTTCCGCGCGGGCCAGAGCAGGTGGTGCATGTGCCCGAGCTCGTGGGTGAGCACCAGCTCGGGCCAGCTCCGCAGGTGGCCGATGGCCGAGTCGGGCTCCGGCGGGGTCTTCCAGAGGACCACAAAGGGGCGCCGGAGCAGGGGGAAGGCCATGCCGTTCGCCGTCATCATCGGGTCGAGGATGAGGATGTCGATGGGCCGCGGGTACACGTAGCCCACCAGGCCCAGGTAGCGATCGTGGATCGCCTCCACCCGGGCGGCCGCGTCCCGGCCGAAGGCCTCGAAGGCCGCCGGGCAGTGGATGCGGTAGTGGGCCGTGGTGAAGGTGATCCAGGTCGCGTCCGGTGCCTGCACACGCGGAGCGGCCAAGGCCGGCAGGGCCAGCAGACAGGGCAGGAGGACGCGGGGGCGCATCTCTCCAGTGTGCCAAGCCATGACGGCCGTCACTAATTGAGACGTTGTCGCAAAAAATACTTGATCCGGAAATAAAATTTATTAAGACTCATTCTCATGTTTGGACACCCCGCCTTCTTCCCCCTGGTTCCCGTCCTGGCCATGACCCTGGCCCTGGACCGGACGGTGCTGGCCATGGGCACCCAGCTCCGCATCCACCTGGAGGGACCCGGGGATCCCGGAGTCGGGTCGGAGGCGGCCCTCCGGGAGGCCTCCCGCATCGAGGTGGCCTGTTCCACCTGGGATCCCGCGTCGTCCTGGAGCCGTCTGAACGCCGCGGGCGGACGGCCGGTGGCCCTGGATGGGGAGTGGCTGGACCTCCTGGCGGAGGTGCAGGCCTGGCAGGTCTGCACGGAGGGCGCCTTCGACCCCGCGCTGGGAGCCCTGATGAAGGCCTGGGGGATCCGCGAGGGTGGGCACCGCCGGCCGACCACGCTGGAACTCGAACGGGCCCGGCAGGCCTCCGGCTCCGCCCTGCTGGTCCTGGACCGGAAGGGGGGGACGGCCCGGTTCCTGGACCCCGGGGCGGCCCTGGAGGAGGGTGGCTTCCTCAAGGGCTACGCCCTGGACCGCATGCGGGCGGCGACGGCCGCGCCCTCCGGGCTCCTGGACTTCGGGGGCCAGCTGCTGGCCTGGGGCCATCCGGTGGAGGCGGCCATCGCCGATCCCCTGGACCGCCAGCGCCCCCGTCTGACGCTCCTCCTGAAGGACGCGTCGCTCTCCTGCAGCGGCACCTCCGAGCGGGGCCGCCACATCCTCGATCCCCGCACCGGGGAGCCCAGCCCGGCCTGGGGCAGCGTGGCCGTGGTGGCCACCGAGGGCCTCACGGCCGACATCCTCTCCACCGCCCTCTACGTGCTGGGCCCCGAGCGGGGCCTGGCCTGGGCCGAACGCCACGGCACGGCGGCGGCCTTCCTGTTGAACGACGGGACGATCCGCACGAGCGCGGCGTTCCGCGCCCTGCATCCCAAGGAGCTCCGATGAAGTCCCTGCTCACCCCCCTGGTCCTCGCCCTCCTGGCCCTTCCCGCCTTTGCGCAGGAGAAGACAGACACGGACAAGCGCGTGGCGGACCTCGAACGCCGGCTCGACGCCATGTCGCGCGAGCTGGAATCGCAGCGCGCCGGCACGGCCATGCCCGCCGCCCCCACGGAAGGCCGCTTCGGCCTGGCCCCCAGCGCCAGCAAGGTCTACGACGCACCCGCCGGCCTGAGCATCGGCGGCTACGGGGAGCTGCTCTACCAGGGCAAGGCCGCCACCCTGCAGGACGGCACCCACGTGGGCAGCGACAAGTCGGTGGACGCCCTGCGGATGGTGCTCTACACGGGCTACAAGTTCAGCGACCGCATCGTGTTCAACTCGGAGATCGAGTTCGAGCACGGCGGCTACAGCGACGAGCACCCCGAGGGCGAGGCCATCGCCGAGTTCTACTACCTGGACTTCCTGCTCACGAAGGGCCTGAACATCCGAGCCGGCCAGATGCTGGTGCCCATGGGCTTCGTGAATGAGATCCACGAGCCGCCGGCCTTCCTTGGGGCCCGCCGACCCCTGGTGGAGCAGACCATCATCCCCACCACCTGGCACGAGAACGGCGTGGGCATCCACGGCGACCTGCCGGGCAACCTCACCTACCGCGTCTACCTGATGGACGGGTTGGAGGCCTCCCGCTTCAACGCCGGGGGCATCGCCGACGGCCGCCAGGACGGCAACAAGGCCAACGCCCAGAGCCCGGCGTGGACCGGCCGCCTGGACTGGACGCCGCGGCCGGGGGTGCTCCTCGGCGGCAGCTTCTACACCGGCAACAGCAACCAGACGGGCACCGGCGAGGCCATCCGCACCACCCTCTGGGACGCCCACGCCGAGTACCGGGCCGGGGGACTCCAGCTCCGGGGCCTCTACGCGCGGACCACCCTCGGCCAGGCCGGCGTGGCCGCCCTGGCGCCCGCGGATCCCGCCCGCGCGGTGGGCGTGCGCCAGTGGGGCGGCTACCTGGAGGCGGGCTACGACGTGCTCCGGGGCTCGCGCCAGGCCCTCATCCCCTACCTGCGCTGGGAGCGCCTGGATGCCCAGCAGGCCGTGGTGCCGGGCGTCCCCGTGGATGGCGCCCAGGGCCAGGCCCTCGTGACGGCGGGGCTGGCCTACAAGCCCATCCCCCAGGTGGCCGTGAAGGCCGACTGGACGCGCGCCGAGAACCGGGCCCGCACGGGCCGCGACCAGCTGAGCCTCTCGCTCGGCTACACCTTCTGAGGTCCCGATGATCCGCATCCTCGCCCCCTTCGCCCTCGCCCTGCCCCTCTTCGCCGCCCTTCCCACGCCCCAGGAGGCGCTGGCCCTGGCCTTCCCCGGCGCCCAGCTCAGCCGGAAGGAGGTCATCCTCACGGACGCCCAGGCGGCGCAGGCCCGGGCCCTCGCCAAGGGCGACCTGCCGGGGCGGTGGACCGTAGCCTACGAGGCGCGGAAGGACGGACGGCTGATGGGAGTGGGCCTCTTCGACACCCACCGGGTCCGCACCCTGAACGAGACCATGCTGGTGGCCGTGTCCCCCGAGGGCCGCGTCCTCCGGGTGGAGGTGGTGGTCTTCCACGAGCCCCAGGAGTACCTGGCGAAGCAGGCCTGGGTGCGGCAGTTCGAGGGGAAGGCCCTGGACGACCACCTGAGCCTGAAGGGCGAGATCCACCCCCTCTCCGGGGCCACCCTCACCGCCAACGCCATGACGGATGCCGCCCGCCGCTGCCTGGCCCTCTGGCAGGTGCTCTACGGGGGCGCGAAATGAGCCCCCTGGAGCGCTGGAGCCTCCACGCCGCGGCGTGGCTCACGGCGGCGACCGGCCTCCTGGACGGCGGCCTGCGCTGGTTCGGTCAGCGGATGGGGGAGTTCGGACCGGAGCCCAGTCCCTGGCTGGGGCTGGCCCAGCACCTCCACGTGCTGGTGGCGCCCCTGCTCGTGTTCACCCTGGGCGTCATGGTGCGGGGCCACCTGTGGGCCCGCCTGCGGACGGGAGCGAACGGCCGGCGGACGGGCCTGGGCCTGGCCTTCCTCATCGCCCCCATGGTGCTCTCGGGCTACGCCGTGCAGGTGGCCACGGACCCCGCATGGCGGACCGCCCTCTCCTGGACCCACGGCCTCAGTGCGGGCCTCTTCCTCCTGGCCTATGGCGGGCACGCCCTGCGCACGCTGCTGGCCGCGCGCGGAGTCCCGCGGGGCGTGGCCATCCTCGGGCGGTAGGCGGTCGCACTACACTGGAGCCATGTCCCGCATCCGCATCCTCTCCGACCAGGTCGCGAACCAGATCGCGGCGGGCCCCTCCCGCAAAGCGCGAAGCGCGTCGCGGGAAGCGGCTCGGAACACCGCCCGCCCGCTGCGGGGTGCATGGCGGAGCGGCAACTCATGAGCCGCATCCGCATCCTTCCGGACCAGGTCGCGAACCAGATCGCGGCGGGCGAGGTGGTGGAGCGGCCGGCCTCGGTGCTCAAGGAACTCGTGGAGAACGCCCTGGACGCCGGGGCCACCCGCATCGAAGTGGCCTGGGAGGAGGGGGGCAAGCGGCTGCTGGAGGTGGCGGACGACGGCTGCGGCATGGCCCGCGACGAGCTCTACCTGGCCCTGGAGCGCCACGCCACCAGCAAGGTGCGCACGGCGGACGACCTGGGCCACCTGGCCACCTTCGGGTTCCGGGGCGAGGCCCTGCCGAGCATCGCCAGCGTGAGCCGCTTCGACCTGGCCAGCGCCGAGGCCGAGGGCGCCGGCCACCGCCTGCGCAGCGAGTTCGGCGTCATCCGGGAAGTGGCGCCCATGGCCCGCAGCCGCGGGACCACCGTGACCGTGCGGGACCTCTTCGCCCAGCTCCCCGCCCGGCGGCGCTTCCTGAAATCCACCGACACGGAGCACGCCCAGCTCTGGGGCGTGGCGGCCCGCATGGCCCTGGCCTCGCCGGGCGTCCACTGGACCCTGCGCCCGGACCGCGGCGCGCCCCTGGTGCTGCCCCCCGTGGCGGATCCCGGCCTGCGGCTGGCGCCCCTGCTCGGCGAGAAGATGGCGCGCCTGGTGCCCTTCGTGAACGGCGAGCCGCCCTGGCGCCTGCGGGGCTTCGTGTCCCCGCCGGACCTCAGCTTCCGGGACCGCAACCACCTCTACCTCTTCGTCAACGGCCGGGCCGTGCGGGACCGGCTGCTGCTGGCGGCGCTCTCCGAGGCCTGGTCCGGCACCTTCGCCAAGGGTTCGTACCCGGCGGCCGTGCTTTTCCTGGAGCTGCCGCCCGAGGCGGTGGACGTGAACGTCCATCCCACCAAGGCCGAGGTCCGCTTCCGCGACCCCCAGCGCCTCTTCGCCTGGGTGCGGGGCGCCACGGAGGAGGCCTGGGCCCAGCTCCGCGGCGGCCTGGCCTCGGTGCTGGAGCTGCCCCCCAAGCCCCTGGAGGCGGAGTTCGACCTGGATCCCTCCCGGCGGGGCGAGGCCCAGCATCCCCGCCTCTGGTCCGACCATTCCGGCGGGGCCCTCGCCGCCGTGCAGGCCATGGCCGACGCCTTCGAGACCCGCCCGCTGGACCGTCCCTACGCCTATGCGACGGCGCCTTCCGCCGCCGCCGAGGCCCTGGGCGACGGGCACGGTCTGCGCTTCCTGGGCTCCTTCCAGCAGACCTACCTGCTGGTGGAGGTGGCGGGGGAGGCCGGACCGGAGCTGTGGATCGTGGACCAGCACGTGGCCCACGAACGGGTGCTCTACGAGCGGCTGTTCCTGCGCCGCCACGCGCCGGCCATCCAGCCCCTGCTCCCCCCCCAGGCCGTTCGGCTCGGCCCCGAGGCCGTGGCGCGGCTCGCCCCCTTTTTGGAGGAGCTGCAGGCGGCGGGCGTGGAGGCCGATCCCTTCGGCGACGACGCCCTGGTGGTCCGGGGACTTCCCGACTTCCTGGCGGACCGCGATCCGCAGGCGCTCCTGGAGGACCTGCTGGCCCGCCTGGAGCGGGAGGGCCGTGTGGACCTGGACACCTTCCGGCGCGACCTGAACGCCGAACTGGCCTGCCGCGCGGCGATCAAGAAGCACCACGCCCTGCCCGCCGACCTCGCCCTGGCCCTCGTCCGCGACCTCCTGGCCTGCCAGGTGCCGAACACCTGCCCCCATGGCCGGCCCATCCTCAAGAAGCTCAGCCTCGCCGACCTGGAGCGGAGCTTCGGGCGGCGGGTTTAGGAGCGGCTTCCAGGATTGGCGAGGGTGGGTCAGGAGAGTCTGGCTCGGACCAGGTACTGGAACACTTGCAGGTCTTCCCGGGCCGCAAACACATCTCCCCCCGCGGCGGACACGGCAGCCAGAAGGGGGAGCATCCTCCCGTCGGCAGGCTGGGTGACGGTTTCCACCACTTCCGCCTGGAATCCCGCAGCGGCCAGCAGCTCTAGCATGCTGGAACGGGTGAAGAACTTCAGGTGCGTCCGGTCCAGGATGCCTTCGTCTTCATAGGTCCAGCGGCCCCGCACGAGCAGGTCGTGAACGACGCCGAAAAAGCGGACGTTCGGGAGGCTGAGCACGAGGCAACCCCGCGGAGCGAGGAGGCCTTTGAACCTGGAGAGCTGGCCCGGGGGGTCCTTCAGGTGTTCGAGGACGTCCGCGAGGATGATGCAATCGAAGGAGTGGGGTTCAAAGGGAGGGGGTACTCCGAGCTGGTCGAGGTCGGCGGTCCAGACGCCGTCAAGCACGCGAGCCGCCAGCCGCGCCGCCTGGGGATTTCCCTCGATCCCATGCACCCGGGTGCCGGCGCCCCTGGATTTGATGGACGCTCCGAGCGCCCCTGCCGCGCAGCCGACATCGAGGATGCGCTTGGCCTCCAAAGGCACCAGGCGCGCCACTTCCGGGCGGGCGTTCTTGAAGTAATCCGCCACGGAAGGCGCAGGGGAGAAGGGGCGCTCCTTCCACACCAGAAGCTGCATGCCCGTTTCGTCAACCAGATGATCGTAATAACCCTGGGCAGCGGCTTCGGGATCATGCTGTCGGTAGAACTCCAGCTTCCGCTCGCGATGGATTCGATGGAGGTATCCATAGTGCTTGACCTTCACGTCCAGCCGCGAACTCAGCCCGACAACGTTTGCGGGCAAGCTGCCGCAGTGAAAATTGCCTCCATGCCCGGTGTTCCTGAAGGCCAGCTTCTGGCGATCCTGTCCTGCCATCCGGAGCAGGCGGGGATGCCAGAGGCTGTGGTACTTGCCATCCACACGGTAGTGTTCCCGGTCGTTCCAGAAGTAGAGCCATTCGAAGGCGAAGGTCGCGACCTGGGGAGGAGCTGACCGAATCCCGTCGCGGATCCGCTTGGCAGCGCTCTCCTCCAGCACCTCGTCGCCATCCATGGCCAGTATCCAGTCCGGATCGCGTTCGAGGGCCATGGCCAGGAGGATGTTCTTGTCGCGCACTTCGTCAACGTCCCGGTCGCACTGTTCGTGCAGCGCCACGACCTTCCGGAAGGTTCGGCAGATGCGCACCGTGTCGTCGGTGGAGTGGTCGTCCAGGATCACGATCTCATCAGCGATCCGCTCGATGGAGGCCAAGACCTCGGCGATCCACTCCGATTCGTTCTTTATCCGCAGCATGGCCACGATCTTTCCGCCTGCGGCGTGCCCCTGGGCCTCGGCGATCTCGCCCATCGGCTTCAGGTGTCCGGTGGCCGAAATCTGATCGCCCTCTTCGCTGAGGCGCACCTCCAGATCCGAGAGGTAGCGGCGCAGCAACCCCTCCAGGCGGTCGGGGGAGAAATGCCAGACATGGGTGGGGTCATCGTGGTGATGGCCATTGGGGACGACCACGACCACCTTCGCACCCGGCTTCAGGATTCGGTGGAGGTCCAGGAACAGCGAATGATGATCCCGCAGGTGTTCAAAGACGTGGGAGGCGAGGCAGCCGTCCAGAAGGCCGCCCGATGTGTCAATGGAGTCCAGGGTGCCTCGGTGGAAGACCAGCCGCTCTCCCAGGTCCCCTGGTTCACCGGCCACGTGGGATCTGGCCACCGAAAGGGCTGTGTCGCTCAGGTCCACGCCGAGGATCTGCAGGTGCCGATGCGAACGCGCGAGCCAGATGTCAATTTCACCGGTTCCGCAGCCCAGGTCCAAGAGCCGCCCAGCGGTGGGGCATTCCCGGAGGGCGGTCCGAGTCGCGAAGTGGTCCTTCCAATAGGCCAGGGTCAATGCCTCGGGGTTACTCTGCCGGCGCTCGTCGTACATGTCGTCGTAGATACGGGATTCCCCCTCTTGATCCAGACCCGGCGGCAGCTGCTGGGACTGGGCAGCCTGGACCAGCTCCTGCAGCACCTTCCCCACGCCCTCCACGCCGTAGGTGGCGGTGATGAAGGCCCGCCCCTCCCGGCCGAGGGCCTCCCAAGTGGGACGGTCCTGGAGCAGGCGGGCCACGGCCGAGGCGAAGGCCTCGGCCTCGTCGGCCACCAGGACGTGGCGGCCGTCCTCGAGGCCCATGCCCTCCGCCCCGATGGACGTGGTGACGACCGGCAGGCCCCGGGAGAGGGCCTCCCCCACCTTGCCCTTCATGCCCGCGCCCACGCGGAGCGGCGCCACGGACACCCGGGCCGCGTCGAGGTGGGGGGCCGTGTCCGGGACCCAGCCTGTTACCGAGATGCCCGGGGAGGCGAGGGCCTGCAGCTCCGCAGGCGGATTGGGCCCGACGATGGTCAGGCGGGTGCCGGGGACCAGGGCCCGCACCTTCGGAAGGATGTCGCGGACCAGCCAGAGGGCCGCGTCGATGTTCGGCGTGTGGTTGAAGTTCCCGACGAAGACCAGCCCCTTCCGGGCCTCCCAGCCGGGAGTCTCCCCCACAGGCGGATGGATGTTCGGGATGACGGTGGTGGGCACCGTGAGGCCCGCCTCCCGGAGGACGGTGGCGTCGGCCTCGGTGACGGTCACCACCCGGTCGGCCTGGCCGTAGATCCGAAGCTCGCGCTCGCGGGTCCGGGCCGCCCCCTCCAGGGCCGCCGCGTCTCCCGCCAGCTCGGCCTGGCGCGTCTCGCGGAGGAAGTGCACGTCCACGGTGTCCACCACCACGGTCGTACCGGGGGAGTACCGCCGGATCTCGGGGAGGTACTGCTCGGCGATGTCGTAGAAGGAGAGCCAAGCCAGGTGGCAGGGCCGCTCGCCGAGGATGCGCGCCAGGTTGATCGGGGGGGCGTCGCAGCGGTAGCCCAGCTGGGCCATCTTCTCCGGGTCGGTGGCGTAGACCTTCACGCCGAGGGCCTCCAGCTGGCGCTGGTAGTTCTCCTGGCCCAGGCCGTTCCGTGCGATGTAGGTGATGTCGTACTTGAGGGCCCGGAGGATCAGGATGATGCGGAAGAGCCGCAAGGAGCCTGAGGCCCGGTCGTGGAGCGGAAGGAAGGGATCGACGATGAGGATGTGGGGGGCCGGGCCGCTTTTCGCGGGGCGGGCGGCCAGCCGGCGGCGATCCGCGGTGGCGGGCGGATGTCCCGTCACGGACGGGGGTGGATCCTGGCGGGCGAGTTCCGCGGCCCACTTCGCCACGAACTTCTCCCGGTTGATGGCCTGATAGCGCTTGAAGCCGCTGGAGAGATCCGTGCCGGCCGTGATCCCCTCGAAGTGCAGCACCGTGGAGGACGGGCAGTACATCACCTTGTAGCCGAGGCTCCGGATGCCGAAGCAGAGGTCGGTGTCCTCGTAATAGGCGGGGGCGTAGCGGCGGTCGAATCCACCCAGGCGTTCGAAGAGCTCGCGTCGCACCAGGAGGGCCGCACCGGAGCAGTAGTCCACCTCGGCGGGGACCAGGTAGGCGGGATTGAGGGGATCTGCGAACCGTCCGAAATTCCACCCGCTGCCGTCCGAAAAGATCAGACCGCCCGCCTCCTGGAGCCGCCCGTCGGGGTAGACGAGCTGGGCCCCGGCGGCACCGACGGTGGGATCGCCTTCGGCCATGCCGACCAGCGCCTCCAGCCAGCCCGGCAGCGGGGCCGTGTCGTTGTTGAGGAAGACCAGGTACCGGCCCCGCGCCAGGGCGGCGCCCTGGTTGCAGGCCTCCACGAAGCCCCGGTTGTCCGGATTGGTGATCACCCGGACCCGGCCCGTCAAGCCGGCCAGATAGTCCGCAGTGCCGTCGCTGGAGGCGTTGTCGATGAAGATGAGTTCGTAGAGGCTGTCTGGGGTGCTCTTCCGCAGCTGGTCCACGCACTGCTGGGTGTACTCGACCTTGTTGAACACGGGAATGACGAGGCTGCAGAGGGGGGCATCCTCCGCCGGAGCCGGCTCGGCGGTGGGCAGGATCTCCGCCTCGCCCGCCAGGACCTTCCGGAGGATCTCCGCCTCGCTCCGGGCGGACATGATCTCGTAGGCCCGGGATTCCAGGGCCGCGCGGGCCGCTGCGTCGGCCACCAGGTCCTGACAGGCGGCCACGAGCTGCTCATAGGGGACGAACCGGGCGGCCCCCTCCAGACCGGCTTCCAGGTCGGTCTCCGGCCTGCACTCGGCCACCACGGCCTTCCGGTTCGCCCACAGGTAGGACAGCCGCACCATCTCGAGGATGCTGCTCTCGTAGAAATGGAGGTTCAGCACCACCTTGGCCCGGGAGATGAGCGCGTCCCGCTTCCGGCCGTAGACGCCGAAGGCGGCGTGGACGCGGAGCCCGGTGGCCTGGAGGGCCTCCAGGATGTGGCGCCGCCGATCGTTGATGGATCCGTAGAAGAGCACATCAATGTCCTGGTCCGGCGCCACGGGGATGCGGGTGAGCCCGGGCATGGTCCCGATGGGAACGAGCTGGATGCCCTTGGAGATGCCGGCCCGGTGGAGGATCTCCACGTTCCGCCGGCTGTAGTCCCAGATTTCGCAACGCTCCGACAGCCGCACGAGGCGGTCCCGCAGGTGCTGGTTCCGTTCGTCCATCTGCTCCAGGTTGTAGAGGATGCACTGGGCCTGGAGGGCGGCCTCCTGGGTGCTGTCGAGCAGATGCCAGCCCAGGATCAGGTTCACGGCGGCCGGGTCGAACCGGTTCTCGGCTACCTGCGCCGGGGCGCCCAAGGCCTGGAAGGCGTCGCGGAAGGTCTGCGCCAGTTCGGCAAAAGTTTCCGAGTGCAGATAGCCCTTGGGCTTGATCGTGACGATCCGGATGGCGGCTGACGTCATGAGGGCTCCTGTCCTGGGGCGTGGGCTGCCGAGCGGATGAAGGCGGAGGGGCGGAGGGGTCGGCTCCGGTGGGGCAGCGGGTCGTGTCTGGAAGGCGCCCCGGTTCGACGGGAGCCTCGCAAGAACGGTACCCGGCGGAACCACTTGCGGACCGGATGGGTGCCTGTTCCGCTCATGCCGGCCCCTCCTGCTGCCATCGCTCCCGCTCCGCCACCAGATCCAGCCCCAGCCGCCTGGCGGCGGTGTAGAGGGCGGGCCGGGCGAGGCCGAGGGTGCGGGCGGCCTCGGCGACCTGGAAGCCGCTGTTGCGCAGGGTCTCCAGGAGGAACCGGCGCTGGAAGGCGCGCGTGGCCTCCTCCCAGGTGCCCTCCTGGGCCTCGGGCTGGTCCAGCTCGGGGAAGTGGCGGGGCTTCAGGATCCCATCCTCGCAGCGAAGGAGGGCGCGCTCCAGGGCGTGCAGCAGCTCCCGCACGTTGCCGGGCCAGGGACGGCGGGCGAGGGCCTGGGGCAGGCCCGGCGCCAGGGCGGGGACCGGCCGCCGGGCGCTCTCGGCGGCGCGGACCACGAGGCGGGGCACCAGGAACGGGAACTCGTGCCGGCGGGCCGCCAGGGCCGGCAGCCGCAGGACGGCCCCCTCCAGGCGGAAGAGCAGGTCCCGGCGGAAGGCCCCGCCGGCGGCGAGCTCCTCCAGGGGACGGTGGGTGGCGGCCACGAAGCGCACCTCCACCCGGATGGCGTGGTCGGAGCCCACCCGGCGGATCTCGCGCTCCTGGAGGACCCGCAGCAGGAGGGACTGGAGCCGGGGCGAGAGGTCGGCCACCTCGTCAAGGAAGAGGGTGCCGCCCCGGGCCGCCTCGATGGCGCCCCGCCGGTCCTGGTGGGCCCCGGTGAAGGCCCCCTTCACGTGGCCGAAGAGCTCGGATTCCAGCAGGCCCTCGGCGAAGGCGGAGCAGTTCACGGCCACGAGCGGGCCTGGGCGTCCCGAGCGCTGGTGGAGCTCCCGCGCCGCCAGCTCCTTGCCGCTGCCGGTGGGGCCCAGGATGAGCACCGGCAGCTCCGTGGGCGCGACCCGGTCCAGCTCCCGCAGCACCGAGGCCATGGGCTCGCTGCCGTCCGTGAGGAGGAGGCCCGGCGCGGGGTCCGCGGCCGGGGCCTGCCGGGCCCGGAGCTGGGCCAGCCAGGGGGCCAGGAGGAGCGGTTCCGTGGGCACCGCGAGGGGTGCCTCCTCCGGCAGGCCCAGGAGGAGGGCCCCCACCGGCGAGCCTTCCCAGTGCAGGGAGAGGCTCCGCCAGATCCAACCCCCGTCCGTGAAGGGCGGCAGGGATCCGTCCCGGGCCAGGCGACTCAGGGCGCCCTCGGGCGGCGGGTCACCGGACCCCAGGTGCGCCACGCGACCTTCCTCCTCCCAGGCCAGCCAGGTGGGATGGGGGCGGGCCGCCAGCCAGGCCGTCAGCAGGCTCCGGGGCGCCCCGTCGGGCGCCTCCGGCGGTTCGGGCCAGAGGGCCCCCAGCCGCGCCTGGTGCCGGGGCGAAGCGGCGCGGTCGGCGAGGACCTGAAGGGCCAGGAGCATCCCCGGCGTGCGGAGATCGGGCCGGCGCTCGAGCACCTGCAGGCCCAGCTCCAGGCGCATGATCTGGTTGGGGCAGGCCCCCCAGGCGGCGCGACAGGCGCCGGGGTCGCCGTGGCCGCGGAGGAGGCGCTGGGCCTCCCAGGCCAGGCGCGTCTCGGGATCCGCCTCGGGCGGGGGCGGTTCCGCGAGGGGGCCCAGGGCGGCGGCCAGCAGGCGGGCGAAGGGATGGCCTTCCACGTGCGGCAGGGCCTCGCGGATCAGCTCCTCCCGACCCAGGTCCAGGGCCGCACTGGCCAGGAGGCCCCAGGCCTCCGGGAAGTCGGGATGGGCCTGGACCAGGCTCCGGGCCTCGGCCAGGGCGGCCGCCGGGCCCCGGTGGACGTCCAGCAGCTGGGCCTCCTCCAGCTCCCGCCAGGGCGAGGGCAGGGGGCCCCGGAGGGCCTGCCAGCGGGCATGGCCGGGGAGGTCGGCCCAGAGCAGCGCCTTGGCGGCGGCGTTGGAGGCGGCCCGGGCGGCCCAACCGCGGGCACCCAGACGCAGGAAGTGGGCGTGGGCCCAGGTGAAGGCCCGCAGGGCGCGTTCCGTCTCACAGGCGTGATGGGCCAGCAGCCCCTCCGCCATCCAGTGGAAGGGGTCCGCGCAGGGATGGACCCGGCTGCCCCAGGGCGGGTAGGCCGGGGAGGGGCCGGGGGGCTCCCCGCCCCAACGCACCCGGATCCGGTCCCAAACCGGGTCGCCGCAGGCCGGCGGGCAGGGGGGACGCGGGAAGACCTCCCCGAGGTCGGCCGCCAGGGCCGCGCCCCAGCCGGGCGGCGGGTCCGCGGGGAGGGTCTGGGCCAGCACCGCGGCCAGGGATCCCTCCGGCAGCTCCCCGGAGGCGAGCCCTCGCGGGGCCAGGGGATCCAGGGCCTCCGGGGCGGCGCCCCGTCCCCGGGACCAGGCCCGGACGCGGGGGTCCAGCATCCAGCGGTCCTCCGGCAGGGCCAGGAGCCACGGGGCCCCGCTGAAGGGACGGAGCGCCTCCGGCAGGTTCTCGAGGACGAGGGGGCCCGCATGAGGCTGGATCTGCGGCCAGGGCAGGTCCGAGTCCAGGGGGCCCTCCGGGAGCAGGCGGCCCTCGCCGTCCATGCCCCCCAGGAGGCAGGCCCACCAGCCCGGAGGCAGCCGGCGCAGGGCCTCGGGCACCAGCCCCTCCAGGAAGGGCGGCAGGTGGAGGCGGCCCTCGGCATCCACCGCGCCCAGGAGCGGGATCCAGCGAAGCCGGGTGGCGCGATCGAGGTAGACGGTGCCGGCGGACATCCAGGGCGCCCCCTCTCCCTCCAGCAGGGCCTGCCAGCACCAGGCCACCAGCTCGTCCTCCCGGGCGCCCCGCTGGTGGGCCGGCACCCCTGGGCTGCCATGGCGGAGCCGGGCCACCCATGCGGGGTCCGGTCGGGGACTGAAGGCCTCCGGCCGGGCCAGGGTCCGGGGGCCCTGGGGACGGCGGGCCTCCTGGTCGAGGCGGGGCCACCGCCCCTCGTGGCCGCCCAGCAGCCAGGCCTGGGCGAGGGCCGCGAGCGTCCAGGCCGGATCGCCCCAGCGCCGACCCCGATCCAGCCCCCAGGGGGCCTTCCAGGATCCGAGCCAGGCCGCCTTCAGCATCCCAGCATGCCCCGCCAGGCGGCCCAGAACCCGGGGAAGGTCTTGGCCACGCATTCCGGATGCGCCAGCTCTCCGCCCCGGCGCAGGCCGCCCACGGCGGCGGCGAAGGCCATGCGGTGGTCGGCGCGGGGATCGAAGGGGCCTCGGGGCCCCGGCTGGGGGCCAGGCTGGATCCGCAGGGTGTGGCCCCCCTCGACTTCGGCCGCGCCGCCCAGCCAGCGGACCAGCTCCGCGGAGGCGTCCAGGCGGTCGCACTCCTTGAGGGGCAGGGTATGGAGCCCCGTCAGCACGGAGGGGGCGGGCGCCAGGGCGGCCAGGGCCGCGAGCACCGGGCCCAGGTCGGGGCAGTCCGTGAGGTCCGCCGTGAACCCCCGCCGCAGGGGACCGGCCACTTCGAGGGTGGCCGGGCCCACCCAGGTCACCCGGCAGCCGGCCTCCGCGAGGAGGGCGGCCAGGGCCCGGTCGCCCTGGGGATCCCCGGGGTCCAGGGGCGAGGCCTCGAGGGATCGCCCCGTGGCGGCGGCGGCGGCCAGGAAGGCGGCGGCCCCGCTCCAGTCGCCCGGCAGGACGAGATCCACGGGCCGGAGCCCTCCCCCCGGGATCTCCCAGCGGCCGGGCTCCAGCCGCGCCTCGCAGCCGAAGCGCCGGAGCCAGTGGGTGGTCAGGGCGAGGTAGCTGGGGCTGGCGACGGCGTCCCAGCGGAGCAGACCGCCCCCGGGCAGGGCCGCGGCGGCGAGGGCCAGGCCCGTGAGGAACTGGCTGCTGAGGCGGGCGTCCACCGCGAGGTCCAGGCGCTGGGGGGGGCGGGGGACCGGGTGCAGCAAGGCGCCGCCCCCGCCGGGTTCCCATCGGGCCCCCAGCGCAGTCAACGGACGCAGGAGCGGATCGAGGGGGCGCTCGAAGAGGCGGGGCTCCCCCGTCAGGTGGACCGGGCCCTCGGCCCGGAGGGCCAGCCAGGGCAGGAGGAAGCGCAGGGTGGTGCCCGAGGCCCCCAGCCACAGGGGACCCGACGCGTGGGGAGCCGATCCGCCGTCGAGGATCCAGGCCCCGGCCGCTTCCGCCAGGGGGCAGCCCAGGGCGCGCAGGGCCTGGCGCATCCAGCGGGTGTCCTCCGCCTCCAGCCCCCCCGCGAGGCGGCTCCTGCCCGGCGCGAGGGCGGCGAGCAGGAGCGCCCGGTTGGTGACGGACTTCGAGCCCGGCACGGAGACGGCGCCCAGGGCGGCCCCGGGGGCGAGCCGGCTGTCCTCCGGAAGTGACAGGTTCATGAAGGCAGGGTGCCCGGGCGGCCCCGGGCCCGCAAGCCCGTCAGCCGATGTTCTCCAGGATGGGCTCGGCGATCGTCTTGTCCGTCACGACGTCGAACTTGTAGACGCCATAGAGGTCGATGGTCTGCTTGTAGCGCAGCCGGATGGTGCAGACGCCGGGCTCGCCCGCGCCGCCGCCGCCGGTCTTGCTGACGGTGATGCTGTTCTTCTGCGCGAGGACATCCACCATGCCCAGCTCCCGGGCCTTGTCCCGGGCCTGCTTCTCCACCAGTTCGAGGGGGATGCGGCTGGCGCTGGAGGCGATGAACTTGCAGCCGTCGGCCAGCTCGCTGTTGTTGTAGTAGACGGGGACGATCTTGAGGCCCGCGGCCACGAGGGCTCCGAAGATGAGCAGCGTGAGGATGCAGCCCACCTTGCCTTCACCGCGCTGGCGCTTCATGGGGGTTCTCCGGGTCATTTCAGATCCTCCAGGGCCTGCCTGGCCAGGGGCGCCACCAGGGGGCCGTCGGGACCGAACAGGGTGGCCTGAGGATACTTCAAGGCCTGCCGGAATGCCTGGGCCGCTTCGGAATGGTAGGCGCTCCCCAGGCGCAGGAAGCAGAGGCCCGTCTCGTAGTCGAGGGTGCCCTGGCTCACGCCCAGGGTTGCGCCCACGTGCGCGTCCCGGAGGACCTCGATGGCCTTGTCGTACCGATGGAAGTGCATGAGGGCGAGGCCGATGTCGAGCTTCAACAGGCCGGCCTCATCCCCCTTGGCGCCCAGGTACTGCAGACGGAGCTGGGCCAGGACAGCGGGATAGGCGAGGGCGTTGGACGCGAGGGGGAGCTCCAGGGGCTCCTGCTGGACGGGAAGCGTGACCGGGGCACCGCCCTGGCTGAGGGTCACGCGGTCCTTGGCTCCCAGGGCCCGGCGGAGGGCCGCGGCGTCGGTCACGGGCTGCCCCTCCACCTGGACGATGGGTTTCTGGAGCTGGAGACCGGCCTTCTGGGCGGCCTCCGAGGCGGCAAGGACCCAGGGGCCCGGCTGGCCCGGGAGGTCCAGGAGGGTGGCGTCGATGCCTCGCGTCTGGAGCGGCAGGGGCGCATTGAGGCGGGCCACCAGGGGACCGAGGGGGTCCTCCTCCAGGGGTTGCACCAGGGTCTGCTCCGTTTCCCCGTCCGCCGTGCTCAGCACCAGCTCCACCCGGTGGATCACCTGGTCCGGCACGGGGACGGCCGTGAGGAACAGCTCGGCCTCGTGGGCGGCCCGCAGGCGGTCCAGGGCCGCCCGGGGGGCCTCCCCGGGCCGGGGGGCCAGGAAGGTCACCTGCTGGAGGCGATCCCCCAGCTTCTGCAGGAGCGCCAGGAGCCGGTCCCGTCCCGTGAAGGCCTGGTCCCCCTCCAGGCCGAGGAGGGCCAGGCGGGGCTTGGGTCGGGCCTCCAGGCTGACGGCGCCGCCTTCGGCCACCGTGAGCCGCTGGGCAAACCCGCCGGAGGGGAACCGCACGAGGAGGTCGTAGGTTCCCGCGCACACGGGGAGCTTCTGGATGGGGAGGGGACCCCGGTCCTGCCCGTCGAGGAAGAGCTCGCCGCCGGGCCAGGCGGAAGCCACCGAGAGCGTGCCCTTCGAGGGCTCCAGGCGGACGACCTGCAGCACGTGGTCGGCCATGGGCGTGGTGAAGGAGGCCGCAATCTCCAGGCGCTTGGTGCGGAAGCAGGGGGCGCGGAGCTCCAGCTCGTGCTTCCCGGGCTTGAGCCCGTCGAGGACGAACCCGGCGGAGAGGTCCTCGGGCCGCAGCCCCGCGGGGATGGCCACGTCGAGGGCCTCGGCGCCGGCCACGCCCTGGGCGCGGCCCAGGCTGCGGCCGTCCAGGAACACCTCCGCGCCGCTGGGCTGGACGTAGAACGTGATGGTCGAGGAGACCCGGGTCAGCTTGAAGTCCACGGACTTCACGTCCCGGGGCCCCAGCTCCACGGCGGCCTCGGCGGGGGTGTGCCCGGGACGCGCGTAGACCAGCTTGTGGGTGCCGAAGGGCAGGAACTTGCGGGCCAGGGCCGGGGTGGCCCTGCCGTCCACGGTGAGGGTCCCGCCCGGCGGGTCGTAGCTGAGTTTCACCTGGGCCAGCTTCTCGCTCCGGAGGCGCTCGAACTGGCCGATGAGCCGCTGGGACGTGAGGGTGCGGTCCACGTCGAAGTCGGGGTTGAGGTCGAGGAGGGCCTGGAGGCGCGTGAGGGCCCGGGCCTTGGTGGCGGGGTTGCGGTCGTCCAGCACCGCCAGCCAGTTGTAGCTCTCGCAGAGCATCTGCGTCCCGGCGGCGTCCAGGGTCGCGGCCCGAGGGGCCAGGGCCGCCACCACGGACTCGAACCGGGCGGTGGCGCCGTCCCGGTCACCCTGGGTGGCCCAGAGGGCCTTGGCCTGGAGGAAGGTGTCCTTGAGGGCGGGATCCTGGGCGCGGAGCCCCGGGGCCGCCAAGAGGCCGAGGAGGAGGAGGGGCAGGAATCGGCGGGGAGGCATGTCAGTCCAGACGGAACAGGGTGTCGTTGCGGCGGTCGCAGAGGACCACGCCGCCGGCGCGGTCCAGGGCCAGGCTGGTGAAGCGGCCGCTCAGGCCCAGGGTCCGGAGGGTGGCCTGACGGAGCACGGCGCCGTCGGGCCCGTACACCACCACCCCTTCGCCGTAGTCGCCGCCGTCCACCAGGGCGGCCACGTGGCCCAGGGGATCCGCGGCCAGGGCCACCACGGACTTGTAGGCGGCGGGCAGGTCCTTCCCGTAGGGCACCGTGAGCCGCGGCTGGCCCTCGGCATCCAGGAAGTGGAGGCTGCGGTCGGCGTCGGAGGCCAGCACCACCCCCCCCGTGGGCAGGGGGGCGAGGGCCGTGGCGACGGGGGAGGGCAGGGCCCGGGAGCTGCCATCCGGAGCGAAGAGGGTGAGGGCGGGGGTCCGGGCGTCGGCCACCCAGAGGTTGCCCCAGCGGTCGAGGCGGCCGCCCGTGATGGCATTCAGGGTCCCCAGCGGCGAGGAGGTCCCGTCCTCCTTCAGCAGCGTGCCCCGCGTGAGCAGCCAGAGCCCGTCCCCGGGCGTGGGCACGAGGGCCCGGGTGCCGGTGGCCGGCGGGCCGACGGGGGCCAGGTCCCCGTCCTTCAGGCGGAAGGCGTGATCCTGGTCGTTCTGGAAGAGGAAGAGGTCCCCCGAGCTGGCCGGGGCCAGCAGGATGGGGGTCTTGAGCCACTTCACCCTCCCCGCGGGCCAGGGTCCCTCCAGGCGCAGGGGCGGCTTCGTGATCCGCAGCTTCACGCGCACCGCCATGCGCCAGGTGGCCTCCTGGGCGGCCGGGCTGCGGGGGAACTCGGTGCGGACCCTCTGGAGCAGGCGCAGGCAGCCGGGCAGGTCGCCGGTGAGGTCCAGGGTCTCGGCCGCTTCCAACAGGGCCTGGGGTGCCGAGGGCCCATCCGGGTGGAGCCGGTAGGCGAAGACGAAGTGCTGCAGGGCCGACCCCCACTGGCCCTGGTCGCGCCAGGCGCGGCCCAGTTCGAGGTGGGCCCCCGCCACGGCGGGCTGGTCGGGGAAGAGGTCGATGACGCGATGGAACTCCGCCATGGCGTCCTTGAGGTCGGCCGGGCGGCGGGCCTGGCGGGCCAGCAGGGTGCCCCGCAGGAGGAGACCCTCGGCGGCCCAGGGGGACTTGATGTACTCCGTCCTCAGCCGGTCCAGGTAGGGCATGGCCGCCTCGGGTTTCTTGGCCACCTCCACCTGGTAGCGGGCCAGCAGGAGCAGGACCCGGGGGGCGAATTCGCTGCGGGGGGCGGACTGGAGCAGCTGGTTCCAGGTCTCCAGGGCCTCCTTGTAGGCCTGGTCGGCGTAGGCCCGCTCCCCGCTCTGGAAGAGCTTCGCGGCGAACTCCCCCTCCTGCGCGGCTCCGGGCAGGGCGCACAGGACGAGGACCGCCGCGGGTCGGAGCCAGGGGGACGCAGCAGACATGAAGGCCTCGGGATCAGGGGGAAATCATAACCACGCGGGGGGGGTCACGGCTCCAGGGCCTTCAGGAGCTGCTCCGGCGTGAACGGCTTGTGGAGGATGCCGAGCAGCCAGCCCTCGCTCCCCTCCGGGGCGGGATCGCGGGCGGCCGTGGCGAGGAGCACCCAGCGGGAGCGCCGCGCCTCGCACTGGATCTTGAGCCAGGGGCGCAGGTCGGCGCCGCTCTCCACCTGCTCCGAGATGAGGAGGTCGACGGGCTGCTCGGCCAGGAGGGTGCCCGCCTCGGCCCGGGTGCCCGCCTCCCGGACCTCCCAGCGGTCCTGGAGGACGGGCATGAGCCGCTTGCGGAAGAAGGCGCTGGGCTCCAGGAGCAGGATCGTCCGGACCTTCGGCCGGCGGGAGAGGTCCGCCTCCTCCAGCCCGAGCGCGAGCAGGGCTCCCTTCGCCGCGCTGCGGAGCCCCAGGCCCTGCGCCTGGATGTACTGTTCGCGGATCAGGTCCGTGAGGGAGGCCTGGCGCGTCAGCCCCCCGATCTCGCAGAGCCGCGCCAGCTCCCGCCACTCCTGCCCCTTCCGGGCGAACTCCCGGGTGAGGAAGTCGGCGATCTCCGCGGCGAACTCCCCCCGCATGATGAACTCGGAATCCTGCAGGGCCTCCCGCAGCGCCAGGAGGGCCTCGGCCCGGGCCGGACCGAACGGGGGCACGGCCTGGATGAGGGCGCGGACCTTCTCCTCCTTGGCCGCGATGTGGCCCAGGCTGGCGCTCCTCCGGCCCAGCTCCTTCAGCACGGCGGCGACCCGGTCGTTGGTGTCGCGATCCCACTCGCTCTTGGTGCGGAGCTCGAACAGGAAGTCGGAGAAGCGGTCCTTGAGGCGGGCGTAGAGGTCCTGGTCGAAGCAGTAGAGGTCCTGGCTGGCCAGGATGGCCCGAAGGCGCTGGCCCTCCCCCTCCCGGTCGTCGCAGCAGCGGGCGATGAGGTGCTCCAGGGCGGGCAGGTCCTCGGTGGGGAAGGCCCGGTCGAAGCCGGGGAAGGCGGCCAGGGCCCCCTCCAGGGCCACGATGAGGACCGTGGGGAGCTTCAGGCTGGCGGCCTTCTCCAGGAGCCCCCGACCGGCCTGGGGGGTGGCGAGCAGGGCCAGGGCCTCCACCAGGGCCTGCTGCAGCCGGGCGGGCTTGCCGTCGTGGAGCAGCTCGAGGAGCAGGGACGCCGAATCCGGGTGGCGGATGGCGGCCAGGGACTCCACGGCCTCCACCACCAGGTCGTCGCGCACATCGCCGCGGAGAAAGGTCATGAGGGGACCGGCGGCGGCCTTCGTGGCGTTCTCCCCGAACACCCGCAGGGCGATGCGGATCTGCTCGGGCTGGCCCGATTCCAGGAGGGACAGCACGGCCGGGTAGGCGGAGGGCAGCTTGCCGAGGTGGTGGATGGCCCGCTGGCCCACGTCCACGATCGGATCCTCCATGGCCCGCAGGAAGAACGGCATGAAGCCGTCCTCCTCCCGGGCGCCCAGGGCGTCCAGGCAGCCCCCCCGGCGGCGCGTGTCGGGGATCCGGAGCACCAGGTCGAGCGCGGCCCCGTCCTCCGGATGGACCAGCTGGCAGAACGCCTGGTCCAATCCCTCGCTGTGGGCGTAGGACGCGAAGGCCGACTGGAGGACGGGGAGGGCCCGCTCCCGCGCCAGGTGACCCGCGGCGACCTGGCGAACCAGGCCTTCGCAGACCTGGGTGAGGGCGGCCGAGGCGAGGCCCCTGCCCCGGGCGGCGCGCTCCTGGGCCTCGGTCAGCATGGCGTTGAACCGGGCGATCTTGCCTTCCAGGAGGGTGGTCAGGGCCTCGACCAGGAAGGTCTCCAGGGGGCCCTCGGCCAGGGGGCGGAGGCGCTCCATGGGCCGGGCGGGGTCCCCGGCCTCCCCGGCCGCGAGGGCCGCGCGGAGGGCCTCGAACTCGCCGGGGGCCCGGGAGGCGAGCCGGGCCTCCAGGGTCTCGAGCAGCTCGGTACGGGCGGCGGTGCGGGCCACGGAGGGGAGCCGGCCGGTCATCCCCTCCAGGAGCTCCAGGTCCCGGAGGGCCCGGAAGGTGTCCTGGAAGAGGTCCAGCAGCCGTTCGCCCGCCTCGCCGCCCGGCAGCTCGGCGATGGCCCTCAGGAGGAGGCGGTGGGCCAGGGGATCGGCCCCGGGCAGGGCTTCGAGAAGGGCCGGCAGGTCGGCGGGCTCGGCGAGGGTGGCCAGGCAGCGCGCCCCCTGGTGGGCGAGGCGGGGATTGCCCTGGCCCTCCATCAGCCGGCCCAGGTAGAAGGCCAGGGGCTGGGTGGCCTCCATGGCGGTCAATTCCCGCTTGAGGATGAGCTGGCGGTCTCCGTCGGCCCGCTGGGCCGCCAGCCGGAGCAGGCCCTCCCGGGCCGACCGGAGCTCGAGCCGTCCCAGGGCGGAGCAGCCCTCGTCGAAGACGCCGAGATCGGGTTCCTGCTGGAGGGCCTTCAGCAGGTGGGGCACCCACTCCGGCCAGTCGAATTTCGCGGTGGCGCCGTAGAGGGTCCGCTTGAGCCCCGGCGTGGCCGTGGGGCTCAGCAGGCGGGCCCCCAGCTCCGGCAGGGCCTGCTGCTTCAGCTGCTGGAGGAGCTGGTGGAGCCGGACCTGGAAGGCGTTGTCCCCCTCGGCATGGGCGCCCAGGAGCGAGCGGAGCTCGTCCAGGGGCGTCAGGGGCATGTGGCGGAGGGGTAAGGCCATCCCTGATTCCATCGGCCCGGTCCGGTCCCGAGTCAAGAACCACAACACGGCCCGGGAGTGCTAGCGTTTTCGCATGCGAGCCCTGCTGATTCCGATCCTCACCCTCCTGGCGGTCACCGCGGGAGCCCAGGACCTCTCCTTCCTGGAGCGGCTGCCGCCGGACGCCCGCGCCGAGGCCCGGGAGATCGTGGGCCGGGCCGATTTCGTCTTCGAGACCCGGACGCCGCCCAAGCATGTCCGGCTGGCCACCATGGAGAAGCTCTTCGACCACCCGCGCGTGGCCGCGGCCATGTGGCGCCAGTGCCGGTTCGTGCCCGCGTTCCATGCCTTCATCCACCCGGATGGGGCCTGGAGCATCGATGACGGCCGGGGCCTGCGGGGCACCATGCGCCTCGTGTACCGGCGGCCGGGGCACCGGGTGTACCTGGTGGAGGGCCGCGCGGAGAAGGGCCGCCTGAAGACCCCCTTCGCCGTGGGGGCCCGGATGCTGACCTCGTACCACTACTGGGAGGGGAAGGACGGCTTCGAGACGGACCTCCAGACCTGGACGGCCCTGGATTCGGCCCTCCTGGGCTTCATGGCCCGTCCCTTCCGCGGCTACATCAAGGGGCGCCAGGACGAGTTCATCGCCTACATCAACGGGAACATCGCCACCTTCGGCGAATTCGCGGACCTGAACCCCCTGGACTTCTACGGCCCCCTCCGGCAGGACGGGGATCCGGTGGCCCTGCGGGAGTTCGAGACCCTCTTCCTGAGGAAGTGATGGGGGAGCTCCGGCGAGCCCTGGAGGCGCTCCGACGGCCCGCCCCGGCCTTCCGCGAGCTCGCCGCCGGGGCCCCCCGGCTGGGCCCCTCCCTGGGTCGGATGCTGGCCTGGTGGCTGCCGCCGGCCCTGCTCCACGCCGGGTTCACGGCCTGGTCCGTCCTCCGGGCCTGGGAGGGGCTCCGCGCGGGCCACCTCCCGGCCTGGACGGGCCTGGTCCTCCCGGCGTGGCTGGATCCGGACGACCTGCGGGAACTCCTGGCGCACCTGCCCCCGGCGCCGGCCCCCGGCGTCGTCGCCGCGTGGCTCCTGGTCCTGGTGCCCGTGGGTGTCCTCGGCATCTGGCTCCACGACGCCGTCTGGGACCACACCTGCCTGTGGCTGCTGGGGGGGCTGAAGCAGAAGCGGGGCTTCCGGGTCAGCCTGGTGGCCGAGGCCCAGGTGCTGCGGGTGGCCGCCCTGGGCAGCTGGGCCGGCCTGCTGGGCCTTCTCCCGGTGGCCGGCACCCTGCTCGCGCTGCCCCTGGCCCTGCTGGAGGGCTGGCTGTGGATCCTCCGGGGCTTCTCCCTCGCGGCCTTCCACGGGTGCGAGACCTGGAAGGGGATCGCGGCCACCGTGCTCCACGCCGTCCTGATGGGACTCTTCGCCCTCGCCTTCGCGGCGGCCTTCCTGGTCCTCCTGGGACGCGCCGGATGAGGCGCGTGCCCTGGATCGCCCTCGGGGCGCTGGCCGCGGCGCTTGGGATCCGCCTCCTGGGGCGCCTGGCGCCCTGGCTGCCGCCCCTGCCGGCCTGTCCCCTCAAGGCGCTCACGGGCATCCCCTGCGCCACCTGCGGCCTCACGCGGTGCGTCCTGGCCCTGGGCCAGGGACGGTGGCGGGAGGCCCTCCACTGGCACCCGGCGGCCGTCGCGGCCCTCGCCCTCCTGCCCCTGCTCGGCGCCTGGGACCTGGCCCGCGCCTTCCGCGACCGTCCCTATCCGCCCCTGCCCCAGGGGCGGGGCTGGCGGCTCCTGGCGGCGGCGCTGCTCCTGGGCGTCTGGGCGCTGCAAGTGGCGCGGGGGATCTAGAGCGGTCATGCTGGGGGCACGTTCCACCACCGGAGTTCCCCCATGTTCCAGCAGATCCTGGATCAGTTGATCGAGCGGGTGCCCGAGGCACTCGCGGCCACCTTCAACGACCGCGACGGGGATGCCATCTGTTCGCGGACCATCCAGGTCTCGAACGAGGCCCTCCAGCTGCTGGGGGCCTACCAGCATGTGGTGAAGCGGCACCTCCAGCAGGCCGTGGAGGAGTTCGACCGGGGCGAGATCAAGCAGGTGGCCTTCGCCACGGACCAGCACTGGATCCTCATGATGGGGGCCCGGGAGCACTGCACGCTCGTGCTGGTCATGCAGCGCGAGGGCCTGCTGGGCCGCGCCCGGTTCTTCATGGAGCAGGCCGTCGAGGCCCTGAATCGCGAGTTGTAGGAGCCTAGATGGATCGCTTCATCGGTCTGGCCGGAATCGTGGCCTTCATGGCCCTTGCGTACGCCCTGTCCCACCGGCGCAGCGCCATCCACTGGCGGACCGTGGCCTGGGGCCTCGGCCTGCAGTGGATCTTCGCGGTGGTGGTCCTGAAGGGGGCCTTCCTCTCCGGCCTGCTGGGCTTCCTCCCCTTCCCCCGCGGGGCCGGGTGGGTGGTGCTGGCCCTGATGTTCCTCCCCATGCTCCTCCGGCGCTTCGCGGGCTACGAGAACCGGACCCTCAACTGGTCCCTCTTCGCCGTCATCATCCTGGGCCTGCTGCGGGGCAACCTGGTGGGATCCACGTTCGACCGCATGCGGGTGGTGGTCCAGCACCTGATGGACTACGCCCATGCGGGGGCCAGCTTCGTCTTCGGCTCACTCTCCGACGGGCCCGGCGGGAAGGTGGGGATGGTCTTCGCCTTCGCCGTGCTGCCCACCATCATCTTCGTGGCGAGCATCTTCGCCGTCCTCTACTACCTGGGCGTGATGCAGTGGGTGGTGGGCGCCGCGGCCCGGGCCATGGGCCGGTTCCTCAAGGTCTCCGGCGCGGAGAGCGTGAACGTGGCCGCCAGCATCCTCATGGGCCAGACCGAGGCCCCCCTGACCATCCGGCCCTTCCTGACCCGCATGACCCGCAGCGAGCTGATGGTGGTCATGACCGCGGGGATGGCCCACGTCTCCGGCAGCATCATGGTGGCCTACGTGCAGGTGGCCCACGTGGACATCGTCCACCTGCTCACGGCCGTGATCATGACGGCGCCCGGAGCCGTGATGATGGCCAAGATCCTGGAACCGGAGACCGAAACCCCCGAGACCAGCGGCGAGGTCAAGGTGGACATCCCCAACCACGATGCCAACGTCCTCGATGCGGCGGCCCGGGGCGCCTTCGAAGGCGGCCAGCTGGCCTTCAACGTGGCCGTGATGCTCATCGCCTTCATCGCCCTCATCTTCCTCATCAACGGCTTGATGCAGGCCATCCATCCGGGCTTCAGCCTGGAGTGGGTGCTGGGCTGGGTCTTCAAGGTGCCGGCCTTCCTCATGGGCGTGCCCTGGTCCGAGGCGGGCCAGGTGGGCGGCCTCCTGGGCAAGCGCATGGTGGTGAACGAGTTCGTGGCCTTCCTGGACCTGGGCCAGATGACCACGCTGTCGGCGAAGGCCAAGCTCATCTCCACCTTTGCGCTGTGCGGGTTCGCGAACTTCAGCAGCATCGCCATCCAGGTGGGCGGCATCGGCGCCCTGGCCCCGGAACGGCGGGGGGACCTCGCCCGGCTGGGCGTGCGGGCCATGCTGGCGGGCACCCTCGCCAACTTCCTGAGCGCCTGCATCGCCGGCATCCTGAGCTGATCGGAAAAAAAAGTCTAAACAGCCAGCCCTCCAGCTTGGCCCCCGAACTGCCGATGGGAACCGGGTGGAGGTTCCCATGTCCAAGTCCCGTCCGGCTCTCCTGGCCCTGGTCATGCTTTCGGCTTCGCTGCTCTCCGCCGGCGACTACGAGGCGCTGCTCGGCGCCATGCGCAAGGCCTGGCCGGGCCGCTCCAGCGTGGCCGTCGTCTGCGATGCCAACGCCAGCCGGGCCGCCCTGAACGCCCTCACGGCCGCGGCCAGCGGCATGCGGGTGCTCGTGGTGGACGTGAAGGGACCCCAGGACATGGGCAAGGCCATCGGGACCCTGAGCGGGCACAAGCCCGATGCCGTCGTCCTCCTGGAGGGCGACCACGTGGCCGGCGACGGTTCCTCCGCCGCCAGCTTCCTCATCCAGCGCATGGCCGCCCAGAAGGTGCCCACGGCCGCCACCACGGAGGCGGGCGCCAAGCAGGGAGCCGCCCTGGCCATCGGCTCCGGCACCGGCGGCAAGCTGCTCTGCAACGCCAAGGTGGCCGCCGTCGCCGGCGTCCCCGTGCCGGCGGGCGCAACGTCCCTCTGAACCGTTCCGGGTCTCAGTGGATGACGGGTTCCATCTCCTCCGCCCCGTCGTGGGGCGGGAGGATGCCCCGCCAGCCCGCCTTCCAGGCCACGTTGAGGGCCAGGCCCAGCAGGATGTAGGTGGCGAAGAAGCCCACGAAGAAGCGCTGCTGGAACAGGATCATCAGGGCGAAGAGCAGGACGATGGACAGGCTGGTGAACATGGCCGCCCGGGGGCTGCCCGCCCGCTTCTTGAAGCTGGGGAAGCGGATCGTGGACACCATCAGCAGCCCCACGATGAAGAGCACCGCGGCGAAGAGGTAGGCGTGGAGGGCCGAGGCCGGGGGCGTCGGGCGCCAGATGATGATGGAGGCCACCACGGCGGCGCCGGCGGGGATGGGCAGGCCCACGAAGTAGCGGGGGTCCACGGAGCCCACCTGGACGTTGAACCGCGCCAGGCGCAGGGCCCCGCAGGCCGTGAACACGAAGCAGGCGGCCCAGCCCGCGGCGCGGATGTGGGAGTCGTGGATGCCCATCTGGAAGAAGCCGTACCGGTAGGCGAGGATGGCGGGCGCCATGCCGAAGCTCACGACGTCGGCCAGGCTGTCCAGCTGGACGCCGAACTCCGTGGCGGTGTTGGTGGCCCGGGCCACGCGGCCGTCCAGCCCGTCGAAGACCCCGGCCAGCACCAGCAGGCCCGCCGCCCAGAGGAAGAAGCGTTCCGGGGTGGCGCCTGCGGCGTTGATGGACATGACCACGCTGGAGAAGCCGCAGAACACCGAGGCCATGGTGATGCTGGAGGGCAGCACGAACATGGAGCGCCGGACGGCGCGGATGCGGCGGGCTTTGCGTTCTTCGGGGCTGAGGCGGGGTCGCATGGGAAAAGTCTCTCACAGTCCTCCGGAATCCAAGGATGGGCCGATCCCGGGGCCATGCCCGGGGAAACGCGCCCCGGTATGCTTGCTACCTCCGGAGGGCGATTGAAGCGGATCGTGGTCATCGGCGGCGGACATGCCGGGATCGAGGCGGCGTACATCGCCGCCCGCATGGGCCTGGACACGACCCTGCTCACCATGAACCTGGACCAGATCGGCCAGATGAGCTGCAACCCCAGCATCGGCGGCGTGGGGAAGGGCCACATGGTGCGGGAGCTGGACGCCCTCGGGGGCGCCATGGGCCGCCTCATCGACGCCACGGGCATCCACTTCCGCATCCTGAACGAGAGCCGGGGTCTGGCCGTGCGCGGACCGCGGGCCCAGGCGGACAAGGTGAAGTACCGCATCGCCGCGCGGCGCCTGCTGGAGGGCACGCCGCGCCTGAAGCTCCGCCAGGGCACGGCCGCGGCCCTCCTGTGGGAGGCGGGCACCCGGGGCCTGCGCGGCGTGGAGCTCCTGGACGGCTCGATCCTCCCCTGCGAGGCGGTGGTGGTCACCAGCGGGACCTTCCTGAACGGCCGGATCCTCATCGGCGAACGGCGGCTGGAGGCGGGGCGGGCCGGCGAGCCCGCCAGCACCCACCTGGCCGAGCAGCTGAGGGCCCTCGGCCTCCGGAACCGCCGCCTGAAGACGGGGACCAGCCCCCGTCTGGCCCGGGCCAGCATCGACTTCACCCGCCTCCAGGTGCAGCCGGGGGACGATCCGCCCCGTCCCTTCAGCTTCTTCAGCGAGGGCATCCCCCAGCCCCAGGTGCCCTGCCACATCGTGCACACCACACCCGCGACCGAGGCCGTCGTCCGGGAGAACCTCGGCCGGTCGAGCCTCTACGGGGGGCACATCGAGGGCGTCGGGCCCCGCTACTGTCCCTCCATCGAGGACAAGTTCGTGAAGTTCCCCGACAAGGGCCACCACCAGATCTTCGTGGAGCCCGAGAGCCTGGAGACCGAGGAGATCTACCTGGCGGGCCTGTCCACCTCCATGCCCCCAGAGGTGCAGCTGCGCATGGTGCGAAGCCTGCCGGGGTTCGAGCAGGCCGAGATCCTGAGGCCCGGCTACGCCATCGAGTACGACAGCTTCGATCCCCTGCAGCTGGACCGGAACCTGTCCGTCCATGGCCTGGAGGGCGTCTGGTTCGCGGGCCAGATCAACGGCACCACCGGCTACGAGGAGGCTGCGGGCCAGGGGCTCCTGGCCGGGATCAACGCCGCGCGGTGGCTGCAGGGCCGGGAGCCGATGGTGCTGGGCCGGGACCAGGCCTACCTGGGCGTGATGGTGGACGATCTGGTCACCAAGGGGACCGACGAGCCCTACCGGATGCTCACGGCCCGGGCCGAGCACCGTCTGAGCCTGGCCTGCGACCTGGCGGACGCCCGCCTGCTGCCGGTGGCCCGGGAGGTTGGCAGCCTCACGCCGGCGGAACAGGCCCGGGTGGAGGCCAAGCTGGCGCGCCGGGAGCGCCTGCGGGCCCAGTGCGGGGCGGCCTGGGTCACGCAGACCAGTCCCTTCGGGCCCGTGGCGGCGCGGGCCGAGCTGCGCCTGGATGCGGGGCTGAGCCTCTCGGACTTCCTGCGTCGCCAGCAGCTGACGTCGGCCGATGCGGACGAGTGTCTCGGCCGCCTGGAAGGCTGGGCGGCGCCCCAGCCCGGATGGGACCCGGCCCTGGAGCGGGACCTGCTCCTCTTCGAGCTCCGCTACGCCGGCTACCGCGAGCGGGAGGCCCGCCTGCTCGAGGGCCACCGGGCCTGGGACCATGTGCGGATCCCCGCGGACTTCCGGGTGGAACACCTGCCGGGGCTTTCCACGGAAGTGAAGGAGAAGCTGAAGCTGCATCGGCCCGAGACCCTGGGCCAGGCCAGCCGCATCCCGGGCATCACCCCGGCGGCGGTGACCCTCCTCCACCTGGTCATCGATCGGTCCAAAGCCATATAACCAAGTTGTGATTCCGGTCCTTGACCTTTCATGTAACTGGAAACTTATTCTGAGGGCCTGACCAGGGAGGTCCGCACATGGCTGCCGCCGAAGTCTCCACGCTCCGTCCCATCAAACTCCTGAAGATCGGCCAGCTGGCCAAGCTGACGGGCATTTCCGCGCGGAACCTGCGCTTCTACGCGGACACCGGCGTGTTCGGGGAACTGCCGCGGTCCCCCAAGGGCTACCGCCTCTTTCCGCCGGAGGCCATGCACTGGGTCCGCATGCTGCGGGCCGCTCAGGCCGCCGGCTTCACCCTCGAGGAGGTGGAGCACCTCCTGCGCGCCCTGCGGCAGGACACGGTGCCCTGCCAGCACGTGCGCCAGGCCCTGGGCGAGAAGCTCTCGGCCCTGGAGGCCAAGCTCAGCGAGATCCAGCTGCTCGTGGAGGTGCTCCGCATCACCCTGAACACGCCCGACGGCGCCAACAGCGAGCTGGGCTGCAACCTGATGGAAATCCTGCTGGCCCAGGCCGAGCGCCTGCCCGCCCTGGCCCGCGCCTGAACCCGGAGACGTCATGAGCATCGAGACCTACACCGTGAAGGGCATGACCTGCGGCGGCTGCGTCCGCCACGTGGAGAAGGCCCTCAAGGCCACGCCCGGCGTCAGCGCCGTCACGGTTGATCTGGCGAGCGCCAGCGCGACCGTGGAAGGGGACGCCAGCTTCGAGATCCTGGTCGCCCAGGTGGCCGAGGCCGGCTACGAGATGAGCCGGAAGGCCTGATCCGCCCCAGGGACCCCGGGGGTCCCCCGGAGGGAACGTGAGCACAGAGACCTACGCCGTCGGCGGCATGACCTGCGCGAGCTGCGTGCGGCACGTGGAGAAGGCGCTCCGGACCACCCCCGGCGTCTCCTCCGTGGTGGTGAACCTCGCCACCAACCAGGCCACCGTGGAGGGCGACGCCACCTTCGAGGCCCTGGCTGAACGGGTGGCCGACGCGGGCTACCAGCTGGATCGCCCCACCCGGGAGGAGGGTGCCGCGGGGCCGGAAGGGGACCTGGGGCCGGCCCGCCTGCGGATGGGGGTGGCGTTGGGGCTCACCGCGCCCCTGTTCCTGGGCATGGTGCCCGGGCTCGGGATCCACCTGCCGGGGGGGCTCCAGGCCCTCCTGTCGGCGCCGGTGGTGTTCTGGGCGGGTGGGGGCTTCTTCCGGCGTGCGGCCCGCCAGGCGCGCCACGGCCAGGCCTCCATGGACACCCTCATCGCCCTCGGCTCAGGCGTGGCCTGGACGTTCGCCGTGGCCGAATGGCTGGGGGGCTCCCATCACCTGAGCTTCGAGACGGCCTCCGCCCTGGTGGCCTTCCTCCTCACGGGCAAGTACCTGGAGGCGCGGGCCAAGACCAGGGCGACCGACGCCCTCAAGGAACTGCTCTCCCTGGCGCCGCCCACGGCCCTTCGGCTGGGCCCGGATGGGTCGGTCACCGAAGTGCCCGTGATCGCCCTGCAGAAGGGGGACCGGGTGCGGATCCTCCCCGGCCATGCGGTGCCTGCGGATGGCCGGATCGCTGCGGGCCAGGCGGAGGTGGACGAATCCATGCTCACGGGCGAGCCCCTGCCCGTGCCCAAGGCCGCGGGGGAGGCGCTGGTGGCCGGCACGGTCGTCCATGGCGCGGCCCTCGAGATGGAGGTCCTGGCCGTGGGCTCGGAGACCCAGCTGGCCCGGATGGCGCACCTGGTGGCCCAGGCCCAGGGGTCGAAGGCCCCGGCCCAGGACCTCGCGGACCGAATCAGCGCCGTCTTCGTGCCGGGCATCCTGCTCCTCGCGCTGCTCACCCTGGGAGGCTGGTGGTGGACCCAGGGCAGCCTGGCGCTGGCCTGGCGTCCAGCCGTGACGCTGCTGGTCATCGCCTGCCCCTGCGCCCTGGGACTGGCCACGCCCGTGGCCGTGATGGTGGGGCTCGGGGCCGCGGCCCGGAAGGGTGTCCTCGTGCGGGACGCCGCGGCCCTGGAGGCCCTCGGCAAGGCCACGGACCTGGCCTTCGACAAGACGGGAACCCTCACGGAGGGCCGGCCCCGCCTCCGGACGGTGCAGGTGCTGGGCGGGCTGGACACGGCGGAGCTGCTGGCCATCGCGGCCAGCCTGGAGCGGGATTCGGAGCATCCCATCGCCCGGGGCCTGGTGGCGGCCCATGGGGGCGCCCTCCGGCCCGTGGAGGGCTTCCGGGCCCACCCCGGCGGAGGCATCAGCGGATCGGTGGCCGGCACGGCCTATCGTTTGGGCAGTGCGGCATTCCTGGGCGTGGCCTTTCCGACCGAGGATCCCGATGGAACCTCCGTCGGACTGGCGGGCCCCACCGGACTGCTGGGCGTCTTCGTGCTGGGGGACCGCCTCCGTCCGGAGGCGTCGGCCGTGGTGGCGAGGCTGCGCGGCCAGGGACTCCGCCTGCACCTCTTCACGGGCGACCGGGAGGCGCCGGGACGGGCCATGGCCCAGGCGGCGGGGATCGATTCGGTGGCGGCGGGCCTGCGGCCCGAGGAGAAGCTCGAACGGATCAAGGCCCTCCAGGCCTCGGGGGCGGTGGTGGGTTTCGTGGGCGACGGGGTGAATGACGCGCCGGCCCTGGCCCAGGCGGACTGCGGGATCGCCATGGGTTCGGGCGCGGGCCAGCAGGGCACTGGCGCGGCCATGGCTGCGGCGCCGCTGGTGCTGCTTCGGGCCGGGCTGGAGCCGGTGCTGGAGGCCCGGCGCCTGGCCGACCGGACCGCGCGGATCATCCGGCAGAACCTGGGGTGGGCCTTCGGCTACAACCTCGTGCTCGTGCCCCTGGCCGCCTTCGGCCAGCTGGAGCGGTTCGGGGGCCCCATGCTGGCCGGCCTCGCCATGGGCCTGAGCTCGCTGACGGTGGTGCTCAACGCGCTGCGGCTCCGGCGCTAGAGCGTGACCGCCAGATCCTTCAGGTAGGCCGCGAACGCCTCCCGGAGATCCGCGCGCTTGAGGGCGAATTCCACGTTGGCCTTCAGGTACTCGAGCTTGTCCCCCGTGTCGTAGCGCTTGGCGGGGATGGGAGCGGCCACGAGCTGGCCTTCCTGGGCGAGGCGCGCGAGAGCGTCCGTGAGCTGGTACTCGCCGCCGACCCCCGGCTCCAGGTGCGCAAGGTGCTCGAACACCCGCGGGGTGAGCACGTACCGGCCCACCACGGCCCAGCGGCTGGGGGCCTTCTCCGGAGTGGGTTTTTCGACAATGGCTGTCACATCCCAGGCATTCTCGTGATCCTTCGGCGCATTCACGATGCCGTAGCGCGAGACGTGGTCCTCGAGGACTTCCTGGACGCCCACCACCGACTTGCCCGTGGCGTGGAAGGCGGCGATCAGCGCCTCGAGCGCGGAATCCCGCTCGTCGAAGACGTCGTCACCGAGCAGGAGGGCGAAGGGCTCGTCCCCGATGGCGTGGCGGGCGCAGAGGACGGCGTGGCCCAGCCCGAGGGGTTCCCCCTGGCGCACGTAGGCGAACTGGGCCAGGTGCGTGATGCCCTGGATCTGGTCGAGATCGCTCTGCTTCCCGCGGCGGCGGAGCGTGTCCTCCAGCTCGTAGGCCACATCGAAGTGGTTCTCGATGGCCTGCTTGCCCCGCCCCGTCACCAGCACCAGGTGCTCGACCCCGGCCCGGATGGCCTCCTCCACCACGTGTTGGATGACCGGCTTGTCCACCAGCGGCAGCATCTCCTTCGGCTGGGCCTTCGTGGCGGGCAGGAACCGCGTGCCCAGCCCGGCGACGGGGATGACGGCCTTGCGGATGCGGGTCATGGTGCCTCCCTGGCAGGGGTGGGATGCCTCCATGATGGACCACCCTGCGCGGGGCGGGGGGTGGTTCCGCGGGGCAGGCCCTCGCAAAACCCAGATACAACGCGGGTTTTGAGCCCCGGGTAGTGAAGATGCAGGCGCGGCGGGCCCTCCCGAAAAATTTCCGCTTGCGTCGGGAGGCCGCTGTGGTAGTCTAAACGTCCTGCGCAGTTGAGGCTGCGGGGAGCCAGGGAGACCTGGGGGCGTCTTTGAAAACCGGATAGGGAGATAGGAAGCCTTTGAGGATTTTCCGTATTGTCTTAGGACGGTGCGGGGGATCGAGATAAACGACCAGAACA
>NZ_BSDD01000003.1 GCF_030268065.1 Geothrix rubra
CGTTTATCTCGATCCCCCGCACCGTCCTAAGACAATACGGAAAATCCTCAAAGGCTTCCTATCTCCCTATCCGGTTTTCAAAGACGCCCCCAGGTCTCCCTGGCTCCCCGCAGCCTCAACTGCGCAGGACAGCCAGAATAGCGCACCTCGGACGCAAAGCAAGCGGAAAAATTCCCGGGGCCGCGGACAGGTAGAATTCCCCATCTGGAGGGAGCGTGATCCACGTCATCGGTGCGGGCCTGGCTGGCTCGGAAGCGGCCTGGCAGCTGGCCGAGCGGGGCCACCGGGTGCGGCTCTCCGAGATGCGGCCGCGGTGGCAGACCCCGGCCCATCTCACGGATCGCGCGGCCGAGATGGTCTGCTCCAACTCCTTCAAGAGCGACGACGCCCACTCCGCCACGGGCATCCTCAAGGCCGAGATGCGCCGGATGAATTCCCTTGTCCTGTGCTGCGCGGAGGCCACGCGCGTCCCCGCCGGGAACAGCCTCGCCGTGGACCGGGAGGCCTTCTCCGTCTCAGTCACCGAAGCCCTGCGCACCCATCCGAACATCCAGTGGGACGCGTCCCTGGTGGAATCGCCCGACCTCGCCGGACCTACGCTGATCGCCACGGGCCCCCTCACGGCCGAGCCGCTTGCCGACTGGCTCTCCCGCATCACCGGCGCAGATCGGCTCCACTTCTACGATGCCATCGCGCCGATCGTCGAGCGCGAATCCATCGACATGGACATCGCCTGGCTGGCCTCCCGGTACGACAAGGGCGGAGCCGACTTCATCAACTGCCCCCTCGACCAGGCCCAGTACGAGCGGTTCCTCGACGCCCTGCTCGCCGCCGAGCGGGCGCCGCTCCACGACTTCGACACCCCCTATTTCGAGGCCTGCCTGCCCATCGAGGTCATGGCCGATCGTGGTCGCGAGACCCTGCGCCATGGCCCGATGAAGCCCGTGGGACTGGACGATCCGCGCACCGGCCGGTGGCCCCACGCCGTGGTCCAACTTCGCCAGGACACCGTCGCCGGGGACCTCTACAACCTGGTGGGCTTCCAGACCCGGCTGAAATGGAGTGCCCAGCGGGAAGTGTTCCACCTGATCCCCGGCCTGGAATCCGCCGAATTCGTCCGCTTCGGCAGCATCCACCGCAACACCTACATCCAGGCTCCGGCCGTCCTTGATGCGACATTGGCTGTCAAAAATGTTCCCTGTCTCTGGATCGCGGGGCAGCTCTCCGGCGTGGAAGGCTATCTCGAGTCCGCAGCGGCCGGGCTTGCGGCCGCCTTCGCCATGGACCGCTCAGCTAGGGAGCTGCCCCCGGCGCCCTTCCCCCGGGAGACCATGCTCGGCAGCCTGCTCCACTACCTGGCCCACGCCGCGCCCTCGGAGTTCGGTCCCACGAACGCCATGATCGGCCTCCTGCCGGCCCTGCCCGAGGGCGCCGTGGATCTCCGCGGCCTCAAGCGCTCCGGGGGCACCCGCGCCGTGAAGGTGGCCAAAGGCGAGGCCCATCGCGCCCGGGCCCTCCAGGCCCTTGAACGGCACCTCACCTCCGGAGCCCCCGCATGAAGCGCATCCTGCTCCCAGCGCTCGCATTCCTCCTGGTGACCCTTGGCCTCGGGGCGGGATGGTTCCTGAGACGAGGGCCCGCAGGGCCTCCACCCGAAGGCGGGGATCGCCCGCCCTTCCTCGTCCAGGCCGCCGGCCAGGGGCAGCTCATCGAGTTCCAGCCGTCCGAGATCCCCATCCGGAGCCTGCGCTGGTCGCGACCCCTGCCTGGCCGGGCGGCGGTGGCGCAGGTGTTGACGCAATCGAACCGGCAACAGGCCTTCCTCTTCGTGGATGGGCACCTGCAGGCGACCCTGACCCTGGTGCGTCCCGCCGGCATCCCGGAGAACCTCTTCCATTTCGCCGAGCTGCAGGACGCCGCCTACCTCCCCGGCCGGCTGCTCCTGCTGCTCTATCGGATCTCCCCGCCCGGGGAGGATCCGCTGGTGGTGGCCTGGAACCTCGAGAAGGGCGCCATCCAGTGGACCTTCCGCGGACCCGGGAGCCGGCTGGTCCTATCCCCTGAGGCACGAACCGCCTTCCTGTTCGGGCCAGGCGCCCCTGTCCAGATCCTCCGGCTCACCGGAAAGGACGGCAGCTCCCTGGCCGGCCCGTCCCCGACCCGGGTCGACCTTCCCCCTGGCTCCACCGGCTTCACGGATCTGCTGGCCATGGGCCAGGGCGACTTCCTGGCCACCGATGCCACAGGCCTTTCCGCCTGGAGGGGCGGCACCTGGAGCCAGACTCCCGCCCCGACCCGTTCCCCGCTGGGGTTCGGAGCCGATGGGGGCAGTCTCGCCCACACCGGGGATTCGTACTGGTGGCAACCCGAACCGGGCCAGCTGATCCAGGTGGGTGCCGACGGCAGGCCCTCGGGGCCCCAGGACCTCTCCACCCTGGTGGCCGGAACCCATGCCCGGGACGCCGCGCTCCTCCACCTCCTGGGTGCGGATGCCCAGGGTGCCCTGTGGTTCGCGCCTGTGGCGCCGGACTTCACCGGGTCGCCCCTGGACGCCTCCGTCCCGGGCCTCCCTGTTCCCGAGCCCGTCGTGGCGGCGCCAGCGACCGTTCCCGGGAGCCCTGAAGCCCCGCCCGGGGCCCCGGCTGCGCCAACCCCCTCCCTGCGGGAGACCTGGGAGCCGTACGTGAAGGGTGGACTGGACCGTCTCTACCGATGGAAGCCGGGCACCCCCTCCATGCAGGGGTTCGCGTGGGCCTCGGCCTGGCCCCGGCTCGGTCCCCCCGCCGTCATCTCCATGCCGACCGGCGACGGCGGGCTCGTGCCCGATTCGGGTGCTTTCCTCCTGGGCGGGCAGGAACACCGCTGGTGGCTGCCGCTGGCCTCGGTCCCGCTGGCTCAGCCCAGGTAGTTGAACAGGCTCTGCTGGTTGGTCTTCGCCATGGTGCTCAACGTGGCGGACTGGACCGTCGTGTCGCTGGAGATCTGGGTGAGGGTGTCGGGATAGTTCGTGTCCTGCAGGTTGTTCTGCTGATCCTGGAGGTTCAGGTTGAACCCGGAGAGGATGGATTTGAGGGACGTCAGGCCCGCCTGCCGACCGCCAAGGTCGGTCTGCGCTTGGCTGAAGGTACCCACAAAGTGCTGGAGGTTGTCGTAGGCCGCCTGGATCTGCGCGGTGTTGTTGGAAGCGAGCCCGTCGCGGAGGCTGGCGGTCACCTGGAAGAGGTCGATGGTGGCGGGGGGCGTGCCTCCATCGGAGGTGTAGTAGAGCTTGTCGCCCGTGAGGTTGGTCGCCACCGAGGTCCCGACTGACACGTCGAGGTTGATGCTCGCGGAATTGCCGTTGTAGGTGGTGGCCCCGCTGGCGGGGGGCGTGAAGGGCTGGGTCTGGGTCATGGTGCCGGAGAAGAGGTACTTCCCCTGGACCCTGGTGTTCGCGAGGGCGATCAGGTTAGTGCGGATGCTGTCGACTTCGGTGGCGATGGCCGCCCGGCCGTTCGCCCCGGTCGCGCCGCTGAGCCCCTGCTGGGCCAGCTGGGTCAGGTTGGAGATGGAATCCAGGGAGGAGCTCACGACATTCTCGGCCGAGCTCAGGAAGGTCATCGCCGAATCCACCTGCTTCTGGAACTGGCCGTTGGCCTGGAGGGAGGTTCCGAGATCCAGTACCGACGCGGCGGCGGCGGGGTCATCCCCCGGGTTGGTGAGGCGCAGGCCCGAGCTGACCCGCAGCGAGTTCTGGGCCAGACGTTCCTGGGTGCGCTGGAGGCCGAGAAGCATCTGGCGCGTCTGGATGCTGCTGGGCATGCGGATGGACATGGTCTACCCCTTCCCCGGCCTTATCGGCCGAAGTTGTTCACCAGCTGATCCATGAGCTGGTTGATGACGGTCAGGAAACGACCCGAGGCCTGGTAGCCCTGCTGGAGGGTCATCATGGACGCAGCCTCTTCGTTGAGATCCACCCCCGAAATGCTGTCCCTCTGGGACTTCAGGGCGGTCACGAGGTTCTGCTGGGTGGTGGACTGGGCATTGAGGGACTGGACCTTCGTTCCCACGTCGCCCACGAGGCTGGCGGCGACGCTGCTGTAGGGGCCCGAATCCCCCGTCCCGTCGCCATTGGTATCCACCGTGCCCGAGGCGAACTGGAGGTTGGCCAGGGCGTTGGCGTTGGTGTTGTCGCCCACGGCCCCGGCCACTCCGGCCGCGGCGATCAGGCCAGGGTTGGCCACCACCGCCGCGTTGACGGAGAGCGCATTGACCATGCCCTTGTAGTCCGAAGCCGCGGTGATGATCGTCGGCAGGCCGTTGGCGCCATTGGCCACGCTGGTCTGGAAGAAGTCCGTGCCCGTGGTGACGCCGTCGGCGGCATAGCCGGTGCGGTGCAGCAGGTTCACCTGGCCGGCGATGCCGGCGGCCAGCTGGTCGAGCTGGCGCTGGTAGGCGGGCAGCAGGTTGTCCCGCAGATCCAGCTGGGCTCCCAGGGAGCCCTCGCCGATCTTGGAGGTCACGTCCACCACAGTGCCGCCCATGGTCGAATCCACCCGGAGGTGGCCGTCCAGGGCCGGATCGGGGCTGGTGCTGAGCTGGTACGAGGTGTTCCCGCTCACCAGGGCGGCGGCCCCCGAATCGAGGGTGATCTGGTACTCCCCGTGGGAGCCCTCGGTGACATTGATGCCCACCAGCTGCGAGAGCTGGTTCGTCAGGGCCGTGCGCTGGTCCCGCGCATCGTTGCGGGAACCCGGGGTGATCTCGGTACCGATGGTCTCGTTGAGCTGGGCGATCTGGCCTGTGAGGGTGTTCACCTCGTTCACGAGGTTCTTCACGGAGAGGTCCGCCGTGTTCCGCTGGCCGTCAATCACCCGGTACTGGCTCTGCATGCCCGTGATCATGGCCTGGGCCTGTCCGATGAGGTTGGTCCGCAGGGAGGCGTTCTCCGGCTGCGCCGCGAGGTTCTGGAACCCCTGGAAGAAGGACTGGATCTGGGCCGCCAGGCCGGTGCTGGTGGAATCCCCGAGCGTCGAGGCCACGGCGCTCAACCCGGCATAGCGGTCCGAGGCGCCTGATTCCCGGGCCGTCTCCCGGTAGATCTGGAGATCCAGGAACTGGTTCCGGATCCCCTGCACATCGTTGAGGCTGACGCCGGTCCCGAAGTACACCCCGCCGGCATTCAGGGCCTGGGAGGCCGAAAGGTCCGCCCGCTGCCTGGAGTAGCTGGGCGTATTGACATTGGCGATGTTGTTGCCCACCACGTTGAGGGCCGACTGCTGGGCCTGGAGCCCGGACAGTCCGACGAAGAGCCCCGCATTGAGTCCCGGCATGGCTAGATCCTCCCGTACATGCGGGGAGCCAGGACCGGGCCGCCGGCGACCTGCCCGTCCCGCCCGTAGCCCCGGTCGCCCGCCAGGCCCATGAGGGTCGCGCGCAGGGGGGCCTGGAGCCCGTTCACCAGGGCCTGGATGGAGGCCACCTTCCGCTGGAGGGCCTGGGCCCCTTCGCGGTCCTCGGGCCAGCCCACCAGCTCGGACCACCGGATGGAGGAGAGCAGGCCCATGGGGTCGTCCCCGGCGATCAACCGGGCTTCCAGGGCGTCCAGAAGGTCGGGCACGGCATGCAGCATGATGGGCCTCCTCCTGGGACCTTCGGCAAGGCTCAGGCCAACAGGTCCAGGTGAGGCCCGGCACCCTCTGCCGAGTCCTGGGACATCAAGGCCTCCGCGTGCTCCGCCGCGTCGTCATCCGCGCCCGCACCATGCCCCGGCTGGCGGCCGCGACCCTCCCGCTCGGTGAGTCGGAGGACATCGGTCTCTTCGACATCGGCCACGTCCAGCATGGCCTCCGCCAGCTTCGCGTCGAAGGCCTGCCTGCGCGCCTGCTCCTGCTGGATCTGGGCCTGACCGTCCACGGCCAGACGGGCGGCCTCGACCGAGGCGGTCTGGAGGATCTGGCGCTGGGTCAGGGGACTGATCATCACCTCACGACGGGGGCCTCAGGCTAGGGGTTGGAGCCCCCCGCCAGGTGCTCTCGGATGAGCCCCTCGGCCACTGCCTCTCCATCGGGGTGGTAGGCGTCCGCATCCATCTGGTTCTTGATGGCTTCCACCTTCTCGGTCCGGATGTCCGGGGTCACCGCCAGCACTTCCTGGGCCACGGCCACCAGCCGGGCGGAGGAGGAGACCTGGAAGGCATCCGAGACGGGGGCCGGACCGGATGTGGAGCCGACGGCCGGGGAGGGCGATGCCTTGGGGCCGCTGGTCCCCTGGGTCCCGCCGACACTGCCGGTCTTGCCACCGATGCGCATGTTCACCTCGACATGAATGCGTATCGGCAGTTTGCCCGGAATCTTCAGCCCTGGACGGGTGGTTTGGTCTCCTTGCCCCGGGACCACGCCTCCTCCAGGCGTTCCGCAAGGCCCCAGCCCTTGCCGGAGGCGGCGGCCTTGTTGGCCACGGCCTGGTCCATCAGATACTCGTAGGTGGATCGGGAGTGCCCCGAATCCCCGAGGAGCCCGGAGGACTGGACGGTCTTCCGCATGGCCTGGAAGAGGAGACCCATGAGCAACCCCTCGAACTGCTGGGCGGCCTCCTTGGTCTTGTCCGAGGCCGGGGGCACCCTCTCCGCCCCCTGGCCCAGGGTTGCGGCGTCCACCGCGGGAAGGGACACCAGGCCGCTCACAGGACCCTCAGCTCGGCCTGGAGGGCACCCGCTTCCTTGATCGCCTGGAGGATGGCCACCAGATCCCGGGAGCTCACGCCCATGCTATTCAGCATTTCCGCCAGCTTGCCCACGCTCACCCCTGGTTCCACGGACACGGTCTTGGGCTTGTCCTCCTTGACGGTCACGTCCGTCTTGGTGGCGGTGACGGTCTTGCCCTGGCTGAAGGGCGCGGGCTGGCTCACCAGGGGCGTGGAGCTGACGACGATGCTCAGCCCGCCCTGGACGATGCTCACGGCCCCGATCTTCACGTCGGCCCCCAGGATCACGGTCCCGGTGCGCTCGTTCACCACCACCCGGGCGACGGGCTGCAGCTCCACCCGCAGGTTCTCGAGCCGGGCCACCAGTTCCACCGCGTGGCCCTGGAGGGCCTTCGGGATCTGCACGTCCACGGTGCGTCCATCCAGGGGCTGGGCCGCGTTCTCGCCCAGCTCCTGGTTGATGGCATGGACCACCCGCATGGCGGTGGTGAAGTCCTCTTCCTGCAGGTTGTAGCGGAGGGTGGTCCGGGCATTGAAGTTGCCGCCCACCTCCCGCTCGATGAGCGCCCCATCAGGCACACGGCCCACGTTGGGATTGTTCTTCGTCACGGACGCCCCGCCAGCCGCGGCGGCGAACCCGCCCACCAGCAGCGAGCCCTGGGCCACGGCGTAGATCTGGCCGTCGGGCCCCTGGAGCGGCGTCATCAGCAGCACGCCTCCGGCCAGGGACTTGGCATCGCCGGTGCTGGAGACGGTCACGTCCATGCGCGACCCGGACCGGGCGAAGGGCGGGAGCTCCGCCGTCACCATGACCGCGGCCACGTTCTTCACCTTCACCGAGGCGGGATTGATGGTGAGCCCCTGGCGGGCCATGAGGTTCGTGAGGGACTGGACCGTGAACTTGGTCTGGTCCTTGTCGCCCGTGCCGTCGAGGCCGACCACCATCCCATAGCCCAGGAGCTGGTTGCCCCGGACCCCCTGGAGCTGGGCCACCTCCTTCAGGCGGGCCTCCACCCGCTTGTCGGACTTGATCGTATCGGCGCCCACCAGGGCCAGGGTCGCCAGGAACAGGGCCGCGACGCGCATGGAAGCCTCCTAGAAGGGCCAGATGTAGTTGAGCAGGCGGCTGATGTAGCCGGGCTTGAGGGTCTCGTCCACCACGCCCTCGCCGCCGTAGCCAATGCGCAGCTCGGCCACCTGACCGGACGCGATGGAATTGGCGGTGTCGAGCCGCTGGGGGTCCAGCATCCCGGCCACGTAGAGCCGCTGGGTCTCGTTGTTCAGCTGGATGTCCCGGAAACCCTCGAAGATCAGGTTGCCGTTGTTCAGCACCTTCACCACCCGGGCCGTCACCACCGTGGTGAAGACGGCACTTCGGCCCGTGGTGCCTGTGCCGGCGTACTTGTTCGTGGTGGCCGTGGTGCGGTCGGTGCTCCCGCCGCCGCCGATGCCGAATCCAGCCAGGGTCCCGAAGAGGGTGGGGCTGTTCAGCTTGTTGCTGCCATCCCGCTTGGTGGTGACGTCCGCCTTGCTGATGGCGTTGGTGCTCTCGGCGATGCGGAGGGTGACCAGGTCGTTCACGTGGGCCGCGCGGAGGTCCCCGATCAGGGTGCGGTCGCGCCAGAGGCTGCCCTCGCTCAGGGGCTGCATGGGCGGCGCCTCCTCCACGTAGGGGATGGCGGGCTTCTTCACCAGGTTCACGTCATGGCGCTTGGGAAGGGAGCAGCCGACCCCGAACAGGACCAGGGCAATAGGCAGCATTTTCCGCATCACGCACCTCCACACCGGGGAAGGGCGAGGAGGATGCCAAGTCCTCAGTCGAGGGTGATCAGGACCCGGTCATGGCCAGCCATGTCCTGATGGACCATGGACTTGCGCCATCCCATGCCCAGGGCCCGGCGGCACAGTTCGCCCCCCTGGCCGGCCCCGATCTCCAGGAGGCAGGCCGGGGCCTTCCGGGTCCGGGCCTGGGTGAGGAGGTCCGTGGAGAGCTGCAGGCCCCGGTCGGGCGCGAAGAGGGCGGATTCCGGTTCGAAGGCGAGTTCCCGCTGGAGGGTCGGCCGGTCCGCAGGATCCACGTAGGGCAGGTTCGCCACCACCAGGCCCAGGGGCTCCGCCACGGGAGCCAACAGGCTCCCGGGCAGGAAGGCCACCTCGGCCCCCAGGTCGGATGCGTTCGTCCGGGCCACGGCCAGGGCCCCGGGGCTGATCTCAGTGGCCGCCACCGTCCAGTCCGTCTCCAGGGCCAGGCTGATGGCGATGATGCCGCTCCCGGTGCCCACGTCCACGCAGCGGTCCACCCCGAGACGCCGGCCCACGTCCAGGGCCGCTTCCACCAGGAGTTCCGTCTCGGGACGGGGGATCAGGGTGTCGGGGGTCACCCGGAAGCGGCGATCCCGGAAGAGGGTCCAGCCCAGGATGTAGGCCCAGGGTTCCCCGGTGCGGCGGCGGCGGACCCAGGCGCCCACCTGGCGTCGCACGGCGTCCGGGACGGGGTCACTCCCGTGGGCGGCCATCCAGCTCCGGGAGCGGCCCAACCCGTCCTCGAACCAGCGGATGCTCTCGGCGTGGGCCTCCTCCGGATCGAGGAAGACCGCCAGGGAAGAGGCCAGGTCGAGGCGGAGCTGGAGGTAGGTCTGGACCATCCCTCCAGGTTATCGCGGGAAGAGGCAGCCCCCAAACTTCGATTCTGGCCAAGCCGAGGCCTGGCTCCGGCCAGGACACGGCGTGGGGGTTCCGGGGGTGTGTGCGCAGCACGACGCTCGATCCTCGCGACGCATGCGTCGCGAGGGGGACCCCCGGGGAAACATCATCCCATCAGGGCCTTGGCCCGGGCCTGGCTCTCGGCCAGCACGATCTCGTGGAGGCTGCCCCCGTGGCTGTCCATGGTGACCACCAGGGGGAAGTCCTCCACCTCGATGATCCAGAAGGCCTCGGGGCTGCCGAACTCCTCCAGCATCTTCACGTCCACCACGCGCTTGCAGCGCTCGGCCAGCAGGCTGCCGGCCCCGCCGGTGGCGTGGAGGTAGACGGCGCCGGTCTTCTGCAGGCCCTCGCTGGTCTTCTTGCCCATGCCGCCCTTGCCGATGACGCCGCGGACCTTGTAGGTCTCGATGACGTCGGCCTGGTAGGGCTCCTCCCGGATGGAGGTGGTGGGCCCAGCGGCCACGAAGCTGTAGTGGCCGTCCTCGTGCTTCTTCACGACCGGCCCGCAGTGGTAGATGACCATGTTTTCGAGGATGGGCTTCAGCCACTCGGGCTTCTGCTCCTTCATGTACTTGTGGCCCATGTCGCGGCTGAGGACGACGCGGCCGTTGAGCAGCACCTCGTCGCCGACCTTGAGCTGGCGGATCTGGTCTTCGGTGATGGGGGTGGTGAGACGGATCATGGGAGCCTCGTCGCGATCAATCGAAGGACACTTCGCCGCTGGGCTTGAGGGTCAGTGTGCCCCGGCGGCTGCTCCAGCACATGTAGCTGATGCTCACGTAGAAGCTGGCCGGGTGGCGGTACATCTCCTCCGCCATCACGCCCAGCACGGTGGTGTTGCCGCCGTAGCCCATTGGCCCGATGCCCAGGGTGTTGAGGTCGTTGGTGACCTCCTTCTCGAAGGCGTCCATCTTCGGATCGGGGTTCGGGGTGCCGAGCTTGCGGAGGATCAGTTCCTTGCTCTTCTCGTAGCCGGTGACGCGGTCGCCGCCGATGGCCACGCCGAGGATGCCCGGGCTGCAGCCCTGGCCCTGCGCCTTTACCACGGCGTCGATGATGCACTTGCGCACGCCCTTGATGTCCCGGCCCGCGCCCAGCGCGGCGTCCGGCAGGCGGTACTGGGCGCCCACGTTCTCGCAGCCCCCGCCCTTCTGCATGACGGAGATCGCGATTTCAGGCCGGTCCCACTCCTCGAAGTGGACGGCCGGGTGGTGCTCGTGGAAGGGATCCATGTTGGTGCCGGTGTTCTTGCCGCTGAGGGACTCCACGCAGTTCGGGCGCAGCCAGGACCGCTTGGTGGCATCCACCACCGCGGCGCGGAGCTGCTGCTTGGCCGCCCGCTGGCTGAGGCCGAAGGGATGGCGCACCCAGAAGATGATGGAGCCCGTGTCCTGGCAGAGTGGCGTGACGTGGCCGTCGGCGAGGATGATGTTGCGCACCATGTCGTTCAGCGTGTTGAAGGCCCGGCTGCCCTCCTCCTCCGCGTCGCGGCCCTTCACCAGGGCATCGATCACGTCCTGGGGGAGACGGCTGGTGGTGCGGCGGAGCAGCTCCAGCACGGGCAGCGTGAGGTCGAGCCCCTTCAGGTTCGCCAGATCCGCCTTCCACCCCTGGGGCAGCACGGACTTGGATTGCACCACGTCGGCCGTGGTGAGGGTGGGAATGACGCACTCGGACATGGACCCTCCGCAGGACACCGGACCTCATGATCCGCTCGCGGAAGCTCACGCTCAAGTGATCAATGCCCGGTTCAGCAGACAGGGAGGTGGAAAGAAGATCCACGGGACGTGACCCTTCTCACATTCAGCCCCCGGTGGAGCGATTGCCCCTGGCCCTCAGGCAGGGCGACTGTATGTTCGGACAGGTTGAAACATGGACCCAATTTCGAGTCTTGCGGCCACCTGGGAGTCTCCACATGCAGTCCCGTGTCATGAACCGGATCGTTTCACGTACAGCCCTGTTGGCAGCAGGACTGGTCATCCTCGGGTGCGGAGGGAGCAGCTCCAGCCCCGGTACGACCCCGGCGCCCCCCAAGCCCGCTGCGGGCACAACCCCGATGCAGGTCAGCCTGGGCGACGCCCCCGCCGACTGGATCATGACCTTCGGGATGACGGTCAACACCATCACGCTGACGAGCTCGACGGGGGACACCGTGAGTGTGCTGCCCACGGCCTCCCCCATGGAAATGATGCAGCTGATGGCCACGGTGCAGCCCATCTCCTCCGTGGCCGTGCCTCAGGGCACCTACACCCAGGCCACGGTCACCTTCTCCGCGGTCGCCCTGGGCTACCTGGATCCCGTGTCGCACACCTACACCCAGAAGACGATGCCCGGTCCGTACTCCGCCACTGTGCCGTTCAGTCCCGCCATGACTGTGGGCACCTCACCCATGGCCCTGAATGTCGACATGAACATGGGGTCGTCGGTATCCATTGACGGCTCCGGGAATGTCACCCTCACGCCGACCCTCACCGCCGCCATGGCATCGGCCCCCGGGACCGGGATGAACCCGTGGCAGGGCACCATGCAGCAGCGGCTCGGCGCCGTTTCGAGCATCTCGGGATCCCAGTTCACGATGGGCTCGATGATGGGGATGCAGACGGCCACCTTTACCACGAACAGCAGCACGCAGTTCGCGGGGACAGGCTTCACCGGCATGGGCTCGATGTCGACCGGCATGCTGGTCGGTGTGGACGCGGCCCTGCAGGCAGACGGCACCTACCTGGCCCAGCGCGTGGAATCCATGGGGTCCGGAACCACCGGCATGATGGGCGGCGGCCTGGTCACCGCCATCACGGGCAACCCGCCCACCCAGCTCACGATGGTGGCGAACGCCGGCCAGGGGGGCGGGATGATGGCCTCCTCCATCGGCGGGACCCTCACCGTGGCCATCCCCGCCTCGACGCCCTACAGCATGGATACCGATGGCATGGATCTCACGGCCCTGCCCTTCACGCCCGCCTTCGGGCCCACGAGCCTCGCCAAGGGCCAGCGGGTCCAGGTGGTCAGCGGCGGCGGGATGATGGGGGGGGGCATGATGGGTGGCACCGGATCCCTCACCGCCAGCCAGCTCCGCCTGGAACAGCAGGGATTCCACGGTACGGCCTCCGGATACACCGCCAACGGATCCCAGGCCACCTTCACCCTGACGCTGCCCCCGGATGCCGCCTTCGCGACCCTCACCGGCACCACCACCCTGCAGGTCTACCAGCAGACGGGGACCCAGCTCCATGGCCTGACCACCCTCGCCAACGGCAATGGTGTGGTGGTCCGGGGGCTCCTCTTCGACGACGCCGGGACCTACCGGCTGGTCGCCAGCTGGATCGCCCTGCCCTGACACCGGGTTCGGCCCGCCCCGTCGCGTGCTCCCCTGCGGCGGGGCGGTATCCTGGGGCCCTGCGTGGAGACCCCGTGCGCCAGGTCTTGTTCATCCTCAACGATCCGCCCTACGGCACCGAGCGCAGCTACAACGGCCTGCGCCTGGCGGGGGCCACGGCCAAGCGCGAGGGTACGGAGGTCCGCGTGTTCCTCATGGGCGACGCCGCGGCCTGTGCCAAGCGGGGCCAGAAGACCCCTGAGGGTTTCTACAACCTGGAGCGGATGCTGAAGGGCGTCACCACGCGCCACGGGCAGGTGGGCGTCTGCGGCACCTGCATGGACGCCCGCGGGATCGCCGAGGCCGAGCTTGCCGAAGGCTGCCGCCGGAGCACCCTGGAGGAGCTGACCGACTGGACCCTGGGGGCGGACCAGGTGCTGGTGTTCTAGGGGGCCCCATGGGCGAGCCGGGCCAACCCCGCTGCGACTGTTGCGGCGAAGTGCCGGCGGCGGAGGCCGCCCCCTGCCCGGGGTGCGGCGGGGCGGGCCGGGTGGTCGGGACGCCCACCCTGCGGGCCCTCCTGGCCCCCCGCTGGGCCAGCGAAGTGCCCCGGGGCCCCTGGCGGTTCTGCGCCAGTCCCGCCTGCGACCTCGTATACTTCGGCCCGGCCGGAACCTACCGCAAGGACCAGCTCCGCGTGCGGGTGGGACTCAAGGAGACGGAAGCGCCGCGACCCCTCTGCTACTGCTTCGGCCACAGCGCCGAGAGCCTGCGGGCCGATTGGCAGGCCACTGGCCGCCTGGACGCCGTGGAGGAGATCCGTGCCGCAGTGAAGGAAGGTCGCTGCCGGTGCGACGTGGAGAACCCCTCCGGCGCCTGCTGCCTGGGGGACGTGCTGAAGGTGGCCGGGGCCATCCAGCGGCGGGGTTGAGCCTCAACGGCCCCAGGCCCGGCAGAGGGCCAGGGTCAGATCCAGCAGCGGGGCCTCGCTCCGGGACAGAGCCATGCCCTTGAGGTCCCGCTCGCACTGGTTGAGTCGGGCGAGGAGCCCCTTCAGTCCCTTGGGTTTCAGGCGGTCCAGGGTCCCCCGGTAGCCGTCCAGGAGGAAGGCCTGGCGGGGGGACAGGCCCAGGGCCGCCATCAGTTCCGCCCCCTTGCACCCGGCCGCCTCCGCCTCGGCCAGCCGCAGCAGGCGATCCACCTCGCGCCGGGCCTGGCCCAGGAGCATCAAGGGCTCGTCCCCATCCTCCAGGGCCAGGCGGAGCGCTTTCAGGGCCCCGGCCGCATCCCCCTTCTGCCAGGCCCCTGACCAGGCAAAGGCCTTCTGCTCGGCCAGACGGAAGGTGACCTGGTCCACCATGGCTTCGGTGACCTTGCGGTCCTCGGCCAGGAGATCCAGGACCTCCAGGGCCCGCTTGAGGAGGCCTGGCTGGCCGCCCTGGCGCTGGGCCAGCAGGCTGGCCGCGGCCCCCTGGAGCGAGAGCCCGAGGCGCCGGGCTTCGCCTTCGATGAAGGCCGGGATCTCGGTCACTTCGAGGGCGCCGACCCGGAGGATCCGCCCCGCCTTGCTCCAGTCTGTCCAGGGCTTGGCCCCCAGGGCCTTGCCGGGGGCCGCCGGGAGCGTGGTCCAGGCCACCAGTAGGAGCTTCACGCCCTGGGGCGGCTTCTCCAGCAGCGCCTTCACGGCGCCCGGCAGCTCCTTGGCCCGGGTGAACAGGTTGTCCGCGGCGGGCACCACCACACAGCGGGCCTCGGCCCCGAAGGGCGCGGCCTCCTGCAGGGCCGCCATGACCTCGGGCCAGGGACAGCCCTCCCCGCAGATCGTCAGCGAGAAATCCGCCCACTCGGGATCCACGTGGCGGCGCTTCCAGGCGTCCACCGCCTCGCGGCGCCCATCGCCATCCTCGCCGTGGACGAGGGCGAAGCCATGCTCCAGCCAGGCGTGCGGCGCGGCCATCAGTCCGTGCCCTCCAGGAGCTGGGTGAGGAAACTCTCCGCGAAGTCGTCCGCCAGGCTGTCGAGCACCTGAAGCTCGCGGTTGTCGAAACTGGCGAAATTCTGGTCCACCCGGTACTGGTTCGAGAAGGTGAGGCCCCGCCGGGAGAGCACCACGGCGCCGGTCTGCCCATCCAGCAGCTCCACGCTGGCCACCACCTTCACCTCGACGCGGGTGGCGGTGCCGGCGCTCTTCTGCTCGATCCCGTTCCCGAGGGTGAGGCCAAGGGGCCGGGACTCGTACTTCTCAAGGGTGCCCTGGAGCACCCAGCGCGAGGGTTCCCCGGGGCCCACCAGCTTCCAGGGGCTGGCCGCGACCACGCGGCTTTCCAGGGCCTTGGTGAACCGGTCCTCCAGTCCCAGCTTCGGCGTGAGGTTCCGGAACCGCGCCAGCCGGATCGTGTCCCCCCGGTGGGCCCACGCCGCCTGGTGCGGCTCCCGGTCCAGCCGGCGGTACCCGCAGCCGGGGACGAGCAGCAGGGCGAAAGTCAGTGCGGAAAGGCGGAACGCAGAGGACACAGGGATCACACCAGGGGCGCTAGGGATGGAACACGCCGACGTAGGGGAGGTTGCGGAGCTTGCCGTTGTAGTCGAGGCCGTAGCCTACGACGAAGTGGTCCTCGATGGTGAAGCCGACGTAGTCCACGGGCACTTCGACTTTGCGGCGGCTGGGCTTGTCCAGGAGGGTGCAGATCCTCAGGCTGGCGGGCTCCCGGTCCAGCAGGAGGTTGCGGACCTTGTGCAGGGTGAGGCCGGTGTCCACGATGTCCTCCACCACCAGCGCATCGCGGCCCTGGATGGATTTGTCGAGGTCCTTGAGGATGTGGACCTCCCCCGTGCTCTCCAGGCCCCCGCCGTAGCTGGCCACCTGCATGAAGCTCACCTCGAAGTCCAGTTCCGTGGCCCGGGCCAGGTCTGCGAAGAAGGGGAAGACGCCGTTCAGGAGGCCCACCATCACGAGATCCTTGCCCACGTAGTCCGCGGCCAGCCTGCGCCCCATCTCCCGCACCCGGGTCCGGATCTGCTCCTCGGTCAGCAGGGGGGTGATGCGGTCGCGCATGGGGTCTCCTGGAAGGGCGTGGGTCGGGCCTAGGACCACACTAACTCGATTCCATTCAACCCCAGGCCCCCATCCCGGGTCCATCCATTGACGGCGGATCCCGGCTTGATCCCCCCGCCGGAGCCTAAGATGATGCTGGCGATTGCCTTGAACGAGCCCCCGATGCCCCAGACGGCCCCCCAGACCGCCGAGCGGATCCCCGATCCGGGCTCGCCGTACCACACGCCGGAGGTGCTCGCCTGGGTGGAGGCCGCCCAGGGCGGGGACCAGGCCGCCTTCGCCTCCCTGGTCCGCCTCTTCTCCCGGGACGTCTACGGCAAGGCCTTCTCCATCGTGAAGAACCACCAGGATGCGGATGACGTGGTCCAGGAGACCTTCATCCGGGTGTTCCGGGCCCTCCCGGGCTTCCGTTTCGAGTCGTCCTTCCGGACCTGGCTCATCACCATCGCCACCCGCCAGGCCCTGAACTACCGGGAGCGCATGGCCCGGGACCACGAGAGCCTGGAGATGCCAGAAGAAGGATTGGAGCACCCCGCCCTGCGGGTCGAGGAGACCCAGGGGGCCGCCCTGCTGGACGAGGAGGCCCGCCGCCTGCTCTACGAGGCCCTCCCGAAGCTGCCCCGCCGCCAGAAGGAGGCCCTGACGCTCAAGCTCCAGCACGACTGGAAGTACGAACGCATCGCCGCGGAGATGGGCACATCCGTGGGCAGCGTGAAGGCCCACATCTTCCACGCCATCCAGAGCCTCACCCGCCATGTGAAAGGGGGCCGTCCGTGAGCCACGACATCCTCCCCATCTCTGAACGCTGCACGCGGACCCTCGCCGCCGTCGAGGCCGATCCGCTGGAACCGGGTGCCGATGCGGAGTTGCACATGAAGACCTGCACCGCCTGTGCGGAAGCCCGGGTGATCTACCTGGCCCAGGAGGACACGCCCGACGTGCTGGTGCCCGCCGGCTACTTCGACCGGCTGCCCGGCCGGGTGGTGGGCAAGCTGCCCGTCCGCCCCTCCCTGGCCCATCACGCCCGGGGCCTCTTCTGGGCCGCTGCGGCCGCCCTGCTCATGGCGGTGGGGGCCGGGGCCTTCTGGGCCGGCCGGGCCAATCGCACCCCGCTGGTGGAGGCCACCATGCCGAAACCGCCCGATACCGTCGAAGTCATGGTTCCCGAGGCCCCGTTCCACGACCGGGACGAGGAGGCCGCCCAGCTCCAATCCCTCAGCCCCGAGGAGATGAAGGCCCTGCTGGAACGGCTGGACCGCCAACCCGCTGCGACCAAGAGGTAAGCCATGTCCCGACTTTCCTTCCTCCTCCCCGCCCTGATCCTGGCCGTCCAGCCCCTGGCCATGGCCCAGGCCCAGCCCGAGGGCGAAGGCCGGCTGCTCTACCAGTTCCGGGTGGAGCACTTGGAGCGGAACGTCGGTCTCACCGAGGACCAGGCCAGGTCCGTGGCGGATCGCTGGGCCCGCTTTGACCGGGAACTCTTCGAGAAGACCCGCCAGGTCCGCGAGCTGCGGACCCAGTTCAACGACATCCTGATGGGCCCCGGCACCGAGGACGAGAAGAACGCCCGGGTGAAGCCCCTCCTGGATCAGTTCGTGGCCCTCCGTCACCAGCAGATGAACCTGAAGATGCAGTTCGAGGATGACATCCGGTCCCGTCTCAGCCCCGCCCAGCAGGTCCGCCTCATCGTGCAGGTCGATGAGATGCAGCGCCGGATGCTGGAGGTGCTGCGCCAGGGCCTGGGCAACCGGCCCGGCATGGGCCTCGGCAACCGCATGGGTCCCGGTGCCGGGTTGCGCCGTGGCGGACGGTGAGGCGCCTGGGCGCTCGAGGCCTCAAAGCGGAACACAGAGGACACAGAGGAGGCAGAGAACGGCGTGAGGAGCCTGTCTCTGTGTCCTCTGCGGGTTTCTGTGTCCTCTGTGATCCTGCTTTCCCCGAGAAAGCCCACGGCCCCGCTACTGGGGCGCTTCCAGCAGGACGGGGACGACGAGGGGCCGCGACTGGGTGGTCTTGCGGATGATGCGCCGCAGGGCCTGGCGGATGGCTTCGCGGAGGGCCTCGGGGTCCCGTCGGACCTCGGCGGGGGCCTCCTCGAAGGCCTTCCGTGCCACGCCCCGCAGCAGCTCGCCGTAGGTCTCGTCGTCCGAAAGCATGACGAACCCCCGGCTGAGGATGGTGGGATCGGCGGCCAGGGCGCCCGTGGTCGGGTCCACCAGCAGGGTGGCGAAGACGACGCCGTCCTCCTGGAGGATGAGCCGGTCCTGCACCACGCGGGCATCCACCATGTGGTCCACGCCCTCGTGGACGAAGCACTTCCCCACCGGCACGGCCCCGGGCTGGTCCACGAGGCCGTCCTGGAACAGCCGCAGGCACTGGCCCCCGTCCAGCAGCGAGATGCGGTCGGGCTCCCAGCCAAGGGAGGCCGCCAGGGCGCCGTGGGCCCGGAGGTTCCGGTAGGTCCCATGCACGGGCACCATCTGGCGGGGGCGCACCGCGCGGATGAGGTCCGCCAGTTCTTCCCGCTGGCCGTGGCCCGAAGCGTGGACCGGGCCCAGGCCCTCGAGGGAGGTATCCGCGCCGAGCCGTTCCGCCGCATCCAGCATGCGGGAGATGGCCACCTCGTTGCCCGGGATGGCCCGGGCACTGAGCAGCAGGCGGTCGCCCGGCTCCATGGGCAGGCCCTTCACCTCCCGGCGCAGGAGCCGGGCCAGGCCGCTCAAGGGCTCGCCCTGGCTGCCGGTGCAGACCACCAGGAGTTCGGAAGGCGGGTACTTCGCCGCGTCCTTCACATCCAGCAGGATGTCGTCCGGCAGGGCCAGCCGCTTGAGGGAACGCGCCAGGTTCATGCTCCGTTCCAGGCTGCGCCCCAGGAGCACCACCTGGCGGCCGTGCTCGTAGGCCAGGTCCAGGAGCAGCTGGAGACGGTGGATGTTGGAGCTGAAGGTGGTGACCACCAGCCGGCCCGGGGTCTGGCGGAAGGCCGCATCCAGCCCCTCCCGGCAGGCGGCCTCCGGCAGCGATCGCCCGGGACGCTGGACGTTGGTGGAATCGGCCATGAGCAGCCGCACGCCCCCGTCGCCGAGCGCCCGCAGCCGCTCCATGCCGGTGGTGCGGCCGTCGAGGGGATCGGGATCGATCTTGAAGTCGCCGGAATGGACCAGCACCCCCTGGGGCGTGTGGAGGGCCAGGGCGCAGGCATCGGGGATGCTGTGGGTGACGGGGATCCACTCCGCCTCCACCTCGCCGTCCCCCACCGCCACCCGACCGTAATCCGGCACCGGATGGAGGAGGTCCAGGTCGAGCCCGTGCTCCTTCAGCTTCCCCTCCACCAGCCCGAGGGTGAAGGCCGTCCCGTAGACGGGCACGGGCCAGCGGCGCAGGAAGTAGGGCAGCGCGCCGATGTGGTCCTCGTGGCCGTGGGTGAGCAGCACGGCCTGGAGGCGGCCCGCGAAGGGCTCCAGGTAGGCGAAGTCCGGCACGATGGAATCGATGCCGGGCTGGTCGTCGGAGGGGAAGAGCTGGCCGCAGTCCACGAGGAAGAGGCTGCGGGCGCTGTGGACCACGAGGGCGTTCATGCCGAACTCGCCCAGGCCGCCGATGGGGATCAGGCGGAGCTCGTCCTGGCCCGGGGGCTGGTTCCAGTCGGTGAAGGCGGGGACAGTCGTGATCACGTTGGAAACACCTCAGGATGATGGATCAACAGGGAGCGTGTGGCGGACAACCACGCCGAAGGCGTGATTACTTCGGCGCGCAGCGCCGAAGCCAGCCCAACTTCAGATAATGCCTCGCCTGAAAGGACCCCCTGCCAGTTGTTGGCCAGGGTCTTCCGCCGATGGGCGAAGGACCGGTGCAGCACCGCGAGGAGGGCCTTCCGCTCGGAAGGGGTGGGTGCCTCGGCCCGCGGCTCGAACAGCACCACGGCCGAATCGACCTTGGGGGCGGGACGGAAGGATCCCGGGCCCAGCTTGGCGAGGCGCGTGAGGCGGGCGCAGAGCTGGGCCAGGACCGACAGCGGGCCGTACGCCTTGGTGCCGGGCTCCCCCATGAGCTTCTGGGCGACCTCCAGCTGGAACATGAGGACCATGCGCTCCCAGGGGACCCCCTCCGTCAGCATCCGGGCAAGGATGGGCGTGGCGGCGTTGTAGGGGAGGTTCCCCACCACGGACCAGGGCGGCCCTTCCGGCAGCCCGATCCGCACCGCATCCCCTTCGAGCAGGTGGAAGGAGGGCCGGGCCGCGAAGCGCTCCCGCAGCAGGGCACAGGCTTCGGGATCGAGGTCCACCGCCCAGAGGGGCCGCCCATCCGCCAGCAGGCGCTCCGTCAGCACGCCCGGTCCGGGGCCGATCTCCAGCAACCGCGGGGCCGGCGAAGCCAGGGCCGCATCCACGATGGTCCGGATGGCGCCTTCGTTCACCAGGAAGTTCTGCCCGAAGGCCCGCTTGGGCCGGAGTCGCTGAAGGGGGGAGGGGTCCTGCACCATCCCACCCTAGCACGCGAAAGGAGGCCCTTGCGGGCCTCCCTCGGTGGTTGCGCTGGGATCAGCGGACGGTGCGCCAGGTGCGCGGCCGGGGCAGGCGGTCCTTGACCTGGCCGAAGATGGTCTGGATCTGGACCTGGCTGGTGCCGGGGGCGCCGGTCCCGCCCGTGGACACGACGCCGGCCTGGTTCACGGACACGGTGCTGCGGGCGGAGAAGTTGGTGGCCACGCCGGACCAGGCGAACATGTGCCCACCCACACAGGGGCCGTTGTAGCTGTTGCTCACGGTCGTGGCGTTGCCCTGGTAGGTGGGGTAGAGCACGTCGCAGATGCGGTTGGAGCTCGTGATGCCGCCGCCGCCGGTGCAGGGGTCCGATTCCGTCGGGGTGAAGTAGGAGAAGAACATCGCCCCGCCCAGCACCATCGGTTCGTTGATGCCCTTGGGGATGTACCCGCCGCTCTTCGCGGGGAACCGGATGACGTAGCCCCGCTTGCCGTTCGCCAGGTAGAACGCGGCGTTCCCGGGAATGACCTCGGAGGGGGTGACGCCGGGCGCCGAGTCAGGCACCACGTAGAGGTCGCTGGGCGTGATGGCGGTCGCACCCAGCGAGGCGTCCTGGTTGTCGAAGAGCACGGAGACCTCATGCTGCGTGAGGCTGGCGGGGGGATTGTAGTCCAGGGGGTTGTCCCGGTTGCCGGAGGCCAGGGCGATGCCCACGGGGATGGCGCCGGCGGTGGTCGGCACGTTCCCGGTGAGGAAGGGCGCGGGCAGGGTGGTGATGAAATCGTTGGTGGTGCCTGCGTAGACCTTGCGGAGCGAGAGCTTGCCGCCCACGGTGCCGTCCTGGGTCCAGGCATCGAGGCTGCTGGTGTCGCGACGGTAGTAGTTGTTGTCGCTGGCCTTGGTGTTCGCCCCGGACCCCAGGGCCCAGAGGTTGCCGTTGAAATCGGTGAAGTAGGCCCGCTGGACGAGGCCGCTGTTGAGGAAGTATTCGAAGGGCACCACACCGGCGCCCACGGGGCCCATGCCCGAGGCGATGCCGCTCAAGTTGCCGTCGTTGATGAAATCCCAGGCCTGAAGGATGTTGCCGCTGGCCGCATCCACCGCCAGGGCGGAGCGCCCCAGCTTGGTGGTGCTGGAGAAGGCGGCATCGACCTGCGGGGTGCTGAAGCCACCGCCGAGGAAGAGGGCATCCCGGAGGTGCACGGCGGGCGAGCCGTAGGCCACCCGCCCCACCGCCAGGTTGGCAGAGGAGAAGCCCATGTTCTGGACGAGGGTCTTGACCAGGGCCGGGTTCGAGGACTCGATGCGCCCGTCGAGGATGCCCGGATTGGCCGTGACCTCGTCCGGCGAAAGCGCCCACGCCATGGCGGGGTTGAAGGGATCGTGGATGTCCAGGGCGTAGTAGCTTCGGCCGCCCTTTCGGAGCCCGAAGATCACCCGGGCCGTCTCGTTGCTGTCCACGGTGCCATTGGGGAGCATCGACCCGGTGGGCGCGAGGTCCAGGTGGTAGACATAGGGCGACCCGTCCACCATGAACCGGTGGGGGTTGATGCCCTGGAGGTAGTCCAGGTGGGACAGGAGGTCCGTGGGCACGAAGGCCCACAATTCATCGGCCACCCCCTTGGTGATGGGATTGAGGGGATCCGTGGTGTCGATCCAGCTGATCTCGCCGAAGGCGTGGAGCATGCCGGTGTTGGTGCCCACGAAGATCACCCGGAAACGCGCGCCCGGGTTGGTGGCGGCGGTCGCGAGGGTGGTGGGGAGCTGGCTCGTGACGGCGGGCGTGAGCGTGTATTCCACTGCCGAGGGCGCGCTGTCGATCACGTCGCCCATGATGCCGAGGGTGTCGGTCTTGAGGGGCGGGTGGGCGATGCGGCTGGGGTAGGGCGTCGCCGTGGAGCCGGTGTCGGCCCCGAGGACGAACTCGATGAGCTTGTTCTTGGCGTCGTCGTTCATCGTCGAGGGGCCCACGTAGGCCTTGATGGCGTCGAAGGCGGACGTGGAACCGCTGGTGGGGCGGTAGGCGAAGGGCACCAGGGGCGGGTTGGGCACGCTCGTGGTGGCCGGCAGGCGCGTGAACACCTTCCGGTTGGCCCAGCCCCGGGCGTAGAGGGCATCCGCAGCCGTCCAGGTGGCGGTGGAATAGTCGATCTTGGAGGCGATGGCGCCCGTCTGGTCCAGGATCATCGTCTGCCCGTTGACCTGCTTGGTCGGGAACATCAGCAGGTCCCCGGACCACACGGCCCCGCCGTTGAGGGGGATCTGGAAGTTGCCGAGGTAGATCTGCGAGGCGAGGCCCAGCCCCACGAAGGGCACCGTGGGCTTGGAGGTGGCGTTGTTGCTGGAGAGGGCCACGGTCGAGTAGAAGGCCGCGTCCAGGTTGTCCACCAGCGTCTGCGGGTTGGCGGCGTCGAAGAAGAAGACGCTGTTGGGATCCTTGGAATTCGGGTCGGAGGGATTGGTGAGGGTGAAGGGCTTGAGCTGGGTGATGTCATCCGCATGCACCCGGTCCGGGTCGCCGAAGGCCGCCGCCAACAGGAGGCGGTACTTGGGGCTGTTCGGGTTCGACGCGCTCCCGGCCATGCTGAGGCCCACGGTCATGGTGTAGATCGGATGGGGCTTGGTGAAGGTGGTGAAGTTCGTTCCCGACCCGCGGCTCTTGATGTAGAAGGGAAGCCAATTGGCGACGGAGGTCCCACCCCCGCTGGGGTAGGTGCCGGCAGCCGGGTAGGTGACGCCCGTCGGATCGATGAAATTGGTGATGTCCGGGCGACCGCCCCCCAGGTGCGCGGCGACAGCCGCCAGGTTCATGGGGTTCCAGTCGGTGCTGTTGGGGTTCATCAGGCTCGGATTGCCCTTGATGACCCCGTTGCCGGCGTTGGCGTCGAAGGTGGTGCCGCTGGTGCCGGTGAGGTAGGGGGTGTTCGTGTTCTCGCCCCCGCCGTCCGTGTTCGGGAAGCCGTCCGTGAACAGGATCAGGAAGTGCTTCATGCAGTCCACGGGCTTGTCCGTCCCGGTCTCCACGTCATTGAAGACATTGTTCGGATCGTTGAGCTGGGCCAGGGTGTTGCCCACGGCATAGGTCATGGGGGTGTTGCCGCCGGACTGGTAGGCCGCCAGGCGCTGAAGGCCGGTGAGGGAGTTGGAGTTCAGCAGGTACCAGCCCCGCTGGGCGCCCCCGTAGACGAACGAGGAGCGCGGATCACCGCTGGGCATGTTGGTGCGCGAATCGTTGTAGACCGTGGTCCCGTGGGTGTTCTCCTGGGAGACGTTGTCGGTGATGTCGTGGATGAACCGGTAGGCCCAGTACACCTGACCGTGGTACTTGGCCCAGGTCCGCATGGCGGCATCCTTCACCGCGGAGGCGCGGGTGCGGGAGGGGATGCCGTTCTTGAAGGCCACGCCCGCGGTCGTCGAGGCATCGGGGACATAGGGCGCGGAGGCGCTGCTGAAGAGCCAGTTGAAATAGGCGTTGCGGTAGACCACCCCGGTCATGGTGTAGCTGGAGAGGGGGACCGTCCCGGAGCTGCTCACCAGGGTGTTGCTGGGAATCCGGTACCGGGTGTCCATCTCGTACTCGGTGCCCGGGGCGGTCCCGGTGTTGGGATCCAGGATGGTCATCTTGAGCGGATAGCCCATGTACTGCTTCCGGTACTCGTTGGTGCCGGGGGTGATCGAGCTGTCGTCCAGGATGGTCCAGGGCACGGGGATGTCGAGGGTCCGCCCGTTCTTGGTGAACCGGACATGGGAGAGGCTCCGGACCCAGTTGCGCACGTCGGAGGATTTCGGACTGGCCGTCTCGCCCGGGAGGGCGGGGCTGCTGGCGACATAGTTCGCGTCGATGTTGGCGGCCGTCAGCACGCTACCATCCGGACGAATCAAGGGATTGGTGGCGCTGTTGCTCTTGGCCGTCAGAGTCGACCCATTGATATAGAGGGAGGCAGTGCAAACATAGGCGCCACCTGTGTAGGTCACGCTGAACTTCATGTTCGCGCCGCCGTCGCTGTCCGTGAGATCCGCGTTGGGGAAGTTGGGGTGGAACATGATGCTGTCCATGGACCCCGTGAAGTCGAAGATCGTCACGATCTCCGGCTTCAGCGTCTGCGAATTGGTCTGCTGGTACAGGTTCAGGAAGTCCGTCGGATCCTTCTGCAGCCGGGGGTCCAGCTGGGCGGAAAGGGGTGTGGACAGCAGGGCCGCCAAGCCGAGGGCGGCCAGGGTCCGGGCGAACAGGGGGCGCAGCATGGGTGCCATGGGAGACCTCTCAGGGGAGGGTGCGTTCACTGCTTGATGGTGGTGGAGACCCACATCTCGCGGCTGTTCTGGAAGTTCAGGCCACCGCTGTAGGTGAGGTTCGCGTCGGAGCGGATGGCCCAGAGGTCGGGCTTGAGGCGCTCGTCGATCTGGCTTGTGAGGACGATGGGGAGCTTGCCCATGCGCAGCAGCTGCAGGTCGAAGCTGCCGGTCTTGCCCGGGGCCGGGGTGTAGGTCATGGAGCTGTCGGTGTTGATGGTGTAGTAGCGGCCGCCCAGCTCGGGCTGGTTCCGCAGCTTGTCCATGGCGGCGATGAGGCCCTGGTAGCCGGTGGTGGCGTTGGGATCCACCGTGGGCCGGTTCTCCTTCTCCTGGATCATCCAGTAGATGGTGTAGTCGAGGCCGGAATCGGCGATCTCGCGAGCCTCGGTGCCCTGCCGGGAGGTGCCGGCCACGATGAGCTCCCGCAGGGCGTTCCGGGAGAGGGCCAGGGCGGCCACGGTGAGGAGCACCAGCAGCATGAAGGTCACCAGGATGGTGATGCCGCCGGCCTCGGGATGCTGAAGGGAACGTGGGGATCGAGGAGTCATGGTCCGTCTCGCGATCAGTTGAAGGAGAGGCCGAAGTGCCGGGGCACCATGTAGAGGGTCTGGGTGCGCTCCTGATAGTCCGCCGTCGTTCCGGTGGCCGTGTTCTCCGCGCGCTTGATGGCGGTCCGCGTGGTGAGGTCCACCCGCACGATGAGGGGTGTGTTCCGGAACCAGTTCGGATCGCTGGTGTTCGGCACGGAGGTGAGTCCGAGGGAGGTCAGCTGCGTGTTGATGGTGGACAGGATCCCGTTGGTCCAGCCCCCGCTGAAGTCGTTGGCCGCGAGCTTCCATCCGGCCCAGGTCTTGGCGGGGTCCCCCCCGGGATCCGGGTAGGCGCTGAGGTACACCTTGAAGCCGGTGACATCCTCCGCGATGACCGTCTCCTGGGTGGGCACGAAACCGCCCGTGGCATAGTCCCCCTGCTGGCGCACCAGGCAGGGGACCCCCACGGCGGGATTGGCGGGGTCGAGGGCCATGGACTTGATGGTGTAGCGGACCATCTGGGCCGGGTGCACGAAGAGCACCGGGGCCCCGCTGGTCGAAAGGGCCCCGTTGATGGTGGAGGGCAGGCCGGTCGGGAAGGATCCGTCCCCGGCGAAGTGGCGATCCTTGTTGAGGGGGTTCACCCCGGTGGGCAGGCCCTTCTCGTTGTCGGGGGCCGTATCCGGCTTGAAGGTCACGGTGGACCCGGAGGCGACCACCCCGGTGACGGCCATGGGGCCCCACTGGTCCTTGAACACCGCCACCAGACCGGTCCTGTTGTTGGCGACGGCGGTGTTGTAGTAGGTCTGCACCATGTCGGCGTAGGTGGGATCCTGGAATTTCACGACCAGGGTGGTGTCGAGCTTGGCGACATTGGCCTGGCTGCTCACCAGGTCCGCATTGGAGGTGGTGGCGAAGGTCGCGGCCCCAGATCCGCCGGTGGGGTCGAACAGGCGCCCCTCGAAGGGCAGGGCCTCGTCGTAGTAGAAGGTCAGCTGATCCGTGAGGGCCTTCGCGGCCGGCACGTCCGTGCCTGCGTAGGCCTGGTTGGGCAGGATGTAGAACCCCGGGTTACCCGCGCCGAAGGTGGGGTAGGACGTGAGGTTCACGAGGTACTGCCCCGCGGCGTTGAGGTCGTCGTAGAGCAGGTCCATGGCCATCCGGTTCCGCCGGCCGCTGCTCAGGCTCTCACTCGATTTGTAGAAAGTGTTCATGCTCGACTGGTACACCTTGGCCATGCCCGCCATGAGCAGGGCCATGAAAACCAGGGCGACCAGCAGCTCGACCAGGGAGAAGCCGTTCCGCGTCCCGCGCGGAGTCAGGGGCAGGCGCGGCTCAGGCATGGATCACCGTCCGGGTGAGGTTGATGGCATGCTTCACGTACTGTCCGGGGTTGGTGGGGTCGGGCGACTCGTTGAATTCCACGCGGACCCTGAACACGTCCGTGGAACCCGAGGTCCCGTTCCCGATCACCTGGCTGTCCACCCAGGTGGACACGGTGTAGTAGGCCCCGGCGGCGGAGGTCAGGGGCGTGCCGGCGAAATCGAAGTAGTCCACGATGGCGCCGCCCGGTACGGGATCCGTCGGTTTCACGCCGGGCGCCACGGGGGCCTTGCCGACATAGCGGGTGGCCCCGGTCGGCGCGCTGCTGAAGATCATCCCCAGGTAGGACTGCCGGGCTTCGGTGTTGATGCGCTCCATGATGCCGTCGGCCACCAGCACCGAGGTGGACATGCCCCGGCTGGTGGTGGTGGACCGGAGGGCCAGGGTCTGGAGGGCCGTCAGCCCGAGGAGCCCGATGGCCATGATGAAGGCCGCCATGAGGAACTCGACCATGCTGAAGCCGGCCTGGGAGGCGGATCCCGGCCCCGGCCGACGCGATGTGGATGGACGGATGCTCACAGGCGCCTCCAGGGCTCGGCGGAGTTGGTCCGGAAGAACTTGTAGACGGTGCCGCTGCCCGCAGGCATCACCAGGACGCCCACCGGTCCGCTGTCCACGGGTACGCCGTTCCGGAGACCGACCACGGCGATGAAGAACCCCTTATTCGCCCGCTTGCTGTAGCCGTTGATGACGGCGGTTCCGGACTTGAACAGGTTGCTGTTCGCACCGAGCGCCGCTCCAAAGGTGGGGTCCGTGGCGAAGGGGGGGAACGTCACGAGGGAGGCGATGGCGTTGTCGGACCAGCCGGTGCCGCAATCCACGCCGGCGTACTGGTGGTCCCGGGAGGTGGGGGTGAAGACGAAGTTGTCGGCCGGACCAGTGGACCCGGTGTAGGTGAGCGTGGCCGGCGTGGCGGCGGTCCAGTTGCCCGTGGCCGTGAGGGTGATGTCGCCCAGGGTGGCGGTGGTGCCCTTGTGGGCGGCGGCGATGACCCCCTCCAGTTGGTCCATGACCCCGTGGACGGCGGAGGCGGGACGGTTGCCGATCATCTGGACGGAGGCGATGGCCAGGATGCCCACGATGACCAGCACCACGAGGAGCTCGATCAGCGTGTAGCCGGAGGCGCGCTTCCAGGATCTGCGTGATTCCATGGTTCACCTTTCCGTTGGCTCAAGCATCGGCCGAGGGAAGGCCGAGGCCCAGGTTGAAATAAGAATTCGCGTGGAACGACTTGGAGAAGAATACCCCGCCTTGTCATCTGAGTGTCATCGGGGAGTGTAATGTTTTTTTACATCATCCGAATTGCATGGGATCCCGGTCGAGGCTGAGGGGACCCGCCGGTGGCAGGGGGGACCTTCGCAGCACCTCGCCCAGAGCCCCCCGCCCCCCCTTCAGCAGCAGATGCATGCGCCAGCGGTCCCGCACCCGGGGCACGGGCGCCTCCAGGGGCCCGAGCACGCGCAGGCCCGGGACGGACAACCGCTGGCGGAAGGCCTCGAGGGCCTCCCGGGCCTCCCGCGGCGTGTCCGCCTCGGCACGGTAGAGGGAGAGGGCCGTGAAAGGCGGGTAGCCGAGGCCTTCCCGGAAGGGCAGCTCCGAGGCCGCGAAGCCCTCGAAATCCTGGGCCAGGGCGAAGGTGATGGCGGGGTGGTCCGGCGAGTAGGTCTGCAGGATCACGCGGCCCGGCAGATCCGCCCGGCCCGCCCGGCCCGCCACCTGGGTGAGCAGCTGGAAGGTGCGCTCCGACGCCCGGAAGTCAGCCACCTTGAGGCCCTGGTCCGCGTTGAGGACGCCCACCAGGGTGAGCCTCGGGAAGGTGTGCCCCTTTGCGAGCATCTGGGTGCCCACGAGGAGGTCCACCTGGCCCTGCTCGGCCGCCAGCAGGCCCGCCTCCAGGGAACCGCGGCGCCGGGTGGTGTCCCGGTCCAGCCGCAGGATGCGGGCCCCGGGGAAGCACCCCGCCAGGTGCTCCTCGACCTGCTCGGTGCCCTCGCCCACGCCCCGCAGATGGTCGGCGCCGCACTCGGGACAGGCCTCGGGCGGCACGGTCTCGAAGCCGCAGAGATGGCAGCGGAGGCGGAAGTCGCCCCGGTGGTAGGTGAGGGAGATGGCGCAGTGGGGGCAGCCCAGGGCCTTGCCGCAGGCCCGGCACATCCAGAAGTTCTCGTAGCCCCGCCGGTTCAGCAGCAGGAGGGACTGCTCGCCGCGGGCCAGGTTCTCCGTGAGGGCCTGCATCAGCGTCGGCGCGAGGATCACCTTGCGGCGGGCGGCACGGAACGCATCGCGGAGATCGACGATCTCCACCTTCGGCAAGGTGACCCCGGCGGGCCGCTCCCGCAGCCGGAGCAGCTTGTACCGCCCGGTCTGCGCCGCATGCCAGCTCTCCAGGCTGGGGGTGGCGCTGCCGAGCACCACAGGGCACCCCTCGAGCTGGGCGCGCTTCACGGCCAGGTCCCGGGCGTGGATCCGCGGGTGCTCCTCGGACTTGTACGAGCCCTCGTGCTCCTCGTCCACCACCACCAGACCGATCTCGCGGAGGGGTGCCAGCACGGCGTTCCGGACGCCCACGAACAGGTCCGCCCCATTGCCCAGCAGCCGGACCACATCGCCGTGCTTCTCACCCGCGTTGAGGCCCGCGTGGCCGACGGCCACCCGGCCGGGGAAGCGGGCCTCCAGGCGATCCAGCAGCCGCGGGGTGAGCCCGATCTCCGGCACCAGCCACAGCACCCGCATCCCCGCCGCCAGCACCCGCTCGGCCAGGGCGAGGTACACCTCCGTCTTGCCCGACCCCGTGACGCCCTGCAGCAGGTGGACGCCGAAAGCGCCAAGGACCACACCTTCGAGGGCAGTCCGCTGTTCCGCGCTGAGAGCCACCACGCGGTCCCGGCCGGCCTCGCGCCGCTGGCCCAGGAGATCCATCCGTTTCATGCGCTCGACCAGGCCGCGCTTCTCCAGGGTGGCCAGTACGGAGGGGCCCACGGCTGCGGCGGCCAGCAGGTCCGGTTCCATCAGGGCCCCGCCCGCCTCCTCCAGGGTCAGCAGCACCTTGGCCTGGGCCGGCGTCACCCGGGGGGGGTGGGGCCGACCCGTGAGGTGGACCTCGGTGAACCCCGCCCCGCGCAGGTCCTGGCGGTGCAGCAGGGTCGGCAGGATCGAGGGATCGCGGTGCCAGGCCTCGCCCAGCTCCACGAGGCTGGCCCACCGGCCGCTGTCCCGGAAGAACGCCAGGCGCTGGCCGTCGTCCTCCGTCTCCCAGCGCGGCAGCAGGGCCTGGGGCAGCGCCAGGGGCAGCAGGTGGGCCTCCAGGCAGCCGTAGTAGCGGGCGGCGAAGGCCAGCAGCTCGCGAAGCGCGGGCGGCGGCAGCGGAAAGGGATCCAGCACCGCCTCGATCGGCCGCAGCTTCACCGCGGGCGTCCCCGGGTCCGGCCCCATGGCCAGGCCCACGGCGGCGCTGTTCCGCACCTTCACCCGCACCCGCACCCAAGCGGGCAGCCCCTCCGGCGCCAGGTAGGTGAGGGGCGGCAGGGGGCGGTTGAGCTGGACGAGCGTGGGGACGAGCGCGGGGGTCATCGGCCCCAGGTTACACTTGGCGGATGCTGGTCCTGGGTCTCGAGTCCTCCTGCGACGACTGTTCCGCCGCCGTGGTGGAGGAGACGGCCCATGGGCCGGTCCTGAAGTCCCTGGTGCGCAAGAGCCAGGACGGCATCCACGGCCCCTTCGGCGGGGTGGTGCCCGAGCTGGCAGCCCGGGAGCACCTGCTGCAGGTGCGGGCCGTCATGGCCGAGGCCCTGGCCAAGGCCGGCATCGGCCTCGGCGATCTCGACCGGATCGCGGTCACCCGCGGTCCCGGCCTGGTGGGCAGCCTCCTGGCCACCTTCAGCGCCAGCAAGGCCATTGCCTGGCGGGAGGGCATCCCCTGGGTGGGCGTCCACCACCTGCTGGGCCACCTCAACGCCGCCCGGTTCGCCGCGCCGGACCTCCCCTTCCCCGCCCTGGCCCTGCTCGTCTCCGGCGGCCACACGCACATCTACCTGGCGAAGGACTGGACCTCCCTGGACCTGCTGCAGAAGACCCGGGACGATGCGGCCGGCGAGGCCTTCGACAAGACCGCTCGGATGCTGAACCTGGGCTACCCCGGCGGCCCCGTGGTGGACACCTGCGCCAGCCGTGCCCCGCAGGCCGCCGACCCCTTCACGCCCCCGAAGTTCCGCGATGGCAAGGCCGCCTGGAGCTTCTCGGGCCTGAAGACGGCCGTGAGGCTGCGGGTGGAGCGCGACCCCCGCCTGGCGGAGGCCGGCGCGGAGGATGCAGAGGTCCAGGGCCTCTGCCGCAGCCTCCAGGAGGCCATCTCAGGCTGGCTGCTGAAGCCCGTGCCTGAACTCGCCCGGGCCCACGGCGCCCGGAGCCTCGTCATCAGTGGCGGCGTCGCCTGCAACTCCCGGCTGCGAGCCGACGCCCAGGCCCTGGCCGCCCGGGAGGGCCTGGCCCTGGCCATCCCCGAACCGAGGCTCTGCACCGACAACGGCGCCATGATCGCCGCCGCGGGCGCCCTGCTGCCGGTGGACGCCGACCCCTGGCCCCGGAACGCCGACGCCGACCTGAAGCTCGGAGCCTGACATGGACGTGACCCGCGAGGACGTGCTGCGCTGCGCCCGCCTGGCCCACCTCCGCCTGGCGGAGGAGGAGATCGAACCCATGCGGCAGGCCATGGCCCAGCTGCTCACCCACGCCGCCAGCCTGGATGAGCTGCCCCTGGAGGGGGTCGAGCCGATGCTGCCCGGCCAGGGCCGACCCCTGCCGCGGCGGGAGGACGAGCCCGGAGAGGGCTTCACCCAGGCCCAGGCGCTGGCCGATGCCCCCGTCCAGGACCGTGGCCATTTCGTGGTGCCGAAGGTGCTGTAGACCCCGACAGGAAACGGCCCCGGTTCTTCCGGGGCCGTGCCTGGTTGGATGCCGGGCTCAGAAGCTGTACCGGACGCCGAGCCGGACGGAGCGCGGGGCCTGGAAGTCGAAGGGCCCCCTGTAGTTCGAGTTCGTCTGCCCCACGTCCGACTGGGCGAAGTTGTACCTCTGGTCGATGACCGTGGCGGTCTGGGAGTCGAGCAGGTTGGTCACCTCCAGCACGATCCGGACGCGGTTCTTCCCGGCCAGTTTCATCTGGTAGGCCAGGCTGGTGTCGAGGCGCGTGGTGTCCGGGGTCCGTCCCTCGGTGCCCCGAGGGGTGAGGAAGAGCTCGTACCGGCCATACCCGTCGTGGTAGCCCAGGCGGCTGATGGGCGTGCCGGTCTGGTAGGTGAGGGTGGCGCCGAGGCTCCAGCCGGAGTCCCACTGGTACGAGCCGTTCGCCTTGACCTGGTGCTTCCGGTCGCCGCTCAGGTTGCCGTAGCTGTTGACGATGAACTCCGGAAGGTCGAAGGCGCTGTTGATGTTCGGGTCGAGCTGCCCCGTGCCATCGATGCCGCCGATGCCCTGGTAGGCGCCCTCGTAGTTGCCCTTCAGCTGGCTCCAGAGATAGCTGAACTGCCAGTTGTAGTGGTCCGCGAACTTCCGCTCGGCCGTGAGCTCGACCCCCCGGTAGTCGCGGATGGCCTGGGGATAGGTCACGCCGGCCGGGGAGCTCTGGCCGGGGTTCATGATGAAGTAGTCACCCAGGGGCGAGGTCACGTCCAGGCCGTCCTCGATGGCCCGGCCGAGGTAGCGGCGGATGAACTTGCCCCCGAAGGTGTAGAGGCTCCGGTAGGTGGTCTCGACGCCGAGGATGAACTCGTCCGTGTAGGAGCCCTTCAGGTTGGTGTCCACCGGCTCCACGTAGGAGCCCACGATGGAGGAGGCCGTGCCCACGTAGCCTTCCGCGGCAGTCGAAGGGGTCAGGTCCGTGGGGCTGAAGTTGTAGGTGGTGGGATTGCGTTCCACGCTGAAGGAGCGGATCACGAGGTCGAGGGGGATCTGCTCGTAGTAGCGGGAGAAGCTGCCGTAGAGCTTGTCCTGGCCCTTGCCCCGGAAATCCCAGATGAACCCGACCCGGGGGGACCACTGGTCCTTCAGGGAGACCACGGTGTTCCCGAACTGGTCCTTGATGTCCGTCTGGTCCAGGCGGACGCCGAGGTTGAGCGTCAGCGCGGGGATCACCGTCCACTTGTCCTGGGCGAAGTAGGCCTGGCTCTGGTGCTTGGGCTTGGAGGCGAAGACGATGCTGGGCGCGTTGAAGGGGGAGACCGTCGCGTCGGCCGTGGTCCACCAGTAGTGGCTGTAGATGTCCCCGCCGGGGCTCGTCTGGAGGCGGGTGACCTGCTGGCCTCCGGTGTAGCCCCGGTGGATGTCGGCGTTGTCGGTCTGCAGGTCGAAGCCGGCTTTCACCTCGTGGTTCCCGAGGAAGCCGGTGACGGAACCCGTGATGTTGTCGCGCGTGAATTTCTTGTCGTCCCAGCGGCCGAACCCGCCGCTCTGCACCCCGCCGTTGAGCTGGTCCACCAGCTGGATCTGGTCGCCGCCGCTGCCGGGCAGCACGGAGTTCGTCTCCTCGTGACGGCTCACCTGGAACTGGCCGAACCAGCGGTCCCCGGTCACCTCGTAGCGGAGGCTCAGGTCGGTGCCGCCCACCTCGCTCTTCCCCTCCCAGGTGCCGAGGCTCCCCTGCGGGGTCTTCGCGGCACCGGTGATGGTCTCGGGATCGCCGACCACCGAGGCGATCAGGCTCTGGCCCTCCGTCAGCTTCCAGGTGAGCTTCGCCGAGAAGAGGTCGCGGGTGGCATCCTTGGGCGCCAGGTCCCCGGCGTTGGGCGCCAGCCGGATCTGGAGCTTCTGGTTCTCCCGGCGGCGATCGTAGGCCACGAAGTACCACAGCTTGTCCTTGATGATGGCGCCGCCCACGTCGAATCCGATCTCGAAGGTCTTGTCCTCGAGGAGCAGCGGCTTGGAGAGGTTCCCGTCGTTCTGGTGCTTGTTGCCGGTTTTCAGGAAGGCACCCTCCGAGTAGGCGAACACGTCCCCGGTGAACTCGTTCCCGCCGGACTTGGTGATGACGTTGATGATCCCGCCCATGGCCTTGCCGTACTCGGCCTCGTAGCCCCCGGTCTTCACCTGGAATTCCTGGATGAACTCCATGGGGACGTTCTTCCCCTTGGTGCCGAACTCCACGTTGGTGGCGTTGACGCCGTCCACCACGTAGTTGTTCTCTGCCCCCGTGGCGCCGTACACCTTGAACCCGGCGTTGTCCTGGCTCACGCCCGGCACCAGGAGGGCGATGTTGGCGTAGTCCCGGGAGACGTTCAGGGCGCTGAGGGTCTCCGGGGTGTAGTTCCCGCCCACGGTGGTGGCCTTCAGGTCCACGGCGGCAGCGCTCTCCAGCACCTCCACGACGGCCGCGGCCACGGCGTTCATGGCCAGGTCCACCGTGGCCGTCTTGTCGAGGCCCACCTGCACCTGGGCCTTGGCCGCGTTCAGGCCCTCCCGGGTGGCCGTGAGGGTGCAGGGACCCGGGGGCACCAGGCCGAACCGGAAGGCCCCGTCCTCGTCGGTGACGGTGGTCCGCCCGCCCTGCAGGCCCGCCCCGGCGAGCACCACCTTGGCCCCGATCACCGGGTGGCCCTTGGGATCCCGGACGTGGCCCTGGACCGCGCCCGTGGTCTGGGCCAGAAGGACGGCGCTGCCCGAGGCGAGGAGCAGCGGCAGGTAGCGCAAGCGGGAGGAGAGCATGGCCACTCCGTTGGAATCGGCCCCACACAGGGGACCCGGCATTCAGGAAAGTGGACCTATGCTGCCCTGCTGCGAATGGGAATCAAGAGGAAATTATCCGGAATTTAACAACCGGAAGGTCGCCATTGCGGTCCTGGTGGAGGCCTACCAGTCCCCGCCGGAATCCCCGCCACCCGAGTCGCCGCCGCCCCAATCACCGCCCCCGGTATCACCACCCGAATCCCCCCAGTCGCTGGATCCCGAACCGGAGTCGCCCCAGTCGCTGGAGGATCCGCCGGAGGCCCCGCCGCCCCAGCCCCCGTCGTCCGTGCCGCCGTGGCCGTGGGAATGGCCGCCGCCCATCATGCTGCCGATCATCATGCCCGTGAGCAGGTCACCCACGCCGCCCCCAGGCTGGCCGTACCCGACCTGCCCCGGGGCCATCCCCTGCACGGGCGCATCCAGACCCAGCCGTCGGCGGGCGGAGGGCGGCAGTTCCTCGTCCTTCAGTTCCTGGACTCCCGCCTGCGCGCCGCAGTAGCCGCAGGTCCACTTCACGGAGCGGAGGCCATCCCAGTCCTGCTTCATGCCGTCGCCGGAGCCGCCGCAGGCCTGGCACTTGGGATAGGGGCAGGGGAACTTGTGGGCCTCCAGCGAGGTGGTGGGAAGGGCGCGGCGCGCCGCACCGAGCTGCTCAGGCCGGTCCTTCTTCCCCCTCAGGACGAAGTAGAGAACGATGCCGGCGATGAGGATGATCCAGAACATGGGCCCTCCGAGGGGACAAGGGTACCCGCTTTCCCCGGCCCGGGAGGCTGCCATCATCAGCCCCATGCGCGTCCTCCTTCCGCCTCCCGACGACCGCCCCTGGCGGGTGCTGGGGCTCATGTCCGGCACCAGCGCCGACGGCGTGGACGCCGTCCTCGTGGAGGTGGACGCGACGGGCTACGACGGCGGGCGGCCCTTCCGGGCCCTCCTCGGCCACCACCACCTGGCCTACCCGGAGGCCCTCCGCGAAGGTGTGCTGGCCGCCGCGGGCGACCGCCTGGCCCCCTCGGCGCTCTGCCGCCTGCAGCGCGAGCTGGGGAACCATCATGCGGAGGCCGCCCGGGAGCTGTGCGGATCCCTGGATCTGGCGCCGGATCTCGCGTCCCTCCACGGACAGACCGTGCAGCACCACCCGGATCGGGGCGCCACCCTCCAGCTGGCGGACCCCTACGTGCTGGTCGAGGCCCTCGGCTGCCCGGTGGTGTGGGACCTGCGGCGCCGGGACCTGGCCCTGGGCGGCCAGGGTGCGCCCCTGGTGCCCCTCACGGAGCGGTGGCTGCACGGCAGCGGCCCCTGGCTGGCCCTCAACCTGGGCGGCATCGCCAACCTCTGCGCCTGGGACGGTTCGCGGCTGCGGGCCTGGGACGCGGGCCCCGCCATGTCGCTCCTCGATCTGGCCGCCCGGCGCTGGCTGGACCTGGCCTTCGATCCGGAGGGCGCCACGGCCACCGGCGCCCTCGAGGAAGCCCTGCTGGCCCGCTGGCTGGCGCATCCCTTCTTCCGCCTGGAACCCCCGAAATCCACGGGCCGCGAGACCTTCGGCGAGGCCTGGCTGGCGGCGGAGGCCCCGGCCCTGGAGGTCCTGCCCCTGCCCGACCGCCTGGCCACCCTGGCGGCCTTCTCCGCGGCCTCCGTGGCGCGCGAGGTCGCCCGCCTGGGCCCGCTGCCGCCGGGCACCCGCGGCCTGGTCAGCGGCGGCGGAGCCCGCCACCGGCGCCTGCGCGACGAACTGGCCCGCCGGCTGCCGCTGGCCCTGGCTGATGACGTGGCCTTCCCTCCTGGCGCGCGGGAGGCCGTGAGCTGGGCCCTCCTGGGCGCCGCCAGCGCCCTGGGCCTGCCGGGAAACCTGCCGGAGGTGACCGGGGCCCGGCGGCCCGCCGTCCTGGGGAGCTGGGTATGGCCCTGAGGTGGCAGCGCTGGCTGGACCACCTCCCACCCTGGCTGGCCTGGGGCGCGGCGGCCTCCACGGGCGTCTACGATCCCGGCGAGACCGCGCTCATGGCCCTTCCCCTGGCCGCCGCCGCCGCGGTGGAAGTCCTGCGCCTGGACCTCAGCGGCATCCGGCGCTGGCTGGAGGCGGGCGCCCTGGCCTTCTTCGTCTTCGACCTGTTCCGGGGGCGGGGCATCTTCCCCGTGGCCATCCACACCCTGTTCCTCCTGGCGGGCCTCCGGCTGGCCCTGCCCCGGGAGCGGCCCCAGCGCCGCCAGCTCCTCCTCATGGGCTTCCTGCTCTTCCTCACCTCGGCGGTGAGCACCACCGACCCCGTCTTCCTGGCCTGGGCCGTGGCCTGGCTCCTGGCGGCCATGGCGGCCCTGCTCCAGCAGAGCTGGGAGGCCTCCGCCGTCCTGCGGCCCGGCCGCGCCCAGCCCCCGCCCCTCCGGAAGACCCCGCTGTGGGCCCTGGGTGCCTTCGCCTTCGGCTCGGTCTTCTTCCTGATGCTCCCGCGGGTCAGCCTGGGCTTGCGTCCCGTGCCCTTCCTGGGCCTCTCCTCCGCCTTCGGCCAGGCTGGCCTGAGCGACCACCTGGACCTCTCGGGCCAGGGACCGATCCAGCCCAACCCGGAGGTGGTGCTGCGGATCATCCCCCCAGCCGGGGAGCAGCCGGGGCGGGATCCCCGCGGGGCCGAGGGCCTGGGTCTGCTCCGGGGTGTGGTGCTGGAATCCGTGCGGGGTTTCCGGTGGGAGGTGTCCGAAGCCACGCCCGATGCGCCGAACCCGCCCGTCCTGGGGGACTTCCGCGCCCCGGGCGACCTGCGGCAGGCGGAGTTCTTCCTCTCGCCCACGCCCCGCGGCATCCTCCCCCTGCCCTACGGCCTCTTCGGCATCGGGCGGCCCCCGGTGCCCCTGCGGCGCGGATCCGGGGGCAGCCTCCGGTGGCGCTACCCCACCCCCCGGGCCCTGCCCCTGCAGGTGACCTGGCGTCCGGACCGCGACGGCCCGCAGGAGCCGCGCCTGGGTCCCGCCCGCTGGGCGCAGCTCACGCGGCTCGAGCCCGAGCACGAGGCCGCACGGCGGTGGAGCCTGCGGCTGGCGCCCCAGATCCTCCAGGCCCCGGACCTGGCCCGGACCCTGGAGGCGGCGCTCCGCGGCTGGCGCTACACCCTCGACAATCCCAGCGGACGGGCCGCCAACCCGCTGGAGGACTTCCTGGACCGCACCCAGGCGGGGCATTGCGAGTACTTCGCCTCGGCCATGGCCCTCATGCTGCGGGCCCGGGGCGTGCCGGCCCGCGTGGTGAACGGCTACCGGCTGGGCCCCTGGATTGCTGAAGGCGGCTACTACCGGGTGAGCCAGGACGAGGCCCACAGCTGGGTGGAGTACTGGGACCAGGGGGTGTGGCACGTGGCGGACCCCACCCCGGCGGCTCCGGCCGCCGGGTCGGAGGGCGGGACCGGCCTGGGCCTGCTCTCCCGGTGGACCGACGCCCTGCGGTACCGCTGGGACCGCTATGTGGTGCGGTTCTCCGACCAGGACCAGCAGGCGGGCTTCGGCTGGCTCCGGGATCGCCTGTCCGGCTGGTCCTGGCGCTGGACGCCGCCGGCCCGGAGCACCGTGGGGGTCCTCGGCGGGGTCGCCGCGCTCTGGCTGCTCTGGCGCACCCGGGCATTCTGGCGGCCACGCCCCGCGGATCCGGACCGCATCAAGGCCCTCCGTCCCCTGCTGGCGCGCCTGCGCCGCAAGGTGCCTCCGGCGGCCGGGGAGACGGCCCGGGGCTGGCTCCTCCGCCTGGGGACCCACCGTCCCGAACGGCGGGAGGCCCTGGCCCGCCTCGCCGACGCGGTGGACGCCGAGGCCTACGGCGAGGGACGCCCGGGTCCCGCCGCCGACCTGGCACGGACGGAGGCGGGAGCCTGGCGCGGGTGGCGGCCTACTTCGTGAACTTCTCGAAGGCCTTCATGAGCTCCATGGGCAGCGGGAAGACGATGGTGCTGTTCTTCTCCACGGCGATCTCGGTGAGGGTCTGCAGGTAGCGCATCTGGATGGCGGTGGGGTTCTCGCTGATCTTGTTGGCGGCTTCCAGCAGCTGCTGGCTGGCCATCAGTTCGCCCTCGGCGGCGATGATCTTCGCGCGCTTCTCGCGCTCCGCCTCGGCCTGCTTGCCCATGGCGCGCTGGATCTGCTCGGGCAGGTCCACGCTCTTCAGCTCCACGGCGGACACCTGGATGCCCCAGGGCTCGGTGGACTGGTCGATGATCTCCTGCAGGCGCTTGCTCAGCTTCTCCCGGTCGGCCAGCAGCTCGTCCAGGGTCACCTCGCCGAGCACACTGCGCAGCGTCGTCTGGGCGATCTGGCTGGTGGCGTAGAAGTAGTTCTCCACGCCCACGATGGCCTGCTTGGGATCCAGCACCTTGAAGTAGACGACGGCGCTCACCTTCAGGCTCACGTTGTCGCGGGTGATGATGTCCTGGCTGGGCACGTCGAGCACCACGGTGCGGAGCGAGACGATCACGGCCTTCTGGAAGGGACGCCAGATGAAGCGGAGGCCGGGCCCCAGCGGGGTTTCGCCCACCTTGCCGAGGGTGAAGATGACGGCTCGTTCGTACTGGTTGATGACCTTGATGCAGCTCAGGACCCAGACGATCAGGGCGAGGCCCACGGGGCCGAAACAGCCAAGGGAGGAAATCAGGGCGTCCATTCAGGACCTCCGGGGATGGTTGGCCCCAGTCTACGCCCTGACGAAGGGATTCCCCCCGGCCTCCTCGCCGATGGTGGTGGCGGGACCATGGCCGGGGATCACGAGGGTGGCCCCGTCGAGGACATACAGCTCCCGGCGGATGCTCTCCTCCAGGTGGTCCCAGCTCCCGCCCCAGAGGTCCGTGCGGCCCACGCCGCCCCGGAACAGGGTGTCCCCGGCCAGCACCACCTGGCCCTTCTCGAAGGCGCCGTGGAAGCAGCAGGAACCGGGCGTGTGCCCCGGCGTGTGGAGGGTGGTCAGGTCCAGGTGACGGTCTCCGGCGGCCAGGGGGACCATGTCGGGCCGGGGGATGGCGGGCATGCCGAACATCCCTGTCTGCTGGGCCAGGGCCTCGATGAGGAAGCCGTCCTCGCCGTGCAGGTGGGCGGGACACTGCCAGAGGTCCTGGAGCTCCTTCGTGGCGCCGACGTGGTCGAAGTGGGCGTGGGTGTGCAGGAGGGATGTCACGGTGAAGCCGAGGGCCTCCACGCGGCGGCGGATCTTGGCCCCGTCTCCGCCCGGATCCACCACCACCCCGCGGCCCGTCGCCGGATCCCACAGCAGCGAGCAGTTGCAGCCCAGGGGGCCGACCGGGAAGGACTCGAGCTTCAGCATGACCCCAGTCTACGGTTCACCACTCGATGTGGTAGATGCAGGCCCGGTGGCCCTGCTTCCGGCATCCCGTCCCCGACAGGTGGGAAAGGCCCGGCGGATGCCCGCTGGGCGCATGGTGGGCGAGGAGGGTCTCGAGGATGCCCTGGTCCAGCTCGCAGCCGTAGGGATTGTCGCAGTAGAGCTCCATGCGCCGGGGCCCGAGCGGTTTGCAGGTGTAATGGCCGATCCGACCGCCCCGGTGGTTCACCTGGTAGGCGATGTCGAGGGTCAGGAGGGCCCGCTCGAGCGTTTCCACCTCAGGCGGGAAGCGCGAGCCGACGGGGATGGCCCGTCCCGCCGACCGGAGTGCGGCTTCCCCGTAGCGTCCCCCGGCCTCGCGCAAGGTGTCCAGCAGGGCCTGGTGGGAGTACCAGCCCTCCCGTTCGGGATCCAGCACCCCGGCCCGACCCAGGAGGGCCATCGCCTCGTCCCGGGGCATGCCCGCGGAGGCCAGCCCGTCGACCATCGCAAGCAGGCTTCCGCCCCAGATTTCCACGTCGGGCGAGAAGGCTTTGAACTCGGGCATGGGGACGTTCAGGATGAAGGGAGGATTCGGCCCTCGGGACTCAGTCTAGATTTGACCCAGGCCCAAACCCCTTGAAAAACATGAGCATTCGGTCAAACGTCGGAAAATCCCCAATCCTCCAGCGCAAGCTGGCCGATCTCCCTCTGCGTCCGGGTTGCTACCTCTACCGCGACCAGAAGGGGAACCTCCTCTACATCGGCAAGGCCAAGGTCCTCCGGAACCGGGTGAAGTCCTATTTCCAGAACAAGCACCAGGACGCCAAGACGCGGCGGCTGGTGGCCCGCATCTGGGACCTGGAGTTCATCGTCTGCGAGACGGAGCTGGAAGCCCTGGTGCTGGAGAACAACCTCATCAACGAGCACCTGCCGCCCTTCAACATCCTGCTCCGCGACGACAAGAGCTATCCCTACGTGAAGCTCACCTGGAAGGAGGCCTTCCCCAAGGTGTTCGTGACGCGGAAGGTGCGGAAGGACGGCGGCCTCTACTACGGCCCCTTCTTCCCGGCCAGCACGGCCTACCGCACGGCGGAGCTGGTGTACCGCTTCTTCCAGATCCGCGACTGCGACATCGAGATCGACGGCAAGCGCGGCCGGGCCTGCCTCAAGTACCAGCTCCACCGCTGCACGGCCCCCTGCATCGCCGCCGTGGACCAGGCCGCCTACCGCGAGCAGGCCAAGGAGGCGCGCCTCTTCCTGGAGGGCAAGCGGGACGAGCTGAAGGCCCGGCTGGAAGCGGCCATGTGGCAGGCGGCCGAGGCCGCGGCCTTCGAGCGGGCCGCCCAATACCGCGACGCGCTGCAGCAGGTGGACGCCTGGTTCACGCGCCAGAAGGCCGCCAGCCCCAACCTGGAGGACCTCGATGTCTACGGCAGCGCCGTGCTGGACGGCCGGGCCTGCGTGCATCGGCTGATGCTGCGCGACGGCCGGATGATGGGCCGCCAGGAGCATGTGCTGGACGACGTGGAGGCCTTCGACGGCGCGGTGCTGGCGGAGGTGCTGCAGCGCGTGTACAGCGCCGATGCCGTTCCGGGCCGCATCCTCGTGGAGGTGGAGCCCGAGGACGCGGAGCTGCTCCGCGACTGGCTCGGTGGCATGCGCGGGAGCCGCCCGCAGATCCATGTGCCCAGGAAGGGCGAGAAGGTGGACCTGCTGGCCATGGCCCAGGAGAACGCCCGCCTGGCCCTGGAGCGGAAGTTCGAGCCGGCGCGGCTGAGCGAGGCCGTGCTGGAGGGCCTGCAGGCCTTCCTGGGCCTCAGCCATCTGCCCCGGCGCATCGAGTGCTTCGACATCAGCCACGGCCAGGGCCGCGAGGTGGTGGCCAGCTGCGTGGTGTTCAGCGAGGGGGCCCCCGACAAGGCCCGCTACCGCCGCTTCAAGATGACCAACGAGCAGAACGACGACTTCGCCAACATGCACGAGGCCGTCACGCGCCGCTACAAGCGGATGAAGGAGGAAGGCCAGGACTTCCCCGACCTGGTGCTCATCGACGGCGGCCTGGGCCAGCTCCATGCCGCCGAGGCCGCGCTGAAGGAACTGGGCCTGGAGCAGTTGGAGGTGGGCAGCCTCGCCAAGAAGGAGGAGCTGGTCTTCCGCCCGGGATCCAGCGAACCGTTGCGCATCCCGAAATCCTCGCCCGTGCTCCAGCTCCTGCAGCGCATCCGCGATGAGGCCCACCGCTTCGCCATCACCTACCACCGGGCCCTCCGGGCCAAGCGCACGCTCCAGACCGAGCTCACGCAGATCCCGGGCATCGGCCCGGCCACCGCCAGGAAGCTGCTCCAGGCCTTCGGCAGCGCCACCCGCGTGCGGGAGGCCCCCGAGGCGGAACTGTCCGAGGTGGCAGGCCCCGCGGTGGCGGGACGGATCGCCTCGTGGAAGCAGTCTCAATCGCCGCAACCCCATAAATCTCAGGACATTTAGGTCAACTGGTTCGGCTTCAACCCCTCGCGGCGGAATCGCCTCTGTGGGGGTGTGCGGACGGTTCCGCACCCACCAGGAGGCACCCATGAAGACCTCGATCTGGCTGGCCGCGACCCTCGGCGCGACCCTCGCCCTCTCGGCCCAGACGACCACGCAGGACCAGACCCGGTCCCAGAGCCGGACCCAGGACCGGACGCAGGCCCGGGACCAGACCCGCGACCAGGCGCAGGCGCAGACCCGCAGCCGCGACCAGCTCCGCAAGCGCGACGGCAGCTGCGGCCAGGCCCCCGGCACGGGACAGCGGCTGGGCCAGGCCGGCGGGCGGAGTGGCCGCGGACGCTGATCGGCCGCACCCTTTCGGAATCCATTCGCCGCCCCGGAGCCCACCGATGCTGAAGCGACTCGCCCCCCTCGTCCTGGCCTCCCTGTGCCTCTCCGCCCAGGAGGACCCCTTCGACCTCGAGCCGCCGAAGCTCACCACGACCACCCGTGTGGCCGTGGGCGGGTACGACCAGGCCTTCTCCGATGGCTACGGCCGCTGGAAGGGCTGGACCCTGGAAGGCACGATCTATCCCACCAGCGGCGGGCCCTGGCAGCTCGCCGCGGTGGGCTTCGACCGGCCCGAGGGCAAGGGCACCCTCTTCTCGGCAGGCAAGTACCTGCTGATCGGCAAGGCCTCCTCCGTCTACCTCGGCGTGAGCGGGGGCACCAACGAGGACATCCTGCCGAAGGGGCGGGTGGACGTGGACTTCCATCTCGACCTCGCCGCCGGCTGGAAGTTCGACCTGGCCGGGGCCCTCAGCCGCTTCTCGGGCGACCAGGAGGTCCGGCTGCTCCAGGCAGGCCCGGCCTACCAGGGCGCCTCCTGGAGCGCCTCGGTCTGGGTGCAGCGCCTGCAGTACGAACCCACCGGGGATTCGGATACGGGCTGCATCGTGAACCTGCGCGTGGGCGCCAACGACTTCGCCATGTGGCACAACCTGCGCCTGGCCTGGGGCCGGGGCATCATTGAAAGCACCGCCTCCGGCGGCGGCCTCACCTCGGGCACGACCACCATGACCATGGGCGGCACCGGCTACGGCGGGCGCTCCGGACGCGGCCAGGGCGGGACCACCACCACCACGACCACAACCACCACCTACCTGGCGGGCTCCATCCCGCAGGAACGCCTCGCCAGCCTCTCCGGCCACTGGCCCCTGAATGACAGCCTGGCCCTGAAGGCGGAGGCCACCTGGGGCGAGAAGGTCTCCACCTACCATTTCTGGGGTGGGAGCCTGCAGCTGGTGGTCACCTTCTGAGGGAGGCTACTTCCCGGCGGCCTGCAGCTTGGCGAGTTCCTCGCGAGCCGCATCGCTGCCCTTCTCGGCCGCCTGCCGGTACCAGTGGAGCCCCTTCTCCCGATCCTGCGGCACGTTGAGGCCGTAGTAGTACATCACCCCGAGCATGCGCATGGCGTGGGCATCCCCGGCCTTCGCCTGATCGAGGTAGGTCTGGACCCCAGCTGGCACGACCTCCGGCGAAGGCGCCTGCGCAGCCGGTGCCGGGGCCGGCCCTCCGCGGAAGAAGACCAGATAGGCCCCGCCGAGGACCACCGCCAGGAAGGCGATGCCGCCGAGGAGCTTCCAGGGTCCCGACCTGTGGGCCTCGGATGCGGGCGCCAGGGGCGGCCCTTCCGGCGGCGGGGCGAGCCCCGGATCCGTGGCATCCGAGGGCAGGACGTCCATCTTGACGGTGCTGCGGGGATCCAGTGGCATCCCGGTCGGGAGCTTCTGGGTGGCGTCCGGGGAGGGTGCCCGCTCGGGGGAGGGTGGCGTCTGAGGGTCCGTCATGGGCGTTCCTCGGGAGGCGTACAGGATAGACCGGTGATCCGGGCGCTCAACCCATGCGCTGGATGCGGAGGATGAGTTCCTCGTATTTCAGCCATTCGTCGAAGGCCCAGAGGCGGGCCTGTTCCTCCCAGGCGCTCACCAGGCGATCCGCGGGCGGCAGTTCGGGCCGCCAGGCCGGTTCCGGTGCGCCGCTCTCCTCGTGGCAGACCAGGCTGGCGAGATCCGGCAGCTTGAGCTGCTCGCAGTGGCGGCTGATGACCTGGAGGGGTTCCCCCAGGGCATGGACCGGGTGCCCAATGGCCTTCCCCAGCTCGGAGGCGGTGAGCGGACGTCGGCGTTCCCGGGCCTGGGCCACCAGCAGCCGGACGAGTTCGGGGGCGAGGTGAGGGGTGCTCATGGGACCTCCTTCTGGGCCCGGGCCCAGACCTGCAGGCCCGGCATGAAACCGAGGAACATCACCGGCGGGAGGAACAGGAAGGCCAGGGCATGGCGGGCGGCATGCCAGCCCACCAGCGCCCAGTAGAGGGCGCCCCACAGGGCGCTGGTGAGCGAGAGGGCCGCGGCGAGCAGGGCCTCCCGCCGGAGGATCCCCGGCCGCGCCACGGCGGGGACCTCTCCAAAGGCCTTCAGGACCCGGCCGCGGCGCCAGGTGGCCCAGGCCGCGGCCAGGAACACGAGCCCGGTGAAGGTGTAGCCCACCTGCTGGTAGGTCCCCGCCACGGGGTTCCCACCCGGCGTCAGCACGCCGGCGGCGGCCAGGCCCAGGACCAGCAGCGGTCCGGCCACGCAGGCCGCCAGTCCCGCCGCCCGGGCCTTCCGATGGGCCTCCCGCACAGCCTCTGGGATCTCAACCACGGTGCCCCGCCTCCAGGACCGCCAGCCACGCTTCCGGTCCCGGTACCAGGATGAGGTATCCGGCCGGCGGCACCAGGAAAAGCAGGAGGGCCAGGGGGGTGGCCCCGGGACCCGCCAGCATCCCGGCCACCAGGCCGAAGATGGCCACGGATTCCAGGAGGGCGCAGGAGACCACCGTGGCCTGCCGGGAGATCGCCACGGCCCGGGACAGGGTGGGGTCCCGCCGCAGCTGGTTCATGAACAGGGGGCCCAGCAGGAAGGTGGCGCCCAGGGTGCCCGCAGCCAGGAAGGCCGACCCCAGGACCGCCGGATGGGTCCAGGGGACTCCCAGCCGGAGCGACGGGAGCACCGGGCCCTTCACCACGGTCATGGCGAACACCAGGACGTACACCAGGGGCGCGCCGAAGCACAGGACCCAGGCCAGGAGGCGCGTGAGGGTCCACGCCTGCTGGAACTGGCGACGGTCGTCGGGAGTGAGGGGCGGCATGGTCGCTCCTGGGTTGGGTCAGGCGGCCTCGGCCGCCTTCACGCGGATCTCGCCGAAGACCTCGCCCTGCACCAGGGCGATGCGGCCCGTGCGGACCAGCTCGAGTAGGGCGAGGAAGGTGAGCACCAGCTCCTCCCGGGTGCGGACCCGCCCCAGCAGGCCCTGGAAGGGCTTCCAGAGGCCGTCCTGCAGCTCGGTGAGCACCTCCATGACCCGCTGCTCCAGCGTCTTCGGCTGGGTGCGGACCTGGACGGGCGGGGGCGGCATGAGGCGCTTCAAGGCCTCCCGGTAGGCGCCCAGGAGGTCGAAGAGGGTCGCGCGGATGGGTTCGTCCTCCACCCGCCGGTGGTCCTCCAGGTCCAGCCCCGGGGCGAAGGCGATCTTCTGCCAGTCGGACTCGCGTTCGGAGAGCACCTGGGCCGCAGCCTTCACCTGCTGGTAGTCCAGCAGCCGCTGCACCAGCTCCTCGCGGGGATCCTCCTCGCCCGTCTCCGCGGGCGGGCGGGGCAGCATGAGCCGCGACTTGATCTGGAGCAGCTGGGCGGCCATGGCCACGAATTCCGCGGCGATCTCCAGGTTCAGCTCCTCCATGAGCTTCAGGTATTCCATGTACTGCCGGGTCACCTCGGCCATGGGCAGGTCGAGGATCTCCAGCTTCTGCTCGCGGATCAGGTGCAGGAGCAGGTCCAGGGGGCCATCGAAGGAGGCCAGGTGCAGGGGGAGGTCCTTGAACTTGGTCTCGAAGCCCTTGGGCGGCTCGAAGGTCCGCGGAGCTTCCGCGGCGGGCACCCCCTCGGCGGGGGGTTCGGGCAATTCCTGCGGGGTGTCGGTCATGCGTCCATTCTAACCGTCCCGGCCCCCGAGGGGCCGTTTCCGCCACAATGGAAGCCTATGGCCCGACCCCCCGTCCTCCCCGGCCCCCGTCCCGACTGGCTGAAGATCCGAGTCCCCGCGCCCGAGGTGGTGGCCGAGGTGGAGAGCCTGATCCGGGAACAGCGGCTGGTGACGGTCTGCGAGGAGGCCCGCTGCCCCAACCTGCACGAGTGCTGGGGCGTCCACCGCACGGCCACGTTCATGCTCATGGGCGAGATCTGCACGCGGCACTGCGGGTTCTGCAACGTCGGCAAGGGCCGCCCCGGGGACCTGGATCCGGGGGAGCCCCAGCGGGTCGCGGAAGCCGTGGCCCGCCTGGGCCTGCGCTTCGCCGTGGTCACCTCCGTGAACCGTGATGACCTGCCGGACGGCGGGGCGGCCCACTTCGCCGCCACCATCCGCTGGATCCGCGCCCTGTCGCCGGCCTGCGGCGTGGAGGTGCTCGTCCCCGACTTCCGCGGGAACGAGGCGGCCCTGCGCACGGTGCTGGAGGCCCAGCCCGAGGTGCTGAACCACAACGTGGAGACCGTGCCCCACCTCTACCGACGCGTCCGTCCCGATGCCGACTACCGGCAGAGCCTCGACGTCCTCCGCCGCGCCGCGGACTGGCGGGACACCCACGCCCCGGCCATGCGCGTGAAGAGCGGGATCATGGTGGGCCTGGGCGAGACGCCGGAGCAGGTGCTGGAGCTGATGGCGGACTGGCGCCGCAGCCGCGTGGACATCGCCACCCTCGGCCAGTACCTGCCGCCGTCCGAGCTGCACCTGCCCCTGCACCGTTTCGTGGAGCCGGCGGAGTTCGAGATGTACCGGGCGAAGGGCCTGGAGATGGGGTTCCAGCGGGTGGAATCCGCCCCCCTCGTCCGTTCCAGCTACCACGCCCGCGAAAGCTACGGGGGCTGAGCAGGCCCAGCCCCCGCGGCCGCCCCGTCAGCCTCAGGCGTGGGCGTGCTCGCCCTGGACCAGGAAGGCCTGCTCGAAGGCGGCCCAGTCGAGGGGTGCCGCATTCACCGCCTGGGCCTGGGTCTTGCGCAGCCGGGCGATCTCCTCCTGGTACCAGGTCACGGCGGGTTGCCCGATCCTGAGCGTCGCAAGTTCTCCGGCGAGATCGGAAGGCTCCAGCAGGCAGAGCCAGCCGCGATCGTAGGGGCTCTCCACCACGGCCTCCGGGGTGGCCCGCAGGCCGGCGTTGTCATGGGTGACCTTGCCGCTGAGGGGGGCGGCGAGATGGACGGAGCCCGCCGTGCCCTTCAAGGTGACGAGGGGATCGCCGGCCTTCACGCGCGTCCCCCTGGCCGGGAGTTCGATGGCCGTGACGCTGCCCAGGGCCTTGCGGATGAAGTCGTCGAGACCCACGCGGACCTGGCCCTCGGGCTCGATCCGCACCCAGGCGTGGCCCTGGGAGAGGAAGGCACCGCCGGGGAGGCAGTACTCGGTGGCCGGCATCACCTCGGCCATCTCGGGGGACACGACCCGCACGGTGGGCTGGCGTTGCGCCTCCAGCCGGGCCTCGCGCTTGACCAGCAGCTTCCGGGCGAATTCGGACAGCTCGTCCGCCGTGAAGGGCTTCTGCACGTATTCGCAGGCCCCGTGCTGGAGGGTCTGGACCGCCGTCTCGATGCTGCCGTAGCCCGTGATCACCACCACATCCACGTCGGGCCGGAGGTGCCTCACGGCCTTCACCACCTCGACGCCATCCATGTCCGGCATCTTCAGGTCGGTGAACACGAAATCGTAGTCGTTGCGCTGCACGAGCCCCAGGGCCTCGGGACCGGTTTCCACCGTATCCACGCTGTAGCCCTCGAGCACCAGGATGCGACGGAAGGAATCCAGCACCACGGCCTCGTCGTCCACGGCCAGGATGCGGGCCTTGGGGTTCGGCACCGCCACCCGCTTGAGGCTCTTCGCCTCATGGGTGAAGTCGAGGCGGATGGAGGTCTTCAGCACCTCCTCGCGGGCCAGGCGGTCCCGCTTCTCCCGCAGGCGCCGCATGCTCGTCCGCACCAGCAGATCGATGCCGACGAAGGCCAGGAACATCAGAAGGATGAGAAGGGCGGTCATGGGACCTCCTTGGTTGGATGTGGGGGATCTGTCCGGGGGGCCTGCGGGATGCGGACGGTGAAGCGCGCCCCTTGGCCCGGCTGGCTCTGCACGTCGATGCGGCCGCCATGGGCTTCCACCAGGCCCCAGGTCACCGCAAGGCCCAGGCCGGTTCCGCGGTTGCCCTTGGTGGAGAAGAAGGGCTCGAAGAGGTGGGGCAGGTCTTCCGCGGAGATGCCGCACCCGTCATCCGCAACCGTCAATTCGAGGGCGGGGCTGGGTTCCCCGCCAGGGGACGGGGCCGCGTCCGGATCGGTCTCGAGGGGGGGCGGCATCACGGCCGCCCGGGTGGAGACGGCGATGGTGCCGCCCCCCTCCCCGATGGCGTCCGCGGCGTTCAGGAGGAGGTTCACCACGACCTGCTGGATCTGGTTGGCATCCGCCTGCGCGGTCGGCAGATCCTCGGCCAGGTCCAGGGAGAGGCTCACGTGCCGGAGGCTCAGCTGGGACATCACCACGGCCACCGCCCGGCGGGCCACCTCGTTCAGGTCCGTGGGCTTCCGCATGGGCTGGGCGGGACGGGAGAAATCCAGGAGGCCCTTGATGATGCCCCGGCAACGCACGGTCTCCCGCACGATCACGTCGAGGTCGTCCGCGGCGGCCTGGTCCGCGTCGAACCGCTTGCGAAGGAGGGACGCATAGCTGAGCACCCCCGTCAGGGGATTGTTGATCTCGTGGGCGATCCCCGCCGCCAGCCGCCCCACGGAGGCGAGCTTGTCGGCCAGGGCCAGCTGCCGCTGGGTCTCGGAGAGGCGGTCGACCATGGTGTTGAAGGCCTTCGCCAGCTCGCCCAGTTCGTGCCGCCCGACGAAGGGAATGGGGGTCGAGAGATCCCCCTCCCCCACCCGGCGGGTTCCCGCCACCAGCGCGGCCACGGGGCGCACCACCAGGCGGCGGTTGAGCCACCAGAGGATGGCGCTCCCGGCCAGGATGGCGGCCAGGGCTGCGCCCGCCATCACCGCCCGGCTCCGGGCGATCTCGCGGTCCACCTCCGCCAGGGAGACGTTCACGTCGAGCACCCCCAGGAGGCTCTGCCGCGGGCTGTGGGCGTGGCAGTCCGCGGTGGAGCAGGAGGGCTCGTTGGGAATGGGGTTGATGATCCCCAGCAGGCGGGTCCCGTCCGGGCCCCGGAAGACCCGGGCCCGCTGCCGGATGTCCAGGTGCTCCAGGGGCCGGCCCTCGGCGTGGCAGGCATAGCAGGCCTCGCCCTTCGGATCCAGGCTGGTTCCGATCTCCTCGCCGTCGGAGGAGAACATGATGCGCCCCTCCTTGTTGAAGACCCGGACCTTGCGGATGCCCTCCTGCTCCAGGCCGCCGATGGCCCTGATCTGCCGGTGGAGGTTCTCCCGCCGGTTCTCCAGCATGTCGAAGTGCGTGCTGCTCTTGATCGTCTCGCTCAGCTGGTTGGCGCTGCGGGTCCGTTCGAAGAGCAGCTGCGAGGCGTGGTCCCGCACGATCACCACGGCCATGATCCCGATGACGAGGGCGGTCGAGAGACCGGCTCCCAGGATCAGGCGCGTGCCGATGCGGGTCCGCATGACGGGGCTCCTAGACGCTTTCCGGAAGGCTTCCCGGGATCCGTTCGGGAGGCCTGGACGCGGACTGGACGGCCCCCTCCGGGAAGATGTCGAAGAAGCGCACCGCGAACGCGAAGACCGCCATGCCCATGGCCACAAGGGCCACGGACACGATGATCTCCATGCCGGAGGGGATGTAGCGGACGCCCGCGGCGCGCTCCATGCCCGTGATGCTGACGTTCAGCCGGTTCGCCACGAAGCCGAGCACCGCCAGGAAGGCGCTTCCCACCAGCCAGTCGGGATGGGTGCGCAGGCGCCGGAAGGACATGAGCACCACCGGGAGGATCACGCCGATGGTGAACTCCAGCAGGAACATGCGGCCCTCGTAGCCGAACGCGAGGATCGAGGCGAAGGAACCGTTGCGATGGATCGACTCGAGGCGCAGGAGGCCGTAGATGCCCAGGGCCACGACCATGCCGCGGGCCAGGGGCTCGAGCAGGTCCATCTCGAGGTGCCGGTGGAAGGCCCGCCGGCTGAGGTACGACTCCAGGATCACCATGCCGATGCCCGCCCCGATGGCCGAGATGAAGAAGTGGAGCGGGAGCATGGGCGAGTACCAGAGCGGATGGAGCTTGCTCGGCACGATCAGGTACAGGGAACCCAGTGAGGACTGGTGCAGGGTGGACAGGATGACCCCCAGGATCACCAGGGGCGTGATGAGCCCGTGGATGAACCGGGCCGGCGCATGCCACCCGAACCGCTCGAACACCACCGGCGAGAACTCCACCGCCAGGACCGTGGTGTAGAGCATCACGCACCACGCCACCTCGAACATCACGGAGTGGGGATTCCAGTAGATGATCGCGTGCCAGATCCGCCAGGGCTGACCCAAGTCGAAGAGGAGGGCGAGGATCACGAAGGCATAGCCCAGGAAGCCTGTGAGGATCGTGGGCCGGACGATGGGCTCGAACCGTTTCAGGTTGAAGAGGTGGACGATGGCCGTGAGGGTGAAGGCCCCCGCAGCCAGGCCGACGCCACAGAGGAGGTCGAAACCGATCCAGAGGCCCCAGGGGAAGCTGTCGCTCAGGTGGGTGACGGCCCCCAGGCCCCTGGAGAAGCGGAGGAAGGTCACCACGCAGAAGGCCACCACCAGGACCGCGAAGACCGCGGTCCAGAAGCCGGGCCGGAAGCGCCGCTGGGTACGGACGAGGGGTGTGTTCATGACCGGCCTCCCTGGCCGTTGCGGCCGTTGCCGTGGTGCTCGACCTTCGCGACCACCTCGCGTCGAGCCGTGATCCAGTGGACGCCGTAGAGGAAGACCGCCCAGACCCCCACGAAATCGGGGATGTTGGACAGCACCTGCCAGGTCCGCATGGCGGGCGGCTCGCTGGGCAGGTTGGACTTGAGGCCGAGCTTATCGAAGGGCACGCTGGACACCATCAGCACCGAGGTGCCGCCGGCTTCCGTGAGCCCGTAGACATGGTTCACGTACTTCTCCGGCTCCTTGCGGAGGCGGGTTCTCGCCTCCCAGATCAGGTCGTCCCGCTTGCCGAAGACCGTGGCTTCCACGGGGCAGGCCTCGGCGCAGGCGGTGGGCTTGCCCTCCTTCACCCGGCTCGTGCACATGATGCATTTCCCCACCACGGGAACCGGGCGGTCCCACTGGTACTTCGGGACATCGAAAGGGCAGGCCATCATGCAGTAGCGGCAGCCCATGCACTTCTTGGCGTCATAGACCACCGGCCCCTCCGGCGTCTTCTGGAGGGCGCCCACCGGGCACACCGAGACGCAGGTGGGCACCTCGCAGTGCATGCAGAGCCTTCGGACGTTCACGCCCTCCCGCGGCTGCACCGTCGTCCACGTGTAGGCCGTGGTCACCTCCTCCACCGGACCCGGCAGCTTGTTCTGCTCCTTGCACGCGGAGCTGCAGGCGCCGCATCCGATGCAGCGCGTGGTGTCAACGAGAAGGCCCATGCTCATGGGTTCTCCTGCTTCCTTCAACGGACCCCGAGGGCTTTCGGGTCGATCCGCAGGAAGCATCCTCCTCACGCGAGGCATAGTCAACCCATGGGTATTCAAAAAGACAACCCACCTGTTGGTGTGTTTTACGCAGAAAGCCCCGCAGGTGCGGGGCTTTCTGCGTGCTGAAAAAAAAGTGGGATCAGCTCTTCTTGGCCTTGGGGCAGTCCGCCTTCTTCGGGCAGTCCTTCTGGCCCTTGCAGGCGGCCTTGTCGCCCTTGGGACACTTGCTGCAGTCCTTGCACGCCTGGGGGCAGCCGGCCTTCTTCGGGCAATCCTTGGGCGCGTTCTGCGCGAAGGCCACCGTGGCGAAGGTGATCAGGGCGAGGGGGAGGAGGAGCTTCTTCATGGGATCTCCGGGTAGGGACAACCAGACTACCTCGGCAGGGGAGGAGAAAACCGTCACAACCGCCCCCAGATAGACTGGCCCCATGCGCCTGGCCGTCCTGCATCACCGTCCACAGGAATGGGCATCTGCCCTGCAGGATGCCGAGCCCCGGCTTGAGATCCAGAGCTGGCATCCCCGGGAACTGGAGACCCTGGACCACGGCTGGCTCGCCCGGGCCGAGGGCCTCTTCTGCTGGCGGCTGCCGGCGGGGCTGGTGGCCCGCCTGCCGAACCTGCGCTGGATCCAGAACAGCGGCGCCGGCGTGGATCACCTGCTTTCGGATCCTGAACTCCCGCCGGACCTTCCCATCTCCCGGGCGGATGGGGCCTTCGGCTTCTGGATGGCGCGGTACGTGGCAGGCCACTTGCTCGCCGGGGCCCAGCGCCTGCAGCCCTGCGCCGAGGCCCAGGGAGCGGGACGGTGGGAGCCCTCGATCCTGCCGGAGGACCTCACGGGCGAACCGGCCCTCGTCGTCGGCTTCGGCCGCATCGGACGCCAGATCGGGCGGGCCCTCCAGGCGCTGGGGCTGGCCGTGACCGGCGTCGTGCGGACCCCACGGCCGGATCCCGAGTTCCCCCTGGTGGGCCTGCCGGACCTCCGCTCCCGCCTGGGCGCCGCCCGCGTGCTGGTGCTGGCGGCACCGCTCACGCCCGCCACCCGGGGTCTCGTGGACGCGCCTCTGCTCGGCCACGGAAACGGCCAGCTCACCCTCTTCAACGTGGGGCGTGGCGAGCTGGTGGACACCGACGCCCTGCTCGCGGCCCTGGCGCAGGGCACCCTCGGCCGGGCCGTGCTGGACGTCTTCCCCGAGGAGCCCCTGCCCGCGGAGTCGCCCCTCTGGCGCCATCCCGGCGTGACCGTGACCCCCCACCACAGCGGGCCCAGCACCCCGCGCCAGCTGATCCCGGACATCCTCCCGAACCTGCGCGCCTTCGCCGAGGGACGGCCCATCCCCTCGGTCGTGGATCGCGCCCGGGGCTATTGAAAAAGGCCCCGCTCGCGCGGGGCCTTTCCACCAACCGTGACGCGGCTGATCAATACATGTCTTCCATGCCGCCCATGCCGGGGCCCGCGGGGGCGGGAGCCTTGGGCTCGGGCAGCTCGGTGATGATCGCCTCGGTGGTGAGCATCATGGCGGCCACGGAAGCGCCGGCGCCGAAGGCGCACGCAGCATCATCCGCAGGGCGGACTTGGTCACCTTGGCGGGATCGACCACGCCGAACTTCACCATGTCGCGACCCTGTGGGTCGCGCAGCAGGCTCCGGTGGAGCCTGCGAAGCGGGGCCCCACAGGGAGCGAATCACGACCGGCAGAGCAGCCCCCGAAATCTCCCCTCCCCTTCATCACGAAAAAGGCCCCGCTCGCGCGGGGCCTTTCCACCAACTGTGACGCGGCTGATCAATACATGTCTTCCATGCCGCCCATGCCGGGGCCCGCGGGGGCGGGAGCCTTGGGCTCGGGCAGCTCGGTGATGATCGCCTCGGTGGTGAGCATCATGGCGGCCACGGAAGCGGCGTTCCGCAGGGCGGACTTGGTCACCTTGGCGGGATCGACCACGCCGAACTTCACCATGTCGCCGTACTCGTTGGTGGCGGCGTTGTAGCCGTGGTTGCCCTTGCTCTCGCGCACGGTGTTGACGACCACCGAGCCCTCGACACCGGCGTTGTTGGCGATCTGGCGGAGGGGCTCCTCGAGGGACTTGCGGACGATCTCGACGCCCGTGGCCTGGTCGCCGGTGACCTTCAGCTCGGCGAGCTTGGGCAGGCTGCGGAGCAGCGCGACACCGCCGCCGGCCACGATGCCGTCCTCGACGGCGGCCTTGGTGGCGTGCATGGCGTCTTCCACGCGGGCCTTCTTCTCCTTCATCTCGGTCTCGGAGGCCGCGCCCACCTTGATGACGGCGACGCCACCCACGAGCTTGGCCAGGCGCTCCTGCAGCTTCTCCTTGTCGTAGTCGCTGGTGGAGACCTCGACCTGGGCGCGGATCTGCTTCACGCGGCCCTGGATGGCCTCGGTGCTGCCGGCCCCCTCGACGATGGTGGTGTTCTCCTTGTCGATGACGATCTTCTTGGCGCTGCCGAGGTCAGCCAGCGTGAGGTTCTCGAGCTTGAGGCCCAGGTCCTCGCTGATGGCCTTGCCGCCGGTCAGGATGGCGATGTCCTCGAGCATGGCCTTGCGGCGGTCGCCGAAGCCGGGGGCCTTCACGGCGGCCACGTTCAGGGTGCCGCGGATCTTGTTCACCACGAGGGTGGCCAGCGCCTCGCCGTCCACGTCCTCCGCGATGATCAGCAGGGGGCGGCGGCTGTTGACGACCTGCTCCAGCAGGGGCAGGAGGTCGCGCATGTTGGAGACCTTCTTCTCGTAGGCGAGGATGAAGGGGTTCTCCAGCTCGACCTTCATCTGGTCGGGATTGGTCACGAAGTAGGGGCTGAGGTACCCGCGGTCGAACTGCATGCCCTCGACCACGTTCAGCTCGGTCTCGCGGCCCTTGGCCTCCTCGACGGTGATGACGCCGTCCTTGCCGACCTTGCCCATGGCCTCCGCGATGATCTTGCCGATCTCCTCGTCGCCGTTGGCGGAGATGGTGCCGACCTGGGCGATGGCGTTGCCCTCGACGGGCTTCTTGATCTCGTCGATGGCCTTCACGACGGTCTCGACGGCCAGATCGATGCCCTTCTTGATCTCCATGGTGTTGGCGCCGCTCACGACGGCCTTGATGCCCTCGCGGTAGATCGCGCGGGCCAGGACGGTGGCGGTGGTGGTGCCGTCACCGGCGATGTCGGAGGTCTTGGAGGCGACCTCACGCACCAGCTGGGCGCCCATGTTCTCGTGCTTGTCCTTCAGCTCCACTTCCTTGGCGACGGTGACGCCGTCCTTGGTCATGAGCGGGGAGCCGAACTTCTTCTCGATGAGGACGTTGCGGCCCTTGGGCCCGAGGGTGACCTGCACCGCGTCGGCGAGCTTGTTCACGCCACGCAGGATCGCCTGGCGGGCATCTTCGGCATAGATGATGGACTTGGCCATGTGTGTCTCCTGAATTCAGAAAAGGGATAAACCACGAAGACCACGAAGACAGCAACAGGAGCCCGAAGGTTTTTCTTCGTGGTCTTTCCGTCTTCGTGGTGAGTTTCCTTAGCCGACGATCGCCAGGATCTCGTCCTCGCGGACGATGACGTGGTCCACGCCGTCGATCTTCACTTCCGTGCCGCTGTACTTGCCGATCAGCACCTTCTGGCCGGCCTTCACGGACATGGGGTTGCGGGTCCCGTTCTCGTTGATCTTGCCTTCGCCGACGGCCACCACCTCGGCCTCCATGGGCTTCTCCTTGGCGGTGTCGGGGATGATGATGCCGCCCTTGACGACTTCGGCGGGGTCCACGCGCTTGAGCACAACGCGGTCGGACAGGGGCTTGATGGCCATGAGACCTCCTTGGATGAAAGAAAGAACGATGGGTTGCTGTTAGCACTCAACCACAGCGAGTGCCAAGTCTCTCAGCCCTCCCGAAGTCCCGTCAAGGCCAAAGGTGGGAGGAGGAGCAAAATTTGAGTGCATTCAATTAATATTTTCTTCTATTTCTGTTAATTCCTTGGCCCGGGGCCCGTACCCCGCGTCCGGGGTGTACGCTGGAATCCATGGATCTGCTGCCCATCCTTCGCGATCTCCAGGCCACCCTGGACTACCTCCGGACCATCGAGCGGGATCTCGCTGCCCTGCCTCCGGATCTGGCCGCCCTGGACACCCGCCTGAAGAGCCTCGCCAAGCAGGGCACCGACAAGGCCAAGGCCCTGGAGTCGGCCCGGGTCCAGATCCAGACCCGGAGCAAGGACCTGGCCGCCGCCCAGAAGGAGGAGGAGCGCGCCCGTACGGCCCTGAAGGCCACCAGCCAGAAGGTCCACTACACCGCCGCCATCCGCGAGCTGGACGAGAAGGAGCGCCAGAAGGCCCAGATCGCCAAGCCGCTGAAGGCCCTGGAGACCCAGGCGGAGGCCCTCGAGGCCGCCCTGGCCGCGCTGGAATCCGAGCGGGCCGGCCTCCAGGCCCAGTTCGACGAATTGCATGCGGTCTTCCTCGAGGAGCACGGCAACCAGGTGGCCGCCCGCACCCAGCTCCTGGCCAAGCAGGCTGAGCTGGAGGCCCACCTGCCCGAGGCGGAGCGGACCCGCTTCCACCGCCTGCTGGGCGGTCGCCAGGGCAAGGCCCTCGCCGCCGTGGAGAACGGCGCCTGCACGGGCTGCCGCGTGAAGCTGCGCGGCCCCTACCTGTCGGCCCTCCGCGAGGCGAAGGAGATCCTCGCCTGCGAGTCCTGCCAGCGCATCCTCTTCCTGCCGTGACCCTGGCCGAGCGCATCGAGGGCCTGCGGGCCCGCATCGCCCGCGCCTGCTCGGCGGCCGGACGGGATCCGCAGGCCGTGGAGCTGCTCCCCGTCTCCAAGAAGCAGCCGCTGGCGCTGATCCGCGAAGCCGCCGACCTCGGGTTCACCCGCTTCGGCGAGAACTACGTGCAGGAGGGCGCAGTCAAGGCGGAGGCTGCGCCCGACCTGGACTTCGTACTGCTGGGCCCTCTCCAGCGGAACAAGGCCAAACCCGCGCTCCTGGCCTTCCGCGAGATCCTCAGCCTCGACCGCCCCGAGCTTGCCGAGCGCCTGCGCCGGCTCGCGGAGGAACTCGACGTGGTGCGCCCGGTGTGGATCCAGGTGGACCTCTGGGGCGAGGCCACCAAGCTGGGCGGCTGCGCGGAGGCCGACCTCCCGTCCCTGCTGGACGCCCTGGGCGGCGACCCGCGGCTCCCCCTCCAGGGCCTCCTGGCCATCCCGCCCCCTGACGTCCCGGCGGCCTTCGCCCAGCTCGCCGCCCTCCGCGAGCGCCTGCAGCAGGGCCTCGGTCGACCGCTCCGCCTCAGCATGGGCATGAGCGCCGACCTGGAGGCCGCCATCGCCGCCGGCTCGGACCAGATCCGCATCGGCACGGCGTTCTTCGGCGAGCGGGTCCGCTGATCCGCGGCCCTGTCCCCCGGTAGGGCCTCGCGGTTCCCGGCCCTTCGTGGTTCGATGGCGGTTTCCCACCGGAGTCCCCATGACCACCCTCCAGACCGCCACGGCCACGCTGCCCGTTTCCGCCGACGCGCTGTACGCCTTCCTGTCCGACCTGTCGAAGCACCGCGCCTTCCTGGAACCCGCCGCCCAGAACTTCCAGGGCGAGGCCGACCGACACAGCTACGTCATCGAGGTCATGGGCATGAAGATGCCCCAGGAGCTGGTGGTGAAGGAGCGTGTCCCCGGGCAGCGTGTGAGCCTCCTGCCCGGCGGCAAGAAGATGTTCGACCACGAGCTGCGCTTCGAGATCGCCGCCAGCGGCAGCGGCAGCACCCTGCGCCTCGTGGACGAGGCCGACATCCCCGCCATGATGAAGATGATGGGCGCCGAGAAGCTCCTCCAGGGCCAGCTCGACACCGCCCTGGCGCGGATCCAGGAGCTGGCGGCGCAGGGGAGGATCTAGGACCCGGTCCCTCTCACAGGGTGCGGGTCACCTTCTGGAGGCTGGCTGGGGCATCGGGGTCCAATCCCAGCCGACCAGCCACCTCCACGCACGCCATCTGGGAGAGGAAGGCGAACACGGCCGTGCGGGCCCAGGGCCCCCCGGGGACCGGAATGCGCAAGCCAGCTTCGCGGGGAGCCTCGGCACCGACAATGAGGAAGGGCACCCCTCGGGACCGGAGCGTGGTGACCAGGGCCTGCCGGGTGGCATTCGGATCCTCCCCGCCCGAGAAGAGGATCACCCGATCCGTGGAATGGAACATGCCGATGGGCCCATGCAGGCATTCCGCTGTGGAGTAGCCGAAGGCGGCCATTCCCAGGCTCTCCTGGGTCTTCAGCGCTGCGTCCAGCGCCCCCGCACAGGAAGGCCCCCGGGCGACCCAGGCCACCGTCCGCCCCCCCTCCAGGAAAGTGGCCAGGGTCGACCCGGCCTCGCCTTCGAGGATGGCGTCCATGGCCTGCGCGGTCTCTTCTGCGGCCTGGACAAGGGGATAGCCCGCCAGGGCCGCGGCGGCGAAGAGCTGAGCGGCGAAGCTCTTGGTGGCCGGCACCGCCTGCTCCACTCCGCACTTCAGCCGGAAGACGGCATCCGCATGCTCCACCAGCCGGACGTCATCCCCCGGGGCCCCTGTCACGGCCACGGCCAGGGCTCCACGGGATCTGAGCCACCTGAGGGATTCGGCGATATCGGTGCTCTGGCCGGATGCGGAGAAGGCATAGACCACGGCATCGCTCCAGTCGGCCGCGGGCAGTTCCTGGGTGGTCAGCCAGGGGTGGAACGCGATGGGGTGCCGGCCGGTCCGCAGGGTGAGAAGGTAGGCACCGAAGGTGCAGGCATTCCCCGAACTGCCCCGCCCGATGAGCACCACACTGGGGCGGTGACCGCTGAGCTCACGGATCGACCGGGCTTGGGCCTCCCAGCCTTCGGCTTCCCTCCGGAGCATGGCCGGAGTCTCCAGGAGTTCCCGCCTCATGTGGCGTCCCTTCATTCGGCCCCCTCTGCCCTGACCAGACGGAGCCGCCAGGCCTTCCCATGGCCTTCCCAGGGCAAGCCCATGCTGAGCCAGGACCAGGGCACGAAGGCCCAGGAACGGACGAGACCCGCGACGCAGCGTGGCACTCCAGCCTCGGCGGTCATGGTCCGATCCTAGCACTTTCCAGGAAGGAGACCTCGGAAGGCTAGGCAGCTGCGGGGACCGAAAATGATATAAAAAGGCCCCCCCTGAAAGGATCTGGCCTCTCGGAGCATGACCAGATATCAGGCACCATCCAGGTTGCCTTGGCCCACCTTCCTTCCATGCTCCTTCCGGAGGTTCCATGCGCCCCGCCCTGCTGCTCGCCGCCCTGCCCGCGCTCCTGGTCGCCCAGGAGACGGCCACCACCCTGAAGGACCAGAAGGCCCTGGCGGTGACCATCTACAACGACAACCTGGCCCTGGTGAAGGACACCCGGGAGGTGCGGCTGCCGAAGGGCGAGGCGCGGCTGGCCTTCGAGGAGGTGTCGGCCCAGATCCGCCCGGAGACGGCGCTGCTGCGGAACCTCACGGCGCCGAAGGACTTCTGGGTGGCGGAGCAGAACTTCGACTTCGACCTGCTCACGCCCCAGAAGCTGCTGGACAAGCACGTGGGGAAGCAGGTGACGGTGGTGCGTAGCGTACCCAACGCGGAGGGCGCCGGGTCGAAGGAGGTCCGCGAGCCGGCCACGGTGCTGGCCACCAACGGCGGCGTGGTGCTGCAGTTCGCGGACCGCATCGAGACCAGCATCCCCGGCCGCATCGTCTATCCCGGCGTGCCGGCCAACCTGCGGGCCCGGCCCACCCTGGTCATCAGCCTCCACAGCGGCGCCGAGAAGGCCCAGCAGCTGGAGCTGAGCTACCTCACGGGGGGCCTCTCCTGGCGGGCCGACTACGTGGCCAACCTGGCCCCCGACGAGAAGACCCTGGATCTGAGCGGCTGGGTGACCCTCACCAACCAGAGCGGCGCCGCCTATCCCAATGCCACGCTGCAGCTGGTGGCCGGGGACGTGAACCGGGTGCAGGAGCGCCGGATGGAGGGCCTGGCCATGTTGGCTCCTGCCGCCAAAGCCATGGACAGGGCGCCCCAGATGCAGGAGGAGGGCCTCTTCGAATACCACCTCTACACCCTGGACCGCCCCACCACCCTGGCCGTGAACCAGACCAAGCAGGTGGCGCTGCTCAGCGCCGGCTCGGTGCCAGTGAAGAAGGAGTACGTGCTGCTGGGCCAGCCCTACTACTACACCGGCAGCTACGGCGACCTGGGGACCGCGCAGAAGGTGGGCGTCTTCGTGGCCTTCGACAACCGGGAATCCAGCCGCCTGGGCATGCCCCTGCCCAAGGGCATCATCCGGGTGTACAAGCGCGACAGCGAGGGCCGGGCCCAGTTCGTGGGCGAGGACCAGATCGACCACACGCCCAGGAACGAGCAGGTGCGCCTGAAGCTGGGCGACGCCTTCGATGTCACCGCCCACCGCAAGCAGACGGACTACAAGAGCCTGGGCCGTCAGGGCAAGTTCGGCAACGTCTCCGAGAGCGCCTACGAGATCGTGCTGAAGAACGCCAAGAAGGAGGCGGTCACGGTGGGCGTGCGGGAACCCCTGCCCGGCGACTGGGAGATGGTCCAGAGCAGCCACCCCTTCACCAAGGAGGACGCCCACACCGCCCAGTTCAAGGTGGAGGTCCCCGCGGAGGGCAGCGCCACGCTGACCTACCGGATCCGGGTGAAGTGGTAGGCGAAGGAGGGGCATGGGCCCGGCGCCGACCTGCGCCATACTGAACCCCCATGCCCCTGCCCGCCCGGTTCCTCGCCCGCCTGCGCCGTCTGCCCCTGCGCCTGCGCGGACGCCTGGGCGGCGGCACGGAGGGGCTGCATCCCTCCACCTTCAAGGGCGCCGGCCTCACCTTCGTGGAGAACCGGCCCTACGTGCCGGGGGACGATCCGCGCTTCATCAACTGGCCCCTGACGGCCCGCACGGGCGAGCCGATCATGAAGCGGTTCGAGGCCAGCCGGGACCTCGTGCTGTGGCTGGTGGTGGATCCCTCGCCCTCCATGTTCCTGGGCGACCCCGTCTCACCGCTGCGCTGGGCCCTGGAGCTCTGCGGGGCGGCCTTCGCCACCCTCCAGGCCACCGGCGATCGCCTGGGGCTCATCGTGCCCGGGGACGGCCGCACGCCCGCCCTGCGCCTCGCGCCGAAGCGCGGACGGGTCCACGGTCTCCGCCTCCTGGAGACCCTGGTGGAGCGCGGCCCGTCGAGGCCCACCGAGGCCGCCTGGCGGGAGGCCCTGGGGCGCTGGGGCGAGCACGGCAAGGGCCACCGGCTCTGGCTCTTCAGCAACGGGGCCGGCCTCCAGGGCCTGGCCCCCCTCCTCAAGCCCCTGGCGGCGCGGCACCGCGTGGTCTGGTTCCAGCCCACCGAACCCCGCAGCCGCTGGTCGGTGGACTGGCCGGATCCCGGGTTCGCGCCCACCATCGAACGCCAGTCCTGGGACCTGGCGGAGGATCCCGTGGTGAAGCTCAACGCCTGGCTGCGGGCGGGGGGCGCATGACCGGTGGAGGTCCCGCCCTTCGATCCTCCCTGCTCGAATGTCGCGGGCGACATTCGGGGTATGGGAAAGCCATGGTGATGGTGGCGGTTTCCTGGCTGGGGGCTGGCGCCGCACCGGTTTGGAAGGCGCCCGCGCGGCTCAAGCTCGGCGAGTTGCAGACGCTGGAACTCCGGGAGGAGGATCCGGCGAAACCCGCCCCGGGGCGTCCGGCCCTGGAGGACCACCTGGGCCCTCTGCGGCTCCGGGCGGTGGAGCCCCTGCCGGACGGCCGGGGCTGGCGCCTCCAGGTGCAGGCCTTCACGACCGGGACGGCCGTGGTGCCGCCCCTGGATCTGGGCGACGGACAGCGGAGCCCCGAACTGAAGCTCGAGGTGCCCCGCACCATCCCCTTCGGCGGCCCCTGGGTGGGCTTCGGCGGCGGCAATGACGACCTCCTCCCCGCCATCCCCTTCCCCTGGGCCTGGGCCAGCCTCCTGCTCCTTCCCTTCCTGGCGCTCGGCAGCTGGATCGGTCTCCGCTGGCGGCGGGGGCAGGGCAAGCGCCGGCTCCACCACGCCGCCCGCGCCTTCCGCCGCCACTGGCCGCCGCCGCAGGTGGATCGGGCCACCCTGGACGCCGCCCATGCCCTGGGTCGCGAGCTGCTGGCGGCCCGCTTCGGGGAGGCCGCCCGGGCCTGGGGACCTGGGGATTTCAAGGCCCTGAACCTCGGGCCCTGGGACCAGTGGGTGCTGAGCCTCGACGCGGCGCGGTTCGGGCGCACCCAGCCCCCCTTCCCGGGAGTGGAGCCCCTCCTCGCGGCCCTGGATGCCCGGAGCGGACTGAGGGAGGCTGGCCGATGATCGCCTTCCGCACGCCCCTCCTGCTGCTCCTGGTGCCCCCGCTCCTGGTGTGGGCCTGGCGGGTGGTCTACCGCTGGGGCATCCCCCACTCCAAGCCCTCCGGCCGGCTGGCGCGACTCAGCTCCCACTGGCTGCCGGTGCTGGTGGCCCTCTGCCTCGGCCTGGCCGCGGCCGGACCCGAGTGGCGGACGAACCTGCGGGGCATGGCCCCCGTGGTGGACTTCGCCGTGGTGCTGGATGGCAGCAGCAGCATGCGCATCCTCGACCAGCCGGACGAGGACCGCTGGCACGCGGCCCGGCGGCTCCTGGCCCAGTTCGTCCTGAAGCGGCCCGACGACCGCTTCGCCCTGATCCTCTTCAGCGCCCATCCCGTCACCCTCAGCCCGCTCACCTCGGACCACCTGCGTCTGCTGCGCATGCTGGCGCGCCTCGACCTCGACAGCCGCGACGACGGCACCGCCATCGGCTCGGCCCTGATGACGGCCGTGCGGCGCCTGGAAGACAGCCCGGCCCGGTCCCGCGTCATCCTGCTCATCACGGATGGCTCGCAGAACCGGGGCCGCGTCACCCCCCAGGAGGCGGCGGAGGAGGCCCACCAGAACGGCATCCGCATCCACACGGTCGCCCTGGGCCACAGCGGGGAGAGCCTCGTGCCCATCGAGGGCGGCGGCTTCGCCCGGCTCCATGTCGAGGTGGACCACGACGCCCTGAAACAGGTCGCCCAGGCCACGGGCGGCGAGGCCTTCAGCGCCGAGGATCCCGGCGGCCTGGCCCGCAGCCTCGCCGCCGTGGACCAGCTGGAGAAGACCCTGCTGCCCGTGGATCCGCCCACCGAGGGCCGGCCCCTGGCCCAGTGGTTCCTCCTCGCCGCGGCGATCCTCGCCCTGCCCCTCGCCGCCGACCTCGCCTTCAAGCGCGGGAAGCCCCGGCCCGCCTGGGTGGAGGGGCCATGAACCTCCCCTTCACCCACCCCTGGATCCTCCTGCCCGCGGGCCTGCTGGCCCTGGCGGCGGTGGGCTTTGGCGTCTTCGCGCAGCTGCGGCCGGGCCTGGGGGTGCGGGTGGTGGGCCAGCGGCCGGCCTGGCAGGGGCTGGGCATGGCCCTGATGCTGGCGGGCCTGGGGCTCGGGCTGGCGGAACCGCGCTGGGGCCTGCCGGACTTCCCGCGGCTGACGGTCCATGTGGTGCTGGACGCCAGCCGCTCCATGACCGTGACCGATGCCGGCAGCCGCAGCCGCTGGGACGCCGCCGTGGCCGCCCTGGACCGCATCTGGTCCCGGCCCCAGCCGGGCCTGCGCTGGAGCCTGGACCTGCTCACCGGCGACGCCATTCCCCTCCAGCCGCCGGGCGAGGACCGCACCCTGCTTCGCGAATCGCTGCGGGCAGTCACACCGGGAGACGTGGGCTCCCCGGGCACGAGCCTGGGCCGCGGCCTGCCCCAGGTGGCCGCCCAGGCGGACCGCGAGGGCCCCGAGGTGATCCTGCTGCTCAGCGACGGCGAGGAGACCTGGGAGACGCCGGAGGCCGCCCTGTCCCGGGCCTCGGAGGCCCTGAAGAAGGCGAGGCTGCCCCTCTATGCCCTGGCCTTCGGCGACGGCAGGCCCCACCCCGTCCCGCCCCGGCCCGCCCCCGTGGCGGAGGCCACCCCCGCCCCGGGAGCCTCCCCGGTCCCCGCGCCGGCCGCCGCAGCGCCCGCCGCGCCGGTGCCAGAGCCCCCCGTGAGCACAGCCCAGCCCGAGTTCCTGGCGCAACTGGCCCAGGCCACGGGCGGCCGGATGTTCGCCGATGGCGCCTCCGCCGCCACCGGCCTGCAGGACCTCGCGGCCGGGAAGCTGCCCCTCCCCGCCCGGCGTTCCCTCCAGCCTGCCCACCCGGAGCTGGGGGCCTGGGTGGCCCTCGCCGGCCTGCTGCTCTGGCTCGCCTTTGCGGGCAAGCCCATGGCCCGCTGGCGGCCGGTCCTGGGCCTCCTGCTGGCCCTGGCGGCGCCCACCCTGCGCGCGGCGCCCCCGGCGGCCCGAATCTGGGCGCCTGGCAGCGTGAAGGCCTGGATGGCGCAGCGGGCCCTGGAGGCCGGAGACCTCCAGGGGGCCCAGCGGTGGCGCCCCGCCGACGGCAACCCCGCCCACCTGCTCCTGGCCGCCGCCATCGACCTGAAGACGGGCCTCCCCGGCGACGCCCTCCAGACCCTCAGCCCCCTGGTGGGCCAAGGCGCTCCCCGTCCCGTCCCTGCCTGGCGGGCGCCGGCCCTCCTGCTCGCCGCCCGCGCCCTCCTGGACCTCAAGCGGCCGGAGGAGGCCCGGGGACTGCTCGAGCGCCTGCTCCTGGAGCAGCCCGGCCAGCGGGACGCGGTCCACGACCTGCAGACCCTGGTCCGGGACTCGAACCCGCCCCCCCCCGATCCCAAGAAGCCGCCCCCGCCGCCCCCGCCCCGCCCCAGCATGGGCGCCCAGCAGGATGAGCTGGAGGGCCTCAAGCAGCGCCTGCCCAAGCCCCCCAAGGCCCCGGGCGGGGTGAAGGACCAGTAGGGGGCAGGCGGAAAAGGAACGGCGGCCCGATGGGCCGCCGTTCCTTTTCCGCGCTGACGCCCGACTGCTACTTGGCGAGCCAGGCGGCGAACTCGGCGCCGCTCCGGAAGGCGCCCACCTGGCGGCGGACCTCCTTGCCATTGGCATCGAGGATCACCATGGTGGGGAAGGCCTCCAGGTGGAACTCCTGGGCCAGCCGGGTGCCCTCGGGTACGGGGGTTCCGTCCTTCTTCTGCACCAGGGCGGAGTAGGGCACCATGCGCGCCAGGGCGGCCTGGCCCTCGGCGCTGGGGAACACGTTCTTCTGGAGGTACTGGCAGGGCGGGCACCACTCGGTCCAGAGGTCCATGAAGATGAGCTTCTTCTCGGCCTTGGCGCGCTTCAGGGCGGACTGCATGTCGTGCTCCCACTTCACGGGCCCCTGGGCGACGAGGGGGACGGCGGTCAGCAGGAGGGCGGCGAGGGTCTTCATTCGGAATCTCCGGAGAGGGGCGGGGCAACCGCTCGGCAGTTGGATGACCGGATCCGGCGGACCGTTCCCGGCCTTCCAGGATAACCGGGCTAATCCCCTCCCCCGGTGCTTCGTAATCCCATGCGAGCCGGGGACATCCCGACCCCCCTTCAAGGAGGCCGCCCATGCGCGCCGTCATGCTTCCGCTGGCCCTCGCCGCCAGCCTCGCCCTCCCCCTGTCCGCCCAGCAGGCCGCCCGTTTCATCAAGGTGGACATCGTCTCCAAGTCCTTCCACCCCCACCACGAGCGGGCCCGCAATGCGGACGGCCCCACCGAGGTCCATATCCGCATGCCGGTGAACCTGGCCAGCAGCATCCTGGACATGGCCGGGGACAGCGAGATCAAGGTCAACGGGGAGACGAAGAAGGGCCTCAAGCCCGAGCAGCTGCAGAAGCTGCTGAAGGAATCCAAGCCCGGCGACCTGCTCCTGGAGATCACCACGGACAAGGGCGACCACGTCCGCGTGACCATCGAGTAGCCGGACCTTTCCGCGAAACGGCCCCGCCCCCGGGCGGGGCCGTTTCGTGGACAATCGATCCATGGAATCGAGGACCGAACTCCGAGTGCGCTATGCCGAGACGGATGCCATGGGCATCGTGCACCACGGGGCCCCCTCCGCGATCGCAAGCGCAGCGCCGCGGGAGCGGGAGGACAGCGCAGGGCGCTGTCCGGTCGGGGGGTAGTCGGGTGGGGCACAATCAAGCCATGGAATCGAGGACCGAACTCCGAGTGCGCTATGCCGAGACGGATGCCATGGGCATCGTGCACCACGCCACCTACCCCGTGTGGATGGAGCTGGGACGGAGCGACTTCCTGCGTGGCCTGGGCCAGAGCTATGCCGAGTGGGAAGCGCGGGGCGTCCGCCTGGTGGTGAACGAGATCCGGGTCCGATTCCGGGCCCCGGCGCGCTACGACGAGCTGGTGGTGGTGCGGACGCGCCTCGCGGAGGCCGGTCGGCGCCGCATCATGTTCCACTACGACATCGAGCGGGAGGGGGTGCCCCTGGCCGAGGGCGAGAGCGTCCACCTGGTGGCGGGGGCCGACGGCCGTGCCCGGGTGCTGCCGGAGGACCTGCTGGCCCTCGTTCAGGCGCCCTGAATCAGGCACCGCGAGAGGATGGTGCCGAGGGCGTCCATGAGGCGGCGCCGCCGTTCGTCGAACGCGTCCGTCTGGAAACTCTGGAAGCTGAGCAACCCCAAGGGCCGCTCGCCGCGCCCCAGGGGCACCCCATACCAGCTGTGGGGGATGAGGCCCGTGGCCTGCTCCGCGGCGGTGAGCAGGCTGCCCGCGGCCTGACCCTCCTCCATGGTCCGGATGTAGAGGGGCCGGCTCGAGGCGAGGACCCGCTCAGAGAGGCCCGCCCGCTCGGAGAGATGGCGGGAGGGATGGTTCCGGGTCCGTCCGCCCTCGTGGTACAGCACGAACGTGAGCCGGTCCTCCTCCCAGTCCGCCAGGGCCAGGTAAAAGCAGGCCAGGCCCAGGGGCTTGAAGCAGAGGTCCAGCAGCGCCTCTGCCAGCTCCCGGGGGGGCATCCCCGGGCGCAGGGTCTCGAGGGTCGCCAGGAGCAGGTCCTTGTCGGCATCAAGGTGCCTCACCAGCTCCTCGGTCTCCTCGAGGCGCGCCCGCACCGAGGCGCATTCGGCCTCCAGGTGGCGGAGCCGCTCCCCCTGCTCGTGGAGCGCTTCGTCCTTGGCTCGGGTTCCGAACAGACCCATGCGGGCACCTTTGGGGGGTTATGGCGGAGGGGGCGATGGTGGTTACCTAGAGCCATGAAGATGAGGCGACCCCTCTCCCTGTTCAATACCCTGACACGGAAAGTTGACGAAGTTGCGCCCCTCGAGCCCGGCGTCGTCAGCCTGTACACCTGCGGTCCCACGGTCTACAACGTGGCCCACATCGGCAACCTGCGCACGTTCCTGTTCCAGGACCTGCTCAAGCGCACCTTCCAGGCCGCCGGCCACGACGTCCGCCACTGCATGAACATCACCGACGTGGAGGACAAGATCATCCGGGATTCCCAGGGCGGCCTGCCCCCGGAGGCCTCGAACGAGGCCCGCCACGGGGCCATGAAGGCCCTCACGGACCGCTTCACGGCCCTCTTCCTGGAGGACCTGGAGGCCCTGCGGATCCAGCGGGCCACCTACCTGCCCCGGGCCACCGAGTACCTGCCCCAGATGATCCGGCTCGTCCAGGACCTGGAGGCCAAGGGCCTGGCCTACGTCCGGGAAGGCAGCGTCTACTACCGCATCGCCGGCCTGCCCCAGTACGGCTGCCTGGCCCACCTGGACCGCGAGGGCATGAAGGTGGGCACCAGCGTGGACGCCGACGAGTACGAGCGCGACTCCGTCACCGACTTCGTGCTGTGGAAGGCCGCCAAGCCGGGCGAACCCTGGTGGGACAGCCCCTGGGGCCCGGGGCGGCCCGGCTGGCACATCGAGTGCTCGGCCATGGGCATGGAGCTGCTGGGCGAGCGCGTGGACATCCACAGCGGCGGCGTGGACCTGATCTTCCCCCACCACGAGAACGAGATCGCCCAGAGCGAAGGCTGCCTGGGGCACCGCTGGGTGAACCACTGGGTCCACGGCGAGTTCCTCATGGTGGAGGGACAGAAGATGTCCAAGAGCCTGGGGAACTTCTTCAGCCTGCGCGACCTCGTGGCCAAGGGGGTCGATCCCATCGCCTTCCGCTATGCCATCCAGAGCAACCACTACCGCAAGGTGCTGAACTTCAGCTTCGAGGGCCTGCGGGCCGCGGAGAATTCGCTGAAGCGCATCCGGGCCTTCCGCAAGCGGATGGAGGGCGAAGGCGAAGCCGGCGGCGGCCCGTGGAAGGAGGCGGTGGACCCCGTCGCCCGCGTCAACCAGGCCCGCGAGGCCTTCTGGGCGGCCATGGCCGATGACCTGAACACCCCGGAGGCGCTGGCGGCCCTTTTCACCCTCATCAGCGACCTCAACGCCCAGGACGACCACATGGCCCTCACCCGCGAGGAACGGGACGCGGCCCTGGCCTTCCTCGACGAGACCGACGCCATCTTCGCCGCCTGGCCCCACGAGGAGGCCAGCCTCGATGCCGAGGTGGAGGCCCTCATCGAGGCCCGCCGGGCCGCCAAGGCCGCGAAGAACTGGGCCGAGGCCGACCGCGTCCGCGACCAGTTGAAGGCCCTGGGCATCGTCCTCGAGGACCGCAAGGACGGCACCACGGGGTGGCGGCGGGGCTGATGCGCGCCCTCCTCGGCATCGCCCTGCTGCTGGCCATCCTCGGCAGCGCCTTCACCTACATGGCGCGCCGGTCCATGGCCCTGTGCCCGCCCCTGGCGCGACACCCGGCCGGCGTCTGGGGTTTCTTCGGGCTCTTCCTCCTCCTGATGTTCCTGGTCCCGCTGGTCAACCGGCTGACGGACCACCGGGCCGATGCGCTGTACTGGCTCAGCTACGGCCTCTTCGGCTTCGTATCCACCTACCTCGTCTACCTCCTGGTCGCGGATCTGGGGCAGGTCCTTCTGCGACGCCTCGCCCACGCCCCGGCCGCCACCGGCATGTGGGCCTTCGGGCTGGCCCTGGCCGCCACCCTGGCCTCCAACCTCTCGGGCCTGGCGACGGCCCTGCGGCCGCCGGTGCTCCGGTCCCTGGAGGTCCCCATCCAGGGCCTGCCCGAGGGCCTCGACGGCTTCCGCATCGTCCAGATCTCCGACCTGCACCTGGGCCCCCTCGTGCCCGCCGCCCGGGTGGACCGCCTCGTGGCCCGCACCAATGCCCTGGCTCCCGACCTCGTGGCCGTCACCGGGGACCTGGTGGATGGCGAGGCGGATGGGGTCCGGGCCAAGGCGGAGCGCCTGGCGGCCCTGCGCAGCACCCACGGCACCTTCTTCGTGACGGGCAACCACGAGTACTACTCCGGTGTCGGGAAGTGGATCCCCGTGCTCCAGGGCATGGGCTGGCGGGTGCTGGACAATGCGCATGAAGTCCTCCCGCACCACGGGGCCGCCCTGGTGGTGGCGGGGATGCCCGATCCCGCGGCCCGGGGACGCCGGGGCACGGGCCGCGGGCCCGATCTCGCCGCAGCCCTGGCCGGGGCTCCGGAGGGGGCGCCGAAGGTGCTCCTGTTCCATCCGCCCACGGGCTACGACGCCGCCGAACGGGCGGGCATCCGGCTCCAGCTCTCCGGCCACACCCACGCCGGCCAGTACTTCCCCTGGAGCCTCGTCGTGCGGTCGGTCTACCGCTACCCCAGCGGCCTGAACCGCCACGGCAACCTGTGGCTCTACACCAGCGTGGGCACGGGCTTCTGGGGCCCGCCCACCCGGTTCCTCGTGCCGCCCGAGCTGACCCTGCTGGTGCTGCGCCGGGCCTGAGGGCTCAGAGCGCCTCGCGGACGAGTTCCGGGTCCAGCTCCTCCAGGCACTGCCGGCGCTGGCAGGCGCGCTCGCGGCAGGGGGCGCAGGCGATGCCGGTGCGGAGGACCTGGCCGGCCCCATCCGGCAATCCCGCCACCACCGGGTCGCTGGAGCCGTAGAGGCCCAGGGCGGGCACCCCCAGGACGACCGCGAGGTGCAGCAGGCCCGTGTCCGGCGCCACCACCCGGTCCGCCTGGCGCAGGGCCGCGGCGAGCTGCCAGAACCCCAGGCGCGGCAGGGCCGGCACGCCGGTGGCTTCCGGCAGCCAGGTCCGGAGGTCCTCCTCCTCCGGCCCCAGGGACCAGCGCAGGTCGTACCGGCCCTCCAGCAGGCGGGCCAGGGTGATCCAGTGGCGCAGGGGCCAGCGCTTGATGGCCCCCCGGCGGGAGGCCCCGGGCACCAGGACCACCCGGGGCTTCGCCCGTGGCGCCCAGACCTGCCCGGGGTCGGGCAGCGCCACGCCCGCCAGGACCGGCCTGAAGCGTCCCAGGCCCGGGACGCCACGGCTGCGTCCGAAGGCCTCGGCGAGGCCCAGGGCCTGGCCGTAGCGCGTCTGATGGCGGAAGGGGAGCGGGTGGGTCTGGAGGGCCCCTGCGAACTCCTTGGTCACGCCGTCGCCCCAGCGTTCCGGGATGCCCGCGAATTTCGGGAGCAGGGCGGCCTTCAGGATGCCGTGGAAGTCCAGGCTGGCCTCGCAGTCCCGGATGCCCTCCGCCGCCCGGCGCAGCTCCGGCAGGGCCGAGAGGGGGTTCGAGAGAGGCCGGCGGCGGACCACCACCGGCTCCAGCCAGGGCAACGGCTCCAGGAGGAAGGCGTGGCGGTCCTCCACCACGGCCCGGAACCGGGCCTCGGGGAAGGCGTCCCGCAGGTTCGCCCAGGCGGGCAGGACCCGCAGGATGTCGCCGAGGGCCGACAGGCGGAGGAGGGCGAGGTTCATCGGATCCTGCCAGCCATGCCGCCCCTCAAGGCTTCCCCATCCGCCCAATCCAGGGCTGGAGCTGCTTGTCCATGCCCAGGATGTGGAAGACGAGCCAGTCCTGGATCATGGGCAGGATCTGCTGGGCGGTCACCGCGTCCGGATCCGTCTCGTAGGTCTTGAGCAGGCCCGCCACCTGGGCCACGAAGGCCTGGTGGATCCGCCGGTGCTCCACCAGGCCAGGGTAGTGGCTGAGGGCCATCAGCCGCTCCTCGTCCCGGAAATGCATGACGGCATAGGCCGCCAGGAAATTCAGGTGCCGACCCACCCCCTCGACGCTGCCCCGGTCCATGCTCTCCTGGGCCTCGGCCACCATGCGGAAGAAGGTCTGGTGCTGCCCATCGATCAGGTCGTCCCCGACGCGGAAGGCGTCCTTCCAGGCGCCGGCCCCGGGGGCATCCCCCGCCGGGTCCTGCGCCCCGCCGGAGGCCGGGGTTCCGTTCGGTGTCGGGTAGGCTGAACCCATGAAATCCTTCGCCAAGGACCAGTCCAAGAACCCGCCCCCCATGAATTGGCTGGACCAGATCCTGCGCCGGTTCTCAAGGGTAGCCTACGGGACGGCCGTCCTGCTGCTCTACGTGCTGGCCTCCACCGCCCTCGGCCTGGCCCTGGCACCGGCCCTGTGGTCCTGGAGCCGCCTGCACGCCCTGATCCTCCGCCTCCCAGGCTCCTGGCACTGGTTCCTGGCTGGTTTCTCCCTGGCCCTCTGCTTCTTCATCTTCGGGCTCAGCCTCCTGGTGGTCATCCCCGTCTACAACCGCGTGCTCCCGACCCGTGTGCGGCCCTTCAAGGGCGGCTACTACACCCTGCACGCCCTGCCGTGGTTCCTCCACAACGGCCTCTTCTATCTGGTGCGCTTCACGTTCCTACCCTTCGTGACCCTCACCCCCTTCGGGGTCTGGTTCCTGAAGGCCATGGGCATGAAGATCGGCCGCCACGCCTTCATCAACACGGAATACATCAGCGATCCGCAGCTCATCACCATCGGCGACGACGCAGCCCTGGGCGGTAGCGTGCGGATCTTCGCCCACTACGGCGGCGGGGGGAACCTGGTCATCGCCCCCGTGCGGGTCGGGCACCGGGCCACCCTGGGCCTGGGCTGCTGCGTCATGGGCGATGTGGTCATCGGGGACGATGCCACCATCCTGCCCCAGAGCGTGCTCCTGCCGGGGAGCCGGGTGGGGGCGGGGGAGACCTGGGGCGGCGTCCCGGCCCGGAGGATCGACCGGGAGGAGATGGAACGGATCAAGACCGAGATCCGGGGCATGTCCGAAGCCTTGGGTTGACGCCACCTAGCTTCCGCGCTTGGCAGAAGGGGGTTCCGTTGCGACAATTTCCCCTTCCCCCGATGGGGATTGTCCGGTAGGCCCATGAACCCGTCCATGCTCCTCCTCCCCGCGATCGTCCTGCCTTCGGCCCTGGCGGCCCAGGCGCCTGCGCCCACCCTGGGCGAGCAGGTGCGTGCGACCCGGCCGGTGGTGGAGAAGCTGATGGCCGACCTGAAGTTCCAGGAGGCCCTCCAGCAGGCCCAGACCCTGCTCCCGGCCACCCGCCCGGCCTTCGACAAGTCCAACAACCAGACCATGCTGACCTGCGCCATCCGGGCCATCGACCTGGGCCAGGCCTACCGCCTGGCGGTGGAGGCCGCCGATGCCGCCGGCCAGTGGGAGAAGGCCCTCGACTACGCCAAGGAAGCCAAGGCCATCGCCGGGGAAAGCTATGCCGCCGTGCAGGATCCCTTCGGAAAGATGGTCACCTACTACGACGCCGCCGGCGCCCGGGCCCAGCAGGTGCTCAAGGAGAATGCCGACCGCATCAAGGAGCTGAAGGCGAAGAAGGACCTCGATCCCGGTGAGAAGCAGGAGCTGGACCTGGCGCTGGGCGTGGAGAAGGAGGTCGGGGACGACGCCAAGTGGTCGAAGTTCTTCCAGACCTACATCAACGCCGCCAAGGAGGAGACCACCGCCTACGATCCCCTGATCGCCGTCATGGAGAAGAAGATCCAGGGCGAGGCCGACCAGATTGCCGAGTACAAGGCCGGCAAGGGCGACAAGCTCAAGTGGGTGGAGGCGGTGGTGTCCAGCCCCGCCTACCTGGAGGCCCAGGGTGACAAGGCGGGCAAGATGCGGTTCCTCAGCCGCCTGGCGGTCATCGATCCCGACAGCAAGAAGGTCCAGCACCAGATCGACCTGCTCACCGGCAAGGCCGTCGAGCCGGCCCCGAAGCGCGTCGTCCACAGGAAGAAGTAACGGTTCCGCGGAGCATCGGACACCAGTCCCAAGGCTGTACCCTGGACCCATGGCCCGTCGCTCCGCCTCCCGCATCCCCGTCCGCCCCCCCGCCCGCACCCCCGACCGGCGGGAGGCCCCGCGAGCCCCGGCCGCCCAGGCGCCGGGGCTTCGTCGTTTCGAGACCTTCGAGGCCACCTTCCTGGGCCACCCGGAGGGCGCAGGTGGCTTCCTGCGGGTCCCCGGGCTGCCCAAGGGGCCCGGGCAGGATCCCATGGTGGACTGGCGGGACGCCCATGGCGCCATCCACGGCGACCGCGTCGTCGCCGAGATCAGCGGGGAGGGCTGGGACGGCCGCCTCAAGGCGCGGGTCCTCGAGATCAAGGGCCGGGGCGAGATCCCCCTGCCCGGCACCCTCCAGAAGCAGCCCTGGGGCTGGCGGGTGGTGCCCCTGGAGCCCCGGCTCCCGCAGGTGATCGCCGTGCCGCCCACCGACCTGGCCGAGGACGGCGAGCTGGTCAGCGTGCGGCTGGACCCCGATCCCGAGGCCAGGCAGCTGCGGGGCACCGTCGTGGCCCGGCTGGGGAAGAAGACCGACCTCCGCATCGAGAACCGCCTCACCGCCGCCCTCTTCAACCTCCGCACCGCCTTCCCCGACGCGGTGATGAAGGAGCTGGCCCCCTTCCCGACCGAGATCCCCGAGGCGTGGGCCAAGACGAGGGAGGACCTCCGCCAGGTGCTCACCTGCACGGTGGACCCACCCACGGCCAAGGACTTCGACGATGCCATCAGCCTGGAGGTGCTCCCGCCCTCCGAGGGCGGCGGCTGGATCCTGGGCGTCCACATCGCGGACGTGAGCCATTACGTGGAGGAAGGCGGACCCCTGGACGAGGAGGCCCGGCTCCGGGGCACCTCCGTCTACTTCCCCGACGAGGCCATCCCCATGCTGCCCGAGCGGCTCAGCGGCGACCTCTGCAGCCTCCGCCAGGGCGTGGACCGGCTCACCATGACCGCCTGGATGACGATCTCGCCCGGCCTCGAGGTGGTGGAGTCCCGCCTATCGGAAAGCGTCATCCGCAGCGGGAAGCGGCTCACCTACGACGAGGTCAAGGAGGCCTGCATCGAGCTCTCCAGCCGCAAACGGGCCGAACTGGGCGGCCCCCTCTGCGACCTGCTGGACCAGGCCCTCGTGCTGTCCCGCCAGCTCACGCAGAAGCGGCTGGGGCGCGGCGCCATGAACCTGGACACCGAGGAGGCCGAGTTCATCTTCGACGCCGCGGGTCGCCCCGTGGACGCCCGACGCTACCCGCGGCACGACGCCCACCGGATGATCGAGGAGTTCATGCTGCTGGCCAACGAGGCGGTGGCGCGGTTCTTCACCCGGAAGAAGATCCCCACCATCTACCGGATCCACGACAACCCCGATCCCCTGAAGCTGGAGATCTTCGCGGAAGTGGCCCGCACCTTCGGCCTGCTGAAGCCCAAGGAGGTGCCCACCCCGGAGCATCTGAACGCCATGCTCGACAAGATCCGGGGCGGGCCCCTGGAGGCCATGATCAACACGCTGCTCCTGCGCAGCCTGAAGCGGGCGGAGTACTCGGCGGACAACATCGGGCACTCGGGCCTGGCCCTCCAGGACTACCTGCACTTCACCAGCCCCATCCGCCGCTACCCGGATCTCATCGTCCACCGCCTGCTGCGCCGCGTGCTCCGCGGCCAGCCCCTGCCGGAGGGCCTCCACAGCCACCTGGCCGTCCTGGCCAAGGGCGCCAGCGACGCCGAGCAGAAGGCCACCGAGGCGGAGCGCGAGAACGACAAGTGGAAGGCCTGCCTCCTGATGAAGGACAAGGTGGGGCAGCGCTTCCGGGGCCGCATCCAGGGCTTCTCCGCCAAGGTCGCCTTCATCACCCTGGACGCCCCCTTCGTGGAGGTGGGCGTGCCCATGGGCGCCCTGGGCGGCAACTTCTGGGTGGACGAGCACCGCACCAAGGCCACGGGGCTGCGCGGCTCCGTGGTGCTCACCATCGGCGACGCCGTGGAGGTGGAGATCACCGCCGTGGACGAGGACCTCCGCCGCATCAGCGCCTGGCTCACGGAAGCCAAGGCGCAGGACGAGCATGGCAAGGCGTTCACCTTCGCGCCCGTCCTGGCCGCCCCCGCCCGCCTGGGCGAGGGCGACTTCGAGAAGCCCCGCGCGGCCCGGGCCCAGACCCGGGGCGGCGGCGAGCGCAGCCGACGGACCGAGAAGCCCCAGGGACGGCCGCCCAGGAAGGCCCGCGAAGCCAGGCCCAAGCCGCCGAAGGGCAGCGTGCGGGGCAGCGGGAAACGGAAGGGGCGATGATCCAGCCGCCCGTCCCTTCGCGCTGCCTGGGCGTGGACCCGGGCTCCCTGGCCTGTGGCTGGGCCGTGGTGGAGCGCGCCGGTTCCCGCCTCGCGCTCGTCGAGGCCGGGGTCATCCGCAATCCACGCGGCGCGGACTTCGACCAGCGCTGCCTGCTCATCCACCAGCGCCTGGGCGAGGCCATCGCGGCCCACGCGCCCGGCTTCATGGCCGTGGAATCCCCCTTCGTGGAGAAGAACGCCGCCACCGCCCTGAAGCTGGGCCAGATCAGGGGCGGCATCCTGCTCACCGCCGCCCTGCACGGGCTGCCCGTCGGCGACTACAACCCCATGCAGGTGAAGAAGGCCGTCAGCGGCTACGGTTGGGCCGACAAGGACCAGGTGGGGAAGATGGTGATGACCCTGCTCAACCTGACGGAAGCCCTGCCGGCGGACGCGGCGGACGCGGCCGCCGTGGCCATCGGCCACCTGCTGGCCACCCGGCGGGGCTGATCCCGGTCCGAGGCCACCCGGTCCCCCGGTTCGCCCACGGGTGGGATCTGTCATGAGGGCCGTGACAAACAGGTCGCGACAGCGTCTCCTAAGTCATGACAGGCCTTGTGATGTCCATCACTGGCCTTCCGCGTCGCCAAAGACAATCATGATGTCCGGAAAGCATCGGGAGCCGACATGCTCATGGACACCAGCCTTCGCCAGCACAACCCGGCCTTCTGGAGCACCGCCGAGCGCCTGCACGAAGTGTTCGGCCAGCTGGAGCGCCAGATGAGCGGATCCCCCAGCGGCCTCGCGGTCCTGCGGCAGGTGAAGGCCCTCGAGGAAGAGCTGGAGGCCGAGGTGATGCACCGGTCCCGCCGCACCGCCAACGCCTGACGCCCCCCCTGCGCAGAGAGGCCCGGCGCTGCCGGGCCTCTCTGCGCCTGGAAGCCGCATGCGGCACCGCGGAGGATCCCTGTCCCGGCGACGAAGGGTGCGGGCCTTGCGGGATCGCGGTGGGCCCATGAAAGCGGGCACCCCGAAGGGTGCCCGGAGGTCTCGGCCAAGTGCTGCTCGGGCCGGAAGGGGCTGGCGTAAACGGTCGCCCCGCGGGAGGAAAGAGGAACTCTTCCCGCCCCTCAGGCTAGGCCGGGGAACGGGCGCCACAAGGCGAAAAAGGGCGAAGGTTCAGACCAGGCGGCCCGGCCGGTAGGGGGCGTAGCGGGGCGCCCACTGGGCCTTCCGGACGGTTTCCTCCAGCTGGTCGTCATCCAGCAGACGACCAAGTCCGGCGTCCCGGGCTTCCTTGCCCACCGCCACGGCCACGGCGGCCGACACCCGGCGGATGTCCCGCATTTCGGGCAGCAGCAGGCCCATGGCCTCCTGCTCGGGGGTCACCATGGCGCTGATGGCCCGGCTGGCCGCCAGGATCATCTCGTCGGTGACCCGCGACGCGTGGCTGACGAGGGCCCCGAGCCCCAGCCCCGGGAAGATGTACATGTTGTTGCACTGCGAGGCCTGGAGGGTCCGCCCCTTCCAGGAGAGCGGCGGGAAGGGGCTTCCGGTGGCGACGAGGCCCTTCCCGTCCGTGGCCTTCCAGACCGCCTCCGCCGTGCACTCGCACTTGTGGGTGGGATTGGACAGGGCCATCACGATGGGGCGTTCCGTGTGGCGGGCCGTCTCGGCGAGGATCGCGTCGCTGAAGAGCCCCGGCTGGGCCGTCACCCCGATGAGCACGGTGGGCTTCGCGTTGCGGACCACATCGGGGAGCCCGATGCGGTTGGGATCGTCCAGCGTCCAGCCCTCCACCCAGGCCCGGCGCTGGGCCAGGGGCTTCTGGGGGCCCTCGAGCTTCGGGTCGTCGTCGAGCAGGAGGCCCTGCATGTCCACCGCGAAGATCCGGCGGCGGGCCTCCTCGTCCGAGAGGCCCTCCTCCTTCAGCATGGCGCGGATGTTCATGCAGATGCCCGTGCCGGCCTGGCCCATGCCCACCACGACGAAGCGCTCGTCCTGGAAGCGGCTCCGCTTGATGCGCATGGCCGTCATGAGGGCCGACAGGGCCGTGGCGCCCGTGCCCTGGATGTCGTCGTTGAAGGAGAGGATGCGCTCTCGGTACTTGGCCAGGTTGTCGAAGGCCGTGTGCTTGGCGAAATCCTCCCACTGCAGCAGCGCGTCCGGGAAGTTGCGCTTCACGCCCAGCACGAACTTCTCCACGATCTCCTCGTACTCCGCGCCGCGGAGCCGCGGATGCCGGTAGCCGAGGTAGAGGGGATCCTCCAGCAGGCGCGGGTTGTTGGTGCCCACGTCCAGGCTGATGGGCAGGCAGACGGCCGGATGCACGCCGCCCGCGGCCACGTAGAGGCTCACCTTCCCCACGGGGATGCCCATGCCGTCGGAGCCCAGGTCGCCCAGGCCGAGGATGCGCTCGCCGTCGGTCACCACGATGAGGTTCACCTGGGGCAGGGACACGCTCTGGAAGATCTGGTCGATGTTGGCGATGTTGTCGGGCGTGATGTAGAGGCCCCGGAACCGCCGCTGGATGTGGCTCATCTGCAGGCAGGCCTGGCCCACGGTGGGCGTGTAGACGATGGGAACCATCTCCTCGAGGTTCTCCGTCAGCAGGCGGTAGAACAGCGGCTCGCTGCGGTCCTGCAGGCCGATGAGGAAGATGTACCGCTCCATGTCGTCGGGCTTGCGGCGGAAGGATTCCAGGCTGCGGTCCAGCTGGGCCTCCATGCTGGAGACGCCCGAGCGCAGGAGGCCATCCAGTTCCAGGCTCAGCCGTTCCTCGCGGGTGAACGCCGACCCCTTGTTCAGGTGCGGATCATTCAGGACCTGCCGCCCCCGGAGGTACACCTCGTAGTATTCCTCCCCGGTGAGAGGATCGATCTTGAACCCGAAGGTCTTCATGGCTGCCCCTTGTGCTGGGCGTCCGGCCGCGACCCGTCGCCATCTCCCGCGCGGGGGCCGCCACCAGCGGCGCGAAAAAGCCAGTGTAGACCCAGGGCCGCAGGGGCCTGGGTCACAGACGCCCCGGGATCAGTCCAGCAGCCGCCCCAGGGCCCCGGGTTCGGAGACCGGCGCCGAGCAGGCCCGCCCCCGGCAGACGGTGACGACCGCACTGCCTTCCGGCGCACGCCGGCCCCGATGCAGGGGCAGCGCCGAGTCCGCGGACACCGACACCAGCCGGCCGGGCAGGAAGCGGCGGTGGACTTCCGCCAGCAGGGCCCGGGTGGCGGGCAGGGTCAAGTCACCGGACACGACGATCTCCAGAGGCTCACGCTGGGCCTGGTCGAGCACCCCCAGCAGGCCCAGGAAGGCCCGGGGCGCCCGCTGCATCCAGGGGCCGAAGCAGCGCAGCGTCCCCTCGGCCGCGGCCCTGAAATCCTCCCGCTCCAGGTGGCGGGAGAGGCGCAGCAGGGCCCGGGCGGCCAGGGTGTTGCCCGAGGGGAGGGCGTTGTCGAAGCCGGGTTTCTGCCGGAAGAGGAGATCCGCCTGGCCCGCCTCCGTGCTGAAGAACCCGCCTTCCGCGGCATCGTGGAAGCGCGCCAGCAGGGCCTCGCCCAGCCTCCCTGCCCAGTGCAGCCAGGCCGGGTCGCCCCCCGCCTCGAAGAGATCCACCAGCCCCTCCGCCACGGCCCCGTAGTCCTCGAGGAAGGCCGGGGTATGGGCTTCCCCCCCGCGCGCCACGCGAAGGAGGCGGCCCTCCTGCCAGAGGGCCCGGTGCAGGAAGGCCGCGCAGGCCTCCGCCCCGGCCAGGTAGCGTGGATCCCCCAGTGCCTGGAAGCCCCGGGCCAGGGCCGACAGGGCCAGGCCGTTCCAGGCGGCCAGCACCTTGTCGTCCTTGCCGGGGCGGACCCGCCGATCCCGCCAGATCCGCAGGCGCTCGCGAAGGTCCGCGTCCTCGCCGGGCGCCAGCTCGGCACCCTCGGGGCAGGAGAAGCGGTGCACCACGCTGCGGCCGTGCTCGAAATTCCCGCCCCCGGTGATGCCATAGGCCGCGCAGAAGCGGGCGCCGGCGGCCTCCCCCAACGCCTCGCGCACCTCGGCGGGGGTGAAGACGTAGAACTGCCCCTCCTCGCCCTCGCTGTCGGCGTCCTCGCTGGCGTGGAAGCCGCCCTCGGGATCGCGCAGGTCGCGCAGGAGGTAGTCGAGAGTCTCCCGGGCCACCCGGGCGTAGCGGGCCTCGCCCGTGGCCTGGAAGGCGGCCAGGTAGCAGGCGGCCAGCTGGGCATTGTCGTAGAGCATCTTCTCGAAGTGGGGCACGAGCCACTGCCCGTCCACGCTGTAGCGGGCAAAGCCGCCGCCCAGGTGGTCGAACATCCCCCCTTCCCACATGGCGTCGAGGGTGCGGAGGGCCATGGCGCGGTCGGCCTCGCTCCCCCGGGCGAGGATCAGGTCGACCGCCATCTGCTGGGGGAACTTGGGCGCCGGTCCGAAACCGCCCCACCGCGGATCGAACCCGTGGCGGAGCTGGGCCAGGGCGGCCTCGACCACCTCGCGGCCGGGCAGCGCCCCGCCCGCCTGCACCTCGGCCTGGCGGCGCAGTTCGTCGGAGAGCGCCCGGGCCTGGGTCTCCAGGTCCTGGCGCTGGGTCTGCCAGAGTTCGGCGATGCGCCGCAGCAGCGGCACGAAGCCCGGCATCCCCCCCCGGGATTCCCGGGGGAAATAGGTGCCGCCGTAGAAGGGCCGCAGGTCCGGTGTCAGCCACACGCTCATGGGCCAGCCGCCATGGCCCGTGAGCGCCTGCACCGCGTCCATGTAGAGGTCGTCCAGGTCGGGCCGCTCCTCCCGGTCCACCTTGATGGGCACGAAGTGGGCGTTCAGCACCTCGGCCACCTCGGGATGCTCGAAGCTCTCCCGCTCCATGACGTGGCACCAGTGGCAGGCGCTGTAGCCGATGCTCAGGAAGATGGGCCGATCCTCCGCCCGCGCCTTCGCCAGGGCCTCCCCGCCCCAGGGGTACCAGTCCACCGGGTTGTGGGCGTGCTGGAGGAGGTAGGGGCTGAGGCTGCCGGCGAGGCGGTTGGACATTCCTGACTCCGAAGGTCAAGATTATGACCCAGATCACACCTTCCCGCGGGGCCCTTCCGGAATCCCCCGGTAGAATGGGCGTTTGGCTTGGTCCGAGGTTCCATGTTCGACAGCCTTTCCCAGAAGCTCAGCCAGGCCATGAAGGCCCTGCGGGGCGAGACCCGCCTCACGGAAGCCAACCTGGAAGCCGTCCTGCGGGAGGTCCGCATGGCCCTCCTGGAGGCCGATGTCCACGTGGCCGTGGCCCGGACCTTCCTCCAGCGGGTGAAGGAGAAGGCCCTCGGCGCCGAGGTCATGCAGGGCCTCAATCCGGCCCAGGCCTTCATCGACATCGTCCACCGGGAGCTGGTGGAGATCATGGGCGGGGAGGCGCCGGAGCATCCCCTCGCCTTCGCCCCGAAGCCACCGACGGTGGTGATGATGGTGGGCCTGCAGGGCGCCGGCAAGACCACCACCTGCGGCAAGCTGGCGGTGTTCCTGAAGAAGCTGGGCCGCTCCCCCCTGCTGGTGCCCGCGGACGTCTACCGGCCCGCCGCCATCGAGCAGCTCCACGTGGTGGCGAAGGATGCCGGCGTGCCCTCCTTCCGCACCGACGAGAAGGATCCGGTCCGCATCTGCGAGGCCGCCCTGACCGAGGCGAAGCTGAAGGGCTGGGACACGGTCATCCTCGACACCGCGGGCCGCCTGCACCTGGACGAGGCCCTCATGGAGGAGCTCGTCAGCATCAAGGCCGCCGTCCCCCCCGACGAGATCCTCTTCGTGGCCGACGCCATGACGGGCCAGGACGCGGTCCGCAGCGCCACGGCCTTCCACGGGAAACTGGGCACCACGGGCGTGGTGCTCACCAAGACCGACGGCGACACCCGCGGCGGTGCGGCCTTCAGCATCAAGCAGGCCACGGGGACCCCCCTGAAGTTCGTGGGCGAGGGCGAGAAGCTGGAGGACTTCCAGCGCTTCCACCCCGACCGCATGGCCCAGCGGATCCTGGGCATGGGCGACGTGCTGAGCCTCATCGAGCACGCCAAGGACAAGCTCGACGAGAAGGAGACCGAGGCCATGGCCCAGCGCCTGGCCAAGAACCAGTTCACCCTGGAGGACATGCGCAAGCAGTTCCAGCAGGTCAAGAAGCTGGGCTCCATGAACAAGATCCTGGGCATGCTGCCGGGCATGGGGCAGATGAAGGAGCAGATCGCGCAGGTGGCCACGGACAAGCGCCTGAGCCACATGGAGGCCATCCTGAACTCCATGACGCCGAAGGAGCGTGCCAACCACAACCTCCTGGACGCCAAGCGCAAGCGCCGCATCGCCGCGGGCTCCGGCCGCCCCGTCAGCGAGATCAACCAGCTCCTGAAGCAGTACGTCGAGGCCAGGAAGATGATGGGCCAGATGAACGATCCCAAGTTCATGAACCGGATGCAGCGCATGGCCGGCGCGATGAAGGGTAAGCTTCCCTTCTAGCCACCGGCACCAGGGAGGATCCGATCACCGCACCACGAGGGTTCGGCTTCTATCTCAAGGCGGGTGCGGCCCTGGCCGCCCTGGGCTTGGTGGCCCTGCTGGTCTGGCGCCCCTTCGCCCCCGGACCCCGGGTCCGCCGGGTGCTGCTCATCCCGGCCACGGCCCTGCCCGCGGACCCGGCCCTGGAGCGGGGCCTGGAGACCCTCCTGTCCGACCACCTGGAGGTCCTGGCCGGAGCTGCGGTCGTCCACGCGCCCGTGGTGCCCTCGGGCGCCGACCTGGAACGGCTGCCCGAGGGCACCCTCCTGATGACCTTCCGGGGGCACCGGGAGGGGGACCGCCTCGCCCTCGCCGCGGCCTGGACGACCCGGGAGCGGCTCCGGGCCGGTGAGCCCTGGGCCTACGACGATCCTGGCCCCCTGCCTCCGGCCGAGGCCCTGGACCGCTGGGTGGACCACTGGCCCCTCCGCCGCCGCTTTCCCGGCCGGGAGGCCCTGTTCCCCCGCGACCCCGCCCATGGCTGGGACCTGCTGCAGGCCTTGTCCATCCGGGACGATGCCGAGGCCGCCCGGAACCTCGCGGCCACCCGGGCGCTGGCGGAGGCTGAACCCGGCTGTGCGACGGCCTGGACCGCCCTGGGCGACCACCTCTACCGGAGCCTCTGGATCGATCCCCAGGCGGCGGGCAGCGGCTTCAACGCCCGCATGGACCAGGCCTTCGTCCGCGCCCTGGAGCTCGTCCCCGGCCACCCCCGCGCCACCTACCTCCGCGCCCTGATGCTGACGGACATCGGGGACCAGCGCCGGGCCCTCCAGTCCCTGATCCCGGCGGCGCGCCAGCGGCCGGATGTGCCCGACCTCTACCTGGGCTTCGCCTACGCGGGCCGCACGGCGGGCCTGCTGGAGGGGGCCCGCCGGGCCCTGGGCCGGCGGCAGCGGATCCTCGGGACCCTGGCAGACCCCTCCCCCTGGTCCGCCGAGACCACCTACCTCTACCTGGGGGACACCGCCGCCTTCGAGCAGGACCTGGAGCGGGCCCGCACCATGCGGACGGACGCCGGCCTGCTCTTCTACCAGGGCTACCTCGCCCTCCTGAAGGGTCGGCGGGACCTGGCCCTGCGCTACATGACGGAGGGCGGCGGGTTCCCGGGCGGCCCCATCCCCTTCCAGGACCTGTGCCTGGCCTACCGGGCCCTGCTGGAGGGAAGGCTCCAGGACGGGCTGGCCGGGCTCCGCAAGGTGGATCAGATCCGGGGCCGCCTCCGGATCCCGGACGGCGAATGGACCTTCAAGGAGGCCGAAGCCTACGCCCTGCTCGGGGATCCGGACCGGAGCGTGGATGCCGCCACCCGGGCCTTTGTGCAGGGCTTCAGCTGCGCCCGGTGGTACGAGGCCTCGCCTTTCCTGGCGCCGATCCGGACCCACCCGCGCTGGCCCACCCTCCGCCGGAACCTGCTGGAACGCCAGGCCATCCTGGAGGCCGATTTCCCCGCCTCGGCCTTCACCCCGTGATCCACGCACTTTCGGCTTGGGATATGCCGTTCCCCGCGCTACACTGACCCGCTCAGGGAGTGTCCATGCTGTCCATCCGTCTCGCTCGCAATGGTGCCAAGAAGCGGCCCTTCTACCACATCGTCGTCTCCGAGAACGACCGCATCCCCACCGGCCGTGCCGTGGAGGTGCTGGGCTTCGTGAACCCGATCGCCGGCGCCGGCGAGGCGGTCCGGATCGACGCCGAGAAGGCCAAGAGCTGGCTCCAGAAGGGCGCCCAGCCCTCCAAGACCGTCCTCGATCTGTTCAAGAAGAACCAGATCCTCTAGACCGGTTTCCGTTCCGCGAAAGCCGGGCCAGGGTCCGGCTTTCGTCGTTCTCGCCTGGAGCGACCATGGATCTCGAAGCCTTCCTGGGCGACGTCATCACCCCCCTGCTGGACCACCCGGAGGCCTTCCGGGTGGAGATCACCGGCGAAGGCCGGAGGCGGGACGTGCTGGTGCACGCCGATCCCCGGGACCGGGGCCGCATCATCGGCAAGCACGGCCGCATGATCAGCGCCCTCCGCACCCTCTGCAAGACCGCCGGAGACAAGGCCGGGCTGTCGGTCAACCTCGAGCTGTTCGACGAGGACGGGGCCGCGGAGGACTGATGCTCCTCGCCGGCCACCTCGCCCGGGTCCAGGGCCTCAAGGGCGAGTTCCTCTTCCACTCGGTCATGGACGAACCCGAGCGGCTGGAATCCATGACCGGCCTCGTGCTGGCCCCGCCGCAGGCGGACCTGGAGCATGGCGAGCCGGTCCCACCCGCGCGGTCCGTGGCCCTCCGCAGCTTCCGCTGGCACCAGGACCGTCCCTGCCTGGCCTTCCGGGAGGTGGCGGATCGCACCGCCGCCGAGCCCCTCAAGGGCTGGGCCCTGTGGATGCCCGAGGCCGCGGCGGAGCTGCCCGAGGGCGAGAGCTTCCGCCACCAGTGGATCGGCTGCGAAGTCTTCGTGGCGGGACAGCGGGTGGGCGAAGTGCTCCGCCTGGACCCCACCCCCATGGGCTACGACATGGTGATCCTCCGGGACCTCCGGCCCGGCCGGACCGGTCAGCGCGAAGTGCCCTACATCAAGGCCTGGTGGACGCTGGACCTGCCCAACCACCGCCTGGACGTGGACCCGCCCCCGGGTCTCCTGGATCTGGACCTCTAGAGCCAGATGAGCGGAAGCAGGCCCAGCAGGGTCAGGCCCCCCAGCAGCCCCAGGCTCCAGAGCCCCGTACGGCCCTTGGCGAAGCCGTAGGCGTAGAAGCCCTTCACGAGGTTGTTGCTGGCGGCGCTGACGGCGATGCTGCAGGCCGCCAGGTGGAGGCTGGTCGACACCCCCGCGGCGTGCGTCATGCCCATGATGAAGGGCGTCACATCCGTGAGGCCCATCAGGCCCGCCACCGAGTACACCCCGTTCCGCCCCAGGTAGGTGATGGCCAGCTGGGTGACGATCAGCATCACGACGAACACGGCGGCGAAGAAGAAGGCTGCCCGGAGTTCCAGCGGGTTGTGGGGGTGGGCCGCCTCGGGCGTGTCCGTGGCCTCGGGATCGTGCAGGCGGTACACGAACCAGCCGCCGAGGGCCGAGATGGCCGCGAGGATCAGGAACCACGGCGCCAGGGTCAGGGCGAGGTCGCGGTTGAACATCCAGACCAGGGCCAGGATCTTGAGGTACATGGCCGCCGAGGCCACCACGATGCCGCCGGTGTACTCGTGGGGGCGCTGCCCCGCGGCGGCGCGCTTGGCCAGCACCACCGTGATGACGGTGCTGGAGTAGAAGCCACCCAGGATGGCCGAGAGGAAGATCCCGCCCCGGTCCTTGAAGGCCTTCAGCAGCACGTAGCTCGCGTAGGAGACGCCGCTGACCGCCACCACCACGAGCCAGGTCTTGAAGGGATTGATCCGGAAGGGGCCCAGGTCGCGGTTGGGCACCATCGGGAGGATCACGGCGGACAGCAGGAGGAACTTCGTGAACGCGGCGACCTCCTCGGGCCGGATGCGCTGGGTGAGCCCCTCCAGGGCCTCCTTCAGCTCCAGCAGCAGGAGGCTCACCACCACCAGCGTGCAGGCGAACCACAGATGGCCCGTGTACACCAGGGCGCCCACGAGGTAGACCAGCAGGCCCGAGAGCTCGGTGGTGATGCCCGCCTCGGTCGTCTGCTGCAGCTTGTGGAGGTAGGACACCAGCATGAAGGCGCCCACCACCAGGAAGCCCAGGAGCATGCCGAAGAGGTTGCCTCCGGACAGGAGGGACACCACGTAGCCCACCAGGCCCAGCAGCGGGAAGGTGCGCACGCCGCCGAAGACCCGCTTCCCCCCGCGCTTGAGCTCCTCCCGCTCCAGTCCGATCAGGAAGGAGAGGAAGAGCACGAGGCCGAGGTTCAGGGCCTCGGGCGGAATCGCGGACAGCAGCTGGTCGAGCACGCGGGGCCTCGCAGGGATGGGTGGTCCCCAGGGTGCCGCGCCTGGAACGGTCTTGGAAGATCAAACCTCAACCACGCCACAGGAGCGGGACTTCTCGACCAAAGAAGGCGGTATATGCTGGTCCAGTCCCAAATGAGGCCTCCATGCTCGAGATCAGGGCGCTTGAAAAGCACTTCGGGACATTGAAGGCTGTCGATGGCATCTCCTTCTCGGCCAGACCCGGCGAGATCCTGGGGCTGCTCGGACCCAACGGCGCCGGGAAAACCACGCTGGTCTCCATGATCGCCGGTCTTCTGCCCGCGGACGGCGGCCAGGTCCTCATCGATGGACGCACGCTATGCGGCGACCAGGATCCCCTCAAGCGGCGCATCGGCCTCGTCCCCCAGGACCTGGCCCTGATCGAAGAACTTCCCGCCCAGGACAATCTGGCCTTCTTCGGCGCCCTCTATGGTCTGAAGGGCCTGGCCCTCCGGGCCGCCGCGTCCCGGGTCCTCGATCTGGTCGGCCTTTCGGACCGCGCCGGGGACCGGGTGGCGACCTTCAGCGGCGGCATGAAGCGCCGCCTGAACCTCGCCGCAGCCCTCATGCACGATCCCGAGATCCTGTTGCTGGACGAGCCCACCGTCGGCGTGGATCCGCAAAGCCGCAACGCCATCTTCGACAATCTCGAAACCCTGAAGCGGCAGCGTCGAACCCTCATCTATACCACCCACTACATGGAGGAAGTGGAACGCCTCTGCGAGCGCGTCGTCATCCTCGATCACGGCCGGGTGCTGGCCGATGCGAGCCTGGCCGACCTCACCCGGACCGGGATCGTGAACCCGAGGCTCCACATCGAGTTGAATGCGGGTGGCGATGGGCATTGGCTGGAAGAACTCCGCGGCCTCGACGGGGTGGCTTCGGCCAATCTGGCAGGAACGCAACTCGCAGTCGGTATCGCCGACCTGGCCGCGGACACGTCCCGGATTCTCAGCTGGCTGTCGGGCCGGGGGATGGTCATTCATGGCTTCGCCAGCGAGCGCCCCAGCCTGGAATCGGTCTTTCTCTCCCTCACGGGAAGGAGCTTCCGCGAATGAGCCTCACCGCCCTGGTCGCCCTCGTCCGCAAGGATCTCAAGCTCTTCTTCCATGATCGGCGTGCCGTGATCATGAGTTTCGCGGCGCCGATCGTCATCGCCTCCTTCTTCGGGTTTCTCTTCCAGGGGGCCTCCGGTCAGGCCAATCAGGCCCGCATTCCGGTGGCCGTGGTGGACCAGGACCAGACGGACCTCTCGCGCAAACTGATCGCCCGGCTGGGGGAGGACAAGCAGGTCCAGGTGGAGGCCCTTTCCTTGGATCGGGCGCTGGATCAGGTCCGCCGGGGAAAAACGACCGTGGCCCTCCGCATCCCAGCCGGTTTCAGCGAGGGCGCCACCCGAACGTTCTTCTCCGGCGGGGCCAAGCCTGAACTTTCCCTGGACTACGATCCCTCCCACGCCATGGAACTGGGGCTGGTCCGGGGCCTGCTCACGGAAGCGGCCATGACCGTCGTGAGCGCCGAGATGTTCACGGGCCCGGCAGGACGGAAGAGTCTGGAGACCTCCCTGGACCAACTCGAGCGCTCGAACCTTGCCGAAGGCGAACGAAGCGACCTGAAGCGGCTCCTGGAAAGCGCCCGGGCCTGGAATGTCCGCCAGGAGCAGCAGCCCGCGACCGCCCGCAGGGGTGGTCTGAGCCTGCCCTACTCACTGAAGGAGGAGGCCCTGACGTCCAGGTCCGCCACGCCCTACAACAGCTACGCGCACGCCTTCGCCGGCATGGGTGTGCAGTTCATCCTCTTCATGGGCATCGAGGCGGGCATCTCCATTCTCGTCGCCCGACGCTCGGGCCTGTGGAAGCGCCTCTGTGCGGCCCCGCTCTCCCGCCGGCTGCTTCTGGGTGGCCGGGCCCTCAGCGCCGCGCTGGTTTCCCTTATCATCCTCGGGGTGGTCTATGTCTTCGCCCGGCTGATCTTCCATGTCCACATCGAAGGCAGCGCGGCGGGTTTCCTGGGCGTCTGCCTGGCCTTCTCCCTCATGACCGCGACCTTCGGCCTCCTCATCGCCTCCCTGGGCCGCACGCCGGAGGCCACTCGAGGCCTGGCCATCTTCGCCACCCTCATCCTGGTGATGCTGGGCGGAGCCTGGGTCCCGGCCTTCATCTTTCCCGCCTGGCTCCAGAAGCTGACCCTGTTCATCCCGACCCGATGGGCCGTGGATGGGCTGGATGCCATGACCTGGCGAGGGCTTGGATTCCAGGCGGCCCTGGCCCCCATCGCCGTGCTGCTGGGGTTCGCCCTCGCCTTCGGACTGATTGCCTTGGCGCGGTTCCGCTGGGAGGTTGAAGGCTGACCGCGCCCTCAGACGCCCGCGGCCTTCAGGGTCAGCACGAACTTCTGGATGCCGGCCAGGAGCATCTCGATGGCCATGGCGGTGAGCACGAGGCCCATCAGGCGTTCGAAGGCCATGGTCACCTGCTCGCCCAGGAAATCCGCGATCCTCTCGGCAAAGCCGAGCACCACCGCGGAGACGGCCATGGCCACCGCGAGCGCGCCGATCCACTCCCAGACCCGTCCCGGTTCGCGGGAGACCAGGAGCAGCACGGTGGCGATGGCCGAGGGCCCGGCGATGAAGGGGATGGCCAGGGGCACCAGGAAGGGCTCGCCGTGCACCCGGTGGCCGGAGGCGCCCTCCGGGTGCGGGAAGATCATCTTCAGGGCGATGAGGAAGAGGATCACGCCCCCGGCGATGCCCATGGAGGTGTCCGTGAGGTGCATGAGCGCCAGCACCCGGCGGCCGAAGAGCATGAAGAAGAGCAGGATGGCGGAGGCGAAGAGGACTTCCCGCACGATGATCCGCTGCCGCCGGGCGGGATCCACCTGGCGCAGCAGGCCGATGAACATGGGGATGTTGCCCAGGGGGTCCGTGACCAGGACCAGCAGCACGACGGCGGAGATGAAGGAGGAGGCTTCCACGGGCTAGGCCCGTCCCCGGAGCTTCATCGCCCACCAGCGCAGCCCCACGAAGAGGAAGCGCCAGTCCTTGAAGAACTCCGGGGGCTTGCCCTCCGCGGCGTGCCCGGCGAACTGGAGGATCCAGCCCGCCACGAAGACGCCGAGCCCCGCCTTCCAGAGCCCGGGCACGACGAGGGAAAGGAGGAGCAGGAGGATCCCCAGGGTCACCGTGGGGATGCCCACCGTATGGCAGGCCCGGTTCACCGGATGCCGGTGGCTCTGGGCGTACTCGGCGATCCAGTCCGCCATGGGCCGTCCGCCGAGCGCCATCGTCACCTCAGGTCCAGGTCGAAGGGCAGGCGGGCGTAGACGCCCTGGGGATCGTTCAGGGAGGAGAGCAGCTCCACCTGACGCTTGAGGTCGCCCACCAGCACGTCCACCGGACCGACCTTGGCCAGCTTCCGCGGCTTGCCCTGGATGAGGTTCCGGACCAGCTGCTTGAAGGCGTCGGGTTCCTCTTCGGGCCCGGCCACGTAGTAGTCGTCCCCGACATTGGCCTTCTTCGCGGCGTACTTCACGGCGGCATCCAGCCCCCCGATCTCGTCCACCAGGCCCAGCTTCAGGGCTTCCTGGCCAGACCACACGCGGCCCTGGGCGATCTCCTGGACGGCCTCCTTCTTCATCTTCCGGCTGTCGGCCACCTTGGTGATGAACTGGTCGTAGATGTGGTCCACGATCCCCTGGATGCGGGCCAGCTCGAAGTCGGTCTTGGGACGGGTGAGGGTCATCGGGTTGGCCAGCTTGGCGGTCTGGACGCTGTCCCAGGTGATGCCGTGGTCGTTGGCCAGCTGCTTCACGTTGGGGAGCATGCCGAACACGCCGATGGAGCCGGTGATGGTGCCGGGCTCGGCGAAGATGCGGTCGCCGTAGGTGCTGATCCAGTAGCCGCCGGAGGCGGCCAGGTGGCCCATGGAGACCACGACCGGCTTCACCTTCCGGGTGAGGATCACTTCGCGCTGGATCAGCTCGGAGGCCGCGGCGCTGCCCCCGGGGCTGTTCACGCGCAGCACCACCGCCTTGACCTTGTCGTCCAGGCGCAGGCGGCGGAGCTCGCGGCTGAGGCTGTCCCCACCGATCTGGTTGGCCCTGCCCTCGCCGTCCACGATCTCGCCCTCGGCCACCAGCACCGCGATGCGGTTGTGGCCCCGCTTCTCGGCCCCGGGGATCTCCGCGTAGGTGGCCAAGGCGATCTGGGGGAAGTCCCGGTCCTTGGGCTTCCTGCCCACGAGCGCCTTCAGCGCGTCCAGCACCTCGTCGTAGGGGGCGATCTTGTCCACGAGGCCCGCCTGCTTGGCCTCCTGCGCCTCGAGGACGCCCTTCTCGTCCGCCAGGGCCTGGAGGGCCTCGGGGGAGACCTTCCGGTCCTTCGCCACGCTGCCCTTCCAGTCGCCCCAGAGATCGTCCAGGAGCTTCTGCACCTGCTCGCGGTTGGGGTCGCTCATCTTGTCGAGGATGAAGGGCTCCACGGCGCTCTTGTACTTGCCCACCCGGGTGACCTGCACCTCCACGCCGTACTTCTTGAAGGCCTCGCCGAAGAACATGGGCTCGCTGGCGAAGCCGTTGACCTCCACGCTGCCGAAGGGGTTCACGTAGACCGTGCTGGCGCCGGCCGCCAGGTAGTATTCCCGCTTGCCCCAGCCCAGGTCGTAGGCGATGACGGGCTTCTTCGCCTTGAACCGCTGGATCGCCTCCCGCAGCTCCTTGAGCTGGGCCGGTCCGGCGGCCTGGAGGTTGCCCGTGAGGAACAGGCCGGCGATGCGGTCGTCGGAGGCGGCCCGGTCGATGGCGTCGATGGCCGCCGGCAGGGACTGGCTGCGCCCGCCCCCGCCGCTGAGGGCCTGGCTGATCGCCTCACCGGGCTCGGGATCGTGCTGCCCGTCCGTGAGGCTGGTGTCCATGTCGAAGACCAGCACCGCCTTGGAAGGGACCGTGGGCTTGTTCGAGGAACCGATGGCCGCCAGGATGCCGAAGAAGAGGAGGAAGGCCGCGCCCCCGGCCACGATCAGGGCCAGCAGGGCGGCGAAGAAGGTCTTGAAGAAGTCCTTCATGGAAGCTCCAGGGATTGGCTCCAGGATCGCACGAACGGGCCGTCAGCGCCGGGGTCCCAGACGCTCCGCGAGGGACAGGAAGGCCTCCAGGGCCCGGACCGCCTGGGCCCGGGTGCGGGGATCCGAGGGGGCGCCGTCGGCCTCGAGCTGCTGGTCCGCGTGGGGTACCGTGAGCACCTCAGGCAGGGCCAGGGCCCCCATGTTCGCCAGGGTGGCGCGCCAGGCCATCAATCCCCGGGCCCCGCCGAAGGCCCCGGGACTGGCGGCGCAGAGCAGCACCGGCAGGCCGGGCCAGGGGCTCGGCTTCAGGGTGCTCAGCCAGTCCACGGCATTCTTCAGGTGCCCCGGGATGCCGGCGTTGTACTCCGGCGAGACGAGGACGAGCCCCTGGGCCCCCAGGAGGGCCTCCTGGAGGGCGAGGGCCTCTGCCGGCGCCGGCGCCCCTTCGGCATAGAGCGGCATGGCCAGCGCCCGGCCGGAGAAGGCGGCCACCTCGTGGCCCCGCGCGGACGCCTCCCGCGCCAGGTGGCCGAGGAGCCGCCCGTTCAGGGATTCCGGCCGAAGACTGCCGCCCATCAGTGCCAGGTTCATGGTGCCTCCGGTCCCGCTCAGGGGTGGAACAATCTTGACTTGATCGGTAAACTTTTAGCACCCGAGGAGGAGATTGTGTCCAACTATCCCGAGCACATGGTGGCCCCGATGCGGCAGGAACTGGTCGAGCAGGGCTTCCGCCAGCTCATGACACCGGCCCAGGTGGACGAGGCCCTCCAGCAGCCCGGCAGCACCCTGCTCCTGGTCAACAGCGTCTGCGGGTGCGCCGCCGCCGGGGCCCGCCCGGGCGTTATCCAGGCCCTGCGCGGCTACGGCCTTAAGTTCGACCACCTGGTGACGGTCTTCGCCGGCATGGAGAAGGAGGCCACCGCCCAGGCCCGGGAGTACTTCGAGGGCGCCATGCCCACCAGCCCCCAGGCCGCGATCCTCAAGGACGGCCAGCTCGTGCACCTCATGCAGCGCGCGGATTTCCTGGGCCATGACCCCGAGGAGATCGCCGGCCACCTGGCCACCGTCTACCGGCAGACCCTCGCCAGCGCCTGACCCGCCCCTGATCCTGGGACCCTCCCCGGACTCGGGTTAGCCTGGAGCCATGCCGAAACCGCTCGCCCACTTCAAGGTCGTGGACCTCTCCTGCGTGCTCGCAGGCCCCTTCTCCACCCAGCTCCTGGCGGACCTGGGGGCGGAGGTGCAGAAGCTCGAGCCCGTGGCCGGCGATCCCACCCGCGGGTGGGGGCCGCCCTTCGAGCACGGGGAGTCCGGGGAGAGCGCCTACTTCCGCTGCGCCAACCGCGGCAAGCGCAGCCGGGTGGTGGACCTGCACACCGAGGAGGGGAAGGCGCTGCTCTTCGACCTCCTCAAGGACGCGGACGTGCTGGTGGAGAACTTCCGGCAGGACTCCGCCGACCGCCTGGGCCTCACCTGGAAGCGCCTCCACGCCCGGTTCCCGAAACTGGTGGTGGCCTCGGTGCGGGGCTTCGCCTCCGACGTCGCCGCCTCCCGGCGGGCCGGCTACGACTTCATCATCCAGGCCGAGAGCGGGTGGATGGCCATCACCGGCGAGCCCGAGGGCCGGCCCATGAAGGTGGGCGTGGCCCTGGTGGATGTCCTCGCGGGCCTCTACTGCGCCAACGGCATCCAGGCCGCCCTCCTGCACCGGGAACGCACCGGCGAGGCCCTGCACATCGAGGTGCCCCTGATGGAAGCCGCCCTGGCCGGCCTCGTGAACGTGGCCGCCGGGGCGCTCATGACGGGGGAGGCCCCGAAGCGGTACGGCAACGCCCATCCCCAGATCGTCCCCTACCAGTCCTTCCGCTGCCGCGATGGCGAAGTGGCCATCGGCGTGGGCAGCGACCGGCAGTTCGAGGTGCTGGCGCTGTGGCTGGGCCTGGACCTGGAGGCCCGTCCCGAGTGGAAGCGGAACCGCGGCCGCGTGAAGGACCGCGAGGAGGTCGTGGACCTCATCGAGGCCCACACCCAGGCCAGCTCCGTGCACGAGGTGCTGGCCTTCTGCGAGGCCCACGCCATCCCCGCCAGCCGGGTGCGCAGCGTGGACGAAGTCCTCTTCCGCCAGGGCGGCGAGCTGCACAACCTGCTCCAGCCCCTCTTCGAGGAGGAGACCGGCACCATGGTGCCCACCCTGGCCACGCCGCTCCTCCTCAACGGCGAACGGGCCTGCGCACCCCTGCCTCCGCCCCGGTGGAAGCCGTGAGACGCCCCGCCCGCCTCCTGCCCCTGGGCGCCCGCCAGGCGGAGGGCCGGGCCGAGGCCCGGCTTCGGCAGGCCTGGCCCTTCGTGGTGGGGCCCGCCCTGGCCGGGAGCACCCGGCTCCTGCGGGTGGAGCGGAACATCCTGGTCATGGGCTGCTGGGACCTGAGCCGCATCGCCCCCCTGCGCGAAGCCGCCGCCGCCGTCTGGCCCGAGACCCGGGAGCGCATCCGCCGGTCCCTGGGGATCACCCTCATGGGCCTCCAGATCGTCCCCTGCGACCCCCCCGATGCCGGCGCCGCCCCGGCCCCCAGGGACCCGGATCCCCTCCGCGGCGCCCTCCTCCTCCTGGAGCAGCGCCACCGCGAGCGCGCGGCCCGGGGCCTGGAGCCCGAGTGAGGGCTGGACGGCCCGCCCCCCCTTCGGGTACAGTCGAACCTTCGTCGGGGCGTGGCTCAGCCTGGTAGAGCGCTCGGTTCGGGACCGAGAGGTCGGAGGTTCGAATCCTCTCGCCCCGACCAACAAAGCAGGGGGCGCCATGGCGCCCCCTGCTTTGTTGGTCGGAACAACCCGAGAGGATTCGGACCTCCGAGTGGGACCGCCCGAGGCGTGCCTTGATGGCACGCCGAAGCGGGCCCGGCGGCTGGCGCAGCCAGACGCGGTTCGAATCCGGGGCCCCGGTGGGTCGGCGCCAGATACGGGGAACGGCCCCCCTCCGAGTAGGACCGCAGAGGCAGCGCGGGGCGCTGCCGGGAGCGGGACCGGCGGCTGGCTCAGCCAGGCGCGGTTCGAATCCGGGGCCACGGTGGGTCGGCGCCAGATACGGGGAACGGCCCCTCTCCGAGTGGGACCGCGGAGGCAGCGCGGGGCGCTGCCGGGAGCGGGACCGGCGGCTGGCGCAGCCAGGCGCGGTTCGAATCCGGGGCCCCGGTGGGTCGGCGCCAGGTCCGGGGAAAGAATCCCGACCAGCCTGCTCGGGATTTCCTTGCGTCCGGATCTCGAACCGATCGGGGGCCAGAACCATCCGTCCGGAGGTCCCACGTGGGACCATCCCCCCTTCGAGGCTACAATCGAACGTTCCGCCCGCCGGGTGGGGAGCCCCTCGATGACCGACGCCTGCACCATCTTCACCACCTGCGGCAGTGAAGAAACCGCCCTGACGATCGCCGCGGCGCTGGTGGACCAGGCCTACGCGGCCTGCGTGAACATCCTCCCCGGCATCAAGAGCTACTACTACTTCAAGGGCGAGACCCACCTCGACGAGGAGGTCATGCTGGTCATCAAGACCACCCAGGACCTCTTCCCCCAGGTCTCGGAGATCATCACGGACCTACACACCTACGAAGTGCCCGAGATCCTGATGTTCCCGGTGGCCGAAGGCGCCGACCCCTTCCTCGACTGGATCCGCCAGAGCGTCCGCCGCATGGCCTGAGGCCCGTCCCGACTGTCAGCCTGGAGCATTGCCATGGAACAGACCCTGTCCCTCGAGTTCCTCCGCGTGGTGGAACAGGCCGCCATCGCCTGTTCGACCTCTGTCGGCCACGGACGCCGGAAGTACAGCGACCAGCTGGCGGTGGAGGCCATGCGCCACGCCATGGAGACCGTCCGCATGGACGGCACCATCGTCATCGGCGAGGGCGAGCGGGACGAAGCCCCCATGCTCTACATCGGCGAGAAGGTGGGCATGGGCGCCGACCTCGACGGGGACCACCCCGCGGTGGACATCGCCGTGGATCCCCTGGAGGGCACCAACCTCTGCGCGACGGGTGCGCCCAACGCCATCGCCGTGCTGGCGGCCACGGAGAAGGGCGGCCTGCTCCATGCCCCCGACCTCTACATGGAGAAGCTCATCGTCGGCCCAGCGGCAAAGGGCAAGGTGAGCCTCGACGCCCCCGTCCACGAGAACCTCCAGGCCATCGCCAAGTCCCTGGACCGGCAGGTGGAGGAGATCACCGTCACCGTCCTGGATCGTCCCCGCCACGAGCAGCTCATCGCGGACATCCGCAAGGCCGGCGCCCGCATCCAGCTCATCGGCGACGGGGACCTCAGCGCGGCCATCAGCGCCGCCGTGAGCGGCACCGGCATCCACGCGGTCATGGGCACGGGCGGCGCCCCCGAGGGCGTGCTCTCTGCCGCGGCCCTGAAGTGCCTGAACGGCGAGATCCAGGGCCGCCTGAAGGTGGACACCAACACCGCCAGCCGCGAGAAGGCCGAGGAGATGGGCGTGGATTTCGGGCGCATCTACTTCACCGAGGACCTCTGCCCCGGCAACCAGATCGTGTTCGCCGCCTGCGGCGTCACCCACGGGAACCTGCTCCATGGCGTGCTCCACTTCGGCCACGGCGTCCGGACCCAGAGCCTGGTCCTCACCTACCGGGACCGGAAGGTGCACTTCATCGACACCGTCCACATGAAGGAAGGCGAGAAGGTGACGGTGCGCTTCTAGCACCGTGCCCGAATCCCTCCGCACCCGCCTCCTGCGCTGGGGCTTCAACTGGTGGCCCTGCTACCGCGGCACGGGGGCCCGGGTGACCTACATCGCCTCGGACTGGCGGGAGGTGCGCGTCCGCCTGCCCCTCTCCTGGCGCACCCGCAACTATGTGGGCACGATCTTCGGCGGAAGCCTTTACGGGGCCGTGGATCCCTTTTACATGATCATGCTCATGAAGAGCCTGGGGCCGGACTACGTGGTGTGGGACAAGGCCGCCACGGTGCGCTTCCGCCGACCTGGCCGCAGCACCCTCACGGCCACCTTCCGCCTGGACGAGGGCGAGCTGGCCGAGATCCGCGACCTGCTCACGAATCTCCCCAAGGTGGATCGGACCTACACCGTGGAACTCACGGACCGCGACGGGACCGTCCACGCCCTCGTCGAGAAGGTGCTCCACATCGCCCGCCGCCCCGCTCCCGGGCCGGAACCCGCCCCGGGAGACATCCCGGGGACTTCCTGATAGCCTTTACCCCTCATCTTACGAGGTCACCTTCATGGCATCCGCCTTCCGCACCTCCCTCTTCCTCACCCTGGGCTTGACCGCCCTCGGCCTGGTGGCCCAGTCGGGGCCCCACGGCATCGACCCGGCCAACCTCGACACCACGGTGAAGCCCTGCGACGACTTCTACCACTTCGCCAACGGCGGGTGGCTGAAGAGCCATCCGCTGCCCGCGGACAAGGCCATCTACGGCTCCTTCACCGAGGTGAGCGACCACAACCGCGAGATCCTGAAGCAGATCCTCGACGAGACCAGCGCCAAGCGGACCTGGGCCAAGGGCAGCGTCGAGCAGAAGGTGGGCGACTTCTTCGCCGCCGGAATGGACGCCGCCACCATCGAGAAGCGCGGGACGGCGCCCCTGAAGCCCATCCTCGCCGCCATCGACGGCCTGAAGGACTCCAGCCACCTGGCCGTGACCCTGGCGAAGCTCCACAGCGAGGGCCTGCCCGGCGGCTTCGGCTTCTTCGTCATGCAGGATGCCAAGAACAGCACGCGCTACATGGGCGCCCTGAACCAGGGCGGCCTGGGCCTGCCCGACCGCGACTACTACCTGAACGACGACGCCCGCACGAAGGACATCCGCGCCAAGTACGAAGCCCACGTCGCGAAGATGTTCGAGCTGGCCGGTGATCCCGCCGACCTGGCCAAGGTCCGGGCCCGCGTGGTCCTGGACCTGGAGACCCGCATGGCCAAGGCGGCCTGGTCCCGCGTGGAGCTGCGCAACCCGCAGAAGACCTACAACAAGCGCACCCTGGCCCAGCTGGAACAGGAAGCGCCGGGCTTCGACTGGGCGGCCTATTTCAAGGCCCGCGGCGCGAAGATCGACGAGCTGAACGTCCGCCAGCCCTCGTACGCCGCGGCCTTCGCCAAGTTCGCCGCCGAGACCCCCGCCCCCCAGTGGCGCACCTACCTCCGCTGGCATGCCCTCCGCGCCACGGCGGACCTCCTGCCCAAGGCCTTCGAGGAGGAGGACTTCGCCTTCTACGGCAAGGTGCTGAACGGCACGCCGGAGCAGGAGGCCCGCTGGAAGCGCGTGGAGGCCATGGAAGACGGCACGATCGGCGAGGCCCTGGGCCAGCTCTACGTGAAGAAGGCCTTCCCCCCCGAATCCAAGAAGCGGATGCTCGAGCTCGTCGGCAACCTCCGGGCGGCCCTGCACGAGCGGATCCAGAAGCTGGACTGGATGGGCGAGGAGACCAAGCAGCAGGCGCTCAAGAAGCTGGACGCCTTCGGCGTGAAGATCGGCTACCCCGACAAGTGGAAGACCTACCCCTTCGACGTGAAGCGGGACGACTACTTCGGCAACGTCCGCCGCGCCTCGGCCTACCGGGTGAAGGACAACCTCGCGAAGCTGGGCAAGCCCATCGACCGCACCGAGTGGGGGATGACGCCGTCCACCGTCAACGCCTACTACAGCCCCACCATGAACGAGATCGTGTTCCCCGCCGGCATCCTGCAGCCGCCCTTCTTCGACGCCAAGGCGGATGATGCCGTGAACTACGGCGCCATCGGGTGGGTGATCGGCCACGAGATGACCCACGGCTTCGACGACCAGGGCAGCCAGTTCGACGCAGACGGCAACCTCAAGAACTGGTGGACGGACGCAGACCGCAAGGCCTACCAGGCCCGCACCGACCTCGTGGTGAAGCAGTACGACGCCTACGAGCCCCTCAAGGGCGAGCACGTGAACGGCAAGCTCACCCTGGGCGAGAACATCGCCGACCTGGGCGGCATGAAGATCGCCTACGCCGCCTTCAAGCGCAGCCTGCAGGGCAAGCCGGAACCCGCGAAGATCGACGGCTTCACCGCCGAGCAGCGCTTCTTCCTGGGATCCGCCAGCATCTGGCGCAACCACATCCGCGACGCGGCGCTGTCCGTGCGGCTGAAGACCGATCCCCACAGCCCCGGCGTGGAGCGCGTCATCGGCCCCATGAGCGACCTGCCTGAGTTCTTCCAGGCCTGGGGCTGCGCCAACGGCTGCGCCATGGTGCGCGACGAGAAGCTGCGTCCCGCCATCTGGTAGGGCCCGATCGAACCGACCCGCGACGAGCCCGGAGCCCCTGCCCCGGGCTCGTCCCCTTCCCCGGAAGCCCCATGAACCTCTCCAGAACCCTCCTGACCCTGGCCCTGGCCGCGGCGCCCCTGGTCGCTGCGACCCCGACCCCGAAGCCCATCCTCGGGGTGGACCGGGCCTACCTCGACCCTTCGGTCTCTCCCTGCCGGGACTTCTACGCCTACGCCAACGGGACCTTCGACAAGGTGCCCATCCCCGGGGAGTACGCCTCGTACGGGGTGAACCAGGAGATCGACGAGCGCAACGAGGCCATCCTGAAGGCCATTCTCGAGACCGCTGCCCGGACGGGCGGAGCCAAGGGCACCGTCGCCCAGCGGGTGGGGGATTTCTACGCCTCCGGCATGGACGAGGCGGGGATCGAGAAGGCCGGGCTCCAGCCCCTGGCCCCTCTCTTCGCGGCCATCGCAGCCCTCAAGACCCCCGCGGACCTGACCGCCGGGATCGGCCGGCTCCAGATGCTCGGCATCCACGCCGGCTTCGGGTTCGGTGTCCAGGTGGATGACAAGGACAGCTCGGCCATGATCGCCAGCTTCTGGCAGGGCGGCCTCGGGCTGCCCGAGCGCGACTACTACCTGCGCCCCGGGAAGGAGGCCGAGGCCATCCGCCAGGCCTACGTGGCCCACATGGGCCAAATCTTCGAGCTGGCCGGCGACACCCCGGCCCAGGCCCGGACGGAAGCCCAGGCCGTCATGGCCCTGGAGACGAAGCTGGCGCAGGCCTCCCGCACCCTCGTGGCGCTGCGGGATCCCCAGGCCAACTACCACAAGGTGGCGCGTACGGATCTGGCGGCCCTGGCGCCCGGCTTCGACTGGGCCGGGTTCGCGGCGACTGTGGGCCTGCCCGCCTCCCAGGCCCATGTCCTGGTGGGCCAGCCGGAGTTCTACAAGGCCCTGGGCACCCTCCTCGCCTCGGAGCCCGTGGCCACCTGGCAGACCTACCTCCGCTGGAACGTCCTGCGCGCCGCGGCGCCCTACCTCGGCTCGGCCTTCGTGAAGGAGAACTTCGCCTTCTACGGCAGGGCGCTCTCCGGCACCACGGAGCTGAAGCCCCGGTGGAAGCGGGTCCTCTATGCCACCGACCGCGCCCTGGGCGAGGACGTGGGCCAGCTCTACGTGAAGGCCGCCTTCAGCCCCGAGGCCAAGGCCCGGGTGCTGCAGATGGTCGAATTCCACAAGGAGGCCATGCGGGCGCGCATCCTCGCGGCCGACTGGATGGGCGAGGCCACGAAGCAGCAGGCCATCAGGAAGCTCGAGGCCATCCGCGCCAAGGTGGGCTACCCGGACCGCTGGCGGGACTACCGCGGGCTCGAGGTCTCCCGTCTTCCCTACGTCCTGAACGTGCAGGCCGGCGCCGCCTTCGAGTTCCGCCGCCAGATGGCCAAGCTGGGAAAGCCCGTGGACCGCGACGAATGGCACATGACGCCCCAGACCAACAACGCCTACTACGATCCCAGCATGAACGAGATCGTGCTGCCGGCGGGCATCCTGCAGCCGCCCTTCTTCGACGAGAAGGCGGACGACGCCTCCAACTACGGCGCCCTGGCCTCCACCATCGGCCACGAGCTGACCCACGGCTTCGACGACCAGGGCCGCCAGTACGACTGGCAGGGCAACCTCAAGGACTGGTGGACAGAAGCGGACGCCAAGCGCTTCGAAGCCCGCGCGGACCACATCGTGAAGCAGTACGACGCCTTCGAGGTGCTGCCCGGCCTGCACATCAACGGCAAGCAGACCCTCGGCGAGAACATCGCCGACATCGGCGGCCTGCGCGTCTCCTACGAGGCCTTCAAGCTGGCCGCCAGGGGGAAGGACCTGAAGTCCATCGACGGGTTCACGCCGGACCAGCGGTTCTTCATCGCCTTCGCCCAGGGCTGGCGGACCAACCAGCGGCCGGAGGCCCTGCGGCTGGGCGTCACCACCGACGTCCACTCCCCGGTGCGCTGGCGGGTGATCGGCCCCGTGGCCGACTTCCCCGAGTTCCGGAAGGCCTTCGGCTGCGCCGAGGCCCCCGCCGGCCAGGCCCGCACCGCCATCTGGTAGGCCTCCCGGGCATCTGTGACCAAAGGCCGCCCCGGATCCGGGGCGGCCTTTTCTACACTGGATCCAGGCCGCCGGCCCGCCCCCAGGGAGTCCCATGCGCATCCGCCCCCTCGCCCTCCTGGCCATCCTCCTCTCCCTCGGCACGGGTCTGGAGGCCTGCACGAACCTGCTCATCACCAAGGGTGCGAGCAAGGACGGCTCGACCATGATCACCTACGCCGCCGATAGCCACACGCTCTACGGCGAGCTCTACTTCAAGCGCGGGGGCGCCCACCTGCCCTCCGAGATGCGCGACATCGTGGAGTGGGACACGGGCAAGTTCCTCGGCCGCATCCCCGAGGCCCCGGTGACCTATACCCGCGTGGGCAACATGAACGAGCACCAGCTCGCCATCGCCGAGACCACCTTCGGCGGGCGGAAGGAGCTGCAGGTCCCCAGCGGCATCGTGGACTACGGCAGCCTCATCTACATCGGCCTGGAGCGGGCGAAGACGGCCCGGGAGGCCATCGAGGTGATGACGACCCTCGCGGAGACCTACGGCTATGCCTCGGAGGGGGAGAGCTTCTCCATCGCGGATCCGAACGAGGCCTGGATCCTCGAGATGATCGGGAAGGGCAAGGGCCAGAAGGGCGCGCTGTGGGTCGCCTACAAGCTGCCGGACGGCACCATCAGCGCCCACGCCAACCAGTCCCGGATCCGCCAGTTCCCGCTCAATGATCCGAAGAACGCCCTGTACAGCAGAGACCTCATCCCCTTCGCCCGGGAGCACGGGTGGTTCAAGGGCGAGGACAAGGACTTCAGCTTCGCGGACACCTACGCCCCCCTCACCTTCGGCGCCCTCCGCTTCTGCGAGGCCCGGGTCTGGAGCCTCTTCCGCCGCGCCGCCCCGAGCCAGGATCTTCCCATCGACTACGTGAAGGCCGTGAAGGGCGCCAAGCCCCTGCCCCTCTGCATCAAGCCCGACCACAAGCTGGACGTGCGGGATGCCATGGAGCTCATGCGCGACCACTTCGAGGGCACCGAATTCGACATGACGAAGGACGTGGGCGCCGGCCCCTTCGCCTCGCCCTACCGCTGGCGGCCCATGACCTGGAAGCTCGACGGGCAGGAGTACCTGCACGAGCGGGCCATCAGCACCCAGCAGACGGGGTTCTCCTTCGTGGCCCAGTCCCGCGCCTGGCTGCCCGATCCCGTGGGCGGGGTGCTCTGGTTCGGCGTGGACGACACCTACACCACCTGCTACGTGCCCATCTCCTGCGGCGTCCAGGCCCCGCCCCACGCCTTCGCCGAGGGCACCGGGGACTTCAACGCCTTCAGCTGGGACAGCGCCTTCTGGACCTTCAACTTCGTGAGCAACTACACCTACACCCGCTGGCGCGACATGATCCAGGACGTCCAGAAGGTGCAGCGGGAATTCGAAGGGCGCTTCACCGCCGAGCAGGCCGACGTGGACCGCCGAGCCCTCGCCCTCTACAAGGAGGAGCCCGGCCTCGCGAAGGACTTCCTGACGAAGCGGGCCGCGGATGCCACCGCCGAGGTGGTGGCCCGCTGGCAGAAGCTGGGCCAGTTCCTCATCTGGAAGTACCTCGACGGCAATGTGCGGGACGAGAAGGGCAAGGTCACCCATCCCCGCTACCCCGATGCCTGGTACCGCCGCATCGTGAAGGATCACGGGCCGGTCATCGAGATGAAGAAGGTGGAGGGGCTGGCCGCGGACGAGGAGTAGCGGTCCACGCGGAAATCCCGGGCCGTTCGGAGGGGGTCCCGCGTCGCGGGGCCCCCTCCTCCTGCCGGCAGGATCGGGGGAGTTCCGGAGCCCCGATGCGGCCGTTCCTTCTCCTTCCCCTGCTCGCGCCAAGCCTGCTCCCCGTACCTGCCCGGGTGGCCGCTCCGCCGGCGGAGCCCGATGCGGCCCGGCGCGTCTCGGAGGCTGGAGACTGAAGGGGCCCCGAGGTGTGGATTGACGGGGAGGGCCGGTTCCTTCCCGTCCGCTTCCGGCTCGTCATGGATTTCCGCCTGCTGAAGGGCGGCGCCTACCAGCCGCTTCCGGCCGCGCGGAGGCCCTGGCAGGAGGGCGCCCGCCCTTCGTGCCCAAGGTCACCCTCGCCCCCCCTGGGACCCCGTGGATAATGGCAGGTCTTCCCGAGGTTCCCATGCACCGCCCCGATCCCCATTCCTTCTACGAGTCCTCCCAGCCGAAGACCCGTCGGCTGAGGCTGAAGCTGGGGGTGGATTTCGACCGGAAGCGGATCGAGGGCGAGGCGACCCTGGAATTCGGCGACAGCGTGCAGGGCGACCTGGACCTGGACACCAAGGGGCTGGAGATCCTCTCCGTGAAGGTGCCCGGGGCCGGCCCCATCCCCTGGAGCCTGGGGGAGGAGCAGCCCATCCTCGGCCGGCGCCTGCGGCTGACGCTGCCTGCGGACACGCAGGAGGTCGCCATCTCCTACCTCACCTCGCCCGAGGCCATGGCCCTGCAGTGGCTGGAGCCCGCACAGACGGAGGGCAGGCAGGCCCCCTTCCTCTTCAGCCAGTGCCAGCAGATCCACGCCCGCACCCTGGTGCCCTGCCAGGACACCCCGATGGTCCGCATCTCCTACCAGGCGGAGGTCACGGTGCCCGAGGGCCTGACCGCCGTGATGTCGGCGGGTCCCGCCGGGGACGCCCCGGCGCCCGGCGGCCGGCACGTGTTCCGGTTCGCGATGCCCCAGCCCATCCCCAGCTACCTCCTGGCCCTGGCCGTGGGGCGACTGGCGTCCCGCGACCTGAGCCCCCGCAGCCGTGTCTGGGCCGAGCCGGAAACCGTCGCGTCCGCCGCGTGGGAGTTCGCAGGCGTGGAGGACATGATCGCCAAGGCCGAGGGGCTCTTCGGCGCCTACCCCTGGGACCGCTACGACATGCTGGTGCTGCCGCCCTCCTTCCCTTATGGCGGGATGGAGAACCCGCGCATGACCTTCCTCACGCCCACGCTGCTGGCCGGGGACCGCAGCCTGGTGGACGTCGTGGCCCACGAGCTGGCCCACAGCTGGACGGGCAACCTGGTCACGAACGCCAGCATGGAGCACTTCTGGCTGAACGAGGGCTTCACCGTGTGGGCGGAGCGCCGCATCCTGCGCATCCTCCACGGCTCGGATGAGGAGGCCCTGGGCTGGGCCATGGGCCAGAAGGCCCTGGAGGACAGCCTGGAGCGCTTCAAGGACGAACCCCACCTGACGGTCCTGCGCCTGCACCTGGAGGGCATCGATCCGGACGACGCCTTCTCGAGCATCCCCTATGAGAAGGGCGCCCGGCTGGTGGCGGCCCTGGAGCGCGAGGTGGGCGAGGAGCGCTTCCACCGGTTCATCCGCGACTACATGGATGCCTTCCGCTTCACCTCCATCACCACGGAGCAGTTCTGCACCTTCGTGGAGGAGCAGCTTCCGGGGGCCCTGAAGGCCGTGGGCGCCGATGCCTACCTCCACCACCCCGGCCTGCCGGAGACGGCGCCGGTGTTCCGGAGCGCCCAGCTCGACCGGCTGACGGCCCTTGCGGAGCGCTGGCCCGAGGGCGTGCGCCCCACCGGCGAGCAGATCGCCGCCTGGAAGCCCGCCGAGCTGCTGGTCTACCTCCAGAAGCTGCCCCGCCAGCTCACACCGGCGGACTGCGCCTGGCTGGACGGGAACCTCGCCCTCATGGGCCGGGGCAACTACGAGATCCTCGTGGAGTGGCTCACCCTGGCCGCCGCCGCCGACTACGAGCCGGCCTTCCCGCGCATCCGGGAGGTGCTCTCGAAGGTGGGCCGCATGAAGTACCTGCGACCCCTCTACGGCGCCCTCGGCGGCCACGCGCGCACCCGCGCCCTGGCCCGGGAGATCTTCGCCGCCGCGAGCCCGGGGTACCACGGCCTGTCGCGGCGGGTGGTCCAGGGCGTCCTGGAGAGCTACCCCGCCTGATCCTCTCCAGGACATCCGGCCCGGGGTCCCGCCCCGCGAGCCTGCTCGCCCAACCGCCCCTCGACCCGCCTCGATCCCCACGGTGAACCATGAGCGATGATTCCACCCAGGACGGCCTGCGCCTCCCCGAGAACGCCTTCCGGGAGCTGAGGGAGGGGGAGGCCTACCAGCCGGTCGTACCCGCCGGGCTGAACCCGCCCGAGGTCACGGTGCGGAGCGTGGTCTCCGGCTTCTTCTGGTCCGTGATGTTCTCCGCGGCCGCCACCTACATCGCCCTGAAGCTGGGCCAGGGCATCGAGAGCGCCATCCCCATCTCCATCCTGGCGGTGGGCTTCTCGGTCTTCGCCGTGAAGTTCCTCAAGCGCCGGGCCTCCACCCTGCTCGAGAACGTGAACATCCTGGCCATCGGCGCCACCAGCGGCATCATCGCCGGGGGCAGCGTCTTCGTCATGCCCGCCGTCCACATCCTGGAGCTGAAGACCAGCTTCTGGCAGATCTTCCTGGTGCCCCTCCTCGGCGGCATCCTGGGCGTGTTCTTCCTCGCCCCCTTCCGCCGCTACTTCGTGCGCGACCTCCACGGCAAGCTGCCCTTCCCCGAGGCGACGGCCACCACCGAGATCCTCATGGCCGGCAAGCGGGGCGGGCACAGCGCCATCGTCCTCACCTATTCCGCCATCACCGCCGCCATCTTCGATTTCGTAGGCCCCGCCATGCATGGCTGGGCCGAGAACTTCAGCACGGCCACCATCGGGGTCCTGAACGGCTTCACCACCCGGTTCAAGGCCGTGTTCTCCATGAACACCGCCGCCGCGGTCATGGGACTCGGCTACATCATGGGCATCCGCTACGCGGCCATCATCATGGCGGGCAGCATGCTGAGCTTCCTGGTGCTGGTGCCCCTCTTCGCGCACCTGGGCCAGTTCATCCCCGGCGCCATCTCCATGGGCGCCCCACCCCTCGGCACCATGCCCTACGATGCCATCTTCGCCAACTACGTTCGGCCCGTGGGCATCGGGGGCATCTTCGCCGCCGGCATCATCTCGATCCTGAAGATGTCCCCGGTCATCGGGAAGGCCACGAAACAGGCCTTCGGCGAGATCGGACACCTCCTGAAGGGCGGCGCGAAGCAGGCGGAGGACGTCCGCACGGACCGGGCCATGCCCATGAGCATGAACCTCCTGGGCATCCTGGCCGTATCCCTCGCCATCCTTTTCTATTTCCGCTTTTCCGTGCTGGCGGGCGAGCCCAGGAGTACGTATCTCGCCCTCATCTCCACGGCCCTGACGCTGGTCATCACCTTCCTGTTCGTGGCCGTGAGCGCCTGGGCCGTGGCCATGATCAGCGTGACCCCCATCAGCGGCATGACCCTCACCACCCTGATCGTCACGGCCGTGGCCCTGGCCTCCCTGGGGCTCGCCGGCAAGAGCGGGATGCTCCAGGTGCTGCTCGTGGGCGGCGTGGTCTGCACGGCCCTCTCCATGGCCGGCTCCCTGGTCACCCAGTACAAGATCGGCTACTGGCTCGGCGCCACGCCCCGCACCATCGAGGTCAGCAACATCCTGGGCAGCGTCGCGGCCTCGCTGGCCACCACCGCCGTCATCCTCCTCATGGCCAAGGTCTACGGCTTCTCGCCCAGCGCCGCCCATCCGCATCCGCTGCCCGCCCCGCAGCCCAACGCCATGGCCGCCGTGTTGAGGGGCGTCTTCGGCGGCGCCGGCGCCCCCTGGTTCATGTACGTCATCGGCGCCGTCATCGCCGCGGCCGTGGAGATGTGTGGGGTGTCCGGCCTGGCCTTCGCCATGGGCATGTACCTGCCGATGGAATTGAACTCCCCGCTCGTCCTGGGCGCAGCCGTGGCCTGGTTCGTGCAGCGTTCCAGCGCCGATCCGGCGCTCTCGAAGGCCCGGCATGAGAAGGGCACCCTGATCGCCTCCGGGTTCATCGCGGGCGGGGCCCTGGTGGGGGTCCTGACCGCCTTCCTCAAGTTCATCGAGGATTCCGCCCACGTCCACCTCATCCCGGACGTTTCGGCCTGGGGCGGCTTCGGTGCCTTCGTGGGCGCCTGGGGCAACTGGATCGGCCTGGCCGTCTTCCTCCTGCTGGCCTGGGGTCTCTACTGGGACGCCTGCCGCGAGAAGGTGGAAGCCTGAGCCTGACCCCGGACCCCCACCGGTAGTACCTTTGTCGGATACCCCACCCCAGGAGTCCCCATGTCCCACGAGCCCGCGAGCGAGGCGATCCACGGCCTGCCGGAGAACGCCCGGCGTCCCCTGAATCCCGGCGAACACTATGTCCCGCTGGTGACCGCGGAGACCGGCGTGGCCGAGGTGACCCCCCGCAGCGTGTCCCTGGGTCTGCTCTTCTGCGCCATCTTCAGCATGGCCGCCGCCTACCTGGCCCTGAAGGTGGGCCAGGGCATCGAGGCCGCCATCCCCATCGCCATCCTGGCCGTGGGCCTGAGCCGGTTCTACCCGCGCAAGAGCACCATCCTTGAGAACGTCATCATCCAGAGCATCGGCGCCAACAGCGGCCACGTGGTGAGCGGCGCCGTGTTCACCATCCCCGCCCTCTACATGCTGGCCGCCATCCCCGGCAGCGGCGTGGTCCAGCCCCGGCTCTGGCAGGTGGTGCTGGTGAGCTTCCTGGGCGGCAGCCTTGGGATCCTGTTCCTCGTGCCCTTGCGCTACCACTTCTACATCGAGAACCACGGCATCTTCCCCTGGCCCGAGGCCACCGCCACCACGGAGATCCTGGTCACGGGCGAGAAGGCCGGCAACCAGGCCAAGACCCTCGCCATCTCCGCCGCCATCGGGGCCGTCTACGACGGCTTCGTGGGCATCTTCCGGGGCATGTCGGAGACCATCCGCTTCCGCCACGCCTGGATCGGCGAGGCGCTCGAGAAGCGCTACCTCAGCTTCAACATGCTCAACAGCGCGGCCACCCTGGGCATCGGCTACATCATCGGCCTGCACTACGCCGCCATCATCGCAGCCGGCAGCTTCTTCGCCATGTTCGTGCTGGTGCCCATGGTCCACGCCATCGGCGAGCACGTGCCGGTGATCCTCGCCCCCGGGACTAAGCTCATCGCGCAGATGGGCCCCGAGGAGGTCTTCAAGCACTACGTGAAGATCGTGGGCGTGGGCGCCATCGCCGGCGCGGGCATCATGGGCGTATTGGCCTCCGTGCCCAACATGGCCCGCTCCATCGTCAGCAACATGAAGGGCCTGAAGCACCAGGACACCCGCGAGGCCACCGCCGTCCCCCGCATGGACCGCAGCTTTAGCGGGGCCTTCATCGGCGCGGGCCTGGTCATCGCCGGCCTGCTCACCCTGCTCTTCTTCAGCTTCGGCATCGGCATCCAGCACGCCCTGGTGCCCGCCCTGGTCGCCACCGCCCTGGTGATGGTCATCGCCTTCCTCTTCGCCCCCGTGGCGGCCCGGGCCATCGCCACCATCGGCACCAACCCCATCTCCGGCATGACCATGCTGACCCTGCTGATCACCGGCGTGGTGATGCTGCGCCTGGGCTTCCGCGGCGGCCCGGGCATGTTCGTCACCATGATGGTCGGTGGCGTGGTCTGCACGGCCCTGGCGGCTTCCGGCGCCTTCGCCACGGACCTCAAGATCGGCCACTGGATCGGCGCCACCCCGGCGCGGCAGATCGGCTGGAAGTTCGTGGGCACCTTCGTGGCGGCCGTCTTCACCGGGCTCGCCATGTGGATCCTGGCCCACCAGGGTTTCGGCAGCCAGGCCGTGCCCGCCCCGCAGGCCAGCGCCATGCAGGCCATCCTGGAGGGCGTCTTCGGCACCACGGCGATGCCCCTCCGCTGGTACTTCTTCGGCCTGGGCGTGCTGCTGAGCCTGGTGCTGCGCATGGTGAACCTGCCCGCCCTGGGCTTCGCCCTGGGCATGTACCTCCCCATCGAGCTGAACACGCCGCTCCTGCTGGGCGGCATCCTGGCCCACCTGGTGAACCGCCGGAAGGCCGGGGACACCGAAGCCTCCGCCAAGGCCCGGGAGAACCGCGGCGTGCTCGTGGCCAGCGGCCTCATGGCCGGCGGCGCGATCATGGGCGTGGTCGCAGCCCTGGTGAAGATGCGCTGGCCGGACGGCTTCCCCCTCCTGAGCGAGGCCAGTGCCACGGGCGCCCTCGGCGAGTGGATCGCCATCGTCGCCCTCGCCGCCCTCTGCACCTACGTCGTCGTGGGCAGCCGGAAGGGCGAGGCCTGAGGAATCCTCAGGCCAACTCCGCCCGCAGCTCCCGCTGCACGGCCGGGTTCCCCACCACGAGGTTCCCCGTCTCGAACCAGCCCTGCCCGCCCTCCCAGTCGGTGATCACGCCGCCGGCCTCCTGCACGAGCAGGGCGCCGGCGGCGAGGTCCCAGGGCTTGAGGCCCAGCTCGAAGTAGCCGTCGAAGATGCCGCAGGCGGTGTGGGCCAGGTCGAGGGCGGCGCTGCCGGCGCGGCGGATGCCCTTGGCCCGGGGGAAGACGCGGCTGAGGGCGGCGTTGAAGGCGGGCCAGCGGTCGCCCAGCTGGTAGGCGAAGCCCGTGGCGAGGAAGGCGCCGTCCAGGCCCGGCTGCTGGGAGACCCGCATGGGCCGACCGTTCCAGGTGGCGCCCACCCCGCGCACGGCCAGGAAGCAGTCCTCCCGCAGGGGGTCGAGCACGCACCCCACCACGGGTCCCTCGCCGTCCCACAGGGCCACGGACACGCACCAGTGGGGGAAGCCCTGGACGAAGTTCAGGGTGCCGTCCAGGGGATCGACGATCCAGCGGATGTCGGCGTTGCCGGACCCGCCGGTCTCCTCGCCGAGGAACCCGTACTGGGGGAAGCGGAAGTCCAGCTCGGCGTGGATGGCGGCCTCGGCCGCCCGATCGGCCTCGCTCACGACGTCGTTCTTGGTCTTCTCGGTGATGGTGGCGGGATCCAGTTTCCGGAAGCATCCGAGCAGCACCCGGCCTCCGGCCTGGGCTGCGGCCACGCAGGCTTCCCGCTGGGCATCGTACATGGGCTTCACCTCTGCCCGATTCTCACATGCCCGCCTCGGCCTGCCGCTTCAGGGCCCGCACCATGCCGGGGAAGATGAACCGGTGGAAGGGCAGCACCGAGTACCAGTAGAGGAGCCCCGTCAGGCCCCGCGGATCGAAGAAGGCCGTCTGCTCCAGGCGGGAGCCCGCGCCCTCGGGCCGCACCTGGAACTGGAGCCAGGCGTGGCCCGGCAGCTTCATCTCGGCCCGCAGGCGCAGGAGGTGACCCGGCTCCAGGGCCTCCACCCGCCAGAAGTCCACGGGATCGCCCACCCGCAGGTTGCGGGGATGGCGTCGCCCCCGCCGCATGCCCAGGCCGCCGGTCAGGCGGTCCAGGAGGCCGCGCAGCTGCCACAGCCAGTTCCCCGCGGGCCAGCCCGCCTCCCCCCCCAAGGCGCAGCAGGCCCGGAACACCGCCTCGGGCCGGGCCTTCACGTGGCGGTGGTGGCGCTCCAGGAGCATGCCCTCGTGGGCCCCCAGCTCCATCCCTTCGGGCCCGCCGGCCAGGCCCGTGGCCCAGGTGGTCTCCACGTTGTCCTCGTCCAACCGCTGGAGGGCCAGGGCCAGGGCCTCGCGGTAGGCCATGGGACGCACGCGGAAGGCGGACAGGGCGCGGGGATCCTGCACCACCACCTCCGTGGTCATGCCGTCCACCAGCGGGCCCGCCACGGCCTTGGGGACCGGGGTCACCAGGTCCACCCAGTGGACCGACAGCCGCGGAAAGGGCACGTCCATGGGCACGATGATCCGGTGGAGGCCCCGGGCCTCGGCGTAGGCCAGCATCATCCCCCGGTAGTCGAGGACATCCCGCCCGCCGATCTCGAAGATGCCCGACAGGTCCGGGTGGTCGAGGGCCTCGAGCAGGTAGGCCAGCACGTCCCGGATGCCGATGGGCTGGCAGCGGGTGTTCACCCAGCGGGGCGTGACCATCACCGGCAGGCGCTCCGTGAGGTGGCGGATCATCTCGAAGCTGGCGCTGCCGCTGCCCACGATGACAGCGGCCCGGAATTCCAGGACGGGAACGCCGGCGGAGGCCAGGGCCTCGCCCACCTCCTGCCGGCTGGCCAGATGGTGGCTGCGCTTCCGCGTGGGGTCCCCCAGCCCGCCCAGGTAGAGGATCCGGCGGACATGCCCCCGGCTGCAGGCCTGGGCGAAGGTGCGGGCCTGCCGCAGGTCCTGCTCCCGGAAATCGGGGCTCTTGTCCGCCATGGCGTGGACCAGGTAGTAGGCCTGGTGGACGCCCTCGAGGGCCGGGTCCAGGGTGGCCGGATCGGAGACATCCCCCCGCACGATCTCCACCCCCGGCCAGTTCCGGCCCGCCAGACGCTCGGGGTTGCGGACGAGGCAGCGCACCCGGTGCCCCGACGCCAGGAGGCGCGGCACGAGGCGGCCTCCGATGTAGCCCGTGGCCCCCGTGACCAGCACCGCCGGCCGGCCCGGATCCATCAGCACCGCGCCTGTGGGCAGGAAACCGGCCGAATCGCTCATGCCGGCACCAGGTCCGCGAAGACGAACCCGTTCCGTTCCACCACCTCACCCGGCGTCAGGGCCACCGGCCGGTCGAACATGGGGCCGTCCCAGGCGAAGGTGTGGAACTCGCCCCGCTCGCCGCAGGGGTCCACCCCCGGGGGCAGGGCCGAGAGCAACTCCGCATCGAAGGCCCGGCCCGCGAAGCCGGCGGCCAGGGCCTGCGGATCCACGCAGACCAGGGTGGCCTTCAGCCCGGCGGCCACCATCTCGCGGGCCAGGCGGGCGGTGTCCTCCCCCCACAGCGGGAAGCGCGGTTCCAGGCCCGTGCCGGCGAGCCGGGCCTCCCGGTAGGCCCGGACATCCTCCAGGAACAGGTCCCCGAAGGCCATCACGGTGATGCCCTCGGCTGCGGCCCGGGCACAGGCCCCGGCCATGGCGGCCCCGTAGGCCTCGTCGGAGCAGGGCCAGGGCAGCGGCACTTTCCAGAGGGGGAGCCCCGCCGCGTCGGCCTGGTCCGCCAGCAGGGCCTCCCGGACCCCATGCATGGCCACCCGGTCGAAGGCCTGGTTCAGGGTGGTGAGGAGGCCGACCACCTCCACCTCCCCCTGCTCCCGGAGCCGGTGCAGCGCGTAGGCCGCATCCTTGCCGCTGGACCAGCTGAGCAGCGCCTTGGGGACCGTCATGGGAGCTCCGGGTCCCAAGTATGGCCGCCGCGGGCCCGCTCGCAAATCCTGACGAAAATGGTAAACTTTGTCGGGAGCCGTCCATGCCCAAGGTCATCAACATCGAACCCACCCCCAACCCTGACGCCCTGAAGTTCCTGGTGAACCCGGCCGTGCTCAAGGCGGGCTCCCGATCCTTCAAGGATTTCGGCGCCGCGGTGGGCGATCCCCTGGGCTCCGCCCTCTTCGGCCTGGGCAAGGTGACGTCCGTGTTCTACATGGACCGCTTCGTGACCGTGAACAAGGAATCCTCCGCCGAGTGGAGCGACCTGATCGACCCCATCTGCGAGGCCATCGAGGACCTGAAGCTGCCCGACGACGCCACCGGCGAGGGCCCGCGGCTGGCCCAGGGCGCCGGGGCCGACGAGAAGCTGGCCCGCATCCACGAGCTGCTGGACACCCGCATCCGGCCCGGCCTGGCCGGGGACGGCGGCGGCCTGGAGGTGATCTCCTTCGACGGCCAGACCCTCGAGATCAGCTACCACGGCGCCTGCGGCTCCTGCCCCTCCTCCACCAGCGGCACCCTCCGCTACATCGAGGGCATGCTGCAGGAGGAAGTGGACCCCGCGATCCGCGTGATCAGCTGGTAGGCGGGGTGGAACCGGGCCCCTGCCCCGCCACGGCGCCTCGGTCATGGCCGCAGGCCATGCCGAGTGGAAGTGGACCGCGTGATCCGCTGGCAGCCGGTCCGGGCCTTCCCCGCCGGAGTGGAGTACTCTAGGGATGTCCTCGGAGGCTGTGTGGCCAAGACGGGCGGTCAGGCTCGGAAGAAGGTGGACCATCTGGCGGCGCTGGCCAACCTGCTGGCGGAGAACAGCGCCGATCCCGCCCACCTGTTCGAGCACGGCCTGGCCCTCCTGATGGAGCGGCTCCAGGCGGAGCGGGCCATGCTGACCCGGGTGGCGGGACTGGGGCACGAGGTCTTCTGGTGGGCCGCCGATGACGAGATCGCCATGCACCGGATCTTCCAGAACCCCGAGAAGGGCTACTGCCCCTGGGTGATGGCCCATCCCGAGCGGCCCCTCGTGGTCCGGGACGCCCTCGCCGAACCCATGTGGCGGGAGAGCGCGGCCTGGACGGACCTGGGCATCCGGGCCTACGCCGGGGTGGCCCTCCGCAACGGGAACAAGGTGATCGGCACCCTCTGCGTCCAGGCCAGCGAGGCCCGCGTCTTCGGTCGCGGCGCCCTGACCCTGCTCAAGGCCCTGGGGCACCTCTTCAGCAAGACCCTGGAGACGGAACACCTGAAGCAGGAGCTGCAGGCCACCCGGGATGCCCTGGAGCTGAGCAGTGCCGTGGTGCAGGACAGCGCCCTGCAGAGCGCCCGGTCGGGGCTGCCCAACCGCCGGTACCTCGAGATCTGGCTGCGGGCCACGGTCTTCCTCGCCCGGCGCCGGAACGAGCAGATGGCCCTGACGCTCTGGACGCAGCCCATGGAGAAGGGCCTGAAGGCCCGCATCCAGGCCGTTTCCGACGCCCTCCGCGGAGAAGACCTCCTGGTCGAGTTGGCGGCGGACCAGTACCTGCTGCTCATGCCCCATACGACGCCGGATGGTGCGGCCATCCTGCTCGCCCGGGTCCGCGAATCGCTGGGCACCCACCCCTCGGGCGGCACCCTCTGGGATCCCCAGGGGGAGGATCTCTCCCTTCGCGAGGCCCTCCGCCGGGCCTCGCGGGCCATGGCCGAGGCCCGGAGCCAGGGCCAGCCCCTGGTCTGGCAGGTGGAGCAGGCCTCCGTGCCGGGACCCTGACTGGCCGGCGCCGGAGGGGCATGGGAAGATGATGGGCTCAGGCAAACCCGGGATGCGTCCCGGTTCAGGAGGTGACATTGGATACCCCGACCCTGGTGAAGGTGGCCCTGGATGCCCTGGGCGCCGATGGAACTCCCAGCCGCGAGGACCTCTGCCATTGGTATGAACTCATGCACCTCGGACGGGTGCTGGACGACAAGGCCCCCAACTACCTGAAACAGGCCATCGGCTGGTCCTACCACGCACCCTGCGCGGGCCATGACGGCATCCAGCTCGCCCTGGGCCTGGCCTTCCGGGCGGGCAGGGACTTCCTCTTCCCCTACTACCGCGACCTGATGACCTGCCTGGCCGCCGGCCTCACGCCCGAGGAGATCATCCTCAACGGCATCTCCAAGGCCACCGATCCCGCCAGCGGCGGCCGCCACATGAGCAACCACTTCGCCAAGCCCGCCATCGGCATCCAGAACGTCTCCAGCCTCACGGGCAACCACACCCAGCATGCGGTGGGCCTGGCCCGGGCCGTGAAGTACTACGGCCGGGACGCGGTGGTGTTCAGCAGCCAGGGTGAATCGTCGCTGTCCGAGGGCTACTGCTTCGAGAGCATCAACGGGGCGGACCGGGAGAAGCTGCCCGTGATCTTCGTGGTGCAGGACAACGGCTACGGCATCTCCGTGCCCAAGAAGGACCAGAGCACCAACGCGCAGATCTGCGACAACTTCCGGGGCTTCCCGAACCTGAAGATCCTCAAGTGCGATGGCCTCGACCCGCTGGATTCCATGCGCGCCATGGAGGAGGCCCTGGCCTACGTCCGCACCGGCCAGGGACCGGCCATGGTGTATGCCACCTGCGTCCGCATCGGAAGCCACTCCAATTCCGACCGGCACGAGCTGTACCGCGACGAGGGCGAACTGGCCGCGGCCAAGGCCCAGGACCCCCTGCCCCGCTTCCGCGCCTTCTGTCTGGCGAACGGCCTCAGCGAGGACGAGCTCCAGGCCATCGAGACCGAGAACCAGGCCCGCTACCTGGCCGCCCACGACCGGGCCATGGCCGCGCCGAATCCCGATCCGGCCAGCATCCACGATTTCGTGATCCCCGAAGGCTGGGTGTCGGACGAGTTTCCCGACGGCACCCACCAGGCCGCGGGCGACCCCATCAGCCTCATCGCGGCGCTGAACCAGACCCTGAAGGAGGAGTTCCGCCACAATCCGGACACCTTCATCTGGGGCCAGGACATGGCCAACAAGGACAAGGGCGGCATCTTCAACGTGAGCAAGGGGCTCCAGCAGGAATTCGGCGAGAAGCGGGTGTTCAACGCCCCCATCGCCGAGGACTACATCGTGGGCACGGCCAACGGCTTCTCGCGGCTGGACGACCGCATCCGCGTGGTGGTGGAGGGCGCCGAGTTCGCCGACTACATCTGGCCCGCCGCCGAGCAGATCGTGGAATGCAGCCACGACTACTGGCGCACCCATGGCCAGTTCGCCCCCAATGTCACCATCCGACTGGCCTCCGGCGGCTACATCGGCGGGGGCCTCTACCACTCCCAGAACGTGGAGGGCTGGCTCACCACCCTGCCCGGCATCCGCGTGGTGGTGCCCGCCTTCGCCGACGATGCGGCGGGCCTCCTCCGCACCGCCCTCCGCAGCCGCGGCACCACCCTCTACCTCGAGCCCAAGTTCCTCTACAACGCCAAGATGGCCCAGGCCGTGGTACCGCCCAGCTTCGCCGTGCCCTTCGGAAAGGCCCGGATCCGCCGGGAGGGCAAGGATCTCACCATCCTGGCCTACGGCACCCCCGTCCACTTCGCCCTGGAGGCCGCAGCCAAGCTGGAGAAGGAGGGCAAGTCCGCCGAGGTGGTGGACCTCCGCAGCCTCAGCCCGCTCGATACCGAGGCGATCCTCCGCTCCGTGAAGAAGACCCACCGTGTGCTCGTTGCCCACGAGGACAAGGTCTTCGGCGGCTTCGGCGGCGAACTGGCCGCGATCTGCGCCTCCGAGTGCTTCGCCTGGCTGGACGCCCCGGTGGGGCGCGTGGGTTCCGAGTTCACACCCGTGGGCTTCAACCGCATCCTCGAGCGGGCCGTCCTGCCCAACGCCGAGAAGGTGCTGGTCGCGGCGCGGAAGGTGCTGGCGTTTTGAAATCCATCCGCGAATGACGCGAATCGCCCTCTGGGCGCGCGAAAACAACCGCCACCGGGAATCCATGGCCAGTGTCATGCCTCCTTCGCGTTCATTCGCGCCATTCGCGGTTTCATCGATTGCTTGTAAGGAGTGCCCATGCAGTTCGGTCCCTGGGATGTCCAGATCATCGGCGGCGGCACCTTCCGGCTGGACGGCGGCGCCATGTTCGGCACCGTGCCCAAGGTGGTGTGGCAGAAGCTCTACCCCGCGGACGAGGACAATCAGATCCTCATGGCCACCAACTGCCTGCTCATCCGGGGCGAAGTGGGCGGGAAGCGCCACGTCATCCTCGTGGACAACGGGAACGGCGACAAGGAGAGCGACGACTTCATGGCCCGCTTCAAGTTCGAGGGCCGCGGTGTGCTGGACGCCAACCTCGCGAAGCACGGCGTGAAGCCCGCGGACATCACCCTCTGCATCCTCACGCACCTGCACTTCGACCACGCCGGCGGCAGCACCCGCCTGGACGGCATGGGCCGTCCCGTGCCCAGCTTCCCCAACGCCCGATACGTGGTGCAGGCCCGGGACCTGGCCGACGCCCGGCGCCCGCACCTCCGGGTGAAGGCCAGCTACCTGCCCCAGAACTGGGAACCCCTGGAGGCCGCCGGCCTCCTGGACACCGTGGACGGCGCCACCACCCTCCTGCCCGGCATCTCGGTGCGACCGGCCCCCGGCCACATCGCGGGTCTCCAGAACGTGGTGGTGGAGGGCGGCGGCCGGCGCCTGGTCTACCTCGCCGACCTCATCCCCACCGCCCGCCACATCCAGCCCGCCTGGGTGATGGGCTACGACCTGGACGTGGTCACCTGCGTCGACGAGCGCCAGAAGGTGCTCGACGAAGTCGCCGGCACGGACACCGTCTGCGTCTTCGAGCACGACCCGGACATCCCCGCCGGCACCGTCAGCCGCGATGCGAAGGGGAAGTACCTCGTGGCGCCCGTCAGCCTGTAGCCGCCGCATCTGGCGTGGCGGGTGCAGCCGGCGGGGGCCCCCAGGCGTTCCGGTAGACCATGTAGGGGGTCCCGCGGACGTGGTAGGCCTCATGGCTCGAGAACAGCGGATGCTTCTCGATCACGTTGTTGTGGACGGGATAGCTGTAGATCAGCCAGACCGGGCGGGGATGGCGCCGGACCGATTCGGCGACGTGCTCGATGAATATCGACATGATCGATTCATCGAACGGGTGGAACAGGAAGAAGACCCCGTCCCCCGGGCGCACCGGATAGTCCGTCGCATCACATTCCAGGACCTCGATTTCGCACGCCAGCCCCCTCCTGCGCCGCACCGCCTCGACATTCCTGCAGGCGAAGGCGCACAGCTCGGATGAGAACTCGATCCCTGTGACATGGTTGAATCCGTAATCCATGGCCATCAGAAGGACCTTGCCCTTCCCGCAGCCGACATCGACGAACGTGCAAGCCTTCGGGGGTGCCACCCTCTCCAGGACTTCGAGGAAGGGACGCTGCTTGGTGGCGCCGTAATACACGCCCCGATGCTTGTTGGGGCTTGCGATGGACAGGCCACCCAGGCCGACCACCCCGGCCGTGTCGGTGCCTTCCCGGAAGTCGTACCAGTGGTTGCCCAGCTTCCCGATCAGGTTCTGCAGGAGGCTTGATACGCCATGCCTCGAGACGTGACCGAAGGCCCGCGACACCAGGTTCCGTTTCAATCCATCCGGATTCATCACCCCTGGCGCTTCACCCATCCTGCCACCACCCCTGGAAGTGAACCTCGCCCCTGCGGGAGAACGGCCCTGGCATCCCCCCCCTTCTGGCCATCGATCGGAGGGGTCCAGGCACCCGATTGTCTCACCACGGTCCATGGAGGCTCCCCCGGCCCGGGCGGCGAGGGACAGGCTGAGGGTCGCCAGGAGGCGGCTGCGGCAGCGGGTGATGGGATCTCCGGCCGCGCCGGCTCCGCGCTATCCTGGATCCGTTCCCCGGAGGTGCCCGTGGCGTTCACGCCAGGATCCAGGCGCGGCGCGATGGCCGACATCAACATGACGCCGCTCATCGACGTGATGCTGGTGCTCCTCATCATCTTCATGATCGCGGCGCCGATGATGACCACGGGCGTCGACGTGAAGCTGCCCGAGAGCCGCACCGGTCGCAACCTGGAGAGCCAGGCCCTGACCGTGACGGTGACCTTCGACGGGCGCCTGCAGTTCGAGAAGGCCTTCATGCCCCTGCCCGTTTTGGCCAACCAGCTCAAGCAGGCGGCGCAGTCCGGCGGCAAGCGGCCCGTGCTGGTCCGGGCGGACCACAACGTGCCCTACGGCCGCGTCATCCAGGTGGTGGATGCCATCCGCGATGCGGGCTTCACCCAGGTGGGCTTCGTCACGGCCGCCGCACCGAACCTGCCCGTGCAGCCCACCACCCTGGCCGCCAACACCGGGGCCATGCAGCCGTGAGCCAGGATCTCCAGGGCTACCTGCGCAGCCGCGCGCACCTGGGCGAGATGGCCTGGAGCACGGGGCTCGGCCTGAGCCTGGCCCTGCACCTGGCCCTGGGCGCCGCCTTCCTCTGGCCCCACGGCCGCGGCAAACGATCGGAGGAGGTCAAGGTCACCTGGGTGAACCTGCCCCCGGCCATGGCCACGCCCTCCGGCGGCTCCGATGCCATGGCGGAGGGGAAGACCGGCGAGCGCCTGCGCCGGGTGGAGGAGGTGGCCCCCCAGCGCGACACCACCCCCACGTCCACGGCGCCCAACCCCTTCGCCGAGAAGACCACCCGGGCCGCGCCCAAGGGGAACAACCCCGACGCCGCCAGCCAGGGGGCGGGCACCACCGCGGCCAAGGGGAAGGCCCCCGCCGCCAACCCCGTCACCGGGGCCGCAGGCCAGGGCAACGGAGCCGGCATCGGCGCCGGCAGCGGCATCCCGGGCCTGAACCCCTCGGCGGGCGTGCAGGGCGGCACCGGCCTCGTGGGCGGCGTGGACGGCGACTTCCCCTTCATGTGGTACCTGCAGCAGGTCCAGACGCGCATCACCGGCAATTGGAGCCGGGTCTCCAGCCAGCAGGGCCGCGTGCAGATCTACTTCCGCATCGCCCGGGACGGCAGCCTCGACCGCGTGCGCGTGGAGATCCCCAGCGGGAACCCCGCCCTGGACGAGAGCGCCCGCATGGCGGTCCTCCGGTCCGCCCCCCTCCAGCGCCTGCCCGAGGGCTACGACGGGCAGTACCTGGGGGTGCGCTTCTGGTTCACCTACCTGGGGAACTGAAGCGGGACGGGCCGGCGCGGCGGCCCCTCAGGGGACCCGGCCGCCCCCTGGATCGGGATCGATGGTGAGGCGGGCCAGGGGCTGGGGGGAGTGCCGGGGGAATTCGAGCGTGTAGTCGCCCGCCGGAAAGGACAGCCTGGTCCCCTTCGGCCCCTTCATCTCCCAGTCCCCCTGGACCTCGAAGGACACGGTGACCTGATCCTTCCTCGGGTCATCGGGATCGAAGTCGAAGGTCCGGCTCACATAGAGCGGCCCGGGTCCAGAGAGGAGCCCCCTCCGGGAGGTTGCTGGTTTGGCCATGCTCATGGATCCACCTCGCTTTCGTGCGGGACGTCCTGGATGACGGGGACACCACCATCGGTTCGGCGGACCGGCCCGTCAAGATCGCCGGCCCCAGGCGGAACGCAGCGCCTGCAGCTCAGCCTGGTGCTCGGGATCCCTGTCCCGGGGCGCCGCGAGGGCAGCGGCCAGGGATTCCCGGGCCTCCCGATGCTGCCCGCGCAGGTGCTGCACCCAGGCCCGGGCCCGCAGGACCTGCGGGGAATCCCGGGTGGTGAGGCGCCAGGCCTCCTCGATCAGGCGCTCGGCCCCGCCGGTGTCCCCTTGGCGGGCCTTGCACTCCGCCAGGGCCGCGAGGGCTTCGGCCTGGTTGGCCGGCGTCCCGCCCTGCTTCAAGGGCTCGAGGGCCTCCAGCAGCCGGATGGCGGCCTGGGTCAACCGCCCCTGGGCCCGCAGGAGGTCCCCGAGCCGGTAGAGGGCCCGCCCCTGGATCTGGACGACGTTCAGCTGCCGGCTCCCGGCCAGGGCGGACTCGAAGCGCGCCTGCGCCTGGTCGAACCGCTTCTGCATGAACGCGGCGATGCCGAGGTTCAGCTGCACCCGGCATTCGCCCAGGCGGTCGGCATGCAGCCTGCGCACCCGCAGCACCTCCAGCCAGGTGCGCTCCGCGGCCGCCACCGCCCCCTCCTCGAAATCGAGGATGGCCAGGTTGTTCCGGGTCGTGGCGATGAGCTGCCAGTCCTCGAGGATGTCCGCGTTGGCGATCGAGGCCTCGTACAGGCGGCGGGCTTCCGCACCCCGGCCCTGGTACTTGGCCAGGTTCGCAAGGTTCACCAGGATGCTCCCGCGCAGCCAGCGCGTCCCCCACTGGGTGGCCAGGTCGAGGGCAGGATCGAGCAGGCTGCGCGCGGCGACCCAGTTCTCGCGGTCGATCCAGTAGACACCGAGCTCATTCATCACCCGGGCCTGGAGGTCCTTGTCGCCCTCCTCCCGGGCCAGGGAGAGCGCCTCCATGAACAGGGCCTCCTCGTTCGGCCGGGCTTCCGCCCGGGCCCGGAAGGCCATCTCGATCACGGCCCGCGCCTCGGAGTACCGGTCTCCAGCCTGGCGCGCCGCGGACCGGGCCCACTGGAGGGTGGGTTGGGCCCTGGGGTCGCCGCTGCGATTGAGGGCCGAGGCATAGCTGACCACGACCGGGGGGAACCGGGGCGCCTCCAGCGCCGCCCGCTCCAGGAGCGGAAGGGCCTGCGGGGTGTCGCCCTGGATGAACCGCTCGAGCCCGCGGCCATAGGCCTCGAGCACCTCCGTCGAGGGGATCGGGGGCAGGTCCCGGGGAGGCCCGAGGGGGGAGAGCGCCCGGCCAAGCTCCCTCAGCACGGCGGGCACCGCCAGTCCGGGCTCGAAGACCGCGGCCCGGGAGACGACCTCGCGGGTCACCCTCGGCTGGCCTCCCGCGTCCATCAGCCGCACCCGCAAGCGCACCCGCTCAGAACCGGGGACAGGTTCCACCTCGCCCAGCAGGACGAGATCAGCCGCGGTCCGTGCCACCACCCGCTGGATGAAGGCCCGCTCCGCCGCGGCCTCCCGCGCCTGGAGGCGGGGGCGGGCTTCCGCCGCGCCGCTGCGGCTGTAGAAGTCCTGGACCACCTCCACCTGCGGGAAGGACCGCAGGAGGTACTCCAGCAGGTCCGTGGCGGTCGTTCCGGCCGCGGTCTCGAGGCCGGGGGAGCCCGTGCGGTTCTGGAGGGGCACCACCACCAGCTTGGCCTGGTGGGCCCTGGAGAATTCGGGGAGCGCCCCCCGGCCGTAGGCCCACAGCCCCAGCGAGACCAGCACCAGCGTCACGACGGCGGCCCCGGCGGCCCACCAGGCCGGGGAGGGGGGCGCCTGCAGGCGATCCAGGGCGGCGACCACCTCGCGGGCAGTGGGGCGGGAGGCCGGATCCGGCGAGCGCAGCCGGTCGATGAGGCTCCAGAGGGCATGGGGACCCGGGGGGTGGGCCTTCGATCCGGACCGCGGGCGGGGGATGGCCCGGGGAGGGGTCCCCGCGTCCCGGCCCTCGCCCGCGCGCCGGTCGCCCGTGATGAGCAGGGAGGCGACGACCCCCAGGGCGTACAGGTCGGAAGCCGCGGTGGCCGGCGCGCCTTCCAGGAGCTCCGGGGCCATGAACCCCCGGGTGCCCAGCACCAGTCCCGACTGGGTGAGGGTCCGGTCCGGAGAGGGGCTGGAGCCCGAACCCGGGAGCGAGCGGGTGTCCGCTGCGGCCGTCCGTGCCCGGCTTCCGTCCGGGGCCGCGTCCAGGTGGCCGGCCTCGAGGGACTTGGCGAGCCCGAAGTCCAGGATCTTGGCCGTCCCCTCGCTCGTGAGCACGATGTTCGAGGGCTTCAGGTCCCTGTGGATGACCCCCTTCGCGTGGGCCGCGGCCAGCGCGTGCGCGACTCCCCGGAGCAGCCCGACTGCCGTCCCGAGCGGCATGGCCCCCCGCTTGATGACCGAGGCGAGCGATGCGCCATCCACCCACTCCATGGCCATCACCAGCGTCCCCTGATGGTCCAGCCAATCGTAGACGCGGCAGATGCCCGGGTGGTCCAGCCTGGCCAGGATCTGGGCCTCCCGCTGGAACCGCGTCAGGGAATCCTCCTGGTCGATCAGGTCGACCCGGATGATCTTCAGGGCGACCCGGCGTTCCAGGGTGGCGTCCCAGGCCCGGAACACCTGTCCCATCCCGCCCTCGCCCACGCAGGCTTCCACCAGGTAGCGGCCGACCGTATCACCGACCTGGAGGGGGCTGTGGGTCTGGAGGGGCATGGAACGCGCTGGCGGACACCCCGGCCGGCCATCCCCGGCCGGCCAGTGCGCCCTTCCTTTCCGGGTATCGAGCGCCCGAGGCATTCTACCCTTCGTGTCCAAGGCCCCGGGAACGGTACACTCCCCCCATGCTCCCCGCCCTCGTCCTCCCCGCGGTCCTCGGCCTGGTCCAGGCGCCGGGGACCGGCACCCTCACGGCTGAGCCCCGGGAGGTCCGCCCGGGCGAATCCGTGCTGCTTTCCTGGGACTGCCCGAGGGCCTCCCAGGTGCGACTGGAACCCGGCGGCATGGTGCTGCCGGGCCACGGACAGGTGACCCTGCGCCCTTCCTACACGACCACCTACCGGATCTTCGACACCCGCGCTGACGGGAGGGAACTGGGCAGCACGGAGATCCGCGTCGTCCCCAACCTCCCCCTGGGCGAGCCGGCCCGGGTCTGCAGCTTCGACGCCAGCGCCAAGGCCGTGCTGCCGGGCCAGCCCGTGGTCCTGAAATGGGAGTGCGCCGGCAGCGCGAAGATCCACATGGAGCCCGGCGGCATGGAACTGGACGGCAAGAGCGAGGTGACCGTCACGCCCCTGGAGACCACCCGCTACACCATCAGCGTGAACAACGCCGCCGGCGGCCAGACCCGCACCCTGGAAGTGGCCGTGCTGGGCCGCGGCAAGGGGGCGCCCGCCCCGGCCATGGTGTGCAGCTTCGATGCCAGCGCCAAGGTGGTGAAGCCCGGCGAGCAGGTGATCCTGCGCTGGGTCTGCCAGGGGGACGCGAAGGTGCGGCTGGATCCCGGCGGCCTGGAGCTGGACGGCCTCTCCAGCATCGGCGTGATCCCCGAGAAGACCACGGTCTACACCCTCAGCGTGAACAACCTGATGGGCGGCGTCTCCCACAGCCTGGAGGTCCAGGTGGAGGCGCCCCGCCGGGTGCTGACGGAGAAGGATCTCGGAGACCCCGAGGCGGCTGCGAAGCCCCTGGCCCAGGAGGATCTGCCCGAGGCCCTGCGCCAGGGCGCCGAGCGGCGGGCCGCCGCCCCGGCCGGCTCCTGGACCCTGCGCATGGTGGTGTCCGGCTACGCCGCCGGCCTGAAGCAGGTGGCCCGGGCGGCAGGTTCGAAGGCGCCGGAGATCATGGTGCTGCCCTATGTCCGCCGCGACGGCTTCCACTGGTGGCAGGCCTGCTACGGCACCTTCCCCACCCGGGCCCAGGCGCTGCAGGCCTGGAAGGCGGCGCCGGAGGAGCTGCGCCGGGCGTTCAAGGACGCCTTCCCCCTCCCGGTGCGGCGGCTACCGGGGAGGCAAAAGGATGCCCCTCCGCCCTCGCCGCGGCAGGAACGAGGGACCTGAACAGGGAGGGACCCGGGTTGCGCCCCTAGAGCCTGACTCCGAGCGTGAACCAGAACTCCCGATTGGGGCGGAACTGCGCAAGGTAGGCTTCACGCATCTTCCAATCGCTGGGGCCGGGATCCACGGTGGGAACCGTGGATCCGAACCCGGTTCCGAAGGCGATCTTCTGGAAGGACCGGAACGTCCCCTGGTCCTGGGTGGCCGTGAAGCTCACGGCCACGAACGTATCCTTGTACGCGTGGCTGGCCGAGTAGTGGCTGCTCGAGAACACCCCATTGGTCTGGTTCAAGGTGTTCCCGTCCACGCTAAGGCTGCTGTTGCGCGGCCCCAGGCTCAGCCCGAATTCCCCGAAGGAGAAGCGCCGGGCCAATCCCAGGCTCAGTCTGCTGGACCGGATGGAGCCCGTGCCGTTGAAGGTCTCCGCCTCGGTCGACACCGAGGTGTGGTACTCGCCCGAGTGGGTGATCGCGGGATGCGCGAGCCCCTCGTTGTACTGGCCGTGGATCCACAACCCCCAGTCGCCTTTCTGCAGGAGTCGGTAGCCGACCTGTACCCCTCCCTGGCTCCAAGTGCCACTGATTCCATTCTGGACAATGGCGTACGGGAGCGTCGGGAAGGTCCCGTTGGAGGTCAGTGAACCTTTCTCCGTCTGCGCATCCGCGTAGAGCAGCCCGAATTCCCATTCACCCGCCTGCAGCCCGACGGAGAGGCAGAAGGGAAGCAGAAGGATCGGGATTCTCAGAAATGGTGCGCATCGCATGCGGGAGCCCCTTGTTGATCGAGTTCTTGACCGGAAGCGTGGAAACGGGTGTTGGTCTCGATGGCGTGGATTCAGGATAACAGAGTCCTCTGATGGTGCCGGCGGCATTCCGGATCCCCTTGGCGCCGGATCCAGGCCCCGCCTCCCGCCCGCGGGGACCGCCTCCAGGTCCGCATCCTTTCTGGTGCGCCTCCGGAATTTCCCTGGAAACCATCCATCTGCGAAACCTGGCCGCCTGGAACGGATGTCCGGAATGGCACCGGGCCTCCCGGCCGCGCCTCACCGCGGGGCGAGCGGGCGCTGCAGGCCTGGAAGGCGGCGCCGGAGGACCTGCGCAGGTCCTTCAAGGACGCCTTCCCTTTGCGGCTCCAGCGGCTGCCGGGAGTACCGGCGTCGGACCTCATCCCTTCGCCGCGGCGATGAGCAGGTAGATGACCACGTCCTGAAAGGCGTGGATAAGCCAGGCCCAGGCCGATCCCCGCGTCTCGATCATGCTCTTTCCCCAGAGATAGCCGGCGAATCCCGCCAGGAGCACGCCTGAGGGGCCCGCGGGGTGGCCGAACCAGTGGTCCAGCCCAAACATCACGGATGTCACGAGTAGGGCCTGGGTGCTCCCGACAGCGGGGCCAAGGCGGGCCAGCAGGACGGCCCGGTAGCGGAATTCTTCCTGGGCGGCATTGATGGCCGCGAAAGCCAGGGCTGCGGGGAGGGAGAGCAGCGCGCGACCAGCCAGGTGAAGGTCCGGATGGACTGTCAGGAATAGCTGGATGGCCAGACCGACCGCGAGGATGACCATCAGAAGGGGTCCCAGTCGGGACCAGGGGAGGTGGGGCACCCATCGAGGCAAGTGGCTCGGAGCCGCCATGTCGCCCTTCACCAGGTACACATCACGGCGGGTGAGGCCGCTCCCGACCAGCGAAAGCGCCAGGAATCCGCAGGAGATGACCGCGTGGATCAGCGTGTTGGCGAACATGCGGGCCTGCCAGCCCTCCCAGGTCAGGGCCCCGGACACCTTGTCCCCCACCACATACCCCGCGGCCAGCGCTGTCAGGGCCAGGAAGTAGCCACGCAGCGGACGCCAGCGCGGAGAAGCCCCAGCCAAGAGGACCAGCGCCGCCAGAATGCTGACCTGAAGGAATCCCATCCACGCGGGTGGATCCGTTCCCAACATGGTGGACCAGACGATGGCCCCGAACCCGCTCGCCGGCAGCATGGCGAGCCAGACGACGGCAGTCGCAGGTACGCGGAGGACATGCTGTTCCGGGGCATGAAGGCAGTCAGCCATGTACAACCCCCCTGATAGGCCTTGGGGCAGGCGGTGAAGAACGCTGTTCAGATTCTTGAGGGGGCCTACGGACAGAACCCGAGACGCGTTTAGGGGTTCCCCAGGCCTCCCGAAACTCGGGGCCTTAGAGCCTCGCCAGCAGGTGCTCCGCCACCCGGCCCGCCGCGCCGGGCTCGCCCAGGTGACCCCGCACCTCGCCCAGGCCGGCCCGGATGCGCGGGGCCTCGGCGGGATCCAGCAGCCGGGTCAGTTCCCGGGCCAGCCGCTCGGGATTCACGTCCGCCTGGAGCAGCTCCGGCGCCACCTCGCGACGGGCCACCACGTTGGCCAGGCCGATGTGGGGCAGCTTCACCACCCGCTTCGCCATCTGGTAGGTGAGGGGATTCAGCTTGTAGAGGATGGCGAAGGGCGTGCCCAGGAGGGCCGTCTCCAGGGTGGCGGTGCCCGAGGCCACCAGGGCCGCATCGGCATGGGCCCGGCTGGCGTAGGAGAGGCCCTCCAGGAGCATCACGGGGGCCGGCCCCAGGTGGGCGCGCACGAAGGCAGGATCGAGCGTGGAGGCCACGGGCAGCACCCACTGCACCGTCGGCCGCTCGTGGGCCCACCGCCGGGCCAGCTCGGCCATGGGCGGCAGCAGGGAGGCCACCTCGCCCTTCCGGCTGCCCGGCAGGAGGGCCACCACGGGCCAGGCGGGGTCCAGTCCCGTCCGGGCGAAGAAGGCCGCCCGGTCGCATTCCGGCTTCACGACCTCTACCAGCGGGTGGCCCACGAACCGGGCGTCCACGGGGAAGCCTTCGAACAGGGCCGGCTCGAAATCGAAGAGGCAGTAGAGGGTGTCCAGGGTGCGCCCCAGCTCCGGGATGCGCCCCTTCTTCCAGGCCCAGACCTGGGGGCAGACGTACTGGTGGAGGCCGACGCCGGGCATCCGCTTCCGCAGGGCCTTCGCCAGGCGCAGGTTGAAGCCCGGGTAGTCGATGAGGAGGGCGCCGGCGATGGCCTCCTCGTCCGCGGCGGCGAGGAGGCTCTTGAAGAGCCGGTTCAGGGACGGGAGGTGCTTGATCACCTCCACGAAGCCCACCACGGCCAGGTCCTTCACGTCCGCCAGCTTGCGATCGAGATAGGGGCTCATGCGGGGTCCGCCGACGCCCACGATCCGGAGGTCCGGCCGCCGGGCCTTCAGCTCGCGCAGCAGCTCCGCGCCGTGCAGGTCGCCCGAGTCCTCCCCGGCGACCACCAGGAGGGTGCCGCTCATGGGCGGTCCCAGTGCTTCCCCAGCACCACGTCCGGATCGGGCACCACGGGGCGGCCCAGGGCCGTGGCCGGCATCTCGGCGGGGAAGAGCACGGGGGGGTGGGCCGCCTCCAGGGCCGCAGCCTCGCGGCGATAGCGATCGGGATCCATGGCGGGCAGGGCCATGTCCCACCGGTAGCCCAGGCGCTGGAGCGGCCGCAGGTCGGCCCCGGGTTCGCAGACCCCGGTCCAGAGCCGGTCCGCCAGGGCCTCCAGGTCCTCGCAGCCCGCATGCCAGCAGAAGCCCACGGCCTCGCACCGGGCCTGGCGCAGGAGGTCGAGCACCGGGACCGTGGCGCCGGGCTCCAGCCGCAGGGCCAGCTTCACGTCCCGGCCGGACGTGGCCTCCAGGAGGGCCTCCAGGTCGCCCAGGAAGCGGAAGCCCGCCTCCCGGTTCGCCGGACGGGCCACGGGCACCACGAGGAAATCGGGACCGAGGTTCCGCCGCTGGAGGACCGAAAGGGCCTCGACCACCGGCGCCGTCCCCGGCAGGTGGACCGTGTGGATCTCCAGTCCGCGGAAGGCCTCCGCCTCCCAGCGGGGATCGGGCTCCCCCTCCCAGCGCAGGGCCACCGGGCCCAGGGCGCGCCAGGGCGACGGATCGAGGGCGGAGGAGAGCAGAGGGACGAACCGCATGAGTAGATCCTAGCAACGCCTGCGATACGGCCTCGAACATTCCCCCGGGCTGGAGACGGCCTATCATGGGACACGGGAGGCACCATGGGCCGCATTTTCACCCTCGAGGAAGCCCAGGCGCTCATGCCCCAGGTGAGGGCCATGACGGAGCCGGTGTACAGCCTGGCCTCCAGCCTGGCCGAGGAGCTGCGCCAGGCCGAGGACGAGAAGGACGAGGCCCGGACCGAGGCCCTGCGGGAGCGCCTCCAGACCCTCGTCCAGAGCTGGCAGCACGCCATGCAGGACCTAGAGGCCGAGGTGAAGGGCCTGTGGCTGGTGGACTTCGATTCCGGCGACGGCTACTGGTGCTGGGCCTATCCCGAGGAGGCCCTGGGCCACTGGCACAGCTACGAGGGCGGCTTCCGGACCCGGGTGCCCGCCGACCAGCGACCCGGCGTGCAGGCCTAGCGCGTGGCCAGGGGTCCCGCGGAGCGTCCCGGCCGGCGCCTCGAGGCGCCATCGGCGCCGCGTGATTTCCGCACGGCCGTGCTGGCGGTGGTGGCGCGCATTCCCGAGGGGCGCCTGGCCTCGTACGGGCAGGTGGCCCTGCTGGCCGGCTTCCCCCAGCGGCCCCGGCAGGTGGGCATGGTGCTCTCGGGCCTGCCCGAGGGCACGGACCTGCCCTGGCATCGCGTCGTGAACACCCGGGGCTACGTGCCCAGCCGGGGCCGCTGGTGGGGCGCCATGGAGCAGATCGGCCGCCTGCGGGAGGAAGGGATCGCCGTGGACGACCAGGGCAACCTGGATCTCGAGGCCCACCGCTGGGACGGCGAGGACTGACGCGGCTTCCGGGTTACACTGGAGGGGCGGAGGGCCCATGAAGGTGCGCGTGTCGGTGCAGTTGAAGCCGGGGATCCTGGATCCCCAGGGCAAGGCCGTGGAGCAGGGCCTCCACGGCTTCGGATTCGCGGTGGACCACGTCCGCATCGGCCGGCTCATCGAGATGGACGTCCCGGGCACCGACCCCGCCGAGGTGAAGGCCAAGGCCCAGGCCATGTGCGACAAGCTGCTGGTGAATCCGGTGATGGAGAAGGCCTCCATCGAGGTGCTCTGATGCGGGTGGCGGTCCCCGTCTTCCCCGGGTCCAACTGCGACCACGACGCCCTCCACGCCTGCGGCACGGTGTTCGGCTGGGACACGATCCCCGTCTGGCACCAGGAGACCCGCCTGCCCGAAGGCACCGACCTGGTTTTCATCCCGGGCGGCTTCAGCTACGGCGACTACCTGCGCTGCGGCGCCATCGCGGCCCTGGCGCCCATCATGGCGGACGTGAAGCGCCACGCCGACCAGGGAGGGCTGGTCGTGGGCGTGTGCAACGGCTTCCAGATCCTCTGCGAGGCCCAGCTGCTGCCCGGCGCCCTGCTGCGCAACGCCACCCTCCGGTTCATCCACCAGGACGTCCACCTGCGGGTGGAGCGGACCGACCTGCCCTTCACGACCGCCATGAAGGCCGGGGAAGTCTTCCGGGTGCCCATCGCGCACGCCGAGGGCAACTTCACCCTGGAGCCCGCCGACCTGGCGGACCTGGAAGCCCGGGGCGGCGTGGCCTTCCGCTACTGCTCTCCCGCCGGCGAGATCGGCGAGGCCCACGTGCCCAACGGCGCCATGAACGGCATCGCGGGCATCGTGAACGTCCGCGGGAATGTCCTGGGCATGATGCCGCATCCCGAGCGGGCGGTGGATCCCCGCCTGGGCCCCACGGGCGGCCAGGGCATCTTCCGGAGCCTGGAATCGGCCCTGGCCAGGGGATAGATCGGGGGTTTGTTAAATTTCCATGCGCGGGGAGGAGAATTCCTGTCATCCTTCCTGGGCACCCCGATGGGTATGTCTATTTCTTCCCTGACCATGACCGAAACCGAAGCCAAGAATCTCCAGACCTTCACCAGCGGACCGCTCCGCCTGGCCATCCTCAAGCGCGATCCCGTGCCCGCGAAGCTGCTGCCCTCGCGCGACGCCTGGACGCTGCTGCAGCCCACGCATGCCGTGCGGGTCTGCACCGGCGAGGACCGCGAGGAGGGTGTCATCCGCTCCGGCGACCTGGCCCTGCTGCTGCCGGGCTTCGGGCACACCCTGAAGCGCCACCATCCCAGCACCCACTTCGGGTTCACGGCGCTCTTCCTGGAGGGGCCCTTCCCCGAGCCCCTGCTCTCCTCGCTGCAGAACCCGCCGCGGAAGTGGCAGGAGGCCAGCTTCGCCGTGCTGCGCAGCCTCAGCCTGAAGCAGCTGTTCAACATCTTCACGCAGGAGCTGAGCAATCCCGACGGCGTGCAGCTCATGACGCGGGAGCTCTTCCTCATCCTCCTGGGCGCCGAACTCGCCCGCCTGACGGAGAAGGAGGACCGCGGCCGCTTCCCCTACCGCCTCAACCGCTCCACGCTGCAGCTGGTGCTGGATCACATGGAAGCCCAGATCGGCTCCAAGAACAGCGTGCCCGAGCTGGCCACCATGGCCCGCTGCACCCCGGACCACTTCATCCGGCTGTTCCGCGAGGCCACCGGCACCACGCCCCACCAGTACCTCATCGAGCGCCGCCTCCAGCGGGCCGTGACCCTGCTGGCCAACGGCGAGCGGCCCAGCGACGTGGCGAAGATCCTCGGCTTCTACGATGCCAGCGCCTTCACGCGGGCCTTCAAGCGCCGGTTCAGCGTGCCTCCGAGCGAGTACGCGCAGGAGGCCTACGAGCGTCAGTTCCCGCGCAAGAAGGATTGACGGGCCACCGGCACATCCATCCTGTTCGAGGTCGGACATGACATCGAAGGCCCTGATCCTGCTCACCCCCCTGCTCCTGGCCTGTGGACGACCGGCCGCCGATGTCCTGCGCCAGCAGCCTGCGCCGGTCCTCTCCCTGGAACTGTCCCTGCCGGAGGGCCCCGGGCAGGCCGAGCTCAAGCGGGCCTACCTCGCCGCCTTCCGGGAACGCTTCGGCCGGGGGCTGGACACGGAGGCGACCGCCCCCGCCCCGGAGCGCATCCAGCTGATCGTGATGATCGGAAGCCGCTCCCCCCACTCCGAATCCGACGCCAGGCGGGACCGCACGGCGGACCAGCTGACCTCGGTGGCGGCGGGCTCGCCCTTCGGCCTCATTCACAGTGCGGTCGGGCCCAAGTCCAACTACGAGCAGCAGGTGGACCGCCTGGGCTACCGCCCGGGCTCCATCACGGGACAGGCGTTGGTGCTGAGGACCGGGAAGCCGAGCTTCCAGGAATACCTGCGGCTGGACCCCCTGCCCATCATCCGTCGGATGCATCCCCTGGGCGAGGAGGCCCGGAACCATGGAGGCATCGAGGCCGAGGAAGCGGACGCCGTGGCCCGGGAGATCCTGGCGCTGCTGAAGGAGAAGTTCGGCTGGGTGCCGCCCAACGCCTGACGATTACCCCACAGGGGCGCCCCTGTCCAGAGCGGCGGGCGACTACTTGGCGACCTTCTCGGTCACGGCCTTGGCCTTGGCGGCCCCCTTCTCCGTGCCCTTCCGGGTCCTGCCCTTCGCCTTGTCGCTGCCAGCCTGGGCGGCTCCCTCGCCCTTGGCGGTGGCGGCCTTCACCTTGTCCCCGGCCACGGGCACGCCGCCGGCCTTGGCATCCACCTTGGCCTTGGCGTCCGCGGCCTTCTTGTCCGACTTGGCCTTCGCCTGGTCGGCCTTCTCGTCGGCCTTGGCCTTGCCCTTGTCCACCATCGCATCAGCCTTGCCCTTCAGATCCTCCTTGGCGGGGATCTGCGCGGAGAGGGCTGCGGACACGGTCAGCAGCAGCGGGAGCATGAGCTTCATGGGAACCTCCTGGGTTACCGGCTATTCGGGCTTGCAGACCTTGCAGGGCTTGTAGCCGGCCCTGGCGGCCTCGGCGGCGTTGGCGAAGGCCACGCGGTTGGCGGGCTTCATCTTGGCGACGAAGGTGCAGTCGGCCCGGTGGAACGTCTTGGAATCCTTGTTGGCCACGATGGCCGACGCGGAGGGGACGGCCTTCGCGGCGGGGGCCGGGCGGGTGGCGGGTGCGGGCTTGGCAGCCGTCGCCGGCGCGGCCTTCGCCTCCTGGGCGGCCTTCTTCTCAGCCTTCTTGGCGGCCTTCTTCTCGGCCTTGGTCTGCGGTGGAGCCGCGGGGGCCTGGGCCACGGCCAGGACGGAAGAGGCGAGGAAAAGCGTGAACAGCAGGCGCTTCATGGGTTCTCCTTGAGCCGAATTCCCAGGGTCGGGTCCCGCCGGAGGCCTGTCAATCAGGCCTTCTCCTCGGCCGTGGCCCGGAAGCGCGGCACACGCCGTGCCTGGCGGACCTGCTCGAAGGCGTAGGCCAGGGGCAGGAGCTGGGCCTCCTGCCAGGGCCCCGCCACGAAGGAGAGCCCCACCGGCAGGCCGAAGACGAAGCCCGCGGGGACGGTGATGTGCGGGCAGCCCGCCACGGCGGCGGGGGTGGAGAAGCTGAGGCCGGAGGAGCTGTCCCCGTTCACGTGGTCGATGAGCCAGGGCGCGCCGCTGGTGGGCCCCACGAGGGCCTGGAGCTGCTCCTTCTGCAGGAGATCGGTGATGCCCTGCCGGGCCTGGGCACAGGAGGCCAGTGCCTTGAGGTAGGCCGGATCCGTGAGGGGCCCCTTGGCCAGGGCCTGCTTCACCAGCTCCTGCCCGAAGAAGGGCATCTCCACGTCCCTCCTCGCCTCGTTGAAGGTCTGGAGGGTGGCGAGGTCCTTCACGGCGCCGCCCCGGCCCGCCAGGTAGGCGTTGAGATCGGCCTTGAACTCGCAGAGCAGCACCTCGAATTCGGCCTCCTCGTAGGCGGCCGACTTCAATTCCACTTCCACCAGCGTGGCGCCCCGGGCCCTGAGCAGGTCCAACGCCGGGCGGATGACGGCATCCACGTGGGGCTGCTGGCCCAGGAGGTTCTTCACCACGCCGAGGCGCGCCCCCTTGAGGCCGTCGATGTGGAGGAAGCGCGTGTAGTCCGCCTGCACCTGGGCCTGGGCCGTGGCGGGATCGCGCGGATCCACGCCCGCGAGGGCGCCCAGGAGGATGGCCGCGTCCCGCACGGTGCGGGCCATGGGGCCCGCCGTGTCCTGGGTGTGCGAGATGGGGATGATGCCTGCCCGGCTGACCAGGCCCACCGTGGGCTTGAAGCCCACTAGGCCGCAGGCGCTGGCGGGGCTCACGATGGAACCGTCGGTCTCCGTGCCCACGGCCGCCGCGCAGAGGCTCGCCGAGGCCGCCACGCCGGAGCCCGAACTCGAGCCGCTGGGCGTGCGGTCCAGGGCGTAGGGGTTCCGGGTCTGGCCGCCCCGGCCGCTCCAGCCGCTGCTGCTGTGGGTGGACCGGAAGTTCGCCCACTCGGAGAGGTTCGTCTTGCCGAGGATCACCGCGCCCGCCAGCCGCAGCCGCAGGGCCGCGGTGGCGTCCTGCTTCGGCGCCGGCGCATCCGCCAGGGCCAGGGATCCGGCCGTGGTCTTCATGCGGTCCGCGGTGTCGATGTTGTCCTTGATGAGCACCGGGATGCCGTGGAGCGGCCCCCGGACCTTCCCGGCCTTGCGTTCCGCATCCAGGGCACGGGCGATGGCAGGGGCGTCGGGGTTCAGCTCGATGACGGCGTTCAGGCGCGGCCCGGCCACATCGTAGGCCGCGATCCGCGCCAGGTACCTCTCCACCAGCTGCTCGGAGGTCCAGTGGCCCTCCGCCATGCCCGCCTGGAGCTGGTCGATGGTGGCCTCCTCCAGCACCAGCCCCTTCGGCGCCGGCGCGGCGCCCAGATCCTTCGCCACCGTGGCGGCGGCCCCGGCGGCCAGGGCGGCCTGGAGGAAGGTGCGGCGGTCGAGGGCGAAGGCATCACGGGTCATGTCGCGCTCCGGCGGGGGTGGGACCAGGATGACAGGCCCTCCGCGGAAGAGGCACCACCAGCCACCGGCCCCCGGCCGCCGTTCACCGATCCGAGGGCACCGGCTCCGGCCCCCGGGCCTACCTTTCTTCCAGGAGGCTCCATGCTCACCTTCGTCCTCTGGCTCATCCTGCTCGTGATCTGCTGGCCCCTGGCCCTTCTGGCGCTGGTGCTCTACCCGCTGGTCTGGCTGGTGCTCCTGCCCTTCCGCCTGCTGGGCTTCGCGGTGGAGGGCGCGTTCGGCCTCGTGAAGGCCCTGTTCCTCCTCCCGGCGCGGCTGCTCGGGGGCCGGGTCTGAGGGGGCCGAGCGGAATTCGACGCATCGATTACCCATTGGTCTAGAATGATGGGGTCCCTGGAGGCCCCCGTGTTCAGCAGCTTCGAGCAGGCCCGGCAGCACGTGCTGGCCCGGAACATCCGGATGATCGACCTGGTGTTCAGCGACCTCTGGGGCCGCTGGCACCACGTGAGCATCCCCGCCTCCCAGTTCACGGAGCAGCTGATGCGCGACGGGGTGGGCTTCGACGGCTCCAGCGTGGGGCTGAAGTCCGTGAAGTCCGGCGACATGGTGCTGATCCCGGACCTGGCCACGGGCTACCACGACCCCTTCTGGGAGGAGCCCACCCTGGGCTTCATCTGCTCCGCCTTCGAGGCCGACACCCGCACCCCCTTCGCCGCGGACCCCCGGAACATCGCACTCCGCGCCGAGGCCCACCTGAAGGCCACGGGGATCGCCGACGAGAGCATCTGGGGACCGGAGTACGAGTTCTACGTCTTCGACAAGGTCAGCTACGAGAACGGCGTGAACACCGCCTCCTACCGGGTGGACAGCCGGGAGGCCGACTGGCACAGCGCCGAGGGCGGCCACGGCCACCTGATCCCCCTCCACGGCGGCTACCACGCCATGCCACCCAAGGACCAGCTCTACAACCTGCGCGCCGAGATGTGCAGCGAACTGGCGCGCATGGGCGTCGAGGTGAAGTACCACCACCACGAGGTGGGCGGCCCGGGCCAGTGCGAGATCGAGACCCCGCTCTTCCCCATGCTGAAAGCCGGCGACGCCACCCAGATGGTGAAGTACGTGGCGAAGATGGTGGCTCACCGCCGGGGCCAGACGGCCACCTTCATGCCCAAGCCCCTCTACGGCGAGGCGGGGAGCGGCATGCATTTCCACCAGCTGCTGATGAAGGCAGGCCGGAACCTCTTCTTCGATCCCGACGGCTACGGCTGCCTCAGCCAGGAGGCCCACTGGTACATCGGCGGCATCCTCGCCCACGGCCCCGCCCTGCTGGCCCTCACGAATCCCAGCACCAACAGCTACCGCCGCCTGGTGCCCGGCTTCGAGGCCCCCGTCAGCGCCTTCTTCTCCCTGGGCAACCGCTCCGCCGCCATCCGGGTGCCCAAGTACGCGGACCGGGAGGAGACGGCCCGCTTCGAGTTCCGGCCTCCCGATGCCACCTGCAACGTCTACCTGGCCCTGGCCGCCCAGCTCCTTGCGGGACTCGACGGGATCCAGAAGCGCCTGGATCCCACGGCCCTGGGCTTCGGTCCCATCGACCAGAACATCTTCGGCTGGAGCGAGGAACAGCGACGGAAGATCAAGAGCCTGCCCACCAGCCTCACCGAGGCCTGCGACGCCCTGGAGGGCGACCTGGACTTCCTCCTGGCGGGGGACGTCTTCGATCGCCTCCAGCTGGAGGACTACCTGCTGCAGCTCCGCGCCCGGGAGGCGGCCGTGCGCAACCGGCCGCATCCCTACGAGATGGCGCTCTACTTCGAGGCGTGAGCCGGCTTCTTCTTCTGGAGCGGGCGCATGAACTCGAAGGCCAGGTAGTTGACGCCCTTGCCGGGAACCGCGCCTGCGCCCTGGACGGTCACCTGGTCCTTCCCGGCGCCCGGGATGAAGGCCGGACGGATGTAGGCCAGCCCCTTCGTGCGCTTCGCCTCGGCCTCCAGGGCCGCGGCGGCCTTCTCGAGGTTGAAGCCCGTCTGGGCCTTGAGGGTGGCCAGGCGGCGGAGCTGGCGGGCGGCCTCCTGGTAGCCGCCGGCCACATCCTTGCCGAAATCGGGCAGGCCCTTGGCTTCCAGCCGGAAGGTCAGCATCACGGCCCGGCAGCCCCAATGGGTGATGGTGAGGGTCGCCCCGCCGTCCAGCACGGCGGTTTCCGTGGCCTCCCGGGCCGAGGTCTTCTTGAAGGTGTCCGAGGCGACACCCGGCTGGGGGGCGGTGAGGACCGGCCTCGGGATGGGCCGCAGGCAGTGGCCGCCGGGCTTGGGGGCCGGGGCCTTGGGGGCGGGCGCCGCCTGGAGGGACGTCAGGGCGGCCAGGCCGAGGGCCAGGAGGGTTCGGACGGACAGGGCACGCAGGCGCATGGGGGCTCCGGGGACGGGAGGGGCTGCCCGGACCGGACCCGGCCGGGGCGATCCCTCTTGTAACAGGGGATCCGGGCCTCCGGAAGGGACCCGGGTCACCTTTACCCCAGCGCCGCCTCCAGGGCCCCGGCATGGAGGGCCTTCAGCTCGGCCGCATCCGCGTCCAGCAGCGGCTGGCCGTCCACCGCCAGGGTGATGCGGGCGCCGCCGGTGGTGCCGATCTTGGCGAGGGGCACGCGGTGGGTGCGGCAGAGGGTGGCCAGGCTGCCTTCGCCTTCGGGCCCCACGCTCACCACGATGCGGCCGGTGCTCTCGCCGAAGAGGAGGCTGTCCAGGCGCAGGGCGCCCTTCGCAAGCAGGAGCTGGCAGCCCATGCCTTCGCCGTCCCTGGCCCCGAAGGCGCTCTCCAGGGCGGTGACGAGCAGGCCCCCCTCGCTGGTGTCGTGGGCGCTGCGGATGAGGCCCAGGCGGATGCCCTCGCGGACGCAGGCCTGGAGCCGCAGCTCCTCGTCCAGGCGCAGCTCGGGGCAGGCGCCCTGCACCTTCCCGGTGCGCACCTTGAGGTACTCGCTGCCGCCCAGCTCGTCCCGGGTCTCGCCCAGGAGGAAGATGCCGTCGTGCTCGGCCCGGAAGCCGGCCCCGCAGATGCGGTTGCCCACCTTGGCGAGGGCCGTGGCGTCCGGGGCGTCCACGGCCACCGGGCCCGCGCACTCCTCCACCAGGCCCACGGCCGCGATCATGGGCGTGGGGAAGATGCTCTGGCCCTCGGTGTCGTTGTAGAGGCTGACGTTGCCGCTGACGATGGGCACGTCGAGGGCCAGGCAGGCCTGGCGGATGCCCAGGCAGCCCTGCTCGAAGGTCCACATGTTCTCGGGCTTCTCCGGATTGCCGTAGTTGAGGCAGTCCGTGAGGCCGATGGGCTCGGCGCCCACGCAGGCCAGGTTGCGGCAGGCCTCGGCCACGGCGTGGGCCGCGCCCCAGAAGGGATCCAGGAAGCAGAAGCGGCTGTTGCAGTCGCTCGACATGGCCACGGCCTTGCCTGTGTCCTGCCCCTTCTCGTCCTTCACGCGGATGATGCCCGCGTCGCCCCGGCCCATGCCCAGGAGCGTGTTGCTCCGCACCGTGCCGTCGTACTGCTCGAAGATCCACCGCTTGCTGGCCACGGTGGGCGCCGCGAGGACCTGCCGCAGCGTGCGCTCCACCTCGGCGGGCTTGAGGTCGGCAGGCAGGGGGGCGGCCTGCACGGCGTCCAGGTAGCCGGGCCGCTGGCGGGGCCGGTCGTACTTGGGCGCCGCATCCACCAGGGGCTGGATGGGGAGGTTGATGACGGGCTGGCCCTGCCAGCTGCCGATGAAGCGGCCGCTGTCGGTGACCTCGCCCACCACGCAGGCGTCCAGCCCCCACTTGTGCAGCACGGCGATGATCTGCTCCTCGCAGCCGGGGCGCGCCACCAGCAGCATGCGCTCCTGGCTCTCGCTGAGCATGAGCTCGAAGGGCGTCATGCCCTCCTCGCGCTGGGGCACCTGGTCCAGGCGGATCTCCAGGCCCGTGCCTGCGCGGCTGGCCATCTCGAAGCTGCTGGAGGTGAGGCCGGCGGCGCCCATGTCCTGGATGCCGATGACCCAGTCGGTCTGGAAGATCTCCAGGCAGGCCTCGAGCAGCAGCTTCTCGGTGAAGGGGTCGCCCACCTGCACCGTGGGCCGCTTCTCCTCGCTGCCCTCGCCGAACTCCGCCGACGCCATGCTGGCCCCGTGGATGCCGTCCCGGCCCGTCTTGGAGCCGATGTACATCACCTTGTTGCCCACGCCCGAGGCAAAGCCCTTGAAGATCTTGTCCGAGCGCAGCACGCCAAGGGTGAAGGCGTTCACGAGGATGTTGCCGTTGTAGCTGGCGTCGAAGGCACAGTCCCCGCCCAGCATGGGGATGCCCATGCAGTTGCCGTAGCCCGCGATGCCCGCCGCCACGCCCTTCACCAGGCCCTTCATGCGGGGGGCGTCGAGTTCCCCGAAGCGCAGGGAGTTGAGGTTGGCCAGGGGCCGGGCGCCCATGGTGAAGACGTCGCGCAGGATCCCGCCCACGCCCGTGGCGGCGCCCTGGTAGGGCTCGATGAAACTGGGATGGTTGTGGCTCTCCATCTTGAAGGCCACGGCCCAGCCGTCGCCGATGTCCACCACGCCGGCATTCTCCCCGGGGCCCTGGATCACCCGGGGTCCCTCCGTGGGCAGGTTCTTCAGGTGGAGGCGGCTGGATTTGTACGAGCAGTGCTCGCTCCACATGGCGCTGAACACCCCCAGCTCGGGGTAGGTGGGCAGGCGGCCGTCCAGGAGGCGCAGGATGACCTGCCACTCGTCCTTGGAGAGGCCCAGTTCCAGGGCCAGGGATTCGGTGACGGCCGGTTCGTGCGCAGCGGACATGGAGGCTCCGGAAGCCCTGATTCTAGCGGCCCCTGGGCCCGCGAACGAGGCTTGACAGCGGCCTCAGGCCCCCTCCGGCTCCTTCGGCACCATGGGCGACTCCCCGCCCTCGTAGGTCCGGCGCAGGACCCCCTGCACGAGCCGCTGGAAGAAGGTGCCCCGGGCCGGATTGAAGACGATGGCGATGGTCGCCTTCACCTCCGTGCCCAGTTCCAGCAGGGGACCGCCCTCCACGCCCGTGCCCAGCAGGACGAAGGGCACGCGCCCCTGGAGCAGCTCGGCCATGGGTTTCAGGCGGCGCCGTTCGTCCAGCCCCAGGCTGGGCAGGTGGAAGAAGACCAGGGCGGGGTTCTGCGCGAAGGCCTCCTTCAGGGCCTGGGCCGTGGGGGGCACGCGGCGCAGGGGCTGGAGGCCGCCCAGCAGGTCCTGCAGGGACGCCTCCAGGGCCGGGTCGCCCGAGACGAGCACCAGCCCCCGGGGCAGGATGGAGACGTTCCGGATGCCCTCCAGCGGGGCCGCGGCCTCCCCGCCCCGGCGGGCGGCCCGTTCCCGGTCCTCCTCCCGGCGTTCGAAGACCCACCGGGACAGGGGCTGCAGCACGGCCTCCTCCAGCTGGGGCCGGAATTCCACCCCGAAGGTGCGGCCCTGCAGGTGGCGCAGCCGGACCCGGGCGTTGATGCGGATGCTGTCGGTCAGGGGGATGGTCACCGCCATGTCCGCCCCGGGCTGGAGCTCCTCCTCGGTGAAGTCCCGGGTGCTGTAGATCCGGGCCCCGGTGGTGCTGATGTCCGCCAGCGTGCCCACCACCAGGTCGTACCGGGGCGTGCTGAAGGTGACCGGCACCCGGCCCACCCGCTCCACCCGGTAGGACCCCCGGTGGTCCTCCTCGTTCAGGGCCTCCGGCACGGCCAGGCGCAGGGTGCGGCGCCCCTCCACCATGCCGAAGCCCCGGAGCTGGGTGGCGGCCTCCAGGAAGCTGACCCCGTGGGGGAAGCGCATCCGGAGCTCGGCATTCCTCAGGCCATAGGTGGCGTCCTCCCGGCCCATGGTGGCCAGGACATGGATCTCCTGGCCCTCCAGCCGGAGGAAGGAGGACTCGAATCGCAGGTAGGGCGTGACCAGGATCAGCAGCTCCCGGCGCTCGCAGGCGCGGAGGAGGATCTCCTGGATCGTCTCCGGGTTACGGATCAAGTTTCCGCCCATCGCCCCCCACCCCGCCTCGCCAGGATTGCCTGCCCTCATCATGGATGGGCTCCCGTAGACTGGAAAGCTCCGGATTTCAGCCCATGACCCCGCCCCGCACCCTGCTCGCCTACAGCGCCCCCCGAAGCGGCTTCGGGGACGAGTGGATGACCTTCCTGCCCATCGGGCTGGGGTACCTGCAGGCCATGCTGAAATCCCGGGGGCTCCCCTGCCGGGTGGCCAACCTGAGCGGGAAGACGCGGAAGGAGGTGCTCGCCTACTTCCGGGACCAGGCCCCCCAGGTGGTGGGCATCTCCATGTTCACCTTCAACCGCAAGCGGTCGTACGAGCTGCTGGCCTGGGCCCGGGAGGCCTGCCCGGACGCCGTCCTGCTGGCCGGGGGCCCCCACCCCACCCACCTGGCCGAGGAGGTCTTCGAGGACTGCCCGGCCCTGGACGCCATCGTGAAGGGCGAGGGGGAGCCCATCCTCCTGGGCGTGGTGGAACGGCTGCGGACCGCACCCGGGTCTGACCTTTGGAAGCGGACGCCCGGCCTCATCCTCCGCGGGGGGGCCACCCTGCCCCAGGCCCCGCTGGAGGACCTGGACGCCATCGGCATCCCCGCCGAGCACCTGGAGGCGGACTTCCTGGACGATGTGGGCCAGCTGGCCTACCTCAGCACCAGCCGGGGCTGCCCGGCCACCTGCAACTTCTGCAACACCCCTGAATTCTGGGGCACCTCCATCCGCTTCCGCAGCGCGCCCTCCGTGCTGCGGGAGATGGCCCGGCTGCGCGAGACCCGGGGCCTCACCTACTTCAGCTTCCGGGACGACACCTTCACCGCCAACCGCGGCCGGGTGCTGGAGCTGATGGAGGGCATCCAGCAGAGCGGCCTCCATCCCCTCTGGAACTGCCAGAGCCGCGTGAACCTGGTGGACGAGGATCGGCTGGTGGCCATGAAGCGGGCCGGGTGCGAGTTCATGCAGTTCGGGGTGGAGCACGGCAGCGAGCGCGTGCTGGCCCTCCTCGACAAGGGCACGAACATGCGCCACGTCCGCAACGCCCTGTCGCTGGTCCGCAAGGTCGGCATGAACCTGGGCATCTACCTCATCACCGGCATCCCCGGGGAGACCTGGGAGGACGTGGAGCAGACCGCCGCCCTCATCCGCGACACCCGGCCCCAGGACTGCCAGATCAGCCCCCTGGCCCTCTACCCCGGCACCCGGATGTTCGACCAGTACCGGGCCGAGGGCCGCATCCGGAAGGACTTCTACCGGGCCAGCGGCGACGCGGAGATCTTCGCCCGGGTGGACGCCCACACGGAGAAGGCCCTGCGCCACCTGGACCAGGCGGCCCAGCGGGCCAAGGCAAAATCCCGCTTCTCGCCCGCCGAATTCGCCGAGCAGAAGCGGTGGCTGGGCTTCTGCGCCGTGACCAACCTGCTCTGCGGCGAGGCCGCCGAGGAGGAGGGTCGCTGGACGGAGGCCGAGGCCGAGTACGCCGAGATCGTCGCCCGCGAACCCGGCAACCCCTGGGGTTTCATGAAGCGGGCCCTCCTGCGCGAGAAGCTGGGGCGCCTGGCCGAGGCCCGGACGGACCTGGGCGAAGTGCTGGCCCTGGCCCCCGGCAACCCCGAGGCCACGGAGCTGGCCGCCCTGTGGGGGATGAAGCAGCCGAAGGCCCGGAGGAAGGGACCCGCCCACGGCCCCACCGCCGAGATGAAGGGCGCCGAGGCGTACCTCAGCCGGCCGAAGATGTAGCGGGCAGGCCCGCCGGCGGCGCCTCCCCACGCAGGGTCCGCCGCCACGCCACCAGCCCCATGACGCAGAGCACCTGGTAGACCCCGTAGAGTCCGCTGGTGACGTAGAGCCCCTTGTAGATCAGCAGGCCGATGGAGAGGCAGTTGGCCGCGATCCAGACCGCCCAGTTCTCGATCCACTTGCGGGTCATCATGAACTGGGCGGCCAGGCTCAGGGCGGTGATGAGGGAATCGAAGACCGGCACCGTGCTGTTGGTGTACCGACGCAGCAGCCAGGCCAGGGCCGCGGTCGCCAGGGCCACGCCCGCCGTCAACGACAGGGCGGCAGCGGCCGGGATCCGGCCCACCCTCAGGGCCCCGTGGTCGCGCCCGCCGTGGCCCCAGCTCCACCACCCGTAGAGGGAGATGGCGATGTAGAAGCCCTGCAGGCCCACATCCGCGTAGAGCCCCGCCCGGAAGAACAGGGCGATGAAGAGCAGGTTGTTGGCGATGCCGATGGGCCAGTTCCAGATGTTCTGGCGCACCAGCAGGGCCACGCAGGCCGCGCCCGTGAGGAACCCGAGGAGCTCGATCCCGGAGGGCAAGGTCAGTCCTCGTGTTTCAGGTTGGGGCTCCGTTCGATCACCATGAGCACCAGCCGCTCCAGCTGGTCCACCATGAGGAAGCGCAGGTCGGGATCCCTGGGTTCGAGGGCCTGCCCCGGCTCGCCTCCGCCCCGCAGGATGAAGAGGAACCCCTTCCGCTCGATGCGGGAGATCCGCTTCCAGGGAAGCCGCCCCGCGCCCAGTCGGCGGGCCAGGAAGGGCGGCAGGGCGTTGTGCTCCACGGCGATGCCCAGGTCGTCCACCAGCACCTGGGAGCCCTCCACGAGCAGCAGGCCGAGCAGGGTGCCCACCAGGAGGAGGCCGCCGGCGACCAGGGCCCCCACGGCCGCCACCATGGCCACGTAGAAGGACCAGGTGGGTTCCCCGGAGAGCTCGGCCACTTCCAGCCCCAGCCGCAGGTTGGGCAGGTGCTCGAGGATCTGGGCCAGGGCCCGGACACCCACGAGCCAGGAGCCGGCGAAGAGCAGCACGGCCATGGCCCGCTGGGCGAAGGAGGGCCGGAACACGAGCGGCGAACCGACGGACATGCGGCCTCAGGCCTCCATCTCGGCGAGGATGGCTTCCGCAGCCGCGGCCGGATCCTCCGCGTGGGTGATGGGACGGCCCACGACCAGCCAGGTCGCGCCCTCCCGGAGGGCCTGGGCCGGGGTCATCACCCGGGCCTGGTCCTGGAGGGCCGCGCCCGTGGGGCGGATGCCGGGTGTGAGGCGGCTGAAGCCCTCGCCGCAGGCCTCGCGCACCGCCGCCGCCTCCCAGGCCGAGCAGACGACGCCGTCGCAGCCCGCCTCGGCGGCCAGCTTCGCGTAGGCTAGGGCCAGGTCGCCGGGGCGGCAGGCGTGGCCCAGGGCCGCCAGGGCCTCGCGGTCCAGGCTCGTGAGGACGGTGACGGCCAGCAGTTCCGTGCGGCCCCCGGCCCGCCGATGGGCCCGGACGGCCTCCACGGCCGCCTCCAGCATGGCCGGTCCACCCTGCACATGGACGTTCACCAGGCGGGGATCCAGCTTGAGGACCGCCTCCAGGGCCCGGCGCACGGTGGTGGGGATGTCATGGAGCTTGAGGTCCAGGAAGACCGGGCATTCCTTCTGCAGCTCGCGGACGAAGGCGGGCCCCTCGGCGCAGAACAGCTCGAGGCCCACCTTGAGCATGCCCACCCGGCCGGCCAGTCGCCGCGCCATGGCCAGGGCCTCCCCGGCCGAGGGCACATCCAGGGCCACCACGAGACGCTCGCGGGGGGTGAGGGCAGGAGGGACGGGATTCAAGGCGACTCCACGTATGATGCGGAGGATCATTCTGGCACCAGAAGGAGGATCCCGTGCTGCCACCTTCCCCGCCGCCCGTCGTCCAGACCCCACCCGTCCCCCAGCTGGACGCGGAGACGCAGCTCCTCGAGGCCTACGATTGGGGCCGGCCGCTGCCCGAGGCGCCGAACCTGAAGGCGCCCGCCCTGGCCCGGTACCGCTGGCTCCGCGCCGCAGCCACCTTCCCCCCCGGAGGCCGGCCGGCCGATCCCTTCCCGCCCGGACCCGACCACCAGGAGGCCGAGGCCCTGCGTGCCCTCCTGAGTCCCGCCCCCCAGGATGTGGCCCGCGGCCTGGCGGCCCTTCCCCTGCGCCAGCCTGGGACGGCCCTGGCCCTCTGGCGCTGGGGGAGGCTCCAGGTCCGCCGGGGCGTGTTCGGCCCCGACCTCCGCCGCGCCTGGGAGGACCGCCTCATCGAAGCGGGACCGGCCATGACCCGGAGCTACGCCCTGCGCCACGCCCTCTGCTGGGCCCTGGCGGACCACGACGAGGTGCGTTTCGCCGCCCTCAAGGCCCGGACCGCCGCCTGGGCCGCGGATACCTCCGCCGGTTTCCAGCGGCTCTTCGGCCTGCTGGGCAGCCCCTCGCCCACCCTGCGCCTCTGGTCCCTGCCGGGCCTCGCGTACCAGGACCTCCGCCTGGATCAGCTCGGCGCCCGACGGCTCTGGGTGCTCCCGGCGGGTCCGGAGTCCCTGCCCCCGCTACCTCCCGGCGTGGCCTGGATCATCCCGGACGGCACCGGCGACCAGGATCCCCGCGGCGCGGAGCTGGCTCCCCGGCTGCGGCAGGAGGGCGAGGCCCTGGCCGCCCGGCTCCAGGCGGCCGGCCGTCAGGCCTGGTTCGCCCCCAGCCGCGAGGACATGGAGCGCCTGGGACTCGCCTGGTTCCCGATCCTCATCACCCTGGACGAACGCGGCAACCTCAAGGACATCCGCATGGGCGACGCCGCCCCCGAACATCCATGAGGACCGCGAACTAGCCGATCCCGCAGCCCTGGAGCAGGCCCACCAGGGAGCCCCACACCATCTGGGACCAGTAGTGGAAGCCCCGGCGGCTGGGATTCTGCGTGTAGCTGGCGTGCAGCCGGTCCTTCAGCATGGGGTAGTTGCCGTCGGGATCGAGCACCGCCGCGGCCACCGGCGACTCGAAGGAATAGGTCACCCAGCGATCCTGGCCGTCCCAGATGATCCGGTGTTCCTCCCGGTTCTCCAGCCGCACCCAGAGCGTGATGGGCACCTTGATGCCGCCCCGCCGCTCCAGGGTGATGGAACCCACCCGGCCCGGCGCGGCGGACTGGGGCGGGGCGAACACCGGCTTGTCGCCCGTGAGCAGCCACCCGCCCTCCTGGACGTCCCGGCCCTTCACGGAGCGGATGGCGTAGTCCAGCACCTCGGTCCCTTCCACGAAGTCGCGCCAGAAGGCCGACAGGTCGCGGCCGGAGACCCGTTCCGCGATCCGCCTGAAGTCCTGGCGGGTGGGGTGCTTGAAGGCCATCTCCTGGGTGTAGGCCCGCATCACCTCCTCCATCACCGGCCGTCCCAGCATGGCCTCCAGCTGGTCCAGCACCAGGGTCGGCTTGGCGTAGGCCGTGACGTAGTAGCCCTGCTCACCCAGCGTCCGGAACCCGAACCGCGTGAGGGGATCCTCCGAGGGCAGCCGCCAGTACCCGGCCCACTCGAGGAAGTCCGTCCCCACCTGGAAGCGGCGTCCCCCCAGCAGGGCGTGGTAGGTGCGCTCGAGCGCCTTGTGGGTGAACCAGCTGGTGAAGCCCTCGTCCAGCCAGGGTTCCTCGAACTCGTTGCTGGCGAGCATCCCGTAGAAGAACTGGTGGCCGAACTCGTGGACGGACACCAGCTCGGGCACCACCCGCAGGTGGAAGGGATCGAAGGGCGTCGAGCCCGCGGTGATGAGCGTGGGGTATTCCATGCCATCCGCTCCCGAGGCCGCCTTCGGCGTGTCGATCACCGTCAGGGTCGGGTACGGGTATTTGAAGAACCACTCGTCGCTCCAGCGGAGGGCGTTCTCCACCGCCCGCCGCTGCCGCTGGAAGTTCGCCAGGTCGCGTCCGCTGCGGTAGTAGAAGATCTGGACGCCCCGGTACTCGAACCGCTCCGGCATGCGCCAGTTGGCATCCGGACGGACCGCCCAGGCGAAGTCGTGGACGTCCTCCGCGTGCAGGCGCCAGATGACGTTCAAGGGGCGCTTGGGATCCTTCTCCACCTCGGTGACGAAGTTCGTCTGCGTGCCCGTGTGGGCCAGGCCCAGGGCGTTCGGCAGCGAAAGCGCCACATCGTAGACGCCGAAATCGGAGAAGAACTCCGTATTGGCGTGGTAGGCGTGGCAGTTCCAGCGGTCGCCCTGGTACACGCCCACCTTGGGATACCACTGGCCCGACATGAGGAAGTCGCCTCCCCAGCCGCTGCGGGCGTAGACCCGCGGGTACCGGTTCTCCCAGGCGATGTCCACCCGGATGGTCTCGCCCGGCGCCACCGCGCGCGGGAGCTTCAGCCAGTAGACTGTCTCGTCCTCGCCGAAATGCCCCTGCAGGACCTGGCCCTCCATGCGCACCGACAGGAGGCGGCAGTAGCCCCAGGCGGAGGGATCCGCGGGATTGGCGATCCAGTCGCTGCGGAGGTGTCCCCCGCTCTCCTTCATGAAGAGGCTCTCCGGCCCCTTGAAGGCGTTGAGATAGAGATGCAGCGGCATCTCGCGGACCGGCGCGGTGCCGGCGTTCCGCCAACTCAGGGTCTCCTGGCCCTCCAGCGTCTTGTGCTCGAAATCCAGCGTGGCCTCGATGCGGTAGTTTGCGATGCGCGGCGAGCGCGGCTTGTCGAACCACTTCTCCGGCGTCCACGTCCGCCCCTGCGCCCCCAGCGCGGCACAGGCGAGCAGGAGCACGGCAGAGAGGATGCGACGGCCCATGGACACTCCAGGAAGTGCCTCGAAGCTTAACGCAGTCCCTTGCCCTCCCGCCCACCCGTGCTAGACTGTCCCTTCGGCGCGGGGTGGAGCAGTCCGGTAGCTCGTTGGGCTCATAACCCAAAGGTCGCAGGTTCAAATCCTGCCCCCGCTACCAAATCGAAAAGGCGACTGTAAGTCGCCTTTTTTGTTTACTTGGAAGAAGTCGCCAGCCCGTAGGGCGAAACGGGTCCAAGCAGGATTTGAACGGGAGCCATTCCGGGTTATTTCAGCCCCTGATAGGCCTCCTGACCTCCTGCATCCGCGGCATTCTGCGCGGGATTTGGGCGAGAAATAGGCGCGAAGACCCAGCCCAGTTAAGCATCCGAGAATCCTGGCCCCGATCGATCTTTGCGGTGGGGAGAGGGTTCGTCCCGGAGTTGAAGCTCCTCCGTGTCCTAATCCTGGGCTGATGCTGAGGTCGTCCTGGAGGCCCCGGATCCTCCCAGATGGATCCGGTCCCGAAAGGGTGGCGTGTGGTGGGGTCTGTCGGAAACCCCACAATGCGCTCCGGCCAAGGACCGTGCTACGGCAGACAGATTTTCACCGTGTCACACACGCCGAACCCACACTAGCTCAAGCCCCGAGCTTTCGTACTGGTTTTCCTGGCGGGTGGCCTACCCACGCAAATGCCAGGCTAGGAACTGGCCCTTTGGCAGGTTCTCGCCCTGGGCCGAGGCCCCGGCAGATTGATCAAAAAAAATAATTCAATCGTGTCGATTCCCCCACGCCTCGTTCGACGCATGAGTAGAGCCGTGGCGTGGCCTTCCGAACTGGACCTCCGCCCCACGGCCCCTCGGAGGAATCCCTTGAGAAAGCTCAAGATCATCGAACACACCTCGCTCGATGGCGTGATCCAGCATGGCCAGGACGGCGATTTCCCCTACGGCGACTGGACCGTGCCTTACCGCACCCCGGCGGGCCGGGAGGCCATCATCGCCGCCCACGGCGGCAGCTTCGACCTGCTGCTCGGACGCCGCACCTACGATATGTGGTCGGATTTCTGGCCCAAGGCGCCGAGCAGTCCCCTGGCGGACGGCCTTAATGCGGCCACCAAATACGTCGCCACCCACCGCCCGGAAGGCCTTGAATGGGGCCCTTATGTGGGCTTTGGGCCGGACCTCATCGAGGGCGTTCGCCGCATCAAGTCGCAGGAGGGCCCGGACCTCATCCTCTCGGGCAGTTCCACGCTGACCTCGCCCCTGCTCGAACACGGGCTTGCGGACGAAATCCTGCTCGTCGTCTACCCGGTCTTACTGGGCAGGGGGAAGCGCTTCTTTGCGGAGGGTACCCCGGCACACACCTTCGAGCTGGTCCGCACGGAGTCCATGTCTTCCGGCGTCATCCTCAGCACCTACAAAGCCGCCGGACCTTTGAACCCCTGAGCCCGCGCCATCCATCCAAGGAGACCCTATGCAACCCACCGTTCCTCCCACATCCGCCAAGCTGCTCTGGACCGGCCGCATCCTCAGCGCCCTGCCGATCCTGTTCCTCCTTTTCGATGGCGCCGTCAAGGTCATGCAGTTGCCCTTCGTCCTCGAAGGCACTGCCAAGGTCGGATACCCCCTTGGCACCGTGGTTTCCCTGGGTGTCACCCTGCTCGCGTGCACAGTCCTCTACGCGATTCCGCGCACCACGGTGCTCGGCGCCATCCTGCTCACGGGCTACCTCGGCGGTGCCGTCGCTACGCACGTCCGCATCGGCGACCCGATGTTCTCCCACGCTCTGTTCCCCACCTATTTCGGGACCCTGATCTGGGGCGGCCTCTTCCTCCGAGAACCGCGCCTAAGGGCCCTCCTCCCCTTCGTCAAATCCATCCACTGACCCTCCAGGAGACATTGCCATGCGCGTCATCGTTCTGATCAAGGCCACCCGGGACACGGAAGCCGGCGTGCTCCCCGACGAAAAACTACTGACCGCCATGGGGCAGTACAACGAAACCCTCGTGGAGGCCGGCGTGATGCTCGCCGGCGAGGGGCTGCATCCCAGCTCGAAGGGCGTCCGCGTTCATTTCGCAGGATCCAGCCGTCGCGTCATCGACGGCCCCTTCGCCGAGACGAAGGAACTCATCGCCGGTTTCTGGATCTGGCAGGTGCGGTCCATGGAGGAGGCCATCGAATGGATCAAGCGCTGCCCCAATCCTACGGGGGATGAATCCGAGATCGAGATCCGGCCTGTCTTCGAGGCCGAGGATTTAGGCGCCGAATTCACGCCTGAGCTGCGGAAGCAGGAAGAACGCCTTCGCGCTCAGATCGCCCAGAAGGCCTAGGTACTTCCACCCACCACACCGAAAGGAATCCCATGCAGACCCTCGGCACCTGCCTCTGGTTCGACGACCAGGCCGAAGCGGCGGCGGCCTTCTATATATCCGTCTTCAAGAACGCCAGGATCCTCGGCACCACCCGCTATCCGGAGGGCTCGCCCCGGCCTTCGGGCACGGTCATGACCGTCCAGTTCGAACTGGACGGCCATACCTTCACGGCCCTCAACGGCGGACCTCAGTACCCTTTCACGCCGGCCATCTCCTTCATGGTGAACTGCGACACCCAGGCTGACATCGACCGTCTATGGGAGGAGCTTGGCGCCGGTGGAACCGAGGTGGCCTGCGGATGGATGACAGACAAGTTCGGCGTGTCCTGGCAGATCCTTCCCACCTCCCTGTTGAAGATGATGCATGATCCGGATTTGGCCGCCTCGCAACGCGCCTTCAGCGCCATGCTTCAGATGAAGAAACTCGACATCGCCCGCCTGGAACAAGCCTTTCGAGGCGCCTGACTCCCCTTCGACGAAACCACCCATCGGCTTGAAGTCCGCCACCCTGGAGATACCTCGATGCCCAAAATGATTTTCGTGAACCTGCCCGTCGCCAATCTCAAGAAGTCGATGGCGTTCTACGCCTCCCTGGGTTTCACCAACAACCCCATGTTCACGGACGATACCGCGGCCTGCATGGTATGGAGCGAGACCATCAATGTGATGCTCCTGACCCATGCCAAGTGGCGCACGTTCACGACACGCGCCATTCCTCCGGCGACCTCCAGCGAGGTGATGCTCGCCATCTCCTGCGAGAACCGGGCAGCGGTGGATGCGATGAACACCGCGGCGGCCGCCCATGGCGGGGTGGCCGACATCAACCCCATCCAGGACCTTGGTTTCATGTACAACCGCAACCTGGCCGATCCCGACGGCCACGTCTGGGAGGCGATGTGGATGGATCCGTCGGCCATTCCCTCGGGTCCCCAGCCAGATTGAAGCGGGGCGCATGCCAGCCGGAAGGTTGCGACTGATCGGTGAAGCTGGTCTGATTTCTATGTGACGACATCCGACACCCACCGGGCCGACACCCACCGCGCCATCGACGCTGTCTGGCGAATGGAGTCGGCTCGGCTCATCGCGGGTCTCACTCGGCTTGTGCGGGATGTCGGCCTCGCCGAGGAGCTCGCCCAGGACGCCCTTGTGGCCGCCCTTGAGCAGTGGCCCGATGCCGGTGTTCCCGACAATCCAGGCGCCTGGTTGATGACCGCGGCCAAGCGCCGCGCCATCGACCGCCTGCGCCGCCTCAAGCAAATGGAACGCAAGCACGAGGAACTGGGCCGGGAGATGGAGGCCCTGCAGGAGGCCATGGTGGACTTCGAGGCAGGGCTCGACGATCCCATCGGCGACGACCTGTTGCGGCTCATCTTCATCTCCTGCCACCCCCTGCTCTCCCCCGAGGCCCGCGCCGCGCTCACGCTGCGGCTGTTAGGAGGCCTGACAACCGGGGAGATCGCGCGGGCCTTTCTCTGCCCCGAGCCCACCATCGCCCAGCGCATTGTGCGGGCCAAGCGCACCCTGGCCGAGGCGCGGGTGCCCTTCGAAGTGCCGCGCGGTGCCGAGCTGTCCACGCGGCTCGCCTCGGTGCTGGAGGTGATCTACCTCATCTTCAACGAGGGGTACTCGGCCACTGCCGGAGAGGATCTGATCCGGCCTGCCCTGTGCGAGGAGGCCCTGCGCCTGGGCCGCATCCTCGCCGAGCTCGCCCCCCGGGAAGCCGAAATCCACGGCCTCGTGGCACTCATGGAAATTCAGGCCTCCCGCCTTCCCGCACGGGTGGGCCCGACCGGCGATCCGATCCTGCTGCCCGACCAGAACCGAGGGAAGTGGGACCAGCTCCTCATTCGCCGGGGCCTCGCGGCCCTTGACCGGGCGGAGCAGCTGGGCGGGACGCCCGGACCCTACGTGCTGCAGGCAGCCATCGCCAGTTGCCACGCACGTGCCCGCAGGGCCGAGGACACAGACTGGGAGCGCATCGCGTCCCTTTACGGTGAACTCACCCGCATCAACCCCTCCCCCGTGATCGAACTCAACCGCGCTGTGGCCCTCGGCATGGCCTTCGGACCCGCCGTGGGCCTCAAGGCCGTGGAGGCGCTGGCCGCCGAGCCTGCGCTCAGGGGCTACCACCTGCTGCCGAGTGTGCGCGGCGACTTGCTCGCCAAGCTCGGCCGCGCGGAAGAAGCCAAAGCGGCCTTCGAGAAGGCCGCCTCGCTCACCCGCAACACCCGAGAGCGCGACTTCCTGCTCAAGCGCGCCGCCACCTGCTGCAGCATCTGATCCCGCAGCCCGGACCTCAGAACCACCCCACCAGGAGAGCCCGATGCCTTACATGCTGTTGATCTTGGAACCCCGCGGGCAACGAGCGGAGCGCGGCGAAGAGGCCGGGCGCGCCGTCTACGAGCGGATGTTGCGCTTCGCGGAGGATCTCCAGGTGCGGGGCCTGCTCAAGCTCACCAGCTCGCTCCGCTCGGATCGCGAAGGCGTCCGCGTGCAGGTGCGGGACGGCAAGACCGCGCTGATCGACGGCCCCTTCGCAGAATCCAAGGAGATGGTCGGCGGCTTCTTCTACCTCACCTGCTCCACGCGGGATGAAGCCGTCGCCATCGCCCGGGCCTGCCCCGCCGCCGAATGGGCCACCGTCGAGGTACGCGAGACCGGCCCCTGCTACGAGGGGACCTGAGGGCTGCATCCCTCGGACATTCGCCGTTGGCCGGTCAGGCACGTGGCGTCTGGACCACAAATTGGGAATCGACGGAGGCCTCCATGCCGATGCTGTTCCCCATGAGCCCAGGTATGAACTGGGTACTGAAGAAAGGGGTTCAATTCATTCCCTGTTCCTCCGTCAGAGATTCCCTGTTCGACTCCAAGGGAATTCCAGCTCGAATCAAGCCCAGAAGCCCGTCTTGATTGGAGAATTGCCCCCTACCCTGGCCCGAATGAGGGCTGAATTGGGCCAATTCCCTGTTGTTTCCCTGTACCAGGGAAAACGCTCACGCTCCCAGCAGTTTGGAGGATTGGCCACACTACCAATCGAAAGCAACAGAAGGCCCGGAAACCGAGGTTTTCCGGGCCTTCTGGTTTTGGGGCCCGGACCGGTTCCAGTGTGACCCGGAGGGGACGCCGAATCGATCTGACAGGCCCTGATGGGACGCCCCCTGCGCCAACGGGGGGCCAAGCCTGATTCCCTTCGGCAGGCATTGATCTGGGCAAGCCCTGGCCTCACGACCTTTGAGAAGGACCTTGGACCCCTAAATCTCCCCCATCCAGATTCCCTTCTGCGGCGTTGGGCTACACAGGGGGAGGATCCATGGAGGCCAGGCTGCCGCTCGGGCAAGACGGGGACCCTGTCCGGTCCGTGGCGGTGACGCCGGCCTCCCTGGTGTTCCTGGCGATCCATCTGGGCGCCCTCGGGACCCTCCTGGCGACGTTCCAGTCCCGCCTGGCCTGGATGGCCCTTCTGCTCTACGGGGTCCGGATGTTCGGGGTCACGGCGGGCTACCACCGCTACTTCAGCCACCGGGCCTATCGCCTGGGCCGGACGGCGCAATGGCTCATGGCCTGCCTGGCCCAGTCCTCGGGCCAGAAGGGGGCGCTGTGGTGGGCGGCCCACCACCGGGACCACCACCGCCATGCGGACGGTCCCGGGGATGTCCACAGCCCCGTGCAGGACTCCTTCTGGTGGAGCCATGCGGGGTGGGTGCTGTCCAGCCGTCATGACGGCACGGACCTGGCGAAGGTGGCCGATCTGGCCCGCTTCCCGGAGCTGCGCTGGCTGAACCGCCACCACTGGGTCCCCGCCCTCGTCACGGCCCTCCTCGCGGCCGCCTGGGCGGGATGGCCGGGGCTCGCCTGGTGGTGTCTGTCCACCGTGGCCCTGTACCATGCCACCTTCTGCATCAACAGCCTGGCCCATGTGTGGGGGACCCGCCGCTTCGCGACCCCCGACCGCAGCCGCAACAACGCGCTGCTGGCGCTGCTCACCCTTGGCGAGGGCTGGCACAACAACCACCACGCCTGCCCCTCGGCCTGCTCGCACCGCTGCCGCTGGTGGGAACTCGACCTGACCCAGGCGGGCCTCCAGGCGCTGAGGATCCTCGGCATCGCCCGGAACCTGCGCCCCCGCCCCCTGGAGGCCCGTCCATGAAGGTGGCTGTCATCGGCGCCGGCATTTCCGGACTCTCCGCAGCCCACCGGCTCACCCTCGGGGGGGCCGAGGTCCATGTCTTCGAGCGGGAGGCCAGGATCGGCGGGCACACCCGCACGGTCACCCTGCCGGACGGGCGGGCGGTGGACACCGGCTTCATCGTCCACAACCGGGTGAACTACCCGGGCTTCGTGGCCCTCATGGACGAACTGGGGGTGCCCACCGGGCCCTCGGACATGAGCTTCGCCTACGCCGGGCCGGAGCTCTCCTGGTGCAGCCGGGGGCTCAACGGGCTGCTGGCGGAGCGCCGCCATGCCTTCAGCCCCCGGTTCTGGCGGCTCTGGCGCGAGGTGGCCCGCTTCAATGCCTGGGGCCGGACCCTGGCCCTGGATCCCCATGCCGGCGAGCGTCCTCTGGGCGAGGCCCTGCGGGAGGGCGGCTTCAGCGAGGATTTCCAGACCGCCTACCTTCACCCCATGGCCGGCGCGGTATGGTCCACGCCGCCCGGGGAGATGCAGGCCTTCCCGGCCCTGGCCCTCCTGCGCTTCTTCCTCCATCACGGGATGCTGGGGTTCACCACCCAGCACGCCTGGCGCACCATCCCCGGCGGCACCTCCCGCTACCTGGAACCGCTGACGAGGCCCTTCGCCGGGCGCATCCGCACCCGCGCGCAGGTGGCCTCGGTGCAGCGGGGCGTCGGGGGGCCGGAGGTGGAGGTGGAGGTGGCCGGGGAAGGCCGCCTGCCCTTCGACGCCGTCGTGTTCGCCTGTCACGGCGAGCAGGTGCTGCCCCTGCTGACCGACGCGGACTCCCTCGAGCGGGAGGTGCTCGGCGCCTTCCGGGACAACCCCAGTCCCGTGTGCCTGCACACCGATGCCTCCGTCCTCCCCCGGGCCCGGCGCGGTTGGGCCAGCTGGAACTTCCGCCAGACGCCCGGGAGCCCCCTGCTGCTCACCTACCACATGAACCGACTCCAATCCCTGGGGCCGGGCGGCGAGGTCTTCGTGACCCTGCATGGCGAAGGTCGCGTGGATCCCGCCAGGGTCGCCGCCCGCTTCGAGGACGGGCATCCACGGTTCGACCTGGCGGCCATCCGGGCCCAGGCCCGGTGGGCCGAGGTCAATGGCCGCGGCGGCATCCACCATGCCGGGGCCTATTGGGCCAACGGCTTCCATGAGGACGGCCTGGCCAGCGGCCGGCGGGCCGCGGAAGCCATCCTGCGCGGAGCGGGCCGGTGAGCGCCGCGGCTGCCGTCCTGCCCTGGGGTGAGGCCGCTTCCCGGCTGCGGGTCCGGTGGACTACCCTGGATCCCCTGCCGCCTCCGGCCATGACCCTCACGCCGCCCCCTCCGCCCTCCGCCGACCTGGCGGGCCTGTCCGACAGCGGGCTGCTGGTCCGCGTCGCGCGTCAGGACGAGGCGGCCCTGGCAGAGCTGTTCCACCGTTACGGCGGACGGGTGCTGGCCTACGTGCGGGCCATGGCGGGCCCGGGCTTCCCCCACGAGGACGCGGTGCAGGACATCTTCCTGGCCCTGTGGCAGAAGGCGGGGCTCTTCGCGCCCGAAGGCGGCGAGGCCACGGGCTGGATCTTCACCCTCACCCGCCACAAGGTGCTGGACCGCCTGCGCAGCCAGAGCCGCGTGCGGGAGCGGGGGGACCTGGATCTCGCGTCCCTGGACGCCCCTGCCCCCGCGGAGGATCCCACCCTGGCGCCCTCCCTCCGGAAGGCCCTCGCGGCGCTGCCGGCGGAGCAGCGGACCCCCATCCGCCTGGCCTACTACGGGGACCTGACCTACGAGGAGGCGGCCCGGCAGCTGGGCCTGCCCGTCGGCACCGTGAAGACCCGGATCCGCACGGGCCTGGCCACCCTGCGGGACCTTTTCCAGCGACGGGAGGCGCCATGACACCCCACGGCCACCCCGGAGCCGACCTCTGGCTGGACTATGCCGCGGGCCAGCTGGATCGCCCGACCTGCAGCCTCCTGGAGGGACACCTGGCCTTCTGCGAGGCGTGCCGGAAACAGGCCCGGGCCGCCACGGCCCCAGGAGGCGCCGCCCTGGCCGAAGCCCCGGAGGCTCCCGTGCCATCCCGGCTCCTGGACGGCATCCTCGCCCGGCTGAAGCCGCCCACTCCCCCGCAGGTAGGCCGTGAGGTCCTGCCTCTGCCCAGGGCCCTGTGGCCGCTGCTGCCCGCCCTGGACGGCACCGCCTGGCGTCAGGCCCTCACCCGGGGGTTCCGTTTCCTGGAGGCGGCGCCGGGCCTCTACCTCATCCACATGCGCCGGGGCTGCCCCTTCCCCGCGCACGGCCATCGGGGCCTGGAGCGCTGCCTGATCCTGTCGGGCGGCCTCCGCGACGGCCATCGCGTGCTGGAGGCGGGAGACTTCGACGAGACGGCCCCCGAGGAAGTCCACAGCCCCGTGGCCCTCCCGGACGAGGACTGCTGGCTGCTGGCCAGCCTGGAAGGGGGCATCCGGTTCCAGGGCTGGCGGGGCGTGCTCCAGCGGCTGGCTGGAGCCTGACCGCCGCCACCCTCCTGACATCCAGATTCCGGTCGGCATCGTTGGGGAAGGAGGAGGCCTTCCCTTGAAACCTGCCGCCCTCGCCACCCTGCTCGCCCCCGCGCTGGTCCTCTCGGCCCTGTGGGGGTGCCGCGGGCCCGCCCGTCCGCCCCTCCGCACCGTGACCTCCGTGGACCTGGGCCGGTTCATGGGGGACTGGTACGTGATCGGCTGCATCCCCACCTTCCTGGAGAAGGACATCGCCAACGCGGTGGAGTCCTACCGGCTGGCGCCCGACGGCACCGTGGCCACCACCTTCACCTACCGCAAGGGGGGCGTGGACGGTCCCGAGAAGCGCATGACGCCCCGGGGCTTCGTGCTGGACCGCGCCTCCAATGCCGTGTGGGGCATGCGCTTCGTGTGGCCCATCAAGGCCGACTACCGCATCATCCACCTGGATCCGGACTACCGGGTGACCGTGGTGGCCCGGGAGAAGCGCGACTACGCCTGGATCATGGCCCGCACGCCCACCCTGCCGGCAGCGGAGTACGACGCGACGCTCCGGTTGCTCTCGGAGGCGGGCTACGACGTGTCCAAGGTCCGGAAGGTGCCCCAGTCCTGGAGCCGGCCATGAGGGACCAGGTCTTCCGGGCGATCACGCACCTCTCCCGTCCCCGGACGGAGGTCTTCGCCTTCTTCTCGGATCCCGCCAACCTCGAGCGGCTCACGCCGCCCTGGCTCTCCTTCCGGATCCTCACGCCCGAGCCGCTCCCCCGGGGCGAGGGGGCCGTCTACGACTACGCCCTGCGCCTCCACGGCCTGCCCCTGCGCTGGCGCACCCTCATCCTCCAGTGGGAGGAGGGCCATCGCTTCGAGGACCTCCAGACCCGCGGTCCCTACGCCAATTGGCATCACGTGCACCGCTTCGAGGACGCTCCGGGCGGCGGTACGCGCATGACCGACGAAGTCCACTGGCGGCTGCCCTTCGGCTGGCTCGGCCGGCTGGCGGCCCCCCTCGTGGCCCGGGATGTCCGGCGGATCTTCACCTACCGGGAGGAGGTGCTCAAAGGCCACTTCCAGGAGTCGACCCCACCGGCCGGCAGGCCGGCGCCCAGGATGGCGCCGTGAACGCGCTCTACACGGGGGTCGTCCGGCACCGCCGCTTCTCCCCGAAGCGGCATGCCTTCGCCTACCCCGTGTGCATGGCCCTCCTGGACGTCGACGGCCTGCCCGGGGCCATGGCGGCTTCCCGCCTGCTGGGCTACAACCGCTTCGCCTGGGCCGCCTACGACGAGCGGGACCACCTGGGCGATCCGCGCCTGCCCCTGCGCCAGCGCCTGGCGGAGAGCGCCCGCGCCCAGGGCTACGACTTCCCCGTAGGACCCGCGGCCCTGCTGACGAACCTGCGCTACCTCGGCTACTGCTTCAACCCCGTCAGCTATGTGTATGCCTGGGACCCGTCGGGGCGCCTGGCCCTCATCGGCGCCGAAGTCACCAGCACCCCGTGGAAGGAACGCACCCTCTACTGGATGCGTCCCGCCGAGGCCGGGCCGGGCCACGCCTTCCGGGTGCCCAAGCGCATGCACGTCTCGCCGTTCATGCCCATGGACCTGGAGTACGACTGGCGCTTCCAGGAGCCCGGGGAGGCCCTGTCCGTGCGCATGATGCTGCGCCAGGACGGGACCCCCCTCTTCGACGCGGATCTCCACCTGGCGCGGCGCCCATGGACGCCCCGGGAGATCCGGCGGGCGCTCGTCTCCTTCCCCCTGCACACCGTCAAGGTCATCACCGCCATTCACTGGGAGGCCCTCAAGCTATGGCTGAAACGCATACCCGTGTTCACGAAGCCGCCGGCATCCCCGCCGGAGCCCGCCCCGGGATCCTCCAGGAAGCAGCCCGCGGCCTGATGCTGCGGGCCCTGTCGGGCCTCCGCCAGGGCTGCCTGGACCTGCACCTGCCCGAGGGGGTCCGCACCTACGGCAACCCCGCCTCGCCCCTGCGGGGCGTGGTCCATGTCCACGACCCGCGCACCTTCCGCAAGGGCCTCCTGGGCGGCGAGGTGGGCCTGGGCGAGGCCTACGTGGAAGGCTGGTGGAGCAGTCCCGATCCGGTGGCCGTGGTGCGGGTGGCGGTCCGGAACATGGCCTGCTTCGACCGGGGGCCCCTGGCCTGGAACGGCCGGCTCCTCGGACGCCTGCGGCACCGCCGCCGGGACAACGATCGGGCCGGGGCCCGGACCAACATCGCCGCGCACTACGACCTGGGCAATGCCTTCTATCGCCTCTGGCTGGATCCCACCCTGGCCTACAGCTGCGCCTGGTTCGACAGCCCGTCGACCTCCCTGGAGGAGGCCCAGGAGGCCAAGTACCGCATGATCTGCCGCAAGCTGGACCTGGGCCCCGGGGACCACCTGCTGGAGATCGGAACCGGCTGGGGCGGTTTCGCGATCCATGCCGCGCGACACCACGGCTGCCGCGTCACCACCACCACCATCAGCCGCGAGCAGTTCGCCGAGGCCCGGGCCCGGATCGCGGAAGCGGGCCTGGCGGACCGCGTTGCCGTGGTGCTGGAGGACTACCGGGACCTGCAGGGGCGCTTCACCAAGGCCGTGTCCATCGAGATGTTCGAAGCCGTGGGCCTGGCCCACTACGACGCCTACTTCGGCACCGTGGACCGGCTGCTGGCGCCCGGCGGGTGCTTCCTCATGCAGACCATCACCATGAACGAGCCCCACTTCGAGACCTACCGCCGGGGCGTGGACTTCATCCAGCAGCATGTGTTCCCGGGATCGGAGCTGGCCAGCCTCCTGGAGATCCACCGCAGCCTGGCCCGGGCCACGGGCCTGGCGGTCACCGGGCTCGAGGACATGGGCCGGCACTATGCCCGCACCCTGCAGCTCTGGCGCGAGCGGTTCCACGCCCGCCGCGAGGAGGCGGGGGCCCTGGGCTTCGACGCGCGGTTCCAGCGCTTCTGGGACTACTACCTCGCCAGCTGCGAGGGGGCCTTCCGGGAGCGCCACGTGAGCGTGGTCCAGCTCCTGATGGAGAAGGCCGCTCCCGACGGGACGCGCCCATGAGCGAAGGGGCGCTGCTCCTGGCTGCGGTGCCGGTGGTGCTGGGCCTGCCCTTCCTGGCCTGGGTGGCCTACCTGCGCACGGACCGGGCCGACTGGATCGATGTGGCCTGGGCCTTCAGCCTGGGTGCCCTGGCGGCGCAGTTCGCGGTGCTGGGCTCCGGCGATCCCATCCGGCGGCTGGCGCTGGGCGTCGCGGGCACGGCCTGGGGCCTGCGCCTGGGCACGCACCTGGCCGTCCGCGTGGCCGGGGGTGCCGAGGACGGGCGCTACCAGGCCCTGCGCGCCGATTGGGGTCCGCGTCCCCACGGGCGGTTCCTGGCCTTCTTCCTGTTCCAGGGCGTCCTGAACCTGGTCCTGGGCCTTCCCTTCCTGCTGGGCACCACCGATGCCGCCCCCGGCGTGCCCGCCTGGACCTGGATGGGCTTGGCCCTGGCCCTGGCGGGGGTCGTGGGCGAGGCCCTCGCCGACGCCCAGCTGCGCGCCTTCAAGGCCACGGGCACCCCGGGCACCGTCTGCAGACACGGCCTCTGGGCCTGGAGCCGGCACCCGAACTACTTCTTCGAGTGGCTCACCTGGATGGGGTTCGCCCTGGCGGCCCAGGGCCGACCGGCCGCCCTCGCGGCCTGGCTGGCCCCCGCCTTGATCTACCTCCTGCTGACCCGCGTCACGGGCATCCCTCCCACGGAAGCCCAGTCCCTGCGCAGCCGGGGCGAGGCCTACCGCGACTACCAGGGCGCCGTCCCCGCCTTCTTCCCCTGGCCCCCCTCCCGAAAGGTCCGCCCATGACCGTACAGACCCTGTCGCTGGACGCCCCCTCCCCGTCCTGGATCGACCGCCTGGTGGACGCCGGCCTGCTGCCGGACGCCGTGATCCGGGCGGGCATCCGCCGCCTGCTCCGCCAGCGGTTGGTGGACGAGCAGCGCGGCGGACCGGAGGCCACCTGGGAGCGTCAGCGGCACCTGTGGCGCCGCCTGGACCAGGGTCCCGTCGCCGAGCAGGTGGAGGCGGCCAATGCGCAGCACTACGAGGTCCCCCCGGCCCTGTTCGGCTGGATGCTCGGTCCCCACCTGAAGTACAGCGCCTGCCTGTGGGAGCCGGGCACCACCACCCTGGCCCAGGCGGAAGCCGCCATGCTCGCACGTACCTGCGAACGCGCGGACCTGGCGGACGGACAACGCATCCTGGAACTGGGCTGCGGATGGGGCAGCCTCACCCTCTGGATGGCCGAGCGCTACCCAGCAGCCCGCATCGTGGCCGTCTCCAACTCCCGGGACCAGGGTGCGCACCTCCGCCAGCAGGCGGAGGCCCGGGGCCTGGCCAACGTGCAGGTCGTCACCGCGGACATGAATACCTTCGCCCCCGAGGGGACCTTCGATCGGGTGGTGAGCGTGGAGATGTTCGAGCACATGCGCAACCACCGCGAGCTGATGCGCCGCATCTCGACGTGGCTGGCCCCGGGCGGGCGGCTCTTCGTCCACATCTTCACCCACCGGGAGCTGAGCTACCTCTTCGAGCCCAAGGATGCCGGCGACTGGATGAGCCGCGAGTTCTTCTCCGGCGGCATCATGCCCTCGGACGCCCTCCTGCTCCGGCATCAGGAGCACCTGCGCCTGGAGGACCACTGGCGCGTGGACGGCCGACACTACCAGCGCACCGCCGAAGCCTGGCTCCAGAACCTCGATGCGCACCGTGCCGAGGTCCTGGACCTGTTCCAGCGGACCTACGGCCCGGACCAGGCTGCCGTCCGGTTCCACCGCTGGCGCGTGTTCGTCATGGCCTGCGCAGAACTGTGGGGCTGGCGCGGCCAGGACTGGCTGGTGAGCCACTACCGGTTCCTCAAGCCTGAAGCCCGCCCCTGACCAGCCCGGAAGAAGGGCGGGATCCGGTCGGTTCTCCCCGGAAACCCTCCTCGGGCGTGATCAGGAAAGGGGGCGACCCATCCCGTTCCTTTTGATGGGGCCATGGCTTCATTCTGGTGGATCCCTGGCCCGGCCCGGCTGAAGCGGTGGCAGCTATCGGTCGTATTTGTAGGTTTTGAACCTGGGGCTCGAATCTTGCTGCCCTCGTATCAGCGGTTTGAGGCATCAAATCATCAGGTTCGAGGGGACGGGTCGGGTCACTTCCGCTGAACTTCCCCAGGGGAAGCGCCGGGATGGCCCTCCCATGACCCCGTTCATGGACAGGCGACAGAGTGGAGAACCAAAGCGTGAACCGGACGACAGGAAGTGCACCTGACGCGGCGAGTCTGGATCAACGGGCGATCAACACCCTTCGCTTCCTTTCCGTGGATGCGATCCAGAAAGCCAACAGCGGCCACCCCGGTCTGCCCCTGGGCGCAGCTCCGATGGCCTATGTGCTCTGGACGCGGTTTCTCCGGCACAATCCAGCCAACCCCAACTGGTTCAACCGCGATCGATTCGTGCTCTCGGCCGGGCACGGTTCCATGCTGCTCTACAGCCTGCTGCATCTGACGGGCTACGACCTCCCCCTGGAACAGATCAGGCGCTTCCGGCAGTGGGGCAGCCTCACCCCGGGGCACCCGGAGCGGGGCCTCACTCCCGGCGTGGAGACCACCACCGGTCCGCTCGGCCAGGGCTTCGGCAACGGCGTGGGTCTGGCCATGGCCGAAGCCCACCTCGCCGCCCGCTACAACCGGCCGGGGTTCAAGATCATCGACCACTTCACCTACGGGCTGGTGAGTGACGGCGACCTCATGGAGGGCGTGGCCGCCGAGGCCGCCTCGCTCGCCGGCCATTTGAACCTCGGGAAGCTCATCTACCTCTACGACGACAACCACATCACGCTCGCGGCCTCGACCCAGCTCACCTTCACCGAGGACCGGGCCCGGCGGTTCACGGCCTATGGGTGGCACACCCAGACCGTGGAAGAGGGCAATGACCTCGCGGCCATCGACCAGGCCCTTCGTGCGGCCCGGATGGAAACGGAGCGTCCCTCGCTGATCCTGGTGCGGACGCACCTCGGGTACGGGTCGCCCCACAAGCAGGACACCTTTTCCGCCCACGGCTCACCCCTGGGTGAAGACGAGGTGACCTTGACGAAGGCGCATCTGGGCTGGCCCGTGGAACCGCCCTTCCTGGTGCCCGCGGAGGTCGAACAGTTGTTCCATCGCGCGCTCGACCGGGGAAGCCGGGCCGAGGCCGAGTGGGCGGTGGACCTCTCCCGCTACGCGGCGCAGTTCCCCGACCTCGCCCGGGAACTGCATCAGCTCATCGAGGGTGAACTCCCGGAAGGCTGGGATGCGGACCTCCCCGTGTTCGAGGCCGACGCCAAGGGCATGGCGACCCGAGTGGCCTCGGGGAGGATGCTCCAGACCCTCGCCGCGCGCCTGCCGGGCCTGATCGGCGGCTCCGCGGACCTGAACCCCTCCACGGACACCGAGTTGAAGGACCTGGGCAATTTCCAGAGCTCCGACCAGGCGGTGGGTGACAGGCAGGGCTCGGCCGGCGGCGGATGGGGCTACGCAGGCCGCAACCTGGCGTTCGGCGTCCGCGAGCACGGCATGGGGTCGATATTGAACGGCCTGGCCGCCCACGGCGGCCTCCTGCCCTTCGGCGCCACCTTCCTGACGTTCTCCGATTACCTGCGCCCCTCGATCCGGCTGGCGGCGCTGATGGAGCTTCCGGTGGTCTACGTCTTCACCCATGACAGCATCGGCATGGGCGAGGACGGCCCCACGCACCAATCCGTGGAGCATCTGGCCAGCCTGCGGGCCCTTCCCGGGCTGACCGTCATCCGCCCCGCAGACGCCAACGAAACCACGGTGGCCTGGCGCGTGGCCATCGAATCGCGCCACCGTCCCGTGGCCCTGGTCCTCACGCGCCAGAACGTGCCGACGCTGGACCGCACCCGGTTCGCGCCGGCTGAAGGCCTCCGGCACGGGGCCTATGTCCTGGCCGATCCGCCCCAGGGTCCCCCGCGCCTGATCCTGCTGGCAAGCGGATCCGAGGTCGGCCTGATCGTGGCTGCAGCCGGGGACCTGCTGGCGAAGGACATCCCCGTCCGGATCGTTTCCATGCCGAGCTGGGAGCTGTTCGAGGCCCAGCCCCAGGCCTACCGGGATTCGGTGCTGCCGCCGACCATCCAGGCTCGGCTCGCGGTGGAGGCGGGGGTCACCCTCGGGTGGCACCGCTACGTCGGGGACAGGGGCGATGTGCTCGGCGTGGACCGTTTCGGCGCCTCGGCGCCCGGACCCGTCGTGCTGCGCGCATACGGATTCAGCCCGGAAAACGTCTGCCAACGCGCGCTGGCCCTGCTTGGCCAGGAAGGCAGGTGATCCCATGGCCTTGCCGCCTTCGGAAGGGAAGCGCATCGGGATCGCCTCTGATCACGGGGGATTCGAGCTGAAATCGGATCTGGCCGCACGCCTGCGCCAGGCCGGTTACGAGGTGGAGGACTTCGGCAACAGCCAGTACATGCCTGGCGATGACTATCCGGATTTTGTCGTGCCGCTGGCCCGGGCGCTCGCGGGTGGGCGCCTCCATCGTGGCGTGGCCATCTGCGGAAGCGGGGTGGGCGCATGCCTGATCGCCAACAGGGTCCCGGGCGTCCGGGCCTGCCTGATCCACGAGTCGTTTTCCGCGCACCAGGGGGTCGAGGACGACGACCTGAACCTGCTCTGCCTCGGTGGCCTCGTGGTGGGCAAGGCCTTCGCGTGGGAGCTCGTCCAGACCTTCCTGGCGGCCCGGTTCACCGGCGCCGAGCGTCACCGCCGCCGCCTTTCCAGGGTGGCCGAGCTGGAAACCCACGGAGCCGGAACATGAAGCACAATCCCTTGAAGCAACTGGGCGCGCTGGGTCAATCCGTCTGGCTGGACTACATCCGGAGGGACCTCATCGCCCACGGCGGCCTGCGGCGTCTCATCGAGGAGGATGGCCTGCGGGGAATGACCTCGAATCCGGCCATCTTCGAGAAGGCGATCACGGGCAGCCACGAGTACGATGACGACATCCAGGCCATGGTGAAGGCCGGGAAAGGTGCCCAGGACATCTACGAGGCCCTCAGCCTGCAGGATGTCCAAGGCGCGGCCGATGCGTTCCGGCCGGTCTACGAGAAGACCGACGGAAGGGACGGGTTCGTGAGCCTGGAGGTGAATCCCCATCTGGCCCGCGACACCGACGGCACCCTGCGGGAAGCCCGGCGGCTATGGGCGGCCCTGGACCGGCCGAACGTCTTCATCAAGGTTCCCGCCACGACTCAGGGGCTGGCAGCCATCCAGCAGCTCACCCGCGACGGCATCAACGTCAACGTCACCTTGCTCTTTGGGCTGCCACGGTACCGGCAGGTGGCCGAAGCCTACCTCGCCGGCCTTGAGGCCCGCCTCGCCCAGGGGCAGGCGGTCTCGCACCTCGCCTCGGTGGCCAGCTTCTTCGTGAGCCGCATCGATACCTTGGTGGATCCGCTGCTGGAAGCAGTCATCGCGCAGGGCGGCCCCAAGGCCGATCTGGCGAAGCAGGCCCTCGGACAAGTGGCCGTCGCCAGCGCCAGGCTGGCCTACCAGGACTGCAAGCACCTGTTCGGCTCGGACCGGTTCCGGACCATGGCCGAGAAGGGGGCGCGCATCCAAAGGCTCCTCTGGGCCAGCACCGGCACGAAGAATCCCGGGTACAGCGATGTCAAATACATCGAGGAACTCATCGGGCCGGACACGGTCAATACGGTCCCCGTCGAAACCCTCGCGGCGTTCCGTGATCACGGTGTCGCCCAGGTGAACCTTGAGCGGGACCTTCCGACCGCCGCCCGCACCCTGGCGCAGCTGCCGGCCCTCGGCATCGACCTCGAGGCCGTGACCCGGCAACTCGAGGAGGACGGGATTGAAAAATTCAACCAGCCCTTTGACAAGCTCATGCTGGACCTGGAGAAACGGTCCCGTTCACCTGCCGCAAAGGGTTCCTGACAACCGTTGGTCCCCCCCACCCGAGGGACGGGGGGAACAGGCATGGAGGCCTCCGCATGAAAAGCCCGAGCAGGATCACGACCTTGTTTGTCGACATCGGGGGTGTCCTGCTCTCCGATGGCTGGAACCATGAAAGCCGGATGGAGGCCGCCGCGACCTTCGACCTGGATGCCCAGGAACTGGAGAATCGGCATCACCAGGCGTTCGATACCTACGAATCGGGCAGGCTCAGCCTGGAGGCCTATCTGGAACAGGTGGTGTTCCATCAGCGACGGGCCTTCACCCCTGACCAGTTCATGCGTTTCATGTTTGGACGGTCCAGGCCCATTCCGGGGATGATCGAGCTGATCCGCGGGCTGAAGGCCAGATACGCCTTGAAGGTCGTGGCCGTCAGCAACGAGGGGCGGGAATTGAATGCGCATCGCATCCGGACCTTCAAGCTGGATGGATTCGTGGATGCCTTCATCTCTTCCTGTTTCGTCCACCTCCGCAAGCCCGATCCGGAGATCTTCCGCCTGGCATTGGACATTGCCCAGGTGCCCGCCCCGCACGTGCTCTACCTTGAAAACACCCCGATGTTCATTACGATTGCGGAAGGTCTGGGGATCCAGAGCCTGCGCCACGCGGACTACGACTCCACCTGCAGGAACCTGGCTTCGGTTGGGCTGAACCCGGATGAAACGCTCCCTTGAACCCACAGGAACCTCCATGAGTCAACCCGCCAGCCGCCTCCCCCTCCTCCAGCGTCCATCCTGGAAGGCCTTGGCGGCTCACCACGACGAGGTGCGGCAGCTGCACCTGAAGGACCTGTTCGCCGGGGACGCCGGGCGCGGCGAGCGGTTGACGCTGTCCGCCGGGGATCTGTTCCTGGACTACTCCAAGAACCGCGTCACGGACCGGACCCTGGCGCTGCTGCTCCGCCTGGCCCAGGAGGCGGGCCTGGAGGAACGCATCAGGGCCATGTTCAATGGCGAGAAGATCAATGCCACGGAGGGCCGGGCCGCCCTTCATGTGGCCCTGCGCGCCCCGGCGGGCTCGACCGTCCTTGTGGATGGACGGAATGTCGTCCCCGAGGTGCAGGCCGTGCTTGAGCGGATGACGGCCTTCGCCAACCGCGTCCGGGCGGGCCAATGGACGGGCCACACCGGGAAACCCATCAGGAACCTTGTCAACATCGGCATCGGCGGCTCCGACCTCGGTCCCGTGATGGCCTACGAAGCCCTCAGGCACTACAGCGAGCGCAGCCTCACGTTCCGTTTTGTCTCGAACCTGGATGGCAGCGATTTCCTGGAGGCGACCCGGGATCTCCATCCCGCGGAGACGTTGTTCATCGTGTCCTCCAAGACCTTCTCCACCCTCGAGACCATGACCAATGCGAACAGCGCCCGCGAATGGCTGATCGCTGGGCTGGGGGGCGACCCCAAGGCGGTGGCCAGGCACTTCGTGGCGGTGTCCACGGAGGCGGAGAAGGTGACGGCCTTCGGGATCGAGGCCGCCAACATGTTCGGCTTCTGGGACTGGGTCGGGGGCCGCTACTCCATGGATTCAGCCATTGGCCTCTCGACCATGGTGGCCATCGGACCCGACCACTTCAGGTCGATGCTCCGCGGCTTCCATCGGATGGACGAGCATTTCCGGACCGCACCCTTCGCGGAGAACATGCCGGTTCTCATGGGCCTGCTCTCCCTCTGGAACACCAACTTCCTGGGCGCGGAAACGGCCGCCGTCCTCCCCTACGAGCAGTACCTGAAGCGGTTTCCGGCCTACCTCCAACAGCTCACCATGGAGAGCAACGGCAAGCACGTCACACGCGAGGGCAGACCGGTGGAGTACCAGACCAGCCCGATCTACTGGGGCGAACCGGGCACCAACGGCCAGCACTCCTTCTACCAGCTGATCCACCAGGGAACCCGCCTGATCCCCTGCGACTTCATCGCCTTCGACCACCCGCTGGTCCCCCTGGGCCGGCATCACGATCTGCTCCTGGCCAATGTGTTCGCCCAGGCGCGGGCCCTGGCCTTCGGCAAGACGGCGGAGGAAGTGGAAGCCGAAGGCACGGTGGCGCGGCTGGTGCCGCACCGGGTGTTCGAAGGCAACCGCCCTTCCAATGTCCTCATGGCCGACCGGCTCACGCCGGCGGTCCTCGGCCAGCTCACCGCCCTCTACGAGCACCTCGTCTTCACCCAGGGCGTAGTCTGGGACATCGATTCCTTCGACCAGTGGGGGGTCGAGCTGGGCAAGGCCCTGGCCATGTCCATCATTCCGGACCTGGAAGGCGGAGCCGAGCCCACGCTGGGCTACGACAGCTCCACGAACAACCTGATCCGCCGCTATCGCGCCTCGAAGGCCAGGAGCCCAGGATGACACCGTCCCAGGACCTTCCCTTCGCCCCCGGCTGGCCGGGGATCCCACCCCGCTGGACCTCCAGCGCCAAGAGTGGGGTGGGCACCGCGCTGCGGTCGAGCGGAAGGACCTGGTTCACGGTGAGCCACGGCATCCTGAACGAAGTCTACTACCCCCGCATCGACCAGGCCTGCACGCGCGACCTGGGGTTGATCGTGACGGACGGCAAGGGATTCCTGTCAGAGGAGAAGCGCCACGCCCGGCATGAAATCACCCCCTTCGCCGAAGGCGTCCCGGCCTTCCGCCTGGTGAACACCTGCTGCGAGGGGAGGTACCGGATCGAAAAGGAGATCCTCTCCGACCCCAGCCGGGAAGTCGTCCTGCAACGGATCTCCTTCATCCCGCTCACGGGTGCCCTCGGGGACTACGCCCTCTACGCGCTGCTCACGCCCCACCTGGGCAACGCCGGGGCGGGCAATACGGCCTGGGTGGGCGAGGTCAAGGGCAGGCCCATGCTGTTCGCCGAGCGGAAGGGCACGGCCCTGGCGCTGGCCTGTTCGACAGACTGGCTGAATCGGTCCGCGGGATTCGTCGGCACCTCCGACGGCTGGTCCGATCTCGATCTGCACCGGCGGATGGCATGGGGCTACGGGCGCGCGGAGAATGGCAACGTCGCGCTGACCGGGGAACTGGATCTCGTCGCCTCGAAGGGGCACTTCGTGCTCGCGCTCGGCTTCGGCCAGACCTTCGGCGAAGCCGCCCATCGAGCGGCCGCAAGCCTCCTGGACGGCTTCGATCAGGCGGCCTCCGAGTACTGCAGCGACTGGAAGGACTGGCAGGGCACCCTGCGGCCAATGCAGCAGCGTTCGGAACCGGGGGCACCCGACCTCTACCGGGTCTCCGCCGCCGTCCTGCGGACCCATGAATCGTCCCGCATTCCGGGAGGCATCATCGCCAGCCTTTCCATTCCCTGGGGGTTCTCGAAGGGCGACGGCGACCTCGGTGGCTACCACCTCGTGTGGCCGCGCGACCTGGTGGAGAGCGCGGGCGGCCTGATTGCAGCCGGGGCCTGGGAGGAAGGAAGCCGGGTGCTCCGCTACCTTGCGGTCACCCAGGAAGCCGATGGCCGCTGGCCCCAGAACATGTGGCTGGATGGCTCGCCCTACTGGGACGGCATCCAGATGGATGAGACCGGTTTCCCGATCCTGCTGGTGGACCTCGCCAACCGGTATGGCGCCCTGGAGCAGGCGGACTGCGAACGCCTGTGGCCCATGGTGCGGCGGGCTGCCGGGTTCCTGGCCCGGAACGGTCCAGTCACCCAGCAGGATCGGTGGGAGGAAGACCCCGGCTACTCGCCGTTCACCCTGGCGGTGGAGGTGGCGGCGCTCCTGTGCGCGGCCGACCTTTCGGACCGGTTTGAGCCGGCGCTGGCCGACTACCTCCGGGAAACCGCCGATGCCTGGAACTCGGCCATCGAACGCTGGACCTATGCCACCGAAACGGAGCTTGCCCGTGAGGTTGGCGTCGACGGGTACTACGTCCGCATCGCCCCCCTGGACGAGGCCGACGCCTGCTCTCCGGCCATGGGGTTCGTACCCATCAAGAATCGCCCCCCGGGGGAAAGCTGCGCGGACGCCGCGCGCATCATCAGCCCCGACGCGCTGGCCCTGGTCCGGTTCGGGCTCCGGGCCCCGGACGACCCCCGCATCCTGAACACCCTCAAGGTCATCGACGCACGCCTCAGGACCGACACGCCCAGGGGTCCACTCTGGCGGCGCTACAACGGCGACGGCTACGGGGAGCATGAGGATGGCGCCCCCTTCGACGGCACGGGCATCGGGCGCCCCTGGCCCCTCCTGACGGCTGAGCGCGCCCACTACGAACTGGCCGCGGGCCGGCCTGCGATGGCGGAGGCCATGGCCTCCGCCCTGTCGCGGTTCGCCAACAAGGGAGGCCTCCTGTCCGAGCAGGTCTGGGACGCGGCCGACATCCCCGAACGCGAACTGTTCTTCGGCCAGCCATCCGGTTCCGCCATGCCCCTCGCCTGGGCGCACGCCGAATACATCAAGCTCTGCCGCTCCCTGGAGGACGGCGCCGTCTTCGACATGCCGCCGCAACCGGTCCAGCGCTACCAGGTGCTCAAGGTGGAGTCCCCCCACATCATCTGGCGCTTCAACCACAAATGCCAGACGATGCCCGTGGGCAAGCGGCTCCGGATCGAGGCGCTCCAGCCGGCCATCCTCCACTGGAGCGCCGACGGCTGGGGAACCGTGGCGGACACCCCCACGCGGGACACCGGGCTCGGGCTCCATGTGGTCAATCTCCCCGCCGAGGCGATCCGGCCCGGTGGCCGGGTGGACTTCACCTTCTTCTGGCCCCTCGCCGGCCATTGGGAAGGCCGGGATTTCGCCGTCGCGGTGGGTCGGGCCCCAACCCCAGACGCAGGAGCGCCCCGATGACCAACCTGCCCCCCTCCGATGCCTTCGTCTTCTTCGGCGCCACCGGGGATCTGGCGTACAAGAAGGTCTTCCCCGCCCTGCAGGCGATGATCGGGCGTGGCCACCTGAATGCGCCCATCCTGGGGGTCGCCCGGGCGGGTTGGACCCTCGACCGCCTCAGGGAGCGTGCCAGGGCGAGCCTCGAGGAGCACGGCGGGGGCGTGGACCAGGCCGCCTTCGCGAAGCTCCTGGACCTCCTGCACTACATCGAAGGCGACTACCACGATCGGACCACCTTCGATGAGCTTCGCAGGCAGCTCGCCGGGGCGGCCCATCCCATCCACTACCTGGCCATCCCGCCCAGCATGTTCCCGGTGGTCATCGACCATCTGGGAGGCTCAGGCTCCGCCAGGAATGCCCGGGTGATCGTCGAGAAGCCCTTCGGCCGCGATCTGGCCTCGGCCCGCAGCCTCAGCGACACCATCCACACCGTGTTCAACGAGCCGGACGTCTTCCGCATCGACCACTACCTCGGCAAGGAGGCCGTGCAGAACCTCATCGTGTTCCGCTTCGCGAACACCTTCCTCGAGCCCATCTGGAACCGGAACTACGTCGAGAGCGTGCAGATCACCATGGCCGAATCCTTCGGGGTCCAGGGCCGGGGCAGTTTCTACGAAGAAGCCGGCGCCATCCGTGACGTCATCCAGAACCACCTCATGCAGGTGGTGGGCTTCCTCGCCATGGAGCCCCCTGCGACCACCTACCGCGACGCCATCCGGGACGAGCTGGTCAAGGTGTTCCGCCAGGTCAAGCCGCTCGGTCCGGGGGACCTCGTCCGCGGGCAGTTCCAGGGCTATCGGGATGAGCCCGGAGTGGCCCCCGATTCGACGGTGGAGACCTTCGCGGCCCTCCGCCTCGAGGTGGACTCCTGGCGCTGGGAAGGCGTCCCCTTCTTCATCCGGGCGGGCAAGTGCCTCCCGGTGACGGCGACCGAGGTCAAGGTCAAGTTCAAGCGCCCCCCCCTCACCCGCCTGGCGCCGGGCATCGGGAACCACCTCCGGCTGCGCCTGAATCCCGAGTTGAGCATCGCGCTCGGGGCCCGGGTCAAGAAGCCCGGCGAGGAGATGATCGGTGAACCCACGGAACTGTCCCTGGTCCATCACGAGTCCGGGGATGAGATGGGCGCCTACGAGCGGCTGCTCGGTGATGCCATGGGGGGTGACGCGACCCTGTTCGCGCGCCAGGATGCCGTGGAAGCCGCCTGGGCCATCGTGGATCCCGTCCTCGGCCATGCGACGCCCGTGCATCCCTACCAGCCCGGCACCTGGGGGCCCGCGGAGGCGGCGGCCATGACGGCCGAGGTGGGTGGCTGGTCGGATCCGGAGGGTTCCCCATGAACATCCTCGTCATCGATGTGGGAGGAACCCATGTGAAGGTGCTCGCGTCGGGCCAGACCGAGCCGCGCAAATTCGAATCCGGCCCCACCCTGACGCCTTCCCGGATGGTGGAGAAGGTCAAGGCGCTCACGGCCGACTGGTCCTACGGCGCCCTTTCGATCGGCTACCCGGGCCTGGTCGTGCACGGCCGGATCGCGGCAGAGCCGCGCAACCTGGGCCGGGGCTGGGTCGGTTTCGACTTCAGCGGGGCCTTCGGCCTGCCGGTCCGGATCATCAATGACGCGGCCATGCAGGCCCTGGGCAGTTATGAAGGAGGGCGCATGCTCTTCCTGGGGCTGGGTACGGGGCTGGGTTCGGCGATGATCGTCGGCGGCCGGATCGAGCCGATGGAGCTGGCCCACCTGCCCTATCGGAAGGGCCGCAGCTATGAGGACTGCCTGGGTCTGGCGGGCATGAAACGGCTGGGCCGGAAGAAATGGCGCAAGCACGTCTGGGCGGTGGTGGACCTGCTTCGGGGCGCGCTGGAGCCTGAGTCCGTGGCCGTGGGCGGCGGCAACGCCGTGAAACTGAAGCAGCTGCCTCCTGGCGTGCGCCGCGTCGACAACGCGAATGCCTTCGTCGGCGGCTTCCGCCTTTGGCAGGATGGAGGGCTCGAACGATGAGACTCGGAATGATCGGCCTTGGCCGGATGGGCTCCAACATGGTCCGGCGACTGATGCAGGCAGGCCATGAATGCGTGGTGTTCGATCGCTCGGACGAGGCGGTTCAGGCCATGGTGGAGGCGGGTGCGATCGGAGCCGCCTCGCTGGACGAGCTGGCCGCGAAGCTGCCGCAACCGCGGGCGGTCTGGCTGATGGTGCCGGCGGCCGGGGTGGACGCCGCCCTGGGGGACCTGGCCCCGCGGCTGGCCCCGGGCGACACCCTCATCGACGGGGGCAATTCGTACTATGTCGACGATGTGCGCCGGGCGAAGGAGCTGGAGGCCCGCGGGCTCCACTACATCGACGTGGGCACCAGCGGCGGCGTGTTCGGCCTCGAGCGCGGCTACTGCCAGATGATCGGGGGGGAGCCGGGGCCCGTGAAGCGCCTCGAACCCATCTTCGCGGCCCTCGCCCCGCCCATGGCGTCCAGCCCCCGGACGCCCGGGCGGGAGGGGAAGGGCGGCACCGCAGAACGGGGGTACCTCCACTGCGGGGGCGCCGGGGCCGGACACTTCGTGAAGATGGTCCACAACGGCATCGAGTACGGCCTGATGGCCGCCTACGCCGAGGGCCTCAGCATCCTGCGGCACGCCAATGCCGGCAAGAAGGCGGGCGTGATCGACGCCGAGACCACGCCCCTGCGCGACCCCGAGCTGTATTCGTACGACTTCGACCTCGCGGACATCGCCGAAGTGTGGCGCCGGGGAAGTGTCATCTCCTCCTGGCTCCTTGATCTGACGGCACGGGAGCTCCTGGAGCAGCCTGATCTTGCGGGGTTCGCCGGACGCGTCTCCGACTCGGGGGAGGGCCGCTGGACGGTGAAGGCGGCCATCGACGAATCGGTGCCCACGCCGGTCCTCAGCGCCGCCCTGCACCAGCGCTTCTCCTCCCGGGGCGAAGCGGATTTCGCCGACAAGCTCCTCTCCGCCATGCGCCACGCCTTCGGGGGTCACCTGGAACGGAAGGAATGAGAAGGGCCGTGCGAGCCCCGTCCAGCCCCGGGGCCACGCGGGGGTGATCCCGGGGGGCCTCAGTGGAAATCCACATCCTCCGGGAGTTCGTTGCGGTCCGCCGCGCCGGCGGAGGGGAAGTGGGTGGCCAGGCGCTCCCCCACCATGCGGATGCCCTCCACCAGGCCCTCCGTGAACGCCCCCTTGCGGAAATGGGAGGAGAGGCAGGCCGAGACGTCCTCCCAGAAGGCCTGCCCGACCTTCTCGTGGATGCCCGAATCGCCCAGGACGGCGAAGCGCCTCCGGCTGGGCACCAGGAAGATGAGCACGCCATTGCGATCGGCCGTGCGCGCCATGCCGAGCCGGCGGAAGGCCTTCCCGGCGGTCTTCTCCACATCCCCCCAGAAGAAGGACGCCACGGAGACCCGGATCTCCCCGGAGGTGACCCGCTCCGCCTCCTGGATGGCCGCCACGACCCGGACCTGGTCCACGCACTTCCTCAGGCTCCTGCGGCTCATGCCCACCATGGGGACCCTCCGTCGCTCACCATGATCCCGATGCCCCCCCGCCGCCGGACCGGCCGCCACCCCCGGACCAGCCGCCGCCGCCTCCGCCGCTCCCTCCCCCGCCGCGACCTCCGGACAGCATGTTGAACAGGAGCCAGATCGCCAGGCCCGGGTGGGTGATGGCCAAGGCCAGGAAACCGAGGCCCAGCAACCCCACGACGATCCAGCCCCCGGGCCCGAGGGGTTGGCTCCCCCCGCGGCCCCGCTCCTGGGGCTGCCGGGCGGAGGCGTCGCCCCCCACCACCTTCAGGATGCGATCCACCCCCGCGTTGAGGGCCCCGTCGGCATCCCCGGCCGCGAGCCCGGGCAGGATCGTCTCCCGGATGATCCGCGAGGCCACGAGGTCCGGCACCTGGCCCTCCAGGCCGTAGCCCACCTCCAGCCGGACCTTCCGGTCCTCCGTGAAGACGAAGAGCACCAGGCCGTCATCCAGGCCCTCGCGGCCCACCTTCCAGGCGGCGAAGGCCCGCACGGTCCAGTCCTCCAGCGGATCCCCGCCGGTGGTCTTCCCGATCCACACCAGCACCTGGTGGCCGGTGCTGGCCTGGTAGGCCTTCAGGCGCTGGTCCAGCCCTTCCCGCGCGGCCGGGGAGAGGAGGCTGGGACCATCGGTCACCCAGCGGGTGGGCGGGGGCGGTGCCGCCGGCTGGGCCCCCAGGCGCAGCCCGCCCCAGAGACCCGCGATCAGACCGAGGAGGACAAGGAGTCGCCGCATGGGCGCGGCGGGCTAGAAGGCGACCTTGGGCGCCGTCTCGGCCCCGGCCTGGGCCTTGAAGTAGGGGCGTTCCCGGAAGCGCTCGCCGAAGAAGCCCGCCAGCAGGACCGTCGGGAAGCTGTTGCGGCGCGTGTTGAAGGCCTGGGCCGCCTGGTTGAAGCGCATGCGCTCCACGGCGATGCGGTTCTCGGTGCCCTCCAGCTGGGCCTGCAGGTCCCGGAAGTTCTGGGTTGCCTTGAGGTCGGGGTACTTCTCCACCACCACGAGCAGTCGGGAGAGCGCCGAACCCAGACCGTCCTGCGCCTGCTGGAACCGGGCCATGGCCTCGGGGGAGGCCGGGGCCTGGCTGCCCATGGAGACCTGGCCCACCTTGGCCCGGGCCTCGGTCACGGCCAGGAAGGTGTCCTTCTCGAAGGCCGCGGCACCCTTCACCGTCTCCACCAGGTTCGGCACCAGGTCCGCCCGCCGCTGGTAGACGTTCTCCACCTGGCCCCACTGGGCATCCACGGCCTGACTGAGGCTGTTCAGGGAGTTGTACGCCCCCATCGTGCCCATGCCGATCACCACCAGCAGCACCACCACCAGTCCGCCACACCCCAGTGCGATCTTTCCGCCCAAGCCCATGGTTCCTCCCGATGCATGCCCCGTCAGGATACTCGTCGGTGCCACCGGGAGGCGCCCGGCCTTCGCGAACCCGGCCGATTCCTCCTTTCCTGCGCGCCATTTCCGGGCGGGACGGAGCCGAGTGCCTACTTTTGAGGATGAGGAGGTCGCCATGTTCAACCGGGTCCTCGTGGGGATCGATTTCTCGCCCGCCAGCCGGCGGGCCTTGGCGCGCGGGGCGATCCTCGCCCAGGAGCTGAACCTGCCGCTGGTGGCCATGCACGTGGTGGAGAACGCGAAGCCTCCCTTCTACGCCGCCTACGCGCCGCTCGGCGATCCGGGCTGGTTCCGCGAGGTGGAGCCCATGGCGCACAAGAAACTGACCGAATGGCTGGCGCCCTACCCGTCCGCCCGGGGCATGGTCGCCAGCGGCAGCCCCGGGGAGTCGCTCATGGCCGAGGCCGACCCCGACACCCTGCTCGTGGTGGGCCAGGTGGGGCACAACGCCCTGGAGCACCTCCTGTTCGGGAGCACGGCCAACCGGGTGGTCCACCACGCCGTCTGCGACGTGCTGGTGGTGCGGGAATCCGAGCCCCGGTAGGGCCCGCCGACACAGCCCTCGCAGCACGAGGTCTTTCCGCTATGATCCTTCGGATATCCGCCGAAGGAGTTCCATGCTGCGCCGCACGCGACTCGCCCTCCTGGTCCTGGCCGCCTCGCTGGCCTCCGCCCAGGTGGATCCCGCAGGGTTCCAGGGCCTCCACTGGCGCATGATCGGCCCCTTCCGGGGCGGGCGGGTCCTGGCCGTGACGGGCGTGCCGGGCCAGCCCGAGCGCTTCTACTTCGGCGCCGTGAACGGCGGCCTCTGGGAGACCCGGGACACCGGGCGCACCTGGCAGCCGGTCTTCGATGGCCAGCCCAACGGCAGCATCGGCGCCGTGGCCGTGGCGCCCTCGAACCCGGACGTGCTCTACGTGGGCACCGGCGAGGCGGACATGCGTTCGGACATCTCCCAGGGTGACGGGGTGTACCGCTCCGCGGACGGGGGCCGGACCTGGGCCCGCACCGGCCTGGAGGACAGCCAGCAGATCGGCCGCATCCTCGTGGACCCGCGGGACGCCGACCGCGCCTTCGTGGCCGCCCTGGGCCATCCCTACGGCCCCAACGCCCAGCGGGGCGTGTTCCGCACCACGGATGGCGGGCGCACCTGGACGAAGGTGCTGGGCCCCGACGACGCCACCGGCGCCATCGACCTGGCCTTCGAGCCGGGGAACCCCCAGGTGCTCTACGCCGCCCTGTGGCAGGCCCGGCGCACGCCCTGGAGCATCTACCCGCCCCTGGAGGGGCCGGGCTCGGGCCTCTGGAAATCCGAGGATGGCGGCGACCACTGGACCCGCATCGAAGGCGGCGGCTTCCCGGCGAAGGTGGGCCGCATCGGCCTGGCGCTCTCCGCGGCCGCGCCCCGCCGCGTGTACGCCCTGGTGGACGGGCCGGAGGGCGGGCTCTACCGCTCCGAGGACGCCGGGGGGCACTGGACAAGGACCACCGCCGACAGCCGCCTCTGGGCCCGGGGCTGGTACTTCGGCCGGATCACGGCGGATCCCGCGGACGCGGACCGGATCTACGTCATGAACACCATCCTCCTGCGCTCGGACGACGGCGGGCATCGCTTCCTCGCCCAGAGCGGGGACTTCACGGGCGACGACTTCCACGAGCTGTGGATCGATCCCGCCGATCCCCGGCGGCAGATCGTGGGCTCGGACCAGGGGGCCCAGGTCACCGTGAACGGTGGCCGGACCTGGAGCTCGCGGCTGAACCAGCCCACGGCGCAGATCTACCACGTGGCCACGGACCGCGGCTTCCCCTACCGCGTCTACGGCGCCCAGCAGGACTCCGGGGCCGTGGGCCTCCCCAGCCTCACCACCTTCCACGGCACCCTCAGCCTGGAGCAGTTCCACGAGATCACCGCCGGCGGCGAATCCGGCATGATCGCACCCGATCCGGACGATCCCTCGATCGTCTACGGCGGCACCGTGGACAAGCTGGACCTGCGGACGGAACAGACCCGCTCCGTGGATCCCACCCTGGCCACGCCGGACCTCCACCGGCGGGCCTGGACCCTGCCCCTGGCCTTCTCCCGGAAGGGCCCGAAGGCGCTCTACTTCGGCAACCAGCGGCTCTACCGCACCCGCGACGGCGGCGAGCACTGGGATGCCGTCAGCCCGGACCTGACCCGGCCCGCGCCCGGCGCGCCGCCCTCGCTGAAGGCGGAGGGCATGACCTCCGATGCCGGCGCCGATCCTCGCCGCGCCGTGATCTACGCCATCGCTCCCTCGCCGAGGGACGGGAAGCTGCTCTGGGTGGGCACGGACGACGGCCTGGTGTGGCGCAGCGCGGACGGCGGCGTCCACTGGAACGACGTCACCCCGCCGGACCTCACGCCCTGGTCCAAGATCGCCGGGCTCGAGGCCTCCCCCTTCGACGCGGGCACTGCCTACCTCGCGGTGGACCGCCACCGGATCGAGGACCGGGATCCCCACCTCTTCCGCACCCGCGACGGGGGGCGGCACTGGACCGCCATCACGACGGGCCTGCCGGAGGGCGAGTTCGTGAACGCGGTGCGCGAGGATCCCGCGCGGCGGGGCCTGCTCTACGCCGCCACCGAGCTGGGGGTCCACGTCTCCTTCGACGACGGGGACCACTGGCAGCCCCTGCGGCTCAACCTGCCGCCCATCTCCGTCCGCGACCTCGAGGTCCATGGGGAGGACCTGGTCATCGCCACCCACGGCCGCGGCTTCTGGATCCTGGATGGGCTCGGCCCCCTGCGCCAGGTAGAGGCCGGGGCGCTCCGGACGCGCCTCCTCCGGCCCGCCACGGCCCTCCGGCTGCGTCCCGCCCAGTTCACCGGCACGCCCATGACCAAGGACGAACCCACCGCCCCGAATCCCCCCTTCGGCGCCTGGATCGACTACGTGCTGGCCGCCGTCCCCCACGGTCCCATCACCCTGGAGGTCCGCGGGGCCGGGGGGAGCCTCCTGCGGCGCTACACCAGCACGGACCAGCCGGCGCCGGTGGACCCCGCCACGGCCCACGCCGCCCCCGAGTGGATCGTCCGCCCCAGCACCCTGGCGACCACGCCCGGCATGCACCGCTTCGTGTGGCCCCTCCGCCGGGCCCTTCCGCCGGAGCTCTCCCACGGCAACCCCTTTGCCGACGGCCTCTGGGTTCCTCCGGGACGCTACGAAGTGACGCTCACGGTCGATGGCCGCACCTATCGCCAGCCGCTCCGCATCGCGCCCGACCCCCGCATGAAGCTGCCCGCAACGGCCTACGCCAGGCAGTTCGCCCTGGCCCGCCGCATCGAGGCGGCCCAGGCGAGGTTGGCCCAGGCCCAGGCCGAGGCCCAGGCCCTGCACCGGGCCCTGGCCCTCCGGATGGCCTCGTCGGGATCCCCCGCGGAGCTCCGCCGCCTGGACCAGGACGTCACCGCCCTGGTGGGCCTTCCCGCCACCGCCAACCCCGCCAATTCCTGGGCCGCCCCCGTGACCGGCCTCCAGACCTTCCGCTACCTCGAGGGGGCGCTGGGCCAGTTGCTCCACGCCGTGGACGGCGCCGACGCCGCTCCCTCCCCGGACGCGATCAAGGGATGCGAACGGCAGGAATCCCTGCTCGCCACCACGCTTGCCACCTGGGAGCACCTGCGTCGCCGGGGGCTCGCCCTGGGGGCCGATCCACATCCGAAGCTGGACAGCCCCCCGCGGGGAACGCACATTTAGCTGCTGCCCGGTTGACAGACCACCCGCCCCGTCCGGTGCGCGTTCCCGGCTCCTGAGGAAGGTGAGACAGGCCCTTCACGGTCGCGACCGTGAAGGTTTGCTCTGCATCCGACGAGGGAGGCCCGCCATGGAACGCTACGACCTGAGAACCGAACCCAGCGGCCGGAAGCGGCTGGCGGTGCCCTACCGGGGCGCCCGGCTCCTGCGCCACCCCATGTACACGAAGGGGACGGCCTTCACCCAGGAGGAGCGGGTGTCCCTCGGGCTCGAAGGCCTGCTGCCCCATTCCGTGACCACCCTCGAACAGCAGTCCAGGCGCGTCTACGCCAGCATCCAGCGGAAGACGGATCCCCTTGAGAAGTACATCGGCCTGGCCGCCCTCCAGGATCGCAATGAGTACCTGTTCTACCGGGTGCTCATCGACCACATCCAGGAGTTCCTGCCCATCGTCTACACCCCCACGGTGGGCCGGGCCTGCCAGGAGTTCAGCCACATCTTCCGCCGGGCCCGGGGCCTGTGGATCACGCCCGAGCATCGGGGGCAGATCGCCGATGTCCTGAAGAACGCCCCCTTCGAGGACATCCGCCTGATCGTCGTCACCGACAATGAGCGCATCCTCGGCCTGGGCGACCAGGGCGTGGGCGGCATGGGCATCCCCATCGGGAAGCTGGCCCTCTACACCGCCGCGGCCGGCATCCCGCCCTGGCAGACGCTGCCCATCAGCCTGGACGTCGGCACGGACAACATGGACCTCCTCGACGACGAGTTCTACCTGGGCTGGCGCGCCCCCCGGCTCCGGGGACCGGAATACGACTCGCTGGTGGAGGAGTTCGTCCAGGCGGTGAAGCGCGTCTTCCCCAGGGCCCTGCTCCAGTGGGAGGACTTCAAGAAGCTCAACGCCTTCCGCCTGCTCGATCGCTACCGGAAGACCCTCCCGAGCTTCAACGACGACATCCAGGGCACCGCCGCGGTGGGCGTGGCGGCCCTCCTCGCCGGTTCCCGGGCCACGGGCATCCCCCTGCGGCAGCAGCGGGTCCTCTTCTTCGGCTCGGGTGCGGCGGGCATCGGGATCGGGCGCCTCGTGCGGGAGACCCTGCGCGGGGAAGGGCTCGAAGGCGAGGCCCTGACCACCGCCACCGCCCACCTGGACCTCCAGGGCCTGCTCATGGATGACGACCCCATGCTGGATCCCGTGCAGCGGGCCTTCGCCTGGCCGGCCGAACTGGCGGACCGGATGGGCCTGGTCCCGGACCGGCGCCGCGACCTCGAGGCCGTGATCCGCGCCTACCAGCCCACCGTGCTCATCGGCGTGTCGGCCAGTCCCGGGGCCTTCACGGAAGGCGCCATCCGCGAGATGGCCCGCCATACCGTGCGCCCGCTGGTCCTGGCGCTCTCCAACCCCACGAGCAAGGCTGAGGCCAAACCGGAGGACATCCTCGCCTGGAGCGAGGGCCGGGCCCTGGTCGCCACCGGAAGCCCCTCCGATGCCGTGACCTTCGAAGGCCGCGTGCATCGCATCGGCCAAGGGAACAACGTCTTCATCTTCCCCGGGGTGGGCCTGGGGGCGCTGGTCTCGGAGGCCCGGGAGGTGACGGACGGGATGTTCGCCGCAGCGGCCCGGCAGCTCGCGCGGGAGGTCCGGGACGATGACCTGGAGGCCGGCAGCCTCTTCCCGTCCACCGCCCGCATCCGGGACATCACCGCCCACGTGGCCGAAGCCGTGGTGCGGGAGGCGCGCGACTCCGGCGTGGCGAACCGGCCCCTGGAGGATGGCCTCATTCCCGGGGTCCTGGCCGAGGCGATCTGGAATCCCACGTCCTACCTGCCTTCGGATCCGGCGCCCCTGCGCCCGGCGGGTACGGAAGCCTCCATGCCGATCTTCGTCTGAAGGGGGCTACTCAGGGGCGAGTCTGCCCCTTCTGTTCCAGGGCGATCCGGATGGCCTCGAACCGGGCCACGTCGCATCCCCCTGCGCGGCAGGAACCGCAGGATCCGCCGCTGGCGCAGCCTCCGCGTCCCAGCAGGGTGCGGAGGAGTCCGCGCCCGAACCAGAGGGCCGCCGCGAGCACCATTCCCATTGCGATGAGGTTCTGGAGGTTCATGGCCACCTCACGCGTAGCCCATCCAGCGGCCCACGACCACGGCCATCCAGGCCAGGCCCCAGCCCAGGACGAGGCCGTAGGCGATGGAGAAGCCGGCCCAGCCCCAGCTGCCGGCCTCGCGCCGGATCATGGCCACGGTGCCGAGGCAGGGCGTGTAGATGAGGGTGAAGATCATGAAGGCGAGCGCCGTGAGGGGCGTGAGGCCGGACCGGTCGCGGAGGGAGACCTGCAGGGGGCTCAGCCGTTCGCCGGGCTTGGGCTCGTCGCTGGCCTGGTGGATGACGGCCATGGTGGAGACCACGATCTCCTTGGCCACGAACCCGGCGGTGAGGGCGATGACGTCCTTCCAGGCCTCCGGGCGCCGGTGGTCGGGGTCGAGGATCGGCTGGAGCAGCGGAGAGACCTTCTGGCCGATGCGGGCGGCGAGGCTGCTGTTCACGATGCGGCTCTCCCTGGCCAGCTCAAGGTCCCGGAGCCGGCTGTCCGTCTCGGCCTGGGGCAGCTGGAGGGCGACGACCGCCTGCCGCTGCTGGAGGTACTGCTCGGTCCACTCCGCGTTGGCGATGCCCGGGTACCGGGACAGGAACCACACCAGCGTGGCCCCGGCGAAGATGGTGGTGCCGGCGCGGGTGAGGAACACGGAGCCCTTCTCCCACATGTGCACCACGGTGCTCTTCAGCACCGGCAGGCGGTAGGGCGGGAGTTCCATCACGAAGGGCGAGCTGGGCCCGCTGAATAGCGCGGACCTGAGGAGCCGGCCCATGAGCACCGCCAGACCCAGCCCCAGGAAGTGCATGGCCACGATGGCCATCGCGGCCTTGATTGGCGTGAAGAAGGTGCCGGCGATGACGATGTAGACCTGCAGGCGCGCGGAGCAGGACACGAGGGGCGTCACGAGGATGGTGATCAGGCGGTCCTGGCGGCTCTCGATGGTGCGGGCGGCCTGGATGGCCGGCACGTTGCAGCCGCTGCCCATGATGAGGGGGATGAAGCTCTTCCCGTGCAGCCCCATGACGTGCATGAGGCGGTCCATGATGAAGGCCGCCCGGGCCATGTAGCCCGTGTCCTCCAGGAAGGCGATGCAGCCCATGAGGATCATGATCACGGGCACGAACACGATGACGGCGCTCACCCCGGGGATCACGCCATCCACCAGGAGGCTGGTGAGCTCCCCGGGCGGGAGGTGGTCGCCTGCGACGGCGGCCAGGGACTTGAACCCCTCGGCGATCCAGTCCTGGGGGATCTTCCCGAGGATGAAGGACACCGAGTAGATCAGCCCCAGGATGAGGATGAAGATCGGAATGCCCAGGTAGCGGTGCGTGAGGATCGCGTCGAGGCGGGCGGTGGGGGTCTTCCCCTCCGCCGCCGGCGTGGCGACCTCCTTCACCAGGCCATGGGCGAAACCGTAGCGGCGCTCGGCGACCAGGGTCGCGACATCCTCCTTCAGGTGCTGCTCGAGGAAGGCCTGGCTCTTCGACAGCTGCTGGCCGATGGCGGCGCGCGCGTGGCTGGTCGCCAGGGTGGCCTGGGCCGCGGGGCTGCCCTCCAGGAGCTGCAGGGCCAGCCAGCGGGGGGGCATGGCCGCGGCGAGGGCCTCGTCCCGCTGGATCTCCCCTTCCAGTTTCCTCAGCTCACCCTCGATGTCGTGCCCGTAGTCCACCGCGATGGACCGGCAGCGCTCCGTCTCGCCGCGGGCCAGGGAGGCCAGGAGCGTCTTCAACTCCTCGACACCCTCCTCGCGGTTGCCCACCGTGGCCACCACCGGGCCGCCGAGCAGGGTCTCCATGGCCTTCAGGTCCATGCGGATGCCGCGTCGCTCCGCATCGTCCACCATGTTCAGGACGAAGGCCATGGGCTTGCCCAGCTCCTTCAGCTGGGTGCTCAGGTAGAGGTTGCGCTCCAGGTTGGAGGCATCCAGGACGTTCAGGACCAGATCCACCTCGCCCGAGGCCAGGGCCTGCGCCGCCACCCGCTCATCCTCGCTTCGGGTCGACAGGGAGTAGGTACCGGGCAGGTCCACCACTTCCAGCTGGAGGCCTTCATGCTCGAAGGTCCCGGTGCGGCGCTCCACCGTCACGCCGGGCCAGTTGCCCACGTGATGCCGCGCCCCGGTGAGGGCATTGAAGATGGTGGTCTTCCCGCAGTTGGGATTCCCCGCCAGGGCGATGACCATGGGCATCAAGCCACCCGCTGGACGAGGATGCAGACGCTCTCCTCCCGCCGCAGGGACAGGTGGTAGCCCTTGATGACCAGTTCCATGGGATCGCCCAGGGGCGCCAGCTTCTCCACCCGCAGGCGGGCCCCGCGGATGAAGCCCATCTCCAGCAGCCGCTGGCGGATGGGGCCCTGCGCCTGCACCTGCACCACCTCCCCCTGGTCTCCCGGCTGGAGCAGGCTGAGGGGGATCGAAAGATTTTGAGTCATAATCTCAACTCCGACATCCAGTGTAACCCACCACCAGAGTGCAACAAGGTCCAAGTCTAAGGAAGTGATCTGTGTCTAAACTGGACCCAATGCGCCCCTCCAGTTCCCTGACCCTGCCCAATGCACTGACCCTGCTCCGGATCCTGGCGATCCCCTTCTTCGCCATCGCCCTCTGGTATGGGCACCACTGGCATGCCTTCATCATCTTCGCAGCGGCCGGCTTCACGGATCTGCTGGACGGGCTCATCGCCCGGGCCTTCGACCAGCGCTCGGACCTGGGGGCGGTCATGGACCCCGCCGCGGACAAGCTGCTCATGACCACCGCCTTCATCCTCATGGCCTGGCGGACCCAGGGCATGACCGCGCCCATCCCCGTCTGGGTGGCCATCCTGGCCATCTCCCGGGACCTGGTGATCTCCTTCTACGCCTTCGCCTCGGTGGAGCGCCTCAGCGAGAGCACCTTCCAGCCCAGCTTCCTGGGCAAGCTCAGCACCGCGGCCCAGCTGGTGGCGGTCTCCCTCGGCCTGCTCTTCAACGCCCTGGGCCCCCGGCCCTGGATGGCCCGCTTCCAGCCGGCCATGTACTACGTGGTGGCGGCGCTGGTGCTGGCCTCGGGCATCCACTACTTCCTGCGGGCCAGCCATCCAACGGCCCAGCGCACCTGAACCTACGGCCAGGCGGCATGCATGAATCCGAGATTGGCCAGGTTCCTCGTGGCGCTCCTGGTCCTCGGCACCTTCGCCTGGGTCCTGGCCTCGGCCGTGGCACCCCGCCTTAGGCAGCAGCTGGCTCCGGAGCCCCCCTCGAACTTGAAACCCGTCTCGGCGCCCGGGCCCGCTTCCACCGGCGTCACCGGCGAAGTGTCCGATGCCACCCGGGAATCGCTGCAGAAGCACCTCGAACAGAGGAGGAAGAAGCAGGAGGCCGGGGCGAAACCCTGATAGCCTTGCTATTCCGCGTCGGGAGACGCCGAAGGAGCCACCATGAGGAAGCCCGCCCCGAAAGGGCCCCAGCCTGCCCGGAAACCCTCGAAGCCGTCGCCGGCCAGGTCCGCAGGCCCTGCGCCCCGCGCCGCCAGGCCCGCCCCGGCCAGGGCTGCCGCCCGGCCGGCCCGGCCTGAGACCGCTGGCGCGAATTCCGGCCAGGGAAGGGCCGGCGGGGCGCGCCCCGGCGCGAAGCCCCGCCCGGAGTCGGCCCGTCCGAAGGCGACGCCCCCGCCCCGCGGCCCACGCCCGAACGGGGCCCCTGGCCAGGAGCGCCTCCAGAAGCTCCTCGCCGCGGCCGGCATCGCCAGCCGCCGGGCCTGCGAGGCCATCATCCTCGACGGGCGAGTGCAGGTGAACGGGAAGACGGTCTCCGAACTGGGCGCCAAGGCCGACCCCCGCCGGGACGAGATCACCGTGGACCTGGTCCCCATCCACCGGGAGGCACCGGTCTACATCCTGATGAACAAGCCCAAGGGCTATGTCACCACGGTGAAGGACGACCAGGGCCGCCCCACGGTCATGGCCCTCCTGAAGGACGTCCCGGGGCGCCTCTACCCGGTGGGCCGCCTCGACTTCAATTCCGAAGGCCTCCTGCTCATGACCAACGACGGCGCCCTGGCCCAGGTGCTCATGGGCCCCGAGCACGAGATCCCCAAGGTCTACCTGGTGAAGGTGCACCGGACGCCCAAGCCCGAACTGCTGAAGGAGTTCCAGGAGGGTTTCCGCCTCAGCGGGCGCCGCCTGAAGCCCTGCCACATCGAGATCGCCGAGAAGGGGGACAACCCCTGGCTGAAGGTCACCCTCACCGAGGGCAAGAACCAGCAGATCCGCCGCATGTTCGCCGCCGTGGGCCACCCCGTGAGCAAGCTGCGCCGCGTGCAGTTCGGCCCCCTGGCCGACCCCCTCCTGAAGCCCGGCGCCTGGCGCTTCCTCAACCCGCAGGAGATCGCGGCCATCAAGAGCCTATAGCAGCGAGGAGACGATCCCCCCGTCCACCGCGAGGGTGGAGCCGGTGATGTAGGCCGCGCCGGGACTCGCCAGGAACGCCACGGCCTCGCCGAATTCCCGCGGGTCGCCGTACCGTCCGGCCGGGATCCGGGTGGCCTGCTCCGCCTGCACCTCCTCCAGGGTCCGCCCGCTGCCCTTGGCGGCCTCGCCGTCGAGGAACCGCACGCGGTCCGTGAGGATGCGGCCCGGGGCGACGCAGTTCACCGTGATGCCGTCCCGGGCCACCTGCCCGGCCAGGGTCTTGGCCATGGCCGTCACCGCCGCGCGGAGCGAGTTCGAAAGCACCAGCGCAGGGATGGGCTGCTTCACCGCGCTGGAGGTCACGAAGAGGATCCGGCCCCAGCCCTGGGCCTGCATGCCCGGCACCACGCCCCGGGCGAGGCGGACGGCGGGCATCAGCAGGCTGTCGAAGGCCCCCTGCCAGGCGGCGTCATCGAAGCCCATGAAGGGCCCGGGCGGCGGGCCGCCGGTGTTCGACACCAGCACATCGACGCGCCCGTGGGTGGAGAGGGCCGCCTCGAGCACCGCCCGGATGTCCTGGGCCCGGCCGAGGTCCGCGACCAGCGGGAGCACCTGCCGCCCCGTGGCTCGGCGGATCTCCTCCGCGGCGCGCACCACGGAGGCCTGGTCCCGGCTGCAGATCACCAGGTCGCAGCCCGCCGCCGCCAGGGCCTCCGCCGAGGCCCGTCCGAGCCCGCGGCTCGCCGCGGTCACCAGCGCCACCCGTCCCTCCAGGGTCCCGACCATGCCGCACCTCCTCGTGAATCCGGTCTTCCATCATGCATGGGGCGAATCCGACCCCAGGGTCCCCTCCCGGCGGGCTCAGGAAAGATGCAGGCTCCTCGCCGCGAGGAGCACTTCCCGCAGGAAGAACACCAGGGCGGCGACGAAGGCGGCCATGGCCAGGATGAACAGGGAAGCCACCGGCAGGGCCACGTTGGCCTTCACCACGGCCCCGAGGAACACCGCCGCGATGCTGACGCACACCAGCAGGGCCGCGGTGGTGCCCGACGAGAGGGCCAGGTTCACGAGCCTGCGCCGCCGGCCCAGGATGCGCATCTCGGCCTGCACGGCCTCGGTGCGGCCGCCCAGGGGGGCCCCCGGCCGCTCGGTCAGGGCCCGGGCCCGGTCCACGATGCGCGCCAGCCGCGTGGACAGCACCCCGAGGATGGTGCCGATGGAGGTCAGCAGGAAGACCGGCGCCACCGACAGCTGGATGACGTGCGAGATGTCGGAGATGGTCTGGTCGGAGACAGGCGAGGGCATGGCTCTACCGGTACCAGCGGTCAGCCCCCGGCGGCCAGCGAAAACATCCTGGGCCGGCTGCTCCCTACAGCGCCTCTTCCTCGAAATCCAGCATGTGGCCGCTCTTCCGGGCCTTGGTCTTGAGGTAGCGCAGGTTGTAGGGATTGGCGGCCAGCTGGTGGCGCTCCCGCTCCACCTCGATGCCCGCGGATTCCAGGGCGCCGATCTTGCGGGGGTTGTTGGTGAGCAGCTTCACGTGCTTGATCCCGAAGAACTTCAGCATCTCCACGGCGCAATCGTAGGTCCTCAGGTCGTCGGGGAAACCCAGGGAGTGGTTGGCTTCCACGGTGTCGAGCCCCTGCTCCTGCAGGGCGTAGGCCTTCAGCTTGTTCAGGAGGCCGATGCCCCGGCCCTCCTGGCGGAGGTAGAGCACCATGCCCCCGTGCTCGGCGATGTGGCGCAGGCCCTCCTCCAGCTGCTGGCGACAGTCGCACTTGAGGCTGCCCAGGACATCCCCGGTCCAGCACTCGGAGTGGATGCGCACCGGAATGCGGCGGCGGGCGTCGATCTCCCCGCTCACGATGGCCAGGTGCTCCTTCCCCGTGGCGTGCTCCAGGAAGCCGTAGACCGTGAACTTCCCGAAGATGGACGGGACGTTGGCCTTGGCGATGAAGGGCACCTTCTCCGCCTGGAGCTTGCAGAACAGCTCGAGCTTCGGGGCGCTGCTGGGTTCTTTGGGAGCCATGGGGATCCAGGGGAAAGGGCCGCGTCCATGAGATGCCGGTCGGCCTACGAATGAGTCTGGGATCGCGACGGTGCGGACGCAACCAATTGCGTCTTGGTAATTATCTAGACAATATCCTTTGCCATCTGGGCGAGCACCGCCGCTTCCACCTCGGCGATGAAGTCCGGCAGCGGCACGGCGGCCTTGGCACCGGAAGCCAGACGGTGCCCGCCGCCCCCGAATCGGCGGCAGACCGCGTTCACGTCGACCCGCTCCCGGGAGCGGAGGCTCACCTTGGCGCGGCCGTCGGCGGCTTCGGAAAACAGGGCCGCCACCTCCACGCCCTTCAGCCTGCGGGGCTCCTCCACCAGCTCGTCCAGGTCCTCGTGGGTGGCGCCGCAGGCGGCCAGGTCGGCCTTGGTGACCGCCACGTAGGCGAAGCGCCCGCCATCGCGGAGCTGCAGGCCCTCCAGGGCCCGCCCGAAGAGCTTCAGCTTGGCCGGCGTGGCGGTCTGGTAGAGGGCGTTGTAGGTGCGGGAGGGGTGGATGCCCTGCCCCACCAGGTCCGCGGCGATGCGGTGGATCTTGGGGGTGGTGTTCGAGTGCCGAAAGTTGCCGGTGTCGCTCACGATCCCCGCGTACAGGGCCTGGGCCATGACATCCGGCAGGGGGCCCGCGATGCGCGGGCGGACCAGATCGTAGACCAGTTCCGCGCTGGCGCTGGCGTCGGGGTTCGTGAACTCGGCGTCGAAGCCCTTCGGCGCGTCCTTGAGGTGGTGGTCCAGGCAGGCCCGCATGGCCTGGGTGGTTTCGAAGGCGGCAGACAGCGGCCCCATGCGGTGGGGCTCGGAGGCGTCGATGAGCAGCCAGGCGTCCGGCCAGGCGGCGAGGTCCCGGTGGACGCCCGGATCGTAGGCTTCGATCCACCCTTCCTGATCCAGGAATCGGAGGTTCTCCGGAAGCGCCGGGGTGACCACGATGCGGGCCGTCCGGCCCGCGGCCTTCAGGTGGGCCGCCAGGGCCACCGCCGCGCCCACCCCATCCCCATCGGGATTCTCGTGGGTGGTGAGAAGGAGCCTGGTGTGGCGATCCAGGAAGGCGGCGAAACGGTCCAGCATGAATCCTGACCTCGACAGTCAGGATATCAGAGGTGTTCCTTCCTCTCGGCATCGGCTTCGCCGATGCGCGAGACCGCGCCGACCCACCGGATCCTAGAGGTGCTCCTCCCTCTCGGCATCGGCTTCGCCGGTGCGGGAGACCGCGCCGACCCACCGGGTTCTAGAGGTGCTCCTTTTTGCTCTCGAGGCTGCCCGGCTTGAAGGCCTTCAGCTCGTGCACCACCTCGGCCAGGAGGGCGCGCTTGAGGGCGTAGGGCAGGAAGGCGCTCTTGAAGCCCATGATGATGACTTCCTTGATCTCCTCGAGGCCGAAACCCAGTTCCTCGTGGATGACCTGGAACTCGCGGCTCACGGTGGTGTTCGTGACCATGCGGTTGTCGGTGTTCACCGTGACCCGGAGGCCCAGGTCGTAGAAGAGGCGGATGGGGTGGTCCGCCATCTTCTTCACGGCCTTGGTCTGCACGTTGCTGGACGGGCAGCACTCCAGGGGGATGCGGTGGTCGTTCACGTAGTTGAGCAGGTCGCCGTCCTCGATGAGCCGCACCCCGTGGCCGATGCGGTGGGCGCCGCAGAGGTGGATGGCCTGGTGGATGCTCTCGGGCCCGTAGGCCTCGCCGGCATGGAGGGTGCAGTTGATGTTGTTCTGCAGCACCCGGCCGAAGGCGTCCTTGTGCCGCTTGGCCGGGAAGTTCTCCTCCGCTCCTGCCAGGTCGAAGCCCACCACGCCCTTGTTCTTGAAGGCCACGGTGAGGTCCGCCAGGCGCAGCGAGATGTCCGGCGAGATGTGGCGCATGCCGCATAGGATCACCCCGGTCTTGATGGGGTACTGCTTCTCCGCAAGGGCCAGGCCCTCCAGCACCGCCTGCACGATGGCATGGAGGGTGAGCCCCTTCTGCTGGTGGAGGATGGGGCTGTAGCGCACCTCCATGTAGCGGACGTTCTCCTTCGCCGCGTCCTCCGCCAGTTCGAAGGCCGTGCGGACGAGGCTCTCGTAGGTCTGCATCACCGAGAGGGTGACGTCGAAGGCCCGGAGGTACTCGACCAGCGACTTGCAGTCCTCGCCCACCTCCACGAAGGGGCGCAGGCTGTCCACGGTGTCCGCGGGCAGCTTCACCTTCTGCTGCTCGGCCAGGTCGAGGATGGTGGGGATGCGGAGGCTGCCGTCCAGGTGGACGTGCAGGTCCGTCTTCGGAAGGCGCTGAAGGTCCTGGAGTGTAAGTTTCGGCATGGCCTAGCCTAACGCCATGCGCGCCGGTGGTCAGCTGTCCGCCTGGCGATCCCACCGGCGCGCAGCGCGGAATTCCCGGAGGGTAAAGCGAAAGCCCGGCTCCGCCGGGCCTTCGCGCGGGGGCCCGGGGGTGTGCACGCAGCGCGACCCTAGATCCTCGCAACGCCTGCGTTGCGAGGAGAACCCCCGGAGAAGATCAGACGCTGAGCTGGCTCAGCCGGTGGGCGAGCGCCGACCCGTCCGTGTCCAGCTTCAGGCACTCCTTGCAGAGGCCGAAGATCTGGTGGCTGTGGTGCATGGGCTTGAAGCCGTGCTCACTGCAGATCGCCTCCTGGAGCTTCTCCAGGTCCGCCCGGAAGAACTCGATGATGGTGTTGCAGTTCAGGCAGATGAGGTGGTCATGGTGCTCGTTGCTGCGCACGGGCTCGTAGTGCGCATGCTGGTCGCCGAAGCTGCTCTTGCGGACAAGTCCGCACTGCACCAGAAGGTCCAGCGTGCGGTAGACGGTGGCGCGGCTGATGGCCTTGCCCTTCTGCTTGAGCGCGATGTGCAGCTGGTCCGCGTCGAAATGCTCCGTCTGCGCGAACACCTCCGCCAGGAGCTCCCGACGTTCTCCCGTGAGCTTCAGCTGCCGGGCACGGAGGAAGCTCTCGAAGCGCTGTTGTTCATCCGGTAGATCGATTTTCGACTTTCGCATGGGGGACCTCGGGGGGCAGTGTAATCGAGTTTAATGAAAATTCCGCGGGTCCAGGGAAACAAATGGGATGTATTATGAAGATGTCCCTATACATATCGGAGTCCTCCCATGGCCGTGGTCATCGTTCAATCCCCCTCCCTTTCGGCGGACCAGAAGCGGCGCGTGGGCGAGCGGATCATCACCGCCCTGCAGAACGAGGACATCGCCCCCGGTTCCGTCGTGGTGCTGTTCCGGCCCGAGCGCGGTGACATCTACCTGGACGGCCTGCTGGTGGAGGCCCAGGCCCGGCCCCAGGCCGCCCTGCCCCCCGCCCCGGCCCCCGCCCCCCGGCCGGCGGCCGTGGAACCCCAGGCGGAAGTGCCCGCCTTCAAGTCCAAGGCCCGCCGGAACAAGGGCGAGCTGGAGGATCTCAAGCAGAACCTCGTCCTGGAGCTCCAGAAGGCCGGCTCCCTCAGCAGCTTCGAGGCCCAGGAGGCCCTGGGGCTGAAGGACTGCGACTGGGCTCCCGCCACCCTTCGCCGGCTCTTCACCGAGCTGGAGGAGGCCAAGCTCATCGGCAAGACGGGCCAGAAGCGGGGCACCCGCTACCAGTGGAAGGGCATCGCCAGCACCCAGGCCCCCGCGCCGGCCGTGAAGCTGGTGAAGGCCGACCCGGAAGAGTAGGTCACACTCCGGGGATGGACTGGTTCGCCTGGGACTTCGACCATCCCGCCTATTTCGACATCTATGCCGACAAGGCCGCAGATGCCGGCCGGGAGGGGCCGGCCCTGGCGGCCCTCCTGGACCTTCCCGCCGGGAGCCGCGTGCTCGACCTCCCCTGCGGCTGGGGGCGGCTCCACCCCCACCTGGCGGCCCGGGGCCTGGCCGTGGCCGGGGGGGACCTCAGCCCCCTGAACCTCCGGCGTCACGCCCTGGAGCATCCGGCCCCCCTGGCCCGCCTGGACCTGCGGGCCCTGCCCTTCCGGACCGGCAGCGCCGACGGCGTCTTCTGCGCCTTCACCAGCTGGGGCTACTTCGCCACGGCGGCGGAGAACCTGGCCCAGCTCCGGGAGTTCGCCCGGGTGCTGCGGCCCGGCGGGGTCCTGCTCCTGGACCTGGTCGGCCGGTCCAGCCTGGAGCGGGCGACGGCCCGCCTCCGGAGCCGCTGGCGGGACTATCCCGACCGGGGCTATCGGGAACGGGTGCGCTGGAGCCCGGATCGCCGGCGCATCTGGACGGAGCGCCAGTGCCAGGGCGCCGCCTTCCGCCACGACATCTGGATCCCCACGGATGCCGAGGTGCGGGCCTGCCTGGCCGAGGCGGGCTTCCGCCCCCCCGCGGCCTCCGGGGGCCTGGACGGCCAACCCTGGTCAGAGGACTCGGAGCGGTGGATCTACCGGGCCGTCACCCGCTGAAGCCCCGCGTGGCCAGCAGGAAGGCCCCGAACCCGAGACCCGACACGCCCAGGGCCATGGGCAGGCCCAATCCCTCCACCAGGGCCCCACCCGCCAGGGGGCCCACCATCATGCCCACGGCATAGGCCAGGTTCAGGATCGAGAAGGCGGAGGCGAAACTTTGGCTGCCCAACCGCTCCACCTGATCGGCCACCGCGGGACTGCAGGGGGACATGAGGAAGCTGGCGGTGGCACCCAGGGCCATCATGGCGCCCACCACCATCCAGGCCTTGGGGAGCAGGGCCGGAAGCGGCAGGAGCAGCGCCGCCAGCACCAGGCCGATCCGCAGCACCGGCAGGCGCCCGGCACGGTCGGAGAGGCGTCCCATCAGGGGGGAGGTGAAGGTGTGGGATAAGGCCGCCGCCGCAAAGCACAGGCCGATCCCGGTGGCCGACAGGCCCAGGCGGCGATCCATGTCCAGGGGAAGCATGGACTCGAGCAGGGCCCACAGCCCGGACCCCAGGGTCATGGCCCCCGAGAAGAGGCGTACGACCGGATTGGCCAGCAACTGTCGAAACGGTAGCCTCGGACCCGGCGCTGCGGCGACCTCGGGGAGCAGGAAGGCCCGACCTGCCGCATCCAGCGCCACCAGGACCGCCCCCAGGAGGAAGGGCGCGGAGGGTCCGGCCTGCTGGGCCAGGAAGCCTGAAAGCGGGGGACCGGCCAGCACACCGAGATTCGCCGCAGCGAAGGCCGTGCCCATGGCCCGGCCCCGTTCCCCGGAAGGGAAGTGGTCCGCGAGCAGCGCCATGCCCGGCAGCCAGGTGGCGGCTCCCGCGACGCCCTGGAGGGTCCGGGCCAGCACCAGCAGCCAGAACTGGTGGGAGAAGGCGAACACCAGGGTGGTGACCCCCAGCCCCGCCAGCCCCCACAGCATGGGGCGCCGCCGGCCGAAGCGGTCCGTGAGCACCGCCAAGGGGACGGTCGCCAGGAGCAGGGCCACGGCATAGCTGCCGAAGAGGATGCCCACCTCCATCTGGTTCAGCCGCAGCTCCCGGGCATAGGCCGGCAGCAGGGGCACCAGCAGGTAGTAGAGGAGCGTGTCCACGTGGAAGGCCAGGGCCGTCACGGCCAGGGCCAGGGTCTTGGGGCGGAAGCGCGGCATGCCTCCCATCATGCCGCGCCGGACCCTCCATCAGTCCTTCACCATCTCCACCTTGGGATAGGCCACCCGGAATCCGCAGGCCTCGTAGGACCGCTGGCTGGGGGTGGACGGCAGCGTCGAGGCGCAGGCCACCCGGCACCCCAGCCGGGCGGCCTCCCGAAGACGGGCCTGGATCAGGCGTTTCTGGAGGCCCCTTCCGCGGAACCCGGGCAACACCGCATCTCCGCTCAGCAGGGCCACATCGTCGACCCAGCCCAGGGTGGCCCCGCCGGCCGGTTCGCCCGCCACCCGGACCAGGTACCGCAGGCACCGGGGCACGTCCGCCGGCAGGGAGAAGGGCGGCTGGAAGGTGCGCCAGTCGTCTCTTTCGGCGAATCCCGCCCCGACCACCCGGCCCTGCAGGTCGCACTCCGAGGATCCCACGGGCGAGACATCCCAGTCGGAATCGGGAAAGGCCCCTTCCGGCACCTCCCGCACCAGGAGCTGCTGGAACTGACCGAGACGGTAGCCCCGTCGGGCCAGGAGCAGCCAGAGGCTGGGATCGGCCGCTGGACTGAGCTCCAGCACCGTGGGCGTTCCGAGGAAGGCCTCGATGGCCGCCAGATCCGCCTCAGTGATCGAATCGACGAGGCCCAGGGCCTGGTTGAGGGGGTGGCCAATCCCGCGGAAATGGGCGTAGCCGCCGCCCACCGGCCGGCTGCGTCCGCCGGCCGCCAGGGTGAAGGCGTCGTTCTGCCGGGCCTGGGCGGATTCGAGACGGCGGATGCATGCGTTCAGATCGAAAGTCATGGAAGCTCCGAGCCGGGGCGGTCGACCGCCCCGTGTTCCTGGGTTCAAGGCATCCGGCAGGGCTGCGCCCACCGGAGGTTCAGGCTGCGTCCGGCACCCGGACGGCGCGCGCGATCATCTTGAACAGAGGCCTACTCGAAAAGGGAATCGGAGATTCCGAAGCCGATTGGACCATGGATCCACGGACAAAGCGAAGCCCCCTTTCGGGGGCTCCGGTGGATCGGTAAGCCGGGTTCTGTCTGCTTCTCACGAAGGAGGGCGTCATTCCTCTGGGATGGATGTCGCCATCCACCTCAAGCGACCTACCCGCCGGCTCGGTCGGGTCAACCCTCGCCGCTTGCGCGGTGCGCCGGCCTATTTGGTCTTGCTCCCTGGGGGGTTTGCCGTGCCCGTCCTGTTGCCAGTCCGGCGGTGGGCTCTTACCCCACCGTTTCACCCTTGCCTGTGATCCGAGGATCCATCGGCGGTCTGTTCTCTGTTGCACTGTCCGTCGGGTCGCCCCGCCCTGGTGTTACCAGGCCCAGCACCCTGCGGAGCCCGGACTTTCCTCTGCCCTTGCGGACAGCGACGCCCTGATCCACGGCCCCAGGTTAGCACGCGGTCAGGGGACCTCCCGGGCGGCCCGCAGCGAGAGCCGGGCCTCCGGACGGACACCCCTGACCAGGTCCAGCACCTCGGTGGCTTGGTGGAAGGGCAGCGAGGGATCCACCCGCAGCAGCACCGGACCCGAGGAAGCGCGGACGAGGGCGGGGAGCTCGGCCAGAGAAGCGGGGCGTCCGTCGAGTTCCAGCCCCCCGCCCGGGAGCAGGGTGATCCGGAGCGAGGGGCCCCCGCTCCCGGGCCCCGGCCGCGGCAGGACCGTGGCCAGGGCCGTGGGGAGGGCCGGCACGAGGGTGATGAACACGATGAGGAGGACCAGCACGATGTCCACCAGGGGCGTCACGTTGATGTCGCTGCGGAGCCTCGCGTCCATGGCGGTCTCACGTCAGGCGGAAGTTGAGGGTGAGGCGGAAGCTGGCGGGCACCGGCCGGCCGTCCACCCGCGCGGGCTCGAAGCGCCACTGCCGGGCGGCCTGCAGCGCGGCCTCCTGGAGGCCCGGGTGACCTGCCAGCACCTTCACCTCCGTGGGAGCACCCGATTCATCGATGGTCATCAGGAGCACCACCGCGCCCTGGACACGGGTCATGCGGGCCAGGGCCGGATAGACCGGTGTCACCTGGTGGAGGACACGGACCATGTTCATGTCGATGAAGCGCACCTGGGAGGAACCCGGGGGCTCCGAGGTGGACGCCGGGCCCGTTCCGATCGGCGCCGGGCCGGTGGGCCGCGGAACCTGGAGCCCGCTGAGGTCCTGCGTGGGCAGGCCGGTAGGGATCGCGGCGGGATCGGGGACCTGGGGCAGCGCCGGCCCGGACACGGGCTGGGCGGCCAGGATCGGACCCGTCGCCGGACCGGCCGGAGCCGGAGGATGCACCGCGGCGGGAGCCGCCGGATTCAGGATGACCTCGATCACCCGGGGCGGTGGCCCGGTCCGGAGGATCGTGGGGGGAAGCGCGGCCTTGGCGCGGGAGAGGAGGACCGCCGAGGCCACCAGCGCCAGGTAGACGCTCCCCGCCATGAGCAGGCTGCGGAGACGGTCGCGGGGCGGTGCCGCGGCGGCGACGGCGTGGGGGAGGAGGGTGGGCGGGAGGTCCGGGCGCACGGAGCCCGGGACGCCCTGGGGGGCGAGCTGGAACATGGCATCTCCTGTGGGTGGCGCTCCCGGTTCCCACAGGCCGCAAGGATGCGGCAACGGCAATCCCGGGCCCTGGATCGCACGTCGGCTGAGGGGTCCAAAGATCGCTTGGAAGAGGTATCGGCCTCGTGGAAGGCCCGTCAACCCTGGCTCCGCAGATGTTACGAGAGGCTGATGATCGGCGGCCTCCGCCACCACCGCGTCACGGATCCGCCGCTCCCGCGGATCGTTCGGGCGCCACGGGGCCCTTGCGTCACGGCCGCCTCACAACGCGGGCAGCGGCAGCAGCCACCCTTCGGTCCGGAAGGCCTCGAGGATCTCCCAGGCGGCGCGGGTGGGGTCCGCCGCCTCCAGCGCGAACACCTCCGCGCGGGCCCGGTCACGGTAGGGGGCGAGGGTGGGATGGGCCACGCAGGCGAGGCGCGCCTCCCGCCGGTAGAGCTGCAGGAGCAGGAGGGCGGGATCCACCGGGGCGAGGTGGACCGTGACCAGGGCGGCACCCTCCTGGTCCTCCCGTCCCCCGGCCTGGAGGAGCCGCTCCCGCCAGGCGGGGGCGGAGGGCCCGGGCGCGCCCAGGGTCTCGAAACGGAAGGGGAGCACGCCCGCAAGGTCCACCACCGCGTCCTCGACCTCACCCAGCCACAGGCACGGTGACCGTTCCCCTTCGAAGGGCGCCTGTGGCAGGAGCAGGTGATGGTCCGGCACGTCGTGCACCAGGCCGTGCACCCGGCGCAGCGTCTCGCGGCGGAGGGAGGGATCCGCATCCGGCCCGATCCACAGGAAGGTCTGCACCGCGCCTGGCACCGCGGCCGGCGCCCGGAGGGGCCCATCCCACCCCTCGGCGCTCAGGGGAAGGTCGAGGGCCAGACCCGCCAGGAACACCGGGAGCTGTCCAAGGGCGAAGGGGAGGGACAGGAAGGCCCCCTCCGGCGTGATGCGGGTCTGGAGCTCCGGGAAGCAGGCCTGGAGCTCGCTGCCGCGGAGGGTTTCCAGCAGGGCCATGCGGTGATCCTCGGCGCGCAGTTCCTCCCGGAGATCCAGGCGCCAGTCGCGACCGCCCCGGCTCCACACCACCTGCTGGATCGCCGAGGGCTCGGGCAGCCCGAGGGCATCCAGGCCCAGGAGCCGGAGGCGCACGGTGCCATCGGGCTCACGGGTGCCCCTGAGCGCGGGCAGCAGCCGCGCCCCGCCCAGGCGGGCGCGCCGGAGGGAACGGACCCAGGCCACCCGGGCGGGGGAGCCGTCCCCCGTCGGGGGCGCGGCCAGGAGATGCCCCAGTTCACCGGCGGTCACCTGCCGGTAGGCCGCGCTCCGCCGGATCTCATGGTGCCGGGCCAGGATGTTCCAGATCGCCTCGATGTTCTGCTGGCTGATCTGCGAGAGCTCACGGCCGGAATCCGTCAGCCGCGCCCCGCCGCGGGAGAGCCGCTCCAGTTCGGGGAGCAGCTTGGCCTCCACGGCCCAGAGGCGGCCCATGGCGCTCTCGATGGCCCGGGCCCGCTCCCCCACTTCGTGGAGGGCCAGCTCGGCGTGCTCGGACATCTGCCGGACGTGGTCCACCTGGGCCACCTGCGTGTCCAGGAGGCGCTCCAGCTCCTGGCCCTGCTGGTCCAGGTAGGCCGCGGAACGCAACAGGTTCTGGAGGCCCGACAGGAGGGTCTCGGTCACCTCCTGGAGGGTCCAGAGGCTGGCGGTCTCATGGTCCAGGCCACGGGCGTGTTCTTCCAGGGTCCGTTCGACCTCGGCGACCCCGCGGGAGGTCTGGCCCGCGAGGTGACGGAGCCGCCCGCCGATGGCCTGGATGCCGGCTCCCCCGCCGCCGGTGCCCTGCTGGGACAGGATGGCCGCGTTCACGGCCAGGAGTCCGGCCTGCTGGGCGGCCTCGTCGATGACCCGGAGGGAGCCCTGGACGCCCCCGAAGGCCCGGGTGCGATCCAGGGCGTCGGTGCGGAATCCCTCCAGCCGCCGGCCCAGGGCCTCGGCCTGGTCCCGCAGCTCGTCCGCCGCCTTCCGGAAGTTGCGGAACTGGTCGCGCCGGGTCCGGGCCTCCTCCAGGAGCCGGGGGGTGTGCTCCACGAGCCCGCGCACGGCCATGCCCATCCGCGCGCCGTGGCGCATGCCCGAGTTGGCCAGGCGCCCCAGGTCGTCGCCCTCCCGGAGGAGGCGGGGGAAGGTGTCCCGCAGCTCCTCCACCAGGTTCTCGAAATGGTCCAGCCCCGTCCGCACCTGTTCCAGGGAGCCCACGAAGGCCTGGGCCTGCAGCCGCCACTGGTCGGCCCGCAGCCGCTGGTCCAGCTCGATGCGGTCCAGCTGGAGGCTCTCCTCGAAGACCGTCTTCAGCTCCGCCCCTGCGGCGGCCAGCCGGTCCGCCGCCCGGTCCCGGTTCTCCCGGTCCGCGACCTGCTGAAGTCGGACTTCCGCGAGCGCCCCGTCCACGTCGCGCCAGTCGCGGACCACGGCCTCCTGGAGGTCCGCCAGGGCCTCCCGGGACGCCTCGACATCCGCCAGCAGCGCATCCAGGGCCCGGGCCGTGAGTTCCGCACCCGCGGAGAGCCCCTGGGGGGGCTGGACCCGCTCGCGGCTGCCGGCGGCCACCCGGGCGATCCAGTCCGGCAGGAAGGCGTCGAGGACCAGGTCGCGCTGCCAGGTGAGGCCGCGGCGCCCCAGGATCAGGAGCCCCGCGAAGGCCATCACCAGGACGGCGCCCTCGCCGGGCTGGATGGAGGAGGGATGGCTGAGGATGGCGTATTCGAGCAGGCCCAGCACGGCCAGGATGACGGCATCGACGGCCAGTCGGCCCCCGCCGAAATGTTCCCAGAGTGAACGGTCCCGCCCCATGCGCCCCTCGATGCCTGAGGACCCCATCGGCGCCCCGGCCCCGGAAGGCAAATCCTGTCAGACCAGACGCCAGAGGACGTCGTAGCTGCGCAGGCTCCCCCCCAGCTCCCGGAGGAGCCGCTGGCGCAGGAGGGCCGTCACGGCCCGCTGGGCCTCGTCCGCCGGATCCACCCGCGGAGCCTCCTCCGCGGCGGCCGTGCGGAGCCGGCGCAGGTGTTCCCGCGCCCCGGGGGGGAGGGCCTCGGAGGGATCCACCGCGGTGCAGCCCGTGCAGCACCAGCCCTGCTCCTCCGACAGGAGGGCCAGGGGCGCGTCCTCCCGGCCGCAGCGCCCGCAGGTCCGGGGATGGGGCAGGAGGCCCAGGCAGTGCAGCAGCCAGTGCTCCGCATAGGCCAGGATCCCCAGGGCGTTGTCCGGATGGGCCTTCAGGGCCCGGCCGCAGGCACTGAGGAGCCGGTAGAGGCGCTCGTCCTCCACGCCCTCCCGGGCCACGCGGTCGAAGAGGTCCGCCAGGCAGGCCATCACCAGGCTCGACTCCAGGTGGCCCAGGGTCAGGGGGCTGAACCTCAGGTCGCAGCGGGTGATGCGCTTCAGGTCGGCCTGCTCTTTCCCGAAGAAGCTCACCTGCACCATGCCGAGAGGCTCGAAGGCCGCCACCCACTTGGCGGTGGGCTTCTTGATGCCCTTCGCCACGCCCGAGAGCCGTTCGCCGTGCTCGGTCAGGAAGGAAACCACCGCGCTCCCCTCCGCGTAGGGGGACGCCTTGAGGACGATGGCGGCGAAGGTTCGGAGCACCCCTCCAGGCTACCGGAGCCGGGGGCCCCGATAGACTGGGGGGATGCGCGCCCACCCCCTGCTGTCCGTCCTCCTGGCCTGTCTGACCCTGGGGGCGCAGGAGGCGAAACCCCGGCTCTACCGCCAGTGGATCGCCGGCGAGGAGGTGGGGGGCGCCTCGAAGGCCACCCGCCGGGAGGGGCCGGACCAGGTGGTGGAGAGCCGGGAATGGCTCTCCCTCACCCGCATGGGCATGACCATCCGGCAGGAGCTGGAGGAGACCGCCCGGCGCAGGCCGGACGGGGCTCTCGTCTTCACCTGGCGGGTGAAGCTCTCCCAGGAACCCTTCGAGGGCGAGGCCGAGTGGTTCCCCCGGACGCCGGGCATCCTGAGGCTGAAGCCGAAGCACGGTTCGCCGGTGGAGAAGGCCGTGCCGGAGGGAGCCATCCTCTGGCCCGAGGACCTGGACGCCCGGCTCCAGCAGGCGGCCCGGGCGGGCCGGCCCGTGCGGGCGGTGACCTTCTCCTTCCCGACCCAGCAGTGGAGCACGGTGGAGCTGGAACCCAGGGGCCGGGATCCCCTGCCCGGCTTCCCCGACGCCGTGCGATTCGCCGGGCGGGAGATCGACGGCGACACCCAGGCCCCCCTGGAATCCTGGATCTCACCCACGGAGGGGGAGGTCCGGCAGAAGAGCGACCTGGGCGGCCTCTCGCTCCTGATGCAGCGCCGCGAGCTGCCCGCGCCGGCGACGTCGGGTATCTCCTCCGCGGGGTTCTTCGAGCAGACCCTCCAGACCCTCCCGCCCCATCCCTTCCTGCCCTGGCTGAAGGAGGTCACCCTGCGGGCCGAGGGGGGCGACCCGGCCCTCAAGGAGGACGCCCAGCAGCGCCGGCTCCCCGACGGGCGGTGGCGGTTCGTCCGTGCCGCCGCGCCCAGCCCGGCGGAGGCGGCGGAGCCTCCTGTCACCGGCACTCCCTCCGCCGGGGACGCGCCCTACCTGGCGGCCACGCCCCTCGTGCCCTTCCGGGATCCCGCCTTCGACGGCCTGCTCCGGCGCATGGCGCTGCCACCGGGGCTCAGCCGCTGGCAGCTGGCCCAGCGGGTGACCGACTTCGTCTTCACCTGGATCACGGACAAGGACTTCAGCGTGGGCTTCGCCTCCGCCCTGGAGGTCTGCCACCACCCCCGCGGCGACTGCACCGAGCACGGCGTGCTTGCCGTGGCCCTGCTCCGCCGCCTGGGCGTCCCGGCCCGGGGCGTCACCGGCTGGGTGGCCCTGGACGGCATGCTGGGGCTGCATTTCTGGGTGGAGGTGGAGCTGGGCCGCCGCTGGGTCCCCGTGGATCCCACCTTCGACCAGGCCCCGGCCTCCGCCTTCCGCATCAAGCTCGGGGATTCCGACCTGGCGGACCTCGGCAGCGTGGGGTGGGAGGGCGCCGCCCTGGCCTTCACCGGCCTGCGCTGGATCCCGGCGGACCGGGGCCCCCGCGCCTGGGGCGCCGATGTCCGCGTGGCGGGCGACCAGGTGACCGGTCCCGACGGCCTGCGCCTGCGCCTCCCCGGAGCCAGATGGACAAGCCGCGACGGCCACCTGGACCTGCATCCCGCCCAGGGCGGCTCCTGGGCCGTGCAGGCCACGGTCCGCCCCGGCGAGGCCCAGCTGCGGGGGACCCGCCACCTCGCTGGCGCGAAGACCCTCCGGGAGGGGTGGTGGGAGCCCGCCTCGAGGACGCTCTGGATGGGCCTGCCCGGCCGCCGCTGGCTCCGGGTCGAGGGCCCCGGCGAGACCGAGGCGTTCGAGCTTCTGGATCAGATGGAGACCGGCTCCGGCACCGCAGGATGAAGGGTCTCCTCCCGCAGGCAGTGGTCCCTCAACTTCTCCAGGCGCTCCCCCAGGGCCAGGCACTGCTCCTCGGTGCAGCAGCTGGTGATCCGGTCGGACAGTTCCTGCACGGGCCCTTCGAGGCGTTCCATGAGGCGCCGGCCCTTCGGCGTGATGACCACCCGGCTCACGCGCCGGTCCTTGGTGTCCTGGACCCGCTTCAGGAGCCCCTGGACCTCCAGCCGGTCCACGAGGCGGGTCACGTTCGCGAAGCGGTAGATCTGGCGCCGCTCGATCTCGAAGATGGGATGGCCCTTCGCGGGACCGCCCCGGACGATGCGCAGCACGTTGTACTGCTGGATGGTCAGGCCATGGGCCTCGAAGAGCCGCTCCTGGACCCGGACGATGGCCTCCCGCGTGAGCAGGAGCTGCAGCATGAGCTGGACGCCCGGGGAGGGGAGCTTCGACAGCTGGAGTTCTTCCTGGAGACTCATGACACCCTCGAGATCTTGCGGCCAAGGATCGCCTCAACCATGGGATTCTGAAAGGTCCGAGGTGCCATTCGTGCCGTCCATCGCCCTGAGTTTGATCAATGTCACGAAACGCTTCGGCGCGACACCCATTCTCGACGGACTGAATCTCGGACTCTTCCAAGGCGAGAAGGTGGGCCTCATCGGCCGCAACGGCGCGGGCAAGAGCACCCTGTTCCGGCTCCTCTCGGGCGACGAGAGCCCCGATGCCGGCGAGGTGGTGATGACCCAGGGGCTGCGGGTGGCGCGCCTCAGCCAGGAGCCCCATTTCGCGCCGGGAGCCACGGTGCGCGCCGCCCTGGAGGCGGCCCTGGCGGACCATCGGACCCTGCTGGCCCGCCACCAGGAGATCCACGACCGGCTTCACGGGGCCCCGGCAGCCGAGGCGGAGCGTCTCCACCTGGAACTGGAAGCCATCGAGCACCACCTCCACCACCTGGGCTGGGACCTGGAGCCCCGGCTCAAGGAGGCGGCCGTCACCTGGGGGCTCGCGGATCTCGAGGTTCCCGTGGAGTCCCTCTCCGGCGGCTGGCGCAAGCGCGTGGCCCTGGCCCAGGCCTGGCTCAAGGATCCGGACGTGCTGGTGCTGGACGAGCCCACCAACCACCTGGACCCCGACCAGGTGGAGAAGCTGGAGGCCTGGCTCCAGGCCTTCGAGGGGGCCCTCCTCCTCATCACCCACGACCGGCACCTGCTGGATGCGGTGGTCACCCGGATGCTGGAACTGGAGGACGGCATCCTCCGCAGCTACGAGGGCGGCTACAGCGACTACCTCCTGGAGAAGTCGGACCGCGCCTTCCGGGAGTCCCGCCTCACCGAGCACATGCAGAACCGGCTTCGGCGGGAGATGGCCTGGCTGCGTCGGGGGGCCAAGGCCCGCACGCGGAAATCGAAGCTCCGCATCCAGGAGGTGCTCGACCTCAAGGACACGGTGGAGGACCGCACCCGCACCGAGACCCGGCAGGGCCTGGCCTTCGCCGCCGGGGGGAACCGGAGCGACGCCCTGCTCAGGACCGAGGGACTCCGGTTCGCCCATCCCGGCGGGCCGGAGCTGATCGGTGGCCTGGACCTCTGGCTGCAGCGGGGCATGCGCCTGGCCCTGCTGGGCCCCAACGGCTGCGGCAAGTCCACCCTGCTCCGCGTCCTGCTGGGCGAGTGGCAGCCCACCGCCGGGGAGGTCGCCCGGCACCCGAAACTGGGCGTGGCGGCCATCTCCCAGGGGCGCGGGGAGCTGGACGGGACCCGGAGCATCCTCGACAACCTGGCGGACCGGGCCTCCGTGGTGAACGTGGGCGGCTCGACGGTCCTGGCCCACGTGTACCTCACCCGCTTCGGGTTCCCCGTGGACCAGCAGGCGCGCACGGCCTCGAGCCTCAGCGGCGGGGAGCGCAACCGCCTGCTCCTGGCCAAGGCCATGCTGAGCCCGGCCGACCTGCTGGTGCTGGACGAGCCCACCAACGACCTGGACATCCCCACCCTCCAGAACCTCGAGGAGGCCCTCCAGGGGTTCCCGGGCACCCTGCTGCTCGTGAGCCACGACCGGTTCTTCCTGGACCAGGTGGCCACCCACACCCTGGCCTGGACGCCGGAGGGAACCGTCCGCTGGGAACTCTACGAGGGACCTCCCTCCACGGTCCGGACCCTGCGGGCCGAGCGCGCCGCCCTGGCGATCCAACCCGTGGCCCCGGCCGCCAAGGCCAAGCCCAGGGAGGAGTCGCCGCGGGCCCGGAAGCCCGGCCTCTCCCAGAAGGAGCAGCGCCGGCTGGCCGAGGTGGAGGAGGGCCTGGCGGGCCTCCACGGGCGGCTGGCGGCCCTGGAGGAGATCCTGGCCGACCCTGCCGCCTTCCTCCGGGCCGACAGTCCGGGTCATGCGGCCCTGGCGGACCAGGCCCAGGCCAAGGCCGACCTGGAAGAACTGGAACTGGAGTGGCTGGAGTTGGAGGAGAAGCGCACCTCCCCCTGAATCGGTCACAACGCCCGGGCAGCGGGCCGAGCCGGGGACAGGGCCCCGGGTTTTCGTCTACCCTGTGGGCTGGACTTTCCTGGAGACGCCATGCGCCCGACGATCCTCGCCGCCCTCCCCGCCCTGGTGCTGGTTGCCCAGGCCCCTGCTCCCGCCCCCGTGGACCTGCGCCAGCAGTTCAACGCCGAACTCCCGGCCATCAACCAGCTCCTGAAGACCTTCCAGGCCAAGGCCGCCATGGACAAGGCGGCCTCCCTGATCCCTGCGCAGCCCCCCGTCTTCGATGGCAGCAACCTCCAGACCATCGTCCGCAGCCTCGAACAGGGCCAGGGCCTGCTGTCCATGTACCGCCTCGCCGGCAGCACGGCCATCGCGGCCGGCCAGTGGGAGAAGGCCCAGGAGATCCAGGAGAAGCGCCTCGCCGCCGCCCAGGCCATCCGCGACAACGTGACCAAGGCCCAGGCCCCCATCCAGGCCGTCTGGGACAAGGCCGTGGCCGATGGCCAGGCCTACATCGCCGCCAACCAGCCGCGCCAGGCGGACCTGCTGGCCAAGGTGAAGGCCTTCACCACCGAATTCGACGCCGTGAAGGCTGACATGGCCGCCGGCAAGCGGAAGCTGACCAAGCAGGAAGCCGACGACATCAACGCCCGGGGCAAGGTGGCCGGTCAGCAGGAGCAGGAGGCCGCCCAGATCGCCGCCACCATCAAGCTCCACCAGGACAACCAGGCCAAGGCCCAGACCGTGGCCAAGTTCCTGGCCGAGAACGTGACGGAAGCCAACGGCATGGTGAAGGCCGCCGAGGATGATCTGGCCAAGGTCAAGGGCAACATCGCCAGCCAGGCCAAGGAGATCGCCGACTTCAACGCCCAGGAGGCCAAGAAGAAGGTGAAGGTGGTGGGCAACCGGACCTGGGTGGACGCCGTCCTCCGCAACCACGAGAACCTGACCAAGCTGACCACGCCCCAGGACGAGGCCGGCTTCCTGAACCGGCTGCTGGTCCTGGATCCCGGCAACCCCATGGCCGAGAAGGTCCTGCGCAACGTCACCGAGGGCAAGGACCCCTTCGCCAAGGAGTCCAAGCCCGTCCGCAAGGCCCACCCGAAGAAGAAGTAGGGCGGCGGCGATGAAGCGTCTCCCCCTGCTCGCCCTCGTCCTCGCCCTGGCCCCCGCCCTCGGCGCCCAGTCCCTCACGGATCGCCTCAAGGACGTGCGGGCCCCCTGGGAGGCCCAGATCGACCGAGGCGACGCACCGGCCGTCCGGAAGGGCATCGAGGCCCTCCTGGGCCGGGAGGGCGTGTCCGTGAATCCCTCCGACTACAACGACATGCATGCCCTGGTCGCCCTGCACAGCCTGGCGGCCCGGGCCTGCGTGTCCGAGGGCAGCTGGGAGGATGCCGTGGCCCACCTGCAGCGGGCCCAGGCCGCCGCGGACGAGAACCTGACCAACGCGACGGCGCTCCTCTCCAAGACCCGGGCCGACCACCAGGCCAAGCTCAAGGAGTTCCAGGCGGCCATCGCCAGCCAGGCCCCCCGGCTCAAGGAGCTGGAGGAGGCCCCGGGCCTGGACGCGCCGCAGATGAAGCTCCGCCAGCAGCTCCGGATCTTCATGGAAGAGCAGAAGGCCGCCATCGCCCAGAGCGAGAAGGCCCTCGCGGACATCGACGGCATCCTGGCCCGGCTCCAGCAGGACAAGGTGAGCACCACCAAGGCCCTGACCGACTGGCAGGTCTTCCTGACCGCCGAGAAGGCCCAGATCGCCGAGGCCGGCGGGCCCGGCCCCTACGTCGCCGGGAAGCTGACCCAGGTGAAGGCCGACGAGGCCCGGCCCCAGGCCGAGCGCCTCGCCTACGCCCGCCGGCTCGAGAAGCTGGATCCCGCCAACAAGGATGCGGCCCGGATGGTGGATGCGCTGCTCGGCAAGGAGGAGCAGCCCGCCCCCCTGCCCCGCCCCATGAAGAAAAAGAAGAAGGCGGCCCCGAAGAAGGGCTGAAACGGAAGGCGGCCCCGGGAGGGGCCGCCTTCCTGTACCTGCGGGTCGGTCAGAAGACCCAGCCCAGGCCCAGCTTCAGGTAGTCCGTGCTGGGCGGATCACCGGCATCGGTGTTGTTGCCGGAGATCGTCTTGTGGAAGGTGAACTCCAGGTTGAACCGCGCACCGGCGTCGTAGCCGAAGCTGTGGCCGAAGCCCACGGTCGCGCCCATCCGGCTCTTGCGGGTGGTGTCCGTGTAGTCGTAGAGCGGATCGCCGAAACTGCGGTCGAACTGCTCGAAGTCCGCGGAGATGCCGCCCAGGAAGTAGAGCCCGCGGTGGCGGAAGGCGGTGCCGTTGGGGAAGATCTCCATCTCGCCGCCGAGGTTGAACTCGGAGTGCCGGAGGTTGATGGTCGCTTCGCCGGGGGCCGTGTTGGTGCCATTGTTGGCGGCCCCGCTGAAGCTCATGCGCAGGGCCAGGCTCCGGTCCACGGGGAAGCTCATGAAGAAGGTGCCACCCAGGCCGAGGTCGTAGCCCTCCTTCTGGGTCGGGATGGTGTAGCCCGCCGAGGGGCTGTAGTACGGGGGATAGGATTTGCTGTTGAAGTCCCCTGTGGGGAAGACCAGGTTCAGGCTGAACCCGAAGTGGGGCGACTGGGCCTGGAGGGCGCTTCCCGAGGCCAGGATCAGGGGGAGGGCGGTGAGCAAGAGGGCGCGACGCATGGGGCCTCCGGGGTGGGGTCGATGTCCGAGAGTTTACGAGCGAAGGACGTGCCAGGTTGAGAAAAGCCGCCTGCAGACTTGGATCCCCGGGGAACCACCCCGGTTGAGCCCCCCGGATCCGCGGTATTTTGCCTCCGCGGCGATGCAGGTTTGCAACGGCGGGCTTTGGCTCCCGCACGGCATGGCCTAATCTGAACGGATCAAGGATGGGTCATGGTCTGGAAGCAGGATCTCGCGAAACTCAAACAGCAGCTGGGGGAGGAGGAACCCAAGGCCCCGCCCCCCAAGGCCCTCCCGAAACCCGCACCGAAACCCTCCGGGCCCAAGGACTTGGATGACGAGGACGCGGTCTTCCTGGCCGCCATGGGCCATCGCCCGGCCCCTCCGGTCCGCCGGGCCACCCCCGAGGCGGTGGAGGCCCCCCCCAGCCCGGCCCCCGCCCCTCCGCCGCCTCCAGAGACCTTCGAGGCCGCGCTGGGGGACCTGAAGGGACTGAAACCCCTGATCGGCACCCCGATCCTCGCCGCCCCCCCCCGGGCCAGGACCCTCGAGACTCCCCCACTCGCGCCTCCTCCTCCGGCCCCGGAACCCCCGCCGCCCCCGGCGGCGACGGCCCCGCCCGCGCCTCCGGCCGCCCCCGAACCCGCGGCGCAGCCGGGGCCGGCGCCGGAGGCCCCGGCCCTCCCCGTGCGCTTCCAGCTGGCGGCGGGCATGGCCCTCGAGGTCGACGGCGTGCTGGATCTGCGGGGTCACTGCCGCTCGGATGCGGTGGAACGCCTCAAGGACCGGCTGGAGGACGGAAGCGTCCTGGGCTGGCGCAGCCTGCAGGTGATCCTCGGCCCGGCCCCGGAGCTGCACGAGGCGCTCCTCGAGCTCCTGAACGGCGGCCAGGTCCCCATGGTCTCCCGCTATGCCCAGGCACCGGTCCCCATGGGGGGGAACCAGGCCTGGCTCCTCTATTTCGGCCCCCCGGCGCCCTGAGCCCCGATTCCCGGACGGAGAACGAACCATGAGTTTGCTGGCCATCGGCAGCGTAGCCTTCGATGACGTGGAGACCCCCTTCGGACGCCGGGAGCGGGCCCTCGGCGGCTCCGCCACCTACTTCTCCCTGAGCGCCAGCCGTTTCCACCCCGTGCGCATCGTCGCGGTGGTCGGCGAGGATTTCGGCCCGGACCAGATGCGGGTCTTCGAGGGCCGCCCCATCGATTTGACAGGCCTGTCGCGGGTGCCGGGCCGGAGCTTCCACTGGCAGGGCGCCTACGGCTACGACCTGAACGAAGCCCGGACCCTCGCCACCCACCTGAACGTCTTCGCGGACTTCCGGCCGGACCTGCCGGCGGGCTACCGGACGTCCCCCTACCTCTTCCTGGGGAACATCGACCCGGTGCTCCAGCTGGAGGTGGTGCGGCAGATGGCCGAGCGGCCCAAGTGGATCGCCCTCGACACCATGAACTACTGGATCCGCGGGGCCCGCCCCGCCCTGGAGAAGGTGCTCCGCGAGGTGGACATCCTCCTCGTGAACGACGCGGAGGTGCGCGAACTCACCCAGGAGCACAGCCTCCTGAAGGCCTACCGGCGGATCCAGGCCATGGGGCCCGGGGTCCTCGTGGTGAAGCGCGGAGAGTACGGCGTGGCCCTCTTCACCCCCGAAGGCCATTTCGCAGCGCCGGCCTACCCCCTGGAGGACGTCTTCGATCCCACGGGGGCCGGCGACACCTTCGCCGGCGGTTTCCTGGGCTACCTGGCCTGGATCGACCGCAAGGACGTCACCGCCCTCAAGCACGCCACCCTGGTGGGTTCGGTGATGGCCAGTTTCACGGTGGAACAGTTCTCAACGGAGCGCCTGGAGCAGATCACCCAGGACGAGGTCCGCAACCGCCTGGCATTATTTTCGGATATGATCCGCGTCGAGGACCTATAATCAGCGCAACTTTCCTCCCAGGGGGACCCTGATGTACCAGCCCATTCGCCAGCATGTTGGCCGGCTGCGCGCCCTTGCGGTGGCGCCCAGTCTGGTGGCGGGCCTGTTGGCCCTGAACGCGGTGACCCCCGGGCTCCAGGCCCAGGAGGCCACCCCCACCCCCACCCCGGGCACCGTTCAGGTGGAACCCCACGCCTCCCGCTGGGACTATCCGAAGACCCTGAACCTCCCCGAGGGCTCCAAGAGCCACATCGTCCAGAAGGGAGACACCCTCTGGGACCTGGCCAACAAGTACCTGGGCAATCCCTACGCCTGGCCCCAGATCTGGGAGCTGAACCAGTGGATCAAGGATCCCCACTGGATCTATCCCGGGGACCCCATCGTCATCGACCTCGCCCGGTCCGTGGCGACGGCAGCCAGCGTCCCCCAGGACGTGACGGACCTCCAGCCGGACAACCGGCCCTCCGGGCTCACCGTGGTGCAGAGGCCGGAACTGGCCTTCAGCTTCCAGGACTTCATCCAGCTCCCCTTCCTGGCCCCCGAAGGCGCCGCCGCCCACTACAAGAGCCAGGGCGCCTTCCGCATCACCGGGAACAAGCACAGCGAGCGCAGCTACCTCGGTGAGGGGGAGACCGTCTACACCACCGGGGGGACCGAGCAGGGCGTGAAGCAGGGCGACCGCTTCGTGATCCTGAGGACCGTCACCACCAAGCTCCGCAGCCCCCGTGGCGGGAAGCAGCCCCTGGGCGACGTCATCCAGCAGATCGGCGTGCTCCGCGTGGTCACTCCCATGGCCAAGGGCTCCGTGGCGATCATCGAGCGCTGCATGGATTCCGTGCAGATCGGCGACCACCTCGTCCGGTTCACCGAACCCGCCAACATCCCGATGCAGCTGCGGAAGGACACCGGCGACCCGGTGAAGCTGGCCTCCGATCCCGCCATGGTGGTCTTCGGCCGGGACTCGCGCATCGACACCGCCAGCGGCGACCAGATCATCATCGACCGGGGCAGCAACAGCGGCCTCAAGGTCGGCGACGTCCTCCTGGCCGTCCGGTCCAAGTCCTTCCCCGTCAGCGAAGAGGCGAACAAGAAGGACAAGGCCACCGAGACCACCACCCACTACCTCGGGCAGGCCATGGTCATCCGCGTGGAGCCGGGCAGTTCCACCTGCCGGGTGCTGCGCTCCGAGGAGGAGATCCGCATGGGGGATCTCCTCACCCGGTAACGCCTGCGATGCCATGAACAGGCCCCCGCCCCGGGGGCCTGTTCATGCCCGCCGGAGGACCACCACCACCCGCTTGCCCCGGGTGGGCAGTTCGTAAGGATGGGGCTCCGCCACCCAGCCCTCCGGGAGGGGCTCCCGGTCCCATTCGGGCCCCTTCAGCGCCAGGAAGGGCGCGCCGGGGCGACCGTGGCGGCCCCACCAGGCCGCCAGCTGGCCCAGGGAGCCCAGGGCCTTGGCCACACCGAGATCCGCCTCCAGGGGCGGAAGCTGCTCGAGCCGCCCGTGGAGCGGGCGGAGGTTCGGAACGGGCAATTCCAGCGAGACCTGGCGGACGAAGGCCAGCTTCTTGGTTGAGGCGTCCACCCCCAGGACCGTGATGTCCGGGCGGGCCAGCGCGAGCACCACGGCCGGGCTGCCCATGCCGGTCCCCAGGTCGGCCAGGCGGGCCCCAGCCGGAAGGGAGGCCAGGAACGGCAGGAGGGCCGCCGCATCCAGCAGCAGCTCCTCCCGGCGCGCGCCGGGGGGGAGGGCCGTCAGGGCGTGGGTCCGGTTCCAGCGGTCCAGCAGCTCCAGGTACCGGGCCAGGGGACGCTGAAGGTCGAGGGGGAGCTGGGGCGAGGCCATGGGTCCAGCATGCCAGGACCGGGCCCGGGCCGGTTCATTCCCGTGAATGTCACGCCTTTGTCCACTGAAATCATCATCTCTGGAACAAATTCATTGGAATAAGGCCGTCCGGCATCTAGACTTCGCATCAGGAACAATGGATGCAAATCCTGCATCTAGAAATGGGTCATTGACGATCCATGGAAAACGACAGATGATGGGTTCCCTTTCTTTGATCTCGCCATGGAGTTGACCATGTCTCAGACTGCGATTCCCTTCATGATCGACTGGTCCAGCCGCAGCAAAATGCGTGGGCCTGGTGAGCAGTCGCTGGGAAAGCTGCTGAATGGACTCCGGAATCGGCTTGCACCGAACGCCCAGGGTATCTCGCTCACTTACGTCGATGATCGCGGCATGAGAAAACTCAACCGCGAACATCGCGGAAAAAATGCCACGACCGATGTGCTCAGCTTCCCCTCCTCGCCGGAGCAGGGCGCGTTCCCGCACCTGGGTGACATCGTGATCAGCCTCCCCACCGCGGAGAAAATGGCCAAGAAGTTCGGGGTCAGCCGTCGGCGCGAAGTCGAGACCCTCGTCATCCACGGCTTCCTCCACCTCTGCGGCTACGACCACGAGAAGGACAGCGGGGAGATGATGAGCCTGCAGGCCCAGCTCGAACAGGAACTGCTGGACGAGGCACCGCTGGCCATGACGCTGAAGCGGGGCCGGAAGCCGGGCAGCAAGGTCAAGAAGCTCAAGGACGGCAGCCGGGTGGTGGTCACCGGCCGGGCTGCCGCGGCGCTGGTCCGCAAGGAGCGTGTGAAGAAGGAGAAGAAGGCCAGGGTGCGGAAGGCGCCCAAGCCGAAGGAGGCCGCCATCAAGCGCGGCCCGGGGCGGCCCCGGAAGGAGAGCGCCGCAGTGGCGCCGGCCCGGCGGCCCGCCCGCCGGAAGCGCACGGCGCCGGCCCGCAGCGGGGTCATCGCCTGAGCTGAGCGTGGCGGAAAGCCCCGGGGGCCGATAAAATGGCCCTTTGGCCCGTCCGCGGGCCGCCCGAACGGAGCCTTCGTGATCAACCTCCTGCTCGGCCTGGGCGCCGCCCTCGCCGTGATCCTGCTCTCCACCCTGCTGCACATCAGCCTATGGATCAGCGTGCCCGTCGGCATCATCGGGGGCGTGGCGATCTTCATCTGGCTGGGCCGCAAGGTCCAGAACGAACTGGAGGGGATCTTCTCCCGCGCCGGGGAGCTGCTCAAGCGCCAGCAGTTCGACAAGGCCATCGAGGTCATGAAGGAGGGCTACCGGCTCGCGCCGAGGCAGTTCCTCGTCAAGGGCAGCATCGATGGCCAGATCGGCGTGGTGCAGTACCTCCGGAAGAAGAACGACGAGGCCGAGCCCCTGCTCGCCTCGGCCTCCATGCAGCACTACATCGCCAAGGCCATGCTCGCCATCCTGCAGTGGAAGCGCGGCGAGAAGAAGAAGGCCAAGGAGACCTTCGACCTGGCCCTCAAGGCCGGCAAGAAGGAAAGCCTGCTTTACGCCACCTATGCGTACGTCCTGGTGGAGATGGGCGAGCGCGACCGGGCCATCGAGATCCTCAACAAGGGACTCGGGGTGTGCAAGGGCGACGAGCGCCTCGTCACCAACCGCAACCTGCTCCAGAACGGCAAGGCCCTCAAGATGAAGGTCTACGGGGAGCAGTGGTACCAGTTCCTCCTCGAGCGCCCCATGATCCGCCAGGAGGCCCCGCCCTTCGCGCGGGTGTCGCGGCGGGCACTCCGCGGTTGAACCCCGCTGCGGAATCAGCGCTGCGCCCCGATTCCGCAGGCATTGAAAAGCCCCACATTTCTTAACTCAGCAACCGCACAGCGGCTGCTGAGCAAAGCAGAACGAACGACTCAAGGAGCACCCCCCATGTCCGGCCACAACAAATGGTCCACCATCAAGCACAAGAAGGGCGCGGCCGATGCCAAGCGCGGCAAGCTCTTCACGAAGATCCTCAAGGAGATCACCGTGGCCGCCCGCCTGGGCGGAGGCGACATCGGCAGCAACCCCCGCCTGCGCCTGGCCGTGGACCAGGCCAAGGGCAGCAACATGCCCAAGGACAACTGGGAGCGCGCCATCAAGAAGGGCACCGGCGAGTTGGAGGGCGTGACCTACGAGGAAGTGGTCTACGAGGGCTACGGCCCCGGCGGCGTGGCCGTGATGATCGAGGCCATGACCGACAACAAGAACCGCACCACGCCCGAGGTGCGCAGCTACTTCGCCAAGTTCGGCGGGGACCTGGGCGCCCAGGGTTCCGTGGCCTACCTGTTCAGCAAGCAGGGCCAGATCGTGGTGGAGCCTGAAGTCTCCGAGGACAAGGTCATGGAAGTGGCCCTGGAGGCGGGCGCCGACGACGTGGCCAACGAGGGCGGCGCCTGGGTCATCAAGACCAGTCCCGAGGCCTACCAGGCCGTGAAGGACGCCGTGGATGCCGCCAAGCTGCCCCTGATCGAGGCCAAGCTCATCATGGCCCCCAGCACCAGCACGGCCCTGGACGGCTCCAAGCTCACCAGCTTCCTCAAGCTGGTGGACCTCCTCGAGGACAACGACGACGTGCAGAACGTGTGGCACAACGCCGACTACGAGGAGCCTGAGGACTGAGGTCCCGTGCCCCACGCCCTCCGGGCGGACGCTGAGCGGCCGGGCTTCCCGGCCGCACGCGTCTCTGGCGGCCCGCGATCGGACGCCGCCCCGCGCCATCCTCCCACTCCCCCGCTTCGCGGGCTCGCGGAGCGGGTCCCCCGGCACAACGCCGACTACGAGGAGCCTGAGGACTGAGGTCCCGTGCCCCACGCCCTCCGGGCGGACGCTGAGCGGCCGGGCTTCCCGGCCGCACGCGTCTCCGGCGGCCCGCGATCGGACGCCGCCCCGCGCCGTCCTCCCACTCCCCCGCTTCGCGGGCTCGCGGAGCGGGTCCCCCGGCACAACGCCGACTACGAGGAGCCCGAGGACTGAGTCTTCGGTCTTCCGTCTGCAGTCTTGCGTTCAGGGCAAGCGTCAGCGGGCCTGGAAGGCGCTCTCGGCGGTGGCGGGCATCTCGGGACCGGCCTTGGGGGCCTGGCCGAAGAGGGCCTTGTTGTAGACGACGAAGCTGGCGGCGAAGAACAGCAGCAGGACCAGCAGGGCCGCCCCGCGCTTCCCGACGGCCAGGGCCTTGGGCGCCATCTCGGAGAGTCCCACCAGGATGACCACCAGCAGCAGCTTGACGTGGAAGTAGTGGCCGTTCCGGAAGGGGTTCTGGCCGTGCTGGATCATCATCACCAGCAGGACAAGGCCGGCGATGAGGGCCAGACGGAAAGCCCAGACCACCACCTTGGACCACACGGTGGCGGCCAACCCGCGCAGGTCCTCGCGGCCCTCCTCGAACCCCGAGAGCAGCAGGGCCACCACGGCGGCGCCCCCGCCGGTGGCGATGGCCACGAAATGGAGCCAACGGACGAGATTCACGGCTTCAAGCTTCAGGTTCATGGTCGCCTCGGAGTGTGAGCCTTAGAGCTTAGCAGCCCTGCTAGGCTCAATCCGTTCGGAGGGCACCATGTCCAAGTTGCGCGTGGCCGTCGTGGGAGTGGGACACCTGGGCCAGCATCACGCCCGGATCGCCGCGTCGGCGCCGGAGGCGGTGCTGGCGGCCGTGGTGGATCCCGATCCGGTGCGCGGACCGGAGATCGCCGGCAAGTTCGGCGCCCCCTGGCTGGCCTCCCTGGACCAGGCGCTGCCGGAGGTCGATGCCGTCCAGGTCGCCGCGCCCACGGGCTTCCACCACGCCCTGGGCATCCAGGCCCTGAAGGCCGGGAAGCACGTGCTCATGGAGAAGCCCCTGGCCGCCACCCTCGACGAAGGGCTCGCCCTGCTGGAGGCCCTGTACGCCGCCCGCGCCTCCCATCCCGGCCTCGTGGCGCAGGTGGGCCACCTGGAGCGCTTCAACCCCGCCGTGGCCGCCCTGCGGGACCGCGGCTTCAAGCCCCGCTTCCTGGAGGCCGTGCGCGTCTCGCCCTTCCCCGCCCGCAGCCTGGAGGTGGACGTGGTGATGGACGTGATGATCCACGACCTGGACCTGCTCCGCGCCCTGGTGGGCCGCCCGGTCATCGACGTGGAGGCCGTGGGCGTACCCGTGCTCACGCCCTTCGCCGACCTGGTGAACGCCCGCCTCAAGTTCGAGGGCGGCGCCTTCGCCACAGTCACCGCCAGCCGCGTGGCCCGCAAGAAGGAACGCACCCTGCGGGCCTTCGGCGACAAGGAGTACGCCAGCCTCGACTTCGCCGCGCAGAAGCTGGAGCTGCTGCGCCTCGTGATGGGCCCCGAGGGTCCCCAGGTGCAGCCTGAGCAAGTGGACATCGAGGAGGGCGAGCCCCTCCGCCTGGAGATCGAGGCCTTCCACGCCGCCTGCCTGGGCCGCGGCACCGAGGGGGTCACCTGGGAGGAGGGCCAGGAGGCCATGCGCGTGGCCGACCAGGTGCAGAAGGCCGTGGCGAAGAGCCTGGCGGAACTGGGGCGGGCCTGAGGGCGGGATGGCCCGCTTCTACGACCTCGCCTCCCTGGCCAAGCCGCTGGTGACGGCGCCCCTGGCCCTGGCCTTCCTCGACCTGGATGCGGACCGGCGCTGGGCCCTGGGTTTCCACGACCGGGAGGCGCCCCTGACGGCCCGCCAGCTGCTGTCCCACAGGTCCGGCCTGCCCCCCTGGCGACCCTTCACGGGGGAGGCCCTGGCGGCGCAACTCCGGCGGCCGTTGCCGGACCATCCCCTCCTCCGCCCCGCCACGCCCGGCCTGGCCACCTACTCCGACCTCAACTACCGCCTCCTGGCGGAGCTGCTCGAGCAGGAGACCGGCGTGCCCTTCGCGCGGCTGGGCGAGGCCTCGGGCCTCCGGCCGACTCCCTGGCCCGAGGCCCCGGTGGAGGTTCCTGATGGCCCCGACGCGGAGGCCTGGCGCCTCGCCACGGACCTCCCCCTGCCGCCCCGGGATCCGCACCTCCCCCACGACGCCAATGCCCGGGCGGGCATGCGGGGCCATGCCGGCTTCGGCGCCACGGCTTCAGACATGGGAACCGCCCTGGCCCGCTGGGTCGCCGCCGGCTGGCCCGCCCGCATGGCCGTGGACACGGCGGCCGGCGAGGACGGCGCCTCCTGGGGCCTCGGCCTCCAGGTGGCCTTCGCCGGACCGGGCCGGTTCGGACAGCTCCTGTCGAATCTCCCCTTGGATCTCGGCGTGCACGTGATCGAGGACCCCTCGACGGGCCTGCCCCCGATCGCGCCGGGCCCGGATCCGGGTCCCGGCGTCCCCTCGGGCTGGTGGTTCCACCTGGGCTACACGGGCCCGGCCCTCTTCTACCGGCCTTCGGACCAGGCCTGCCTGGCCCTGCTCGTCCACCGCCGGGGCCCCCAGGGGGAGCTGCTCCCGGTCGAGGCCCTGCGGGCCCGCCGCTGGCAGGTGCTCCGGTCCTGGGTGGAGGCCCTGGCCTGAGGCGTCCGTGGTCCAATGGAGCCATGTTCAGACCCGCCGCCCTGCTCCTGGTCCTCCTCGCCCCGCTCCTTCCCCTCCGCGCCGCAGAACCCACCGTGCGCATCGGCCTCGACACCCAGGCCACCGAATGGGTGGTCCAGCTGGAGGGCGGCGGCCAGGTCTGCGACCGCGCCGGGAAGCCGGTCATGAAGGTGGCCCCGGACGAGAAGCTGCGCATCTGGTGGGACAGCCGGGGCAGCTCGGATCCCACCCAGGAATACCGGGTCCAGGTCAGCCATCCCCTGGCCCTGCCCGAAGCCGAGGCCCTCATGAAGCGCCTGCGGGCCGTGGGTGAGCATCCTGACCGGGTGAAGGTGCCCGACGCCGATACCTGGCGGGTGCTCACCGGCCACTTCCCCACCACGGAGGCGGCGGAACCCGTGCTCCAGAAGCTCCAGGACCTGGGCCTGGACGAGCTCTGGGTGTCTTCCGAATCCCGCACCGTGCCCCCCCGCAAGGGCCGGGCACTGTATGCCATCACCGAGCGCTACGAGCGCCGCCCCCTGCCGCTCGGGGGCATCTGGTTGAAGCCCGCCGGCGAGCTGACGACCCTCGTGGGGAAGGGCCGGTACCGCGGCAAGGTGGAGCTCTTCCCCAACGCCCAGGGACGCCTCACGGTGGTGAACACCCTGGGCCTGGAGACCTACCTCCGGGGCGTGGTGCCCAAGGAGATGGGGGCTTGGGAGTTCCCCTCCCTGGAGGCCCTCAAGGCCCAGGCCGTGGCCGCCCGCACCTATGCCGTCGCGAACCTCGGCAAGCACGCCAGGGACGGCTACGACATGACCGACACCGTGGCCGACCAGGTCTACGGTGGCCGCGACGGCGAGCAGTCCCTCACGGACCGGGCCGTCAAGGAGACCGAGGGCCTCTTCGCCACCTACGGCGGCAAGCCCATCCTCGCCCTCTTCATGGCCAACTGCGGCGGGCACACCGTGGACGTGTCCGAGGTCTTCGGCGGCGACGCGCCCTACCTGAAGGCCGCCACCTGCTACCCGGTGAGGCCCCTCACCCTGCCCTTCGCCGCAGGCGTGCCCGTCTCCCCGGAAGCCCGCCAGCCCTGGCTCGGCTGGGACCTGCTTCGCCTGGCCTCGGGCATCATCCCGCCGGCCTGGCTGGATCCGAACGTCCTCTCGGCCCCCGCCACCCCGGCCACCCTGGCGGCGCCGGTCCTGGCCCTCCAGCAGCGCCTGGGCCTGGACCCCCTGCCCCTGGCCGCGGAGGGCAACCTGTACCTCGCCCTGGCCCGTTCCCTCGGCTTCGACCGGGTGGTCCAGGGCCAGGAACGGCCCCAGGATGCGGCCTACTTCCAGGCGGACGGCCTGCCCGAGGCCGACCGGCTCCTGGCCGAGTTCCTCTCCCGGCGGGGACTCGTCTCCGCCAGCGCGTGGACCGCCAAGGGGCGTCCGACCCTCCGCGAGGCCCTGCAGGCGCTGGCCCGGCTCTGGCAGGACCTCCAGCCCCTGGCCCCGGGCGAAGGCACCCTCCTCATGGATCGGCAGGTGCGGCGCAAGAACGGCGGCCCCGAGCCGCTGCCCCTGGCGCCGGGCCTGCTCCTGGCGGAGGAGTCCCCGGACGGCTCCCTGCGCCTGGTGGCCAGGTCGGACATCCAGGTGGGCGACCGCCTGAAATGGATTCCCGACGCCTCCGGGGCCGCCCTGGTACTGGTGCGACGGCTGGATCCGGACGGCGCGGCCTGGGACCGCTACAGCCCGACGGCACATTGGCGGGTGGATTACTCGGAGGCCGACCTCCTGACCCTGGTCCAGAAACGGTTGAGGGTCCACGGCATCCAGGGCCTGCAGCTCCTGCACGACGCCCAGGGCCGGGTGCTGGAGGCCACGCTGGTGGACGACCGGGGCCGCCCCCACCGCGTGCGGGGCATGCACATCCGCGGCCTGCTGGGCCTGAAGGACAACGTGTTCCGCTACCTGACCGTGGGCCGGGGCGCCGACCGGCACTGGATCTTCTACGGACGGGGCTGGGGCCACGGCGTGGGCATGTGCCAGACCGGCGCCTACGGCATGGCCCTGGAGGGCGCCACCTTCGACCAGATCCTCAAGCACTACTACCCGGGCATTGCCCTCACGAAGCTCGATTGATTTTCAACCATTCGCTCCTTTTCGGGCATTGACGGCCCCCCGGGGTTGACCCACGCTTGCGTTCCACCGGGGGGAGCATGGTCCTGGACGCCTGGATCCTGGGCGCGCCGCTGAAAGTCCAGCGACGGGAGGACCACCCGTACCAGGAGACTGACCTGGCCACCCTCGGCCGGCACGAGCTGGTGCTGAGCCGGGTGCGGTCCCCCCTCGGGGAGCCGGGCTGCCAGCTCTTCCTGGATGGCCGGGCGATCTATGCCCCGGGGGACCCGGCCCCCGGACGGCCCTGGTTCGACCTCTGCCGGGAACTGGGCTACGAGCCCAGCCGGCATTGGGACTGGGACCCGGCCCTGATCCTCTTCCAGCAGGTGGTGCCGGCCCTGGCGGCGGGGTGGCACGAGCCCCCGATCCCCTTGGACGACCAGGGGGTCCCGGAGGGCGTGGTGTGCCTCGCCACCCTGCGCCAGGCCTTCGCCGCCGCCGTGGCGGGCCTCCGCCAGCGGAACGGCGGTCCCGTGGCGGGCAAGGTGGCCGAGACCTTCGAGTGGCTCCCCCTCCGCGCCGTGGTCTTCCACGACGAGGCCCAGCTGCCCCTGGATTTCGAGGGCCTCGGGGGTCCCTGTGGACGCACCTCCCTCTGGCTCGGCATCCACCGGGACCGGGCCGTCGTGCTGGGCGGGGAGGTCCTGCCCGAACGGCAGGGTCGTCACTGGCTCCCGGGCCTCCCAGGAGGGGACGGGCCCGTGGGGCCCGAGGCCTTCCTGGCGGCCGCCGGACTCGATCCCGTCCCGCCGAAGGGCTTCGAGGCGGCCTTCCGCCACGCCCTGGACCACCTCTGCGGCAGCCTGGAAGGCCTGCTCGACGCCTACCGCCGGACCTATCCCGTGGGCATCCCCTGGCAGCACGATGCCTGGGATCGGCTGCGGGGCCGCACCATCGTGGACGTACGGGCCGGCCAGCCGACGGTGCTGGTGCTGGATGATGGCACCGAGCTGGCCCTGGAGAACGCCCCCCAGGTCTCCCGGGAACCCGGGGGGATCTGACTCTCGGGGACTCAGGCCTTCCGGAGGGCCACGGCGGTGACCTTGTACTCGGGCGTGCCGGTGTGCCGGTCCCGGCCCGGACCCGTGGCCTGGTTCACGAAGGCGGGCACGGAATGGAAGGTGGCGAAGGGCTCGCCGGGCCTCACGCGGTCCGTGACGTGGGCCAGGAGGGTGAAGCTGCCGTGCCGGCTGGTCACCGTGACGGCCTCGCCATCCACCACCCCCAGGCTGGCGGCATCGGCGGGATGGAGCTCCAGGCCGTTGTCCGGCCGGAGATGGCCGTTGCGGGTCCGTCCCGTCATGGTGGCCGCGTTGAAATGGAACAGGCTGCGGCCCGTGTTCAGCAGCCAGGGATGGGTGTCGGTCGCCACCTGGGCGCTGGGGGTGTAGTCGAGGAGCCGGAAGGCGGCCCTCCCGCCGCCGGGGAAGCCCTCCGCGTGCAGGACCGCGGTGCCCGGGTGGGACTCGTCCGGGCAGGGCCACTGGATCCCGCCCTCCCGCTCCAGCCGCGCGTAGGTGATGCCCTGGACGTCGGGCCATACCTGGCGGATCTCGTTCCAGACCGATTCGGCATCCGGGAACCGGAAGGGGCCGCCGGCCCCCAGGCGCTCGGCCAGCGCGCAGAGGATCTCCCGGTCCGAGCGGCTGTCGCCCTTCGGGGGCAGGGCCTGGCGCACCCGCTGCACCCGGCGCTCGCCGTTCATGAAGGTGCCCTCCTTCTCGAAGGGGCTGGCCGCGGGCAGGAAAACGGTGCCGAAGGCCCGGGCCGTCTCCGTCATGAAGAGATCCACGACCACCAGGGCTTCCAGGCCGTGCAGGTTCTCCGCCGTGGTCCGGGCATCCGCATGGCTCAGCAGCACGTCGTAGCCGAGGACCAGCAGCGCCCTGAGGCGGCCCTCCCCCGCGGCATCCAGCATCCCCATGGCCGTGAGCCCCGGGGCCTCCGGCAACGCCGCGCCCCACACCGGCAGATGGTCCGCGAGGGCCCGCGCCAGGGGCCGGTAGCCCGTGAGGCGCGTGGGCTCGCAGCCCATCTGGGCGCTGCCCTGCACGTTGTTCTGGCCGCGCAGGGGGTTCACCCCGGCGCCGGGGAGGCCGAGGTTGCCTGTGAGGAGCGCGAGGTGGGCCAGGGCCATCACGCCGTCCGTCCCCTGGATGTGCTCCGTGACGCCGAGGCCGTGGAGGCACATGGCGGGCTTCGACGTGGCGTAGAGCCGGGCGGCGCGCCGGATGTCCTCCGCCGCCACCCCGCAGGCCGCCGCGGCCCGTTCCGGTGTCCAGGCCTGCAGCGAGGTCACGAAGGCCTCCAGGCCCTCCGTGCGCGACTGGATGAAGGCCAGGTCCGCCAGGCCCTCGTCGAGGATGACCCGCGCCAGGGCCTGGAACAGGGGCAGGTTGGTGCCCGGGCGCAGGGCGAGGTGGACCGTCGCCTCGGCGGCCAGCTCCGTGCGGCGGGGGTCGATGACCACCAGGGGGACGCCGGCCCTGGCCCGCTGGCGGATCCGCGCCCCCACGATGGGGTGGTTCTCCGTGGCGTTCGCGCCCACCACCAGGAGCATCGCCGCCCGCTCGATGTCCGCGAAGCTGTTCGTGGCGGCGCCGGTGCCGAGCACCTGGCCCAGGCCCGTGGCGCTGGGCGCGTGGCAGACCCGGGCGCAGCAGTCCACGTTGTGGGTGCCCAGGGCCAGGCGCGCGAACTTCTGGGTGAGGTAGTTCTCCTCGTTGGTGGCCCGGCTGGAGGCCAGCACCCCCACCCCGCCGGGACCGGCGTTCATGACCGCCTGGCGCAGGGCCACCGCGGCTGCATCCAGGGCCTCGTCCCAGGAGACCTCCTCCCAGGCCCCGTTCCGGCGGACCATGGGCCGGGTCACGCGGTCCTCCGCCTCCTGGAAGCCGAAGGCGTAGCGCCCCTTCACGCAGAGGTGACCGCGGCTCACGACCGAGTCCAGGACGGGCCGGGACTCGGTGATCCGTCCATCCGTGAGGCCCAGGTCCAGCTCGCAGCCCGTGCCGCAGTAGGGGCAGGTGGTGCGCACCCAGCGGTCCGGCTGGCCGTGGCGGATCCGGGCGGCATCCTCGATGGCCCCTGTGGGGCAGGTGTCTGCGCAGGCCCCACAGCTCACGCACCCGCTGGCCAGCAGGCTGCCGGCGGTCTCCGGGACCACGTGCCAATCGGTGCCCCGGGAGACGGCCGTCCACACGTCCTGCCCCTGCACCTCCGAGCAGATGCGGACGCAGCGGCCGCAGGCCACGCACCAGGACAGATCCACATCCAGGTAGGGGTGCCCCGCCTCGCGGAATCCCGACCGGTCGTTCCCCGAAGGCGCCACGCCGTACCGGTCCAGCAGCCGCTGGAAGGGCTTGCCGGCCATGCGCTCCGGGGCCCCGGCGGGGAGGCGGCGGGCGTAGAGCTCCAACATGGAACGCCGGAAGTCCTCCAGCGCGGGCGTGTGGGTCTCGACCTCCAGGCCCTCGGTGGCTTCCGTCGCGCAGGCGCACAGCGGCCGCTCCTGGCCGCGGACCTCCACCTCGCAGAGGCGGCAGGCGGAGGCGGGCTTCAGCCGGGGATCCGAGCAGAGGGTGGGCACCTCGATCCCGTGCCGTGCCAGGGCCTCCAGCAGCGTCAGGCCCGCCGGAACGGTCAGGTCGCGGCCGTTGGCGCGCAGGCGGATGGAGGCAGGTGCCATCGGGGGCGGCTCCAGGGAGTCGGGGCGTGGATCGAGTATGCGCCCCGGCAGGCCCCCATCAAGGTTCTTCGTGGTGATCCCACCGGACCGCGAAGTGGTCCAGGATGGCCTGGCGCTCGGCCCGTTCCTGCTCGGCGATGCTGGCGTAGGGATGGCGGAACACCACGCGGCGCACGCCCCGGCGCACGAGGGCCCGGGTGCAGACGAGGCAGGGCTCATGGGTGACATAGGCCGTGGCCACGGGCCCGTCGCAGAAGCCCAGGGCGTTCTCCTCCGCATGGCTGGTGTGCAGGCAACGCTGGCCGGGCTTGCAGGTGTCCGGCGTGCAGTGGGGCATCCCCGGCAGGGCACCGTTGAAACCCGCCGCCGCGATGCCGCCGTCGGCCCTCAGAAGCACGGCCCCGACCTTCAGGCGGCAACAGGTCCCCAGGCGGCTCAGCTCCAGGGCCATGTTCATGAAGACTTCGTCCTTGAGCTGGGCGCGGACCACGGTCACCTCGAGTGCTTCCATGATCGCAGCCCCGGGCCGAATCGTGCCTTCCGTCACAGTCCCGGCTATTCCACCCTACTGCCGGATGAGCATAATAAAATATAGGCAGGTAATTTATGAGAATCCGCACCCTTCTTGCCCTGTCATTCGTGCTCCTGGCCTCGGTTCCAGGCCTCGTCGCCCAGGGCTGGGACCCCGGGACGCAGGCCCGGGGATGGGCGTTCCAGGACGTGGACGGCTCCCTGTTCTTCTACGATGCCGGCAGCCGCGCCCTGCGCCAGTGGCAGAAGGGGGGCGGACTCCTGGCCACCCAGACCCTTCCGCTTCCCCCGGCCCGCAAGGCGCCGGCACCAAAGGTCGAGCCCACCGCCCCCATCGCCACCACTTCGTCCGCCTACGAATCCGCCGGGGCCCTGCTCTACGGCATCCCCGCCTCCCAGCGGACCCAGGTCCGCCAGGCCAAGGCCGCCCCGAAGGTCGAGGCCGAAGCCACCTGCGACGCGGTGCCCGAACGCTGGGTCCTGGACACGGCCAACCGCATCTGGGTGGTCTGCGAGGAGCGCCTGGTGGTGATCGAGCGGAATGGCCAGATGGGCGCCACCTACCCCCTTCCCGGCCCCGTGGAGGATCTCGCCGCCGACCACGACGGCATCTACCTGAACTACCGCACCATCAAGCCCTTCATCGAGAAGCGCAGCCTCAAGGACGGCCAGGTGCTCTGGACCTACGGCGACCGGGGCGCCCTCCGGGAGGCGGCGGCCCTGCCCCTGCTGGTGGCCCTGAACCGCATGACCCTGGCCGGGGACGGCGCCCTCTACCTGGCGGAAGGCGGCGGCCTGGCCTTCACCGTGCTGGACGCCGACCGGGGCCCCCAGACCCCCGGCCAGAGTTTCTTCACCTACCAGGGCTCCGTCGCCTCCCGCGTCAACCTGGGCCGCGCGGGCCGCGGCCCCCTCCTCGCCTGGGCCGGGAAGGACGTCCTCTTCTCCGCCTTCAGCGGCCCCCAGCTCAGGGGCACCGGCGCGCCCGACGCCAAGGGCGTCGTCCTGGCCCGCTTCGACCTCGCGAAGGGCACCCTGGACTGGCTCCCCACCGGCCTCGCCGAGGGTCACCGCCTCGTCGGCCTCCTGGAGCACGAGGCCGTCTTCCTCAACCCCGAGGGCGGCCTCTCCTACGCACCCATCCGTTAGCGGGACCTGGACGCACCCGGCGCGGGAGCCCGCCTAGGGGGCCTTCACCACCGGCGCCAGGACGTTGCAGGCCAGGCAGCGATGGAAGAACTCGCCGCGCCGGGTGCTGGGGATGATCCGCATGGGCTGGCCGCAGGTGGGGCAGGGGCTGCCGTGGAGCTGGGGGGCGGGCGCGTCCTGGAGTTCGGCCACCACGCCGGAGACGAACCCGCGGATATCGGCCATGAAGGCGGCACGGGTCTCCTCGCCGCGCCGCATGCGCTCGAGGCGGGCCTCCCAGCTTCCGGTCAGCTCGGCGCTGCGCAGGGCCTCGGCCGGAAGGCCCTGGATCAGCCGGATGCCCTTCTCAGTGGGCAGCAGGACGTTGCGCTTGCGCTCGATGTAGGCGCGCTTGATGAGGGTCTCGATCATGTTGGCGCGCGTCGCGGGGGTGCCCAGGCCGCAGTCCCGCATGGCCCCGCGCAGGGCCTCGTCATCCAGTTCGCGGCCCGCGCCCTGCATGGCGGCCAGGAGGTCCCCCTCGCTCATGCGCTTCGGCGGCGTGGTCTTCCCCTCCTTGGGATGCAGGGAGACGACCGCGACGGCCTCGCCCTTCTTCACGACGGGCAGCCCGCCTTCGGCACCCTCGTCCCCCTCCTCTTCCCCGGGGCCCTCCTGCGCCTCGCCCTCGGCCGGATCGGCAGCCTTCTCCGCCTTCCTGCGGCGGTGGGGCGGATCGACGGCGGACCACCCCTCGTCCTTCACCACCGTGCCGCTCGTCTTGAAGAGCTCCCCTTCCACCTCAGTGAGGATCGTGGTCTTGGCCTCCACGCGGTCCGGGAAGTAGGCCCCCAGGAAGCGCCGGGCGATGAGGTCGTAGAGGCGGAGCTCGTCGCCCGCGAGGCCCCTGGCCGGCTTCTCGGTGGGCACCAGGGCGGCGTGGTCCTCCACCTCCTTGTCGTTGACGAAGCGCTTGTCCAGCTTCACCGGCCACCGCTTGCGCAGCGCGTCGAGGAAGGGCTGCAGGTCCGCGAGCTGCCCCTGGGCCAGGGCCTTGATCCACTGGGGCGCCTTCAGCGCGTCGGCCTCCGTGAGGTGGCGGCTGTTCGTGCGGGGATAGGAGATGAGCTGCTTCTCGTAGAGGTTCTGCGCCAGCCCCAGGGTGGCCTCGGCGGTGAGGCCGAAGCGTTTGTTGGCCTCCTTCTGCAGGGCGGTGAGGTCGTACAGGAGCTCGGGCTTCTTCTTCTCCGTCCGGCCCGTGACGCTGCGGATCCGCCCCGGCTTCCCCGCCAGCCTGGCCGCGAGGTCCCTCGCCTCGGCCTCGGTGGCGAAGCGTTCCCGGGTCTCGCCCTCGTGCTCCTTGAACCAGCGCCCCTCGTACTCCCCGTCGGGATGCCCGAACCGGGCCCGGAGCGTCCAGAAGGGCTGGGGCTTGAAGTCGCGGATCTCGAGCTCCCGGCGCACCAGCAGGGCCAGGGTCGGCGTCTGCACCCGGCCCACGCTCCACACGCCGTCTTCCGCACCGGCCCGGCGCATGCGCAGGGTCTGGGCCCGCGTGGCGTTGATGCCCACCAGCCAGTCCGCCTCCTGGCGGCTGCGGGCGGCGTCCCGGAGGCCGGCGTAGGCCTCCCCGGGCTTCATGGCGCCGTAGGCTTCGCGGATGGCCTCGGGCGTGAGGCTGGAGGTCCAGAAGCGCTGGACGGGCTTGGCGCATCCCGCCAGCCGGTAGACGAGATCGAAGATCAGCTCGCCCTCGCGCCCGGCGTCCGTGGCGTTCACCACCTCGGTGATGTCCTCCCGGTTGAGCAGGCGGGCCACCACCTCGAACTGCTCCCGCGTCTGCTCGATGGGCGCATAGCGGAAGGGCTCCGGGAAGATCGGCAGCCGGTCCCAGCGCCAGGCCTTCCACGCGGGGTCATACCCTTCGGGATTCAAGGCCTCCACCAGGTGTCCCACGCACCACGTCACGACCAGGCCGTTCCCCTCGATGAGGCTCCGGCCCCTTCCCGGCAGCCCCAGGGCCTCCGCCAGGGCGCGGCCCATGCTCGGTTTCTCGGCGATGATCAGACGCAGTGCGGCCCCCGGGAGCGTTTCCCATTGTAGGGGAGCGCGGGATCCGGCGCCCCGCCGCTCGCGGCCACCAGGGGCCGGAACCACCCGGGCATGAAGAAGGGGGCCGCGAGGCCCCCTTCCCTGATCCTCGAGAAGATGCTGGCTACTTCTTCTTGCCCTTGGGGGCGGCCTTCTTCGCGGCCTTGGGCTTGGCGGCCTTGGGGGCCTTCGAGGCCTTGAAGCTCATGGACTTCGAGGCGGCGATCTTGATGGGGGCGCCGGTCTGGGGATTGCGGCCCGTGCGCGCCTTGCGGGTCTTCTGGCTGAAGGTGCCGAAGCCCACGAGCGTCACCTTGCCGCCCTTGTTGACGTGCCCGGCGATGGACTCCAGGAAGCAGCCGATGGCGGCGGCCGCAGCGGACTTGGTGATGTCGGCGGTCTTGGCGACGGCGTCGACGAGTTCAGCCTTGGTGAGATTCTCGGCCATGTTGCTGGCCTCCTGTCAGTGAGCGCCATCGGGCGCTGAGGGAGTTGTCGATTGGATCGTGCCTCAAATTTCCATTCATTCAAGCAGAGAAATTCTGTTTTCTCGGTTCGACCCCGCCCGCGCCGCCGGCCGGCCCTCCTCGAAGGGCGCCCCGTCAGGCTAGAATGGGCCCTGCTGCACACCGGTCCCGTAGCTCAGCGGATAGAGCGACCGCCTCCTAAGCGGTAGGTCGTGGGTTCAATTCCCGCCGGGACCACCAGCCGCCCGGACGGGCGGCGCCGGGACGGTCCACGGCTTCCGGCCGCCCCCAGGCCCTGCCCACGCCGGGCCGGCAGGGGCACCGGAACCCGGGGGGTCTGGAGGAGGCCGGGGCCCGTGCGATGATGGCCGATCACCGCTGGATCCCGTGCCTGCCTGCTTCGACGCCCACTGCCACCTCCAGGACCTTCCACCCGGCGGGGTGGAGGCGGCCCTGGACCGCGCCCGGGCCTCCGGTGTCACCCGGATGGCCTGCTGCGCCACGGGCGAGGCGGACTGGGCGACCGTCCTGGCCCTTGCCGCGGCCCATCCGGAGGTGGTCCCCCTCCTCGGCCTCCATCCCTGGAACGTGGCCGACGCCCGCCCGGGCTGGGAGGAACGGCTGGAGGCCCTGCTGGCCGGCCACCGCGCCGGGGTCGGCGAATGCGGCCTCGATTTCGCCCGCCGCACCCTCCCCCGCGAGGTCCAGGTCCACGCGCTCCGTCTGCAGCTGCGGCTGGCGGTCCGGCTCGGCCGTCCCCTGGCCCTCCACTGCGTCCGCGCCTGGGGGGCGCTGAAGGCCCTCTTCGCGGAGGAGGGCGTACCGCCGGCCGGCGTCCTGGTCCACGCCTTCGGGGGCAGCGCCGAGACCGCCCGGGAACTGCAGGACCTGGGGCTCTGGCTCTCCTTCGCCGCCCCCGGACCGGCGCTGACGGCCGTGCGCGAGGACCGCCTGCTGCTGGAAACCGACGGGGCCGAGCCGGCCGGACTGCCTGCCCTGGCGGCGGCGGCGGCCCCCTTCCTGAACCGGACGGCGGTGGACCTGGCGGGACTCACCCGCCGGAACGGGGAACGCTTCTTCAAGGAGATCCTGCCATGAGGTGGTACTCACGCACCGAGCTGCTGCTGGGCGAGGCGGCCCTGGCCCGCCTCGCCCGGGCCCGGGTGGTGGTCTTCGGCCTCGGTGGCGTAGGTTCGTTCGCCGTGGAGGCCCTCGCCCGTGCCGGCGTGGGCCACCTCCGGCTCGTGGACCACGACGTGGTGGGCGCCAGCAACCTGAACCGCCAGCTCCTCGCCCTGCGCAGCACCCTGGGCCAGCCCAAGGCCGAGGTGGCCGCGGCGCGGGTGCGCGACATCAATCCGGACTGCGAGGTGGAGGCCCGCCACGTGTTCATCCACCACGACACACTGCCGGAGCTCCTCACGCCCCGGCCCGACGTGGTGGTGGACGCCATCGATTCCGTGAGCTGCAAGGTGGCCGTGCTCCAGACCGCCCATGGCCTGGGGCTGCCCATCCTCTCCAGCATGGGCGCCGGGGGACGGCTCGACAGCTCGCAGATCCGCGTGGGCGACCTCAGCGAGACGCGGATGTGCCCCCTGGCCACGGTCATGCGCCGGAACCTCCGGAAGGTCGGCATCGCCACGGGCATCCGCTGCGTCTATTCCCTGGAGCCCGCGGACAACAAGCGGCCCGCCAATCCCCTCGACATCGAACCCCACCGGGGTCCGGGCCGGGTGCGGCGGCCCGTGGGGACCATCTCCTACATGCCCGCCATCGTGGGGCTGAAGGTGGCGGAGGAGGTGCTGAGGCTGCTGCTGGCCCGCTAACTCCCCTCGATGGCCTGGCGGAGCACGGCCATGAACTGGCCGCTCTGGTAGGGCTTGGCGAGGAAGCCGGCCAGGCCGCGGCCGAGGAAGTCCGTCACCACATCCTCCTCGCTGTAGCCGCTGGTCATCACCACCGGCACCCTCGGATTGATCTCATGCATGCGGAGGAAGGCCCGGCGGCCATCCATGTGCGGCATCGTGAGGTCCATCAGGACGGCGGAGAGCTCCCCGTGGCGCAGCTCGAAGAGCCCCAGGGCCTCCTGCCCGTCCGCCGCCTCGAGCACCTGGAATCCGCAGGCCTCGGCCAGCCCCCGCGCCACCGCGCGGGCGGAGGCCTCGTCGTCCACCACCAGGAGCACACCCCTTCCCCGCCACCCGATCCCCACCCGGGGAACCTGCCGCTCCCCCGCGCCCAGGGCCTGGGCCGGGAAGAACAGCTTGAACACCGAGCCCCGGCCCGGCTCGCTGTACACCTTGAGGCTCCCGTGGTGGCCGCGGAGGATGCCCAGCATGGCGGAAAGCCCGAGGCCCCGGCCGGTGAACTTGGTGGTGTAGAAGGGATCGAAGATGCGCTCCCGCACCTCCTGGGTCATCCCGCAGCCGGTATCGCTGACCTCGAGGGTCACGTAGCTCCCGGGGGGAAGGGGCAGCGCCGGCAGCAGGCCCACGTTCGTGGCCTCGTCCACGGCCTGTACGCCGGTCCGCACGGTGATGAGGCCACTGACCTCCTCCCCGATGGCCTCCGAGGCGTTCGTCACCAGGTTCATGACGAGTTGCTGCATCTGCGAAGGATCCGCCGAGATCCGCGGCAGGTCCGGAGCCAGGTCGTAGCGCACCGCCGCCTTCTTGGAGATGGAGACCGTCAGGAGCTGGGTCATCTCCATCACGAGGCGGTTCAGATCCACCTCGATGACCTGCAGGCGACCCTTCCCCGCATAGGCCAGCAGCTGCCGGGTCAGGTCCGCGGCCCGCAGCGTGGCCTGCTCGATCTGGTGCAGGTAGGGCAGCGCCGGGCTTTCCGGAGGCAGGTGCATGCCCCCCAGGTTCGCGTTGCCCAGGATGGTGGTGAGCAGGTTGTTGAAGTCGTGGGCGATGCCCCCCGCCAGCACGCCGAGGCTCTCCAGTTTCTGGGACTGCCGCAGGGCCTCCTCGGCCTCCTTGCGCTGGGTGATGTCCGCCCGGATCGCCACGAACTGCGACGGCCTGCCGTCCTCCCCCAGGAAGGGCACGATGGTGGTGTCCACCCAGTAGGTGCTCCCGTCCTTGGCCCGATTCCGGATCTCCCCCTTCCACACGTGCCCGGCCAGGATGGTCTTCCAGAGCTGGGTCATGAAGATCCGCGGGTGGTAGCCGGAGTTGATGATGCGGTGGTCCTGCCCCAGCAGCTCCTCGCGGGAGTACTTGGAGATGGCGCAGAACTTCTCGTTCACGTAGGTGATCCGCCCCTTGGCGTCCGTCACGGCCACGATGGCGTGCTCGTCCAGGGCCCGCTTGAAGTCCTCGAGGTCGCGGATGGCGCGCGCGAGCCGCGTGGGAACCCTCCTGGATCGACTCCCATCAGAACGCGGGGCCGGGAGTGCCGAATCCTCGTCCTGCCGAAGCACCACAGGGAGAACCCTCCATGGCCGCCCAAAACGGACGGATACGGACTCAATATAGACTCCAGCCCCTCCCAGGCAAGATAGACCCAAGGGACTAGGCGTGTCGGCGGATCGGGCGAACCTCGACCCCGGCCTGCTCAGCGCCCCGTCGGGGCGTTGTACTCCGCGTAGGTGCCCTGGAAGTCCTCGATGCCGTCGTCCGTGAGGTGCCAGATGCGGGTGGCCACCTCGTCGATGATGTCCTCGTCGTGGGTCACGAAGAGGAGCGTGCCCTCATAGCGCTGCAGCGCGTCGTTCAGCGCGATGACGGCCTCCAGGTCCAGGTGGTTGGTGGGCTCGTCCAGCACGAGGATGTTCGGCTTCTGCAGCATGAGCTTGCAGAAGAGCAGGCGGCAGGACTCGCCGCCGCTCAGCACGTCCGTCATCTTGTTGCCCTCTTCGCCGCGGAAGAGCATCTGGCCCATGACGCCGCGGATCTGCTCCTTGGTGGCGTCGGGGTCGAACTGATGCAGCCAGGTCACCAACTCGAAGCCCTTGGGGATGCTCTCGGCGAAATCCTGGGAGAAATAGCCCACGTTGGCCTCGTGCCCCCACTTCACCTCGCCCCCGTCCAGCTTCAGGCCGCCTTCCGTCACCTGGGGCGCGTTGGCCAGCAGGGCGTTCAGCAGGGTGGTCTTGCCGATGCCGTTGCGGCCCATGATGGCGATCTTCTCGCCCCGCTGCACCATGGCCGTGAAGCCCTTGATGACCTCGTGGCGGCCCCCCGTCCCATCCTTGTCGGTGTCGTAGCCCTTCCGGATGTCCTCGAACTCCAGGGCGTAGCGGCCGCCGGGCTTGCCGATGTTGAACTTGATGAAGGGGCGCTGGATGTTGCTGCGGGCCAGGTCGCTGGGCTGGAGGCGCTCCACCTCCTTGCGGCGGCTGTTCACCTGGCTGCTGCGGGTGCCCGCGGCGAAGCGCTGGATGAACTCGTTGAGCTGGGCGATCTTCTTCTCGCGCTGGGCGTTCTCGGATTCGATGCGGCTGCGCACCTGCATCTTGGCCATGACCATGTCGTCGTAGCCGCCCGTGTACTGGATGATCGTCTGGTAGTCGATGTCGGCGATGTGCGTGCAGACGTTGTTCAGGAAGTGGCGGTCGTGCGAGATGACCACCACCGTGCCCTTGTAGCGGTCCAGGAACTCCTCCAGCCAGTGGATGGAATCCAGGTCGAGATGGTTGGTGGGCTCGTCCAGCAGCAGGGCCTCGGGGTTGCCGAACAGGGCCTGGGCCAGCAGCACCCGCACCTTCTGCCCGCCCTGCAGCTCGCCCATCTTCCGCTCGTGCAGGGCCTCCGGGATGCCCAGACCATCCAGCAGGACGGCCGCGTCGGCTTCCGCCGTGTAGCCGTCCTCGTCCGCCACGATGCCCTCGAGCTCGGCCACGCGCATGCCGTCCTCGTCGGTCATCTCCGCCTTCTCGTAGATGGCGTCCCGCTCCTGCAGGGCCTTCCAGAGGCCCGCATTGCCCATGATCACCGTGTCGATCACCCGGAAGGCGTCGAAGGCGAACTGGTCCTGGCGCAGGATGCCCATCTTGCGGGGGCGGAGGACGTTCCCCGTCTGCTGCTCCAGTTCCCCCGCGAGGATCTTCATGAACGTGGACTTGCCCGCCCCATTCGGCCCCGTGAGGCCGTAGCGCCGCCCCGGATTGAAGGTCGTGGTGACGTCCTCGAAGAGGACCTTCGCGCCGTAGCGCATGGTGACGTTCTGGACTGCAAGCATGCGGACTCCCGAACCGACCATTGTACGGGAGGGAGGCTGTTTATCCGAGAGGCTGGCTCCAGACGGCGCCCTGTGGCCGCCGCCGTCTGGAGGTACGGCGGCTCCGCCGCCGGAAAAAGCTTCTCCTAGCTGCAAAAACGGCGCCCGACTGGGCGCCGTTTTTGCAGCCTGACGATCCCCTCAGAAGGGGATGTCGTCGTCCGGGAAGCTGCCGTCGGCGGCCGGGCTGGGGGCGCCGGCCTCCTCGAAGTCCTGGCTGCCGCCCCGGCTGAAGCCGCCTTCGCGGCTGCCGCCGCCCTCTTCCATGCGGCCCAGCATGACGAAGTTGTCGCAGCGGATGTCGCAGGCGGTCTTCTTCACGCCGGCCTGGTCCGTGTACTCGCGGTACTGGATGCGGCCCTCGATCATCACCTGCTTGCCCTTCCGCAGGTACTTCTCGGCGATCTCGGCCTGCTTGCCCCAGACCACGATGTTGTGCCACTCGGTCTTGCTCTGCTTCTCGCCCGACTGGTTCTTCCAGGTCTCCGTAGTGGCCACGGAGAAGCGGGCCACGCTCTGGCCCGAGGGCGTGGACTTCAGCTCGGGATCGCGCCCGAGGTTGCCGATGAGCAGAACCTTGTTCAATGAACCGGACATGATGTCCTCCTTATGTCTCGGCGGAGCTCTCCGCCTCACCGTCGTCTCAGACCATCTGAGGGGGTGGTAGGGTAATCACGATTCTCCCGAGGCCCTCCCGTGTCAAGCATTCTGGTGAGCTGCAAGAACAAGTCCGGCGCCGAGAAGCATTACCTTCCCGCCCTGCGGGGCGCGGGCTGGGACGGCCCCATCGTCCTGCTGGCCCCCGGTGATCCGGAGCCGGACCTGGACGGGATCTCGGGCCTGCTGCTGACTGGGGGCAACGACATCCACCCCCGCCACTGGGACGCCGCCGAGGCTGTGCACCCGAAGGCCGAGGTGGACGTCGACCGGGACGCCATCGAGATTCCCCTCATCCGGGCGGCCTGGGACCGGAACCTGCCCGTGCTGGGCATCTGCCGGGGCGAGCAGATCCTGAACGTGGCCCTGGGCGGCAGCATGATCCAGGACATCCCCGAGCACTACGGCTGCGAGCCCACCCGCCACCAGCACGGCACGCCCGACAGCCCCGACATGCACCACCGCGTGCAGCTGGCCCCGGGATCGCGCCTGCGGGCCCTGCTGGGCGAGGATGTCTTCCTCGTGAACAGCCGCCACCACCAGGCCCTGAGGCGCGTGGCCCCGGGCCTGGTGGCCGTGGGCTGGCACCTGGACACCACCCACCCGGCCACCGGCCCCCTCATCGAGGCTGTGGAAGCCGCCGATCCCGCCCGCTGGGTCTTCGGCGTCCAGTGGCATCCCGAGAACCTCATCCACCTCAAGGGCCCCGCCGGCGACGCCGCCCGGGACCTGTTCGCGGCGTTCGTGGCCGCCCTCGGATCCTCCTCCTGAGGCGACGTGACCCCTTCAGAATGGTCAGCAGGCCATTCATTCTGGTGACCATGGACCGCGGCCAGAGGCTGGGCCATGTGTTTAAATATTGAAAACAGTTAAATTAAACTTATGGATTGAGAATTGCAGTGAATCCCCTGTCTTTGAGGAGACAGACCATGAACCTGCAAGACTCGAAACTTCGCGCCGCACCCCTGGTGGTCGCCCTGGTCGCCCTGGTGGGCGTCCAGATCGGCTGCCAGAAGATGGCGTTCTGGCGTTCCAAACCCCAGGAGATGCACTCCGCTTCCGACGTCCCCGCGAGCCAGGGAACCGTGCGGGTCACCGCCGCAGACAACGGGAACAATCAGGTCTCCATCCGGGTGAAGCACCTGGCACCCCCTTCCAAGATGGCGCCGGGTTCCACGGTCTACGTCGTCTGGTTCCGGCCGGTGGATGGCGACAACCAGAATGTCGGCGCCCTGGTCCTGGACAACGATCTCGAAGGCAGCCTGGACACCCTGACGCCCCACCAGCGGTTCCAGATCTCCATCACGCCCGAACCCAATGGGCAGGCAGCCTCCCCGACCAACGAGCCGGTCTTCACCTACCAGGTGGAGAGCAACAAGTGATCTGACGGCCCGCCACTGGAGATCCGCGCAGACAGCGGCTCCTGGCGGTCCGCCAGCGGCCTTCCCCCACCCGGGCCAGCGCCCCGGCCCGCCCTTGGCGTAAGGTGGTGGATCGCCGGTGTCCGGCCTCCAGGAGCGTCCATGTCCGCCCCCATCCGCTTCGAGATCCGAGATCGCATCGGCCTGCTCACGCTGGCCCGGCCGGACAAGCTGAACGCCCTCGTGCCCGAGATGCGCCCCGGGTTCGAGGAGGCCCTGGCCAGGTCGGCCGAGCCGGGCGTCAAGGCCCTGCTGATCCAGGCGGAGGGGAAGGCCTTCTCCGTGGGCGGCGACATCGGCTGGATGGCCCAGGCCCTGAAGGAGGGCCGGCAGGGGGACCTGGAGGATCTGCTCAACCTGGGCGGCGAGGTGGCCTACGGGCTGCTGACCCTGCCCAAGCCCGTGGTGGCGGTGGTGCAGGGTGCGGCGGCGGGCGGCGGCATGGGCCTGGCCCTCTCGGCGGACCTGCGCCTGGCCACCCCGGACCTGGTGTTCAGCATGGCCTTCGTGAAGATCGGGCTGCACCCCGACTGGGGCAGCAGCGTGGCCCTGGGCCGCCTGCTGAACCCCGCCACCGCCGCGGAGCTGATGCTCACCGGGGACCGCGTGGACGCCCCCCGTGCCCTGGCCCTGGGCCTGGTGAACCGCGTGGTGCCCGCGGACCAGATGGAAGCCGTCGTGCAGGCCCTGGCCCGCCAGCTGGCCGAGGGCCCCGCGCCCACCTTCTCCGCCATCAAGGCCACCGTCCTGCGCAACCAGGGCTTCGAGGCCCCGCGGCTCAAGGCCCTGCTGGCGGCCGAAGCCGCCCAGATGAAGGCCGCCATGGCGAGGCCCGACGCCGGCGAGGGCCTCGCCGCCTTCCTGGAGAAGCGGGCGCCCAGGTTCGCCTGATCCGGAATCTGGACAGCGGTGACATCTTGGAAAATACAATCAAATAGGTGGCATCCTGGATTCTATGCCGCCCGTCTTCACCATCTGTGCCGACTGTGAACGCCACGCCCTGCGCCAGCCCCGGCGCGGGAAGCCCCTGGTGGAGGCCCTGGCCTGCCTCACCCGGCTTCTCCTGACGCGGAAACGCCTCCAGGGCCTCGAGGTGGTCCGGGAATCCTGCCGGCGGAACTGCCCCCTGGGGAAGATCTGCGTGGCCCTGGACCGGGACGGCCGGGAGATCCTGCACCACCTGTCGCCGGACGACGATCTCCGGGCCGTGGCGGCGAAGCTGGCGGGCACCGCCAGGCCCGGCCAGGGCTGAGGGCCTACTTCAGGGCCCGGCTCTGGGCGGCCTCGATGAGCTCCTTGATGCGGCGGGCGTCGGCCTTGCGGTGGCCGTGGCTGGTCAGGGGGTCGCTGCCGCCGGTGCTTTCCACCAGGATGTCGGCCCACAGCAGGCCGGTGTCGATGCGCACGCTGGCCACCTTGGAGAGGTGGATGCTGAGCTCGTTCACGGTGAGCCAGGACCGCTTGCGGCGAATCACCGCGGTCTCCGACACCTCGATGACCGTGGGGAAGAGGTGATTCCCCTTCGTCCACCGGCTGGCGCGGAAGGTATCCATCAGAGCGCGTCCTTCGCCGCGGCGGCCACGGCCTGGGGCGTGACCCCGTAGGCCTCCAGCAGCTTCTCGGGCTTGCCGCTCTGGCCGAAGGCGTCCTGGACACCCACGCGCCGCAGGGGCATGGGATGAGCTTCCGACAGGAGCTCCGCCACCACGCCACCCAGGCCGCCGTGGGCCTGGTGCTCCTCGCAGGTGACGACGGCCTTGTGCGTCTTCGCTAGGGCGAGCAGCGTGCCGCGGTCGAAGGGCTTGATCGTGGGGCAGTGCAGCACGGTGGCCTCGATGCCCTCGGCGGCCAGCAGTTCCGCCGCCTCCAGGCAGATGGAGGTCCCCAGGCCGCAGCCCGCCAACAGCACCTCCTGGCCGGGCCGCATCACCACGGCCTTGCCGATCTGGAAGCGGTAGTCCTCGGCGTGGATGCGGGGGAACTTGTCGCGGGTGAGGCGGATGTAGACGGGGCCCTTGTGGACGACGGCGGCGCGGACGGCCTGCTTCGTCTCCAGGGCATCGGCGGGGGAGATCACGGTCATGCCCGGGATCATGCGCATGAGGGCCAGATCCTCCAGGCACTGGTGGGTGCCGCCGTCCTCACCCACGGTCAGGCCGGCATGGGTGGCCACGATCTTCACGTTCTGATGGCCCACGCCGCAGGCCTGCCGTACGAATTCGTAGGCCCGGCCCGTGGCGAACATGGCGAAGGTGCTGATGAAGGGCACCACGCCCGTGGTGCTGGCCCCGGCGGCGGCGGCCACCATGCCCTGCTCGGCCGCGCCCATGTTGAAGAACCGCTCCGGGAAGGCCTTGGCGAACTTGCTGGTGCGGGTGGATCCGGCCAGGTCCGCGTCGAAGACGATGATATTGGCGCCTTCGTTGCCAAGCTCCACCAGGGTGTCCCCGTAGGCATCCCGCAGGCTGTCCATCACCACGCCCGCCTTGCCGCCCACGCCCGCCGTCTCCATGCCCGCCATGCCGATCTCCTCGAAGGAACCATTCTACGCGAAGGGGGGCGGTGCCGCCGGGCGGCGCCGGTACCGGGATCGCCAGGGGCGATCCCGCGGTCCGGTAGGCTGGAGGCATGGCCCGTACTCCCCGCCCCACCGCCCTCCTCTGGGGCGCCTTCCTCGCCCTCTCGGTGACGGCAGCCTTCCTGCGCCTTCGGTCCCCGGGCCACCCCGTCCTGCCCTGGCTCACGGGGACGCTCCTGGGGCTCCTGGCCCTGCGCCTCGCGGCCATGGCCGTGGACTGGCGCCGGGGGCGCCTCCCCGGCACGCGGCTCCTCCTGCCGGCGGTGCTGCTGGCGGAGGGCCTGGGCCTCGTCCTGCCCGGCGCCACCCCGGCCGCCCTTCGGATCCGCATGGGCACGGCCCTGGTTCTGGAGTCCCTGCTCCTGGTCCTGGCGGTCCGCGCCCTGCGCCAGGCCGGAACCTCCGCGGAAGGCTGGCCGGAGGACCGCATCGCCGGGGCCTTCGAGGCCTTCGTCCCGCCCCGGGCGGCCCGGCTCATGGCCCTCGAGCTGGTGATGCTGGGGGGCGCGATCCGCTTCCTCCTGGGCGGCTTCCGCGATCCCCTGCCCGCGGGCTTCAGCCTGCACCGGGAGGCCTTCCTGGGCAGCTTCCTGCCGGTGCTGCCCCTGCTCATCCCCGGGGACGTCCTGCTGCTCCGGGTCCTCTTCTCCGGCCTGCCCGTGGGCCTGCGCTGGCTCCTGCACCTGTCCACGGTCTACGCGGTGCTCTGGCTGTTCGGCCTCTGGGCCGGCCTGCGGCGGCGGCCCCACCGGGTGACGGACGAGGCCGTGGAGCTGAACCTCGGGCCCGTGAAGTCGGTCCGCCTGCGCCGGGACCAGATCCTCGCCGTGGCGCCCCTGCCGGAGTTCGAGGACGACTGGGCCCGCCACCGGCACCTGCGGGGCCTGCACCGGCTCACCACGCCCGGCCCGGCCGTCCTGGAGCTGCGCCTGCGGGAGGCCGTCCCGGCCCTGGGCCTCGTGGGGCCCACCGCCCCGCGGGACCGGGTGGCGGTGTCCGTGGACGATCCCGCGGCCTTCCTCGCCGCGCTGGGCGCCTGATGCGGACGCCCCTGCCCATCGATCCCCTCCTGCCGGAGCTCACGGCCTCGCTCCGGGCCCGGTCGAACCTCGTCCTCCAGGCGGATCCCGGCGCGGGCAAGACCACGCGGGTGCCGCCGGCCCTGCTGGAAGCGGGCCTGCTGGGCGGGGGCGAGTGCTGGATCCTGGAGCCCCGGCGCCTGGCCGCGCGTCTGGCCGCCACCCGCGTGGCCGACGAGCTGGGCGAGGAGCTGGGCCGGACGGCCGGCTACGCCGTGCGCTTCGAGCAGAAGGTCTCGAAGGCCACGCGCCTGCGCTTCGTCACCGAGGGCCTGCTGCTGCGGCGCCTGCACGGGGATCCGCAGCTGAAGGGGATTGCCGCGGTGGTGCTGGACGAGTTCCACGAGCGGCACCTGCACACGGACCTGGCCCTCACGCTGCTGCGCCGCCTCCAGCGCGGGGCGCGGCCGGACCTGAAGCTGCTGGTCATGTCCGCCACCCTGGATCCGGGCCCCGTGGCGGCCTACCTGGACGCACCCGTGCTCCGCAGCGAGGGCCGCGCCTACCCGGTGGAGACGGCCTTCCTGCCCCGGCCGGACGACCGGCCCCTCGACCAGCAGGTGGCCGACGCCCTGGATCGCCTCTACGGCGGCGGCCTGGCCGGGCACACCCTGGTCTTCCTGCCGGGCGCCGCGGAGATCCGGGCCTGCCTGAGGGGCTGCGAGGCCCTGGCCGCGCGGCGGGGCCTCAGCCTGCGGCCCCTGCACGGGGAGCTCGCGCCGGACGCCCAGGCCTTCGCCCTGGCGGCCTCCGACCGCCCCAAGGTGATCCTCAGCACCAACGTGGCGGAGAGCTCCGTCACCCTGGACGGCATCGGCGCCGTGGTGGATTCCGGCCTGGGCCGCGAGGCCGCGCACTCGCCCTGGTCGGGCCTCTCGGGGCTGCGCACCACCCGCATCAGCCAGGCCCGCTGCGTCCAGCGCACGGGCCGAGCGGGGCGCACGGGTCCCGGCCGCTGCCTCCGCCTCTTCACGGAGGCCGACTTCCAGGCCCGCCCCGGCTTCGACACGCCCGAACTGCAGCGGGCCGACCTGGCGGAGCCCCTGCTGGTGCTGCACGGCATGGGCATCCGTGAACCCGCGGCCCTGGACTGGTTCGAGGCCCCGCCGGCTCCCGCCCTGGAGGCCGCGGAAACGCTGCTGACGCGCCTGGGGGCCCTGGAGGCCGGCCAGCTCAGCGCCACCGGGCGGCGCATGGCGGCCCTGCCCCTGCATCCCCGCCTGGCCCGGCTGGCCGTGGCGGGTGAGGACCTGGGCATCCCCCAGCTGGCCCTGCGGGCCGCGGCCCTCCTGGAAGCCGGCGACCTCGCCGCCCGCCAGGGCCTGGAGCGGGCCCCGGCGACCACCGGTCACGGCGCGGATTCCGACCTGCTGCTGCGCCTGGACCAGTTCGAGGAGGCCGAGGCCGCAGGGTTCTCCGCGGGCGCCTGCCGGGCCGCGGGGCTGGATGCCTCCGCCGTCCACCGGGCCCACCGCGCCGTGCAGAGCCTGCGCCGCCACCTGCCCGCCCCGGCCGAGCCCCCCGACGCCGAAGCCCGGTTGCTCCAGGCCCTGCTCCGGGCCTACCCGGACCGGGTGGGCCAGCTCTCCGCCAACGGCACCTGCGCCTTCGCGGGCGGAGGCGGCGCCCGGCTGGATCCCCGCAGCCGGGTGCGGCGGCCCGGCCTGGTGCTCGCCCTGGAGGCCGAGGCGGTGAAGCAGGGCACCGGCACCCAGGCCCTCGTCCGGCTGGCCAGCCGCTGCGAGGCCGACTGGCTGCTGGACGCCTTTCCGGAACGGCTGGAGGACGTGGACGAGCTTTCCTTCCACGCCGGTGCAGGCCGCGTGGAGCGGCGCACGGAAATCCGCTTCGAGGGGCTCGTCCTCGACGCCAGCCGGGGCCCCGCCGATCCGGCCGATCCCCGCGTGGCGCCCCTCCTGGCCGAGGCCCTGCGGGGCCGCCCCCTGGACGAGGTGCCGGCCCGGATGCTGGCCCGCCTTTCCTTCCTGCGCAGGCACCGGCCCGACCTGGGCCTGCCCGAGGACCTCCTGGGTCCTCTGCTGGCGGGGGCCTGCGCGGGCCGGACCACCCTCCGCGAGGTGCAGGACGTGGACTGGACCGCCGCCCTGCGCCAGGCCTTCCCGCCCGAGACCCTGCGCCTCCTGGACGCCTGGGCCCCCGAGGCCATCCAGCTGCCCAAGGGCCGGCCCACGAAGGTGCACTACGAGGACGACCCGCCCTGGATCGCCTCGCGGCTCCAGGATTTCTGGGGCCTGAAGAAGGGCCCGACCGTGGCCGGGGGCGCCGTCCCCCTGACGTTGCACCTGCTGGCCCCGAACCTGCGGGCCGTGCAGGTCACCACCGACCTCGCCGGCTTCTGGCAGCGGGTCTACCAGGAGCTGCGGCCGGGCCTGTCGCGGCGCTATCCCAAGCACCACTGGCCGGAGTGAAGGGGCTCAGCCGCCCCACTCCGCCCGCAGGGCCCGGGCCCCGGCCTCCAGGAGGGCGCCGTCGGTGCCGGCGGCAAGGAGGGTGAAGCCCTGGTCGAGGTGGGTCCGAGCCTCGGTCCCGGTCATGCGGAAGATCCCCAGGGGCATGCCCGCGGCGCGGCAGGCGTCCCGGATCGCGTCCAGGGCGGCGCGGAAGGCCGGATGGTCGAACTGCTCCGGAATGCCCAGGCTCGCGGTCAGGTCGTAGGGGCCCACGAAGACCGCATGCACGCCGGGCACTCGGGCGATGGCGGCGATGTCCGCCACGGCCTCACGCGATTCGGCCTGGACCACCACCAGACCCCGGCCCCCCACGGCGCGGACGGCGGCCTCCGCCTGGGCCGCCGAGTCCACGTGGGGCACGATGAGGCCCGCCGCCCCGCAGGACGCCGCATCATTGAGCACGTCCGGGTCCCCGGAGGGCACCCGCAGGAGGCAGGGGACGGTGCCTGCCAGGACGGCCAGGGTCCGGGAGGCCTCGGCGGGGCCGTAGCCGCCGTGCTCGCCGTCCAGGAACAGCCAGTCGAAGCCCTGACGGGCCAGACGCAGGGCCACCTCCGGCCGGGGGATCTGGACCAGGGTTCCGAGCAGGCGTTCCCCCGCGCGGAGTCGGTCGCTGAAGGCAGGCTGGGACATGAGACACCTCCCTTCCAGCTTGGCCCAGGGGGCGTGCCCCGGACAGCCATTCGCGGTACCGTGGACCCATGCTGAGCTTCCGCCCCATCGAACCCCGGGATGACGCCGCCATGGCGGCCGTGATCCGCACGGTGATGCCCGAATTCGGGGCGGACGGCCCCGGCTTCGCCCTCCACGACCCGGAGGTGGATCACCTGAGCCGGGCCTATGCGGTGCCCGGCGCCGCCTATTTCGTGGTGGTGGACGAGGGCGGCCGGGTCCTGGGCGGCGGGGGCGTGGCGGCCCTGGAGGGCGGCGAGCCCGGCGTCTGCGAGCTGCGCAAGATGTACTTCCTCCCGGCGGCCCGGGGGAAGGGCCTGGGCGAGGCCCTGCTGCGCCACTGCCTCCGGGTGGCGAAGGACCTGGGCTACCGGACCTGCTACCTGGAGACCCTCACCGGCATGGACCAGGCCCTGAGGCTCTACGGGAAGCTGGGCTTCCGCCCGCTCTGCGCCCCCCTGGGCCGCACCGGCCACGGGGGCTGCGACCGCTGGTTCGCCCTGGAGTTGTCCTGATCCTCCCGACCGCCGGGTGACGGAGCAGAGCCCAGTGGGCTCTGCGGAGTCGGGCCCCGGCGAGGAGGGAATCAGGACCGGGTGGGACGAGCTCAAGCCCCCGCGCTCTGCGGAGTCGGGCCCCGGCGAGGAGGGAATCAGGACCGGGTGGGACGAGCTCAAGCCCCCGCGCAGGGCGGAGTCGGGCCCCGGCGAGGAGGGAATCAGGACCGGGTGGGACGAGCTCAAGCCCCCGCGCAGGGCGGAATCGGGCCCCGGCGAGGAGGGAATCAGGTCTGGGTGGGACGAAGGGCATCCGCTGTAGGATGGCCCCATGATCCTCGGCCTCGGCACGGACCTCTGCCCCCCCTCCCGCTGGCGCCGGCTGGTGGAGCGCTTCGGGGCGGAGAAGTGCGCCGGGCGGATCCTCCACCCGGACGAGGCTGCCTACCTCCTGGCCGGCAATCGGGAGCGGCTCCCCGAGCGGCTGGCCGGGCGCTGGGCCCTCCGGGAGGCCTTCGGCAAGGCCCTGGGCGTGGGCCTGGACGGCTGGTCCTGGAAGGAGCTGCGCTACCGGAACGGCCGCATGCAGGCCGAAGGCGCCCTGGCGGACCGCCTGGCCGCCCGGGGGGTCCGGACGCTCCATGGCAGCGTCAGCCATGACGGCGACCTGGCCCTGGCGGTCGTGATCCTGGAGGGCTGACCTCGACGAGGGGACCCCCCTCGCAGGGGTCGGGCCAGGCTCAGGGACCGCGTCTGAAAACTCAAGCCTCCGGCCAGGAAGCCGATCCCGCGGGAAGGACGACCGCATGGATCCCCTCCAGGCCAAGCAGCAGATGACCCTCGCCGAGTTCCGGAGCCTCCGGGACTTCATCTATGCCAAATCCGGGATCTTCTTCAACGAGTCCAAGCAGTACTTCCTGGAGAACCGCCTCAGCAAGCGCCTGGGGGAGCTGGGCCTGCGGACCTACGGGGACTACCTGTCGCTGCTCCAGGGCAGCCAGGGCCCCGCCGAACTCAAGCGCCTCTTCGTGGAGATCACCACCAACGAGACGAGCTTCTGGCGGAACCCCCCGCAGATCGAGGCCTTCCAGAACATCGTGCTTCCCGAGGCGGCGAAGCTGGCCCGGGAGCGGGGTCAGACCCGGCTGCGCATCTGGTCCGCGGCCTGCTCCAGCGGGGAGGAGCCCTACACCCTGGCCATGATCTGCCACGAACTCCGGGACACCGCGCTCCGGGGGTTCACCGTGGAGATCCTGGCCACGGACATCAGCGAGAAGGTGCTGGCCCAGGCCCAGGACGGGGTCTACAACGCCTACACCCTGAGGAACCTGACCCCCGAGCAGCTTCAGCGCCACTTCCTGACCCTGGGGCGCGACCTGTTCCAGGTGAAGCCCGACCTCCAGCGCTACACCGCCTTCCGGAACTTCAACCTGGTGGACTATGGCGGCTACCGGACCCTGGGCAGCTTCGATGTGATCTTCTGCCGGAACGTGCTCATCTATTTCGACGAGGCCGTGAAGGGCCAGGTCCTGAAGGGCTTCCACGCCCAGCTCCACCCCCACGCCTACCTCCTGGTGGGACACAGCGAAAGCATCCACGCCTTCAACACAGGATTCGAACTCCTGCACTTCAGCAAGGCCATGGGCTACCGGAAACGGGCCTGAGGGAGCACACCATGCCGATCACGCCGCAAGAACTCATCGCGAACCTGGGCGACCTCCCGCCCCTGCCCCAGGTGGCGACGCAGCTGCTGCGGGTTTCCGCGGATCCCGACGCCTCCGCGGAGGACCTCCGGAAGATCATCTCCACGGACCAGGCCCTCACCAGCCAGATCCTGAAGATCGCCAACTCCGCGATGTTCGGGATGATGCGCGAGGTGAACACCCTCACCCAGGCGATCATGACCCTCGGCTTCTCGACCATCAAGAGCGTGGTCATCGCCAGCTCCGCCAAGAACCTCTACCACCGCGGCACCGTGGGTCTCCAGGAGCGGCTCATCTGGGAACACGCCCTGGTGACCGCCATCGCGAGCCGCGCCTTCGCCAAGGCCGTGCGCTTCCCGCGGGTGGAGGAGGCCTTCATCGGCGGCCTCATGCACGACATCGGGAAGTCGGTGATGGGCGTGAAGTTCCCCGAGCGCTACGGGGCCCTGCTCCGCACGGTCTACAACGAGGGCGGCGACAGCCTGGCCCTGGAGCTGGACACCTTCGGTTTCGACCATGCCATGGTCGGGGAGGCCCTGGTCCAGCAGTGGAACCTGGCCCCCGGCCTCCAGCAGGCCGTCCGCTGGCACCACGATCCCATCCATGCCAAGGAGGAGCACCTGGCCCTGGCCGCCATCGTCGCCCTGGCCAACCACCTGGCCCTGGAGCAGAAGGCCGGCATCGGCAACCCGGCCCACCTGGAGCCGGCCACCCGCCAGGCCATGGAGATCCTCAAGCTGGGGCCCGAGGCCCTGGAGGCCCACAAGGAGAGCGTCAAGCATGCCATCGAGCAGGACAAGACGATGATCGCGGAGTTCTGAATGGTCACCCCGGAGCAGCTGGCCTCGCGTTTGAAGGCCAAGACCTTGCCCAGCCTCCCCCTCACGGTGGTGGCCCTGGGCGAGGCGGTCCAGGACGACCGCTGCACCGTGGACCGCATCCTCGGCATCCTCTCCAGGGATCCCTCCCTCTCGGCCACCCTGCTGCGCCTGGCCAACTCGGCCCTCTACGCCGGGGACGGCGCGGCGGCGGACCTGCGCACCGCGGTCCTGCGCCTGGGCTTCGATGCCATCGCCAACCTCGGCACCGGCGCCGCCGTGATCCGGACCCTCCGGGGCGGCGTCCACCTGGATGCCCTCCGCCTCTGGCAGCACAGCGTCGCCGTGGGCCAGACGGCCCGGGGGATCTGCCGGCTGGCCCGGCGCCACGGGCAGGCGGAGACCGCCTTCCTGGGCGGCCTGCTCCACGACATCGGCAAGGTCGCCCTGGACACCTGCTTCCCGGAGGAATACCAGGCGGTGCTGGCGAAGGTGGCCGCCGGGAGCTTCTCGGTGGACGCCGAGCACGAGCTGCTCGGCATGGACCACGCCCAGGCCGGCGCCCTGCTGGCGGGCGACTGGCACTTCCCCGAGCCCATCATCGAGGTCATCCGCGACCACCATGCCCCGAAGTCCGGCGACTTCCTGCCGAACCTCATCCACCTGTCGGACCTGCTGGTGCGGACCCGCATCCCGGTCGGGCCCGCGGACGAGCGGCTCAGCTTCTCCCTGGAGAGCCTGCCGGCCTTCCGGGAGGTGCTGGCCGGTTCCCTGGACAAGGACCTGGACGTGGAGCGCCTCACCTTCTCCATCGACGACGAGCTGGACCATGCCCTGGCGTTCGTCGAACTCGCCTTTCAAGCCTGAGGAGCAGTGATGACCGTCCGGATCCTGGTGGTGGATGACAGCCCCTTCATGCGGAAGTCCCTCCAGAAGATGCTGGAGGAGGCCCCGGACCTGAAGGTGGTGGCCACGGCCCGCGACGGCATCGACGCCCTGGAGAAGCTCGAGGAGCACAAGCCCGACCTCGTCACCCTCGACATCGAGATGCCCCGGATGGACGGGCTCACGTGCCTGCGGAAGATCATGGCCACCCATCCCCTGCCGGTGCTCATGGTCTCCAGCCTCACCCAGGAGGGAGCCCAGGCCACCCTGGACGCCCTCTCCCTCGGGGCCCTGGACTTCATCCCGAAGGAGAGCAGCTTCGCCACCATGAGCATCATGCAGATCCAGCAGGACCTGCAGGAGAAGGTGCGCCGCCTGGCCGCCAGCCCCCGGTTCCATCCCCGGCCCCCGGCCGAACCGCCGGCCGTGCGGCCCGCCCGCCCCGCGGTCCCCTCCGTCCCGATCTCCGCGGTCCCGATCCCCGCAGGCACCGCCCTCCCCGCCTCGCCCACCGCCGAACTGCTGGTGATCGGCAGCTCCACGGGCGGGCCCAAGGCCCTGCAGGACATCCTCCCGGCGCTGCCTGCCGACCTGCCCGTGCCCTGCCTCATCGTCCAGCACATGCCCAGCACCTTCACCCGGCCCTTCGCGGACCGCCTGGACGGCCTCTGCCAGGTGCATGTGAAGGAGGCCGAGCAGGGAGAGCCCCTGAAGGCCGGCACCGTCTACATCGCGCCGGGCGGCATCCACATGCTCTACGGGGCCCGCGGGCCGAAGGGCTGCGTGGAGCTCACGCCCGAGCCCGTCTCCTCCCTCCACCGCCCCAGCGTGGATGTGCTCTTCCAGAGCGTGGCGGACCACTACCGCGGCCAGGTGCTGGCCACCATCCTCACGGGCATGGGCGCCGACGGCGCCAAGGGCATGGAGCAGCTCAAGCGGAAGGGGGCCCACACCCTCGCCGAGTCCGAGGAATCCTGCGTCGTCTACGGCATGCCGCGGGCCGCCGTGGAGCGGGGGTGCGTGGACCTGGTGGCCCCCTTGCCCGACATCGCCGGCCACCTGCGCCGCCACTTCCGGCTCTGATGGACATCCCCGGTCCCCTGGTCCCCCTGGCCCTCGGGGCCGTGCAACTGCCCCCGGCGGCCGCGGCCTCGGTCTCCGGCCTCGATCTCCTGAAGGGACAGCTCCTGGAGGCTGTCCTGCTGGAGGTCCTGCCCGACAGCGTGCGCCTCCAGCTTCCGGGCGGCCAGGAACTGCGGGCCCAGGGCCAGCTCCCCTTCCCCGCAGGCAGCCTCCTGGCCCTGAAGACCTCGCCCCTGCCTGGGGGAGCCGGCCTGCGCCTCCAGGTGCTCGGGGCCACGCCCCCGCCCACGGATCCGGTCCTGGCTCCCCTGGCCCAGGGCGAGGCCGCGCCCCTCCTGGCCCGGCTCCAGGTCCCTTCAGAGGCCCTGAGGCCCCTGGCCGACCTGTTCCGGACCCTGGCCGGCGCCGAGGCGGCGGCGACGCCGGAGGGCTGGGCCACCCTGCTGAAGGCGGTCATGACGACCCTGTCGGATGCGGTCGCCTCGCCCCGGGAGGCGCCCTTCCACGCCCTCCAGGCCCAGGAAGGCACGGCCCTCTTCGAGATCCCCCTGCCCTGGGCGCCAGGCGCCGATCCCATGCGGATCTGGGTCGAGGCCGACGCGGCAGGCGGGGACGCGGAGGAGCCCACCCGCCGGGTGTTCCTCAGCGTGCCCTTCAGCGCCCTCGGCGAGGTGCGCCTGGGTGTGGAACGGAACCGCGCCGGGCTCCGCGCACGCCTCTGGCTGGAGGACCCCTCCCGCCTGGAAGGCCTCCGGGCCGGGCTGGAGGCCGAGCTGTCCACCCTGGGTGTCCCCGCCACCCTCCAGCTCCTGCCCCTGCCTACCGCCGCCCCCGATCTGCGGGCCCTGGCGGGGGGCAGCTCCCTTTCGGCCCTCGGATGAACATCCCGGAAGCCTTCCCGCTCGACGAGGAGCCCAGCGGCGCCCAGGGGCAGCTGGGACCCGCCCTCCGACGGTCGCGCATGCGCCCCCTGCCCGTGCTGGCGGCCTACCTGGTGCTCTTCATCCTCCTCCAGCGGGCGGCGGCCCACCTGGCCCCGGCCCCTGCGGTCAGCGTCTGGTACTTCCCCGCCGCCCTCAGCCTGGCGCTGCTGTTCATCCTCGGACCGGCCTACGCCCCGGCCCTGGCCGTGGCCGCCTTCCTCGGGAACCTGGCCCTGGTGCTCCCCCCCGTCGGCCTCCCGGTGTCCCTGGCCGCCCTCAACGCCCTGGCCCACGCCGCGGGCTACGGACTGGTGGCCCTGGCCTTCCGGCGGGGCGGCCTATCCCCCCGGCTGCGGCGGCTGCCGGATGTCGCGGGTTTCCTCCTCACGGCCATGGCGGGGCCGATGCTGGTGGCGGCGCCAGCGGTGCTGGCCCTCCGGGCGGGCTCGGAGCTCGGTCCCCTCTCCGCCTTCACCGCCTTCCACGCCTTCTGGCTGGGCGACACGCTGGGCATCCTCACCCTCGGCCCCTTCCTCCTGGTGTGGCTCCTCCCGCTGGTCCGGGGCGGGCGCCCGGCGTCCTGGCGGCCGGAGCGCCCTGTCGAGGCCGCCCTCCAGTCCGCGGCCCTGGCCCTGGGGGCCCTGGCCACGGTGGACCTGAGCGCGCCGGGGACCCTCCACCTGAAGTACGTGCTCTTCCTCCCCCTGCTCTGGGTGGCCCTGCGGGGCGGGATGAGGGCCCTGAGCCTCGCCATTCCCTTCCTCTCGCTCGTCCTGCTCGGTCTCCTGGCCTGGAAGGGGGGATCGACCTCCCTCCTGATCGACGCCCAGGCCTTCCTGGCGGTGCTCTTCGGAACGGCGCTGCTCATGGGCGCCGCCACGGAGGACCAGGCCGCCGCCCTCCGCGCCCAGGCGCGCCACACCGCGCGGCTGAACCAGCTCGTGGAGGGCACCGGCGCCCTCCCCTGGGAGATGAACCCGGAAACCGGCCGCCCGGGCCGCCTCGACGGCCGGGTGGAGGCCCTGGTGGGCTGGCCCCGCCCCGCCTGGCTGGCCCGGCCCTACTGGGGGGAGGTGGTCCATCCCGACGACCGGGCCGCCTTCCATCGCTTCTGCCGGGAGACGTGGCAGTCGGGGACCGGACGGCAGATGGACCTGCGGCTCCGCACCCCGGAAGGGGCGATCCGCTGGGTGCGGGTCCAGGCCGGCCCGGATCCCGCCCCGGACCGGACCATGGTGATGGGCTTCCTCTTCGACATCCACGCCCAGAAGCAGGCCGAGGAGGCCCGCCACCGCTTCTTCCAGATGACCGGCGAGCTGCTGGCCATCTGGGATGCGCAGGGCCGCCTCCAGGACCTCAATCCGGCCTGGGAGGCCCAGCTGGGCTACCGGCAGGGGGACCTGCTCGGCACGCCGATCCTGGACCTGGTGCACCCCGAGGACCGCGACCCCATCCAGGCCCTGCACACGCAGCTGGCGCAGTCCGGGGGTCCCCTGGGCTTCGAGGGCCGGTTCCGCGCCCGGGATGGCGCCTACCGGTGGCTCCTCTGGTCCGCCACCGCGCTGCCGGACCAGGGCCTGGCCTACGGCGTGGCGCGCGACATCACGGAACGCAAGGGGATGGAGCTCCGGCTGCGGGCCAGCGAGGCCCAGTACCGCTCCACCCTCGCCGCCCTGGAGGAGGGCGTGGTGCTGCGGGACGCGGAGGGCCGCATCCTCTCCCGCAACGCCGCTGCGGAACGGATCCTGGACGGCGAACCCTGGCTGATGGACAGCCCCTTCGACGCAAGCATGGACGTCACCCACGAAGATGGGACCCCCTTGCGGCCCGAGGAACTGCCGCCCCTGCTGGCCCTGCGCACAGGCCTTCCCGTGTCCGGTTCGGTCTTCGGCTTCCGCCGGAAGGACGGCCGCCGGACCTGGGTCCAGGTGGCGGCCCAGCCCCTGGTGGCCGACGGCGCGGTCCAGGGCGTCGTCTGTTCCATCGTTGACGTCACCGCCCAGCGGGCCGCCCTCGAGGCCCTCCACCACAGCGAGCGGGAGCTGCGGAGCATCCTGGACACCCTGCCCGACATGATCTTCCACCTGGACGCCCGGGGCACCTTCCTCGGGCTCAAGACCCCGAGCCAGGAGCAGCTCATCCAGCCGCCCGAGGCCTTCCTGGGGCGGACCGTGGCCCAGATCCTGCCCGAGCTGGCGGAACCCACCCTCGCCGCCACCCGCGCCTGCCTCCGGGAGGGCCGGCCCCAGAGCTTCCGCTACTCCCTGCCGGATGCCGCGGGGACGGAACGCCACTACGAGGCGCGGGTCATCCCCCACCGGGCCGACGAGGTGCTGGCCATCGTGCGGGACATCTCGGACTTCAAGCGCCACGAGGAGGCCATCCAGGTGGCCCTGCGGGAGAAGGAGGTGCTCCTCAAGGAGATCCACCACCGGGTGAAGAACAACCTCCAGGTGGTGTCCAGCCTCCTCCGGCTCCAGGCCGGATCCCACCCGGAGCCCGCCGTCCAGGCGGCCCTCCAGGAGGCCCAGGAGCGCATCCAGGCCATCGCCCTCATCCACCAGAAGCTGAAGCACTCGCCGGATCCCACCCGCCTGGACCTGGCCACCTACGTGGAGACCCTCGCCGAGCGCCTGGTGCGGAGCTATGCCAGCACGCCCACCCTGGTGGACCTGCAGATCCGGGTGGATCCGATCCGGCTCGGTCCCGACGAAGCCGTGCCCCTGGGGCTGGTGCTCAACGAGCTGGTGTCCAACGCCCTCCAGCACGCCTTCCCCCCCGGACAGGGCGGGAGCCTGGAGATCGACCTCGAGGGGCTGCCCGGGGGCCGGGCCATGCTCCGCGTGGCCGACTCGGGCAGCGGACTGCCGGACGGGACCGACCTGGAGCACGGCGGCCTGGGCTTCCAGCTGGTGCGCGCCCTGGCCGACCAGCTCGATGGCACACTCGAACTGGAGCGGCGCAGGGGCGCCGCCATCCGACTGACCTTCACCCCCCGTCCGGGCCCCGGCGCCGTTCCCCATGAATCCTGACAAGATCCTGATCGTCGAGGACGAGGCCATCGTGGCCATGGACCTGCGCCTCCACCTCCAGGCCCTGGGCTACGAGGCGGTGGGCGTGGCCTCCACGGGGGAGCAGGCCCTCCGCCTGGCCGAGGCGCACCAGCCCGACCTCGCCCTCATGGACGTCTCCCTCGGCGAGGGCATGGACGGCATCGAGGCGGCCCGGCGGGTCCAGGCCATGGGGGTTCCCGTGGTGTTCCTCACCGCCTATGCGGACGAGGGGACCCTCAAGCGGGCCAAGGAGAGCGGCCCCTACGGCTTCCTGGTCAAGCCCTTCGATGAGCGGGCCCTCCACTCCACCATCGAGATGGCCCTCCTCCGCCACCGCATGGAGCGCGAGCTGAAGGCCAGCGAGTCGCGCTTCCGGGCCCTCATCGAGAACACCCAGGACCTGGTGGCCATCCTGGATTCCAAGGGTGCCATCCGCTACGCCAGCCCCTCCGCCCTGCGCGTGCTGGGCTACCGGGCCGGGGAGCGGACCGGCTACTCCGTGTTCGACCTGGTGCACCCGGGAGAGCGGCCGAACCTCCTGGAGCAGTTCCAGCAGCTCGGGAACCATCCCGGCATGCTCATCAGCGTCGAGGCCCGCGGGCTCCACCAGAACGGGGGCTGGCGGCTGCTGGAGATCACCGCCCAGAACGCCCTCGACGTGCCGGGGGTGCAGGGGATCGTGATCCATGCCCGCGACATCACGGAGCGGCGGCAGGCCGAGCAGGACCGCCGGGCCATGGATTCCAAGATCCAGCAGGCCCAGAAGCTGGAGAGCCTCGGCGTGCTGGCCGGCGGCATCGCCCACGACTTCAACAACCTGCTCATGGGCATCCTCGGCCATGCCGGACTGGCCCTGATGGAGATGGCGGACGACAACCCGCTGAAGCGCCGCATGCTCCAGATCGAGGTGGCCGCCACCCGCGCCGCCGAGCTCACGAACCAGCTCCTGGCCTACTCGGGCAAGGGCCGCTTCCTCGTGGAGGCCATCTCCCTGTCGAAGGTGGTGGAGGAGATGGGCGGCCTGCTGGAGACCGTCATCTCCAAGAAGGCTGCCCTGGAGTACCGGTTCTCCTCGGACCTGCCGCCCATCGAGGGCGACCCCACCCAGATCCGCCAGGTGATCATGAACCTCATCACCAACGCCTCCGATGCGCTGGGGGGGCGTTCCGGCCGCATCCGCGTCACCACGGGCCTCATGCCCAGCGGACCGGCCACACCCACCCTGGCCGGCACCGCCCCCGAGGGGACCGCCGTGTTCCTGGAGGTCTCCGACACCGGGGCGGGCATGGACGAGGCCACCCTCCAGCGGATCTTCGACCCCTTCTTCACCACCAAGTTCACGGGCCGGGGACTGGGCCTGGCGGCGGCCCTGGGCATCATGCGGGGGCACCACGGCGCCATCCAGGTGGAGAGCCGGCCCGGCGAGGGCACCACCTTCCGCCTGCTCTTCCCCGCCGCCGTGGAAGTCCAGGCCTTCGAGGCCACGAGCCGGACCGGTCCCCAGCCCTACTTCGGCAGCGGCACCATCCTGGTGGTGGACGACGAGGAGAACGTCCGCAGCGTGGCCACCACCAGCCTGGAGCGGTGCGGCTTCACCGTCCTCACCGCCTGCCACGGCCGGGAGGGCCTGGAGCGGTTCCGCACCGATCCGGAGGGGATCCGCGCCCTGATCCTGGACCTCACCATGCCCGAGATGGGCGGCGAGGAGGTGCTGGCAGCCCTCCGCGCCGGAGGCGGCCCCGGCGCCTCGGTGCCCGTGCTCATCTCCAGCGGCTACAGCACCGCCGACCTCGCCCCGGAACTGCAGCGGCACGGGAAGGTCTTCTTCCTCCAGAAGCCCTACGGCCCCAAGGAACTGATCCGTCGGGTGCGGGAGTGCCTGGGGGAGTGATCAGGCCTTGGCCCGGAGCTGCTTCAGCAGCCGCGGCAGGCGGTTGAGGGCGGCCTGGGACTCGGTCCATTCGCGGTGGGGCCGGGCGGGGAAGCCGGTCACGAAGCTCCCCTCGGGCAGGCTCTTGGCCACCACGCTGTTGCCGCCCACGATGCTGCGGCTGCCGATCTCGATGTGGCCCACCACGCCCACCTTGCCCGCCAGGGTCACGTAGTCCCCCAGCTTCGTGGAGCCGCTGATGCCCGTCTGGCTCACCAGGAGGCAGTGCTCCCCCACCTGCACGTTGTGGCCCACCTGCACCTGGTTGTCCACCTTGGTGTCGGCACCGATGCGCGTGGGGCCCAGCACGCCGCGGTCCACGGTCACGCAGGCGCCGATCTCCGCCTCGTCGCCCACCTCCACCCAGCCCACCTGGGGCACCTTCTGGTGCCGGCCGTCCACCAGTACGTAGCCGTAGCCGTCGCTGCCCAGCACCGAATTGGCGTGGATCCGCACGTTCCGGCCCAGCCGGGTGCGCCGGTAGAGCACCACGCCGGAGAAGAGCTCGCAGCCCTCCCCGAGGACGCAGTCGTCGCCCACGTGGACGCCGGGGTGCAGGACGCAGCCCGCGCCCAGGACCGACCGGGCCCCCACGGTGGCCCCGGGGGCGACCCGGCAGCCCGCCCCCAGGGTGGCCGTGGGATGCACGGGGGTTCCCCCCCAGTCCGGCTCGGGTTCGGGGTGCAGCCAGCCGATGGCCTGGGCGAAGGCCCAGTAGGGGTTCGACACCCGGAGGACCGGGCGGTCCCCCAGGTCGGCGGAGGGATCCGCCAGGATCAGGCCCGCCCCGCTCCCCAGGGCCTTGGCGGCGTACTTGGGGTTCGCAAGGAAGGAGACGGAGCCCGCGTGGGCCTCGTCCAGCGGCCGTACTTCGGAAATGGGGCGATCCGGGGGACAATGCTCCAGTTCGCCTCCCAGCCTCGTGGCCAGATCCTGGGCGGTGATCCTCGACATGGCGGCCTCCTCGTCGGTCTTCAGTCTTCAGTCTTCGGCCTCCAGTTTCCACCCTCCCGCCCCGGATTTTCGATGCATCCCGTCCTCTTCCAGATCGGCAGCTTCCCCATCGGCACCTACGGCCTCCTCCTGGCCCTGGCCTTCTTCGCGGGCAGGGCCCTGGCCCAGCGGCAGGGGAAGCTCGACAACCTGGTGCCCGCGGCCATCACGGACCTGGCCATCGCCGTCCTCGTGGCGGCCATCGTGGGCTCCAAGCTCCTGATGATCATCGTGGGGCTCTTCACCCCCGCGGGTCAGGAAGGCGCCATGGCCTTCCGGGACATCTTCACCCTCTCCACCCTGCGGGCCGGAGGCGCCATCCATGGCGGCATCATCGCCGCCACCCTGGTGTTCTTCTGGAAGCTCCGGAAGGGCCAGGGCCTGCCCCTGCGGATCACGGGCGACGCCCTGGTGCCCGGCGTGGCCCTGGGCCAGGCCATCGGCCGCCTGGGCTGCTTCTCCGCCGGCTGCTGCTACGGCACGGAGACCCACGTGCCCTGGTCGGTGACCTTCACCAACCCCGTGGCCCAGGCCTTCAGCGGCACGCCCCTGGACATCCCCCTGCACCCGGTGCAGCTCTACAACAGCCTGGCGAACCTGACCGTCATGGCCGTCCTGCTGATCGCGCGCAAGCGCCGCGGCTTCGAGGGCCAGATCTTCGCCCTCTACTTCCTGGTGGAGGGCCTGGGCCGCATCGTCACCGAGACCTGGCGCGGCGACGGGGACCGCGGCACCGGCTGGCTGGGCTGGTCCTGGCTGAGCACCGGCCGGGCCACGGGCCTGGGCTTCATGATGCTGGGCCTGGGCCTCTGGCTGGCCTGGAGCCGCCGGCGGCCCGCGGCGGCGCGATGAGCCGGATCAGCGTCGAGGCCGACGCCCCCCGGCTGGACCGGTTCCTGGCCGACCGCCATCCCGAGGTCCCGCGGGCCCGCTGGGATGCCCACATCCGCACCGGGAGCGTCTCCGTGAACGGACAGCCGGTGTCCAAGGGCGGCGTGCGCCTCCGGGCCGGGGATGTGATCGAGACGGAGCTGCCCACGCCGCCCCCGCCCGCCGCCCACCTGGCCCCCGAAGCCATCGACCTCCCGACGCTCTACGAGGACGGCCTGCTCTGGATCGTGGACAAGCCCGCGGGCATGGTCGTCCACCCCGGGCCGGGGCACCCCGGCGGCACCGTGGTGAACGCCCTCCTGCACCGGCTGAAGGCACCCGCCACCGCCCCGGAGGACCCCGACGAACCGGAAGAGGACGCGGAGGAGCTTGCCACGGGCTGGCCGGGCCTCGTGCACCGGCTGGACCGCTACACCACCGGCTGCCTCTGCCTCGCCAAGACCCAGGAGGCCCAGCGCGCCATCCAGGCCCAGTTCAAGGCCCGCACGGTGGAGAAGCGGTACCTCGCCCTGGTCCGCCACTCCCCCAAGCTGCCCCAGCTGGGCTCGCTGCTCATCGACGCCCCCATCGCCCGCCACAAGCAGGACCGGCTGCGCATGGTGGTGGCTGAGGGCGGGCGGCCGGCGCAGACGCGCATCCGGGTGCTGGCCCGCACCACCAGCGCCGCCCTGGTGGAATGCGAGCTGCTCACCGGGCGCACCCACCAGATCCGGGTCCACCTGGCCTCGCTGCGGGCGCCGTTGATGGGCGACCCCCTCTATGGCGGACCCTCCCGCTGGCTCGGCGTCGACGGCCAGGCCCTGGCCCTGCCCCACCCGGTCCTCCACGCCTGGAAGCTCGCGGTGGACCACCCGGACTCCAGGGCCCGCATCGAGGCCGAGGCCCCCATCCCCGGGACCTTCCGCGCCCTGGCCGAGGCCCTGGGCCTCACCCTGGCCCCTTGAACCCCGCGCGGGTCGGGCGCATCATCCGGGAGACCCCGAGCCGCCCATGCCCTTTCTTCTGCAGGATCCCCCTCCTGGCTGGAGCCAATGGATCCAGGCCCACCCCCAGGTGCCGAGCCTGGTCTTCGCGGGCCTCTGCCTGCTGATCCTGGCCGGGGTCGGGTTCCCGCGCTTCCGGTCCTGGCAGCGGGGCCGCCACCGCCCGGTGCTCGATCCCCTCCAGCTGGAGGAGCTGCTCCTCGGCACAGGGGCCCTGGTGCTGGACCTGCGGGAACCCGAGGCCTTCCAGCGGGGCCACATCCGCGGCGCCATGAACCTCACCCTGGACCAGCTCGCCGCCCGCTTCCGCACCCCCGATCCCGCGGCCCAGCGGGCCCTCGTGCTGGTCGACGACACGGACGAAGTGTCCCACCGGGCCTACGCCCTGCTGCGGGAGCGGGGGTTCGACTGGCTCTACGTCCTCAAGGGCGGCATGCGCGCCTGGCGGGCGCGGAGCCGGCCCCTGGCGAAATAGGCCCTACGGCTTCGGGGGCGGCACCGCGGCCGCGCTCTCGAAGGCGAGGTGCGTGATCCACCAGCGCTTGCCGTCCCAGGCGCACTGGAGGGCGTTCACGCCGGTGAACGCAACCGGTCCCCCGGCCGTGCGGCGGATGGCGTAGGGCGTCCAGACCTGGGCCAGGCCCTGCCAACGCTTCACCACCGGGGCGGCCGCGGCCTGCTCGAAGAAGCCCGTCTCCCACTGGGGCACCGCGAAGGCCAGGAAGGGCTCCAGCTCGATCACCCGGAGGAAGGCCCCCTTCTCGGGATGGTTCCCCGCCACCTCCACGCGGGCCGTGGCATGGAAGAGCGCCCGGATCTTCGCCAGGTCGCGCTTCTGCCCCGCCGGACCGGAGATGAAGGCATAGAGGGCATTCACCAGGGCCTCGGGCGAAGCCGCCTCCCCGGCCGCGAGCTCCGCCCGCAGCGGCGGGACGGGGGCGGCCGGCGGGGCCGGCTGGAGAGGCTGCGGCTTCCCCTGCGCGGACAGGAGGGCCGCCGGGGCGAGGGCCAGGGCGGCCAGCCGGACAGGACGTCGGATCATGGAGCCTCCGGATCGGGGATGCGCCAGCGGTCCCAGCGCAGCAGGAGCAGCAGGCCGGGAATGGCGATGACGGCGCAGAAGAGGAAGTAGCCGGACCAGCCCAGGCGCTTCGCCAGCTCCCCCATGGGCGCGGCCAGGAAGCCGCGGGACAGGGCCATGAGGCTGGTGAGCAGGGCGTACTGGGTGCCCGTGAAGCGCTTGTCGCACTGGCCCATGAGGAAGGCGGCGAAGGCCGCGCCGCCCATGCCGAAGGCCAGGTTCTCCAGGGCCAGGGCGCCCACCAGCATGCCGAGGCTCGGCCCCACCCGCGACAGGGCCCAGAAGGCCAGGATGGAGCCCGCCTGGACGAAGCCGAAGATCCACAGGGCCCGGCGCAGGCTCAGCCTCAGCAGGAGGGCCCCGCCCACCAGCCCCCCCACGATGATGAAGGTGATGCCCACGGTCTTGGTGGTGGCGCCGATCACCGTGAGGCTGAAGCCCATGCCCCGGATGAGAAAGGGCACGGTCATGGAATCCGCGAGCTGGTCCCCGATCTTGTAGAGGACGCAGAAGGCCAGGATCTCCCCGAAGCCCGGCCGGGAGAAGAAGTCGCGGAGGGGTTCCACCAGCGCCGCCCGGAGGGTCCGGGGCGGCCGAGCCACGGCATCCGTGGATTCCGCCAGCAGCGTTCCCGCCGCCGAGGCCGCCATCAGCGCCGCCATGGCCAGGTAGGTGGCCCGCCAGCCCAGACGGTCCGCCAGGATGAGCGCCCCGGCCCCGCTCACGAGCATGGCCAGGCGGTAGGCCCCGATGTGGATGGAGTTGCCCAGCCCCAGGTAGGCCGGCGGCAGCACCTCCGCCCGCCAGGCGTCCGTGGCGATGTCCTGGCTGGCGCTGGCGAAGGCCACGGCCACCGCCAGCAGGGCCACGCGGAGGAGGGAGATGCGCGGGTCGGAGAGGGCGAGGATCGCCAGACAGGCCGCCAGGGCCCCCTGGGCCAGCAGGAGCCAGCCCCGGCGTCGCCCCAGCAGGGGCGGCACGTAGCGGTCCAGCACCGGCGCCCACAGGAACTTCAGGGAATAGGGGAGGGTCACCAGCGAGAAGATGCCGATGGTCCGCAGGTCCAGCCCCTCCTCCGTCATCCACGCCTTCAGCGTCGAGCCCGTCAGGTACAGGGGCAGCCCCGAGGCGAAGCCGAGCAGGACCAGGGCGGACAGGCGGCGGGGAGGCATCCGGAGATGGTAGCGGGAACGGGCCGCCAAGCCCCCTGCCTAGCCGTGGCGGGCGCGGGGTCCGGGGGGAGGCTCCACGTCCGCGAACCTCCGGCGAGCGGGAGCGACGCATCACGTGGAGGCGCGCAGCGCGACCCTAGATCCTCGCCACGCCTGCGTGGCGAGGGGAACCCCCGGAGAATATCAATCCGCCAGGGTGCTCAGGTCCCCCGGATCCTGCCCCAGGGCCTCGGCCTTGAGGGCGCGGCGGACGATCTTCCCCGACCGGGTCTTGGGCAGGCTTGCGCGGATCTCGATGTCGCTGGGCATGGCGATGCCGCCCAGGTCCTCGCGGACGTGGTCCTTGAGGCTGGCGATGAGGCCCGGCCCCGTGGCGACACCGGGCCGCACCACCACGAAGGCCTTGATGGTCTCGCCCTTGATGGGATCGGGGATGCCCACCACGGCGCTCTCGGCCACGGCGGGATGCCGGATGAGGGAGCCCTCCACGTCGGCGGTGCCGATGCGGTGGCCGGCCACGTTCAGCACGTCGTCGGCCCGGCCCAGCACGGCCACGTAGCCGTCGGCGTCCTTCACGGCCACGTCGCCGGCGCTGTAGCAGCCGGGGATGTCACGCCAGTAGTCCTCGTAGCGCTTCGGGTCGTTCCAGACGGTGCGGAGCATGTAGGGCAGCGGGAACTTGATGACCAGCAGGCCGCCCTGGCCGTCGGGGACCGGCGTGCCATCCCGGTTCACCACGGCGAGGCGGACGCCGGGCATGGGCTTGCCGGCTTTGCCCGGCCGCGCCTCGAAGGTGGGCAAGGTGCCGATCACGGGTCCCGCGATCTCCGTCTGCCACCAGTTGTCCACCACCATGCCGTTGCCCTGGCCCACGAGGTGCTGCTGGGCCCAGCGATGGGCCTCGGGGTTCAGGGGCTCCCCGGCGCAGGCCATCAGGCGCAGCTTCGAGAGGTCGAACTTCCCCGGCGCCTCGGCCCCGTGGCTCATCCACATGCGCACGGCCGTGGGCGCCGTGAACATGACGTTCACCCCGAACCGCTCGCAGATCTCCCAGGTCACGTCCGGGCTTGGGTAGTCCGGCGCGCCTTCCCGGCAGAGCACCGTGGCGCCGATGCTGAGGGGCCCGTAGACGATGAAGCTGTGGCCCACGATCCAGCCGATGTCCGAGGTGCTCCAGTAGATGTCCCGCTCCTGGATCTGGAAGAAGGCCTTGGCCAGGTAGTTCACGCCCACCAGGTAGCCGCCGGTGGCATGGACCACGCCCTTGGGCTTCCCGGTGGTGCCGCTGGTGTAGAGGATGAAGAGCGGGTGCTCGGCGTCCACCATCTCGGGCTCGCAGTGGATCTCCCGGCCCCGCTGGATGTCGTAGAAGTCCTTCTCGCGCTCGCTGGCGAACGTCACGGGCGCATCGCCGGGCCGGGAGCCGCGGCGGTGGACGATCACGTGGTCCACGAAGGCCAGGTCCCGCACGGCCTCGTCCACGATGGGCTTCAGGGCCGTGGCCTTGCCGCGGCGGTAGGTGAAGTCGGAGCACACCACCACCTTGGCCCCGGCATCCTCGATGCGGGACTTGAGGGCCTGCACGCCCATGCCGGCGTACACCACGCTGTGGATGGCGCCGATGCGGGCGCAGGCCAGCATGGAGATGATGCCCTCCGGGGTGAGCGGCATGTAGAGGATGACCCGGTCGCCCGCGCGGACACCCAGGCGCTTGAGGGTGTTCGCGAAGCGGTTCATCTCGCGGTAGAGCCGGTTGTAGGTGTAGGTCCGCTCCTCGCCGTCCTCGCCCACCCAGATGACGGCCGCCTTGTTCCGGCGATCGCTGTGCACGTGGCGGTCGATGCAGCTCACCGTGGCGTTCAGCTTCCCGCCCAGGAACCAGGCGTGGTTCGGCGCCTCGAAGCGCAGCGTCTCCGTCCAGGGGGCATGCCAGTCCAGGGCCTTCGCCTTCTCGGACCAGAAGGCCGCGGGGTCCTCCTCCGCCAGGGCCCGCTCCACCTCGTAGTTGATCGCCGCCTGCTTGGCCAGCCAGCCCCGCATGGGGATCGCCGCCTCGCCCTTCTGGAGGGCCTGGATGGTGGCCTGCTGGGTGATGCTGATGTCCACATCGCTCATGGAGGGCTCCGAGAACGGGGTGCGGTGGATGGGCTGGGTAGGTTGGGAGGGAAGGTAGCACAGGCCCAACCCTGAGGCGCGGAACGATGACCGTCGTCACAGGCACCTCCCCTCCCGGAGAGTCCCAATCTCGAAGCTGGAACCGGCCCGTGCCTACGCGAGGGCCACGGACACCCGGTTCACCTCGAGCACGCGGTCCAGGTCCTTCGGGTCCAGCCCCACGAGGAAGCCCCGGCTGCCGCCGTTGAGGTAGAGGCGGTCCAGGTCGAAGATCGTGGCCTCGGCATGGACCGGCATGGCCTTCCGGGTGCCCAGGGGACTGGTGCCGCCCACGAGGTAGCCGCTGTGCCGGTTGGCCACCTCCGGCCGGCAGGGCTGGACAGATTTCGCACCCACCTGCCGCGCCAGCTCCTTCGTGCTGACCTCCCGGTCCCCGTGCATGAGGATGATCAGCGGCGCGCCGGTCTCGTCCTCCATCACCAGGGTCTTGATGACGGCGTGCTCGTCCACGCCCAGCTCCCGGGCGCTCACGCGGGTGCCGCCGTGGTCCTCGTACCGATAGAGATGTTCGGTGTAGGCGATCCCCGCCTGCTTCAGCAGCCGCGTGGCGTTCGTGCTGGGTGCCTTGGCCATGTCCGTCCCGCCCTTCCGTGGCAGCATGGTGCCATGGTGCGGGACGTGGTGGTGGCGGGCGGGACCGGCGAGGTGGGCCGGCGGCTCCTGGCCCGGCTGGCGGCGCGCCCCGACCTCCAGGTGCGGGCGCTGGTGCGGCGCCCCGGCCTCCCGGTCTCCGCCCCGAACCTGCGGGAGGAGATCCTCGACTTCGAGGACGAGGGGGCCTGCGCCCGGGCCCTGGCCGGTCCCTGCGACCTGCTCCTCATCGCCCTGGGCACCACCCGCGCCAGGGCCGGCAGCGATGAGGCCTTCCTGCAGGTGGACCGGGACCTCCCCCTCCGCCTGATCCGGGGCCTGGCCGCCGCGCACCCGGAGGCCCGCGTCGGCCTCGTGAGCAGCGTCGGCGCGGACCGTCCCCGGGGCCTCTACCTGACGGCCAAGGCCGAGGTGGAGGCCGGCCTGGCCGCCAGCGGGCTCGCCCACGTGATCGCCCGGCCCTCGTTCCTCGTGAGCGACCGGGCGGAATTCCGGCTGGGCGAGGTCCTGGTGCTGCGCCTCCTCGCCCCGCCCTGGCTGGCCCTGGGGCGGGGGCTCTTCGCGCGCCGCGCAGGCTGGTGGCGCTGGGCGCCGGTCCATGTCCGCGAGGTGGCGGACGCCCTGCTCACCGCCGCCCTGGCCCTGGCGCCCGGCCAGCATCGCATCCTCGAAGGACCCGACCTGCATCCGGGGCCCGTCGCCACCTGGGGGAAGCCATGAACGAACCTTCCGTTGCGCTCGTCACGGGCGCCAGCCGCGGCCTGGGCCGGGAGGTGGCCCTGCGCCTCCTGGCCCGGGGCTACACCGTGATCGCGGGGATGCGGAGCCCCGAGCCGCTCATGGACCTGGAGATCCTGACGCTCGACGTGGCCGACGAGGGTTCCGTCCGCGCCGCCGCGGAGGCCGTGCGGACGCGCCACGGCCGACTCGACGTCCTGGTGAACAACGCGGGTGTCCTGCTGGACGCCCACCTGGGAGTGCTGGAGGTGGACGGCGACACCTTCCGGCGCACGCTGGAGACCAACGTCCTCGGCGCCCTGCGGATGGCCCAGGCCTTCGCGCCGATGATGCCGCCGGGCGCCCGCATCGTGAACGTGAGCAGCGGGGGCGGCCAGCTCAGCGAGCCCTCCACCTGGGCCCCGGCCTACTGTGTCTCCAAGACGGCCCTCAACGCCGTCACCGTGCAGCTGGCCGAGGCCCTGAAATCCCGCGGCATCGCCGTGAACGCCGTCTGCCCGGGCTGGGTGCGCACGGACATGGGCGGGCCCGAGGCCCCCCGCAGCCTGGGCCAGGGCGCGGCCAGCATCCTGTGGGCCATCACCGAGGCCGGGCCTGAGGTCACCGGCGGCTTCTGGCGGGACGGCAAGCCGGTCGCCTGGTAGAGGGCTGGATTACCATGGGGCCATGCGGATCGACGCCCTCCGGGATCTCCCTGTCACGCCCCTCGGCCCGGGCACGGCCATCGAGAAGTGCCTGCTGGTCGGCCCGGGGGTCGTGCCGCACCTCCAGCAGTTCGTCCGGGCCACCTTCCAGCCGGGCCAGGTCGCCCCGGTCCACGCCCATGCGGATTGGACCGAGGTGTTCTACATCGAGTCCGGCGCAGGCACCCTGACCGTCGAAGGAACCTCCCATGCGCTCCGGCCCGGCGTGACCTTCCGCGTGGATCCGGGGGAGCACCACGAGATCACCAGCGCACCGGATTCCGAACTGGTGGTCGTCTACGTCTCCGTGAAGGCCTGAAATGGGATCTTCCGGGCCGGGTCCCGGGCCGTCCCCCCTCACGGCCCGCCTGGCGGCTGACCATGGCGAGATCGACGGCCTGATCCACCAGGCCACGGAGGCCTTCGGGCGTGGATCCCCGGGGGAGGCCCACGCGACGCTCGATCGCCTCTGGATGCGCCTCGCGGTCCACATCCGGGCCGAGCACAGGGTGCTGTTCCCCGCGCTCTCGGAGGTCCGCCCCGATCTGCGGGCCTCCCTCGGGCTGCTTCGGGCGGACCACGACGGTTTCATGGCCACCCTGGCGGGTGCGGTGAAGGCCCTGGAGGGCCTCCCCCAGGATCTGGAGAGCGCCCGCGCGGCCCTGGAAGCCGTCCGGAAGCGCCTGGCCCCCCATAACCGCCTCGAGGAGGAGCGGATCTACCCAGCGGCCGGAACGCTCCCGCCGGCCCTCCAGGTCGACCTCCTGGAGGCGGTGTCCCGGGAACTGGCGGCGCTCCCGGCCCGCTACACCCGTTGACGGTCAGCCCTCGAAGGCCCTGAAGCGCGCCCCCTCGGGGACGTCGAGGCCGAAGACCTCCCTCAGGGTGGGGATCACCTCGTCGGGGGCCAGCTCCCTGCCCTCCACGGCGTCTCCCCGGATCTCGGCGTAGGCCCGGTTGCGGAGGATGCGGCGCACGTCGGGACCGGGCAGCTGGGCCGTGAGGGTCCTCACGAACCGCGACTCCGGGTGGGTGCTGGTGTAGTGGTTGGCCATCTCGTAGTCCACGGCGAACCGTTCCTCGGGCAGGAAGGCGTAGAGGTCCTCCCAGGTCCCCAGCCGGAGGGACTGGAGCACCCGCAGCCCGCCCTCGTCCACCACCCGGTACGTGCTCTGGAACTGGGCATGGGCAAGGCCATCCAGGGGCACTGGATGGAGCAGGCCCTCCCCCCCGAAGCCCACGTCGGCGAGCCAGTGCAGGCCGGCCAGCCGGACCAGCAGCAGCATGTGGGTGCGGGGCAGCACCTCCAGCGTCCCGTACCGCACCCGGGCCTCGCAGGGCAGGACCTCGAAGCCGAGGGCCCGCAGCGCCGCCAGGAAGAGGGTGTTCTGCTCGAAGCAGTACCCCCCGCGCCGCCGCCTGACCAGCTTGTCCTGGAGCGAGGCGAGGTCGATCCGGATGGGCAGGCCCATCTGCACATCCAGGTTCTCGAAGGGGATGGTGGTGGCGTGGGCCAGGTGGAGGGCCTGCAGCGTGGCCAGGTCGGGGCGCGCCTCGCCCTGGAATCCGATGCGGCGGAAGTAGGTCTGCAGGTCAAGCCCGTCGCTCATGCCCTGCCCTCCCAGGCGGCGAGGTTCCGGCGGATCTGGGCCGTGTGGAGTTCCAGATGTGCGGCGTAGTTCCGGAGCCAGTCGTCGGTGCCGTAGGCCCCGCTCTGCGTGTGCCGGCCCAGGCGGCCCCAGGCCTCCTCGGGCACCCGGTCCAGCGTGGCGGAGGTGTGGGCCCGCACGGTCTCGATCAAACGCAGGGCCAGGTCAGGGTCCGCGGCGGCATAGTCGAACCGCCGGGCCCACTCGTTCTCGTCGTAGCCCACGATGAGCGGATCGCGCTCGGCCAGCAGGAGACGGATGCGGATGGCGGCGTAGGTCTCCGAATCCGCGCAGTGGACCACCACCTCCTGGGCGCTCCACCGCCCCTCGCTGGGACGCCAGGACCGGGCCGCCGCGGGCACCTCCAGCCAGGCCTGCCGGAGGAGGGCCGGCCCCGTGCGGTACCGTTCGAGAAGGGCGGTTCGGGCGGGGGCATCCAGGGACATGGGCTCTCCGCTTCCAGGATGGCCGGACGACGCGGAAAATAAAGCCTCATGTCACGAGGTCTTTGTGGTTGGATGGACCTCATCTTCCGGAGGTCCCATGCGCGTCCCGACGACTTGCCTCGCCCTGGCGCTCGTCCTCCTGCCCCTGCGGGCCGGTGACCGCGTGACCGGCCAGGCCTTCGCCACCCGCTCGGAGGTGGCAGCCCAGCACGGCATGGCCTGCACCAGCCAGCCCCTGGTCACCCAGATCGCCCTGGATGTGCTGAAACGCGGCGGCTCCGCCGTGGACGCGGCCATCGCGGCGGACGCGGCCCTGGGCCTCATGGAGCCCACGGGCTCGGGCATGGGCGGCGACCTCTTCGCCCTCGTGTGGGACGCCAAGACGAGGAAGCTCTACGGCCTGAACGCCAGCGGGCGCTCGCCGAAGGCCCTCACCCTCGCGCACTTCAAGGAGCTCGGCCTCACCCACATCCCGCCCCACGGTCCCCTGCCCGTCTCCGTCCCGGGCTGCGTGGACGGCTGGTTCGAGCTGCACGGGAAGTTCGGCAAGCTGCCCATGACGGAGGTGCTGGCCCCCGCCATCCGCTACGCCCGGGAGGGCTTCCCGGTGTCCGACCTCATCGCCTACTACTGGGACCGCAGCGTGCCCGCGTTGGGCAAGTACCCCGGCTTCCTGGAGACCTTCACGGTGGACGGCAAGCGCGGCCCCCGCAGCGGCGAGGTCTTCCGCAACCCCCGCCTCGCCAACACCCTGGAGATGGTGGCCAAAGGCGGCCGGGACGCCTTCTACCAGGGCGAGATCGCCCGAAAGATCGCCGCCTACATGAAGGCGCAGGGCGGGTTCCTGAGCTATGACGACCTGGCCGCCCACCACTCGGAGTGGGTGCAGCCCCTCTCTGTGAACTACCGCGGCTACGACGTCTGGGAGCTGCCCCCCAACGGCCAGGGCATCGCGGCCCTGCAGATGCTGAACATCCTCGAGGGCTACGACTTCTCGAAGATCCCCTTCGGCAGCCCGCGCCACGTCCATCTCTTCACCGAGGCCAAGAAGCTGGTCTTCGAGGACCGGGCGAAGTTCTACGCCGATCCCGCCTTCGCCAAGGTGCCCGTGGCCTGGCTGCTCTCCAAGGACTACGCCGCCCAGCGGCGGGCCCTCATCAACGAGACCCGCGCCTCCCGGCGGCTGGAGGCGGGCCATCCGCCCCTGAAGGAGGGCGACACCATCTACCTCACCACCGCCGATGGGCAGGGCAACATGGTGAGCCTCATCCAGAGCAACTACCGCGGCATGGGCAGCGGCATGACGCCCGGCGACCTGGGCTTCTGCCTCCAGGATCGCGGCGAGCTGTTCACGCTGGAGGAGGGCCAGGCCAATACCTACGCGCCGGGCAAGCGGCCCTTCCACACCATCATCCCGGCCTTCATCACCAAGGACGGCGAGCCCTTCCTCAGCTTCGGCGTCATGGGCGGCGAGTTCCAGCCCATCGGCCACGTGCAGATCGTCATGGACCTCGTCGACTTCCACATGGACGCCCAGGAGGCCGGGGACGCCCCGCGCATGAGCCACGACGGGTCCCCCGAGCCCACCGGCGAGAAGGGGAGGCTGCCCGGCACCATCCAGCTGGAGAGCGGCTTCCCCTACGAGACGGTGCGCGCCCTCATGGACATGGGCCATGGCGTGGGCTGGATGCTGGGCGGCTACGGCGGCTACCAGGGCATCCGCTGGGATCCGAAGCAGAAGGTCTACTTCGGCGCCAGCGAGAGCCGCAAGGACGGGCAGGCGGCGGGGTACTAGGCAAGCCGGACTCGCCACGCACCCCGAGGTTCCTGGCGACATCCCAGCCTGCTGCGGACTCCCAAAGCGGCTCTCTTTCCTGCCCCCGAGGGGTAGAATGGGGGTTCGGACCGCGCCGGGCGGCGCACTCTGGGGGAGATGACCGTGCTTCAAGCCTACCGTCAACACGTCGCCGAACGCGCCATCCAGGGCATTCCCGCCCTTCCCCTGACCGAGGCCCAGACCCACGAGCTGGTCGATCTCCTCATGGCTCCGCCCGCCGGCGAGGAGGCCTTCCTCCTGGAGCTCCTGGTCCACCGCGTCCCCGCGGGCGTGGATGACGCCGCCCGCGTGAAGGCCGGCTTCCTCGATGCCGTGGCCAAGGGCAAGGAGGCCTGCCCCCTGGTGAGCCGGGAGAAGGCCACGGAGCTGCTGGGCACCATGCTGGGCGGCTTCAACGTGAAACCCCTCATCGACCTGCTGGACGACGCCAAGGTCGGCGCCCTGGCCGCCGAGGGCCTGAAGAAGACCCTCCTCATCTTCGACGCCTTCGGGGATGTGAAGGCCAAGGCAGACAAGGGCAATGCCCACGCCAAGGCCGTGCTGCAGAGCTGGGCCGAGGCCGAGTGGTTCACCAGCCGGCCCGAGGTGCCCCAGAGCCTCACCGTCACCATCTTCAAGGTGTCCGGCGAGACCAACACGGATGACCTCTCCCCCGCGCCGGACGCCTGGAGCCGACCCGACATCCCGCTCCACGCCCTGGCCATGCTGAAGAACCCCCGCCCCGGCATCGAGCCCGACGAGCCCGGCAAGGTGGGCCCGCTCAAGCAGCTGGAGGCCCTCAAGGCCAAGGGCCACCTCATCGCCTACGTGGGCGACGTGGTGGGCACCGGCTCCAGCCGCAAGTCCGCCACCAACTCCGTGCTGTGGTTCACGGGCGAGGACATCCCCTTCGTGCCCAACAAGCGCTTCGGCGGCGTCTGCCTGGGCTCCAAGATCGCCCCCATCTTCTACAACACCATGGAGGACGCCGGCGCCCTGCCCATCGAGCTGGACGTCTCCAAGATGGAGATGGGCGACGTGGTGGAGCTGCGCCCCTACGAGGGCAAGGCCCTGAAGAACGGCCAGGTCGTCGCCGAGTTCAAGGTGAAGTCCGACGTGCTCTTCGACGAGGTCCGCGCCGGCGGCCGCATCCCCCTGATCATCGGCCGCGGCCTCACCGCCAAGGCCCGGCAGGCCCTGGGCCTGCCCGCCTCCACGGTCTTCCGCCTGCCCGCCGTCCCGAAGGACACCGGCAAGGGCTTCAGCCTGGCGCAGAAGATGGTGGGCCGCGCCTGCGGCGTGACGGGCATCCGCCCCGGCACCTACTGCGAGCCGAGGATGACCACCGTGGGCTCCCAGGACACCACGGGCCCCATGACCCGCGACGAGCTGAAGGACCTCGCCTGCCTCCAGTTCTCCGCCGACATGGTGATGCAGTCCTTCTGCCACACCGCGCCCTACCCGAAGCCGGTGGATGTGAAGACCCACCGCGAGCTGCCCCCCTTCATCACGAACCGCGGCGGCGTGTCCCTGAACCCCGGCGACGGCGTCATCCACAGCTGGCTGAACCGCCTGCTGCTGCCCGACACCGTGGGCACCGGCGGCGACTCTCACACCCGCTTCCCCATCGGCATCTCCTTCCCCGCGGGCTCGGGCCTGGTGGCCTTCGCGGCCGCCACGGGCGTCATGCCCCTGGACATGCCCGAGTCCGTGCTGGTGCGGTTCAAGGGTGAGCTGCAGCCCGGCGTCACGCTGCGGGATCTCGTGAACGCCATCCCCTACTACGCCATCCAGCAGGGCCTGCTGACCGTGGAGAAGAAGGGCAAGAAGAACGTCTTCAGCGGCCGCATCCTCGAGATCGAGGGGCTGCCGAAGCTGAAGGTGGAGCAGGCCTTCGAGCTCTCCGACGCCTCCGCCGAGCGCTCCGCCGCGGGCTGCACCGTGCGGCTCGACAAGGAGCCGATCATCGAATACATGACGTCGAACATCACGCTCATGAAGTGGATGATCGCCAACGGCTACGAGCACCGGGAGACGCTGGAGCGCCGCATCAAGGCCATGGAGGCCTGGATCGCGAAGCCCGAGCTGCTGGCGCCGGACGCCGACGCCGAGTACGCCGCCGTCATCGAGATCGACCTGGCGGACGTCAAGGAGCCCCTGGTGGCCTGCCCCAACGATCCCGACGACATCAAGAAGCTGTCGGACGTGGCCGGGGACAAGATCGACGAGGTGTTCATCGGCTCCTGCATGACGAACATCGGCCACTTCCGGGCCGCCGGGAAGCTGCTGGACGGCAAGACCGACGTGCCCACCCGCCTGTGGATCGCGCCCCCCACGAAGATGGACGCCTACGTCCTCACCCAGGAGGGCTACTACGGCATCCTGGGCCGCACCGGCGCCCGCATGGAGATGGCCGGCTGCTCGCTGTGCATGGGCAACCAGGCCCAGATCCGCAAGGGCAGCACGGCCATGTCCACCTCCACCCGCAACTTCCCCAACCGCCTGGGCATCGACACCCGGGTGTACCTCGGCTCCGCGGAGCTGGCCGCCATCTGCGCCCTGCTCGGCCGGATCCCCACCGTGGCGGAGTACATGGAGCAGATCGGCATCGTCGGCAAGAAGGCCGCCGACATCTACCGCTACATGAACTTCGACCAGATCCCCGACTTCCGGGAGGTTGCGGACACGGTGAAGCTCTAGCCCCACGCCCTTGACCGGGACCCCGGATCGCCTCGGCGGCCCGGGGTCCCGGCCTGCAGGCTGGGCCAGGCCCCTGACCTGTGGTATGCTCCTCAGTCCGAGCAAGCCAACCACCTTTCGGGGGGTTCCCATGGGGATCTTTGAGGGCCACATCCGCGTGCACGAGGGCGACCGCTTCGCGCTGGTGGCCTCGCGCTGGAACGACTTCATCGTGGAGCGCCTCGTCGAGGGCGCCAAGGACTGCATCCTCCGCCACGGCGGCCACGACGAGCAGATGGACCTCATCCGCGTCCCCGGCAGCTTCGAGCTGCCCCAGGCCGCCCAGCTGGCGGCCCGGAGCGGACGCTATGCAGGCGTGGTGGTGCTGGGCTCCGTCATCCGTGGCGGCACGCCCCACTTCGACATGATCGCCGCCGAGGTCACCAAGGGCTCCGCCCAGGTGGCCCTGGACACCAACGTGCCCCTCACCTTCGGCGTGCTCACCACGGATTCCGTGGAGCAGGCCATCGACCGCGCCGGCGCCAAGATGGGCAACAAGGGCTGGGAAGCCGCCCAGAGCCTCCTCGAGATGGTGGACCTGGGCCACGCCCTCAAGGGTTCGAAGGGACGTAAGTAGATGGGTGTCCGCCGACGGGGGCGCGAGTACGCGCTCCAGATGCTCTACGCCATGGACGTGACCGGCTACCAGCCGGACCAGGTCTTCGCGGGCTTCTACGCCATCCAGGACCTGAACCGCGATGCCTTCTACTACGCCCGGCGGCTGGTGGACGGCGTGCACGGCCACCTGGAGGAGATCGACACCGCCCTGGCCCGGTACGCCGAGCACTGGAAGATCCACCGCATGGCCGTGGTGGACCGGAACCTCCTCCGCCTGGGCCTCTACGAGCTCATGTTCGTGAAGGAGATCCCCTTCCCCATCGTCATCAACGAGGCGCTGGAGATCGTGAAGGAGTTCAGCGACCAGGAAGGCACGCAATTCCTGAATGGCATCCTCGATGCCGCGCGGAAAGAATTCCGGGCGGAAGAAACCGGCCCCCGAAGCCGCCGGAAGGCGGAAGTCCCCGAGCCTGACGAAGAATCCTGAGATCCCTGGCCCCAGGGGGTTTGCTATGCTCGTTCCCTTCCCCCGAACGGTCCGTACGCTGGAGTTTCCATGAGCACCTCCCGCAAGAAACCCGTCCCCGCCAAGAAGCCCGCGACCTCCCGACCCGCCGGTCCCCAGACCGTGGGGCTGGAGGAGATCAAGGCCCTCATCGCCCTCGTGGGCCGCGAGCCCTTCCAGGAGTTCGAGTTCGAGGCCGGGGACATGCGCTTCCGGATCCGCAAGGACGGTCCTGCCCCCGTCGTGTCCATGCAGGCCCCGGTGCTGATGGGCACCCCCGCTGTGCACCACCTGCCCGCGCCGTCGATGCCCTCCATGCCCGTGGCGCCCGCCGCCCCCGAGGTCCCCGCGGACGAGCCCGGCATCCACTACGTCACCAGCCCCATCGTCGGCACCTTCTACCGCGCCCCCAACCCGACGTCCGCGCCCTACGCCCAGCCCGGCGACTTCGTGAAGCCCGGCCAGACGCTCTGCATCATCGAGGCCATGAAGCTCATGAACGAGATCGAGAGCGATGTGGCCGGCGAGGTCGTCAAGGTCCTCGTGGAGAACGGCCAGCCCGTGGAATACGGCGAGCGCCTCTTCGCCGTGCGGATCGGGTAGGCCATGAGCGCCGCCATCAAGCGCAAGGGAACGCGGCCCGCCGCCGTCCCCGAGGGCGCCCCGCCCTTCAAGAAGGTGCTCATCGCCAACCGGGGCGAGATCGCCCTGCGGGTGATCCTCGCCTGCAAGGAGCTGGGCATCCAGACCGTGGCCGTCTATTCCGAGGCCGACCGGAACGCCCTCCACGTGCGGTTCGCCGACGAGGAGGTGTGCATCGGTCCGCCGCCCTCCTCCAAGTCCTACCTGAACATCCCCCAGGTCATCGCGGCGGCCGAGGTCACCGGCGCCGAGGCGATCCATCCCGGCTACGGGTTCCTCAGCGAGAACGCCCACTTCGTGGAAGTGTGCCTCGCCTGCGGCATCAACTTCATCGGGCCCAGCGCCGAGATCATCCGCAAGATGGGCAACAAGGCCCAGGCCAAGGCCACCATGCAGGCCGCGGGCGTCCCCCTCATGCCGGGCAGCGATGGCGTGGTCGAGACGGTGGAGGAGGCCCTGGTGGTCGCCGAGCAGATCGGCTACCCCGTCATCGTGAAGGCCAGCGCCGGCGGCGGCGGGCGCGGCATGCGCATCGTGAACTCCCCCGAGGAGCTGCCGGACCTCTACCACACCGCCCGCAGCGAGGCGAAGGGCGCCTTCGGCGACGACAGCGTCTACATGGAGAAGTACCTCCTGGAGCCCCGCCACATCGAGGTCCAGATCATGGGGGACCTCTTCGGCAACGTCGTCCACCTCGGCGAGCGCGAGTGCTCCATCCAGCGCCGCCACCAGAAGCTCATCGAGGAGAGCCCCAGCGCCGCCCTTGATCCCGACCTGCGCCGGCGCATCTGCGAAACCGCGGTACGGGCCGCCAAGGCCGTGGGCTACTACAATGCCGGCACCATCGAGTTCCTGCTCGACAGGCGCGGCGACTTCTTCTTCATGGAGATGAACACCCGCGTGCAGGTGGAGCATCCCGTGACCGAGCTGGTCACCGGCATCGACATCGTCAAGGAGCAGCTCCACATCGCCGCCGGGCGGAAGCTCAGCTTCACCCAGGAGCAGGTCGTCCAGAAGGGGCACGCCATCGAGTGCCGCATCAACGCCGAGGACCCTTTCAAGTTCACCCCCTGCCCCGGCCGCATCACCGCGCTGAACTTCCCCGGCGGCCCCGGCATCCGCGTGGACACGGCCATGCATCAGGACGCGGTCATCCCGCCCCACTACGATTCCATGGTGGCCAAGCTGATCGCCTACGGCGCGGACCGGAGCGAAGCCATCGCCCGCATGCGGCGGGCCCTGGACACGCTGGTGATCGAGGGCATCAAGACCACGGCGCCCCTGCACCGCCGCATCATGGACCACCCCGACTTCATCTCCGGCGCATTCTCCACCAAGTGGATGGAGGGGTTCATCGAGGAGATGAAGCAGGATCTGGCCGGCAACGAGGTGCGCTGACCCCCGGGGCCAGCGCCTCCCCGCCCTCCGGGCTCACAGGCGGAACTGGGCGACGTCCCGAGCCAGGTCCTCGGAGATCCGGGCCAGCTCGGCGGAGGTCCGGCTGATCTCCTGGACCGTGGCGGACAGCTGCTGGGTGGCCGCGGCGTTCTGGCCCACCTCCCTGGACGTCTCCTCCACCCGACGGGCCACCTCACCGGAGGTGTTCGACTGTTCCTCGGTGGCGACGCCGATCTGCTGGACCATGCGCTCCATGGTCTCGATGGATTCGTGGATCCGCCCCATCTGACCCAGCGTGGACGTGACGGCCTCGGTGCCCTGGCCCACTGTCTCGTGGGTCTCCTGGATCAGGCTTTCGATCTCCAGGGAGGCCTGGCGGCTCCGCTCGGCCAGCTTCCGGACCTCCTCCGCCACCACGGCGAACCCCTTGCCGTTCGCCCCGGCCTTGGCGGCCTCGATGGCGGCGTTCAGGGAAAGCAAGTTCGTCTGCCGGGCGATCTCCTGGATCACTCCCACGGCCTTGGCGATGCTCGCCGTGGCCTGGCGGATCCGGTCCATGCCCTCCGCAGCCTCCCGGCCGCCCTGCTGGCCCTCCTGGGTCGCGGCCACGGCCAGGTTCGACTGCTCCACGGAGGCCTTCACGTTCGAGGCCACCTGCTGGACGCTGGCGGAGAGCTGGAGGATGGCCGAGGCCATCTGTTCCGTCGTGGCATGGACAGTCTCGCTGCTGCGCGCGATCTGGTCGGTCGCTGCAGACATCTGCTCCGAGGAGGCCGACAGCTCCGTGGCCCCGCTCGCGACCGAGGAGGCAGCCTGGGCCATCCGGGCGATGGTCTGCCGGAGCTGGCGAAGCATCCCGTTCAGCGACTCGGCCAGCCGCCCGATCTCGTCCTTGGTGTCGACGCTGGCCTCCACCCTGAGATCGCCGCCGGCCGCCGCCTCGAGCACTCCCACGAAGGACCGGATGGGACGCGTGATGCTCCAGGTGATGGTGATGGCCGCGAAGGCCCCCGCCAGCACCGCCACCGAGGCCAGGACCACCAGCGAGACCACCGCCGTGCGGTGGGCCTCCTCCGCCTTCTGGTTGGCTTCGGCCAGCCGGTCGCCCGTGAGCCGCGCCATCTCGCCCATCCGGGTTATCCAGGCGTTGTTGCTGTGCCGGGCCTCGCCCAGGAGGAGCGCCGCGGCCTCCTTCCGCTTCCCGTCCGCGGCCAGGGCCAGGGCCTGCTTGTTCAGGGCCAGGGCCTTCTCCCGGTCCTCCGCCATGCGCGCGAAGAGCGCCTTGGCCTCGTCGGAGAGGAGCAGGGCCTGGAGCTGCGAGGCGGCCTCGGCATAGGCGGTCCGGGCCGTCTCCAGGCGTTGCTGGGTGGCCGCCACCTCGGCCGGGTCCTCGGTCAGGAGGAGGGTGCGGAGGTGGACCTGGATGGACTGGGTCTGGAACTGCATGGTGGTCGCCAGGTATTGCTCGCGGCTGTAGACCCGGACGATCCGGTTCAAGTTCTCCCCCATGGTCTGGACCTGCACCAGCGCCAGGCCCACGGCGAGGACCAGGAGTCCGAGGACGAAGCCGAAGGCCAGCCCAAGGCGGCGGCCGATCCGGATTGATTTCAGCATGCAGGAACTCCTTTGAAGTTGGGGCCCGGAGGGCATGTCCAAAAACCATCGGAGGATCCGGCCGCGGGATTAAGCCGCGTTGAAACACCTGGATGGGGCCGGGGCCCGGACCGGGCAAGGACTGCAGGATTCCCGCTAGACTGGATGCGGGCCGCCTTAGCTCAGTTGGTAGAGCTCCAGCCTTGTAATCTGGAGGTCGCCGGTTCGATTCCGGCAGGCGGCTCCAACCCACGGCACCGAATCCCCGGGATCCTCATGGACCTGATCGCCCAGACCCGACCGTGAGCGATCCCTCGCACACCCGCCCCAGCCTCCTCCGTTCTGCAGGTGTCGTCGGCCTGATGACCCTGCTGAGCCGCCTGTCGGGGCTGGCCCAGACCTTCTTCCTCAGCCACTTCCTCGGCGCGGGCGCCGCCGCGGACGCCTACGCCGTGGCCTTCCGGCTGCCCGCCCTGCTGCGGCGGTTCACGGCCGAGGGGACCATGACCGCGGCCTTCCTCCCCACGCTCGCCGAGGCGGAGGCCGCCGAGGGCGAGGCCGCCGTGCGGGCCGTGGCGGCCCGGTTCCTGGGCACCCTGCTGGCCGTCCTCCTGGTGGGGGTGGTGCTGGTGATGGCCTTCATGACCCCCCTGGCCCACCTGCTCACCCTGGGCCGGCCCTCGGCCCAGGGCACCCTGACGGCCTTCCTCGGACGGGTGATGTTCCCCTACCTGGCCCTGGTCAGCGTCACCGCGGGGTTCGCCGGGTTGTTGAACCTGCGCCACCGGTTCGCCCTGGCGGCATCTGTCTCCATCTTCTGGAACCTGGCCTTCATCGGCTTCGGCTGGGGCACCCTCCATGTGCTGCAGCGGAGGGGGCCGGTCCCCATGGAGACCGTCGCCTTCGTCTGCGCCCTGGCGGTGCTCGTAGGCGGCGTGGTGCAGCTCCTGGTCCTCGTGCCCGCTGTCCGCCGGGAGGGGTTCGGCCTCGCCTTCGGATTGCACCTCCGGGATCCCTGGGTCGCCCGGACCCTTCGGCGCATGGGCCCGGGCCTGCTGGCGGCGGGCATCTACCCGATCAACGCCCTCATCAGCCTGACGCTGGCCTCGGAACTGCCCACGGGCGCCCAGATGGTGCTCTACAACAGCGGCATGATGGGCGAGATGGTCATGGGGCTCTTCGCCATGAGCCTGGCCACCGCCGGCCTTCCCACCCTCTCCCGCCAGGCCGAGGCCCGGGACTGGCCCGCCATGAACCGCAGCCTGGCCCAGGCGGTCTCGGCCTCGCTCCTGCTGGTCCTGCCCGCCTCCGTGGGCCTCGCCGTGCTGTCCCGGCCCATCTGCGCGCTGCTGTTCCGGACCGGGGCCTACTCCCCGGCCGCCTCGGACTGGACCGCCATCACCCTCGTCTTCCAGTGCGTGGGCCTCGCCTTCGTGGCCGCCCAGCGCCTGGGCAACCAGGCCCTCTATGCCCTGAAGGACTACCGCGGCCCGGCCGCCATCGCCGGCCTGACCATGGTGCTGAACGTGGGCCTGAGCCTCGCCCTGCTGAAGCCCCTGGGCACCGGCGGCCTGGCCCTGGCCAACGGGCTGGCCAGCCTCGCCGGCGTGCTGGGGCTGGTGCTCCGCCTGCGCCCGCGGCTCCCCGGCTTCCGCCTGGGGCCCATGGCCAGCGCCGCCCTCCGCGCCCTCGGCGCCTGCCTCCTCATGGGCCTGGTCGCCTGGGCCGGCGCCCAGGCCCTGGCCCTGGACCGCCCCTACGCCTTCGCCCGGCAGCTCCTCGCGCTCCGGCTCCTCCCCCTCGTGGTGCTCTGCGCAGGATTCTACGCCGCCGCCGCCGCGGGGTTCGGCCATCCGGAGGCCCGGGCCCTCATCGGGAAGGCGAGGCAGAAGCTCGGGCGGGGTTGAGGACCCCAGCCAGGCGGGTCCCCGGCCACTCATCCCTTCCGCCGTTCCCGCGTAGGCCATCCGAATCCCAGGAGCCGCCATGCCTACCCGCAAGGAGACCATCTGGTTCATCGCCCTCACCCTGCCCCTGAGCTGGGCGGTCGGTGCCTGGTGGCTGCACGATGAACGCCATGGCCAGCTCCTCCGCATCCTCATGTGCGTGCCGGCCCTGGTGGCCTTCGGTTGCGCCTGGGCCTTCCGGCGGGAACCGCCCCGCGCCGCGGGCTTCGCCTTCACCGGCTGGCGGCCCTGGCTGCTGGCCATGGTCTATCCCCTGCTCATGACCACCTTCTGCCTCCTGCTGGCCTACGGCTGGCAGGCGGTCTCCGGCCGCGCCGGATTCATCGTCTTCCAGCCCCAGGCCCTCAGCGTCCACGTGAGCCGAACGCACGTCCTGCACGGGCCAACGGTGCTCCTGTTCCTGGGCCTCGCGTGGGTCCTCATGCTCCTGCCCTGGCTGCTGGTGGCCATGGCCTACCGGCGGGGCTGGCCCGACCGGCTGCAGGGCGCGCTGCCGCCCCGGTGGGCCTGGCTGCACCACCCGTTCCGCCTCCTCCTCTTCGCGCCCACCTTCCTCGTCCACGGCCTCTTCCCCGGCGAGCTGGGCGAGGAGATCGGCTGGCGGGGCTACCTCGTGCGCCGGTGGGCGGACCGCCCCCTCGTGGCCGCGGCCATCACCATGCCCGTGTGGGCCGCCTTCCATCTGCCCATCATCTTCTCCAGCACCCAGAAGGGGCACCCGGTCATGAACGCGGTGTTCCTGCTCTCCATCGCCGCGGCCGCCGTACCCTTCGCCGCGCTCTACCGCTGGGGCCGCTCCGTCTGGCCCTGCGCCGTGCTGCACTTCAGCTGGAACCTCTGGAATCCCGTCCTGCTGGGCGACGTCTACATGGGGCACCCGGGCCTGTTCGGGGGCCAGGTGCGCATCTTCAACGGCGAGGCCCTGTTCGGGCTGATCTTCAACGGCCTCATCGCCCTCGGGCTGATCCTGGTCTGGCGGCGCCAGCGCACCCAGGCCCCGGCCTGAGCCCCTGTCCCACCGCAGGCCCACCTCTGGCAGAGTCGAAGCAGGAGGGTCCGGCGATGAAGGCGGTCATCCAGCGTGTCCAACGGGCCTCCGTGCGGGCCGGGGAGCTTGAGGCCGCCATCGGGCCGGGCCTGCTGGTGCTCACCGGCCAGGAGGTGGGCGACACGGCGGAGGCCTGCGCCTGGGCCGCGGCCAAGATCGCCTCCCTGCGCATCTTCGAGGATGCCGACGGGAAGATGAACCTCGGCCTGGCGGAGGTGGGCGGCGAGATCCTGGTCGTGAGCCAGTTCACCCTGGCGGGAAGCCTCGCGAAGGGACGGCGCCCCTCCTTCGACCGCGCCATGGCCCCCGCGGCGGCCCGGGTGCTCTTCCACACCTTCCTGGAGCAGCTCAAGGCCGAGTATCCCCGCGTGAAATCCGGCTTCTTCCAGGAACACATGGAGGTCGAGCTGATCAACGACGGGCCGGTGACCTTCATCCTGGAGCGCTGAAGGGCGCTACTTCACATCCCCCTTCTGGATCCCCATGCGCGAGGCCCGGTGGGGCAGGCTCTGGTCCACCCGGGTCAGGAAGTCCCTGGGATGGCAGGTGCCGCAGGTGGCGGCCAGGTGCCGCTTGGCCACCTTGGAGGCGGAGTCCCGGGGGGACACGATCTCGTGGGCCGGGCCGTGGCAGGTCGTGCACCAGGGGGCCTTGGCGTTCCCGGCGGCGCGGGTCACACCATGGGCGCTCTGGTCGTAGTCCTCCACCTCGTGGGCATGGCACCGCCGGCACTGGACCTGGGGCAGCTTCTCGTCGTGGGGGATGGCCGTGATGGCGGCATGGCAATCCACGCAGGCCAGCCCGCCGTGGGAGCGGGATCGGAACACCTCGAGCTTCACGTTGTCGTGGCACTCCACGCAGTCCTTGGCCTGGGGCGGCGCGGCGGCGAGGGAGAGGGGCATGGCCAGGCAGGCGGCCAGCAGCCATCGCATGGGAACCTCCGGGGTTGGGTGGCCCCACCCTATCACAGGCGCCCAAGGGCCCTTCAGACTTTGGGGGCCTCCATCCCGATCTCGGCCCAGCCCTCCTGGGTGGGGCCGTAGAGGCTGGGGGGCTTGAGGCCGGCCTGCCGCATGAGGACGGTCATCTGGGCGCGGTGGTGGGTCTGGTGGGACACCAGCACGTAGAGGGCGTAGGCGCCGCTCCAGCTCTCGCCGTAGAGGGTGAAGGTGCGACCCAGCTCCGTGTTGCTCCAGGAGCCGATGTGATCGAGCAGCGAGTCGCTCACCGCGCGATAGGCCGCGGCGATCTCGGCCATGGTGGGCGGCGGGGCGCCGATGAACCCGTCGGGGCCGAGGCTCACGGGGCCCCTCACCCGGATTCCCAGGTTCTGGGGGAGTTCCAGCACGGTCTCCACCAGGTGCCAGGCCAGCCGCCGCAGGTCCCGGTGGTGGGCATCCACGGCCTGGTGGGCCGCGGCGTCGGGTATGGCCGCGAAGGCGGCGAGGGTCTTGTCGGCCTCCTGGGCCCAGATGGTCCTGAAATCCTCCACGCGCCGGAACATGGCTGCCTCCCGGGAAGTCCGGGAGGCAGCTTACTCCAATTCCGGGGAAGGACCGGCGACTACCAGAGCCCCAGCACCTTCCACCAGAGGCCGCCGATCCCCACCCAGATGACGATGTTGATGAGGCTGATGAGCAGCCCCATCCGCCACCAGGTGCCCACCTCCACATAGCCGGTGCCGAAGAGCACCGGCGCGGGGCCCGTCCCGTAGTGGGTCATTCCCGCGAAGAGGTTGCTGAAGAAGGCCAGGACCAGGGCGGCCAGCACCGGCGGCGCCCCCGCGACCACGGACACGCCCAGGAAGGCGGCGTACATCGAAGCCACGTGGGCCGTGTTGCTGGCGAAGAAGTAGTGGCTGTAGAAGTACACCAGGGCCAGCACCAGGAAGGCGGCGATCCAGCCCTTGCCCGCCACCATGCCGCCCATGGTCTTGCTGAACCAGGGGATCATGCCCAGCTTGTTCAGGAAGCCGGCCATCATGACCAGGGCCGCGAACCAGACCAGCGTGTCCCAGGCTCCGGTCTCCTTCTTCACGTCCTCCCAGTCCAGCACGCCGGTGAGGAGCAGCACGGCCAACCCGACGAGGGCCGAGGTGGTGGGATTGATGTCGCCCAGGGGCTTGGCGAAGATCCAGAGGACCAGCAGCAGCACGAAGACGCCCAGCATCATCCACTCCTGGCGCTTGATGGGCCCCAGCTCCGCCAGGTGCCCCCTGGCCATCTGCACGGCTTCGGGGGTCTCGGTGATCTCGGGGCGGTGCAGCCGGTAGATGACGTAGGGGACCACCAGCAGCGCGAGGAGGCCGGGCACGAGGGCCGCAAGGGCCCAGCCGCCCCAGGTAATGGTCACCTTCAGGTCGCCCGCCAGCTTCTGCGCCAGGGGGTTGGCGGCCATGGCCGTGAGGAACATGGCGCTGGTGATGCAGTCCACCTGGTAGGCCGTGAGGGTGAGGAACGACCCCATCCTCCTCGCCGTCCCGTCATCGGGGCGGCTGCCGTAGGCACGGGCCAGGGAGGCCATGACAGGCATGACGATGCCGCCGGCCCGGGCGGTGTTGCTGGGGATGGCCGGGGACAGCACCAGGTCGGTGGCAGCCAGGCCGTAGCTCAGGCCGAGGGTGCGCTTGCCGAGGAGCGCCATGAAGTTGTAGGCGATACGGGCCCCGAGCCCCGTCTTGATGAAGCCGCGGGAGATGAAGAAGGCCAGCACGATGAGCCAGATCACCACGTCCGAAAAGCCGCTCATGGAATCGGCGATGGTGAGGGTGCCGCTGAGGGCCGTCACGCCGATGCCGATCATGGCCACCGCCCCCATGGGCAGCGGCTTGAGGATGATGCCCAGGATGGTGGTCACGAAGATGGCGAAGAGGTGCAGGCCCTTCGTCCAGTCCGACCGACGCTTCTCCTCGGCCGCGGCCTTCACCTTGGCATCCGCCTCAGCCTTCGCCTTGGCCTCGGCTTCCGCCTTCTGCGTCGCCTGGGACTCGGCCCAGGCCTTCGCCTCCGCTTCGGCCTTCACCTTGGCCTCCGCCTCGGCGCGGCTCAACTTCCGGGGCTTCTCGACCGGGGCCGTCACGGTCACCGGGGCGGGTCGGGTCGCGGGCGGGGCCGCCTTCGGCGGCGCGGGTGCGGCGGGTTTGGGGGCCGCCGGCTGTCCCGTGAAGGCCTTGGCATCGGGCACCGGCACCACCGCCGGCAACCCGAAGTAGAGCACCAGGCCCACCAGGGCCGTGAGGAGCAGCGGCCCGATCCGGGCGCCCTGCCAGCCTCCTTTCGGAGAAGCCGCTCCCGTTCCCGGGACCTGGGGCGAAGGTTGGATGGTCATGGACCCTCCTTCTGGCTGTCTGCGGTTGAAGCTGATAGATGATATCAGCGTAGACAACCAGGAAGGGCGATCCCCGCCCCTCCCCTCCACCGCCAGGCCGGATCCCGCCCGGGATCCCGGCGGGTCCTCAGCTGCCGCCACCCACCGTCACCAGGGCGATTCCCACCTGCGTGGGATCGGCGATGTTGGTGGCCACGATATGGAAGGTCCCCGGCAGGGATGGCGCGGTATAGAACCCCGTGGCGTCGATGGTCCCCCCGATCGCCCCTTCCTGGATGGTCCAGGTGAAGGCCGTGTCGCCCGTGGCGATCACCAGGGCGGTGAAGGCCTGGGTGGCGCCCAGGGCCAGATCCGCGGTGGCGGGCGTCATGGTCACGGTCTGGGTCACGGTCACGAGGGCCGTGGCCGCCTTCGAGGGATCGGCCTGGGCCTGGGCCGTCACCGTGCAGGTGCCGGCGGTGACCGGCGCCTGGAAATGGCCCGAGGCATCCACCGTGCCGCCTCCGCTGGTGGACCAGACCACGTTCTTGTTCCCCGCGGAACCCACGCTGGCGGTGAAGGCGGCCTGGCCACCCGCCGGCACGGAAACCGTCCGCGGAGAGATGGAGATGCTGACGTCTCCCACTCCGCAACCCAGGAGAAGCGGAAGGAGGGCTGGCAGCAGCCGACGCGCGCGCATAGGACCCCCGTGAAGGTGCCCCACTCTACACCCGATGGGCCGACGGGAGGCTAGACCGGCGTGACGCTCCGGCGCTTGGCGGGCCAGGCCTCGCGGCGCCGGGCGCGACCCAGGCGCAGGATCAGCTCGCCCCGCAGGTCGGCGGGATCCACGATGGCGTCCACGTGGAGGTCGGCGCCCAGCTTCTTCAGGTCGATGTCCTCGTTGTACTCGTCCCGGAGCTGCTGGACATAGGCGGCCCGCTCCTCCTCCGGCTTCTCAGCGATCTTGTTGGCGAAGACGGCGTTCACGGCGGCCTCCGCGCCCATGACGGCGATGCTGGCCGTGGGCAGGGCCAGGGTGGCGTCGGGGTCGAAGCCCGGCCCGCTCATGGCGTAGAGGCCCGCGCCATAGGCCTTGCGCACCACCACGCAGAAGCGCGGCGTGCTGCAGCCGGCCATGGCGCTGATCATCTTGGCGCCGTGGCGGATGATGCCCTGCTTCTCCACGGCGCTGCCGATCATGAAGCCCGGCACGTCGCTGAGGAACACCAAGGGGATGCCGAAGGCGTCGCAGAGGGTGATGAAGCGGGTGGCCTTGTCGGCGCTGTCCACGAAGAGCACGCCGCCCTTCACCCGCGGCTGGTTGGCGAGGATGCCCACGGGGCGGCCGTCCATGCGGGCCAGGCCCGTGATGATCTCCCCGGCGTAGAGCTTCTTGATCTCCAGGAAGCTGCCCTCGTCCACCAGGCCCTCGATGAAGTCCTTCATCTGGAAGGGGCTGTTGATGTCCTTGGGGACGAGGGCGCCCAAACCTTTCGCTTTGGGCGATACCGCCTTCGGCGGAACCACGGGAAGGGTGTCTTCGCAGTGCTGGGGGAAGTAGGCCAGGTACTGGCGGCAGAGGGCGATGGCCTCCTGCTCCGTCTTGCAGAGGAAATCGCCGCAGCCGCTCACGGAGCAGTGCATCCGGGCGCCGCCGAGGTCCTCGAGCGAGATCTTCTCGCCGATGACCATCTCGGCCATGCGGGGCGAGCCCAGGTACATGCTGGCGTTGCCCTCCACCATCATCACCACGTCGCAGAAGGCCGGGATGTAGGCGCCCCCCGCGGCGGAGGGCCCGAAGAGGAGGCAGACCTGGGGCACCAGGCCCGAGAGCGCCACCTCCATGTGGAAGATGGTCCCCGCGTGGCGGCGGCCCGGGAACATGTCCAGCTGGTCCGTGATGCGGGCCCCGGCGCTGTCCACCAGGTAGAGCATGGGGATGCGCTGGCGGAGGGCCACCTCCTGGATGCGGATGATCTTCTCCACCGTCCGTGCGCCCCAGCTGCCGGCCTTGATGGTCGAGTCGTTGGCCATGATCGCCACGGGCCGTCCGTCCACCAGGGCCGTGCCCGTCACCACGCCGTCGGCGGGGAGGTCCTTGTGGAGCGCGTTGGCGAAGAGGCCGTCCTCCACGAAGGAGCCCTCGTCCACCAGGAGGCGGATGCGTTCCCTGGCGAAGAGCTTGCCGGCCTCGGCGTTCTTCTCGTGGGCCTTGGCGGCCCCGCCCTTCTTGATGCGTTCGGTTTCCGCGTGGAACTGGTCGGGCTGCATGGGGACCTCGGAGGGAACCTCCAGCATACCGGCCGCCCTCGGGAACCCCCAGCCTCGGCGCGGCTGACAGTGGTCTGCGGGCCTGGCCCCGGCCTCCCGGTCCCGTGGGATCCTTGAGTCATGACCGACTCCGTCGAGGCCTCCGCCCCGCCCCGCTTGTGGACCCGGGGCTTCCTGCTCGTCTGGGCCATCACCTTCCTCACCTTCTTTGCAGCCTTCCAGCTCTTCCCCACGGTGCCGCTTCGGCTGCGGGAACTGGGGGCCTCCCTGGGCGAGAGCGGCCGGTTCATGAGCCTGTTCACGGCCGGCAGCGCCACCGGGGCCCTCTTCACGGGGTCGCTGGGCGACCGGGTCGGGCACCGGCGGATGGTGGTGACCTGCGCGCTGGGCTATGGCGCCTTCCTGGCCGCCTACGCCCTCCTGGCGAACCGCTGGGGCTTCTACCTCCTGGCCTTCCCCCACGGGGTGGTGTGGTCCGGCCTCCTGACCGCCACCATGGCCAGCCTGGGCGCGGTCCTGCCCGAATCCCGCCAGACGGACGGCATGAGCCTCTACGGGCTGGCCAGCCCCGGCGGGGTGGTGGTGGGCCCCGTGCTGGGGCTGTGGATCCAGCAGCACTGGGGCTTCGCACCCATCGGCTGGTATCTCGCGGGCCTCTTCGTCCTGCTGGGCATCCTGGGGACCAGCCTGCCGAAGGACCACCCCCACGCGGCGCCGGAACCCTTCCAGCTGCCCGAGGCCTCGGTCTTCGCCCCGGCCCTCGTCTTCTTCTCGGTGGCCCTGGGCTACGGCGCCCTGGGCTCGTACACGGCCCAGGAAGGCCTGGCCCTGGGCATGCCGGTGCCTTCCGTCTTCCTCTCCTGCATGGCCCTGGGCATGGTGCTCATGCGGTTGGCCATGGCGAAGCGCGGCTTCGGCCGGCGTCCCATCCGCCTGCTGCCGGCCATGCTGCTGGGCGCCTTCGCCGGCATGGCGATCCTGGCGCTGTTGCCCGGCGGGACCCTCCGCCACGTGCTCTCAGCCCTGCTCTACGGGGCGGGCTACAGCATGATGCACACCCTGCTGAACGCCCGCCTGCTGGAGACGGTGGACCCCAAGCGCCGGGGCGCGGCCTTCGGGGCCCTCCTCTTCTCCTTCGACGCCGGCATCGGCCTGGGCAGCTTCGCGCTGGGCTGGGCCATCGGCGCTTGGGGCTTCCGGGCGGGCTGGGCCCTGGGCGCCCTGGCGGTGCTGGCCTCCCTGCCCACGGCGCGGCGGCTCAGCCGGGTGGCGACGACCTGACATTCAAAGAATCGCCACGAAGAGCACGGAGGGAAATCCAAGGGCACCAAGTAGGAAGTCCTTCGTGTTCCTGGTGGCGCCTGCAGAGCGTCTTCGTGTCCTTCGTGGAGCTCCTTCCGCCTTGGCTCAGGCCTTCCGGTGGACCTTGAAGGCGCTGCCCTGGTCGGTGGGCTTCACGATGAGCTCGTCGATGTTCACGTGATCGGGCAGGGCCAGGCACCAGCGGATGCACTCAGCCACGTCGCCCCCGCTGAGCGGCGTCATGCCCTGGTAGACGGCCTTGGCCTTGCTGTCGTCCTTCAGGCGGACGTTGGAGAACTCGGTCTCGGCCAGGCCGGGATCCACGGAGGTGACGCGGATGGGTTCCCCGCAGACCTCCAGGCGCAGGCTCTGGGCCATGGCCTTCACCCCGTGCTTGGAGGCGCAGTAGACGCCGCCGCCCTCGTAGGCCTGGTGCCCCGCCACGGAGCCGATGAAGAAGATGTGGCCCCAGCCGGCCTTCCGGAGATGCGGCAGGCCGGCCCGGATGGTCTTCACCACGCCCTCGACGTTGGTGCGCATCATGGCTTCCAGGTCCTCGTCCGGCGTCTCCCACAGCTTGAAGGTGCCGCTGGCCAGGCCGGCGTTGGCCACCAGGACGTGCAGGCCGCCCAGGGCCTCGGCGGCTTCGGCCACGAAGGTGTCCACGCTGGCGGTATGCCGCGTGTCCACGGCCCCGGCGAAGGTCCGGATGCCGTGGGCCTTCGCCAGTTCGTCCGCCAGGGCCTGCACGCGCTCCACGCGGCGGGCGCCCAGGGCCAGGTGGCAGCCCTGGGCGGCCAGGAGCCTTGCCGTGGCGGCGCCGAAGCCGCTGGAGGCGCCGGTGATGAGGACGATCGGGTGGTCGGGACGCATGGGCGCTCCAGGGCTAGCGGTAGGTGCGGTGGAACTCGGCGAGGTCCTTCACCACCTGCTGGATCTTCTCCGTGGGCGGCAGGATGGTGGTGCGGAAGTGGGCCGTGCCCTCCGCCTGGCCGAAGCCCGAGCCCGGCACCACGCAGATGCCCGTCTGCTCCAGCAGGGCCATGGCGTAATCGAAGTCGGTGCGGCCCGGCGGGAGGGTGATGCTCGGAAACGCGTACATGGCCCCCGCGATGACGTTGCAGGTGATGCCCTCGATGCGGTTCAGTCCCTCGGCCAGCAGCAAGGCGCGGTGCTTCAGGGCGTCGAGGATGGCGGCCCGTTCCGCCGCGTACGTCGCGTACGAGGGCATGCCCGGCTTCGGCGGACGCACCATGGCGTAGGTGGCGACCTGGCCCGCCAGGTTGGCGCAGAGGCTCACGGACTGCAGCTTCAGGATCTGGGCCGCCACGTCCTCAGGCACGTTGCGGTACTCGAAGTAGCCGCCCCGCACGCCGCACTCGCCCAGGAAGCCCTTGGAACAAGAATGGAAGCTGAAGAGGGAGACATCCCTCAGGTCCTTCTGGTGGAGCACCTTGGCGAAGGAGGTGAAGGTGTCGCCGGCCAGGTAGATGTTCTCCTGGTACACCTCGTCGGCCAGCACGGACAGGCCGTGGGCCTGGGCGAAGTCGAGGATCATGCCGATGTTGTCCTCGTCCAGCACGGCGCCCGTGGGGTTGCCGGGGTTGATGACGCAGATGGCCTTCACGCGGGTGCCCTGGGCCTTCGCCTCGGCCAGGGACTGCTCCAGCATGGCGCGGTTGAGCTTCCAGCCCTGGGCCTCGTCCAGGTAGTAGGGCACCATGCGCCCCTCGTAGAGGGTGATGGTGGCGGAGTAGAGCGGGTACTGGGGGATGGGGATCATGATCCCGTCCTCCGGCCCGGCGATGAGGAGGCGGAGGATGGTCTGCACGCCCTTGCTGGCGCCGTCCGTGAGGAAGATGGCGTCGGGATCCACGCGCATGTGGTCCCGCTCGAGGATGAACTCGGCCACGGCCTCGCGGATGAACCGCACGCCCCGGCTCTCGCTGTAGGCCCCGAGGCCGTGCCTCGTCCCGGCGAGGATGGCCCGGGCCGTCTCGACCACATCCACGGGGAAGGCCCCGGACGCGGCGGCCATCAGCTCGGGATACTCGCAGAGGGCCAGGATCTGCCGGTTCCAGGTGAGGGGCTTCTGGCCCAGGGACTGGGGGTTGCCGATGTTGCAGTAGATGATCTCCCGCCCCTGCTTCTCCAGTTCCTGGGCGCGGGCCACGATGGGGCCCCGGACGGCGTACTCCGTCTCCAGGACGGCCCTGCCGAGGTCCTTCAGATGCACGGTCATGCGGTCTCCTTGCCCAGAACCCCCGATTGTACCGCCGGGGGCGGGCCCTCCCACACCACCGTCAGGGAAAGTGGGGCATCGGTCACGCGGGGGGAGGCGATAGACTGGGGCTTCCCGGCCCTGCCCGCCCGACACCCCTTCTCTTCCAAAGAGGTACCCATGCCCGATTTCGGCCTCAGCCCCGAACAGAAAGAGACCAAGGAGCGAGCCCACCAGTTCGCCGAGAAGATCATGCGGCCCGTGGCCCGCAAGTACGACGAGACCGGCGAGTGGGCCGTGGACGTCTACAAGGCCGCCTGGGACTACGGCTACCTCCAGGCCCTGGTTCCCGAGGACTGCGGCGGTCCCGGCGCCAGCCAGATGGAGGAGGCCATCGTCTGCGAGGAGCTGTCCTGGGGCTGCGGCGGCCTCTACACCTCCATCATGGCCAACGGCCTGGCCATGACCCCCGTGCTCATCGCCGGCAGCCCCGAGCAGAAGAAGAAGTGGCTGGGCATGATCGCCGAGGAGCCCAAGTTCGCGGCCTTCTCCCTCTCTGAGCCCAATGCCGGCTCCGACGCCGGCGCCATGAGCTGCCGCGCCGAGAAGAAGGGTGACAAGTACGTGATCAACGGGACCAAGTGCTACTGCACCAACGGCGGGTACGCCGACTGGTACGCCCTCTTCTGCAGCACCGATCCCAGCAAGGGCGCCCGCGGCACCAGCTGCATCATCGTGCCCCGCAACACGCCGGGCCTCGTGGTGGGCAAGGCCCTGGACAAGATGGGCCAGCGCGCGTCCAACCAGGTGGAGCTCTACTTCAACGACGCCGAAGTGCCCGCCGAGAACATCCTCGGCAAGGAGGGCATGGGCTTTGTCATCGCCATGAAGACCCTCGACCAGACCCGCGCCGCCGTGGCCGCCGGGGGCGTGGGCGTGGCCCGGGCCGCCTTCGAGATCGCCCTGGAATACGCCAAGACCCGCATCCAGTTCGGCCAGCCCATCTTCGCCAACCAGGCCATCAGCTTCATGCTGGCGGACATGGCCAAGAAGATCGAGGCCGCGCGGCTGCTCACCTGGCAGGCGGCCTGGATGACCGACAACGGCATCAAGAACTCCAAGCAGAGCGCCATCGCCAAGACCTTCGCCACCGATACGGCCATGGAGGTCACCACCGACGCCGTCCAGATCCTCGGCGGCAACGGCTACAGCCGCGACTACCTGGTCGAGAAGTGCATGCGCGACGCCAAGCTCCTCCAGATCTACGAAGGAACCAACCAGATCCAGCGGCTCGTCATCGCGAAGGAAATCCAGCAGGGGAATTGATCCACCGGGACCCCAACCCTGAACGCCGGCCACGAAAAACGCGCCCGAGTGGCGCGTTTTTCGTGGGACATCCCCGGGCGGAGGCCGCTTCCCTGCGTGGGGGTGGAGGCCCCTCGGGTACCTTCCGCTTTTTGGGTCTTGATGACGCCAGGACCCGCACCTAGAATCCCACCCATACATCCACTGCCGGCCCCCCCGGCCGAGAAGCTGGTAGAGGGACACCCATCGGGGTTCCCATTGACTCCGGAGCGCAAGCCCCCGCGACCTGCTCGCCTGGAGCCAGGCCGCGCGACCACCCTCCAGGCAAAGGGGCCGAGTCCCCGGGAAGAAAGTCATGTCCGAAGGCATCGTGAAGTGGTTCAACGCCGAGAAGGGGTACGGCTTCATCACCCCTGATGAAGGTGGACCCGACATCTTCGTCCACTACTCCGCCGTCCAGACGAAGGGGTTCCGAACGCTCGAGGAGAAGCAGCGCGTCAGCTTCGACATCGTGCAGGGTCCCAAGGGGCCCCAGGCCGCCAACGTCAACAAGGTCTAGGTTCCCGGCCCCTCCCCGGCCCCGGCCCAGGCTGGGGCCGCTCCATGTACCGGGGCCCAGGGGCTGCATACTGGTGCCATGTGGACGCGTCTCCGAACGGCCTACCGCCCCCTGGCCGCCCTGCTTCTCGTCGCCCTCCTGGCCGCGTGGCTGCTGGTGGGCCCGATCCCAGCCCCGCGGACCGGGTTCCTGGCCACCCTGTTGGCCGGTGTCCTCCTCGGCACGGGGCTCCGCGCCTGGCTGACGGGACTCCAGGGCCGGCGCTGCCTCCTCCACGCGGAGGCGGCCTGGGCTGCGGGGAGCCCATCCGACGCGGTGCTCCAGGCCCTGCCCCGCCGCATCCGGGTCGCCGGGGAGCTCGGCTACCGCATCGAACTGCTCCGGGGGGCCGTCCATCTCACCCAGGGGGACCGGGACCGGGCCTGGATGGACCACCTCGAGGCCCAGCTGGCACGGCTACCCCTCTGGCGCCGCCTCCTGGTGGCCCCCTACTTCCGGCAAATCCCCGAGCGGCCCTCCGATCGACGGCTGGCCTGGGGGGATCGCCTCATCAAGCTGGCCCCGGCCATGCCCCGCCTGCGGCACCTCCAGGGCATCCTCCTGCTGCGGCGGGCCACGGACGCCTTCCTCCCCCGGGCCTGGGAACGGTTCGCGGAGGCCCTCCCCCTGGCCGCAGAGGATCCCATGATCCTGGAGGACCTCATGCTGGCGGGGCTCCACCATGGCCAGGAGGAACTCGCCATGCGCGCCTTGCGGCAGCTCCTGGACCGGCATGGCGACCCGCGCCTCGCCTGGGACCGCGCCGCACCCGCCCTGCACCTCCTGCGGAACGAGCGCTGGGGTGAGGCCCTGGCCCTGGTGGCGGGCCTTCCGCCCGAATTCCGGGGACACCCCATCCACTGGCTGGCGGAGAGCGTGTCCCGGCGGCGCCTGGGCGACCTCGAGGGGGCCTGGCGATCCGTGGAGGCTGGCGTCGCCCGCCTCCCGGAGGCCTTCCGGCTCTGGATGGAGCGGTACCAGGTCGCCCTCGAGCGGCGGGCGGAGGACGAGGCCCTGCACAGCCTTGAACGGGCCTGGGACCTGATCCCGGGGACCGATGAGGGGCAGGCCATGCGGGACGAATGGCATCTGCGGAGATCCGAGTTCGCCTTCTGGTGGGAGGACGATCCCGGGTTCGCCTGGGAATTGCTGGCCAAGGTGCCCCCGGAGCGGCAGGGGGACCACCATCCCCCGTTGCCCCTGCAGCTCCGCGTGGCCCTGGGCGAGTACGAAGCGGCCTACCGCGAGGTCACCACGCGGCTCGAGGCCCACCCCGGGGATCTGGACCTGCTCATGCTCCAGGCGGACTGCCTGGCGGGACTGGAGGCCTGGGAGGCCCTGCCGCCCTTCCTCGATGGTTTGGGAGAGTCCGCCCGCACCCGCCCGGCCTTCTGGCACCTGCGCGGTCTCGCCCTGGCCAACCTGGGGGACCCGCTGCCCGCCCGCCTGGACCTGGAGCGCGCGGCCCGGATGGACCCCCTCCACCTTCGGTACCTCCTGGATGCGGGTCATGCCTGTGCGGAACTGGGCGAGTGGGAGCGGGCGGAGGGCCACTGGCGCCAGGCCCTCCAGGTGGACAGCCAGTGCGAGGAGGCCCTCATCCAGCTGGCAGAGGCCCGACGCGAACTCCAGGACCCCGAGGGTTCCCGGCGCTACCTGCGTGAGTGCCTCCTGCACCACCCCGAAAGCCAGGACGCCCAGGCCCGCCTCGCGGAACTCGAAGCCCATTGAGGGTTCACGCTAGTCCTGCTTGCCCTTCAGCAGGGAGATCTTGGTGTCGAAGCGGGTCTGCTCCTCGGGACCGGCCCAGCGCTTGGCGTTCTCCAGGGCCTTGATGGCGTTCTTCGTCTTGCCCTCGGCGAGGAAGATGCGAGCCTGGATCAGGTGGAAGTCCGGCTCCTGCGGCAGCAGGCGGATGGCCATCTTGATGCGCTTGGAGGCTTCGCCCCAGTCGCTGTTCGACAGGGCCTCCTCGGCGAGGAAGGCGTTGAAGTACGGATCGTGCTTCCGGACCTCCAGTCCCCGTTCCCGGTAGGCCTGGGCCTCCTCGATCCGGCCCTCCGCCCGCAGCAGGGTCTCCATGTTCCCGCAGGCGCTGCCGTCCTGGGGATCCACGGCCAGGGCCTTCCGGAAGGAGGTCTCGGCGTCCTGATTCAAACCCTGCTCCCGCTGGACCACCCCGAGGATGTTCCAGCCCACGCCCGAGGTGGGATCCACCTCGATGGAGAGCCGAGCCTCGGCCATGGCCTCGTCGGGGCGCAGCCCCTCCAGGAGCTCCACTGCCCGGTTGCTGTGGAAGAGGGCCAGCACCCGCTTGGGATCGAGGATGGCGACCATCTGGGAGCCCCGGCGCATCTCCGGCAGGAAATCCGCGATGAGTTCCTGGCCGATGTTGCCGGAGGGCACCACCGCCACGACGTGCCGCTCGTAGCGGATGGTGCTGCCCACCCGCCGCCAGCGGCTGATGCGGAGGGACTCGCCGAACCGGGCCTCCAGGTTGATCGTCTTGCAGGCGGCGATGTAGAGGGCCGTGAGGGAGAGGCAGTTGGCCTTGCGGTCCCGCCAGGCCTCCTTCACGGTGCGGGTGTACTCGTCGTCGTACACCATGCCCAGGCCGCCCTCCTCGACCGGGGCGAAGAAGGCCTTCAGCAGCGCCGCGGTCTTGGCCGGGGTGCTGACCTGGTTGAGCGTGTGCTTCCGCGCGAAGACCTGCAGGTCCGGGGGCGGGGCGAAGGGATCCTCGCCCGCTGCGAGGCTGGTGATGCCGATCAGGAAGGCCAGGAGGATTCGGCGCACAGCGGGCTCCGCACACAACATAGGTCTACGGACAGGGACTTCAACCGGTTATGAGATGCTGGGACATGAATGGAGGCAGCATGCCATCTCCCACCGCCGTCGTGTGCGCCTATTCGAGCGTGGGGACCGCGGCCCTCGAGGGGCTGATCGGGGCGGGGGTGAAGGTCCTCGCCCTCTACACCTACGCCCAGGGTCCCGACGAACAGTGGTTCACCCCGCCCGAGATCCTCGCCCGGGCCCAGGGCATCCCGGTCCACATGGCCCCCGCCTTCAATGAGGAGGGCGTATACGAGGCCATCCGGGCCCTGGCACCCGACTTCCTCTTCAGCTTCTACTTCCGGGAGATGATCCAGGCCCGGTTCCTGGATCTGCCCCGGCTCGGTGCCTACAACCTCCATGGCAGCCTGCTGCCGAAGTACCGGGGCCGCGCCCCCCTCAACTGGGTGCTGGTGAAGGGCGAGGCGGAAACGGGAGTCACCCTCCACGCCATGACGCCCAAACCCGATGACGGCGACATCGTGGCCCAGGCCCGGCTGCCCATCGACTGGGACGAGACGGCCCTCAGCCTCACCCGCAAGGCCGCCGAGGCCGGCCGCGCCCTGGTCCGCGAGACCGTGCCGGCGCTTGTGGATGGCACCGTCCGCCGCATCAACCAGAAGACGCTCGGCCCCTCGACCTACTTCGGCGGCCGGAAGCCCGCGGATTCCCGGCTGGACTTCGCCATGACCGTCCAGGAGGCCTTCAACCAGGTCCGCGCCGTGGCCGATCCTTGGCCCAACGCCTTCCTGCAGACCGATCAGGGCGCCGTGAAGGTGGCCTGGGCCCTGCCGGCGGCGGCCGCCTGCCCTCCCGGCCACTTCCGGCTGGCCCCCGAAGGGGTGGTGCTGGGCTTCGCCGATGGCGCCCTGGCCCTCCGGGCCCTCCGCCTGGGGGACGAGCGGCTGGAACGTCCCACGGAGCAGGCCCGGGCCCTCCTGGACCTGGGTGTGCCCGAGGCCTGAGTCGGCCTCACCCGGCACGTCCCCCGGCGGGGTTCCCGGGCCCGATCCTCCGGTCAGTCGCAAGTGGACCCGGATCCCGCCTTGGCAGGCATCGCCTTCGCCTGGGCGGGTGAGGCCCCGAGGAGGCCGTCCAGCAGTTCCCGGAAGCCTTCGTAGGTCGGGGCCCCCACCAGCACCTTGGCCGCGGTGAGGACCTGGCCGTCCGGGCTCAGGGTCCCCACCACGAAGGCCGGGGTCCCCATGATGCCGAGGCGCTCGGCACTTCGTGCGCTGAGGCGGATGCCATCGGCGTACCTGCCCGAGGCGACGCAGGCCTGGAGGGCGCCCGCATTCAGGTCCAGGTCGTGGGACAGCTGCGCCATCCCGGCCGCATCCAGGCCGCGCTGGTCGGCGAAGAGCCGGTCGTGGACCTCCCAGAACTTCCCCTGCTCGGCGGCGCAGCGGGCGATGCGGGCCTTGAATGGCGCATCGGGATGGACCGGCAGGGGCAGGTCCCGGAAGAAGTACTTCACCTTCCCGGTCTGGACGTAGTCCGCATCGAGCTTCGGGTAGATCTGGGTGGCGTAGCGCGCGCAGAAGGAACAGTCGAAGTCCGAATACTCCAGGATCGCCACCCGGGCGCCGGCGGCGCCGCGGAAAGGCTCCCCGTGCACATTGATGGACTGGAGGGCCGCGGGCGTGGGCCCCGCGGCCGGCGGGGGAGCCGCCGCACGCTCCCGGAGGAGGGCCTTGATCTCCGCCAGCTCCGCCAGGATCCGCTGCTGGTCCGCCTTCAGGGTCTCGACCTCCTGCCGGAGCGTGGGCCGCGCCTGCTGGGCCCGGGCGGGCGCCGCCAGGGCGAGGCCCAGGATCAGGGCGGAACAGGGGGCGGGGAGGCGCAGCAGCATCGGGGTTCCTGTGGAAAGGGTCGCCGGGGTCGGATGGATGGAGAGGGCCACCGTCGGGTGGGAGTCCCGACGGTGGCCTCGGGTCGCTGGGGTCGCCCAGCGGCAGGTTACTTCACCAGGGAGCAGAACTGGCCGTTGGAACGGATGGTCACGTTCCGCTGGATGAGGAAGTCCCGGGTGCCCAGCTTCATGTTCGCGTAGGCGCCGTTGCTGACCTGGTAGGTGGTGCCGAAGGTCCAGGCGCAGAGGTCGCCGTTCTCGTAGCCGCGGCGGTTGTACCAGGCGCTGCCGTCGGCATCCGTGGTCGCCTCCTCCAGCTCGTGGGCCAGGACGGAGACCATGCCGTCCACGCCCGCGTTGCCGTTGGGGCCGGTGCTCTGGGCCGCGCAGGAGGTGAGGCAGCGGGCAGCGTTCCCGATGAAGGCGTACCGGATGTCGAGCCCGTTGATGGTGCCGTGGGTGTGCCAGCCGCAGTACTGGCTGCAGAACCCGGAGGACTCCGCCACGTCGGAGGAGGTCAGCACGAAGTAGATGCCGTTCGTGTCGGAGGGAAGGGCCTTGCTGTTGATGGCGTCCGTGACGATGGACTGGATGTTGGCATCCGTCAGGCTCGCGCCGTAGGGATAGGCCACGGTGGTGGCGCCCCCGTAGGTCACGTTCCCGGAGATGCTGTTGGAGGAACCGACGTAGGTCGTGTTGATCTGGAAGTAGGGCGAGCCGCCGACGGCGTTGAAGAAATCGGTGACGATCTGCTGCCCGGAGGCCGTATCGGTGCCGTTGCCCTGGGCCCAGTTGCCGTACCAGATGATGTAGGCGGTGGGCGTGCTGAACACGGGGCCGCCGTGGTACTTCAGCGGGGCCGTCAGGGCGCTGGTGGAGCCGGCCGTGGGGGCCGCGCCGAAGGCGACGTGGGGGCCACTGAGGTTCGGATTCACCCGGTGGTGGATGATCTCGGACGGGCCGCGATCCTGCGCCTGGAGGGCGCCGAAGGCGAGGGTCAGGGCCACGGTGAACCGGAGCCTGGCTGCGGGGGTCATGAAGCCTCCTGTGGGAGTGGGGTTGAGGGGAAGCGGGGCCCCTCCAGCCAGGTCCGCGGAAGGATGGCCGCAGGCCTGCACCGGACGGGGTGGACGGAGGCAGGCGTGGTGGGAAGCCCGGAAACCTGGGTCCCGCCCGATCCTGCTGGTTGTCGAAAGACTTGGAATGGATAGGACGATATTGATTCTTAGTTGCTGTGTCTACACAATTTTTATATGCTTTAATATCAATATTAATATTTATTGAATGGGTGCCTGTCCGAAGCGCCTTCCCGCCTCCCCGGAGGGAGCCCCTGGTGGGCCGCACCGTCCGCGGGCTAGAATTCCGACCACAACCCCATGGAGCAGCCCATGAAGATCCGGCCCTTGGCTTCGGCCCTGGCATTCGCAGTCCTGCCCGTGCTCGTCCTCTCCGCCGGGACGGCCAAATCCCGGAAACACGCGTCCGGCCTCGTCCGGACGGCCAAGGAGGCCAAGGCCATCGCCGAGCAGGACACCGGCGGGAAGGCCGTGAGTGCCCGGCGCATCCCGCTGAACGGGGCCTCGGGCGGCTGGGAGGTGGAGGTCCGCATGCCCCACGAGGACCGCGGCTGGCGCTGCGTCATCGACAGTGACACGCGCACCGTCCACACCAAGACCCACATCGAGAACCCCGGGGGGAAGCCGACGGAGAAGGAGCCATCCGTCCGGATGGTCAGGGGCAGCCGCTGACCGCTCCCCGGCCCCCAGCCTCCGTTCGCCGGTTTTTCCCACTCTGGGCCCGGCGAACCTTGACAGGCCTCCCTAGAATCTAGGGTGCGGCTGGTGCCGCAAGGAGACACCCACATGGGTCTGATGGACTGGGGCAAGGCCCAATTCATTGAAATCATCGAGTGGCTGGACGACTCGAACGACACGCTCGCCTGGCGCTTCCCGGTGCGGGACCAGGAGATCAAGAACGGCGCGAAGCTGGTGGTCCGCGAGAGCCAGGAGGCCGTCTTTGTCAACGAAGGCCAGCTGGCCGACGTCTTCAAGCCCGGCACCCACACGCTGACCACCCAGAATCTGCCCATCCTGGCGGATCTGAAGGGCTGGAAGTACGGCTTCGAGAGCCCCTTCAAGGCCGAGACCTACTTCACCTCCACCCGGCTCTACAACGACCTCAAGTGGGGCACCTCGAACCCGATCATGATGCGCGACGCCGACTTCGGCATGCTGCGCATCCGGGCCTTCGGCATCTACTCCATCCGGGTCGCGGACAGCGGCACCTTCCTCAAGCAGCTGGTGGGCACCAACGGCGTCTACACGGTGGAGGACATCTCCGAGCAGCTGCGCAAGACGATCATGAGCCGCTTCACGGACACCCTGGGCGAGGCGAAGATCCCCGCCCTGGACCTGGCCGCGAAGTACGACGAGCTCTCCGACCTGGTGAAGCAGAAGCTCCAGGACGAGTTCAAGACCATGGGCCTGGAGCTGTCCAAGTTCTTCGTGGAGAACATCAGCCTCCCCGAGGAGGTCGAGGCCATGATGGACAAGCGCACCAGCGTGGGCATGATGGCCCCCGTCCTGGGCGCCTACACCCAGATGCAGGTGGCCGACAGCATCCCCCTCGCCGCCCAGAACCCCGGTGGCGTCGCTGGCATGGGCATGGGCGTGGGCCTCGGCTTCGGCATGGGCAACATGATGGGCCAGCAGATGGGCGCGGCCGCCGGCCAGATGGCCCAGGCCCCCTTCCCCGCCGGCGCTGTCCCGACCTCCGCCGCCCCGGCCAAATCCCTGAAGGACGAGCTGACGGAGCTGAAGGAGCTGTTTGACGGCCAGCTCATCACCCAGGCCGAATACGACACCCAGCGCGCCGCCATCATGAAGAAGCACGGCATGGGGGCCTGAGGCGCTTCCATCATTCCGTTCTTCCCATCTGCGAAATCAAGGGCGGCCCGGGCCGCCCTTGATTTCGCAGCATGTGAAAAACCACTCAATGATGATGGTCCTGCTCCGCATCATGCTGGTGGATGAACCGGTGGTGGTGGCGGTCGGCCATCTCGCGGGTCTCGAAGTGCACCGTCAGGTGGCGGACGCCGAACCGGTCCGCCATCAGATGCTCGATCGCGTGAAGGAAGCCTTCCGTCTCGTCGAGCCGCTGGGCCTCCACGATGACGTGGGCGGTGCAGACGGTGAGGTGGCTGCACACGCGCCAGGACCGGAGGTCCTCCACCCCCTGGATGCCGGGGAGCCCGAGCAGCTCGGTGCGCGCCTGCTCCTGGTCGAAGGCCGCCCGGTGCATGAGGATGCCCACGGCGTCCTGCAGCAGCCTCGCCGCGCCCCACAGGATCAGGGCCGCGATGGCGGCAGCCAGCAGGGGATCCACCCAGCGCCAGCCCGTGAAGCGGATGACCACCATCGACCCCATCACCGCCACATTGGCGAGGCTGTCGCCCAGGGCATGGAGGTAGGCGCTGCGCAGGTTCAGGTCCCGTTCCTGACGGGTTCCCGTGGAGGGCACCAGGATCCAGGTCGCCAGCAGGTTCAGGACCAGCCCCGCCCCCGAGAATCCGATGGCCCAGCCCAGGCGGATGGGATGGGGATGCTCCAGGCGGTCCCAGGCTTCGAAGAGCACCGCCCCGGCCAGCACCACCAGCAGGATCACCCCCATGAGGGTGTTGAAGATCTCGAGCCGATGCCAGCCGTAGGTCCAGCGGTCGTCCGGCTCCTTGCGGTTGGCCACCCGGATGCTGCCCATGGCCAGGAGGTTGACCACCGTGTCGTTGAGGTTCTCCAGGCTGTCGGAGACCAGGCCCAGGGAGCCCGTCCAGAGGCCGCCAAGGCCCTGCACCAGGAAGTTCACGCCGAAGACCAGGGAGCTGAGGGCCAGCCGCCCAGTGGTGGTGGGGCCGTGGGAATGGCTCATCACTCGCCCTTGTACTGGGGCCGGCGCTTCTCCCTGAAAGCGGCGAGCCCCTCCAGGCGGTCCTTCGTGGGGATCACCTGGGCATAGCAGGCCTGCTCGAAGGCCAGGCCCGAATCCCGGTCCAGCTCAAGGCCGCGGTTCACCGCCAGCTTCGCCATGCGCAGGGCCACGGGACCATTGGGAAGGATCTCCCGGGCCAGGGCGAGGGCCCCATCGAGGGCGCCGCCCGCGGGCACCACCCGGTCCACGAGGCCCAGGCGGCCAGCCTCCGAAGCGTCGATGCGGCGGGCCGTGAAGATCAGCTCCTTCGCCCGGGAGGCCCCGATGAGCCTCGGCAGCCGTTGGGTGCCCCCGGCGCCGGGGATGATGGCCAGCGAGGTCTCCACCAGGCCCATCTTCGCGTCATCGCCAGCGACCCGCAGATCCGCCGCCAGGGCCAGTTCAAGGCCTCCCCCGAAGGCCGCGCCCTCCAGCGCGGCGATCACGGGCACCGGCAGGTCCTCCAGCTCCGTGAAACCGGCCCGGAGGCCATGGACGAAGGCCGCCACCTCGGCCGGGGCCATGGCGGCCCGCTCCTTCAGGTCCGCCCCGGCGCAGAAGACGCCGGGCACGAGGCTGTGCAGGACCACCACCCGGGTGGTGGGATCGAAGCGCAGCGCGGCGAGGGCCTGCCGGAACGCCTCCATGAGCTGCCGGCCCAGGGCGTTCTTCGCCTCAGGCCGGTCGAGCCCCAGCAGGACGATGCCCTCGTCCTCCCCAGTCAGCCGTTCGAGACGGATCTCCATGTCGGACCGGCCGGGTCAGCCGAGCTCGACGATGGGATCCCCTTCGTTCAGGAACTGGTCGGCGGTCACGAAGACCTTCTTGACCGTCCCCTCCTCGGGGCTGCCCACGGGAATCTGCATCTTCATGCTCTCGATGATGACCAGGTCCTGGTCCTCGCTGACGGAGTCGCCCTCCCCCACGCACAACTCCAGCACCTTCCCCGCCATCTCGGCTCGAACCACGGCCATCGTCCACCCCATCGAATGCGATGGCCCCAGTCTATCCAGGGAAACGGGAGGATGTGGCTACTCGTCCTTGTCGGAATCGCCGATGACCACCAGGTCGTCGTCCTCGTAGGCGAAGTCGCCCTCTTCGATGAGGATCTCGCGGACCTTCCCGCCCTCCGGGGCATTGATGTAGAAGGACGTGCGGGAGGCATCGGTGCCCTCCAGGATCATGAGGGGCTCGTCCTCCTCCACCTCCTGGCCGGGGCGGACGAGGACGTCCACCACGTAGCCCGGCCATTCCGCCCGCACGATCATGCATCCTCCCCACGCGAACCCGCGATCTGGCCGGGAGAGTATGCCGGGGAAGGAGCCGGCGCAAGTCCCGGAAGCTCTTCTTTCCGTCACATCTGCCCTCTGGGATACTGGAGGGCTTGGAGGATCGCATGGCCGTCGCCTGTGGCATCGTGGGGCTTCCCAACGTCGGGAAGTCCACCCTTTTCAACGCCCTCACCCGTGCGGGCGCGGCTTCGGCCAACTATCCCTTCTGCACCATCGAGCCCAATACCGGCGTGGTGGATGTGCCGGATGCCCGGCTGGAGGCCCTGGCGGAGATCGTGAAGCCCCAGCGGGTGCTGCCGGCAGCCCAGGAGTTCGTGGACATCGCAGGCCTGGTGCGGGGCGCGAGCAAGGGCGAGGGCCTGGGGAACGCCTTCCTGGGCCACATCCGGGAGACCGACGCCATCGTCCAGGTCGTCCGCTGCTTCGAGGATGGCAACGTCACCCACGTGGAAGGCGGCGTGGATCCCGAGCGCGACCTGGGCATCATCGAGACCGAACTGGTGCTGAAGGACCTGGAGGCGGTGGAGAAGGGCCTGGACCGCCACCGCAAGGCCGCCAAGACCGGCAACAAGGAATCCCAGGCCCTGGTCGCGATCCTGGAGCGGGTCTACGCCCTTCTGGACCAGGGCCGCTGGGCCAGTGCCGCGGGCCTCTCGGCCGAGGAGCGGGCCCTCATCAAGTCCTACGGGCTGCTCACCCTCAAACCCACCCTTTTCGTCGGCAACATCGGGGAGGAGGACATCCGCGACCCCCAGGCCAATCCGCACTACCGTAAGCTCCTGGACCTGGCCGCGGCCCGCCACGCGCCCTGCATCCCCATCTGCTCGAAGCTGGAGGCGGAGATCCAGGACCTGCCGGCGGAGGATCGGCCGCTCTTCCTGGAGGAGGCCGGGCTGGCGGAGCCGGGACTGAACGTCCTCATCCGCACCAGCTTCGACCTGCTCGGGCTCCAGACCTACTTCACCGCCGGGGTGAAGGAGGTGCGCGCCTGGACCATCCACAAGGGCGACAGCGCGCCCCAGGCGGCTGGCGTCATCCACACCGACTTCGAGAAGGGCTTCATCCGGGCCCAGGTCATCGCCTATGGCGACTTCATCCAGTACCGGGGCGAGCAGGGGGCCAAGGACGCCGGGAAGATGCGGACGGAAGGGAAGGAATACATCGTCCAGGACGGCGATGTCATGCATTTCCTCTTCAACGTCTGAAGGGCCATGAATTCAATCCCAGGTGGCCTCCACCCGATGGGAGGATAGGTACGTCGAGGTGCGATGAACCAGGTGCGGACATCCGGAGGCGGCGGGCAGGGGGTTCCTGTGGAGAACCCCCTGCGCATCCGCCACCACCTGGAGGAACTGCGGGCCGCCGAGGCGGAGTTCCCGATCAAGGTGGAGGGCACGCACACCCTGCCCTACACCGCCCGGGTGGCGGAGCTCGAGAAGGACTCGATGCACCTGAAGCTCATCCGGCCGCTCCCCCACGAGCTGGCCCCGGGTGCCCCCTTCGAGATGCTCTTCGCCACCGCCGAGCAGCGGTTCAAGGGCCTGCTCACCTTCCAGGGGCGGCAGGGCTACCTCCTCTACCGCTTCACGATCCCCAACCGCCTGGTGCCCTCGGACCAGCGGCAGCACAAGCGCTACGCCTTCCGCCCCCGGGAGAAGGCCTACGTCATGGCCCAGGACGGCGGGGTGCCCGGCTTCGGCCTGGCAGGACCCCTGGTGAACCTCTCCCTCGGCGGGCTGGCCTTCCGCGTGGACCGCGTGGTGCGCCTCGACGACCACATGCGCCTGACGCCGGGCCTCGGCTTCTTCGAGAAGGGCAAGACCCTGCCCATGCTCAAGGTCCGTGATCTGCCGAAGCTCCCGCTCTTCGAGGCCCGGGGCATGATCGCCAACGCCTGCGAGCGGGAGGGCGAGATCATCGTCGGGGTGCAGTTCGGCGAGCTCCGGCCCGCGGAACTGGCCGAGCTCCAGGAGGTCCTGGACTTCCGGGAGAGGATGCAGCGGGCCTCCTCGTCCCCCAGCCCGGCCTCCGCCCCCCGCGAGGGACGTCCGGCCCCGGCCCAGGCGGAGGCATCCCCCTCCCCGTCCCCACGGACGAACCCCGCGGGGACCGAAACGCCCGCGGCCCTGAAGCTGCTGGGACGCCGGACGGCGGGCCTGGTGCTCGCCATGCCCCCGGGTCCCCTCCGGGACGGGGTCCTGGCCGCCCTCGCCCAGGGGGGCTACCTCCGGGTGGAGACGGTGGATGCCCTGCACCAGGCGCTCGCCCTCCTCCGGGCGGACAAGGGCGCCTCCAACCGGGTGCTGCTCGCCCTCGACCCCACGCGCGACGGGGACCTCGCGGAGATCCAGGCCCTCCAGCGGGACCAGGGGGAGCTCCGGGAACTGCCGGTGGCCCTCCTGGGAGCCGGCGCGATGCCCAGCCCCGGCGACGGCCTCATCCGTCCCCTGCCCCTGCCCGGCGACTCCATCGAGGCATGGCTCGACGCCCTGGACGAGATCGCGGGACTGGCGGCCTCCTGACTCAGCGCGAGCCCAGGGGCGCCATCTTCACGGGAGTCCCCGAGGCGTCCAGGCGCTGGAACCCGTCTTCGATGCGGTTGGCGCCCCGCAGCACGGGGTCCGAGGCCTCCCGCGCCAGGAGGATGCCCCCGCGGGCGTTGCGGTGGACCACGCATTCCTCCAGGGTGACCTGCGAGTCCTCCAGCAGGAGCAGGCCGGTGTCCCGTCCCTCCTTCAGGGTGCATCGGGCCAGGAGCAGGCTGCCCCCAGGCTCCACCTGGACCCCCACCCCCGCATTCCCCGCGATCTCGCAGCCGTCCAGCACGCCCTGGCCCCCCTCGGCGCAATCCACGCCCAGGGCCCGCCCCTCGGAGAAGGCGCTGTTCCGGGCCTGGACCGTGGCGCCGTGGTGGATCAGCAGACCCGCGCCGCCGTTGGCCTGGACCGTGCAGCCGTCCAGGGTCGCCAGGCCACGGTCCAGGACCGAGAGGCCGAACCCGGCGTTCTCCCGCACCCGGCAGGCCCGCAGGAGCACGTTCGCCCCCGCCAGCACGTGGACGCCCGCGCAGGCATGGCCCGCGATCTCGCAGTCCTCCAGGACCGCGTGGCTCCGTTCGAGGGCCAGGAGCCCTGCATAACGGCTCCCCGCCAGGACGCAGCGGGCCAGTTGGACCCGGCCCTCCGGCGCCACCTCCACCGCCCCGGCCAAGGCCCCGCGGATCGTGCAGCCCTCCAGGGCCACCTGGGCCCGGGCCTCGACACGGACCCCGACCCCGTTCCCACCCCCGAGGACCACCCCCTGGAGCGTCGCCTGCCCCCCCGGAAGCACCAGGACGCCGGACTGGCCGGCACCGGTCACCTGGCCCCCCTGGATGCGGAGCTGGGCGTCCTCGCCCACCCGGACCCCGACCCCGCCGGTTTCCATCCGGCAATCCTGGAACTGCACGGAGGCACCGCTCCGGAGGTCCACGCAGCTCTCCGCCCCCTCGAGCACGCAGCCCTCCACCTGCGCGGAACCGCCGGCGCTCAGGAAGGCGGTCTCCCCGGCCGGGGCCCGCAGGGTGAAGCCCTTCAGGGCCACCCCCAGGGCCTGGAGCGTGAGGGCCGGTCCGCCGACGCCCTCCAGCACCACCTGGGCCGGGTCGCCCTGGGCCTGGATGCTCACGTCCTTGTCCACGACCACGGATTCCCGGTAGTGGCCGGGCAGGAGGATGATCTGCGAACCGACCCGGGCATTGCGGAGGGCCACCTTGAGGCTCAGGGCCTGGCCGCCCCGTCCCACCCGGATGGGCTGCGTCCCTCCCTCGGGCCGGACGACCAGGGCCGCCGGCGCCGCGGGGGCCTCCGGCACCGGCGCCGTCATGGCCAGGCCTCCCCGGATGGCCGCCGCCAGGGCCAGCCCGTCCGGGTAGCGCGCGGCGGGGTTCTTGGAGAGGGCCTTCTCCAGCACGGCAACCATGCGCCCCGGCACCTCGGAGAGGTCCTGGGGGCGGAGCGGTTCTGGCGCGTGGAGGAGGATGCGGTTGAGCACGGCCGTGGCCGTGTCGCCCTGGAAGGGCTTGCGCCCGCCGGTGAGCACCTCGTAGAGGATCACCCCCACGGCGAAGAGGTCGGAGCTGGCCGTGGCCTTGCCGGTGTCGAGGTACTCGGGGGCCATGTAGTTCACCGTCCCCATCCAGGTGCCGGTCTGGGTGAGGGAGGACAGGCCCATCTGGGCCACCCCGAAATCCATGAGCTTGGCGTGGGGCCGGCCGCCGTGGCGCGCCACCAGCACGTTGGAGGGCTTGATGTCCCGATGGATCACGCCCCGGGAGTGGGCGTAGGCCAGTCCTTCGCAGACCTGGGCCAGCACCTCCAGGAGCTCGGCCTTGGGGACCTTCCCCTCGCGGATGAGGGCCTCGAATTCCTCCCCCTCGACCAGCTCCATGACGAGGTAGTGGACCCCCTCGTCCTCGCCGAACTCGTAGACGGTGACCACGTGGGGATGATTGAGGGCCGCGGCAGCCTGGGCCTCCCGCTCGAACCGCGCCTGGGCCTCCTCGCCGAAGGCCGATCCCGAGTGAACCACCTTGAGGGCCACGTCCCGCCCCAGGCGGACATCCCGGCCCAGGTACACCTCACCCATGGCCCCCTTGCCCAGGAGCCGCACGATCTCGAACTTCCCCAGCCGTTCCCGCATGGACCCCTGTATCGGCAGCCGCTGCCGCCAGGTTCAATCTAGCGGGCCTCGACGGGCATGCGGCGCAGCCGTTCCACCCGGGCCGCCATGGGGGGGTGGGTGGAGAAGAGGGACATCAGGCCGCCCGCGCTCAGGGGGTTCACGATCATCATGTGGGCCGTGGCCGGCTGGGCCGCCTGCATGGGCACCTGCTCGTTGGAGCTGTGGAGGCGCTCCAGGGCCGAAGCCAGCATGTCCGGGCGGCCCGTGAGGTGGGCACTGTAGTCGTCCGCCAGGTACTCCCGGGACCGGCTCAGGGCCATCTGGAGCAGGAGGGCCGCCAGGGGGCCGAGGATCATGATCGCGATGCCGGCGAGGGGGTTGGACCGGCCCTCCTCGTCCCGGGGGCTCACCCACATGGCCATGCGGGAGAGGAACATGATGGCTTGGGCCAGCACGGCCGCGAGGCTGCCGATGAGGATGTCCCGGTGCTTCACGTGGCCCAGCTCGTGGCCGATGACCGCCTCCAGCTCGGGACGGCTGAGGATGCGCATGATGCCCTCGGTGACGGCCACCACGGCGTGCTCGGGGTCCCGTCCCGTGGCGAAGGCGTTGGGCGTCTCGTCGGGGATGATGGCGATCCGGGGGGTGGGCAGCCCGGCGCGCTGGGCCAGGTTGGCCACGATGGCGTAGAGCTCCGGCGCCTCGGCCTGGGTCACCACCTTGGCCCCGTAGCTCGCCAGGACGATCTTGTCGGAGAAGAAGTAGCTGACGCCGTTCATCACCAGGCCGATGACGAGGGCGAGGACCATGCCCGACTGCCCGCCGTAGTAGCCGCCAACCCACACCAGGAGGCCCGTCATGGCCGCGATGAGGATGAAGGTCTTCATTTGGTTCATGGAGCGCTCCTCCAGTACCAGGATACGGGTGCGATCAAGGGTGGTTCAGGCGGTCCGCCGCACCACCACGAGGGTCACGTCATCCCGGAATTTCCCGTCCTCCAGGTGCCGGAACGCCTCCACGAGCAGCGCCTCCAGGAGCGACTCGGCCCCCGCACCCGGGCGATCCAGGACGACCTTGGCCAGGGGCCAGTCGCCCAGTTCCTCGCCGGCGGCGTTCTCCGCCTCCACCAGGCCGTCCGTGAAGGCCACCAGCACGTCTCCGGGCTCCATGCGGGCCCTCCCCTCCTCGAACTTCACGCCGGGGAGCAGGCCCACCATGGGACCCGTGGGGGCCAGGCGCACCACCTCGCCGGTGGCGCGCACCAGCAGGGGCGGGTTGTGCCCCCCGTTCACGTAGCGGCAGTCGCCGTTCTCGGGGTTCAGGCTGGCGGCGAAGAGGGTGGTGTAGCGGTTCCGGTCCCGCACGTCGTTCATGCGCCGGTTCAGGCGCTCCGCCAGGCGGCCCCAGTGCTTCACGCGCCGGTCGGCCATGGCGCGGAGGAAGGCCGAGAGCTGCACCATCATCATGGAGGCCGGCAGGCCCTTGCCTGAGATGTCCCCCACGGCCACGTGGAGCCGTTCGCCCAGCTGCTCGTCCCGGGCCATCCAGAGGTCGTAGAGGTCGCCGCCCACCGCCTGGTAGGGGAGGTTCGCGGCGGCGCAGTCCCAGCCGGGGGGCTCCGGAAGGCGCTTGGGCAGCACCTGACGCTGGATGTTGCGGGCCAGCTCCAGGTCCTTCTCCAGCCGCTCGGCCTGGAGCCGCGACTCCCTCAGCTCCAGGGCGGAGAGCTGGGTGGAGGTGAGGTTCAGGAGGGTGCGGAGGAAGACGAGATCCTCCTCGCCGAGCCGCCCGACCGCGGGCTCCGCGGCGTAGGCGAAGCCGTGGCTGTGGTTCTGGTCCAGCAGCTCGATGGCATGGACGAGGCCGCGGCCCTGCACCACCTCGCGGAGGCTATCGCCCTCCAGGACCGGCGGCAGTTCCCCCACGCCCTTGGCGTGGAGCACCTGGCCCTCCGCATCGACCACCAGCAGGCGCATGATGCGGAACTCGCCCATCAGCGTGTTGGCCATGAGGCGCACCAGGTCCCGGCGGGTCTCCACCTCGCCCAGGTTGCGCGTGAGCTCGAACACGGTGTTCAGGCGTGAGAGCTGGAGGGCCAGGGCCTGGTTCTGGGAGCTCCGCAGGGCCTCCAGCCGGCGCCAGGCCAGCAGCGGGGCAGAGATGGAAAGCAGCAGGGGGACGGCATCCGGGAGGTCCGGTGCCTTGAGGACCAGGTGGCCGAAGGTCTCGTCCCCGTACCCCCACGGCAGCACCCGCCAGCCCTCGCCCGGGTGCGTGGGGAAGGCCGGGGCCGCGCCGCGGAGGAACAGCCACTTCCCCCCGTCCCAGATCCCGCCCTGGCGGGCCTTGGCGATGCCCATGGCCGTGATGCCCACCAGGTGGACCAGGTCCTCCTCGCTGCCCTGGTCCGGAAAGGTCTCCAGGAAGTCGATGAGGGGCAACAGTTCCTGGGCGCCTTCGGGGATCCGGAGGGCCAGTTCGCGCAGGCGGTCGAAGGGGGTGGTCTGCATGGCGCGGGGAGAGGCCCCTCAGCCGATCTTCTTGATCAGGCAGCACTCGTTCCGGCCGGAGCCCCCGTCCTCCTTGAAGCTGACTTCGTCCATGAAGCGGCTCATGAGCAGCAGGCCCAGACCGCCCTTCCGGGGGTGCTTGATGTATTCCTTGGGATCCGGCAGCACCACCTGGTCCTGGCGGATGCCCTGGCCCGTGTGGAGGATGTGGATCTCCAGGGCCACCTCGGTGAAGCGAACCTCCAGCTCGACGCTGTGCTCCCCCTCCCCGTGGTAGGCGTGGAGGATCACGTTGGTCACCGCCTCGTCCACGGCGATGCTCACCTTGGCGGCCGTGGCGTCGTCCATGCCGGCCACCAGGGCCGCCCGCTTGGCCAGACCGGTCACCAGGTTCAGGTAGCGGGTCTGGCTCGGGATCACGAGCCGGAACTGGGCGTGGTCCATCTTGGCTCCCACCTCAGCCCTTCCGCTCCGGAGCGGCCGCCGCCAGCGCCTCGCCCTGGTCGCCGAAGACCCGGTAGAGCTGGGTGAAGCCCAGGGTGTCGAAGATGGCGAACACGTTCTCCTGGAGGTTGGAGAGCAGGATGTCGCCGCCGTGCTCGCGCACTGTCTCGATGAGGCCCATGATGGCCCCCAGGCCCGCGGAGCTGATGTAGCTCAGATCCCGGCAGTTCAGCAGGATCGTGTAGCGGCCCCCCTTGACCAGGGCCTCCATCGCCTCTTCGAAGTCCCGGACCGTGTGCGCGTTGATGAAGCCGGCCGGCAGGAGCACCGCCACGCCGTCGACCTCCTGCACCTCGATGGAAAGATCCGCCATCCGCCAACTCCAAGGAACCTGGGCCATGCTAGCGTCCCATCCCCCGGATTGCCAGGGAGGGTACTTCCAGGGCGATGTCGGCTACCCTTGAGGGCGACTTCCCCCCGGATCCCCGATGAGCGACCGCCGCCCCGAGGCCCCACCCAGCCAGGACGCCCTCCGCGCCTCCCTGGAAGCCTGGCTCAACCAGCGCCACCAGGCGCTCCTCGAAGAGGTGATGGCGGCCTGGCAGGAGGGACTGACCCGCTTCCGGCCGGATCCCGAGCTCCTGGCCCGGCTCTCCGAGGCCGCACCGTCCACCCTGGTCCTGGGGAACGCGGAAGCCTCGGAAGGCCACCTGGCCACGGCCCTCGATCTCATCGAGGGCGCGCCCTCCCAGAGCGAGCTGCTGAAGCGCCTGCTGGACGGGCTCGCGCCGTTCGTGGAGCGGAGCGCGCTCTTCATCCTCAAGCAGGGGCTGGCCAGCCTCTACGCCCACCGGGGCTTCGACGGGGAAGCACCCCGGCGGCCCGGCGCCGTGGTCCCCCCGCCGGACCTGGAGGCCCTCATCCACGGCGGCGCCCGGGCCATCCGGCGGCCCGGCCCCGCCTACTCGGCCCTCCTGGCACCCCTCAGCTCCTTCGAGGCCCCGGACCTCGCCATCCTCCCCCTTCGCCACAAGCGGAAGGCGGTGGCCCTCCTCCTGGTGGACTGCGGAGCCCGGCAGAGGCTGGACCGTCCTGAACAGGTCCGTGCTTTGGTCCTGGCCGCCTCCGCCCTCCTGGCCGCCCTGGCCGCGGGCCGGGAGGAGGAACCGCAAGCCCTCCCGCCCGAACCCATGCCCAGCGCCCCCACCCAGGTGGTGCCCGAACCCATCGACCCCCCCCCGAGCCAGGACCTGGATCCCCGGACCCGGGCCGGCGCCGAGCGCCTCGCCCGGGTGCTCGTGGGGGACGTGGAGCTCTACTTCCCCGCCAAGGTGGCCCAGGCCCGCACCCAGGGCAACCTCTACGGGCTGCTCCGGGACGAGCTGGAACGCAGCCGGGCCACCTTCGTCGAGCGCTTCGGCGAGGATGTGGAGCTCAGGCATCGTATTTTCACCAACACCGTCATCCAGCAGCTCTGCGAGGGGGACCCCGCCAAGCTGGGAAGGGCCCCCTGGGCCTGACCCCGTGATCCTTCCTGGTGACAAGACGCCCCGGGTCTGGTAGAACCTTGTTCCTTTGAGTCTGGGCGAGGATAGGGCGATGGCGGATCTCGGCAAGAAGTACACATGCTTCCAGTGCGCGACGAAGTTCTACGACTTCGGCAAGCCGGAGGCACTCTGTCCAAAATGCGGGGCGAACCAGAAGAACGCCCCGGCCAAACCCAAGGTGCTGAAGAAGGAGAAGGTCGCCCACGTCATCGAGGACGACTTCACGCCGGAGCCCGAGGCCGAGAACCTCGAGGAGGCCTTCAGCGAGACCGGCGTGCCCATCGAGCGCGGCCGCGGCGAGGGCTTCGATCCCGGCGACCTCCGGATGGACGACTACGACGAGTAGGCGAACCCCGCCGGACCGCGGAGCAGGGTGCTGACCGCACCCTGCGGAGCGAGGGTCCGGCGCGGGTGAGCATCACGCCCGGGTGGGACGCACACACGCGCGTGGCCCAGGGTGCTGACCGCACCCTGCGGAGCGAGGGTCCGGCGCGGGTGGGCATAATGTCCACGTGAGCCACCCTGCCGATCCACCGCGCGTCGACCGCCACACCCACCTCGAGGGCGGCCTCGACGCGGCCTGGGTACGGGGCGAGGCGGAACGCCGCGGGCTGGCCCTGCCGGGGTCCCTGGAGGTTCTGTGGGGTGGCGGCCCGGTGCCCTTCGAGGGGTTCATCGCCGCCTTCCTCTTCGGCGCCGCGCTCCTCGACAGCCGCGAGGCCGTGCGCCAGGCCGCCCTCGCCGTGGCCCGGCGCACCCTGGCGGCCGGGGCCACCGGCGTGGACCTCTGGGTCTCCCCCCACTTCCTGGTGGTCCACAGGGCCCAGATCTCCCTTGGGGACTTCTGGCGGGGGCTGGACGAGGGCCTCGCCGAGGCGCGGACCCTCGGCCTCCGGACCTGCGTCGTGGTGGACGCCGTCAACCACTTCGGACCGAAGCACGGCCACGCGGTCCTGGACCTGGTGCTGCCCGAGCTGCCCCCCTTCGTGAAGGGCTTCTCCACGGGCGGCCTGGAAGGCTGCCCCTTCCGGGACTGGGCCCCCGTCTTCGACCGGGCGCGCGCCGCGGGATTGCGCCTCGCCGCCCACGCGGGCGAGAACGGGCCCGGCTCGAACGTGCGGGAGGCCGTCCTGGAAGCCGGAGTGGCGCGCATCGTCCACGGCATCCGGGCCGATGACGACACCCTGGCCCTCCTGGCGGAGCGCCGCATCCCCGTGGACGTCTGCCTCCGCTCCAATGCGGGCCTCGCCGCCGACGTCCGCCCCCATCCCCTGCCCCGCATGCTGCGGGCCGGGGTGCGCTGCGCCCTGGGCACGGACGACCCCGGGGTCCTCCCCTGCGACCTCGCCAGCGAACGGGAAAGCGCCCGATCCCTGGGACTGGATGAGGCCGACCTGGCCCGCCTGGACCGCCACGGCGCCGAGGATGCCTGGTGCCTGGCCTGAGGGGCCGGCAGCCGAGGGGGGCTTCCCGCCAACCCAGGGGTCGAAGCGCAGGAGGCTTCCAGCTAGCCCAGGGGGTTCCGGTGCGCGCCCGGCTCCGGCCTCCGCGAGCGAGGCGAGCGGGAGGATGCGCCCGAGGGCGCGTCCGATAGGCCACGGGCGAAGCTGGATGGAGCCCTCGGCATCCGGCGCTCTATCCAGCCAACCCAGGGGTCGAAGCCGGGGATGCTTCCAGCTAGACTAGGGGGTTCCGGTGCGCGCCCATAGCTCAGCTGGATAGAGCATCAGGCTTCGAACCTGAGGGTCGGGCGTTCGAGTCGCTCTGGGCGCACCATCGGCATGACAATTTGGCACCCTGCGAGCGTGGCGGAACTGGTAGACGCACTGGATTTAGGTTCCAGCGGTTCACACCATGTCGGTTCGAGTCCGACCGTTCGCACCATTCGCCAGGACTGGCGAATCGGACGGAATCGCCGCAGGCGATGGCCGCCCGAAGGGCGAGGGCACAGGACGTGCCCGAGCCACGAGGGGAGCCGCGAGAACCCCTGACCAGGAAACCCAGTCACCTCCCTCGACCCACGCATCACCAGGAGCACCCATGTCCGTGACCCTCCACCACCACTCCCCCACCCGCAAGTCCGTCGAGGTGACGGTCCCTGCCGCCGAGGTGGGCACCGCCTTCAACGAGGTGGTGGCGAAGATCGCCCCGAAGGTCCGCATCCCGGGCTTCCGCCCCGGCAAGGCCCCCCGGGCCGTGCTCATGCAGCGCTACGCCCGCGAGATCCAGTCCGACGTGGCCGAGCAGCTGGTGGACCGGCACTTCTGGAAGGCCGCCCAGGAGGCGGGCGCCATGCCCATCTCGCGCCCCGCCCTGGAGAAGCTGGACCTGAAGGAGGGCGCCGACGCGGTCTTCAAGGCCCAGTTCGACGTGGCCCCCGTGGTGGACCTGCCGGACTACAAGACGCTGCAGCTCACCAAGAAGAAGCGCGCCATCGACGAGGCCGCCATCGATGAGCACCTGGAGGGCCTCCGCCAGCGGGCCACCAGGCTCCTGCCGGTGGACGAGGCCGTGGCCGAGGGCCTGGTGGTCACCTGCGACATCCGGGTGAAGCCCCAGGGCCTCAAGGCCCAGACCTATGCCGACCAGGTCCTCCAGATCGAGGCGGGCCGCCCCTTCGACCAGGAGATCCTGGGCATGAAGGCCGACGAGAAGAAGGCCTTCACCATCAACCACCCCGCCGACGACGAGAACCGGGTCCTCGCGGGCAAGACCCTCGCCTACGAGGTCACCGTCAAGGACGTCCGCCGGAAGGAGACGCCCGAGCTGAACGACGAGTTCGCCAAGGACATGGGCGCCTTCGAGAACCTGGCCGCCCTGAAGGCCGCCATCCGCAAGGACCTGGAGGAGGCCGCCGAGCGCGACGCCGTGGCCCGCCTCCATGCCAGCCTCCTGGACACCCTGCTCGACGCCGCCCCCTTCGAAGTGCCCCGTTCCATGGTCATCCTCCAGCTCGACGACTACTGCCAGGAGTTCGCCCAGACCGTGGCCCGCCAGGGACTGGATCCCAAGAAGGTGAACTGGGAGGCCTACCGCCGCTACCGCCTCAACGATGCCGAGCGCGCGGTCCGCAGCGGCTACCTGCTGCAGGCCATCGGCAACGCCGAGGACATCCAGGTCGCGGAAGAGGAGATCGACGCCGACATCCGTTCCTACATGGAGGAGAACAAGGTCCAGCAGCCCTTCGCGGCCTTCAAGGCCGAGCTCGAACGCCGCGGGAACACGACGGAGATCAAGGGCCGCATCCGCACGGACAAGATCTTCGACAAGCTCGCCGCCGCCGCCACGGTGACCGAGGAGCTCCTGGACAAGGAGGCCTTCGCGGCCCTGGTGGAACTCGAGCGCAAGCGCGAGGCCGGCATCCCCGTGGGCCGCTTCGACGCGGGCGGCCTGGAGGGTGGCGACCTGGAGGACCAGGAGGGCGGCGAACCCGCGGCCGTGAGCCCCGCGGAGCACGTCCACGGTCCCGACTGTGACCACGATCACGACCATGGCCACGCCGAGGCGAAGCCCGCGAAGAAGGCGGCCAAGGCCGAGGCCCCCGCCGAGGAGAAGCCCAAGAAGGCCGTGAAGAAGGAAGAACCCGCCGAAGAGAAGCCGAAGAAGGCCGCGAAGAAGGAGGAGGCGGTCGAGGAGAAGCCGAAGAAGGCTGTGAAGAAGGAAGAACCTGCCGAGGAAAAGCCCAAGGCCAAGAAGCCCACGGCCAAGAAGTAGTCTGCGGAAGCGCGTGCCGAAGGGGCGCCGCTGGCGCCCCTTTGCTATCCTGATGACCCAGCCGGAGGGCCCATGCCCAGCAGCTACTATCCCCCCATCGTCATCGAGCAGACCCCGCGCGGCGAGCGCAGCTACGACATCTATTCGCGCCTGCTGAAGGACAACATCATCTTCCTGGGCACCGCCATCGACGACAACGTGGCCAATGCCGTTGTGGCCCAGATGCTCTTTCTCGAGAGCGAGGACCCGGACAAGGACATCCAGATCTACATCAACAGCCCCGGCGGCAGCGTCACGGCGGGCCTGGCCATCTACGACACCATGCAGTTCGTGAAGAACGACATCGTCACCTACTGCATCGGCCAGTGCGCCTCCATGGGCGCCCATCTCCTGGCCGCGGGCACCAAGGGCAAGCGCTTCGCCCTCCCCAACGCCCGCATCATGATCCACCAGCCCAGCGGCGGGGCCCAGGGCCAGGCCACCGAGATCGAGATCACCTTCAAGGAGATCCAGCGCCTGAAGGAGAACCTCGCGGCCACCTTCGCCAAGCACACGGGCCAGCCCCTGAAGAAGGTCATGAAGGACATGGATCGCGACTACTTCATGGGCGCCGAGGAGGCCCTGGAATACGGCATCGTCGACAAGGTGCTTTCCGAACGGCCCCTGTGATGAATTCCGCACTGTCCAGCCTTCCCGCCTTCGAGCACCTGGCGAGCATCCCCCTCTACGTGCCCGGCAAGCCCATCCAGGAGGTCCAGCGGGAACTGGGGCTCACCAGCATCGTCAAGCTGGCCTCCAACGAGAACCCCTGGGGACCGACCGACGCGGTGAAGACCCGGGTGGCCGCGGCGGTGACGGGTGCGGAGTTCGAGGGCCTCGGCCTCTACCCCGTCAGCGACGGCTGGTACCTGCGGCAGCGCATCGCCCAGCGCAAGGGGATCACGCCGGACCGGGTGATCCTGGGCAACGGCAGCAGCGAGATCCTCGAGATGATCGCCAAGGCGGCCCTCCTCGACGGCGGAAGCGCCGTGGTGCCCAGGCACAGCTTCGCCATCTACGGCATCGCCACCCAGACGGCCGGCGGACGGGTCATCGAATCCCGCGCCAGCGCGACCGAGTTGGATGTGGATGACATCCTCCGCAGCGTCGCCGCGGACACCCGGCTGGTGTACCTCGGCCACCCCAACAACCCCACGGGCCTCCGCCTGGAGCGCGCCGCCCTGGAGCGCCTGGTGCGCGGCCTGCGCGAGGACATCGTCCTGGTGGTGGACCAGGCCTATGCCGAGTACGAAGATCCGGCCGAATACCCCGATGCCGCGGGCTACCTGGATGAGCGCCCGAACCTGCTGGTGCTCCACACCTTCTCCAAGATCCATGCCCTGGCGGCCATGCGCATCGGCTACGGGCTGGGCTCGAAGGAGCTGATGCAGTACCTGGAGCGGGTCCGCAGCCCCTTCAACACCAACCACCTGGCCCAGGTCGCCGCCGAGGTCGCCGTGCAGGACCTGGCCTTCGAGGCCTTCTCCCGCCAGAAGAACCACGAGGCGCGCACGGCCTTCGTGGCCGAAGCCGCCCACCACCGCTGCCAGCTCTCGGGGACCTCCGGCAACTTCATCCTGCTGGAGAGCGCCTTCCCGGCCGCCGAGCTCTTCAAGGAGCTGCTGCAGCGGGGCGTGATCGTACGCCCCATGCAGGGCTACGGCCTGCCGAACCACATCCGGATCACCTTCGGAAAGCCCGAGGAGATGGCGGCCTTCTGGAAGGCGGCCAGCCCCCTCCTCGACGGCGGCTGCTGATTGCCGCCAGTCCCCGCGGAGATCGAACGCCTGCGCGCCCTGCTCGCGCAGGGCGCGAGGTCGGCCTGCCGTGAGGGGCTGGACCAGCTGCGGTCCCGCTATCGCCAGGAGCCCGGGGCCTTCGATCCGGGAGCCATCGCGGCCCTGAAGGCCCTGGCCGCGGAGCTCGAGGCGGCGCCGGATCTCCGCGCGGCCCTCAAGGCCACCTTCGGCTACGGCGACTTCCGGCCGGGCCAGCGGGAGATCATCGAGGCGGTGCTGGCGGGCCGGGACGTGGTGGGCGTCATGCCCACGGGGGCCGGCAAGTCCCTCACCTTCCAGCTGCCCGCCCGGCTGCTGGGTGGCGTGACGCTGGTGGTCTCGCCCCTCATCGCCCTCATGAAGGACCAGGTGGACGCCCTCACCGAGGCGGGTCTCCGGGCCGCCTTCCTGAACTCCAGCCTGGATGCGGAGACCCGCCGGGAGCGCATCCGCGCCCTCAAGAACGGTGAGCTCGAGCTGGTGTACGCCGCGCCCGAGGGACTGGAACTGTATCTGGCGGACCTCCTCCAGGAGGTGGACCTGCGCCTCATCGCCGTGGACGAGGCCCACTGCATCAGCCACTGGGGTCACGACTTCCGGCCGGCCTACCGCACCCTGGCCGGGCTGAAGCGGCGGTTCCCGGGCGTCCCGGTGCTGGCCCTCACGGCCACCGCCACCCCCGAAGTGCGCAGGGACATCGCCGCCCAGCTCGACATGCGGTCGCCCCTCGAGGTGCAGGGCTCCTTCTTCCGGCCGAACCTGCGCATCAGCGCCTACCGCAAGGGCGCGGAGGGCCAGCCTGCGGTCCGGGAGGCCATGCTCCAGCTGGTACTCGCCCGTCGCGGCGAGAGCGGCATCATCTACTGCCTGTCGCGAAAATCCGTGGAGGCCACTGCGGCCTACCTCGCGGGGCACGGACTGCGCGCCGCGGCCTACCATGCGGGCATGGAGGCGGGCGCGCGCACCGCCGCCCAGGAGGCCTTCCAGCGGGATGATGTGGACGTCATCGTGGCCACGGTGGCCTTCGGCATGGGCATCGACAAGAGCAACATCCGCTACGTCATCCACCGGGATCTGCCCAAGAGCGTCGAGGGCTGGTACCAGGAGATCGGCCGCGCCGGGCGGGACGGCGCCGACGCCGACTGCGTGCTGTTCTACGGCTGGGGCGACGTGCTCAGCTACGACCGGTTCACGGATGGGCTCGATCCCGCCCTGGCCCAGGCCCAGCAGCGGCAGACCCGGGACCTCTTCCGCCTCGCGGAATCGGGACGCTGCCGCCACCAGGCGCTGCTGGCCCATCTGGGCGAGCGCATGGAGCCCTGCGGCGCCTGCTGCGACAGCTGCGCGGGCCTCGATCCCCTGGCCTCGGCGGCGCCCGTCCCGCGCGGGCGGAGGGGCTCGCCGCGGGGCGACCGGCCCGCCGTGCCCCCGGGTCCGGTGGATGGCGAGGCCGCCCTCTATGGCGACCTGAAGGTGCTTCGCAAACGGTTGGCGGACGAGCGGGGCGTCCCCGCCTACGTGGTCTTCAGCGATGCCACTCTGCAGCAGATGGCCCGGTTCCGGCCCGCCACGGACGCCGAGTTCCTGGCCCTCAGCGGGGTGGGCCCCAAGAAGCTGCTCCAGTACGGCGAAGCCTTCCTCGCAGTGCTCCGGAACCGCCAGGCGTGATGCCCCTCGCGCGATTTCGGTCACATTTCCGAATCGAAATCGAGTCCGCTCCTGCATTTGCGGAATGAGCCCCTTCCCTTCGCTTGTCTGGCCGGGGCCCTGACATTAGTGTGATGGAATGTATTTCACACCCGGACGTCCTCTGTCCGGACACCCTTGGATGATGAGGTGACGGCATGAGTCTTGGAGAACGGTCCCGCGAGCTGGGCCGATCGCTCTTCTACACCGGGAAGAACTGGATCACGATCCTCGGGTTCATCCTCACGACGGGCACCGGCGCCAGCCTGGTGATCTTCTGGGGCCAGGAGCTCGTCAGCACGCACCCGATCCATCCCTACGCCGGCATCGTGCTCTTCCTCATCCTCCCGGCCCTCTTCGTGGCCGGGCTGCTGCTCATGCCCCTCGGCATGTTCCTCCGACGCCGGAAGCTCCGGATGGCCGGCGAGCTGCCCACCGAGTACCCCAAGGTGGACCTGACGCTCCCCTCCGTCCGCAAGCTCATGCTCGGGGTCGGCCTCGCCACGGCGGCCAATATCATCATCGTGGGCACGGCCAGCTTCAAGGGCGTGGAATACATGGATTCTACCAAGTTCTGCGGGCTGACCTGCCACACGGTCATGCAGCCCGAGTACACCGCCTTCCTGAATTCCCCCCATTCCCGCGTCGGCTGCGCCCAGTGCCACATCGGTCCCGGCGCCGGCTGGTTCGTGAAGTCCAAGCTCTCCGGCACCCGCCAGCTCTTCGCGGTGCTCTTCAAGACCTACAGCCGGCCCATCGAGGATCCCGTGCAGAACCTGCGCCCCGCGCGGGAGACCTGCGAACAGTGCCACTGGCCCCAGAAGTTCAGCAACGACAAGCTCTTCATCCACACCAAGTACGCCGATGACGAGGCCAACACCCCCGCCACCTCGGTCCTGATGGTGAAGATCGGCGGCAACACCGCCATGGGCCAGGTGGGCATCCACGGGCGCCACATGGCGGACGGCACCACCATCACCTACGTGAGCACGGACGGCCATCGGCAGGTGATCCCCAAGGTCACCTACACGGACAAGACCGGCAAGACCATCGTGTTCGAGAGCGACGACTTCAAGTCCATCCCCGCGGACAAGCTGGCCAAGGCCGAGACCCGCACCATGGACTGCATCGACTGCCACAACCGGCCCACCCACGCCTTCGAGCTCCCGGAACGGGCCGTGGACGAGGCCATGTCGAGCCGCGCCATCAGCACCGACCTCCCCTTCATCAAGAAGAAGGCCGTGGAGGTCCTGAAGGTGGACTACCCGAGCCGCGAGGCCGCCCGCACGCAGATCCCGGCCGCCATCGCCGCCTACTACCAGGCCTCGTACCCGGCGGTCTTCCAGCAGCACAAGGATCTCGTGGACCAGGCCGGCCAGGCCGTGCTGGCCATCTACCTGCGGAACGTGTTCCCGGAGATGAAGCTCACCTGGGGCTCCCACCCGAACAACATCGGGCACGAGGACTTCCCGGGCTGCAACCGCTGCCACGACGGCAGCCACACCTCCGCCGACGGCCAGACCATCCCGGCGGACTGCGACACGTGCCACGTGCTCCTGGCCCAGGACGAGAAGGACCCCAAGATCCTCAAGGACCTCGGCCTGGCCAAATAGGCCCGACCCATCAGACAAGCAGAAGGGGCGCCGCGAGGCGCCCCTTCTGCTTGCGGCTCCCGAAGGTCTACTTCTTCTTGGCGTAGTACTCCTTCAGCCAGGTGGGATCCACTTCCTTGGCCTTCTTGACCTTCATTTCGTTCATGAGCCACTTGCCGGCATCGTTGAGGGAGTCCTTGGACATCTTCTCAGCGTGGCAGGACTTGCAGCTGGTCACCTGGGTGATGCCGGCCTCCTTGGCCTTCTTCAGGAAGGCGGGCTTGGCGCTGGCGGGCAGGGCCAGCAGCAGGGCCGCGGCGGCGAGGAACAGGGTGGAGCGGCGCATGTGGCCTCCGGATGGTTCCGCCATGCCGATGGCGGAAGGATGTGCGGCGAGCATTATGCGCCGGAATTCCTGTGGCGACGGTCAATTAAACAAGATTGAATCTTGGTCCCAACAACAGATCAAGAGCCCCCCGCATGGACCGCGCCGCGGGCAGCCCTCAGAATCGAAGGCATGGAACCTTGCCTCCCCCTGATCGCCCTCGACGGCCCCAGCGGCGTCGGGAAATCCACCACCGCTCGCAGGGTGGCCCAGGCCCTGGGCTGGGACTACCTGGACACCGGCGCCATGTACCGCGCCGCCACCCTGGCGCTCGCCCGGCAGGGCGTCGACCTGGCGGACCGGCCGCGCCTGGAGCGGGCGCTCGCGGGACTCCGACTGGCCCAGGAGGGCATCCGGATCTTCCTCGACGGGGAGGATGTGAGCGAGGCCATCCGGAGCCTGGAGGTCACCCGGAACGTCACCCCCGTCAGCGCGGACGCCCGGGTGCGCGAGGTGCTCGTGGACCAGCAGCGCGCCATCGGGAAGCGGGGACGCTGGGTCGTGGATGGCCGCGACATCGGCACCGTGGTCTTCCCCTCCGCCTGCTGCAAGATCTTCCTCACGGCCAGTCCCGAGGCGCGGGCGCGCCGCCGCCACCTCGAACTGGCCGAGAAGGGCGACGCCCCGCCCCTGGCGGAGGTGCTGGCCGACCTCCAGCGCCGGGACGCGGCGGACACCACCCGGGCCGTGGCGCCCCTGCGCCGGGCGGCGGACGCCGTGGAACTGGATTCCAGCGGCATGACCTTGGAGCAGGTGGTGGACTGGATCGTGGCCCGGCACCGGGCGCATCCCTGATGGACTGGCTGCAGGGTCTCCGCGAGACGGGCGCCGAGCCCTGGGAGCCCGTGGGCACCGGGAGCTTCGCCGCCGCCTCCCTCGGGTTCGCCGGGCTCATGGTCGTTGCGGCCACGGTCCAGGACGGCTGGATCCCCCTGCTCGACGGCGTGAACCTGGTGTTCCATGAAGCGGGACACCCGATCTTCGGCCTCTTCGGCTCCGAAACCCTGGGGTTCCTGGGCGGCACCCTGATGCAGCTGCTGGTGCCGGTGATCGTGGGTGGGGCCTTCTGGCGGAAGCGCCAGGCCCTCGGCGCCGCCGTGGCCGCGCTGTGGGCCGGCGAGAACGGCCTCAACATCGCCCGCTACATGGCGGACGCCCGGAGCCAGCTCCTGCCCCTGGTGGGCGGCGGCGAGCACGACTGGGCCACCCTCTTCGGCCAGTGGGGCTGCCTCGCGCGGGACACGGCCATCGCCGGTGCCGTGCGGGCGGCCGGCTGGATGGTGATGCTGGGGGCCTGGGCCTGGCTGGCTTGGCGATGGCGCCGGTCCCGGCAGGCGTGAGAAGGGCCCGGTCGCCCGGGCCCTCTCGACCTGCCTCCGCAGAAGCTCAGTAGCCCTCGCCCTCCGCGGCGGCCTTCACCTTGCCCCGGTGGAACCGGAAGAGGAAGGCGAAGTAGCCGAGGGCGATGGGGAAGCCGATGAGCCACCACACCAGGCCCGCCCGGAGCCCGGGGCCGCCCACGCTGGCGTTCAGGGCGGTGAGGCTGTAGGCCGGATCGAGCGTGGAGCGCAGCATCACCGGGTAGACGCAGGCGGCGCTGGCGGCCAGGATCCCCAGGATGAAGGCGCTGGAGCCGAGGAAGGCCAGCAGCGGGCGCGCCTGCTTGGTGCCCACGAACACGAGCGCGAGGCCTGCCAGGAAGATGAGGGTGGCCAGCCAGCCCAGGGGCGCCCGGGACAGGTTCTGGAAGATGCCGGGGTTGACGAGGGAGGTGGCGTAGCTGGACACGATCCAGAGCACGAGCACCAGGCCCCAGAGCTTCATCACGAGCCCGCGGGCCCGGTCGTGGACCGCCCCTTCCGTCTTCCAGGCCAGGAACAGGGCGCCATGGCCCGCGAGGGTGGCCAGGGCGAAGACGCCGATCAGCACGGTGTACCAGTCGAGGATGCCCGGATGCGTTCCCACCCGGAAGTTCGTCCAGAGCGCCATCTCGAAGTAGCCGGAGCCGTCCACCGGCACGCCCCGCAGGACGTTCCCGAGGGCCGCGCCGAAGAGCACCGGCAGGAGGATGCTCGAGACGGCGAAGGTGGTGTCCCAGAAGTGGCGCCAGAGGCCGTCCCGGAGGTGCGAGCGGAACTCGATGGAGATCCCGCGGAGCATGAGGCACCACACCACCAGCCACATGGCCAGGTAGAACCCGGAGAAGCCGGAGGCCAGCACCTTGGGGAAGGCGAGGAACATGGACCCCCCGCCCGCCAGCAGCCAGACCTCGTTGCCGTCCCAGAGGGGACCGATGGCGCCGAGCACCTCCCGCCGCTCCTCGTTGGTCTTGGCCACGAAGAGGTGCAGGATGCCGGCGCCGAAGTCGAAGCCGTCGAGCACCACGTAGATGGCCACCATCACCGAGACGAGCCAGAACCAGAGCATTTCCATGATCGCCTCCTAGGCCTTCTCGGCGTGGGATTCAGGGCCGTGGGCCAGCTCGCGCCCGACGAGGAAGAGGAAGAGGATCCCCAGCACCACGAAGATGCCGGCGAAGCCGAGCGTGGTGAAAGCCGTCTGGCCTGCGTTCACCGTGGGGCTGCCCCCCTGGGGCGTGCGCAGCAGGCCGTAGAGCAGCCACGGCTGCCGGCCGAACTCCGTCACCACCCAGCCCGCCGTGGTGGCGATGTAGGGGAAGGGGAACGCCAGCATCAGCGTCCAGAGCATGGCCTTGCTCGATTCCAGCTTCTTCCGCCAGAGCAGGAGGGCCGCCAGCCCCATCACGAGGATCATCAGCGTGCCCAGGCCCGCCATGATGTGGAAGGCGTAGTAGAGGAACTCGATGTTCTGGGGCCACTGGTCCTGGGGGAAGGCCTCCAGGCCCTGGACGTTGCTGGAGAAGGATCCGTAGGCGATGAAGCTCAGCACGGCCGGGAGCCGGATGGGGTTCTCGATGCGGCGCTGGGCCACATTGGGCTGCCCGATGAGCGTGAGGGGCGCGTGGGTGCCGCTGTCGAAACGGCCCTCCATGGCGGCCAGCGTCACCGGCTGGTGCTTCGCCACCATCTTGCCCTGCAGGTCCCCGGTGGGAAACGCCACCAGCACGCTGAACACCAGGCCGAGAAGCGTCCCCACCTTCAGGTTCAGGCGGGCCTGGGTCTCATGGATGCCCTTCAGGCTCCAGAAGGCGCCCACCGCGGCCACCACGAAGGAACCCGTCACCACCGTGGCCACCATGTTGTGGGCGTACTGCACCAGGGCCCAGGGGTTCAGCAGGAAGGTCCAGAAGCTCGTGAGCTGCAGGGTGCCGTCGGGTCCCAGGGCGTAGCCCACGGGGTGCTGCATGAAGGCGTTGGTGGCGATGATGAAGTAGCCGGACAGCCAGCTGCCGATCCACAGCGCCAGCGCGGCGCCGAAGTGGCCCTTGGGGGAGAGTTTCTTCTCCCCCCACACCAGCAGTCCCAGGAAGCTGCTCTCCAGGAAGAAGGCGAACATGCCCTCCATGCCCAGGGTCTGGCCGATGATGCCGCCGGAGAAGCGGGAGAACTGGGCCCAGTTCGTGCCGAACTGGAACTCCATGGGGATGCCGGTCACCACGCCGATGGCGAAGTTGATGCCGAAGATCCGGATCCAGAACCGCGCCGCGTCGTTGTAGCGGGCCTCGCCGGTCTTCAGCCCCAGCGCCTTCAGCACCACGATGATGAAGGCGAGGCCCATGGTGAGCTGGGGGAACAGGTAGTGGAAGGTGGCCGTGAAGCCGAACTGGAGCCTGTGCCAGAAAAGCGGGTCCCCCATGGGTCCTCCCTGTGGAATCGGTTCCGCGCGGGCCCGGCCCGCGTCGGTGACGAGTATCACACGGCCGCAGGGAGCCGGACCCTCGGGCCTGCGAAAATCAAGGCCGGACGGCCTTCTCCGGATGCCCGCGGGTGGTGACGCAGATCACACAGAAAACCATAGAACTACATTCTTAATTGCCCATACTGTTGTCCAAGCCTGACCGCAGCCGCAAGGCAATGGCTGAGGACTCAGGGGTAGGGGAGGCGGGCCCATCGTGGGCCCGCCAGTTCCGTACGGGCCGGAATCAGGCCTTCAACAGCTCCGCCAGGCTGCGGACCGTGGGCACGTGGCCCTGCACCTTGAGGACGCCGTCCACCGCCATGGCCGGGGTGCTCATGACGCCCCGGGCCATGATGTCGGGGATCTCCTTCACCTTCACGATCCGGTACTCGAGGCCCAGGGAGCGGGCGGCCTCCTCCGCGTGCTTGGCCAGCAGCTCGCACTTGGCGCAGCCGGTGCCGAGGATCTCGATGAGCATGGCGGCCTCCTAGAGAAGGGCGTTGAACAGGTAGCCCACCAGGAGGATCCCGGCGGCCACCACGGCGAGGAAGACGGCGATGAGGCGGGGCTTCAGCACCTTCCGGAGGATGATCGTCTCCGGCAGGGAGAGGCCCGTCACCGCCATCATGAAGGCCAGCACCGTGCCCAGGGCCGCGCCCTTGCCCAGGAGCGCCTGGACGATGGGGATCACCCCGGCCGCGTTGCTGTAGAGGGGCACGCCGATGAGCACCGCCAGGGGCACGCTCCACCAGGCGGCCTTGCCCATGATGTGCGCCATGAGGGCCTCGGGGGCGTAGCCGTGGATGAAGGCCCCTACGGCGATGCCCGCCAGCAGGTAGGGCCACACCTTGCCCACGATGTCCCGCACGCCCTGGACGGCGATCTCCAGCCGGGCCGGGAAGCCCAGGCGTGATTCCTCCGCCGCCTGGGCCGCGTAGGGGATCTCCATCACCCAGGCCTCGAGGTGCCGCTCCATCCGGAGTTTCCCGATCACCCAGCCCGCGAGGAAGGCGACCCCCACGCCGGTGCCCGCGTAGAGGAGGGCGATCTTCCAGCCGAAGAGGCCCAGCAGCAGGAAGAGGGCCACCTCGTTCACCATCGGCGCGGACACCAGGTAGGAGAAGGTCACGCCCAGGGGCACCCCCACCCGCACGAAGCCGATGAAAAGCGGCACCGCCGAGCAGGAACAGAACGGCGTGACGATGCCCAGGAGGCTGCCCAGCAGGTTCCCCCACGCCCCGGCCCGCCGGGCCAGGATGTCGCGGGTGCGCTCGGGGCTGAGGAAGGTCTGGACGAAGGTCACCCCCAGCACCACCAGGGAGAGGAGCATCAGCACCTTCGGCGCGTCGTAGGCGAAGAAGGCCACCGCCGAGCCCAGGCGGGAATCGAGGCGCAGATGGAACACCCGGGCGGTGAGGGCGTTGGCCGCGGGCTCCAGCCAGTGGTAGGCCAGGAACCAGAGCGGCAGGGCCGGGATCAGCCAGCCGCCCCGGGCGAGGAACCCCGGTCCCTTCGGCGCAGAGGGGAGCCCCTGGACGAGGACCGGCGTGCAGGCGCAGGCACAGGCCCCGCCGGCGAACTGGGACGTGGCCTGGATCCCCGCGGGGATCTCGTCCGGCCGGGCCAGGCGATAGCCCCGCGCCACCATCCACGGCCCCACGGTGTCGGTCTTCAGGTAGCGCGGCCGGGCCCCGGCCGCGGCCTCGGCAGCCTGCATCAGACGCCCCCCCAGGCCGCCGCCCCGGTGCCCGGGCGCCACCACGAGGGAGCGCACCAGCACCGCGTCCGCCGCAGCCTCCAGGGCCACGTGCCCGATGAGGGCGCCGGCCTCCTCCGCGACCCAGCCCTCGGTGGCCTCCAGCGCGTCGAGGGGCAGCTGCTCGGCCGCCAGAACGGCGCGGACGGCCTCCAGGTCCTCCGCCGTTCTCGGTCGGATCACCATGCCCGTTCCTCCTTCAGCGTCTCCAGGCGGCGCCGGATCTCGTCCCGCCCGGCCCGGAAGCGGGCCCGCAGCTCCTCCGGCGCCAGGGAGGGATCGTCGCTGGCGGGATCGGGGATGGGCCAATGGAGCCGCTCGGCCTTGCCCAGGAAGAGCGGACACACCTCTTCGGCGCAGAGGGTGATGACGAGGTCCACCGTGGCCGGATCGATGGTCTCGACACTCTTGGAAGTGTGGGTGGTGGCATCGATGCCCTGTTCGGCCAGGGCCTCGAGGGCATAGGGATTCACGCGGCTGGGCCGGCTGCCCGCGCTCTGGATGCGGAAGCCTGGGAACATCTGCCGGGCCAGGCCCTCGGCCATCTGGGAACGGGCGCTGTTGGCCACGCAGAGGAAGAGGATGCTCTGGGTCCTCACGGCTTCACCTCGGGATCGGTGGCGGGGCAGCAGATGACGCCGGCGACGGATTCCGCACATTCGGGATACCAGCGACGCTTGAGCCAGAGGGCCACGTTCACCAGGCCGATGAGGACGGGCACTTCCACCAAGGGGCCGATGACCGCCGCAAAGGCCGCCCCGTGGGCGATGCCGAAGGTGGCCACGGCCACGGCGATGGCCAGTTCGAAGTTGTTGGAGGCTGCCGTGAAGCTCAGGGTGGCGCTCTGCGGGTAGGTGGCGCCCACCTTCTTGGACATCCAGAAGCTCACGAGGAACATCACCACGAAGTAGATGAGCAGCGGAATCGCGATGCGGAGGACATCGAAGGGCAGCTTCACGATGGCGTCGCCCTTCAGGCTGAACATGACGACGATGGTGAAAAGCAGGGCCACCAGCGTGAGCGGGCTGATCTTGGGCACGAACACCCGGTGGTACCAGTCCAGGCCCTTGATTCGGCCCAGGATGAGCCGGGTCAGGAAGCCTGCGAGGAAGGGAACGCCCAGGTAGATGAAGACGCTCTCGGCGATCTGCCCGATGGTGATGGCGACCACCGCCCCGTGGAGGCCCAGGTTCGCGGGCAGCACCGTGACGAAGAACCAGGCGTACACGCTGAAGAAGAGCACCTGGAAGATGGAGTTGAAGGCCACGAGCCCCGCGCAGTACTCGGTGTCGCCCTTCGCCAGGTCGTTCCACACGATGACCATGGCGATGCAGCGGGCCAGGCCGATGAGGATGAGGCCCACCATGTACTCGGGCCGGTCGCGCAGGAACAGCACGGCCAGCCCGAACATGAGCAGGGGCCCGATCACCCAGTTCTGGAGGAGGGACAGCCCCAGCACCTTCCGGTTCCGGAAGACCAGGTGCAGTTCCTCGTAGCGCACCTTGGCCAGGGGCGGGTACATCATCAGGATCAGGCCCGCGGCCAGGGGCACGCTGGTGGTGCCCACGTTCCAGGCGTTGATGGCCCGGTTGAAGTCGGGGACGGCCCAGCCCAGCAGCACACCCAGGCCCATGGCCAGGAAGATCCATAGGGTGAGGTAGCGGTCGAGGAAGGCGAGGCGCTTCTGCATGGCACTACCGGGGCTTCCTGGCGGCAATGATCATGCTGGCCACGTAGTCGGCGGGCCGATCCGCAGCGGGAAGCTGCTCGGCCAGGGAGTCCCCTTCCGGCAGCATGGCCGCCACGGCCCCGGCCTTGTCCTCCAGCGACAGATCCACGAGGCCCGCCGCCAGGATCATGGCCTTCAGGTCGTCCACCAGGGCGGCCCCGGCGATGCAGCCCACGTGGGCCAGCACGTCCGCACGGATCGCCTCGGGCAGCGGGCGGAGCAGCACCATGTCCGAGATGGACACGCGGCCGCCGGGCTTCAGCACGCGGGCGATCTCCCGCCAGACGGCAGCCTGGTCGGGGCTGAGGTTCAGGACGCAGTTCGAGATCACCACATCCACCGAGGCGTCGGGCAGCGGAATCGCCTCGATCTGGCCCAGGTGGAACGCGACGTTGTCCAGGCCCGTGCGGCGGCGGAAGTCCGCGGCGTTCTGCCGGGCCCGGGCGACCATCTCCCGCGTCATGTCCAGCCCGATCGCCTTGCCCTCCGGACCCACCCGCTGGGCGGCGAGGAAGACATCCAGACCGCCGCCCGAGCCGAGATCCAGCACCGTCTCGCCGGACTGCAGCTCCGCCAGGGCCGTGGGGTTGCCGCAGGAGAGGCCCAGGTTCGCCCCCTCCGGCAGGGTGGCCAGCTCGGCATCGCTGTAGCCGACCCCCTGGGCCACGGCCTCGGCGCTGCCCCCGCCGCAGCAGGAGGACTGGGGCCCGCAGCAGCCCCCGCCGCGGACGGTGGCGATGGCCGAGTACGCCGAGCGGACGGCCTCGTGGACGGGGTGATTGGACAGCTCAGGCATGGGCGGTTCCTTTCGCGGCAGAGGCGCTCTTGGGGGCAGGGACGGCGCAGCAGGCCCGCAGATCCTGGTTCCGGGCCTGCAGGGCGGTGGCATGGTCGGCTTCCACGGCGGGGTCCCCGGCCAGCTCGGGCCAGAGGACGCCCAGCAGGGCCGTGGGGAAGGGCTCGGGCACCAGGGCGTAGTGGACCCAGCGGCCCACCTTGCGCTCGGACACGAAACCGGCCCGGCGGAGGTCCGAGAGGTGCTGGGAGATGGTCGAGGGGGCCAGGCCCACCACCTCCGTGATCTCGCAGACGCAGAGCTCCCCGCCCCGGAGCATGGCCAGGATGCGCAGACGCACCGGATGGGCCAGGGCCTTGAGGCGATCCACCAAGGGCGGCAGGGCTTGTTTCGTCATTTCGTCATTCTCCGAAATGAAAATATACGCCCTGCCCCGCCCCGCCGCAAGGGGTAAATACGAAGCCCGGCGGAGGCCCGCCGGGCTTGGCTCCAGGCTCTGTCGCTCAGCCCTCGACCACGATCTCCGTGGTGATGGCGGCGGTCTTGCCCAGCATGGCGGAGACGCCGCAGTACTTCTCCTGGGAGAGCTGCACGGCGCGCGCCAGCTTGTCCATGGGCAGGTCCCGGCCCTTGAAGCGGTAAGTCACACGGATGGCCGTGAAGACCTTCGGATGATCCTCCGACTGGTCGGCGCTGACCTCCACGGCCAGCCCCTCGAAAGGCACCCGCATCTTCTCGAGGATGCTCACGACATCCATGCCCGTGCAGCCGCCGAGGCCCGCCAGCAGGAGCCCCTTGGGGCGCACGCCGCGGGAGGTGCCGTCGGGCCCGGGCACGTCGATGGGGATGCGCCGGCCCTCCTGCTCCGCCTCGAAGGCCATGCCGGAGGTCCAGGTGACGGTGGCCTCCATGCTCACCCCCGCGCCGCGTCCAGATCGGCGAGGATCGGCGCCGCGGCGTCGATGACGCCCACGGCGATGAGATGCCGGGCGATGCGGACGGCATCCATCACCTCGTCGGCCGTGGCGCCTTCGGCCATGGCCATGCGGGCCTGGGAGCGGGCGCAGGCGGGCTGGCGCCGGGCCAGGGCCGCGGAGACGGCCATCAGGTGGCGGTACTTGAGGGGGATGGTGCTCTCCGCCCGCGCGACGCTGCCCTTTGACAGCATGGCCGTGGACAGCAGGAGGTCGGGCGCCTGGTCCTTGAGCTGCGCGGGCCATTCGGGCAGGGTGTCGCCCATCTTGCCCTGCATCATCTGGAGCACCTGGTCGGGCGTGGGCATGCCCTGGGCGGGGGTGGGTTCAGCCATGGTCGGCCTCCGGTTCAGGAAAGGAAGGATTGGATGCGGCGCCAGGAGCCCAGGTTGTGGACCTCCTTGAACCCCTTGCGCTTGAGGATGCCGACCGCGAAGCCGCTGCGGCTGCCGCTGTCGCAGCAGAGGAGCACGGGTCGCGCGGGGTCCAGTTCCTTCGCCCGGGCCTCCAGCTGGTCCGCCGGGATGTTGATGGCCTTGGGATGGCCCGCTGCCTTGAACTCACCCTTGGTGCGGACATCCACGATCTGGGCCCCGCGCTCGAGCAGGGCCTTCACGTCGGCGGCCGAGGCGGAACGCTTGCTCCAGAGCAGGTAGCCGATGACCCCGACGGGGATGAGGTAGATCCAGGGGAAATCCATCAGGCGCCCATCTGCTGGAGGGCGTTCGTCAGGACATGGGCCGGCTGGACGCCCACGAAGCGCTGCTGGATGCGGCCGTCCTTGAGGATCACCAGGGTGGGGATGCTCTGCACGCCGAACTGGCTGGCCAGCATCGGCTCCTCGTCCACGTTCACCTTCGCGACGATCGCCTTGGGGCCGACGGTCTTGGCCACTTCGTCGAGGATGGGACCCTGCATGCGGCAGGGGCCGCACCAGGGGGCCCAGAAATCGATGAGCACGGGCTGGGGCTGGGAGGTGGCCTTGGGGAAGGCGCCGGTGGTGAGGTGGATGACGTCGGACATGGGGGCTCCGGATCAGGAAAGGTCGGGATGGAAGGTCCAGGGGCCCAGATTGTGGGCATCGTACCCCTGGTGCCTGAGGTAGTTGACGGCCTGGAAGCTGCGGGCGCCGCTCTCGCAGCAGAGCAGCAGGGCCCGGTCCCTCGGGAGGCGCTCCTGGGCCAGGGCCGGCAGCAGGTGGAGGGGGAGGTGCAGGCTGCCCGGGGCGTGCCCGCCCTGGAACTCGGGGGCCGACCGGACATCCACCACCAGGGCGCCGCCGTCGAGGAGCTCCCGGGCCTGCTCGGGGTTCAGGAAGAAGCTCATGCGCCTACCTAGCCGTGGCCCAGATCAGTCCCATCACCGCGCCATAGGTGATGGCGCGGAAGGGGGTGGCGGTGAGGGGGCAGGCCCCCGTGCTGCAGCCCACCAGCCGGTGGTAGGCGTAGCCCAGGGCCCCGCCGATGACGAGGCCCAGGGCGAGGCGGACGGCCATGGCCTTCACTTCACCCCCGGCGCGCAGCAGGAGGCGGCCTGGTCGGGCACCCCCAGCTTGCGGAGGATGCTCGCCAGCAGACACCAGTTGGTGATCCCGCTCTGGAGGAGGTTGGCGCCCACGAAGGCGGTGAGCCACAGCCAGTTGGGGTTGTGGAAGTGGGCCAGGGCCAGGCTCGCCAGGATGAAAGTGCCGGCGAAGACGTGGACGATGCGGTCGACGGTCATGGGGAGCTCCTATTCGTCAGAGTCGGGGTGGGAGGCCTGCCGCTGCAGTTCGGCGGCGCGGCTGCGGCGGGCGATCAGGTAGTAGAGGACAGGGATGGAGGGCACGGAGAGCAGCGTGGCCGCCACGGAGCCCGCCATGAGGCTGATGGCCAGCCCCTGGAAGATGGGATCCGCCAGCATCACCAGCGAGCCCACGATCACCGCGGCGGCGGTGAGCAGGATGGGCCGGAACCGGACCACGCCCGCCTCCTCCACGGCCAGGGCCAGGGGCATGCCCTCGCGCAGCTTCAGCTCGATGAAGTCCACGAGGATGATGCTGTTGCGGACGATGATGCCCGCCCCGGCGATGAAGCCGATCATGCTCGTGGCCGTGAAGAACGCGCCGAAGAGGCCATGGGCCGGGATGATGCCGATTAGGCTGAGGGGGATGGGCACGAGGATCACCCAGGGGATCTCGAAGCTCTCGAACCAGCCCACCACGAGCACGAAGATCAGCACCAGCACGGCCGCGAAGGCCATGCCGAGGTCGCGGAACACCTCGAGCGTGATGTGCCACTCGCCGTCCCACTTCATGATCAGGTTCTCGGTGTTCTCAGGCTGGGCGAGGCCCAGGCGCTCGATGTGCGCGCCGCCGGTGCCCTTCAGGGCGTCGATCTTCTTGTTGAGGGCCGCCAGGGCGTAGACCGGGCTCTCGATGGTGCCGGCCAGGTCGCCGAAGACGTAGGTCACGGGCATCAGGTCCTTGTGGAAGATGACCGGATCCTCCGTGCCCCGCTTCACCGTCACCAGCTCGCTGACGGGCACCATGCCGCGGGCGCCCGGTACGGAGAGCTGGAGGATCTGGTCCAGCCGCTGCCGCTTGGCTGCAGGGATCTGGATGATCACCGGCACCTGGCTGGAGCCGCGCAGCACGTGGAACGCGCCGGCCACGTGGCCGTAGCCCGCCATGTAGAGGGTCTGGATCACGTGGGCGGGGGCCACGCCGTGGAGGGCGGCCTTCTCCCGGTCCAGCACGAGGCTGATCTTGGGGTTCGTGGCGTTGAGGGTGGAATCCACGTCCACGATACCATCCACGGACTTGAAGGCCTTGAGGACCTCCCCGCCCAGGCGCTCACGCTCCGCCTCGGAGGGACCGTAGATCTCGGCCACCATGGTGTCCATGACCGGCGGTCCGGGCGGGATCTCCACCAGCTTCATGCGGGCGCCGGCGGGGTTCGTGATCTTCTCCAGCTCGGGGCGCAGGCGCACCACGATCTGGTGGCTCTGCTCCTTGCGATCGCCCTTGGGCACCAGGTTCACCTGGATGTCCACCATCTCGGCCCCCTGGCGCAGGAAGCTGTGGCGGACCATGCCCACGAAGGTGAAGGGCGCGGCCTCGCCGGCGTACACCTGCACGTTGCGGACCGTGGGTTCCTTCAGCAGGCGCCGGGCCACGTCCTGGCCCACGGCCAGCGCGTTCTCCCGGGGCGTGCCCGCGGGAAGGTCGAGCTGGACCATGAACTCGGACTTGTTGTCGAAGGGCAGCATCTTGACCTTCACCACCCCGAAGCCCACGAGGGACATGGCGGCGATGAGCAGCAGGAACACGCCCCCGAAGAAGGTCCAGCGGACCTTCGGCTGATTGAGCAGGGCGCGGATGGCCTTGCGGTAGAGGGCGGCGAACTTCGTGTCGGGGGCCACCTCGGGGTTGTCCGGGTGGTGGCGGTGGGCATGGACCTCCGGCGCGGCCGTCTCGGGTGTGGCGGGATGCAGGCCGGTCTCGTCCGTCTCCGGAAGGTGCGCCTCGTGCTTGAAGGCGTGGAGGCTGGCCCAGGGGCTGATGATGAAGGCGATCAGCAGGCTGAAGATCATGGCCACGCTGGCGCCCACGGGGATGGGCCGCATGTAGGGGCCCATGAGGCCGCGGACGAAGGCCATGGGGAGGATCGCCGCGATGACGGCGAACGTGGCCAGGATGGTGGGGTTGCCCACCTCGTCCACCGCCTCCACCACGATCTGGGCGAAGCTCTTCGGCCGGCCGGGGAGGTGCATGTGCCGGTGGATGTTCTCCACCACCACGATGGCATCGTCCACCAGGATGCCGATGGAGAAGATCAGCGCGAAGAGGGTGACGCGGTTCAGCGTGTAGCCGAACAGGTAGGTGATGAGCAGGGTGAGGGCGAGGGTCACCGGGACCGCCACGCCCACCACCACGGCGCTCCGCCAGCCCATGGCCAGCAGGATGAGCGCGATGACGCTGAGGGTCGCGATGAGGAGGTGCTCGATCAGCTCGTTGGACTTGTCGCCGGCCGTCTCACCGTAGTTGCGGGTGACGGTCACCTTCAGGTCGCGGGGGATGAGGTTGCCGCGCAGGGCGTCCACCTTGGCCAGCACGGTCTCGGCCAGGGCGGTGGCGTTGGTGCCGGCCCGCTTGGAGAGGGCGATGCTCACGGCGGGCTCGAAGCCGGGCTTCGCGCTGTCCGCGAACAGCACCATGGGCGGCTCGGGATCGGTGGCATCCACCACCTTGGCCACGTCACCCAGGAAGATGGGCTTCATGTCCCGGACGCCCACGACCAGCCGACGCAGTTCGGAGGCCTGGAGCACAAAGCCGGTGGCCTCGAGCTCCGTGCGCTGGCCGCGGTCCACCAGGGCGCCCGCGGGCAGCTGGGCCTCGGCCGCCTGGAGGGCGGGCTGGAGCTCGGCGATGGACATGTTCAGCGAGCGCAGGCGATCCACGTCCGGCTCGATGCGCACCTGGCGCGCCGCGCCGCCGATGACCTTCACCTGGGCGGTGCTGGGCACGTCCGACAGTTCCCGGGCCACCACGTCGCCCATGCGCCGGAGGCTGCCCGGCGTCTGGCCTTCCCCGTGCAGGGTGAGCACGAGGAAGGGCACGTCATCGATGGTCTGGAGCTTGATGATGGGCTTCATCGCCCCGGGCGGGAGGATCTGGGGGTTGGCCTTCAGCTCCTGGTACACCTTCACCAGGCTGGGCTCCTGGGGCTCGTTCACCTTGAAGCGCACGGTGATGAGCGCCATGCCCGGCGTGCTCATGCTGTAGAGGTACTCGACGCCGGGGATGCCCCACAGGCGGCGCTCCAGCGGCGTGGTGACCTGGCTCTCGATCTCCTTGGGGCTTGCGCCCGGGTAGGGCACGTAGAGGTCCACCATGGGGACGATGATCTGGGGTTCCTCCTCGCGGGGCGTGAGCACCACGGCGAGGACGCCCAGCATCAGCGACGCCAGGACGATGAGCGGCGTCAGCTTGCTGCGCAGGAAGGACTTGGCGAGGCGACCCGCCAAGCCGAGCTTGGGTTCACTTGCCATGGCTCACCTCGGCCTGGCGCACGTCGATGGGCTGGCCATCCTGGATGGCGCCCGGGTTGTCGATGACCTTCTCGCCGTCCTTCAGGCCGGCGCGCACGGGGACCAGGTCCCCCACGGCCTCGCCCAGGGACAGCCAGCGGAGCTCCGCCTGGCCGTCCTTGGCCACGAAGACCCCCGACAGCTCGCCGCGCTGCACCAGGGCGCTCTTCGGCACGGTGAGGTTCTCGGCATGCAGGCCGGGCACGAGGATGCGGGCGAAGGTGCCCTGGCGCAGGCCCTTCGGCTTGAGGACCTTGGCGCGCAGGGTGCCCTTGTGGCTCCACGGATCGCCCCCGGGGGCCAGGGCCGTGATCTGGGCCTCGCCCTGGGTGTCCTCGGCGGTGAAGGCCACCTTCTGGCCCACCTTCAGGCCCTTGGCCTCGCTGGCGGACACCGTGGCCACCAGTTCCTGTTCGCCGTCGGCGTAGAGCTCGACCAGGGGCATGCCGGGGCCCACGAAGTCCCCCTCGTTGACCTTGCGGGACTGCACCACCCCGGCGAAGGGGGCCCGGATCTGGGTGTAGGCGATGTTGGCCTTGAGGGCGGTGACGCCCGCCTGGGCCTGGGCCACCTGGGCCTCCACCTGCTGGAGCTCGGCGATGGTGCTGGCCTTCTGGGCCTGCAGCGCCACGATGCGGCGATGCTGGGCCTCGATGGTGGCCAGCCCGGTCTCGGCGGCCTTCAGCTGGCCCTGGAGGTCCTGGTCGTTGAGGGAGATGAGGAGGGTGCCGGCGGCCACGCGCTGGCCCTCTTCCACGAGGACGCGCTTCACCTGGGCGGCCATGCGGGTGGACATCATGGCCGTGCGGGTGGACTGGAGCGTGGCGGCCACCCAGGCGCCCCCCTCGGGGGTGCTGGTGGCGGCGAGGGACACGGCTACGCGGGGGAGCGCCTTCGCCTCGGGACGGGTCTCCTTCTGGCCGCAGGCCAGGGTGCCCAGGAGCGCGCTGGTCACGGCCAGGGCGGAGAGGGTGGTCTTCATGGCTGGACTCCTTCGATGGGGGTGCCGGTGGCCAGGTCGAGGCTGGCGCGGCTCACGCGAAGTTCGTAGAGGCTCTGGAGGATGAGGGTGCGGGCGCCCTGGACGGCGGCTTCGGCGTCGAGCACCTCGATGAGCGGGGCCAGGCCCTCCTTGTGGCGGGCCTCCCGCAGGCGGCGGGACTCCTCGGCGGCGGCCAGGGCGTCCTTGGCGGCGGCGTAGCGGGCCTCGGCGGCCGTGACGGCCTCCCGGGCCACGCGGGTCTCATGCTCCGCCTGCTGCTCCTTGAAGATCTGCATGTCCTTGGCGGCCTGCGCCTGGGCCTTGGCAGCCCGGGCCTTGGCCAGGTCCGGGGCGGAGAACACCTTCCACTTCACCCCCACGCCGGCCCAGGTCCAGTCCCCCTTCTGGGACCAGGAATGGTGCAGCGTGCCCGCGCCCAGCTCCAGGCCCACCTCGGGGAGGTTGTTGCCCTTGGCGGCCTTGGCGCCCTCGCCCGCGGCCTTGGCCTGCAGTTCCGCGGCCACCAGGTCGGGCCGGCGCGCGGGCGCGGCGGCCGGCGCCGGGGTCCCCGGCTCCAGGGGCGTCGCCAGGGCACCGTCCACGGGGCCCTGTCCCAGGAGCAGACCCAGGCCCGAGCGGGCCGAGCGGATCTGCATGACGACCTCGGCCTTCTGGGCATCCACCTGCGCGTGGAAGGCCTTGAGGCGCTGGAGCTCGGATTCGAGCATGAGGCCCTGGTTCACCCGGGCCCCCACGAAGTCCTCCATGCCCTTCACCCAGGTCTCGGTGTCGCCCACCCACTTGAGGGCCTGCTCCGCCACCTCGGCGCCGAAGTAGGCCTGCACCACCGCCAAGGCGGTCTCCTGCTTGCGGCGTTCCTGGCTGGCGGCCTCGGCCTGGGCCATGAAGTCGCCGGCCTTCCGGGCCGCGGTGATGCGGCCGCCGGTGTAGAGGGGCTGCTGGAGTACCGCGGAACCGCCGTAGGCGCCGATGGCGTCGGGGTGGTTCAGCACCAGGGGATTGAAGTCCGCCATCCCGATGCGCGCCTGGTTGAGCTTGATGCCGAAGGCCATCATGGGCTCGTTGGTGCGCACCCCCTGGGCCTGCAGGGTGAGGGTGGGCAGGCGCAGGTCGCGGTAGCCCTCGGCTTCCGCCTTGCGGCTGTCCACCATGGCCTGGCCGGCCTTGAGGCCGGCCTGGTCCACCCAGGCCTTGCGGATGGCATCGGTGACGGTCATGCTGCCCTGGCCCCAGAGACCCGTTCCCGCAGCCAGGAGCAAGCCGAGCCTTTGTATGACTTTATTGGTCATAAAGGAATACTCCTAAGCAAAAAAAAGCAAATGCCCATACCCTTAATCACTTAAGGGCCTTGTAGGTCATCTTGGCGCGGTCGCTCACATGGCCGCAGACGAGGTCGCACAGGTCGGACACCAGGGGCATCACCGGGGTGAAGTACACGGCATTGCCCTCCGGCTCGCGGTTCACGAGCCCCACGCGCACCAGGCAGGCCAGGTGCTTGGAGGCATTGGCCTGGGAGAGGCCCGACGCGTCAGCCACCGCGCCCTGGCTCAGGGGACCCTTCGAATCGAGCAGCGAGCGGAGGATCTTCAGGCGGGATGCATCGCCCAGGGCACTGAACAGGCCGCTCACTTCATCGATCATCGGGTTGCTGAGCTGATGGTTCATCTTCAACTCCATGCACAAATGATTATCCAGTTCCATCCCCGGGTCAAGCCGAAAATTCCCGTCAAGGAAAACTCTATACCCATCGGGGCATCCATCAACCAGAGTTGCCACCGTGCTGAAGCCTCCTGGGAGAATTTTGATCTTCGTCAACGCCCAGCGCCAGGCATGGATCCGGCGACCCCGCCATCGCCTGACACCCCTCGCGGCCTTGCTACGCTGGAGCCAGGAGGCCCCCGTGGACGACCTGGATGCCCGCGCCGCGAAGATCCGCCTGCTCTGCACCGACATCGACGGCGTGCTCACCGATGGCGGCCTGCGCTACGGCGGCGGGGCCAGCCACACCAAGGTCTTCCACGTCCGCGACGGCGCCGCCATCAAGTGGCTCCAGCGGGCCGGCATCCCCGTGGCCTTCATCTCGGGCCTGGCCTCCCCAGCCACCGACCACCGGGCCCAGGACCTGGGCGTGGAGGACTGCTTTGCCGGCCACCTGGACAAGAAGCCCGTCCTGGACGAGCTCTGCGCCCGGCACGGCCTGACCTACGACCAGGTGGCGCACCTGGGGGATGACCTGGCGGACCTGCCCCTGCTGCGGCGCGTGGGCCTGGCCTGCTGCCCCGCCGATGCCGCGGAGGAGGTGCGGGCCGCCTGCCAGTGGACCGTCCCCGTGCCCGGCGGCCGGGGCGTCCTGCGCGCCGTGGCCGAGCGGATCCTCAAGGCCCAGGGGCGCTGGGACGAGACGGTCTCCAGATACGAGGTGTGACCATGCGCCGTCTCCTTCCCCTCCTGCTCGCCGCCCTGCCCCTCTGCGCCCAGGACGCCGCCCTCGGCGTGCGGGTCCAGGGCGTGATCCCGATGGGCGATCTTCGTGACCTCACGGACGGCCAGGTCGGAATCGGTGCCGGGGGCTTCGTGGAGATCCCCGTGGGAGAGGCCTTCAGGCTCCGCCCCACGGTGGGCGGGCAGTACTTCCCGAAGAAGGTCAGCGCCAGCCTCGGCGGCGCGGAGGTCACCGTGTCCTCCGTCGATTTCATGCTGGACGCCCTGTGGTTCCCGGGGGAATCCACGGACCACGGACCCTACCTGGTGGGCGGGGCCGGAGGCCAGATGTGGCGGGTGAGCCCCACGGGCGCGGCAGCGACCTCCCACACCCGCCTGGGGGTGAGCGGCGGCATCGGCTACCAGCTCACGCCCCACATCGCTGCCGAGGCCCGGGCCTTCTGGAGCCCCGTCGAGCCCACCCTCACCGCCACCGGCCTCAGCCTGGGCGGCGTGCTGCGGTTCTAGGGGCCGCCTCGACCTAGAACGCCAGCCCCCGCTTGGTGAGCAGCGGATCCACCTTCGGATCGCGGCCGCGGAAGTCGCGGAAGAGCACGGCGGGATCCTCCGTGCCGCCCCGGGAGAGGATCTTGCCCCGGAACGCGGCCGCGGTGGCCGGATCGAAGAGGTCGCCCTTCTCCTTGAAGGCCTGGAAGGCGTCGCTGTCGAGGACGGCGCTCCAGATGTAGCTGTAGTACCCCGCCGCGTAGCCGCCCATGATGTGGTTGAAGTACGGGCTGCGATAGCGCACCGGGATCTCGGGGATCAGCCCCCACTTGGCCAGGGAGGCCTTCTCGAAGGCAGCCGTGTCGCGGGGCTTCGTGTCCGCCAGGGTGTGCCAGTCCATGTCCAGCAGGGCCGCGGCCATGTACTCGGTGGTGGCGAAGCCCTGGCCGTAGGTGCCCGCCCGCCGCAGCCTGGCCACCAGGTCGGCGGGGATGACCTCGCCCGTGTGGTAGTGGCGGGCGTAGACCTTCAGCACCTCGGGCTCCATGGCCCAGTTCTCCATCACCTGGCTGGGCAGCTCCACGAAGTCCCGGGGGGTGCCGGCGGTGCCCCGGTAGCGGCCCGCGTAGAAGAGGCCGTTGAGGGCGTGGCCGAACTCGTGGAAGAGGGTGCGCACCTCGTCGTCCGTGAGGAGCGCCGGCCGGTCCCCGGCGGGCCGGGTGAAGTTGCAGACGTTCACCACGACGGGATCCACCTTCCTCCCGTCCTTCACCCAGGGGCTTCGGTAGGCGCTCATCCAGGCCCCGCCGCGCTTGCCGGGCCGCGGGTGGTAGTCCACGTAGAGCAAGCCCAGGTGCCGGCCGTCCTTCTCCTTCACCTCGAAGGCCCGCACCTCGGGGTGGTAGACGGGCACATCCTTCTTCTCGGTGAAGGTGATGCCGTAGAGGCGTCCGGCCACGTAGAAGGCGCCCTCCCGCACCCGGTCGAGGGGGAAGTAGGGCTTCAGCGCCTCCTCGTCCAGGTCGTACTTCGCCAGCTTCACCTTCGTGGCGTAGTAGCGCCAGTCCCAGGGCTGGAGCGCCTCGCCGGGCAGATCCTTCGCCATCAGGGCCTGCAGGTCCGCCCGCTCCCGCTTCGCCACCGCCAGGGCCGGCTTCCACACCTGCTCCAGGAGGCCGTAGACCCCGGCGGGGGTCCTGGCCATGTTCTCCTCCAGACCGTAGTCGGCCCAGGTCCGGTACCCCAGCAGCTGGGCCTTCTCCGCCCGCAGGGCCGCCACGCGGCTGACGATGGTGTTCGTGTCCGTGTCGCCGCCCTGGTTGCAGCGCTCCAGGTAGGCCGTGAGCATGCGTTTCCGGAGTTCGCGGTTCTCCGCGTTCTCCAGGAAGGGCCAGAGGCTCGGCGCATCGAGGGTGAACAACCACTTCCCCTTCAGGCCGGCCTTCTCCGCGGCGGCGGCCGCGGCCAGCCGGGTGCCCTCGGGCAGGCCCGCGAGATCGGCGGGCGTGTCCAGCACCATCCGGAAGGCCTTCGTGGCCTTGAGCAGCCGATCGCCGAACTCGACCCCCAGCTTCGACAGCTCCGCGTTGAGGGCCCGCATGCGGACCTTCTGCTCCGGCGTCAGGGCGGCTCCGGCGCGGACGAAGCCCTTGTAGGTGCGCTCCAGCAGCCGGGCCTGCTCGCGGTCCAGCCTGCCTGCTTCGCGGGCGTCCCACACCGCCTTCACCCGCTGCCAGAGGCGGTCGTTCAGCTGCACGTCGTCCCGGTGGGCCGCCATGAGGGGTGCCACCTCGCGGTTCACGGCCTGCAGCTTCGGGTTCGTCTCCGCGCCCGTAAGGTTGTAGAAGACGGCTCCCACGCGCTCCAGGAACTGGCCCGAAGCGTCCAGGGCCTCGATGGTGTTGGCGAAGGTGGCGGGTTCCGCCGATCCAGCGATGGCCGCCACCTCGCGGTCGTGCTGGGCGATGCCCTCCCGGAAGGCGGGGAGGAAGTGTTCCTCCCGGATCTCCGCGAAGGGGGGCACGCCGAAGGGGGTCTTCCACTCCGAGAAGAAGGGGTTCACCGCCGCGGCGGGATCGGCGAGGACGGGCAGGGCCAGCAGGGCCGCGAAGGCGGGATGGGGGGTCATGGGCCGCTCCGGAAGAGGTCCGACCACCATAGCATCTTCATACGATGGTAGCGCGCAAACCCCTGCCAGGACTGGATCTAGCGAGTCTGCGTCTCAGGCGGCGCCCTGCGGGGTGGACGGCTTTCCCCCCCCACGGCCAGCGCGGGATCGCCAGCTTCCGGCGGTGGGGATCAGGCCCCCATCCGCTCCTCCTCATGGGTGTTGACCGGGGCGAACCGGTCCCTGAGCTTCTGGCCCAGGCCCTTGATGTCCCCCCGCAGCTCGGGCCCGGTCTTGGGCGTGGTCAGGGCGGCGACGGCCGCGCCCACGGCCGCGCCCGCCAGGAACACCAACAGGGACGTGCCAAACATGCCGCTTTCCTCACGCACGGGAACCCTCCTCCGGCGGCCCTGCCTTCCGGCCGCGGAGCAAATGTACGGCGCTTTGGATCCCTGTCAGGAGGGCTTCGAGGATTCGTCCGGTCGGCCGTCGCCGCACGAAGAACGCGGGCATTCCCCGGACGACCCCCGCCACCACCTGGGTCAGGGTGGAGGGAAGCTCGAAGACCCCGCGGGCGAGGTCGGCGACCTCCACCACCTTCAGGCGGAGCTCGTGCACATCGCCGGCCATCCGGTGGAGATCCTGGGCGGCGCTCTCGGCGAGCCGCTCCACCGAGGCGGCCGTGCGGCGCGCCTGGACCAGCAGCATCCCGAGCAGGATGGTGACGGTGACGATCGATAGGGAAAGGACGATCTGCAGCAGCATGGACATGGCCGCCTCCCTGGGTGTCCGCAGTATGGACGCGTTCCCGGCCGGGGGGTACCAAGCATCCGGGGCGGCGCTGGCGCCGCCCCGGATGTCGGACCGGATCGCCTAGAAGGAGAGGCGGGCGCCCAGCTGGACCTGGCGGGTGGGGAACAGCGTGTCGTCCACGTGGGTCAGGGTCGTGAAGTACTGCTTCAGGACCGGCGCGGCGTCCGTGCCGTTGTAGCCGATGCGGTAGTAGGTGTCCGCCCGGTTGAACAGGTTGAACACGTCCAGGGACAGGTCCAGCCGGGTGCGGGAGAGCTGCCATTCCCGGCTGATCCGGAGGTCCACATTGGTCTGGCTGGCCGTGCGCAGGCTGTTCCGGTCGGTGCCGATGGGACGATCCACGCGCATGGTGTCGCCGTTCAGGTCGTTGGAGAAGTACGGGGTGTAGGGCAGGCCCGAGTAGTAGCGGAAGGTCATCCCGACCTGGACCTTGGAGCGGGGGTCCAGGTAGGAGGCGTTCCCGACCACCACGTGGCGGCGGTCGTTGTCCCCGTAGCTCCAGTCCTCGTTCAGCCGCAGGGGGTTCTGGGTGCCCCAGCTGTTGTAGTTGCGCTCGTTGGAGTCATTGTCCTTGGCCTCGGACCAGGTGTAGTAGACCTGGGCGCTGAGGGGGGAATCCGTCTTCTGGTACTTGGCAGAGAGGGTCAGGGCCTTGTACTTCGACTCGGCGTCGCTGATATAGGCCTTGATGGCGCCGTAGTTGGGGTTGGGACGCGTGAGGAGCACCCGCCCTTGGGGATCCATGCCGGTCTCGGCCAGGTTCAGGTCGGTGATGCGCTCCAGGTGCTCCGTCTTGGCATAGGTGCCGGACAGCCCGAGGACCCACCCCAGGCGGAAGGCCCGTTCCACGCCCAGGTTGAAGCGGTTGGTGGAGGGGTTCTTGAAGTCGGGACCGAAGGTGGACACCTGCAGCGTCCCCGCGAGGGTGGCCAGCTGGGACGCGCTCAGCGTGGAAAGGGCCGCCGGGTCGATGGTGGCCGGGGCCGCGGGGTTGAAGGCCGCGCCGTACCCGATGCCGAGCTGCTGGGCCAGCGCCAGCTGGGCGGCGTTGTTGGCGTTGAAGGTGTAGGCCCCGACCCGGGCACCGTTCCCCGTGTAGACCTGGTAGAGGAAGATGGCGGGCGTGCGGCTCACGAAGCGGCCCGCGGAGGCCCGCACCACCGTGTTGCCCTTGTCGGCCTCGGGGGTCCAGACCAGGCTCAGCCGGGGGCTGATCGCATCGGAGGCGGGAATCTTCGCCGTGAGCGGGAGCGTGGCCGCCATGGGGTTGGACACGTCCAGGATGGGGAAGTCCGGGTGCTCCTGCTTGTCGTAGCGGAAGCCCAGGCCCAGCTTCACGGAGCTGGTCACGTGCCAGTCGGTCTGGAGGAAGAGGGCCAGGTCACGCTCCTTCTGGTCGAAGCGCCCCGCGTCATAGCCGGAGAGGCCGTTCAGGCCGAAGTTCTGCTGGTACGTGGTCCAGGTCCCGGCGCGGAAATTGGTCAGGCCCGGGGTGTTGAAGGTGTAGGCCCCCTCCACGAAGGGCGCGAACACCTCGAACACATCGTGGAGGATGAGGTCCACCCCGCCCTTCACCTGCATGGTGGGCGTGAAGTAGGTGACGGCCTCGGTGATCTGGGTCTTCTTCAGCTCGAAGGCGCGGGTGTAGGGCACCTTCCCGTAGGTGCCCACGGAGCTGATGGTCACCTGGGGACCGTAGCTCTCGGGCACGCGGGGCTGCTCGTCCTTGTTCCAGTTCAGCTTGAACTCGCTCAGCCAGTTCGCGCCGAGGGTCCAGTTCCACTGGAGCCCGAGGGCCGTGGTGTTGTACTCGTCGTGGGCGATGTTCTCCCGGGAGTTGGTGAGGCTGGCGTTGTAGATGCTCTTCACGCTCGACTTCGTCACCCGGAACTGGAGGGTGTGGTCGGTGCTGAGGTTCCAGTCGATCCGGGCGAAGAGGTTGTCGCCGTCGTTGGGTTTGGTGTACGAACCGGCCTTGGAGAGGAGCACGGCATCCGAGGCGTTGGCGGGGTCCAGGGCCACGGGGTTGCTGCCGCCCCAGACGAAGCTCTGGGGCCGGCTCTCCCGCTGGAAGTCGAAGGCCACGAAGTAGAAGAGCTTGTCCTTGATGATGGGGCCGCCGACGGAACCGCCGTACTGGATGGTCTTGAAGCTCACGATGGCGTTGGCCCCCGGCGCGCCGGAGACGTTGACCTCCTTCTCGACCCAGCTGCTGGGGCGGTAGTAGTAGAAGAGGCCGCCCGTGAGGTCATTGGACCCCGACTTGGTGATGGCGTTCAGGTAGCCGCCGCCCATGCGGCCGAACTCGGCGGAGGCGCCGTCCGTCACCACCTGGAATTCGCGCACCGCTTCGAGGGAGACGGAAAAGGGACTGCCGGCCACGGTGCTGGTGCCCGTCGCGCCCGCGAAGAAGGAGGAGTTGTAGTCGCCGCCGTCGATGTTGATGGAGGTGTTCACGCCCCGGGAGCCGGCGATCGCGACCTGCCCGCGGCCCGTGACGCTCACCTGGGGCGTCAGGCTCGAGTAGTCCAGCAGGCTGCGGCCCTTGATCGGGAGGTTCTCCAGGTCGGAGGGCGCCACGGTGGCGGCCACGGTCGACCGGTCACTGTCCACTCGGGACTCGCCGGCCACGATCTCCACGGTGGCGCCCGATTCGGGGGCGAGGCGGACGGTCAGGGGGGCCGCGTCACCCAGGTTCAGGCTCACCTTGACGTTGGCGGCCGACTGGAAGCCGGGCTTGGTCACGCCGACGGCATAGGGCCCCACCGGCAGGGCCAGGGCCAGGAAGCGCCCCCGCGCATCGGTGCGGACGGTGCGGATGAACCCGGTCTCCTCGTTGCGGATGGCCACGGTGGCGTCCGCCAGGGCCTGCCCCTGGGTGTCCAGGACCCGTCCGCTCAGCTGGGCGGACACCCCCTGGGCGCAGAGGGGGACGGCGGCCACCAGGAGCGCCAGGATGGTTGAACCGCGGTGGTGCTTTCGATGCATGAAAAGTTCCTCCTGAGACTCAGGATAGCCAACGAACCCGGCCTCCATGAAGCCCCAAGCTGAACGGAGCCCAAAAGTTACGAGACTCACCCGGATGTCACATCTGCGTCAGGGCGGGCCGGGGGCCACCCGGCGAGGCCTGGTCCAGCGCCTCGCCGGGGGTCGCAGGGACGGGGAGCCGAAAGCGGGTCCCACGTCCTGGGCGGGACTACTTCCCGGCCTTCCCGAAGACCAGGTTCCGCACCAGGTCCTCCGTCTTCCAGGGGGCGGCGCCGCCGCCCAGGTACTTCTGGAACCATTCGAGGTGGGCGTTGTAGTAGACGGGCATGGACTTCAGGGCATCGGGCCAGTGGCCGTCGTTCTTGAAGACGAGCAGGCGGCTGGGCACCCCCATCTCCTGCAGGTCCGTGAAGAACTCCAGGCTCTGGGTGTAGGGCACGCGGTAGTCCCGCTCGCCGGTGATGACGAGGCAGGGCGTCTTGAAGTCCTTCACGAACTGGTTGGGGCTCATCCGGTCGTAGGTGGCCGGGTTCGTCCAGGGCTGCCCCTTCAGGTCCCACTCGGGGAACCACAGCTCCTCGGTGGCGCCGTGCATGGCCCGTAGGTCGTACACGCCCATCATCGAGGCGATGGCCTTGAACCGGTGGGTGTGCCCCTCCAGCCACATCATGGCGTAGCCGCCCCAGCTCCAGCCCATGACGCCCATGCGGTCCTTGTCCACGTAGGGCAGGTTGGCGAGGGCATCCGTCACCTTGGCGATGTCGGTCATCACCTTGCCGTCCCAGTCGCCGGAGATGGCATCGGTGAAGGCCTGGCCGTAGCCCGTGGAGCCGTGGGGATTGGGGAAGGCCACCACGTAGCCCGCGCCGGGGTACACCTGCCAGTCGCCGCGCAGGGTGTCGGACCACATCATCTGGGGGCCGCCGTGCACGTTCATGATGAGCGGGTACTTCTTCGCGGGGTCGAAGCCGTGGGGCTTCACGATGAAGACCTCCACCTCGGCGCCGTCCGCGCCCTTCACCCACATGGTCTCAGCGGGGCGGATGTCCACCTCGTCGGCCACCTTCTGGTTGAAGGCCGTGAGCCGCTTCAGGGCCCTGGCGGCCACGTCGTAGCGCCAGATCTCCACGGGCTCGCCCACGGTGGTGCGGGTGAAGAGGACGGACGTCTGGTCGGGGCTCACCACGAACTCGCGGATGGACTGGCCGTCCAGCACCCGCTCGACCTTCCCGGTGGCCACGTCCACGCGGAAGAGGGGCCAGTGGCCCTTCTCCTCCACCGTGAACCAGAGGGCCTTGCCGTCGGCGGACCACTGGAAGCCGTCCACCCAGTTGTCGATGGCCTCCGTCAGCACACGGGTGGCGTGGGTGGCGCGGTCGTAGACGGCCAGGCGGAAGCGGTCGGACTCGAAGCCCGGCTTGGTCTGGAACCGGTAGGCGATCCACTTGCCGTCCGGCGAGTACTTGGGATCCACGTCCGCCGCCTTGTTGCCGGCGGTGATGTCGCGGGGCGTCCGGTCGCCGTCGAGGCCGATCAGGAAGAGGTCCTGGTTGGTGGAACGGGCCGGCACGGCGTCAGGATTGGTGACGACGCACAGCTCCTTCCCGTCGGGGCTCACGTCGTAGGTCTGCGCCATGGGCGTGGTGGCCGCGGCGGGGTAGTCCTGCTTCCCGGCGGTGAGGGCCTCCACCTTGCCGTCGAAGGTGGCGCGGAAGAGGTGGGTGTACTGGAAGTCCTGCCACTGGGTCCAGTGCCGGTAGAGCAGCGCATCCGCCAGGTGGGCCTGGACCGGGCCGTTCTCCAGCTTATCGGCCAGCTCCTTGTTCTTGGCGCCATCGGCCATGGCCTCGGGGAACACGGTGGCCTCGAACACCAGGGACCGGCCGTCCGGCAGGAGCCTCGGCGCATCCACGCCGGGTTCGAAGCCGGTGACCTTGCGGGCCTCGCCGCCGGCCGGGTCCATGGCCCAGAGCTGCTGCCCCCCCTCGCGACCGGAGAGGAAGGTGATCGTCTTCCCGTCCTTGGACCAGGCCGGCGAGCTGCAGGACTTGGGGCCGAAGGTGAGCTGCCGCGTGATGCCCGTGGCCAGATCGAGCATCCAGATCTCGGTATTCCGCGTGCTGGCCATCAGGTCCTGGCTGGACACGTCGAAGAGCAGCTTCGAGCCGTCCGGGCTGAGGGCGAGCTGCTGCACGCCCTTGAGGCGGTACAGATCCTCGATGGTGAAGGCCCGCTTCTCCGCCGCCATCACCGGCAGCGCGAGCAGAAGGGCGGGGACCAGGAGCCGGTTCAAGCCAGGCATGGGACCTCCAAAGGCGACCCCCAGGATCGCACGGAGGCCGCCCTCAGTCCCCCAGGGCCTCGCGGAGGGCGCCGAAATCGGCGCGGGAGGTGGCGTCCAGGCTGAGGGGGGTGACGGCCACCACGCGCTCGCGCACGAGGGCGTGGACGTCGGAATCGGGTTCGAGGGCCGCCTGATCCACCTGGACCGTGATGCGGCCGTCCCGGAGGCGGCTGTGGAGCCCGGGGTCGTCCAGCACCATCTCGAAGTAGCGCTGGCGGGACAGGCGGCTCAGGCGCCAGGGGGTCGCCGGGGTGGCGTCCTCGGGCACGTCCAGCTTCACCAGGTCCACGTCCTGGGGCAGTCGGGCGGCCAGGAGCTTCCGCGCGAAGAGCCGGAGGAAGTGCTCGGAGGCGCTCCAGTCCTGGGCCTCGTGGCGCATGAAATGGTCGGGGTGCATCTGCTGCGAGGCGGCCAGGGCGGGGATGCCCCGGGCGGCGGCCTCCATGGCGGCCCCCACGGTGCCCGAGGCGCCGATGCTGATGCCCACGTTCTCGCCGTAGTTGATGCCCGACACCAGCAGGTCCGGCCGGCGGTCGCGACAGAGCACCGAGAGGCCATGGCGCACCACGGAGGCCGGGGAGCCCTCGCAGGCATAGGCGCGGAGGGCGTGTCCGTCCACCTCGAAGGGCACCGGCTCGAGGGCCGCGTCGGGCCGCCCCGTGAAGCTCCGGCCCATGGCGGTCTGCTGCGTGGCCGGGGCCACCACCAGCACGTCGCCCAGGTCCCGCACCGCCCGCGCCGCGGCTCGCAGGCCCGGGGAGTGGATGCCGTCGTCGTTGGTAAGGAGGAACAGGGGGCGGTGCGTCATGCGCGGACTCCACCCTCCAGCCTGCGATGACCAGCCCGGGGCGTCCACCCACGATCCCGCGCCCCACCCGGCCGTCACGGCTCCGGCATGGCCCCTTGGTATGCTGCCAGGGACATGGACGACGCGAGCTCCCTCCCCACCCCGCCCCGCGGCCGCGGGATCTTCTGCAACCGGACGCTGAACCTGCGCTCCGTGAGGGCCGTCGGCTACGACATGGACTACACCCTGGTGGACTACCGGGTGGCGGCCTTCGAGCAGATGGTCTACGCCCAGGCCCGGGAGCGGCTGGCCTCCGAGGGCTGGCCCGTGGCCGACCTGGCCTTCGATCCGCGCATGGTGGCCCGGGGCCTGGTCATCGACACGGAGCTGGGCAACCTGGTGAAAGCCAACCGCTTCGGCTTCGTGAAGCGGGCCATGCATGGCACGCGGATGCTGGAGTTCGCCGAGCAGCGGGACGCCTACGCGGAGACCCTGGTGGACCTGGGCGATCCCCGCTGGGTCTTCCTCAACACGCTGTTCTCGCTCTCCGAGGGCTGCCTCTACGCCCAGGCCGTGGACCTGCTGGACCGGGGCGCCCTGCCCCGCCCCTTCGAGTACGCCAGCCTCTACCGCCATGTGCGGGCCCGGGTGGACGCCCAGCACCTGGAAGGCCACCTCAAGGCCGAGATCGCGGCCTCGCCCGAGAAGTACGTCGTGCTGGATCCCGAGGCCGCCCTGGCCCTGCTGGACCAGAAGGCCGCAGGCAAGAAGCTGCTGCTCATCACCAATTCCGAGTGGGGCTTCACGGCGAAGATGATGGCCTACGCCTACGACCGCTTCCTTCCCGAGGGCATGACCTGGCGCCAGCTCTTCGACCTGGTGATCGTCGCCGCCCGCAAACCCGCCTTCTTCACCGAGCGCAGCCCCTTCTTCCAGGTGGTCACGGAAGACGGCCTCCTGCGGCCCATGGACGGCCCGCTGGCGCCGGGCCAGGCCTACCTGGGCGGCAGCGCGGCCCAGGTGGAGCGGGACCTGGGCATCTCCGGCGACGAGATCCTCTACGTGGGCGACCACATGTTCGGCGACGTGCACGTGAGCAAGCGGGCCCTCAGCTGGCGGACGGCGCTGGTGCTGCGGGAGCTGGAGGGCGAGGTGGCGGCCCTGGAGGGATTCCAGGAGACCGAGCAGCGCCTGGTGGCCATGATGCGCGAGAAGGAGGCCATGGAGGCGCGGCTCTCCCGGACCCGCCTGGCCCTCCAGCGCCTCCGGGCGGGCTACGGCCCCGCCCCCACCGGGGACGCCGCGAGGCTGGAGGCCCGCATCCACGACCTCCGGGGCCAGCTCGTGGCCCTCGACGCGGAGATCGCCCCCCTGGCCAAGTCCGGCACGGAATTGGTGAACCCCCGCTGGGGCCTGCTCACCCGCGCCGGCAACGACAAGAGCCACCTCACGCGGCAGATCGAGCGCTACGCCGACATCTACACGTCCCGCGTGTCGAACTTCCTCTACGCCACCCCCTTCGCCTACTTCCGCTCGCCCCGCGGCAACCTGCCCCACGATCCGGGCCTCGCCGCCGCGGCGCCGGAACCCGGCACCTGAGGGCCGGATTCACGGAGTCCCCCATCCATTGAGTCCGGGGCCGAATTTGTCCCACCCGCCTTGCGCCGGGCCGCGGGCGACCCATCGTACCTCTGCCGTTCAAGGGAGGTCGCCATGCTGACCCTGCGTCCTGCCGTCGTCGCCGGCATGTTCTACCCGGAGGATCCCGAGCGCCTGCGGGAGGAGGTGGACCGTCTCCTCGACGCGGTGCGGGTGCCCCTCGACGAGCCCACCCCCAAGGCCCTGATCGTGCCCCACGCAGGCTACGCCTATTCCGGCCCCGTGGCCGCCAGCGGCTATGCGCGCCTCCTGCGCGAAGGTCCGAACCTGACGCGGGTGGTCCTCCTCGGCCCCAGCCACCACGCGGCCTTCCCGGGCCTGGCCCTGCCCGAGGCCGAAGCCTTCGAGACCCCCCTGGGTCCCCAGTCCATCGATGCGGGGGCCACCGCGCGGATCCCCTGGGTGCGCCACAGCGAGGCCATCCACCGCCCCGAGCATTCCCTGGAGGTCCAGGTGCCCTTCCTGCAGCGGGTGGCGCCCCAGGCTGAGCTCGTGCCCCTGGCCGTGGGCCAGGCCACGCCCTTCCAGGTGGCCGAGGTCCTCGAGGCCCTGTGGGGCGGTACCGAGACGGTGATCATCGTGAGTTCGGATCTCTCCCACTACCTGCCCTACCGCCTGGGTCGGGCCGTGGACGAGGAGACCAGCCGGATGATCCTCCGGCTGGACACCACCCTGGACTCCGAACGCGCCTGCGGCGCCGCGCCCGTGGCAGGCCTCCTGGAAGTCGCACGGCGCAAGCAGCTCCATCCCGCCCTCCTGGACCTCCGGAGTTCGGGCGACACGGCCGGAGGCCAGGAGGAGGTCGTCGGGTATGGCGCCTTCGCCTTCTTCGAAACCGGCGCCGGCCATCCCTGAGCGGGACGGCCTCCGCCTGGCCCAGCTGGCCCGCGGCGCCCTCGAGGCGGCCCTGGGCGGTCCCCCGTGCGGCCATCCCGAGGATTGCGGCGAGCCCGGCGCCAGCTTCGTGACCCTCACCCTGGACGGGGAGCTGCGCGGCTGCTTGGGCAGCCTCACCCCGAACGGTTCCCTCGTGGAGGACCTCCTCGATCACGCCCGGGCCGCGGCCTTCCACGATCCCCGGTTCGACCCCCTCCGCCGGGAGGAGCTGCCGCGTCTGGGCGTGGAAGTGTCCCTCCTCTCCCCTCTGCGTCCCCTGGCCTGGTCGGACGAGGCCGACCTCCTCCGCCAGCTCCGCCCGGGCGTGGACGGGCTCCTCCTGGAATGCGAGGGCCGCAACGTCACCTTCCTGCCCCAGGTCTGGGAGGAGCTGCCGGACCCGGCCGCCTTCCTCCTGGCCCTCAAGCGGAAGGCCGGGTGGCCCGCGGGCTTCTGGTCCCCGCACCTCCGGGCCTGGACCTACACCGTCGAATCCTGGCGGGATGAGCCCCGCCCCCGGCCCCCCACGGCCGCGGACCTCGCCGGCCCTGCGGGGGCGGGTTTCCTCTACCCGGCCCGCCACTGGCACAGGCTCGCCGACGGGCGCCTGCGCTGCGACGTCTGCCCCCACGGCTGCACCCTCCGGGAGGGCCAGGCCGGCCGCTGCGTCCTCCGCCGGCGGGAGGGGAACCGCCTCGTCCTCGCCGCCTACGGCCGCACCAGCGGCTTCTGCGTGGACCCCATCGAGAAGAAGCCGCTCCACCACTTCCTGCCCGGGTCGAGCGTCCTCTCCTTCGGCGCCGTGGGCTGCAACCTGTCCTGCCGGTTCTGCCAGAACTGGGACCTCTCCCGGTCCCGGGACCTGGACCGCCTCCGCGAACGGGCCGCCCCGGAGGAGGTCGCCGCCGCCGCCCGGCGCCTGGGCTGCCGCAGCGTCGCCTTCACCTACAACGAGCCCGCCATCTGCCTGGAGTACGTCTCCGACGTGGCGGAGGCCTGCCATGCGGCGGGGGTCGCCACCGTGGCGGTCACGGCGGGATACCTGGAGGCGGCCGCCCGGCGGGATTTCTTCACCCACATCGACGCGGCCAACGTGGACCTCAAGGCCTTCAGCGAGGACTTCTACCGGCGCGTCGCCGGCGGCAGCCTCCAGCCCGTGCTGGACACCCTCCGCCACCTCGTCCACGAGACCGACGTGTGGACGGAGATCACGACCCTGCTGATCCCCGGCCTCAACGACTCCGACGACGAACTCCGGCGGCTCACCGCCTGGATCGCCACCGAGCTGGGGCCGGAGGTCCCCCTCCACTTCAGCGCCTTCCATCCCGACCACCGCATGCTGGACCGGCCCGCCACACCGTTCACCACCCTGCGCCGCGCCCGCGGCCTCGCCCGGGAGGCGGGACTCCAGTTCGTCTACACGGGCAATGTGCGGGACCCCGACGGCGAGGCGACCCGCTGCCCCGGCTGCGGGGCGACGGTGATCCGCCGGGACGGCTACCGCCTGCTGGGCGAGGACCTGGACGCGGAGGGACGGTGCGGGCCGTGCGGCACCCGCCTCCCGGGCCGGTTCGCTCCCGACCTCGTTCTCCCCACCGCCCGGAGCCCGGGCAACCCGGCCTGAGCGCCCTTCGAGAACCCCCATGTCGCCCCATCCCACCCGCCAGGACCTGGAAGTCCAGCTCGAGGCCCTGAACCGGCGCCTGGAGCGCATGGACCCCGGCCCAGAGGCCCGGTTCCGGATCTGCCTGGAGACCCTCCTGGACGGCTTCGCCATCCTCTCGTCCGTGCGCAATGCCGCCGGGGAGATCGAGGATTTCCGCTACGACTACATCAACGACGCCGGGTGCCGCCTCAACCAGCGGTCCCGGGAGGAGACGCTGGGGCGGCGGCTGCTGGAGCTGCTGCCCGGCCACCAGGGGGACCTGCTGGAGGCCTACCGCCACGTCGTCGAAACGGGCGAGCCCCTGGCCCGGGAGACCCTGGTCTACGAGGACGTGTACGGCGGCCGGCGGCTGCAGCGTGCCTTCGATTTCCGGGCCACCCGGCTGGGGGACGGCTTCGCCGTCACCTGGCGCGACACCACGGAGCGGTGCCGCATGGAGTCCCAGCTCCGGGAGGAGGAGTTCCGCTTCCGGGCCATCTTCGAGAACAGCGCCGAGGCCATCCTGCTCACCTCGCCCGGGGGCGCGATCCTGGCCGCCAACCCCGCCGCCTGCCGGACCACCGGCTTGACGGAGGCCGAGATCTGCGCCCGGGGCCGGGAGGGGATGGTGGTCACCTCCGACCCACGGCTCCAGGCCTTCCTCGAGGAACGCCGGCGGACCGGCCATGCGCGGGGCGAGCTCGCCTACAGGCGGCGGGACGGGACCACCTATCCCGCCGAGACGGTGTCCACCGTCTTCACCAACCTGGCCGGCGAGCAGATGACCGTGATCCTCTTCCGGGACCTGTCGGAGCAGAAGCGGCTCGAGGCCCGCAGCCGCCGATTGACCGCCCTCGTGGAATCCACGGAGGACGCCATCTACACCGCGGACATGGACGGCACCATCACCGACTGGAACGCCGGGGCCGAGGCCCTCTATGGCTACCGCGCCGACGAGGCCATCGGGCAGCCGCCCTCCCTGATCGTACCCGAGGACCTGCTGCCCGCCTCCGGGGAACTCCTGGACGCCCTCCGCGAAGGCCGGCGCTTCCGCAACCACGAGACCCTGCGGCGCAGGAAGGACGGGGCCCTGATCCACGTCGCCCTCACGGCCTGCCCCGTCGTCCTCGGGGACGGCACCCTGTCGGGCATCTCCGTGATCGCGCGGGACATCACGGAGCGGGTCCGGGCCACGGAGGAGCGGGAGCGGCTGATCCAGGAGCTCCGGGCCGCCCTGGCGGAGGTGCAGACCCTCAGCGGCCTGGTGCCGATCTGCTCCTGGTGCAAGCGGATCCGGGACGACCAGGGCTACTGGACGCAGCTGGAGCACTACATCCAGGACCGTTCGTCGGCCCAGTTCACCCACGGCATCTGCCCCGAGTGCGCGGCGCGGTTCCACCCCGAGACGGCCATCCGGGGCGGAGAGGCCCCGTCCGACCCGGCGAAGCGGCGGGTCACTTGACCCCGTACACCGTGGCGCCGTAGTGCTCCGGGTCCCAGGGCCGGGCAGCGTTCCAGTCGCCGAAGGCGTGGGAGCCGTCCGTGCGGACCCGGAGGGTGTAGGTCCCCTTCGGCAGGGTGACCAGCTCGTCGACCTGGCGGTTCTTCGAGGCCCCGCCGGCGGGTTCGCTGCGCAGGGCGTCCAGGCGCCAGACGGTCTTTCCCGAGGCATCCTCGATCCAGGCCCCGTCGGCCATCTCGTCGCCATCCCGCTCGCCGATGGCGTAGACGCGCACGGCCTGATCGGCCTTCAGGACGAAGCCGGCCCGCAGGTCCTGGTCGTCCTTCACCCGCACCAGCTCGGCCAGCACGGGCCCGGGGGCCGGTTCCGGGATCAGGGACACGGCCGCGAGGTCCCCGTCGGCGGGGGTGGAGAGGGTCAGGCCGTACAGCCCGGGATCGCAGGGGGGCTGGGCGTTCCAGTCCGCGGGCGAGTGGGAGTCGTCGGTCACGAAGGTGGCGACATAGGTGCCGGCCGGGAGCTGGACCACCTCCACCTGCCGCCGGTTCTTCTCGGCGCCGCCCGCATACCGGGCCTTGTCCGGGGTCATCTCCCAGACGGCCTTCCGGGTGCGGGCGTCCTGGATCCAGCCCGTGTCCACCATCCGGCGGCCGCTGGCTTCGCCCTCGGCATAGACATGCACGGCGATGGGCCGGCGGACCAGGAAGGCCTGGCTCCAGCGGCCCCCGTCCCGGTCGGCGGCCAGGATCAGGAAACTGTTCTTCCAGCGCAGGGGGGCGGCGAAGGCCGCCACCGAGGCGGCCTCGGCGGAGGGCACGCTCACCTGCAGGCCGTACCGGCCCACCCGGCGGCGCCATTCCTGCGTGACGCCTTCCCGGCTCAGGCCGAGGGCTCCCAGGAGGCTGTGGCTCCCCCGCGGCCCGGTCCCGGGCCCCAGGTCCCGCCGGTCGATGTTGCGGATCCAGCCGGCGAAGAAGAGGTTCTCGCCGAAACCGTAGTCGGCGAAATAGGCCTCGTAGCGTCCCGCGGGCAGATCCAGGTACCGGTCTGCGACCCGGTCGGAGCCGTCCCGCCGGCTCGTGACGCCATCCATCTGCCAGACCACCTCCCGGGTGGCGGCGTCCAGGATCCAGCCCGAGGCGAAGAGCTGGGTCCCGGCGCGCCCCTCCCACCAGAAGCGAACGCCGGCCCCCCGGGCGAACACGTGGACCTTCATGGGGCGCGGCAGGGTGAAGCCCTGCTGGCGGACTTCGGCGGAGGCCAGGTCCCCCAGGGTGGCCACGGGCGTCTCCTGGGCCCTCAGGGCCGCGGGTCCGAGGCCCGTGGCCAGCAGGGCCAGGCAGACGGCCTGGAGGAGGCGGATGGGAAGGGCGGCGGACGGGGTGAGGGCCATGGGAGCTCCCGGAGGACGTTCCCAAGGTAGGCCGGAGGGACCCCCCGGAGGCGGGGAGACCGGCGAACGGCGGCCCCGCGCCGGCGGGTGGGTTCAGCGGTCCCGCGTGTAGAGGATCTCGGAGACCTTCACGGGCCGCCCGTCGATCCCCTGGCCCCACCAGGCCACGGCATGGTGGTCCGGGTCCCACCACGTGTCCGTCACCCGCCAGCCCGAGGCGGCGTGTCCGCCCACCGAACCGGCCGGGGACGGGCCCAGGAGGGTGAGCACATGGCCGGTGCCGTCGAAGGTGCCCTCCAGGGAGATGACACCGGTGCCGAAATCGTCGAGCCACTCGGCCACATAGGCGTTCCGCTGGCGGTCGAAGCCGGTGAGTCCCAGGCCGTGGAAGGGATGGCCGTCCAGGGTGGTGGCGTAGTCCTCCTGCAGGAAGCGCCCCCCCAGGACGAGCCGGCAGGTGGCGGTGCCGTCGGCCTCGTTCCACTTCTCCCCCGTGGGCAGCCAGTCCGTCTGCCGGGTGGTCCAGGCCCCCACGTAGGCCTTCAGCCGGGCGTGGGCCGCCGTGGGGGCGGCCGAGTCCAGCCAGGCCTGGAAGGCCTTGGGGTCCATGGCCGGGGCCTTGGGGGGGCCCGCGGCCAGCAGGACCGGGAGCATCAGGAGGGCTGCGGATCGGGAGTACAGAGGCATGGCGGACTCCGGGGCGGAATGCCGCTCCTGGGATGCCGCGGGGGCCTCCCATGTTCCATCCGGCTCTCCGCGGGCCCCCGTGCCATCCTGGAAGGCCTCGCGCCGAGCCCGCGAGCCTCTCCGGGAGTCCCCATGTCCCCGCGCCATCCCTGGAACGCGTCCCTCCTCGCCCTGGCCCTGGTGGCCGGACCCCTGGCCGCCGGCGCGCCCGCCGCCGCCCCGGCCAAGGCGGCCACCCCCGGCCTCGACCTCGCCGGCATGGACCGCACCGTGAAACCGGGCGACGACTTCTTCGCCTACACCAACGGAACCTGGTTCAAGCACACCGTCATCCCGCCGGACCGCAGCGCCGACGGCCCCTTCGCCCACCTCTTCGACCTCACGAACCGCCGCACCGGCGGGATCATCCTCGCCGCGGCGAAGGCCAAGGCCCCCGAGGGCACCGAGCTGCGGAAGATCGGCGACTACTACCGCGCCTTCCTGGACACCGCCGCCATCGAGCAGGCGGGCCTGAAGCCCATCCAGCCGCTCCTGGCGCAGGTCCAGGCCCTCGGCGACCGGAAGGCCCTCTCCGCCTTCCTGGGCGGCACCCTGCGGGCCGACGTGGACGCCATCAACGCCACGAACCTCTACACCGACAACCTGTTCGGCCTGTGGGTGGCCCAGGACCTGAACGATCCCAGCCACTACTCGGCCTTCCTGCTCCAGGGCGGCCTGGGCATGCCCGACCGGGACTACTACCTGGATCCCTCGCCCCGCATGCAGGCCGTCCGCGACCAGTACCGGGCCCACATCGCCCGGGTGCTGGCCCTGGCCGGCGAGAAGGACGCGGAAGCCAAGGCCGCCCGCGTCCTGGATCTGGAGCACCGCATCGCCGAGGCCCACGCCACCCGCGAGGACTCGGAGGAGGTGAAGAAGGGCGACAACCCCTGGAGCCGCGCGGACTTCACGACGAAGGCCCCGGGCATGGACTGGGAGGCCTTCTTCGCCGCCGCGGGCCTCGGGGCCCAGCAGACCTTCGTGGCCTGGCAGCCGGGTGCCGTCACCGGGCTCTCCGCCCTGGTGGCCGGCCAGCCCCTGGAGACCTGGAAGGACTACCTCGCCTTCCACGCCCTGGACCACCACGCCGCCGTGCTGCCCAAGGCCTTCGGCGACGAGGCCTTCGCCTTCTACGGCAAGGTCATCCAGGGCACGCCGCAGCAGCGGGACCGCCAGAAGCGGGCCGTGGACGCCACCAACGCCGCCCTGGGCGATGCCGTGGGCCGCCGCTACGCCGAGAAGTACTTCCCCGCCGCCGACAAGGCCCGGGCCCAGGCCATGGTGCAGAACATCCTGGCGGCCTTCCGGGCGCGCATCGACCAACTCGACTGGATGGCCCCCGAGACGAAGGCCAAGGCCAAGGCCAAGCTGGCCGTGCTGAAGGTGGGCGTGGGCTACCCCGACCGCTGGGAGGACTACGGCGCCCTCGAGATCAAGGCCGGGGACGCCTTCGGCAACGAGGACCGGGCCGAGCGGTTCCAGCTCCACCAGGCCGTCGCCAAGCTGGGCCGGCCCGTGGACCGCGGCGAGTGGGTGATGACGCCCCAGACCGTCAACGCCGTGAACCTGCCCGTGATGAACGCCCTGAACTTCCCGGCGGCCATCCTGCAGCCCCCCTTCTACGATCCGAAGCGGCCCGAGGCCATGAACTACGGCTCCATCGGCGCGGTCATCGGCCACGAGATCAGCCACAGCTTCGACAACCAGGGCGCCCTCTTCGACGACCAGGGCCGCCTGAAGAACTGGTGGACCGAGAAGGACTTCGCCCACTTCGAGGCCTCGGCGGACCAGCTGGCCCGGCAGTTCGACGCCTACCGGCCCTTCCCCGACGCCCACGTGAACGGCAAGCTCACCCTCGGCGAGAACATCGCCGACGTGGCGGGCCTCGCCGCCGCCCTGGACGCCTACCACCTGTCCCTGAAGGGCAAGGCTGCGCCGACGGTGGGCGGGTTCACCGGCGACCAGCAGTTCTTCATCGCCTTCGGCCAGAGCTGGCGCACCAAGATGCGCGAGGCCGCCCTGCGCCAGCGCCTGCTCGCCGACGGCCACGCCCCCGCCGAGTACCGCGCCGACACTGTGCGCAACCTCGATGCCTGGTACGCCGCCTTCGCCGTCAAGCCCGGCGAGAAGCTCTACCTGGCGCCCAAGGACCGCGTGAAGATCTGGTAGAGCCCCGCCGGAACCCCGTCCGCGCCTTCCGAGCCGGGAGGCGCGGACGCTTTCCGGCCCGGCGTCGCCTGCCCCACCACCGGGGCCCGCTCCCCCGGAAGGGCGGGTCAGGCCGGAGCGGCTACCGAGGCGAATCCCCTGATCAGACCCGGGGATCCTCCTGGCCTGGACTGCAAACCGGACGAGGTCTTCAAGCCATTGCAGGCAGGAAGATCTTGAAGGAGGCGCCGCTCCCCGGCTCGCTCCGCACGCAGATCCCGCCGCCGTGGCTGCTGAGGATGCCGATCACGGCGGCCAGGCCAAGGCCGCGGCCGGCGAACTTGGTCGAGAAGAAGGGGTCGAAGGCCCGCTCCGCCACCTCGGGGGTCATGCCCAGCCCCGTGTCCATCACCTCCACGGTGACATAGCGTCCCGGCGCCATGGGCAGGACCGATAGTCCGGACCGGGTGGTGGCCTCGACGATCGCCTCCGATCGCGTCAGGACGTTGATCACGCCCTCCCCGCCCTCCGGGATCGCCTCCAGGGCGTTCATGACCAGGTTCATCAGGATCTGGAAGATCTTGGTGGAGTCTCCCACCACGGAGGGAAGGCCCTCCCCCAGGTCACAGTCGATGCGCACATTCCCGGGGACGGAGGCCGAGATGATCTGGAGGATTTCGTTGACGACGACGTTGATGTCCACCTGCCGGGGGATGATCTTCTCGTTTCCCGCATAGGACAGGAGCTGCTGGGTGAGATCCGCGGCCTTCAGGGAGGCCTTCTCGATGGCCTCGAAGTAGGGTGCCAGCCGAGCCTCCGGGCCCGCCACCATGAGGGCCAGGTTCGCGTTGCCCAGGATGACCGTGAGGAGGTTGTTGAAATCATGGGCTACGCCTCCCGCGAGGAGGCCCACCGTCTTGAGCTTCTCGACCTGCTGAAGCTGCTCTTCGAGTTTGGCCTTCAATGCCTCCGCCGCCTTGCGCTCGGTGATGTCGCTCACCACGACCCGGTCCACGGGCGCCTGCTCGTCCTCCTGCCCATGGCCCGAGAACGAATCGCGGGCGGAGGTGGCCGCCAGATGCGCCCAGAAGACCGATCCGTCCGCCTTCACCATCCGCAGGTCGCACGCATAGGGTTTTCCCGTTTCGAGGAACCGCTTGCGCTGGAGGTAGTAGGTGTCCTGGTCCTCCTTGTGGATGAACCGCGTGATCGGCTGCTTGACGAGAGAGGCCCTGGGGACCCCCAGCAGGGCCACGGCGGTGAAGTTCGCTTCCACGATCAGCCCTTCCGTGGAGACGACAAAATAGCCCACGGGCGCCAGGTCATAGAGGTCGAAATAGCGCGCTCGGGCCGTGTCGAGCTCGGCCTGCACGCGATTCAGCTCCTCGTTCTGCATCTCCAGTTCGATCTGGTGCACGCGGAGTTCGTGGAGGCTCTGGCGCATGTCCCGTGGGGAGATCACCTCATGGTGGTCGTCCACCAGGACGCCCTTCCCGTTGGCGATCTCCTCGGCTCGCCAGCGCAGCTCAGCCATTTTCCGGGATGCTTCCTGCTTCCTTTTCATCGGGCACCTCCCTCGATTCCCTGCGACGTGCCGCCGCCGCCTGGGCGGACGATCCACCTGGCATGGGGTCCGGAATGCCCCTGCTCAGGCCGAACCACTTCACGATCTGCCCCGCGGGGTTGCGCAGGGGGGTCACGCGTGTGTCGAACCACTTGAAGTCCCCGCCGTGATGGCACAGGCGGAATTCGGCCGTGAAGGGCTCCCCCGTCGCCACGGCCGTGTCCCACGCCGCCTTCAGCGCGCCCCGGTCCTCCGGGTGGACCTGGTCCAGCCAGCTGGAACCCAGCCGATGGGACTCCGGAATCCCCGCGTACTCGATCCACTGGGGACTGAGGTAGTCGTAGAGGCCATCGGGTCGGCACATCCAGAGGAGCTGCGGCAGGGACCCGGCCAGCTCCCGGAAGAGGGATTCGCTCTCCTGCAGCGCCGCCCGGATCCCCTTCATGTCCGTGATGTCGACGAACGTGAGGACCGCTCCCTCGATCACGTTGTCCAGCGTCCGGTAGAGCTGGATGCGCATCGTGTACCACCTGCCGTCCAGCGTCTGGACTTCCCGCTCCTTCGTGACCAGCGTGTCCAGCACTTCCTGCACGTCCGCCACGAGCTGTTCGCACCCCACCAGGTTCGACACGATGTGGCCGACCGGGCGGCCCACATCGCCGAGGATCAGGTTGATGATCCGCGTGGCGGCGGGTGTGAAGCGCAGGATGCGCAGCTGGTGGTCCACGAAGATGGTGCCGATGCCAGTGCCGGCCAGCAGGTTGTTCATGTCGTTGTTGGCCCGGGTGAGGTCGGCCACCTTCATCTGCAGCTCCGAATTGACCGTCGCCAGCTCCTCGTTCACGGACTGCAGCTCCTCCTTCGAGGTCTCCAGCTCCTCGTTGGTCGATTGCAGCTCCTCGTTCACCGACTGCATCTCCTCGTTGGAGGACTTCAGCTCCTCGTTGGCCGTCTCCAGTTCCTCGTTCGAGGCCTTGAGGTACTCCTCCTTGGCCTGCAGCTCCTGCTTGAGGGCCTCGACCCGGGCCTCGGTCTCCGTCGAGGAGCCGCCGTCCCCCGGGGAAGGACCAAGTCCCGCAGCCTCCGCAGGCAGGGGCTCATCCAGGATGATCAGGTACAGGGGCACCCCGGACTTGGCGGCGGGTCCGTTCGTCACCGGGCTGGCCGTCAGGTTGACCCTGACGTGGCCGCCATTCGTCCTGATCGTGAGCCCCTGGCGGCGGACGACCGCATTCGAGCCCACCGCCTGATGGAGGGCGGTCGTCAGTTCCCGCCGCAACCCCTCCCGGGCCATCTTCAGGATGTTGTGGATCCCAGGCTCCCCGGGAGGAAGTTCCAGGTACTGGCCGGTGCGGCCGTGGAGGTAGAGGATGTCCCCCCGCCCGTTGACCAGCGCACCCGCGGGCACGGCCTGCCGGAGCAGCGCCTGTTCGGCCAGCTCCCGCAGGGGTTGCTTCCCGGAAGGACCGGCACTGCCCGCGATGTGCGGGAGGGGGGTGTCCATGCCGACGGCGGTCGGGTGGATCCGGGTCAGGGTCGCGAGGTGCCCGCCCTGGGCAGCATCCCTCCGCTGGTACAACTTGGCCTTGCGATCCAGCACGACGAACAGGTCGCCGAATTCTCCCACGGTCTCCGAGGTCCCCTGGAACAGGAATCCACCGGGATTCAGCGCGTAGTGGAAGAGGGGAATCAGCTTCTTCTGCAGCTCCCCTCCCATGTAGATGAGGAGGTTGCGGCAGCTGATCAGGTCGAGCTTCGAGAAGGGCGGGTCCTTGATCAGGTCCTGCTCGGAGAAGACCAGCATGTCCCGGATGGCCTTGTGGATGCGGTAGTAGCCGCCATCGGGCTCGGCCGTGAAGAAGCGCGACAGCCGCTCCGGCGTCAGGTCGGTGGCGATGCTGGCCGGGAACACGCCTGCCCGGGCCGAGGCGATCGACTGGCCGTCGAGGTCGGTGGCGAAGATCTGCACCGGGAAGCTCTGCTTCAGGGCATCCATCCCCTCCCGCAGCAGGATCGCGAGGGAATAGGCCTCCTCGCCGGTGGAGCAGCCCGCCGACCAGATGCGGACCGGGCTGCCCTCGGATTTGCCCGCCAGGATCCTGGGGATGACCTGTTCCCCGAGCGCCTTGAAGGCGGCTGGATCCCGGAAGAAGCTCGTCACCCCGATCAGCAGGTCGCGGAAGAGCGCCCCCCCTTCCGTTGGCGTGCTGTGGAGGTACTTCAGGTAGCCCTCCATGGTGTCGATCTGGTGGATGGCCATCCGCCGCTCGATGCGCCGCTGGATGGTGCTGGGCTTGTAGTTGGAGAAATCGTGGCCCGTCTGCGCCCGCAGCAGGACGAAGACCTTGTTCAGGGCGTTCTCCGACTTCGGCGGGGCCGCCGAAGCCGCGCGAGGGGGCTTGCCGAAGGCGTGGGCCACGTAGCCGATCAGCTGGGCGGCCATCTCGGCTGGCGGAAGTTCATAGTCCACCAGGCCCGTGCCGATGGCGCTTCGCGGCATGCCGTCGTACTCGGTGGAGCCGGGGTTCTGGGCCATGACCATGCCACCCTCGCCCTTGATGGCCCGGACGCCCATGGTGCCATCGCTGCCGGTGCCGGAGAGCACGATGCCGATGGCCCGCTCGCGCTGGTCCTGGGCCAGGGAGCGGAAGAAGAAGTCGATGGGCAGCCGCTGGCCGCGCGGAGCGCCCGGCTCCATCAACTGCAGGGTGCCATGCAGGAAGGCCATGTCCTTGTTGGGCGGGATGATGTAGATGCAGTTCGGCTTGACGGACATCCCGTCCTCGACCTCGAAGACCTGCATGCGGGTGCAGCGCCTGATGAGGTCGGTGAGGATGCTCGCATGGTCCGGGGCGAGGTGCTGGACCAGGACGAAGGCCATGCCTGGGTCGGTTTCAGCCGGCATGCCGGAGAAGAAGGCCTCGAAGGCGGCCAATCCCCCGGCCGAGGCCCCGATGCCGACAATGGGGAGCGGGACATCCCGCCTTCCGCCCGACCGTCGGCCCCGCTTGTCCAGGGCGGCAGGATCGGCTTCCGGAACAGCTCCCTGGGGCTCGGCCGCGTCGACCGCCGGCGCCTGGATCGCCTGTTCCTTGGGGTCCTTTCTCTTTCCTGCCATGGTGTCCGTCCCCTCCTCGATCCGAACGGCGCCTGTGCCGCTTCCCTTCCATGCCTCCGGTCCGGGTCACCCGCGACAACCGCCGCGCGGGTGCGAGCCGGGCGTCGCTCAGGGGGCGGGGGGTCTCCCCCTGAGGCTGGCTCCCAGCCGATGGGGCTGTTCCTCCGGAAGGTCGCGCCGCTCGGACATGAGGCTGACCTCGCATCCGTACTCGGCGAGGTGCCGTGCCACTTGCCCCGCCCGCTCACGCGGGGCCCCGCGGGGCACACCCGTCAGCTTCGATCCGATCTCATCTGGCTTGTGCATGGGGGCCTCGATTCGGGAGGGACTGGATGGCTCCGGCCCCGTACCTCCCGGGAGACGGCCCCCTGTCGGGGCCGACTCCCATGAAGGCAGAACGCTGTGGATCCCCGGGGCTGTGGGGGCCAGACCCGGGCAGGTTGGGAAGGATCACAGTCCCGGGGATCACGGTCAGTTCATCCGGATGGAGACTGAAACGGCGATGCGGTCCATGGGGTGCTGGTGGTTGTAGAGGTAGTAGCCATCCCCAGCGTAGTCGATATACACATCGTCGTCGTCGTACCAGGTGTCGGACCAGTATTCAGGCCAGGGATCCAGGACACTGAACCAGAACCCGCCGAACTGGAAGCGCGGGTGCCCCTCGAACACGATCAGGGGCTGGCTGTAGATGCGGAAGACACGGCTCGGACCGAAATGGGATCGATACCGATCCTCAGGAATGCGGTAGCCCTGGTATCCCCCGCGCTGCTGCCAGCTCCGGTGCTCGACGCGCCAGTCCAGTGCTCGATGTCCCTGCCAGATGCCCCGGCGCTCCGCCACGGGCCCACGGGGCTCCGGCCGAGGCGGCCGCTGGGCCCGGCGCTCGTGCCGCTGGTCCCGCTGGCGGGCGGCCTGCTGCTGCTGGTCCCGCTGCCGGTCGGCCTGCGCCCGCCTGGCATCCTCCTGCCGCTGGCGCGGCTGCTCCTGTGGGTTCCGGTCGGAAGGCTCCCTGGGTGGCCGCGCCGGCCGGGCCTCTTCTCTCTTCGCCTTCTGGGGCTTGTCCTCCCGTTCCTGCCGATCCCGCTGCCCATAGGCGGGAATGACCGCCCAGAGGAGCAGCGGCAGCATTCCCGCACGGATGAGCTCGACTCGTTTCATGTGAGATTCCTCCCTGACAGACCTTCCATGTGTCCCTCCCGGATGCCGCTCAGGTGCCGGTGACCAGGGCCTTCAGGGCCCGCTCCTCCAGGGCGTGCTGGCGCCGGATTTGGCGCTTCAGGAGGCTTCGGGGCGGCCCCGGGTCCTGGCGTCCCATGCTTCCGAGCCATGGGCGATCCCGATGGATATGGCGGCCATCATGGCCGATCCGCGCGGATGGCCGCTGTTCCGGGGTATGCCGGTGTTGCGCAGGCCTGCTGCAGAGGCACCCCGTCCATCGGCCGCCCCCACGCCCTCCCTGGCTCGGACGTCCCGGCCCGCCGTCGGGCTGGACACGGCGCGGGAGCCGGTGGCGGGAATGGCGGAAGAGGCTGACCCTGGGGGTACGCCCCAGGACGCGCCCGGCCGGCCCCGGCCCGCCCGGCGGCCGCCGGCGAAATCGGAACCGACGCGCGGGGACTCCGCGAGGTGCCTGCCTGCATCGCGGTGGGAATCGCAGATCCCGGTTGCGCTCGAGCAAGGTTCATCCTCCTTTGGATTCAGGCGACACGCCGACCAGCTCGGCGGGCTGGTCCTGGGTCGAATCGAAGGGGCCGGCATCCATCCCGGCCCCCGGCCTGGCCAGCCAGTCCCGCAACGCCTCGTTGAAGGCCTCCGGCTGCTCGAAGGCCACGAGATGACCAGCGCGAGGGATGAGCTTCAGCTGGGCGCCGGGGATGGCCTTCGCCAGGGCCTCGGATTCGAGGGTGGGGATGATGGCATCGTCCTCCCCCGCGATCACCAGGGTCGGCACCCGGATTCCCCCCAGCCACTCCCGCGCATCAGGCCGCTCGGCCATTCCCAGGAGGGCGCCGACGACCCCATCAGGCCGGGAGGATGCCATGAGATGCCGCACGGCCTGGGCCATGGCGGCGTCGGTGTTGGCGGCGGAAAGCATCTTCGGCGCCATGGCCTCCACCAGGCTCTGGGTGCCCTCGGTCCCGACCTTCGCCGCGGCCTCGCGGCGCGCGGCAGCAGCTTCAGGCGAGTCCGCACCGGCCTTCGTGCCCACCAGCACCAGCCCTCTGACGGCCTTGGGGAAGGCCCTCGCGAAAGCCAGGGCCACGTAGCCGCCCATGGAATGGCCCAGGAGGATGACGGAGGGCGCATTCAGCTGCTGGACCAGGGCCCCGAGATCCTCCGCGTAGCGGCTCATCGGCACGGGACCGGGCAAGGCCCCGCTCCTTCCGAACCCCCGCAGGTCCGGCACGATGACCCGACAATTCGACCGGAAGGCCCCCACCTGGCCGGCCCACGCACCGCCGTTCAGCGGGAATCCGTGGACGAACAGCAACGGGAGGCCCTTGCCCAGGTCCGTGTAGGCGATCTGGATTCCATTCAGGTTGGCACGCATGGCTGACCTCCACCTCCTTCCTGGACCATGGGCTTGTCAGGCATGGACAACCTCATGGGGTTTCGAGACTTCCTGGTGCGCCTGCAGCATCCAGAGCGCCTTGTCCATGGCGCGGCTGATGCTCGTATAGAGATCGGCCGTATCCGGATCGCCGAGCTCGCTGGCCTCCTGGACCGCATGCCGGGTGTGCCGCGTGTAGTTCCGGTAGCGGTCCACCATGGCCTCGACGTGCAGCCTGCTGTCCCGCGCGTCGAGGGGGTACTCGTCGAGGCGGGAGACCCGGGCCGCGGCCCGGATCGTTCCGAGGGCCTGGCCGCCCATGCTGACCGCGCGTTCCGCGAGGTCGTCCCCGAAGGCGGTCAGCTGCACGTACAGCGAGTCGAACAGCAGGTGCAGCCCATAGAAGTTCGGACCCTTCACGTTCCAGTGGGCCTGTTTGGTCTGGTACGCGAGATCCAGCGTGTCGGCCAGGGACTGGTTCAGCAGCTCGACCAGGTGCTTCGTCGTCTTGGAATCGAACATCATCTTGCTCATCAGGAGTTCCTCCAATAAGGGACGACCAGAGGCGAGTCAGATGACCATGACCCCCGCCACCGGCCAGACTTGGGCCCGGGCCTCCGCCCGTTCAGCCCCGCAGGTGGTCCGCCGCATCCGACAATCCGCGCGAGAGATCGCTCGAGGCCAGCACGGTGCGCTCCCGAAGACCGTCCCAGGCCGTTCCGGCCGCATCAGCCAGGTTTCCCGCCTCCCGCTTGGCGCGGCGCGCGAGATCCTTGAGGTCCCCACGGAGTTCGGGTCCTGATTTGGGAGTGGTCAGGGCGATGATGATCCCCCCGACAGCGGCGCCTGCGATGAAGGTCATCAGCATGGGCATCATGGAGGAAGGGTTTTCCTGGCTCATGGTCAGTACTCCTTTGGATGTTCCGGTTGGGATGCCCCGCGATCGGGGAAGGCCGGCACGATGCCGGTACCTGCGGGGTTGGCACTGGGATTCCACGGCGCCCGATCGGGGCCCCCGCGACCCTGCGGCCGGATGGGAAGGCCCCGTTCACCGGTTCGATGCCGGGGAGCAGGACTAGAGGGCCCGCCTGCCCTGGATGATCCGCACCAGGACAATGATGATGGCGAGCACGAGCAGCACATGGATGAAGCCGCCCAGGGTGTAGGCGCTGACGAGGCCCACTGCCCAGAGAACGATCAAGATCACCGCGATGGTCCATAACATAGAGCCCTCCTGGGCCAGGCCTGAGTACTTCCGAATGGATGGCGAATCATGGTTTTCCCGAAGATCCATGGAACATGCCCTCGATCTCGAGCCAGGACTGTTCGATCCCGGCCTTCAGGCTTTCCCATGTGTCGTCGCTGGCGACCTTCAGGCTGAGGAGGTGATTCTGGGCCTCGTCCCGTTTGCGCTGCAGGGCCTCCACAGCCAGGTCGGCCCCGGCCCCCGCAGCGACCTGTCCGGACTTGATGTTCGCCCTGAGGGCGTCGAGCTCGGCTGTCCGTCGCGCCAGTTCCGCTTCCAGCTTGTCTTCAAACGCTTTCCTGCTGTCCGGCATGGATCCCCCCTTGCGATGGCCTTCCGCACCTGGACGAGGCGCCCGGGAACGACGTGGGCGCGACGCCCAGCCGCGATGCGGATGTGGGTTCCCTTGCGCCTCGGCCGGCGTGCCGCAGCGACGGGGTCGCTGCGGGATTCCAGGCGCGGGTCCTCGGCTCGGGGCCCCTGTTCGATGCGGTCCCCGCCTGGACCCCTGGACGGGCCAGGGATCCAGGCGGGAAGGGCATCAGGACTTCGGGACGTACATCTTGTTGTTCACGTGCCTCACGCCCTTGATGTCCTCGGTGAGCTTGCCCACCAGGTCCTTCTCGGCGGCGTTCTGCGCCTCCCCGTGCAGGGTCACCACGCCATCCTTGGTGGTCACCTTCGTGGCCATGGCGTGGGTGGACTTGTGGAAGAGGAGGGTCGTCTTGACCTGGGCCGTGATGGAGGCGTCATCCACCTTCTCGGCCATGGTCTTGGGAGCCGGCTTGGCGGGCTTCTGCACGGTCATCTCGTTGCGGACCTGCATGACGCCGTCGATGTCGTTGACGTATTCGCTCGTCAGCTGCTTCTGCGCCTCGGAGTCCGCCTCTCCCCGGAGGGTGACGATGCCATCCTGGGTGGTCACCTCAGTCCCGGTGGCACTGACATTCCTGTGGAAGGCCAGTGCGGTCTTGACCTTCAGGGTGATCCAGCTGTCCGAATGTTCGGCGGGCTGTTCACCGGCCAGCGCGAGCTGGTTGTTCACGCTCTTCACCCCCGGCAGGCCGGCGACCGTCTCCTCCGCCAGGGTCTTGTGGTACTCCGTGGCCACGGTGCCCGTGAGCGTCACCACACCCTCCGAGGAAGCCACCTTGATGGCGTCATTCTTCAGGTAGGTCTTGAAGTTGTAGCTGTCCCTGGCCGTGGCCTCGATCCGGTCGTCCGGCTGGGAGGCCTGCACGATGCCTGCGCCCATGACCAGCGCGGCCGGGATCAGGATCGAGGCGTAGGAATTCAATTTGAAGGTTCGCATGGTTCATCCTCTTGTTCTGCCCCGTATGGGGCGACGTGGTGGGAGGGGATTGCAGCTGAACCCGCCCCGACCCGAGCCGGGCCAGGGAAGGCGTGGAAGCGATGGGCCATCCGGACACCGGGGGTTCCGAACACCCGGCGGCTCCGGATCGGCCGATCGCGACGGTTGAAACAGCGAAAGCGGGTCATGGGACGGATTCGCATGCTACTTCTTCATGGTTCGGGGATGGTGCAGCCCAGCCTTGGGCTGGTGCATCCCGGGCCGGGTCTCGTCCTCTTCGTCCGGTTTGGCGTCGCGCTTGGCAGCGTCAGCCCCGGTCTTCGGCAGGGCGTCCGTGGGCGGAGGGAGGTACAGGCCGGGCTTGGCCGTCTGCGGGTTCTGGGGCGGCCGGGCACCCTGGCTGGAAGGGGCGGGTTGGACCTCCCGGCCGGGCCTCGGGCTCAGCTCCGGCGTGGGACGCGGAAGCTCCGGATCCGGTTTGGGTTCCCCCACCGGGAGGGCGGGGTTGCGAACCTTGCCCATCTTCGGTTTCGGCTCAGGGTGGTGATGGATCGTCATGAAGGTCTCCTTTGCGGACGTGGCGAGGCCGCGACCGCGGATGGGCCCACGGCGTGGGCGTGAAAAGGAGCCGGGCTGGAGCCTGCCTGCAGGAGCATCCGGGGTGGACCCGCCGTCATCCGGGGGAGCCGCAGCCGTTCCAGGGATGCCGCGTCCTTCCGAAGGCGGGGAAGCGGCCTGGGGCCTCGATCGCCGGAAGGACTTCCCGGCTCGGGGACGGAAGGCGGCGTGACACCCACAGAAAAGCCACGCCGCGTGGCCAGCGTTCCTGCTCTCATGGTCGGGATCCTTTCCAGCACCTGGATGAAGCATTTTTTATTCCGAATCATAAATATATTTATTTTAATATATTTAAACGCAACCCGGCCGAGGACCGCCCTGGCTTTCCAGTCGGAATGACCTACCCTTCCATTCAGTTCGAAAGGAACGAGGCTCCGATTGGGAATTGATCAGCTGGATCATCGAGAGCTGCTGGAATTGGACTCGGAGGGCGGCTTGATCCGCTTCGCCGGGCAGCGTGCCCTGCTCATCGATGCCGTCGCGATGGGGCTTCTCCGGAAGTACCTGATCGAGAACTTCGGCCACACGGCCGCCCGCACCGTGCTCACCCAGTTCGGCTTCGCCCATGGCTGGCGCATGGCCGAGGCCATGCGCGCCGAGTTCAAGTGGGACAACGACCTGGAATGGCAGGAGGCCGGCATCCGGATCCACGCCCTCGAGGGCCTCTTCCGCGTCGATCCGCCAAACCAGGGCCCCCTCTCCAAGGAGGGCATGGTGGCCTTCGGGTCCTACGAGGCGGAGCAGCACCTCCTGCACTTCGGCCGATCGGACGTGCCGGTGTGCTGGACCCTCTGTGGGCTCCTCAGCGGGTACCAGAGCCGGAGCACGGGCCGGGAGATCTATGTCCTCGAGGACCGTTGCGTCTGCAAGGGACACGCCGCCTGCCATTTTTTCGGGAAGACGCGCGAGGAGTGGGGCGAGGAGAGGACCGCCGATCTCCGCTACTTCGTGCCCAGCCTCCTCAAGGAGTGCCTCGAAGTCTCGCTCCATCGGGTCACCGAATCCCTGAAGTCCTCCGAGCGGAAGCTCCGCGATCACCGGCGCATGCTCGTCCGGGTGGCGCGCGATGTCGAGGAACCGCTGGGGATCGTCGCCAGGAGTTCCAGGATGCGTCAGGTCGTGGACCTCGCCCGCCGGGTCGCCAAGGTCGATTCCACGGTCCTCATCACCGGCGAGAGCGGTTCCGGCAAGGAACGGGTGGCGCGGTTCATCCACGACGAGTCGATGCGCGCCTCAGGCCCCTTCATCGCCCTGAACTGCGGGGCCATCACCGAGACGCTGCTGGAGAGCGAACTCTTCGGGCATGCGCGGGGGGCCTTCTCCGGGGCGACCCAGGACCGGCCGGGCCTGTTCGAGGCGGCCAACCGCGGGACGCTGCTCCTCGACGAGGTCGGCGAGGTCTCCCCCGGCATGCAGGTCAAACTCCTGCGGGCCATCCAGGAACGGGAGATCCGGCGCGTCGGGGAGAACAAGAGCCGTCCGATCGATGTGCGGATCCTCGCCGCGACCAACCGGGACCTTGCCCTCGGCGTCACCTCGGGTGCCTTCCGGCAGGATCTCTACTACCGGCTCAAGGTCGTCGAGCTGCACGTGCCCCCCCTCCGCGAGCGCCTGGAGGACATCCTGCCGCTCGCCAGGGTCCTGCTCGCCGGCTCGGCCCTGGCCATGAAGCGCACCATCACGGGCATATCGCCGGTCGCGGCGGACCAGCTGATGCGCTACGCGTGGCCCGGCAACGTCCGCGAGCTCGAGAACACCATGGAACGCGCTGTCGCGCTGGCCCCTGGGGACCGGGTGGAACTCGAGGATCTTCCCGAGGAGATCCGCAACGCCTTCCCCATCCCTCTGCCCAGCATGGGCGCCGTGCGGCCACTCGATGAGATCGAGAAGGAGTACATCCTGTCCGCGCTCGATCTGAACGGCGGCAACCAGACCCGCACGGCCGAGCAGCTGCAGATCGGTTCGACGACGCTGTACCGCAGGCTCAAGAGCTATGGCGCAACCAGCGGAGAACGTGGAATCCGGAAGGTCCCCCTGCCGGAACCCGACCCGACGGCATCCCTCTAGGGCGCCCGCCCCGAAAAAAATGCAACCAGGGGGTTGCATCAATCTCCGAAGCGCTTAACATGCAACTCGGAGGTTGCCCATGACGGCATCAAGCACCGACAGCATCAGGAAGGAGATCCATCTCCGCGCCCCCCGGACCCGGGTCTGGAAGGCGCTGGCGGACGCGGACGAGTTCGGCACCTGGTTCGGGATGAAGCTGGAGGGGCGCTTCGTGCCCGGCCAGCCGGTCTTCGGGCGGATCACCCATCCGAACTACCAGCACATCCACCTGGAGATGCGGATCGAGCGCATGGAGCCCGAGTCCCTCTTCTCCTACCGGTGGCATCCCTACCCCATGGATGCGGCGAAGGACTATTCGCAGGAGCCCATGACCCTCGTGGAGTTCCGGCTCGAAGCGGCCGAGGGCGGCACCCTGCTCCGGGTGGTGGAGTCCGGCTTCGACCGGCTGCCGCCCGAGCGGCGCGACGAGGCCTTCCGCATGAACGAGGCCGGGTGGGCGGGCCAGCTGCCCCGGATCGAACGCCATGTCACGGCCTGAGGCCCTCTCCCCCGCGCGGCTGAAGGACGCGGCGCCGCTCTTCGCCGCGCTGGGGGACGCCACGCGCCTGGGCCTGCTCGTGAGCCTCTGCGCCAGCGGGCCGCTCACGGTCACTCGCCTGAGCGGCCAGTTCGACGTCTCCCGGCAGGCCATCACCAAGCACCTCGACGTGCTGGCCGAGGCGGGGCTCGTCACGAGCGCCCGCCAGGGACGGGAGCGCATCTGGACCTTCGAGCCCAAGCGCCTCGAGGACGCCCACCAGTACCTGGCGCGCCTCTCCCGGGAGTGGGACGTCGCCCTGGGCCGCCTCAAGGCCTTCGTCGAAGACTGATTCCCGACCGGCCCCGATGGCCCCGATAACCTGCACGAAGCGGGCGGAGCCCCGTCCGCCTTCCATCCCCAAACCGCGCCCCGGCGCCCCTCCCAAGGAGGATCCATGTCCCAGCCCTGGACCACGCTCTTCTCCCTCAACCGCCAGGTCCTGATGGCCCGGAACCTGGCCGACGTCACCCAGCGCCAGGCGGACCAGCCGCCGGCGCCCCACGTGAACAGCGTCACGTGGATCCTCACCCACCTGGTGGAGAACCGCCGCTGGCTCCTCGGGACCCTGAACCCGTCCGGCGAGCACCCGGCGGCGACCGGACCCCGGACGCTGGCGCAGCTCGAGGCGGCCATGGACGAGACGCAGGCGGCCCTGGCGGAGGCCTTCGACGCCGTCGCCGACTGGACCGAACCGCGGCTCCACCCCGCCATGCAGGCCGCCATGCCCCTGGACCAGATCGTGGGCACCTTCCTCATGGAGGAGGCCTACCACCTGGGCCAGATCGGCACGGCCCGGAAGCTCCTGGGCCTGCCCGGCGCGATGAAGGCGCCGGAGGCCGCCAAGGTCTAGCCGGAGGTCCCCGCCGCCGGCGCGGAGATGTCCCCGCCGATGCGGGCCACCCTTCCATCGACACGAGGAAAGAAGATATGACTCATCCCACGATTGGAATCATTGGCGCTGGGAGTATGGGAGGGGTCCTTGCGCACCACCTTGCCAAACTCGGCCATCCTGTCCTGATCGCGAACTCGAGGGGCCCTGAGAGCCTGGCGGCGTTCGCGGCCGATATCGGAGTGACGCCCGCTCCCGTGGCTGATGTCGCACATGCCGGAGACATCATCATCCTTGCGATTCCAACGAAGGCCGTCCCCAATCTTCCACCCGGGTTGTTTTCAGCTCTCCCTAGCAGCATTGTCGTCATCGATATCGGCAACTACCATCCCGAGCTCCGCGATGGCCGCATCCACGCGATAGACCAGGGGCTGCTCGACAGCCAGTGGGTCGCGCGGCAGATCGGCCATCCCGTGATCAAGGCATTCAACAATATCTTCGCCGGAAGCCTCGCCAGAAAGGGGGCTCCGAAGGGAACAAGGGGGCGGAAGGCCCTCTCGGTGTGCGGCGATTCTGCGGAAGCCAAGGCAACCGTACTCTGCCTCGTCGACGACCTCGGCTTCGATCCCGTCGATGGTGGCGCTCTGCACGACTCCTGGAGACAGCAGCCCGGAACGCCAGCCTACTGCAACGATCTTGACGCTGCCTCCCTCCGGCATGCACTCGCCGAGGCCGACCAGAGCCGAACCGTCCAATACCGCGCCGAACAGGAGGCTCGTATCAGGCGATCCTTGTCATGCAGCGAGGGATAACCGGACCGCTACGAACGGCGATCGCGGCGACAACCGGAAACGTCATCTGTTGACGCATCGGGCTTCGATGGGCCTCACTTCACCATCCCCGCCCACGCCGCCAGCACGCGTTGGGCCTGCATCACGGGGCCGCCTTCGCTGGGCGGCATGAGCAGGAGGACGGCGCCGTCGGGGTTGAGCTGGGCATCCTTCTGGGCGCGCACCCAGGCCATGAGCTTCGCGGGGTCCACCGGCGTCTGGGGGCTGAGGCGCAGCTTGAGCCGGCCCCTGTCCACGGTGACCTCGGAGACGGCCAGGGCCTGGGCCCGCAGCTTCACCTTGAGGATCTCGAAGAACCGCTGGGTGCCCTCGTCGTCCTCGGGCACGTGGCCGAAGCGGTCCTCCAGGTCCAGGCGGTAGAGCTCCAGGTCCTGCTCGCTGCGCAGGCGGGAGAGGCGCTTGTAGGCCACCAGGCGCTCGCTGGCCTGGTCGATCCAGCGGCGGCTGAGCTGCGCGCCGCCGGCGAGGCCGTCCAGCTTCACCTCGAAGGTGCCGCTGGGCTGGCCCTGCAGCTCCTGGAGCGTCTCCTCCAGCAGCTTCACGTAGAGCTCGAAGCCGATCTCGTGGATCTGCCCGCTCTGCTCGCCCCCCAGCAGGTTGCCTGCGCCGCGGAGTTCGAGGTCCATGGCCGCCACGCGGAAGCCCGAGCCCAGTTCGGAGAAGTCCTCCAGGGCCTGCAGCCGCTTGCGGGCGTCCTCGCTGATCTCGTGCTTGGCGGGGATCAGCAGGTAGGCGTAGGCGGGCACGTCGCTGCGGCCCACGCGGCCCCGGAGCTGGTAGAGCTGGCTGAGGCCGAAGGCGTCGGCCCGGTGAACGATGAGCGTGTTGGCGTTGGGCACGTCCAGGCCGTTCTCCACGATGGTGGTGGCCACCAGCACGTCGAGGCGGCCCTCCATGAAGGCCAGCATCACCTGCTCCAGGCCCTCGTCCGTCATCTGGCCGTGGCCCACCCCCACGCGGGCGTCGGGCACCAGCTCGCGCACCCGCGCGGCGATGGCCGTGATGGACTCCACCCGGTTGTGGACGAGGTACACCTGGCCGCCCCGGCGAAGCTCGAACTGGATGGCGGTCTGGATCAGCTCGTCCGACCACGGCGCCACCACGGTCTCGATGGCGAGCCGGTCCTTGGGCGGCGTCTCGATGAGGCTGATCTCCCGCAGGCCCGTGAGGCTCATGTGCAGGGTGCGGGGGATGGGCGTGGCGCTCATGGCCAGCTGGTCCACGTTGAGGCGCAGCTTCTTCAGCTTCTCCTTGTGGGCCACGCCGAAGCGCTGCTCCTCGTCCACCACCACCAGGCCCAGGTCCGCGAACTTCACCCGGGCGCCCAGCATCTGGTGGGTGCCGATGACGATCTCGATCTTGCCGTCGGCCAGCTCCTGCTGGATGCGCTTCACGTCCTCCTTGTCCACGAAGCGGTTCAGCATCTCGATCTTCACGGGGAAGCCGGCGAAGCGTTCCTTGAAGGTCCGGAAGTGCTGGAAGCAGAGGATGGTCGTGGGACAGAGCACGGCCACCTGGCGGCCCTCGAGGGCCACCTTGGCGGCGGCCCGCATGGCCACCTCCGTCTTGCCGAAGCCCACGTCGCCCACGAGCAGGCGGTCCATGGGCCGCGGCGACTCCAGGTCGGCCTTCACCGCCTCGCTGGCCTCGATCTGGTCCGGCGTGGGCGTGAAGGGGAAGCTGGCCTCGAAGGCCGCCATCTCCGGCCCGTCGGGCGGATAGGCGTGGCCCTGCTCCAGCTTGCGCTGGGCGTAGAGCTTCAGGAGTTCCTCGGCCATGTCGCGGATGGCCTTCTTGGCCCGGCGCTTCACCTTGGCCCAGGAGGCCCCGCCCAGCTTGTCCAGGGGCGGCAGGTGGCCCTCGGCGCCGGTGTAGCGCTGCAGGAGGTCCGCCCGCTCCAGGCTCACGCTCAGCTGGCCGCCGTCGGCATAGCGGAGCTGGAGCACCTCCTGCTCCTCGCCCCCCGCAGTGAGGGTGGCGAAGCCCACGAACTCGCCGATGCCGTGGTCCAGGTGCACCACCCGGTCGCCGGGCTTGAGGTCCCGCAGGTCGGAGAGGAAGGCGGCGCTGCGGGATTTCTTCGGCGCGGCCTGCACGGCCCGGCGCCCGAAGACCTCGCGCTCCGTGAGGAGCACCAGGCCGGGTTCCTTGAGGTGGACACCCGCGCTCAGGATCAGGTGGATGGCGCGACAGCCGCTATCGGTCCCCGTGGCCAGGGGCAGGTCGTGCTCCCGGAGGATCTCGGACAGCCGGTCCCGCATCCCCTGGGTGGAGCCCGCCAGGAAGACGCGGTGGCCCGTGAGGGCCAGGTCCTTCAGGTACTCCGCCAGCTCCCCGGCCCGCCCCTGGAACTCCCGCACGGGCTGCGCCGCCAGGGGCACCGTGGCCTCGCTCTGCCACTCGGTGAGGTGGAGGGTCGGGCGGCTGGGATCGGCGGGCAGGAAGCGGTCCTCGAAGTCCGGGCACACCACCCCGCCCCGCCGGAGCACCGCGAGGCCCTCCTCGATCCGGGCCCGCTCGGCCTCGCGCAGGGCCTCCTCCCAGGCGGGATCCAGGCGCAGGCGCAGGCAGGGCGGCACCCAGTGGACGAGCTGGCCCGCGGGCTGACCCGCCAGCTGCCCGGCCAGGGGATAGAACAGCTCCTCGCCCGGGAAGTGGCCGTGGGAGGCCAGCCGGGCGCGGCGGAAGGCCAGGTCGTCGCCAGGCTCCGAGGTGCGGTCGCCCCGGGCTTCCGTCGCCTCCAGCAGCAGCCGGCGCTCGGCCTCGTAGCGGGGGTAGAGCGTGAGTGCCTCCAGGGCTTCGCCCGTGCGGCGCTGGGTGTCGGGATCGAAGGGGCCCAGGCGCTCCAGCTCGTCCCCGAAGGTCTCCAGGCGCAGGGGCTGCTCCAGGTGATCCGGCCAGAGGTCCACCACCATGCCCCGGGCGCTGAACTCGCCCGGCGCCGAGGCCATCTCCGTGCGGCGGTAGCCCAGGGCCACGAGGGTCTCCAGCAGCAGCTCCCGGGGCACCTCCGCCCCGAGCCGCAGCTCCAGCTTCTGCCGCTGGAACCAGGTGGGATGGGGCAGCCGCTCGCAGGCCGCCAGGGGCCCGGTGACGAGCACCTGCACCCGTCGCTCCAGGAGCCCCACCAGGGCCGACAGGCGCTCCCGCAGCACCATGCCCGGCGGGCTGCTCTCGCCGCCGGCGTAGGGTGCGAAGCCCGGGAAGTGGGCCACGCCCACGCCCGGCAGCAGGGCCTGGAGGTCCGCCGCCAGGGTGCGGGCCTCGGCCTCGCTGGGGGCGTCCACCCACAGGGAGGTGCGCCGGCCGTCCCGGGTGATCCACCGGGCCAGCACCAGGGCCAGGGCCGGCGGCGAGGTCCAGCGGAGCTTCGCGCCCGGCGCGTCCAGGACTCCCGCCGGTACGTCGGCGAGGCGGAGGAGATCCTTCAGGTCTTGGGACAGCGCATCCATGGACCTTCCAGAGTGCCGCAATCGATGGCCGGAGACGAGGCCCAATCCGGAAGGTCAGGGCTTCAGAGCTCCCGCACGACCCAGTCCCGGGGCATGAGCACGCGGTCCCACCACACGCCCCTGTCGCTGCGCTTCCCCACGGCGAGGAACATGTTCACCTCGGCGCCACGGGGCAGGCCCAGCAGCTTCGCGGCACGCCAGGGGTCGAAGCCCTCCATGGGGCAGCTGTCGTAGCCCTCGGCGCGGAGGGCCAGCATGAAGGCGGCGGCGGCCAGGGCCGTGCTCTTGTGGGCCATGACGCGGATGTCGGAGCGGGACATGAAGTTCGGCGTGGGACGGAAGAGGGAGATCAGCCGGCTGACGCCCCGCTTCAGCGGCCCCAGGAGGCCGAAGGGGCCCGTGGTGTAGATCGCCGGGATGATCTTCCGGTAGTAGGCCGCCTGGCTCTTGCGGAGGGGCCCCCGCGATTCGAACACCCGCAGGATCTCGTCCCGGTTGCGCCGCCAGGTGTCCCGGTGCATCACCAGGGCCACCAGGACCGGCGCGGTCTTCGCCGGCAGCTGGTCCAGGCAGGCGGCGTTGGCCGCGCGCCGGGCCTCGGGATCCCGGATCACCACGAACTCCCAGGGCTGGAGGTTGCTGGAGCTGGGGGCGAGCCGGGCCGCGTCGAGGCAGCGGTCCAGCACGTCCCTCGGCACGGGGTCGGGCAGGAAGTCCCGCACGGTGCGCCGGGTTTCGACGGCCTCGAAGAACTCAGGCAATGGGGGCCTCCTCGACGGGGGCCTCAATGGCTGTTTCCTCGGGCCGACCCAGGCGGCGGCGGATCCAGGCCCAGCCCTTGGCGAGCGTCATGTCCTCGATGATCTCGAAGAACACGGGCACCACGATGAGGGTGAGCAGGGTGGAGGTGATGATGCCGCCCACCACGGCCCGGGCCATGGGGGCCCGCATCTCGGCGCCGGCGCCCAGGGCCAGGAAGAGGGGCAGCATGCCGCCGACCATGGCGAAGCTCGTCATGAGGATGGGGCGCAGCCGGACCATGCCCGCGCGGATGATGGCCTGGCGGCGGGGGATCCCCTCCTCGCGCTGCAGGTGCAGGGCGTGGTCCACCAGCAGGATGGCGTTCTTCGTCACCAGGCCCATGAGGAGGATCTGACCGATGCTCGTCATCATGGACATGGAATCGCCCGTGACCAGGAGCATGAGCACCATGCCCACCATGGAGAGCGGCAGGCTGGCCATGATGGCCACGGGGATCTTGAAACTCTCGAACTGGCTGGCCAGCACGAAGTAGATGAAGAACACCGCGAGGAGCAGGGCCTGGCCCATGAATCCGGCGGTCTCCTTGCTGTCCCGGGTCTGGCCCAGGAACTCCACCCGCACCCCCTCCGGGAGCTGGCCGCCGGCCTTGAGGGCGGCTACCTTGGCGGCGGCGGCGGCGCTGACCTCGCCCAGGGTGGACCCCTCGAAGTTGGCGTCCACCTCCACCTCCTCCATCAGGTCGTGGCGCTGGAGCTTGGCGGGGGCGATGCCCTCCTCGAAGCGCACCACCTGGTTGAGACGGACGAGGGGATGCTTGCCGCCACCCAGGTCCTTGGTGCTCTGCACGGTCATGTTCGCCAGCTGGGCCGCGAAGCGCCGCTCCTGGTCCGAGAGGCGGATCCGCACGTCGCGCTGCTCGCCGCCCTCGTCCTCGTACTTGGCCACCTTCTCGCCGTCCACGAGGGGACGCACCATGGAGGCCACCAGGGCCGGGCTCACGCCCAGGTCCGATGCGGCCTTGCGGTCCACCACCAAGCGCAGTTCGGGCTTGCCGCTGTCGAGGCTGGTGGTGACGTCCACCGCCCCCGGCACGCTGCGGAGGGCCTGCTTCACCAGGGGCACGGCCTGGATGACCGCGTCCCGGTCGGGACCCTGCACGGCCACCATGATCGGGTAGGCCACGCCCCAGTCGTTCACGGGACCCACCGCCGCATCCACGCCGGGCACCGAGCGGAAGGCCTCGCGGATCTGCCGCCGGATGGCGATCTGGCCGGGCCGACGACCGTCGGCGAGCTTCACGTAGATGCCGCCGGACTCCACGGTGCCGTTCAGGCCCGTGCCGATGGTGGTGTAGGTCAGCTGAACCCCCGGGACGGCGCGGATGGCCTTCTCCAGCTCGGCGGCCTTCTCCCGGGTGGTCTGGAGGCTGGAGCCGGGCTCGGTCTTGAAGTTCACCTGAAGGTCGCCCCGGTCGTAGTCGGGCATGAAGTTGTTGCCGAGCAGGCCCGAGAGGCCCATGGCCAGGATGAAGCTGCCGAAGCCCGCGATCATCACGGTCTTCCGGTGGGCCAGGGCCCACTCGATGGTCCGCTGGTAGAGGCCCTCCCAGCGGTCCAGCATCCGGCTGAAGGCCTCCACGGCCCGCATGATCGGGTTCCGCCCCTGGTAGTGGACGTGGCCGTCGGCGCTCTTCTCGTGCTCGGGATCGGGCCACACGGCGCTGAGCATGGGGTCGAGCGTGAAGCTCACGAACAGGGACACGGCCACGGCGAACGCCACGACGATGCCGAAGGGGAAGAAGAACTTCCCGACGATGCCGCCCATGAAGGCCACGGGCACGAACACCGCGAGGATGGACAGGGTGGTGGCGATGACGGCGGGGCCGATCTCGGCCGTGCCCTCCCGGGCCGCGGTGACGTGGTCCTTGCCCATCTCGGCGTGCCGGGTGATGTTCTCGCGCACCACGATGGCGTCGTCGATGAGGATGCCGATGGCCAGCGACAGGCCCATGAGCGTCATCACGTTCAGGGTGAAGTCCAGGGCCCGCATGATGATGAAGGTGGAGATCACCGACACCGGCAGGGTGAGGCTGGTGATGAGGGTGGAGCGCCAGCTCTTCAGGAAGAAGAAGACGATGAGCACTGTGAGCGCACCGCCCAGGTAGATGGAGAGGTTCACGTCCTCCACGTTCTGGGTGATGAACCGGGCGTTGTCCTTGGCGGTGACCACCGCCACGCCCTGCTGGGCGAGTTCAGGCTTCAGCTCCTCCAGGGCCGCCCGCACGGCCTCCACCATGGCCACGGTGTTGCCGCCGGTCTGCCGCTGGATCTCCAGGGCCACCACATCCTTCCCGTTGAGCCGGGCCAGGCTGCGCTGCTCCTTGATGCCGTCCACCACCGTCGCCACTTCCTGCAGCTCGATGGGACGCCCCTCCTTGTTGCCCACGATGACGTGCTGGAAGTCCGCCACGGCCTTGGCCTTCGCGTCCACCTTCACGGAGACCTCGCGGTCCCCCTGGAGCAGGTTGCCGCTGGGGATGGCCAGGGTGTCGTTGGCGAGGGCGCTCTTGACGGCCGTGAGCGAGAGCCCCATGGCCTCCAGCTTCTGGGGATCCACCTGGATCTCGATCTCGCGGGTGCTGCCGCCGGCCACGTCCACCTTTCCCACACCGGAGACGTTCTCGATGCGGCGCTTGAGGAAGTCCTCGGCGATGCGCGTCAGCTCGCGGGGGGTCATGCCCTGGTGCTTCGCATCGGGCACCAGCACCAGCGACAGCACGGGCAGCTGGGCCGGGTCGAACTTGGAGATGACCGGTTCCTCGATGTTGTCGGGCAGGTCCCGGCGGATCTGGCCGATGCGGGTGCGGACGTCGTTGAGCGCGTTGTCCACGTTGCGGCCCAGCTGGAACTGGATCACCAGGGTGCCGAGGCCCTCCTGGCTGGTGGAGCTGATCTCCTTGATCTTCTCGATGGGGTTGACCGCCTCCTCGATCTTCTTCACCACGTCCTGCTTCACGGCCTCGGGGCTGGCGCCCGGGTAGACCACGGACACGGTGACGGTGGGGATGTCGGTGTTGGGGTACTGGTCGATGCCCAGGTGCTTCACGGACACGAGGCCCAGCACCACCAGGGCGAGCATGATGCAGACCGTGAGGACGGGCCGCCGGATGGAGAGGTCGGACAGGAACATGGGTCACTTCCCTCCGGCCGGGGCGCCGCCCACCACGCGGAGGCGGGTGCCGTCGCTCACGAGATCCTTGCCCTCGTCCACCACCTGGGCGCCGGCAGCGAGGCCGTCCACGGGACGGAAGCCGTCCTGCTCGGGTCCGAGCACCACCTTGCGGCGGCGGGCGACGCCGCCCTCGTCCACGTAGAGCTCCGCGTCCCGGTCCTGGGCCTTCAGGAGCGTGGCCGGCAGGGCGGGCTTCTTCAGCTCCCCGTCCGCGAGGATCACGCCCTCCACGAAGAGGCCGCCCTTCAGCTGGCCGTCGGCGTTCGGCACTTCCATGCGGACCCGGAGGGTGCGGCCGTCCTGGGAGAGGCTGGGGCTGACCTGGGTGACCCGGCCCTCCACCAGATGATCCAGCCCCATGGCCCGGAAGGTGGCCTTCTGGCCGACCTTCACGCGGGTCATCACCTCGGCGGGCAGGTCGGCGTGGATCTCCAGCTTGCGGTTGTCCACCACCTCGAAGGCGGGCTGGCCGGGGGCCAGCATCTCGCCGGGCTGCACGAGCCGCTGGGAGACCTGCCCGGCGAAGGGGGACGTGAGCCGGGCCTTCCTCAGTCGCAGCCGGGCCATGCCCAGGTTGCTCGCGGCCGCCTGGGCGGCGGCCTGGGACGCGTTGAGGGCGGTCTCGGCCTGCTGCTCGGCCTGGCGGGTGATGCTGCGCTTCGACAGGAGCATCTCGGCCCGGTCGTAGTCCCGCTTGGCTTGGAGGGCCTGGGCCTGGGCCTGGGCCACCTGGGCCTCGGCCGCCTGCACCCCCAGGAGGTAGTCGTCCTCGTCGATGGCGCCCAGGAGGGCGCCGGCCGCCACGCTGTCGCCCTCGTGCACCAGCACGCGAGTGACGCGGCCGGTGATCTCGGCCTTCAGGGTGGCGCGGTTCACGGCCAGCAGGTTGCCCGTGAAGGCCACCGCCGGACGGAAGGTGCGTTCCTGCACGGGCACGAGGGTGACGGGCACCAGCCCCTCGGCCTTCACCTCGGCCTGGCGGTTCAGCTCGGCGTTGCGCTGGCCGCGGTGCCAGGTGGCGGCGCCGGCGATGACGAGCACCGGCACCAGGCTGTAGAGCAGCGTCTTCTTCTGCATGGGCTTCTTCCTTTCCCGGATCTCGGATTCGAAGGGGTTCACTGGGGGGGCAGGCCGAGGGACCGGCGCTGGTCGAAGAGGGCGGACCACACCCCCAGCTCGGCGCGCCGACGCTGGCTCTCGGCCTGCCGCTCGGAACGTTCCGTCTGGAGGAGGTCCAGGGAGGTGATGAGGCCTTGGTCGAAGGACTCGCGGCTCACGCGGAGGGCCTCGGCGGCGGCGTCATGGGCCTTCTGCGCGGCGTCGTTGAGGGCCACGGCCTTCTCCAACTCGCGATCCGCCGTGCGCATTTCCACGGCGACGGCTCGCTCCCGGTCGATGCGGGCCTGCCGCACCTGCTCCAGCTGCGCCTCGTTCTGGGCGCGCTTGCCGGCGCTGCGCAGGCCGTCGAAGAGCGGGAACTTCATGGTGACGTTCACGCGCCAGGTGTCGTACGGCTCCTTGAAGAGGAGGTCCGTCTTGCCGGCCTGGTAGCCGTAGCTGGCGTTGAAGTCGAACTTGGGCCGCAGGTCCGACTTGAGGATCTTGTCGTTCTCGCGGTACATCGCCTCCTCCTGCCGGAGCTGGGCGATCTCGGAGCGCTCGCGGCCCTCGGGGCGGGTCCCGAGGGGCGGCTGCCCCATGGGGGCCAGGGCCAGTGGGGTCTTCGGATCGAGGCCCAGCTGGCCGTCCAGCACCTCCACCGCGCGCTGCAGGTTGGCCTCGGCCTGGAGGTTCTCCGGCTCCACGGAGAGGAGCTCGCTCTGGGCCCGGAGCAGGTCCAGTTCCGTGGCGGACTGGGCGTCCAGCTTGGCCTTCACGTCCGCCAGGAAGGTCTCGGCGGCCTGCTTGCGCACCTTCACCACTTCCAGGTCGGCCTGGGCTCCGAGCACCGCGAGGTAGGCCTTGGCCACGCCATGGAGCACGTCCAGCTCGGCGGTGGTGTAGGCGTAGCGGGCCTCGCGTTCGCCCATCCTCGCCACCTTGATCGCGGTGCCCAGCTTGCCCCAGTAGAAGAGGGGCTGGGAGAAGGTGGCCTGGCTGGTCCAGACGTTGCGGGCACCCACCAGGGAGGCGGGGTTCAGCCCGAAGGCCGCGGCGGAATCGCCGAAGCCGCTGTTGAGGAGGGAGACGTCCCGCACGCGGGTGAAGTCGCCGACCAGCGCGATCTGGGGCAGGGCGTCGGCGCGGGTGCTGGTGATGAGGCCCTCCCGCTCCTGGACCCGGGCCTTGGCCGCGCGGATCTGCGGGTTCTCGGCCCGGGCCCGGGCCAGGGCCTGGGTCAGGTCGAAGGCGAGGGGCGCGGCCGGGGACGGCGCGGCCGTCGGCGCCGGCGCCTGGAGGGCGGGGGGAGCGAATGGAACCATGATCAGGGCCTCGTCTGCGGGAAGGCCTCGGGGACGCCCAGTCCCCGCAGGCTGAAGTCGGTGAAGTGCTGGATCAGGACCTCGAGGTCCTTCGGGAAATCCGGATCCCCGCTCAGGAGCCGGATGAAGCCCAGCGAATTCCGGAAGTGGAGGATCTGGCCCTGGATGCTGAGGGTCATGCGGAGGTGGGCGTCGGGGTCCAGATCGGGACGGAGCACCCGCAGCAGGGCCAGGACCCGCTCCATGTAGGGACGGGCGAACTCCAGCAGGACCGGTGCCGAGACCGGATGGGGCATCTGGATCTCGCGGCCGATGAGGGCCATGGCCGCCGCATCCACCTCGCTCTCCGCGGGACAGGACATCAGGTCCGTCACGAAGGCCCGGATGTAGGCCTTCATGCCCTGGAGGGCGACCTCGCGGGCCCCCGGGCTGCCCGGTTCCGGCGGCGGCGGCAGCGAAGCCACCTCCGAGGCCTTGCGGTCGCTGATGTGGTGGAGCGCCTCCCGGTAGAGCCCCTCCTTGCCCCCGAAGTGGTAGGTCACCAGGGCCGAGTTGGCCTGGGCCCGCTGGGCGATCTCCCGGATGCCGGCCCCGTCGTAGCCCTTCTCCGCGAAGGTCAGGATGGCGGCCTCGATCAGCCGGTGCCGGGTGTCCTGGGGGAGATCAGGGGGCGGAGGGGTCATGGGCGGGGCCTCAATCAATCGATTGACCAATATTAATCAATCGATTGATTCAGTCAAGCCAAATCCCCCCTCGAGCTCTGTTGATAAACGACTTGACGGTAGTAATTGAAATTCTAAATTCGGAATGCCGGTTCGGAGGTCCCATGACCGTGTCACGGAAGGACCTGGAGAGGCGCCAGCGGCGGGACCTGCTCCTGGAGGCCGCCAGCCGGGTCTTCGGACGGAAACCCTTCGACGAGGCCACCATGCAGGAGGTGGCGGCCGAGGCCCAGATCGGGATGCAGGGGCTCTACGAGCAGTTCCCCTCCAAGCAGGCCCTCTACGAGCAGGTGATCCTCGACCGCGCCCTGGCCTTCCAGGCCAAGATCCAGACCCTCCTCGATCGGGAGCTGCCGCCCCTGGAAGCCCTGCGGCGCCTGGCCCTGGCCTATGCGGACCAGTTCCGGGAGCGCCCCATGCACCTGCCCATGTTCATCCAGAACCGGGTGCACTTCGACTGGGGCTTCGATTCCCGCTTCGCCCCCCGGCTGCGCGAGATCTACGAGGAAGAGCGGACGCACCTCAGGGACCTCATGGTCCGCGCCATCCAGGCGGGCCTGGTCCGCGACCTCGAGCCGGATTTCCTGGCCCAGCTCTGCCTGGACGTCCTCCAGTCCTCCCTGCACCACGGCCATGTCAGGCACCCGGGGGAACCCTCCGAGGTCAGCGTGGATCGCGCCCTGGACTGCCTCCTGGAGGGCGTGGGGGTGGCGCCGTGAGACCTGCGGCCGCCCTCCTCCTCCTGGCCCTGCCCGCCCTCGCCGGCGAGCCCCTCACCCTCGTCCAGGCCCTCCGGCAGGCGGGATCCGCCTCCCTCCCCGCCGAGTCGGCCCGGCTGTCCCTGGCCGCCGCCCGGGAGGACGAGGCCCGCGCCCGGAGCCCCTACTGGCCGGACCTGCAGGTCCAGGGGGGCTACCGCCTGCTGGACGAGCGGCCGGGGCTGATCTCCCAGCCCATCTCGCTGGGCGCGATGCAGCTCGGCCCCTTCACCACGCCGCCCGTGGTGGTGCCGCCCCAGGTCTTCCCCACGGAGGACCGCCATGCCTGGCAGTACCGCATCTCGCTGCAGTACCTCGTCTGGGACTTCGGCCGTCGGGACCGGGCCCTGGCCGCCGCCCGGGCAGGCGTGGCCGGCACCGGCTTCCAGGGCGGGGCCGAGGTCCGGCGGGCCCAGGGGGAGGCGGCGGCCCGCTACGTCGCCCTCCTCGACCTGGAGGCCCAGCGCCGGGTGCTGCGCCAGCGGAAGACGGCCCTGGAGGGCCACCGGGCGGCGGTGCAGGCCCTCTTCGAGCACGGCGTCGTCGCCCGGAACGACCTCCTCCGCACCGAGGTGGCCCTGCGCCGGGTGGAGGACGCGGACCGGGCCCTGGACGCCGCCGGGGCCTCGGCCCGGGAGGCCCTGAACCTGGCCCTGGGCCGCCCTGCGGCGGAGCCCCTCGCCCTCCCCGGGGATCTCGCGGGCCCGCCGGAGCTGCCCTGGGACGAGGCCGCCTGCCGGGCGAAGGCCGCCGAAGCCAACGACTCGGTGCGGGCCCTGGCGGCCAGGGTCCGGGCCCTGGAGCAGCGGACCTCCGCCCTCCGGCGCGATCAGCTGCCCGTGGTGGTGGCCGAGGCCAGCCACACCTACGCCCAGAACCCCTATCTCGCCCATGAGCACGAGAACGCCCTCTTCCTCGGCCTCTCCTGGAAGGTCTTCGATGGCGGCGGCCGGCGGGCGCGGGCCGACCAGTCGGAAGCGGAGTCCGCCCGGGCCCGCCGGGAGCTGCTGGAGGCCCGCCGCCAGGCGGAGAGCGGCGCCGCGACGGCCTTCCGGGCCTACCGCCAGGCCCTGCGCGAGGCGGAGACGGCCGGGACCAATGCCCGCGCCGCCGAGGAGAACCTGCGCATCGTGAACGACCAGTACGCCGAGGGCCTCCTCCGCACCATCGACGTGCTGGACGCCGAATCCGTGCTGGCCGAGAGCCGCAGCGCCCAGGCCGAGCGCCGCTACCGCGCCTTCGCCCAGCAGGCGGCCCTCCTGGCCCTGCTCGGCGAGGACCTGCCCGCCTTCTACGAGCGGAAGCCTTCCGCACCGGAGCCCTGACATGGCCGCCCCCTCCCTCAAGAAGGGCCTCTCCCTCGCCGCGATCCTCGTGCTCGCCGCCGCCGGCGGGTTGTGGGGCCTCCTCCGCTGGCGCCACGCCCAGGTCTTCGTGGCCACGGACGATGCCTACGTGAGGGGATCCATCATCACCGTGGCCTCCCGCATCCCGGGCCCGCTCCAGGCGGTGGCCGTGCAGGAGAACCAGCCGGTGACGGCCGGCCAGGTCCTCGCCACGGTGGATCCGCGCGACTACGACGCGGCTGTGGCCCGGGCCCGGGCCTCCCTGGGGGAGGCGACCAGCGCCCTGGCCCTCAACGAGGCCCAGATCGCCCAGGCCCGCGCCCAGCTGCAGGCGGCGGAGAGCCAGCGGGAGCTGGCCGCCCTGGAGAAGGCGCGGCTGACGGCCCTCCACGCCCGGCAGTCCATCCCCGCCCAGAAGGTGGACCACGCCGTCACCGCCGACGCCGTGGCCGCCGCGCAGGTGGCGGCGGCCCGCAAGCAGGTGGCCGCGGCCCAGGGCCTGCTCGGCGTCAGCCGCAGCAAGGTGGGCGTGGCCCAGGCGGCCCTGGAGCAGGCCCGGCTGCAGCGTTCCTACTGCGACGTGACGGCCCCCGTGGACGGCGTGGTGAGCCGAAAGCTGGCCGAGAAGGGCATCGTGGTGGCCGCGGGCCAGCCGCTCCTGGCGGTGGTGCCGCTCGGGGCCGGGCAGCTCTGGGTGGAGGCGAACTTCAAGGAGACCCAGCTCCGTCGCGTGCGGCCCGGCCAGTCGGTGACCCTGCGGGCGGACCTGGACGACGGCCGCGAATTCCGCGGCACCGTGGAGAGCCTGGCGGCGGGGACCGGCTCGGTGTTCAGCCTGCTGCCCGCCGAGAACGCCACGGGGAACTGGGTGAAGGTGGTCCAGCGCTTGCCCGTGCGCATCCGCCTGGAACCGAACGCCGACCCGGAGCGCCGGCTGCGGGTGGGGCTGAGCGTCACGGCGGAGATCGACACCCGGGAGGCGAGGTGAGGCCGTGACCGCGCCGGGCCCGAACCCCTCCCTGAAATGGATCGTGGCCTTCACGACCATGCTGGGGACCTTCATGGAGGTGCTCGACACCTCGGTGGCGAATGTGGCCCTGCCCCACATGAAGGGCAGCTTCGCCGCCGGCACCGACGAGATCACCTGGGTCATCACCAGCTACCTGGTGGCCAACGCCATCATCCTGCCCATCACGGGCTGGCTGGGTGCGGCCTTCGGCCGCCGGCGCCTCTACCTCCTCTGCCTCGCCATCTTCACCCTCGCCTCCTTCGGGGCGGGCGCGGCGCCCACCCTGGGGTTCCTCATCCTCATGCGCGTGGTCCAGGGCCTCTCCGGCGGCGCCATGGTGCCCATGAGCCAGGCCATCACCCTGGAGGCCTTCCCGAAGGAGGAGCAGGGGATGGCCTCGGCCCTCTTCGGCATCGGCGTCATCTTCGGGCCCATCGTGGGACCCCTCGTGGGGGGCTGGATCACGGACCACTGGACCTGGCCCTGGATCTTCTGGATCAACCTGCCCGTGGGCGCCCTGGCCTACGCCCTGGCCACCGCCTTCGTGGAGGACCCGGACTACCTCAGGCCACCGGAGGGCCGGGCGGACCTGTGGAGCCTGCTCTTCATCGCGGTGGGCCTGGGCTGCCTGGAGATCTTCCTGAACCGGGGCGAGCGCCTGGACTGGCTGGCCAGCAACTCCATGAAGGTGGCCATGGGCCTGGCCATCCTGGGGCTGGCGCTCTTCGTGTGGCGCAGCCTCACCGCGGAGCATCCCCTGGTGGACCTCCGCATCTTCCGAATCCCCGAGTTCGCCTCGGGCATGCTGCTCATCTTCATGGTGAGCTTCGGGCTCTACGGGGCCTTCATCCTCCTGCCCCTCTTCGTCCAGCACCTGCTGGGCTTCACCCCCACCTGGGCCGGCATGATCCTCAGCCCGGGCGGCGTGGCCTCGATCCTCGCCATGATCCTCGTGGCCCTGCTCATGAAGCGGGTGGACGCCCGGATCTTCGTGGCCGCCGGGGTGGCCTCCATGGCCTACTCCGCCTGGCTGCTCACCCGCCTGAGCCTGGCCACGGACTTCTCCTACCTGGTGGTGGCCTGGATCTTCCACGGCATCGGCATCGGCTTCATCTTCGTGCCGGTGGCGACGGTGGCGGTCCGCCGCATCCCGCCGGAATCCATGGGCGTGGCCAGCGGCATGTTCAACCTCATGCGCAACGAGGGCGGCAGCGTGGGCATCGCCGTGGCCACGACGGTCCTGAGCCAGCGGGCCCAGTTCCACCACGCCCGCCTGGCGGAGCACATCAGCGCCACCAGCGGCCCGGTCCAGGAGGCCTACACCCGTCTGGGCCAGGGCCTCTTCCCCTGGGCCGGGCTGGATCCTGTCTCCGTGAAGGGCCTGGCCGCCGGGCTCATCGGGGCCGAGGTCACCCGGCAGTCCTTCGTCCTCGGATTCGTGGACGCCTTCGGGTTCCTGGTGGTGGTGTTCCTGGTCGCCCTGCCCTTCGTCCTGGCCCTGAAATCCCCCCCTGGAGGCGGAGGCCTCGTGCTGCATTGATCCGCCCTCCCCGAGGCCGCGGTCCGGCCTCACCCCTGAAAGGAGCTCCCATGACCCTCCGAACCCGCGTGGCCAGCCTCGACGACGCCTCGGGCGAACTGGCCCTCAGCCTCAGCAAACTGGAGATGGAGGCCGCCCGGGGGGTCCCCAGCAGGGAGGAGCAGATCGACTTCCTCCACGACCTCCACCGGGCCGTCGTCCGCAAGGAGATCCACCCCTGGCGCCTCCGGGCGCGCCACACGGCCGTGGGGGGCATCGTCCTCGGGGTGGCCTCGCTCCTGCTGCCGGCGGAGATGCCCTACCGGGAGGTGGCCTTCCCCGCGATCCTCGCCCTCGGGGCCCTCGCGCTGCTGGGGGCCGCCGCCGAGCTGGTCATCTACGTGCGGGCCCTCCGGAAGGAGCGGCAGTGGCTCCACCACGAGGAAGCCGCGGTCCTGAACGGCCGCCCGCTCCTGGGCGGGCGGTAGCGTTGTGACCCCCTGCCCGAATTCCGCCCGGGGGTCGCCGAATCGTGATAGGAAAGGAAGGCGAGGGTCCGTCCATGCTCTTCCTGGTCTTCTATTTCATCCTCAGCGCCGTCCTGGTCTTCCAGGGCCTGCACCTGGCCGCGGAAACCACCACCCCCCTGGGCACCCTGCCCGAGGAGGTGGCCCAGGACGGTCCCACCAGCCGGGGCTGGGGCGGCCTCCTCATGGCCTACGGCGCCTTCAGCGCCCTCATCGGGGCCCTCGGCTTCGCCTACCCGGACCTGGCCCCCGCCCGGCCCATCCTCTTCCTGCTGGGCTGGATCTTCCTGGCCCTCTTCGGCCTCTGGGTGCTCTTCCTGGGCCGCCAGGCGGAGTTCATGGGCAAGCCCACCCTCACGGACGACCACGGGCACCACTGAGTCCGCCTCGCCCTGAACACGAAAAAGGCGGCCGTTTCCGGCCGCCTTTCCGTTCTGCGGAAGCTGCTGGTTACAGCTTGACGACGTTGGTCGCCTGGGGGCCCTTCTGGCCCTGGGCGACTTCGAAGCTGACGCGCTGGTTCTCGTCGAGGGTGCGGAAGCCGCCGCCCTGGATCGCGGTGTGGTGGACGAAGAGATCCGAGCCGCCCTCGTCGGGGGTGATGAAGCCGAACCCCTTCTCAGCGTTGAACCACTTGACGGTGCCTTGAGCCATGATTGTTTCCTGCGTGTGTCTGGTGATGCTGATGCGATGACATCCCCCAGACAAGGCCGTCATAGCTTGGGCGTGGTACCTGCACTTCGCAGGCCACGCGCATCAGGATGACAGGATTATCCATTTGCAATCTATTTTTTTCGGGAGGTCAGAACCGGACCACCGCCCCGAATCCGGCGCCCTTCCGATCCAGCTTGAACTCCAGGTCATCCTTGATGGAGCCCTTGGGCACGTCGAAGGTGCCCCCCTCGTAGAACGCCCTGAGCCCCAGCCACTTCACGGGGAACACCCGGACGTCCAGGCCCAGCAGCGTGTACTTGGCCCCCTTGTAGGCCAGGTAGTGGAGGTAGGCCTTGGACTCCAGGACCCCATCGAAGGCCCGGGTCCCCCCCGAGAGGCCGACCTGGGGGATGGGCGCCGATACGGAGGTGCTGGCATAGGTCGCGGCGAGGGGGGACGGCGGGACGTCGTGGATGTCCATGTCGATCTTCCAGGCCTGCACGCCCAGGTCGAAGCCGACCCAGCCCTCGGGGTAGCTGAAGAACTTGATGGTCCAGGTACCGTCCACGCTGGCCAGCTTCACGTGGGACAGGACCCGGTCGGCGGCACTGTAGGTGGTCCCGTTCAGGGTGATGTTCCGGGTGAGGATCCGGTCGCCCCGGTACTCGGCGGAACCGGTGGAGACCTGGAACCCGAAGCGCGGCCCCTGGTAGTCCATGAAGAAACCGGGCGTGGTCTTGTCCTTGCCCAATCCCAGGTCCGAATCCAGGTCCAGGGCGATGGGCTGGCCGTTCTGGGTGCCCTGGAAGTGGCCCGTGAGGTCGGGGCCGTAGACCTGGCCGCCGACGGTGAAGGAGCGGTTCGAGGGGGCGGGGCCCTCCGTCCGGCCCATCTGGGCGAAGACAGGAGTGCCGCACAGGATCAGGGCCAGGGGCAGGGCGCGCATGGATCCTCCGGAATGAGCGATGCCCTGCTCTATCGGCAGACGCTCAGACCTTCATCAACTTCCGGTAGGCCTCGAGGAAGTCCTTGGGCTGGGGGAGGATCTCGTCCTCCAGGGCGGGCTGGTAGGCCACCCAGGTGTCCTTGGCCGCCACCCGGCGCACGGGGGCATCCAGGTGGAAGAACAGCTCGTCGGCGATGCGGGCGGCGAGCTCCGATCCGTAGCCCCAGCTGAGGGTGTCCTCGTGGGCCACGATCACCCGGTGGGTCTTCTTCACGGTGCGCTCGATGGCCGACCAGTCGTAGGGGTTCAGCGTGCGGAGGTCGAGGATCTCCACGGAGATGCCCTCCTTCTCCGCCTCCCGGGCCGCCTGCACGGCCCGATGCACCGTGTTGCCGTAGGTGATGACCGACAGGTCGCGGCCCTCGCGCACCGTCCGGGCCTTCCCGAAGGGGATCATGAACTCGGGGCCCGGGTCGTTGCCCTTGTTGTGGGTCTGCCGGTAGAGGTGCTTGGGCTCGAGGAAGAGCACCGGGTCCTCGCAGCGGATGGCCGTGCGCAGGAGGCCCGCGGCGTCCAGGGCCGAGCTGGGGCAGACCACGCGGAGGCCGGGAATGTGCGTGAAGGTGCTCTCGCCGCACTGGCTGTGGTAGGTGGCGCCGCCCATGAGGTAGCCCGCGATGGGCACCCGCACCACCACCGGCGCGGCGAAGGTCCCGTTGGACCGCCAGCGGATGTTGGCCAGCTCGTCGCGCAGCTGCTGCATGGCGGGCCAGATGTAGTCGAAGAACTGGATCTCCACCACGGGCTTGAAGCCCCGGGCGGCGAGGCCGATGGCCCGGCCCACGATGGTGGCCTCCGCCAGGGGCGAGTTGTAGACGCGGTGGCCGCCGAACTGCTTCTGCAGGCCGTGGGTGGCCTTGAAGACGCCGCCCTTGCCCTTCACCTCCTCGAGGATCTCGGCCCGGCTGGCGTCCGCCACGTCCTCGCCGAAGACGAGGATGCGGGGATCCCGCGCCATCTCGTGCTTCAGGGTGGCGTTGATGAGGTCGATCATGGTCTTCGCGCCGGTGGCCTGGTCGCCCGCTGCGTGCTCGGTGTCGAAGGCCGCCGAGGTGGGATCCACGTCCTCGCTGTAGAGGTGGCGGTAGAAGCTCCCGCTGGCCGGCGGCGCCGCGGCCTCGGCCTCGGCCCAGGCCGCATCGACCTCCGCCTGCACCTCGTCGCGGAGCATCTGGAGCTGGGCCTCGGTGAGGTCGCCCTGGGCCACCAGGCGCTCGGCGAAGGTCCGCACCGGATCTCGGCGGGCCTCCTCGTCGCGCTGGGCCTTGGACTTGTAGAGCTGCTCGTCGTCGGACAGGGAGTGGCTGTAGGGACGGATGACTCGCGCCCGCACCAGGGCCGGGCCCTTGCGCGACCGGGCGTGCGCCACGGCCGCCTGCAGGGCCGCGTGGCTGGCGACGGGATCGCACCCGTCCACGTCGTCCACGATGAGCAGCCCGTGGGCCTCGTAGCCCTTGAGGAGGGCGGCCACGTTGCCGCCGGGGTACTGCACCTCGCTGGGCACGCTGATGGCATAGCCGTTGTCCTCCACCAGGAAGACCACGGGCACCTTGAGGTTGACGGCGTTGCTGACGCCCTCCCAGAACTCGCCCTCGCTGCAGGTGCCGTCGCCGGTGGTCACCAGCACCACCTCGTCGGACTTGATTCCCAGCTGCTCCTGGAGGCCCCCCTGCTCAGCCCGCAGGATGGCCTCGGCGGCGCCCACCGCCTGGAGGAACTGGCTGCCCGTGGGGCTGGAGGTGGTGAAGATGTTGAGGGCCCGGTGCCCCCAGTGGCTGGGCATCTGGCGGCCGCCGCTGGCGGGATCGGCCTCGGCGCCCACGGAGCCCAGGAACATGTCCTTCGCCGTATAGCCCAGGCCGTAGGCCAGGGCCCGGTCGCGGTAGTAGAAGAAGAACCAGTCGTGGCCCGGCCGCAGGCACATCGCGGCGGCGGCCTGCAGGGCCTCGTGGCCCACCCCGTTGATCTGGAAGAACACCTTGTTCTGCCGCTTGCCCGTGATCTCCTTGTCGTCGATGCGGCGGGCGGCGTAGATCGTCCGGTACAGCGCCACGCGCTGCTCCCGGGTGAGGGGCTCGGCAGTCGCGGTCTGGGGGGGGGTGGCAGCCACGGTCACTCCTCGCGCCGGATGGCGTTCGAAGGGACAATCTAGCACGCCCGGAGGGGGGACTTCGGCTGTCTCCACAGCCGTCCGCAGACCACCTGCGACAGACCGGCCCCCTTGGCCTTTAGAAGGCGGCCCCCAGGCTCACGGTGGCCGACAGGCCCTCCCGGAAGGTCCGGCCCTGGGCATCCTGCAGGTCCCGGTTGAGACGGTCCTGCCGCACCTCGACCCGGGCGAAGGCCGGCCCATGCTTCTTCTCCACCCCGAGGCTCAGGGACCGGGCCACGAGATCGGCCCCGGTCCGCCCGGCGTAGGCGAGGCCACCGGCATCCAGCCCCAGGCTGGCCCGGATGGTGGAATCCAGGGACAAACGCACGCCCTGGTCGTCGCCGAGCCGCTCGGCCCGGGCCACCAGGCTGATGCCCCGCCCCAGGTCCCGCTTCAGGATCAGGCCGAGGCCCCGCCACCGCGCCCACTGGGTGTCCCGGGCGCCCAGGAGGCTCCCGGCGGCGAAGGACTCGCGCCCGAGGGACACCTCGCCCTGCAGGGTGGTCCGGCCCCAGACGCCCTGGCCCATGAGGCACACCCGCTCCCGGGGACGGCCCTCGGCACCCGTGCCGGAGGCCTCACCGAGCCCATCCTGCTCCGGCCCGCGGTAGGCGTGGAGGGATAGGTAGGTCTCGGCCGAACCGCCGGGATTCCAGGAGAGGCCCAAGCCCACGGTCTTCCCGTGGTTGTTGTCCTTCAGGCGGTCCTCCCCGTTGAAGACCCAGAGGTCACCGCTCCACGCGGGGCTGAAGGCGTGGTGCCAGTGGACGCCCACCTGGCCGAAGGGGTCCGAGAAGGTGAAGAGCAGGCCCCGGCTGGCCGTGAGGTTCTGGGCGCCGTCCAGGTACTCCATGCCGATGAAGGTGATCATCCGCCCGATCCGGAAGGTGTCCCGCTCTCCCGTCCAGACCAGCATGGCCTCCACGGCCGCGATGGTGCCCGTGTCGCCCGTGGTCGCCTGGATGGTCTTGCCCGTGTTCCCGGCCAGGAGCGTGGCCTTCGCGGACCAGCCCTGGGCGAAGGCGGCATCGACCCCCAGCATCAGGCCGTCCAGGGAGAACTGGCTCTGGCCCGCCTCCAGGGGACGGAAGACGAGGGACCCGTCCCGGGTCTCCCGGTCCTGGGTGACCGCCGAGGCCCAGAGGGACCCGTGCCACTTGAGCGTGGGCACGGGAACCTGGGCCGCCAGGGAGGCGGTGAGGAGACCGGCCAGGGGGATGGATTGCAGGCAACGCACATGGACCTCCGTCGCAGGGCCGCCCATCGGCCCCGCGGAACCGGTTGGAAGCCGGGTTCAGATCCCCTGGGGGTAGGCCTCTTCGCCGTGGAGTTCCGTGTCGAGGCCCTTCTCCTCGGCCATGGGGGCCACCCGGACCGGCGTGATGCGGTCGATGATCCAGAGCATCCCGTAGGTGAACCCGAAGGCCCACACGGAGGAGATGGCCACGGCGGCGCACTGCTTGCCGAAGAAGGCCACGTTCCCCAGGAGGAGGCCGTCGGAACCGGCGGGGTTCCAGGCCTTCGAGGCGAACACGCCGAGGAAGATCACACCGATGAAGCCGCCCACGCCGTGGACGCCCCAGACATCCAGCGCGTCGTCCCAGCCCAGCTTGTTCTTCAGGGCCACGGCGTAGTAGCAGATCACGCCGGCCAGGATGCCGATGAGCGCCGCCGTGCTCAGCGAGACGTAGCCGGCCGCCGGCGTGATGGTGGCCAGGCCCGCCACCGCGCCTGTGAGCAGGCCCACGAACTTGGGCTGCCGGGCGTTCATCCACTCCACCAGCAGCCAGGTGGCGGCGGCGAAGGAGGCGGCGATGTCGGTGTTCAGGAAGGCCGAGGCCGTGACGGAATCCACGCGCAGTTCGGAACCGGCGTTGAAGCCGTACCAGCCGAACCAGAGCAGCCCGGTGCCCAGGGCGATGAGCGGCACGTTGTGGGGCACGTTCTCCACCACCTTGCGGCGGCCCACATAGAGGATGGAGGCCAGGGCCGCCAGACCGGCCGTGTTGTGCACCACGATGCCGCCCGCGAAGTCCAGCACACCCCACCTGGCGAGGATGCCCTCGGGGCTCCACACCATGTGGACGAAGGGGAAGTAGACGAAGATCAGCCAGCCCGTGAGGAACAGGAAGTAGGCCTTGAAGGTCACGCGGTTCGCGAAGGCCCCCGTGATGAGCGCCGGCGTGATGATGGCGAACATCATCTGGTAGGCCACGTGGACCATGAGGGGGATGCCCGCGTCATTGCCCGTGAACATGCTGTGCAGGGTGATCCCCCGGAGGAAGGCGTAGTGCGTGGGATCGCCCACGATGCCGTGCCAGGTGGGGCCGAAGCACATCGAGTAGCCGAAGGCGAACCACAGCACCGTGGTCCAGCCCAGCGAGACGAAGCTCTGGGTCATGATCGTCAGCACGTTCTTCCGGCCCACGAGGCCACCATAGAAGAAGGCCAGGCCGGGGGTCATGAGCATGACGAGGCTGGCGCACAACAGCATGAAGGCCGTGTTGCCAACGTTGATGGGCATCGGGGACATAAAGACAACCTCCTCATCCGTAAACGACGAACGCCGGAAGTATGCGCGGGGGACGGCCGTCACGGATCGCCCGGACGCGACTTTTTACGCGGTTTTTATGCAGGGCCCCTGGGTACTCTGGAGCGCCCATGGACGCCTCCTCCCGTCCCATCCTGGTGGCCCTCGGCTCCGAGGCCCGCGCCCTCCGGCTCATCCAGGCCGCCTCCCGCATGGCGCGGGAACGGGGCGCCCCCTGGATCGCCGCGCACGTCCGGACGACTGCGGGCCCGGCCGCGGAGGACGAGGAGCAGGCCCAGGTCTGGCTGCAGGAGGCCCAGCGCCTCGGCGCGGAGGTCCGGGTGGTCCGCGCCCCGACCCTGGCGCAGGGGCTGGCGGACCTGGCCCGGACCAGCCACGCCCAGGCCCTGATCCTGGGCCGCTCCCGGGACCGCTGGCCCTGGGCCCGCCTGGGCCATGCCACCGCCGACGAACTGCAGCGCCGCGGACTGGACGCGCGCCTGGAGGTGCTGGACGATCCGCCGGGCGCGCTCTCCGAGCGGGCCCCGGGCACGTCCTTCGGCGCCACCGTCGGGACCTTCCTGGTCCTGGGCGCCTGTACGGGCCTGGCCTGGCTGGTGCCGCGGGAGGGGAACCTCTCGCTGGTGCTGCCCATCTACCTGCTGGGCGTGGCCGTCATCGCCCACCGCTGGGGCCAGGGCCTGGGGGTGCTGGCCTCCGCCCTGAGCGCCCTGCTCTACAACTTCCTCCTGGAGACGCCCCGCTTCAGCCAGGCGACCGGACACTGGCCCAACCTGCTCTTCTTCCTCGCCATGCTGCTGGCCGCCCAGCTGGTCATGGGCCTGCTGCGACGGCTGCGCCACCAGGCGCGGGAGGTCCAGCGCCGGGAGGTCCACACCGCGTCCCTGTACCTCCTGGGCCGCGCCCTGGCCCGGAGCCGGACGCCGGAGGAGGTGGCCACGGCGGCCGCGGAGCACATCGGGCGGGCCTTCAAGGCCACGGCCTGGCTCCTCCTGCCGGAAGGGGACGCCTGGCGTTCCCTTCCCACGCCGGTCGAGGACCCGGCCCTGCCCGCCCCGTCGGAGCTGGGGCCCGGCCTGGAGATCGGTGATCGCGAAGGCGACCCCCTCGAGCCGCTGCCGCGAGGCGGCGCGTTCTACCTCTCCCTGACCGGCACGGACCGGAGCGAGGGCGTGCTCCGGATCCTCCCCCGGGAGCCGGGGGGGCTGCCCCCGCGCACCTGGGAGCTGCTCAAGGCCTTCGCGGCCCAGATCGCCCTGGCCCTGGAGCGGCTCCGCTGGCTGGAGGAGGCGCGCCGGGCCCAGGTGGAGCGGGAGACCGAGCGCCTGCGGAGCACCCTGCTCGGCGCCATCGGCCACGACCTCCGCACGCCCCTGGCCGCCATCCACGGCGCCGCGGGCACCCTGCTGCTGCCGGGCGACCTCACGGAGGCCACGCGCCGCGACCTCCTGGCCATGATCCAGGACGAGAGCGAGCGGCTGGCGCACCTCCTGGGGAACCTCCTCGACCTCACGCGGCTGGAGAGCGGCGTCCTCCAGGTCCAGAAGGAGTGGCAGCCCCTGGAGGAGGTGGTGGGCGCGGCCCTGGGCCGGCTGGAACGCCGGGAGGGGGCCGTGCCCGTCCGGGTGGACCTCCCGCCGGACCTCCCCCTCGTGCCCCTCGATGCCGCCCTCATGGAGCAGGTCCTCATCAACCTCCTCGCCAACGCCCGGCGCCACGCCCCCGGCCGGGACGCAGACCTGCGGGCCTGGACCGAGCCCGGCCGCCTCTGCCTGGAGGTGGCCGACCGGGGGCCCGGGGTGCCGGAGGCCTTCCTCGAACGGATCTTCGACAAGTTCTTCCGCCTCTCGGAAGCCGGAGAAGGCGGCGTGGGCCTGGGACTCGCCATCTGCCGGGCCATCGTCCAGGCCCATGGGGGCGAGATCCGGGCCGAGGCCCGCCCGGGGGGCGGCACGGCCTTCCGCATCGGCCTCCCGCTCCCCGGCGATCCGCCGTCGCTGCCGGAGGGCGCGCCATGACGGCCCCTCCGGGCGGGGCCCATCCGCCCCGCATCCTGGTGGTGGAGGACGAGCCGGCCCTCCGCCGGTTCCTCGTGCCCACGCTGACGGGCCAGGGCTACCAGGTGCTCACGGCCGCCACCGCCACGGAGGGCCTGGCCCAGGCCCGCAGCCACAACCCCGACCTGGTGCTGCTGGACCTCGGGCTCCCCGACCTGGATGGGATGGAGGTGCTATGCCGGCTCCGCGCCTGGAGCCGCCGCCCCATCGTGATCCTCAGCGCCCGGAACCAGGAACACGACAAGGTGCGCGCCCTCGACCTGGGTGCCGACGACTACCTGGCCAAGCCCTTCGGCGCCGCCGAGCTGCTGGCGCGGCTGCGCGTGGCCCTGCGCCGGACGATCCCCACGGAGGCCGGGGACACGGTGGTGGCCGGAGGGGGGCTGCGGGTGGACCTCGGCCGCCGGGAAGTGAGCCTGGAGGGGCGTCCCGTCCACCTCACGGCCCTGGAGTACCGATTGCTGGAAGCCCTCGTCCGCCGGAACGGAAGGGTGGCCACCCATGCGCAGCTGCTGGCCGAGGTCTGGGGGCCCGGCGGCGAGGGAAACACGCACTACCTCCGCATCTACATGGCCATGCTGCGCCGCAAGCTGGAGGCCGACCCCACCCGGCCGAGACACTTCATCACCGAGCCCAACGTGGGCTATCGCCTGCACCTGGACGGGCCCGGCTGATTAATCGTCTTCTCCGGTACAATGGACGCTTTTCGGGAACGCCCATGCCCCTGTCCCCCGCCGAGATCCGCGACATCCACGACCTGCCGGTGCCCGAGCTGCTCTACCGGGCGGCCACGGCCCACCGCGCCCACTGGAACGCGGAGGAGATCCAGTTCTGCACGCTGGACTCCATCAAGACCGGGGCCTGCCCGGAGGACTGCGCCTACTGCCCCCAGAGCGCCCGCTACAACACCGCCCTGAAGGTGGAACCCCTCAAGGACGTGGAGAAGGTCCTGGCCGGCGCCGCCGAGGCCAAGGCGAACGGCTCGACGCGCTACTGCATGGGCGCGGCCTGGCGCGAGGTGAAGGACGACGCCAACTTCGACGCCGTGCTGGAGATGGTGCGGGGCGTCTCCGGCATGGGCATGGAGGTCTGCGTCACCCTCGGCATGCTCGACGAGGCCCAGGCGAAGCGCCTGAAGGCGGCCGGCTGCCAGGTCTACAACCACAACATCGACAGCAGCCGCGACTTCTACGAGACCATCATCCACACCCGCACGTTCGACGAGCGGCTGGAGACCATCGCCGCCGTGCGTGCCGCGGGCCTGGAGGTCTGCTCCGGCGGCATCGTGGGCATGGGCGAAACGGTGGATCAGCGCATCCACTTCCTGCAGGAATTGACCGAGCTGGAGCCCGCCCCCGAAAGCATCCCCATCAACCAGTTCGTGGCCGTGGACGGCACGCCCCTGGCCGGCGTCCCGCCCCTGCCCCCGCTGGAGCTGGTGCGCATGATCGCCACGGCCCGCATCCTCTTCCCGAAGAGCCGCATCCGCCTCAGCGCCGGCCGCACCCAGATGAGCGACGAGCTGCAGGCCCTCTGCTTCTTCGCAGGCGCCAACAGCATCTTCACCGGCGAGAAGCTGCTCACCACCCCCAACCCCGGCGGCAACCACGACCACTGGCTGCTGGACGCCCTGGGCATGCGGGTGGAGGGCGCCCCGGCCCGCGTCTGACCCCCATGCAGCTCCTCGACGACCTCCGCCGCGAGCACGACCTCATCGACCAGGTGCTGGGCTCCCTGCGGGCCTTCGTGACGGCCCGGCTCGCGGGACAGGGCGACCCCGCCGACGGCGCGCGGTTCCTGGCCTTCTTCCGGGACTTCGCGGGCACCTTCCACCACGACAAGGAGGAGGCCGTCCTCTTTCGGGCCCTCGTGGAGAAGGCCGAACTGCCCGCGGACCGCGGCCCCGTGGCGGCCATCACCGGCGAGCACCAGCGCATGGCCGGCCTGCTGGAGGCCCTGGCCGGGCTCCTGGGTAGTCCCCTGGCCACTGAAACCGATCGGGCGCGCCTCCAGGAACTGGCCGTGGCCTACAGCCACGCCCTCTGGCGTCACATCGACGCCGAGAACTCCGTCCTCTTCCCCGAGGGCGAGGAGCGCCTGCGCCGGGCCCATGTCCGCGAGCTGCCCTCCCGCCCCATGACCGACGCCGAGCATGCCGCCCGCGAGACCGGGCTGGCCCTGCTGACGGCCTATCCGCCCCAGCCCGATCCCCAGGCCCCGCGCGGCGACGGCTGCGTCAACTGCGCCTCCTTCGGGACCACCTGCGAAGGCCTCGAGGCCGAGTGGTGGACCGACCTGGAGTGGGAAGACCACTGGGACCGCATGCAGAGCGACTAGGCCACCGGCTTCCCCCTCGCCGCCTCCAGCAGCCCGAACCAGGCCTCGCGGTCGAGGATGCAGGCCATCGCGGCCACGGCCTCGCGGAGCCGGTCGAGGCGTCCCGTCCCCACCACGGGCAGGAGGCCCGAGGGATGCCGGGCCAGCCAGGCCAGCGCCACCTGGGCGGGCGTCAACCCGAGGGCCTCGCCCAGCTTCGCCAGGGCCAGGGCCAGCGCCGCGGAGGGAGCCCGCCCGCCGCCGAGGGGCGACCAGGCCATGACCTGCATCCCGCGGACCTGCGCGTGGTCGAGGGTGCCATCCAGCAGGGGCTCCGGGCGCCAGAGGGAGGCTTCGATCTGGTGTGCGGCGAGGGGGAGGGTCAGCCGGGCCTGGAGCAGGTCCGCCTGGGCCGGGAGGAAGTTGGAGACGCCCAGGGCCAGGACCTTCCCCTCGGCCACGAGCTCCCCGAGCGTGACCGCCAGGCCGTGGGCGTCCATGAGGGGATCGGGCCGGTGGATGAGCAGCAGGTCCAGGCGGTCCGTGCCCAGGGCCCGGAGCGAGCCCTCCACCGCCGCCCGGACATGCGACCGGGAGGTGTCGTAGTGCTTCACCGCCACCCGGGGCGAGGCCTCCGACACCAGCCGGATGCCGCACTTCCCCACGATCCGGAAGCGGTCCCGCAGGCCCGGCGCCGCCCGGAAGGCCGCACCGAGGGCCGGCTCCACGGCCCCGGCACCGTAGATGTCGGCGCTGTCCAACACGGCGAGACCCAGATCGGCCGCCTGGGCGAGGAAGGCCGCCAGCTCACCGGGGCTGCGTCCCCCATCCAGGAGGCGCATGGTGCCGAGGGCCAGGCGCGACGAGCCCTCGGGCACCAGGGTGGGAACGGGGGCGGAGGCCATCCCCGGATCCTGACAGATTCCCGGGTCCCTGGCCCCCGCCGGGACCGGACCGGGGGGCGACATCCATCCCGCGGTCCGCGGTGTATCTATCCGTGGAGGGCCCTCTCCCGGCCCCCGAAGGAGCCGCCATGTGCGCGTCCATGGATCGCAAGGCCTTCCTCACGCTGCTGGGCCTGGGAGGGGTGGCCGTCGCCTCCCGGCTGAGCGGGTTCGCCGCGCCCCTGGGCGTCCTGGCCCCCGGGAAGCCGGCCCCGTCCGACTTCCACTTCGTCCAGCTGAGCGACACCCACTGGGGCTACCACGGACCGGCCAACCCGGACGCGGCCGGCACCCTGCCCCGGGCCATCGAGGCCGTGAACGGGCTGGCCCACCCGCCGGATTTCATCGTCTTCACGGGGGACCTCACCCACGACACGGACGATCCGAAGGAGCGGCGGGCCCGGATGGCCCGTTTCAAGGAGCTGGTGGCGGGCCTTGCGGTGAAGCGGCGCTACTTCCTCCCGGGCGAGCACGACGCCGGCGCGGACCAGGGCGAGGCCTTCCGAGAGCTTTTCGGACCCACCCACTACACCTTCGACCACGGGGGCTTCCACTTCATCGCCCTGGACAACGTCTCGGCCCCGGGCTCGAAGCTCGGGGCGGCCCAGCTCAGCTGGCTGGCGGAGGACCTGGCGCGGCTGGACCACGGCCAGCCCCTCGTGGTCTTCGCCCACCGCCCCCTCTTCGACCTCTACCCCGACTGGGACTGGGCCACGCTGGACGGCGCCGACGCCCTGGCCCTGCTCCAGCCCTTCCGGTACGTGACGGTGTTCTACGGGCACATCCACCAGCAGCACCACGTCATGACCGGACACATCGCCCACCACGCCGCCGCGTCGCTCATCTTCCCCCTGCCCGCGCCCGGCTCCCAGCCGAAGCGCGCCCCGGTCCCCTGGGATCCGGCGGCGCCGTACCGCGGCCTGGGCCTCCGCGACCTCGATGCCCGGGCCGGCTCGAAGGCCCGGCCCGCGGCCGAGGTCCCGTTCACCGACCTCCCCCTGGTGCAGCCATGAGCCCCGGAGACGCCAGGCCCGGGGCCCTCCCCGGTCCCGACCGCCGGACCTTCGTCCAGGGCCTGCTCGGCGTGCTGGCCGCCCTCGCCGTGTCCCCGCGCGCGGCCGCGGCCGGGGACCCGCCGCCACCTGACGCGGCGCCCATCCTGACCCCCGAGACCCGGGCCTCCCTGGCGGCCGGCCAGGTCCGGGACTACCGGAAGCAGGGCGACCTCTTCCTCCTGGCCGACGCCGGAGGCATCTACGCCCTGACCTCCATCTGCACCCACCGGGGCTGCAGCGTGCGGTGGTCAGGGGAAGGGTTCACCTGCCCCTGCCACGGCAGCGAGTACGACCGGCTGGGGGCCGTGACCCACGGCCCGGCCCGGCTTCCCCTGCGTCACCTGGCCGTCCAGGAGGTGGAGCCGGGCGGCCCCCTCCGGGTGGACCCCGCCGTGACCGTCCCCCCCGGGACCCGCCTGTGAGTCTCGGCTTGCGGGACCCGGGGGGCCGGGCGCACCCTTCCTGCGAGGTCCCGGTACCCGTGTCCGAACCACTCCTGGCCCAGCTCTCCGACGAGGCCCTCATGGGCCGGGTGGCGGCCGGGGACGCGGAGGCCCTTCAAGTCCTCCACCAGCGCCATGCCCCCATGGTCTTCCACCGGGCCCGCCGCAGCCTGGACCGGTCCGCCGCGGAGGAGATCACCCAGGAGGCCTTCCTCGCGCTCTGGACCAAGGCCCCCACCTACGATCCCGCCCGGGGGCCCCTCCGGCCCTGGCTTCTCCAGATCACCCACCACCTCATCGCCAACGAGCTGCGGGCCCGGTCCCGCCGGCCCCAGGCCGGGCCCGACCTGGTGGAGGACCTCTCCGATCTGTCCGCCTCCCCGGAGGAGGAGGTGTGGCGGGAGTACCGGCGGACGGCCATCCGGGAGGCCCTGCGCGTGCTCCCGCCCTCCCAACGGCAGGCCCTCTCCCTGGCCTTCTTCGATGAGCTGTCCCACGAGGAGGTCGCCCATCGCCTGCGGGTGCCCCTCGGCACCGCCAAGACCCGCATCCGCGCCGGGCTCCAGAAGCTGAACGCCCGCCTCGCCGTGCTGGTGGCCGTGGGGCTGGGCCTGCTGCTGGCCGTACCCGGAGCCTTCGCGCTCCGGCGCGCGGGCCGGCAGGATCGCGCCCTCCGCATGCTCACCAGCAGCCACGCGAAGGTCCTGAGGATGGAGCCGTCGCCGCCCGCGGCCGATCCCGAGCAGGCCCTCCACGCCGCCTGGCGGAGCGAACCCGGGAACTCCACGGTGGTCCTCACCCTGGCCCACTTCCCGCCGGCCCCCGCGGGCCACCGCTATGCCGTGTGGATGGCCCAGGACGGGGCCTGGCGGCGGATCGGCACCCTCGCCCCCGATGCCGACGGTCGGGCCCGCGTCATCCTCGAGGATCCCCGCTTCGCCCGGGCGCCCGAGGGCCTGTGCCTCACCCGGGACGACGCGAAGGGCCCCGAGCCCGCCGTCGTCGCCTGGCCCCGGCGGGACCCCCGCTGATCCGCCGGAACTGGCCGGGGCCCGGCCGCCATGCAAAAATGGATCCCTGGACACCAAGGCCCCTCAGCCTGGCTCGGCTGGTCTTGGTGTCCTGGTGTTTTCGGCTCCCTGTTCCGGGTGACCCATGCGCGAGATGGACAAGGCTTTCGATTTCCGGACCGCCCAGACGCGGTGGTACGAGGTGTGGGAGGCCGCCCGGGCCTTCGAGGCCGCGCCGGACAGTGGCAAGGAGCCCTGGTCCATCGTCATCCCGCCGCCCAACATCACGGGCAACCTGCACATGGGCCACGCCCTGGTGAACACCCTCCACGACGTGCTCACGCGGTTCAAGCGGGCCCAGGGCTACGACGCGCTGTGGGTGCCGGGCACGGACCACGCCGGCATCGCCACCCAGATGATGGTGGAGCGCCAGCTCAAGGCCGAGGGCACCGATCGCCACAAGCTCGGCCGGGACGCCTTCGAGCGGCGCATCTGGGACTGGAAGGAGAAGAACCAGGGCGCCATCGAGCACCAGCTCAAGCGCCTGGGCTGCTCCGTGGACTGGACCCGCAACCGCTTCACCCTGGACCCCTCCCTCAACAAAGCCGTGCGCAAGGTCTTCGTGGAGAGCTACAAGGCCGGCCGCATCTACCGCGGCCCCCGCATGATCCAGTGGGATCCAGCCCTCCAGACGGCCCTCAGCGACCTGGAAGTGAAATACGAGGAGCGCAGGGGCAAGCTCTGGTATCTGCGCTACCCCATGTCTGACGGGCACGGCGAAGTGGTGGTGGCCACCACCCGGCCCGAGACCATGCTGGGCGATACGGCGGTGGCCGTGCATCCGGAGGACGCGCGCTACCAGCACCTCATCGGCAGGACCGTGGACCTGCCCCTCACGGGCCGGAAGATTCCCGTGGTGGCCGACAGCTTCGTGGATCCCACCTTCGGCACGGGCTGCGTGAAGGTGACCCCCGCCCACGATCCCAACGACTTCGCCGCGGGCCAGCGCCTGAAGCTGGACAGCATCACCATCCTCGGCTTCGACGCGAAGATGACCGCCGCGGCCGGCGCCTACGCGGGCCTGGACCGCTTCGAGGCCCGCAAGCGCGTGGTGGCCGACCTGGAGGCGCAGGGCTTCCTCGTGAAGGTGGAGGACTACGTCCACAAGATCAGCCTCAGCGACCGCAGCGGCGCCGTGCTGGAACCCCTCGTCAGCGAGCAGTGGTTCATGGACGTGAAGGAGGCCGCCGCGAAGGCCCTGGCCGCCGTGCAGGACGGCCGCATCGCGTTCACGCCCGAGCACCACGCGGCCGTGTGGCAGCACTGGCTCACCAACATCCAGGACTGGTGCATCAGCCGGCAGCTGGTGTGGGGCCACCGCATCCCCGCCTGGACCTGCGCGGCGTGCGGGGGGCTCCATGTGGAGATGGAGGCGCCCTCCGCCTGCGGCGCCTGCGGAGATAAAAAACTGATCCAGGATCCGGACACGCTGGACACCTGGTTCTCCTCGGCCCTGTGGCCCTTCAGCGTCTTCGGCTGGCCCGACGAGACCGCGGACCTGAAGCGCTACTACCCCACCAGCGTCCTCATCACCGGCTACGACATCCTGTTCTTCTGGGTGGCCCGCATGGCCATGGCCGGCCTCACCTGGATGGGCGACGTGCCCTTCCGGAAGGTCTACTTCAACAGCCTGGTGCGCGACGCCAGCGGCCAGAAGATGTCGAAGACCAAGGGCAACGTCATCGATCCGCTGGAGGTGATGGAGGAGTACGGCACGGATGCCCTGCGCTTCGCCCTGGCCATCATGGCCGCACCCGGCACGGACATCGCCATGAGCCCCGCCCGCCTCGAGGCCAGCCGCAACTTCTGCAACAAGCTGTGGAACGCCTCGCGCTTCGTGCAGATGAACCTGGACGCCTCGATCACGCTGGAGACCGAGCCGGTCTTCGGCGAGGCCGAGTACTGGCTGATCGGGCGGCTCCGGGACGAGCTGGGCGCCATCACCGACGCCCTCGAGGCCTTCCGCTTCCACGATGCCGCCGACCGCCTCTACCACCTGGTCTACGACGACTTCTGCGCCACCTACATCGAGCTGGCCAAGGTGCAGCTCCAGAGCGGCACGCAGGCCCAGAAGGCGGCCATCCTCCACTTCCTGGACATCCTGCTCCGGGCCCTGCACCCCTTCGTGCCCTTCCTGACCGAGGAGATCCACGAGGACGTCATGGCGGAGCGCCTGCCCGCCGGCGAGCCCACCCTGCTGGCCCTGCGGTCCTGGCCCATCGGCGAATGGATCCTCCGGGCCAGGGGCGGCGACGCCGCCCTCATCCCCCGCTTCCAGGAGGTGCTCTCCGCCTTCCTGCGCCTCAAGGCCGAGCAGGGCGTGGATCCGGCGAAGCGGGTGGCCGCCTTCTGCTCCCTGTTGGAGCTGGAACCCTTCGCCGAGGCCCTGAAGGCCATCGCGCGGCTGGAGTCCGTCACCTTCACCTCGGCCGACCTCGCCTCGCCCACCCGCGCCGTGGCCGTGGTGGCGGGGGGTGCCGTGGCACTCGAACTCGCGGGCCTCAAGGATCCCGCCGCCGAGAAGGCCAAGCTGGAGAAGGAGCTGGCCAAGCTGGAGAAGGAGCTGGAGCCCCTCCGCGCGCGCCTCGCCGACGACAGCTTCGTCACCAAGGCCCCCGAGGCCGCCGTGGCCAAGCTCCGCGGCCAGGCCGAGGAGCGCGAGCAGCGCCTCGCCCAGGTGAAGGCCCTGCTGGGATGAGCCGCCGCGCCGGCGCGATCCTCGTCCTGGTGATCCTGGGCGCCGCCGGGACCCTGGCCTGGCGGCACCGGAGGATGCGGCGCCCTGCCCCGGCCCCCCTGGCCGTGGCGGCGGTCTTGGCCGAGGCGGCCGCCCACCCGGAGCGTCCCCAGGCGGCGGACCCGCTGCTGGAGGGCCTGCGCTCGGAACTGCGGCTGCATCGCCAGCTCCTCGTGCTCTTCGCCGACGAGGCCGGGATGCAGGGGTCCCGGCGGGAGGCGGCCCTGGCCGTGGGCCACCGGCTCCATCACGAGGAGCGGGACCTGACCCACCAGCTCAACGGGGAGCTCACCCGCCTGGCCGCCACGCCCTCCCCGCAGCGGGCTCCGGTGATCCTGGCCCTGCTCGCGTGGATGGACACCGATCCCGACCTGCTGGAGCCCGATCGCCTGGCCTTCCGCGACCCGCTGCGGGTGCTGAAGCGCGCCCTGGCCCACGACGCCTCGCCCGAGGGCGCCGACCTGAGGACCCGGCTCGCCGCCCACCTGGCCGAGGTGGACCGGGTGGAGGCCTGGGTCGAGGCGGAATACCGCCAGGCCCGGGGTGGCCGGCGGCCCCGCTGGGAGGCCTACCTGGCGGAACTCCAGAGGCGCATCCCCCTCGACCAGCTGCTGGGTGCACCGGGCATCCCCGCGCCCTCGCCAGGGGCGGCGGAGGGCGAGATCTCCGGCGCCGCCTTCCCCGAGAAGGTGCTGGTGCTGAGCTTCGACGACGGCCCGCACTGGATCTACACGGAGGAGATCAAGGCCCTCCTCCAGACCGAGAAGGTCCCAGCGCTCTTCTTCGAGGTGGGGCGCAACCTGGGCACCGTGGACGCCTCCGGCCAGGCCCGCCTCGGCCCCATGGCCGCGTTCACGGAGGACCTGGTGAAGGCCGGGTTCGTGGTGGGCAACCACAGCTACACCCACGCCCAGCTCAGCAAGGAGACGGGCGCCCCGCTGGACCTCGAGATCCGCGAGACGGACCAGCTGCTGCAGGCCATCCCCGGGGCCCACAGCCACCTCTTCCGCTTCCCCTACGGCGCCCGTACGCCTGTGCAGATGGCCGCGCTCCAGCCCTACCACCTCCGGTCCGTCCTGTGGACCATCGACAGCCTGGACTGGGCCGATCCCGTCCCCAGCTCCGTGGCCGACCGTGTGCTGAAGGCCGTGGCCCGGGAGAAGCGGGGCATCCTCCTCTTCCACGACATCCACGACCGGGCCGGCAAGGTGCTGCCGATGATCCTTCCGAAGCTGCGGGCCGAAGGCTACGTGTTCGCGGGCCTGAACCGCGAGGGGCGGCTGGTCCTTCCGTAGGCCTGCGGGAGGGCACGAACACGGGGACGGGCCCCGGAAGGCCCGTCCCCCCTCCTTGCGACGACTCAGTCCCCGCCGCCGGAACCGCCGCGGGCCTTCCACTGGAACTGGTGGGGCCACTTGGCCTGCTGGGGGTCCAGGAACCCGGTGTGGCAGACGTTGCAGGCCGAGGCCTTGCCGCCGGTGCCGTGCTCGTGGGCCCACTCGCTGAAGCCCTCGCCCCGGTTGGAGCTGTGGCAGGCGGCGCAGCTGGCGATGGCCTTGGCCTTGCCCTGGTACTGGATGGCCTGGGCGTTGTCGGAGGCCTGCCGGGTGGGCACCATCGCGTGCGGGCTTCCGTGGCAGGCCGAGCAGTAGAGGTTGCCGTGGCCGCGGGCATTCCGGTAGAGCGCGGTGCCCGTGTCCACACCGGCCACGCCCGTGTGGCAGGTCGCGCACTTCGGCTCGTTGGCCCAGGGCACGCGGGTGCCGTTCTTGATGGTGGCCGCCACATTGGCCATGTCGCCGTGGCAGGCCGTGCAGTTCCCGTCGGCGGCGGTGTGGGCCAGGCTGCGGCTGCACTGGGTGGTGGGGCCGGGGTGGCAGTCGTAGCAGGAGGCGCCCCGGGTGGCGTGGAAGCCGTGCACGGCCTGGGAGAGGTACATCCTCGAGGAGCCGGGGCCGGTGGCGCCCAGGGCCGGGCTCCCGTGGCAGCTGGCGCAGAGCACGGGCTTGCTGGCGAAGAGCTGGGTGCCGTGGGCCGCATCATGCTTCTTCAGCACGTCGTTCAGGGCGTCCTTCCCGTGGCACTTCGAGCAGTTGATCTCGTCGGAGGTGGGCACCGTGGTCGTGGTCTTCGCCACCACCTTGCCGCTGGCGTCCTTCACCGTGATCTCGCCCACCTGGTAGGGGTTCCACACGCCCTTGTCGTCGATGGGCGTGAGGGGGATGCCCGAGGCCAGGAAGTGGTCGCCCTTGGCCAGCATGGTGCCCGACAGGCCGTTGTTCACGGCGGGGTCGTCCAGGTTCAGGCCCTTGTCCAGGGGCAGCGTGACGCCGAAGAGCTTCTGCACGTTCACCCAGAACTGGCCGAAGGTCCCCTTGGTCGAGGACTTGGTGTTGTTGAGGATGCGGTAGCTCACGGTGAGCCCCGAGGTGACGGGCTGGGGCGGGTTGCCGCGCTTGACCACCTGGGCCACCACCGTGTTGTAGGGCGGGAGGATGACCGCCGCGTCGTAGCTGGGGTTCAGGCAGTGCATGCCGAGGTCGTTCCAGGCCAGCACCACGTAGCTGGACGAGGTGGTGGCGCTCGGCAGGCTCCCCGGCTCCGCGGGCAGGGGGGGCGTTCCCGTGGTGGAGGCCGCGGCCGCCTCCGTCTTCGAACCGCCCCCGCAGGCGGCGAGCAGTCCGGCGAGCGCCAGGGCGCTGGCGGCGCCGGCAAGGGTCCTGGGGGCATGGCGTGTCATGGGGCCTCCGTGAGGGTGGGGGTGGCGGGTGGGGGACGGCCGGGGCCTGACAACCGACGTCCAGGTGATTGAAGGTGCGACCTCCGTCACGGGTTTGCAATATGACTTAAATCACATATTATCATATAGTTAATAATATCTGCCCTCGCCTACACCCATCGGCCTACGGTCCGCTCCGACGGAGGGTCCCCCCGGGCCAGCCCAGAGCCTGGACAGCGTCCGGTTCCACGGACGGGTGCTAGGCTGGTGGGATGAGCAAGATCTACTACGCCGGCCAGGATGTGGACGCGCCCTGTGGGCGCTGCGGAGGGGAAACCCGGCACCAGATCCTGACGGTCACGAATGGCGTGCCCGACAAGCTGATCTGCGGGAACTGCCGCTCCGTCCACAAGTTCCGCGCCGCCAGGCCGGCCCCCGAGCCCCGGGCGCCGCGGATTCCCGCCACGGCCAAGGCCGGCGGGCCCCCGCGGTCCGGCGGTTCCACCTCGCTCTACCAGCAGCTGGTGGCCCAGGAGCAGGGCGGCGGTCAGTCCCGGCCCTACGCGGTGTCCGAGCGCTGGGAGGAGGGGGCCTGGATGGACCACCCCTCCTTCGGCCTGGGCCGCGTCCAGCGCCGGCTGGGACGGAAGGTGGACGTGCTGTTCAAGGACGGGCTCAAGACCCTGGTCAGCGCATGACCGACGGCCCCCTGCTGGAGTCCCCCTCGCCCGGCCTGCGGGAACTGCGGTTCGCGGTGCTGGACCTGGAGACCACGGGAGGCAGCCCCAAGGCCCGCTGGACCCGGGATGGGCGCTTCAGCCCCGCCTCCGAGATCACCGAAGTGGGCCTGGTGCGCCTGGCCGGCACCGTGGTGGAGGACCGCTGGTCCAGCCTGGCCGCCATCGAGGGGTTCCTCCCCGAGGAGATCCAGCGGCTCACGGGCATCAGCCTGCCCATGCTGGCCGGCGCACCGCCCTGGGAACGGGTGGCACTCCAGCTGGCGCCCCGCCTCGAGGGCCGCGTGTGGGTGGCCCACCACGCCCCCTTCGACGGAAGCTTCCTCAAGGCCTGGCTGCCCGAGGGCGTCTGGCGCCGGCATCGGCTCGTCTGCACCCGCCTGCTGGCCAAGAGGCTCATCCCCGAGCTGCCCCGCCGCAGCCTGGCGGAGCTGTGCGAGTTCCTGGGCATCGTCAACACCCGGGCCCACCGCGCCCTCCAGGACGCCGAGGCCACCGCCGAGGCCCTCCAGCACCTGCTCCAGCGCGCCGAGGCCCAGGGCCTGGACGGCGAGGCCTTCCTCGCCGCCGGCGAGGTGCCCTGGTCGAAGGTGTAGCCGGTCGCGAGGGTGGCCATCCCCGGACTGCGGGCTCCTCCCGAGCCGATTCGTTCCGTTGAACCTTCCCGACCGGGGCGAAGGGTTGGGGTCGGAACCGGGGCCCCCCGAGCCTATGGAGCCGCCCTCCGGTTCGCCCTCCGTTCACGAACGCCAGGCGTGGTTCTCAAAGGTGAAGGCAGGCGGGATCTTCATGACAGCTTCCCGGGAGGTCCGCGGAGGGTTGAACCGCCGGACCTGGAAGACTGTCCAGACAACCTGTCCCTCGGAGCATGCATGCTATTCGAGATCCGGAAGATCTCCTTCCACACGGTCCAGGAGTTCGGGCAGGAATACCTGATGATCGCCGTGGGCATCCTCGCGGCGCTGGGCCTGGAGCACCTGGTCACCCATCACCTGCGCATCCGGGCGGCCGAGCAGGCCAGGCAGAAAGGCATCGAGCAGCTTGCCGACACCCTGAAACGGGACATCCGGGCTGGGAAGTCCCGGGCCACCCTCGGCCGCGAGGGCTGGGACGTGGCCGTGGCCAACCAGTCCGCCGCAGACATCGCCTCGGCGGTGCCTCGGCGCTTTTCCGCCGCCCATGCGGCCAAGCGGGAGTCCAGCGCCCTGGGTGCCCAGGGCAGCCTCTTCATCCTGGACGCCCCCGGGGTGCTGGATGCCATGGCGGATGTGGATCTCCCGCGGGCAGATCCAGTGGAAACCCTCAAGGCGCTGAGGAACATCGCCCGGGGCAACCCTGACCCTCATCCCGGTCAAGGTGGGACTCAGGACCTCGACCGCGGCATCCCTCCTGGGCCGCCGGCGCCTCCTGCTAGACCCATGGATGCTTGCGCGTCAGCAGGTGGAGGATGGGCGTGGTCATCAACGTGGTCGTCAAGGCCATGATGACGAGCATGGCGAAGAGGGTGGGCGAGATCACGCCAAGGTCCAAGCCGATGTTCAGGGCGATCAGCTCGACCAGGCCGCGCGTGTTCATGAGGATGCCGAGGGAGGAGGCGTCGCGCCAGTTCAGGCCGACGAGCTTCGAGGCGATCGCCGATCCGCCGAATTTGCCGGCACAAGCGCACAACACGATCAAGCCGCAGACGGCCCACGCCTGCGCGCCGCTGATGAGGGCCACCTGGGTTCGCATGCCGGTGAACGCGAAGAAAGCAGGCAGGAACAGGACGGAAATCACGTCGTGCAGGCGATGGGTCAACCCGGCCGTGACCTTGCTGTCATGGGGAATGACGGTACCGAGAAGGAAGGCGCCGAATATCGCGTGAATACCGATGAATTCCGTGGCCATGGATGACATCAGCATCGCCACGAAGATCACGGCCATGCCGGTGCGGGTCAATTCCGGCGTCTTTTCCAGCCAGGGGATGCCCCGGCGGACCAGTGGGCCGAGCAGGATGAACACGAAGGCAATGTACCCGGCCGTCAACCCCCAGGTGACCAGCGCACTCGAGACGTTGGCTTTCGCGAGGCTGATGACCAGCGCGAGCAGGCACCACGCGGTGACATCGTCCACGGCGGCACAGGCCAGGGCGATGGACCCCATGCGGGTTTTGCTGACGCCGCGGTCCGTGAGGATGCGGGCCAGCACGGGAAACGCGGTGATGGACATCGAGATGCCCAGGAACAGCGCGAACATGGTGAAGCTGACGTGACCCTCGGCCATGATCGGGTAGATTCCCAGCGCCACCAACGCGCCGAGCAGGAACGGTACGAGGATGCTGGCGTGGGAGATTGCTAAAGCGGCATGCCCGCTGCGGGTGACGACCTTCAGATCCAGTTCCATCCCCACCAGGAACATGTAGAGGATCACGCCCAACTGAGCGATGACGTTGAGGAACGGAGCGACCGAATGCGGAAGGAGGTAGCGGAACATTTCCGGAGCGATGCGGCCGAGCAGGGAAGGCCCAAGCAGGATGCCTCCGATCACTTCGCCGACCACGGGCGGCTGCTGGAACCACGCGAACAGGTTTCCGATGGTCCGCGTGGTAAGGATGATGACCGCCAGCGCGAGCAGCACATGAAGGACGATGGGGATTTCTGCCTTGAGGTGGGCCGGCGCGGCTGTGCCGGAAGAATGGAGCGCCACCGCACGCACGCCCCAGTAGTCGATCAAAAGGAACAGGCCGATGGCGATCCCGATCATGCCCAGGTAGAACGCCAATACCCGCAGCCGGTTGGGTTTCGCCAAAGTCGAACTGGAGGGGGGAACCTCTGGCGATAACATCTCTCCAGCGAAACCAACCACGGGGCACCTCCAAGAGGACACGGGGCCGAGACGGCACCTGGAAGGAAGGTCGGACCCCTGACGGGGTGAAGGTCGATCCCAATTCAGTCGAGATGTGGCTGGACAACCTGCTTTCCGGACTTTGGATTCAACCTGGGGCGAAGGGGGGGGGGCAGGATCGCCCCAGAAAAGGAGTGGGCCCGCAGTCAGACGTCGGCTGCCTCGCGGCGCTCTCAGCGCTGAAACCTGGTGATGAAGCGGCCGTACTGGATTTCGGCCAATCCAGCCTCTGCGAACAAATGGAATGGAAGTTGCTTATCCAACATGGGCGCCTCCATTGCAGCAGAGTCTAGGTCGCAGAGCGGCCCTCGCCAATCGCAAATCCCCCGCGAGAACCTAAAGCTCGTGTTCCTTCGATCAGATCGTTGCCAGGTCCAGTCCGGCCCCCAAACGGGGCATGTCTGGCTGCAAACCGCCTGATGGGGGCAGGTACACTCCCCTCATGGATCTCGCCCGCTTCCTCGAACTCGTGCATACCCAGGGCTGGCAGGGCTGGGCCCTGTGGCTGGTGCTGGTGGCCCAGGCCCTGCTCTGGGTGGGGCTGGTGCGCCTGCACCTGGCCCTGCGCCGGGAGGAGGCGCCCTGGGAGGAGTGCGTGGGGAAGATCCGCAGCGCCTTCCTCCGCAAGCTGAACGGCGAGGAGGAGATCCAGGAGCTCAAGGTCCACCGCTACGCGCCCCTGGTGGACCAGCTGGTGGCCTTGCACTTCGCGGAGGAGAAGAGCGACCGCTTCGACCGCTGGCTCCTGCTCCGCTGGAAGGCCAAGGAGGGCCTGCGTCCCTACTGGATCCGCTGGGGGCACCTCATCATCGGCTTCGGCGTGGTGGTCTGGTTCCTCCAGGGCCTCCGCCTGGACATCGGCACGGAGGTGCTGAAGCGGACCCCCGCCGACCCGCGCCTGCTCTGGGTCTGGCTGGGCTACGCCATGGTCCTTGCCTGGAAGCAGGTGCGGCTCCACGGCAACCTCGAGCGCGTGCAGCGCAGCCTGCTGCTGCCGAGGCGGGACGAGTAGCCCCCCATGGCCTTCCGCATCCAGCCCTTCCGGCCGGGCCTCGAGAGGCAGGTGCTCGACCTGATCCTGCCCATCCAGCAGGTCGAATTCGGGGTGCCCATCACGGCCGGGGACCAGCCGGACCTGGTGCGGATCCCCGAGGTCTACCAGGCCGGTCGGGGCGGGTTCTGGGTCGGCCTCGACGGCGACCGGGTGGTCGGCACCCTGGGCCTCCTGGCCTTCGGCCAGGCCCCCGGCGGCGGGGGCGCCCTGCGGAAGATGTTCCTCCACCGCGACGCCCGGGGCGGCGGCCTGGCCCAGGCGCTGCTGGACACCGCGCTGGACCATGCGCAGCAGCAGGACCTCCCGGGCCTCTGGCTCGGCACCCTGCCCCAGATGGGCGCCGCCCACCGCTTCTACGAGCGCAACGGGTTCCGACGGATCGGGGCCGAGGCACTTCCCCCGGCATTCCCCCGCATGGCCGTGGACACGGTCTTCTACGCCCTGGAGCTGCCCCGTGTCGCGGCGCGGTGAGGCCGCCCGCCGCCTGGGGGCCCGCACGGAGCGGCTGACGCTCTGGCTGCTCTGGCTCCGGGGCTGGGACCTGGTGGCGTGGCGCCAGAAGCTCGGCCGCTGGGAGCTGGACCTGCTGGTGAGCCGGGGACCCGAACTCCGCGTGGTGGAGGTCAAGGCCCGCCGCCCGGGCGCCTGGACCGGCGCCGACACCGCCCTGGCCCCCGACCAGCGCCTCCGGCTCCAGCGGGCCCTCCGGAGCTGGCTGGACCGGGTCCCCTGGCCGGGCGCCGTCACCTTCCAGCGGGTGAGCTGGGCCGGCTGGCGCTGCCGGTTCCACCCGCCGGAACGGTGGGATTCGCTGAAGATCCCGAGGTAGGAGCGCCTTTCCCCGCGCACCGCCGGCGGTTGGCATACCCCTCGCCCCGCACCCACCGGGTGTCGGTATGTTGACCTTCCTGGACCGTCTGCTTCCGTATATGGGCCGCCTGGCCAAGCGGTCGGACCTGGCTGCGCCCCTGTTCGTGCTGATCGTCCTGGTGGTGATGATCCTGCCCCTGCCGGCCTTCGCCGTCGACCTGCTCATCGTCCTGAACATCACCCTCAGCCTGCTGATCCTCATGGTGGGCATGTATGTGCCCCGGCCCAAGGAGTTCAGCTCCTACCCATCGGTCCTGCTGGTGGTGACGCTTTTCCGTCTCTCCATCAACGTGGCCACCACCCGGCGGATCCTGCTCTATGCCGGGGACCAGGGACCGGCCGCCGCCGGCCACATGGTGCAGTCCTTCGGCCAGTTCGTGGTGGGCGGCAGCTACGTCATCGGCCTGGTGGTGTTCCTGGTGCTGCTGGCCATCCAGTTCCTGGTCATCAACCACGGCGCGGGCCGCATCGCCGAGGTGACGGCCCGGTTCACCCTGGATGCCATGCCCGGCAAGCAGATGGCCATCGACGCCGACCTGAACGCGGGCTACATCGACGAGCAGGAAGCCCGCCGCCGCCGCAAGGACCTCCAGGAGGAGGCGGGCTTCTACGGCGCCATGGACGGCGCCGTGAAGTTCACCCAGCGGGATGCCGTGGCCTCCCTGATCATCCTGGCCGTCAACATCGTGGCCGGCATCATCCTCGGGGTGGTGCAGTACAACCTGCCCGTCATGCAGGCTTTGCAGACCTACACCCTCCTGACCGTGGGCGACGGCCTGGTGACGGTCATCCCCAGCCTGCTGGTCAGCGTGGGCGGCGCCATCCTCACCACCCGCACGGGCGCCGACTCGGGCGGCCTGGGCAGCGAGGTCCTGGGCCAGCTCGGCGCCGACCCCCGCCCCCTGGCCATCGCGGCCTCGGCCCTGTTCCTCTTCGGGGCCATCCCCGGCCTGCCCCTGTTCCCGTTCTGGGCCATGGGCTCGATCTTCGGGATCATGGCCTACGCGGCCTGGAAGCTGCCCAAGCCCACCCCGGCCGCCCTGGCCGCCGAGGCGGCCGCCGCGGAAAAGGCCAAGGCCGCCGCGGAGGCCGGCGAGAAGGTGGAGGGCCTCCTCAAGGTGGATCCCCTGGGCCTGGAGGTGGGCTACGGCCTCATCCCCATGCTCGACGTGAACCAGGGCGGCACGGTGCTGGAGCGCATCAAGGCCGTCCGACGCCAGATGGCCCAGGAGCTGGGCATCGTGGTGCCTCCCGTACGCATCCGCGACAACCTGCAGCTTCCGCCGAACACCTACCGCATCCTGCTCCGGGGCGAGGAGATCGCCCGGGCGGACCTCCAGCCCACCCAGTTCCTGGCCATGAACCCGGGCACCGCCACGGAGGAGCTCGCCGGCGTCCCCACCAAGGAGCCCGCCTTCGGCCTGCCCGCCTACTGGATCGGCGAGGGCCTGAAGGACCGGGCCCAGATGATCGGCTACACCGTGGTGGAACCCGCGACGGTGCTGACCACCCACCTCTCGGAGCTCATCAAGCAGCACGCCCCGGAGCTGCTGGGCCGGGTGGAGGTCCAGCACCTCCTGGACACCCTCAAGGAATCCAGCCCGCGGCTGGTGGACGACCTCATCCCCAACGTGATCACCGTGGGCGTCCTCCAGAAGGTCATGCAGAACCTCCTGCGGGAGCGGGTGCCCGTGCGGGACCTGGGCCGCATCCTGGAGGCCACCGCCGACACCGCGACCATGACCAAGGACGTGGGGATCATCACCGAGTACGTCCGGCAGGCGCTGGGGCGGGTGCTGACCGGCCCGCACCTCTCCGACAACGGGGAGCTGGGCGTGCTGGTGCTGGATCCGCAGATCGAGCAGACCCTCCAGGGCGGCATCGAGCACACGGACCGGGGCAGCTTCCTGGCCCTGGAGCCCGTCCGCAGCCAGGAACTGCTGGCCCGCATCGCCAACGGCATCGCCGCCATGCTCCCGGGGGCCCAGCCCGTCCTGCTCACCAGCCCCGTGGTGCGTCCGCACCTGCGGCGCCTCCTGGAGCGGGCCCTGCCCCACCTGGTGGTGCTGAGCCACAGCGAGATCCCCGCGGACATCCGCGTGGTGAACCTGGGAACCGTTTCATGAAGGGTGACCCATGCGCGTGAAGACCTTCGAAGCCGCCTCCATGCAGGAAGCCCTGGACATCGTGAAGAAGGAGATGGGCGAGGAGGCCTTCATCCTCTCCACCCGCACCCGCCGGCGACCGGCCGCCCTGGGCCTGGGGGAGGAGACTGTCATCGAGGTCACCGCCGCCGTGGACGAGGCCGCCCAGGCCCCGGTGGCCCGGGAGCAGGCCGTCGGCGCTCCGCCCCTCACCTACGGGCTCCGGCCGCCCCTGGAAACCCCCGCCCCGAAACCCGCCGCCCGGCCCGCCCGCGAAGCCAGCCGGCCCCAGGGCGCCCCCCCGCCCCCGCCCGTGGACCTGCAGCCCCTGCGCCGGGAGCTGCTGGAGATCAAGGGCGCCGTGGCGGCCCTGAAGGACAACGATTCCCGCAACGCCTCCATCCTGGAGGAGCTGGACCACCTGAAGTCCATGCTCAACCGCCTCCAGCGCCAGGGCATGCCCCCCGCCCAGCTGCAGCTGCCCCCCAGCCTGCTGGACCTCTACGGCGACCTGGCGGCCAACGACGTGGAGCCCATGATCGCCCTGCGGCTCTGCGAATACGCCCAGCGCGCCCTCACGGAGCAGGACGGCGACACCGCCTCGGGCAACGTGGATCCCGAGCGGGCCCGGCTCTTCCTCCGGCGGGTCATCGCGGATTTCATCCCCGTGGCGCCGCCCATCCAGCTCGACCCCGGGAAGATGCGCGTGGCGGCCCTCGTGGGCCCCACGGGCGTGGGCAAGACCACCACCCTGGCCAAGCTGGCGGCCTACGCCCAGCTCAAGCTCAAGCAGAAGGTGGCCCTCCTCACCCTGGACACCTACCGCCTGGCGGCGGTGGACCAGCTCCAGCAGTACGCCCAGATCCTGCAGGTGCCCATGCACGTGGCGCTCACGGTGGAGGACCTCCGCAGCGCCTTCCGCTTCTACCAGGACCGGGCCCTGGTGCTCATCGACACGCCCGGCCACAGCCCCAAGGACACGGAGGTGCTGGGCCAGCTCCGGAACCTGCTGGACGAGCTGCCCGAAGTGGAGACCCACCTGGTGCTCTCCGCCACCACCAAGCCCCGTGATCTCTCGGAGATCGCGGCCCGGTACGAGCCCCTGCGCCCCACCCGGCTGCTCTTCACCAAGCTGGACGAGACCTCCACCTATGGACCCATCCTCAGCACCCTGGTGCGGGTAAAGCGGCCCCTCAGCTACCTCGGCACGGGCCAGGAGGTGCCGGAGGCCCTGGAGCTGGCCACCAGCCGGCGGGTGGCCGATCTCATCCTCCCCGGCGTCAAGGAGGTCCAATGAGCGACCAGGCCGCCCGGCTCCGCAGCATGGCCCAGGGCCAGCGCGCGGAAGCCCCCCTCTTCGCGGCCCGCGTGCTGGCCATCACCTCCGGCAAGGGCGGGGTGGGCAAGACCAACGTCGTGGCGGGCCTGGCCCAGGCCCTGGCCCAGCAGGGCCAGCGGGTCGTCGTCATGGACGCGGACTTCGGCCTCGCCAACCTCGACATCCTGCTGGGGCTGACCCCCAAGTTCACCCTGGAGCATGTCCTCCGGGGCGAGAAGGTGCTGGAGGAGATCCTTGTGGAGAGCCCCTTCGGGGTGCGGATCATCCCCGCCAGCAGCGGCATCCAGGAGCTCACCCGCCTGGATACCACCTCGGAGCTGCGCCTGGTGCAGGGCCTCCAGCGCGTGGCGGAGACCGCCGACTGGCTGCTCATCGACACCGCCGCCGGCATCCACGATTCCGTCCTGAAGCTCCTCATGGCGGCCCAGGAGGTGGTGCTGGTCACCACGCCGGAGCCCACCAGCCTGGTGGACGCCTACGCCATGGTGAAGGTCCTCCATCTGCGGGACGCCGCGAAGCCCCTCTGGCTGCTGGTGAACAACGGGCAGAGCCTGGAGGAGGCCCAGGAGACCGTGGACCAGCTCCAGGCGGCCACGGAGCGGTTCCTGGGCAAGCAGGTCCGGGTGCTCGGCATGATCCCGTCGGATCCCCACATCCTGCAGGCCGTGCGCCAGCAGAAGGGGGTGGTGGACCTCTTCCCGAGGAGCCCCGCGGCCCAGACCTTCCAGGCCCTGGCCGGCCATCTGCTCGGGCAGGTTTCCTTGCAGCCCGGCGGCTTTGCGGCATTCTGGAGGCAGCTCGCCTCCGACGACGCCCCCTAGGAGCCCGGATGCCCCCGACTCCGAACCAGCCTGCCGATCCCGGCCAGCCGCTGAGCGGCGAGGACCTGCGTGCCGCCGTGGAGGCCGCCCCCGCCGCCCTCCGGCCCTGGGCCGCCCTGGCCGCCGCCAAGGCCTACGGCAAGGGACTGCCCCTTCCCCTGCCCCTGCCCGTTCCCCAGGGACCGGCCGCCGGCCAGCCCCCCGCGCCGGCCGGTGAACCCGCCGAGGCGCCGGAGCCCTTCGACCGGGAGAACCGCGAACAGATCATCAAGGACTACGTCCCCCTGGTGAAGTTCGTGGCGCACCGCATCTCCTCCCGCCTGCCCTCCCATGTGGAGCTGGACGACCTCATCCACAGCGGCATCCTGGGCCTCATGGACGCCATCGAGAAGTTCGAGCCGGCGCGGAACATCAAGTTCAAGACCTACGCCGAGCTGCGCATCAAGGGCGCCATCCTGGACGGCCTCCGGGACCTGGACTGGGTGCCCCGCAGCCTGCGCCGCAAGAAGAAGGACATCGAGAACGCCTACCACCTGCTGGAGCAGCAGATGGGCCGGGCCGCCACGGACGAGGAGGTGGCCGTCCACCTGGGCATCCCCCTGGACGAGCTGCACAAGAACCTGGACGAGCTGAAGGGCGTCACCCTGGGCACCTTCGTGGAGGTGGGCGAGGACGGCGAGGGCGAGAGCATCATCAGCTTCGTGCCGGATCCGGACGCCGAGGATCCCCACCACACCTTCCAGGCCGCCGAGCTGAAGGAGATCCTCCAGGTGGCCATGGATGTGCTGCCCAAGAAGGAGAAGTTCGTGGTCCAGCTCTACTACTTCGACGAGCTGACCATGAAGGAGATCGGGACCCTCCTGAACATCACCGAGTCCCGGGTATCGCAATTGCATACCAAGGCCATGCTGCGGCTCCGGGGCAAGCTCCTGGAACAGCGCATCGAAGGGTAGTCCATGGCCAAGATACTGAGTCAGGAAGAGGTTGATGCGCTGCTGAAGTCCCACAGCCGGGGCGGGGCCAAGGCCCCGGCCGGGGGGGCGCCGGAGCGGGGGGCGGCCCCGGCCCCGGCAAAAAAAGCCCAGGTCCAGCGCAAGGTCACCCTCTACAACTTCCGCCGGCCCGACCGGGTGAGCCGGGAGCAGATGCGCTCCCTGCACTTCATGCACGACCGCTTCGCCCGGAATTTCTCCAGCTCCCTCAGCGCCTACCTGCGGACCATCACCGAGGTGAACCTGGTCTCCGTGGAACAGCTCAGCTACCAGGAGTTCCTGCTCTCGGTGCCGGACCCCACCTGCTTCAACGCCATCTCCATCAAGCCGCTGGAAGGGGCCCTGGCCCTGGAGGTGAACCCCACCCTGGTGTTCCCCATCATCGACAAGATGCTCGGCGGACCCGGCGAACCCCTGAAGCAGCTCCGCACCATGACGGACATCGAGCAGAGCATCTTCGACGGCGTCCTCAAGCTGGTGCTGGAGGACATGCGCGAGGCCTGGCGGGGCATCATCGACCTCGATTTCCGCATCCAGGCCCGGGAGACCAGCCCCCAGCTCATCCAGATCGTGGCCCCCAACGAGGTGGTGCTGCTGGTGGTGTTCGAGGTGAAGATGGGCCCCGTGAGCGGGATGATCAACCTCGCCATCCCCAGCATCATCCTCGAGCCCATCTCCACCAAGTTCGACCAGGAGATGTTCACGGGCTACAAGAAGTCCTCCACCTTCGAGGAGGCCCGCCTGCTCATGGCCAGCCTGAAGCGCTGCCCCATGGAGGCCGCCGCGGAGATCCGCGGCACCAGCCTTCGCATGGAGGAGGTGCTGCAGCTCAAGCCCGGCGACGTCATCCCCCTCACCAAGCGCTTCGACGCCGAGCTGGACCTGGTGGTGGACGGCTTCCCCCGCTACACGGGCTTCGTGGCCCTCGACTCCAACGAGAAACGCGTCTTTCAAGTGACCGGCAGCCGGTCCGAAGGGTGAACCATGGATGCCCGCGACACCGAGTTCTACCAGAAAGTGGGCGGCGCCTTCTCGGAGAGCATGGCCTCCGTGTTCTCCATGCTCACGGGCCGCGACTTCCAGATGAGCGCCGCCCCCGGAGAGCTGCTCCAGCTCCCCGGGATCGCCGCCCTGCACGGGGGCCCGACCATCGTCGTGAAGGCCCACTACCAGAAGGGGCTCAGTGGCGCCCTGGCCTTCACCCTGCCCCTCCCGGAGGGGACCATGCTGGTGGATCTCATGCTGGGCGGCGACGGCGCCCCGGCCGATGAGCTGGTGGGCGACTCCAAGGACGCCCTGGCGGAGACCTTCAACCAGGTCATGGGCAGCGCCAACCAGACCCTCTCCGACCTGGCCGGCGAGACCTTCGCCATCGCCAACGTGGAGATCAGCGCCGTGGCGCCCGAGGCCGGCCCCCTGGGCGAGCTGCTGGGCACGGGCGGCTTCCAGGATGTGGCCCTGGCCACCTCCCAGGACACCCTGAAGACCACCATCCACATGCTCCTCCCCGACATGCTGCTCCAGCAGATGAAGCGCAAGCTCGGCCTCGCGGAGGCCCCCGCCGCCCCAGCGGAGCCCCCTCCGGCCTCCTCCGTCGCCGCGGCCCTGACGGCGCCCCCGCGCCAGGCGCCCGCCGCGACCGGGCCCGTGGTGGATGCCGGCAACCTGGACCTGCTGCTGGACATCCAGCTGCCGGTGGTCGTGCGCATGGGCCAGACGGAGATGCAGATGGGCGAGCTCCTGAAGCTCACCCCGGGCTCCATCCTGGAGCTGAACCGCAGCGCCGACGCCCCCGTGGAGCTGCTGGTGAACGGCAAGCTCATCGCCAAGGGCGAGGTGGTGGTGGTGGACGGCAACTTCGCCTTCCGCATCACGGAGATCGAGAGCCGGGCCAACCGGATCCGCAGCCTCGGCTGAATCCAGGAAGGATTAAACCGTTCCCCCGCTGGGGGCATCTCATCCTGAAGCCCATCATCTCCTGGAGGATGAAGTGTCCCAGCCCCGCCCGACCCGTCTCTGGCTCCTCGCAGGAGCGGCTGTCCTCGCCCTGGCCTGCGGCGGCGGAGGCTCCTCCAGCGGCTCCACCGGCACCCCGGCATCCGATCCCTGGGCGCCCGTCACCGGCGCCATCCAGGCGGCCCAGTCCCAGTTCCCCAATGGCCTCTGCGTGGAGGTGGCCACACCGGCCGGGGTCGTGTACTCCCACGGCTTCGGGGGCTTCACCAACCAGGATGCGGTGCTGGTGGCCTCCGCCTCGAAATGGGTGACCAGCACCGTCATCCTCCGCCTGGTGAACGCCGGGGCCTTCCCCCACGGCCTGGACACGCAGGCGAAGGAACTGCTGGTGGACGCCGGCGGGAGCCCCTGGACCGGCAACATGGGCGACATCACCCTGCGCCAGCTGCTCAGCTTCACCTCCGGCATCAGCGGGGACGACAGCGCCTCCGAGAACGTGTTCATCACCCTCAAGGCGGCGGTGGACCAGATCTACGCCGACGACGCCGCCACGGCCTCCGTGCCCGGCAGCTATTTCTACTACGGCAGCACCCACATGCGGATCGCCGCCCGCATGGCCGAAGTGGCCACGGGCAAGACGTGGGCGCAGCTCTTCGCGGAGCAGCTGCACGATCCGATGGGCTGGTCGGCCACGAGCATCTACAGCGGCGGCGGTCCCAACCCCAATCCGGCCGGGGGCCTGAAGTGCACGGGGCTGGAGTACATGCGGTTCCTGATGATGCAGCTCCGCGGCGGCCTGGACGGCACCCGGACCTTCCTGCCCGCGGCGATGATCACGGCCCAGCGCACGGACGGCTACGGTCCCGCCACGACGCTCTCGTACAGCCCGTACTACGACCGGATCGGGAAAACCTACCACTACGCCCTGGGCAACTGGCTGGAGACCGCCGGGGGCGGCGGGCCCACCGCCTCCGACCCCGTCATCCGGTATTCCAGCACCGGCACCTTCGGGTGGGCCCCCTGGGTCACGGCGGATGGCGTCTACGGCGGGATCCTCATGACCCAGCAGTCCACCCAGGGCGACACGATCCCCTCCGAAAACCTGAAGGCCCAGCTGGATCCCCTCATCCGGGCCGCCCTGGCCCAGAATCCTCCGGTGATCCGCGCCGTGCCCTGAGCATGGACGCCCCCGCCCTGCGGCCGGTACACTGAGCTCATGTCGCTGAGCCTCCTCCTGATCGGTCTGCTTGTCGGCTTCGCGGGGGGGCTCTTCGGCAAGGGGGGCAGCGCGGTGGCCACGCCCCTGCTCCAGCTGGCGGGCGTTCCCGCCTTCTTCGCCGTGGCCTCGCCCCTGCCCGCCACCATCCCCGGCACCCTGGTGGCCAGCCTGGCCTACCTGAAGGAGGGGCTCTACGACCGCCAGGTGGTGCTCTGGAGCGTGATCGTGGGGGTTCCCGCCACGGTGGCCGGGGCCCTGGCCAGCCACTGGGTGGGGGGAACGGCCCTGCTGCTGCTCAGCAACCTCGTCATTGCCGGCCTGGGCCTGTCCTTCCTCCTGCATCCCACCACGGCCCGGATCGAGGAGGCGCCCCTCGCCCCCGGGAGGAAGCGCACGCTGAGCGCCGCGGTGGGCCTCGTCGTCGGCTTCCTGTCCGGCCTCCTGGCCAACGCCGGCGGCTTCCTGCTGGCGCCCCTCTACGCCCGGATCCTCCGCCTGCCCCTCAAGACCGCCTTCGCCTGCTCCCTGGTGGCCTCCGCCGCCCTGGCCGTGCCGGGAACCATCGTCCACGTGGCCCTGGGCCACGTGTCCTGGCACATCGTCCTCGTCTTCGGGCTGGGCTCGATCCCCCTGTCCTACCTCGGGGCCCGCACTGCCGTCCGCATGAACATCAAGGTGCTGGAGCCCATCTTCGGCGTCGTCCTGCTGGTCATCGGCGCCCTGGGCGCGGCCGACAGCCTGGGCTGGCGGATCCACCTATAGCCGCACCGCCGTCGCGTAGGTCACCTCGAAGCGAAGGTACGAGCCCGGCGCGCGGCCCGTGTAGGCATCCCCGGGGCTGAGCCGCTCGTACACCACGTGGCCCTTCCAGTGGTCATCCAGGGTCACGTCTCCGCGGAACTCCCACAGGTCGCCGCGGCGGGTGCCCGCCCCGAAAAGGGGGCCTGCAGCCGCCGGCGCTCGGAGGGCCGCCATGCGGTACCAGGTGGCGCGGAGGTCCAGATGCTTCAGAGGCGCCAGCCGGGCCTCGGCTTCCCACAGGCCCAGGTTCGTGGCGTAGGCCACGCCCCGCTCCGGCACCTGAGAGTAGATGTAGAGCTCGCTCCACTTCGGCCAGCGGGAGAAGAGGGGGTCCCAGCCCTCGATGCGCCGCGTGCGGGGATCGTCGCCCGAGAGGCCGATGTAGCCCAGCGACAGGGAGGGCCTTCCTGCGGTCTCGAAGGCCTTGCGGAGCCGGGCGTAGCCGCCCCAGGCTGCGATGGGCCGGTCGCCCTCGGAGGTTCCCGGCGCAGGGTCCTGCGAGCCCCACTGTCCGGCGGCTTCCGCCATGGCCGTCCATCCGCGGCCCAGGTCCCGGACCCCGCGGCCGCCCAGGGTCCACACCCGCCGATCCGGCTGGAACTGCGGGTTCGAGACCGGCCGGCTGTCGTGGGTTTCCGTCTTGAAGAAGCCATAGGCCTCCAGGGTGCCGCCCTCCCACTCGCGCATCGTGGCGTAGACCCCCAGGGCCCGTTCGTCCCACTCGTTCAGGCGCTGCACCTCCGCCGGAGAGGCCGCCTCGTTGAGTCGCGGCAGGTACTGGTCCTTGCCCGGGTCCGAGATGGCCAGGAACTCCACGGTGGACTTCCCCGGGGACCAGGCCAGGTCCACGGCGTTGAAGTAGGCCGAGCGGGAGCCGTCCAGCGCGCTGCCGTCGAAGAGGACGAAGCCCTCGCCCCGCATGAGGTTCTGGCGGCCCACCTTCAGGGACCAGCGGGGGGCCAGGCGCCAGTCGGCGTAGAGGGTCTCCACGAAGACCTCGCGGCCGTTCGCGGCCACATCCGGGTGGGTGATCTTCTTGTTCTCGTTGGCCACGCCCGCCACGATCCGCAGGTCCTCGGAGGCCCTCCAGTCGGCCCAGAGCCGGCTGCGGAACCGGACCTGGGTCCGCGCATCCTCCCGGGCGGCGTCGTGGTCGAGGATGTCGTTCCACCGCTCGGAGCGGATCCGCTCCTCGAAGCCCACCGTCAGGGTGCCCGGGGCGGGCGCCTGGGCCCGCAGGGCCCCGGGGGCGAGGGTCAGCAGCAGCGCGGCGGGAGCGCGCCGGATCAGGGGGTTCATGCCGTCTCCAGGGACCGTCCCGGCCGGAGACGGCCGGAGGAATCTCCCAGCCTCCCAGGATCGGCCCGTGATCTAGGACAAGCTTCGCGGACTCAGTCCCCGGGCGGATTCCACCAGACGGGCCCCTTGCCCTCGATGGCCGCGGCGGCGGCCCGGCGGGTGGCGGCCAGTTCCGCCTCCCCCTGGGGCCGGAAGGCCTCGGCCGCGGCGAAGGCGGCCTCCTGCTCGTTCTCGAAGGAGAGCCCCAGCAGGGCCACGTCCGGATCCCGGGTCAGGGTGTAGTGCAGGCAGTCGGCCACCGTCAGCCGCGGCAGGCGGGGTTCGGCCCCGTCCGCGCCGCCGGAGGACACCTTGCCCCGCGGCCGCGCGGCCAGGGGCCGGCCGTAGCCCTCGGTGTCTCCCAGCAGCTTGCCGGCGCCGAAGGTCTTGAAGCAGACCGTGCCCACGCCCAGCGCCTTCGCCCGGGGCAGGATCTCCGCCTCGTAGCGGGGATCGGCGAAGGGCCCGACGGGGAACATCACCACGTCGCAGAGGCCCGAATCCAGGGCCGCCGCCAGCACCTCGGGATGATGGCTGGAGATGCCGCGGAACCGGGCCCGTCCGCGCAGGATCTCGTCCGCCAGCTCCCCCATGCCGCCGTCCGGCGCCGCCAGCCGCTGCCAGTCCGCCAGCGCCGACACTCCGTGGAAGACGAGCAGATCCACCGCGGGCAGGCCGAGGCGCGCCAGGCTCCCGTCGAGCTGGGGCGCGACGGGACGGTCCAGGTAGTCGATCTTGTCGATGAGGAACACGCCCTCGCGGCGGCCCCGGAGGGCCTCGCCCACGATCTCCTCGGAGTAGCCGTCCTCGTAGGCGGGCGCCGTGTCCACCACGTTGAGCCCCGCCTCCAGGGCCCGGCGGAGGGTGCCCACGCAGGATTCCTTCGGCACACTCCGGTCGGCCAGGTCCCCCTGGCCCAGGCGCGTGGCCAGGAATCCGGTGCGTCCGAGGGGTCGTCGAGGCTGGAAGCGGGCCATGCGGCCCAGTCTAGCCCCCTGCCGCGGTGGAATCGCCACAGGCTGTGGCAGGCCCCTCGCCGCAGGCCGTGGCCCTTCCACCACATTGGCCCCCGGCCCGGCCCCCGCTACCTTGGAACAAACCTGGATCGGAGGTCGGCATGTGCGGCATCGTGGGATACATCGGCCAGCAGGGCGCGGCCTCCATCCTGGTGAACGGCCTCCGCAGCCTGGAATACCGCGGCTACGACAGCGCCGGCCTCGCCCTCGCCGGGGACGGGGGCCCCCTCCGGGTGGTGCGCGCCTCCGGCAAGCTCGCCAACCTGGCCGGGAAGGTGGACCTTTCCGATCCCGCGCCCCTGGGCATCGGCCACACCCGCTGGGCCACCCACGGCCGGCCCACTGAGGAGAACGCCCACCCCCACCGGAGCGGGGATGGCCGGGTGGTGGCCGTCCACAACGGCATCTTCGAGAACTTCCTCGAACTCCGGCAGGAGCTCAAGGCGGCGGGGGAGACTTTCCAGTCCGAGACGGACACGGAATGCTTCCCGGTGATGGTGGCCCACCTGATGAAGCAGGGCCGGCCCTTCCCCGCGGCCTTCCGGGAGGCCGTGGGCCGCATGCGGGGCATCTACGCCCTGGCCTGCCTCCACGCGGAGGACCCCGACCGCATCCTGGCCGCCCGCAGCGGCCCGCCCCTGGTCATCGGCCTCGGCGACGGCGAGACCTTCCTGGCCTCGGACGTGGTGCCCCTGCTGCCCCACACCCGCCGCGTCATCTTCCTGGAGGACGGCGACCTGGCGGAGCTGACGCGGGAGGGGGCGCAGATCACCGACCTCGAGGGGAACCCCGTCGAACGGGCGGTCCACACCATCCCGTACGACCCCGTGGCCGCGGAGAAGGGCGGCTACAAGCACTTCATGCAGAAGGAGATCTTCGAGCAGCCCCAGGCCCTCTCGAACACGCTGCTGAACCGCCTGCCCCTGGATGCCGAATCCATCCCCCTCGACCTGCCCTTCAGCGACGCGGACCTCCGCGGCCTCAGCCGCATCCACATCGTGGCCTGCGGCACCAGCTGGCACGCGGGGCTCGTGGGCAAGTTCCTCATCGAGCAGCTCAGCCGCGTGGCCGTGGAGGTCGACTACGCCAGCGAGTACCGGTACCGGGAGCCCGTGATCCAGCCGGGCACCCTGCTCATCGGCATCACGCAGAGCGGCGAGACCGCCGACACCCTGGCCGCCATGAAGGAGGCCGCGGCGCGGGGTGCCCGCACCCTGGCCATCTGCAACGTCATGGGCTCCACCGCCACCCGCCAGGCCGAGGCCACCCTCCTCACCCACGCCGGGCCCGAGATCGGCGTGGCCTCCACCAAGGCCTTCACCACGCAGCTGGCGGTGCTCACGCTCCTGGCCCTCAAGCTGGGCGAGGTCAGGGGCACCCTGGATCCCGATCTCAAGGCCGGGCTGCTGCAGGGACTCCGCGAGCTGCCCGCCCACCTGGAGCGCATGAACGCCCTGGAACCGCGGATCCTCCAGTGGGCCCAGCGCTGGAAGGACGCCGACGACTTCCTCTACCTGGGCCGGGGCCCCTGCTATCCCATCGCCCTGGAAGGCGCCCTGAAGCTCAAGGAGATCTCGTACATCCATGCCGAGGGCTACCCCGCGGGGGAGATGAAGCACGGGCCCATCGCCCTCATCGACAAGAACCTCCCGGTGGTGGCGCTCATGCCCCACGACGCCCACCGGGAGAAGACCCTCAGCAACCTCCAGGAGGCCGCCGCCCGGGACGGCCGCATCCTGGCCCTGGTGACCGAGGGCGATACCGGCCTGGCCGCCATCGCGGAGGACGTCCTGGAGATCCCCGCCGTCCACCCCTGGCTGGCCCCCATCCTCTACACCGTGCCCCTGCAGCTGCTGGCCTACCACATCGCGGTACTGAGGGGCTGCGACGTGGACCAGCCCAGGAACCTCGCCAAGAGCGTGACCGTCGAGTGAGGGTGATGGCCCTCCTCGCCGGGGTCCGGCGCCGCAGGCTCCCCCGGAGCCTGCTCTGCCACCCGGCGGTCGGTCCGGCTGCGACGTGGACCAGCCCAGGAACCTCGCCAAGAGCGTGACCGTCGAACAGGCCCGAAAAGTCGCAGGAAGTCCACGGCGGCCCCCCTCCCGCCGGCCCAAGCTGGTACCGGGAGATCTCCCGACCGGAGGCGCCCATGGCCGCCGCCCTCCTCCTCCATGGCCGATCCCTCGCCACGACCAGAAGCCCCGTCCTCGACTGGCTCCTGGCCCTGCTGGGCGCCGCCCTCGCCTGCCTGCTCTCGCCCGGGACCGTCGACTAGGCCCGCCCGCCCCCTCCTAGCCGCTCGACAGACGCCCCCGATCCGCTAGAATGGATCTTCGCGCTGGCGCGTAGCTCAGGGGTAGAGCACTACCTTGACACGGTAGGGGTCGGCGGTTCGAGACCGCCCGCGCCAACCAAGACCGGCCGCCGAAAGGCGGCCTTTTGATGTACCTAACTCCGGTCGATCTCGGACCGCCGAGAATGTCCGACGGGCAAGTAGGGGCCCGGCGGAGGCGCTCCAGTGGAGCGCCGGAGATGATAAGGCCCCATGCCCAGCCGGACGCATGCTGACTCAGGGCTCCGCCCTTCGCCCCTCCGGGGCCGCCTCCTCAAGTCCGCCTGTCGCGATCGTCCTCCCATGGTCGACCTCACCAACGGGTCGGGAACAGGCCAGGGAACCCTGGAAAATCCCACGGACATTTCCTGTCCAAAGGCCTGTGGCAGGATGAACGGGAACCGAGCCCGTCCTTGAGATGCCTGCATGAGCTACGACCCCTTTGATGGTGTGCTGCTGGACGACCCCCGACCGCCTGTCTCGGGTGCCGTCAGCCTCATGCTGCACCTGCGGGTGGCCCGGAGGCTGGCCAGGGCCCAGGGGCGCCCCGCAGGCCCCAGCCTGGAGGCGCTGAAGGCACGCGCCCAGGCCTGCCGGGAACTGCTGGCGCAGGGCCTTCTGCCGGCCACCTTGCGGGCGCTGCAGCATCATGGGCTGGAGCTGGGCCGTCCAAACGCCGCCCACAGCCTGGCCAGCGTGCTGGCCCACCTCGAGGCCTACCTCAAAGAGGTGGAAGGGGGCGGCTACCTGGAGCCTGACCAGGCCCTCTGGCAGGCCGTGGACCTGGAGCTGGCCGGGAAGCGGGGGCTCTGGATCGAACGGAGCGAAGTCGATGGACCGCTCGAGGCCGGGCTGCGCGACCTGGTGCCCTCGCGCCTGCGGGCCCTGGCCTGCGTGCCGGGCCTGGGGGGCGCCACGTTCAGGCTTGCAGCCCAGAAGGGCGGCGAGGCCTCCGGCCTCTTCGGCAGTGCCCAGCCCCTGGTGGCATGGTTCCTCGATGGGCTCGAAGCCCACGGCGAGGCGCTCCCCAATGAGCTCGCCCTCGCGGAGCCGGAGGGCTGGGGTTCGGCACCCTGGTCCCCCGCCCTGGAATCGCTGTTCGAGGGACCGCTGGATCTCAGGGATCACGCCGACACGTTCCAGCGGGGCCTCGTCGAAGGCCCACTCGACCTGCTGCGCCATGCCGTCGAACAGGTCTGCGCCTGGCTCGACGCCGGGATCCCCCCGGCCGACATCACCCTCATCCATCCCGAGCCGCAGGCTGTGGCCGCCTTCCTCGCGCCCCTGCTCGCGGAGGAGGGCGTGGCCCTCCATGTGCGCGGCGGCCTGCGGCCCCTCCTCGCCAGCGAGGCCTGGAGCCCGCTCTGGACCCTGCTCGTGGGCGTGCAGCGGCTGGACCCCTGCGCCGTGTCCGCCGGGCTCCGCGCCTCGAGGCGCGACGATTTGCGCCACTGGGCGGATGCGCTGGCGCTTGCCGACCAGAGTGGGGCGCCCGCGTTCGAAGGCAGCTTCATGCACCTGAGGGACCGCGTGAAGGAGTACGCCCAGGGCATCTGGCTGGAGCTGGCCGCCCTGCGGGAAACCACCCAGGCCGCCCACCGGTGGGCCGAGCGTCTGGAATCCCTGGCCACCACCCTGCGGCTGCCCATGGATCCCGACGATTTCTATGCGCCGCTGGGCCTGCTCAAGGAAGCCTGGGGGCGCGAGTCCTGGACCTTCGCCGACATGCTCCTGGCGCTGGAGGCCTTTCTGGAAGCGGCCCGCAGCAGCGAGATCCCCCGGGCCGTCGAGGGCCTTCGCCTCGTGACCCCCGGCACGGTCCTCGAGGACTGGAACGGCGCCCGCGCCACCCTGATCCTCGACCTCTCCGAGGGGGCCTGGCCCAGCCGCCCCGCCGAGAACCCCGACCTGGACAACGACCGGAAGGCCGCCCTCAACCGCGCGCTGCTCGCCTGGAGCCAGGCGGAGCCGAGGGCGGCCTTCCCTCCGGCCCTGCAGCGTTTCTGGCTGCCCCGCAGCGAACAGGGCGACCAGATCCCCCGCGCCTTCCAGCGGGACGCCTACGCCTTCAACAAGGTGCTGGCCATGACCCGCGAGCGCCTGGTGGTGCTCAGCCCCGCCCAGGATGAGCATGGCCGCCTGAAGTCCCAGGGGCCCTTCTGGACGGCGCTGGAAGGTGCGGCGCCCTGGCGTCCTGAGGCCGCGCTGCACAGCCGCCTGCGCTGGCGCTGGGAGGGCCACGACCCGTCCCCTCGCCCTCAAGCCCGGGCCGCCGCCGCCCAGGCCCGCCCGGCCAGCGAGGCGCTGCTGGCGGCGGCGCCCACCTTCGACCTGGCGCCGGGGCTCCGGGCCGCCTGGCTCAAGGGCCAGGAAAGCGCCAGCCCCACGGCGCTCGAGGGCCTCGCCAAGTGCCCCTTCCGCTCCCTCGCGGAGCGGGTGTGGGGCCTGCAGTCCTTCGATGCACGCACCCGGATGTCCATGGCCGTGGGCATCCTCGTCCACCACCTCCTGGAGGAGGCCCTGGCGCCCTTCGTGGGGGTGGAGGACTGGCCTGCCGCCTTCCAGACGGCCCTCGCGCTGGGGGCCGAGGCCGGGGCCGAGGACCTCATCCCCCACCTGCAGGCCCTCTGGCTGGCGAACCAGGATCGGTGGCTGGAGGAACTGGACCGCCACATCCCGCAGGAGCAGTGGCCCCAGGCCGTGCTCCGCCTGGAATCCCTGCTGCCGAATCTGGCCGCGGCCCTGCTGCAGGATGTCGGGGCCGAATCCCCCGAGAAGGGGGAACTCGCGCTGCTCGACCCTGCGCGTCTCCCGGTTCCGAAGGCCAAGAAGCAGGCAGCCCCCCCGCCCGAGACCTGGCGAAGGACCCTCCTGGCCCTCGAAGGCACCCTGGGTCCGGTGGCCCTGGAGCTGGGCGGAGGACGCACCCTCGCCGTGAGCGGCAACGTCGATCGCATCGAGCGCTGGACCAGCGACAGCCTCACCTTCCTGCGGGTGGTGGACTACAAGACGTCTAAGAAGTCCTACCTTGAAGCCTACGCCGAGGGCGACGCACCCTTCTCGTCCCACCTCCAGACCCCGCTCTACATGCTCCTCGCCGAGCAGGTCTTTCCGGGCGATCGGGCCACAGCGGTGCTCCTCCCCTTGCGCGATGAGGATCCGAAGCCCTTCACGAAGCATCTCGTCACCTTGGCCGGGGCCGGATCCGACGGAGCCTGGCGCGAGAAGTTGCTGGCGAACCTCGCCCGCTTCGACGCGCGGCTGGAGTCCGGGGATTTCCCACCCACGCCCGGCGAGCACTGCAGCCAGTGCCAGCTGGCGGCGCTCTGCGGGCGGCCCGTGGACGTGACCCTCGAGACCGAAGGGGAGGGGGAGTGACATGCGCACCCTCGACCTGAGCGATCCCCGCATCCTCGACCAGTCGCTGGTCGTGAGCGCCAGCGCGGGATCCGGCAAGACCTTCACCCTCACGGTGCTGGTCACCGCCCGGCTGGGTCGGGGCGACATCCGCCCCTGGGAGGTCCTGGCGACCACCTTCAGCGAGGCGTCTGCGGCGGACCTGCGCGAGCGGCTGCTCCGCCCCCTGGACCTGCTGTCCGCCCTCGATGAAGCCGCGTGGCAGCACCTGCTGCCCCACCTCGGTGCGCCGGTGGCCAAGGACCTGGAAGGCCTCCTCAAGGACCTGCCCACCATCCAGCACGTGAAGAAGTCCGCCGGCGAGGTGGCCCAGGCCGCCGCCCACTGGCAGGGCGCACCCTGGCTGGTGTCGCCCGCGAAGGCCCGCACCTTCTGGCGCCGTGTGCGGCGGGAAGCCGAGCTGCTGCAGGTCTCCACCATCCACAGCCTGGCCATGCGCGTGCTCGGCCAAGGCGAGGGCAGCAGCGACACCATCCTCGATGTGCGCCATCCCGCCCTGCTGCGGCTGCTGCGGCGGACGGTGCGGGAGTCGTTGGCCCTGTCCGCCGGCCATCCCGATGAGGTACCCGCCCGGTTGCTGCTCGCCTGGGCCGAGCAGAACTGGGAGGAACTGTCCCAGGGCTTCGACAACCACCTGGATGCCCTGGGACACCTGAAGGGGGAAGACCCCCTCCCCTGCCGCGAAGCCCTGGCCCGTGCCCTGACCGAGGCCCGGACCGCACTGGCGCCCTTCGCGGCAGATCCCGAGCTGGCCAAGCACCCCAGCGGCAAGGGGCTGCACCATTTCAAGCAGGAGAACCTCCTCCCGGTTCCAGCGGACGGCACCGACCTGCACAAGAACCTGCGCTGGGCCCAGGCCCAGAGCGGACGCGTGCCGAATCCGCCCCCTGCCTACTACTCCGACGCCTTCTGCGACGCGATGGCGACCCTCACACCCGTGGCCAGCGCGCTCGAGGCCTGGCTGCGGTGCCTGCTGGTGAACGCGCTGCAGCGCTTCGAGGCCGAGAAGCAGGCCCAGGGATTGGCCACCTTCGGCGACCTGGTCCGCCAGGCCTGGGACAGCCTCAAGGCCCACGGACGGGAGACCCCTGCGCCCAAGCTGCTCCTGGTGGACGAGTACCAGGACACCTCCAAGGTGCAGGATGCCTTCCTGGAAGCCCTCGGCGCGGAGCGCATGGTGCGCGTGGGCGATGTGAAGCAGGCCATCTACGGGTTCCGCGGCGGCGATCCCGACCTGCTGCGGGATCGGCTGGCGGCAGCGGGCGCAGGCGCCTTCCGCCTGCCCGCCAACTTCCGCTCGTCTCCGGAGGTGGTGGCCTTGGCCAACACCTATGTGGAACAGGTCTGGCCCCGACTCGATCCCACGGTCGGAGCCCTGGATGGGGCCCAGGAGCCGGTGGCCGCTCCCGGGCCTCCGGTGGGGTTGGTCCGCACGCCCGCGCCGTCGACGTCGGGCGACCTTCCGGCCCTGGCGGATTGGATCTCCGCCCTCTCCCGGGAGGCCGGCTGGACCGAGTCCCTCGGCGCTCCGGCGAAGGCCGGAAGCCGCACCCGGGCACTCCTGCTCAAGCAGCGCACCCGCCTGCCGGGCCTCCTCCAGCGCCTCAAGGCCCAGGGCGTCCAGCCCTATGTGGTGGCCAAGGAGGGTTTCTGGGACAGCCCCGGCGTACGGCTCGTCCTGGCGGCCCTGGAGGCCGTGGCCCACCCCGAGCGACCCATTCCCTGTGCGGCGCTGCTGCGCCAGGTGGTGGGGCTGACCGATGCCGAGCTGGCGGCCCTGGCCCTAGGCGGCGAAGGCCGTCCCGGCCTGCGCGGCCTGGGTCACCTGGATCCCGAGCGGCTGCCGGATGCGCACCGGGACGCCGCCCGTTTCCTCCTCGACCTGCGGCAGGCCTCCACCCAGACCATCGCAGGCCGCCTGCTGCGGCAGGGCGCGCTGCTCCGGGCCCTCGGGGCCCTGGACGTTCACGGTGCGCTGGAGCCCCTGCGGGCGCGGCGCAACCTGGCCGGACTGCTCGCCAGGTTGCAGGATCTGCCCGCCTCTCCCTCCGTGGCCTACGCCCTGCTGGATGACGAGCGGAATGGCCTGGAGCGGGGCGACCTGCCCGCCTCCGTGGAAGACGCCGACCTGCTCATCCAGACCGCCCATGGCAGCAAGGGACTGGAATACGACGACGTCATCCTGCCCCTGCTGAATGTGAATCCGCGCAGCTTCCGCAAGGGTGACCTGCGGACCTGCCCCTCGACCGGTGCGCTCCTGCTCGCCTGGAAGCTGGGGAACCACACCGGGCGCGCCTATGACGACCTCAAGCCTCTGGTCGAGTCCCGCCAGAAGCGGGACGAGCTCAACCTGCTGTACGTGGCGCTCACCCGGGCCAGGGAGCGGCTCTGCCTGCTGCTCCAGGAGCCGAAGGATCCCAAGGAGCCCAAACCGCCCAGCGAGCTCAAGACCTGGGCGACGTGGGGCCAGGTGCTGGCCAGCACCCACGCGCCCTGGAAGGCCCTGACCGCTGCGCCAGCCCCTGTCCCGTTGCCGCCCCGGGTGGCGGTGCGGCTTGATCAGCCGCCCGTCCGAGCGGCCCTGGCTGAAGCCTCCGTTCCGGTCGATGTCCATGACGACCTCCCCGGCGATACCCGCAGCAAGGCCCGCCAGGAAGGGGAGGCCATGCACGCCTTCCTCCGTGATCTGCTGGTGCGCTGGGAGGACCCGGCGGCCTTCCAGGCCTGCCTCGCCGCCGCCCCGCCCGTGGCCCACGCCCGGGACCATGCCCTGCGCTTCCTGGAGCAATTCGAGGCCAAGGGCTGGCGCCACCTCCGCCGCCGCACGGAGTTGCCCCTCGCGGGCGCGGCCAGCAGCGGCGGGCTTGGACGGGCCGATCTCGTCGTCTGGGAAGGGGGCTGCCTCCATCTCCTGGACTTCAAGCACTCCAGGGCCTTCGGGGAGGAGGAGCTCGCGACCTACCGGGACCAGCTCCACCGGTACGCCGGCGTGTTGGCGGAACGGGAGCGCCTGCCCGTGGTCTCCTGGCTTGTGCCGCTTCGCGGCGATGCCTGGTTCCGTCTGGACTAGTCACGGGAGGGTCCAGGAAACGGGCCCGGTTGGACTATGATGCGGGGGCCACCCCCCCCCGTCTCGGCTTCCGGTCCTGGAAGCCTCCCCTCAGGAGCCCGCCATGCCCCTCCGCGCGCTGCTCGTCCTGGCCCTCACCCTGGTCCTCCGGGCCGGGGAGGTGCCCCTGCTGCTCCAGAACCCGACCCTCTCCCGGACCCGCATCGCCTTCGACTACGCCGGGGAGATCTGGGACGTGCCCCGGGAGGGCGGGGAGGCCCGCCGGATCGTGGCGGGGGCCGGGCGCTGCACCCATCCCGTCTACTCGCCGGACGGCACCCACCTCGCCTACACGGGGCGCTACGACGGCAACGACGATGTCTATGTGGTGCCCGCGGAGGGCGGCGAGCCCCTGCGGCTCACCTACCACCCCGGCCCGGATGAGGTCCTCGGCTGGTCGCCGGACGGGAAGCGGGTGGTCTTCAGCTCCACCCGGACCACGGCCCGGGACCTGCCCCAACTCTTCACCGTGGCGGCCACGGGCGGGCTGCCGGAGCCCCTGCCCCTGCCCTCCGGCAACGAGGCCTGCTACTCGCCCGACGGGAGCCACCTCGCCTACTCGCCCTTCAACCAGTGGCAGCCGGCCTGGAAGCACTACCGGGGCGGCCAGACGGCGCGGCTCTGGATCGCCGACCTCGTCGACTCCAGCATCGTCCGCATCCCCCGCGAGCATTCCAACGACCGCGATCCCATGTGGGTGGGCGGCACGGTCTATTTCCTCTCGGACCGCGAGGGCCCCGTCACGCTCTACGCCTACGACACCGCGGCGAAGACGGTCCGGAAGGTCCTCGCCAACCCCGACGGGTTCGACATCGTCTCGGCCTCCGCCGGTCCCGGCGGCATCGTCTTCCACCAGTTCGGCTCCCTGCACCTCTACGACTTCGCCACCGGGAAGGCCGCCCGGGTACCGGTCACCCTCACGGCGGACCTGCCGGAGCGCCGCCCCCACTTCGAGAAGGTGGAGCCCCGGCAGATCCTCCATGCGGCCCTGTCTCCGAGCGGGAAGCGGGCCCTGTTCGAGACGCGGGGCGAGATCCTCTCCGTGCCCGCCGAGAAGGGCGATGCCCGGAACCTCACCCGCAGCCCCGGCGTCGCGGACCGGGACCCCGCCTGGTCGCCTGACGGGAAGTGGGTGGCCTGGTTCTCGGACGAGTCCGGCGAGTACGCCCTCCACCTGCGCGCGCCCGACGGCCTCGGCCCGGTGCGGAAGGTCGACCTCGGCCAGCCGCCCTCCTATTTCTACGGCCCCCGCTGGTCGCCCGACAGCCGGAAGATCGCCTACACGGACAAGCGCCTGAACCTCTGGGTCGTGGACCTGGAGCATCCCGTGCCGGTGAAGCTCGACACCGATCTGTACGACACCCCCGTCAGCGACCTGGATCCGGCGTGGTCGCCCGACAGCCAGTGGGTCGCCTACGCCAAGCAGCTGCCCAACCACCTCCACGCGGTCTTCGTCTGCGACCTGACCGACCGCAAGCCCCACCGCATCACCGACGGGATGAGCGATGCCACCTCCGCGCGCTTCGACCGCAGCGGCAAGTACCTCTACTTCCTCGCGGGCACGGACACGGGCCTGTCGGCGGGCTGGCTGGACATGACCAGCCTGGGCCATCCCGTCAGCCAGGGCGTCTACGCGGCGGTCCTGCGGAAGGGCCTGCCCTCGCCCGTGGCGCCCGAGAGCGACGAGGAGACGGCCGCGGCCCAGGACAAGGACAAGAGCCCGGAGAAGGGCGACGGGGCCAAGCCCGCCAAGGCGGATCCGGAGCCCGTGCGGATCGACTTCGACGGCCTGGACCAGCGCATCGTCAGCCTGCCGCTGCCGCTGGCCAACTACACCACCCTGGAGGCGGGGACCGCCGGCGTCCTCTTTCTCGCCTCGGTCCCCACGGCCTTCACGGACGAGGAGAGCCTCGAGCTCCAGAACGTCCCCGCCGAGGTCACCCGCTTCGACCTGAAGACCCGCAAGGCGGAGAAGCTCGCGGAGGGCGTCGACGGCGGCCGGTCCTCGTACGGGGGCATGCCCACCTTCCGCGTGTCCGCGGACGGCACGAAGCTGCTCTTCGCACGGAAGGGCAAGTGGTTCCTCGCACCCAGCGACAAGCCCGCCAAGGCCGGCGAGGGTGCCCTGCCGCTGGAGGCCGTGCGGGTCGAGGTGGATCCTGCGGCCGAGTGGCGCCAGATGTTCCGCGAGGTGTGGCGCATCGAGCGGGACTTCTTCTACGACCCCCACCACCACGGCCTCGACCTGGCCCGGGCGGAGCGGCTCTACGAGCCCTTCCTGGCGGGCATCGGCAGCCGCGAGGATCTCAACCGGCTCTTCGAGGAGATGACCGGGTGGCTGGTGGTCGGCCACACCTTCATCCGGGGCGGCGACTCGCCCCGGCAGGAACCCCTGGGCGTGGGCCTGCTGGGGGCGGACTACCGGATCACGGAGGGCCGCTACCAGTTCGCCCGGATCTACCGCGGGGAGAACTGGAACCCCCGGCTCCAGGCACCCCTGACGGTGCCTGGTGTGGATGTGAAGGAGGGCGACTTCCTGCTGGCCGTCAACGGGGAACCCCTCAGGGGCGGCGAGGACGTCTCCCGCCTCTTCCAGAACACCGCCGGCAAGCAGACGGTCCTCACCGTGGGTCCGAAGGCCGACGGTTCCGGTGCCCGCCAGGTGACCGTCGTCCCGGTGCCCTCGGAGGCCCAGCTGCGGCTCCGCTCCTGGATGGAGGCCAACCGGCGCCGGGTGGACGAACTGTCCGGCGGCCGCCTGGCCTACGTCTACATTCCCGACACCAACCTCGCCGGCTTCGCGAACTTCAACCGCTACTACTTCTCCCAGGTGGGCAAGCTCGGGGCGGTGCTCGACGAGCGCTTCAACCACGGCGGCCAGATCGCCGACTACATCATCGAGAACCTCCAGCGGACGCCGCAGATGGCGAACGCCGGCCGGGAGGGGGCGGACGTGGTCGAACCCGCGCAGGCCATCTTCGGCCCCAAGGTGATGATCATCAACCAGATGTCCGGATCCGGCGGCGATGCCCTGCCCTGGCTCTTCCGCAAGGCCGGCCTGGGTCCCCTGGTCGGCACCCGGACCTGGGGCGGCCTCGTGGGCATCAGCGGCTACCCGCAGCTGATGGACGGCGGCTCGGTCACCGCGCCCCGCTGGGGCCTCTACGGGACGAAGGGCGCGTGGGAGGTGGAGAACGTGGGCATCGGCCCCGACATCGAGGTGGACCAGGATCCGGCCCTGGTGCGCCAGGGCCATGACCCGCAGCTGGAACGCGCCGTGAAGGAGGCCCTGGCGCTGCTGGCCGCGCATCCCGCACCCACCCTGAAGCGGCCCGCCTACCCCGACTACCACCAGGCGCTGCCGAAGCCGGTGCAGTAGGACCCACCCGGCGTCCCCGTCCCCGTCCCCGTCCGTTGCGGGGGCGGGGGCGCCGGCCTACCCTCGGCTGGGAGGGGCCGTGCCGAGGTTCGATTTCCATCTCAGCATCCCGGCGGAGGACTACTTGGCGTACTACCGGGGCGCCGCCCGGCAGGTGCTCGCCCGCACGGAGGAGGGGACGCCGGTGCTGTTCCCGGCCGCGCTGCTGAAGCCCTTCGTCACCCCCGCGGGCATCCATGGGGACTTCGTCCTGACCTGCGACGAGCGGAACCGGGGCGCCCGCCTGGAACGCCGCTAGGCCCCAGGCAGGGTCATCGGCCTCCGGTCCGACCGGTCCGGAACCCGTCCGCCAGGGTGCCGAAGGTGCCGGTGGTGAGCTGGTAGCCGAGGTAGGCGAAGGTCTGGCGTTCGCCGCGCACGTTGCGACCGGCACTGAAGAGGAGGTGGTGCTTCTCGCCGAGGTTCACCTGGCCGCCGAGGTCGAACCCGCTCGAGGCCTGTCCGTCGAGGGTGGAAGCCGTGGTGTGGAACAGCTCCGCGCCGAGGGTGAGCCGCTCACCGAAGTCCCGCTGGAGCAGCCAGCCCGCATAGGTCCAGTTGCGCTGGACCTCGCCCGGATTCCGCCACCAGCCCCAGCCGCCATAGGTGGTCCAGGGACCCCAGCCCTTCTGGATCCAGACCGGGAGGTACACCTGGGTATGGCCCGCGCCCAGCCCCCTCGCGGCCTCGCCGGTGGGCAGCTCCACCAGGGGGAAGACCCCGATCTGGGGCCGGTCGTCCGTCTCGTGGAGGAGGCGGACCTTCACGCCCAGTTCCGTGTCGCCCCGCCCCGACTGGGATGGTGCGTCCCGGGGGCGGTCGTAGGCCCAGGGCACCACCACGTGGAACTGGGTGTCGGGCAGGATGCCGTAGTTGAACTCGAGGGCCGGGCCCACCCCCGAGCTGTCCCCCGGGACGCGCTGCCCGGCGCCGAAGACGTAGAACTCCAGGTGCCCCGGCTCCACGGGCTCGGGGTCGTCCGTGCGGAACGGCGGACCGGCCAGCGCGGTGAGCGTTGCGAGGAGGAGGCAGGCGGCGCGGCGCTTCATGGGACTCGATGCTAGCCCCGATCCATGGGCCTCAGAACTGGAACCCGGCGGAGATGAGCAGGCTCTTGAGCTGGGTGTCCTGTTCGTCCGCACTGCGGGGCCGGCCCATGATGCGCTTCCAGTCGGCGGCGTATTCCAGCTTGAGGGGGAAGCCCAGTTTCAGGATGAGGCCCAGGCCCAAGGATGTCCGCATGGCCGGAAACGGGGCGGCAGTGTTCTTGTCCGGATTGAGGCTGCGGTATACCTGGCCGGAATCGGCGAAGACCTCGCCCCACACGCTCTGGCCGATGAAGGGGAAGCGGTACTCGAGGCTCACCAGGGCCAGGCCCTGCCCTCCCAGGGGGATGATCTGCGGGAGCAGCGTGCCGGTCTGGCTGGTGGGGCGAAGGATCTCGCCAAGCATGTCGGGCTCCACGCCACGCACGGAGTAGGGGCCGCCCCCGAAGAACCGCTCGGAAAGGGGGAGGTCCTCCGCGGACTGGGCGGTGGGGCGGGCCAGGCCCACCCGGATGCCCGCGCTCACCACGCCGTGCTCGGCGCGGAAACCCACGGGCCAGTTCCACTGGTGCCGGACATCCAGCTTCACGAAGCTGCTGTTGGCGCTGGTGCCGAAGAGCTGGTTGGCCAGCTCCAGGCGGGCCACGAAGAAGGCGCCCTCGGTGGGGTCGTAGGGCTTGTCCCGGCGGTCCACCACCACCTGGAGGTAGGGGGCCGAGATGATGCTGCGGGGCGGGGTGCGGGCGAGGTAGAACAGGTCCTGGTCGGAAATGAGGGGATTGTTGTTGGCGTCGGTATTGGCGCCCACCTCCACGCGCTCGAATCGGTAGCCCAGGCTCACGGACTGCACCGGCCCGAGTTTCCATTCGAAGGAGGTGGTGAAGCGGCGGCGGCGGGCGAAGAAGGCCGCCTGGGCCTCCTCGATGTAGGCGCCCTCCATGCGCAGGCGGGTGCGGCTGGGCAGCCACGAATCCAGGGTGCCGGGCAGGAACCAGGGATCGGTGTAGCCCACGCTGTAGCTGTCCAGGGAGCGCTTGACGTCACCCGTGGGGAAGGCCCGGCGCAGGGCGGGGATCCGCAGGGTCTGGTCGCCGGCGCGGGCCCCGAAATCCAGGGTCCGGCCCATGCCACCCACGTTCAGGCGCTGGGTGTTCAGCCCGAAGTGGTAGCCCTGGGTCTTGTCGTAGCCGAAGGATTCGGTGAAGACCCAGGGATTCCGCTCCTGGAGCTGGAGGGCCATGTCGCCACGGCGCCAGCCCTGGTCCTTCTGGCCCGGCAGGTCGGAGACACCCAGGAAGTCCACCCGCTGGAAGGCCCCCAGGCCGGCGATGCGCACCTGGGATTCATCCAGCTTGAGGGGATCCAGCGGCGCCTCTGCCGGGGCGGCGAGCTCCCGGAGCACCGCCTCGGCGCGGGTACGGTCACTGCCCTGGACGACCACCCGGTGGAGGTGGTCCAGGGGCTGGGGAGGCACCTGGATGCGCACCAGGGACTGCGCATCGTCGTCCTCGAAGGCGATGCGCACCTGGGGGTTGGCGGAGCCCAGGGAGGACAGCCGCTGCCGGAGGTCGGAGACCACCAGGGCCAGGTCGTTCCGCACCAGGGGCAGGGGCCGGTCGAACACCAGCCGCACGCGGCCCGGGGTGGATTCCAGGGTGCCGCGGCTGCCCAGCAGGTGGAGCCGGTCGGATCCGAAGCGGCGTCCGGGTCCGTCCTTGAGGGGCACGGGATGATCCGAGAGGGCCAGGAGGAGGCTGCCCTCCAGCCGCTCGGGGGGGAAGCCGGGATCCTGCGGGAGGTCGAGCACCAGCTCGCGGAGGAACCGCTGCCGGCCCTCCCGCACCACCAGGCGCACGTCCACGGAGCCGTCCTTGTTCGCCTCCACCCGGCGCCGCACCCGCACCTCGGGGAAGCCGCGCTGGAGGTAGACGGCCGTGAGGCGGTCCTCCAGGGCCCGCATGGTCTCCCCCTTGGCCTGGGGAGCGAGGACGAAGTAGCGCCTGGGCAGCTGCAGGGCCGGCCGGAGCTGCGCCTCGGAGAGCTCGCGGTTGCCCTCGACCCGGACGTTCCGGATGAGCCGCTGCGGCCCGGGCACCACGTGGTAGGTGATGGTCACCGCCTCGGGACGCTCCGCCGTGCCCCCGGTGACGCGGCGGTCGAAGGTGACGCGCACCTCGGGGTAGCCCTGGTCGCGGAAGTAGGTGGCGATGCGGCCGCCGCCCTCCTCCAGGAGGCTCGGGGAGTACCGGTCCGCCCGCGCCAGGGGAACGAAATCCGTGAGCCGCGGGCGACCGAAGAGGGGGCCGAGGAGGCTCAGCCCCTCCGCCTTCAGCTTCACCTTCGGCCCGGGCTCCACCTCGATCAGGGCCTCGCCACCGGCCCCGTCCGCGGGCCGCACCGTCGCCAGGCCCTCGAGGTGCCCATCCTTCACGAACTTCGCCCGCAGCCGGCGCTCGGCCTCCCGGGGGAACCCCGCGGTCCAGAGGCTGCGGCCGGGCTGGATCCCCGCCACCTTCAGGAGGGTCTCGGGCTTGTAGGGGGCGGGATGCCCTCCGATCCGGGCGGACGGGATGAGGGCCGCCGGCCCGAGGGCCACGGTGAACCGCAGGGTGCGGCCGCCCTCCCCGGACTGGGCCCGGACCTCGGCCCTGGGATAGCCCCCCTCCCGCAGGCGCTGCTCGGCCAGGGCCCGGAAGGCCTCCAGCCGCAGGGGCCCCAGCCGCTGGCCCTTCTCCAGCTCGGGCAGGATGGTCTTCCGGAAGGACCTCGGGAGCGGGTTCCCCTCCCAGGTCCAGGCGGCGAGGGGAACCAGGGGGACCAGCTGGAGGCGCGCCGTGCCATCGGGGTCCAGGTGGCCGTCCACGGACTGGAACCGGTCCACGAGGCGCACGGCCTCCAGGGCCCTCCGGAAGGCGGCCGGGTCCACGGGACGGCCCGGTTCCAGGCCAAGGGCCGCCCGGGCGAAGCGCTGGTCATCTTCCGACCCGCCCTCGACCCGGATCGAGCGCAGGGACACGGACGTGGAAACGCCCTGCGCCCCGGCGTGAACCAGGGCCAGCAGGGCGCATCCGAGGGCGGCGCGGGCGCGCACCGCCTCAGAACCCGGCGAGGGCCTCGTCCTCGGTGTCCTTCACTTCGAAGACCGAGTGAAGGCTGGTCATCTTGATGAGTCCGAAGATCTTGGGGCTCATGCCGCAGATGCGCAGCTCGCCACCCTTGCCCTTGATGGAGGTGTAGCAGCCCACCAGCTCGCCCACGCCCGAGGAATCCAGGTAGCTCACCTTGCTGAAGTTGATGACGATCTTGCGGGAGCCGTTGGACAGGGCCGTGCGGACCGCCTCGCCCAGCTCCTGGTCCCCGTCCCCCAGGGTGATCTTTCCCTCCGGTTGGAGGATCAGGACATCGTTGTGCTTGCGACTGTTCATGATCATGGGGGCCTCGAAATGAGGACGCCAGTGTAGCAAGGGACGGCCAACTTCCCACAAGGTCCCCACTTCGGTGCCGGCCACCCCCCGGGAAGGCCCCCGGATTCCGATCCGGCACGGGGACTGCATCCCCTCTCCCGGAGGCCGGGAGGACCCGGCCCAATCTGCAGGGTGCTCCATGTTCGATCTCGTCAGCGGCAATGCCATGATCCAGCTCATGGACCGGAGCATGACGTTGGCCTCCCAGCGCCAGACCCTCATCGCCTCCAACCTGGCGAACATCGACACCCCGGGCTACCGCACCCGGGACTTCGACTTCGAGGGGGCCCTCAAGGCCGCCCTGGCCGAGGGTGATGGGCAACAATCGCCCGCTTCCCTGGCCCGGACCAGCCCCATGCACCTCCAGGGCAGCCCGGGCGCGGAGTTCCCCGCCACCACCGATCCCGTCCGCCCCGATTCCGAGCGAAACGACGGCAACGACGTGAGCCTGGACCGGGAGAACATGCTGATGGCCCGCACCCAGATGGCCTACCAGAACGCCTCCAACTTCATGCAGGTGGAGCTGCGGAAGATGTACTTCCTGATCCGCGAATCCGTCGCCCACTAGCCGGAGGGATGACCATGAGCATCAACCAGATCCTCGACATCGCCAGCAGCGGATTGGCCGCCCAGCGCCTCCGGGTGCAGCTCATCGCCTCCAACATCGCCAACAGCGAGACCACGCGCACCAAGGAGGGCGGCCCCTACCGGCGCCGGGATGCGGTCTTCCAGGCCCAGGACCAGGGGGGCTTCGGCGAGGCCCTGTCCGCCGCGGGGGTCCGCGTGGCCAGCATCCAGACCAGCCAGGAGCCCTTCCTCACCCGCTACGAGCCCGGCCATCCGGACGCCGACGCCAACGGCGTGGTGAGATACCCCAACGTCAATCCCGTGGAGGAGATGGTGAACCTCACCGAGGCCAGCCGCTCCTACGAGGCCAACATCGCCTCCGTGCGCACGGCCAAGAGCATGGCCTCCTCCGCCCTGGAGATCCTGCGCGTGCAGTAGCCTGTCGGATTTTCGACTGGCCCCCCTTCCCCGTCCGGCCGATAGTTGAACGGGCCCCCTTCCCTGAGCCGATCCCATGGACCCCTTGAACATCCCCTCGATCCCCCCCCTCGGACCCGTCTCCCCTGCCAGCCAGACCGGGGCGGGCGGCGTGGCCGGCGGCGCCCAGGGCGAGGTCGGTTTCGGCGACCTCCTCAAGCAGGCCCTCCAGGAAGTGAACCAGGCTTCGGCCCAGGCGGACGGGGAGGCACGGAACTTGATGACTGGGGAGAGTGCAGACATGCACACGGCCATGCTGGCAGTCCAGAAGGCCGATCTCAGCTTCCAGATGATGATGGCCGTGCGATCCAAGCTGATCGACGCCTACCGCGAGGTCATGCGCATGCAGATGTAGCGCTGGCCGAGCTCCCGGGCACGGCCGATTCCCTGACGAGGAACGCCTATGGCCGGGGAAACCAACCTCGCTGACCAGTTCGTCAACGCCTTCAAGAGCATGAGCGCCACCCAGCGCGTGATGGTGGCCGCCATTTCCCTGACAGTGCTGCTGGCCCTGGCCGGCCTGGGCCTCTGGGCCGGCCAGGAGTCCAAGGGCGTCCTCGCCTCCAACGTCTCCCCCCAGGACGCCAGCACCATCGTGGCCCAGCTGGACAAGCAGCAGATCCCCTACGAGCTGAGCTCGGACCAGCGGACCATCCTGGTGCCCCAGAGCCAGGTGGGGCCGCTGCGCCTGAAGTTCGCCGGGGACGGCACCCTCTCCGGCGACAAGCTGGGCTTCGAGAAGCTGGAGAACGCCGGCATCGGCACCACGGATTTCGCCCAGAAGGTCATCCACCGGCGGGCCATGGAGGCCAGCCTCGCCCAGACCATCAAGTCCCTGAAGCAGGTGGCGGACGCCTCCGTCCACATCACCCCGGCCAACGACAGCCCCTTCCTCTCCGACAAGGAGGACGCCAAGGCCAGCGTGCTGCTGAAGCTGCGTGGCACCCAGCCCCTGCCGGACGAGAACACCCAGGCCATCGTGAACCTGGTGGCCGCCAGCGTGGAGGGCCTCAAGCCCGAGCAGGTGGTGGTCATCGACCAGTACAGCCGCATCCTCTCGCGCACCGGCCGGGATCCCATGGTCGGGGCCAGCGACGCCCAGAAGAAGGCGGCCCGGGAGGAGGAGGACTACCTCGTCCGCCGGGTGAGCGACCTGCTCGAGCCCGTGGTGGGCATCGGCAAGGTGCGGGCCACGGCGCACGTGGACCTGGACTTCGACAAGGTGAAGATCAACTCGGAGACCTTCGATCCCCAGGGCCAGGTGGAACGCAGCGTCCAGCAGAAGGAGGAGAAGATCCAGAAGCGGGACGGCGGCGCGGGCGTCCCCGGCACCGCCAGCAACGTGGCCCCGGCCAATGCCGCCGCCGCCGGCGGGAACCTCCTGGAGAACTCCGAGAAGAAGGAGACCACCACCAACTACGAGATCAGCAAGACGGTCCGGGCCATCGACCAGGCCACCGGCTCGGTGAAGCGCCTGACCCTCGCGGTGATCGTGGACGACGCCTCCACCTGGGAGAAGAACGACAAGGGCGAGCCCGTGCTCAAGCTCATCCCCCGCACCCCGGACGAGCTGAAGAAGATCCGCGACCAGGTGGCCGCCGCCGTGGGCATCCAGCCCAAGCGGGGCGACGAGCTCACCGTGGAGAACATGGCCTTCGCCGTGCCCCAAGTCAACCCGAAGGAGGAGGCCGAACAGCGGCGCCAGCAACTGTGGGATCTGGGCATCAAAGCTCTTCCCTACGTTATTTGGGCAGCCGTGGGCCTCATCCTCTTCTTCATGGTTGTCATGCCCGTGCTCAAGCGCCTCTCCTCTGCCCTGAACCGGCCCACGCCCCTGCGGGTGGCGCCCTCCGAGGGCGAGGCCGCGGCGGCCGCGCGCAAGAGCACGCCGATCCGCTCCATGGCCGAGGTCGAGGCGGAGATCGAGGCGGAGCTCAACGCCGACGCGGCCTTCTCGGCCCCCGAGGCCCGCCGGCGCGAGGTCATCCGCAAGCGCCTCCAGGAAGGGTCCGCCGAGGACCCCGAGACGATGGCCTCCCTGGTCCGGTCCTGGCTCCTCGAAGAAGGGAGGTAGGCCATGTCGAAGCTCAGCGGCGTCCAGAAGGCCGCGGTACTCATGGTCACCCTCGGGGACGACACCGCCGCGAACATCTTCAAGTACCTCGAGGAGGACGAGATCCAGACGATCTCCCGGGAGATCGCCATCACCAAGCACGTGCAGCCCGAGACGGCGGAAGAGGTCATGGAGGAGTTCCACACCATGGCCCAGGCCCGGAGCTACATCAGCCAGGGCGGCATCGAGTACGCGAAGAAGCTGCTCATCAAGTCCGTGGGGCCCGAGGTGGCCCGGAAGATCATCGACCGCCTGGTGAAGGCCCTGGAATCCAGCGCCGGCTTCACCAGCCTGGAAAGGGCCAATCCCCAGCAGCTCTCCAAGTTCATCCAGAACGAGCATCCGCAGACCATCGCCCTCATCCTCGCCCACCTCAACGCCTCCCAGGCGGCGGAGCTCATCTCCAGCCTGCCCGAGGCGCTGCGCAGCGACGTGGCCATGCGCATGGCCAGCCTGCAGGAGATCAGCCCCGAGGTGGTCCGCCGGATCAGCATGATCCTCGAGCAGAAGCTGGAGGCCCTGGGCTCCTTCGCCACCGAGGCCTACGGCGGCGTGCGGGCCGTGGCGGAACTCTTCAACCGCATGGACCGCAACACCGGCCGCGCCGTGCTGGAGAAGATCGAGACGGAGAACCCCCAGCTGGCCGCCAGCATCCGGGACCTGATGTTCGTGTTCGACGACATCCTCCTCATCGACGACACCGGCATCGCCGAGATCCTCAAGCGGGCCGACCGGAAGGTCCTCACCATCGCCATGAAGGGCACCAGCGAGGAACTGCAGAACCAGTTCTTCCGCAACATGTCCACCCGCGCCGTGGAGCTCATCAAGGAGGAGATGGAATTCATGGGCCCGGTGAAGCTCAAGGACGTGGAGAAGTCCCAGCACGAGATCGTGGAGATCGTCCGGCAGCTGGAGGAGGAGGGCGTCATCAGCATCGGCGGCGGCGGAGGCGAGGACTATGTCACGTAGGGTGGAGGCATGAGCCGCAAGGGCTACATCAAGTCCGAGGACCTCCGGGACACGCGCCTGGACGCCTTCCCCTACTTCCCGGTGGACACGTCCCTGGCCCGCAGCGCCGCGGCGGAGGAGGGCGAGGGCTCCATCGCCGACGACCTGGAAGGCACCGGACGCCCCCAGCGCTCCCCCGAGCAGCGGGTCATCGACCGGCTCCAGGAGGCGGAGCGGCAGGCCCAGGAGATCGCCCGGAAGGCCTACGAGGAGGGCTTCGCCTCGGGCGAGGCGGAGGGGCGCACCTTCGGCGAAAGCCAGTACGTGACCTACATCCAGCGCCTGGAGGCCCACCTCCGGGAGCTGGCCGCCGCCACCCTCACCCTCCGGGAGTCCCTCAACGACCAGCTCACGGCCCTGGCGCTCGCCGTGGGCGAACACCTGGCCGTCCAGCAGATCGAACGCTCCCCCCGCGCCGTGAAGACGCTCATGGAGCGGGTCCTGGAGGAACTGCCCTTCCCCCTGCCCCGGGGCACCCGGGACGGGGAGCTGCCCCTCCACGTCTACCTGAACCCCCTGGATCTGGAGCGGCTGGGCGACCACTTCATCGGCCACGGGGGCCTCGCCCTGGCCGCGGACCCGGCCCTCTCGCGGGGCAGCGTCCGGATCGAGGCGCCCCAGGGCATCCTCGACGCCTCCCTGGAGCGGCGCCGGGACCACCTCATGGAGATCCTCGGCCGCATGAAGGAGGGGGAGGGCCGATGAGCGGCCCCGCCCTCGATCCCACCTCCCTGGCGGACCAGGTCCGCGCCCTCCCGAAGGGCGCCTGGATGGGCCGGGTGGCCAAGGTGGTGGGCCTCGTCGTGGAATCCACCGGCCCGGACTGCTCCGTGGGCGAGCAGATGCTCATCCACGGGACGGACGTGACCGGGCGGCCCCGCCTCATCCACGCGGAGGTGGTGGGCTTCTCCGGGGACCGGGTGCTTCTCATGCCCATCGAGGAGACCGAAGGCATCCGCCCCGGCCTGTGGGTGGAGGGGACCGGACACCAGTCCGAACTCCCCCTCTCCGAGGCCCTGCTGGGCCGGGTCATCGATCCCCTCGGCCGGCCCATCGACGGCGGGCCGCCCATCGAGGCCACGGCCCACCTCCCACTCCAGGGCGCCCCGCCCAATCCCATGCGCCGGAAGCGCATCCACGAGGTGCTCTCCACCGGCGTTCGGGCCATCGACGGCCTCCTCACCCTGGGCAAGGGCCAGCGGGTGGGCATCTTCTCGGGGTCCGGCGTGGGCAAGTCCACCCTGCTGGGGATGGTGGCCCGGAACACCTCGGCCGAGGTGAACGTCATCGCCCTGGTGGGAGAGCGCGGCCGCGAGCTGCGGGAGTTCATCGAGAACGACCTGGGCCCCGAGGGCCTCAAGCGCAGCGTGGTGGTGGTCTCCACCAGCGACCAGTCCCCCCTGCTGCGGCTCCGCTGCGCCATGGCCGGCACCACCGTGGCCGAGTACTTCATGCGCCGGGGCCGGGACGTGCTCCTGATGATGGACAGCGTCACGCGCTTCGCCATGGCCCAGCGCGAGGTGGGCCTCAGCGCCGGCGAACCGCCCTCCTCGCGGGGCTACACGCCCTCGGTGTTCGCCCTGCTGCCCCGGCTCATGGAGCGGGCGGGCACCTTCGAGGGCATGGGCTCCATCACCGGCGTCTACACCGTCCTGGTGGAGGGCGACGACATGAACGAGCCCATCAGCGATGCCGTGCGCGGCATCCTCGACGGGCACATCATCCTGTCGCGCAAGCTGGCCTCGAAGAACCACTTCCCCGCCATCGACGTGCTGCCGAGCCTCTCCCGGCTCTTCGGCGCGCTGGCGCCACCCGAGCAGAAGCAGCTGGCGAGCAAGGTGCGCGACCTCATGGCCACCTACCAGGATGCGGAGGACCTCATCCAGATCGGGGCCTACACCAAGGGCTCCAGCCCCGCCATCGACCAGGCCATCCAGTTCCAGCCGGCCATCCAGTCCTACCTGCGCCAGGCCACCGCCGAGGCCGGGGACCACCGCCAGGCCCTGCTGGCCATGGGCCAGATCTTCGGCCTCGACCTCACGCCCTTCCTCAAGGACCAGCCCTGATGGCTGCCCGGTTCCACTTCCGTCTCGAACCGCTGCGCAAGCTGCGGGAGGCCCTGGAGCGCGAAGCCGAGCGCGCCCTGGGCCGGGCCCTCGAGGCGGAGCGGCTGGTCCGCGAGGAGATCGAGGCCCTGGCGGCGCAGCGGAAGGCCGTCTTCGATTCCCGCCGCATCGCCACGGGCGGGACGCTGGACCTGGCCCTCTGGCGGGCCGGGGAGGCCTTCCTGGTGGCGCTGGAACGCCGGCAGATCGAGGCCTTCGAGCGCCTGCGGGAGGCCGGCCACCGGGTCGCCGCCGCCCGCGAGGGCCTCACCGTCGCCCACCGGAACCACCTCATGCTCGTCCGCCTGAAGGAGCGCCGCGCCCTCCAGCACGCCCGCGAGCAGGAGCTTCGCGAGGCCATCGCCCTGGACGAGCTGGCGGTGCTCCGCCATGCCCGCCAGACCGCCTGACCGTCGGAAGGAGTCCGCCATGAACGCCCGCTACCTCCTCTGGATCTCCGCCCCCCTCGCCCTCAGCGCCGGCGTCCTCTGGCTGTCCGCCCAGGAGCCCAAGGCCGATCCCAAGGGCGCGGTGGAGGGCATCAAGGTCGCCGAGCTGGCCAACCAGCTCCAGGCCCGGGAGAAGCAGGTGGCCCAGAAGGAGGCGGAGCTGCGCCAGACGGAACAGCGGCTCACCACCCTCCAGGCGGCCCTGGACAAGGACCGCATCGACCTGGCCGCCCGGGAGAAGGCCGTCCAGGACGCCCTGGCGAAGCTGGAGAACCTCAAGGTCCGGCCGGTCATCGATCCCCAGATCATCCGCACCTACGAGGCCATGGACCCCGCCTCCGGCGCGCCGGCCATGAAGGAGCTGGCGGGGCAGAACCTGGACGTGGCCGTGGCCCTCCTGGCGGGCATGACCCCGAAGAAGGCCGCCAAGCTCATGGACCAGCTGGCCCTCCTGGACGCCAAGCTCGCGGGGAAGCTCTCGGAGCGGGTGGGGCTCTCGAAGCCGAAGGACCCGGCAGCCTGACGAATCTGCCCAGAAGGAGGCGGCACGATCCTGGCGCAGGGGGATAACCCGGATGCTCCGGGCGCGAGGTTCCCATGCTCCCCTCGGGCGCAGCGCTGGTCCCCCCCCTTCCCAATGCCCCCGCCGACCGGCCGGAGGCCCCGGAACCCGACGCCTCCGACAGCCGTTTCGCCAGCCTGGTGGCCCAGTTCACCCTGCCCCCGGCCCAGCTGCCCGCGGTGGCCCATCCTTCCCAGGCGTCCCCGCAGCCGGGCGCTGCGGCCGCGGCGCCTGCCGGCGGATCCCCGGCGGCCGGCAGCCAGGCGGACGCGGCCGCGGAGGCCGGCAAGGCCGGATCCGCCACGCCCTCCGCCCCGACCGAGGGGAGTCCGGCGGCCACGAAGACCACCCCGGAACCCTCCGCCCCGGAGGCCCCCGCGCCCCCCACCGATCCGGCCCTGGCCGCCACCCCGGCCCTCGCCGGTGGGGCCCCGTCCCCGGGCCCCCGGACGATGACCGAGCCCCTGCTCCCGGCCGGGGCGCAGGCCTCCGACGGCGCGGCGCCGCCGGTGCCCGCGGCGGCCACGGCCGTCCCGGCCCGCGGGGCCGTCCAGCCCCTTCCGGCCCCGCAGGGCCCCGCCGGCACCGGCGAGGCCGGACTTCCCGTCCCCGAGCCTGCCCCGCGAGCGGCCGCCCTGGCGGACGAAACCATCGGCGGCCTCGCCCCCCTCCTCCGCACCGCGGCGGTCAAGCCCCCTGCGGTCCACGCCCCGGAGCCGGCGACGGCGGCCGCGGCCCCGGTTCCCTCCCAGCCTCCGAACGTAACGGTATCTTTTGCCGGCATGGCCTCGCCCGGGGTCCCCACCCCGCCGGCCGCCGCGCCCCGGGTCCCGGTGATCGCCGCCCCCGGGGCCCTCCAGGAACCCGCGCCGGCGCCCCCCCTCTCCAGCGCCACCCCCACCGGCTCCGACCGGCCCCTGACCGCCGCACCTGCCCCCCCCGGCGGCAGCGCCTCGACCGGGTCGGAGGCGGGCGAGAGCCTGGCCGAGGAGACCGCGGCCAAGGCCGAGGCCACCGCCGCGGCCCTGCCCGGCCACCTCCACCCCGATGCGGGAACGCCGGGCGCCGCGGTGGCGTCGGCCCGACCGGCCCTCGCCCCCGACCCCTCCGCGGCGCCGGCCGCCCCGCCCCCGGCACCCGCCGCTCCGCCCCCGCTGACCGCGCCGCCGGTGGCCCAGGTGGACAGCAGCATGAAATGGATGCTCCGGAACGGGGCACAGGAGGCGCGGCTCCAGCTCCATCCGGATTCCCTGGGCCAGGTCACCATCCACCTGCGGGTGGAGGGCGGCGAGGTGCACGCCAAGCTGTGGGTGAGCGAACCGGCCTCGGTGCAGGCCGTCCAGGAGGGGCGACCGCACCTGGAGCTCTCCCTCAAGGAGCAGGGGCTCCAGCTGGGCAGCTTCGATCTGCACCAGGGGCACCGCCCCTTCCAGGAGGCGACCAGCACCCCGAATCCCCTCCCCGCGGACACGGTCCCCGTCGTCCCCGCACGGCAAGAACGGCCTCCTGCCATCGTCCCGACCCTCCAGAACCCGCACCAGATCGAGCTCTACGCCTGAGTGGCACAGTTCCTGAACCCACCCTTCCGGAGGTCCCCATGGAAACCGGCATGATCACCGCGGCCACGACCACGGCGAGCACCACCCCAAGCACCAGCAGCACGGCCAAGAACACCCTCAACCAGGATTCGTTCCTGCAGCTGCTGGTGGCCCAGCTCAAGAACCAGGACCCCACCTCCAGCTCGGCCATGGACCCGAACCAGATGGTCCAGCAGCTCACCAGCTTCTCCAGCCTCGAGCAGGCCACGCAGACCAACTCGCTGCTCCAGGGCCTGCTCGAGAAGAACCAGGCGCTCTTCCAGGCCCAGGCGGTCTCTATGGTGGGCAAGACGGTGAAGGTGGACGGCTCCGGATTCTCCCTGAAGGGGGGCCAGGCCTCCATGGGCCTCAACCTCTCCGCCGCCGCCGACGTGACCCTGACCGTGACCGACGCCAACGGGAACATCGTGACCACCCTCCCCGAAGGCAACCTGGGCAAGGGCGACCAGACCCTCACCTGGAACGGGACCGACGCCAGCGGGAACCAGCTTCCGGACGGCGACTACAAGGTGACCGTCACGGCCAAGTCCCTCAGCGGCGCCGCGGTCCCCTACACCACCAGCCTGATCCGGAAGATCGATTCCATGGCCTTCAACACCGACGGATCCATCTCGCTGTATTCGAACGGACAGGCCTTCTCCCTCGCCAACGTCATCCAGGTTCTTTCCTGACAGGAGCCGATCATGAGCCTCTACTCCGCCTTCTACTCCAGCCTCTCCGGCCTCTCCACCAACGCCAACGCCCTCAACGTGATCGGCAACAACCTGTCGAACATCAACACCGTGGGCTTCAAGGGGTCGGCCACGACCTTCCGCGACATCTTCAGCACGAGCCTGGGTGGGATCTCCACGCAGGGGAACGGGAACCCCATCCAGTTCGGCCTGGGCGTGCAGGTCAACGGCGTCAGCCAGGACTTCTCGCAGTCCTCCTTCCAGAGCACGGGCAACGCCCTCGACATGGCCATCCAGGGCAACGGCTTCTTCACCCTCCAGACCGTGGACGGCCGCCAGGTGTTCAGCCGGGCGGGCAACTTCACCCGGAACAGCGGAGGCTACCTGGTGGCCAGCGACGGCTCCAACGTCATGGGCTGGAACCGGGATCCCGTCACGGGCAACGTGAACACCTCGGCCGCCCTGGCCCCCATCCGCATCGACGCGGGCACCACCGCCAGCGCCTTCGCCACCCAGAACATCCGCCTGGGCATCAACCTGAACTCCGCCGCGGCCATCGGGGACACCCTGACCACCCCCATCCAGGCCTACGACAGCCAGGGCAACCCGCAGAACATCATCGTCACCTACACCAAGACCGGCGCGAACACCTGGAGCTACGCAGCCAGCGTGACGGCCCCCGCCACCATCGGCGCCGGAGCCACCGGGACCCTCACCTTCAGCTCCAGCGGCAACCTCACCTCGCCCACCACCAATCCCGTGTTCAGCAACATCAACTGGGGCAATGGCACCGCCGCGCAGAACATCACCTGGGACGTCCTGAACGCGGACGGGTCCCCCAACCTCACCCAGTTCGCGGCCTCCAGCAGCACCAACAGCACCTTCCAGGACGGCTACGGCGCCGGCACCCTGCGGGACCTCTCCGTGGACCAGAACGGCATCATCAGCGGCACCTTCACCAACGGGCAGGTCATCTCCCTGGCCCAGGTCTCCCTGGCCACCTTCAACAATGACAATGGCCTGGTGCAGACCGGCAACAACCACTGGGGCCAGAGCCTCGCGTCGGGCTCTCCCACCATCGGCCTCGCCAACCAGGGCGGCCGCGGCGGCGTGCTGGGCTCCAACCTGGAACTCTCCAACGTGGACATGGCCGGCGAGTTCACCAAGCTGATCCTGAGCCAGCGCGGCTACCAGGCCAACTCCCGCGTGGTCACCACCACCGACCAGCTGCTCCAGGAGACCCTGAACCTCAAGCAGTAGTCCCTCTCTCCACCCCCTGCGCGGCCCGCCCGGGCCGCGCGGCGCGTACGGCCCCCATAGGCGGTTAAACTGGATTCTTTGAACCGAGGCCCCATGTCCGACCTGGAACTCCAGCCCCTCGCCCCCCGCCGCCGCACCCGCCAGATCCTGGTGGGCAAGGTGCCCGTGGGCGGGGACGCTCCCATCACCGTCCAGAGCATGACCAAGACGGACACCCGCGATGTCGAGGCCACGGTCCACCAGATCTACGACTACGCCGGCGCCGGCTGCGAGATCGTCCGCGTGAGCGTGCCCACCAAGAAGGCCGGCGAGGTCTTCCACGAGATCTGCGCCCGCAGCCCCATCCCCGTGGTGGCCGACATCCACTTCGACTACCGCCTGGCCCTGGTGGCCGCCGACGGCGGCGCCGCCTGCCTCCGGATCAACCCCGGCAACATCGGCGGCCAGGACCGCGTGCGGGCCGTCGTGGACAAGGCCGGCGAGAAGGGCATCCCCATCCGCATCGGGGTGAACGGCGGCAGCCTGGAGAAGGACCTGCTGGAGAAGTTCGGCACCGCCACGCCGGAGGCCATGGTGGAGAGCGCCCTGCGCCACATCGAGGTGCTGGAGCGCGAGGGCTTCCACGACATCAAGATCAGCCTCAAGGCCAGCGACGTGGTCCGCACCGTGCAGGCCTACCGCCTGCTGGCGAAGCAGGTGGACTACCCCTTCCACCTGGGCATCACCGAGGCGGGCACCCCCTTCGGCGGCACCATCCGCTCCAGCGTGGGCATGGGCATCCTGCTGGCCGAGGGCATCGGCGACACCATCCGCGTCTCCCTCACCGGCGACGGCGAGGACGAGTGCCGTGTCGGGCACGAGATGCTCCGCTCCCTGGGCCTGCGCTCGGGCGGGTTCCGCATGGTGAGCTGCCCCAGCTGCGGCCGGGTGCAGATCGACCTCAACCGCGTGGCGAACGAGATCGAGGAGGGCCTCAAGGCCATCAACCACGAGAACATCACCTACGCGGTGATGGGCTGCGTGGTGAACGGCCCCGGCGAGGCCAAGGACGCCGATCTCGGCGTGGCCGGCGGCGCCGGCGAAGGCCTCATCTACCGCAAGGGCGAGCTCATCCGGAAGGTGAAGGAGGAGGACCTCGTCCCCGCCTTCCTGGAGGAGGCCCGCAAGGTCAAGGCCGAGGCCGATGCGGCGAAGGCCTAGCATGATCGGCTGGGCGGCGGCGCATCCCCTCCTGGCCCTCGGCCTCTACCTGCTGCTGGAGGCCCTGCTGCCGGTGTGGCTCCAGCCTACCGCGTGGGTGCTCCGCGGCTCGATCCGGGTGTACCAGCTGACCCTCTCCAGCCACCTGCCCACCCAGTGCAAGTTCACGCCCACCTGCAGCCACTACGGCCTGGAGGCCATCCGGAAGTACGGCACCCTGCGCGGCGGCCTGCTCACCACCTGGCGGCTCCTCCGCTGCTCGCCGCTCACCCATGGCGGTGTGGACCCCGTTCCCTGATCTGTTCACCGCGCGGGGACATCAAGGCAACTGATCACCGCCAAGGCGCCAAGAAAAGCGAAAACGGCCGTTCTTGGCGTCCTTGGCGACTTGGCGGTGGATCTTTCATCCTTCCTCGGTTTGAAGGATTCCGGGAAACACACCAAGATGGTCGTTTGGACCGGCTCCGCGCCGGCCCGATGGAGCCGGCCATGTGCGGAATCGTGTCCCTCTGCTACGGAACCCCGAACCCCGCCCTGGGGCAGGAGGCCGGCGAGCTGCTGAAGCGGCTGGAGTACCGGGGCTACGACTCCACCGGCGCGGCCTTCATCGGCGCTGATCTGGGCATCCGCCTCCTCAAGAAAGTGGGCGCCCCCAGCCGCGTGGTGCCCGAGCTGGGCATCGACCGGGAATCCGGCCAGCGCTTCATCGGCCAGGTCCGCTGGGCCACCTACGGCGCCGTCACGGACGTGAACAGCCAGCCCCACCACACGCCCTGCAAGCTGCCCTTCGTGGGGGCCCACAACGGCAACATCTCCAACACCGACGCGCTGAAGCCCTACCTCTCCGCCCGGGGCCACAAGGTCGTGTCCGACAACGATGGGGAGATGATCACCCACCTCGCCGAGGACTTCTACGCCGCCAACCTGGCCGATCCCGGCCCCGCCCTCGCCGCGGCGCGGAGCGCCCTCGCCTCAGCGGGCCTGGGGCTCGCCGTCCCCGACCAGGTCCTCCTGCTCATCGACGGGGCGCGGAAGGCCGATGCCAAGGCCGAGGGCTCCTACGCCGCGGCCTTCTCCGATCCGGCGGTGCCGGGCGTGGTGGCCGTGAAGTCGGGATCCTCCCTCTATGCCGGCATCGGCACGGACGCCCACGGCGACTTCGTGGTGGTGAGCAGCGACCTCACCTCAGTCCTCTCGAAGACCCGCATGCTCATCCCGCTCACCGAGGGCGAGGGCCTCTGGTTCACCGAGCGGGAGTACCTGGTGTTCAGCCTCGGGAAGGAGCTCACCTTCTCCGTGCCCCGGCCCAAGCGCTCCAAGCTGAACGTAAGGGACACGGGCCTCCGGCCGCCCTTCCGCTACTTCATGGAGCAGGAGATCGCCTCCTCGCCCGACAACCTCGACGAGGTGCTGCGCTACTACTTCCGCTCCCCCGAGACGGACGGCCTGTTCGCCGCCTTCGAGGACCGGAAGGACCTCTGCAAGGCCCTCCTCGGGAAGGTGATGGCCCTCTACGAAGTGCCGGCCGAGGCCTCCCTGGGCGCCGCCCTGGCGGCCCTCCTGGCCGATCCCGTGTACCGGGAGCTGGCCAGCCGCGTGAAGCCCCACCAGGACGTGCTCCAGGCCTGGCGCGGCCATCCCGTCTCCGACGAACGGCAACTGCTGGCCGATCTCGCGCGGCTGGATCCCTCCGCCGGCGAGGCCCTGGCCCTCTTCGACCTGCTGCTGGTGTGGAAGAAGCGCCGCCGCGTCACGCGGCACCTCATGGAGCTGGTGCAGGCGATCCGCGAGTCCGGCAAGGAGGGCGGCCGGGTCTTCCTGGTGGCTTCCGGCACCTCGTACCATGCGGCCCTGGTGGCGGCCACCTTCTTCAACAGCCTCGCCGGCGTGGCCGTCTTCCCCTGCAATCCCGGCATGTTCCGGTCCATGTACCTGAACGCCCTCAGCGCCCGTGATCTGCTCATCGGCATCACCCAGTCCGGCGAGACGAAGGACCTGGTGGACATCTTCCAGGACGTGCGCACCCGCGTCCCCGGCCTGCGCCGCGTGTCGCTGGTGAACAACGAGAACAGCCGCATCCCCCAGGAGCTGTCGGAGTTCTACCTGCCCATCCTCTGCGGCCCCGAGATCGCCGTGGCCGCCACCAAGAGCTTCCTCAACCAGGTGGCCATCCTCTACGTGCTGGCGGCCTCCTTCTCGCTCACCGAGCGCAAGATCGCCGAGAACCTGGGCCGCGCCAAGGACCTCATCCGCGAGACGCTGCGCCTGTCCGGGCCCGACATCGAGGAGGCCGCCCTCCGGCTCCACCTGGAACCCTCGCTCCACATCCTCGGCACCGGCCTCATCGGGCTGGCCCGCGAGGGCGCCCTGAAGATCCGCGAGGTGGTGCTCAACCATGCCGAGGGGTACGACGCGGCGGAGTTCAAGCACGGCCCCAACACCATCCTGGGCAAGAACACGCTCTTCTCCGTGCAGGACCTGGCGGGCCTGCTGGAGGTCTACGAGCAGCACCGGGACGGCCGCCCCTTCGCGGGCGGGCTCGAGTCCCTGAAGGCCTGGCCCGAGCTTGTCGAGACGCGGTTCTCCAACTACCCCCTGCTCTTCGTGTGCCCCAGCGAGGAGCGCGACGTCCGCATCACCATCAGCCAGATCCACACCCACAAGATCCGCGGCGCGGACATCCTCCTCATCGCCGAGAAGAACCCGGAATTGGCGCTGGCCGTCTCCGGCAGGCCCATGGGCCAGGACCGCTACTGGTCGAAGGTCCTGGAGGTGCCCTTCTCGGGGGACCCCAACCTCTTCGTCTTCACGGCCTCCGTGGTCCTCCAGCGCCTGGCCTTCCGCATGTCCGTCCTGAAGATGGAGTACCTGGACGGCCTCGGCGTGGCCGACCACGGCGTCCATCCCGACGCCCCCAAGAACGTCTCCAAGTCCATCACCGTGGACTGAAATCAAACGACTTGTAGGGTCGACGGCCCGGGGCTCCACTTTATTTAGGAAAACCAGACCGTTTTAGTATGACTTGTGACCCCCGCCACCCCCCGCCTGCCCCACCTTGAGGTCGGGGCCCTGCCCCGCGAGGAGATCCCATGACCCCGGACCTGCAGACCAAGCTGGGCGAGCTGGTGCTCGAGCGCCCCGAGACCATGCGCTACTTCGAGGGCCTCGGCCTCGACTACTGCTGCGGCGGCCACCGCAGCCTGGGGGAGGCCTGCGCCAGCGCCGGCCTGCAGACCGAAGCCGTCCTGGCGGGCCTCGCCACCCTGGAGGATCCCGCCGCCGGAACGCCCTCGCTCCAGGCCTGGACCCAGGCCACCCTGGCGGCGCTCATCGGCCACATCGTGCCCACGCACCACGACTACCTTCGCCGGGAACTGCCGCGCCTGAAGGGGCTCCTCGACAAGGTGCAGGCCGCCCATGGGCCCCGCCACCCGGAGCTGGAGCGGGTGGGGGAGATCTTCGCCGCCCTCTACGCCGACCTGCTGCCCCACCTCATGAAGGAGGAGCAGATCCTGTTCCCCTTCATCATCCGCATGGAGCGGGGCGAGATGGGCGGAGCCTGCTTCGGCAGCGTCCAGAGCCCCATCCGCGTGATGGAGGTGGAGCACGAGGCCGTGGGCGTCCTGCTGGCCGAGCTGCGCCAGCTCACCTGGGCCTACACGACCCCCGCGGACGGTTGCGCCACCTTCCGGGCCCTCTACCTGGGCCTGGAGGAGCTGGAACGGGACCTGCACCTGCACATCACGCTGGAGAACCAGATCCTCCATCCCCGGGCCCGCGCCCTGGAAGCGGCCCTGCAGGCCTGATCCAGCGCGGCGTCAGCCCGCGTCCTGCACGGACCAGCGGTCCGTGCAGCCGTGGCTCTCCACCACGTGCCGGGCCCGGCGCAGCTTCAGCGTGTGCTGCACGGTCTGCATGACGGTGAAGAGGGCATCCTGGATGCCCAGCCGGGCCAGGTCCGCCGCCGTGAACCAGGCCACGCCGTCGTGGTCCTTCCGGGACGCATGATCCGCCAGGATCCGATCGGTGATGCCCACGGGAACCTCCCTGCCTTGATAGCCTGGATACCACAGGGGGGGACGCGTGGCCAACTGGCGGAATACGAGGCTCGGCGGATTTGTGATGGCGGTCTGGGCCGGACTGATGGTCCCCTGCACCGTCATCGGCATCCTCCTGGCCGTTCCCTTCCTCGGTCCCCGGCGCGCCTTCTTCACCGTGGGCCCCTGGTATGCCCGGAGCGTGGGCTGGTTCTGCCGCGTGCCCATCACCCTCCACGGCTGGGACCAGCTCCCGGCGGACATCCGGGAGGGGCGCCAGCCGGTGATCTTCATGTCCAACCACGAGAGCCAGCTGGACCCGCCTGTGCTCATCGGGGTCCTGCCCCTGCCCGCGGTGTACATCGCCAAGAAGGAGGTGAAGTACCTCCCCTTCGTCGGCTGGGCGGCCATGGTGGCCGGCGTCATCTTCATCGACCGCCGGGACCGGGAACGGGCCATCCGGAGCATCCACGCGGCGGCCCTGGAGATCCGCGGCGGCAAGAACGTGGTCATCTTCCCCGAGGGCACCCGCAGCCCCACGGGGCGGCTGCTGCCCTTCAAGAAGGGCGGCTTCGCCCTGGCGCAGGAGGCCGGCGTCCCCATCGTGCCCCTGGCCACCCTGGGCGGCTTCCAGGTGCTGCCCCGGGGAAGCGCCCTGATCCGGCCTGGCCGCTACGAGGTGCATGTGGGCGCGCCGGTGGAGGCCTCGGCCTACGCGGAGCGGGACGCCCTCGCGGAGGAGGTGCGCCGCCGGATCGAGGTGCTGATCTCCGGAGCCCGGTAGCCCGGGGCCCGCTCAGCGGAAGATCGGATCCTGCTGGGCCACCCGCCGCTTCCCGGGGTGCAGGCGGTCCGCCAGGTCCACCAGCTGCTGGGCCTCGGCGGCGGCACCCAGGCGCGCGGCGGCCCGGGCCATGAAGTAGAGGTTCACGGAGAGCACCCGCTTCTCGTTGTGCTTCTTGGCGGCGAGATCCGAGGCCAGGGTGCGCTGACGGAAGGCCTCGAACAGGGCCAGGGCCCCCGGACCGTCCCCCGCGGCGGCCCGGCCCAGGCCCGCGAGGAGGACGGCGCTGGAATGCTCCGGCGGCCAGGCGCCCGCCAGGGCCTTCACATCGGCGACCACCTCGGCCCGGTCGCCCTGGTCCCAGGCGGCCACCGCCAGGAGGCTGCGCAGCACGTTGGAATTGGGGACCTCGCGCAGGCCGGCGCGGAGACGGGCCTCGGCCTCCGCGGGCCGCCCCATCCAGAGCAGCGCGTCGGCGGCGGTGACGTAGGCGTACTCCGCCGCGGGGCGGAGGGCGATGGCCCGGTCGGCGTGCAGCAGGGCGGGCGGCAGGTCGCCGTCGTTCTGCAGCAGCACGCCATAGCGGTGGTGGGCCTGCCAGTCGTCCGGGAAGAGGCTGAGGGCCTTCTCGAAGTAGCGGCGGGCGGCCTGGTGGTTCTCCTCGCCGTCGAGCCCCGCGAAGACATCCGCCAGCACGTCGTAGGCCTTGTGGTCCGCCGGATCGAGGCGCACCGCCTGGAGGGCCATGCGGCTGGCGCCCTCCAGGTCACCCAGGCGCAGCAGGATGGAGCCCAGGGCGCGGTAGGAGTTGGGCGCGCTGGGATCCAGGGCCAGGGCCTCCTGGGCGGCCTGGCGGGCCTGGCGGAGGAGCGCCTGGCCCTCCTCGAAGCGGCCCTGGCTGAGGGCCTTGGTGACGCCGAACTCCGCCAGGGTCCAGGCGTACTCGGCCCGGGCGGGGGCGTAGTTGGGCTCGATCTTGATGGCCGAGGCCAGGAGGTTGTGGGCCAGCTCGATGGAATCCTGGTTCCCCTCCGTGAGCACCTCCACGGCCTTGGTGTACAGCTCCCGGGTCCGGGGGTCCTTGGCCTGGGAACCCGGCGCGGGGGCCGGCCCCTCCAGGCCCAGCTCGCGGGGGAGCCGCTGCTGCAGCTCGTCCTCCAGCTTCAGCTGGTCCGCCAGGGGGCGGTCCAGCTGGAACTGGCGCTGGGTGTTCCCGGACCGCGCCTCCACGACCCGGACGTTCATCCGGACCTGGCCGCCCACCACCTGGTAGCTGCCCAGGATCAGGGTGTCCGCCTTCAGCTCCCGGCCCAGGGCGCCCAGGGACCGCGGGGCCCGGCCCGGCGCATCGCCCAGCTGGTGCATCGCCTCCACCACCCGCAGGCGGTCCACCACCAGCAGGTCGTCCCGGCGCACCAGCCCGAAGGCCATGGCATCGGCGAAGCTGTTGCTGAGCCAGGCCTGGTCGGGGTTGGGCTGCAACTGCTCGAGGGGGAGCACGGCCACCACCCGCCGGCCCTGGGTGAAATCCATCGTGGAGGCGCGACGGGCCTCCCCGAGGGCGGTGCGCTCGCCCCGCCGCAGGAGCCAGGCGCCGCCCAGCCCACCGGCCACGAGGAGCACGGCGGCCCCCGCCCCCAGGACCAGGGGGCGGCGCAGGCGGGAGGCCGGCTTCAGGTGGCGGACGGTGGCGGTGGGGATGTCCTCCGTGAGGCCGCCCCAGAGGGTCTGGAGGTTGGGGAACCGGTCCTGGGGCCGCTTGCTCACCAGGCGGTGGATGGCGTCCTGGAGGGTCCGCGGCAGGTCGGGCCGGACCTCCGACAGGGGGCGCGGTTCGTCCCGGGTGACGGCGTAGAGCGTGTCCACGAGGCTGGCCCGCAGGAAGGGATGGGTGCCCGTGGCCAGCTCGTAGAGCACCACCCCGAGGCTGAACTGGTCCGACTGGCCGGTGAGGGCCTGCCCGTTGGCCTGCTCCGGGCTCATGTAGGCGGGCGTGCCCTGGGAGTAGCCGGGGGCGGTGCGCTCCACCAGGGTGGTGTGGTGCGACGTCGCGCCCACGGGCAGGTCGTCGCCCCCCCGGCGCGCGATCCCGAAGTCCAGGATCTTGAGCTGGCCGTCCTCCGTGAGGAGGAGGTTCTCGGGCTTGATGTCCCGGTGGACGATGCCCTTCTGGTGGGCGTGCCAGAGGGCCGACGCCGCCTGCCGGGCCAGGGCATGGAGATCGGCGGCCTCCATGGGCGGTCCCACGAGGGAGCGCAGGGTGCGTCCCTCCACCAGCTCCATGGCGATGTAGGGCAGGCCGTCGACCTCCCCCGCGTCATAGATGTGGGCGATGTTCGGGTGGTTCAGCTGGCAGGCCAGCTTGGCCTCGCCGATGAGGGCCCGGCGCCGGAGGTCGTCGGCGTCCTTGAGGATCTTGAGGGCGACCTCCCGCTCCAGGCGCAGGTCCAGGGCCTTCCAGACCTCGCCCATGGCCCCCTCGCCAAGGCGGGCCAGCAGACGGTAGGAACCGAAGTGCGAGGAGTCGGGGGACAAGGGCCTGCCTGTGCGAGTGCGCCATTGTATCCGTCACCACCCCTGAGTGGACCGGGAAGGCGCTTGACCCCCGATCTCGACATATCGAGAATCAACCCGAGGCCGACCATGCCCATTCCCGATCTCGAAGCCGCCCTCACCGGCGCCCGCCTCGTGGAGGAGGCCGGGGCCCTCCTCACCCATGGCGGCGACCCCGAGGCCATGGTGGGCCACGCCTTCGAGCGCCTGGGCGAGCTGGTCCCCTTCGACCTGGCCACCGTGCTGCTCCGCGAGGGCGACGGCCTGCGCGTGGCCCATGCCATCGGCCCCCTCGCCACCCCCGCCCTGGCCGGGGCCCACATCCCCGTGCGCGGCAACCCCCGACTCATCAGCGCCCTGAAGCCCCGCTCCCGCCCCGCCACCTTCGAGGAGGAGGATCCCGGCGAGGACACCTTCCACGGCCTGCTGGAGATGCCCCACGGGCACAGCTGCCTGGTGGCGCCCCTGCGCAGCCGGGGGGAGACCTTCGGCCTGATGACCCTCGACGCCATGGTGTGCCGCCAGTACCCGGAGAGCGTGCTCCACCACGTGGGCGTCTTCGCCTCGCTGCTGGCGCTGGGGCTCAAGCAGGCCGAGCACCTGGCCCGGCTGGCGGAACGGGAGCGCAGCCTGGCGGAGGAGGTGAGCTACTTCCGGGAGGTCCAGCGCCGGGACGTGCTGCAGGAGCCCCTGCGCGCGGGCAGCCCCGCCATGCGGGGCATCCTGGACCAGCTCGGGCAGGTCGCGGCCACCACCACCACGGTGCTCATCACCGGCGAGACGGGCACCGGCAAGGAGAAGGTGGCCCAGACCCTCCACCACCTCTCGCCCCGTCGCGAGAAGCCCTTCATCAAGGTGAACTGCAGCACCCTCCCCGCGAACCTCATCGAATCGGAGCTCTTCGGCCACGTGAAGGGGGCCTTCAGCGGCGCCGCCACCGCCCGCAAGGGCCGCTTCGAGCTGGCGGACGGGGGCACCCTCTTCCTCGACGAGATCGGCGACCTGCCCCTGGACCTCCAGCCCAAGCTGCTGCGGGCCATCCAGGAGCGGGAGATCGATCCCCTGGGTTCGGAGAAGCCCCGCCGGGTGGATGTCCGCCTGGTGGCCGCCACCCACGTGGACCTGGCCCGGGCCGTGGCCGAGGGCCGCTTCCGGGAGGACCTCTACTACCGGCTGAACGTGTTCCCCCTGCACCTGCCGCCGCTGCGGGAGCGGCCGGAGGACATCGCCGCCCTGGCCGAGGGTTTCCTGGAGCGCTTCGCCCGCGAGAACCGCCGCCCTCCCCTCGCGCTCCCGCTCTCCGTGCGGGAGCAGCTGGAGGGCTACGCCTGGCCGGGCAACGTGCGGGAGCTCCAGAACGTCCTGGAGCGGGCGGCCATCCTCTCGACGGGGCGCGAGCTGCGGCTGCCGCCCGGGGCCCTGCCCGCGCGCCCGGGCGGCGGGAACCGCCCCATCCCCACCTGGGAGGCCCAGGAGCGCACCTACCTGGAGCGCCTGCTGCGGCACACGGGGGGCAAGATCTCCGGCGCCGACGGGGCCGCCGCCCTGGCGGCGCTGGCCCCCTCCACCCTGCTCTCCCGGCTGGAGCGGCTGGGCCTCCGGCCGAAGGACTTCCGCGGGGCGTGATAGCGTAGAGGCCCCCCCGGAGTCAGCCATGAGCGAGCCTTCCGCTCCCTTCGAACCCACTCCCCTGGCCCAGCCGCCCGCGCCGCCGATCTGGGAGCCGCCTTCCATGGCAGCCCCGTCGCCCTCCCTCCGGCCCGTGCCCTTCGAGGACCTGGAGGCCATGCCCGGCTTCTGGGAGCGCGTGGGGGCCATGTTCCGCCTGGTCTTCACCCAGCCCTTCGAGCTCTTCGACCGCGTGCCCGTCACCGAGGGGATGGGCGCACCGTGGCGCTTCCTGCTCCTGCTCTCCGTGCCCATCTTCCTCATCATGGCGGCGGTGTTCCTCTTCGTGGGCATGGGCGCCGCGATGGCCACCCTGGAGGCCAAGGCCGGGGCGGAGGCCCACACCTTCGCCGCCCTCGTGCCCGTGATCTTCCTCGTGATCCTGCTCCTGATGCCCCTCTTCAGCTTCCTCGGCATGGTCATCGGCGGCGCGCTGAACCACCTCTTCCTCTGGATGTGGGGCGGCCTGAAGCCCGGCGTCGGCGCGGACCAGAGCATCCGGGCCTACGGCTACGCCTCGGCCTTCCTGCAGATCGGGGGCCTGGTCCCCTACCTGGGCATCCTGATCCAGCTGGCCGGCATCGTCGTCATTGGCATGGGCCTGGCGCGCATGCACAAGACCGACACCTGGCGCGGCGTCTGCGCGGCCCTGACGCCCCTGGTGCTCGTCTGCTGCTGCGGGGGGATCCTGGTCGCCATGCTCGTCCCGGCGATGATCGCCGCCGGGCATCACTGACCGGAGAGCCAGCCTTCCACTTCGGGCCGAACCCTGGCCGGCGCCAGCCGGCGGTGGACAGCACCGGCGGCGAGGGCCGTGGCCCCATCCCAGGTCTCGAAGTGCCGGAAGAGCCGGTCCGCGCCCCCGGCGCCCAGCAGCTCCGGCAGGCGCACGGTGCCGCCGAAGCCCGTGAGGATGCCGTGCTTCGCCGCGGGATGCGCCAGGCGGAGACCGCCGCGGCCGTCGGGCCCCGCGTCCACGGCCCAGCGTTCCTGGCCGTGGAGGGCCAGGTCGCAGCCGCCCCCCATGGCCACGCCGGAGATCACCGTGAGGGTGCGCCAGCCGGGCCAGAGCAGGTGGCCCATCACCCGCTGGCCGCGCCGGGCGAACGGATCGGCGGCCACCGGGTCCAGGGCCCCCACCTCGTGCAGGTCCGCCCCGGCGGAGAAGTGCCGTCCGTGGCCCGCCATCCAGCTCGCGCCGCTCAGCGCTACGCGGCGGATCCCCGCCCAGCGCAGCTCGAGGAACAGCCGGTCCAGGGCCACCAGCAGGTCGCTGTGGAGGCGGTTCAGGCCGTCGCCGGAGCGCAGGCCGATCCAGGCCCAGTCCGCGCCGCGCAGCAGGTCGAGGGACGTCCGGCCCTCGTACCAGGGGACGGGGGTCACGGTTCCAGCCCCAGCCGGGCGAAGGCCGCCGCCAGGGGCTCGGTGTCCGGATCCCATTCGGGCGCGTCCGGCAGCTGGTGGCGGAACCAGGTGACCTGCCGCTTGGCGTAGGCCTGGGTCTCCTTCACCACCTCGGCCTGGAGGGCCCCGGCGGGTCCGCCCGCCATCCAGGCGCCGTAGCCCAGGGGTCGGAGGGCCTCCAGGTCGGCGCGGTGGCCCTCCGCCAGCAGGCGTGCCACCTCCTCCGGCCAGCCGGCGGCCACCTGGGCGGCCACGCGGGCCTTCACCCGCGCCTTTCGAGCCTCGCGGCCGGGCGAGACCACCAGCACCCGCCAGCCCTCCGGGATGCCCGGGGCCATGCCGGTGAGGAGGGCCGAGGGGCGCTGTCCGGTGGCCAGGTGCAGGGCCAGGGCCCGCTGCACCCGGGCCCCGTCGTTGGGATGCAGGTCCGCGGCCCGGGCCGGGTCCACCGCCGCCAGGAAGCGGTGCAGGGCCGGCACGCCCAGGGCCGCCGACCAGCCCCGCACCCGCGTCGCGAGATCCGGGGGCACCGGGGGCAGCTCGCTGAGCTGGTTCCAGATCCCTCGCAGGTAGAGCCCCGACCCCGTGACCAGGACGGGTTCCCGACATGCCGCGAGCCAGGCGCGCACCTGGGTTCCGAACTCGGCCGGGTTGGGACGGGCCGAGAGCGGCAGCACCCCGTAGCCCAGGTGGGGCACGCCGCCCTGCTCGGCCGGATCGGGCTGTCCGGTACCGATGGGCAGGCCCGCCAGGGCCTGGAAGGGGTCGCCGTTCACCACCGTCCCCCCCACCTTGCGGGCCACCGCCACCGCCAGGGCGGACTTGCCGGAGGCCGTGGGACCGAGGAGCGCGATGGGCATGGATCCACGCTATCAGGTGTCGGCGGCCGGCCGCCGGCCCCGGGAAGGGAACCTGGACGCGGGGTGGGATCATTAAAGGTCATGCGCCTCGTCTGCCTCCTCTGCCTCGGCACGGCCCTCGCGGCCCAGTCGGCCCGCGCCCTGCCCGAGCCGGGACGGGACGGGGCCTTCCTGGCCCGGGTGATGGAGCCTCCGGCGGAAGGGCAGGCCCGGCCCTGGCATACCTTCCGGGTCCCCGCCGAGGGGGCTTCTGCGGTGGTGGAGGTCGTGGGCGAGCTCACCGCCGAGGAGCTCCGGCAGGTGAAGTTCAACGACTTCCTGGCCTGGTTCCGGGAGGATCTCCGCAAATTCATGCTCGAACACGCGGGCGTGGAGATGGCCGCCGGTGCCCCGGCCGCCGGACCCGGTCCCCGCCTGGTGCCCCTGGGCCGGGTGGGCTTCTAGGAGCCCGTCCCCCGGGGCCACTCCCCGAGGAGCCTCGGCAGGATGAGCGCGGCCTGGTCCCGGGCCAGGAGGGCGGCCTCCAGGGCGTGCCGGGCGGCCTCCTCGGGGGACTGCCGGGGCGTGAGCAGGGCCTCCAGCTGGCCCCGGAGGCGCGCGGTCGCGCGCTCCGGATCCGGCAGGTGGCACCTCGCGGCGGCCTCGAAGGTGACCATGAAGCACTGGATGGCATCGCAGGCGGCGGTGACGATGGCGGCGCTGTTCCGGTGGTCCGCTTCCAGGGCCAGGGCCGCCGCCAGGAGGCGGAGGCCATCCTCGAACGTGGCCTGGGGGGAACCGCTGGGGCCGGAGCCGGACATGCCTCCAGCTAACCATGGGACTGAACCCGGAGTCCCCTCCCTCCGTAGACGAGCCATCCCGGAGGTCCCATGCGCCCTCGCCTGATCGTTCCCTGCCTGGCCCTGTTCTGCGTCCCGGTGCTCCGGGCGGACGGCCTGTCCGACCTGCGTGCCGCCCTCAAGGCCCTTCCCGCGCACGAGACCGTGCGGGCGAAGGTCGAACACGACAGCCTGGAGCGGGAGGAGAACGGCGTGACCCGCAGCCACCGGGTCACCCTGGTCGAGGACGGGCCCGAGGGGGTGAAGATCCTGGAGGACACCGGCGGCCCCGCGCACGCCGGCCGCGGCGGGGAGCACGGGAAGGTGCCGGGGACCGACACGACGGAGGGGTTCCGCGGCGAGCTCCGGGCCCAGGAGGAGCTCCTGGAGATGCTGGAGAAGGCCCGCCTCCTGGAGGACCGGATGGACAGCTTCGACGGGAAGCCGGCCCGCCGCCTGCGCCTGGCGCTCAACCTGGACCTGGACAAGGAAGCGCAGGGGTACATCAAGCGGTTCGACCAGGACCTGGTCGTCTGGCTGGATCCCCAGAACCTGCCCCTGGCCCTCGACCTGAAGATGGAAGTGCGGGCTCGGGCCATGCTCTTCTTCAGCGTCCGGACCGGGATCCGTGTCCACGAGCGGTTCCAGCGGTGCAAGGACCGCCTCCTGACCGCCGAGGCCCGCACCGAGGTGGAGGGCGTGGCGGTGGGCAAGGCCTTCGGCGGCACGGAGACCACCCGCTGTTCCCTGGTGCCCTGACGGAGGCGGCTATTCCCCGGACGGGGCCACGGGATAGTCCCCGTTGAAACAGGCGTAGCAGAAGCCCTGGCCGTCGTCGCCGACGCTGGCCTGGAGGTCCTCCATGGCGAGGTAGCCGAGGGTGTCGGCCTCCACGAAGGCCGTGATCTCCTCCACGGGCATGTACGAGGCGATGAGGTGCTGCCGCTTGGGGGTGTCGATGCCGTAGAAGCAGGAGTGCGTCGTCGGGGGACAGGCGATGCGCAGGTGGACCTCCCGGGCCCCGGCCTCCCGCACCATCTGGACGATCTTCTTGCTGGTGGTGCCGCGCACGATGCTGTCGTCCACCAGCACCACGCGCTTGCCCGCCAGCAGGTGCCGCACGGGGTTCAGCTTCACCTTCACGCCGAAGCTGCGGATGGTCTGCTTGGGTTCGATGAAGGTGCGGCCCACGTAGTGGTTGCGGATGATGCCGAAGTCGAAGGGGATGCCCGACTCCTCGGAGTAGCCCAGGGCCGCGCTCACGCCGCTGTCCGGCACGGGCACGACCAGGTCGGCCTCCACGGGGTGCCGGCGGGCCAGGAGCCGCCCCATCTCGCGCCGGGCCGCCATCACGCTCTGGCCGTAGACGAGCGAATCGGGACGGGCGAAGTAGATGTGCTCGAACACGCAGGGCCTCGGCTGGACCCTCGGCAGGGGGAAGCGGGAGCGGGCCTCCCCGCCCTGCCGGGGGACGATCACCATCTCGCCCGGCTCCACGTCACGGACGTAGGCGGCCCCCACCAGGTCGAAGGCGCAGGTCTCGGAACTGAAGACGGTGGTCCCGCCCATGCGGCCCATGGCCAGCGGGCGGAAGCCGTGGGGATCTCGCGCCGCCAGCAGGGCGTCCTCGGTGAGGATCAGGAGCGAGTAGGCCCCCTTCGCCTCGCGGAGGGCCGCGACCACGGCATCCTCCAGCGTGTCCGCCTGGGCCCGGTTGATGAGGGCCAGCAGCACCTCCGAATCCGAGGGGCTCGTGAAGGTGTGGCCGTCGGCGATGAGGCGGGCCCGCAGCGCCTCCGTGTTGGTGAGGTTGCCGTTGTGGCAGAGGGCCACCTGGCCGAAGCGTCCGTGGATGAGGAAGGGGTGCGCCGCGGAGGCCACGTTGCCCCCGGTGGTGGAGTAGCGGGTGTGGCCGATGGCGGCGTCCCCGGGCAGGGCGTCCAGGACGGTCTCGGAGAACACGTCCGCCACGTAGCCCTGGGCCTTGTGGAGGTGGAGGCCTTCCGCATCGCCGGAACAGATGCCGGCGGCCTCCTGCCCCCGGTGCTGGAGGGCGTAGAGCCCCAGGTAGGTCTGGCGGGCCGCCTCGGCCTGGGGGGCGATCCCGAACACCCCGCACTCGTCCCTGAACGGCATGGCCCCTCCTAGGGTCTGTTTTCAAGGTCCCACGGCGCCGCGGTGGCGTCCAGCCGCGTGGTCTGGCAAGGAAGCGGGCGAAGGGCGATGTGGGTGCATCGTTCGAGGCCGGTGACGCCGCCAGGCGCGCGGCTGGACCCACCCCGGAGGGCAGGGGCCGGCGGCCGTCGCCATCCGGCGTTAGGCTCGCTCGACAGACGCCCAGTCTGCCTTCGCTCGCCTGCCTGGGCTGGCTCCGCCGGCGGCCCCTGCGCGGCATCGCGCGACTTTGAAAACAGACCCTCGTCCTCCAGGATAAGCCCCGGGGGATGAATGCCCTAGCGGACGGTTTCCACCGCCGGGGTGGCCTCGCCCTGGGGGTTCCGGGACCAGAGGCCCAGGGTGCTCAGGAGGGCCGTGCCATCCTCGGCGGGCTTCAGGGAGGCGGTCCCGTCCAACCCTTCGAGATGCAGCTCCATCCGGGCCACATCGCCCTGCGCGAACCGCACGCTGAGGTCGCACAGGGCCAGGAGGTCCGGCGCCACCTCCACCATCACGCCGGAGGCGTCCAGGCCCTGGGGCAGGCGCAGGCTCCAGACCGGGAGGCTGCGGGTACCGAAGCGCAGCAGGATGGGTTCGCGGCGGGTCTGGGGCGCCGGGCCCGACAGGTAGAGCAGGCGCTCGGCCCGCGCCAGCAGCATGGCCTGGGCGTAGGGCGTGCCCTGGTCCCGCAGGGCCTCCAGCCGCCAGGCGGCCATGCGGGGCCGCTTCACGTGGTTGTGGCTGGTGGTGCCGGGGGCCGGGCGGAGGCTGAACCGGGTCTCCAGGGGCCCCGCCCCGCCGCGCATCCACACCTGGAACCGGTAGCGGAGCCCGTCCGCCGCCGCGGCGGGCAGGGTGCAGGCCAGGAGGAGGACGAGGAGCCGGAAGCGCATCAAGGAACACCTTCTCCTTCGAGCATGCCATCCCGTGCGATCCTGGGCCATGCCGCTCTGCTTCGACCTGGACGGGACCCTCGGCCACTTCAGCTCGGGTTTCGTGCTGCTCCGGGAGGCCCTGGGCGGCCTCTGGGGCGGGGCGCCCACGGCGGAGGAACTGGGCCGCTGCGGGGGCTCCACCGACTGGGAGATCGTGGACGAGCTGCACCGGATGCGGTTCGGCCTCCCCCTGACCGAGGCCGGCTACGCCGACTACGAACGGGCCTGCGTGGCGCGGTTCCAGGCCGCCTTCGCCCCCGGCGGCCTGGCCCCGGCGGCCTACGCCGGCATCCTGGCGGGCCTCCACCGGCTGGCGGCCCGGCACCGGGTCTGGCTGGTGTCCGGCAACGCCCCGGCCCTGCTGGCCTTCAAGGCGGAGGCCCTGGGGATCGACCCGGCCATCCCCCGCCTGGGGTCCCTGCCCGGCCATGACCGCGCCGGGCTCATCCGCCGGGCCCTGGAGGGCTGCCCCGGACCGCACCTCTACGTGGGGGACCGTCCCCACGACCTGGCCGCGGCCCGGGTTGCGGGCGTGCCCTTCCTGGGCATCGGCGGTGCCGTGCCCGGAGACCACCCCCTGCTCGACGCCGCCGCCGAGGCGGACCACCTGGTGCAGGCCGTGGAGGCCCTCCTCAGCGGGCCGTGACCTCGAAGCCGTCCAGGAAGGTACGGGTGTCCGGATCGTCGGCCCTGGGCATGATGGCCTGGGCGTGGTACATCCGGCCGGAGCGGTAGACGACGATGCCCTCGGCCACCCCGCCGTTCACCAGGTTCACCCGGTAGCGGAAGCCGGGACCCTTCGCGGCGGGCAGGTCCGTCCGCGCCAGGGGGCCCAGGCGGTAGGTGAGCCAGTTCTGGAAGGTGCCCAGGATCTCCCGGGGCATGGCCCCCCCCTGGTCTCCCGGGGGGAGGTTGCCCACGGCCACGGAGAAGGTCTCGTCCAGCCGCCCGGCCGGGTTCATGGCCAGGTCGAACCACTCGACGTCCCCATAGGGCCCGGCCTCCGTGTGGCGGTGGAGCTTCGGTTCGCCGGGGAAGGTGGCGGCGATGCCCAGGTTCGCGTTCTCGACGCGGCGGGGCTCCTCCCGGCAGCCCAGCAGGGCGGCGACCAGCAGCAGACCGGGCCAGGCGCGGGACATGGGGCCTCCGTGACTCCCCATCGGATCACGGCGTCCGGAAGTTGAACCGCGGCAGGGATCAGGTCCGGGCGGCCTCCTCCCAGCGGGCGGCGGCCCGGGGATCCCGCACCACGCCGTGGCCCCCGCGGTAGGCCTCCGCCAGGGCCAGCATGGCCTCCCGGTGCCCCGCCTCCGCGGCCTTCCGGAACCACAGGACCGCGCTGAGATCGTCCTTCGGCCGGTGCGCATCGCCGCGGAGGAAGGCCAGGCCCAGCCGGTAGCTGGCTCCGGGGTCGCCCGACTCCGCAGCCGCCAGGAGCCGGTCCCGCCCCCGCCTCGGCCCCTCCCGGCGCAGCCGCCAGGCCTGCCAGGCCAGCGCCAGGACCGGCGGGGCGAGCATGAGCAGCGGCAGGTGGTGGAGGCCCGACGAACCGGCCCAGAAGAAGGCGCCCACCGTGGCCAGGGCCCCCCCGGCCAGCAGGACCAGGCCCAGGAGCAGGATCCAGCGCCCGGCGGGATGGGACACGGCCGGCTCCGCCACGGCCTCCACCCGGCCGGCGAGGCGCCCGCCCAGGCGAACGAGGGGATCGTCCGGGGCCGCGTCATGGCGCAGGGGGCTGCGGCTCGGGGACGGGTGCGGCGCAAGACGGGCCGCGATCCCGGACCAGCGCCGGGCCTCCTCCGGGTCCACCGCCAGCCCGTCGCCCGCCTCGCAGGCCCGGGCCAGCCAGGCCGCCGCGGGGCCGAAATCCGCGGACGCCGCGCGGCGGTACCAGACCCCGGCCTCCACCGGATCCGCGGCCACCCCGTGGCCCGTCCGCAGGGCCTCGGCATAGCGGAAGGCGGCCTCCGCATGGCCCCGTCGGGCCGCCCGCCCCATGCGCTGGACGCCGTCGATGACGCCGCCGGGGCCGAACCCGCCCTCGAGGTAGACCAGGCCCTCCTGGAAGATCCCTTCGGAACCGCCCAGGCGCACGGCCCGGTCCAGGCACCACCAGGCCTGGTCGGGGTGGTAGGCGTGGCGGGTCCAGTGCAGCCACAGGGCCTCGGGGTCCGGCGCGAAGCGGGCCACCCAGAGCCTGAGGCCCCGCTCCAGCAGCGCCAGGGGCGGCGTGTTGGCCCGCGCCAGGAGGCCGACGAAGGCGGCTGCCCCATAGCACCAGGCGGCCAGGAGGAGCAGCCCGGCCCAGGCCTCCGCCAGCCGCCCGAGGGGCGTCGGGAACAGGAGGAGGGGGCCCAGGAGGAGGGCCAGGAGGGAGGCGATCCCGAGCCCCCAGGCCCGCCCGGCCCCGGGGATCCCCCGTGCCATGTCAGCGGGCCTTCAGGGCCTCGTCCAGGGCCCGCTTGGCCATGCCCTCGCCGTAGCCGGACCAGCGCCGGATCAGCCGGCCCTCGCGATCCACGACGATGCTGGTGGGGATGCCGGCGATCGGTCCGAAGGGATCCAGGGCCTTCGCGCCATCCGGCACGTAGGCCGTGAGGCCCAGTTCCGGGTGCTGCGTCAGGAAGGGCCGCACGTCGCCCCAGCCCCCGTTGTCCACGGAGATGGGCACCACGACGTAGGCCTGGCCGCCGGCCTTCTGCAGGGCCGCCACCTCGGGCAGGGACTTCCGGCAGGGCGGACACCAGGTGGCCCACACGTCCACCAGCACCACCTTCCCCTTGAACTCGGCCAGGGTGTGCCGCTGGCCCAGGGCATCCGTGAAGGCCACGGCGCTCACGTCCGTGCCCGCCTGGGCGCCCTCGCCCGAGCCGCCGATGCCCAGCCCGCGCATCAGGGCCACGCCGCCCAGGAGGAGGCCACCCACCACCAGTACCCCGGCGGCGATCATCCGCCAGCGGGATTCAGGAACCTGGGCCTCGGCCATGGGAGCCTCCTCGTGCCGGGACCCGGCGCGGGGTCCCGCACCAGAGTACCCGGGTCCGGCCCCATAATCCCTCCATGCCGATCCTTGATGCCGATGCCCTCGCCGCCCGCCTGTTCTCGGTGCGCCTGCTGGACACCCGCCAGGACCCTGGCGAGTTCGCCGCGGGCCACCTGCCCGGGGCCCTCCACGCGGACCTGAACCGCCACCTGAGCACCGCCTCGGACCCCGGCTTCGATCCGGCCCGGGGGGGCCGCCATCCCCTGCCGGACCCCGCCCGCTTCGCGGCCCAGCTGGGGGCCTGGGGCATCGGGCCGGACACCCCGGTGGTGGCCTACGATGCCAGCGGCGGGGGCAACGCCGCCGCCCGGCTGTGGTGGATGCTCCGGGCCCTGGGCCACGAGCAGGCCTACGTGCTGGACGGAGGCCTCCCCGCGGCCCTGGCGGCGGGCCTGACCCTCACGACCGAGGTGCTGCCGGTGGCGGCCCTCCCGCCCTACCCGGCCGCCGCCTGGGCCCGGCCCCTGGCCAGCCTCGAGGAGGTGGCGCACCGCCGCCGGGATCCGGCCTTCAAGGTGCTGGACGTGCGGGCCCCCGAGCGGTACCGGGGCGAATCGGAGACCCTCGACCCCGTGGCCGGGCACATCCCCGGAGCCCTGAACGCCCACTGGATGGACAACCTGGGGCCGGACGGGCGGTTCAGGGAGCCCGGGGCCCTGCGCCGGGACTTCCTCGACCTCCTGGACGGCACGCCGGTCGATCGCCTCACCGTCCATTGCGGCAGCGGCGTCACCGCCTGCCACACCCTGCTGGCCCTGGAGCACGCGGGGCTGCCCGGCGCGGCGCTCTACGTGGGCAGCTGGAGCGAGTGGTGCCGCAGCGGGCGCGACATGGACCTGGGCGGCCGCGCCGGGGAAGGCACGCGATGAGGCATCCCTGGCAGGGCCTGAAGGGCCTCCCCTCCGACGTCTGGCTGGTCTGCGCCAGCACCCTGGTGAACCGGCTGGGCACCATGGCCCTGCCCTTCCTGGTGCTCTACCTCACGGCGGGGCGCCACTGGACGCCGGGCGAAGCGGGCATGGCCATGATGGTCTACGGGGCCGGCGCCCTGGTGGTCGGGCCCTTTGCGGGCCGCCTGGCCGATGCCCAGGGCCACGCGCGCATCCTCAAGGCCAGCCTCTGGACCTCCGGCACCCTGCTCCTCCTGCTGCCCTTCGCCACGACGCGTCCCCTCCTCCTCGTCCTGATCTTCCTGTGGGCGAGCCTCACCCAGGCCTTCTGGCCCAGCGCCATGGCCCTCCTGGCCGGCCTCGCCGCCCCGGAACAGCGCAAGGCCGTCTACGCCCTCCATCGCCTGGCCATGAACCTGGGGATGGCCGTGGGCCCGGCCCTGGGAGGCCTCATCGCCCACCGCAGCTTCAGCTGGGTGTTCTGGACGGATGGCCTCACCACCCTGGCCGGCGCCGCGGTGCTGACCCTCTTCCTGCGGTCGCACCCCGCCCCGGTCCCCCATCCCGACGCCCCTCCCAGCGGCAGCGCTTGGCGCGACCGGCGCCTGGCCTACCTGCTGCTGGCCTTCCTGCCGGTGCTGATGGTCTTCTTCCAGATCGAGGGCGCGCTGCCCCTCTGGGTGACCCGGGACCTGGGCTTCGACACCCGGTTCTTCGGCCTGATCTTCACCATGAACACCCTCCTCATCGTGGCCCTGGAGGTGGCCCTCAACCTCGCCATGGCCCACTGGCCCCACCGCCGCCAGCTCCTGGTGGGCTCGCTCTGCTACGCCGCGGGATTCGGCCTCACGGGCCTGGTGCGCACCAAGGCCGGGCTCCTGGGCACCGTGGTCATCTGGACCTTCGGCGAGATGATCCTGCTGCCCGCCATGGCCGACGCCGTGGCCACCCTGGCGCCCCCGGAACGGCGCGGCGAGTACATGGGTCTCTACAGCACCACCTTCGCCGCCGGCCTCGCCCTGGGCCCCTGGCTGGGCGTGCTCGCCTACGCGAGGGTCGGCCCGGCCGCCCTCTGGGCGGGCTGCTTCCTCACGGCCGTGGTGGGGGGAGTCCTCCTGGGTAGGTTCCGGATCCCGCCCCCCGCCAGCTCCCTGGGCTGATCCGCCGGTTCCGCGCCAGAGATCCACCACTCCAGTCAGGTCCTGTTTCATGTCATAGTCAATGAAAAAACAGGTGGGGCAGGACATGTACGGATTTTCCCGAATCGAGGTCCAGGGAGCTCTGCATCATCTAGACCTGGCCATCGAACGGCACCAGCAGTGGTACGAATCCATCGTCAAGGTCCTGGTCTGCCGGCTCCCCTTCGACCCCGTCGAGACCTCCGACGACGCGCACCGGTGCTGTGAGTTCGGCCAGTGGTACTACGCCGAGGAGTCCCGGGAGCTGAAGGAGCGGCCCGGATTCCTGTCCCTCGAAACCGAGCACGAGCGCATGCATAGGATCGCCTCGAGGCTCCTGCGGGGGATGGACAAGGGCCAGGCGGTCCAGGTCGAGGAATACGAGGCCTTCGCCCGTTCCCTGACCGACCTCCATGCCCAGTTCCAGACGCTGAAGCGCGAGATGGAACGCGCGATCGGCAACCTGGACCCCCTCACGGGGGCCTACAACCGGATCAGCATGCTCACGTGGCTCCGCGAGCAGCAGGAGTTGGTCCGGCGCAGCATCCTGGCCTGCGGACTGGCGATGATCGACCTGGACCATTTCAAGTCCGTCAACGACAGGTACGGCCACCCCGCGGGCGACCAGGTGCTCATGCACGCCTCGTCCTACCTGATCGAGCATGTTCGACCCTACGACCGGGTCTTCCGCTACGGCGGGGAGGAATTCCTCCTGTGCATCCCCGATGCGGACCTCGGCACCTGTCATGCCCTCGTGGATCGGCTGCGGGAGGGCCTCGCGAATGCCCCGGTCATCATCCAGGGCCGGCCCCTCCACTGCAGGGTGTCCTGCGGAGTGGCCCAACTCCAGGCGGATCTGCCCGTAGAACAGGTCATCGGGCGGGCCGACCAGGCGATGTATGCCGCCAAGAAGGCCGGCCGCAACTGCACCCGCACCTGGGAGACCGGCATGCTGCAGGCCTAGCCTCCCCGGGGGGCGTCCCGACCTCGCCACCACCGCCACCACCGCCCTGGAGGGACCCTGAGGCTCCCCACCCCCGTGGGCGTATGATGGCCCCCTCACAATGAGGAGTCGACCATGGGCTTGATGGATCTCGCAGGTTCCCTTCTCGGCGGCGGACAGGATCAGCAGGGTGGGTTGATGGGGATGGTGACCGGCCTCCTCCAGCAGCAGGGCGGCCTCCAGGGCCTGCTCGGCAGGCTCAACGAGAGCGGCCTGGGCGAGCAGGCGGCGTCCTGGGTGGGGCGAGGCGAGAACCTGCCCATCGGGGCCGATCAGATCCGGGCCCTGCTGGGCAGCGACACGCTCCAGTCCCTGGCCTCCAAGGCGGGGCTGGGCCACGAGGAGGCCGCCAGCGGCCTCGCCGCCCTCCTGCCCCAGGTGGTGGACAAGCTCACGCCCGACGGCCAGGTGCCCCAGGGCGAACCCGACCTCCTCAGCACGCTGAAGGGCCTGCTGGGCTGATCCCTCCGCCTCAGTCCCGCTGGAGGTCCCGCCGGTCCACCAGGCGGAAGAGTTCCCCCTGCCAGCGGGCGCCGGCCGGATCCACGGTGAGCTCGGCGGGGGGGATCGCCCGGCCCTTCGGGACCGGACCCGACGTCACCCTCGGGTAGAGGAAGACCTGCTCGATCTCCCGGAAGGCCTCGTCGCCCTCGGGCAGCATCACGTAGCGCACCAGCCAGCGGTCCTTCCCGGCATAGGCCTCGTAGACGTAGTGCCGGCAGTCGGGATCCGCCGCCGCATGGGACGCCTTCCGGAGCCAGCCGGGGGGCGCGGGCTCCCCGTGGAAGGGCGGGACCACGCCCACGGTGTGGCTGCCGTCGGGTTCCTGGATGCCCGGAGAAGTCGCCGGCAGCGTGGACAGGAGGAGGGCCAGGAGGGGCGTCAGCATGGGGGATCTTCCGGGGGCGGGATGGGTATTCCCGCAGGCTCGGGCCATTTTCTCACCCGCTCCCGGACGCCGAGGTTGCCATCCCGCGGGAATCCTGTGAATTCCCGGCGGCCGGGTTGTGTCCCTCCCCTCCCGGGACCTACCCTGGTCCGATGCCGGACGCGCCCCCTCCCCACCGCCGCCGCGTGCGCTACCAGGGCACCCATCCCCGGCACTTCCGCGAGAAGTACAAGGAACTGGACCCGCTCGCCTACGCGGACGAGGCGGAGAAGGTGCGGGCCCGGGGGCAGACCCCCGCCGGGACTCACCGTTCCATCATGGTGGCGGAGATCCTCGCGGCGCTGGACCCGAAGCCCGGCGAGCGCGCCCTCGATGTGACGCTGGGCTACGGGGGCCACGCCCGGGAGCTCCTCCGCCGCCTCCAGCCCGGCGGCTTCCTCCTGGGCCTGGACGTGGACCCCCTGGAGCTGCCCAGGACGGAGGCCCGCCTGCGATCCGAGGGCTTCGGCGCGGACGCCCTGCAGGTGCGGCGGATGAATTTCGGCGGGCTGGCGGGCCTGATCCCCCAGACGGGGCCCTTCGATCTGGTGCTGGCCGACCTGGGCCTGTCCTCCATGCAGATCGACAACCCGGACCGGGGCTTCACCTTCAAGACGGAGGGTCCCCTCGACCTCCGCCTCAATCCCCAGAAGGGTCGGCCCGCCTCGGAATTCCTGCGCTCGCTCAGCGAAGGGGACCTGGCGGACCTGCTGGCGGAGAACGCCGACGAGCCCCTGGCCGGCCCCCTGGCCAGGGCCCTCGCGACGCACCCCGGCCCCCTGGACACCACGACCCGGCTGGCGGAGGTCCTACGCGCGGTGCTCGCCCGCGACCACGGCCTGACGCGGGACGATCCGGAGACGCGGCGCACCCTGCAGCGCACCTTCCAGGCGCTGCGGATCGCCGTGAACGAGGAGTTCAAGGTCCTGGACCAGTTCCTGGCCTGCCTTCCCCGGGCCCTGCGCCCCGGCGGCCGCGCGGCCATCCTCAGCTTCCACTCGGGGGAGGACCGGCGCGTGAAGAAGGCCTTCCAGGAGGGCCTGCGGACCGGCCTCTACGCCGAGGTCGCCGACACCCCCACCCGCGCCACCCTGCAGGAGCAGATCGACAACCCCCGCTCGAAGCCCGCCAAGCTGCGGTGGGCCATCCGGGCCTGAACGGGCCCTGATCGACACACCGAGGGCCAGGGCGCCGGATGGCTCCGGCCCCCTGGCCCTCCGATCGCGGTGCGCTCCAGCCTAGGCCAGCACGGCCTCGAGCTGGTCCACGGCCCAGTCGAGCTGCTCCTTCGTGATGACGAGGGGCGGAGCCAGGCGGATGGTGTGCTCGTGGGTGTCCTTGCAGAGCATCCCGCGGTCCTTGAGGGCGTAGCAGTACGTGCGGGCGCCGCCGGCCTCGGGCTTCAGCTCCACGCCGGCCCAGAGGCCGATGCAGCGGATCTCCTTCACCTTGTCGGTCTTCAGGCCCTTGAGCCGGGCCTCGAAGTGCTTGCCCAGCTCGGCGGTCTTCTCCACCAGCCGCTCGTCCACCAGGACGTCCAGGGCGGCGGAGGCCACGGCGCAGGCCAGGGGGTTGCCGCCGTAGGTGGAGCCGTGGATGCCGGGGGTGAAGACGTTCATCACGGCGTCATCGGCCAGGAAGGCGCTCACCGGGTAGTAGCCGCCGCTGAGGGCCTTGCCGATGGTGATGCCGTCGGGGCGGATGCCCTCGTGCTCGAAGGCGAACAGCTTGCCGGTGCGGCCCAGGCCCGACTGGATCTCGTCGAGGACCAGCAGGCAGTGGTGCTTGTCGGCCAGCTCGCGAAGGCCCTTCAGGAAGCCCTTGGGCGGGATCACCACGCCGCCCTCGCCCTGGATGGGCTCCATGAAGATGGCGGCGGTGTTCGGCGTGATGGCGGCCTCCACGGCCTTCAGGTCGCCGTAGGGCACGATCTTGAAGCCCGGGGTGAAGGGGCCGAACCTGCTGGTGCTGTCGGGGTCGGTGCTGAAGCCCACGATGGTGGTGGTGCGGCCGTGGAAGTTGCCATCGGCCACGATGATCTCGGCCTGGCCGTATTCCACGCCCTTCACGTCGTAGGCCCACTTGCGCATGGCCTTGAGGGCCGTCTCCACCGCCTCGGCCCCGGAGTTCATCAGCAGCGCCTTCTGGAAGCCGGTCAGCCTGCAGAGCTTCTCGAGGAGCGGGGGGAACTGGTCGTTGCGGAAGGCCCGGCTGGTCAGCGCCAGGGTCTTCACCTGGGCGATCATGGCCTCGCCGATCCTCGGGTGGTTGTGGCCCTGGTTCACGGCGGAGTAGGCCGCCAGGAAGTCCATGTACTTCTTGCCGTCCACGTCGGTGAGGAAGACGCCCTCGCCCTTGGTGCAGACGACGTCGAGGGGATGGTAGTTGTGGGCGCCGTACTGGTTTTCCTGCTGGATGAGCGCTTCGGACTTGGCGGCGACGGTGGCCATGGAACCTCCAATGGGCCTCGAGGGCCGGAAGGGCCCATTCTAGTCCTCCACCCCGCACCCCGGCACCCAATCCCCCGATCGCCTTGACGGATCGTCAGGATCCGGCCACCCAGCCCCCTCCACCGCCCGGCGGAAGAATCCGACCGCTGGCCGGGTTGATGGGACAATGGACCCGCCCCTCATCTACCGTGGAATCCCCGGAGGTCCCCATGACCGACTCGAACCCCTCCCTGTACGGCGAACAGCCCCAGGCACCCAATCCGAAGGCCCCCGGCCTGATGGACCAGATCGTGGGGGTGTTCACGGAGCCCTCCGTGCTCTTCGAGAAGCTGAACCGGGCCCCGAGCTGGGGCTGGGCCATCGGAATCCTGACCGCAGCCGGCGTGGTCCTCACCGTGATCTGGGGCCTCAAGGTGGACGTGGACGAGATGCTGCGCCCCATCCTGGAGCGGAACCCGCAGATCGCCTCGGCCCAGATCGACACCCTCATCGAGATGCAGAAGAAGTTCATCATGCCCTTCGGCGTGCTGGGCGCCCTCTTCGGCACCGTCGCCGTGGCCCTCCTCGCCGCCCTCTTCTACTGGCTGGTGGCCAAGGGCGCATCGGAGGGCGAGCAGCCCAGCTACCTCCAGGCCCTCAGCGCCGCCACGGTGCCCAGCCTGGTGCGCCTGCCCTCGATGCTGCTGATCGCCCTCATCTGCCTCCTGAAGCCCATCGGCGGCCTCACCCCCGAGAAGATCAACCCCACCTCCCTCGGCTATTTCGTCCACGTCGAGAACCTGAAGCTCCACGCCCTGCTCTACGGGGTCGAGCTCTTCTACATTGCGGATGTGGTGCTGACCTACCTGGCCCTCCGCAAGATCCTGCGGATGAAGACGGGCGGAGCCATCCTTTGCGTGGTGGTGTCGGTCCTCGTCGCCGTGGGCGGCCGGGCCCTCGGAGCCCGCTAGATGGCCTCCCGCAAAGCCAAGTTCCTCCTCTTCGGCGGCGCGGCCCTGGTCGTCCTGATCGGCCTCGGCGTGGCCATGGGCGGCAGCCGGGACGACGAGAGCGCCTACTCCTGGGATGCGGTCTCCCGCGGTGACATCCGGGAGACCATCTCGGCCTCGGGGGAGATCCGGGCCAAGACCCAGATCAACATTGGCACCTCCGTGGCGGGCGAGATCAAGGCCATCCACGTGAAGGACGGCCAGGACGTGAAGGCGGGGGATCTCCTCGTCACCATCGACCAGGTGCGCCTGCGGGAGCAGGTGGCCCAAGCCGCCGCTGCCCTTGACGCCGCCCGGAAGGACGCCAACCGCCTCCAGTTCGCCATGCAGCGGGCCCGGGAGAGCTTCGGCCGCTTCGAGGCCCTCCGCCAGCAGGGGCTGATCTCCGACGAGGACTACCGCCAGCAGAAGCTGAACCGCGAGAGCACCGAGCTGACCTACCAGTCGGCCAAGGCCAACGTGGCCCAGAGCGAGGCCAACCTCAAGGCCATCCAGGACGGGCTCTCCAAGGCCACCCTCCGCGCGCCCATCGCCGGGAAGGTGACCAGCCTGAAGGCGGAGAAGGGCGAGACCGCCATCCCGGGCATGAGCAACCTGCCCGGCGCCGTGCTGATGATCATCTCCGACATGAGCGAGATGCAGGCCGAGATCAAGGTCAACGAGAGCGAAGTGGTGCGCACCAAGGTGGGCCAGACCGCCCAGGTGAACGTGGAGTCCCTGCCGGGCACGGTGTTCCAGGGCACGGTCATCGAGGTGGCCACGGGCACCGAGGGCACCGGCACGGACGCCAACCTCTACAAGGTGAAGGTGCTCCTGAAGGGCAACCGGACGGATCTCGACAAGCTCCGCCCCGGCATGAGCGCCCGGGCCGTCATCCTCACCCACGAGGCGAAGAACGTCCTGCGCGTGCCCCTCCAGGCCGTGCTGGAGCGGGAGGGCACCCTGGAGGACGCCCAGAAGCAGGGGCTCCTGGCCCCGGCCACCCGCAACGTCGTGATGCGGTTCAAGGACGGGAAGGCCCAGGAGCAGGCCGTGGACGTGGGCATCGCCAACACCCAGTACTTCGAGCTGAAGGGCGGGCTGGCCGAGGGGGACAAGGTCCTCACGGGCCCCATCCGGAAGCTGAAGACCCTGAAGGACAAGGCCACCGTCACCCTGCGGGCGCGGTCCGACACGGACCTGGCCAAGACGGCGAAGAAGTCCTGATGGACGTCCGCGAACCCCTCTCGGCGGCCGTGCGGGCCCTCAGGACCAACAAGCTCCGCTCGGCCCTCACCACCCTCGGCATCATCATCGGCGTGGCGGCGGTCATCGTGGTGGTGAGCCTCGTCCAGGGGCTCAAGACCAGTGTGCTGAAGCAGGTGGAGCGGGCCGGCAGCCAGACCCTCTTCGTGCGGCCCGTCTTCCCCATGGACATGCCCTTCGCCGAGTACACGAAGATCAAGAACAAGGACCTGACCCTGGACAACATGCACGCCCTGGCCCGGGCGGTGCCGCAGATCACCCAGGTCACCCCGCTCTTCTTCAACGGCACGGACGTGAAGTTCGACGGCCGCAGCGCCAACGTGAACCTCATCATGACGGACGAGACCTACCTGGAGCTGAACAGCATCAACCTCACGGCCGGGCGCAACTTCGTGCCCTCGGACCTCCGGCTGGGCAACAAGGTGGCCATCATCGGCCCGCGCGTCATCGAGAAGCTGGGCATCAAGGGGAACCCCCTGGGCCGCATCATCAGCACGCCCACCCTCAGCCTCGAGGTCATCGGCGTGCTGGAGGAGCAGGGCGGGCAGCTGGGCAACGACCCCGACCAGAACATCCTCATCCCCCTCAGCACGGGCATGGCCCAGCTCACGGAGGCCCAGCGCCGCCAGCTCTTCTTCCAGGCCCGCATCGACCCCCGCCTCTCCGCCGACGACGGCGCGGAACTGGTGGAGGACGCCCTCCGGCGCATCCGCGGCCTCCGCGGCAACGAGCCCAGCGGCTTCAAGGTGTTCAGCCCCAAGCAGATCACCGGCATCATCAGCGGCATCACGGGCACCATCACCGCCGTGGCCGGGGGCATGGTCTCCATCGCCCTGCTGGTGGGCGGCATCGGCATCATGAACATCATGCTGGTGAGTGTCACCGAGCGCACGCGGGAGATCGGCGTGCGCAAGGCCGTGGGCGCCAAGCGCCGCGACGTGCTGCTGCAGTTCCTCATCGAGGCCTCCTTCCTCTGCATCCTGGGCGGGGCCATCGGCGTGGGCTTCGGCTTCCTCGTCGGGGCCGCCCTGGGCAAGGCCCTGCTGGGCACCATGGGGGCCGTCCCGCTCTGGGCCGTGGTCAGCGCCTTCGCCGTGCCCGCCGCCATCGGCCTCATCTTCGGCCTCTACCCCGCCGCCAAGGCCAGCAAGCTCGATCCGATCGAGGCGCTTCGGTACGAATAACCTTAGACACCCCACAAGTCTTTTTATCTACCGGACCAGGCCGGAATCTTCCATACTGGGGCCATCCCTCCCGCCCTGTTCTGGTTCTGCGACTTCGGACACGGGCCCTGCCGCAGGTGGACCATGAACCGAAGAACCCGGTGGATCCTCGCCGTCGCGGGCGTGATGACCGCGGCCCTGACCGCCTGGGCGGCCTTTGGACGCTCGCCGGGGGCCGATGCGGCCTACACCGTCGAGACCGTCCGTCGCCAGGACCTGAAGGACAGCGTGACGGTGAATGGTGAGATCCAGGCCCGCACCCGCGTCAATGTGGGCACGTCCGTGAACGGGGAGATCAAGCAGATCCACGTGGCGGATGGCCAGTGGGTCAAGGCCGGGGATCTGCTGGTGACCCTGGACCAGGAGCGGCTCCGGCAGGATCAGGTCCGGGCCGAACTCTCCCTCGACGCGGCCCGGCAGGACCTCGGCAACGCCAAGGCCACCCGCGACAAGCAGGCGCGGACCCTCCAGCGCCGCTCCGAGCTCTTCGCGCAGGGCATCGTCTCCAGCGAGGACTTCCAGCAGGAGAAGCTCAACCTCCAGAACGCGGAAACCCAGCTCCAGCGGGCCCGGGTGGCCGTGCAGCAGGCCGAGGCGGCCGTGGCCCAGGCCCGGGACATGCTCTCGAAGACCGTCCTCCGCGCCCCGATGTCGGGCCAGGTGACGGGACTCCGGGCCGAGAAGGGCGAGACCGCCATCGCCGGCCAGACGAACGTGGCGGGGGCCGTCCTGATGGTGATCTCGGATGTCTCCGAGATGATGGCGGAGCTGAAGGTCGGCGAGCTCGACGTGGTGAAGGTGCGCGTCGGCCAGCCCGCGGAGGTCAGCGTGGACGCCCTGCCCGGCCGGATCTTCACGGGGAAGGTGGTCACCGTGGCCTCGGGCACGGACCGTCCGGCCAACACCAGCTTCGGGGGCGGCCTGCAGGAGGTCCAGAGCTACAAGGTGCGCATCCAGCTCGACGGATCGCCCGTGGAGCTTCAGGCCCTGCGGCCCGGCATGAGCGCCCGGATCGCCATCCTCACCGCCGAGCGGAAGGCCGTCCTGGCCGTGCCCCTGGCGGCCATCCAGGAGCGGGAGTCCAAGTCGGCGGGGCTCGGCCTCATGACCCTCAGCCGGAGCGTCGTCTTCGTGGCCCGGAATGGGAAGGCTGAGGAGCGCGTGCTGGGCACGGGTCTGAGCACCCGGCGGGCCGTGGAGGTCCTCCAGGGCCTGCAGGAGGGCGACCAGGTCATCACCGGGCCCACCAAGCTGCTCTCGGCCCTGGCCAACGGGAAGGCCATCACGGTCAAGCCCGAGGCGGGAAGCGGAGCCCGTCCGTGAAGCTCAGTTCCAGGTTCCAGGAGACCTTCCGCTCGGCCCTGGCCAGCCTCTGGGCCCACCGCCTCCGGAGCGCCCTCACCACCCTCGGCATCATCATCGGCGTGGCCTCCGTCATCACCGTGGTGGACCTCACCAAGAGCCTCGAAGGCCGCATCATGGCCGACGTCCGGCGCGAAGGGAGCCACACCTTCTTCCTCAGCTCCTACGTGCCCCTCCTGAAGCGGACCTCGGCCAAGATCAAGCGGATGCCGATGGACGCCCAGACCGTCCGGGAGCTGCGTGAATTGGCCCCGGAGATCACCATCGCCAGCCCCCAGACCAACATCTGGAACCAGCAGATGATGGTGAAGGCCGGCAGCCTGTCGCGCCGGATCACCTACCTCACGGCCATCGACGAGAGCGGCCTGGACCTGGCCAACCTGGACCTGGAATGCGGGCGGGGGTTCACCGCCACCGACCGGATCACCCGGGCCAACGTGGCCATCCTGGGCGCGCGGGTGGCCGAGGACCTGGGCTTCTCTGAGGCCTCCCTGGGAAAGTCCTTCACGGTGAATGGGCAGACCGCCGAGCTCATCGGCATCCTGAAAAAGCACGGTGACATCCCCTTCATGCCCCAGGAGGAGGACGAGGAGCAGGCCGCCATGTGGGGCCCGGACGCCATGTTCTACGTCCCCTTCGGCAGCTTCCGGGAACTGGCCCGTCCCGGGGCCTTCGACAACCCCTTCTGGCGGCTTCAGGTGGACGGGAGGATCCCGGTGAAGGAGGCCGAGGAGTCCCTGCGCCTGGCCCTCCGCCGCATCCGCGGGCTCCAGGGTGGGGACGCGGACAACTTCATGCTGGAGAGCAACAGCCGGGCGGTCGAGCAGGTGGAGAAGATCAGCCGCACCCTCATGCTCGCCAGCGGGGCCATGGTCGGCATCAGCCTCCTGGTGGGCGGCATCGGTGTCATGAACATCATGCTGGTCAGCGTCACTGAGCGCACCCGCGAGATCGGCGTCCGCAAGGCCCTGGGGGCCCGGCGGAAGCACATCCTGGTCCAGTTCCTCATCGAGGCCGTGGTGCTCTGTATCCTGGGCGGCCTGATCGGGCTCGCCCTGGGGCTGGGCTTCGGCACGGTGCTCAGCCAGGTCCTCATGAAGCACCTCGGCAGCGTGCCCCTCTGGGCCCTCGCGGCCTCGCTCCTGGTACCCGCCAGTGTGGGGCTGACCTTCGGCCTCTACCCCGCCGCCAAGGCCAGCAAGCTGGATCCCATCGAGGCGCTGCGCTACGAGTAGACTGGGGGTCCGTCTCGATCGGAGTCCAGCATGTCCAAGCTCGTGCGCATCGCCAACGGCCAGGGTTTCTGGGGGGACAGCATCGACGCCCCCGTCCGCCTGGTGGAGGCCGGGGGGATCGACTACCTGACCCTGGACTACCTGGCGGAGGTCACCCTCTCCATCATGCAGAAGCAGCGGCGGAAGGATCCCCAGCTGGGCTACGCCACCGACTTCGTGGACCTCATGCGACGGACCCTTCCGCAGCTCAAGGGCAAGGGCATCCGGGTGGTGGCCAACGCTGGCGGCGTGAACCCCGAGGCCTGCCGTACCGCCGTGCTGGAGGTGGCGAAGAAGCTCGGCGTGAAGGGCGTGAAGATCGCCACGGTGACCGGCGACGACGTGCTGGGTCGGCTCCCCGAGTTCAAGGCCCAGGGGTTGAAGCTAGGCAACATGGACACCGGCGAGGGACTCTTCGACGCGCCCCGGGACATCCTCAGCGCCAATGTCTACCTGCAGACCCAGGCCATGGTGGAGGCCCTGGACACCGGCGCCGACATCGTCCTCACGGGCCGCTGCACGGATCCCGGGCTGACCCTGGCACCCCTGATCCACGCGTTCAAATGGGCCGCCGACGACTGGGACCGCCTGGCGGCGGGCACCGTGGCCGGACACATCCTGGAGTGCGGCGCCCAGAGCACCGGCGGGAACTTCAGCCGCTGGTGGGAGGTGCCCGAGCTCTGGAACGTGGGCTACCCCATCGCCGAATGCTCCGAGGACGGAACCTTCGTCATCACCAAGCACGCGGGCACCGGCGGCATGGTCACCGTGGACACCGTGAGCGAGCAGCTGGTCTACGAGATGGGCGACCCGAAGAACTACATCACCCCGGATGTGGTGGCGGACTTCACCAGCATCCAGCTGGCGCAGGACGGCCCCGACCGGGTACGGGTCTCCGGCGTGAAGGGCAAGCCCCGCACCCCGTTCCTGAAGGTGAGCGGGGCCTACCTGAAGGGCTACAAGGCCACCGGCCAGCTGGTGCTGAGCGGTCCCCGGGCCCTCGACAAGGCCCGGCTCTGCGCGGACATCGTCTGGAAGCGCCTGAAGGCCGCGGGCTTCGAATACGAGCACACGGACGCGGAGTTCCTGGGGGCCAGCACCGTCCACGCCGGCATCGCCCCCGCCCCGGCCGAGCCCACCGAGATCGTCCTGCGCCTCAGCGTGAAGGATCCCGATCGGAAAAAAGTGGAGCGCTTCGGTCGTGAGATCGCCCCCCTGGTCACCGCCGGCCCCGCCGGTGTGACGGGCTTCGCCGGGGGCCGCCCCAAGGCCCAGGAGATCGTCGCCTACTGGCCGGCCCTGATCCCCCGGGAGCTGGTGACCTGGCGCGTGAGCGTCGAGGAGGTCTGAGGGAACCTCCCCTCCGGGTCGCGCCATCCCAAGGGGGTCCCTCAACGTTCCGCCCCGGCACCGGGTCCAACATATGCCTCTTGCCGGTCACGACAGAGATCCGCACCCTTAGAACCGCCCCCGGAGTTCGCATGCGGCGCCCCACCCTCCTCCTCCTCGGTTCCCTCGGTCTCGCGGCCCTGATGGGCTGCTCGGGCTCCGACTCCAGCTCGGGCCCCACCTACGGCTACCTCGTGAACGGCATCGCCGTGGCCGATCTCGACGGCAACGGCCTGCCGGACATCCTCGGCCTGGTGTCCAACAGCGTGGACGGGAGCCCCACCCCGGGCTACCTCAGCACCCGCCTCCAGACTTCCGCGGGGGCCTTCGCCCTGCCGACGCGCTTCGGCGTGGGTGCGACCCCGGCCAACTTCGTGCTGGCCGACCTGAACGGGGATGGCCGTCTGGACCTGGTGGTGGCCAACGCCAGTGACGCCTCCGTCACCGTGCGCCTGGCGGATCCGGCCCATCCCGGCGCCTTCCTGCCCGCCACCGTCCTGTCCACGCCGGGCCGCACGCCCCTGGACGTGGCCGTGGGCGACCTGAACGGGGACGGCCTGCCGGACGTCGCCGTGGCCGCCAGCGGCGCCAACAGCGTGCTGGTCTTCGACCAGACCACCGGCGGCGCCTTCGCGGCCCCGGTGGCCATCGCCGTGGGGGGCGACCCCCAGGCCGTGGCCGTAGGCGACCTCGACGGCAACGGCCTCCCGGACCTCGCCGTGGCCACCTCCTCGAACGCGGTCTCCGTCCTGCTCCAGACCAGCGCCGGAACCTTCGCCCCCGCGGTGGACTACGCCACCGGCGTGAACCCCTCCGCCCTCAAGGTGGTGGACCTCAATGGCGACGGGAAGCTGGACCTGCTCACCGCCAACTACGGCGCCACCGCCGGTCCCAACACCCTGGGCCTGAGCGTGCTCCTGCAGGGGGCCACCGCGGGCACCTTCCAGGCCGCGACGACCTATGCCACCGACTACCGCAGCGCGGCCCTGGCCGTGGGCGATCTCGATGGTGACGGCCGCCTGGACGTGGTGGTGGCCAATGCCGGCCTGCCCGGGTTCCCCGGCAGCGTCTCGGTGCTCCGCCAGGATCCCGCGAACCCCGGGAATCTGCTGCCGGCCTCGAACCTCCTGGGACTCTGGGGCCCCCTGGGCGTGGCCATCGCGGACATGGACGGCGACGGCCACCCGGATCTGGTGGTGGCCGACGGCGACATCACCGTGCGCTACCAGTCCGCCACCACGCCCCTCACCTTCGGTCCGCCTCAGGCCTTCTACAACTGAGGCGCCGCGGTACGGAAAGGCCCCGCCGGAGCGGGGCCTTCCTGCGTCCCCCCGGGGCTCAGCCCAGGCTGACGGAGATCTTCTTGGGCCGCACCTCGGGGCGCTTCGGCACCATGAGGGTCAGCACGCCGTTGCGCAGCTCGGCCACCACCTTCTCCGAGTCCACATCCTCGGGGAGGGTGAAGGTCCGGCTGAAGCTGCCGTTGCTCCGCTCCGCCAGGTGCCAGCGCTCGCCCTCCTTGACGGCCTCGGATTCGCGCTTCCCGGCGACCGTGAGCCGGTTGCTCTCGAGGCTGATCTCCAGGTCGGCCTCCAGGATGCCCGGCAGGTCAGCCTTGAACTGGTAGGCGTCCGGCCCCTCCTTCACGTCGAAGCTGGGCATGAAGGCGGAGGCGGGGGCGCCGAGGTCGTAGTCCCGCAGCGGATCCCAGCGCAGGAAGTCGCGCATGAGGCGGAAGGGTTCCAGGCTCGCGGCCGCGGGGGGCAGGACCTGGGGTTCGCGGGTGCGAAGGATGGTCATGGGGTCCTCCTAGAAAGGTGGGAGTGAGGGGAGATTCATCCCGTGGGCCGCCCGTTGGCGGGGGGGATGAATTAAATTGCGAATAAAATCTTAGTCAAAGTTAATCACCTGTCAAGCTCCCCGAATCATTCAGGTTGATGACAGGAGATTCCAGAGTCTTGTGAACTGAAATCAACTCTTCCCCTCCTTGGCCGAAAAGCAGCCACCTACCTGGAGTCAGTCATGGCCAGCACTCGGTTCCAGTTCCGTTCCCTCTCCGGCAAGGTGCTCGCCCTGGCCCTCCTGCCGGTGGGCCTGTTCCTGCTGTTCTTCGCGTTCTATGTGCTCCCGACGCTCCACCGGGCCGTGATGTCGGCCAAGCAGGAGGGCGTGAAACAGGTCGTGGAGAGCGCCCTCAGCCTGCTGGAGGAGCAGCAGGCCCAGGTCCAGGCCGGGAAGCGGTCCCTGGAGACCGCCCAGGCCCGGGGGAAGGAGATCATCGAGCACCTTCGGTACGACCAGACCAACTACCTCTGGATCCAGTCCCCCGGCCCCCGCATCGTGGCCCACGGGACCCACCCGGACTGGGACGGCAAGGCCACGGACGACCTGGGGGACCCGGTGTTCGTGAAGCTCTTCAGGGACCTGGACCGGGTGGCCCAGCATCCGGAGGGCGGATTCCACAGCTACGAATTCACCAAGCCGGGCGAGCAGGGTCTCTTCCCCAAGGTCAGCTACGTGCGGACCTTCGCCCCCTGGGGGTGGACCGTGGGCACCGGCGTCTACGTGGACGACGTGGACCGACAGGTGCGCACCATCGCCCTGGTGATGTTCGCGGGCATGCTCGCCGTGTCGGCCCTGGTGTACCTGCTGGCCAGGACCATGGCCCGGCGCATGGTCCGGCCCCTGCACCACCTGGTGGAGGGGCTCCGCCACAGCGACCTGTCCAGGCAGATCCGGGTCACCGTCGAGGACGAGGTGGGCGAGGCCGCCCGGGCCTTCAACGACTACAACGGCGGCATGCGGAAGACCGTCCTGGATGTGTCCGAATACGCCACCCGCGTGGCCTCCGGCAGCACGGAACTGGCGGCCTCCGCCGAGCAGATGTCCCAGGCCGTGGCCGAGATCGCCCGCGTGAGCGAGGACCTGAAGACCGCCGGGGAGCAGGTCAGCGAGGCCATGCGGAGCCTCGGCACCAATGCCGACCGGGTGGCCGGCCGCACCCAGGAGGCCGAGACCCGCAGCCGGGACGTGGTCCAGGAGACGGACCGGAGCGCCGAGGCCGGCCAGGGCACCGCCCGGGGCATGGCCGACATCCAGCAGGTCACCGGCCAGATCGTCCAGGCCGTGTCGGTCATCCAGGAGATCGCCCGCCAGACCAACCTCCTCTCCCTCAACGCGGCCATCGAGGCGGCCAAGGCCGGCCAGCAGGGCAAGGGGTTCGCCGTGGTGGCCGAGGAGGTCCGGAAGCTCGCGGAGCGCTCCGCCACCGCCGCCCGGGAGATCGAGGCCCTCATCCTGCGGACCCAGGAGGTGGTCTCCGGCGGCGTCCAGAGCGTGGACGCCACCCTCGCCAGCCTGGAGGCCATCCGCGAGCGCATCGGCGGCATGGCCCAGAGCATCACGGAGATCGGCGGGCTCTCCCGCCAGCAGGCCGCCACGGGCCAGGAAGTGGCGGGGATGATGGCCCAGACCACCGGGCGTCTGGCCCAGAACGCCTCCGCCACCCACGAGCTGGCCTCCACCGTCCACGAGATCGCCAAGACCTCCGACGAGCTGGCCCGGGTCGCCGAGGGCCTCCGCGCCGTGGTGCAGGGGTTCAAGCTGTAACCCGGGCCAGGTCGGAGGCATCCTCTGAGGAGCAGACACGCTCCCCCAGGGGTCCCCGATGCGAAAAGCCGTCCTCATCCTTGGCATCCTCTCCGCAGGCATGCTCGTGGCCTGGTGCGGGCACGCCCTGGCGCCGGCCCTGGCGCGGCCCCGGCCCGTGGATCCCCGCGGCCCCCTGTACGAATGGGAGCAGGTCTCCATCCAGCGGTTCAAGGAGGCCGCCCCCAGCGTCGTGTACATCACCACCACGGAGGAGCGGGCCCGCGACTTCTTCGGCTTCGACGTGGTGGAGACCCCTGCCGGCGCCGGCACAGGCTTCATCTGGGATCCCCAGGGCCACGTGGTCACCAACTTCCATGTGATCCAGGGCGCCGCACGGGCCTACATCACCCTTGCCGACGGCAGCCAGCACGAGGCCACCTATGTCGGCGGCGCCCCGGACAAGGACCTGGCCGTGCTGCAGATCCTCAAGCCGCCCGCGAAGCTCCGCCCCATCCCCATCGGCACCAGCGCGGACCTGCAGGTGGGCCAGGCGGTGCTCGCCATCGGCAATCCCTTCGGCCTGGATGCCACCCTCACCACGGGCGTCGTCTCCGCCCTGGGCCGGGAGATCCAGAGCGTGACGCGCCGCCGGATCTCCGGGGTCATCCAGACGGACGCCGCCATCAACCCGGGCAACAGCGGCGGCCCCCTGCTGGACAGCGCGGGCCGCCTCATCGGCGTGAACACGGCCATCCAGAGCCCCAGCGGCGCCAGCGCCGGCATTGGCTTCGCCATGCCCGTGGACATCGTGAACCGGGTGGTGCCCCAGCTCATCGCCCGGGGGCGCCTGGAGCGGCCGGATCTGGGCTTCGAGCCCCTCTCGCCCCGCATGGTGGAACGGGCCTTCGGGCCCCAGAAGGGCGTGATGGTGGGGAAGGTCTACCGGGGCGGCGCCGCGGCCCAGGCGGGCCTCCGGGGCGTGGGGGCCGAGGGCCGCCGCGTGTTCCCCGGCGACCTCATCCAGGCCGTGAACGGCCGCCCCGTGGCCGACTGGGACGCCCTCCTGGACGCCATCGAGGCCCTGCCCCTGGGCAGCACGGCCCAGCTCGACCTCGAGCGGAACGGCCAGCGCCTCCGCGTGCCCATCCGGGTGGAGGCCGGGCGGGAGTGAGGGTCGCCCGGCGCTGCCAGAGCGGTGGCTAATCCCTGACCAGCTCGACCCGCCGGTTCCGGCCCTTGCCCTCCTCGGTGTCGTTGGAGGCCACGGGGGCCAGGGGGCCCACGCCGTACCCCTTCAGGCGGGCGGCGGCGATGCCGTGCTGGCTGACGAGGGCCTGCACCACGGCTTCGGCGCGGGCCTGGGAGAGCTTCAGGTTGGCTTCCAGGTTGCCCGTCATGTCGGTATGGCCGACCACCTTCAGCTTCAGGGCCGGAGACTGCCCGAGCAGCCGGGCGATCTCCGCGAGGGCGGGCCTGGACTCCGGCTTCACCTCGGCCCTGTTGGTGTCGAAGAAGATGCCGTAGACCGCCACATGGCCGGTGGCGGCGAGGCCGCCCCCCAGGGCCGCGGCGTCGGCCACGATGTCCTGGGCCATGGCCTGCTTCTCGACGATGCGCAGCCAGATCGTGCCGTTCCCCCGCTCCGCCTGCACCCAGGCTTCCCGGCCGTCCTTGGTGATCTGGCCGTTCACCCACCAGTCCGCCCGCTTGTGGAGCACCTTGCCGCCGGCCTGGAGGATGGCGTTCTCGTAGTTCCGCACCACGGCGACCGCGGAGGGCTCGTTCTTCCGGTCGGCGAGGGTGTAGGTCAGGAACGTGAACTTCCCCTCGACGGGCACCTTCTCCCTGGGGTTCGTGGTCCAGAATTCATAGCGCCCGAAGGCTTCGGTCTTGCAGTCCCGGAGGGCGTAGCCCGGCATGCGGGTGGGAAAGAGGGGATGGTCCCGGCAGCCGGCCTTGTCGGCCTGGGCCAGGACCGGCAGCGCGGCGAGGAGGGTGGTGAGAAGAAGCGCGACTCGGCTCATGGCGGATCCTTTCGGGGCTAGAAGCGGTACCTGGCCAGGTTCTCGAAGGTCTCCCGGGCCGCGGCGAGGGCCGCCTCCGCGCTCATGTCGCCTTCGATCTTCACGGTGATGCGCGTGCTGTCCGTGTGGGCCACCCCCACGAGGCGGACGACGGGGATGGGGGGCGGCTCCTTCCGGTGGTCGGCCACGCCGCCCCAGGGGCAGCGGCGGGTCCGGGTGGAGAGGATGACCGTGCCGCCCGCCACCTGCTCGAGGCGGACGGAATCACCCTGGGCGGGGTTTCCCGCCTTGCCCCGCCGGCGCTCCACCTCGCCCTTCTCGTTCTCGATCACCTGCTGCTCGAAGCCGGCCACCTGCATCTGGAGCAGCTGCACCCCCTCGCCTGAGTAGTGCTGGAGCTCCAGGCTCCACTTCGCCGGGAACTTCTCCGTGAGGCAGGGGTGCGGGAAGGGCAGGTCGGCGGTCCCGCCGCCCAGGGCCATGGGGCCCTGACCCTGGTAGCTCCCGGTCGTGCGCACCGCGCCCTTCGGTGCCAGCGCCGCGATCACCGGAGGACAGGGCGGGGCCTTCGACCGCGCCGGGAACGCGGCCCCCAGGAGCGCGAGGCAGACCAGCAGGATCCGCCAGGCCGACCCCCCGCCGGTGTCCCTCTGCATGGCGGGAAGATCGAATCTCCTGAAACGCATGGCACCCTCCGCGGGGAAGCCGGGCCATCAAAGATGAGCTCAGGATCCCCATTCAAGACCCGCGGGCTACTCGGATCAAGCGGAAGTTGGGCCGCCGGCGCACCCGTAGCGCCGGGTCAGGCTGAGGGTGAGTCCGGGGCCGGGGAGCGTGCCCTTCCCCGTCGATGCCTTGTCCTGCGGGGCCGGGCCTCAGCCCTGGATCCACACCGGCTCGAGGCCCAGCAGCTTGCCCACGGCCTCGCGGCCGCGGGGGCCGGGATCCACGGTGAAGTCGTTCACCCAGGCGTTCACGTAGCGGCCCACCATCTCGCGGTCCATGCCGCGGCCGAAGGACTGGCTGTAGTCCACGCTCTCCCAGTGCCGGGCCCGGGCCAGCTCCACGCTCTTCCGCATGAGGATGGCGAAGCGCTGCTTCACCTCCGCGGGCAGGTCCTTCCGGATGGCGTTGCCGCCCATGGGTAGGGGCAGGTCGAAGGCCCGCTTCCACCAGTCGCCCAGGTCCGCCACCAGGTGCAGCCCGGCGTCCTGGTACATGAGCTGGCTCTCGTGGATGAGCAGGCCCGCCTCGAAGCGCCCCGCCGCCACGGCGGGCATGATCTCGTCGAAGGGCACCAGGTGCACCCGGGGCTCGAAGCCCAGGGCGGTGCACCACTTCCGCATCGACAGGTAGGCGCTCGTCCGCTTGCCGGGGATGGCGACCAGCACGTCCTTCAGGGCCGCGGGCTGCAGGGGCACACGGCTCACCACCAGGGGGCCCGTGCCCTCTTGGATGCTCGACCCCGCCGTCAGCAGGTCGTAGCGGTCCTTCAGCTCCGGGTAGGCCCCGAAGCTGATGGCCGTCACGTCGTACTTCGCCTCGAGAGCCTCCGCGTTCAGCCGCTCGATGTCCTTGCGGACGAACGCGATCTCGAAGTCCTCGGGGTCCAGCCACCCCAGCGCCAGGGGGGCCATCATGTAGGCGTCGTCGGAATCCGGGCTGTGGGCGATGGTGAATCTCATGGCGAACCTCGCCTCCAGTTCACCACAGTTCAGAGTGCCCAACAAAACCCCAACCAGGCCGCGAGAAAGTCAGGTGGGATGCACCGCAAGGAAGGGCCCGCAGGGCGATGCGGGACATCGTTCAAGGGCCGTGACGCCGCGGGGCGCCCACCTGGCTTTCTCCCTCCGGGCGAGGGCCGGCGGGGAGGCTCCACCTCCGCGAGCTTGCGAGCGGGAGGGCCCTGCGAGGCAGGGCCCGTCAGGTGGAGGGCGATGCCGCTACGCCCTCCGTCTGACGGCACGCTTTGCGTGCCTCCCACTCGCCCGCGGCTCGTGGAGCCGGAGCCTCCCTCGCGTTCCTCGCCTCGCTCGCCCGGCGGCCCTCGCGATGCCGCGTGGGGGTTTTGTTGGGCACTCTTAGCCGATGGCCTCGGGATCCTTCGGCGCCAGCTTCCCCTTCACCCGCTCCACGGCCCGGACGGCCAGGGTATAGCGGGGGTTCTCGTCCAGGGCCTTCCGGTAGTGCTCCAGGGCCAGGTCGAACTGACCCTTCGCCTCGAAGACCCGGCCCAGGTTGAAGTGGGGGAAGCAGTAGCTCTCGTAGCGCTGGGCCTTGAGGGCCATGCGCAGCCAGGGGATGGCGTCGTCGGGCTCGCCCTGCTCCAGGTAGTAGGCGCCGATGTCGTTGTAGGGGTTGCCGAACTCGGGATCCAGGTCGATGGCCCGGTGGCAGTCCTCGATGGCGGCGGCGTAGTCCTTCTCGGAGGACCGGGCCCAGCCGCGGAAGGTGTAGGCCTCGGCGGTGGGGTGGATCTCCAGGGAGCGCGTGTAGAGGGCGACGGCCTTCTCGATCTCGCCCTTCATGTGGAGCTGGTAGGCCTTGCTCACCCACTCCATGGCTTCCTGCCGCTTGTCCTGGCCTTCCCGTTCCTCGTTCATGGCGCACCCTCGAGGCTCCCCAGCATACGGCCATCGGGCCCCCGGGGGGACAGGGCCGGGAAAATCCCGCTCAATCCCCCCGGCGGGGCGATCCCTCCTATCCTGGTGCCATGGTCAGCGAAACCCCCGGTTCCTATTGCCAGAACTGCCTCACCTGGAACACCGGGGACCGGGAGACCTGCCGGAAGTGCGGGACCCGCCTGCTCATCCTCGCCGGCGACCAGACCTGGGAGGACGAGCCCGAGGAGGCCGAGGAGGGCGAGGACCTGGAGGAGCACCTCCTGGAGCGCATCACCGCCCTGGAGGAGACCCTCCGCCGGGTGGAGACCTACCTGGAGACCGTGTCCGACCAGCTGGGCAAGCTGGAGCGCAGCGAGGTGATGCTCCGCAACGGCCTCATGGCCCTGGTGCAGGAGATGGAGCAGAACCGCCAGCTGGATGCCCACAGCTTCTCGGAGCGCTGGGAGCACCTGGTGGAGGACAACCTGCACCTCATCGGGGCCCGGGAGCTGTTCACCCGCTACCGGGCGCGCATCCTGCCCATCGCCCGGCCCAAGTCCATGTCCCAGCTCAAGCGGGCCCTGCTCGAAACCACGGCCCTGCTGGAATCCGGCAGCCTGCCCGAGGCCGCCCAGCGCCTGGGCCAGGTGCTGCCCCTGGATCCCAAGAACTACGAGCTGATCTTCACCGTGGCCTCCCTCCATGAGGCGGCCCAGAACTTCGAGGAGGCGGAGGTCCTCGCCCGCCGGGCCGTGGGCCTGAGCCCCCGGCACTTCGAGGCGTGGATGCTCCTGGCCAAGCTGCTCCAGGAACTGCCCGAGCACGCCGACCAGGCCATCGAGGCCCTCCACCAGGCGGCCGACATCCGGCCGGAGGATCCCGAGCCCCGCATGATGCTCGCCGAGCTGCTGCTGGACCAGGAGGACCTCCAGGGGGCCCTGGAGGCGGCCCAGGAGGCCGTGAACCGGCGCAAGGACGGCGAGACCCTGCTGCTCCTGGGCCAGGTCCACCTGAGCCGCGGCGACGGCGCCCAGGCCGTGCCGGCCCTCAAGGACGCCAGCGCCTTCCTGCCGGGCGACCTGCACGTGCGGGAGGCCCTGGCCGAGGCCTACCTCCTGCTGGAAGAGCGGGCCAAGGCCTTCGCCATCCTCCAGGAGCTGCTGAACCAGAACCCGGGCGACCCCCAGCTCCTGCTGCTCCTGGACGCCGAGGACCATCTCCAGCTCCGGGAGGCCCGGGACGGCAAGCCCGCCACCCACCACCTGCTGGACGAGGCGGAGGACCTGCTGGACGCGGACCAGCCGGAGGCAGCCGAGGCCCTGCTGAAGCGGGTCCGCCGCAAGGGCCGCAGCCAGCGCTCCGAATGGCTGGAGCTGCGCCTGGCCTTCGGCCGGGATCCCGAGAAGCAGATGAAGGCGGCCCTGGATTTCGCCTGCTCCGACCGCCACCCCCGCCTCTGCTTCCTGGCCCTGCGCCTGGCCCTGGAGCACCTGATGGAGCGCAAGCGGGAGGTCGAGATCGCCCGGGCCCTCGACGCCTTCCTCACCCGCCACCCCAAGAGCTCCGGCGCCTGGGAGGCCGCCCTCATGCGCCAGGCCTACCGGCTCATGAACGGGCAGGCCACCGAGCAGGACCTGGTGGAGGTCCAGCGCCTCCACGCCCACCCCCTGCCGGGCCTGGAGCCCCGGGCCCGGACCCTGCTCGGCCAGTACCTCCTGGCCCTCAAGCACCACCAGGCCGTGCTGGACCTCCTCGATCCCATCCTGGAGCGGGAGCCCACCCTCGTGAACCACTTCCAGCTCGGGGCCGCCCTCGCGGGCCTGGGCGAGCGGGAGGAGGCCCGGGCCCTCCTCCAGGCGGGCCTCGACGCGGATCCCGGCGACCTCAACGAGGGCCAGGCCAAGGGCGTCCAGGGCCAGATCCGCACCCTGCTGGAGGAACTCGAGGCGGAGGCCCCCCGCGCGTGACCGGGATCACCTCCCGGCCTATTAAGTTGACAATTTTGGTCGGGATTCCAGAATGGAACGACGTGGGAGCGGACGATGAACTCGACCTTCAATGTGGTCACCAGCCAGGAATACAAGTACGGCTTCGTGACGGACATCGAGGCCGACAGCGTCGCCCCCGGCCTCAGCGAGGAGGTCATCCGCTTCATCTCGGCCAAGAAGGGCGAGCCCGACTGGCTGCTGGACTTCCGCCTCAAGGCCTACCGCCACTGGCTGACCATGGCCGAGCCCGACTGGGCCAAGGTGGCGTATCCGAAGCCCGACTTCCAGAAGATCGTCTACTACAGCGCGCCCAGGGCCAAAGCCCCCAAGTACGCCTCCATGGACGAGGTGGATCCTGAGCTGAGGCGCACCTTCGAGAAGCTGGGCGTCCCCATCCACGAGCAGGCCGCCCTCGCGGGCGTGGCGGTGGACGTGGTCTTCGACTCTGTGAGCGTGACCACCACCTACAAGGAGAAGCTGAAGGCCGTCGGCATCATCTTCTGCAGCTTCAGCGAGGCGGTGAAGGAGCATCCCGACCTCGTGAAGAAGTACCTGGGCAGCGTGGTGCCCTACTCGGACAACTTCTACGCGGCCCTCAACAGCGCCGTGTTCACGGACGGCAGCTTCGTGTTCATCCCCAAGGGGGTGGCCTGCCCCATGGACCTGAGCACCTACTTCCGGATCAACAACAAGGAGTCGGGGCAGTTCGAGCGCACCCTCATCGTCGCCGAGGAGGGGGCCAGCGTGAGCTACCTGGAGGGCTGCACGGCCCCCCAGTTCGACACCAACCAGCTGCACGCGGCCGTGGTGGAGCTGGTGGCCCTGGACCACGCCTCCATCAAGTACAGCACCGTGCAGAACTGGTACGCCGGCGACAAGGACGGGGTGGGCGGCATCTTCAACTTCGTCACCAAGCGCGGCCTCTGCAAGGGCCGGGCCTCGCACATCAGCTGGACCCAGGTGGAGACGGGCAGCGCCATCACCTGGAAGTACCCCAGCTGCATCCTGCTCGGCGACGACAGCATCGGCGAGTTCTACTCCGTGGCCCTCACCAATCACAAGCAGCAGGCCGACACCGGCACCAAGATGGTGCACATCGGCCGGAACACGAAGAGCACCATCGTCAGCAAGGGCATCAGCGCCGGGGACAGTTCCAACAGCTACCGCGGCCTCGTGAAGGTGCAGCCGAAGGCCGAGGGCGCCCGGAACTTCAGCCAGTGCGATTCCATGCTCATCGGGCAGACCTGCAGCGCCAGCACCTTCCCCTACATCGAGGTGCAGAACCGCAGCGCCCGGGTGGAGCACGAGGCCACCACCAGCAAGATCGGCGAGGAGCAGCTGCTCTACTTCCAGCAGCGCGGCATCCCCGCCGAGGAAGCCATCAGCATGATCATCAACGGCTTCTGCAAGGACGTCTTCCGCGAGCTCCCCATGGAGTTCGCCGTCGAAGCCACCAAGCTGCTCTCCCTGAAACTCGAAGGAAGCGTGGGCTGAAGAACAATGAACACCGCCAAGACGCCAAGAACGCCAAGGAATACCAGGAAAAACCTTTTCTTTCTTGGCGCCTTGGCGTCTTGGCGGTGAATCTTTTCTGTTTTGGAGTTTCGATGCTTTCGATCAAGAACTTGACCGCCTCGATCAACGGCACGCCGGTGCTGAAGGGGATCGACCTGGAGATCAAGGCGGGGGAGATCCACGCGATCATGGGCCCCAACGGCTCCGGCAAGTCCACCTTGGGCAAGGTGCTGGTGGGCCATCCCTCGTACGAGGTGACGGGTGGCGAGGTGACCTTCGAGGGGCGGGACCTCTTCGCCCTGGAGGCCGATGAGCGGGCCCGGGCGGGCCTCTTCATGGGCTTCCAGCACCCCATCGAGGTGCCCGGCGTGAGCAACGCCGCCTTCCTGCGCCTCGCCTACAACAAGAAGGCCGAGGCCGAGGGCCGGGACGAGCTGGACCCCCTGGAATTCGACGACTTCATCCGCGAGAAGATCAAGCTCGTCTCCATGAAGGAGGAGTTCCTCGACCGCAGCCTCAACGAGGGATTCTCGGGCGGCGAGAAGAAGCGCAACGAGATCCTGCAGATGGCCGTGCTGGAGCCCAAGCTCGCCATCCTCGACGAGCTGGACAGCGGCCTCGACATCGACGCCCTCCGCGTGCTGGGCGACGCGGTGAACCAGCTCATGCGACCGGAGCGGGCCCTGCTGGTCATCACCCACTTCCCCCGGATCCTGGAGACCATCCGCCCCCAGTACGTCCATGTGCTCTCCGGCGGCCGCATCCTAAAGAGCGCCGGCCCCGAGCTGGCCGTGGAGCTGGAGGAGCGCGGCTACGACTGGGTGCTGGAGGAAGCCGCCGCCGGGGGCCGCCGATGACGCCTGCGGTCGACGCCAGCCCGCTCTCCGACCTGCTGGCCGGGGCCCGTCCCGAGGGCTGGGAGGCCCTGCGGGCGGCCGCCGAGGCCCGCCTGGCCGGCCAGGCGCTGCCCGACACGGGCATGGAGGACTGGAAGTACCTGGATCTCGCACTCCTGCACGGTCCCGCCTTCCGCCCGGCCGCACCGGCCGTCCCGACCACCGCCTCCGCCGACATCCAGCCCTACATCCACCCCGAGATGATGGCCACCCGCCAGGTGTTCGTGAACGGGTTCCACGCCCCCCACGCCAGCTGCGCGACCGGCCTGCCCCCCGGCGTCCGGTTCTTCCCCATCTCCGCCGCCAGCGAGGCCTGCCGCCTCCTGGGAACCCTGGGCGAGGGTGCCCCCGATTTCTTCGAGGACCTGAACACCGCGCGGTTCACGGAGGGCGCCGTCCTCCTCGTCCCCCAGAACGTCCGCGTGGAGGTGCCGCTCCACCTGCTCTTCCTCAGCCGGTCCGCGGGCGACGGAACCGTGCCCACCATGCTCCCGCGCCTGCTGGTGGCCCTGGACCGGGGCGCCGAGCTGGAGCTGGTGGAGGAGCACCACGGCGAGGGCACCTACCTGAGCTGCCCGGTGGTGGAGATCCGCGTGGCCGAGGGCGCCATCCTTCGCCACGAGCGCATCCAGCGGGAGAGCACCGAGGCCTTCCACTTCAGCGCCCTGAAGGCCGAGGTGGCCCGGGGCGGCCAGTACCACTCCCGCACCCTGAGCTTCGGCGGGCGCCTCTCCCGGCAGCGGCCCCGCATCCGCCTGGCGGAGGGCGCCGAGGCCACCCTCGACGGCCTGGCGCTCCTGGGGGGCAACCAGGTGGCGGACACCCACAGCTTCCTGCACCACGCCGAGCCCCACGGCACCAGCCGCCAGCTCCACAAGTGCGTGGTGGACGGGCAGGCCCGCGCCATCTTCAACGGCCAGGTCCGCGTGGCCCCCGGGGCCCAGGTGACGGATGCCCAGCAGCAGAGCCGCAACCTGCTCCTCTCCGAGAAGGCCCGGGTGGACACCAAGCCCCAGCTGGAGATCTACGCCGACGACGTGAAGTGCAGCCATGGCGCCGCCGTGGGCCAGCTGGATCCCGACGAGCTGTTCTACCTCCAGAGCCGCGGCCTGGATCCCGAGGACGCCCGCAACCTCCTCACCTACGGCTTCGCCGCCGACCTGCTGGCCCGCATCCCCGTGGCTAGCCTCCGCCGCAGCCTGCGGCACCTGGTCCTGGCCCGCACCCAGGCGGCCTCGCTGGGAGACCTGGCATGACGACGACCCTCCAGCCCCTCGACATCCAGGCCATCCGCAGGGACTTCCCCCTGCTCTCCCGGGTCTTCCACGGCAAGCCCGTGGTCTACCTCGACAGCGCCGTCAGCGGCCAGATGCCCCTGCCCGTCATCGAGCGCATGTCCCACTACGAGCGGGAGGAGCACACCAACGTCCACCGGGGCGTGAGCACCCTCAGCCAGGAGGCCACGGACCGCTACGAGGAGGCCCGCGAGAAGGTGCGCGGCTTCCTCGGTGCCGCCTCCACCCGCGAGATCGTCTGGACCCGGGGCACCACCGAGGCCCTCAACCTGGTGGCCCAGAGCTTCGGCCGCATGGTGGTGCAGGAGGGCGACGAGATCCTGCTCTCCGCCATGGAGCACCACGCCAACATCGTGCCCTGGCAGATGCTGGCGCAGGAGAAGGGCGCCACGATCAAGGTCATCCCCATGAACGATGCGGGAGAGCTGATCCTGGACGGGCTCGACGAGCTCATCACGGCGCGCACGAAGGTCCTCGGCCTGGTCCACGTCAGCAACGTCCTGGGTACCATCAACCCCGTGAAGGAGATCATCGCCCGGGCCCACGCCAAGGGGGTTCCCGTGGTGGTGGACGGCGCCCAGGCCGTGCCCCACCTGGCCGTGGACGTGCGCGACCTCGACGCCGATTTCTACGCCTTCAGCGGCCACAAGCTCTCGGGCCCCACGGGCATCGGCGTGCTCTACGGCAAGCTGGCCCATCTGGAGGCCATGCCCCCCTGGCAGGGCGGCGGCAGCATGATTCGCTCCGTCTCCTGGGAGAAGACCACGTACATGCCGGCCCCCGGCAAGTTCGAGGCGGGCACGCCCCCCATCGCCGCCGCCATCGGCCTGGGCGCGGCCCTCGACTACGTGCAGGCCCTGGGCCTCGACCGCATCGCCGCCCACGAGCACGAGCTGCTGGCCTACGCCACGGCGAAGCTCTCCGCCCTCCCGGGCCTCCGGGTCATCGGGAACGCGAAGGAGAAGGCCAGCGTCCTCTCCTTCGTGGTGGACGGCATCCACCCCCACGACATGGGCAGCCTGCTGGATGGCGAGGGCGTCGTGGTCCGTGCCGGCCACCACTGCGCCCAGCCCGTGATGACGCGCTTCTGCATCCCCGCCACCACCCGCGCCTCCTTCGCCTACTTCAACACCCGCGAGGAGGTCGACATCCTGGTCTCGGCCATCCAGAAGGCCATCGAGTTGTTCAAATGAGAACAAATCACCGCCAAGACGCCAAGAACGCCAAGCAAGGCAAAGGTGCGTTTTCTTTCTTGGCCCCTTGGCGTCTTGGCGGTGGATCTTTCCTCTCCTCCCTCGGATGTATCCGATGACCGACCCCCGCGAGCTCTACCAGCAGGTGATCCTGGAGCACAACAAGAAGCCCCGGAACTTTGGGAAGCTGGAGCCCTGCACCCACCACGCGGAGGGCCACAATCCGCTCTGCGGCGACCAGCTGGACCTGACGCTGATCGTCGAGCATGGCCTGGTCCAGGAGGTGAAGTTCCAGGGCAGCGGTTGCGCCATCGACGTGGCCAGCGCCTCCCTGATGACGCAAGCGGTGAAGGGCCGCCCCGTGGCCGAGGCCGAGGCCATGGCCGAGCAGTTCCGGGGCATGGTGCGCGGCGAGCTGGACCCGGCCACCCAGACGCCCCTCCTCGGCAAGCTCGTCCTCTTCCAGGGCGTCAAGGACCTCCCCAGCCGGGTGAAGTGCGCCGTCCTGCCCTGGGCCACCCTCCACGCCGCGCTCAAAGGCGAGGCCGAAGCCTCCACCGAGTAGCCCATGCCCAAGATTGCCGAAATCGAGTACACGCCGAACCCCAACGCGGTGAAGTTCGTGCTGAAGGAGCCCGTCGCCGTGGGCTTCCCCAAGTCCTTCCCCAACGCGGAGACCGCCGAGCATGACGAGCTGGCCAAGGCCCTCTTCGCCGTGGGTCACGTCACGTCGGTCTTCATGCAGGACAAGTTCCTCACGGTGAGCAAGACCGAGGACAAGGGCTGGCCCGAGATGCTGCCCCTCCTGGCCGCGCCCATCCGCGCCGCCGCGGGCGCGGGCGGCGCCTCCGGCGCCCCGGCCGCGCCGCGGGTCTTCAGCAAGATCGACGACGCGGACGACCCCCTGCTCAGGGACATCCGCCTGGTGCTGGAGAGCGGCATCCTGCCCGCCCTGGCGGCCGACGGCGGCGGCCTGGAGCTGGTGGGCCGCCATGAGAAGCAGGTCATGATCCGGTACATGGGTGCCTGCGGCAGCTGCCCCGCCAGCCTCACCGGCACCCTCATGGCCATCGAGGGCATGCTCCAGAAGGAAGTGGATCCCGAGCTCGTGGTGATCTCGGTCTAGACTCCCTGGCGATGGATGGCGAGGACTGGAGTTCGTCGGCCGGCGCGAGAAGCAGGTCATGATCCGGCCGATGCTCACCTGGGGGCGCCTGCGGCAGCTGCCCCGCCAGCCTCACCGGCACTCTCATGGCCATCGAGGGCATGCTCCAGAAGGATGTCGATCCCGAGGTCGTGGTGATCTCGGTCTAGCCCCTACTTCCCGCCCTCCGGCGGCTTTCCGACCAGCTCGGTGAGGGCCCGGCTCGTGGCGTCCTCGGCGTTGTCCGAGAAGGTCAGGTCCCATTTCCACGCGTGATGCCGGCGGATGAGGTGGGCCCGGCCCCGGAAGGTCACCTTCTGCCCCCGCAGGGTGATCGTGCAGGACGTCGGCAGGGTGGCATAGTCCCCGCGGATCTCGGCTTCGCCCACGGCCACGTCTGACATGCCCCCGAACACCTCGTCCACGGCCGCCTGGTTCCTGCCGATCCCCTTGCGCACGTCGGCGGCGAAGTCCTCCGCACGGGGCGGAAGGCCGTCCGTCGCGCCTTCGGAAAGGGCCACGGTGGCGTAGAGGGCCACCCAGTCCTGCCGCTGGAGGATCTTGAACACGGCGAGGGCCGTCTGCCGGGCCTCGGGGGCCCCGGCGGAGGGACCCGCCTGGGCGAAGGCACCCGCCCCCGCCAGGCACAGCATGATCAGGACCCTGCGAATGCCGACCACGGGAGCCTCCGGGAGGAATGCCTCCCAGCCTAGCACTCCGAGGGTGGGCCGGACCGGGGGAACGCCACCGCCGTACGCCCTTCCCGGCCGCTGGCCGTGAACCGCTGTTCGAGGACGGACACGGTCTCCCGACCCAGGCGGAGGAGGGTGGATGCCCGGGTGCCGTAGGTCGGCGTCTTCACGAAGATGGGCGAGAGGGCCCGCTCCCAGGCGAGCGGAACGCCCGTGCGGGGTAGGTGGGCCTCCTCGAAGGGGCGGTCGTCCTCCAGCAGCGCCAGCAGGGCCGCGTCGTCTCCGGGATCCACCGCCGCCAGGCGCTCCCGGAGGGCCTCGGCCTTGGGCCAGGGCTCGTCGAAGTCCCCGTTGGAGAGGACGTGGAGGCCGGGGTCGAAGGCGATCATCCGGTCGTCCCGGCTCTGGTAGCCCACCAGCTCGCCCCCATCGAAGAGGATCAGGTTGAAGGGGTTGTACCGCCCGGCTTCCCCGCGCAGGGCCGCCAGGAAGGCCCCCGCGGAAAGCTCCCCCTCCAGGAACCGCGCGGGGAGGTGGCCCCGGCTGGGCGCCTCCGGTCGCGGGGGGCCGGCCTGCCGGAAGTTCGTGATCGCCGCGCACCGCCCGTCCCTGGCCACCCCCAGCCAGGTGCCGCCGGCCCGCAGGTCCCGCCCCGCCAGAAGCCGGCCCCCCGCCCACCAGGCCAGGGGGGCCGTCGGGCGGTCGTAGGACTCGTCCCGGTTCCCCAGGAGGAGGAGCGGCTCGGCGGTCCCGGGTTCCCATCGGAAGGCGATCAGGCACATGCGGCACTTCCTGTGCCGCACCCTGCGGGCTTCGGCTGCGCCAAAGTGGCCCTTCGCTCCTGCTCTGGGCTCATGCGGCACTTCCTGTGCCGCACCCTGCGGGCTTCGGCTGCGCCAAAGTGGCCCTTCGCTCCTGCTCTGGGCTCATGCGGCACTTCCTGTGCCGCACCCTGCGGGCCTGGCTCGGGCTGCGCCCTCGGGCCCATGGCCCCGCCATCGGCTACGCCGATGCGGCCCTATCCCGCCTACGCGCTGCTCCGGCGAGATGGTCGGCTGCGCCAAAGTGGCCCTTCGCTCCTGCTTGGTGCTCATGGGCCCATTGTGACCCGATCGGGCGGATTCCTCCGCTGGCCTCCCCGGGAGTTCCAGGGTAGTCTGTCCGTTCTGCCGGACTTCGTGTGCCGGGATTCCAGCGCACCGCCAGAGCGCGGGCGCAACCAAACGAGGTGGACTTCATGTCCAAGCTAGAAGCAATCATCAGGGGCAAGGCCTCCAAGCAGATGGGCCGCATCACCGTGCTGGACGCGGGATACGTCGAGGACGAGAGTCCGGAGGGCCAGGAGTTCATGGCAGCCCTGCAGGGCGAGACCCGGGGCCTCCGCGAGGAGGAAGTGGTCCGCGGCGTCGTCGTGGAGATCCGCGGCAAGGACGTCATCGTCGACATCGGCTACAAGGGGTCGGGCACCGTCAACCTGGACGAGTTCAACAACCCTGACGGCACGCAGGGCGTGCAGGTGGGCGACGTCGTCGAGGTCCTGCTCGAGATGCTCGAGGACGCCAACGGCAACGTGCGCCTCAGCCGCGAGCGCGCCGAGAAGATGAAGATCTGGGACGAGGTCGAGAAGGCCTTCCGCTCCAACATGACCGTGCACGGCACGGTGCTCGAGAAGGTCAAGGGCGGCCTGGCCGTGGACATCGGCATCCGCGCCTTCCTGCCCGGCAGCCAGGTGGACATGAAGCCCGTCCGCAACCTGGATCCCTACCTCGGCAAGTCCTTCGACATGAAGGTGATCAAGGTGAACCGCCGCCGGGGCAACATCGTGCTGTCCCGCAAGCTGTTCCTCGAGACCATCAACGCCAGCCTGAAGGAAGAGACCCTGGCGGGCCTCGAGGAAGGCAAGCTGGTCGAGGGCACCATCAAGAACATCACCGAGTACGGCGCCTTCGTGGACCTGGGCGGCGTGGACGGCCTGCTGCACATCACCGACATGAGCTGGGGCCGCCTGAACCACCCCTCCGAGATGTTCCAGGTGGGCGACAAGGTCGAAGTGGCCGTCCTCAAGTACGACAAGGACACCGAGCGCGTCAGCCTCGGCTACAAGCAGAAGTTCCCGGATCCCTGGCTCTCCGTCGAGGAGCGCTACCCGATCCAGGCCACGGTCAAGGGCAAGGTCGTCTCCATCACCGACTACGGCGCCTTCGTGGAGCTGGAGCCCGGCATCGAGGGCCTGGTGCACGTCTCCGAGATGAGCTGGACCAAGAAGGTCAAGTCCGCCAAGGGCATGGTCAACCTGGGCGACCAGGTCGAGGCCGTCATCCTGCAGGTGGACTCGGACAACCGGCGCATCAGCCTCGGCATGAAGCAGATCACCCCGAACCCCTGGATGGCCATCGCCGAGAAGTACCAGCCCGGCCAGATCGTCACCGGCACCGTGCGCAACATCACGGAGTTCGGCGCCTTCATCGAGCTGGAGGAGGGCATCGACGGCCTCATCCACGTGTCCGACTTCAGCTGGACCAAGAAGATCAAGCACCCCGGCGAGATCGTGAAGAAGGGCGACAGCGTCACCGCCAAGGTCCTCAGCCTGGACCCCCTGGCCCAGCGCATGAGCCTCGGCGTGAAGCAGATGGAACCCAACGTCTGGGAGATCTTCTTCGAGAACCACAGCGTGGGCGCCGTCCTCACCGGCAAGATCGCCCGCCTGACCGACTTCGGGGCCTTCGTGGACCTGGGCGACGGCATCGAGGGCCTGGTGCACGTCTCCGAGCTCTCCCGCCGCCGCGTGGAGGACATCCAGAAGGAGTTCTCCGCCGGCCAGGAGCTCACCATGAAGATCGTGAAGCTCGATCCCACCGAGCGCCGCATCGGCCTCTCCGTCAAGCAGCTGGAGCAGGACATGGAGCGGGGCGACATGGAAGCCGCCAAGGCCCGCCAGCCCGAGTTCAAGAAGGCGACTCTGGCCGACGCCTTCAACAAGGCGGAGCGGGAAGATTAACCTCTCCCGATCCCAGACAAGGCCCCCGCAAGGGGGCCTTGTCGTGCCTGGGGTCACAACCGGACCGGACGCCTGCGGCCAAATGTTGACCTGGGAGGGATTTTTGATGCCCCTCCCCCTGGCCCCGGAGAAGCGGACGGGACGCGGGATTCCGGGCCGGGTACCCTTGCAAAGCGCCGTGAATTCTGTTGATGGCGCCTCGCGGCGTTGGATAAACTCTGACGCAAACATCGGCAGGCCAAAGCCCCTCCAGCAATGGCCGTGATCTGCCCCTTCCCCCGCCCCGGCCCCGCCGGCACCCCGGGGGTGCTGCGGGGGATTCCGCCACCAGCCACCCCGCACCCGAAGCCCGTCACCCAAAGGAAGCTCCATGAGCGAACTTACCCGGAAGGAAGTGGTCTTCATCCTCAAGTCGGGGAAGAACTTCCAGCGCAATGATCTGAGCGGCCTCGACTTGAGGGGCTTCGATTTCTCCGGGGCCAACCTCTCCGAAGCCAACCTGGCGGGTGCCATCCTGAACCAGACCCAGCTGCGGGGCGCCAACCTTGCCGGGGCGGATCTCCGGCTCGCCAACCTGGACGAGGCCGACCTGGAGGGCGCGAACCTGTCCCGGGCCCGCATGGCCGGCGTGAACCTCTCCGGGGCCAACCTCGCGAAGTCCGACCTCACCTTCTTCGACATCCAGCAGTACGAGCCCGCCACCATCCCCAACTTCGCGGGTGCCAACCTCGCCGGCGCCGTCCTGACGGGGGTGACCCTCACGGGGGTGGACCTCAGCGGGAAGGACCTGCGCGGCGCCAACCTCAGCGGGGCGGACCTCCGGCAGACCGTGCTCGAGGGCGCCAACCTGGAGGGCGCGAACCTCGCCCAGGCCAACCTCGTGGGCGCGAACCTCGCCAAGGCCAACCTCTCCGGCGCGACGCTCCAGGGCAGCACCCTGGGCGGCGCCAACCTGAACCTCGCGAACCTGGCCGGGGCGAACCTCGCGGACGCGGACCTCCACTGGGCCAGCCTCACGGAGGCGAACCTCCAGGGCGCGAACCTGAGCCAGGCCAACCTGAAGGGCACCAACCTCTCCGGCGCGAACCTGCAGGGCGCGGACCTGCGTCACCTGGACATCCTGAAGTACGAGAAGGGAGACGTGCCCAAGCTCAAGGGCGCGAACCTCAGCGGTGCGAACCTCAGCGGCACCAGCCTGCGGGGCATGGACCTGGGCCACACGAACCTGAGCCGGGCGGACCTCGGCGGCGCCACCCTCCGGCAGACCAACCTCGAGAGCGCGGACCTCCGCGAGGCCAACCTCAAGGGTGCGGACCTGGGCGAGGCCAACCTCAGCGGCTCCGTCCTCGCCGGCGCCAACCTGGGCGCGGCCCAGCTGGGCGGGGCCATCCTGAGCCAGACGGACCTCCGCAGCGCCGACCTCACCGGCGCGGACCTCCGGGAGATCAACCTCAGCGGCGCGAACCTCAGCGGCGCGAACCTCAGTGGCGCCAGCCTCACCGGCGCCCAGCTGGAGGACGCCGTGCTGGCCGGGACCGTCCTGGTGGGGGCCAACCTCAGCCGCGTGGACCTCTCCCGGAAGAACCTGAAGGGGGCCGACCTCTCCAAGGCCGATCTGTCCCAGACCAACCTGGACGGCGCCAACCTCGCCGGCGCGGTGTTCAGCGGCGCGAAGTTCTCCGAGACCCACCTGGGCGGCGCGAACCTCCGGGGGGCCCAGCTCAGCGGCAACGATCTGCGCACCGCCAACATCTGCGGGGCGGACCTCAGCAGCGCCGACCTCGCCGGTGCGGACCTGCGGGACAGCATCCTCAGCGCGAACTTCCACGGCGCGAACCTCCAGGCCGCCAACGTCCAGGGCGCCACCCTGGACCGCGCGGTCCTGACCGCCGCGAACCTCTCCGACGTGGACCTCCGGGGCCTCGTCCTCGAGGGCATGGACCTCAACCATGCCGTGCTCGACGGCGCCAACCTCTCCGGCAGCGCCATGCGCGGCGCCATCCTCCGCTCCGCGCGGGCCCTGGGGGCCGACCTGAGCGGCTGCGACCTGGCCAGCGCCGATCTCCGCAATTCGGACTTCAGCGGCGCCAACTTCTTCGGCTGCGACCTGGAGGGCGCCAACCTCCGCGAGGCCAACCTGGCCTCCCTGCCCACCGAGTCCCGCGGCGAATACCGCACCAACCTGAGCAACGCCAACCTCACCCGGGCGAACCTCGGCGGGGCCAGCCTCTACCAGGCCAACCTGAACGAGGCCATGCTCGTGAACGCCGACCTCACCAGCGCCAGCCTCGTGTGGGCCGACCTCCGCGGCGTGGACCTGCGCCAGACCACCCTCAAGGACACGGACCTGCGCCAGGCCAACCTGGACGGCGCCAACCTCTGCGGGGCCGACCTGCGGGAGACCATCCTCCAGGACGCCTTCCTGGACGGCGCCAACCTCTCCGGCGCCAACCTCTCCGGCGTGAAGCTCGCGGGTGCCGACCTGCGGCACACCAACCTCATCGACGCCAGCCTGGACGGGGCCGACCTCAGCGGCGCCAACCTGGTGGGCGCCAACCTGGTCTGGACCAACCTCAGCGGCGCCAACCTGGGTCGCGCCAACCTGAGCCGGGCCAAGCTCAGCGGCGCCAACCTGGGCGGAGCCGACCTGCGCGAGGCCAACCTCGCCGAGACCAACCTCGACAACACCAACCTCCAGGGCGCCAAGCGCTGAGGCCCGGGACGGGCGGCGCGCGGCGCCGGCCTCCTAGAACCGGCTCTTGTCGAAGGAGCGGACCGGCGGCGTGAGGTCTGCGAAGCGCTCGTCCCGCCGCGGCGCGAGGGGGGCAGGCTCCTTCTCCGCGGGGGCGCCGGTGCGGTGGACGCAGGTCCCCTGCAGGATGCCCCCCTCGTCCACGATCAGGGTGCCCAGCTCCACCTCGCCCTCCACCCGGCCCGATTCCAGGATCTCCAGGCAGGTCTCCACCTTGAGGACGCCCTCCACCCGGCCGAGGACCGTCAGGCGACGGGCCTGGACGGTGCCCTTGACGAGGCCGGTGGCGGCCACCAGCACATCGCCCTGGCACTGGATGTTCCCCTCCACGGCCCCCTCGACCCGCAGGCCATCGGCCCCCGCGAGGATGTCCCCCGTCCAGCGGGTGCCCTCGCCGAGCACGGTGCGGAGGTGCTGGGATCCCTGGGATCGCGCGGTGCCCTTGGCGTGGCTGTGACTGAACATGGCGTCCCGGAATGGAAGGTCGGCAGCTGGCTCGGGAAGGGGCAGGCCCCTCCCCACTCCAGTATCGGTCCAAAGCGCGGCCGCACTTGAGAACCGCCTCGAGGAGGGAGGGTGCCCAAGGTCCCCCCTTGGAGCCACACTGGAGGTCCATGCGATTCCTCCACACCTCCGACTGGCACCTGGGGAAGACCCTCTGCAATGCCGACCTCCTGCCGGACCAGGCCCACGTGCTGGATCAGGTCGTGGGCATGCTGAAGGCCACCGGCGCCGAGGCCCTGGTCGTCGCGGGCGACATCTACGACCGGGCCGTGCCGCCCAAGGAGGCCGTGGGCCTCCTGGACGACCTCCTGAACCGTGTCGTGCGCGGGCTGGGCGTGCCCGTGCTGCTCATCGCCGGCAACCACGACAGCCCCGAGCGCCTGGGCTTCGCCTCGGGCTTCCTGCAGGCCCAGGGCCTCCATGTGGCCGGCCCCCTCACCGCCGAAGCGGAACCGGTGGTGATCGGCGGCGCGGCCTTCCACCTGCTGCCCTATGCCGATCCCACCCTGGCCCGCGCCGCCTTCGGGGATCCCGCCCTACGCACCCACCAGGACGCCCTGGCGGCCCAGGTGAGCCGGGCCCGGGCCCGCCACCCGGAGGGACTGCCCTTCTTGGCGGTGGCCCACGCCTTCGTCACCGGCAGCCTGGTGTCCGACTCCGAGCTGGGCCTCGGCGTGGGCGGTGCGGGCGAGGTGGACGTCCGGGTCTTCGAGGGCTGCGACTACGTGGCCCTGGGCCACCTGCACCGGCCCCAGGAGGCCGGCCGCCCCGGCGTGCGCTATGCGGGGAGCCCCCTGAAGTACAGCGCCTCCGAGGCCGCCCACGTGAAGGCCGCCACCCTGGTGGAGCTGTCCGCCACGGGACCCGCCCGCACCGAGCCCCTGCCCTTCTCGCCCCGCCGCGACCTCCGCCGCCTCCGGGGCCGCTTCGAGGACCTGATGCAGGGCGCCGGCGGCAGCCGCGAGGACTACCTCTTCCTGGAGCTGGTGGACGACGGTCCGGTGCTCGACGCCATGGCCCGCCTCCGCGAGGTCTACCCCAACATCCTCGGCATCCAGCCCGCCCCCCGGGACGCGGCCCTGGAGGACGGCACGGAGCTCCTCGGACCCGACCCCCGGGACCTCGACCCCGAGCGGCTCTTCGAGGCCTTCGTGCGGCAGAGCGCGGGCCGGGAGCTGGACGAGGCCGAGCGGGCCCTCTTCCGCGAGGTGGCGGCCCGGGCCCTGGATCCCCAGGAGCCGGCATGAAGCCCCTGTTCCTCGCCCTCGAGGCCTTCGGCCCCTACGCGGGCCGGCAGGAGCTCGACTTCGCCGACCTGCGCGGCCAGGACTTCTTCCTCATCCACGGGCCCACAGGCGCGGGCAAGACCAGCCTCCTCGACGGCATCAGCTATGCCCTCTACGGCGTCACCAGCGGCGGCCTGCGGGAGGCCCGGGACCTGCGCAGCCACTTCGCCGCACCGGGGACGCCCACCCGCGTCACCTTCGACTTCGCCCTGGGCGACCGGACCTTCCGCGTCGAGCGGATGCCGGAGCAGATGGTGCCCAAGGCGCCGGGGAAGCGCGGGAAGGTGGAGGACGCGTTCAAGAAGCAGGCCCACGCGGCGCGGCTCTGGGAGCTGAAGGGCGACGAGGCCCTGCCCCTGACGGGCGGGAAGGCCTCCGAGGTGGACGCGAAGGTGGCCCAGCTCATGGGCTTCAAGGCCGACCAATTCCGGCAGGTGGTCCTGCTGCCCCAGGGGCGCTTCCAGGAATTCATGCTCGCCGACGCCCTCAACCGGCAGGCGATCCTCCAGACCCTCTTCCAGACGGGCCGCTACGCCCGCATCACCGAGCTGCTGGCCGAGGAGGAGCGGGCCCTCAAGGAAGCCGGCCGCACCACCCTGGCGGAGATCCGGCAGCTGCTTTCCCAGGCCGATGCGGATTCCGTGGAGGAGCTGCCGGGCCGCATCCGGACCGCGACGGAACGGGCCGACGGGCTCCGCGCCGAGCAGGCCGCGGCCCTGGCGGCCCTGCGCGCCGCCGGCACGGCCCTCCAGGCCGGCCGGCAGGCCGCCGGGTTCCTCGCGGACCGGGACGCCGCCCGCACCGAACTGGGGGCCCTCCAGGGCGCCGTCCGCCGCATGGAGGCCCGGCGCACCGAGCTGGACCGGGCCCGCCGCGCGGAGGCGGTGCGGGCCGAGGCCCTGGCCGCGGAAGCCGCGCAGAAGCGCCTCGCGGACCTCGCCGCCGCCGAGGAGGGCCTCCAGCGCGAGGTCCGGTCCCGCGAGGCGGCCCTGGCGAGGGCCACCGAGGCCATGGCAGAGGCCGAAGGCCACGAGATCCGCCGCGAGGAGCTGCGCCGCACCCTCGCCCGGCTGAAGGAGCTCCAACCCCGGCTGGCGGCCCTCGAGGCGGCCCGGGAGGAATCGAAGGCCACGGCCCTGGAGCGGGGCCGCCTGGAGGACCGCACCGGGGAGGCCCGGCGGGCCCTGGACCGGGCGCAGCGCGACCTGGCCAGCCGGCAGGCGGAGCTGCAGGAGCTGAAGACCGAGGCCTCGCAGGCCCTGGGCCGCGAAGGCCTCCTCTACCTCATCAAGAAGGTGCGGGGCCAGCGCCTGGAGCTGGACCGCCACCTCGCCGACACGGCGCGGGCCCAGGCCGCCCTCGACGAGGCCCTGGCGACCCGCGAGGCGGCGCGGACCCTGGCCCTCGCCTCCCGGGAGCGGCTGCAGGCCCTGGTGGCCCGGCGCCTGGAGGGCCATGCCGCCCGCCTGGCGGAATCCCTGGTGGACGGCCAGCCCTGCCCCGTCTGCGGCAGCCCCGACCACCCCCAGCCTGCCCGGGGCCTGCCCGGCGGAACCGAGGACGTGGAGCTGGCCGAGGCGCAGGCCCGGGAGGCCGCCGACGCCAGGGCCCTGACCCAGGCCGAGGACGCCCTGCGCAGCCGCTCGGGCATCCTGGAGGCGGCCCGCGCCCGGCGGGACCTCCTGCAGGAGACCCTCGGCGAGCACGCCGCCAGCACGGCCGAGACGCTGACCGAGATCGAGGCGCGCCACCGGCGGGACCTGGACCGCAGCCGCACCGCCCTCGCCCGGCTCCCGGAGGTCGAAGCCGCGCTGGCCCAGGCCGAGCAGGCCCGGGAGCGCGCCGAGGGCGGGGCCGGGGAGGTGGCCCGGGAGCTGTCCGACGTCCAGCAGCGGGAGGCCGCGGCGCGGGAGCGGCTGAAGGTGCTGGAGGAGGGCCTGCTCGCGGAACTGCGGGTGCCCGGCGCGCTCTCCACGCGGCTGGAGCAGGCCGAGCGCGAGCTGGCCGAGGCCGAGGCGGAGCTGGCCCAGGCCCGGGAGGCGCGGGACGCGGCCCTGGCTGCCCTGGGAGAGGCCCGGACCCGGCTCCAGGCCCACCTGGAGCGCGCGATCCTGGCCAGGACGGACGCCGAAGCCCGGGAGGCGGCCTTCGACGAGGCCCTGGCGAAGGCCGGCTTCCACGGCCGGGAGGACCATGGCCTCGCCCGGCGCACGCCGGAGGAGACCGCGGCCCTGGCCGCCGAGCTGGAGACCCACGACCGGGCCCTGGCCGTGGCGCGGGACCGCGCCGCCCAGGCCGAGGCCCGGGCGGAGGGCCTCGAGGCCCCGGACCTGCCCGCCCTGGAGGCCGCCGAAGCCCAGGCCCAGGCGCGGGCCGCCGCTGCCGGCGAGGCCCTGGGGCAGGCCCAGTCCGAGGAGGCGGCCCTGCAGCGGCTCGAGGCCGACCTCACCCGCCTGGTGGCCGCCCGCGACGCCCAGGACCGGCGCTACCGCCTCGTGGCCGGCCTGGCCCGCCTCGCCAAGGGCGGCGAGGGGGACCGGGTCTCCTTCGAGCGCTACGTCCAGGGGGCCCTGCTCGACGAGGTGCTGGCCTCGGCCTCCGAGCGCCTCCGCCGCATGAGCAAGCAGCGCTACGCCCTCCGCCGCGCCGCCGGCAGCGGCGACCTGCGCAAGGCCGGCGGCCTGGACCTGGAGATCACGGACACCCACACGGGCCGCGCCCGGCCCGTGAGCACCCTGTCCGGCGGCGAGGGCTTCCAGGCCAGCCTGGCCCTGGCCCTGGGCCTCTCGGACGTGGTGCAGCGCCACGCGGGGGGCATCCGCCTCGACACCGTCTTCATCGACGAGGGCTTCGGCAGCCTGGATCCCGAGGCCCTGGACCTGGCCCTGCGCACCCTGGAGGATCTCCAGCAAGGCGGCCGCCTCGTGGGCCTCATCAGCCACCTGGAGGAGATCAAGGCCCGCATCTCCGCCCGCCTGGAGGTGGTCCCGGGCCCCGGCGGCAGCCACGCCGCCTTCCGGGTGGGCTGACCCAGGATCCACGCAGATTTCAAGCAAAGCGGGAACGCAAAGGACGCAGAAACCCGCAGAGGGCACAGAGGATAACCCCGGCCTGCTCCACCGGGCTGGACTCTGGCATTCTCGTAGGCATGTCCCGGATCGCCGCCCACGCCCTGCCCGGCTCGACCTCCCAGTCGCCCGGCGAGGAACTGGCCAACAGCATCACCCACGGCCTGGGCGCGGCCCTGGCCATCGCCGGGCTGGTGGTGATGGTGGTGGAGGCGGCCCTGCACGGCACGGCGCGGGACGTGGTGGGGACGGCCGTCTTCGGGTCCACCCTCGTCCTGCTCTACCTCATGTCCACGCTGTACCACGCCTTCCGCGGCCCCCGCGTGAAGCTGGTCTTCAAGGTCTTCGACCACTCGGCCATCTTCCTGCTCATCGCGGGCACGTACACGCCCTTCTGCCTCTCGGCCCTGGGCCGCGTGAGCCCGGGCTGGGGCTGGACCGTCTTCGGCCTGGTGTGGGGCCTCGCGGCGCTCGGCATCACGTTCAAGGGCGTGTACTACAGCCGCATCGCCCGATACGCCCTGCGTCCGCCTCCGGTCGACCACCTCCACGCCCTGCCGGGAAACCCGGGGCTGGATCTCGCCTTCGTGCGGCGCATGGGCTGGATCTCCACGACCATCTACCTGCTCATGGGCTGGATCATCGTCATCGCCGCGCGTCCCCTCGGCCACGCCCTCTCCACCCACGGCCTCTTCTGGCTCTTCGGGGGCGGCGCCTTCTACACCGTGGGCGCCCTGGTCTACAGCCTGAGGCGGCTGCCCTTCCACCACGCCCTGTGGCACCTCTTCGTGGTGGGCGGCAGCGCCTGCCACGTGTTCGCGGTGCTGTTCCACGTGATCCCCGGGTGAGGCCGTCGCCGTGATCCCCGCCGCGCGCCTCCCGGGCTTCGCCCGCTGGGGCGCCCACCTGGACACGCTGCTGGCCCGGCCCGAGGGGCTGTGGATCCACGGCCCCGCCGGATCGGGAGCCTCCACGCTGGCCGAGGATCTCGCCGCGCGGCGGGGGGTGCCGTGGATCGAAGCCGCTTCCCCGGAGGCGGGCACGGCCTGGCTGGGGGCCCACCCCCGGGGCGTCGTGGCGGCCCGGGAGGCCCCGCCGGGCACGGCGGACGCCCTGGCCCTGCGGTTGCCCGGGCTGGACGAGGAGCCTGCGGCCATCCCCGGCCTCCTGGCGGCCCTGGCCGAGGCGGAGGGCCTCGAGGGTCCCCTGCCTCCGGCCCTGGGGATGCTGCCCTGTCCCGGGAACCTGCGGGAGCTGCGCAACCGGGTGGTCCGCTGGAAGCTCCTGGGCCAGCTGCCGGAGCCCGAGGCCGGCGGCCCCCCCCGCTTCGAGGCGGAGGACCTGGCCACCAACCTGCATGCCCTGGAGCGGTTCCTGCTGCACCGGTCCCTCCGCCGCGCCTACGGCAACCGCTCCGAGGCCGCGGCGCGCCTGGGGGTGAGCCGACCCCAGCTCTACGCGCTCATCCGGCGCCACGGGGATCCCGTGCGCGGGGAGGCCCCCACCGGCGAGGAGCCCGCCCGCCTGCGCCGGAGGAAGCGGCGGGGCTGACCGGCCAAAACTCCAGTCGGAACCGCCGGTCCCGATAACGTCTCCAACGGCCCCTCGGCCGCGCGGATGGACTGGTTCGGTATGGCGACTCCCCTTCGGGTGCTGGTGGTGGACGACGATCCCGGGATGCGGGATGGCATGGCCATGAGCCTGAAGCGGTCCGGTTTCTTCGCGGAGCAGGCCCGCAGCGGCGAGGAGGCCCTGCGCATGGTCCGGCCCGGCGCCTACGACGCCGTGGTGACCGACCTGCGCATGCCCGGCATCGACGGCCTGCAGCTCACGGCCCGCCTCAAGGCCGTGGATCCCGCCCTGCCCGTCCTGCTCATCACGGCCTTCGGCAGCCTGGAGGCGGCCCGGGAGGCCATGCGCCTGGGCGCCTTCGACTTCCTCTCCAAGCCCTTCAGCCCCGAGGAGCTCACCGCCGCCCTGAACAAGGCCCTGAAGGCCGAGACGCACCTCAAGGTGGAGGAGCCCGCCGACGCCCCCGTGATCCTCACCCAGGATCCGGCCGTGGGCGAGACCCTGGCCCTGGCCCGGCGCGCCGCGGACAGCCGCGCCACCATCCTCATCCAGGCCGAAAGCGGCACCGGCAAGGAGCTGCTGGCGAAGCTCATCCACGGCTCCAGCCCCCGCCGCAACGGCCCCTTCGTGGCCATCAACTGCGCCGCCATCCCCGAGAACCTGCTGGAGTCCGAGCTCTTCGGCTACGAGAAGGGCGCCTTCACCGGCGCCACCGGCACCAAGGCCGGCCGCTTCGAGCAGGCGGACGGCGGCACCCTGGTGCTGGACGAGGTGGGCGAGCTGCCCCTCGGCCTGCAGGGCAAGCTGCTCCGGGCCCTGCAGGAGCGCACCGTGGACCGCCTGGGCGGTACCCGGCCCATCCCCGTGGACGTGCGCCTCATCGCGCTCACGAACCGCGACCTCCAGGCCGAGGTGAAGGCCGGGCGCTTCCGCGAGGATCTCTACTACAGGCTGAACGTCATCCCCCTGGACCTGCCGCCCCTGCGCAACCGCCCGGGGGACCTGGAGCTTCTGGCCGCCCATTTCGCCGAGCGCTACGCCCGGGAGAACGACCGGCCCGTGCCCGAGCTGGCCCCCAGCTTCTTCGCGGCCCTGACGCGCCATGGCTGGGCCGGCAACATCCGCGAACTGGAGAATGTCATCCAGCGCTGCGTGGTGCTGAGCCAGGGCCACCGCCTCAGCCAGCGCGACCTCCACTGGCTGCTGCCCCCCGAGAGCCTGGAGGGCCTGCCCGAGGATCCGCCCGAGCGCCCGGCGATGCCCCCGGTCCGCGAGTCTGGCCGGCGCGAGGGCACGGGCTCCCTGCCTGCGGTTCCCGAGGCCGAGCTCCCGCCCGGTGCCGTCCTCGCCGATCCCCGGACGCCCCTGGCGGGCATGCCCCTCGGCACCCCCGTGGTGCTGCCCCTGGGCCTCAGCCTGCCGGAGCTGGAGCGCTTCTGGCTGCTCAGCACCCTCAGCGCCCTCAAGGGCAACCGCACGCATGCCGCCGAGCAGCTCGACATCGCCCTGCGCACCGTGCGCAACAAGATCAACGAGTACCGCGCCGACGGCTTCGAGATCCCCGCCAGCCAGCGCGGGCGGGACGAAGACTGAACGATCCCAGGATCGCCCATGGAGTGGAGCGTCGACATCGATCCGGAAGCGGCGCTGGTCCGGATCAGGGCCTGGGGCGCCGCGCGCCTGGAGGGATTCGTCGGCTATGCCCGCGAGGTGCAGGAACATCCCGCCTGGCAGCCCGGCATGGCGATCCTGGTGGACCTGCAGGACCTGGACCTGACCCCGATGAAAGCCGATGACATCAACCGGCTGGTGGCCATCCAGAAGACCTACAGCAAGGACGCCGTGTCGGGCCCCATCGCCACGGTGGTGAGCCGGCTGGTCGATTTTGGCATCGTGCGGATGTGGGAGGCCCACGTCTCCAGCACCGGAAGGAATCACCGCGTGTTCACCGACCTGGACGAGGCCAGGGCCTGGCTTCTGCAGCAGACCGGCCGGAGCCGGCCCTGACGGACGCCCCTAGGGCCTCCGGGGCTCCAGGGGCTTGAGTCTGAGCCAGGGCGGGATGGTGATGGCGCCGGTCTCGTGACGGTAGAAGGCCGCGGTGATCTCGGCGCCCAGGAGGAAGATGGCGCTGCTGTAGTACAGGAACGTCAGGCCGGCCACGATGCCGATGAGCGAGCCGTACATGATGCCCCAGGTCAGGGTGTGCTTCAGGTAGATGCCGAAGCCCCACTTGGCCACCCACCAGAGGGCCGTGGACACGGCGGCGCCCAGGAAGGCGTGGCGGAACTTCACGTGGAGCCTCGGGAGGTGCTGCAGCACGATGGTGGACACCACCAGCACCAGCAGGGGCGGCATGAAGGGCAGGAAGTCCGTGCGCGGCAGGGGCAGGTGCCGGTGCACCGCGCCGCCCACCAGCAGCGCCAGGAAGAGCACCATGGCCAGCACGCCGCCCACCAGCAGCGCAACCCGGCGCAGGAGGTGGTTCTTTCGGGTCTGGCGGTGCTTCTTGATGCGCAGGCCGAAGACGTGGGCCAGGCTGGTGTCCAGCTGGCCGATGCCCCAGTAGCTGCCGAAGAGCAGCACGATCCAGGAGAACCCCATGCCGCCGATGCGCTGGCTGTTGGCCACGGCGTCGGCCACGAACTCCCGCGGGAGGTAGGGGATGATGTCCTGCAGGGTGCGCAGGGTGGCGAGGCCGTAGGCCTTGCTGCCCAGGATGACGCCCAGGAGCTTGAAGAGCAGGGTGGAGAGGGGCACGAGGCTCACGATGAGCCAGAAGCTGAGGCCTGCCGCGTAGCTGAAGCAGTCGTCCTTCTGGTACTTGCTGAGCACCTCCGCCGTGAAGGCCCCGGCCCGGCCCAGGGGCGGCACCGCATGGGCCACGGCCATCCAGGCCTCCTGGAGGCTGGCTTTCAGCCGCGCCCAGTGGCCCAGGACCTGCTCCACCATGGGACCCCCTAGAAGCGGACGGGGTGGCGCGGCAGGAAGTACATCAGCCAGGCGAGCGCCAGGCCGATCCCGATGAGCCCCGCCGCATGCTTGAGGATCGAGGCCCGCGTCCGCTCCGGCCGGGTCGTCGGATGCAGCAGCCCGAGCACCAGCGAGATGCCCAGGCCCATCACGAAGAAATGGATGACGTGGCTGGAGAGAAAGCGCATGGCAACAGGCTATCAGCTAACGGGCCCCGGCGGCCGGCTGCCCTACTGCGCCGTGGCCTCGTTCTCCCGGCTGGGAGCCTGGGTGGGCGCCGGGATGCCTTCAGGCTGGAGGGGCTCGGGCATCCGGGTGAGGGCCAGCTGGATGACCTCGTCCATGTGGCCCACGAGGTGGATGCTCAGCTGCTCGCGCACCTCGGCCGGCACCTCCTCCAGGTGGCGGGCGTTCTCGGCGGGGATGAGCACCGCCTTCCGGCCCTGGCGGTGGGCCGCCAGCAGCTTCTCCTTGAGGCCGCCGATGGGCAGCACCCGGCCGCGGAGCGTCAGTTCCCCGGTCATGGCCAGGTCGGCCCGGGCGGGGATGCCCGTCAGCACGGAGATGAGCGCCGTGGCGAGGGTGATGCCGGCGCTGGGGCCGTCCTTCGGGATGGCGCCCTCGGGCACGTGGACGTGGAGGTCCACCTTGTCGAGGAAGTCCGGCTTCAGGCCCAGCCGCTCGGCCCGGGCGCGGACGTAGCTGAGGGCCAGGTTCGCGCTCTCCTGCATGACCTCGCCCAGCTTGCCCGTGAGCTTCAGCACGCCCTTGCCGGGCAGCACGGCCGCCTCGATGGTGAGCAGGTCACCCCCCGTGGGCGTCCAGGCCAGGCCGTTCACCAGCCCGGGCGGGGCCGTGTCCTCGGCGCGGGTCTCCAGGAACTTCTCGGGGCCCAGCAGCTTGGGCACCCGGTCGGCGGTGATGAGCGGATCGAAGGCCTCGCCCCGGGCGGGCTGGAGGGTGTGGCGGGCCAGCTTCCGGAGGATGTTGGCGGTCTCCCGTTCCAGCTGCCGGACGCCGGCCTCGCGGGTGTAGGCCTGCACCAGCTTCTCCAGGGCCGCCGGCTCGAAATGCACGTCCAGGCCCTTCATGCCGTGGCCCTCCAGGGCCCGGGGGATGAGGTGCTTCTCGGCGATGGCCAGCTTCTCCTTCAGCGTGTAGCCGCTCAGCTCGATGACCTCCAGGCGGTCCTCGAGCGGCTCCGGGATCTGGTGGCGCACATTGGCCGTGGCCAGGAAGAGCACCTGGCTGAGGTCGAAGCCCACGTCCAGGTAGTGGTCCTGGAAGCCGGCGTTCTGCTCGGGATCCAGCACCTCCAGCAGGGCGCTGCTCGGGTCCCCGCGGAAGTCCGAGGCCATCTTGTCGATCTCGTCCAGCAGCATGAGCGGGTTGCGGACCTTGGCCTTCTTCATCAGGGCGATGATGCGGCCGGGCATGGAGCCGATGTAGGTGCGGCGGTGGCCGCGGATCTCGGCCTCGTCGCGCACGCCGCCCAGGGACAGGCGCACGAAGGGCCGGTTCAGGGCCCGGGCGATGCTGCGGGCCAGGGAGGTCTTGCCGACGCCCGGGGGGCCCACGAGGCAGAGGATGGGGCCGCGGAGCGGGGTGCGGTTCCCGTCCTCCCCGTCCCCCGCAGGATGCTGGCGCAGCCGCGCCATGACGGCCAGGTGCTCGAGGATGCGGGCCTTCACCTTCTCCAGGCCGGCGTGGTCCTCGTCCAGCACGCGCTCGGCCTCCTCCAGGTCCAGGCGCTCGTCGGCCCGGGCCTGCCAGGGCAGGGCCAGCAGCCAGTCCAGGTACGTGCGGCTGACGGTGGCCTCGGCGCTCTGGGGCGGCATGGCCTCCAGGCGGTCCAGTTCCTCCAGGGCCTTGGCCCTGGCCTCGGGACTCATCCCCGCGGCCTCGATCTGGTCGCGCAGCCGGCCCGACTCGTCCTTCTCCTCCTTCTTGCCCAGCTCCTGCTGGATGACGCGCATCTTCTCGTTCAGGACGTACTGCTTGTGGTCCTGGTCCAGGCGGGCCCGGGTCTTCTCGTCCACGGCCCGGTCCACTTCCGAGCGGGCGGCGTCCAGCTCCAGGAGCTGCATCACGGCCTCCAGCCGGGGCCCGATCTCCAGGAGCTCGAGGATCTGCTGCTTCTGCTTGACGTCCGCGGGCACGAGGCCGGCCACCGTGTCGATGGCCTTGCCTAGGGGCAGCTCACGGATCTGGTCCATGCTCAGCAGCCGGGACGCGTCGGGGTTGCGCCCCAGGAAGGCCTCCACGGCGGCGTGGAAGGGCTGCAGGGGCTCGGAGGCCGGATGGGCGGGCTCCGGCAGCAGGTAGGCCTCGGCCTGGATGACCTCGCCGCTGTCGTCGTACTGGCGCAGGTTCACGCGGGCGATGCCCTTCACGCCCACCTTGTAGTAGTCCTTGGGCAGGGCGATGACGGACTCCACCAGGGCCAGGGTGCCCGTGGGAAAGAGGTCCTCCTGCCTGGGGCTCTCCACCTTGGCGTCCTTCTGGGTGAGCATCAGCAGGTGGTCGCCCGCCTTGATGGCCAGCTCCAGCGTCCGCACCGAGGCCTGCCGGCCCACCACGAACGGCACCCGCGCCCCGGGGAACAGCACCATGTCCCGGATGGGGATGGCGGGCAGGGTGATGGTCTTGGAGGCTTTGCTCAAGGGGGGACTCCGGACGACCGCGGGGAAGGGACCCGGGAGGGTACTGCAAAGTTTACGCCGCCTGCGAGGGGCTCCCGGGGCGGGCCGGGATCCCCGCGCGTGGGACAAATTGTCGCGCGGCCAGGGCGGATTCGTCCGGTAGGTTTTTTCCTTCGGCCGGTCCCGCCCTCCTCGCTGGAGGGCCCGTGGAACCCGACCCGCAGGTGATCTTCCCGGCCCGCCCCAGGGCCCGCCGGTGCCCCGCCCACGCCCCCTGAAAGGCCACCCCCGTGACGCATCCCGCCTTCTCCCGCGCCGCCCTGCTCCTCTGCGCCCTGCCCCGCCTCGCCGCCGGGGAGGCCGAGGGTCCCACCCCGGAGAAGGCCCGCCCCGTGCCCTCCGCTGTCGTGGAAGTGGCCGCGCCCCTGCCCCAGGAGCCCCTGGTGACGGTCACGGACCCCAAGGCCCCCCGGCAGCCCGTCCCGGCCCACGACGGCGCCGAGTACCTGAAGACCATCCCCGGCTTCGCCGTCATCCGGAAGGGCGGCACGGACGGCGATCCGGTGCTGCGCGGCATGGCCGGCTCCCGCCTGAACCTGCTGGTGAATGGCGAGCAGGTCCTCGGCGGCTGTGGCGCCCGCATGGATCCGCCCACGGCCTACGTGTTTCCCGAGTCCTTCGACCGCATCACGGTCATCAAGGGGCCCCAGACCGTCCTCTACGGCCCCGGCAATTCCGCCGGCACCGTGCTGTTCGAGCGGACCAGCGCCCGCCTGGCCCGGCCGGGCTGGCGGGGCACCGCCAGCCTCCTGGGCGGCAGCTGGGGCCGCAATGACGAGGTGCTGGACGCCACGGGCGGCACGCCGGAGGTCTACGTCCGCGGCGCGGGCACCCGTTCCCACCTGGGCGACTACCGGGACGGGAACGGGAACGCCGTCCATTCCGGCTACACCCGCTGGAGCGCCTTCGGTGCCGCGGGTTGGACGCCGGACGACGACACGCGCCTGGAGCTGTCCGGCAGCCGCAGCGACGGCCGGGCCGCCTACGCCGACCGCAGCATGGACGGCGCGAAGTTCCTCCGCGAGAACCTGGGCCTGACCTACGATCAGCGGCACCTCTCGCCCCTCCTGGATCGCCTGGAGGTCCAGCTGTACCGGAACGACGTGGACCACGTGATGGACAACGCCACGCTGCGCACGTTCACGCCCACGCCCATGGCGCCGGAACCGGCGGCCATGAATCCCGGCCGCACCACCGAGGGGGGGCGGGTGGCGGCCACCCTCCGCCTGGCGGAGGCCACCCAGGTCGTCCTCGGCGGCGACGTCCAGGCCAACCGGCACACCTTCCGCATGAGCCTGCGCCAGTGGTCGCGGCCCGAGGAGACCCTGCCCCGCCTGGACGACGCCTTCTTCCGCAGCATCGGCCTCTTCGGGGAGCTGACCCACGCCTTCACGCCCGCGGACCGGCTGGTGGCGGGCTTCCGCGCGGACCGCTGGCACGCCGAGGACCGGCGGAGCCAGGTGCAGCTCACCATGATGGCCAGCGCGCCCGATCCCACGGCGGGCCAGCGCCGGGACACGACCCTGGAAAGCGGCTTCGCCCGCTACGAACGGGACGTGGCCGACGGTGCCATGACCCTCTACGCCGGCCTCGGCCACGCGGAGCGCTTCCCCGACTACTGGGAGGCCATCAGCAAGGAGAGCCTCGCGTCTGTGAGCGCCTTCGGCACGCGCCCCGAGCGCACGACGCAGCTGGACCTGGGCCTGGTGAAGCAGACCGGCGCGCTCCGGGCCTCGTTCTCCGCCTTCTACGGCGAGGTGCGGGACTTCATCCTCATCCAGTCCAACGTGCCCAAGCCGGCCATGGGCGGCGCCACCCGCATGGCCACCGTGGCCCGCAACGTGGACGCCACCACCTGGGGCGGGGAGGCCGCCGCCACCCTGGCCGTGACGGCCCGCCTCAAGGCCGAGGGGAGCCTGGCCTACGTCCACGGATCCAACGACACCGACCACCGGCCCCTGGCCCAGATGCCGCCCCTGGAGGCCCGGCTGGGCCTGACCTGGGACACCGGCGCGTGGTCCGTGGGCGGGCTCCTCCGGGCCGCGGCCCGGCAGGACCGCGTGGCCGTGAACCAGGGCAACATCGTGGGCCAGGACCTGGGCCCCACGGGCGGCTTCGCCGTGGTCTCGCTCAACGGCGGCTGGCGTCCCCGCCGGGGCCTCCTCGTCACCGCGGGCGTGGACAACCTCTTCAACCGCGCCTACGCGGAGCACCTCAGCCGCAACGCGACGACCGTCCCCGGCTTCGTCCTCCAGTCCCTCCGGGTGAACGAGCCCGGGCGGATGGCCTGGCTGAAGCTCACGCTCACCTTCGGCTGAGCCCCCCCATGTGGCGCGGTTACCCTAGCCCCATGCCCCCTCCGCATGAGCCCTTGTCGGGCGGCTCCCTCTCCTGGCTGGTCCGCTTCCGCTGGATCACGGCGGTGATGCAGGCGGCCACCATCCTGGGGGCGGTGTGGGTCCTCGAGGACGAGCTGCCCCTGGGCCCCCTCTTCGCGCTGGTGGCCATCGGCGCCCTGAGCAACCTGTTCCTGGCCCGCCGGCTCCGGGGCGGGGGCCCCGCCACCGCCTCCCTCCCGGGCCTGATGCTCGGCCTGGACATCTTCCTGCTCACGGGGCTCCTCTACTTCAGCGGCGGCCCCTCGAACCCCTTTACCGCCATCTACCTCGTGCACGTCACCCTGGCCGCCGTGGTCATGCGGGGCGCCTGGGCCTGGGCCCTGGGCCTCCTGTCCACCCTCGGCTTCGGGCTCCTGTTCTTCTGGCACGTGCCCGTGGAGTCCCTCAGCCACATGGCCCACCGCGGGGGCGGGTTCTCCCTGCACCTGCTGGGCATGTGGCTGGCCTTCGCCGTCACCGCCACGCTCATCGCGGCCTTCGTGGGCCGGGTGACGGACGCGCTTCGCCAGCGCGAGGCCGAACTCACGGCCCTGCGCGATCTGGCGGCCCGCCAGACGCGGCTGGCTGCCCTCACCACCCTGGCCGCCGGCGTCGCCCACGAGCTGGGCACGCCCCTGGGCACCATCGCCGTGGCCGCCAAGGAGCTGCAGCGGACCGCGGAGCGGCTGGGGGCCGACGGCTTCGCCGTGGGCCAGGACGCGGCCCTCATCCGCCAGGAGGCGGACCGGTGCCGGCGGATCCTGGACCAGATGGCTGGCCCGGCGGGTTCCCCCCCGGGGGAACAGCCCGAACCCCTCGCCTGGGAGGAACTGGCCTCGGCCCTGAGGGCGGCCCTCGGCCCCGCGGAACAGGCGCGCCTGGACCTCCGCCTGCCCCCGGGCGCCAGCGGCCCCGTGCCCCGGGAGGGCCTCCTCCGGACCCTGCGGGCGCTCCTGGGCAACGCCTTCGAAGCCACCTCCGCCCAGGGCCGCGTGAGCCTGTCCGCCGAAGGCACCGACGGGGGCTGGCGCATCCGGATCCAGGACCAGGGCGTGGGCATGTCCCCGGAGGTGCTCGCCCGCGCCGGCGAGCCCTTCTTCACCACCAAGCCGCCGGGCGGGGGCATGGGCCTGGGCCTCTTCCTCGCCCGCACCTTCGCCGAGGAGCTGGGCGGCACCCTGACCCTGGATTCCGCCCAGGGCCGAGGCACCACCGTCGACCTCGCCTGGCCGGAGGCACCCCATGGCTGAAGCCCTGCCCTCCATCCTGCTGGTGGACGACGACGCCGTCTTCCGGGGACGGCTGGCCCAGGCCCTGGAAGCGCGCGGCCTGGACGTCTGGCCCGCCGCCTGCGCGGAGGAGGCCCTGGCCCGGGCGCGGGAGGAGACCCCCGAGTACGCCCTGGTGGACCTGCGGATGCCCGGGGGCTCGGGCCTGGACCTGGTGCAGGCCCTGCACGCCCTCGACGCCACCACCCGCATCGTGGTGCTCACGGGCTACGGCAGCATCGCCACCGCCCTCTCGGCGGTCCGCCTGGGGGCCGTCCACTACCTCACCAAGCCCGCCGACGTGGACGAGATCCTGGCCGCCTTCCAGGCCCCCGAGCTCGCCGAGGCCCCCGCGGCCCCGGGCGAGACGCCCTCCCTGGCGCGCGTCGAGTGGGAGCACATCCAGCGGGTCCTGGGCGACTGCAACGGCAACCTCTCCGAGGCCGCCCGGCGCCTGGGGATGCACCGCCGGTCCCTGCAGCGCAAGGCCGCCCGGCGGCGGCCCCTGCGGTGAGCGTCCGGCCTGCGACCCTTTGACGCAGGCGGAGCCGGCCCCGTCCGCGCTACTCCTGTCCTGACAACCTTGAGGCCCCCGTGATCCGTCCCCGCCCCGCCCTGGCCCTCCTCGCCCTTCTCCTGACGGCCGCCCCGGCCGAAGCCTGCGGGGCCTGCGGCTGCACGCTCAACGGGGACTGGGCCAGCCAGGGCATCGCCACCCGCCCGGGGCTCCGCTTCGACCTCCGCTACGACGCCTTCACCCAGGACCAGCTGCGGTCGGGGACCGGGGCCGTGGATCCCGCCTCCCTGCCCCTGCCGAACGAGCAGGAGGTGCAGCGGAGCACCGCCAACCGGAACCTCACGCTGACCCTGGACTGGAGCCCCAGCGCGGCCTGGGGCCTGAGCCTCCAGGCGCCGGCCTACTGGCGGAACCACGAGACGGTGGCCGCCGGCGACGTGGATCCCTCCTTCTCGCGGAGCACGGGCCTCGGGGATGTCCGTCTGGTGGGCCGCTACCAGGGCTTCCTGGACGACTTCTCCCTCGGCGTGCAGGCGGGGCTGAAGCTCCCCACCGGCCGGTACCACGACCCCTTCGGCTCCGGCCCCCAAGCCGGGGAGCCCGTCGACCGGGGGCTCCAGCCCGGCACGGGCACCACGGACCTGCTGCTGGGCCTCTACAAGTTCGGCGATCTCGGCCTGGCCTGGGGCTGGTTCGCCCAGGCCCTGCTCCAGCTGCCCCTCGCCAGCCGGGAGGGCTTCCGACCGGGGCGGGCCGTGAACGCCAACGCGGGCCTGCGCTACGGGGGCCTCGGCCCCCTGACGCCCCAGCTCCAGCTGAACGTCCGGGCGGAGCAGCGGGAGTCCGGCGCGGCGGCGGACGTGGCCAACAGCGGCGCCACCCTGGTGTACCTCAGCCCCGGCCTCACCGCGGACCTGGGCCGCGGCGTCCAGGCCTACGCCTTCGTCCAGGTACCCGTCCACCAGCGCGTGAACGGCCTCCAGCTCGAGCCCCGGTCCAGCGTGTCGGTGGGGCTCCACGTCGCGTTCTAGCCCCGAAGAAGAAAGGACTCCACGAAGGGCACGAAGGAAGGCGGGCCAGCCCAGGCCCTGATTCGTGGGCTTGGTGTCCTGCTTCGTACCCTTCGTGGTGAGCCTTTCAGGCCCTGATGCTCAGCCCGCGGCGGAGATGGGGGAGCTGGGCAGGCCCAGGACCTCCTCCACCTTCTGGCGGGTGATGCGCAGGGTCTCGCGGGTGGTTCGCTTGTCCGAGGGCAGCTCGTACATGGGCTCCAGGAGGATCTGCTCCACCAGGCTGCGGAGGCCGCGGGCGCCCAGCTTGCGGGTGAGGGCCTGGTCGGCGATGGCCTCCAGGGCGCCCTCCTCGAAGCTCAGGTCCACGTCGTCCATGTCGAACAGCTTCACGAACTGCTTGGTGACCGCGTTCTTGGGCTGGGTGAGGATGGCCACGAGGGCCTCCCGGTCCAGGGGGGTGAGGCCCGCCACCACGGGCAGGCGGCCCACCAGCTCGGGGATGAGGCCGAACTTGATGATGTCCTCGGGCTCCACGAGGCCCAGCATGTGGTCCTTGTCGCCCTTGGAGGAGGGCTTGGCGCCGAAGCCCACGGCCTTGGCGCGGATGCGCTGCTTGATGATGTCCTCGATGCCCACGAAGGCGCCGCCGCAGATGAACAGGATGTTGCTCGTGTCCAGCTGGATGAACTCCTGGTGGGGGTGCTTCCGGCCGCCCTGGGGCGGCACGTTGGCCACGGTGCCCTCCACCAGCTTGAGCAGGGCCTGCTGCACGCCCTCGCCGCTCACGTCGCGGGTGATGCTGGGGTTCTCGCTCTTCCGGCCGATCTTGTCGATCTCGTCGATGAAGACGATGCCCCGCTGGGCCCGCTCCACGTCGTAGTTGGCGGCCTGGAGCAGCTTGGTGAGGATGTTCTCCACGTCCTCGCCCACGTAGCCGGCCTCGGTCAGCGTGGTGGCGTCGGCCATGGCCAGGGGCACGTCCAGGAAGCGGGCCAGGGTCTGGGCCAGCAGCGTCTTGCCGGTGCCCGTGGGGCCCAGGAGCAGGATGTTGCTCTTGGACAGCTCCACCTCGCCCGACCCCAGGGCCTTCCGGGGGCTGAGGATGCGCTTGTAGTGGTTGTAGACGGCGACGGACAGGCGCTTCTTGGCGGCCTCCTGGCCGATGACGTAGTCGTCCAGGAAGGCCTTGATCTCCTTGGGGCGGCTCAGGCGGGCCTCGTGCTTGCCCAGGGGCTTGCCCTGGCGGCTCATGCGCAGCTGCAGCTGCCCCGCCTCCAGGCACTCGTTGCAGATGAAGGCCTCCGGCCCGGCCAGGAGCTGCTCCACCTCGTGGGGCTCCTTGCCGCAGAAGGAGCATTTCTGGTCGCGCTTGTATTTATTCACTGAACCCCCTCCTGGGGACGCCCTAGGCTACATCGTGGATGGTCTTCAGTTCCAGGATCTCGAAGCGCCGGATGCCGGCGGGAATCTGGACGCGCACCTCGCTGCCCTCTTCCTGGCCCACCAGGGCCGAGCCGATGGGGGAGCTGATGCTGAGGTGGTGGGCGTGCCCGTCGAGCTCCTCCGGCAGCACCAGCTTGTAGGTGAACTCCTCTTCGGAATCCAGGTCCAGGATGGTGACTTCGGAACCGTAGGCCACGCGGGTCTTGGGCAGGCGGCTGATGTCGAGGCTGGCCACCTCGGCGATGCGCTTCTCCAGCGTCACCATCTTGTTCTGGAACATGTCGCGCTTGGCGAGGGCCTGCTCGTACTCGGCGTTCTCGGACAGGTCGCCCTGGCCGGCGGCCCGGGCGATCTCCTGGGGGATGTCCACCAGGAGGGCCTGCTTGATGTCCTTGAGTTCCTTCTCGAGCTTGACGAGGACGTGCTTGGGCATGGGACTTCCGGAAAAAGGAAGGGTCGGGGACCCGGTTACAAGGTGGGAGAAGACAACGATTCTAGCCAGTCTGAGGGCGGGAGCGGAGCCGGCAGGGGATTCCCCTCGCCGGGCCGGGTCTTGAAGCGGCGGTGCATCCAGAACCACCAGCGGGGGTCCTTCCGGATCTGGGCCTCGATCCGGGCGGTCATGAGCTGGGTGGCCACCCAGGCATCCCGGGCGGCGTCGCCCGTGACGGGCACCTCGAAGGGCGGCTCGAAGCGGACGGTAAAGGTGCCGTCCCCGTTGGGCCAGCTGAAGACCGGCAGCACCGGCAGGCCGTACCGGGCGGCCAGGCCCCCGGCCGTGCCAAAGGTGGAGGCCCACTGGCCCAGGAACTTCACCCAGAGGCCCATGGTGAGGGCGTCCTGGTCCAGCAGGAAGCCCACGCCCTCGCCGGCCTTGAGGGCCTTGAGGGTCTCCCGCATGGCCCCGTCCTTGAGGATCACGCGGTTGCCGAAGCGGGTGCGGAAGGCCAGGGAGACCGGCTCCAGCAGCGGGTTGTCCAGCTCGCGGCCGATGACGGCCAGGGTCCGCCCCAGGCGGCTCTGGCCCAGGGCGATGGCCTCCCAGTTCCCGTAGTGGCCCGTGAGCTGGATGAAGCCCTTCCCCCGGGCCTTCACCGCGTCGAAGTGTTCCAGGCCCTCGACCTTGACCCAGCGGTCCAGCTCCTCGGGGGTGGCCCGGCGCAGGCGCAGCAGGCCCACGAAGAGGGCGCCGAAGTGCTTGAAGCAGGCCCGGGAGAGGGCCCGGGTGCCGGCCTCGTCCAGGCCCAGGTCCGCGAAGCGGAGGTTCTCCCGCACGATGCGGCGGTGCCGGGGGTCCGCCCAGTAGAAGGCCAGCCCGGCGGCCTCGCCGATCGTCTGGACCGTGGCCCAGGGCAGGTGGCCCAGCACCCCGTCCAGCGCCCGGAAGACCCCGTACTCCAGGCGGTGCCGGAGGGTCGGGGCGGTCTCGGGGATGCGGGTGGCCAAGGGCGGGGTCCCAAAAAAAAGGGGCGCCTCGAAGGTTCGAGGCGCGAAGGGGAAGTCTAGCAGCAAAGGGCGGTCGTGCTTCTAGACCCCTGTTTGCTTTACTTGGATATCAACGTCCGGTGCGGGAGAGGGGCATGGTCATGCACCGCGGGCCGCCCCGGGCCCGGCTCAGCTCGGCGCTCTCGATCTGGATGAGGTATTTCCTCCCGTCCAGCAGGTCGAGGGACGCATCGGCCAGGAGCTGCCGTTCCGTGAGCACCCGGTAGCCGGCCTTGGCCAGCTCGTCGGCCGTGGCCAGGTTCCGGCGGTAGCTGGTGATGACCCCGGGGGCCAGGGCGAAGGCGTTGGCGCCGTCCGTCCACTGCTCCCGCTGCTGCCGGATGTAGTCCTGGCCCCCGCAGAAGATGGGCCGGAGGTCGATGCCCAGGCCCTTCAGGGCCGCCAGCAGGTTGGGCTGGGTGGTGAAGCGGAGCTCCTGGTGGCGGAGGTCCATCACCACCACGTTCAGCAGCTCCCGGCTGCCGTCCGTGAAGTAGGGCGGGTAGACCAGGCACTCGTCCTCGCTGATGCGGGTGAAGATGGTGTCCAGGTGCATGGCGGCGCGCTTCTTGGGCATGAGCACCATGACCAGGTGCTCGAAGCGCCCCTCCCCCGCCACGTGGTCCGCCCGCAGGCTCTCGGCCAGGCAGGTGATGGCGTCCGTGGTGCTGCGCTCGGAGCAGCCCACCACCAGCACCTTGTCGGACACCACGAGGATGTCGCCGCCCTCCAGGCTCACCGGGGCCTTGATCTCGCCCCGGATGAGGGGGTTCACCTGGTCGAACCACTTGTCCTGGTCCGTGAGGTGCCGCAGGCGCGGGTGGTGCCGGAAGATGGTGCTGAGGATGAGCGGCTCCCGCTCCCGGGCCCAGGTGGCCATGGCGTTCACGCTGTAGCCGTCGCCGATGACCGAGGCCGGGTCCCGCATGAACAGCAGGTTGGGGATGGGCCGCAGCCGGTAGTCGAACTCCTGCTCCCAGGGGGTGTGGCTGGGCATGTCGTCCCAGGGCACGCCCGTGATGACGCTGCGGGCCGCCTGGGCCGAAGGCATGTCCCGCAGCAGGTTGCAGGTTTCGTCGGGAAGGCCCGCCAGGCGGCGCAGGTCCTCGATGAAGGCCAGCTTCACCCCCTCGTCCGCCAGGGCCTCCACGAAGAGGTCCTGCACGTCCAGCACCTCGTCCGCCACCCGGGCCAGCACCTGGCGGAAGAGGGCGTGCTCCTGCCGGGCATGGTCGCCGAAGAGGATGTCGTCGAAGAGGAGCTTCTCCATCATGCCGGGGACCATGAGGTCCACCTCGGGGCCGGGGTCGTGGACCACCACCTGCTTGAGGCGGGCGATCTCCGAGAAGACCGAGAGCTGGATGGGCTGCATGCAAGTACCCCGTGGGTCCGGAATCGTCCAGGCTAGCACGCGGGCCCTGGCCTTCCGAGGCCGCGTACCCGTCAGAGGACCCCGGGGTTCCTTATTCTTTACCAATTTAGTCGGAATTTTGCTTGATGCCCGGGGAGGGCCGTCTTAGCCTGTTTATTCCCACACAATTCCGGGGCGATCCCCGATCGGAGGCAATCCCATGGCCGCATTCGTCACCCAGCCCGCGCCCGACTTCAAGGCCAAGGCCCTCGTCAACGGCGAGTTCAAGGAGATCTCCCTGTCCGACTACAAGGGCAAGAAGGTGGTCCTCTTCTTCTACCCCCTCGATTTCACCTTCGTGTGCCCCACGGAGATCCTGGCCTTCGCCGACGCCATCAAGGAGTTCGAGGCCCGCAACACCCAGGTCATCGGCGTGAGCGTGGACTCCCACTTCAGCCACTGGGCCTGGGCCAACACCCCCCGCAAGGAGGGCGGCATCCAGGGCGTGAGCTTCCCCCTGGTCTCCGACCTGAACAAGACCATCGCCCAGGACTACGGCGTCCTGCTGCCCGCCGGCATCAGCCTGCGCGGCCTCTTCATCATCAACACCAAGGGCGAGCTGAAGCACATCACCGTGAACCACAACGACCTGGGCCGCAGCGTGGACGAGGTCCTGCGCCTCCTCGACGCCATCGACTTCACCGAAGAGCACGGCGAAGTCTGCCCCGCCAACTGGCACAAGGGCGAAAAAGCGATGAAGCCCACGTTCGATGGCCTCAAGGCCTATGCTTCCGCCAAGTAATATCGGAACCACCGCGATGGAGGGGCGCCGCAGGGCGCCCCTTCTGCTTCATCGCTTTTTTGGGCCATGACCATCCGACAGCAGCGCAGCGGATGGAGGATAGGACCGCATCGGCGCAGCCGATGGCGGGGGCAAAGCCCCGAGGGCCGGAGCCCCGAGTCACCATCCGACCGAAGCGCAGCGAAGGGAGGATAGGACCGCATCGGCGCAGCCGATGGCGGGGGCAAAGCCCCGAGGGGCGGAGCCCCGAGTCAGGCCGACCTTCGACGGGCTGAAAGCCTAAGCTTCCACCAAGGCGCCCGCTTCGCGTACGCCCCCGGACTCCGGTTAGTCTGGCTGCTCTCCCGGAACCGCCCATGCCGCCCCCCCCTTCCCTTCCCGCCCTGCCGCCCGGCCTGCACCAGGCCCGGGGCTGGTTCTGGCGGGCCTTCGGCCACGCCTACCTGCGGGTGGGCGGCTGGCGCTTCGAGGGCGCCTTCCCCGAGGAGCCCCGGTTCGTGGCCATCGTGGCCCCCCACACCTCGAACTGGGATTTCACCCTGGGTGTGGCGGCGGTGTGGGCCCTCGGCCTGCGGGTCTCCTGGCTGGGCAAGCACACGCTCTTCAAGGCCCCCTTCAAGGGCTTCCTGGAGCGCCTGGGGGGCATTCCCGTGAACCGGCGCGCCCCCCACGGCGTGGTGGAGGGCTGCATCCGGGCCTTCGAGGCGGCCCCGGCCCTCATGCTGGCCCTGGCCCCCGAGGGCACGCGGAAGGGCGTGAGCCAGTGGAAGACGGGCTTCTACCGGATCGCGGTCGAGGCCGGGGTGCCCATCTTCCCCATCGGCTTCGACTTCCGGACCCACGCCATCCGCCTCATGCCGGTCTTCCATCCCAGCGGCAGCCTGGAAGCGGACCTGCCCCGCCTCCAGGCCCTGTTCCGCGAGGTGCACGGCCTCCGCGAACGCCCCGGGAAGGTCCCGGCCTAGCCCGCCAGGTCCTCCTTCAGGGCCCGGGCGGTCTCCCGGGAGAAGGGCACCTCCGCCGCCAGGCCGGGGAAGGTGATCTGGATCCCCACGGGCTCCCCGCCGCCCACGGGGAAGCGGAGGAACTGCACGGAGGAGAGCCGGTCCTCGTCCATCTGCGCCTCGTCCCAGCGGGCGGGCACGGCGCGGCCGTCGGCCAGGAGCAGGAGCACCTGGCCCGGCAGGCCGCGCCAGGCCCGCAGGAGCCGGGTCCGCTCTGCCGGATCGTCGATCTCGATGAGGAGGGTGCAGCCCAGATCCCCCGCCTCGCCCAGCAGGGCGTTGTAGGTCTCCAGCTCGTGGCGGATGTCGGCTTCGCGCACGAGCTGCTCGGCCCGGACCATCTCCTGCACCTGGTAGCGGACGGTCTCCGGGTTCTCGAAGAGGAAGGTGAGGTGCTCGCCCACGTGGACCCGGCGCAGGTCCTTGGCCTTCATGGCCGAGGCGCGGAGGGCCTCCCGGCGCTCGCCGTAGGTGACGAAGTCGAGGATCTCCTCGCGGGCGACGGGTCTCACGGCTGCTCCTGCTTCGGCGGCACGGGCGTGGGGAAGCCGTCCCTGCGGTAGGCCCGGGCCAGGATGGTCATGGGGTGGAGGGCGCGGCGCCCGGCGTGCTGCTCGAACTGGAGGCCCGCCAGGGGGCACTCCGTGGCCCAGACCTCCGCGGCCTCCTGGCCCTGCATGCCCTGGAAGGCCTTGGCCCCGACGCGGGCGCTGGCCTCGAAGGAGTCGGACTTCATGGCGTAGGTGCCGTCGTGGCCGCAGCACTCCATCACCGTGCCCATCGTCACGCCGGGGATCTTCCGCAGCAGGTCGCGGCCCTTGAAGCCGATGGCCTGGGCCCGCAGGTGGCAGGGGGCGTGGTAGGCGATGGGGCCCGGGGTGGATTCGAAATTCCAGTCGGCCCGGGGCTCGTTCCGGATGCTCCAGAGGAACTCGCCCGTGTCGCGCACGGCCTCCGCCAGCTGCTTGGCCCGCTCGCGGTCCTCTCCCTCCAGCAGCTCCGGGTATTCCCGGCGCAGCATCATGGCGCAGGTGGGGTTGATGACCAGCACCTTGGAGCCCGCCGCCACGTGGGGCATGAGGACGTCGAGGTTCTGCTTCGCCTGCTTCCGCAGGGTTTCGAGGTCACCGTGCTCCCAGGCCGGCATGCCGCAGCAGACCAGGCCGCCCACGCACTTGGCCTGGCAGCCGTTCTTCTCCAGCACCTCCAGGGTGTCCTTCCCGATCTGGGGCTCGTTGTGCTGCACGTAGCAGGTCTGGAAGAGCACCGCCTCGTGGCCGGTGTCCGCGGCTAGCTTGCCGCTCTTGCCGGCCCAGGCCTCGAAGGTGGCGGAGGCGAATTCGGGCAGGTGGGCCTTCGGATGGATGCCCAGCACCTTGTCCATGAACCAGCGGTGGACGGCCACGCGGTTCATGACGTTGGCCATGCCGAGGCTGGCCCGGGCCATCGTGCCCGCCAGGTCCGGGTTGCCGAGCACCCGCTCCTGGAGGCTGAAGCCCTCGCGGCGGTGGCGCACGGCCTGGTAGCGGTGGACCAGCTTGGGGAAGTCCAGGGCGAAGGCGTGGCCCTCCCGGGGCGTGTACGGGCACTGCACCTCGCAGAGCTTGCACTGGAAGCAGTCGTCCATGATGCCGTCGCGCTCGGCGGCGCTGAGGGCGCGGACGTCGCCCTCGTGCTTCGCGTCCAGGAGGCCGAAGAGCCCCGGGAAGCTGTCGCAGTACTTGAAGCACATGCGGCAGCCATGGCAGATCTCGAAGGCCCGCTCCACCTCCGTCTTCAGGAGGCCCTCGTCCCAGTAGCCGGGCTCCCGGGGGTCGTAGATCGTCCCCGGCCCGGCCTGGTAGCTGATGCGCTCGCCGGGGGTGGTGTCCGGACGGGCGTGGTCGCCGACCTCGTAGCGCTCGGCCATGGCTCACCTCGAAGGAAGGAACCGCGAATGACGCGAAGGCTCGCGAATGGAACCCTTCGCGCCATTCGCGGTTTCGTTTCTAGCTGATGCTGTCGAGCATCTTCTGGAAGCGGCCGGCGTGGCTCTTCTCGGCCTTGGCCAGGGTCTCGAACCAGTCGGCGATCTCGGGGAAGCCCTCCTGCCGCGCGGCCTTGGCCATGCCCGGGTACATGTCCGTGTACTCGTGGGTCTCGCCCGCGATGGCGGCCTTCAGGTTCAGGGCCGTGTCGCCGATGGGCAGGTCCGTGGCGGGGTCGCCGACGGCCTTCAGGTAGTCGAGGTGGCCATGGGCATGGCCCGTCTCGCCGTCCGCGGTCTCCTTGAAGTTGCCGGCCACCTCGGGGTAGCCCTCGATGTCCGCCACCTTGGCGAAGTAGAGGTAGCGGCGGTTGGCCTGGCTCTCGCCCGCGAAGGCGTCCTTCAGGTTCTGGTGGGTCTTGGTCCCCTTGAGGTTGGGCATGGGCGCTCCTGTGGGATGCGGAGGGGGATCCTCCGAGGGATGGGAACCTCAGGACAGCAGGGGGCGTGCCAAATGATTTATTTGTTTCATTTCAAATTTTACAGAAATACACAAGCCCCCATTCAACCGATATTTCGTTGAAATTCGATCGAATTCAACGAATCCACCCTCATTTCGGTGACATCCGCCCTCCTCCACCCCGCCCGGACCGGTCTGTCCCCCTCTCCGTCGCCTGAAACCCACGGCTTTTCTCGTCCTGGACAGCCTCCACGGATCACGATATATCGGTGTCACCATGGAAAACGCCTCCCCGGATCTCGTCTCGGCCCTGAAGACCCTGGCCCATGTGGCGGGGCGCCTGCCCCAGGGCCCCGAGTTCCTGCCCACGGCCCTCGATGCCCTGGCGGGGGTGGTGCCCTACGACCTGGCGGCGGTGCTGCGGCTGGACCGGGGGCGGCTGCGGGTGGTCTGCGCCCGGGGGCCCCTGGCGGACGAGCGGGTGAAGGCCCACAGCATCGCCCTGGCCAGCTTCCCCAGCGTGCGCGAGGCCCTGGACAGCGGCCTGACGCGGGTGATGCTCGAGGCCGACCACCGGGAGGGGGACGGCGATCCCTACGACGGGGTGCTGGACCTGCCCCACGGCCACAGCTGCATGGTGGTGCCCCTCCAGGGCGGCGGCCGGCCCCTCGGGGCCCTCACCTTCGACCGGGCCAGCTGCGGCCCCTTCGACGCGCTCACGGTGATCCTGGCCACCCTCTACGGCCAGCTCATCGCCCTGGCCTGGATGGCCTCGGAGCAGCGGACCCACCTGGAGCACCAGCGGGACCAGCTGGAGGCGGAGAACCGGCTCCTGCGCACGGAGGTGGTGGGCGCCGAGGACGCCGGCAGCCTCATCGAGCGCACCCACAGCCCCGCCATGCAGCGCACGGTGCGCCTGGCGCGGCAGGTGGCCCCCACGGATTCCGCGGTGCTGCTCAGCGGCGAGACAGGCACGGGCAAGGAGGTGCTGGCCCGGGCCATCCACGAGTGGAGCCGCCGCGCCGACAAGCCCTTCCTCAAGGTGAACTGCGCCGCCCTACCGGAGAACCTGGTGGAGAGCGAGCTCTTCGGGCACACGAAGGGTGCCTTCTCGGGCGCCGTGCAGCCCCGGCCGGGGCGGTTCCAGATGGCCCACGGCGGCACCCTGCTGCTGGACGAGGTGGGCGACCTGCCCCTGGCGGCCCAGGCCAAGCTCCTGCGGGTGCTCCAGGAGGGCGCCTTCGAGCCCGTGGGCTCGGACCGCAGCGTCGTGGTGGACGTGCGCATCCTCGCCGCCACCAACGTGAACCTGGAGCAGGCCGTGGCCGAGGGCCGCTTTCGCGCCGACCTCTACTACCGCCTGAACGTGTTCCCCCTGCACCTGCCGGCCCTGCGCGACCGCCGGGAGGACCTGCGCCTTCTGGCGGAGGACTTCCTCTACCGCCGGGCCCGCCGCACGGGCATGGGCCCCTGGCGCCTCTCGGAGCGCGGCGCCGCGCGCCTCCAGGCCCACCCCTGGACCGGCAACGTGCGCGAGCTGATCAACGTGCTGGAGCGGGCCACGATCCTCGCGCCCCAGGGCGACCTGGACCTGGAGGATGTCCTGGCGGACGCGCGCCCCGCCGGCGAGGAGCCGGCCGCCGGCGTCCCGGCCCCACCCGAGGGCAGCCTGCGGGCCGTGGAGCGCCGCGCCATCCTCCAGGCCCTGGAGGCCAGTCGCGGCAAGGTCTATGGCCCCGGCGGGGCCGCCCAGCGCCTGGGCCTCAAGCCCACCACCCTCCAGAGCCGCATGAAGAAGCTGGGCATCGCGCGGGTGCAGGGTTTCCGCTGAGCGCGGGCCCGTCCGTTCGAAAGGCGCTCCACGAAGGGCACGAAGGCTAATAAAAGAACACGAAGTTCCTCCACCCTCCCCGCCTTGATGGAGCCACCTGACAGGGGCGCGCGACGGCCTCCCCTTCGTGCCCTTGCCTTTCCCCTTCGTGTCCTTCGTGGAGATCCTTGGCGCCGGGAGGGAACCTTCACTTCAGCGTGAACACCACGGCCGGTCCGGCGGCGGGGGCGCCCTCCCGCACCTGGAAGACGCGGGCGGGGTCGGCCTTGCCGGTGTCCAGGAGCCAGGCGATCACCCGCTTGGCGCGGGCGTCGGCCAGGGCGTCGAGGGCCACCGGATCCACCTTCACGGTGTCCAGGAGCCGGTTCTCCATCTCGGTCGGCGGCGGCGGGGGGGCGGGCTCGCTGCCCTTGGCCGGCGGGACCGCGGGGAAAGCAGCGTCGAAGGCCGCCTTCACCCAACGGTCCCGCTCGGCGGCGGGCACGGCGCCCGTGGCGTCCGGCAGCTTCAGGGCCGCGGCGCGGGTGCGGCGCAGCAGGGCCTCCAGCCCCGCCTTGCGGAAGGCGGCGGCGTCCGCCGCCGGATCCGCCACGCCCTGGGCCTCCAGGGTGAGAGTCGGCCGCTCCGCCAGGGCCTTGGCCAGGGCCTGGAGCTTGGCGGTGGCGGCGGCATCCAGGGCGTCCGAGGCCGGCGCGAAGGCCACCTGGCTGAGGTCGCCCGCGTCGCCGCCGAAGAGCTTGCCGACGAGGGTGAAGGGCGAGGTGGCGATCTTCCCCAGCACGTTGAAGATGGCCTGCCACACGAGCTTCCCGTACCGGATGTCGGGATCGTCCAGGCTGCCCTGGATGGGCAGATCCACGGCGATGATGTCGTGGCGGTCCCGCAGCAGCGCCAGGCCCAGCTTCACGGGCAGGTGGGTGGCCTCGGGGCTCGCCACCTTCTCGCCCAGGTAGAACCGGTCGAGCTTCAGGGCATTCTCGGAATCGAGCTTCCGCTGCTGGATGCGCAGGCGGGCGTCCACCTCGAGCTTGCCCTTCTGCACGGTGTAGCCCAGGTACTTGCCCGTGTAGGGGGTGAAGTCCGTGAGGTCGGCGCCATGGATCTTCAGGGTCACGTCGGTGTCGAGGTCGTGGCGCAGGGGCATGGCATGGCCCTGGATGGTGACGGGGGCCAGGCCCCCGGCGCGGCCCGTGAAGTCCACCTTCGAGCTGGCCTCGGGCCGGCTGGAGAGGCCCAGGTAGCTGCCTTGCAGGTCGCTCAGCAGCAGGGCGGCGCTGGGCTGCACGGAGCGGTCCACGAAGCTGAGGCGGCCCCCGGTGATGGCCAGCTTGGCGATGGCGAGGTCCGGCGCCGAGGCGGGCGTCGCCGGCACCGCGGAGGCCGCCACGCCGGTGGGCTTGGCCTCCGTGCCCTGGCGCAGGGCATGGGCCACGTTGGTGGTGCCGTCGGGGGCCACCACCAGGCGGCCCTCGGGATCGGTCCAGAGCACCTGCTTCACGGAACAGGCCAGGGGCCAGGTCCGCAGGTCGAGGTCCGCCACCTGCAGCCGCGCCCAGCGGATGAAGGGCTCGTTGAAGGCCGTGTCATGCATCTGGAAGTCGCGCACCACCACGTTGCCCTTCACCGAGGTGCCTCCCTGCCCCGGGCCGGGGAGGCCGAAGGCCACCTGCCCGTCGAAGCCGAAGGTGCCGCGGTCCACCCGGGCGTCCAGGGTGCCGTCGAGGTAGGGATCCCAGGGAGCCAGGTCCAGGGCGTCCACCTTCAGGGCCAGGTCCCCCGCGGGCTTCAGGAGCAGGACCTTCCCATCGGCCTTCAGGCTGCCGTTCCCCAGGCGCAGCGCCAGGGACAGGGTGGAAACGGCCGCCGGATCCAGGCTCAGGGCCCCCAGGTGCAGGGCGACGTCCTTCGCCTCGGCCGCCACGGACCGCGCCGGCAGCTGGTCGTCCCAGCCCACGGTGAAGCCCGTGAAGTCGAGGGTCCGCACCTTCAGGGCGAGGGGCTTCTCGTCCGGCGATGTGGGCTTCGGCCTGGGCGTGATCATGCGCGAGAGGTTGAAGACGCCGTCCTTCCCCCGCCGCAGGCGCAGGGTGCCGCCCTGGGCGGTGATGGCGCCGATCTCCACCGAGGGCGCCAGCAGGTCGGCCCGGCCGTCCTTGAGGTCGAGGGCGGGGATCTCCACCGCGGGCCGGGCCACGCCGGACTCGGCCACGGCGACGTTCCGGAGGGCCAGCCCCAGGTCCGACAGCTCGAGCCGGTGGCGGCCCGGCGCCCACTCGAAGCGGTACGCGGCGCCGAAGGTGGCGGTGCCGCTGCGGATCTCCGTGGCCACCTGCTCCTGCTCGTAGGGGCGGTACTTCGGCAGCTGGAGGTTCTCCACGGCCAGGTGGCCCGTGGACATGAGGGGAGCGAAGCCGATCTCGCCCTTCCAGACCAGGTGCTCCCGGGCCTCGGTCCAGGCATCCAGGGCGTAGGCGCTCTGGTGGCCCACCTGGGTGCGGATGCCGTCCACCCGGAGGTTCACGGGGCCGAAGGCCGTGCGGAAGGGCGCGGCCATGCTGTGGTCCTCGAAGGCCAGGCGGGCCCCGCGCAGCTGGAAGGTCCGGATGGCCACGATCCAGGCCGTGGGTTTCGCCCCGGGCTCCGGCTTCGGGGCGGGCTCGTCCAGCAGATCCTGGAAGTTCAGGTGTCCCTGGGTGTCGAGGACCGTCCGCACCTCCAGGCCGTCCACCTCCACCACCGAGAAGGCGGCCGTGCGGGTGAGCAGGGGCCAGAACCGCGCGTTCACGTAGAGCCGCCGCAGGCTGATCCACTCGCCGCCGTTGCGGTTCGGGATGCGCAGCCCCTCGAAGGTCATGGCGAGGTTGAAGGGGTTGAACCGCACCGCCGCCAGGGTGGCCTTCCGGTGGGTGGCCCCGGCCAGGGCCCGCTCGAGGCGCGGCCGCACCAGACGGGGCACCAGCAGGAAGCCCGCCAGGATCCACAGCGCGTAGAGGCCCGCCAGCCCCAGGATCAGGGGTCGCCGACGCCGGAGGAAGGCCGCGAGGGAGGCTGGACTGGGCATGGGAAAAGCATAGACCCATCCCGGGTCTGTGATCCAAGCCACAACCCATCCCGGCACCCCGCTGGAACAGGACTATCCTCCCCTCGTCGCGGGGCCGCCAGGACTGCCACCCATCCGAGCGTGTCGGCGCTTCGCTGGACCGAAAGGCTCGTGTCATGTCCGCACGCCGCGTCGTCATCCTGGGAGCCGCCGGGCGCGACTTCCACAACTTCAACACCGTGTACCGGGACAACCCCGCCTTCCAGGTGGTGGCCTTCACCGCCACCCAGATCCCCGATATCGCGGGCCGCCGCTACCCGGCCGTGCTGGCCGGGAAGCTCTACCCCGCGGGCATCCCCATCGTGGACGAGTCCGAGCTGGTGGCCCTCATCCAGCGCGAGAAGCCCGACGTGGCGGTGTTCTCCTATTCGGACGTGCCCCACGCCACCGTCATGCACCTGGCCAGCCTGTGCATCGCCCTGGGCTGCGACTTCGAGCTGCTGGGCGCGGATAAGACCATGATCCAGTCCAAGAAGCCCGTCATCGGCATCACCGCCGTGCGCACCGGCGCGGGCAAGAGCCAGACCACGCGCTACATCAGCAATATCCTCAAGAAGCTCGGCAAGAAGGTGGTGGCCATCCGCCATCCCATGCCCTACGGCGACCTGGCGAAGCAGGCCTGCCAGCGCTTCGCGACCTACGCCGACCTGGACACGCACGAATGCACCATCGAGGAGCGCGAGGAGTACGAGCCCCACATCGACAACGGCTTCGTGGTGTACGCGGGCGTGGACTACGAGCAGATCATCCGCAGTGCCGAGCAGGAGGCCGACGTCATCCTCTGGGACGGCGGCAACAACGACCTCCCCTTCTACCGGAGCGACCTCCACATCTGCATCGCCGATCCCCTGCGCCCGGGCCACGAGCTGGGCTACCACCCCGGCGAGGCCAACTTCCGCCGGGCCGGCGTCATCCTCATCAACAAGTGCGACAGCGCCAAGGAGGCGGACATCAAGGCCATCGAGGAGAACGCGGCGAAGGTGAACCCCTCGGCCCGCGTCATCCGCGCCAACAGCCCCGTGAGCTGCGCGGATCCCGACAAGGTGAAGGGCCGCCGGGCCCTCGTCATCGAGGACGGCCCCACCCTCACCCACGGCTCCATGACCTACGGCGCCGGCGTGGTGGCCGCCAAGGCCATGGGCGCCCACGAGATCGTGGACCCCACCCCCTACGCCGTGGCCTCCATCGCCGCCACCTACCGCAAGTACCCCAACGCCCGGGGCATCCTCCCGGCCATGGGCTACGGCGAGGCCCAGGTGAAGGACCTCGAGGCCACCATCGAGGCGACGCCCTGCGACGTGGTGCTCAGCGCCACGCCCATCGACCTCACCCGCGTCCTCAAGGTCACCAAGCCCATGACCCGCGTCCGCTACGACCTCGCCGAGATCCGCGAGGGGCAGCTGGAGGCTGAGGTCCGGAAGGTGCTGGGGCTGTAGGCGGCACGGCCCGGAACGCTGCGCGCCCCGGGTCAGGAAAGGTAAGGCGTGCTGGATTCGTGGACGGCCCAGTGGATGCGCTGGGCCGTCTTCGTTCCGGCCACCCGCCCGTTGAAGATCCGTGACGGGGTCGGCCCAGGATCGCCCTACCCTATCCCTGAATGGGGCAGAGCCCCCGGAGTCCACCCATGTCCCGCCTCTTCCAGCCCCTCGCCCTCCGCGGCCTCACGCTGCCCAACCGCATTGCCGTCTCGCCCATGTGCCAGTACCAGGCCGTGAACGGCGTCGCCCAGGACTGGCACCTCGTGCACCTGGGCGGGCTGGCCCAGGGCGGCGCGGGCCTGGTGCTCACCGAGGCCACGGCGGTGGTGCCCGAGGGGCGCATCAGCCCGGACGACCTGGGCCTGTGGAACGACGCCCAGGCCGAGGCCCTGGGCCGCAGCGTCCGCTTCATCGCCTCCCAGGGCGCGGTGCCGGGGATCCAGCTGGCCCACGCGGGTCGCAAGGCCTCGAACCCCGCGCCCTGGAAGGGCAGCGGCAGCCTGCCCGCCGGCATGGGCGGGTGGGTGCCCGTGGCGCCGAGCGCCCTGCCCTTCGACGCAGGCTGGACCGCACCCACGGCCCTGGACGAGGCGGGGATCGCGGGCGTGATCCAGGCCTTCGTGGACGCCGCCCACCGGGCCCTGGCCGCGGGCTTCCAGGTGGTGGAGGTCCACGCGGCCCACGGCTACCTGCTGCATCAGTTCCTCTCGCCCCTGTCCAACCACCGCGAGGACGGCTACGGCGGCGGCTTCGAAGGCCGCACCCGCCTGCTGCGCGAGGTGGTGGCGGCGGTCCGGGACGTGTGGCCCGGGCGGCTGCCGCTCTTCGTGCGCCTCTCCGCCACGGACTGGGTGGAGGGCGGCTGGAACCTGGACCAGTCGGTGGCCCTGGCCAAGGCCCTCAGCGACCTCGGCGTGGACCTGGTGGACTGCTCCTCCGGCGGCCTGGTGCCCCGGGCCGACATCCCCCTGGGGCCCGGCTACCAGGTGCCCTTCGCCGCGCGCATCCGGGCCGAGGCCGGCCTCGCCACGGGCGCCGTGGGCCTCATCACCGACCCGGAGCAGGCCGAGGCCATCCTGGCCCAGGGCTCCGCCGACCTGGTGCTGCTGGGCCGCGAGCTGCTCCGCGATCCGCGCTGGCCCCTGCGCGCCGCCCAGGCCCTGAAGGCCGAGGTCCCCTGGCCCGCCTCCTACGCCCGCGCCGCCCGCGGGTCCGTGGCGGTCCGGTAGCGGCTCACAGTGCCCGGAACAGGGTCAGGACGCGCACCTCGTCGGCGCCGCCGTCGCGCAGGGCCTGGGCGCAGCGCAGGAGGGTGGTGCCGGTGGTCCACACGTCGTCCACCAGGAGCACCGTCCCTCCGCCCAGCGGCGCTCCGCGCAGCGTGACGGCCTTCCGGGGCAGGCGACGCCGCTGGCTTTCGGTGCGGGCGGCCTGGGCGCCGCTGTGCCAGGCCTTGGCCAGGAGGGCACGGAAGGGCCGCCCCAGCCGGCCGGCCAGCAGCCGGCCCGTCTCCTCCGCCAGGTCGAAGCCGCGGACGAGGCGCCGGTGGAAGGCCGTGGGGGCGGCCGTGACCAGGTCCGCCTCCGCGGCCCAGGCGGGCAGCGGGGCGGCCGCGGCGCGCGCCAGCAGGGCCCGCCGCCAGCCAGCCTCCCCGGCCTTGATGGCGGGCAGCAGGAGCGCCCCCAGCGCCGGACGGCCGCCGTGGTAGTCCCAGAGCGCGTCCCCCAGGCTCCAGGCGGTGGCCTCAGGGCAGGCCTCCTCGCCGTGGACCAGGGCGCAGCGGGGGCAGCGCGCCTCGGCCAGGGGCCGCAGGCCGGACCAGCAGCGCCCGCAGAGCCCCGCCTCGGCCCCGTCGTCCAGGGGCCCCAGGCAGCCGCGGCAGAGCAGGAACGCCCCGGCCAGCCGGCCGGGGCGTGTCCGCAGGGCGGTCATGCCGGTCAGGCCGAGGTGCGCTCGGCGCGCAGGCGGCTGTGGCTCCGGCTGTAGCCGAAATAGATGCAGAAGCCGATGATGAGCCAGACGATGAGCCGCAGCCAGGTGTCCCGGGGCAGGCCGGACATCACCCAGAGGCAGGCGCCGGCCCCGGTGAGGCCGATGATCCAGGCGCCCGGGGTGCCGCCGGGCACCTTGAAGGGACGGGCCACGCCGGGGTTGTTCATGCGCAGGATCGGCACCCCCAGGCACACCAGCACGAAGGCCAGCAGGGTGCCGATGGACACCAGCTCGCCCACGAGGCTCATGGGCATGAGGCCCCCGCAGGCCATGACGAAGATGCCCGTGACGACCGTGGCGAGATGCGGCGTGCCGTAGGTCTTGTGGGCCCTGCCGAACCAGGGGAGCAGCCCGTCCTTGCTCATGGCGTAGAAGACGCGGGTCTGGCCCATCATCATCACGAGGATCACGGAGGTCAGCCCCGCCAGGGCGCCCAGCTTCACCAGCAGGGTGAAGGTCTTCGCGGCGGCCGGCGTCCAGTGGCGCAGCTCCACGATCCGGTCGATGCCGACGGCGATGGGATCCGCGACGCCGAGCTGCTTGTAGGGCACCACGCCGGTCAGCACGAGGGCCATGAGGATGTAGAGGATCGTGCAGATCACCAGGGAGCCCAGGATGCCGATGGGCAGGTCCCGGGTGGGGTTCTTGCATTCCTGGGCGGTGGTGGAGACGGCGTCGAAGCCGATGTAGGCGAAGAAGACGACCCCCGCGCCCGTCAGCACGCCGGCCTTGCCGTAGCTGAAGAAGCTCACCCCGTTGCGCATGCTGGGCCCCGGGGGCGGGATCAGGCTCATCAGCCCGTGGGCGCTGGGATCGCCGATCCAGTTGGCCTTGGTGATGACGGCCCAGCCCAGGATGATGAAGAGCAGCACGATCGTGACCTTGGTGACCACGATGAGGTTGTTCACCAGGGCGCTCTCCCGCATGCCCCGGTAGAGCACCGCGGCCACCACGAGGGCCACGAAGGTGGCGGGCAGGTTCCAGTAGCCGTGCACCTGCTGGCCGGTGGAGAGCGTCACGAGGTTGCCCCAGGGCCCTTCGGTGAAGCGCAGGAAGGTGTCGGACAGGTGGATGCCCAGCGTCTTGGACAGCATGGACATGAAGTAGCCCGACCAGGACACGGAGACGGTCACGGCGCCGAAGGCGTACTCGAGGATGAGGTCCCAGCCGATGATCCAGGCGATGAACTCGCCCATGGTGGCGTACGAGTAGGCGTAGGCGGAGCCCGCCACGGGCACCATGGCCGCCATCTCGGCGTAGCAGACGCCGGCGAGGGCGCAGAGGATGCCGCCGATGACGAAGCTGTAGACGATGCCGGGGCCTGCGTAATAGGCGGCCGCCGTGCCGGTGAGGGAGAAGATGCCGGCACCGATGATGGCGCCGATGCCCAGCGTGGTGAGGTTGAAGGCGCCCAGGGTGCGCTTGAGCTGGCCGCCGCCGTGCCCGCCCTCGCCGGCGTTGGGGTCGTTGGCGTCGGCGATGAGCCGGCCCAGGTCCTTCTTGACGAACAGTCCACCCATGGGGAAAGCCTCCAGGACAGGCAATACGGGAATTGGCGATCGGAACACCATACCAGCCCCTTGGCCTCCGATCACGATGTAGAGAAATTCCAACCCTTCGGGCAGGCTTGAGGGGAATCATCCGAGGATCCCCATGACCGCCGCCCCCTGGGACGACCGTACCCCCTCCCGCCGTTGCGACTGGATCGACCAGCTCCGGGGCTGGGCCGTGATCGTCATGATCGAGGTCCACGTGGTGAACGCCTGGCTCCTGCAGGGCCTGCGCCCGGGGTGGCTCAACTACCTGAACGGCCTGGTGGCCCCCAGCTTCACCATGGCGGCGGGGTTCAGCCTGGTGCTCTCCACCTTCCGGACCGACGGCACCCTGCGCCCCTTCTGGCCCGACACGGCCCGGCGCCTGGGCTTCATCCTCCTCTGCGCCTACGCCCTGCACGCCCCGGGCCTCACCGCCGCGGACTGGACCGTGCTGAACACCGCCCAGAAGGCCCGGGAGCTCTTCAAGATCGACGTCCTCCAGTGCATCGTCTACTCGCTGCTCATCCTCCACGCCCTGGCCCGGCTGGTGCGCAACCCCCGGCTCTTCACGTTCCTGGCCCTGGCCCTGGCCCTCTACATCCCGATCGTGTCCCCCTCCCTCTGGGCCCGGGGCGTGGCCGACGGCCTCTGGCTGCCGGTCCGCGGCCTCTTCAACGGCAACGTGGACCGCGGTGTGCAGGCCCTCTTCCCCCTCTTCCCCTGGCTGGCCTTCCCGGCCTTCGGCGCCTTCTTCGGCGGCCTCTACCGGTGGCTCCGGGTGGAATCCACCGAGGGGAAGGCCCGCTGGTCCGAGGCCCGGTTCCTGGTCCTGCTCGCCATCCTCGGGGCAGCCTGCCTGGCCTGGGGTCGCGCCACCCAGCACCCCTGGCTGTGGGGCGGCACCTGGATTGAGGAGAACGGGGTGTGGCTGCTGCACAGCCGCTCCGGCGCCTTCACCTACGCCGAGCTGACGGCCCTCTCCAACACCACCCTGCCGAGCGTCGTGGACCGCCTGGGCTGGATCCTCCTGGGCGGCGCGGCCATGGGCGCCGTGGACCTCCTCCGCCCCCGCTGGCGGGGGCCGAACCCCGTGGAGGCCGCCAGCCGCGAGTCCCTGCTCCTCTACATGCTCCACCTGAACCTGATCTTCGGGGTGCTGCTGACGCCGCCGGTGGTGGCCCTCACGGGCCACGGGTGGAACAGCCTGGGCTGGGCGGGCACCCTGTCGGTGACGGCCGCCCTCATCACCCTCACCCTGGCCGTGGGGGTCTGGTGGCAGGGCGTCCGCCTGACGCCGGAGCGCATGCGCGGCCTCCAGCGGAAGGGCTTGGCGGTGCTGGGCATCTGGTTCGTGGTCGGAGGCTGGTGGACCGTCCGCCACTTCCTGCGGAGCCCGGAGCTGGCCCGCGAGCCCTACGCCTTCCTGAACGCCGCCCGGGTCCGGAAGGGCCTGCCGCCCACGCCGGACGGCCTCTGCCGGGACCCCGAGGAATACTTCCGCGAGGCGGCCCGCCGCGGGGTGAAGCTCTCCCCGGAGGCCCGGGCCCAGGCCGAGACCCTCATCCTGGCGCGCCGGGAACCGAAGTAGGCGCGACTCGAGGTAGGATGGGGATCCGACCATGATCGACCCCAGCAGTAGCACCCCTTCCCACTGGCTCCTCGTCGCGGCCGGGCTCCTCCTGGCCTACCGCCTCACCCTGGTGGCCCTGCTCGCCGCCTTCCACGCCCTGCCCTCGCTCCAGCGGCGGCGGCTGCTGGAGGAGGGCGCCATCGCCCACCCGGGCCTCGCGGCCCTCCTGGAGCGCCCCCGCAGCCTCGGCATGGGCCTGGAGTTCGCGGTCCAGCTCCTGCTCCTGGCCTTCCTGGCCCTCCTGTGGCCCTTCCGCACCGCCCTCCCCGGCGGCGGCTGGGTGCTCGGTCCCCTGGTGCCCCTGGCCCTCTGGGCCCTGGACCTGGCCGCCCCCGCCCTCCTCACCTCGGGCGATCCGCCCTTCTGGCTGACCCGCCTCTTCCCCTTCTACGCGCCCCTCCGGCCGCTCATGGAGCCCCTGGTGGCGCCCCTGGCCCGCATCGTGGAACGGCGCCAGGCCGAGGAGCGGGAGGGCGCCGCCGAGGAGGACCCCACCGAAGAGGCCGTCACCGCCCTGCTGGAGGAGGGCGAGGCCGAGGGCATCCTGGAGGCCGAGGACCGCGAGCTCATCCGCAACGTGGTGACCTTCGGCGACACGGTGGTGCGCGAGGTGATGACGCCCCGCACCCGCATCGTGGCCCTGCCCCTGGAGGCCACCATCCCGGACGCCTGGCGCACCTTCACGGAGACCCGCCACTCCCGGCTGCCGGTGTACGAGGGCGGCATCGACCACGTCCGCGGCGTGCTGCTCCTGAAGGACCTCATGCAGCTGCCGGACCAGGCCCAGCCGCCCCTGGCCAGCCTCCTCAAGACGCCCCTCTTCGTGCCCGAGAGCAAGCCGGTCATGGACCTGCTGCGGGAGATGCAGCGGGCCCGCACCCAGCTGGCCGTCGTGGTGGACGAGTTCGGCGGCGTCTCCGGCCTGGTCACCGTGGAGGACCTGCTGGAGGAGGTCTTCGGCGAGATCCAGGACGAGCACGAGGCCCCCGTGGACCTCGTGGAGCAGGCCCCGGGGGTGTACCTGGTCTCCGGCCAGGCCCACGTGGAGGACGTGGCCCAGCGCCTGGACCTGCCCTGGGAGCGGGACGGCTTCGACACCCTGGCCGGCCTCGTGATGGCCCGCCTGGGCCGCGTCCCCCGCCCCCAGGAGTCCGTGGCCGTCGAGGGCGCCCGCCTCACCGTGCTGCGCATGGAGGGGACCCGCATCAGCCAGGTAAAGGTCGAACGGATGTAGGCAGTGGGATGTAGGCAGTGGGCAGCGGGCGGTTAGGCTGGATCCTGGAGCCCTGCCGCATGCCCCGTCGCCTCCTCGCCCTGATCGCCCTCCTCGGCCTGCCCCTCACCCTCTGGCTGGTCCACCGGATGCAGCGCCGCGCCCTGGTGCCCCAGCCCCGGGGCATGGTGCTGGGCCTCTACGCCGGGGAGCCGGACTACGACTACCACGAGGAGCTGGACCGCATCGCCGCCACGGGCGCCACCTGCGTGAGCCTGCAGGCCATCTACCGCATGGACACCTACCACAGCGACGAGATCCGGCGGCACCCCACCTCCAGCCCCACGGACGCCGCCCTGCTGCACACCTTCGAGGAGGCCCGGGTCCGCGGCCTCCGGATGATGTTCTTCCCCACCATCAACCTCCGGGACGAGGCCGAGAACGCGACCTGGTGGCGCGGCAACATCGCGCCCGACGACTGGGACGCCTGGTGGCGGAACTACACGGCCTTCAACGTGCACCTGGCCACCCTGGCCCAGCAGGGCGGCGTGGAGTGGTACTCCCTGGGCACGGAGATGGCCTCCACCCACCGCTTCCCCGACCGCTGGCGCGCCCTGGCCGCCGCGGTGCGGAAGGTGTTCAAGGGGAAGCTGGTCTACAGCGTGAACTTCGACAGCCACGACAGCTTCACCTTCGGCGACTGCCTCGACGTCATCGGCATGAACACCTACGATCCCATCGCCAAGTACGACGAGTACCCCTCGCCCGACCAGATCCGGGACGCCTGGTGGTGGATCGTCTACAAGGCCCGCACCCTCACGGCCCGCTTCAACCGGCCCGTGATGATCACCGAGGTGGGCTACCCCTCCGTGGCCCACGCCCACGTGGGGCCCTGGGACTTCCGCTCGGACAAGCCCGTGGACCTGCCCCTGCAGACCCTGCTGCTGAAGGGGGCCTTCGGCGTCCTCCGCAACTGGAGCGACGGCGAGGCGGTCTTCTACTACCTCTACGGCGAGAACCTGAACCGCAAGCCCATTGGGGGCCCCCGGGACCGCACCTACGCCGTGTGGGGCAAGCCCGCCCAGGCCGTCCTGGAGCGGTACTTCCACGAGCCCATCTGGGAGGGCCACATCCCGCCCCGGGCCGAGGACATCCACGAGGCCATGGTGCAGTCCCTGGTGGCCGCCCACCGGAAGGTGCGGGACTACGAGGACGCGGAGCTGCCCCCCTGGGTGGCCGCCTGGGAGGGCGCCCATCCGGCGGACCTCGCCGAGGCCCGGGCCATCCTGGCGAAGGAGCCCGTTCCCGAGCACAAGATCCCCAAAGGATCCGAGCGCTGACATGGACGAGGGGGGACCGCCTGCTCACCTTTGGTTCGCGATGTCCCCCCTCGTGCACCCCCACGCGGTCTCCCGGCCAAGCCGGGATACCACGCCTGTCGGGTATCCTTGACCTGGATCCGCCATGTCCCTGCCGCCCCGTCCCCGCCCCCTCGCCCACACGGATGCCCCCGCCAAGACCCTCCTGGTGGTGGAGGACGACCGCGCCACCCAGAGCCTCTACCGGCAGGGCCTGAAGGGGCTGCCGAACTTCCGGGTCCTCATGGCCTCCGACGGCGCCCAGGCCATGGAGATCCTCCGTTCCGAGCCGGTGAACGTGCTGGTGACGGACCTCAACATGCCCGTCATGGACGGCTTCAACCTCATCGCCCGGGTGAGCCGCCTCTACCCGCAGATCCCCATCATCGTGATGACGGGCCTCGGGGAGAGCCAGCACCTGAACTCCCCCCTCCAGCTCGGCGCCGTCCGCATCCTCACCAAGCCGCCCCGCCTCACGCTCCTCATGGAGGAGATCAAGGCCGCGGCCCTCTTCGAGCCCTCGGGCATGGTGCGGGGCATCGGCCTGAACAGCCTCCTGCAGCTCCTCAACTGGGAGAACAAGTCCTGCACCCTCACCGTGAAGTCCGAGGCCGGCATGGGCCTGCTCTACCTCAAGCGGGGCGAGGTGGTCCACGCCGCCTACCGGGACCAGGAGGGCCTGCCGGCGGCCTACGAGATCCTCACCTGGGACCGTCCGGACATCGAATTCGTGGACACCTGCCGGGTGGAACCCACCATCGACCTGCCCCTCACCGAGATGCTCATGAACGCCGCCATGATCACGGACCACCGCAAGCCGGGGGCCGAAGGCCCTTGACGCTCCGTCAGGCGATCTGGGACTTTCGTCAAAATCGCAGACCAGGGGCATGAAAAGGGGCTTCCCTTTGGAATAATGGCGCCTGTGTCCCCTTTCCCGGGTCCCCCTCCCATAGGCAGGTGTCCATGTCCATGCTGAAGCCCTTCCGAGCCCACCGCCCCCGGCCCGAGCTGGCCGCCCAGGTCGCCGCGGTGCCCTACGACGTGGTGAACACCGAGGAGGCCCGGGCGCTGGCCAAGGGCAACCCCCACTCCTTCCTCCACGTGGGCCGCCCCGAGATCGACCTGCCGGACACCGTGGACATCCACGACGACGCCGTCTACGCCAAGGGCGTGGAGAACCTGCGGAAGCTGATCCAGGAGGGCACCCTCTTCCAGGACGAGGCCCCCTGCTTCTACGTCTACCAGCAGCGCATGGGCGACCACGTGCAGGCCGGCCTGGTGGGCCTCTGCTCCGTGGAGGAGTACGAGAACGGCCTCATCAAGCGCCACGAGTTCACCCGCAAGGACAAGGAGGACGACCGCACCCGCCACGTCACCGCGCAGGCCGCCAACGCCGAGCCCGTCTTCCTCGCCTACCGCGCCGTCCCCTACATCGACCACATCGTCAACGACATCCGCAAGCTGCCCCCGGCCTACGACGTCGTCACCCCCGACGGCATCGGCCACACGGTGTGGGTCGTCTCCGGCGAGACGGTGATCTACGAGCTGGTGCACCTCTTCAACGGCGTGCCGGCCCTCTACATCGCCGACGGCCACCACCGCACCGCCGCCGCCATCCGCTACGGCCAGGCGCGCCGTGCGGCCACGCCCAACCCCACCGGGGACGAGCCCTTCGAGAGCTTCATGGCCGTGGTCTTCCCCCACGACCAGCTCAAGATCATGGACTACAACCGCGTGGTGAAGGACCTCAACGGCCTCACCCCGGACGCCTTCATGGGCAAGGTGAAGGAGAAGTTCGAGGTGGCCCTCACCGACGACCGCAGCCCCAAGGCGCCCGCCACCTTCGGGATGTACCTCAAGGGCTCCTGGTACGAGCTGAAGGCCAAGCCCGGCACCTACCCCGCCGCCGACCCCGTCCGCGGCCTGGACGTGAGCATCCTCCAGGAGAACCTGCTGGCCCCCGTGCTCGGCATCCAGGACCCCCGCACCGACAAGCGCATCGACTTCGTGGGCGGCATCCGCGGCATGGACGAGCTGGAGCGCCGCGTGAAGGAGGGCTACGCCGTGGCCTTCTCGCTCTTCCCCACCTCCCTCGACCAGCTCATGAGCGTCGCCGACGCCGGCGAGGTGATGCCCCCCAAGTCCACCTGGTTCGAGCCCAAGCTGCGTTCCGGGCTGCTGGTGCGCATGTACGAAGGCTAGCGAACCATTCACCACGAAGACGGAAAGACCACGAAGAAAGCACTTCCGGCACCCATCATCGTCGATTCTGTTCTTCGTGGTCCCTCTGGCCTTCGTGGTTCATCTTCTGGAGATCCCATGCACATCCTCATCGCCGACGCCTTCGACGCCAAGCTGCCCGAGCGCCTCGCCCCCTTCGGCGAGGTGAGCGGTGACCTGGCCCACCTCGGGAAGGCCGAGGTCCTCCTCGTCCGCTCCAAGACCAAGGTGAACGCCGACCTCGTGGCCCAGGCGCCCAAGCTCAAGCTCGTCATCCGCGGCGGCGTGGGCATGGACAACGTGGACAAGAAGCTGTGCGCCGAGAAGGGCATCAAGGCCGTCAACACCCCCAAGGCCAGCAGTGTGGCCGTCGCGGAGATGACCATGGCCTTCATGCTGGCCATCCCCGCCCGGCTCATCGAGGCCCATACCTCCATGAAGGAGGGCAAGTTCCTCAAGAACGAGCTGAAGCGCACCGAGCTCTTCAGGAAGACCCTCGGCCTCATCGGCGCCGGCGCCATCGCCACCGAGGTGGCCAAGCGCGCCCAGGCCTTCGGCATGGAGGTGATCGCCTTCGATCCCTTCCTCAAGGAGCACCCCGTCGCGAAGCTGGTGAGCCTCGATGAGCTGGCGGCCAAGGCCGACATCATCAGCCTCCACACGCCCCTCACGGACGAAACCAAGGGGATGATCAACGCCGCCTTCCTCGCCAAGATGAAGGATGGCGTCATCCTCATCAACACCGGCCGGGGCAAGTGCGTGAACGACGCCGACCTCGCCGCCGCCCTGGAGAGCGGCAAGGTGCGGGCCTACGGCACCGACGTGTGGCCCAGCGACCCGCCCCCGGCGGACTGCCCCCTGCTCACCGCCCCCAACGTCTTCATGGCCCCCCACCTGGGCGCCAGCTCCAAGGAGAACCTCGGCCGCATCGGCGACGAGGTGGTGGCCATCCTGTCGGATTTCAAAGCATAAAATTCACCGCCAAGACGCCAAGGGCGCCAGGAAAAACAATAAAACTTGGTTTCTTGGCGTCTTGGCGTCTTGGCGGTAATTCTTTTCATTGGTCCCTCGGAGGCACCCATGACCCATCGCGTGATCAACTTCTACGCCGGCCCCGCGGGGCTGCCCCTGCCCGCCCTGGAGCGCGCCCAGCAGGAGCTGCTGGACTTCGCCGGCACGGGCATGTCCGTCATGGAGGTCAGCCACCGCTCCAAGGAGTACGACGCGGTGCACGAGGAGGCCCTCGCCCTCACCAGGGAGCTGATGGGCCTGCCCGACAACTACAAGGTGCTGCTGCTCCAGGGCGGCGCCCACCTCAGCTTCGGCATGATCCCCCTCAACCTGCTGCGCGGCGGCCGCAAGGCCGACTACATCGTCACGGGCAACTGGGCGGAGAAGGCCACCAAGGAGGCCAAGCTCGTGGCCGGCGACCACGTCCGCGTGGCCGCCTCCACCAAGGACGAGAAGTTCGCCCGCCTGCCGAAGGCCTCCGAGCTGAAGATCGGCGAGGACAGCGCCTTCGTGCACTTCACCTCGAACAACACGGTGGAGGGCACCCAGTGGAAGGAGTTCCCGAAGACCGACAAGCCCTACGTCTGCGACATGAGCTCCGACATCATGTGGCGGCCCTTCGACGTCAGCCAGTTCGGCCTCATCTACGCCGGCGCCCAGAAGAACCTCGGCCCCTCGGGCGTCACCCTCACCATCATCCGCGAGGACTTCCTGGAGATGTGCGAGGCCTCGGACCTGCCCAGCTACCTGCGCTACAAGCTCCACGCCGAGAAGAACTCGCTCTACAACACCCCGCCCACCTTCGGCATCTACATCCTGCGGAACGTGCTGGCCTACAACAAGAGCATCGGCGGCCTGAAGGCCATCGAGACCGCCAACCGGAAGAAGGGCGAGCTGCTCTACGGCTGCATCGACCGGCACGCCGGCTTCTACAAGGGCTTCGTCACCGAGAAGGCCGACCGCAGCCTCATGAACGTGGACTTCTTCCTCCCCACCCCGGAGCTGGACGACACCTTCGTCAAGGAGGCCAAGAAGGCCGGCATGGTGGGCCTGAAGGGCTACCGCGACATCGGCGGCATCCGCGTCAGCACCTACAACGCCGTGAGCGTGCAGGACGTGGAGACCCTCGTCGGCTTCATGGACGAGTTCGTCCGCAGGAACGGCTGAGGCCGTTTCCCCTCCCAGAAAAGGCGCCGGAGCGATCCGGCGCCTTTTCTTGGGTCGGGCGCCCCCCCGGCCGATGAACCTCCATCGCGGGCGGACCCCGCGCCGGAAAGGATCGCCTTCCCCCCCATGCATGAACACGGCCGGACCCTTCTCCTGAGGCTCGCCGGGGGCGGCACCCTCCGTCTGGCCGCCGGGGAGGAGGCCCTGCTGGCCGAGCTGGGCCAGGCCGGGCTGGTGCACCGGGTGGACACGGCCCCCCGGCAGGCGGACCTCCAGGCCCGCTACGAGGCCCTCCAGGAGACCCACCGGCGCTTCCAGGAGGCCAAGGGCTGCCTCGAGCACCTGGAGCGCCGGCTGGCCCCCCGTTCGCGCCTGGGCGGGCTCCTCCCCGCCGGGAAGCCCCTGGCGCCCACGGAGCGGGATCCCGACCTGCTGCGCCTCCACGAGCTCCTCCAGGCCCTCGACATCCGGGTGCCGGGGGTGGAGGCCCCCAGCGACCTGCCGGGCCGCCTGGAGAAGCTCCGGGACCGGCTCCTGGTGGACAGCCGCTCCTGCCTGGACCGCCTGGCCCTGGTGGACCGGGAGCTGGACGCCCTCCAGAAGGCTCCGCCGGCCGGGGCCCAGGTCGAGGGCCTGGGCTCCTTCGCCCTCACGGGGGCCGGCGAGCGGGCCCTGCCCGAGGCCGGGGCCATGGAGGACCTGGAGGCCGCCTTCCACGCCGTGGCCGGCTCCAACCGCCACCGCATCGACGACTACGGCCTGTTCCGGGACGACCCCGCCAACCTGCTGGCCTTCATCCTGGAGGGCCAGGCCCGGGGCGACCGGCCCTCGCGGGTGGTGTCCGAGTTCGAGGCCCTGGCCGACGCCTTCGAGCACATGACCCCCTTCACGGACGTGCGGTCCATGCGCGTGAAGAACGCCTTCCTCATGCGCCTCGTGCGGGCCTACCCCGGCCAGCCCCAGGCCCCCTACCTCTGGTGCAACCGGGAGCGGCTCCAGGGCCTGCTCGCCCGCATGGCCGACCTGGCCCCCGCCTCCGTGGTCAGCTCCCGGTGGCATCTGCTGTACGCCGCCGACCTCCTCATCGCGGGCCACGGGAACGCCCCGCCCCTGCAGGAGGACGAGCGGCGCCTCCTGGTCTTCGAGGCGGTCCAGCGGCGCCTCATCGACCAGCTGCAGGGCATCGATGTCGGCGACGGCCAGTTCCTCCGCCTCACCATCGCCCTCCTCCACGAGGTGCTGCCCCGGAACTTCACCAATCCCCTGCTGCTGGACCGCGCCGTGGCCCAGATGGTGGAGGCGGCCTTCGACGGCATGGTCCATGCCCCCGCCGACCTCGCGGGCGCCGGCACCCGGCTCCTCTTCGGCTACCACCTGGCCCACCACGCCCGCTTCGTGCGGGCCCGGGTGGACGCCGCCGCCCAGGCCTACAGCCGCGTGGAGGCCCCCTTCCAGGAGGAGCGCGGACGCCTGGCCCCGATCCAGGTGGTCCTCCACGCCCTGGTGGCCCTGGAGCGCTGCGCCCAGGCCGGTCTGGCCGTGGCCCCCGAGGAGTACGCCGGCACCTACCTCCGCCTCCGGCGCCGCATCCAGCAGCACAAGGGCCTGGCCCGGGCCTTCGACGGGGAGCAGGTCATGGCGGAGGACGAGCCCTTCCTCGCCGCCAACCTCACCGCCCGCGCCTACGCCGCCCAGGCCGCCCGGGCCGGGAACGGGACCGGCGCCCGGCGCCTGGCGGACGTCGGCCTGGCGGGCCTCTACGAGCCCCAGGACCACCGCGGGGCCCCCCTCCTGGGCCTGCCCTTCGGCACCCTCATGTTGTCATGACCAACTCCCCACGCGGATCCGGTACCCTGGGTGTGGAGATCGCCGCCTTGTTCCAGCGCCTCGGTTCCACCCTCAAGGCCAGCCTCGCCGGGTCGGTCCTGGTGGCCAACGTCCTGGCCATCTTCTCCAGCATGATCCCCGTGGCCCTCCTGAAGCTGGCCATCCCCCGGGGGGCCGTGCGGCGCGGCACGGACCGCGTCCTCAACGCCCTGGCCGAGGCCTGGATCGCCGTCAACGGCTGGTGGATGGCCCTGGTGCAGCGCACCCGCTGGGATGTCCGCGGCGTGGAGGGCCTGCGCCGCCGCGGCTGGTACCTCGTCAACGCCAACCACCAGAGCTGGGTGGACATCCTCGTGCTCCAGAAGGTCTTCCACCGCCGCGTGCCCTTCCTGAAGTTCTTCCTCAAGCGCGAACTGGCCTACGTGCCCGTCATGGGCCTCGCCTGGTGGGCGCTGGACTTCCCCTTCGTGCGCCGCAAGGGCGGAGGGAAGGGCCGGGGCCTGGACCTGGCCACCACCCGCAAGGCCTGCGAGCGCTTCAAGCAGATCCCCACCTCCGTCATCAACTTCCTGGAGGGCACCCGGTTCACCCGCGCCAAGCAGGCCGCCCAGGGCTCGCCCTACTGCCACCTCCTGAAGCCCCGGATCGGCGGCCTCGCCACGGCCCTCGGCGCCATGGGCGAGCGCTTCGACGCCATGCTCGACGTCACCATCCACTACCCCCAGGGCGTGCCCACCTTCTGGGACCTGCTCTCCGGCAAGGTGCGCGAGGTGGTGGTGCGCGTCCGGGAGCTGGAGATCCCGAAGGACCTGCTGGGCGGCGACTACGAGGGCGATCCCGCCTTCCGCGCCCGCGTCCAGGCCTGGGTGCAGGAGCTCTGGGCCGAGAAGGACCGCTGCCTGGACGACCTCACCCGCCAGTTCGCCCCCGCCACCGAGCCCACGCCCTAGCCCCAGCCCAGCTCCTCCAGCCGGTCCTCGCCGATGCCGAAGTGGTGCGCGATCTCGTGGATGACGGTGGTGGCGATCTCCTCCCGCAGCTCGGTCTCGTCGTGGCAGTCCTCCAGCAGGGGACCCTTGTAGAGCGTGATCCGGGGCGGCAGGTCGCCGGTCTGCGGCCCGCCCTCCGTCAGGGGGCGGCCCGAGTACAGCCCGTAGAGCGTCTCGTCCTCCGGCACCCCCAGCTCGTCCAGCAGCGCGTCCGGCGCCCAGTCCTCGACCACCACCGGCACCCCCGCCAGGTGCGGCCGGAACTCCGCCGGCACCAGCGCCAGCGCCTCCTCCACCAGCCTGCGGAACGTCCGGTCCGACACGTGCATGGGAGGATCCTACGCCGGCCGCCCGGCTCAAGGGCGGGGAGGATGCCGGCCCACCGGGGTCGAGATGCGGAGGACCGTCCTCAGCGGAGGTGCCGGTCCCCATTCCCAGGCCTTCCCTCTCGGCACGGAGCCCGGGAGACGCCCGGCCCCGCCGTGGACGCCGGGGGAATCAAAGCCCGTCCAGGGGACTCGGCACCCCCCGTCCGCCCCGGTTCAGCACATGGGTGTAGATCATCGTCGTCGCCACGTCCTTGTGGCCCAGCAGCTCCTGGACGGTGCGGATGTCGTGGCCCGTGGCCAGCAGGTGCGTCGCGAAACTGTGGCGCAGGACATGGGGCGTCACCGGCTTGACGAGCTCCCCGGCCCGGGCGGCCAGGCGGATGGCCTTCTGCACGCTCTCCGGCTGGAGGTGGTGGCGCCGGGTGAGGCCGGAGCGGGGATCCACCGAGCGCAGGGCCGAGGGGAAGACCCATTGCCACCCCCAGGCCCGGGCGGCCGACGGAGCCTTCGCCGCCAGGGCGTCCGGCAGCCAGACCTCGCCGAAGCCCTCCCGGAGGTCCCCCTCATGCAGGGCCCGCACCCGCTCCAGGTGCGCGCGCAGGGGCCCCACCAGGCTGTCGGGCAGCATGGTGACCCGGTCCCGGCCGCCCTTGCCCTCCCGCACCACGATCTCCCGCCGCTCGAACTCCAGGTCCTTCACCCGCAGGCGCAGCCCTTCCATCAGCCGCAGCCCCGTCCCGTAGAGCACCCGGGCCACCAGCCCCATGCCGCCCTCCATCTGGTCGAAGAGGGTCCGCACCTCGCCCGGCGTCAGCACCACGGGCAGCCTCGGCTGCCGCCGGGCCTGGACGATCTCGGACAGCCAGGGCAGGTCCGCCTCCAGGACGTGCTGGTAGAGGAACAGCAGCGCCGCCTTCGCCTGGTTCTGGGTGGAGGGCGCCACCCGGCGGTCCACCGCCAGGTGGCTCAGGAAGGCCTGGACCTCGGGAGCCCCCAGGTCCCGCGGATGCCGCTTGCCCTGGAAGAGGATGAACCGCCGGACCCAGTCCACATAAGCGTCCTCCGTCCGCAGGCTGTAGTGCCGCACCCGCAGCTGTTCCCGGAGCTGATCAAGGAGCCGGGGCGGCTGCCCTTCAGCCCCCACGATCCGTCCGCCACCGGTCTGCCTAATCCCGTCCCCCATGGCGAACGCTCCGATCCCCCCAGTTCGCCCATCACGCTAAGATCAGCAACGAACTTCCAGCAAAACAAGCAGGGGTAGACTGAGGTTATCGCCTTTTTTTCGCCCGTCAACCCCCCGCCTCAGTTCGCCTATCCACCTCCAACCCCGAACCACCCCACCCCCCCAACACCACCCCACTCCCCCGACTAGGCGAACTACGAACACCTCCGTACTCGCCGTCCAATTCTTGTTAGGCCGACGTGGGCGGGCTCGGCCAAATCCGCTTCTGGTATGACTTCCCCGAGGTCCCGTCGCGCTAGAGTTGGTCATTCCATCTCCGTCACTTCCCGCTGACCCTGGTTTTTCGTTCGTCCGCTCTTTCCCATTCTCAGCGCTTGGGCCGGTAGATCCGGCATGGTGGCCTTACCCGCCCACCTCCGCCTAACGTGCCCGTCTCATGGGCTCGGTTCATCCGGCGGTCGGCGTTCGGCCTAACCTGGCGCTCAACTCGGACCCAGCCTGCTTTGTCATTCGCTCTCTCTCATCCACCCGCTTCCTCGGCTCCGCTCTGCGCCTCGCTGCAGGCCGGGCCGGTTAGCTTCGTTCGTTAGGCTCTCCATGAAGCCCCTCTTCCGATCAGTCCTCCCGCTGCTTTTGCTTGCACCTATCTCGACTGTGCTCATGAGCCAAGGCACTCATACGGATGTGTCTGAAATTGCTCCCGAGATCCTCAAGGAAAACGAGTTGAATACGAGCGGTGGATTCTTCTACTACCTCACCAAGTCAACCGCGCTTCGGAACGAATGCTTCTTTGGAACACTCGATGATAGTTCTGATATGGGTATCCGACTGAACGGCAGCCTTCATCGCCTCAAACTGGTATCAAATTCGTCCAAGAAGAAGCTGAAGATTGGTGATGATTCTCCAGGCGACCAGTGGGTTGAAACCTATTCCGATCATGAATTGAAGGTTCGCATTGAAATGACCCTCGATCAAATCGGCAAAGAAACAATGTCATTTCACGGCACAATGACGATCACACGTGGTCAAACTTCTAAGGTTCTTCAAGTGGTTGGGGCTGGTCTTGGGTAGCGTTCACAGCCTAACCCTCGGCTCAACTCGGACCCCGCCTGCATTGTCTTCCGCTCTCTTTCAACTCCCTGCTTCCTCGGCTTCGTTCAGCGTCTCGGCGCAGGCGGTGCCGGTTAGCCTGGTTCGTTAGGGCTCACATGAACCCCCTGACCATCCCCCCACATTTACGCGAAGCCAATCAGCGAAAATTCATCTGGAAAACCATTTTTTCTAATCCATTTTATGATTTGAAAAACAAAAACCTATTAAATCTTTCTGGCATTACTCAAGAATCAGCTAAAGACACCATAATGTACTCTTTGATTTTATCCATCATCTGTACTGCTCTTATCATGTATTTATATCTCAAACTTCTCCATCCTACATCACCTGAACCGCCATGGTCCTTCATAATAACAATTCTTATTAGCTTTTCGGTATGTCGATTTATTTTTACCAAATACTTCTTACGCTATTTCGAACGCCACAATCAAACATCGCCCTAACCCTCCGCTCAACTCGGACCCCGCCTGTATTGTCTTCCGCTCTTTCTCTTCGTCCCGCTTCCTCGGCTCCGCTCATCGCCTCGGCGCAGGCGGGGCCGGTTAGCTTCTTTCGTTAGGCCGACGTGGGCGGGCTCGGCCAAATCCGCTTCTGGTATGACTTCCCCGAGGTCCCGTCGCGCTAGAGTTGGTCATTCCATCTCCGTCACTTCCCGCTGACCCTGGTTTTTCGTTCGTCCGCTCTTTCCCATTCTCAGCGCTTGGGCCGGTAGATCNGTCTCATGGGCTCGGTTCATCCGGCGGTCGGCGTTCGGCCTAACCTGGCGCTCAACTCGGACCCAGCCTGCTTTGTCATTCGCTCTCTCTCATCCACCCGCTTCCTCGGCTCCGCTCTGCGCCTCGCTGCAGGCCGGGCCGGTTAGCTTCGTTCGTTAGGCCCTACCATCCGAGGTCCACATGCGCCAAATCGCCGAAAAACTCAGAGCTTTGGCTGATGAGGTCGAATCCCATGAGGCCACGGGTGATTCCCAAACCTGGGAATCATTCGATTCATTTTTTGAACTTCCATCAATTGTTCAAGAGATCGCAACATATTTACAACCAATATTAACGCCATATGAGGCCGCGTTCTATTGGCATATGTTTTCAAAATGTGTAATTGAAAACCACACTCAATTTGGTGTCTTTTCGACTTATAAGTTTGCTACTGGTGTAGTTCTACCCTCTAGGTCAACACAGACTCTATCTGTGCCAACCAGCCAAGTCTCGGTTGTGCTGGCAGCACTTGAGCAGAAAGGCGCAATATCGAAAGCAGGTGAGCCAAGGCGCGATGGAACGCCCTATCGCATCAACCTCCCTGAAGAGATTTCGTCATGCATCGAGGCAATGAAAAAGGCCCAACTGACACCGATCGAAATCTCAGATCCTGTCGATGAAAGAAAACGCCTGGATTTCTACAATGTAAAATCCAATCGAATCAGGGTATTTGAGCGTGACGGTTATAAATGCTATAAGTGTGGCAAACAGCTCACACGCTTTGATGCCACCCTGGACCACCTGATACCCGTTTCAAAAGGTGGAGACAACTCCTTTGAAAATTTGGCTACATGTTGCCTTTCATGTAACTCAAAAAGGCGAAATCATGAACTCTCTGATTTCATGCCCGACCAGGCCTAACCCTCCGCTCAACTCGGACCCCGCCTGCATTGCCACCCGCTCTCTCTCAACTTCCCGCTTCCTCGGCTCCGTTTAGCGCTTCGGTGCAGGCGGGGCCGGTTAGCTTCATTCGTTAGGCCTCCAATGAAACGGCTCCTTCTTCTGGCACTCCTCGCCGCACCGATTAAGGCGGAAGATTGGCGTGTGCTCACTGATACAAATCGAGTGAAAGTCCTCGAGGATGTGGAGCCAAAACCCGTTTCAATCTCGGGAATGCAGATCGTTTCATTTCAGTCCAAAACGATCTTCACTGACGGCAAACATGGGCTCACAACTTATTACTTCAGGCGTTCTCGCAATGGGTTCGAATGGGCATTGAAGCGCGAGATCTGGTACTTTTCTGACGGCAGAATCGCCAAATCGAACACAATTGAGGACCCTCAGCTTAAATGGTTGCCATTCCAGGAATCCCAGAATCCGATCGATAGAGCGCGTGTAGAGCGTGCAACCAAGCTATTGAAATCCCCTCAATGAACCCGGTCGGCCTAACCCTTAGCTCAACTCGGACCCCGCCTGCATTGCCTTTCGCTCTTTCTCTTCCCCCTGCTTCCTCGGCTCCGTTCAGCGCCTCGGTGCAGGCGGGGCCGGTTAGCTTCCTTCGTTAGGCAGGCCGCAAATCCCGGCCTTCTGGTCAATCTGGTACGCTGATTCCACTCTGCCTCTCCGATCTTTGGCTTTCACGGAATGGCGTTGGTGCTCATGGCACGGCCCTCCGGCCCATGGCCTCGCGTTCTGCCTGGTGCTGGCCTTCGGCGGCTCGGCCATCGTGGCTCGCGCACCAACTCCGGTCTTTCAGCTTTCGACTCGGCGCCCTGGTCGTACCACTCGATCGCTGGCCCCGCGAAACCCGGCATTCCGCAGCTCGGGTTGGCTTCAACCCCATCGCCTGCCTAACCTCGCGCTCAACTCGGACCCAACCGCCCGTGCCTTCCGCTCTCCTCCGTTCATTCAGATTTCCGTCCTCCACCCTTCGTCCGGCTGCGGTTGGGCCGGTTAGCTTCGTTCGTTAGGCAGCCATGAATAGGCTCACCATACTCCTCGTTCTTACAGTATTCCCAATCATCGGTTGCCAGGCTCCTGAGACTAATGCACCGAAGTTCGAGGCAGTCGAATCTCATCCCGAGCAGATGCC
>NZ_BSDD01000004.1 GCF_030268065.1 Geothrix rubra
CCGATCCCTCGTCTCCTCATCTCTCCCCTCATCTCTCTTCCCTCTCCAAAATCCTTCCCCGTACCACCCGCTTGCTCCCTCGAGATCCCTTCACCTCAACCTCTCGGAACCTGCCGCCAAAGTTAGCTCACCTCGAGGTTATTTGAAGCCACTTTCTAGATGGCCATATGGTTAAATTGTTTGACGCAACAGACACAGTCGTGACATCAAACGCTGAATTGCATGAGGCTATTTTTTCAGCATCTTATGTCTCAATTGCATTTGAATTTTCAGCTGTCTTCACAATGATTTCTCCTTTTTTCTGCCCTCCGGCAGGGGTTGGTTTGTGATCTGTGACACTGAGACCAAAACTCTTGTATCTCGCAAGGGTCGCCGGGCCGGGGTTCGGCGTTCCCCGCCACGGCAAAACCGGCTCCCTGCGCAGGCTCCGCCTGCTTCCTCCGCCAGGCCAGGCCCAAGGAGGGCCCGTCACCGGTCGGCCATGGGAGCCCTCACCCGGTTCGCCTCAAGGCCCCCGGTACGTGACAAAGCCCCCTTGCGGGGGCCTCGGATGTTCCTGCGGTGCGGCGCTTGGATCGCTCAGCCGAGCAGGGGCCTGGCAGGATCCGTCAGAACCCGTGACCTGCGGGGTGTCCCGCGGCCTGGAGGCGGATGAGGCTGGCGTCGAGTTCGGCCTGGGCCCTGTCCATATCCTGCTCGGTCCGGGCCTCTTTCAGGAGCTTCAGGGCGCGCTGGCGATCCGCCTCGACCTGTTCCAGGTCGATCATCTCCACGGTCTCGCTCTCCCGGGCCAAGATGGTGACCCGCTCGGGGCCCACCTCGGCGAAGCCGCCGAAGACCGTCAGCCAGTGGCGCTGGCCATCCTTCACGAAGTAGAGGAGCCCGTCCCCCACCGGGGTCATGAGCGGGGTGTGGCCGGGCAGGATGCCGTAGTAGCCGCGGAAGGCGGTGGGGAACTGCACCTCCGACACCTCGGCGGAGAACACCGGCCGCTCGGGGGTGACCACTTCCAGCAGGATCCTGTCGCTCACGATTCCTCCCTCTCGAACCTGCGGGCCGGGATGCGCTCCCGGCCCGACTCACATGCATGCCCCGCCTTATCAGGCCTGGGCGGCCAGCTTCTCAGCCTTCTCCACGGCCTCCTCGATGGTGCCCACGAGGTAGAAGGCCTGCTCGGGCAGGTGGTCCCACTTACCGTCGCAGATCTCGGCGAAGCCGCGGATGCTGTCCTCCAGCTTCACGTACTTGCCCTGCATGCCCGTGAACTGCTCGGCCACGTGGAAGGGCTGGCTGAGGAACCGCTGGATCTTGCGGGCGCGGGCCACGACGAGCTTGTCGTCGTCGGAGAGCTCGTCCATGCCCAGGATGGCGATGATGTCCTGGAGCTCCTTGTACTTCTGCAGGATCGCCTTCACGCGCATGGCGGTGTTGTAGTGCAGATCGCCCAGGATGCGGGGATCCAGCAGGCGGCTCGTGGAGGCGAGGGGATCCACGGCGGGGTAGATGCCGAGGGCCGCGATCTCGCGGGAGAGGTTCGTGGTGGCATCCAGGTGGGCGAAGGTGGTGGCGGGCGCCGGATCGGTGTAGTCGTCGGCCGGCACGTATACGGCCTGCACGGAGGTGATGGAGCCCTTCTTCGTGGAGGTGATGCGCTCCTGCAGCTCGCCCATCTCCGTGGCCAGGGTGGGCTGGTAGCCCACGGCGCTGGGCATGCGGCCCAGCAGCGCGGACACCTCGGCACCGGCCTGGGTGAAGCGGAAGATGTTGTCGATGAAGAGCAGCACGTCCTTGCCTTCCTGGTCGCGGAAGTACTCGGCGACCGTGAGGCCCGTCAGCGCCACGCGGGCGCGGGCTCCGGGGGGTTCGGTCATCTGGCCGTAGATCAGGGCCACCTTCGACTTGGAGAGATCCTCCTTGTTGATGACGCCCGAATCCATCATCTCGTGCCAGAGATCGTTGCCCTCGCGGGTGCGCTCGCCCACGCCCGCGAACACGGAATAGCCGCCGTGGCCCTTGGCGATGTTGTTGATGAGCTCCATGATGAGCACCGTCTTGCCCACGCCGGCGCCACCGAAGAGGCCCGTCTTGCCGCCCTTCGCGTAGGGCTCCAGCAGGTCGATGACCTTGATGCCCGTCTCGAACATCTCCGAAGAGGTGTTCAGCTCCTCGTACTTCGGAGCCTCGCGGTGGATGGGCAGGGTCATCTTGTTGCCGACCGGTCCCCGCTCGTCCACGGGATCGCCCACCACGTTGATGATGCGGCCCAGCGTCTCGGGGCCCACCGGCACGTTGATGGGCTTGCCGGTGTCGGTCACGATCTGGCCGCGGACCATGCCCTCGGTGGGCTGCATGGAGACGCAGCGCACGCGGTTCTCGCCGAGGTGCTGCTGCACCTCCAGCGTCACGGTGGCACCGGCGATCTCGGTGTGCAGCGCGTTCATGATCTCGGGCAGGTGGCTGTCGAACTCGACGTCCACGGCGGGACCGACGACGGCGATCACGCGGCCTTGAAGGGTGTTGGACATGGGTTACCTCAACGAAGGAATGGGCGGAAGGCTCTAGGCGTTGGCGCCGCTGACGATCTCGATGATCTGGTTGGTGATCGAGGCCTGGCGGATCTTGTTCATGGTCAGGGTCAGCTTGGCGATCATCTCGCCGGCATTGTTGCTGGCCTTGTCCATGGCCGCCATCCGGGCCCCGTGTTCGGAGGCGCTGCTCTCGAGAAGGGTCCGGAGCAGTTCCGTCTCCACGAACCGCGGCAGGAGGGTCTCCAGCACCGTGTTCGGGTCGGGCTCCAGCAGGTGGGCCACCTCGAGGGCATCGCGGCCCTCCGCGCGGCGCTCGAGCTCGATGGGGAAGAGGCGGAACACCGTGGGCGTCTGCGCCACGGGGCTGTTGAAGTAGTTGTAGATCACGTAGAGGGCATCGATCTCGCCGGCGTGGTACTGGGCCGCGGCGCCCTCGGCGATCTCCTGGACCACCCGCTGGAGGCCCGTGAGGGGCACCCCGAGGTACTCGCCCGAGGCCGCCAGCTTGCGCTTGCGGGCCCAGTCGGCGGCCCGCTTGCCGATCACGTCGAGGTGGACGATCTCGGCAGGGCACTCGTGCAGGAAGGTGTGGGCCGCCTTGAAGACGTTGGCGTTGAACCCGCCGCAAAGCCCCTTGTCGGAGGCGACGAGGACCACCCGGATGCGCTTCTCCTCGCGGGGTGCGAGGAAGGCCTGGGCGGCCGGGCCCGGCACGATCTCCGTGCTGCCCTTGATGCGCCCCACCACCCGGCGGACGACGTCCATCAACTTCCCGGCGTACGGCCGGAGGGCCACCAGGCGCTCCTGCGACTTCCGCAGCTTCACCGCGGAAATCATCTTCATGGCCTTGGTGACCTGCTGCGTGTTCTTGACTGACCGAATGCGGCGTCGGATGTCCTGGAGACCGGCCATGGCTAGTTACTCCAATCCGAAAGGGGTCGGCAAGGCAAGCTCATGGCCTTGGTGACCTGCTGGGTGTTCTTCACCGACCGGATGCGGCGGCGAATGTCATCTCCGAAAGCCCGCTGGGCTTTCGGAGAACGGCTCGCCACCACCCGTCCGTTCGGTGCGGCTTTTTGGAGACCGGCCATCGGACTAGGCTCCCGCGGCCTGGTTCAGGGAGGCCAGGAAGGTCTCCTTGAAGGTCGCGACCTGGGCCTTGAGCTGGGCCTTGGCGTCGTCGGAGAGGGTCTTGGTGTCGCGGATGCCGCGGAGCACCTCCGGCGCGTTCACGTCGAGGTAGGCCATCATCTCGGTCTCGAAGCGGCGCACCTGGGCGACCGGCAGGTCGTCCACGTAGCCGTTGGTGGCCATCCAGATGCTGACGACCTGCTTCTCCACGGCCATGGGCTGGTACTGGCCCTGCTTCAGGATCTCCACCAGGCGCTGGCCGCGGTTCAGCTGCGCCAGGGTGGCCTTGTCCAGGTCCGAGCCGAACTGGGCGAAGGCCGCCAGTTCGCGGTACTGGGCCAGGTCGAGTTTGATGGTGCCGGCCACGGACTTCATGGCCTTCACCTGGGCGGATCCGCCCACGCGGCTCACGGAGATGCCCACGTTCACCGCCGGGCGCACGCCGGCGTTGAAGAGGTCGCTCTCGAGGAAGATCTGGCCGTCGGTGATGGAGATGACGTTGGTGGGGATGTAGGCGGACACGTCACCGGCCTGGGTCTCGATGACCGGCAGCGCGGTCAGCGACCCGGCGCCGCGCTCGTCGCTCAGCTTGCAGGCGCGCTCCAGGAGGCGGCTGTGGAGGTAGAACACGTCGCCGGGGTAGGCCTCGCGTCCGGGGGGGCGGCGCACCAGCAGCGAGATCTCGCGGTAGGCGGCGGCCTGCTTGGAGAGGTCGTCGTAGATGCAGAGCACGTGGCCGCCGGGGTTGTCCTTGCCCGCGGGCTTCCCGTCCTTGCCGTGCCACATGAAGTACTCGCCCATGGCGGCGCCCGTCATGGGGGCCAGGAAGAGCAGCGGGGCGGCCTCGGAGGCGGAGGCGGCCACCACGATGGTGTGCTTCATGGCGTCGTACTCTTCCAGGGTCTTCACCACCTGGGCGATGGTGGAGCGCTTCTGGCCGATGGCGACGTAGATGCAGATCACGCCGGTGTCGCGCTGGTTGATGATCGTGTCCACGGCGACGGCGGTCTTGCCGGTCTGGCGGTCGCCGATGATCAGCTCGCGCTGGCCGCGGCCGATGGGGATCAGGCTGTCGATGGCCTTGAGGCCCGTCTGCATGGGCTCGTGCACGCTCTTGCGGTCCACGATGCCGGGGGCGATGCGCTCGATGGGGTTGGTGGCGGTGGCCTGGATCGGGCCCTTCCCGTCGATGGGGTTGCCAAGCGCATCCACCACCCGGCCCACGAAGGCGGGTCCCACGGGCACGGACATGATCTTGCCGGTCCGCTTGACGGTGTCCCCTTCCTTGATGGCCGCGGCGTCGCCCAGCAGGATGATGCCGACGTTGTCCTCCTCCAGGTTGAAGGCGAGGCCCATCACGCCGTGGGGCAGCTCCAGCAGCTCGCCGGACATGGCCTTCTCCAGGCCGTAGGCGCGGGCGATGCCGTCACCCACGCTGATGACCGTGCCGACCTCGGCCACGTCCACCTGGGCGTCGAAGCCCTCGATCTGGCTGCGAATGATGCGGGAGATCTCTTCCGCGCGGATATCCATGAATTCCTCCGAAACCTGCGTGTGAAGTCGAACGGGACTAGGCCGAGAGAAGCTGGGTCTTGAGCTGGCGGAGCTGCCCCTGGATCGAGGCATCCAGGACGGTGGAGCCCACCTGGACCTTCAAGCCGCCGAGGAGGGTGGGATCCTGCTGCCAGGAGAGGCGGATGGTCTTCCCGGTGCGGGCAGCCAGGGAGGCGACGAGCGCCTTCGACTGGGCGTCGCTGAGGGGCTGGGCGCTGGACACGCGAGCCTCCACGATGCCGGCGCGCTCATCGACGAGTTCGGCGAAGGTGTGCCGGATGTCGGAGAGCAGGTTGAGGCGCCCTGCCTCGGCGACCACGCTGAAGAAGTGGCGGAGGGTCCCGCTCACCTTCGCGGAGGCGAGGATGGTCTCGAAGACCTCGGCCTTCTTCCTGGGGAGGACGAGCGGCGAGGCCACGAGCCGCGTGAGGTCGGCATGGGCGGCCACCGTCGCGGCCACGGTTTCCAGTTCCTGCTGGAGCTGGGGGACATTGCCCTGCTGGTCGCCGATCTGGAGGAGGGCCTTGGCGTAGCGCCGGGCGGTCAGGCGATTGCTCACTGGATGCCTCCGATCTGCTGGATGGCCCGGTCCAGGGCCTTCGCCGCCTCGGGTCCGGTGAGCTTGGCCTCCAGGCGCCTGGTGGCTCCCTCCACGGCCAGCTCGGACACCAGGGCCCGCAGTTCCTGCTCGGCCAGGCGCTTCTGGTGGCCGATCTCCGTCTGGGCCTGGGCCAGGATCTGCTCGGCCTCGGCCCGGGCGGCCTCGAGCACCCGCTGCTTCTCGGCCTCGGCATCGGACTCGGCCTTCGCCAGGATGCCCGCCAGCTCGCCTTCGAGCCCGGCCATCTTGGCCTGCAGCTCCTTCATCTGGGCCTCGGCCTCCAGCTTGTCGCGCTCGGCCTGGGACAGCAGGGTCTCCAGCTCCTCCTTGCGGGACTTGAACATGGCCGAGAGGGCGCCCTTCAACAGGAAGAACAGCCCCCCCGCATAGATGGCGAAGTTCAACAGCTGGACCAGGAAGGCCGGGCCATTGCCGTAGGCCTTCCCGAAGAGGGTCATGGCCGCCTTGTGGTGCCCGCCCTCGTGGGCCTCGCCCCCTTCATGGCCTTCCGCGGAGCCGGATTCGGCGGCGGCCGCATGCCCCTCGGCGGGCGCGGCTTCGTGACCCTGGGCCGGCGCGGTGGCGTGGGCCTCCTCCGGGGCATGGGACTGGGCGGCCAGCCCCAGGGGGCTCAGCGTCAGGGCGGCGGCGAGGGAGAGTCGGGTCAGGATCGTCATGGTCACGCCTGCTTCAGGAGGGTCTGGGCCATGGATTCGGCCAGGGCGTCCACCTGGGCCAGGAGATCCTGCTTCGCCGCGGCCTGCTGCGCCTTGAGGGCGCCCACGGCCTCCTCGCGCTGGACGGTCGCGCGGGTTCTCGCGGCTTCGAGGAGCGCCAGCTTCTCGCGGTTGGCCGCATCGGCCAAGGCCTTGCGGCGGGCGAAGGCCTGGTTGCGAAGCTCCTTCAGACGACCCTGGTAGTCCTTCTGGCGGGCGTCCAGCTCGGCCGCCGCCTTGGCCTTGGCGTCGCCGCCGGCCTGGAGGTCGCGGTCACGGTCGGACATCACGCGCGTGATGGGCTGGAAGAACACCACGCGCAGGTAGAGGTAGAGCACCACCAGCAGGCCGATGACGAACACGAGGGCCACGGGATCCGGCCGCATGGGATCCGGCATCTGGGCCAGGATGCGCTGCACCGGTCCGCCCCCGTCGGGGGTTTGGAGCGTCAGATTCGCCAGTTCCAGCAGCGCCACGGGCCACCCTCCAGAAACATCCCAAGGCCTCGGCCGAGGGATCGGCCAGGGTCATACCGACACCAGCGAAGGGTCCGCGGGAACCCCTGGCACGGAAGTCTAAAAACCTTACCAGAACAGCCAGAACGCCTCAACGCCGGACTTGGGACTTGACCCCTCCTGCATCCCATGGAATGATGGCTGTTCGGCGATTCGGGCGATTAGCTCAGTCGGTAGAGCAGCTGCCTTACACGCAGCATGTCGGCGGTTCGAGCCCGTCATCGCCCACCAGCTCCGCTGGTGCAAAAGCAAGGGGTTGTAGCTCAGTCGGTTAGAGTGCCGGCCTGTCACGCCGGAGGTCGCGGGTTCGAGCCCCGTCAGCCCCGCCAAGAAAAAGGGTCCCACCGGGGACCCTTTTTTCTTGGCGGAACAGAAGTTGGGCTCGAACCCGCGAGTGGGATCGCGGAGGCAGGGCTCGATGCCCTGCCGGAGCGAGACCGGGGGACGCAAGCCCGCAGGGCGCAGCGGACCCGTTCGAGCCCCTGCCCGCGTGGGTCCCCATGAAGGGCGGAGAACGACAAGGGCTGTTGGGCTCGAACCCGCCCCGGCCACGCGGGCGTGGCCGGGATCCAGCGTCGAGTGGGCTGGCCACCCCATCGCAGAGGCCCTCCAGTGGAGGGCCGGAGCAGGGGTGACCAGACCGGGGGACGCAAGCCCGAAGGGCGCCGCGGACCCGTTCGAGCCCCCGCCAGCTGCCTCAGCGCATCTCGGCCCGGGCCGTCGCGATGTCCCGCCTGAGCAGCACGGCCTGCTCCCGGGCCTCCGTGGTCCGGAGTCGGGGCAGGAGGGCCTCCACTTCCCGGTCGAGGCGATCGAGCCGGGTCGGGAGGTCATCCGACAGGCTGGAGGCATCCACCCCCAGGGCCTGGGTCTTGCCCGCCTCCCGCCACTGCTGACGGATGCGACCCAGGGTGTCCCGCAGCGCCGCCACCTGCTCCTCCTCGGGAGAGAGGGCCACCCAGGGCCACCGCCCCGTCAGGAGGTAGGACCCGCCGACCATGACCCCGCCCACCAGGAGGGCGACCACCAGAAGCCGCTTCATGCGCCACCCCGAGGATCCGGTGCCATTGTAGGTCCGTGCGGGGGGCGATCCGGCAATCGCCCTGTCCTTTCCGGGGCGAACCGATAGACTGGAAGGCTTGGAACAGCCATGAAACTTCCCCTCGTCGCCCTCTGCGGACGCCCGAATGTGGGCAAGTCCACCCTCTTCAACCGGCTCACCCGCAGCCGGGCGGCCCTGGTCCACGACCTGCCGGGCATGACCCGCGACCGCAGCTACGGCCGCGTAACTTGCCTGGACGAGGAGGGGCAGGCCCTGGAGGTCTTCGAGCTGGTGGACACCGGCGGCCTGGACTTCGAGGGCGACGATGTCATCACCCAGGGCATCACCCGCATGGCCGAGGCCGCGCTCCAGGAGGCCCACGTGGCGGTGCTGCTGGTGGACGGCCATGACGGCCTGACGGCGGGGGACGAGGAGATCGCGGCCCGCCTCCGCCGGATGGGCAAGCCGACGCTCCTCGTCGTCAACAAGCTGGACGGCATGAAGGGCGGCGCCCCCGACGGCGGGTTCTACGGCCTGGGCTTCGACGCCGTGCTCGCCATCTCAGCCGCCCACGGGGCCGGGGTTCCCGAGCTGCTGGAGGCCCTCCGGACCCGCCTGCCCTTCCACCGCACGCCGGAGGAGGCCGAGGCCCACGACCCCTCCGACGAGCTGCGCTTCGCCCTCATCGGCCGCCCCAACGTGGGCAAGTCCTCCCTCACCAACCGCCTGCTGGGCTACGAGCGCAGCCTCGTGAGCGAGGTGGCCGGCACCACCCGGGACACCGTGGACACCGTCTTCCACGTGAAGGACAAGGTCTTCCGCCTCATCGACACGGCGGGCATCCGCAAGAAGGGCAAGACCCACGAGGGCGCCGAGAAGCTCAGCATCCTGAAGGCCAAGCAGGCCATGGCCCGGGCGGACGTGAGCCTCCTCCTGCTGGACGCCGTGGAGGGCGCCACCCACCAGGACGCCGTCATCGCCGGCTACGCCCAGGAGGCCGGCGCGGCCGTGATCCTGGTGGTGAACAAGTGGGACCTGGTCGAGAAGGACACCCACACCATCTACGGCGCGGAGGAGGACCTCCGGCGGAGCCTGGGATTCCTCCACCACGCGCCCATGATCTTCCTCTCGGCGCTGACCGGACAGCGGGTGTCCAAGCTCTTCGGGATGATCGAGCAGCTGGCGGCGGCCCATGCCCAGCGCGTGTCCACGGGCGAGCTGAACCGGTTCCTCCGGGAGTCCGTGGCGGCCATGAGCCCCCATGCCGTGGACGGCAAGCTCCCCAAGCTCTACTTCATGACCCAGGTGGGTGTCCGGCCCCCCAGCTTCGTCATCAAGGCCAACACGGACAGGGGCCTCCACTTCAGCTACGTCCGCTACCTGGAGAACCGGCTGCGGGAGCAGTTCGGCTTCCAGGGCGTGCCCCTGCGCCTGAGCATCCAGAAGAAGCAGAAGGACGAGGACGTCCCCTCCGAGTCCGCCAAGGTGCGGAAGATCCTCGACGTGGGCGAAGGGCTCAAGCCCGGGCGGAAGGCCACGTCCGAGGCTTCCGAAGGCCGTCGCCGGTCGGGCGGGCCCCGCAAGCGGAGAACCACCCGCTCCTAGCGGGAACAGGCTGGTGCAGGGAATAAATCGGGGCTACTGTCGGGACAACTTCCAAGCCCGAGCCCCCATGCCGACCGCCCCCCAGCCCCGACCCGCGGCCCAGAAGGCCCCGCCCGAGCCCGCCCTCCGCACGGCCGTGCGGGCCGCCGGGCTCCTCGTGCTCGTCGGGGCGGGGCCCCTGGCCCTCCTGCACCCGCTGGGGGTGCGGATCGTCTGGGCCGTGGCCGTGGCGGCCCTGCCCCTGGGCATCGTCCTCGCCGGCTACCATGCCTGGCGCCGGGTCTGTCCCCTCGCCTTCTTCGCCACCCTGGGCCAGCGCCTGAAGCGCCAGGGCAAACGCAAGGCCGGGGAATGGCTGGGGCGGCACCACCTGGATGTCCAGGCGATGATCCTGGGCACGGCCCTGGCCCTCCGCCACCTCGGGGCCAACGACGCCCCCTGGGCCCTGGCCCTCCTCTTCGCGGCCGTGATCCTCGCCGCCCTGTCCGTGGGCTTCCTCTACACCGGAAAGACCTGGTGCAACCACCTCTGCCCCGTGGGCCTGGTCGAGAAGCTCTACCTGGAGCCGACCCAGCTCGCTTCGCCAGAGGGCAACTCCCAGTGCGCGGCCTGCACGGCCTGCAAGAAGAACTGCCCGGACATCGATCTCGAGCAGGCCTACTGGAAGGAGGCGGACCTGCCCGCCCGCCGCCGGGCCTACTTCCTCTGGCCCGGGCTGGTGCTCGGCTACTTCGTCTACCCCTGGCTGGCGACGGGAACCTGGACGGCCTATGGGGCGGCTGCCTGGGCGCCCGCCGGATCCCTCCCGGGGCTCCGGTCGCCGGGCCTCTTCTTCGCGCCCCAGGTTCCGAAGATCCTGGCCGTCCCTGCCACCCTGGCGACCTTCGCCCTGCTGGGCTGGACAGCCTTCCGGCTCGTCGAGGCCGCCTTGCGCCGCGCCGGCTCCGACGCGGGCCGGGCCCGCCACCGCGCCATGGCCCTGGCCGCCTTCTCGGGCTTCCTCCTCTTCTACGGTTTCGCCGGCCGGGCGGTCCTCGCCCTCCTCCCGGACTGGGCCGGCGATGTCCTCGGCGTGGGGGTGGTCATGGCCGCCACCCTGGTGCTCCTGGGGCGCTGGCGGCGCACCGAGGCCGACTTCGTCCACGAGAAGTTCGCCCGGGGCCTCCTGAAGCGGTGGGAGTGGGGCGACACGCCCCCCACGGACAACCTGAGCGACCTCTACCTGCTCCACCAGGAGCGGACCCAGCAGAAGGAGGCCCGGCTCGCCGCCTACAAGGCCACGGTGCGCGACCTCCTGGCCGAAGGGGTCGTCAACCCGGGGAACCTGCGGGTCCTCCAGCGGATGCGCGCCGAGCTGGGCATCCCCGACAAGGACCACGACAAGCTGCTCGCGGAGCTGGATCTGGAGGATCGCCGCCTGTTCGACCCGGAGTTCCAGGGAAGCATGGAGAAACGGCTCCAGCTCGAGCAGTACCGGCGGGAACTCGAATCCCTCCTCCTCGACGGCGCCGGCACCCCGCCCTCCGCCCCGGTGCTCGAGGCCCTCCGCAGGGCCCACGGCCTCGACGAGGCCGAACACCAAACCATCCTCGGAGAACTCCGAGGGGAGGCCGGCCCCCTGCGGGCCCGGCTGCGCAAGCCCGCGGACGCGCTCCTGAACCTGCACCGCACCGGCCTCGCGGCGGACCGGCTGGAATCCGGGTGGAGCGCCGGGGCCCCCGTGGGACCGGCCCGGGCGCGCCGCCTCGCCTTCCTCCGCCACGTGGTCCGCTGGCGGCAGCGCGGGGAGGCCGGCCGGATCCTGCGCATCCTCGACCTGGTTCCCGGCGGCCCGGACGTGGGCCCCCTCCACCGCCTGCTCGCCTCCTCGGCACCGGAGGCCCTCCGGGACCTGCTCGCGGCCCTGGGCGCCCTGGCGCCGGAACTGGCCGCCCTGGCCACCCTCCCGACCGATCCAGGGGATCCCGAACCGGCCCTCCTCCTGGCCGCGAAGGACGAGTCCATCCACCTGCGGGCCGCGGCCCTGGCCCTGCTGGCCCAGATCCAGAGCCCGGCCTCCGAGGCCGCCCTCCGGGCCGCCCTGCTGGATCCCAGCGCCCTCGTGCGCGACACCGCCCAGGCGGCCCTGGGCGCCTCCCGGGAGCTGGAGGAGGTGGCGCAGGCCCTGCCCGGCGAGGACGACGAGCAGGCCTGGCTGTTGCGGGCGGCCGTCCAGGCCCTTCCGGGAGGCTCCGGAGCCGGCCGCGCGGGCCAGGGGACCCTCCGGCACAGCGCCGCGAGCCTGAGCCGCTTGGCTTCCCCCGAAGCCCCCCTCGCGACCCTCGAGAAGCTGATGTACCTCCACGGGGTGCCCCTCTTCGGGGAGCTGGATCCCGAGGACCTGGAGGCCCTGGCCCGGTCGGCCCGGGAGCGGCGCTGGGCCGCCGAGGACATCCTCTGCCGGCAGGGGGAGTGGTCGGACGACGTCTTCCTGCTGCTCCGCGGCCGGGTCCGGGCCTGGGTGCAGACCCCCGAAGGCCGGCCCCGCGTGCTGGGGGACTCCACGGAAGGTGCCTGCCTGGGTGAGATGGCGGCCCTGGATCCGGCCCCCCGCACGGCCACCCTCACCGCCCTCACGGAGGTGAAGGCCCTGGTCCTGGATGGCGCCGCCTTCAGGGACTCCCTCCAGACCCGCCCCGAGGTCGGCGGAGGCGTCCTCCGGGTCCTCACCCGCCGCCTCCGATCGCTGATCCGGGAGGTCCAGACCGAACCCTCACCCGGAACCTGATTCCCGGCGAGGGTGCTTACCTGCCTCCGCCCAACATTTGACTTTTACAATCAATACAGAGTCTCAGTATTTAAAAACTTAACATCACTTAACTTGAGCCGAGTGGCGGCGCTCCCTGAAGCTGGGGCCCACCTCCCGTTCTTTCACCCTCGGCTCGCCCAAGCCCGTCAAGGCTCCCGCGAGTGCAGCACACGGCCCCCCGGCCGGGTGCTGCTTCCCCCCACCTTTCTAGGAGTTGTCCATGGCGACGACCCGTGGCCGCTTGGCCCTGACCACCCTTACCGCGGCGCTGGCCGCCGGTGCGCTTTGCGCCGCCTCCCATCCCCAGGAAGCCGTCCGCGTGAACGCCGCGGCCCAGCGGCTCATGGCCCAGCGCACCCAGCTCGGCCTGGATGCGAACGCCGACTTCCGGCTCCGCGCCTCCCAGACGGATGAACTCGGCCAGACCCACGGCCACTTCCAGCAGATGTACAAGGGCGTGCGCGTGTGGGGCGGCGACGCCATCACCCACGTGGACCGTGAGGGCAATCCCCTGCCCCTCACCAACGAGCTGAAGCGGAATATCTTCCTCAACGTCACGCCTTCCCTGGCCTCCGACGAGGCGCTCGCCGTCGCCAACCGGGACCTGGCCCCCCAGGGCCCCTACGCCTACGCGCCGACCTCCGAGCTGGTGGTGGTTCCCGAGATGGTCGACGTGGTGCGACCCCAGGGCCCCCGCGCCCTGGACCGCGAGCTCAGCGCCACCGACGTGACCCGCCAGGTCCTGCGCTACACCCTCGCCTACCACATCCACACCGAGCTGGAGAACGACCAGGACGGCATCCGGCACACCGACTACCTGGTGAATGCCCACACCGGCGCCATCCTCAAGAAGTGGGACACCCTCCACACCACCGCCGCCACGGGCACCGGCAACAGCCAGTACAACGGCGTCATCAGCCTGCCCACGAACTACACGGGCAGCACCTACGAGCTGCGCGACATGACCCGCGGCTCGGGCGGCTCCTTCGGCAACAACGTGGTCACCAACATGGCCCACGCCTCCACCACCTCCACGGCCACCGGCACCCTCTACACCGACGCCGACAACACCTGGGGCGACGGCGCCAACTACGTGGAAGGCTCCTCCACCACCGCCGCCAACGGCGAGACGGCCGCCGTGGACGCCATGTTCGGCATGGTCAAGTCCTGGGACTTCTACAAGAACGTCTTCGGCCGGAACGGCATCGACGGCAACGGGACCGCCACCTACAGCCGCGTGCACATCAGCAACAGCTACGACAACGCCTTCTGGTCCGACAGCTGCTTCTGCATGACCTACGGGGACGGTTCCAGCTTCACCACCCTGACCGCCCTCGACGTGGCCGGCCACGAGATGAGCCACGGCGTCTGCGCCCGCACGGCGAACCTCACCTACTCCGGCGAGTCGGGTGGCCTGAACGAGTCCAACTCGGACATCTTCGGCACCATGATCGAGTTCTACGCCCGGGGCGGATCGGGTTCCACCATCGGCAGCACCGGCGGCAACTGGACCATCGGCGAGCAGCTCTCCGCCACGCCGCTGCGCTACATGTACAAGCCCAGCCTCGACGGCTCCAGCCCCGACGCCTGGTCCTCCACGGTCGGCAACCTGGACGTGCACTACTCCAGCGGCCCCATGAACCGCTGCTTCTACTTCCTGAGCCAGGGCGCCACCACCAGCGGCAACACCAGCACCACCTACCTGCCCAGCGGCATGACCGGCATCGGCAATGACGCGGCCGCCCGCATCTGGTTCCGGGCTCTCACCACCTACATGACCTCCAGCACGAACTACGCCGGGGCCCGCACCGCTTCCATCAACGCCGCCAAGGACCTCTACGGCGCCGGGAGCGCCCAAGAACAGGCCGTGTGGAACGCCTTCCACGGCATCAACGTGGGCGCCGCCTGGACCAGCGGCAGCACCGACACCACCGCCCCCACCGTCTCTGCCACGGAGAGCGGCACCACCGGCACCATCACCTTCAGCGCCACCGCCTCGGACAACGTGGGCGTGAGCAAGGTGGAGTTCTACGTGGACGGGGTGCTGAAGGGCACGGACACCACCAGCCCCTACAGCATGACGTTCAACAGCGCCACCCTGACCAACGGCAGCCACACCCTCACCGCCAAGGCCTATGACGCCGCCGGCAACGTCGGCACCTCCACCGCCGTCTCCTTCTCCGTCAGCAACAGCACCTCCACAGGTTCCGAGCTGATGGTGAATGGCGGCTTCGAGAGCGGAACCACCCCCTGGGTGGGCACCACCGGCGACATCGGCGCCTGGACGGGCGAGGCCGCCCATGCCGGCACCCGCTGCGCCTGGCTCTGCGGCAACGGCGCCACCGCCACGGAGACCCTCTACCAGCAGGTCGCCATCGCCAGCACGGCCACCAGCGCCACCCTGACCTTCTGGCTGCACATCGACACCGCCGAGACCACCACCTCGACGGCCTACGACAAGCTGACGGTCCAGGTCCTCAACGGCTCGGGCACGGTCCTGTCGACCCTGGCCACCTACTCGAACCTGAACAAGAACACCGGCTATGCCCAGAAGACCTTCGACCTCACCGCCTACAAGGGCCAGACGATCCGGGTCTACTTCAAGGGCACCGAGGACAGCAGCCTGCAGACCTCCTTCGTCATCGACGACGTGAGCCTCCAGGTCAAGTAGCCGATCCCGGTTGATGCAGGGGCCGCCTCCCGGGGCGGCCCCCGTCTGTACGGGCCGGCGCATCAGGCCTCGTGTCACGCTGCCTTTGCCGGACGAAACTTAACATTACTTAACTTGCCGGGCCGGGATCGGGCGAAGGAATCTGAGACTCGCTTTCCTGTTCTTTCACCTTCCCGAACGCAGTGCGGTCCCGACCGACGCGGCGCAGCGCCGCTCCAGGTCCCCGGCCGCACCGTTCCATCACCCCACAGGAGTTGCCCATGGCGACCACCCGGGGCAGGCTCGCCCTGTCCTACCTCGCTGCCACCCTCGCTGCCGGAGCGCTGTGCGCCGGTGCCAATCCCCAGGAGTCCCTGCGGGTGACCACCGCCGCCAGCCGCCTGCTGGCCCAGCGGCCCCAGCTCGGCCTGGATGCGGACAACGACTTCCACCTGGGCCGCGCCCACACCGACAGCCTGGGCCAGACCCACGGCCACTTCCAGCAGATGTACAAGGGCGTCCGGGTGTGGGGCGGCGACGTGATCACCCACACGGACCGCGAAGGCAACCCCCTGCCGTCCACCAATGCCCTGAAGCGCAACATCCACCTGAACGTCCTGCCCTCCCTCGGGACCGACGAGATCCTCGCCATCGTCCACCAGGACCTGAACCCCAAGGGCGACTACGCCACCGCGCCGACCACGGAGCTGGTGGTGTATCCCGAGACCGTGACGGTGGCCCGCCCCGGCCGGCGCAGCCTCGACGGCGAGGTCAACGCGGAGGACGTGACCCGCCAGGTGCTGCGCTACACCCTCGCCTACCACGTCCACACCGCCCTGGAGAACGGCGTCGAGGAGACGGCCCACACCGACTACCTCGTCAACGCCCACACCGGCGCCATCCTCAAGAAGTGGAACACCCTTCACACCTCCGCGGCGGTGGGCACCGGCAACAGCCAGTACTCCGGCACGGTGCAGATCAACACCAACAGCACGGCCTCGGGCTATGAGCTGCGCGACATGACGCGCGGGACCGGCGGCACCTTCGGCAACAACGTGGTGACCGACCTGGCCCACGCCACCAGCGGCAACGGCACCATCTACACCAACAGCACCAACACCTGGGGTGACGGGGCCAACTACAACGGCGGCAGCACCACCTCCGCCAACGGCCAGACCGCCGCCGTGGACGCCGCCTACGGCATCCAGGCCACCTGGGACATGTACAAGAACGTCCTGGGCCGCAACGGCATCGACAACACCGGCAAGGCCTCGTACCTGCGCGTGCACTACAGCACCAGCTACGACAACGCCTTCTGGGACGACACCTGCTTCTGCATGACCTTCGGCGACGGCAGCCAGTTCAAGTCCCTGGAGTCCGTCGACGTGGCCGGCCACGAGATGAGCCACGGCGTCTGCGCCACCTCCGTCCCCGGCGGGCTCACCTACTCCGGCGAGTCGGGCGGCCTGAACGAGTCCAACTCGGACATCTTCGGCACCATGGTGGAGTTCTACGACCTGGGCGGCGGCGAGGCGGCCAACGCCACCACCATCCCCGCCACCGGCGGCAACTGGACCATCGGCGAGCAGCTGGAGACCGCCAGCTTCCCCACCCCCCTGCGCTACATGTACAAGCCCAGCAAGGACGGCACGTCCCCGGACGCCTGGTCCTCCACCATCGGCAGCCTGGACGTCCACTACAGCAGCGGCCCCGGCAACCGCGAGTTCTACTTCCTCAGCCAGGGCGCCAGCGGCACCTCCACGAGCGACTACTACAGCTCGTACACCCCCGCCGGGTTCGCGGGCGTCGGCAACGACCACGCCGCCCGCATCCACTACCGGGCCCTGACCACCTACTACACCTCGAACGAGACCTACGCCGACGCCCGGACGGCCCACATCAATGCGGCCAAGGACCTCTACGGCGCCGGAAGCCCCGAGGAGCAGGCCGTGTGGAACTCCTTCGCGGCCATCAACGTGGGCTCGGCCTGGTCCAGCACCCCGCCGCCGCCCTCCAGCACCTTCACGGAGACGGAGCCCAACAACTCCGTCTCCGCCGCCAATGTGGTGGCCCGTACCTACACCGCCATCCAGGGCAACCTCTCCACCACGGGTGACACGGACTTCTTCGCCCTGACCATGAATCCCGGCGAGACCCTCGCCGTCGCGATGACCGGCCCCTCCGGCGTGGATTGGGACCTCAAGCTGGTGGACGCCGCCGGCACCCAGCTCGCCATCTCCCAGGGCAACACCGCCAACGAGAACCTCAGCTACACCAACAGCGGCTCGACCACCAAGACGGTCTACGTCAACCCCTACATCTACAGCGGCACGTCCGCCACGCCCTACAATCTGGCCCTGACCTACTCGGGCGGCAGCACGCCTCCTCCCGCGGACACCCAGGCCCCCACGGTCTCGGCCACCGAGAGCGGCACCAGCGGCACCGTCACGTTCAACGCCACCGCCACCGACAACGTGGGCGTCACCAAGGTGGAGTTCTACGTCGACAACGTCCTGAAGGGCACGGACACCGCCAGCCCCTACACGATGACGCTGGACAGCACGACCCTGGCCAACGGGAGCCACACCCTCGTGGCCAAGGCCTATGACGCCGCCGGCAACGTGGGCACCTCCACCTCGGTCAGCTTCTCGGTCAGCAACACCACGCCGCCCCCCTCCTCCGACCTCGTCACCAACGGCGGCTTCGAGAGCGGCGCCACCGGCTGGAGCGGCACCACCGGCGACATCGGCACCTTCAGCGGCGAGGCCGCCCACACCGGCACGAAGAACTGCTGGCTCCTGGGCAACGGCAGCACCGCCACGGAGACCATCGCCCAGTCCGTGAGCATCCCCAGCACCGCCACCTCCGCCACGTTCAGCTTCTGGCTGCACATCGACACGGCGGAGACCACCACCACCACCGCCTACGACACCCTCAAGGTGCAGGTCCGGAATGCGGCGGGCACGGTGCTCGGCACCCTGGCCACCTACTCCAACCTGAACAAGGGCACGGGGTACACCCAGAAGTCCTTCGACCTCTCCGCCTACAAGGGGCAGACGGTCCAGCTCTACTTCCTCGGCAGCGAGGACAGCAGCCTGCAGACCTCCTTCGTCCTCGACGACGTGAGCGTCAAGGTCCAGTAGGACCTCACCGCACCACCGGGGGGGGCCGCCGCGAGGCGGCCCCTCCTCTTTTCATGCCTGCAGCAGGATGCGGGCGTGCTCCAGGGCCTCGGGCCGGTCGGGATGGCCGGAGAGCAGGCGGGCCAGCTCCCGGGTGCGGTCCTCGCCGGCCACCCAGCCCAGGGCGCTGCGGGTGCGGCCGCCCTCGGTCTCCTTGCGCAGGCGGCCGTGCCGGTCCGCCCGGGAGGCCACCTGGGCCAGGTGCGTCACCGCCAGCACCTGGTGGGCCCGGCCCAGCTCGGCCACGGCCTGCCCCACGGCCAGGGCCGTCTCCCCGCCGAGGCCCGCGTCCACCTCGTCCAGCACCAGGGTCAGGGCCTCGCGCTCGCCCTTCCCCAGCATCAGGCCCGCGCTCATGAGGGACAGCATGAGGCGGCTCAGCTCGCCGCCGGAGGCGATCTTGGCCAGGGGGCGGAAGCCCTCGCCGGGGTTGGATTCGATCCAGATGGCCAGGGCGGAGAAGCCCTGGACCGCCACACGGACCGGGCGGCCCTGCTGGAGGACCGGGCTCCCGGATTCCTCCGCCAGGCCGAGGCGCAGCTGGAGGCGGGCCCCCTTCATGCCCAGGCGGCCCAGGCGCTTCTGCACCTCGGATTCCAGCTTCGGGAGGGCGGCGGTGCGCCGCTCATGCAGGGCCTCGGCCCGGGCCCGGTAGGCCTCGGCGGCCTTCGCCAGGCCGGCCTCCAGCTCCCGGATGGGCGCATCGCCGGCCAGGAGGGACGCCTGCTCCTCCCGCAGGGTCCGGGCCACCGCCGGCAGCTCCGAGGGCTCGCAGCGGTGGCGGCGGGCGAGGCGCTCGTAGAGGGCCAGCCGGGCCTCCAGGGCCTCGATGCGGTCCGCCCCGCCCTTCGACCACTGGAGGGCCTGGTCCTGGGCCAGGGCCAGGAGATCCTCCAGCTCCAGCACGGCGGAACGCAGCCGGTCCTGCTCGGCCACCGCATCGGGCCAGTGCATCACGGCCTTCACCAGCGCCTTGTGGGCCAGCTCGACCTTGGGCACGCCCTCGCCCAGGGCGTCGGCGGCCTCCCGGAAGGCCTGGGCCAGGTGGACGGCGTGGCGGAGGGGCTCCCGCTCGGCCCGCAGCTGCTCCCACTCGCCGGGCTTCGGGGCCAGCTTGTCCAGGTCCGCGAGGGCCTCCGCCAGCTGCTCCAGGCGCTGCTCCCGTTCGGCCTGGCTGCGGCGCCTGGCCTTGAGGGCGGCCTCGGCCTCCCGCACGGCGGCGGCCTCGGCCTCCAGGTCGGGCTCCAGGCCCAGCACCTCGTCGATGAGGGCCAGATGGCGCTCTTCGCCCAGCAGGGACTGGTGGTCGTGCTGGCTGGTGAGGCGCATCCAGATGCGGCCGGCCTCGCGCAGGTCCGACAGGGCGCAGCTGGCCCCGTTGATCCAGGCCCGGCTGCGGCCCGGCCCCACCTCCCGGCGCAGCACCACGGGCTGCTCCTCGGGCAGGCCCCGCTCGGCCAGGAAGGCCCGCCAGGCCTCGAAGCGGCCCTCCACCACGGCCTCCACCACGGCCCGCTCGGCGCCCCGGCGAACCAGCTCCCCGTCGCCCCGGGCCCCCACCAGCAGGGAGAGGGCATCCACCAGCAGCGACTTGCCCGCCCCCGTTTCGCCGGTCAGGACGGTGAAGCCCGGCCCCCAGTCCAGGGACAGGTCCTCCACCAGGGCCAGGTTCTGGATCCGAAGGGACGAGAGCATGGGACCAGTCTAGCGGGGGACCTCCGGTCCGGGCCCTGAAGGCGGGGAGGCCGGCCCTGCCGACGCCGTCGCCCCTCCGTCGCGGATCGCGGTAAACTTCCCGCTTCCCCCCCACGATTGCAGGGCGCCATTGGATCTCCCTCAGTCCTGACCAGCTTGAACAACCCTGGATGCCCATGCGACCGCTCCGCGCCCTCCTGACGCTGGTTCTCCTCCTGCTGCCGACCCTTCTGCCCGCCCAGGAAGGCACCCTCCCTCCGGCGGTCAAGCGAACCGTCGCTGCGGCCTGTTTCGAAGTGGTCGTCAAACGCCCCGATGAGACCCAGGACCCGCTCACCTACGAGAAGGAGCTGCCCTGGGACCTCGTGCCCTTCAACCTCCGCAATGACAAGTACTTCTCCATCGGCACCGCCTTCGCGATCTCCGATCGGGAGCTCGTCACCGCCAACCATGTCTTCGCCCCCCTGTTCACGTCGATGGGTTTCCAGGCCTGCTACATCCGCGACGCGCAGCAGCACGTCTACCAGGTGGACCAGATCCTCGGCCTGGACGAGCAGCGGGACGTCGTGCGCTTCACGGTGAAGGACCGGACCTTCGACCAGTGGCTGCCCCTCAAGGATTCCGTCCAGACCAACGACACCGTCTTCACCGTGGGCAACGCCTACGGAGAGGGCGTGGTGGTCCGGCCCGGCGAGATCATCGGCACGATTCCCGAGCCCCTGAACGGCAGCTGGAACCTCCTCAAGACCAGCGCCAACGTCAATCCCGGCAATTCCGGAGGCCCCCTGGTGGACCCGACGGGCCGTGTCGTGGGCGTCGTCCTGTCCAAGAAGGACAACATCTGCTACTCGCTGCCCACCGCGGAACTCCAGCGGATGAAGGCCCGGACGGCCGTGTTCTACAACAAGATGACCTTCTCGTTCTCCCTGGTGCCCGAGCGCACCAGGGCCCTCGAATGCGCCTTCGAGCTCCCCCTTCCCCAGTCCTTCACCGAGATCCGCACGCACTACGGCGAGAAGTTCTCGGCCTTCTACACCCAGTCCATGGACAGCCTCTTCCAGAGCCTGGGCAGCGAGGGCTTCCCGGACGGCGCCTCCAGCGAGGGCGCCATCCACGACATCCCCTCCAGCGCCCAGCCCCAGGTCATCTTCCAGAACGACACCACCAAGAACTGGGCCTACTCGGGGCTCGACTACAAGACCGCCGAACTGGGCAAGAACGGGCGGCTGCACTACGCCAATGCGAACGGCGTCTATTTCTTCAGGCTCCAGCGCCCGGATGATGTCCCCCTCAAGGCCCTGGCGGAGGACCCGAAGCTGGCCATGGACCTCCTCCTCAAGGGAGCCGCGGTGCAGCGGAAGGTCGGCGGCCAGGACATCCGCATCACGTCCTTCGGCAAGCCCACCCTCACCAAGCCGCATACCGACCGGTTCGGCCGTCCCTGGCAGGAATCCCTGTGGTTCACCCCCTACGATGACGGCATCGTCCTGAGCTACGCCACCCTGATCCCCTCGGGCCTCGTGATGGTGGTGAAGTTCATCGAATCCGGCCAGCTCACCGCGTGGAGCTACGACCTGCCGCGGGTGCTGGACTACACCTACATCCCCTACTTCGCCAAGTTGAGCCAGTGGGAGGACTACCTGCCCCTCAAGGAGCGCCTCCCGGAGACCCTGCGGGGCGTGAAGCTCGAATTCAAGGAGGGCAGGTCCCTGAAGGTGGATGCCCTCTGGGCCCACCTCGCCCTGGACCCCCAGTCGGCGCAGTTGACACCCGGCGCCTATTTCGGGCTCTACATGGGCTTCTCGCACAAGGGGAAGGACATCGTCTGGGACCTGCGCCGGGTCGAGTTCGACGACGAGGAGGATGACAACTATTTCGTGGTCCTCAAGCACACCCACCCCGCCCCCACCCTGCCCGATTCGGACCAGAAAGGCTGGAAGGAAGTGGCCAGGCAACGCCATCCCTATACGGGCAGCGCCTTCGAGGAGGAGGGCAGCACCCGCATTGCCACCCTGCTCCCCGGCTTCCTCGCCCAGGGGACTCCCGCCCTGGACCAGGAAGCCCTCTTCACCCTCTACCTGGTCCGGGTGGGGAAGGTCCCCGAGGGCGACATGCAGAAGCGCCTCGAGCACCTCATGGCCACCCTCGGGCCCTCGGGCCCGGCCCCGGCCACCGGTCCGTCCCTCCACCGACCCGCCGGGCCCCGCTAGCGAGCGGAGGGGCCCGGCAAGGCAGCCCGCCACAGGCCTCGGAGCGTGCCCGTCCGGCAGCCGTGGGCCGGGGCGATGACCCTGGTGTGCCCGCCCAGGCGCCACCACCTTCCTTGTCCCCGCCCCGATGTGGGTGGGTGGCCATCAGCCAGCCCGGCCCGCGCCGTTACCGGGCACGCATCCGAGCGTCTGTCCCGGGCCTGTTCCCCCCGGGGATGAAATTCCAGGGCCATCCAGGTCCAGGATCTGGAAAATGCATAATATACTTTGAGTCTCATTTAACCAATTGCGTGGGGCCCCATGAACCTCCCAAGGATTCCGACCCATTCGAGGGCCGAAGTGGCCTTCATGTTCGCGGCGATGAGTCTCATCGGACTGGCCGGTTTGATCTCCTGTTCGGGCCGGTCCTCCCACAATCGGCCCCCCGTCCTTGGCAACGCCGTCTTCGACAACGGCGGCGTCCCCTTCAACGGCGCCAAGAGCTTCAACCTGCAGACCCTGACCAGGGCCATGGATCCCGAAGGGGGCGCGCTCCGATTCATCGTGGGCCGCACCCTGTCCGGCGCCGACATCGGCAGCCTCACGGTCTCCGGGCCCCTCGGCACCTTCACGCCCCGGCCCGGCGTGGAAGGATCCGCCGTCTTCGAGATCGTGGCCCTGGATCCCCAGGGCGCCGGCTCCCGGCCTGCCCAGCTCACCGTGACCCAGGTCGACACGAAAGCGCCCCAGCTGGATCCCGCCATCTACGACATCACGGCACCCACCACCCAGGACGTGACCGCGAGCATCCGCGTGACGGAAAAGGAGGACCTCCCCCCGCCGCCCGGAGGCTGGACGAGAACGGGCTCCAGCCCAAACTGGACCTACAGCCGGACCTATACCGCCAACATCACCGGCGATCCCTTCACGTTGACCGACAGGGCCGGCAACAGCAGCACCCAGCTCGTCACCATCGCGAACATCGATCGCGTGGCCCCCGTGGTGGAAGACGCGGCCTACTCGACCACGGCCCCCACCAACCAGGACGTGGTGGCGACCTTCCGCACCGTGGAGAACCTGGACGCGCCTGCCGGATGGGCGAAGTCCGTGGAGGCGGCGAGCGGGAAGTTCGCCTACACCAAGACCTACCCGGCCAACACCGCCGAGACGGTCTCCTTCTTCGATGCTCCGGGCAATCGCACGGACAAGGTGGTGAACATCACCTGGATCGACAAGCAGGCCCCGACGATGGTGACCTTTGATGCCACCGGCCTGACCAGCACCTCCGCCGATCTGCTCCTGGTGGCGGATGAGGATGCCAAGGGGTACCTGTGGTTCCCCGCCGCGCCTCCGGCCACCGAACCCACCCCGGATGACGTCGTCCAGCACGCCACGGCCGATGCCACCCTCCTGACGCTGGCGGGGAACCAGGCGACGACCTACCCCAGGACCGGGCTCCTGCCCGACACCCCCTACGTGGCCTACCTCGTGGCCGAGGACCCGGCGCTCAACCGCTCGGCCGTCCGGAAACTCGCGTTCCGGACCTCGGTGACGCCCGACGCACCGACCCTCAACCCGGCCCCGACAGGCAGTCCCTCCGGCAGCGACCTGGTGATCACCTGGGGTCTTTCGGATGCGGATGGCGTGCAATTCGGGAAAGTGGACCTCTTCAGCGTGCCCGGCGGCCTCACCGCCACGGCCCCGAACGCGAGTGGCAGCTCCCAGGTGACCTTTCCGAACCTGCCCCGGGGGACCTACACGGCCCTCGCCCATGGCCAGGCCATGAACGGCACCACCGGGCAATGGGCGGACATCACCTCGCCGCCGTCCAACGCCATCGCCGTCCCCAACCACGCCCCCAGCCTGCCACCCGCCATCGCCCTCCCGGCCGGAAGCCAGGGGACGCCCTACAGCCAGATCCTCCCCACGGCCACGGACGTGGATAGCGATCCGGTCACCTACGCCCTCACGGGCACCCTCCCCGCGGGGATCAGCTTCGCTCCGGGAACCCACAGCCTGACGGGCACCCCCACCGAGGCGGGCACCTTCGGCCTGTCCTACGCCGCCAGCGATGGCCAGGGCGGCAGCACCAGCCGGAGCCTCTCCCTGGTGATCGCACCCACCACCTTCCTCATCCAGGGCAATGCCGGGACGGCGGGCACGACGCTCACCTACGTCGATGGCACGACGAAGACCGTCACCGCGGATGCCTCCGGGGCCTACAGCCTCCCCGTCCCGTACGGCTGGTCCGGCACCGTCACCCCCGCCAAGGCCGGCTACACCTTCTCCCCGGCCAGCGCCACGTACCCCCAGGTGCTCGCCAACCAGGCCCAGAACTACACCGCCTCGGCCATCACCTACACCCTCAGCGGCAATGCCGGGGTGGGGGGCGCGACCCTCACCTACGTCGACGGCACGACGAAGACCGTCACCGCGGATGCCTCCGGAGCCTACAGCCTCCCCGTCTCCTACGACTGGTCCGGCACCGTCACGCCTTCCAAGGCCGGCTACACCTTCTCGCCGACGAGTTCCACGTACACCCACGTGCTCGCCAACCAGGTCCAGAGCTACACGGCCACGGCCATCACCTACACCCTCAGCGGCAACGCAGGCGTGGCGGGCGCAACGCTCACCTACGTCGATGGCACGGCGAAGCTGGTCACCGCGGATGCCTCCGGGGCCTACAGCCTCACCGTCCCCTACGGCTGGTCGGGCACCGTCACGCCCGCCAAGGCCGGATACACCTTCTCCCCGGCCAGCGCCACCTACACCCAGGTGCTCGCCAACCAAGCCCAGAACTACACGGCCACGGCCATCACCTACACCCTCAGCGGCAACGCCGGCGTGGGGGGCGCGACCCTCACCTACGTCGACGGCACGGCGAAGACCGTCACCGCGGATGCCTCCGGGGCCTACAGCCTCTCCGTCCCCTACGGCTGGTCCGGCACCGTCACGCCCGCCAAGGCCGGCTACACCTTCTCCCCGGCCAACGCCACCTACACCCAAGTGCTCGCCAACCAGGTCCAGAGCTTCACGGCCACGGCCATCACCTACACCCTCAGCGGCAATGCCGGGGTGGGGGGCGCGACCCTCACCTACGTCGATGGCACGACGAAGACCGTCACCGCGGATGCCTCCGGGGCCTACAGCCTCACCGTCCCCTACGGCTGGTCCGGCACCGTCACGCCCGCCAAGGCCGGATACACCTTCACGCCGGCCAGCCGGAGCTATGCCAACCTCACCGCCAGCCTGGCCGGGCAGGACTACAGCCTCGCCAACCTGGTGCTGTCGGGGTCGGCCGATACCCAGGGCAACTCCAACTTCACCATCACCAACCTCGGCGGGGCCATGACCTCCGCCTTCACCTGGGAGCTCTACCAGAACGGCGCCTTCCTCACCAGCGGCCCGTTCCAGCTGACGGCAGCCGGAACCCCCGGCGCGACCTCACAGATCTCGATCAATGGGTTGTACGGGAATGTGACGGTCGTCCTCAAGGACGGCAGTTCCACCCAGATCGCCAGCGCCACCGTCTTCGTGGAGTTCCACCCCGGCGTGACGATCAAGCAGGCCAGCACCCAGGCCGATCCCACCAACCTGAGCCCCATCCTCTTCGACGTGGTGTTCGACGGCCCGGTCACCGGCTTCGACGCCAGCGGCGTGGTCATCACCGGCATGGCGGGCACGCCTGGCATCACCGTGACCGGCAGTGGTGCCAACTACCAGGTGGCCGTGACCGGCATGGCCAATGGCGAGACCGTCTCCGCCGCCATCCGCGCCAACGCCGCCCTCAGCACGACGAGCGGCTTCGGCAACCTGGCCTCCCGCACCGGGTACGACAACCACGTCACCTACTACCAGATCAACCTCGTGCTTTCAGGCTCTGCGGACCTCGCCGGGAATTCCAACTTCACCATCACGAATCTCGGGGGCCAGATGCTCTCCGACTACACCTGGGACCTCTACCAGAACGGGGTCTTCCTCACCAGCGGCCCCTTCAGGCTGACGGCCGCGGGAACCCCCGGCGCGACCTCACAGATCTCGATCAATGGGCTGTACGGGAACATCACCGTCGACATCAAGGATGGGACGACGGCGAGCGCGGTCCAGATCGCCAGCTCCACCGTCTTCGTGGAGTTCCACCCCGGCGTGACGATCAAGCAGGCCGCGGGCCAGGCCGATCCCACGAGTTCGAGCCCCATCCTGTTCGACGTCGTCTTCGACGGCCCCGTCACCGGCTTCACGTCCAGCGACGTCGTGATCACCGGCATGGCGGGAACGCCCGGCGTGACCGTGACCGGCAGCGGAGCCAACTACCAGGTCGCGGTGACCGGCATGGCCCCGGGCGAGACCGTCACCGCCACCATCCCCGCCAACGTCGCGGTCAGCACGACGAGCGGATTCGGCAACCTGGCCTCCCGCACCGGGTACGACAACCACGTCACGTTCAACTAGGACGAAGCCCGCCCGCAACAGGACCCGAGGCCGGGGCCCTCCCGGCCGGGTGGGGATCGCACAGTCCATGGATTGAATCAGCCCCGGGGTGCTGGAAGGGGGCGATCCGCCTCCGGCAAGGATTCCTTCCGGCTGACGGCGCCGGGCATACTGGCAACGGGAGGAACCCCATGCACTACCGGAAGCCCTGCGGCAGCGTCCTGGAGGCCATCGGCAACACGCCCCTGGTCCGGCTCCGCCGCGTCGTCGCGGACCTTCCGGCGGAGATCTTCGCCAAGCTGGAGTTCATGAATCCCATGGGCAGCAGCAAGGACCGCATCGCCCGCTACATGATCGAAGCCGCCGAGAAGGACGGCCGGCTGAAGCCCGGCGACACGATCATCGAGAACTCCTCGGGCAACACCGCCATGGGCCTGGCCCTCCTGGCCCTCCAGAAGGGCTACAAGCTGAAGGCCGTGGTGCGGGACACGATCTCGAAGGAGAAGCTCAACCAGCTGCTGGCCCTGGGCGTGGATGTGGTGAAGGCGGACACGAGCCTGCCGCCGGAGCACCCGGAGAGCTACAACCACCTGGCGGTCAAGCTGGCCCGGGAGACGCCCGGCTGCTACTTCCCCGACCAGCATGGCAACCGCGAGAACAACGCCGCCCACTACCACGGCACGGGCCCCGAGGTCTGGGAGCAGATGGAGGGCCGCATCGACGTCTTCGTGGCCGGCGCCGGCACCGGCGGCACCATCGGCGGCACCGGCCGCTACCTCAAGGAGCAGGACCCGAAGATCCGCGTCATCGCCGTGGATCCCGTGGGCTCCGTGTTCTCGCCCCACTTCCGGGGCGAGAAGGAACCCAAGGCCGGGCCCTACAAGATCGAGGGCCTGGGCGACGAGTTCCTCATCCCCACCATGGAGTTCGACGTGGTGGACGACATGCTCCAGATCACCGACCGCCAGGCCTTCCACCACGCGCGGCGCCTCGTACGGGAGGAGGGCATCCTGGGCGGCGGAAGCAGCGGCGCGGCCCTCTGGGCGGTGCGCCAGGTGGCGAAGCGCCTGCCGCCCCGGGAGAAGCCCTACCGCATCGTCACCGTCTTCCCCGATGGCGCGGGTCGCTACCTCAGCAGCATCTTCAACGACGCGTGGATGGCCGCTCAGGGCCTCCTCGAGCCGGATGCCGAGGGCTGACAATGAAAAGCCTCCACGAAGGACACGAAGACGCCCTTCGGGCGCCTGGCAGGACACCAAGAGAGGTGAGAGCGCCTGGCCTTCGTGCCCTTGGCGTATTCTTCGTGCCCTTCCCGGAGATCCTTTCAAGTCCTTCCCGCCCACGGAGCTGACCATGTTCAGCGGCACCTACGTCGAGGCCATCCGCCAGGCGCTCCACGATGCGATGGAGGCGGATCCGCGCGTGTGCTGCCTGGGCGAGGACATCGGCGTCTACGGCGGCGCCTTCCGCGCCACGGAGGGCCTGCTGGACCGCTTCGGCCCCGACCGGGTGCTCGACACGCCCATCTCGGAGCAGGCCATCGCGGGCTCCGCCATCGGCCTGGCCCTGATGGGCCAGCGGGCCGTGGCCGAGTTCCAGTTCATGGACTTCGCGCTGCTCGCGTCGGATCTCATGGTGAACTTCGCCGCCAAGGCCCACTGGCGCTGGGGTGCAAGCGTGCCCGTGGTGTTCCGCGGGCCGGCCGGCGGCGGCAACGGCGGCGGGCCCTTCCACAGCCAGAACCCCGAGGGCCACTTCCTGGGCAGTCCCGGCCTGAAGGTGGTGACGCCTGGCACGGTCCGGGATGCCTACGCCCTGCTGAGGGCCGCCATCGACGATCCCGATCCCGTGCTCTTCCTGGAGCACAAGCACCTCTACCGGCGCCTCAAGGACCAGTGGGACGAGGCCCCCACCACCCGCCTCGGCGAGGCCGCCCTGCGGAGGGACGGGGGCGCCGCCGCCATCGTCACCTACGGGGCCGTCCAGCACGTGGCCCTGGAGGCCGTGGCCGAGCTCGACGTGGCCGTGCTGGACCTCCGCACCCTCTGGCCCCTGGACGACGCCGCCATCGAGGCCCTGGCGAAGCGCACCCACCGCGTGCTGGTGCTCACGGAGGCCAGCCGCACCTACGGCCCCGGCGCCGAGCTGGCAGCCCGCATCCAGGAGGCCTGCTTCCCCTGGCTCGATGCCCCGGTGATGCGCCTGGGCGGCGCCGACACCCCCGTCCCCGCCAGCCCGCCCCTGGAGGCCGCCTGGCTGCCCGGCCCCGCCGCCATCCGCGCCGCGGTGGAGCGACTGCTGGCATGGTGAGCCTCCGCGCAGCCTGGCGGACCCTCGCCCTGGCGGGACTCGCCGGCCTCGGCCTCGCCGCCCAGACCCTCACCCTCACCTTCGATGACGGGCCGAACCGGGTGCGGACCCCCCTGCTCTCGCCGGAGACACGGAACGCCGCGATCCTCAAGGCCCTCGGGGATGCCAAGGTGCAGGCCATCGTCTTCGCCAACGGCATCGACGGCGGCGACACCCCGGAGGGCCGGGCGGCCCTGGCCGCCTGGGGCCGGGCGGGTCACCTGGTGGGCAACCACACCTACTCGCACCTGCGCCTCGCGGACCTCGCCGCCTTCGAGGCGGACGTCCAGCGTTGCGACGCCCTGATCCGGGGGATCCCGGGCTACACGAAGCTGTTCCGCTTCCCCTACCTGAAGGAGGGCGCCACCCTCGAAACCCGGGACGGCATGCGGAAGGCCCTGGCCGAGGCCGGCTACCGCAACGCCCACGTGACCATCCCCACCTTCGACTGGCTCATCGACGAGCACCTGCGGACCCGCCTCAAGGCCGATCCCCAGGCCTCCCTGGAACCCTACCGGACCTACTACGTGGAGGACGTGCTGGACCAGGCGGACCGGGCCAGGGCCCTCGCCCTGAAGCTGACGGGCCGGGAGGTGAAGCACGCCGTCCTCCTCCACCACTGCCTCCTGAACGCCCTCTTCCTGGGCGAACTCATCCACGCCCTGCGGGCCAACGGGTGGACCCTCGTGGGCCCCCTGGAGGCCTACGCCGATCCCATCTACCAGCAGGCGCCCCGGACCCTGGACACCGGCACCAGCCTCCTGAGGACCCTCGCCGCGGAGCGGGGGCTCCTGCCCGGCCGCGCCGAGGGCCTGGAGGCGGCCTACGCCCGCGAGCGGGAACGCCTGCGGGAGGCCGGCCTGTGATCCTTCCCGCCGCGCCGCCCGCCCTCGTGCAAGCTGCCTCCCAGGATTCGCTGCTCGTCCAGGGGCAGAAGGCCCTCCATGCGGGCCGTCCCCTGGAGGCCCGGCGGTTCCTGGAGGCCTGGCTGGCCGCCCACCCGGACGATGCCGATGCCCGCGTGGCCGCGGGCTTCGCCGACCTGCGGCTGGACCGCGTGCGCGAGGCCGAGGCTCAGTTCCGCCGCGCCCTGGAGCGGGCGCCCGGGTACGCCGATGCGGCCTATGGCCTCGGTCTCTGCCTCCTCCGCGAAGGGCGCGACCGGGAGGGACGGACCGTCCTCGAAGCCGCCCTGGCGAAGGAGCCCGCCCGCGCCGAGCTCAAGGAGGCCGTGGCCCGAGCCCGGATCCTGGCGCCCGATCCGCCGCCCCCGATGGCGCCCCTGGCGAGGCCCCGCAGCCTGCAGATGCCCGCCCGCATCGAGGGCCAGCGCTTCGAGGTGGCCGACGGGAAGGGGGGCTGGCGGGCCTTCTTCATCAAGGGCATCAACCTGGGCGCGGCGCTGCCGGGCCGGCATCCCAGCGAGTTCCCGGACAAGGCCACCTACGCGGGGTGGATCACCGAGATGGCCGAGCTGGGCGTGAACGCGATCCGGGTCTACACCATCCACCCACCCGGGTTCTACGAGGCCCTGGCCGAGCACAACGCGAAGGCCGCAAAACCCATCTGGCTCATCCACGGCGTCTGGACCGAGCTGCCGCCCGGCGACGACTTCCGCGAGGAGGGCTGGTGGTCCCGATGGCGGCTGGAGATGCGGCGGGTGGTGGACCTGATCCACGGCCGCGCGGACATCCCCCCCTCGCCGGGCCATGCCTCGGGCGCCTACCGCGCCGACGTGTCGAAGTGGACCCTGGCCATCATCCTCGGCCGCGAGTGGGAGCCCTTCAGCGTGGAGGCCTACAACGCCCGCCATCCGGGCCTCTCCGACTACCGGGGGCGCTTCCTCGCCGTGACGCAGGGCAACGCCACGGAGGTGTTCATGACCGTGGCCATGGACTACTTCCTGGACTACGAGTTCGACACGTACCACGCCCAGCGGCCCCTGGCCTACACCAACTGGCCCACCCTGGATCCCCTCACGCACCCCACCGAGTCCACCAAGGACGAGGAGCTGGCCTGGCGCCGGAAGCTGGGCCTCCCCCTGGGCAAGGGCGAGATCCACGAGTACGACAACGACGCGGTGGGCCTGGACCTGGAGAAGGTGGAGACCCTGCCCGGGTGCCGGGCGGGGATCTTCGCCAGCTACCACGCCTACCCCTACTACCCGGATTTCATGAACCTCGATCCGGGCTACGCCAAGGGCGGGGACACCTACGCGGCCTACCTCCGGGACCTGGTGGCCCACCACCGCCGGCACCCCGTGGTGATCTCCGAGTTCGGCGTGCCCAGCTCGCGGCTGGTGGCCCACTGGCAGCCCCAGGGCATGACCCACGGGGGCCAGTCGGAACGCGAACAGGGCGAGCAGGACGCGCGCCTCTTCCGCGACATCCACGACTCGGGCTGCGCCGGGGGCATGCTCTTCGCCTGGATCGACGAGTGGTTCAAGAAGAACTGGCTGGTCATCGACGACGAGGTGCCCCTGGAGCGCAAGCCCCTCTGGTACAACGTCGAGGACGCCGAGGAGAACTACGGGCTCCTCGCCTACCATCCAGGCGCCGCGGGACCCTCCATCCGCATCGACGGCCGCGCCGGGGACTGGGCCAAGGTGCCGGACTACCTCGCGGGCCCCGACCTGCGGCTGAAGGTGCTGGCCGACGAGGGCTGGCTGCACCTGGGCCTGTTCTTCCGCGGGCCGATCCCCGACTGGGCGAAGGAGGGCCTCGCGGTGGGCATCGACACCCACGGCGTCGACCTGGGGGACCACCGCCTGCCCTGGGGCCTGGACCTGCGCTCCCAGGCGGGGCTGGAATTCGTGGTGCGCTTCCAGGGCGACCAGACGGCCCTGTACGCCGACGCGCCCTACGACCTCTTCACCCACCGCCTGGACCGGCCCATCCGCAGCGTGGACAACGACGCGGGCCGCTTCGTCATGCCCATGACCGAGAGCAACCGGCCCCGCATCGGCCGCGACGGCACCCGCTTCCCGGGCCACCGGCAGGAGATCGGCTGGCTCCGCCGGGGCACGCAGGATCGGTCGGACCCCGCCTTCGATTCGCGGGCCGAGTGGCGGGAAGGTACGGCCGGGGACGGCTGGAGCTTCCTGGAGGCCCGCATTCCCTGGGGGCTCCTCAACGTCACCGACCCCAGCTCCCGACGCGTGATCCGGGATGCCATCCCCCCGGGCGACGAGGTGGGCACCGCAGTGACCGAGGGCTTCCGCCTCTGCCTGGTGCGCTTCCGGACGGACGGGGCCGGGCGGCTCCAGCCCGCCGGCTCCCTGCCCGCGGCCCGGGAGGGCGTCCTGCCCCTGCCGCCCCTGTTCACCTGGGCCACCTGGGAGCAGCCCACCTTCCATCGCGTCCGCAAGCAGTCCTTCGACCTGGTCAAGGCCTGCCTCCACGGCCTCCCCGACTGAGGTTCCCATGGTCCCGCTGCCCGCCCCTCCCGCGATCCAGGCCCCCGAACCCCTGGGCGTGCTGCTCGACCGGGCCCGGAAGGCCCGGGAGGCGGGCCGCCTGGGGGAGGCCATCCAGGCCTACGACGCCATGCTGGCCCAGGTGCCGGATCACGAGACGGCGCTCCTGGAGCGGGCGGAGACCCTGGGCTGGGCCGGTCGCTTCGCCGAGGCCAGGGAAGGGTACCTCGCCTTCCGGAAGGCCTACCCGGCCCGGGCCTACACCTCCGACCTGGCCCTGGCCCGGCTGGCCGCCTGGCAGGACCACACGGCGGAGGCCCTGGCGCGCCTCGACCCCTGGGTGAAGCAGGAGCAGCGCCAGGCCCTGCTGGACTCGGCCACGTACCTGAGCTGGAGCGGGCGGCTGCCGGAGAGCCTGGCCCGCGTGCGGCGGTGGCGGCTGGCCCATCCCGAGGACCGCGAGGCGATCCTCCTGGAGGCCAGGGTGCTGGCCTGGGCGGGCCGGAACGCGGAGGCCCGCGGGGCCTACGACCGCCTCCTGGCGCAGGCGCCCGGCGACCGGGAGGCCCTGGCGGGCCTCGCCCGGCTGTCGATCTGGGAGGGCGACACGGCCGGCGCACGGCGGATCCTGGACCGCATGCCCGCCGCGGCCCTGGCCCATCCGGAATCCCAGCTGCTGCTGGCCCAGGTGGAGGCCGCCGAAGGACGGACCCGCTCCGCGCGGCGTCGGGCCGACGCCCTGGCCCAGGGCGGGCCGGCCCAGCGGGATGCAGAGGAGCTGCGCGACGACCTGGCCCGGGCCAGGGGCCCCTGGGTGGAGCTCGCGGCGGACCGCACCGACACCAGCGAGGGCCTGCGCACCGAGAACCCCGCCCTCCGCGCCCGGGTGCCCCTGGGCGACGGGGCCCTGGACCTGGGCCTGGCCTCCCGCCGCAGCGACTTCCAGGGCGCCCTGCGCCGGCCCTCGGAGGCGAGCCTGGGGCTCTCCTACCCGCTGGGGGCGCGCATGACCCTCTCCGGTGCCGTCCGCCGGATCTCCGACAGCGGGGGCGGGCCCGCCTGGGGCTACACCCTCGGCCTGGGTGCCACGCCCCTGCCGGGCCTGGACCTGAGCCTCTCCCGGGAGCGCAGCCTGGCGCTCTTCACGCCCCAGGCCGCGGCCCTGCGCACGGCCTTCGTCAGCACCGACCTGGGGGCCACCTGGCGCTTCGGCCAGGGGCGTCACGCCCTCAGCGGGGCCCTGGGCCAGGCGGACGTGACCTCCAGTGCCCTGGGCCTGACCTCCACACGCCGCAGCCACATGGCCTCGTACGAGTACCGGTTCCCCGTGACCGCCCTGGACCTGCGTGGCGGCCTGATGATCCGCGGCTTCGGCTACGACCGGACCCTCGCCCTGGGCTTCTTCAACCCGGAGCGGTACCGCTGGAGCGGCCTCTTCGGCAGCGCCGCCTGGCGGCGGGGACGGACCTTCGAGCTGGGCCTGGGTGCCCAGGCCGGAACCCAGACGGTGAATGGCGGCGCGGGACAGTTCACCTGGTCCTATCGGGCGGGCGCCACCTGGCATCCCCGCGCCTGGCCTGCCGACCTGTCGGCCTGGTGGACCCAGAGCGTGGCCGGCCTGCCCGTCACCACCCCCCTCGACCCCGCTGCCTACCGGGAGCACACCCTGGGGCTCTCCCTCAGGATTCGCGGGAATCATTGGATTTGGTAGAACCCTTGCTAGACTTTTTCCCATGACGCGCAGCTGGCCTGAGCACACCCGGGTGCTGGTGGTGGAGGATGACTTCCCCACCGCCCGCCTCATCCAGGCCCGCCTGGAGATGGAGGGGCTCGAGGTCCTCCCCGCCGGCAACGGGGTGGAGGCCCTGGACCGGCTCCAGCGCGAGGAGGTGGACCTCATCACCACCGACCTGATGATGCCGGCCATGAACGGCTTCCGGCTCGTGCAGGAGGTGCGCGACCTCCCGCCCCCCAAGGGGCGCATCCCCATCCTGCTGATCTCCAGCAACCAGAACGAGCAGGACATGGTGCGCTGCCTCGCCGCCGGGGCCGACGACTACATGACCAAGCCCATCTCCGCGCAGGTGCTCGTGGAGCGCCTGTGGCGGCTCTTCGAGCGGTCCCGCCGCGGGGGGTGACCATCCGTCCCCTGGACCTGCCCGAGGGCCTGCTGCTGCAGATCCTGTTCTGGGCCACCCTCGCCCTCATCGGCCTGGTGAGCGCCCTCGTCCTCTTCGGGGCCCTGCTGCAGGCCCGGCGTGACCGGCAGAACCGCCACCGCATCGCCTGCTTCCGGGACTGGGAGGCCCGGCTCGCGGTCCACCTCTTCGGCGAAGGGCCTGGAAGGCATCCCTTCGGGGAGGTCCCCCGGCGCGACCGCTGGCTCTTCCGCAGCTTCCTGGCCCGCTACCAGGCCACCCTGGCGGGACGGGAGGCCCTGCTCCTCCGGGAGCTCTACCTGGGCCTGGGCGTCCACACCTCCCTCCCGCGGCGCCTGCGGAGCCGCCAGCCCAGGACCCGGGCCCGGGCCGCCCAGGAGATCGGGGCCTTCCGGCTCGGCGGCTACCTCGGCCTGCTTCCGCCCCTGCTCCACGATCCCGTTCCCTACGTGGCCCACGCGGCGGCCCAGGCCCTCACCCGGAGCCGGGACCTGGCCTACGCGGGGCCGGTGATGGACTGGGCCATCCACGAGGACACCTACCAGCGCGAGCGGCTGCTCCGCGTGCTGGAGGGCTTCGGTCCGGAGCTGCTGCCCTGGATGGAAGCGCACCTGCCGCTCCCGGAGGCCGATCCCGGCCCCTGGGTGCTCTTCGCCCTGCTGGCCGGCTCCCAGCGCCACCGGGAGAGCCAGCCGCGCCTCCTGGACCTGCTCGGCATCCCGAACCTCGACCTGCAGGCCTCCACACTCAAGGCCCTGGCGGCCCTGGCGGATCCCACCCTCTACGACCGGGTGCGCCCCCTGGCCTTCCACGAGGCCTGGGAGATCCGGGCCCAGGCGGCGCGGGCCCTGGGGGTGCTGGGCGGGCCCGGGGCCGTGCCCGACCTCATCCAGCTCACGGCGGACCGCGTCTTCGAGGTCCGCCGCAACGCCGCCCAGGGCCTCGCGGACCTGGGCCACGCCGGGGCCGCGGCCCTCGGCTGGCTGGCGGAGGATCCCGGCGCCGACCCCTTCGCCCGGGACATGGCCCGGGAGCGCCTGGAGTGGGCGGACGAGCGGGGGCACCAGTGAACCTCTCCCGCCTCCTCGCGGCCCCGGTGCAGTGGGGCTTCCTGCTCTACTTCCTCCTCCTGCAGCTGACCCACCTGGCCCTCATCCTCCGGGCCTTCGCCACCACCCGCCGCTACCAGGATGAGGTGGAGACGGACCGCCTGGACACGGCCTTCGAGACCAGCCACTCCAAGCCCATGACCCTCGTCTGCCCCGTCCACAACGAGGAGGCGGGCGTCGTGGCGAGCGTGAACAGCCTCATCAGCCTGCGCTACCCCGAGTTCCAGGTGGTGGTGGTGAACGACGGCAGCACGGACGCCACACTGGCGCGGCTCGTGGAGGCCTTCCGCCTCCGGCCCAGCCACCGGGTCCTGCGCCAGCTCCTGCCCACCCGGGAGGTCCACGGCATCTACGAGAGCGCGTACGTGCCGAACCTGGTGGTGGTGGACAAGGTGAACGGCGGCAAGGCTGATGCCCTCAACTGCGGGATCAACCTCGCCCGCTACCCCCTCGTCTGCTGCATGGACGGCGACAGCCTCCTGGAGAACGACGCCCTGCTGCGCATCGCCCGGCCCTTCATGGATCGTCCGGGCCTGGTGGCCTCCGGCGGCGTCATCCGCCCCCTGAACGGCTGCCGGGTCACCACCATGGGCATCCGCGGCATCCACCTGCCCGACTCCTGGCTGGCGCGGTTCCAGATCGTGGAATACCTCCGGGCCTTCCTCTTCGGCCGGGTGGGGCTGGCCTCCCTGGACTCGGTGTTCATCGTGAGCGGGGCCTTCGGCGTCTTCCGGAAGGACCTCGTGGTGAGGGCCGGGGGTTTCGACCCGGGCACCGTGGGGGAGGACTTCGAGCTCGTGGTGCGCCTCCACCGCCGCATGCGCGAGTGGGGCCAGCCCTACCACCTCACCCTCGTGCCCGACCCCATCTGCTGGACCGAAGTGCCCGAGGACTTCAGGACCCTCGGCCGCCAGCGCAACCGCTGGCAGCGCGGGCTGTGGGAGGCCCTCTGGAAGCACCGCCGCATGTGGTTCAACCCCGCCTACGGCCGGGTGGGCCTCTTCTCCATGCCCTACTTCCTGCTCTTCGAGGCCCTCGCCCCCGTCATCGAGGCCTGCGGCTACCTCGTCTTCGCCTGGTCGGTCTGGCGCCACTCCATCAACACCCCCTTCGCCGTGCTCTTCCTCTACGTGGCGCTGCTGCTGGGCGTGCTCAATTCCGTGGTGTCCGTCCTGCTCCAGGAGATCAGCGGCCACCGGTACCAGGGGCTGCGAGCCTTCGGCCTCCTGCTCGTCGCCGCCGTGGCGGAGAACTTCGGCTACCGGCAGCTCACGCTCTGGTGGCGCCTGCGGGGCACCTTCGACTGGCTCCGCGGCAAGGGCGGCTGGGGCCACATGCGGCGCCGGGGCCTGGGACGGGCCGTGCCGCCGGCTTGACGCCCGACCCGGGGCCGGCGCATGCTGGGGGCTCGATCTTTGGCAGTCCAAGAGCGCTATCCAGAAAGGTGGAGGGAAAAGGCCCTGTGAAACCTTGGCAACCAGCGAATGCAAGGTGCCAATTCCTGCCCCCGGCGCGTCCGGGGGAAAGATACCGACCCGGTTCGGACTGACCCAAACCCCTGGATGACGATCGACGGACTGCCCCCAGGCGCAGCCATGTCCCTTCCCACCTTCCAGCAGGCCCTCGCGGCCGGTACCTGCGTCCTCTTCGACGGGAGCACGCCCTCGGCCCTGTACGACCGCGGGGTGTTCATCAACCGCAGCTTCGACGAGGCCAACCTCCAGTCGCCGGACCTGGTGCGGGGCATCCACGCCGAGTTCCTCGCCGCCGGGGCCCAGGTGCTCACCACCAACACCTGGGGGGCCAACCGGCTCAAGCTCGCTGCCTACGGGCTGGAGGGGAAGCTGGCGGACATCAACCGCGCCGGCGTGGCGCTGGCCCGGGCGGCCGCGGCCCAGCAGGGCTCGGCCGCCTGGGTGGCGGGCTGCCTGGGCCCGCTGGGGGTCCGCATCGAGCCCTGGGGTCCCACCTCCTTCGACGAGGCCCGGGCCGTCTTCCGCGAGCAGGCGGAGCTCCTGGCCCAGGCCGGCGTGGACCTCTTCGTGCTCGAGTCCTTCGAGGACCTGAACGAGATCCACCAGGCCCTCCTCGCCGTGAAGGAAACCGCCGACCTGCCCGTGGTGGCCATGATGAGCACGGACGAGGAGGGCCGCGCCCTCTACGGCACCGAGCCCGAGTGGTTCATCCGCAAGCTCGACGAGTGGGGGGCCGATCTCGTGGGCACCAACGGCGGCAACGGCCCCGCCCCCCTGCTGCGCCTGCTGGAGCGGTTCCGCACCGCCACCGCCAAGCCCATCGTCCTGCAACCCAACCCGGGCCTGCCGCGGATGGTGGACGGGCGCCTGCTCTACATGGCCAGCCCCGAGTACCTGGGCGAGTTCGCCCGCAAGGCGCTGGCCGCCGGAGCCCGCGCCGTGGGCGGCTGCAGCGGCACCACCCCCGCCCACATCCGCGCCATGCGGGGCGCCTTCCGCCAGGCCCAGGCCTTCGTGCAGGCCGCTCCGACCGGCGCCCCCACCTCGCAGGAGCAGCCCCAGCCCGAGGTGCCCTTCGCCTTCCGGAGCCGCTTCAGCACGAAACTGGCCCAGGGCGAGTTCACCCACACCGTGGAGCTGGTGCCCCCCAAGGGCATGGAGTACGACAAGCTGCTGGCGAAGACGCGCCAGTGCCGGGCCCTGGGCGTGGACGCCATCAACGTGCCCGACGGCCCCCGGGCCATGGCCCGCATGTCCGCCCTGGCCACGGCCCTCATCATCGAGCAGCACGTGGGCCTGGAGACGATCCTCCATTACGCCTGCCGGGACCGGAACCTGCTGGGCATGCAGAGCGACCTGCTGGGCGCAGCGGGCCTGGGCCTGCGCAACCTCCTGGCCGTCACCGGCGATCCGCCGAAGCTGGGTCCCTATCCCCAGGCCACCGCCGTGTTCGACGTGGACGCCATCGGCCTCGTGAACATGCTCAAGCGCCTGAACACGGGCCTGGACCTGGGCGGCGCCGGCATCGGGGCGCCGACCCGTTTCAGCATCGGCGTGGGCGCGAACCCTGTCGCGCCGGACCTCGAGCGGGAGCGGCACCGGTTCCGCCTCAAGGTGGAGGCCGGCGCCCAGTGGGCCATCACCCAGCCGGTCTTCGACGCGGACAGCCTCTTCCGCTTCCTGGACTTCGCCCAGTCCCTGGGGGGCGGCGGCATCCCCATTCTCGCCGGCATCTGGCCCCTCAAGAGCCTCCGCAACGCCGAGTTCATGGCCAACGAGGTGCCCGGCGTGGTCCTGCCGAAGTCCCTGCTGGCCCGCATGGCCCGCCGCACCACCGCCGAAGACCAGGTCAAGGAGGGCCTCGACATCGCGCGGGAGATCATCGAGGCCATCCGCCCCCGCATCCAGGGCCTCCAGCTCTCTGCGCCCTTCGGCCAGGTGGAGCTGGTGGCCCCCCTGCTGCCCAGACGGGAGGCCTGAATGAATGACCCGTGCGCACCACCAAGGCACCAAGACACCAAGAAAGGCAAAGAATTGCTTTTGCAGTTCTTGGCGTCTTGGTGTCTTGGTGGTGATCTTTCAGGTTCTCCCTCGGGTGATGCATGTCGGTAAAGGTCCACTTCCTCCTGGAGGATCTGCTGGTGGAGGCGCCGGCGGGGACGCCGCTGCAGCGCATCGCGGACGCGGCGGGGGCCGACATCACGTTCGGCTGCCGCACGGGGAGCTGCGGCACGTGCCGCGTGCGCGTCACGGAAGGCCTCGGCCACTGCGGCGAGCCGGGGCCCGAAGAGCGGGACTTCCTGGCGGGCCTCGGCGCCCCCCCCGATCAGCGCCTGGCCTGCCAGGTGGTGGTGCAGGGCGACGTGGCCATCGAGTACCTGGGGCTGTGACATGACTTCGCTCTCCGATCTCCTCCGCGAGAAGGTGCTGTTGCTGGACGGCGGCATGGGCACGCAGATCTTCGCCCGGAAGCCCACGGTGGAGGACTACGGCGGCGCGGCCCTGGAGGGCTGCGTGGACCTGCTCACGGAGCGCCGCCCCCAGTGGATCCGCGAGATCCACGAAGGCTACTTCCGGGCCGGGGCCGATGCGGTGGAGACCAACACCTTCGGCGCGAATCCGCTGGTGCTCGGCGAGTTCGGCCTGGCGGACAGGGCCCGCGCCCTGAACGTGCAGGCGGCGTCGCTGGCGAAGGAGGTGGCCCGCAGCTTCGACCGCCCCCGCTTCGTCCTCGGCTCCGTGGGCCCCGGCACCAAGCTCATCACCCTGGGCCACGTGGCCTACGCCGACCTGCTGGCCTCCTACCGCGTGCAGATGGACGGCCTCCTGGAGGGCGGCGTGGACGCCCTCCTCATCGAGACCTGCCAGGACCTGGGCCAGATCAAGGTGGCCGTGCGGGCCGCGAAGGAGGCCATGGCCGCCGCGAAGCGCAGGGTGCCGCTCTGGGTCCAGGCCACGGTGGAGACCACGGGCACCCTCCTGGTGGGCTCGGAGATCGGCGCGGTACTGGCCAGCGTCGAGCCCCTGGGCCTCGACGTGCTGGGCCTCAACTGCGCCACGGGCCCCGACGAGATGCACGCCCACCTGCAGACCCTGGCCGAGGCGAGCCCCTTCCACCTGAGCTGCCTGCCCAACGCGGGCCTGCCCCTGAACGTGGACGGCCAGGTGGCCTACCCCCTGGGGCCGGAAGCCTTCGCGGGGAAGGTGCTGCATGCGGCGTCCGAGTTCGGCCTGGCCATCGTGGGCGGCTGCTGCGGCACCACGCCCGACCACATCCGCGCCCTGGCCCCCGGCGTGGAGCGCCTGTCGCCGCCCCGGCGCGAACCGAGGCTGGAGCGCAGCGCCGCCAGCCTCTACCAGGCCGTGACCCTGCGCCAGGAGCCCGCCCCCCTCATCGTGGGGGAGCGGACCAACGCGAACGGCTCGAAGAAGTTCCGCGACCTGCTGGCGGCGGAGGACTGGGATGGCCTCGTGGGCATCGCCCGCGAGCAGCAGCGGGAAGGGGCCCACCTGCTGGACCTCTGCGTGGCCTACGTGGGCCGTGATGAGGTGCGGGACATGGATGCGCTCCTCAGCCGGCTCGTCACCCAGGTCACCCCGCCCCTCATGATCGACAGCACCGAGGTGCCGGTGCTCGAGCGGGCCCTCCAGCTGGCCCCCGGCAAGTGCGTGGTGAACTCCATCAACTTCGAGGACGGCGAGGACAAGGCCCGCCGGATCCTCGAGCTCTGCCGCACCTACGGTGCCGCCGTCGTGGCCCTCACCATCGACGAGCACGGCATGGCCAGGACCCGCGGCGAGAAGCTGGCCGTGGCCCGAAGGCTCCACGCCCTGGCCGTGGGGGAGTACGGCCTGGATCCCGGCGACCTCATCCTGGATCCCCTCACCTTCACCCTGGGCAGCGGCGACGAGGCCTTCCGCGGCTCGGCGGTGGAGACCCTGGAGGCCATCCGGCTCATCAAGGCGGAACTGCCGGGCGTGCGCACCCTCCTCGGCGTGAGCAACGTGAGCTTCGGCCTGAATCCCGCCGCCCGCCACGTGCTGAACGCCCTCACGCTCTACCACGCCGTGCAGCACGGCCTCGACCTGGCCATCTTCAACTCGTCCAAGGTCATCCCGGTCGCGAAGATCGACCCCGAGGACCGGCGGATCGTCGAGGACCTCATCTTCGACCGGCGCAGCGAGGGCTACGATCCCCTCAAGGCCATCCTGGCCCGCTTCAGCGACCGCAAGGCCGCTCTCGCCGAGGACCGGCGTGCCGACCTGCCGGTGCTGGAGCGCCTCCACCGCGACATCCTGGACGGCGAGAAGCAGGCCATCCTCGCGGATGTGGACGAGGCCCTGCGGGACCACGATCCCCTGAGGCTCATCAACGAGGTGCTGCTGGGCGCCATGAAGGTGGTGGGCGACCGCTTCGGGGCGGGCGAGATGCAGCTGCCCTTCGTGCTGGAGAGCGCCGAGGCCATGAAGGCCGCCATCCGGCGCATCGAGCCCCGGCTGCCGAAGGAGGCCGACTACCAGAAGGGCCGCATCCTCCTTGCGACCGTGAAGGGCGATGTCCACGACATCGGCAAGAACCTGGTGGACATCATCCTCAGCAACAACGGCTTCGAGGTGCGCAACCTGGGCATCAAGCAGCCCATCGAGGCCATCCTCAAGGCCCTGGCGGACTGGCCCGCGGACGCCATCGGCCTCCCGGGCCTGCTGGTGAAGTCCACCGTGGTGATGAAGGAGAACCTGACCTTCATGGAGGAACAGGGCCACCGGATCCCCGTCATCCTCGGCGGGGCGGCCCTCACCCGCGACTACGTGGAGGGCGACTGCCGCCGCGCCTACCCCGGCCCCGTGTTCTACGCGGAGGACGCCTTCGAGGGGCTGCGGCAGATGCAAGCCATCGTCTCGGGAGAACCGATGCCCGTCCCGGCGCCAGCCGCAGGCGCGGCTGGCGGTATCAAGATCCTGCATCGCGGCGGCGCGGCGGTTCCCCTGACGGAGGCCGGCCAGAGCAGCTGGGTGCGGCATGACGACGCCCCCCCCGAGCCGCCCTTCTGGGGCGTGCGGGAGCTGGCGGAGGAGGTGGCGGGGCTCTTCGAATTCCTCGACGAGTTCGCCCTCATCCGCAACCGCTGGGGTTTCAGCCAGGGCAGCCTGGACGACGCGGCCTTCGCGGCCGTGCTGCGGGAGAAGGCCGAGCCCCAGCTGGCGGCCTGGAAGGCGCGGCTGGCCGCGGAGCCGCTGGTGGTGCCGAGGGCCCGCTATGGCTACTTCCCGGTTCGGGCCGCGGGGGATGCGCTGCGCGTCTTCGATCCCTCGGATCCCGACCGGCCCCTCGCCTCGATCCCCTTCCCCCGCCAGGCCGCGGGCCGCCGCCTCTGCATCGCGGATTTCTTCCGCGCCGACCGGACGGACGTCCTGGCCCTCCAGCTCGTCACCCTGGGCCAATCCGCGGCGGACCACGCGAAGCGGCTCTACGAGGCCCACGCCTACGCCGACTACTTCGCCTTCCACGGCCTCGCCACGGAGCTCACCGAGGCCTACGCCGAACGCATCCACGCCCGCATCCGCCGGGAGCTGGGCCTCGCCGCGAAAGACCTCCCTGGCCGGGCCCTCTTCGCCCAGGGCTACCAGGGCTCGCGCTACTCCTTCGGCTACCCCGCCTGCCCCGACCTCCACGGCAACGCCGCCATCCTCGACCTGCTGCAGGGCCAGGCCATCGGCATCACCCTCACCGAGACCTTCCAGATGGATCCCGAGTACGCCACCAGCGCCCTGGTGGCATGGCATCCCCAGGCCCGGTACTTCTCGACCTGACCATCGCCGGCGTTCCAGGAAGAGGGTTGCGTTCGGAAGGCCTCGACGTTACCGTTCTTCACCGGCCCTTCGGGGCCGTTCTCTGACGAGATCCTTGCCAGTTCCATAGCGAGTTATCCAGAAAGGTGGAGGGACGGGCCCTGTGAAACCTTGGCAACCTGCGAACGCAAGGTGCCAATTCCTGCCATGAGCAATCGTGGAGAGATGTCGAGCTGTGTCGAACGGACGCAACCATCGAAAGGGGCCCGAGCGATCGGGCCCCTTTTTCATTTCCTGGACTTGCTTGGACGGACGGGGCCTCGGCCTTCCCAACCTTCTTCTCCAGGAGACGCCATGGGCGCCACCGCCACCCGCACCCCCCGCTTCGAGACCCTCGCCCTGCACGGGGGCCACACGCCCGACCAGGACACGCGCAGCCGCGCCGTGCCCATCTACCAGACCACCAGCTACGTGTTCGACTCCTCCGAGCACGGCGCGGCCCTCTTCAACCTGGAGACGCCTGGGAACATCTACACGCGGATCATGAACCCCACCACGGCGGTGCTGGAGCAGCGCGTGGCGGACCTGGAGGGCGGGATCGGGGCCCTGGCCGTGGCCTCGGGCCAGGCGGCCATCACCCTCGCCCTCACCACCTTGCTGCGCAAGGGCGATCACGTGGTGGCGGGGAACAACCTCTACGGCGGCACCTACAACCTCCTGGCCCACACCCTGCCCCGCCTGGGCATCACGGCCACCTTCGTGGACAGCACGGACCCCGCGGCCTTCCGTGCTGCGATCACCCCCGCCACCCGCGCCGTCTACGTCGAGGCCCTGGGCAATCCCAAGCTGGACGTGCCGGATTTCGAGGTGATCGCCGCCCTCGCCCACGACGCCGGCGTGCCGCTGATCGTGGACAACACCCTGGCCAGCCCGTACCTGCTGAACCCCCTGCGGCACGGCGCGGACATCGTCGTCCACAGCGCCACGAAGTACCTGGGCGGGCACGGCACCAGCCTCGCCGGCGTCATCGTGGACGGCGGCAGCTTCGACTGGCGCGGCGGGAAGTTCCCTGAGTTCACGGAGCCCTTCGCGCCCTACCACGGCGCGGTGCTGGCCGACCTGGCGGGCCCTGCGGCCTTCATCACCAAGGCCCGCATCGAGGGCCTGCGCGACACCGGCGCGGCCCTGAGCCCCTTCAACGCCTTCCTCATCCTCCAGGGCATCGAGACCCTCCCCCTGCGCCTGGAGCGCCACGGGCAGAACGCCCTGGCCCTGGCGAGGTGGCTGGAGGGCCGCCCCGAGGTGGCCTGGGTGAACCACCCCGGCCTGCCCGACGCCCCGGGCCACGCGAATGCGAGCCGGTTCTTCCGGCCCGGCGCGGGCTTCGGCGGGATCCTCACCTTCGGGGTGCGGGGCGGGCTCGACGCCGGCAGGGCCGTCATCGACCGGGTGCAGCTCTTCTCGCGGCTCGCCAACGTGGGCGACGCCAAGAGCCTCATCATCCACCCCGCCAGCACCACCCACCAGCAGCTCAGCGCCGCCGAGCGGCTGGCCACCGGGGTTGGGAACGACCTCATCCGCCTCTCCGTGGGGCTGGAACACCTGGACGATCTCATCGAGGATCTGGAGCAGGCCCTCGGAGGACGCCCGTGACCGCCGCCACCGCCCTGCCCCCCATCACCCTGGAGAACGGACAGTCCCTGTCCATGGACATCGCGTGGCGCCGCATCGGCCAGGGGCCCTTGCGGGTGCTCGTCGTCCACGCCCTCACGGGCGGCGTGTTCCCCGACGGGCCGAAGGGCTGGTGGGGGCCGCTCTTCGCGCCGGATGCGCCCCTGGCTGCGGACCGCGCCACCGTGTGGGCGCCCAACCTTCCCGGCTCCTGCTACGGCTCCACGGGACCGCGGAAGGGCGAACCCTTCCCGGACCTCACCCCCCGCGACATGGCCGGGGCCCTGGCGGCCTGGATCGAGGCCGAGGATCTGCGGTTCGACGCGGCCCTCGGCGGCAGCCTGGGCGGCATGGTGATCCTGGAGCTGGCCCTGCGCCTGCCGGAGCGGATCGGCACCCTGGGCGTCATCGGCGCCGGGGGGCGCAGCGATGCCTGGCTCCTGGGCCAGAACCACGTCCAACGCCGCATCCTGGAGGACCCCTCCCTTCCCGACGACACCGCCATCGCCCTGGCCCGCCACGCCGCCATGCTCACCTTCCGCACGCCGGACAGCCTCAACGCGCGGTTCGCGGAGGGCGGCATCCAGGGCTGGCTGGACCACCACGGCCGGGCCCTGGCCGACCGCTTCACCCGGGAGAGCTACCTGGCCCTGCTCAAGGCCTGGGACGCCCACGACCTCGGCCGGGGCCGCGGCGGGCTGGTGCCAGCCCTGCGTGGCCTGCGGGCGCCCCTGCATCTCCTGGGCATCGACTCCGACCAGCTCTTCGTACCGGCCCTCGTCCGGGAGCTGGCCGAAGCCGCCCGGGAGGCCGGTGCCGACGTCCGCCTGGACTGGCTGCACACGCCCCACGGCCACGACGCCTTCCTCATGGAGTGGGGTCAGGTGGCCACGTGGCTGGACCGGCTGCTCGACGGGGTGGCGCCATGACCCGCATCCTGAAGTTCGGCGGCAGTTCCGTGGGCAGTGCGGCAGCGTTGCGGCGGTCGGCGGCCATCGTGCGCGGGGAGCTGCCCGCCGGCGGCCTTGTGGTGGTATCGGCCCTCAAGGGCACCACGGACCGCATCCTGGAGGCCGTGGCCGCCGCCGGCCGGGGCGACCTGCCCGCGGCCCAGGCGCAGCTCTCGGATCTGCGCGACCACCACGGCGCCGTGGCGGCGGAACTGGGCCTCGTCAACAACGTGCGGCCCGCCTGGGGCCCCCTCCTGGCCCGGCTGGACCAGGTGGTGACGGGCATGGCCCTCCTGGGCGAGGCCACGGCCCGGGGCCGCGACGCGGCCCTGGCAGCGGGGGAGACCCTCTCGGCCCACCTGGCGGCCGCCTGCTTCCAGGCCACCTTCCGGGACGTGCGGGAGGTGATGCGGACGGACGCCCGCTTCGGCAAGGCCCGGGTCCAGCTCCCCGCCCTGCGGGCCGCGGCGGAGCCCTGGCGCGAGGCCCTGGCCGGCGGCGCCCTCTGGGTGACCCAGGGCTTCCTGGGCATCGCCCCCGACGGCGCCACCACCACCCTGGGCCGGGGCGGCTCCGACACCAGCGCCACCCTGCTGGGGGAGGCCCTGGGCGCCGCCGAGGTCCAGATCTGGACCGACGTGGACGGCGTCCTCACCGCGGACCCCAGCCTGGTGCCCGAGGCGCGGCCCATCCCCCGCATGAGCCTGGGCGAGGCCGAGGCCCTCAGCGCCTTCGGCGCCAAGGTGCTCCACGCCGATTCGCTGGCCCCCGGCGGCCGGGCGGGGTTCCGCCTGGTGGTGGCCAACACCCTCCGCCCCGGCGCCTCCCGCACGGAGATCCTGCCCGTGGCCCCGTCCCGCGCCGCGGGCGAGGTCACCTCCGTGGCCTACAAGGAGGGCCTGAGCCTGCTCCGCTACCCGGCCGCCGCGGGATTGGAGCCGCCCCTGGAAGCGGCCCGGCGCCTGGAGGAGGCCGGGGCCCTGCGCTTCGGCCTCGTCTCCAGCCCCGCCGGAACCCTGCTGGCCGTGCGCCCGGACACCCCCGCCGCCGCGGAGGCCCTCGCCGACCTCGAGGCCGGGGGTGCCGAACGCGAGTCCGGCTGGGCCGTGGTGGCCCTGGTGGGCGAGGGGCTGCGGGCCGACCCGGTGGCCGCCCTGCGCCACCTGGCCGCCCTGGGCCACGAGCCCGTGGGGGGACTCCTCACGGGCAGCAGCACCGTCTCCATCGCCTTCCTCGTTCCCGAATCCCGGCTGGGGGACCTGATCCCCCGCCTCCACGACCGCTGCGTCCTGCGCAGCCCGGAGCCTGCATGAGCCTCGACCTTTCCCACCAGCGCATCCTCGTCACCGGCGGCAGCCGGGGCATCGGCGCCGCCACCGTGCGCCTGCTCACTGGCCTCGGCGCGAAGGTGGCCTTCACCTACCTCAGCGCCGAGCAGGCTGCCCTGGACTTGCAGGCGGACCTCCAGGCCCAGGGCCGCGCCGTCCTGGCCATCCGCGCGGACCAGCGCAGCCGGGCCGACGCCCAGGTGGCCGTGGCCGCGGTGGAGGCGGCCTGGGGCGGCCTGGACGCCTTCGTGGGCAACGCCGGCATCTGGGCCGCCACCCCCGCCGAGCTGGAGGACGAGGGCGTGCTCCTCGACATCCTGGAGACCAACGTCACCGGGCTCTTCCGCTGGAACGCCGAAGTGATCCCGGCCCTGCGCCGGGCGGGCGGCGGATCCATCGTCCTCCTCAGCAGCACCGCCGGCCAGCGGGGCGAGGCGCGCCACGGCGCCTACGCCGCCAGCAAGGGGGCCGTCATCTCGCTGGTGAAGTCGCTGGCGCCGGAGCTGGGCCCGGACCGCATCCGCGTGAACGCCGTGGCCCCGGGCTGGGTGGATACGGACATGAGCGCCGCCGCCCTGCGCGCCGATGCCGAACAGCGCAAGCGCATCGAGGCCGCCTTCCCCCTGGGCCACATCCCCGGGGCCGAGGATCTGGCGGGCCCCGTGGCCTTCCTTCTGAGCCCCTGGGCCGCGGCCATCACCGGCGAGGTGCTGAACGTGAACGGAGGGACCGTGCTGTGCGGCTGAGCCTCACCGCTGCCGCAGCAGCCAGGCCGTGAGGCGGTTCCGGAAGCCCTCGGGATCCTCGAGGTCCGTGGCCCGCAGCCGCGCCGGGTGCTCCGGGTCAGCCAGCACCAAGGGCACCGTATCCAGGAGATTGGGCAGCCGATGTCCATCCGGCACGGACCAGAGCCCCCCCCGGCACTCCTCCGGGGGCGCCTTTCCAGCCTGACGGCGTTCGTTTCGGGCATCCCATGCCACGGGCTTCTCCTGCAGAATTAAAAAGATAGGCACCCGCCGCTCCGGTGCCAGCGTCTCGATCCCACAGGGAGGCCCCATGACCCGCAGCATTCTCATCACCGGCGCCTCGCGGGGTCTGGGCCGCGCCTGCGCCCTCCACCTGGCCGCCTCCGAGAAGGCGCACCTGCTGCTCCTGGGTCGGAATGAACCGGCACTGCAGGAAACCGCCGAGGCCGTCCGCCGCGGCGGCGGCACGGCCGAGGCCTTTCCGGCGGATGTGACCGATCGCACCCGCCTGGCAGCCATCGCCCGGGACCTGGGCCCCCTGGACGGCCTCGTCGCCGCCGCCGGCATCTCGGGCATGACGCCCGTGGACCAGGACGTCAACAGCGCCGGCGATCCCACGGATGCCTTCTTCGACGAGATCGTGGCCGCGGACCTCACGGGCCCCTGGAACACCGTGCGGGCCTTCCTCCCCCGCATGGGCCCCGGCGGCCGCATCGTGCTGGTGTCCAGCGTGCTGGGGCGCTTCGGCGTTCCGGGCTACGGGGCCTACTGCGCCGCCAAGCACGGCGTCCACGGGCTGGCCAAGGCCCTCGCGCTGGAACTGATCGGCAGGGGCATCGTGGTGAACGCCGTGGCGCCGGGCTGGATTGACACGGACATGGCCCAGACGGGCATCCGGCAGATCGCCGCGGTCACCGGCCAGAGCGAGGCCGAGTTCCGGGCCCAGGCCGAGGACGCCGTCCCCGTGAAGCGGTTCTTCCGCCCCGAGGAGATCGCCCATGGCATCGCGTGGCTGCTGGATCCCGCCAACACCATGCAGGTGGGCCAGTGCCTCAACCTGGATGGCGGCGTGGTGCAGGGGTAGCGGGCGGGTCCGACCTCCTGGGGACCGGCGGGGCCTCTGACGCCCCGTTGACCCCCCGGGAGGCCGGGAGTAGGTTGGCCGCGCACCGGCGCTTCCGGGAGGAGCCTCCATGCCGCACCTCATCTGGACCTGCCCCATGAAGCGGAGCGCCCGCTGATGGGCCCCGCCCAGACCCTCGCGGCCATCCTCGGCCTCTCCGCCGCCTCCGGGATCAACCTCTACCTCACCGTGCTCCTGGTGGGGGCCGGGCAGCGCCTCGGCTGGGTCCATGGCCTGCCGCCGGACCTGGCCATCCTCGGCCATCCCCTGGTGCTGACGGTGGCGGGCCTCCTCTTCCTCCTTGAATTTGCCGCGGACAAGATCCCCTTCGTCACGCCGATCTGGGACGGGATCCACACCTTCATCCGCCCCGTGGGTGGGGCCCTGCTGGCCCTCGGCGCCGCGGCGGACCTGGACCCCGTCGCCAGGGCCCTCGCCGTGCTGGCGGGCGGCACCCTCGCCCTGGGCGCCCACGGCAGCAAGATGGGCGTCCGGCTCCTCGCCCACACGGCGCCGGAACCCGCCAGCCACAGTGTCCTCAGCGTCGCGGAGGATCTCGGGGTGATCGGACTGCTGGCCCTGGCCTACCGGCATCCGCAGTTCGCCCTGCCGGTGCTGGGGGCAATCCTCCTGGCCATCGCCCTCCTGCTGCCCCTGCTGCTGCGGGCCCTCGTCTTCGTGCTCACCGGCTTCCGCGGGGCCCTGCGCGCCCTGATCGGCCCCGGGGGCCCCGGGGAGATTCCGGACTGGGTGGACCTGAAAGCCCTGGAGCGGTCCCCCGCCGGCGCCCGGCACGCCCTCCCCTGCTTCACGCGGAAGGTGCGACGGGTGCCCCGGCTCCACCGCGCCTTCCTGGTCGAGGCGGAAGGCACCTGGCACCTTGTGTACCACCGGTGGTTCCGCGCCCGGAGCTTCGCCTTCGAAGGTGGGCCGGTGCGGATCTACCCGGGATTCCTGTGGGACCGGGTGGTGTTCATGCGACGGGGCCAGCCCCAGGTCCTGCTGGTGGGCCGGGACTGGCGGCAGGCCCTGCCGGCGGCCTCTCCCCGGCCCTGATCGCAGTACCCTGTCCCAGCCGCCCGGAGGACACCATGGCCCTGCTCGATTCCGACCGCAGCATCCTCGTCGTCATCGACTTCCAGGGGAAGCTCGTCCAGATGGTCCACCGCCCCGAACGGACGCTGGCGGCGGCGCACCGCCTGCTCAGGCTGGCGGACCTGTTCTCGGTGCCGGTGGTGCTCACGGAGCAGTACCCGAAGGGCCTCGGCCCCACGGAACCGGGCCTCCGGGCGGCCTTCGACGGGCTGGCCACGCCGACCTTCTTCCTGGAGAAGACCGCCTTCGGCTGCTGCGGCGACAGCGGCTTCGAGGCCCTGCTCCGGAAGGCGCGGCCGGGCCTGGCGCCGGAGCGGCGGCAGATCGTCGTGGCGGGCATCGAGGCCCACGTCTGCGTCCTGCAGACCGTGCTGGAGCTGCTGGCGGCCGGGCCCGAGGTGCACGTCTGCTGGGATGCCGTGAGCGGGCGGGGCGAGGAGTACCGCCGCCACGCCCTGGACCGCATGGCCGCCGCCGGCGCCACCCTCACCAACCACGAGTCCGTGGCCTTCGAGTGGGCCCGCCACAAGGACCACCCCGCCTTCAAGGCCGTGTCGGCCCTGTTCAAGGCGGGCCAACCCGCCTGATCAGCGCAGGGGCCGCGGGGATGCGAAGACCCCCGGCGTGGCGGTCTGGACCATCACGCTGGGCCCCTCGTTGAGGAGGATGTCGGTGCGGCCGTCGCCATCGAGGTCCGCCAGGGCGAGGAAGTTCGAGGACAGGGTCCCGTCGTAGGTCCCGCCGGGGACGAAGGCCCCGCGCTGGGCCGACGACTGCCGCAGAACCGACACCCGGGAGGGCGTGGACAGGGACGGGTAGACCAGGGACACCACCGCCAGGTCGGGGAGCCCGTCGCCATCGAGGTCCCCGACGGCCACCTGGCGGGCCCCGTCGGGCACCGGGATGGAGGTGGCCGTGAACTGGCCCGGCTGGCGCTGAAGGAAGACCGTCACCGTGGCCCCGCCCCGGCCGCCATCCGGGGCGTTGCCGGCATTCGCGGCCACGAGGTCCATCCGCCCGTCTCCGTCCAGGTCGGCCGCGGCCACCCCCTCCACATGCGACCCCGCCGGCAGGAAGGTGGGGGAGGCAAACCCACCGCCCGCCTGCTGGAGGAGCACCGCCACGACGTCGTTGCCGGCCAGCACCAGGTCCGGCCGGCCGTCGCCGTCCACGTCAGCCGCCGCGAGATCCCGGTAGCCGTGACCCGTGCCCACCGGCACGGAGACCGGCGGCAGCAGGGTGCCGGCCTGGCTGGGCGACTGCGCCAGCAGCAGGACGCGGCTGTTCACCCGGACGCCATCCGCCACCGCCACGTCCGGATGGCCATCCCCCGTGAAGTCCGCCACGCCCGCCGCATCGGCGGCCCCGCCGGTCCGCACCCAGACCGCCCGGAAGAAGTGGCCCGGGAAGGCCACATCCTGCCGCAGGATGGACAACCCGCCGCTGTCCCCGACCTGGTTCGGCACCGGCGCCTCCACGGCGGGAATGGTGGCCACGAGGTCGGGCCGGCCGTCCCCGTCGAGGTCTGCCACGCAGAGGCCCCAGGGATCGGCGGCCACCGCGTACGCGGCCGGTGGGCCGAACCCGCCCCCGGCGAGGGCCGGGAACACCCGCACCTGGTCCGCACGGGAACTGCCGTCCACCAGGACGGCCGCCACGGCCACCTCCGGCCGGCCATCGCCGTCGAGGTCCGCCGCCACCACCTTCCCCCACACCCAGAAGGGCGGGATCCGCACCTCGCCGCCCCCACCGCAGGCCAGGACCAGGAGCAGGGCCGCCAGGGGCAGCCGCGCCCGAGCCGTGTCCGCCGGATGGCCCATGCCCCCTCCGGTTCCGCCACGCGCCCGCCGGGAGGGATTCCCGGCACCGGATGCGATGGCCCAATATACGGTTCACTGGAGTCCCATGCCTCGCATCCTCGGCCAGCCCGCCCCCGCCCTGTTCCCGGCCGCCGGGCCGGTCCGCGTCATGCTCTTCGGCGAAGCGCCGGGCCCCCGGGGCGCAGACCAGTCCGGCATCCCCTTCTGGGGCGATGGCGCCGGCCTCGCGGTCTACCGGGCCCTGGCCGCCACGGGGCTGGCGAAGGTGCCCGAGGCGGCCTGGGAGGACTGGGACGGCGCTCGGCTCAAGGCCCGGGGCCTCGCCCCCGTGCTGCGGGGCGCGGCCCTCAGCAACGCCTGGCCCGCCTGTCCCACGAACGACGGCGAGCGCTTCCGCGCCCCCTCGGACCGGGAGCTGCGGAGCCGGCCCAACCTCGCCCGCCTGGCCGGGGAGCTGGCCCGGGCCGCCGCAGGCCGGACCGCCCCGCTGCGCGTCCTGGCCTTCGGCACCCGGCCCCGCTGGATCCTGGAACGCCTCCCGGACCTCGTGGCAGGCGTCCCGCCCTTCGACCTGCACCCCCTGCCCCATCCCAGCGCCCAGGGCCTCCTCCAGGCCGCCCCCGGCAAGGGCAAGGGCCTGCGGCTGGACGACCTCCGCGCCGCCTGGGAGGCCCGGCTGCGGGAGCTGCTGGCGGAAGGCTGAGGCTCAGGCCGGCGGCCGGCTGGACGGGACCGGGGATCCCTGATTCCATTCAGGCCATCCGGAGGGGGGGAATCCATGGGCAAGACGCGGCTCGAGGCCTTCAGCGACGGGGTGATCGCCATCCTCATCACCATCATGGTGCTGGAGCTCCATGTCCCACGGGGCGCCGAGTGGGCCGCCCTGCGCCCCCTGCTGCCGGTGATCCTCAGCTACGTGCTCAGTTTCGTGTACCTGGCCATCTACTGGAACAACCACCACCACATGCTCCACGTCGTGCAGCGGGTGGGGGGTGGCATCCTGTGGGCCAACCTCCACCTGCTCTTCTGGCTGTCCCTGGTGCCCTTCGTGACCGGCTGGATGGGGGAGAACCGCTTCGCCCCGGTCCCCACCGCCCTCTACGGTGTGGTGCTGCTCATGGCGGCCCTGGCCTACTGGCTGCTCCAGCGGATCATCATCGCCCACCAGGGCCCGGGCTCGGTCCTGGCCGCCGCCGTGGGCCGCGACCTGAAGGGGAAGCTCTCCCCCCTCCTCTACGCCCTGGCCATCCCCTCGGCCTTCCTCAGCCCTTGGATCGCGGGGGGCCTCTACGTCCTCGTGGCCCTGATGTGGCTGGTGCCGGACCGACGGATCGAGCGGACCCTGGCGGCCCAGGCCCGGGTCGCATCTTAACAATTCTTAACACGCAGGTCCCTAAACCAACCCCGCTTTTTCCCTTATCCTGGGGGTTCCCATCAGGGATCTTTCACAGTCCGGAGGCCGCATGCCCCTCTCCCGTCGATACGCCCTGCCGCTGAGCGGCCTCCTGGCCTTGGCCCTGGTGGCCGGGGAGGCGCCGAAGCACGCCCCCCGGACCGCCCACGCGGCCCCCGCCGCCAAGGCCCTGCCCGCCCCCGTGAAGGTGACCTCGGTGGAGGGCATCACGGAGTACGACCTGGCCAACGGCCTGAAGGTCCTCCTGTTCCCCGACGCCAGCAAGCCCACCACCACCGTGAACATCACCTACCTGGTGGGTTCCCGGAACGAGACCTACGGCGAGACGGGCATGGCCCATCTCCTCGAGCACCTGATGTTCAAGCCCTCCCGCAAGTTCAGCGGGAAGGACGGGCACCCCAACCCGGTGGAGGTGCTGAACAGCGTGGGCGCCCGGTTCAACGGGTCCACCTCGTACGACCGCACCAACTACTTCGTCACCTTCCCGGCGGGCGACGCCAACCTGGACAAGATCCTGGACCTGGAATCGGACCGCATGGTCCACGCCAACATCGACGGCAGGGACCTGTGGGACCCCGTCGCCAAGAAGGGCGAGATGACCGTGGTGCGCAACGAGTTCGAGATGGGGGAGAACAACCCCATCAACGTGACCCTGGAGCGGACCCTGGCCAAGGCCTTCGACTGGCAGAACTACGGCAAGTCCACCATCGGCGCCCGCTCGGACATCGAGCATGTGAACATCGAGCGCCTGCAGGCCTTCTACCGCACCTACTACCAGCCCGACAACGCGGTGCTGCTGGTGGCCGGCAAGTTCGAGCCCGCGAAGACCCTGGCGAAGATCAACGACCTGTTCGGCGCCATCCCCCGCCCCACCCGCACCATCCAGACCACCTACACCCTGGATCCCGTGCAGGACGGCGAGCGTTCCGTCACCGTCCGCCGGGTGGGCGACATCCAGGCCGTGCTGGCGGCCTACAAGGTCTCCGCCGGCTCCGATCCGGACGGCGCGGCCCTCGACGTGCTGAGCCACATCATGACCGACGCCCCCTCGGGGCGCCTCTACAAGGCCCTGGTGGAGGCCAAGAAGGCCGCCATGGTGTTCCCCTACTACGGGGAGACCAAGGAGCCCGGCTTCCTCCTCTTCGGCGCCGCCGTGCCCAAGGACGCCAACCTGGCGGAGGCCCGCGGGACGATGCTGAAGGTGCTGGAGGACACCAAGGCCCAGCCCTTCACCCAGCAGGAGGTGGACCGCGCCAAGGCAGCCCTCCTGAAGAACTTCGACCTGGTGATGAACCAGAGCGACCGGCTGGGCATCAGCCTCAGCGAGTACATCGCCCAGGGCGACTGGCGCCTCTTCTTCCTCAACCGGGACCGCGTCAAGGCCGTGACCCCCGCCCAGGTGGACGCGGTGGCCGCCAACTACCTGAAGGAGAGCAACCGCACCGTGGGCGAGTTCATCCCCACGGCCAAGCCGGACCGCACCGAGATCCCGGCCGTGAAGGACGTGGAGGCCATGCTCAAGGGCTACCAGGGCCAGGCCGTCGTGGCCCAGGGCGAAGCCTTCGACGCCACGCCCGCGAACATCGACGCCCGCACCCAGACCTTCACCACCGCCTCCGGCCTGAAGACGGCCATCCTGGCCAAGAAGACCCGCGGCGAGACCGTGAGCGCCACGCTCGTGCTGCACCTCGGCAGCGAGCAGGCCCTCATGGGCAAGGGCGCCGCGCCCGAGCTGACGGGCGCCATGCTCATGCGGGGCACCACGAAGCACACCCGCCAGGAGCTGAAGGACGCCTTCGACAAGCTGAAGGCCCAGGTCTTCGTCATGGGCGATGCCGAGAACGCGCGGGTGATGATCACCACCGAGCGGAAGGCCTTCCCCGAGGTCATGCAGCTGGTGGCCGAGGTGCTGCAGCATCCGGCCTTCCCCGCCTCGGAGCTGGAGACGCTGGTGAAGGAGCAGGTGACGGGCCTGGAGTACCAGAAGTCCGAGCCCCAGTTCCAGGCCACCCAGGCCCTCCGCCAGCACTTCGACGCCCAGTACCCCAAGGGCCATCCCCGGCACGCGGACAACGTGGACGAGTCCCTGGCCGACCTGAAGGCCGCCAAGGTGGAGGACCTCAAGGCCTTCCATGACGCCTTCTACGGCGCCGGCGCCGGCGACCTGGCCATCGTGGGCGACGTGGATCCCGCGGCCACGAAGCAGCTGGTCGAGGAGCTCTTCGGCGCCTGGAAGGCCCCCGTGGCCTTCGCCCGCATCCCCAGCGCCTACGTCCCCGTGAAGCCCGTGGAGGAGAAGCTGGAGACCCCGGACAAGGCCAACGCCTTCTACGTCTCCGGCCTCACCATGCCCCTGGCGGACACGGATCCCGACTACCCGGCCCTGCTCCTCGGCAACTACATGCTGGGCGGCGGCGCCCTCCGCAGCCGGCTGGCGGACCGCATCCGCCAGAAGGACGGCCTCTCCTACGGCGTGGGCTCCCAGCTCAGCGCCCAGTCCCAGGACGCCAAGGCCACCTGGAACGCGTTCGCCATCTACAACCCGGCCAACCTGGCCAAGCTGGAGGTCGCCTTCAAGGAGGAGATCGCCCGGGCCCTGGACAAGGGCTTCACGGAGCAGGAGATCCAGGACGCCAAGACCGCGTGGCTCCAGGGCCAGGCCTCCAGCCGCGCCCAGGACCGCGAGCTGGCCGGCCGGCTCGCCTCGAACCTCTACCTGGGCCGTACCATGGCCTGGCAGGCGGACCTGGAGCGCAAGGTCCAGGCCCTCACCAACGACCAGATCCTGGCCGCCCTCCACAAGCACTTCGACCCCTCGAAGATCTCCGTCTTCGTGGCCGGCGACTTCGCCAAGGCCGACAAGAAGTAGCCCGGATCCCGGGCACCGGAAAGGGGGCGGCTCCGGCCGCTCCCTTTTTTTCGTTAGGCCCCGGACCCTTCCCATGGTCTGCTGGAAGGCTGCCCGGCGTTTAGAGGACGCGGGGCGAAGGAGGCCCCCATGGCGCGCATCGAACGGGAATGGCAGGCGGAACACGAGGGCGCGGCCCTGGCCACGGAGGTCCACCGGATCCTGGTGGTGAGCCACCGGCAGGCCAAGGGCTTCATCGACGGCCGCTGCATCACGGTGAACGGCACGGTCGCCGAGTCCTACGGCCTGCGCCTCAAGGCCGGCGACACGGTAAAGGTGGCCTTCGATTCCGACCGCACCTACGAGGTGATGCCCGCCACGAAGAAGCTCCAGTCCGGTCCCTTCGAGACGCTGTGGGAGGACACCCACCTCCTCTTCGTCCACAAGCCCGCGGGGCTCCTCACGGTGCCCGCCGAGCAGGGCGGCGAGCCCAGCCTGGCCGAGGCCATCACCGAGTCCTACCGCCGCCGCGGCTTCAAGCGCTTCCAGCTCTACATCGTGCATCGCCTCGACCGCTTCACCTCCGGCGTGCTGGTCTTCGCCAAGACCCCCGAGGCCCTCCACGGCCTGAAGAAGCTCTTCGAGCTGCACAAGCTGCAGCGGGTCTACCGCGCCGTGCTGGTGGGCGAGCTGCCGGAGAACAGCGGCACCCTGGCCGGCCACCTCATCGAACACGCCAAGTCCCTGAAGATGTCCGTGGCCAAGGAGCGCAAGGGCGCGGGCGGCAAGCGCATGCCCCCCGGCGCCAAGGAGGCCGTGACCCACTACCGCGTGGTGGAGCGCCTGCCCGGCCACACGGTGGTGGAGGTGAAGCTGGAGACCGGCCGCCGCAACCAGATCCGCGTGCAGTTCGCCGACCGGGGCTTCCCCCTGCTGGGCGACCAGGTCTACGGCACCGAGAGCCCCATGCTGGACCGCCAGGCCCTCCACGCCGAGCTGCTGGGCTTCCGGCACCCCGTCACGGACGAGCAGGTCACCGTCTCGGCCCCCATGCCTGCGGACATGGAGGCGGCCCTCAAGGTCCTGCGCACCCAGTCCCGCCTGACCCGCGCCGCCGAAGGGCTGCGGGGCGAGGAGGGCCTCTTCAAGCCGAAGATCACCCGTGAACGGAAGCTGGACCGCTCGGCCCGTGCCCGCCGCTTCGAGGGCGCCGGCGAAGCGGAGCGTCCCGCCCGTCCCCGCCGCGAGGGCCCGAGCGACCGTCCCCGTCGCGAAGGTGCCGAGGACCGGCCCCGCCGCACCTTCGACCGCGACGACCGGCCCACCCGGCCCCGCCGCGAGGGCCCCGCCGACCGGCCCCGACGCGAAGGCGCCGAGGAGCGTCCCCGCCGCACCTTCGACCGCGACGACCGGCCCGCCCGGCCCCGCCGCGAGGGTCCCGCCGACCGCCCCCGTCGCGAAGGCGCCGAGGACCGGCCCCGCCGCACCTTCGACCGCGACGACCGGCCCGCCCGGCCCCGCCGCGAGGGCCCCGCCGACCGCCCCCGTCGCGAGGGCGCCGAGGACCGGCCCCGCCGCACCTTCGACCGCGACGACCGGTCCGCCCGTCCCCGCCGCGAGGGCCCCGCCGACCGCCCCCGTCGCGAGGGCGCCGAGGACCGGCCCCGCCGCACCTTCGACCGCGACGACCGGCCCGCCCGGCCCCGCCGCGAGGGCCCCGCCGATCGCCCCCGTCGCGAGGGCGCCGAGGACCGGCCCCGCCGCACCTTCGACCGCGACGACCGGCCCGCCCGGCCCCGCCGCGAGGGCCCCGCCGACCGCCCCCGTCGCGAAGGCGCCGAGGACCGGCCCCGCCGCACCTTCAAGCCCGGGGATCGCCCCGCCGGTCCCCGCCGCGAAGGCTCCAGCGAGCGGCCACGACGGGACGGCGCCCCCACCCCGGGGAAGAAGGCCCCCTTCCGCCCCGGCAAGCCCAAGCCACGGAAACCCTGAGGAATCCGGGGGCGGAAGCGGTCATCCTGGGATTCCGATGCTCCTCCGTGCCACCCTTCCGCTCCTGATGACCGCCCTCCTGGCTGCGGGACCGGACGGCAACCTGGATCTCCGGACGGACCTGGGCTGCGATCCCGCCACCCGGATCCACCTGGTGCCTCCGGGATGCTTCGACGGTCTGCTCTTCGCCGCGCAGGCCCGATCCGCCCCGCCGGCACCGCGCCGGGGCGTGCCTGGGGCCACGGTGGAGGTGGCGGATTTCCTGCCCCCGGGGAACCGCCGGACCGAGTCCTTCGCCTTCTACCTCGCGGACCTCCGGACGCGGCTCCTGCGGGGGTTCCAGGCGCCCCCGCCCAGCCATGGGCAGATCGAACTGGCCGAATTCGTAGGCTCGGACCCCAGCCATCCGGAGGCCTCGAACCTGGACCGGGTCCGTTCCCTCCAGGACCGCTTCAACCGCGTGCCCCCCAGCGGGTCTCCCGTGGAACTGAAGTAGGCGCGCCGCGATCCGGCGGTCCCGTGGCATGACCTCCATCGGACGGCCGCTCCCGATGGAGCGGCCTCCCGCTCGGCCTCGGCCTCGCGGCGATGGAGCCTCCCGCGCCGGATCCTCGCTCCGCTGCCCTGCCCCGCAGGGCGCTCCGCGATCCGGCGGTCCCGTGGCATAACCTCCGCGCCGGATCCTCGCTCCGCTGCCCTGCCCCGCAGGGCGCTCCGCGATCCGGCGGTCGGTTAGATATGCTCCTGGTAGAGCCGGTCCAGGACCACGGCCAGGTCCAGGTCGCGCTGTGTGAGGCCTCGGCTGACGTGGGTGGTGAGCACGGCCACGACCCAGCGGTAGCCGAGGGTCAGGTCGGGATGGTGGTTCACCTTCTCGGCGTGCTCGGCGGCGGCCACCACGAAGCCCAGGCCCCGGGGGTAGGCCGAGAAGGCGTAGCGGCGGCGGAGCGTCAGGCCATGGGCTTCGCCCTGGGCCACCCAGTCCGGATGCACCTTGAGGAAGGCCTCCAGGGCATCAGGGTCCACCAGATCCTTGGACATGCTCGTCTCCCAGGTGCATCCTAACTCGTTTGTTGAACCTGAGTCCCGCCATGCCCTTCAACCATCCCCCCCTGCTCGGCCGCACGGCCTTCGTCACCGGCTCCTCCCGGGGCATCGGCCGTGCCATCGCCGTGGAACTGGCCCGCTGGGGCGCGGACGTGGCCGTCCACGCCCGCGCGAACCTGGAACTGGCGGAGGCCGTCGCCGAGGAGATCCGCGGCCTCGGCCGCAAGTCCATGGCGGTGCTGGCGGACGTGCGGGTGAAGGCCGAGCTGGAGGCCTGCGCGGACCGGGTGAAGGCCGAGCTGGCCCCGGTGGACATCCTCGTGAACAACGCCGGCACCCGCAAGGACGGTCCCTTCATCCTCATGGGCGACGAGAAGTGGGAGGAGGTGATGGACGTGAACCTGCGGGGCACGGTCTACGCCACCAAGGCCTTCGTGCGCGGCATGATGGCCCGCAAGTGGGGGCGGATCGTCAACATCGTCAGCCCCACGGGCATCATCGGGAAGGCCGGCCAGACCAACTATGGCGCCAGCAAGGGCGCGGTCATGGCCCTCACCAAGAGCCTGGCCCGGGAGATGGCGCCCTTCGGCGTCCTGGTGAACGCCGTGAACCCCGGCTTCATCCACACGGAGCTCACGGCCGACGTGCCCGAGGACCTGCGGCGCGAGATGCTCGCCCCCGCCATCCTCAAGCGCGAGGGCGAGCCCGAGGAGGTGGCCGGCGTGGTGGCCTTCCTCTGCTCCGACTGGGCCAGCTACATGAGCGGCCAGATCGTGAACGTGGACGGCGGGCTCTGTCCATGACCGGTGCCCGGGCCGCGGAGCTGGCTACTTCCCCTCGGATCCGGGCCTGAGCGGGATCTCCACGAGGAAGGTGGCCCCCTGGCCCGGCCGGCTCTCGACGGACACCCAGCCGCCGTGCAGCTCCACCATCTGCTTGACGATGGAGAGGCCCAGGCCGGTGCTGTACTCGCCGCCGGTGGGCTGGGCCGAGAGGCGCTGGAAGAGCCCGAAGGCCCGCTCCTGGTCCTCGGGCGTGAGGCCGGGGCCCTCGTCGCGCACCTCGATCCGCACGCGGTCGGCTCCCTCCACCACCCGCGGGGTCAGCTCGACCCACACGCTCCGCCCGAGGGGGGAGTACTTGATGGCGTTGTTCACCAGGTTGTCGATGGCCTGGCCCAGCCGGAGCCGGTCCACCTGGCCCCAGCAGGCCCCGCCCAGGGTCTCCCGGTAGTGGAGCCGGATGTCCTTGCTGGCGGCGTAGGGCTCGTTCGCCTTCACCACGTCGTGGACCAGGTCCCCCAGATTCGCGGCCTCGAAGTTCGGCGTGGTCTCCCCGGTCTCCTGCACGGCGGTGTCCAGCAGGCCGTTGATGATGTGCAGCATCCGTTGGACCGCGTCCCGGATCCGGGTGGCCTGGGCCGGGATGGCGGCGGCCCGCCCCCCCTCCTCGGCTTCCATCCGGATCCGGTCCGCCAGGAGCAGGAGCCCGCCGAGGGGGTTCTTCAGGTCGTGGGCGGCCGTGGCCAGGAACCGCGTCTTCAGCTGGTTCGCCCGCCGCAGCTGCTCGTTGGCGTCCTGGAGCTGGGCGCTGATGGACTCCACCCTCAGCGTGTACTGCTGCTCCAGGTCATGGAGCCGCTTCTTCTCCAGGCAGGCCTGGATCCGGGCCTTGAGCAGCTGCTGGTTGATGGGCTTGGGCAGGTAATCCTGGGCCCCCAGCTGGATGCAGCGGACGATGCTCTCCTGCTCATTGAGGGCGGAGAGCATGACCACGGGGAGGCGCCGGAGCCGCTCATCCCCGTGCATGGCCTCGATGACCTGGATGCCGTCCACGTTGGGCATCATCACGTCCAGGAGCACCATGTCGTAGGTGCCGGCCTGGAGCTTGTCGAGGGCCTCCCGGCCGTCCTCCGCGGTCTCCACCAGGTGGCCGTCCCGCTCCAGGATGCGGGTCATCACCTCCCGGTTGAAGTCTGTGTCGTCCACTACCAGGATTCGGGCCGGCTGCAGGTGGGTCATGGGGCCTCCCCATCGCCCAGGAGGGCGCGGATCTTCCCGACCAGGCGGGCCAGGTCCACGGGCTTGATGTCGTAGTCCACGCACCCGGCCGCCAGGGCGGCGTCCCGGTCGGAGGTGAGGGCCCGGGCCGTGAGGGCCACCACGGGGATGGCCGCCGTGGCCGGGTCGGCCTTGATGCGGCGGGTGGCCTCGAAGCCGTCCAGGACGGGCAGGCCCAGGTCCATGAGCACCAGATCGGGCAGCTCCTCCCGGCAGCGGCGGACGCCCTCGGCCCCGTCCGCGGCGGTCAGGACGGCGAACCCCCGGCGCTCCAGCAGCCGGGAGATGGCATCCCGGTTCATCTCGTTGTCCTCCACCAGCAGGATCCGCCTCATGGATGCCCCCGCCCCTCCGCCGGCGGCAGGCCCCGCCGCACGGCTTTCCGGATCTCCTCGACCAGCTCGCCCCGGGTGTAGAGCCCCTTCTGGAGCACGGCGCTCACCTGGGCCGTGCGGAGCCGCTCCCGCTCGGCGGGGGTGAGGTCCCGCGCGGTGAGGACCACCACGGGGATGTCGGCCCAACCCGCCCGGCGCTGCTTCTCCGCCAGGAACTCGAACCCGTCCATGCCCGGCATCATCAGGTCCAGGAGGACCACGCCCGGGGCCTCCGGCTCCATGCGCTGCAGGGCCTCCCGCCCGTCCAGGGCCGGCCAGGACTCCCAGCCCTCGGAGAGGAGGAGGCGCTGGACGGCATGCTGGGTGGGGACATCGTCCTCCACCACCAGGATCCGGAAGGGCGGCTGCGCGGGCCGGTGGCGATCCAGCACCCGGGTCAGCTGGGCCCGGTCCACGGGCTTGTAGAGGTAGTCGATGGCCCCCAGGGCGAGCCCCCGCTCCGCCTCCTCCAGGATGGAGAGCATGACCACGGGGATGTCCGCCAGCGCGGGATCGGCCTTGAAGGCCTTCAGCACCTCCCACCCATCCATCCTCGGCATCATCACGTCCAGCACCACGAGGTCCGGCGGATCGAGGCGGGCCATCCGCAGCCCCTCCAGGCCATCCTGGGCCGAGGCCACGCCGAAGCCGTCCCGGGCCAGGATCCGGGCGAGCGCCTCCAGCAGGTGGGGGTCGTCGTCGATGAGCAGCACCTGGCCCCGCCCGCCCGGCTCCCGGAGGACCGGCGCCGGCCCGGGAAGCTTCGCGGCCGGCGCCTCCGGCGGGTCGAGCGGGAGGAGGATGGTGAAGGTGGAACCCCGGCCCACCTCGCTCTCCACCCGGATGTCGCCGCCCAGCATCTGGCAGAACTTCCGGCTGAGGGCCAGGCCCAGCCCCGTGCCCTCGAACTGGCGGCTGGTAGTCTCCTCGGCCTGGATGAACTCGTTGAAGATGCGCTCGAGCTGATCGGGCCGGATGCCGATCCCCGTGTCCGCCACGCTCAGGTGCAGCCAGGGCGGTCCCCCCGGGACCACGGGCCGCAGGACGGCCCGCACCGTGATGCGGCCCTTGCGGGTGAACTTGCAGGCATTGCTCAGGAGGTTGAAGAGGGACTGCTTCACCTTCGTGGGATCCGACGTGAGGCTCGTCACGCCCGGATCGATGTCCGCCTCCAGCGTGTTGCCGTTCTTGGCGGCCAGGGGCTCCACCGTGGCCAGGACGTCCCGGAGCATGGCCGGGACCTCGAAGGCGTCCCGGGCCACGGTCATCTTCCCGGCCTCGATCTTGGACAGGTCCAGGATGTCGTTGATGAGGTCCAGGAGGTGCCGCCCCGCCGACTCGATGCGGCGGATGTCCGGCAGGATCCCCGCGTGCCCCTCCTTCTCCGAGTCCTCGCGGACCAGCTCGCTGTAGAGCAGGATCGCGTTGAGGGGGGTCCGCAGCTCGTGGCTCATGTTGGCCAGGAAGGTGCTCTTGGCCCGGTTGGAGACCTCCGCCCGCTCCTTGGCGACGAGCAGCTCGTTGTTCGTGCGCACCAGCTCCGCCGTGCGGCTGGCCACCTGGACCTCGAGGTGCTCGCGGTGCTCCGCCAGCCGCCGGTCCTGCTCCTGGATCCGCTCCAGCATCCCGTTGAAGGCCTGGACGAGCATTCCCAGCTCGTCGTCCGAACCCGCCCGGGCTCGCATGCTGTAGTCCCGGGTGGTGGAGACGGCGAAGGCGATGTGGGCCAGGTCCAGGATGGGATCGGTGAGCATCCGCCCGTAGCGCCCGAGGATCGCCCAGACCGTCAGGCCGATGAGGCCCAGGATGAGGAGGGAGAAGGCGCCGGCCCAGGCCAGCCGCTCCGCCAGGGCGGCCTGGTCGGATTCCAGGAAGAGCAGGCCCACGGGCGTGCCCGCCTCGCTCCGGATGTGCTGGACCAGCTCCACCCGCCCGCGGGAGAACCACACCCGGTCCTCGGCCGCCGTTCCCGGCCAGGGCGACTCCTTCGGGCTTCCGAGGGGGAAGTCCGCCAGGACCTCGCCGGCGGCGGTCTGGATCCGGGCCCGCGTGATGTGGCCGTGGACCCGGAGGCCGTCCAGGATCTGCTGGGCCGGGCCGGCGTCATGGAAGACCACGGCCGGGGTGGCGTTGTAGGCGATGATCTCGCCCAGCGCCCGGAGATCCTGGGCGGCCGCGCGCCGGGAGGCATAGCCCTCGTAGGCCACGAAGCCCAGGGCGGCCAGCAGGAGGGCCAGGCCGGTGGTGAGCAGGACCAGGACGACCGCCTTGCGGCGGATGGAGGCCCGCGGACGGACCAGGGGGAGCGTCTCGGAGGGCACGTTCTGCATCAGGGGGCCGATCGGGAGGTGCCCGGCATGCGGGCGATGCGCAGCAGCTGGGAACTGAAGACGAGGCCCTCGGCGGCGGCGGCCTCCGGGTTCGCGAACAGGCGGACGAACTGGCCGTCCATCAGGAAGCAGAGCATCACGCCTTCTCGGGCGCCCCGCTCGTCGTCCGCGACGGTCAGGACCCGGCGGCCCCGGGTCCATGCGACGATCCCCGCGATCCCGCTGGATTCGGAGCGGCAGATGAACACCACGTCGCAGCCGGCGAGGTCCTGGATCCGTTCCCCGTACCGGATCTGGATGGGCCGCTGCCGCACGGTCCGTCCGCGGGCGTAGTCGTTCAGGTGGGTGCCGAAGGGCGAGCGCCCGAGGACCCCGATCACCAGGGGCTTCCCGGAGCCGGCGGGCTCGGGGCGCCACTGGACGTAGGGCAGCAGCTCCACCAGGAACTGGGCCTTCAGGGCGTACTCCGGCGCCGCGGCCTCCGGGATCGCCACCCCCGCCCAGCAGGCCCCCGGCAGGGCGATCGCACACCCGATCGCGCGCCTCAGGCGCGAACCGAGGCGCGCTCGGCTGGCGGGGTCACGCGGCGTCCATGGACTCATCAGCTGGGCTCGGAGCAGGGAAGGACACTCAGGATGGCAGGGTCGATGCGCCCCGCGGATACCTGGATGACCCGGCGCTGGGGGGTATCCCTGGTTTCGGACGCCCCGTCCCATTCCTTGACTTCCTTCGGGCCCCGGACTCCCTCCGGGCGCCGGGATTCATATCCCGGCCCTGTCCCGCCGAATCCAGTCTTATTGCGCTTCGCAAGGAGATTCCGTGTCCCGCCGTCCGGCCCTCCTCCTGCCCCTCCTGCCCCTGGCCCTCGCCGCCCAGGAGCCGGGAGGGCCGCCCACGCCACCGGACGAGCTCACCCGGCTCCTGAACACCCCCGTCATCATCGCCAGCCGGCTCCAGCAGAGTCAGGAGGAGGCCCCTTCGGCCGTGTACGTCGTCACGCGCACGGACATCGAGCGGTACGGCTGGCGGGAACTGGCCGACATCCTGCGGGTGCTCCCCGGCTTCGATTTCGGCAACGACGGGACGGCCCTCATCGGCCTCTCCGAGCGGGGCATCTGGGCCCATGAGGGCAAGGTCCTCCTCATGGTGGACGGCATCCAGGTGAGCCCCCTCCACAACGGGAATGTGAACTACTACGGCAGCTACCCGGCGGAGCTCATCGAGCGCGTGGAGGTCATCCGCGGGCCCGGCAGCGCGCTCTACGGCCAGTTCGCGGGCGCGGCGGTCATCAACCTCATCACCCGCTCGGCAGAGGAGCCCGAGGGGGGCCGGTTCACCCTGCGGGCCACCTCCCTCGGCGCCGGGAACTCGGGGGGCGGCGGCTTCCTGGTGGCGAACGGCCAGTTCGCCAACGGCGTGGGCCTGTCCCTCAACCTGGGCTACCAGGAGAGCCCCTTCAGCCGGCAGCCCTACGTGGACACCTTCCTCACGGGACAGGGCTTCGCCCAGGACAAGGGCAGCACCCGACGGGAGGTCACCAACCTCTTCGCGGAGGTCCACGCCCTCGGCACCTCGGTCCACCTGGTGCGGGCCGCCTTCCAGGAGGCCCAGGTGGACGGCGGCGGCTCCGGCAATGGGAACCCCGTGATCCCGGGCCTGGCCCCGGGCACCCTGGGCACCGCCTCCCGCGTCGTCCAGGGGGTGCAGGTCCACCGGACCTTCCCCCTGGCCCAGGGCCTGGCCCTCGATGCCCGGCTGGAACAGCTGGAGAACACCGGGGGGTCGGTGTACCCCCAGGACGCCAGCTCCAACGGGGTGAACCACTCCGGGACGGAGCGCAGCCGGTCCACGGTCGACGTGGACCTCCACTGGGACCTGCCCTACCCCGGGGTCCTGGTCCTGGGAGGCGGCCTCATCCAGGACCGGGAGCGCAGCGTGGACCTGCAGAACCAGGGGGCCCTGCGCGACCCCGGCGACCCCACCCGGCTGGTGCCCCAGTTGACCCTGCAGACCCGGTACGGCTACTTCCAGTACACCCAGCAGTCCGGCCCCCTCGGCCTGACCGCCGGCGGGCGCTACGAGGACAGCGACCTCTCCCACGCCTTCGCGCCGCGCCTGGGCCTCACCTACGTGACGGGCCGCTTCAACGCCAAGCTGCTGTACGGGGAGGCCTTCCGCAATCCCACGCTCTTCCAGACCTACAGCACCTTCTTCGCGTTCCGAGGAGTCCTGAAGCCCGAGCTCATCCGGAGCCGGGAGCTGGAACTGGGCTGGCGGTTCTCCCCGAGCATCGTCGGCCGCCTGAACCTGTACCGCATGAGCGTCACCCGCTCCATCTCCTTCGGCCTCGACAACTACGCCATCTACTACGTGAACGCCGGCTCCACGCATTCGAAGGGCGTCGAGGCCACCCTGGACGTGCGGCACGAGTCCTGGGGGGGCTACGCCAACTTCGGCTACACGCGGCCCGGCGGCCATGTGGATCCCTTCTTCCTCAGCAGCGACGGGAAGGACTTCCTCGGGATCTCCCCCCTCAAGGTGAACCTGGGCGGCTACGTCCGGTTCGGCCCCGTGCAGGTGGCCCCCAGCCTTCTCTACGCCTCCACCCGGGAGGGCCAGACCCCGGCTTCCGCCCAGTCCGGCATTCCGCCGGACCAGCTCCTCCCCAACCTCATCCAGAGCACCCCCGCCCCCGCCCGCCTCCTGGCGAGCCTGGCCGTGACCTGGAACGGCTGGTGGGGCCCCGGCACGGAGGCCCGCCTGTCCGTCTTCAATGCCGGCAACGTGCGCTACCCCATCCTGCAGCCCTACTACGGCGCCCACGCGCCGCTGCCGGCCAACGACCGGCGGTTCGACCTGGACCTGGTCTGGCGGTTCTAGCCGTTCGCCGCCTGCAGGGCGTTGGTGAGCAGGCCCGCGATGGTGAGGGGGCCCACGCCGCCGGGGACCGGTGTCACGGCCGAGGCCACCTCCATGGCCTCGCCGAAGCGAACGTCGCCGCAGAGGACCGAGCCCTTGGCCCGGAGGGTCTCCAGCTTCTTCGGTTCCGCGGCGAAGATCCGGTGGCCCAGGACCAGGTCCTCCACCCGGTTGATGCCCACGTCCACCACCACGGCCCCGGGCTTGATCCAGGAACCCTCCACCAGGCCCGGCTTCCCCACGGCGGCCACCAGGAGATCCGCCTCCCGGCAGACGGCGGGCAGGTCCCGGGTCCGGCTGTGGGCGATGGTGACGGTGGCGTGCTGCTCCAGGAGCATGAGGGCCATGGGCTTGCCCACGATCTCGCTGCGCCCCAGCACCACGGCCCGCAGGCCCTTCAGGGCCAGCCCATGGTGGGCCAGGAGGGACATGCAGGCGCTGGGCGTGCAGGGCCGCAGCCCGGGCAGGCCCTCCAGGAGGAGCCCCTGGTTCACCGGGTGGAAGCCGTCCACATCCTTGGCCGGGCTGATGCGGTGCAGGGCCCGCTTCGAATCCAGCCCCTGGGGCAGGGGCAGCTGCACCAGGATCCCGTCCACCTCCGGATCGGCGTTGAGGCGGTCGATGAGGGCGTCCAGGTCCGCCTGGGGCGTGTCCGCCGGGAGGCGGAACTCCAGGGAACGGAGGCCCACCTTCGCGCAAGCGGCGGTCTTGTTCCGCACATAGACCTGGCTGGCAGGATCCTCGCCCACCAGCACCACGGCCAGCCCCGGCGCCCTGAGCCCCCGGGTGGCCCGGGCCTCCACGCCCTCCCGGACCCGCTCCAGCATCCAATCCGCATGCGCCTTGCCGTCCAGGATGGTCGCCATGTCAGCCCCCTCCCCCATTGGACACCAGGATGCCCCCAATTCCCGCTCCTTGAGATTCCTGGGAAAGGGCGCTAGACTTCCCATTCAATTCGGCCATGGCCGCCCGGACACGGGTGCCAAGACTGGGTGGGTTCGTCCCACCTTTTTTGTTGTTCCCCTGGAGTCCCGTTGGACCTGAAGAAACTCCAAGCCCCCCTCGAACGGCAGCTGGCCCTGCTGGGCTTCGAGCTGCTCTGCGTCGAGCTGGCCCGCGAGGGACGGGACGAGATCCTGCGGCTGTACCTCGACCACTCGGACGCCGAGGCCACGGGCCGCAAGGTCACCCTGGACGACTGCACCACCGCCCACGAGGGCCTGCTGGCCTGGCTGGACGTGGAGTTCCCCGACCTGCGCGAGCACGTGGGCATCGAGGTGAGCAGCCCCGGCATGGAGCGCCCCCTGGTGAAGGCGGATCACTTCCGCCGCTTCGCCGGCCGGCTCTGCCGCCTGCAGACCCTCCAGCCCGTGAACGGGCAGAAGCGGTTCAAGGGGTGGATCGGTCCCGTGACCCCCACGACCCTGACCCTCGAGGAGGACGGCGTGCTGAAGGAGGTGCCCCTGGAGGCCCTCCAGAAGGCCCGCCTCGCCCCCTTCGACGAGAGCAAGACCCCCAAGCCCAAGCACCTGCAGGGGCGTTTCACCGAAGCACCGGATGCCGATGGCGTAGAGACAAGCGCCACCGAGGAAGAGGAGGCCTGACATGACCACCGTCGCCACGAGTTTCTTCGACAGCGTGAAGATGATCGCCGCCGAGAAGGGGATCCCGGAGGAGGACGTCTTCCTCGCCGTGGAGGAGGCCCTCGCCAAGGCCGCCGACAAGTTCTTCAACGCCCAGGACTTCTACGGCAACTTCCAGGCCCAGATGGACCGGGAGACCGGCGAGTTCCACGTCTACGCCCTGAAGCAGGTGGTGGCCGAGGTGGAGGAGGAGGACCTGGAGATCAGCCTCAAGGAGGCCCAGGAGCTGAACCCCGAGGCCGCCGAGGGTGACACCCTCTGGCTGCCCCAGGACACCAGCCAGCTGGGCCGCATCGCCGCCCAGGCCGCCAAGCAGGTGCTGGTGCAGAAGGTGCGCGAGGCCGAGCGGGACCGCATCTTCACCGAGTTCGCCGACCGCATCGGCGAGGTGGTGGTGGCCGAGGTGAAGCGCTTCGAGAAGAGCGCCATCATCCTGGAGATCGACCGGGTGGAGGCCATGCTGCGCCGCAGCGAGGCGCTGCGCGGCGACCGCTTCGACAAGGGCCAGCGCATCAAGGTCGTCATCATCTCCGTGGACCGCAGCGCCAAGGATCCCCAGGTCCAGGTGAGCCGCACCGATCCGCGGCTGCTCATCAAGCTCTTCGAGAACGAGGTGCCCGAGATCCACGACGGCACCGTGGTCATCCGCAACTGCGTGCGCGAGGCCGGCGACCGGGCCAAGGTGGCCGTCCACAGCCTGGATCCGGATGTCGATCCCGTGGGCGCCTGCGTGGGCCTGAAGGGCAGCCGCGTCCAGGCCATCATCCGCGAGCTGAAGAACGAGAAGATCGACATCGTCCGCTACTCCGACGAGCCCTCCCAGTTCATCGCCAACGCCCTCAACCCCGCCAAGGCCATCCGGGTCACCATCAAGGATCCCGAGGAGCGCCGCGTCGAGGTGGTGGTGGACGACGAGCAGCTCAGCGTGGCCATCGGCAAGCGCGGGCAGAACGTCCGCCTTGCGGCCAAGCTGACGGGCTGGAACATCGACGTCCGCAGCGAGGCCGACAAGCGCCGCGAAGCCGAGGTCGCCATGGGCCTGGCCCTGCCGGACGTGGCCGAGGCCCCCGAGGCCTCCCCTGCCGCCCCGGCCTCCAGCCTGCTGTCCGAACTCGCCGCCGTGGAGGGCCTCGACGCCGCCCTGGCGGACCGGCTCGCCGCCGCGGGCTATCCCGACGCCAAATCCCTTTACACTGTCACTGCCGAGCAGCTCATGCAGGTGGAAGGCATGGATCAGGATCTGGCCTTCCGTCTCATCGATGCCGTGCAGGCGCACTTCGGGGAGTAGGCTGGAGTCCTGCAGCCCTTCCCGTTCCCCCCATTCCCAGGCCGAGGTAAGCCCCTTACATGCTGCGCATCAACCAACTCGCCAAAGAGCTCGGAGTCGCCAACCAGGAGGTCATCGAGGCCTGCGAGAAGCGTCTGGGCCTCCAGGGGAAGAGCCACAGCTCGAACCTCACCGACGACCAGGCGGACAAGCTGCGCCGGGCCTTCCAGGGCAAGCACAAGGGCGCCGATGACGCGCCCCCGCTGGCCCTCCACAAGCCCTCGGCCGGCGTGAAGGTGGTCAAGACCAGCCGCGAGGTCCCCGCCCCCAAGGCCGAGCCCATCCCCGAGCCGCCGAAGCCGGCCCCGGCCGTGCTGGTGAAGAAGGCCGAGCCGCGGCCCGAACCGGCCCCCGAGCCCGTGGCGGAGACCCCCGCCCCGGTGCCCGCCCTCCGGGAGGAGAAGCCCGCGCCTGCGCCGGCTCCCGCGCCGGCCCCGGCGGCCGCCGCGCCCGCCCCGGCGCCGACCCCGGCACCGGCTTCCGAGCCCGCCCCGGAGGCGCCGGCTGCGGCCCGCCCGGAGGCGGCCCAGGAATCCTTCTCGCGCCTGAAGGTGTCCGCGGTCCCCGCGCCCGCCCCCCGGGAGGATAAGCCGGCCCGCTACATCCAGCTGCCCCCGGCCCGCCCCAGCGGCCCCGCCGCGCCCCGCCCGCCCCAGGGCGCCGTCGGCGGCCCCCGGCCCGAGGCCGGCGCCCGGCCCATCGTCCAGCGTCCCGGCCAGGCCCCCGCGCCCACGAACGTGCAGCGCTCGGGCATGCCCCAGAAGGAGAAGGCCGTCCTCCCCATGGCCACCAACACCGGCCGCGGCGAGGTCCGCCACGAGGCCCCGGCGCCCCAGCCCTCCCGCCGGCCCTACATTCCGCCCGCCATCACCGAGTTGAGGCCCGACCAGGGCTTCAGCCGCATCAAGACCTCCGACACCCCGCCCCCGGCCCCCCGGTCCCAGGAGCCCGCCCGGTACATCCAGCTGCCCCAGCCCCGCCCCCAGGGCGGGGTCCGGCCCTCCTCCGGCCCCGGTGGGCGCCCGGGTGGTCCCGGCAGCCGTCCCGGCGGCCCCGGTGCCCGTCCTGGCGGCCCCGGCCGTCCCGGCGGCCCGGGCCGGCCCGGCATGGGCTCGCGCCCCGGCGGTCCCGGCCGCGGGCCCTCCCTGCCCGCCGCGGGTCCCATTGATCCCAACAGCCAGAAGGGCCCCGGCCGCGGCGCCCAGCACGGCAAGAAGAAGACCAAGGAGCAGATCCGCGAAGAGCAGGAGATGGAGCTCAAGCTCCGCCAGCCGCGGTCCCGCGCCCAGCAGGTCGCCACCGAGTTCGTCCAGGACGAGATCGGCATCGTCATGCTCTCCGAGGGTGTGACGGTGAAGGAGCTGGCCGAGAAGTGCAACCGGCCCGCCAAGGACGTGGTGGCCAAGCTGCTCCACCGCGGCATCTTCGCCACCATCAACCAGCCCCTCGACACCGAGATGGCCAAGGAGATCGCCCGGGAATTCGGGTTCCTGGCCGACATCGTGTCCTTCGAGGAGGACGTCCAGATGTCCGCGGAGGAATCCGCCGAGGTGCAGGGCGAACAGAAGCCCCGACCGCCCGTGGTCACCATCATGGGCCACGTCGACCACGGCAAGACCTCCCTGCTGGACGCCATCCGCAAGACCAAGGTGGCCGCGGGCGAGGCCGGCGGCATCACCCAGCACGTGGGCGCCTACCACGTGGACGTGAAGGATCCGAACACCGGCCTCATGCGCCAGGTGGTCTTCCTCGACACGCCGGGCCACGAGGCCTTCACCAAGATGCGGGCCCGCGGCGCCAAGGTCACGGACATCGCCGTCCTGGTGGTGGCCGCCGATGACGGCGTCATGCCCCAGACCGTGGAGTCCATCAACCACGCCAAGGCCGCCGACGTGCCGATCGTCGTGGCCGTCAACAAGATCGACAAGCCCGGCGCCAATCCGGACAAGGTCCAGCAGGGCCTGCTCCAGCACAGCGTCCAGACCGAGGCCTACGGGGGCGACGTCCCCGCCGTCCTCGTCAGCGCCAAGACGCACCAGGGCCTGGATGAGCTTCTGGAGACCCTGCTCCTGGTGGCCGACCTCAAGGATCTCAAGGCCGTCTACGACTGCCCCGCCGCCGGCTCCATCGTCGAGGCCCGCCTCGACCGGGGGCGTGGCGCCGTGGCCACCGTGCTGGTCCAGCGCGGCACCCTGAAGGCCGGCGACATCTTCGTGGCCGGCGCCACCATGGGCCGCGTCCGCGCCATGTTCAACGACATCGGCCAGCGCGTCACCGAGGCCGGTCCCTCCAGCGCCGTGCAGATCCTCGGCTTCGAGGAAGTGCCCAGCAGCGGCGACAACTTCCAGGTGGTGGAGGACGAGGGCAAGGCCCGCACCATCGTCACCTTCCGCCAGGAGAAGGCCCGCCAGGCCGCCCAGCTCCGCCAGCGCGTCACCCTCGAGAACCTGTTCACCACCCTCAAGGATGGCCAGGTCAAGGAGCTGCCCCTCATCATCAAGGCGGACAACCAGGGCTCCGTGGAGTCCCTTGTGGGCCAGCTGGACAAGCTCAGCACCGACAAGGTGCGGGTGCGGATCATCCACAGCGCCGCGGGCACCGTCACCGAGAACGACGTGCTGCTGGCGGCGGCCTCCAAGGCCACCATCATCGGCTTCCACTCCAAGGCCGAGAAGAAGGCCGAGGAGCTCGCCCGCGAGGAGGGCGTGGACCTGCGCTTCCACGAGATCATCTACAAGGTGACCGAGGAGATCGAGCAGGCCATGGTCGGCCTCCTGGACGCCACGGACAAGGAGACCATCCACGGCGAGGCCGAGGTGCGGCAGCTCTTCAAGATCAACAAGGCCGTCATCGCCGGCTGCTTCGTCACCGAGGGCAAGGTCCAGAAGGCCTACAAGGTCCGCGTGAAGCGGGGCGGCGAGACTGTCTTCGAGGGCGCCCTGAAGAGCCTCAAGCGATTCAAGGACGACGTGGCCGAAGTGAAGAACGGCCTCGATTGCGGCATCGCCATCGAGAACTTCGACGAGCTGAAGGAAGGCGACATCCTCGAGTTCTTCAGCAAGGAGAAGGTGATCGCCACCAGCCTGAGCTGAGCGCACCCCGGAACCACCGACGGGCCCGCATCGCGGGCCCGTTTTCATGGCACTTCGATAATTGACTCACTGGTGTTCAAAGTATTGATTACACTGGAGTAATCATCCATGGTGTGACCCACGTCACCTCGGCGGGCCACCAGACTGGACGGGCCCTTCGACGAGGTCCCATGCCCACGCCCAGCTTCGCCCTCACCGCCCCCACGGATCAGCGGCAGGCCACCAACCCCCTCGGCCTCACCCGCATCGACCACTTCCAGATGACCGGCTCCATCGAGCGTCTGGAGGGGCTCTACCGCCGCATGGGCTTCGCCCGCGTCGCCAGCGGCACCGCAGCCTGGGGCCGGGTGGTCCACCTCCGGCAGCAGCGCATGGACATCCTGATCTTCGAGGCGGACGCCTCCCATCCCGCGGGCCGCTACTTCCAGGCCCACGGCGAGGGGGTGTGCGCCCTCAACTTCGAGGTGGATGACCTCGACGCCGCCCTGGCCGAGGCCCGGAAGCGGGGCGCCACCGTGCGCCTGGAGGCCCAGACCCATGACCTGGACGGCGGGACGGTGCGCTTCGCCGCCATCCAGGGGGTGGGGGATGTGTGGAACCACCTGGTGGAGCGGAAGGGCAGCCCCGCCGCCTTCTGGCCGGGCCTGGCCCCCGACCCCGCGCCGGCGCTCTGCGATCCCGGCCTGGTGCGCGTGGACCACCTCACCAACAACGTGGGCCCCGGCGAGATGGAGGCCCTGGTGGCCTTCTACGAGCAGGTGTACGGCTTCGTCGTCACCCGGGAGTTCCACATCCGGGGCGCCCTGGGCACGGGCCTGGACTCCAAGGTGGTCCAGAGCGCCAACCACCGCGTGATCATCCCCATCAACCAGCCCACGGACGAGAAGAGCCAGGTCCAGGAGTACGTGAACCGGCACAAGGGCCAGGGCGTCCAGCACATCGCCATGTCCACCAACGACATCGAGGCCACCCTGCGCGCCCTCATGGCCCAGGGCTTCCGGTTCATGCGGGTGCCCGACACCTACTACGAGCTGCTGCCCGGCCGCATCGAGAAGGGCGGCTACACCGTCCGGGAATCCCTGGAGACCGCCCAGGAGCTGGGCATCCAGATCGACGGCGACGCCAGCGGCTACCTCCTCCAGATCTTCACCGAGGACCAGATCGGACCGCTGTTCTTCGAGATCATCCAGCGGCGGGGGAACATGGGCTTCGGCGAGGGCAACTTCCAGGCGCTGTACGACTCCATCGAGCTGGATCAGAAGCAGCGCGGCGTGCTCTAACCCTCCCATCCTGATTCGCTCCTCGCCGGGTCCCGGCGCCGCAGGCTCCCCCGGAGCCTGCTCTGCCACCCGGCGGTCGCGACCATCGAGCTGGATCAGAAGCAGCGCGGCGTGCTCTGACACCGCCGAAGGACGAGAAGATCACCGCCAAGACACCAAGGACGCCAAGGAAAAGCGAAGGCAGGATCGTTGTCTTTCTTGGCGCCTTGGCGTCTTGGCGGTGAAAGGCTTTTCTGGCGAAGGACGGGATTCGGCCCCAGGCTGGTTCCCGGGGTGTGACATGGCCACCGGGAAGACGTCCAAGGGGGTGATCGGCATCCTCACCGGAGGCGGCGATGTGCCCGGCCTCAATCCCGCCATCCGGGCGGTGACCATCCGGGCCCTGGGCGAGGGCTACCAGGTGCTGGGCATCCGCCGGGGCTGGGCGGGCCTCGTGAACCTGGTCCGGGATCCCCAAGCTGACAACGGCGAGTGGGTGCAGGTCCTCACCGAGGAGGTGGTCAACCGCGCCGGGCGGACGGGCGGGACCTTCCTCCACAGCTCCCGGACCAACCCCATGTCCGTGAAACGGGACGCGGTGCCGGACCACCTCAAGGCGGCCTATCCGGACGAGGTGAACGACCTGGTCCCGGAGGTCCTGAAGAACCTCGACTTCCTGGGCATCGACCACCTCATCCCCATCGGCGGGGACGACACCCTCAGCGTGGCCGTGCGGCTCTACCGGGAGGGGGTGAAGGTGATCGCCATCCCCAAGACCATGGACAACGACGTGCCTGGGACGGACTACTGCATCGGCTTCAGCACCTGCGTCACCCGCACCATCGAGATGATCAACCGGCTGCGCACCAGCGCGGGTTCCCACGAGCGCTTCCTAGTGGTGGAGGTCTTCGGCCGCTACGCCGGCTTCACGGCCATGCTCCCCACCATGGCCGGGGCCGCGAACCGCTGCGTGATCCCCGAATCGCCCTTCGACATCGAGCGGCTCACGGAACTCCTGTCCCGGGACCGCACCCGCAACCCCAGCAAGTACGCCATCGTCCTGGTGTCCGAGGGGGCCCGCTTCGGAGGCGACATGGTCTTCACCGACCTGTCCCGGGACGCCTTCGGCCACGCCAAGCTCGGGGGCATCGGGGACCTGGTCTCCGCGGAACTGCAGGCCCGCAGCCCGGCCTACAACCAGGGCCGGACGGTGAACGTCATCAACCAGAAGCTGGGCTACCTGGTGCGGGGCGGGGATCCCGACGCCATCGACTCCATCGTGCCCATGGCCTACGGCAACCTGGCCCTGGACCTCCTCCTGAAGGGCGTGCACGGCCGCCTGGTGGTGCTCCGCAACGGGCGGTACGACAACGTCCCCATCGACGTGGTGACCAGCAGCAAGAAGCAGGTGAACGTCGGCAGGTACTACAGCGCCGAGCGCATGCGCCCCCACTACCACAACATCTTCGAGATGGGCCCCCTGTTCATCATGACCAGCGACTAGCGGACCGCCCCCGGCGCGCCCTTCACTTTCCGGAGAAGCGCCTCGGCGGTGGCCTCGAGGGTGGCCGCGCGCACATCGGCTTCCGTGCGCGCGCCGGCCGGCAGCGGGTGCAGGAAGGGCTCCGGATCCAGGTTCGCCGGCCGGAGATGGGCCGCCACGTCTTCCCCCCCGCCCGGGCGACGGTCTAGCACTTCCCATTCTGCGTGGATCTCCCAGGGCAGGTAGCCGAACCGCTGCATCCGGGCCTGGTTCTCCCGGTACCGGACCGGGCCGTAGGCCGCCCCGAGGAGGGCCCCCACCCCGCCCCCGATGGCCGTCACCTCCCAGGAGGTGAAGGTGTAGGCGGGCGCCCCGCTGGCGAGGAAGGCGCCCAGGGCGAAGCCCTCCCCCACCGACACGGTCCAGGTTCGTCCGAGGCCCCGGGTGGCATCGGGGTCCGGCCCCCCCTTGAGCGTCAGCCGCAGCACCCGGGTGGAGCCTCCGGGGGGTACCTCGGCCACGGAGGGCAGGCCCAGCCCCTCGGAGATCCGGGCCACCAGGGCGCGTTCCTCTTCCGGCGTCATGCCCTTCACCTTCTGGACCAGCTCGACCCGCTGGGCGGGGCGCTCCCGCAGGGCCGTCTCCGGCCGCTTGCAGGCCATCCCGGCCAGCAGCAGCGCCGGAATGAGCCCGGCGCGGAGGACTCGGCCCAGGGAAATCGCCACGGGAAACCTCGCAGGAGGGCGGGATGGAGAGGGGATCACCCCAGTCTAGCGGCGGGGGCCGGAACCGGCAGGCCGCCCCGCCGCATCCGTTGCGGTAAGGTGGTTCCATGCGTCTCGTCCCGTCCCGACAGCGCGGCTTCACCCTCCTGGAGCTGCTCACCGTCATGACCATCCTGGCCATCCTGGCCACGGTGGGCCTGGCGGGCTACCGGCACAAGACCAAGGTGGCCCGCGAGGCGGTGCTCAAGGAGAACATCTTCCAGATCAACCACGCCCTGGAGGAGTACCGGGCCGACCGCGGGAAGTACCCCTCCAGCCTGGCCGCCCTCCGCGAGTACGGCTACCTGCGGGAGATCCCCTACGACCCCATGACCCAGTCCCGGGACACCTGGCAGATCGAGTACGAGCCCCCGGACCCCGACAACCAGGATGCGGAGGTGGGCATCTTCCGGGTGCGCAGCGGCTCCACCGACAAGGGCGAGAACGGGATCCCGTACAACGAGTGGTGAGGCCCATCCTCGGGCTTCAGTCCCCAGTCCTCAGTGGGAAGGCATGAACGAACGCACCCTCCGCCGCATCGACCTGCTCTCCGCCGCCCTGCTGATGCTCTGGGCGGGCGCGGCCCTGGGCTTCGGCGCCCTCATGGCCCCCGTGCTCTTCCGGGAGCTGCCCAGCCGGGACGTCGCCGGCCACCTCGCCGGCCTGGTGGTGGGGCGCCTGGACTGGGCCGCCTGGGCCGCCTTCGGCCTGGCGGGCCTCAGCTGGGGCGCCCGCTGGGTGGCGGAGGTGAAGGAGGAGCTCATCGGCCCCCTGCGCCTGTGGAGCGCCGCCTGGCTGGTGGCCCTGCTCATGTGCCTGGCCAGCAGCGCCGTCGTCACCCCCAAGGTCCGGGCCATCCGGGCCCGCATCGGCGCGCCCATCGAGACCCTGGCCAAGGACAGCCCCGACCGCGTGGCCTACGACAGGGCCCACGCCATCAGCCGGCAGCTCTTCTTCCTCCGCATCCTGCTGGCCCTGGGCCTGGCGGGCACCGTGGGATTGCTGCCCCGCCGTCAGGAGGAATCGGGGCCGGAAGCCTAGTCCGACCCCGCCCCCAGGCGAGGGATGAGGCCTTCGCGGCTCAGCGGGCCATGCCGTACTTGGCGGGGTCCGCCTTCGCCTTCGCCGCGCACTCGTCGCAGCAGACGGTGATCTCGCGGCCGCCCACCTTCACCTTCAGTCCGCCGTCCTTCATGTCCCAGTCGCACACGGGGCACTTCTCGAAGCTCATGGCCTCTCCTGTCGCTGGAGCCTGCGTCGGCGCCACCGCGGCGCCGGGGCGGATCCCGAGCTTCCAAGGTAGGAAGCGGGGGCGGCCTAGACTTCCAGATTCTTGCGAAGTTCGCGGAGGCGCCTGGCGGAACCCTTCCGCAAATCCGAAGGCGGGCATCCGAACTCGCGGCGGAAGGCATCCGTGAAGTGGCTGTGGCTGGAGAAGCCGAGGTCCAGGGCCAGCGCGGTGAGGTCCTCCGCCCCCTGTTCGAGGCGCTCGAGCGCCGCCCGCAGGCGCAGGACGGTGAGGTAGCGGTGGAGCGAGGTGCCTGCGTGCCGCTGGAAGAGGCGGGCGAGGTGGAAAGGGGAGCTGTGCACGGCCTGGGCCAGATCGTCGAGGGTCAGGCGGTCGCCGAGGTGGGTGGCGAGGTGGGCCTTGGTGGCCTCGGTGAGATCCGCATGTTCCTCCCGGGTTCCCGTCCGGAGGCGGGGCGTGGGGCGTCCCTGGACCTCCGCGGCGGCCCCGAGCGCGTCGGCCGCCAGCTGGAGCCCGGTGACTTCCACCCAGAACGGCTCCAGGGGAGCCCCGGATTCCAGACGGCGCACCAGGTCCCGGTGGGTCCAGAAGAGGTCGGAGGCGCAGGGCCCCTGGAGGAAGGGCAGCGCGGGTTCCGCCTGGTCGGCGAGAGCCGGATCGACCTCCTGGAGGAGTTCCCGGAGGATGCGGGGCGGAAAGCGGAAGACCGTGCCGCGATCGCCCCCGTCCGCCGGATGGCTCACCCGGTAGGCGGCACCGGCGGGGAAGAAGGCCACCTGGTTGACGTCGGCCGTGAGGCGCCGGCGCCCGACGTGGCGGCAGAAGGCCCCGTGGCGCAGGAGGACCAGGGTGGTGTGGTCGGAGCCTTCCTCCGGCCCGGCCCCGGCGCGGCAGGCCGAGCAGACGTAGTCGTGGATGGCCACGAGCGGGCTGTCGTAGAGGGGCGTGAACCGGACGGGGAAGTCCGCGGGGGACGACATGCCGGAAGCATAGTGGATCGGAGGCCGGGGGGCCCGGTTTCTCCTCAGCTTTCCGAGGGCTGGACCCGGTCGCCGTCCTTCAGGCCGGGCGGGGGGTTCAGCACCACCGTGTCCCCCTCCTTGAGGCCCTGGAGCACGCGCACCGCCTGGTTCTCCGGCTCCCCCACCTGCACGGGCTGGAAGCGCACCCGGCCATCGGCCTGGAGCACGGCCGCGAAGGTCCGCCCCTGGCGGAGGACCAGGGCCTCCTCCGGCATCGCCAGCCGCGCGGGCACCTTCACCTTCAGGGTCACCTGCACGAAGCCCCCGGGCAGGAAGGCACCGTCCCGGTTGTCCAGGTCCGCCTCGGCCAGGAGGGTGCGCGTCCGGGGATCCAGGGCCCCGCTCAGGCGGCTGAGCCGCAGGGTGCGGACGGCATCCGGGCGGTCCGCGGAGCGCACCTCCAGCGCCGTGCCGGCCTTCACGACCGCGGCCGTGGCGGCATCCAGGTAGAAGTCCACCCGCAGCCGGTCCACCTGGGCCAGGGTCACCAGGGGCTGGGCGCTGCTGGTGGCCCCGCCGTTCTGGATGAGGGCGCCGGGATCGGCGAAGCGCTGGGTCACCACGCCGGCGAAGGGCGCGCGGACCACCTCGTAGCCTTTGAGCGTGGCCTGGGAGGCCAGCCTGGCCTCGGCCACATGGGCGTCGGCCACGGCCTGCTCCACGGCCTGGGGGCTCAGCAGCCCGTCCTTGCCCAGGGCCTTCGCCCGGTCGGCGTTCTTCCGCTTGTTGTCCGCGTCGGCCTGCAGGGCCTGGGTGTCCCGGTCCGTCTCCGGGGCCTCCAGCACGGCGATGGTGGCACCCTTCGCCACGGCGCTGCCCTTGTCCACGGGGATCCTCCGCAGGAAGCCGCTCACCTTGGCGTAGAGGGTGGTGCTGGCGTAGGGCAGGGCCTCGCCCTGGACCGTCAGGCCCCGGTCCCCGCCCTGGCGCGTGATCCGGGCCGTGCGGACGGCCGGACCCGCCGCCGCGGCGGCCTGGAGCTGGCGGGCCTCCCGGCGCTCGCCGGACTGCCGCGCCACGAGGAGGGCGCCGACGCCGCCGGCCGCCACCAGGAGGGTGATGAGGCCGCCCCGCTTGAAGGCGGGGGACTCCGGACGCTCGCTCATGCTTCACTCCCTTGCTGCTCTTCCTGGAACCGGCTCTCCAGCAGGTGGGCCGTGGGCGGCTGCTTCCGCAGGAGGCTGTAGAACACGGGGACGATGAACAGGGTGACGAAGGTGGCCATCAGCAGCCCCCCGATCACCGCCCGGCCCAGGGGCGCGTTCTGGCTGCCGGCCTCGCCCAGGGCCAGGGCCATGGGCACCATGCCGATGATCATGGCCAGGGCCGTCATCAGCACGGGCCGCAGGCGCACCTTGCCCGCCTCCAGCGCCGCTTCCAGGGCGCTCAACTCCGGCCGGGCCACGCGGACCTCGTTGGCGAAGCTGACGATGAGGATGGCGTTGGAGGTGGCGATGCCCACGGCCATGATGGCCCCCATCAGGGACTCCACGTTGAAGGTGGTGCCCGTCAGCGCCAGCATCCAGAGGATGCCCGCCAGGGCCCCCGGCACGGCGGTGATGATGATGAAGGGATCCAGCCAGCTCTGGAAGAGCACCACCATGAGCAGGTAGACCAGGGCGATGGCGATGGCCAGGCCGCCGCCCAGGCTGGCGAAGGATTCCGTCATCACCTCGTTCTGCCCCCGGATGCGGATGCGCGTGTTCGGCGGCAGCTCGCCCAGGGCCCGGATGCGGCCCTGGATGGCCTTCACGACGCCGCCCAGGTCGCGGCCGTCCACGTTGGCCATCACGTCCACCACCCGCTGGACCGTGTAGTGGCTGATCTCGCTGGGGGTGCTGATGCGCTGGAGGGTGGCGAAGTTGGCCAGGGTCTCGAACTGGGGCTGGGCCGCGGGGCCGGCGGGGCGGAAGGGCTCGGTCTGCGCCAGGGCCGCGGCCCCAGGCAGGCCGAAGGGCGTGGCCATGAGCTTGGCCGGGGAGTCGGTGCCTTCGAGGGGTGTCTTCACCGCCACCGTGTAGTTCACGCCGTTGGCGGGATTCAGGAAGTACGAGGGCGCCAGCTGCCCGTTGCCGGAGAGCGACACCAGGAGGCCGTTGGCCACGTCGCGCTGGCTGAGGCCCAGGCGGGCGGCCCGCAGGCGGTCCACGTCCACCTTGTAGGCGGGGGCGTCCAGCACCTGCTTCACCCGCACGTCCACGGCGCCGGGGACCGTCTGCAGGGCGGCCTGCAGGCGCTGGGCCAGGTCCGCACTGGCCTGCAGGTTCGGGCCCTCGATCTGCACGTCGATGGGGGCGGCCACGCCGAAGTTCAGCACCTGGCTCACGATGTCCGCGGGCTGGAAGTAGAATCCGGAGCCGGGGAAGGCGCTGGGCAGCACCGCACGGAGCCGCCGCATGTAGGTCTCGGTGGGTCGGTGCTCCGGCGCCAGGGAGATGAAGATGTCCGCGTCCTGGCTCGTCACGTTGTCGCTGGGCATGAAGGCCATGTTGAAGGCGCTGGGCACCCCGATGTTGCTGTTCACGGAGCGCAGCTCCGAGGGCGGGATGACCTGCCGGATCTCGGCCTCCACGCCGGCCACGATGCGTTCCGTCTCCTCCAGCCGCAGCCCCACCGGCGCGCGGACGTGGAGCTTCATGAGGCCCACGTCCACCGTGGGGAAGAAGTCCCGGCCGATGACCAGCAGCAGGCCCGAGCTGACGGCCAGGAAGGCCAGGGCCACCATGAGCACGAAGACGCGGTGGTGCAGCACCTGGTCGAGGGCCCGGCCGTAGGCCGCCTGGAAGCGCCCGAGGGCCTCCTCCCGCCACGCGTTGAAGCGGCCCACCAGGCTCTCCGGCGCGTGGTGGTCGTGCGCCATGAGCATCCGGGCCATGGTGGGCACCAGGGTCCGGGACAGCAGGTACGAGGCCAGCATGGAGAACACCACGGCCATGGCCAGGGGCGTGAAGAGGTACTTCGCCGGTCCCACCAGCAGCACCACGGGGAAGAACACGATGCAGATGGCCAGGGTGGCCACGATGGCCGGCACGGCGATCTGCCGCGCGCCGTCGAGGATGGCCACCGTGAGCGGCTTGCCCATGGCCTGGTTGCGGTGGATGTTCTCCACCTCCACCGTGGCGTCGTCCACCAGCATGCCGATGGCGAGGCTGAGGCCGCCGAGGGTCATGATGTTGAGGGTCTGGCCCGTGAGCTTCAGGCCGATGAGGCCCACCAGGATCGCCAGGGGAATGCTGGTGCAGACGATGAGCATGCTGCGCCAGGAGCCCAGGAACAGCAGGATCATCAGCGACACGAGCAGGGAGGAGACGAGCGCCTCCTTGGCCACGTCCTGGATGGCGGCACGGACGAAGTGGCTCTGGTCGAAGTCGAAGTTCAGCACCATGCCCTTCGGGGCCGCCGCCTGGATGGAGGGCAGCACCTCCTTCGCGGCGTCCACCACGGCGAGGGTGGAGGCGTCGGCCTTCCTCAGGATCGCCAGGTACGTGGCCCGCTTCCCGTTGACCCGCACGATGTTCGTCTGGTCCGAGAAGCCGTCGTAGATCCGCGCCACGTCGCCCAGCAGCACGGGGGCCCCGTTCACCACCTTCACGGGCATCCGCTGGAAGGCTTCGATGACGGAGGGATTGGAGTTCGTGACCACGGGCAGCTCGCGGCTGCCCATCCGCGCCGTGCCGGCGGGGGTGATGATGTTCTCCGAGGAGAGGGCGTTCACCACGTCCGCGGGGCTGAGGCCCCGGGCCGCCAGCTTGGCGGGGTCGATGTCCACGGACACCTGCCGGCCCTTGCCCCCGTAGGGCAGGGGCGTGGAGAGGCCGGGAATGGTGAAGAGCCGGATGCGGATGAAGTTCAGGGCGTAGTCGAAGATCTTCTGCTCGGGCAGCGAGTCGCTGCGGGCCGTGAGCTGCACCACCGGGACGTTGCTGGCGTTGAACTGGATGATGGCCGGGGCCGTCATGCCCGGCGGGAGGATGCGCAGGATGGTCCCGCTCACGGAGGAGATCTGGGCGATGGCGCTGGCGATGTCCGTGCCCGGCTGGAAGTAGACCCGCATGAGGCCCACGCCCTGGATGCTCTGGGACTCGATGCGCTGGATGCCGCTCACGGTCGTGGAGAGCGACCGCTCGCTGATGGTGACGACGCGCCGCTCCATCTCCTCGGGGCTGAGGCCGTTGTACTGCCAGACCACCGCCACCACCGGGATGTCGATGCTGGGGAAGATGTCCACCAGCATGCGCTGGACGGAGAGGGCCCCCATCAGCAGCACGAGCAGGCACATCACGGCCGTGGTGTAGGGGCGCCGGAGCGCGAGTCGGACGATCCACATGGGGGGCTACTCCTCCGTGCCGTCCGGGGACCCGCCCGATTCCGCGTCCATGCGGTCCAGGTTCGCCATCACCACGCCCATAAAGACCCGGATCTGCCGCTTCTCCTCGGGGGTGAACCCCCGCTCGATGCCCTCGCGGATGTAGCGACGGTAGGCCTGCAGCTCCTCCACCAGGGGCTCCGCCGCCGGCTGGAGGCGGAACAGCACCCGGCGCCCATGGGTCGGGTCCGCTTCCGCCCGGATCAACCCCCGGTCCTGGAGGGTCCGCAGGATCCGGCTGGCCGTGGGCTTGTCCATCCAGGTGCACCGGGCCAAATCGCCCTGGCAGCGCCCGCCCTGCTCGGCGATGGCCATGAGCAGCTGGTACTGCTGGGGGGAGATGCGGTGCGGGGCCAGGCGCCGGAAGGCCACCTGCCGCAGGCGGCTCTTCACGGCGGTCACGATGTGGGGGAGACTGGCAGAGGCCCAGCGGTCAGAAAGTTGCATAAGCAACAAATTATCGAATGGGAACGTTTGCGTCCAGTCGAGGTTTTTTCACGACAGGGCGGTCGTCTGCTCCGGCAGTTCCCAGGCCTCCAGCTCCCGGGGCTTCGGCGGGCCGGGGATCAGCTCCTTCAGCCAGGCCCGCAGCTCGTCGAGCCCCTGGCCGGCCAGGGCGCAGGTCTGCACCGCGGCGGGGTGCTTCCGCTTCAGGTCCAGCTTCTGCGGCCGGTGGAGGCGGTCCACCTGGTTGAGGACCAGCAGCCGGGGCTGGGCCTCGTCCCCCTCGGGGGCGCAGCCGATCTCCCGCAGGGTGGCTCCCACCACCTTCAGGTGCTCCTCCAGGTCCGGATGGGCGGCGTCGGCCACCACCAGGAGGGCGTCGGCGGTGCGGACCTCCCCCAGGGTGCTGCGGAAGGCCGCCACGAGCTGGTGGGGCAGCTTGCGGATGAAGCCCACGGTGTCGGCCACCAGGCAGTGGCGGGGTTCCCCGCTGCCCTCCCCCGTCTCCGGGTCGACGTCCTGGCCCAGCCAGGCCTTGCGGGTGGTGGTGTCGAGGGTGGCGAAGAGCAGGTCCCGGGGCTCGCCCTCGCCCGTGAGGGCCTTCAGGAGGGAGGTCTTCCCGGCGTTGGTGTAGCCCACCAGGGCCACCCGGGGCAGGCCCCTGGGCCGGCCCTGGCGCTGGGTCTCCCGCACCTGCTCCAGGTGGGTGAGTTCCCGCTTGAGCTGGCTGATGCGGGTGCGGATCATGCGGCGGTCCACCTCGATCTGGGTCTCGCCGGGCCCCCCGCGGAGGCCCACGCCGCCGCCCTGGCGCTCCAGGTGGGTCCAGGCCCCCTTCAACCGGGGCAGCTCGTATTCGCAGCGGGCCAGTTCCACCTGGGCCTTGGCCTCCCGGGTCTGGGCCCGCTGCTCGAAGATGCCGAGGATGAGGCCCGTCCGGTCCAGGCAGCGCAGGTTCGTCACCTTCTCGATGGCGTTGACCTGGCTGCCGCTCAGCTCGTCGTCGCAGACGAGGAGGCGCACCTCCTGCCGCGAGGCCTCCTCCGCGACCGCCTCGAGCTGGCCGGAACCGTAGAAGGTCCGGGGAGCCACCGCGTGGCGCTTCAGGCGCCGCTGTCCCGCCACCTCGAAGCCCGAGCTGCGTGCCAGCTCCCCCAGTTCCAGGAGGTGGTCCTCGATGCGCTCCTCCCGGTCCTCGGGCCCCTGGCGGGCGATGAGCAGGCAACGGAGGGGGGCATCGGTCATGAGGCAAAGCTGCCCGTTCGGCCGCCAAGAATCAAGTGCTTGACCACCCGGACGATGGGAAGAAACAGGAGTCCGGATCGGATGGCCATCTTCGGGCAGAAAAAGCAGCGGCAAGGCTCGGACCTGGTCCTGGCCTACCTTGAGGAGGCCCAGCGGGTCCGGACCGCCCTGACCCTCCTGGGTCCCAAGGGCCGGGAGGTCCAGGCCACCCTGTCTCTGGTGGCCGACGACCGGGTCGCCCTGTCCCTCCAGGGGCCCCTGCTCGCGGACAAGGGCGCCGAGGTCTGCCTCCTGTTCGTCCTGGATGGCCTGCGCATCCAGGCCCCCACCACCCTCCTGGAGATGAAGCCGGGCTCGGCGACCGTGGAGATTCCCGAGCGCCTCGCCCTGGCGGAGCGCCGGAAGAGGCCCCGCGCCCGCCTGAACGCCCGGGAGGGGGCCACGGCCACGGCCCTGACGGGCCTCTTCGATGGCATCGGGGTGTCCGGCCCCATCGAGAACGTCTCCGAGGGGGGCCTGCGGATCCGCGTGGAGCGGGCCATGGACGTGAAGACCCAACGCAAGATGCACCTGGGACCGAGCCTCTTCTCCGTGGGGCAGGCCCTCATGCTGGTGAAGCTCTCCAAGCTGCCCAAGTGCCCGCCCCTGGAGCTCTCGGGCACCGTCGCCTACCTGGAGGCCGACAGCGGCGGACTCTGCATCGGCATCGCCTTCGAGGCCGGCAAGGAAGCCCTGCTGGCCCCCATCCGGTCCCTGGTGGCCTCCCGGGCCACGGCCATCCCCACCTCGGTCCCCCCGAAGGCGCGCCGCTCCCAGGAGGAGGCCTCCCCGGACTCCGAGGGCGGCCACCCCGCGCTGGCGGCGCCCCGGAGCGCCCCCCGGCACGAGCCGGAAGCCCCCGCGCCTCCGGCTCCGGCCCTGGCCGCCGAGCCCCCACCGCCCCCGCCCGCGGCCGAGCCTGCCCCCGAGGCCCCGGACCGGAGCCTGGCCCTGCTGCGGGTCAAGAAACGGGCCCGGGGCATCCTCCTGGCCATGCCCGAGGGCCCCGACCGGGACCGCCTCGCGGCCTTCCTCGCCGAGGAGGGCTATGGCCGGGTGCTGCTGGCCGCCACCCTCACCGAGCTGCTGGAGGCCCTGGAAGGCCCCGGCGGCGCCCACCTCGTCCTCGTGGACGGCGGCGTGGCCGAGCTGAAGGGCCTGGAGCTGGCCTCCCTCCTCCAGCATCGCCCCGGGGAGGACCACCCCCCCGTGATCCTGGCCGAGGCCATCGTGGACACCGACCTCGTGCTGGGCGCCCAGGAGACGGGCGTCGCCCAGATCCTGGTCAAGCCCTACGAGCCCGACGCGGATCTGGCGCGGATGATCGAGGCGCACCTGGGGCTGGCGTAGGTGGACGGCCGGACCGGCTACCCTGGTCCCATGGCCCTGTTCGAACGCACCGTCGCCGAGCGCTACCTGAAGACCCACCGGAAGGGGGCCTTCGTCCGCATCATGGTGCGCTTCGCCCGCGGCGGCACGGCCCTGGGCGTCTTCGCCATGGTGGTGACCCTGGCGGTGATGAACGGCTTCCGGGAGGAGATCCAGGCCACGCTGTTCAGCGCGACGGCCCACTTCACGGTCTTCCACATCTCCGGCGACATCCCGGACACGGAGGCCACCCTCAAGACCATCCGCGCCGTGCCCGGCGTGAAGGCCGCCTCCCCCATCCGCATCGAGAAGGGCCTCCTGCGCCTGCCGGGAACCAGCGCCCCGCCGGAGCCCGTGGTCGTGAAGGCCGTGGATCCCGCCACCGCCCACAGCACCTCCAGCATCTTCGACTCGGTGAAACCGGGCCGCGTGGAGGGACTGAAGGACGGCGAAGTCCTCCTCGGGAAGGAACTGGCCCAGAAGCTGGGGGTCCGCCTGGGGGACACCGTGGCCGTGGCCTTCTTCCGCCTGGAGCTGGGCCTGGGCGGCCAGCAGCCCAAGCTCGCGGCCTTCCGCATGGCCGGCACCTTCCAGAGCCACTCCTCCGAGTACGACAAGGGCTGGGCCATCATCACCCTGGCGGATGGCGCCCGCATCGCCCGGACCGAGAACCAGGCGGAGATGATCGAGGTCCGCGCCCGCAGCATCGACGCCATCGGCGAGGTGAAGTCCCGGGTCCTGGAGACCCTGGGTCCCGCCTACCTGGCCACGGACCTGCGGGAGACCAACAAGCCCCTCTTCGCGGCGCTCACCGTGGAGAAGTGGGCCTTCGCGGCCGTGTTCGGCCTCATCGTGCTGGTGGCCGCCTTCAACGTGGTGGCCTCCCTGGTGCTGCTGGTGACGGAGAAGCGCCGCGACCTGGGCGTGCTGCTGGCCCTGGGCGCCACGCCCCGGCAGATCCAGCGGCTCTTCGAGCTGCAGGGCCTCCGCATCGGCGCCGTGGGCACCCTCTGGGGCCTCTGCACCAGCGTGCCCCTCTGCCTGGCGGCGGACCACTGGAAGCTCATCAAGCTGCCCGCCGCGGTCTACGACTTCATCACCTACATGCCCTTCCGCCTGAAGGTGTCCGACGTGGTGCTGGTGGCGGTCTTCCCCCTCCTCGTGTCCTGGCTCGCCGCCCGCTACCCCGCCAAGAAGGCCGCGGCCCTGGACCCCGTCGACGCCCTGAGGTCGGAATGATCGGCCAGCCCCTCTCCATTGCCGGCCTGCACAAGACCTACCCCGGCAACGCCCACCCCGTGTTCGACGGCTTCCAGCTCGAGGTGGCCGCCGGCAGCCTCTGCGCCGTGGTGGGGGTCTCCGGCGTGGGCAAGACCACCCTCCTGAACTGCATCGCGGGGCTGGACCACTGGGAAGCCGGCGCCATCCGCGTGGACGGCGGTCCGGTGCCCGAGGGCGCCGAGGCCCGGGCCCTCTACCGCCGGCGCAGCGTGGGCCTGGCCTTCCAGCAGCCCCACCTCCTGCCCGAATTCACCGTGCGCGAGAACCTCCGCATGCCCCTCCTCATCGATGACACCCTGGGTCCGGAGGCCGAAGCCTGGATCGGACAGCTGCTGTCCACCGTCGGCCTGGGCGGCCTCGGCGACCGCCTGCCCGGCCAGCTTTCCGGCGGCGAGGCCGCCCGGGCGGGCCTGGCCCGCGCCCTGGTGCGGAAGCCGGCCCTCTGGCTGCTGGACGAGCCCACGGGCAACCTCGACCCCGCCACGGCGGAGGAGGTCTTCGGCTTCCTCCTGAGGCTCCACGCCGAGCTGCGGCCCACCACCCTGCTCGTGACGCACAACCCCGACCTCGCCGCCCGCTGCGAGCGGATCGTGCGGCTGGGCTAACCCATCTGCCCCAGCTTCACCCGCAGGTCCATGAGGCTGAAGGGCTTCATGATCAGGTCCACCCGCTCGAACTGGTCGAAGATCCGCCCGCTCCGCTCGTCCCGATAGCCTGTGGCAAGGAGGACCGGCAGGTCGGGCTTCAGCAGCCGGAGGCGCTCGAGCGTCTCCTCCCCATCCATGCCGGGCATGCTGAGGTCCAGGATCACAAGGTCCGGTTCGTAGCCGGACTGGAGGAGCTGGAGAGCGGGAAGGCCGCCCATTACGGCCGCCACCTCGTGCCCGAGGGACTCGAGCATCTCCGGCACCGTGTTCCGGATGAGGTCGTCGTCGTCCACGAGGAGGATCCGGAATCTCCGCCCAGTCCTGGCGCGGGAGGGTTCCTCCTCGATGGCCGGAGGTGGCCCCTCGGACAGCTCCGGGAAGGAAAGGGTGATCCCGGTGCCCTCGCCGGGCGCGCTGCGGATCTCCACCCGCCCGCCGTGGGATTTCATGACGCCATACACCAGGGCCAACCCCAGGCCCGTCCCCTTCCCGATGGGCTTGGTGGTGAAGAAGGGTTCCATGGCCCGCTGGGCCACCTCGGGGGGCATCCCTTCACCCGTATCCTCCACCAGAAGCTCCACGGTGCCGCCTGGTCCGCGCCGGGTGGCGAGGGTGAGCCGGCCGCCACCCGGCATGGCATCCAGGGCGTTGACGCAGAGATTCATCAGCGCGTTGGAGATGGCGCTCGGATCCCCCATCACGTTCGGGAGACCCTCCGCCAGCGCCAGCTCCACCGCCACCTTCTGGAGGGTCGTCCGATGGAGGAGGGCCGCATCCTTGCGCACCACCTCGTTGAGGTCCATGGGCTGGGGCTCGAGGATGTCCTTGCGGGCGAAATTGGTGAGTCCCTTGACCAGGTCCCGGCCCCGTCCCGCGGCATGGAGCAGGGTGTCCATGGCCTTCGCGATGCCGGGGACCTCCTGGTGGGTCTCGCGGAGCATGGACCCCAACGCCATGATGGCCGCCAGGACGTTGTTCATGTCGTGGGAGATGCCGCCAGCGAGGGCGCCCAGGGATTCGAGTTTCTGGGCGTGCGCCACCTCGGCCTCAAGCCGCCGATGTTCCTCTTCGGCCCTGCGCCGGGCGGTCTGATCCTGGACCAGGTTCACCAGGATCGACTCACCGCCCAGCTGGACCAGCTCCGTGGACCAGATCACCGAAGCCGTGTCCACCGAACCGCTTTGGAGCTCGACATCCATGGCCGGAACCCGGCCCGTCTCCCGGATCAGGCGGAGCGTATCCTGGCGTTGCTCCGGGCGGACCCACAGACCCAGCTCGAGGGTAGACCGGCCGAGCACCTCCTCCAGGGAGCGGCCGATGAGCCCCAGAAAGGCCGGATTGGCATCGATGATTCCCCCGTCTGCCAGGTTGCTGAGCATGATCCCCACGGGCGACGCCTTGAAGACCGCCAGGAACCGGGCCTCGCTGGCCTGAAGAGCCTGTTCGGCCAGTTTCCGGTCGCTGATATCTTCGAGCATTACGACGAATTCGCCGGTGACAGGGCAGTAGGCCGAGACCGACAACCAGCGACCGAGGGGGGGCACAAAGGTCTCGAACTTGGTCGGAAGCCCGCTTTCCGCCACCCTCCGGAGGGAGGCCACGACGTCGGGGGCATCCGTGGGGAGCGAAGGCAGCACCTCACTCATCCGGCGCCCGGTAACGTCCCCGAGCCCGGTGATCCGGCCGTAGGTGGGGTTCACCGCCAGGTACTCCCAGTCGGGTGCCCGACCTTCCTCGAGGATCAGGCGGCAGTGGGCGAAGGCTTCGGACATACCCTCGAAGAGCCGCCGGTAGCGCAGCTCGCTGGCCTGGAGCGCTCGTTCGGTCGCCTTGAGCGGCGTGATGTCGGAGACCATGCCCAGCATGTACAGCTCGCCGCCCAGCTGGATCCGCTCCCCGGAGAGGAGGAAGTCCCGCAGGCTTCCGTCGGGCTTCCGGTTCTGGAACTGGAAGTTCTGGATGCGGCCGTCCCGTTGCACCCGCTGGATCATCCGGGCCCGGTCCTCCGGGTGCTCGAAGAGGCCCAGCCCGACGGTGGTCTGGCCGATCACCGCCTCCCGTGGGCGCCCGACGATTTCCAGGAAGGCCTCGTTCACCTCGGCCAGCTTCCCGTCGGCCATCCGGCTCAGGCCGATGGCCAGGGGGCTCGACCGGAAGATGGTGGCGAACCGGGCCTCGCTCTCCTGGAGGGCGGCCTCGGCGGATCGCTGGGCCTTCCGCACCCGGGCCGTCTCCAGGCTGTGCCGCAGGGCTCCCGCCAGGCGGGTGGGCCGGTCCTTCAGGACATAATCCGAGAGTCCCCGGTGGAGGAGCTCTATGGCCTCCTCTTCGCCGATGCTGCCCGAGACGAGGAGCACGGGCAGGTCCGGCGCTTCGTTCCGAATGAGGCCGAGTATCGTCCGGAAGTCCATCCCAGGCACGTTGTAGTCGGAGAGGATCGCGTCCCACCCCCGGTCCTCCAGGGCCCGCGAGAGCTCGGCATAGCTCTGGACCCGGTGAAACAGGGCTTCCACTTCATGCTGCTTCAAGCTCCGCTGCACGAGCAGGAAGTCGGCCTCGGAGTCCTCGATGACCAGGAGCCGCAGGGGGTCCGTCACGGCTGGCCTCCGTCCAGGGGGGATTCATTCACGGCCATCCAATACACGCCCAGCCGGGCCACGGTTTCCGCGAACTCGGCGAAGTCCACGGGCTTCCGGACGAAGCTGTTGGCCCCGCCAAGGTAGCTGCGCAGCCGGTCCTGGTCCTCGTCCGAGGAGGTGAGGATGACGATGGGCAGGAGGCGGGTCCGTTCGTCGGACCGGAGCCTGGCCAGCACCTCCAACCCGCCCACCCGGGGCAGCCCCAGGTCCAGCATCACCACCGCCGGAAGGGGTCCGGCAGGCACGCCTCCGAACGCCCCTTCCCGGAAAAGGAAGTCTAGGGCCTGCTGGCCGTCCCGCACCACGGTCACCGCATTGGCCAGGTTCACCTTCCGCAGGGACCGGAGGGTGAGCAACTCATCCTGCGCATTGTCCTCGACCAGCAGGATGCCTCGACGGTTCATGGGCGTGTCTCCTCGAGCGAGGGTGGGAGGCTGAAACAGAAGGCGGCTCCGTGGCCGGGTTCCGCCTGGGCGGCGATCCGTCCCCCGTGGCGGTGGATGATCCGCTGGACCGTGGCCAGGCCGATGCCGAGGCCCGGGAACTCGTCCTGCCGGTGCAGCCGCTGGAACGGCTGGAAGAGCTTGGCCGCATGGGCCATGTCGAAGCCCGCGCCGTTGTCGGAGACCCGGAAGCAGGGCTGCCCATCCAGCTCGGCCGCCTCGACGGCGATGACGGGATCCGGCTGCCCCCCGGTGTACTTCCAGGCGTTTCCCACCAGGTTGGCCATCACGATCCGGAGCATGCGGGCGTCGCCGCTGGCACGGAGGCCCGGCTGGAGCCGCCACCGGACCCCGCGGCCCGGCTCCTGCCGCTCGAGCTGCTGGCGGACCTCCTCCGCCAGGAACGTCAGGTCTACCGGCTCCCGCTTCAAATCGCCACGGGTCGTCCTCGACAGCGCCAACAGGCCGTCGATGAGCTCCCCCATGTGATGGCTGCCCGCCATGATCTGGCCAAGGTAGCCCCTGGCCTCCTCGGGCAAGGCCGCGCCGAAATCCTCCTCCAGGGCCTGGCTGAAGCCGCTCATGGCCCGCAGGGGGGCCCGCAGGTCGTGGGAGACCGCATAGGCGAAGGCCTCCAGCTCCTCGTTCGCCGCCTGCAGCTCGGCGGTCCGCGCCTCCACCCGGTGCTCCAGGTCGGCGTTCAGCCGCTGGATCTCCTCCCGGGCCCGCTTCTGCTCGGTGATGTCGACGAGGGTGGACAAGATGTGGGGTTCCCCCCGGAACGTCAGCACCTGGGCGGCCAACCGGGCCACGTAGGGCTCGCCACGCTTCCGCAGGAAGGTCTGCTCCCAGTCCCGGATCACGCCTTGCCGCGTCAGCTCCTGGACGAAGCGGCGTGAGGCCTCGGGGCTGGGCCAGATCCTCATCTCGCGAGCGGAGTGTCCGACGGCCTCCTCTCGGCAGTAGCCGCTGAGGGATTCCCAGGTCGCATTCACGTCCAGGATCACCCCGTCCGCCAGGCGGGTGAGCGCGATGGCAGCAGGATTCTGCGTGAAGGCCATGGCGAAGAGGCGCTCCGAGATGAGAAGGGCCGCCTCGCTCTCCCGGAGGGCGTGCAGGGCCTGGACCCGCGCCGTGATGTCCTCGGTGAAGATGACGAGGCCTCCCACCACGCCCTCGGATTCGTACCAGGGCCGGACTTCCCATCGAAGCCACTGGGCCGAGCCGTCCTGCCGAATGAACTGGTCCTCTTCCTCGATCACCACTTCTCCGGCCAGGCCCCGCCGGTGCACGGCCTTCCAGGCCTCGGTGATCTCCGGGAAGATCTCGTAGTGAGAGCGCCCCAGGACCTCTCGGCCGGCCAACCCGTAGTCGGAGAGCCAGCGTCGGCTCACGGCGAGGTAGCGCATCTCCTGGTCGAACAGGGCAAGTGCCGCCGGGGCGTGCTCGATGAACAGGCGCAGCCGGTCCTCGCTCCCCCGGAGGGCGGCCTCGGAGCGCTTGCGATCCGTGAGGTCCTCGGAGAAGAGCACGATGCCGCCGGATGCACCCCGGGCATCTCGCCAGGGCCGGGCCTCCCAGCGCCGCCAGCGGCGGGTCCCGTCCGCCAGGATGAAGGGGTCCTCTTCCGTGCACACCACTTCGCCCGCGAGGGCCCGGCGGTGGATGGCCCTGGCGGCCGCGGGGAGCTGGGGGAACAGGTCGTACTGGCAGTCGCCGAGGACGTCCCGGCCGGACAGCCCGTAGTCGTTCAGCCAGCGCCGGCTCACGGCGAGGTAGCGCATCTCCCGGTCGAACATGGCGAGCGCCGCGGGGGCATGATCGATGAGCAGCTGCAGGCGGTCCTGGCTCTCGCGCAGGGACAGTTCCAACTGCTTCTGGGCCGTGATGTCCTGGAAGGTGCCCTGAACCCGGACCACCCGTCCGCCCTCGACCACCGGCTGACCCTGGGTGCGAACCCACTTGCGCACGCCCTTCGCGCTCACGAGTTCCAACTCCAGGTCGTAGGCTCGCGCCGCCTCGATGGCCTCCCGCACCGCCTGCTCGATGCGGGGCCGCGATTCCGGCGTGTAGAAGCTCAGGCCGAGGTCCTTCGTGGTGGCCAGCGTGGGATCCAGGTCATGGATGCGGGCGACCTCCTCCGTCCACTCCCCCTCCCCCGTGCGGGGATCGAAGCTCCACCCCCCCACCTTGGCCAGCCGGCTCATGCGGGCCAGCAGGCTGGCCGGGTCGCCTTCGGATTCCCGGGCCCGGGGGCCCTCGCCGCTCACCGCCGATCCCGGCCGGAGGCCCCGCGGGGAGGCCAGGACAGTTCGGGGGGCGTGACGGGTCCGGGAGGAATCACCGCAGGGCTCCTGGTAGGGATTCACCCACCCTTATCGTCGCTTGTTGCGCATGACTCAAGAAGGGCCACAGGCTTTGACCAGTAATATGAAAATAAAGATTGGAATTCACAACATACGCTTGGTGTTTATGCCTCCAGCCCCGCGGCCTCGCGACTCATTCGGGAAAGGGCGGCGAGGTCCTGGTGGCCGTAACCCTTCGCAGTCGCCGCCAGGAGACGATCCCGCAGGAGGCTGCCGATGGGCAGGGGGGCCTGGAAGGCCTCGGCGGCCTGCAGGGCCAGGCTCACGTCCTTGAGGCCCAGGCGCAGGGCGAAGCCAGCGGGCTCGAAGGCACCCCGCACCACGGCGCCCCCGTAGGCCTCCGCCAGGGGCGACTTCAGCAGCGCCGTGTTGAGGACCTTTAGGGTGGTCTCCGGGGCGATGCCGGCCTTCTCCCCGAAGGCGAAGGCCTCGCTCAGGGCCTCCAGCACCGTCACCAGCAGGGTGTTGCCGGCCAGCTTGAGGGCATGGGCCGTGGAGGCCTTCTCCCCCAGGGGGAAGACGCCCTGGCCGAGTGCCGCGAAGACGGGCTGACAGGCGGCCACCTGGGCCTCCGGGCCCGCGGCCAGGATCCAGAGTTGGCCCGCCTCCGCCGCGGGCGGCCGGCCGAAGACGGGCGCGGCCACGTAGCCCTGGCCGGCCGCGGCGTGGGCCGCGGCCAAGCGGTCCGAGGTGGCCACGCCGATCGTGCTCGTGGCCACGTGGATGGCCCCCGCGGCCAGGGTCTCCAGCAGGCCACCGGATCCGAAGGCCAGGGCCTCTTCCGCCGCGTCGTCCGCCAGCATGGTCACCACGAGCTCCGCGCCGGCCACGGCCTCCCGCACGGAACCCGTCACCCGGGCGCCCAGGGCGCCGAAGGGCTCGGCCTTGGCCCGGTCGCGGTTGTACACGGAAACCTCGAAGGCCCCGGCCAGCCGCTTGGCCATCGGGGTACCCATCCGCCCCAGTCCCAGGAATGCCACGCGCATGGTCCCCTCCCGATGAAGCCCCGCCGGTCGGCGGGGCTCCATCGTAGACCGGGGGGCCCTACTTCGCGTCGTGGAAGAAACCCACCAGCATGAGGTTCACCTCCACGGGATCCTTCAGGCTGATCTTGGCGGCCACGCTGTCGGCGCCGATGCCGAAATCGCTCCGCTTGATCCAGAAGCTGGCCTCGTAGGACCAGGTGTCCACCCCGGCACCGTTCTTCCCGAAGGCGGGCTCGAAGGCCAGGGTGAGGTCCCTCTTCACGCCGTGCATCTCCAGGGTGCCCGCCACCATCACCTTGCCGTCCTGGCGCCAGGCCTTCGAGGAGGTGAAGCGGAGGGTGGGGAAGCGCTTCACGTCGAAGAAATCGGCGCTGCGGAGGTGGTTGTCCCGGGTGCCGTTCTGGGTGTCGATGGAGGCCGCGTCGATGGCCACGTCCACCTTCACCGTCCCCAGGGCCTCCGGATCACCCTGGATGGCCACCTGGTAGCGGTCGAAGCGGCCCTCCACCTTGAAGAGCAGGGTGGCGGCCCTGAACCCGATCACCGAGTGCGTCGTGTCGGGCGTGAAGGTTTTGGTGCCCGCGAAGGCGGGCAGGAAGCAGAGCATGGCCAGGGCCAGCAGGAGCAGGCGTCGCATGGATCCTCCAAGTGGGACACTCATGCGATGGCGGCCCCCGCCGGGGCGTGACAGGTCAATCGAGGCGGCCGGCCGGGATGCCCCTGGATCGGCGGAGTTCCAGGAGCTCCCCCAGGATCACGGCCGCGGCGGCGGCATCGAGCAGGCGCTTCCGCGTCTCGGGCTTCACCCCCCGCTCCCTCAGCAACCGCTCCGCCTCCGCGCTGGAGAGGTGCTCGTTCACGAAGCGCAGGGGCAGGCCCGTCCGGGCGGCCAGGGCCTCGCCGAAGGCCCGGGCGGCCGGGGCCGTGGCGCTCTCGGCGCCGTCCTTGTGGCGGGGCAGGCCCAGGCACAGGGCCTGGACGCCCTCCTCCCGGCAGAGCCGCGCCAGCCGGTCCAGGGTGCGGTCCTCCTCCTGGGGCCACACCTCGAAGGGCGAGGCCAGGATCTCCAGCTCGTCCGAGAAGGCGAGGCCGATCTTCTTCGTGCCATGATCGATCCCAAGCCAGCGCATGACCCCAGACTAGCGGCAAGCAGGACAGGAGCCACCGATGGAGTGGGACTACATCATCGTCGGATCCGGCTTCGGCGGGAGCGTGAGCGCCCTGCGCCTGACGGAGAAGGGCTACAAGGTGCTGGTCCTGGAGAAGGGCCGCCGCTTCCGGGCCGGCGACTTCCCCAGGACCAACTGGAACCTGAAGCGCTTCTTCTGGCTCCCCCAGGTGGGCTTCCGCGGCCTCTTCAAGATGACCTTCCTCGGGCACGTCACCGCCCTCTCCGGCGTGGGCGTCGGCGGCGGGTCCCTGGTCTACGCCAACACCCTGCCCGTGCCCAAGGATCCCTTCTTCGCCGCCCCCTCCTGGGCCCACCTCGCCGACTGGAAGGGCGAGCTGGCGCCCCACTACGCCACGGTCCTGCGCATGCTGGGGGCCACGCGCAATCCCAGCCTCACCTACCCGGACGAGGTGCTCCGCGAGGTGGGCAAGGAGATCGGCCGGGGCGACGCCTTCGAGCAGACGGACGTGGCGGTGTACTTCGGAAAGCCCGGCGAGACGGTGCCCGATCCCTTCTTCGGGGGCGAGGGCCCCGCGCGCACCGGCTGCACCCTCTGCGGCGGCTGCATGCTGGGTTGCAACCACGGCGCCAAGAACACCCTGGACCAGAACTACCTCTACCTCGCCGAGCAGCGGGGCCTGCGCATCGAGGCGGACACGGAGGTGACCTGGGTGCGCCCCCACCCCGAGGGCGGCTACGAAGTGGAGGCCCGCCAGGGGACCCATGCGATCCCCGCCCTCAACCGGCGGCGGACCTTCCGCGCCCGGCAGGTCATCTTCGCCGGGGGCGTGCTGGGCACCGTGCCCCTCTTGCTCAAGCTCAAGGCGGACGCCGCGGGGCTGCCGGCCCTCTCGGACCGGGTGGGCGACTTCGTCCGCACCAACTCGGAGGTGCTCCTGGGCGTCGTCACCCAACGGCGGGACCGGGACCTCTCCCAGGGCATCGCCATCGGCTCCATCCTCCACACGGACGAGCACTCCCACCTGGAGCCCGTGCGCTACCCGGCCGGGGCGGGGTTCTTCCGCACCCTCATGCTCCCCCAGGCGCCGGGCGACACCCTGGGGCGGCGCATCCTCAACGCCCTGGGGCTGGTGGCGCGCCACCCCCTCCGGACGCTCCGCACCTACCTGGTCCCGGACTGGGCGAAGTACACGATGATCCTCCTCTACATGCAGACGGTGGACGGGCACATCCGGATGCGGCTGGGGCGGGGCTGGCGCACGGGCTTCCGCCGCGGCGCGGTCACGGAGACGGGGGACGGCCCCCCGGCCAAGGCCTGGACCCCCGAGGCCACGGACCTCGGGCAGCGCGTGGCCCGGCGCCTCGACGGCTACCCCACCAGCCTCCTCACGGAGACCCTCCTGGGCATCCCCACCACGGCCCACATCCTGGGCGGCGCCCCCATGGGCGCTTCGGCCGAGACCGGCGCCATCGACCACCAGCACCGCCTCTTCGGGTACGAGGGCCTCTACGTCATCGACGGGTCGGCCATCTCCGCCAACCCCGGCGTGAACCCTTCGCTCACCATCGCCGCCCTGGCGGAGCGCGCCATGACCTTCATCCCGCCGAAGGCCGCCGTGGCCTGACCATGGCCCCGTCCGGAACCCTAACCTTCGTCACCGCCCTGGGCCGGCTGCGCCTCGACTGGACGGAGGCCGGTGTCCGCGGGCTCCGCTTCACGGACGCCCTGGATCCCCACGAAACCGCCGCGGCCCCCGCCTGGGTGCTGGGGGCCGTGCGGCGGCTCATGGCCCACCTCGCAGGCACCCCGCAGGCGCTCGGCGGCATCCCCGTGGACCTCGCCGGCCTGACCCCCTTCCGCCGACGCGTGGCCGAGGTGCTGCGCGCCACCCGTCCCGGCCAGGTCCTCAGCTACGGCGACGTGGCCCTGCTCGCGGGCCGCCCCGGTGCGGCCCGGGCCGTGGGGCAGGCCGTGAAGGCGAACCCCACCCTCCTCCTCGTGCCCTGCCACCGCGTGGTGGGCGCGAGGGGACCGGGCGGCTGGAGCGCCTTCGGCAGCCCCGGGGTGAAGGCGCGGCTGCTGGCGCTGGAGCGGCCCCATACTGGAGCGGATGACGCGCCCCCTGCCCGATGAGCTGCTGAAGGTCCCCCACCGGCGGGACGTGCCCTTCGCCCGGCTCACCACCCTGGGCGTGGGCGGGCTCTGCCGCTGGCTCTTCGAGCCCACCACGGAGGCCGAGGCCCAGGCCTTCGTCCGCGCCTGCGCCCGGGAGGGGCTCCCCTACCGGGTGCTGGGGGGCGGCTCCAACCTCGTGGTGCTGGATGACATCGAGGCCCCGGTGCTGCGCCTGGCCCTGCCGAGGGAGGTGCGGCGCGAGGGGACGCTGCTCACGGCCCCCGCCAGCCACGGCCACATCGCCCTGGCGGAGGCCGCCGGCCGGGCCGGCCTGTCGGGCCTGGAGTTCGCCAGCGGCATCCCCGGCTCCCTGGGAGGGGCCATCCGCATGAACGCCGGGGCCTACGGCCGGGAGTGGGTGGAGGTGCTGGACCGCTACCGTTTCCTCACCCCGGAGGGCGAGCTGGTGGAGAAAGGGCCGGAACCGGGCGAGTTCCGCTACCGCTGGAGCTTCCTCACGGGCGGCCGGGTCGTGCTGTCCGCCACGGCCCGCCTGGCGGAGGGCGATCCGGCCGCCATCCAGGCCCGGGTGGGGGAGTACCGCCGGAAGCGGGGCACCAGCCAGCCCCTCTCCCGGCGCAACGCCGGCTGCATCTTCAAGAACCCCCCGGGCCAGAGCGCCGGGCGCCTCATCGACCAGGCGGGCCTGAAGGGCCTCCGGGTCGGGGATGCCGAGGTGAGCCCCGAGCACGCCAACTTCCTGGTGAACCACGGCCACGCCACCGCCGGCGAGTTCGCGGAGCTCATGGCGACGGTCCTGGCGAAGGTCCGGGAGGTCCACGGCGTGGACCTGGAACCCGAGGTGGAGGTGTGGCGGGAGGCTCCCCAGACCCCAGACCTCGCGCCCCGGTGACCTGGCGGCCCCGGCCGCCGGGGCGATCGCGAGTGGCGCGCCCGGAGGGCGCCCGATCTAGACTGAAGACTGAAGGCAGAAGACTCCCCCATGTCCATGCTCCCCCGCACCCGCCCCAAGCGGCCCTGGCTCCCCTGGGCCCGGGCGGGGCTCGTCCTGCTCCTGCTGGGGGGGGCCGGCTGGGGCCTCCTGGAGCTGGGGTCTCGCTACCTGGGCCTGCAGAAGCTGACCATCGAACAGGTGACGGTCACGGGCTGCCGGGGGGAGCGGCAGGTGGACATCCAGCGCCTGGCGGAGAAGCTGGTGCTCCACAAGCCCCTCTTCTGGTTCAACGCCGACGAGCTGCGGACCCGCATCGAGTCCATGCGCTGGGTCCGGGCCCTCCAGATCCGCAAGGATCCCCCCGACCGGCTGAGCCTGGTGGTGGATGAGCGCCAGCCCGTGCTCTGGCTGGTGCGGCCCGAGGGAGTGTTCCTGGTCTCCGACGACGGGATGCTCCTCGACCGGGTCAATCCCTCCAACCTAAACCCCATTCCGGTGGTGGTGGATCCCGCCAGCGAGACAGATCATGCCCTGGCCCGCCTCGTGAGCGTGGCGCGGATCCTCCGGGAGAAACAGGCCGGCTTTTATGAGCGGCTCACGGAACTCCGGTGGACCGCGAAGGGGCCTGTGGTCTACATCGAGGGACTTCCGGCCCCCATCTACCTTTCCCGGACCGATGTGACGAAAAACGTGCCCAATTTCCAGGGACTGTTCGTGGATCGCCTGGCCCAGCGGCCCGACTTGGACCGCCTGAGGTACATCGACCTCCGGTGGGATGACGAGGTGGCCGTGGGGGAACCGGAAGATGCCCCGGCGCCCGCCTCGCCCAGGAAGCCGCGCTGAGGGGGGGACCCGCCTCTTTTTTTACGTCCAGGCGGAAGCGATGCTCGAAGGATGGGCGGAACTGGTGTAAACCTAGATCAAGGAAAAGGATCTTCATGCCTCAGCGTGCCGTTCTCCTAGGGCTCGACCTCGGTGCAAGCAAAGTGGTGGCGGTGGTGGCCGTCCAGGAGGAAGACGGGACCCTGAACGTGACGGGCACGGGGCAGGCCTCCCCCCAGGGCGGCATCACCCAGGGGCAGATCACGGACATGGAGCTGAGCACCCGGGCCATCACCCGCGCGGTGGAAGAGGCCATGAACACCGCGGGGCAGACCAAGGTGGACGGCATCCGCGTGGCCGTGGACGGCGTCCAGTTCAAGGGCGAGAACCTCCGCGACTCCATCACCATCTCCTCCGGCGACAAGATCATCACCGCCGCGGACCGGGACCGCGTGCTGGAGCAGGCCACCAACGGCTGCAAGCTGGCGAAGGAGGAGCTGGTCCTCCACCGCCTCCCCCAGATGTTCCACATCAAGGGCCAGCGCGACATCCGCAACCCCGTGGCCATGTTCGGAGAGACGCTGGAGGCCGAGGTCCGCATCGTCGTGGCGCCGAGCCCGGTGATCATGAACATCAACCTGGCCCTCAAGAACGCGGGGCTCCACGGCGCCGAGCTGATGTACTCGCCCCTGGCCAGCGCCGAGGCCGTGCTCACCCGCGAAGACCGCGAGAACGGCGCCGTGGTGGTGGACATCGGCGAGCACCTCACCCATCTGGGCATCTTCCTGCACGGCAGCCTGTTCCACTCCGCGGTCATCCCCATCGGCGGCATGCACTTCACCCGCGACCTGGAGATCACCAAGCACCTGGGCGGCATCACGGCCTCCGAGCGCATCAAGATCCGCTTCGGCACCGTGCTGCCGGCCCACGTCCCCGCCGAGGAGGCCGTGGAGCTGGAGGAGGAGGGCCGCCTCGTCTCCCGCCGGGAGATCGCCGAGGTGCTGCAGGCCCGCGCCTCCGAGCTGCTGAACCTGGTGCTGGCCGAGATGGGCCGCACGGGCCTCACCCACGAGATCCACGGCGGCGTGCACCTGGTGGGCGGCGGCGCCCTCCTCACCCACCTGCCGATCCTGGCCCAGACCCTGCTGGGCCGGCCCCGCGTGGTGCTGGGCCGCATCCAGGGCGTGAAGGGCCTGCCCCAGGCCACGGGCAACCCCTACTTCGTGAACGCCCTGGGCGCCGTGAAGGCCCTGGCGCGCGAACAGTCCGAGACCCGCGGCAAGCCGGACCGCCGCGGCGGCATCCTGGACTTCTTCCGGAAGATGAGCTGACGTGACGACCGGAGCCTCCATGCACGAGACCCCCTTCCTCCCCTGCCCCCACTCCCTGCCCGGCGCCAACATCAAGGTGGTGGGCGTGGGCGGGGCCGGCTGCAACGCCGTCAACCGCATGATCGACAGCGGCGTGACCGGCGTGCAGTTCATCGCCATGAACACGGACCAGCAGAGCCTGGCCCAGAGCAAGGCCCACCTGAAGCTGCCCCTGGGCCCCCAGAGCAGCCGGGGCCTCGGCGCCGGCGGCAACGCCGAGCGCGGGGGCGTGGCCGCGGAGGAGAGCCGCGAGGAGATCCTCGCCGCCCTCAACGGCGCCGACATGATCTTCATCACCGCCGGCATGGGCGGCGGCACGGGCACCGGCGCCGCGCCGGTGCTGGCGAGCTACGCCCGCGAGCTGGGCGCCCTCACCGTGGCCGTGGTGCTCACCCCCTTCGCCTGGGAGGGCAAGCGGAAGGGCGACCTGGCCCTCTCCGGCCTCACCAACCTGCGCGACACCGCCGACACGGTCATCGTCGTGAGCAACGAGCGCCTCAAGAACGTCTGCGACGCCCGCGTGACCATGAAGGAGGCCTTCCGCGTGGCCGATGGCGTGCTGATCCAGGGCGTGCGCGGCATCGCGGACCTGATCCTCAAGCCCGGCATCATCAACGGCGACTTCGCCGACGTGGAGGCCGTGCTGCGCAACGGCGGCGAGGCCCTCATCGGCACCGGCGCCGGCCGCGGCGAGGAGGCCGTGATGGACGCCCTCCGCAAGGCCCTGGCCTGCCCCCTCCTGGAGCGCGCCCAGTCCGGCGCCGCGGCCAACGTCATGGTCTCCATCACCGCCGACTGGGAGGTCATGGAGGCCTCCATGATCGAGACCGCCATGAACTACCTGCAGGAGCACTACGACGGCCGGCCCGACATCAAGGCCTGCACCGTCGAGGGCGAGGGCATGGAGGACCGCGTGCTCGTCACCGTCCTCGCCTCGGGCTTCGACCGCGAGGCCGAGCTCATGGAGGAGCGCCGCAACAGCCTGCACCTGGGCGGCAGCCCGGAGCCCGCCCCCAGCACCGCCGTCAACCAGCCCCTCCCCCCGAACGTGACCAGCGGCCGCATCTACGGCGACGGTGCCGCCCACGAGAACGGCCCCACCCCCACCCGCCTCCTGCCCCAGGCCCCCACCCCCAGCGGCGAAGTGGCCGGCTTCCAGGACGACCTCCACGTCCCCGCCATCATCCGCCTCGGCCAGGGCCGCCTGCCGATGGAGTAGCACACGGAGTCCGCATGGTGACCTCCCCGCACCTTGTTTCTGACTACCTGGAAGATCTCCCAGGGAAACTTCTCGATCGAGCGGGAGTAGTTGAAACCTTCGTTGCGGGAAAACCAGGAATCTATGCACTTTATCGAAATGGATCCCTATACTATGTTGGGCTGGCTACGGATCTGAAAGCCCGTCTAAAACAACACCAGAAAGATAGGCACTCAGGGGAATGGGACAGATTTAGCGTTTATCTAACTACTAGCGACAACCACCTAAAGGATTTGGAGTCTCTTCTATTGCGAGTCACCAAGAAACCCAATGGGAATCGTCAAAATGGGAAATTTCAAGGGGCTCGTAATCAGAATGCAGAAATCAAACGTCGCTATAAATCAAAACAAGCAGAAGAATTCAATGAGGACTTCAACCTATCCGCAAAGAAATCAAACAAGAAGGGCCCTGCCACTAAAAATGAAAGCCCCACTCGATCTGGACCATTTGCACTAAGGGGTTATCACAAAGGCAATACGGTAAAGGCGCTTCTAAAAAAGGATGGTTCTGTACGCATTGGAACAGAGAATCACACTTCGCTATCTTCCGCAGCTATGGCTGTGACTGGCCATCCGACAAATGGGCGCTGGTTCTGGCATATAAAACGATCAAAAGGTTGGGTGCGAATCAAGTTGGCCTAAGCTTTGAAAATAGCCTGAGTTGTGTCCCTATTCGACCTGTATGTAACCGTCGATCAGGTTCATGCTTTGGAGAGATCCTATTCCAGGCCTCGATTGGCCGAAGAACCGTAGCACCAATCCATGCTTGGCACATGCCTGATGGCGGTGACCATGGCGGCTGCACCCCGAACGCCCTCTCCTTCCAGCCTCGATCTGGAGGGCTTCGCGGGCCTTGCGGAGGAGGAGGCGCGGCGCCGCCTGGAACGGGAAGGGCCCAACGAGCTGCCCGCCCGGGGCCGGCGCGGGATCCTGGCCATCGCCTGGGAGGTGGTCCGGGAGCCCATGTTCCTCATGCTGGTGGCGGCCGGGGGGCTCTACCTGGCCATGGGGGAGCCCCGGGATGCCCTGATGCTGCTGGGCTTCGTCCTCGTGGTCATGGGCATCACCATCCTCCAGGAGCGGCGGACGGAGCACGCCCTGGAGGCCCTCCGGGACCTCTCCAGCCCCCGGGCCCTGGTGATCCGGGACGGCCGGCAGCGCCGCATCCCGGGCCGCGAGGTGGTGCCCGGGGACGTCTTGATCCTCGTCGAGGGGGACCGGGTGCCGGCGGACGCCCTCCTCCGCGCGGGCCTCCACCTCTCCGTGGACGAGTCCCTCCTCACCGGGGAATCCGTGGCCGTGCGCAAGGCCGCTTCCACCGGGGCCGCGGCCCTCGAAGCCCCGGGCGGGGACGACCTGCCCTCGCTCTTCTCCGGCACGCTCGTGACCGCGGGCCAGGGCGTGGCCGAAGTCCTGGGCACCGGCCTCCACACGGAGCTGGGCCGCATCGGCAAGGCCCTGCAGCAGGTGGAACCCGAATCCACCTTCCTCCAGAAGGAGACGGGCCGGCTGGTGCGCACCTTCGCCCTGGTCAGCCTCGTGGCCTGCGCCGCGGTGGTGGTCCTCTATCCCCTGACCCGGGGGGGCGGGGCCCAGGTGTGGAAGGAGGGCCTGCTGGCCGGGATTGCGCTGGCCATGGCCACCCTGCCCGAGGAGTTCCCGGTGGTCCTCACGGTCTTCCTGGCCCTGGGCGCCTGGCGCATCTCCCGCAGCCAGGTGCTCACCCGCCGCATGCCCGCCATCGAGACCCTCGGCGCGGCCACCGTGCTCTGCGTGGACAAAACGGGGACCCTCACCCTCAACCAGATGACGCTCCGGCGGCTGGACGTGCCGGACCTTTCGCTGGACTTGACCCTGGCGGGGCCGGAACTCCCCGAGCCGGTCCACGCGCTGATGGAATACGCCATCCTGGCCAGCAAGCGGGATCCCTTCGATCCCATGGAGCGCGCCCTCCACGAGGCCGGGAAGCGGTGGCTGATGGCGACGGAGCACCTGCACCCGGACTGGTCCCTGGCGCGGGAATACCCCCTCGACCCGGACCTCCTGGCCGTCACCCACGCCTGGAATGACGGCCATGGCCAGATCGTGGTGGCCACGAAGGGGGCCCCCGAGGCCGTCGTGGACCTCTGCCACCTGTCCCCGGAACGCCGGGCCGAGGTGGACGCCCGGGTGGCGGAGCTGGCCTCCCAGGGCCTGCGCGTCCTCGGCGTCGCCCGGGGCCAGTACGCCCCCGAGGCGCTTCCGGAGGGCCACCACGATCTGGAGCTGGCCTTCCTGGGGCTGCTGGGGCTGGAGGACCCGGTGCGGCCCACGGTCCCCGCGGCGGTGGCCGAATGCCGCACCGCGGGCATCCGGGTGGTGATGATCACCGGCGACTATCCGGCCACCGCGGTCAGCATCGCCCGGCAGGCCGGGCTCTCCCACCCCGAGCGGGTCCTCACGGGCCCGGAGCTGAACCGACTGAGCGACGCGGAACTGGCGGCGCGCATCGGGGAGGTCCAGGTCTTCGCCCGGGTGGTCCCGGAACAGAAGCTGCGGCTCGTCACCGCCCTCAAGGCCAACCGCGAGGTGGTGGCCATGACGGGGGATGGCGTCAACGATGCCCCCGCCCTCAAGGCCGCCCACATCGGCGTGGCCATGGGGGGCCGCGGCACGGACGTGGCCCGGGAGGCCGCCTCGCTGGTGCTGCTGGACGATGATTTCTCCTCCATCGTGGCGGCGATCAGGCTGGGTCGGCGCATCTTCGACAACATCCGGAAGGCGGTGGCCTTCATCGTCGCCGTGCACATCCCCATCGCCGGGCTCTCCCTGCTCCCGGTGTTCTTCCCGGGCTGGCCGCTGCTCCTGCTGCCGGTGCACATCGTCTTCCTGGAGCTCGTGATCGATCCCTCCTGCTCGCTGGTCTTCGAGGCGGAGGAGGCCGAGGCGGACGTCATGCGGCGGCCGCCCAGGGACGCCCAGGAGCCCCTGTTCACCCTGAAAGCCATCGGCCTGGCCGTGCTCCAGGGGACCACCGCCCTGGGCGCCTGCCTGGCGGTGTACCTCCTGGCCCGTCCCGGCCATGGCCACGACGCGGCCCGGGCCCTGACCTTCGCCGCCATGGTGGTGTCCTTCCTGGCCATCATCCTGGCCAACCGCTCCTGGACGCAGAGCATCCTCGGCAGCCTCCGGAACCCCAACCCCGCGCTCTGGTGGGTGCTGGGGGGCACCCTCGCCTGCCTCGCCCTGGTGCTCGCCTGGCCCGTGGCCCAGCGCCTCTTCCACTTCGCGCCCCTGCAGGGCCGGGACCTGCTGCTGGCCGCCGCCGCAGGATTCGCCAGCATCCTCTGGTTCGAGGCCTTCAAGTTCCTGCGGCACCGGCCGAAGGCACCAGCTGGCGGCTGAGCGGGACGCCCCGCCGCCTTCCCCTGGAATCCAGGCCCCGGGGCGGCGTCAGGCCAGGGCCAGCCGCCGTGCCACCAGCCGCGCCCGCTTCCAGGCGGCCCAGGCTTCGCGCAGGTCCCGACGGGTCCGGGCGCGCTGGACCCTCCACTCGGCCCGGACCCTGCGCCAGGATTCGGTCCTCGCCTGCCCCTTCCGCTCCCAATCGGCCTTCTTCGAGCACCACGCATCGAGGCAGGCCTGGAGGGCCGTGAGGGCCGCGTCCATCCGGGCCTGGGCGGTCACCAGGGCCGTCCTGACCTCCAGGGCCTCGGGCAAAGCCGGCGCCAGCCGCGAGGCCAGGCGTTTCGCCTCCAGGGCCACCCGGGCACGCTGCATCTCCGTGGCCGACACGCGGCGCAGGCCCCAGGTGAGGCCGACCCAGGCGCCGGCGGCGATGAGCCACTTGGCGGGGTCCCATTGGTACCAGCGGGGGCCGTTGCGGTAGTCCCACTGCCACATGTGGTGGAAGTTGTGGTAGCCCTCGCCGAAGGTGAAGGGCGCCAGCAGGGCGTTGTCCCGGGCGCTGTTGGCGTCTGTATAAGGCTGCCGGCCGAACCAGTGGGCGGCGGAATTGACGAGGAAGGTGCTGTGGTGCGTGGCCACGATGCGCACCAGGAGGCCCATGACGAGCTGGCCGACGAGGTTCCCCGTCAGCAGCCCCACCGCCACCACCGGCAGGGCCGCCACCGCCCCCCCGATCCAGAAGTGGTGGCGGCGCTGCCAGCGCAGCAGCGGATCGCGCAGGAGGTCGCCGACGCCCTCCACGGGACGCTCGCCGCCCGCCATCACCCACAGCCAGTGGGCATACCAGAAGCCCCGCCTGACGGGGTAGGGATCGCGTTCCGGATCATCCACGAAGCGGTGGTGGTGGCGGTGGTCGCTGCACCAGGCGATGGCGGAATTCTGGAAGGCCGCGGCCCCGAGGAGCAGCACCGCGAGCCGCGCGGGCCAGGCCGCCTGGAAGGCGCGGTGGCTGAAGAGACGGTGGTAGCCGATGGTGATGGCGAGGCCGATGGCCGTGTACATCACCAGGAACATCCCGACCTCGCTCCAGCGCAGGCCCTGCGTCGCCAGCTTCCAGGGCACGAGGACCAGGGCCAAGACCAGCGTCCCCAGGAGGAAGAGGGTGTTGAGCCAGGAACGGGGGGTTCGCTTGATCACGGCATTCCCAGGAGACGGAACGCTCCCACTTCCACCATAGGCCCCGGCCCATGCCCCGCCCTGATATCTCAGTGGCAATTTACGTCGCGATCGAGGGCCCAGGAGCCTCCCGGCACCTGGGTGCGGAGGGCCTCCGCCAGCTGCTGCAGGAACTGGGCCCGCGGCACCGCCTGGAACCCGTAGCCCGCCAGGCCCTCATGGGGCAGCTGGCCGTCGATCAGCGTGAAGCCCCGGGCCGCCAGCCGCGCGTCCAGGGCCTGGAGGGCGGCGCGGCTGGCCTCGGGTTCGAGGCTGAACATGCTCTCGCCGAAGAAGGCGCCGCCGAGGGCCACGCCGTAGAGGCCCCCGCGCAGCTCCCCCTCCCGCCAGGCCTCGACGCTGTGGGCGTGTCCCGCACGGTGGAGATCGACATAGGCCGCGCGCATCTCCGGGGTGATCCAGGTGCCCTCCTGGCCGGGCCGGGGCACGGTGGCGCAGGCGGCGATGACGGCCTCGAAGGCGCTGTCGAAGCGAATCTCGAAGGGACGCCGGCGGAGGCTGCGGCGGGTTCGGGCCGAGAGGTGCAGTTGGCCGGGGCGCAGCACGGCGCGCGTCTCCGGCGACCACCAGAGGATGGGATCCTCCTCGCCGTACCAGGGGAAGATGCCGCTGCCGTAGGCCAGGAGCAGACGTGGCAGGCTCAGGTCGCCCCCGACGGCGAGCAGGCCCTCCTCGGCCTGCGCCGGATCGGGGAAGACGAGTTCCCGCCTCAGGCGAAAGACAGGCACAGGGCGCCGTCCTTCGCGTCCACGGTCGCGGTGCCGCCCTTCTCCAGGGGGCCGAAGAGGATGGCTTCCGCCAGGGGGCGGCGCAGCTCGCGCTCGATGAGCCGGGCCATGGGCCGGGCGCCGAACGCGGGATCGAAGCCCTTCTGCGCGAGCCAGGTCCGCGCCGCGGGGGTGCAGGCCAGGGTGACGCCCTTCTCCTTCAGCTGGGATTCCAGGTCCCTCAGGTGCTTGTCGGCCACGCGTTCCATCTCGGACCGCCCCAGGGGCGCGAACTGCAGGATGGCGTCCAGGCGGTTGCGGAACTCGGGGCTGAAGGCCTTCTCGATGCTGCCGGTGGCCGAGCGGCGCCCGCCGGCCTCCGCGAAGCCCACCTGCCGGGCCGACAGCTCCCGGGCCCCCACGTTGGTGGTGAGGATGAGCACCGTATGGCGGAAATCCGCCGAGCGGCCGTGGCTGTCCGTGAGCGCGGCGTGGTCCATGACCTGCAGCAGGATACCGAAGAGATCCGGGTGGGCCTTCTCCAGCTCGTCCAGCAGCACCACCGCGTGGGGCTGCTTGCGCACGGCGTCCGTGAGCAGGCCCCCCTCCTCGTAGCCCACGTAGCCGGGCGGGGCGCCGATGAGGCGGGCGACGGCGTGCTTCTCCTGGTACTCGCTCATGTCGAAACGCAGGAACGCGATGCCCAGGGCCTTCGCCAGCTGCTTGGACAGCTCCGTCTTGCCCACGCCCGTGGGCCCCGCGAAGAGGAAGCAGCCCATGGGCTTCAGGGGGTCCCGCAGGCCCGACCGGGCCAGCTTGATGGCGCCGGCCACGGCCTCGCAGGCCGGATCCTGGCCGAAGATCTGCGCCTTGAGCGCCGTCTCCAGGTTCGCCAGGGCCTCCCGGTCGTCGGCGCTCACGGAGGCCACGGGCACCCGGGCCATGCGGGCCACCACGGCCTCGATCTCCCCCGGCCCCACCCGCTTGGCCCGGCTGCGGCGGGGCAGCAGCTTCTGGGCGGCCCCGGCCTCATCCAGCACATCCAGGGCGCTGTCCGGCAGCTTCCGCTCCGGCAGGTGCTTGGCGGCCAGGCGCACGGCCGCCTCCAGGGCCCCGTCGTCGTACTTGATGCCGTGGTGGGACTCGTAGGCGGCCTTCAGGCCCTGCAGCACGGCCAGGGCCTCGGCCTCGGTGGGCTCGGAGACCTCCACCACCTGGAAGCGCCGGGCCAGGGCCCGATCCCGATCCAGGGAGCCCTTCAGGTCCTGGAAGGTGCTGGCGCCGATGCAGCGCAGGTCGCCGGAGGCCAGGGCCGGCTTCAGCAGGTTGGCCGCGTCCATGGCCCCGCCGCTGGTGGCGCCGGCACCGACGAGGGTGTGCAGCTCGTCCACGAAGAGGATGGCGCCGGGCTGTTCCTCCAGGGCCTTGAGCACGGCCTTGAGCCGCTCCTCGAAGTCGCCCCGGTAGCGGCTGCCGGCCAGGAGGGCGCCAAGGTCCAGGGCGAAGATCCGGGCGTCCTTCAGGGTCTCGGGCACCTTCCCTTCGTGGATGCGCCTGGCCAGGCCCTCCACCAGGGCCGTCTTCCCCACGCCCGACTCGCCCACCAGCAGGGGGTTGTTCTTCCGCCGGCGGCAGAGCACCTGGGCCATGCGGGTGATCTCCGCCTCGCGGCCCACCAGGGGATCCAGCCGGCCGGCTGCGGCCCGGGCCACCAGATCCGAGGCGTAGGCCTCCAGGGGGTCGACCGCCACCGCATCCTCCTCCTCGGCCTCCGCCGGAGGCTGCTTCGCGGCGTTCTTCCGCGGGGCGGCGGGCCCGTGGCTGAGGGCCTTCAGCAGGGCCAGGCGCTTCACGCCGTGCTGCTCCAGCAGGTGCCGGGCCGGGCTGTCCGGCTCCTCGAGCATCGCCGGCAGCAGCTCCCCGCCGCGGACGGTGCGCTGACCCGCGCTGAGGGCGTGCATGAGGGCCCGTTCCACCACCCGCACGAAGCCCAGGGTGCTGTGGGGCTGCACGACTTCGCTCCCGGGCACCCGCTCGAAGGCCCGGTCGAGGACCGCCTCCAGGTCGGCCCGCAGGGCCGCCAGCTTCACCCCGCAGGCCTTGAGGGCCGCCGCGGCGTGCGCCTCCTCCAGGAGGGCCAGCAGGAGGTGCTCCAGGGCCACGTCCTCGTGGCGGCGGGCGCGGGCCAGCTCGAAGGCCCGCTGGAAGCCCCGGTTCAGCTCGGGATCCAGCTCGGGGCTCAGGCTCGGAATCTCAGGCATCCTCGGCCTCCACGGTGCAGAGGAGCGGGAACCCCTGGCGCTCCGCCAGCTGCCGGGCCTTCTCCGCCCGGGTCTCCGCCACGTCCCGGGTGTAGACCCCGGCCACCCCGATGCCCGCCCGGTGCACGGCGAGCATGATGGCCATGGCCTCGGCCTCGGGCTTGCGGAAGACCGTCTTGAGCAGCCACACCACGAACTCTTGGGTGGTGTAGTCGTCGTTGTGGAGGAGCACCTTCCACATCCCCGGCTCCTGCACCTTCTCCCGCTTGCGGGTGAGGACCTGACCCTCCTCCTTCGCCTGCCTGGCCATGGAGACGCCTCCGGGGCACCAGGATAGCGGGCCCGGGGCGAGGCGATGCAACGGCTTGTTCACCGCAGAGAACGCGGAGAACGCAGAGGTTACTTTTCTCCGCATCCTCGGCGGTTGGCGTCTGGTCCTAGGCGAGCCGGATGAACCTTCCCAGGGCCAGCTCCCGGACGAAGAGGGCGGTCCGGCGGGTCGTGTCGACCTCCTCGGGGAAGGCGGCGGCGACGGCCTCGGCCACCTGTCCGATCGTCCGGGTGCCGTCGCAGGCCCGCCAGACCGCCGTGCCCCGGGCGTCCAGCTTCACGCGGTAGTTGGGCCGGGCCATGAAGCGCACCAGCCAGCCCCAGCGCGGGGACAGGACCTTGGGCCGGATGAGGACGACGGTGCCGTTCTCCCCGGGTTCCGAGGTCAGCGCCTGCACGGGCACGAGGGCGAGGAAGGTTTCATCGGGGAACACCATGGAGACCTCACCAGGAAAGATCACCGCCAAGACGCCAAGAACGCCAAGTAAAGAATGAAGTGCATTCCTTGGCGTCTTGGCGTCTTGGCGGTGTTTCTTTAAACCTCGGTCACTAGAAATTCGCGCTGGGCGGGGCGGGCTCGTCGGCGGCGCCGGCGTTGGCCAGGGGCACCCGCACCAGGTAGACGGCGATGCCGAGCAGGATCAGGACGCTGATCCAGAAGGCGCCGGGCGCGTTGCCCTGGCCCCAGATGAAGCGGGTCAGGCGGAAGTTCACGTCGAAGAAGGCCAGGGACGCGAAGAGCAGGCCCACCAGGGCCTCGCCGGCGATGAGGCCGGCGGCCAGGAGGACGCCGTTGTTCTCCACGCGCACCTTCTGGGCCTCGTTCAGGCCCCGGCGCTCGGCCGCCATGGTCACGACGCCCTTGATGACGCCCCCCAGGAAGATGGCGAAGGTGGTCTCCAGGGGCAGATACATGCCCACCGAGACGAGCATCGGGCTCTTCACCTGCATGAGGATGAAGGCGAGGCCCAGCATCATGCCCACGATGATGAGCGGCCAGGCCATCTTGCCCTCGACGATGCCCTTGCTCAGCAGCGCCATGAGGCCGGCCTGGGGGGCCGCCAGCTGCTTGGAGCCGAAGCCGGCGTCGAGGCCGAGGACGGTCTTCTCCTGGTCGGCGGGGAGGGCCTTCACCTGGTCCAGGGTGTAGACCTTGCCGTCGGTGGTGGTCACCGTCTGCACCTGCTGGGCCTGGAGCTGGGCCAGCTTCTGGGTGGCCTGGGCCTTGATGTCGCCCTCGTGGAGCACCATCAGGGGGATGAACAGGACGAAGGAGACCAGGGCCACCCCGATGATGTCGCCCAGCTCCATGCGCCAGGGCGTGCCGCCCAGGATGTGGCCGGCCTTGAGGTCCTGGAGCATCTCGCCGGCGACCGCGGCGCTCACGCACACGATGGCCGCCACGCCGAGCACCGCCGCCACGCCCGCATTGCCTTTCACGCCCAGGGCCACCATCACCAGGGCGGTGACGACGAGGGCCGTGAGGGTGAGGCCGGAGATGGGGTTGTTGCTCGAGCCCATGATGCCGACCAGGTAGCCGCTGATGGCAGCGAAGAAGAAGCCGAGGATGACCATCACCAGGGCCGCCACGAGGGCGACCAGGGGGGCCACGGCGAAGATCTTCCAGGTCACCAGGAACGTGACCACGGCGGCGAAGGCGATGCCCCCCAGCACCCAGGTGAAGGGCAGGTCCTTGTTCACGCGCTCCACGGTGTGCTCGCCGGCGGCGGCCTTCTTCACGTCGGAGACGGAGCGGGTGAGGCCCGTGGCCAGGCTCTTGCGCATCTTGAAGAGGGTGAAGCCGGCGCCCACGAGCATGCCGCCGATGGCGATGGGCCGGACGATGTTCATCCACACGGAGTAGGAGAGGGCGATCCAGTCGCCGTTCGAGGCCCCGTTGGGGAAGACGCCGGGGGCCAGGAAGTAGGTGATCATGGGCACCAGCAGGCCCCAGGCGAGGACACCGCCGGAGAAGTTCAGGGCGCCCAGCTTGGGCCCGATGATGTAGCCCACGCCCATGTAGGCCGGGCTGATGCCCGGGGAGCTGAGCAGCAGGCCGCCGGCGACCTTGGCCTTGAGGCCCTGCACCAGGTTGATGCTGGCCACCTTGAACTGGATGAACTTCTCCCAGGCCGTGGCGAAGAGCTGGACCTGCACCAGGCCCTGGATCACGGCCGCGATGCCCATGGCGCCGAAGAGGAACTTGGTGCCGCTGCCGCCCCGGGCCCCGGCCTTGTGGATCTCCGCGGCCGCGATGCTCTCGGGGTAGGGCAGTTCGGCGTCTTCCACCATCACGCGGCGGAGGAGGGCCACGAACATGATGCCCAGCACGCCGCCCGCGAACATGACGAGGGAGCTGGTGAGGTAGTGGCCCTTCGTGAAGAAGGTGGGCCAGATGCCGCTGATGACGAAGGCCGGCAGGGTGAAGATGGCGCCGGCGGCGATGGACTCGCCGATGCTGCCCACGGTCCGGGCGATGTTCTCCTCGAGGATGGTGCCCTTCATCAGCTTGATGAGGGCCATGCCGATCACGGCCGCCGGGTAGGTGGCCGCGATGGTCATGCCCGCCTTCAGGCCCAGGTAGGCGTTGGCCGAGCCCAGCACCACGGCCATGACGAGGCCGATGAGCACCGCCCGGAGGGAGAACTCCCTCAGGTTCTGGTCGGAGGGGACAAACGGTTGCATGGAGGCTCCTGGTGGGGGGCTGGGGAAGAATAGAAAGGTCGGATGGAGCGCCTAGTCTAAACCCGAATCCCGGCGGGCAGGCCGACCGCCCCCCGCCGGGCCGGCCCGGGCCTGCCCCGGGACCGGGTTCTTCCAGTCCCGGCTCCAGTCGGGGCGGGGCTGGAGGACGGTCCGGACCGGGATCACAACCCGGTTCGGGTATGCTCCCCCTTTCGCCCCGAGGAACCTCCATGCGCCTGATCAGCTCCCTCGCGCTCGCGGGCCTGGCCCTGCTCACCGCCTGCCAGACCGCCCCCCCGGTGGTGACCCCGCCTCCGCCCCCCCCGCCGCCGGTGGTGCGGGTACCCCAGGGGCCGCCGCCGAAGCCGAAGATCGCGCTGGTCCTGGGCGGGGGGGCGGCCCGCGGGTTCGCCCACGTGGGCGTCATCCGCACCCTGGAGCAGGAGAAGATCCCGGTCGACCTGATCGTGGGCACCAGCGTGGGCAGCCTCATCGGCGCCATCTACGCCTCGGACGGCAGCAGCTTCGACCTGGAATGGACGGCCTTCCAGCTCCAGAAGGAGGACCTCTTCGACTTCGGCGTGCTGAACGCCGTCACGGGCATGGGCTTCGCCAAGGGCGACAAGCTGGAGGCCTGGGTCAAGGGCCACGTGAAGACGGCCAACATCGAGAACCTGCGGATCCCCTTCGCGGCCGTGGCCACCGACCTCAACTGGGGCTACGAAGTGGTGCTCGACAAGGGCTCGGTGGCCCGCGCCATCCGGGCCAGCGCGGCCATCCCGGGCGTGTTCCAGCCCGTCCAGCACCAGGGCAAGATCCTCGTGGACGGCGGGGTGGTGGACAACATCCCCATCGCCGTGGCCAAGGCCCGGGGCGCCGACCTGGTCATCGCCGTGGACATCAGCGCCAACCTGGGGAACACCAGCATCACGAACCTGGTGGACGTCACGCTGCAGGCCACCAACATCATGTTCGCCCGCAACGTCGAGCACGCGAAGCGGGCCGCGGACATCCTCATCACGCCCGCCGGCATCGGGGACGTGGGGATGCTGGACTTCACCCAGAAGAAGCGCTGCATGCAGGCCGGCATCGAGGCCACCCAGCGGGCCATGCCGGAGATCCGCCGGGCCATCGACGCCTGGGTGAAGGCCCACACCCCGCCGGCGCCTCCCGCTCCCTGACCCGCGGGCGGCCCCCATCGCTTACCCTGGAGCCTCATCCGGACCGGCCGCCATGCCCCTCGTCACCAGCAAGGCCAACCCCCGCTTCAGGGACCTGCGCGACCGCCTCAAGGACGGGGGCGCCCGACGCGAAGCCACGCTCCTCCTGGGGGAGAAGCTGATCGAGGCCTGGGCCGAGGGGCGCCGCAGGCCGGCCGGACAGCGGTTCCGGCCCGCCCTCTGGCTGCGATTGGACCAGGCCGGGCCCCATCCGCTGGAAGCGGAGCTGGGCGTGGAGACCCTCGTCCTGGGCGAGGCCCTGATGCGGGACCTGGCCGACGCCGGCAGCCCGCCGGCCCACGCCCTCCTGGCGGAGCTGGGCCCCGATCCCGCCGGGCCGCTCCCGGGCCGGGTCATCGGCGCCTGGGGCATCCAGGATCCCGGCAACCTGGGGGCCCTCCTCCGCAGCGCCGCCGCCTTCGGCTTCCAGGAGGCCCTCCTGGGTCCCGGCTGCGCCGACCCCTTCGCCCCCAAGGCCCTGCGCGGCAGCATGGGCGCGGCCTTCCTCCTGCCCCTGCGCCGGGTGGCGGCCCTGACACCGGACGCGGGCCGGTGGTACGCCCTGGACGGCGGGCCCGGCGCCCTGCCGCTGGCCGAGGCGGACCTTTCGGAACCCCTGCGCCTGTGGGTGGGCAACGAAGGCCACGGCTGGACCGGCGTGGACCTGCCCGGGGCCGTGCAGCGCCTCGCCATCCCCATCCGGGGCGTGGAGAGCCTCAACGCCGCCGTGGCCGCGGGCATCGCCTGCTACGAGACCGACCGGAGGCTCCGCCCGTGAAACCCTGGCTCCTCCGCCCCCTCGAGGCCCTCCTCCTCGGGCTCGTCTTCGTCCTGGCCTACCGCTTCCCCGGCGCCCTGGGGGGCTGGCTGGAACCCGCGGCCGCCCTGCTGTTCCCCCTGCTGCTGCTGGAGACGGCCTTCCGGGGCCGCCACGCCCTCTGGCTCGGGGCCGCCCTCCTGACGGGCCTCGTCCTCCTCTTCTCCTGGGTGCCGGCCACCCTGGAGAGCAAGGGGGGCCTGCCCTGGTCCCTGGCCCTGGTGGGCAGCGCCCTCTTCTATGCCTGGGAGGGCCTGGGGTTCCTGCTGGCGGTGCTCTTCTCCCGCTGGCTGTTCCGGCGGTCCGGCGCGCCGGGCGCGGCCTTCGGCGCGGCCCTGGGGATCCTGGTCTGGGAGGCCTGGGGCTTCCACATCTATCCGTGGAGCTGGGGCGCGGCCTTCGGCGCCCTCCCCTGGACGGCCCGCAGCGCGGCCTTCCTCACCACCCGCGGCCTCTCGGCGCTGGCCTGGGGCGCCGGCGCCTGGGCGGCGGCGGCGCGGGTCCGGGGAGCCTCCCCCGGCCGGATCCTTGCCCCGTTGGCCGCGGCCGCAGGGACGATGGGTGTCCTGGGCCTCGCCTGGTTCGCCCTGCCCCGGGGCGCCGAGCACCGCCTGGACGTGGCCATCGTGCAGCCCAACTTCCCGGCGGGCCTGCGCTGGCCGGGCATGGAAGCGGAGATGTGGCGCCGCAGCGACGCCCTGCTGGCCGCCGCCCACCTGCCCCGGGCGGACCGCCCCACCCTGCTGCTCTGGCCCGAGAGCTCGGTCCTGGGCCGGGACGACCGCCAGCCCGATCCGCGGCTCCAGGCCGAGGCGGCCCGGCGCGGCGTGGCCTGGCTCTACGGGACCGAAGGCGGGCCGTACAACCTGGTGCGGGGCGAAGTCGCGGGCCAGCCGGATTTCGTCTTCGCCAAGACCGAGCCCATGCCCTTCGGGGAGCGCATCCCGGGGCCGGACTGGTTCCGCACCTGGATGGACGCGAAGCTCGGTTTCATCTCCCAGGAGCCGGGCCGGCTGGCCCCGGGCTGTGCCTTTGCCGTGCCGGGCTCCGGCGGGGTGCGGGTGGCGCCCCTCATCTGCAGCGAGGCCCTGGACCCGGAGCGCGCCCGGCAGGGCCTGGACCTGGGCGGGGCCGACCTCCTCTCCAACCACACCAACGACGGCTGGTTCGACCGCAGCATCGCCACGGACCTGCACGCCGCCCAGATCCGGCTCCGGCCGGTGGAGCTCGGCGTGCCCCTGGTGCGCGCCACGCTCACGGGCAAGTCCGGGATCTTCCGCGAAGATGGGCGCTTCGAACTGTGGGGGCACCCCCTGACGGAGGGCGCCTACGCCCGGTCCCTGGACTGGCGGCCCGTGCACACGCCGGCCCGGTCCCCCTGGCTGCAGCGCCTCCTCCTGGCGGGTCTCGCCGCCGGATCCTTGCTGATAGGATGGAGGGCCCAGCCCCGGAAAGCCTGATGGATCGCGATTTCCTCGTCCCAGAGCCCCTCTCGACGCCCCACGGCACCGTGGCGTTCTTCGACGAGTCCTGGACCGTGGAGCCGAAGGAGCTGCAGATCTTCTTCCAGGCGGAGGACGTGTACTGGACCTCCCACCGCACCATCGAACAGTGGCGGCGCCTGCTGGCCTGTTCCCGGATGCTGACGGCCCGCCTGGTGCCCGAGGGGTCCAAGGGCGGCCGTCTGGTGGGCGCCACCCGCGTCTGGTCCGACCACGCCTACGAGGCCAAGCTCTACGACGTGGTCACCGCCCAGGACATGATGGGCCTCGGCATCGCCACGGTCCTCGTGCAGTGGGCCCTGCGCCATCCCTGGGTGGGGGACGTGCAGCGGTTCGTGCTGGAGACCCGCGACGCCGCGCCCTTCTACCCGCGCTTCGGCTTCGCCCGGGGCGAGGAGATGGACAGCGTCCACATGCGGGTGCGGGTGGATGAGCTGAAGCGCAGGGGGCTCCGATGACCGACACCTTCCCGGGCACGCCCCTGGCCTCCCTCCTGCCCCTCATCCTCGCCAGCGGCAGCCCCCGGCGGCGCCACTGGATGGAGGCGATGCGCATCCCCTTCGAGCTCCAGGCACCCTCGGTGGACGAGTCCCCCCTCCTGGACGAGGAGCCCATGGACCTGGTGCTCCGCCTCGCGGAACTGAAGGCCGAGGTCGTCGCCCGGAGGAATCCCGGCCGCTGGGTGATGGCCGCGGATACCACCGTGGCCGTGGACCACCACACCCTGAACAAGCCGGTGGACGTGGAGGATGCGGTCCGGATGCTCACCCTGATCCAGGGCCGGGCCCATCAGGTCCACACCGGCTTCTGCCTGCGGAGGAACGCCGAGGTCCACAGCTTCGTGGACACGGCCCAGGTCCGCTTCCGCCCCATGACCGAGGCCCAGATCCGCTGGTACGTCGGCACCCGGGAGCCCATGGACAAGGCGGGGTCCTACGCCATCCAGGGCATCGGCGCCCTCTTCATCGAGGGGGTCGAGGGCAGCTTCTCCACGGTGATGGGCCTTCCGGTCGAACGGATGGGGGCCCTCTTCCTGGAACTGGGCGTCCTCAAGGCGTGGGTCCGCTTCCCCGACTGAGCGTTCCGGGCCCGAAATTCCGGATGGAAGGGGCATCAACCGGCCCGGCGGGGTCCCCGGAGGCGAGGTGTGGCCGAAATTCCCGTGTGACCAATGTCACGCATGGATGAAATCGCCCTCCCCTGGAGCCTTTTATAAAACACCCCAGAATCCTTTTATAAGCTCACCACGGTTCAGAAAAAACGGATAAACAATCTAGTTCGTATGCACTATGATCGGGACAGCGTCTGCTCGCGCTGCGTGTCCTGAAACGGGGTTCTTCCCCGGGCGGCCCTGGCGTGGGAAGCTGCTGGATCTTCCCGCTTTACTCGACAGTCGAACGAACCGGACCGCCGCCCAGGGGACCTTCCGTTCCCGCCGCGGCTCCGGGTGCGGCCGGTGCCCTTCCAGGCCCCCCCATCCGGACCCGGGCCCCCCGGCCCCAGGCCCCAACGCACCTTCCGTGAGGTAGTGCATGCATCCATTCGACCGAGCGTTCCGCTTCGTCCTGCCGGTGGGCGCCGTGGCCGTCCTCTCCACCGTCCTGGCGGTGGGCTGGTTCACCCAGCCGGACCGGTTTGCCAAGGGCTACGCCCCCGAGCAGCCCATCCCCTTCTCGCACCAGCTGCACGCCGGGACCATGAAGATGCAGTGCCTCTACTGCCACTCGGGGGCGGAGCGCTCCCGCTCGGCCGGCGTGCCCAGCGCCGAGGTCTGCATGGGCTGCCACAAGGTGACCCGCACGGACCGGCCCGCGATCCAGAAGCTCACCCAGCTCTACAACGCCGGGAAGCCCATCCTCTGGCAGCGGGTCCACACCCTGCCCGACCACGTCTTCTTCGACCACCGCCCCCACGTGAACGCGGGCATCGCCTGCCAGACCTGCCATGGCGAGGTCCAGACCATGCCGGTGATCACCCGGGAGATGGGCATGCGCATGGCGAACTGCCTGGGCTGCCACCGGGATCCCCACGCCGCCCTGCCCAAGGACTCCAAGATCACCCGGGGTCCCGAGAACTGTTCCGCCTGCCACCGCTAGCACGATCCGACCCCGACGGGAGTAGATGATGGGCACCTCGAACCGACGCGAAATCCTGGGCCGGCTGGCGGCCCTCGTGGCCGGCCCCCTGCTGCTGGGGCGGCAGGCCGTGAACGTGGCCTTCCGGGCCGGCAAGGAGACGCCTCCCGAGGCGCCGCCCGCGGAGGCGCCCGCCCGCCTCGCCCTCACCCCGCCCACCCATTCCGTCAAGCGCCGTGGATGATCCGATGAAGACCCAGATCCCCCCCTCCCCCGAGCCCCCGGTCGAGATCCCGCGCTACTGGCGCACCCTCGGCGAGCGCGAGGAGACGCCCGAGGCCCGCAAGGCGGCCCACGACGAGTTCCTCCCCGGCGCCGTGGACGTGGCCGACCTGCCGGCCCCCTCCGAGTTCTCCCGCCGTGGCTTCCTGGGCCTCATGGGCGGCGCCGCCGCCCTGGCCGCCACCGTGGCCTGCGACCGGAAGGGCCAGGGGACCATCGTCCCCTACACCCGCCGCCCCGTGGAGGTGATCCCCGGCGTGGCCAACTACTACGCCAGCGCCCGCCAGGAGGGCCGCCGCGCCTACTCCGTGCTGGTGAAGACCCGCGAGGGCCGGCCCATCCACATCACGGGCAACGACGAGCACCCGGGCTTCAAGGGCAAGACCAGCCCCCGCACCATCGCCGACATCATGGGCCTCTACGATGCCGACCGCCTCCGCGCCCCCAAGGCCGAGGGCCGTCCCCTCGCCTGGGCCGAGGCCGACAGCCGGATGACCGCTGCCCTCGCGGGCGCCAAGGCCGCGGGCAAGCCCGTCCTGCTCATCACCGGCGCCGTCGCCTCCCCCAGCCGGAAGGCCCTGTTCGCCGACCTGAAGGCCGCCCTGCCCACGCTGGAGCACCTGGCCTGGGAGCCCGTCCGTGGGGATGGTGCCGCCGAGGGTGCCCGCGCCGTCTTCGGAACGGATGTGGAAGTGGCTCCCCGCCTGGAGAAGGCCAAGGTCGTCCTCTCCCTGGGCGCCGACTTCCTCAGCGGCGAGGACCCCGAGGCCCTGGCGGCCTTCGGCGCCAAGCGCCGCCTCAGCGAGCCCGGCCAGGCCACCAACCGCCTGTGGGTGCTCGAGGGCCCCCTGAGCATCACCGGCTCCAACGCCGACCAGCGCTTCCCCGTGCGGCCCTCCCGGATCGCCGCCGTGGCCTTCGCCCTGGCGAAGGCGCTGCAGTCCCGCGGCCTGGGCCTGCCCGCCGGCGCCGACCTGTCCGCCGTGCCCGCAGGCGTGCCCCAGGGCGTGGACATCCCCGCCGAGGCGTGGAAGAACCTCGTGAACGACCTGGCATCCGCCCGCCGCGAGGCCCTGGTGCTCTGCGGCGCCGAGATGTCCGCCGAGGCCCACCAGGCCGCCCACCTGCTGAACGCCATGCTGGGCTCCCAGGCCCTGGAGCTGCGGGCCGCCGAGCCCCTGGCCACGGTCAAGGACCTGGACGCCGCCATGCAGGGCATGGCCGCCGGGCGCTACGCCGCCGTCCTCCTCTGGGACGTGAACCCCGCCTACGCCTTCCCCCGGGCCCAGGCCTGGAAGGACGCCCTGGCCAAGGTCCCCTTCCGCGCCTGGATGGGCCTGGCCGAGGACGAGACCGCCGCCCAGTGCCAGCTGCTCCTGCCCGTGAACCACTGGCTGGAGTCCTGGAACGACTTCGGCAGCGGCGAGCTCTTCATCCTCCAGCAGCCCGCCATCGGCGCCCTCTACGACACCCGGCAGGGCGAGGACGTCCTCCTGGCCGCCCTCAAGGGCCTGGGCGCGGCGGTGCCCGCCGACTACCACGCCTACCTGAAGGCCCGCTGGCAGAAGGAGGTCTACCCCGCCGGCAGCCCCGTGGCCTTCGAGCGCTACTTCGAGGTGGCCCTCCACGACGGCCTGGTGAAGGACGGCAAGGCCGCTCCCGCCCCGGTCTTCAAGGGCGCGACCCTCGCCGCCGCCGCGAAGCAGGCCCTCGCGGCCCAGGGCGGCGACCTGGAGCTGGTCCTCGTCCCCGGCTTCGCCACCCATGACGGCCGCTACGCCAACAACGGCTGGCTCATGGAGACGCCGGACCCCGTCACCAAGATGACCTGGGACAACCCGCTGCTCCTCTCCGTGGCCGACGCCAGGCGCCTCAAGCTGAACGACGGCGACCTGGCCACCCTCACGGTGGACGGGACGACCCTGCGCGTGCCCGTCGTCCTCCAGCCCGGGCAGGCCAAGGGCGTCGTCACCCTGGCCCTGGGCTACGGCCGGACCACCGGCGAGATGGCCGCCGGGAAGGGCGTCAACGCCTTCCCCCTGATGGCCCTCGATCCCGCCGCACCGAACCTCCGCTCCGGGGTGCAGGTCGCCGCCGCCGGCGGCAGCAAGCCCCTCTCCCGCACCCAGGCCCACCACCGCCTGGACGGCCGCGAGATCGTCCAGTCCTGGAGCCTGGCCGAATACGCCCAGGAGGCCAGGGACCGCAAGAAGGGCCCCGAACTGGTCACCCTCTACCCCGACCAGGAATTCCCGCAGCACAAGTGGGGCATGGTCATCGACCTCGCCGCCTGCGTGGGCTGCAGCGGCTGCATGGTGGGCTGCCAGTCCGAGAACAATGTGGCCGTGGTGGGTCCCGAGCAGGTCACCCGGGGCCGCGAGATGCACTGGATCCGCCTCGACAGCTACTACGAGGGCGACGTGGACAACCCGAAGGTGGTCCACCAGCCCATGCTCTGCCAGCACTGCGACGACGCGCCCTGCGAGAACGTCTGCCCGGTGAACGCCACCAACCACAGCCCCGAGGGGCTGAACCAGATGGTCTACAACCGCTGCGTGGGCACCCGCTACTGCGCCAACAACTGCCCCTACAAGGTGCGCCGTTTCAACTTCCTCGAGTACACGGCGGACAAGGTCGAGCCCGAGAGCCTGATCTACAACCCCGAGGTGACGGTCCGTCCCCGGGGCGTCATGGAGAAGTGCACCTTCTGCGTCCAGCGCATCGAGGACGGGAAGATCCGCGCCAAGGGCGAGGACCGGCCCCTCCAGGACGGCGAGATCACCCCGGCCTGCGCCGTCTCCTGCCCCTCCGACGCCATCGTCTTCGGCGACCTGAAGGATCCCAACAGCAAGGTGTCCCAGCTCGTGAAGGCCAACCGCAGCTTCAAGGTCCTCGAGGAGCTCGGCGTCAAGCCCGCCATCACCTACCTGGCGGACCTGAAGAACCCCGCCATCGAGGGAGGTCAGCATGAGCTCTGATGCCGCCATCCGCACCGGGGCCATCCCGGAGCGCCTGCTCGAGCCCCCGCTCACGGAGGGCGTGGTCACCCCGGGCAGCCTGGACGACCAGGTCCTGGCCTTCCCGGACCTCCGCCCCCCGAAGCAGTGGTACATCGGCCTGGCCATCACGCTGACCGCGCTGGTCATCGGCTTCAGCTTCATCGGCTACACCATCGCCACGGGCATCGGCGTCTGGGGCAACAACAGCCCCGTCTTCTGGGCCTTCGACATCATCAACTTCGTGTTCTGGGTGGGCATCGGCCATGCCGGTACGCTGATCTCGGCCATCCTCTTCCTCTTCCGGAAGCGGTGGCGCAACGCCATCGCCCGATTCGCCGAGGCCATGACGATCTTCGCCGTCATGTGCGCCGGCATCTTCCCCCTCATCCACGTGGGTCGCCCCTGGCTGGCCTTCTGGCTCTTTCCCTACCCGAACCAGCGGGGCGTCTGGACCAACTTCCGGTCCCCCCTGCTCTGGGACGTGTTCGCCGTCAGCACCTACTTCTCCGTGTCGCTGATGTTCTGGTTCCTGGGCCTGGTGCCCGACATCGCCTCCATGCGCGACCGGACCACCAGCAAGGTGCGGAAGACCATCTACACCGTCCTGAGCCTCGGCTGGCGCGGAGCCGCCTCCCACTGGCAGCACTACGAGAAGGCCTACCTCCTGCTGGCCGGCCTGGCCACGGGCCTGGTGCTCTCGGTGCACTCGGTGGTGTCCTTCGACTTCGCCACCTCCGTGGTGCCCGGCTGGCACATGACGATCTTCCCCCCCTACTTCGTGGCGGGGGCCATCTTCGCCGGCTTCTCCATGGTGGTGATCGTGCTGGTGGTCGTGCGCGAGACCATGCAGCTCAAGAACCTGATCACCATGCGCCACCTGGACGTGATGAACAAGGTGATCCTCGGCATGAGCTGCCTCATGGGCTACAGCTACATGATGGAGGGCTTCACCGCCTGGTACTCCATGAACGAGTACCTCCACCACACCTTCATGAACATCATCTCCGGCACCTACGGCTGGGCGGGCTGGCTCACCATCAGCTGCAACATCTTCATCCCCCAGCTGCTCTGGTTCAAGAAGTGCCGCACCAGCTACTTCTGGATGATCTTCGTGGCGCTGGCCGTGACCGTCGGCATGTGGTTCGAGCGCTTCGTCATCATCGTCATCTCCCTGCACCAGGACTACCTGCCCTCCGCCTGGCGCATCTACAAGCCCACGATGGTGGATTTCGGGGTGCTGCTGGGCTCCTTCGGCCTGTTCTTCACCCTGGTCCTCCTGTTCGCGCGGGTGCTCCCCGTCATCGCCACCACCGAGGTGAAGGCGATCCTGCCGGGCGCCCAGCCGTCCCACCACGGAGACGACCATGAGTAGCGGGAAGTCCTTCGCCGTTCTCGGCCTCTTCGACAGCCCCGACGCCCTCATGGGGGCCATCCCCAAGGTGCGCGGGAAGCAGCTCGGCACCCTCGAGGCCTACACGCCCTATCCGATCCACGGGATCGACGACGCCCTGGGCCTCCGCCGGTCGCCCCTGGGCGGCATGGTGCTGGTCATGGGCATCCTGGGGGCCATCACCGCCTTCGGCTTCGAATACTGGATCAGCGCCATCGACTACCCCATCGTGACCGGCGGCAAGGCGCCCTCCTCCTGGGAGGCCTTCGTCCCCATCATGTTCGAGGTGACGGTGCTCTTCGCCACCTTCACGGCGGGCCTGGGCATGCTGCTGCTCCTGAACAAGCTGCCCTTCTTCGGCCACCCGGTCCTCTCCTCGGATGCCATGAAGGCCATCACCCGCGACCGCTATGCCCTAGCCATCGAGTCCGAGGGCGAGGGCTTCGACGCCGAGGCGGCCAAGGCGGCCCTGCTGGCGGCCGGTGCCACGCAGATCGAGGTCCTGCCGGAGCCGGACCGCGGGCCCTTCCTCTCCGCCGACTACATCCTCCGTGTGGCAGGCGGCATCTTCGCCGCCTGCGTGGTGGCCGGGCTGGCGATGTTCGGGGCCGTGAAGCTCTTCCCCGTGCTGGCCCCCATGTCCCACATGGAGGACCAGCCCCGGCTGAACGCCCAGAAGGCCGATCCCTTCTTCAAGGACGGCTTCGGCATGCGGATGCCCGTGGCCGGCACCGTCGCCCGCGGCTATCTGCCCCTGGGCGTGGCCTCCCAGGACGAGGCCGCCAGCCTGGTGAACCCCCTGCCCCGCTCCCCCGAAGTGCTGGCCATGGGCAAGAAGATCTTCCACAACCGCTGCGAGCTCTGCCACGGCGCCCTCGGGAATGGCGTGCCGACCCTCACGGCGGCCTACGGCGCCAAGCCCGCGAACCTCCAGGCCCAGCAGTTCCGGGACTACCCCGACGGCAAGATCTTCTGGGTCATCACCATGGGCAAGAACGCCATGCCCTCCCACGCCGCGGACCTCACGGAGACTCAGCGCTGGGCGGTGGTGGACTACGTGCGCGCCCTGCAGCGCGCCCAGAACGCCACGGACCAGGATGTGAAGGAGGCGGGCGCCCGATGAGCCAGCAGAACCGATCGACCACCAACCTCCTGCGGGGGACCCTGGCCATCGGCGCCGTGGGCGTCGTGGCGGCCTTCCTGAAGGCCAGCCCCGAGCGCTTCTGGGCCAACTGGCTGCTCTGGTTCGTCCTCCTCTTCACTGTGGGCGTGGGGGCCCTCTTCCTCGTGGCCCTGGAGCACCTGGTGAACGCCAAGTGGAGCGTGCCCATCCGCCGCATCCCCGAGCGCATCGCCACCCTGCTCATCCCCGTGGTGCCCATCGGCCTCCTCGCCATCGGCGCCCTGCCGGTGCTCTTCCCCGGCACCCGGCCCGAGGCCCTCCACAACAAGATCCTGGCCGGCAAGGCCTTCTGGCTGAGCCTGCCCTTCGTCTCCGTCCGCACCGTGCTCGTGATGGCCCTGCTCATCCTGGGGCTGGCGGTGCTGGTGGGCGGCTCGCTGAAGCAGGACCAGACGAAGGATCCCGCCTTCAACATCCGGGCCCGCAAGTTCGCGCCGGCCTTCATGGCCATCTTCGCCCTCGCCATCACCCTCGTGGCCTTCGACTGGATCTCCGGCCTCACGCCCGAGTGGTACAGCGACATCTTCGGCGTCTACCTCTTCGCCGGCGCCTTCCTGGGCGGACTGGCCGCCACCTCCCTGGCCGTGCTGCACCTCAAGGACCAGGACCGCCTCGAGGGCGTCCGCAAGGACCACCTCTACAACCTGGGCGGCTTCCTCTTCGCCTTCACGGTGTTCTGGTCCTACATCGGCTTCGCCCAGTACATGCTGATGTGGTACGCCAACCTGCCCGACGAGGTCGTCTACTTCCAGACCCGGCTGACCGGCGGCTGGCACGTTGTGACGGTCCTGCTCGCCTTCCTCCACTTCGTGATGCCCTTCTTCGCCCTGGTCACCCGGGACGCCAAGGGCGACGGCTCCCGGCTCCGCCGCGTGGCCGTCCTGATGCTGGCGGCCCACATCCTGGACATCTACTGGCTGATCTTCCCCATCCTCCCCGGCGGTCCGCACTTCTCCTGGCCCGAGGCCAGCTTCGCCCTCCTGTTCCTGAGCGGCGCCCTCCTCTGGGTGCGCGGCGCCCAGCAGAAGGGCGAGGACATGCCGGTCGGTGACCCCTTCCTGAAGGAAGGGCTGGAGTTCCGTCTATGATCGACAAGTACGTCTCCCCCTCCGAACTCAAGCGCCTGATCTCGGCCCTGCTCGTGGTGGCTGGATTCATCGCCATCATGGCCCTCTTCGGGTTCCTGGTCGTGCCGGGCACCCGCAACGTCAACGTGCCCGAGGAGGCCGCCGCCGTGGAGGCCCCCCAGGGCGAGACCGGGTGGCTGGATCCCACGGACTACCCCGCCACGGCCCAGGTGGTCCTGCCGCCCATCGACCCCAGGACCGTGATGACGCCCAATCCCGAGCTGATGACCCGCGGGAAGGCGATCTTCGCCCAGACCTGCGCCACCTGCCATGGACCGGACGGCAAGGGCAACGGCCCCGGCGGCGCCGGCCTCAACCCCAAGCCCCGCAACTTCACGCAGCAGGCGGGGTGGACCAACGGCTACCGCATCGAGAACATCTACAAGACGCTCGACGAAGGCGTGAAGGGCACGGGCATGGTGTCCTACAACTACCTCAGCAAGAAGGACCGCATGGCCCTGGTGCATGTGGTGCAGTCCCTCGGCGCCTTCGACCACGGGCCGGAGGACCCCAAGGCCCTCGAGGCCCTCGCGAAGCTCTTCGCCAGCGCCGGGGAGACCATCCCCAACAAGGTGCCCGTGGCCTTCGCCGAGAAGCGGATCGAGGCGGAGTTCCACCCCGCCCCGGCCCTCCCGGACGTGTCGAAGAACCCGGCCCTGCGGGAGTCCGTCCTGGATCCCGCCCGCGCCGCCCAGACCCTGGCCGGGATCCCCCGCTGGCGCGAGGACGACAAGGCCTTTGCCGCAGCCGTGGCCGCCGGCGTCCCCGGCAACGGGTTCGCCCCCGCGGTGGTGACCTACGCCCCGGCGCAGTGGAAGGAACTCCAGTCCGCCCTGACGGGCCGCTGAGGAGACACCCATGCCAGCTGGAATGACACGACGCCTCACCTTCGCCCTGGGTCTCCTGCTCCTGGTTGGCCCCGGCCTCCGCGCCCAGGCCCCGGCCCCGCAGGCCCCGCCGGCGGCACCCACCTTCTCGCCCCAGGAGGTCGGGGTGGACGAGAAGCTGGGCCAGACCGTGCCCCTAGACCTCGTCCTGAAGGGCGAGGACGGCCAGCCCGTCACCCTGCGCAGCCTGATCGACAAGCCCACCATCCTCACCATGAACTACTTCCGCTGCGCGGGCATCTGCACGCCCCAGCTCAACGGCCTGGTCGAGGTGCTGAACAAGGTGGACGCCCAGCCCGGCAAGGACTTCCAGGTGATCACCGTCAGCTTCGACGACCGCGACACCCCGGAGATGGCCACCCAGAAGCGCACCAACTACCTGGGCGAGATGACCCGGCCCTTCCCCTCCGGTGCCTGGCGTTTCCTCACCGGGGACGCGGCCACCACCAAGGCCCTGGCCGACGCTGTCGGGTTCAAGTACAAGCGCGTGGGCGACGACTTCATCCATGCCGGCGCCCTCATGATCCTCAGCCCCAAGGGCCAGGTCACCCGCTACATGTACGGCATCACCTACCTGCCGGCCGACCTCCAGATGGCCCTGCAGGAGGCCGCCCGGGGCGAGGCCCATCCGTCCATCAACAAGCTGCTGAGCTTCTGCTTCAGCTACGACCCCCACGGTCGCAAGTACGTCCTTGATTTCACCAAGGTGGCTGCGGCCATCACCCTTCTCGCGGCGGCGATCTTCGTGCTCGTCCTGGTCTTCAAGGGCCGCGGGAAGGCCAAGTCCGAGGAGGGCGAATGAGCACCCACGCCACCACCGTCCAGCCCAGCTACCTCGAGGACACGGGCGCCCGGAAGGGCCTCATGGCCTGGCTGACCTCCACCGACCACAAGCGCGTCGGCATGCTCTACCTCTACTCGATGATCAGCTTCTTCTTCGTCGGTGTCGGGATCGGGTTCGTCATGCGCCTGGTCCAGCTCACCCGGTTCCAGAACCTGATCACCGCCGAGACCTACAACGCCCTGTTCACGGTCCACGGCGTCATCATGATCTTCCTGTTCGTGGTGCCCGGCCTGCCGGCGGTCTTCGGCAACTTCTTCCTGCCCATCATGATCGGGGCGAAGGACGTCGCCTTCCCGAGGCTCAACCTGGCCTCCTGGTACTTCTACATGTCGGGCGCCATCCTGGCCATCCTGTCGCTCTTCACCGGCGGCGGCGCACCGGACACCGGCTGGACCTTCTACGTGCCCTTCAGCATGCGGACGGGCACCAACGTGTCGCTGGCCGTGTTCGCGGCCTTCATCCTCGGCTTCTCGTCGATGCTCACGGGCATCAACTTCATCACCACCATCCACCGCCTGCGGGCCCCGGGGATGAAGTGGTTCCGCATGCCCCTCTTCAGCTGGTCGCTCTACGCCACCAGCTGGATCCAGCTCCTGGCCACACCGATCCTCGCCATCACGCTGGTGCTCGTGATCCTGGAGCGGGCCTTCGGCATCGGCATCTTCGATCCCGTCAAGGGCGGCGATCCGCTGCTCTACCAGCACCTCTTCTGGATCTACAGCCACCCGGCCGTCTACATCATGATCCTGCCGGCCATGGGCGCCATCACCGAGATCCTGCCCACCTTCGCCCGCCGTCCCATCTTCGGCTACAAGGCCATCGCCTTCTCCAGCATGAGCATCGCCGGCGTGGGCAGCCTGGTGTGGGCCCACCACATGTTCACCAGCGGGCTCAGCTCCTTCTCGGTGATGCTGTTCTCGCTCCTCACGATGATCGTGGCCGTGCCCAGCGCCATCAAGGTCTTCAACTGGGTGAGTACCCTCTACAAGGGCTCCATCGACTTCCAGCCGCCCCTCCTCTTCGCCCTGACCTTCATCTTCCTGTTCTGCATCGGGGGGCTTACGGGGGTCATGCAAGGGGCCCTGGCCATCAATGTCCACATCCATGACACCTACTTCATCGTGGGCCACTTCCACTACGTGATGTTCGGCGGCACCGGGTTCGCCTTCTTCGCGGCGCTGCTGTACTGGTTCCCCAAGATGTTCGGGAAGATGTATTCCAAGAAGGCCATCTACGCTTCCTGGGTCCCGCTCTTCATCGGCTTCAACATGCTCTACTTCACCATGCTGGTGCTGGGGATGATGGGCATGCCCCGCCGCTACTTCCACCACCTGCCCCAGTTCAACACCGGGCATGAGATCGCGACCGTCGGCAGCTGGTTCCTGGTGCTCGGCCTGTTCATGTTCTTCGGCACCCTGGTCTACGCCTCCCTCAAGGGCGAGAAGGCCGAGGACAATCCCTGGGGCGGCGTGACGCTGGAATGGACCATTCCCAGCCCGCCTCCCGTCGAGAACTTCGAGGAGATCCCGACCATCACCACCGATCCCTACCACTTCCCCCAGGAGAACGAGGCATGAGCGAGTCCTCCCACGCCCACGCGATCCACCGGGACGACTTCGGCGCCCGGCTCGGCATGTGGCTCTTCCTCGTGACCGAGATGGTCCTCTTCGGGGGCCTCTTCATCGCCTACTCCTACATGCGTTCCAAGTATCCGGCCGAGTTCCACCATGCCGGGGCCGAGCTGAACGCCACCCTCGGCATCACCAACACCCTGGTGCTGCTCACGAGCAGCCTCACGGTGGTGCTCGCCATCGTGGCCATCCAGCGGGGCGACCGCCGCAAGACCATGGCCTTCCTCGCCACCACCCTGGGCCTGGGCCTGGTCTTCCTCGTCATCAAGTCCTTCGAGTGGGCCACCAAGTTCCACCACGGCCTCTACCCGAACTCGGCGCACCTGGCCACGCTGCCCCACGGGGAGCAGGTCTTCTTCGGGCTCTACTTCACCATGACGGGCCTCCACGGGCTGCACGTCATCGCCGGCCTCTCCGTCCTGGGCTACATGCTCCGCATGGTGGCGAAGGGCGAGATCACCCAGGACCGCTACGTGCACCTGGAGAACGGGGGCCTCTACTGGCACCTGGTGGACGTGATCTGGATCTTCCTCCTCCCGCTGTTCTACCTCGCGGCGTAAGGACCGACTCATGAGCGATCATTCCCTCGCATCCTCCGAACACGCCGACGACCACGGCGTCGAGCATCCCGGCTACGGCACCTTCGTGAAGGTCTGGCTGGCCCTGGTGGTCCTCACGGGCCTCCTGGTCCTCATGAGCCACTTCGGCCAGAGCTACGCCGTCTGGGGCCTGCTCATCCTCACGCCCATCAAGGCCGGGCTCGTCTTCTACTTCTTCATGCACCTGAAGTACGAGGGCGCCCTTCTCAAGGGCGTGGTCCTGGTCACCCTGGGCACGCTCCTGATCTTCTTCGCCCTGCTGTTCTCCGACGTCGCCTTCCGCTGAGGACCCGCCATGGATTGGATCACGCAAGCCTCCACCTCGGCCCAGAAATCGGATGCGGTGTTCTTCTACGTGTTCGGCCTGTCTGTGGCGTTCCTGATCTTCATCACGGCGCTGATGATCTACTTCGTCATCCGCTACAGCCGGAAGCGCCACCCGAAGGCCGAGCAGATCGAGGGCCACACCGGCCTCGAGATCCTCTGGACCACCATCCCCCTCGTGATGTTCCTCACGATCTTCTACTACGGCTGGACCAACTACGAGTACATGCGCCAGGCACCCCGCGACGCCATGGCCGTGAAGGTCAACGCCCGCCAGTGGAGCTGGTCCTTCGAGTACCCCAACGGCAAGCAGAGCAAGATCCTCTACGCCCCCCTGGGCAAGCCCATGAAGGTGGAGGTCCGCAGCCTGGACGTGGTCCACGGGTTCTTCGTGCCCGCCTTCCGCCTGAAGGTCGACGCGGTCCCCAGCCACACCAACACCACCTGGTTCGAGGCCACCAAGCTCGGCAGCTTCGACATCGAGTGCACGGTGATCTGCGGCGTGGACCACAGCCTCATGCTCAGCAAGGTCGTGGTGGTGCCCGAGGACGCCTTCAAGGCCTGGTACTTCGGCGGCGATGACGCGCCGGAACCCAAGCCCGTCCCGGACCCGCCGAAGCCGGTGGCCGAGTTCACGCATCCCGGCCTGGCCGTCCTGACCGCCAAGGGCTGCCTGGACTGCCACTCCGTGGACGGCAAGCCCATGGTCGGCCCCACCCTCAAGGGCCTGTTCGGCAAGCAGGAAGTGGTGCTGAGCGGGAAGGCCGCCCGCACCGTCACGGTGGATGAGGCCTACCTGCGCCAGGCCATCGTGAACCCGATGAAGGATGTGGTCCGGGGGTACCCGCCCTCCATGCCGCCCACCCCGCTGGCGCCCAGGGAGCTCGACGACGTCGTCGGCTACCTGAAGACCCTGAAGTAGCACCCGCCCCGGAGCCGCCTTGACCGCAGCCGCCATCCCCGTCCGGAAGCCCGGCCTCGCCGCCTCCCTCCTGGAGCTGACCAAGCTGCGCATCTCCGGCGCGTCCACCTTCACCGCCGCGGCCGGCTACATCGCCTTCCGCCGGGGGGCGGATGCCGGCCTGGCCACGACCCTGCTCGGCATCCTGCTCCTGGCCATGGGCTCCAGCGCCCTCAACGAGGTGCAGGAGCGGCACCTGGACGCCCGGATGCCCCGCACCTGGCACCGGCCGCTGCCCCGCGGCGAGTTCACCCCCGCCGGCGCCACGGCCATCGCCGTGGGGCTGGCCCTGGCGGGCTTCCTCCTCCTGTACCTGGTCCATGGCCCGGCCTCGGCCTGGCTCGGGGCCCTGGCCCTGGCCTGGTACAACGGCTTCTACACCCCCCTGAAGCGGGTGAGCGCCTTCGCGGTGGTGCCCGGCTCCCTCATCGGCGCGCTGCCCCCGGCCATCGGCTGGGCCGCCGCCGGCGGCGCCGTGAAGGATCCCACCGTCCTGGCCCTGGCCTTCGTCTTCTTCATCTGGCAGGTGCCCCACTTCTGGCTGCTGGTGGCGCTCCACGCGGAGGGCTACGAGGAGGCCGGCTTCCCCACGCTGGTGAAGGTCTTCGGCCGCCGCCGCCTGGCCCGCCTCACCTTCACCTGGATCTGCGGCACGGCCGCCGCCTGCGGCCTGCTGCCCGTGTTCCGCGTGCTCGGCACGCTGCCGGCTCTCCTCCTCCTGGCGGGCGCCGCCTTCTGGCTGCTCGTGGGCTCCCTGCCGCTGCTGGGGAAGGCCGAGCTGGACGCCCGGCTGTTCCGCCGCGTGTTCATGAACATCAACCTCTTCGCCCTGCTCCTCACCGCCGCCGTGATCCTGGATCCCTTCCTGGCGCGCTAGCGGCGCCGGAGAGGCCGCCCCGGGGCTCTGGTAGACTCCCGCCATGCCCCCCGGAACCGCCGCACCGCCGCCAGGACACCGGCCATGGACGTGACCCGCTTCCTGGGCGCCCACCGCTTCGCCTGGCTGGCGGAGCTGGCCCAGGGCGAGGCATGCGCCTGGCACCTCATGCGCCGGGAACACGACGGAGCCCGGTTCCTCCTCCAGCTCTGGACGCCCCGCCCCCCGGACCGGGACCTGGACCAGCTCCGGGAGGCGGTCCTGGGCCGCTTCCTCGATGCCGGACCGCTGGACCCCGTTCAGGTCCACTTCGGCTACGACGATGAGCAGGCCTGGCACCTCCAGGCCATCCAGGGGGCGCCCCTGAGCCGGCTCTGGCCCGAGTGGGGGCCCGGCCCCCGCGAGGCCTTCCTCCGCCGCCTGGGGGAGGTGGTGGCCGCCAGCCCCCACCCGCGGTTCCTCCATCCCGAGGTGATCACCTTCCGCCCGGGCCTGATCCTCGCCCCCCGTGTCCTGGGGGCCGCCCCCTGGGGCCTGGACCACCTGTCCGGGCTGCTGCCGGCCGCGGCTCCGGAACCGCCGCTCTCGGACGAGCAGCCCTGGGCCCAGCCCCGGGACCTCTCGGACCTGGTCTCCCGTCCCATCCGCGGCCGCAGCCAGGAGCTGACCTACCTCAAGTCCCTGGTCCTGGGCCTCAGCGCCCCGATCCCCATGGAGCGCATCATCCTGCTCCAGGGCGAGGAGGGCGTCGGCAAGGAGGAGCTGGCCGCCTGGTCCTGCGCCGTGGCCGAGAGCGAGGGCATCTGGGTCCACCACCTCGCCGCCTCCCACGAGGAATCCGCGGGCCGCTTCCTGGGCCGCCTCGTGGAGGCCGTCCTCCAGGGCAGCGAAGTGGACTTCTACGCCGGGTACCCCGCCTCGGCCAAGGCCCTGGCCCTGCGGGTGCAGGCCTTCGCCTTCCTCACGGGCGGGCGGGCCCTCAACCGCCAGGAAGCCGGCCCGGAAGCCGAGGAGCTGAAGGCGGCCCTGGAGGCCCTGGATTTCGCCTCGGTGATGCATCCCCGCCTCATCCACCTCTCGGGCCTGGATCGCGCCACCCCGGAGGTGCTGGCCCTGGTCCGGGAGCTGGTGCACGGGTCCAGGACGCCCTGGCTGCTCTCCCTCTCCACCGGCGCCCACGGCGCGGGACTCCGGCCCCTGGTGGCCCAGCTCCGCGCCGAGCCGGCCGCCGCCCTCCTCGGGGTGAACCGCCTGGAGGACGCGGACCTGCGGCAGCTGCTGGAGGACCTGCTCACCTGCCACACCCTGCCCGCGGACTACGTGAGCGACCTGCTCGACCGGAGCCTGGGCAACCCGGGGCTCCTCCGCAACTTCCTCGAGCTGGCCCTGCAGGACGGCACCCTGGTGTGGGAGGACGGGGCCTGGGCCCTGGCCACGGACCACCCGCCGGCGCCCCGGGCCGAGGAAGACCTCATGCGGCAGATCTTCCTCGGCCGGCTGCAGCGCCTCCCCCCGGCCTCGGCCACCCTGGTGCGCCTCCTCGCCCTGGCGGACCGGCCCCTCCCCACGGGCTCCCTGGGCCGCCTCCTGGGCCTCACCGGGGACCCCCTGGAGGACGCCCTGCAGGGCGCCGTCGGCTCCCGGCTGGTCCAGCTCCGGCGCAACGACGCCGCCATCCCCGATCCGCGCTGGCGGGAGCTGGTGCTGGCCCACACCCCCCAGCCGGAGCTGAAGCGGCTCGCCCGCGCCCTGCTCGCGGCCATCCAGGAGCAGGGCGGCGCCCTGGCCTTCTCCGTCACCCTCCAGGCCCTGGCCTCGGACCAGGCCACGGCCCTGGCCGCCGTCCTGGCCGCCATCCGCCGGGAGCCCACGGCCACCCCCCAGGAGGCCCAGCGCATCGTGGACCAGGCCCTGGAGCTCCAGCCCGGTCCCGCCGAGGAGGCCCAACTCTACGAATACCTGGCCGATGCCTGGAGCACCGGCTCCCAGGGGGCGCTCCCCCCCCAGGGGGAGCATGCGGCCCGTCCCGCGGCGGCCCTGGCCCTGGAGGCCCTCGGGAAGGCCCGGGAGGCCCTGGACCGGATTCCCGTCGCCGAGCGCCGGGGCGAGCGCCTCGCCGAGGCCCGGCTCCTCCGCAAGCAGGCCATGATCGACCTCCTGCTCCGGCGCCCGGCGGAGGCCCAGGAGGCCATCCACGGGGCCGCGGAGCGCCTGTCGGACCACCCCCTCCATCCCGAACAGCCCCGCCTGAGGCTGGCCCTGGGCTCCCTTCACCTGCTCCAGGGCTACCTGACCAAGGGCGTCCGGGCCCTGGAGGAGGGACTGCAGCTCCTCAACGGGGGCGGCGGCAAGGCCTCCCCCCAGGACCAGGCGGCCCTGCTCCTGGCCCTGGGCCGCGCCCTGGCCGGGCAGTCCCAGTTCCGGCGCGCGGCCTCGCTGCTCCAGTCCGCCCAGCGGCTGCTGGAGCACGGCCAGGACTACCGCAGCCTGGTCCCGGTGCAGATCGCCCTGGCCCAGGTCCTGTTCGCCCAGGGCCAGCCGGAACCCTGCCTCCAGCTCCTCCAGGAGGCCCTCCAGACGGCGCGGCTGCAGTCGGACGTGGCGCTCCAGGCCCAGGCCCACTTCGCCCTGGGGGCCATCCGGGGCCTGCAGCAGTTCCTCGGTCCCTCCCTCTCGCACCTGGAGCGGGCCCTCCAGCACGCCCAGCGGCTGGGCGACGCCGCCCTGGTGGCCACGACCCAGAGCTGGCGCGCCCGCACCCTGGCCGCCCTGGGGGATCCGGTGGCCGCGGACCACGCCCAGCTCGCGGCGCTGGCCGCCCAGCCCGCCGTGCTCTCGCCGGAGGAGCGGGGGGACCAGACCCTGCTGCAGGGGGAAGTGGCCCGCTTCCGGGGCGCCTGGCGGGACGCCGCTCGGCTCTACCGGGAGGCCGCCGCCCAGTACGAATCCACGGGTCTCCTGTGGCGCCAGCGCATCGCCCAGCTGCGCTTCGCCCAGGCCGAGGCCCGCGAGGCCCAGCGGGCCCGCCAGGAGGCCCCGGAGCAGGGCTGGGCCATCCTGGAGAACCTGAAGGGTCCCGTGGAGGGCTCCGACTCGCGGCTCCTGGACCTGGAATGGCACCGGGCCCACGCCTTCCTGCTCTCCACCGCCCCGCCCTCGGAGGCCGTGGCCCAGGAGACCCTCCAGGCCTGGAGCGAAGTGCTCGCCGCGGCCCGGGCCCTGGACTTCCCCGCCCAGGTCCTGGAGGCCAGCTCCGAGGGCGCGGCCCTGCTCCTGCAGCGGGGCGAGAAGCTGGGAGCCCGCGCCCGGATGCAGGAGGCCTTCCCCAGCCTCCAGCAGCTCTGGGCGCGCCTGCCCGAGAGCCATGAGACCAGCTTCCTCGGCCGGGCGGACCTCTACCAGTTCCAGCAGACCGTGGCGGCCGTGGGCCTGCGGTTCGTCCGTCCCGACCGGGCGGACCCCATGGTCGACTACACCCCCACCCAGATGAACCTGCCGGCCTACCCCGAACCCGAACCGCCGCAGCCCGGGCGATGACAAGATTGACAAAGTCAAGAAATTGAATTTAAAGGACTAATTTGTATTGACAAGATGTTTTCCAACCGGGCGGCCCCTCCGGGGTTCCCCAGCTCCCCTGGAATCCTGTGCCGCCGCTCGCGGCCTTTTGGTGTACTCATAGGGGCCCACGGCTTCGACCTTCCAGCGGAGACCCCATGAGCCACCAGTCCCCGGACGCCCACGCCCGCGTCACCATCCCCCAGATCCAGGCCTGGGCCCATTCCGGGCGGCGCCTGGTGATGACCACGGCCTACGACGCCCCCACGGCCCGCATCGCGGACGCGGCGGGCGTGGACATGCTCCTCGTGGGCGACAGCGTGGGGAACGTCTGCCTGGGCTTCGAGAACACCCTGCCCGTCAGCATGGCCATGATGAACCACCACCTGGAGGCCGTGGCCCGCACCCGCCCCACGGCCCTGCTTCTGGCGGACATGCCCTACCTCAGCTTCCACCTGAGCGTGGAGGACACGCTGCGGAACGCCGGGGGCTTCCTCCAGCGGGGGGCCGCCGGCGTCAAGCTGGAGGGCGGCGCCAAGCGCCTGCCCATGATCCACGCCCTCATCGACGCCGAGATCCCGGTCATGGGGCATCTCGGCCTCACGCCCCAGAGCCTCAACGCCATGGGCGGCTACAAGGTGCAGGGGCGGGTCAAGGCCGATGCCATCCGAATGCTGGAGGATGCCCAGCGCCTGCAGGAGGCCGGCTGCTTCAGCCTGGTGCTGGAGGGCATCCCGGCGGATCTGGCGGCCCGCATCACCGAGACCCTGGCCATCCCCACCATCGGCATCGGGGCCGGCCCCCACTGCTCGGGCCAGGTGCTGGTCTTCCACGACGTCCTGGGGCTGTCCCCGGACCCCGGCCCCAAATTCGTCCGGCGCTATGCCCAGGGATTCGAAGACCTGCGCGCCGCCTTGGCCGCCTGGGCGGAGGATGTGCGGGCGGGAGGCTTCCCCGATGCCCGGGAATCCTATACCCTTCCAGAAGCCGTCCGTCCGGCCGTGGCCCAGTGGAATCCCTGACCCGAGCCTTGGTATTCTGAGCGGCGCCATCGTAAGGGAGTCGTTTTTTGGCCATGCGCGTTGTGCGTACCATCGCTGATTTGAGAGCCCTCCTGAAACCCCTCCGGGAACAGGGCCAGCGGATCGGCTTCGTTCCGACCATGGGTTTCCTCCACGAGGGTCACGGGGCCCTCATCCGTCAGAGCGCGGCCCGGTGCGATGCCACCGTGGTCTCCATCTTCGTGAATCCCAACCAGTTCGGCCCCGGTGAGGACCTGGCCAGCTACCCCCGGGACCTGGAGCGGGACCAGAGCCTCTGCCTGGAGACGGGCGCCTCGGTGCTCTTCCTTCCCGAAGTGGCCGAGATCTACCCCACGGGCTTCCAGACCCACGTGGAGCCCGGCAGCCTGGCCGAGCCCCTCTGCGGGAAGTTCCGGCCCGGGCACTTCCGGGGCGTGGCCACGGTGGTGGCCAAGCTCTTCAACATCGTCCAGCCTGACCTGGCCTTCTTCGGCCAGAAGGACTACCAGCAGGCGGTGGTGATCCGCCGCATGGTCCGGGACCTCAACCTGCCCGTGGACGTGGTGGTGGTCCCCACGGTGCGGGAGGCCGACGGCTTGGCCCTCAGCAGCCGGAACACCTACCTGGACCCGGCCGGCCGGAAGCGCGCCCTGGCCCTCAGCGAGGGGCTCCTGGCAGCCCGGGAGGCCTTCGAGGGCGGCGAGCGCCGGACCGCCAAGCTGATCGAGCTGGCCAAGGCCCCGCTGGCCAAGGTGGACAAGGTCCAGTACCTCGAGCTGGTGGACGCCCAGACCCTGGAGCCCCTGAAGGGCGTCGTGAACCGCACCGTCGCCCTCTGTGTGGCCGCCTACGTGGGCGACACCCGGCTCATCGACAACGTCATCCTGGCGCCCTCCCCCGAGGAGGCGGGCCTGAACGTCAGCCTGAGCCCCCAGAAGAGCTGATTCCCTCGAGGGGGTACCGCCCCCGTAGACCTTTCGGTGCATGGACGTCCCGGCCGGGAGGGCCTAGCCTGGACGGAGACCCCCCGGGAGGCTCCATGCTCGTGCCGGCCCTGCTCACCCTCGCTGCCCTGGCGACCCCCCAGGGCCACGGCCACGGCATGCCGCCGGGCCTCGCCAAGAAGGGGGGCATGCCCCCCGGCCTGGCCAAGAAGGGCGGGCTGCCCCCGGGGCTGGCGAAGAAGTTCGGCCCCCGGGTCCCCGAGCGGCCCTACATCGCCATCGATCCGCGCCACCAGGACCGGGCCTACTTCCTCATCGACGGCCGCTGGGAGCTCCGGACGGGATTCAGCCTCAGCCTCCAGGCCGAGGTCAGGGATTCCCTCCAGCGGCCCGCCGCCCCGCCGCCGATCCCCCTGCCCAGGGTGGGGGTGGACCTCCACGTGGTGCTGTTCAACTAGCCCCGTCCCTTCCCTTCGGAGTCACGCCCCATGTCCATGCGCCTCTTCAGCTCCACCCTGATCCTCGCCCTGCTGGCCCAGGGCGCGGTCGCCCTGGCCCGGTCCGACGATCACCGGGGTGGGGATTGGCAGGACCGCCATGAGCGGCGGGACGATCGCCGCGAAGATCGCCGGGATGATCGTCGCGAGGACCGTCGGGACGATCGCCGGGACGATCGCCGGGAGGACCGTCGGGAGGATCGCCGCGAAGACCGCCGGGAACATGGCTGGGAAGGGCGGCGGCCGGAGCGCTACCGGTACGAGGACCGGCGCCACCCCGGACGCTACCTGGCGCCCCCCTGGATGGCCGGCTACTGGCGTCCCCGCGAGCGGCGCTACGTGGCCCTGATCCCCGGGGATCCCTCCCGCTGCTACGTCTTCGTGGATGGCCGGTGGCTGCTGCGCCGGATCACAGATCCCCAGGCGCGGATCGACATCGAGGGGGCCTTCGGCCTCCCCCTGGCGCCCCCCCCGGTGCCGCCGCCCCACGTGGGGGTCGGCATCAACCTCCACGTCGTGCTGTTCAACTAGGCCTGCTCGTAAAAAATCGAGGCTGGACCCAGGGTTCACCTGGCGCCATGCTTGTCCGTTGGCCGGGACTCCGGAGGGAGCCTGGACCGGAGGGAGCATGCTGCGTCACTTCCTGCTCGGCAAGATCCATCGCGCCACGGTGACCCGGGCCGATGTGGATTACGTGGGATCCATCACCCTGGACCCGCTGCTCATCGAAGCCGCCGGCTTCCTGGAGAACGAGAAGGTGGACATCTACGACGTGACCAATGGGTCGCGCCTGGCCACCTACGTCATCCCGGGGACGCCTGGGTCGGGTGAGGTCGGCATCAACGGGGCCGCCGCCCACCTGGTGCAGAAGGGCGACCTGGTGATCATCGCCGCCTACGGCTGGATGACCGCCGAGGAGAGCGAGGCCAACGCCCCGAAGGTGGTGTTCGTGGACGAGCGCAACCGCATCACCGAGCGCCGCACCCAGGAGCGCACCCCCCTCTGCACCCACGCCTTCCCGGACTGAAACCGGGCGAGGGTTCCCGGAGTTTTTTTAAATCTTTTGAATCATTCAGTTAATCCCGCCAATCCAGTCTCCGTGCCTCTCCGAGATTGACACCGGAACCGGAACCTTTGGCCCCCGGGCCGGCATCCAAAGGGTATGGTAGAAAAGAAGCATCCCCCTGCGGCCTGGTACGGCCCCGGGGCCCGCGAGGAAGGCAGGACGCCTCCGCGCACGGTTCTGAAAGGTTGGTTCCATGGAAGTCCGCAAGTCCCTGGTGGTCAATGCGACCCCCCTGGAGACGCGCATCGCCCTGCTTGAGAACGGCCAGCTCTGCGAGCTGTTCGTCGAGCGGACGATGAACAAGAGCCAGGTGGGCGACGTGTACAAGGGCCGGGTGGCCAAGCTCCTGCCCGGCATGCAGAGCGCCTTCGTCAACATCGGGGGGGCCAAGGACGGCTTCCTCTACCTGGACGATCCCGTGTCCCAGCGCCTGGCCGCGGACCTCGCCCCCGAGGACGAGGGGGAGGCCGGCGAGGAGGGCGCCGTGGAGGACCTGCCGCCCGCCCCCGCGCCCCTGCCGCCCCTGAAGGAGGGCGAGGAGACGCTGGTCCAGGTGGTGAAGGACCCCATCGGCTCCAAGGGGCCCCGCCTGTCCCGCCACCTCAGCTTCCCGGGCCGCTTCCTGGTGTTCATGCCCGGGATCGAGCACATCGGCATCTCCCGGAAGATCACCGATCCCGAGGAGCGCGATCGCCTGCGGGAGCTCATCCGGAGCCACGCCCTGCCGGGCGAGGGCTTCATCGTCCGCACCGCCGCCATCGGGGAGCGGGACGAGGACCTCGTCGGCGACGTGACCTTCCTCCGCCAAATGTGGGAGGAGATCCAGGCCAAGGCCGCGCCCCTCCAGGCCCCGCGCCTGGTCTGGCAGGACCTGCGCCTGCTGCAGAAGGTGCTCCGCGACATCTTCCGCGAGGAGGTGGCCAGCTTCTGGGTGGACGACGCCGCCGTCCACCGCGAGGTCGTGGGCTTCGTGGAGAAGCTGCATCCCGAGTGGGCCAACCGCGTGAAGCGCTTCGCCTCCGACCTGCCCATCTTCGACGCCTTCGGCATCGAGGCCGAGATCGAGGCCGCCCGGCAGCCCAAGGTCTTCCTCAAGCACGGGGGCTCCATCGTGCTGAACCAGACCGAGGCCCTGGTCAGCGTGGACGTGAACACCGGCAAGTTCGTGGGGAAGAAGGATCTCGAGGAGACCGTGTTCCTCGCCAACCTGGAGGCCGTCCCCGAGATCGTCCGCCAGCTCCGCCTGCGGAACCTGGGCGGCATCGTCGTCATCGACTTCATCGACATGGTGGACCCGGCCCACCGGGACACGGTGCTGGCGCGGCTCCAGGAAGAGCTGAAGCGGGACCGCAACCATGCCCGCGCCGGGGGGATCTCCGAGTTCGGGCTCGTGGAGATGACCCGGAAGCGCACGGGACCCTCCCTCGAGCGCCAGCTCACCCAGCCCTGCCCCGCCTGCAGCGGCACCGGCCGCCTGGTCAGCCCCGAGACCGCCCTGCTCCGCGCCTACCGCGAGCTCGTGCGCCAGGGCGACCGCCTCCGCGGCGCCGACGTGCGCCTCACCCTCCATCCCGAGCTGGCGGCGAGCCTGCACAGCGAGGCCCGCGAAGGCCTCCTCCAGCTGGCCCGCCTCCTCGGCGCCCGGGTGCAGTGGATCGAGCGGGCCGATGCCCCCCGCCAAGCCGTGGTCCTCGACCTCGACCTCAGCGAACAGGACAGCGCCTCCGCGTGAGAGCTAACACCAACTAATCCAAAAATTCGGGGCTCCAACCCACCAGCCCTACCCATTCCATGGAATCGAAAAGGACACCTGGATACTGGCTAGTGCCCGTGAATGCGGTGTGTTCCAGCAGAATTGAAAACAAGGAGAATAACCACCATGGATCCGAGATGGATTCGCCATTATTCTTTCTATTCACCACCACATTTCGGAGTCTGAAGCTTTATTGCCGCAGTGCACAGAATGCACCTGCGCCGATTAACCTGGTGGTTATCTATAATATTCTTCACAATACCCATACTGATCCGGATAGAACACCAGTCAGGTTCTCCGGACTTACACCTTAGGAGCCATCCATGAAGGGGATCGTTTTGGCGGGAGGAACAGGATCTCGTCTCTTCCCACTAACAAAGGTGACGAACAAGCATCTGCTGCCTGTAGGTCAGGCCCCCATGATCTGGCACCCGCTGTGGAAGCTCCGGGAGGCTGGCATCGAGGAGATCCTGATTGTGACTGGGACCGAGCACATGGGTGATGTAGTGGCCCTGATGGGCTCCGGAAGTGATTTTGGCTGTCGTTTCACCTACAAGGTGCAGGATGAGGCAGGCGGGATCGCCCAGGCATTGGGACTTGCGGAAAACTTCGCTGGCGGATCTTCAATCTGCGTGATCCTTGGCGACAATATATTTCAAGATCGATTGCGACCGGAGGTGGAGGCCTTCGAGAAGCAAGGGAAGGGCTCCCGCATCATGCTTAAACCAGTGGAAGATCCGCAGCGCTATGGCGTAGCCGAGGTGAAAGAAGGTCGCGTACTGGGCATCGAGGAGAAGCCAAAGAACCCCAAGTCCAATCTTTCTGTCACTGGCATCTACTTTTACGATGCGGCAGTGTTTGACATCATTCGGACAGTGAAGCCTTCAGGGCGTGGCGAAATGGAAATTACGGATGTGAACAATGCCTACATTGCCAGGGGTGAGCTGAGCTTCGGGACCTTCCACGGATGGTGGACCGACGCTGGTACTTTCTCCAGCCTAGCCTTGGCCAACGATCTGGCGAACAAGGAGCCTGTACCTTTCGCCCAGGCCCGGGGAAGGAGCTAGATATGGAATTCACAAAGGGTCCCATTGAAGGCGTCGACATCAGGACCATAAGAAAATTTATTGACGAACGTGGCTGGTTAGCCGAAATTTTCCGTAACGACGATCTTCCGAGTTGGTTCCGGCCCGAAATGTCCTACGTAAGTTTGTCGCTGCCTGGAATCCTTCGTGGGCCTCACGAGCACGTGGACCAGGCCGACCTCTTCTGCTGGGTGGGCCCCGGGGACTTCAAGCTTACCCTCTGGGACAACCGGCCGGAGAGCCCGACCTACCGGAATCGCATGGAAGTGGCCATGGGCGCGAACAACCCCGGCTCCGTCCTCATCCCCAAGGGCGTGGTGCACTGCTACCGCTGCATCAGCCATGAGCCCGGCTTCGTGATCAACTGCCCCGACCGGCTCTTCATGGGGCAGGGCAAGCAGCAGCCCATCGACGAGATCCGCCACGAGGACGACCCAGAGAATCCCTTCGTCCTGGACGAAAAGGCACGAAGGGCGCACCTGGCATGAAAGCCCTCGTCACCGGCGCCTCGGGGCAGCTGGCCCTTGCCATCCGGCGGACCTGGACGGCTCACGAGTTGGTCCTCCCCGAGGAATCGATCCTGGACCTGTCCAGGGAGGAGGCCATCCGCGAGGTGGTGGCCAGCGTCCACCCCGAGGTGGTCCTCAACTGCGGGGCCTTCACCCAGGTGGACCGCTGTGAGTCTGAGGCGGAGCTGGCGCAGCTGATCAACGCCACGGCGGTGGGCTGGCTGGCGGAGGCCTGCGAGGCGCAGAAGGCCCTGCTGGTCCAGGTGAGCACCGACTACGTCTTCGACGGCACGGGCACCCGCCCCTACCGGGAGGACGACGCCACGAACCCAGTGTCGGTGTACGGCCGCACCAAGCTGGAGGGCGAGCGCCAGGCGGCCCGGTGTAGCCGGCACCTCATCGCCCGCACCAGCTGGCTCTACGATGCCTGGGGGAAGAACTTCCTGGCCACCATGCTGAACGCCGCGGCCCAGGGCCGGAACCTCCGGGTGGTGGACGACCAGCGGGGCGCCCCCACCACCTGCCGGGCCCTGGCCCGCCAGCTCAAGGTGGCCGCGGAGGAGGGCTGGCAGGGCCTCGTCCACACCACCTGCGCCGGCGAGACCACCTGGCACGGCTTCGCCAAAGCGATCTTCGAGGCCAAGGGGATCGCCGCGAATCTCAGCCCCTGCAGCACCGCCGACTACCCCACCCCTGCCAAGCGTCCCGCCTACTCCGTCCTCGACGGCGCCCGCCGCCGGAGCCTGGGCCCCGACCTCATGCCCCACTGGCACGAGGCTTTGGCCGAAGTGCTCGCCCATCCCGAACTCACTGGGGAAGCCTGATGTCCGAGACCATCCTCATCACCGGCGGCGCCGGCTTCATCGGCAGCAACCTGGTGCACCGCTGGCACCGCACCCATCCCCAGGACCGCATCGTGGTCCTCGACAAGCTCACCTACGCCGCCGACCGCACCCAGATCGACGGCCTCGAGGGTGTGGAGCTGGTCGTCGGGGACGTCCAGAACCTGGAGCTGGCCCGCCACCTGATCGAGCGGCACGGCATCCGGAAGGTGTTCCACCTGGCGGCGGAGAGCCACGTGGACCGCAGCATCACCGGGCCCGCGGCCTTCATCCAGACGAACGTCCTGGGCACCTTTGCCATGCTGGAGGCCGCGCGGCAGGCCTGGGCCGGGCAGAAGGACGGCCGCTTCCTCCACATCAGCACGGACGAGGTGTACGGCTCGCTCGGCGAGACGGGGAAGTTCCACGAGGCCATGGCCTACGCCCCCAACAGCCCGTACAGCGCCAGCAAGGCCGGCAGCGACCACCTGGTCCGGGCCTACCACCACACCTACGGGCTCAACACGGTCACCACCAACTGCTCCAACAACTACGGCCCCCGCCAGCATCCCGAGAAGCTCATCCCCCTGGCCATCTCGCGCATGGCCAAGGGCGAACCCATCCCGGTCTACGGGGACGGCCAGAACGTGCGGGACTGGCTCTACGTGGAGGACCACTGCGCCGCCCTGGAGCTGGTCATGGAGAAGGGCGTCGCCGGCGAGACCTACTGCGTGGGCGGCGACAACGAGTGGAAGAACCTCGACCTGCTCCACCTCCTCTGCGACACCGTGGACACCCACCTCGGCCGCCCCGAAGGCACCAGCCGCAAGCTCCTCACCTTCGTGAAGGACCGGGCCGGGCATGACCGGCGGTACGCCATCGATGCGACTAGAATCCAGGCAATGCTGGGCTGGAAACCAGATATCACCTTCCCTGAAGGGCTCCAAAACACGGTGCGTTGGTACCTAGCCTGACCAATTACCTGAATCGCGAAGACACCTCGCCTGCAGATTTCTCAAACCCAGGATCACCCCAGGCAGGTAGGGCAGCGCATGCCCGCCTGGAGGTCCCCGATGAGCTGCGGGACGACGTCCAGGCTGCTTACCTCGTAGAGGGGGGCGTCGGGATCATGGTTCGGCCGGGGCCTGCCGTCGCGGTTCACCCAGATGGCGGTCCAGCCGGCGGCCAGGGCGCCTTCCACGTCGTCGGTCCAGCTGTCGCCCACCATGGCCAGGTTGCCCGGGAAGAGTCCCAGGCGCTGCTGCACGGCCTCGAAGGCGGCGGGCTCGGGCTTGAGGGCGCCCAGGTCGGCGCTGAGGATCCGCGTGCGGATGCGGGCGTTGATGCCCAGGCGGTCGAGCAATTCCAGCCCGAAGTCCTGGGTGTTGGACAGGAGGGCCACCCGCGCCAGGCCCCGGGTGCCTTCCACGGCCTCGGAGGCGCCGGGGAAGCACAGCGCCTGATCGCCGGATTCCAGGAAGGACTGGGCCATGGCCGCCTCCTGGTCCGGGTCCAGGGCGATCCGGTCCCGCCAGGCCGCCAGGAAGGCCGCCACGGAGCCGTAGGGCCGCGCCATGCCGTCCCGCATCAGCTCGGCGTGCCGGACCGCCTGCTCAGGCCGCAGGAGGGGCTTCAGGCGCTGGAATGGGCTGCCCCCGGGGCTGTAGACCAGGGTGTTCCAGAGATCGAAGACGACCGCCCGGATCACGACCCGCTCGACGTGCGGGTCCGGAAGGGGACGCCGAACTCGAGGCCCAGCACCTCGAAACGGGCCTCCCCGGCCAGGGTCCAGGTGGCGGATTCGCGGTGGAGCACGGCTCCGGACAGGGGGCCCCAGGCAGCCTTGAGGTCGCCGTAGCCGAAGCTCAGCTCGGCCCTCAGGGTGCTGCGGCCCTTCGGGGCGAGGTCCATCCCCTCGGGGAAGGCCACGGTACCCAGGGCATGGTCCCCGCCCTGGGCCAGGAGGTGCAGGTCCCCGGCCACCCGCCGGGTCCGCAGGCGCACGTCCGTGGGGTTGTCCACGCCCAGGTCGAGGCGCAGCCGGAGGCGGGAACGCTCCAGGGGGTAGGCCAGCTCCAGCTGCGGCTCCACCCGGTCCAGGCTGAAGCGCAGCTGGCGAGCCGCCTCCTGGTACTGGAGCGCGGGGTTCAGGGCGTCGCAGCCCGCCAGCAGGAGGACCGGGACCAGCGCCAGCCAGCGTCGCATCAGGCCCCCCGGTAGATCACGCAGTTGTCGGTGGTCTCGAAGACCTCCACCTGGCAGAGCTGCGGCAGGTCCGGCTTCAGCTGCTCCCAGATCCACACGGCGATGTTCTCCGCCGTGGAGAGGGGAATCAGGTCGTTGAGGAAGCGGTGGTCCAGCCGCCCGATGACCTTCTCCACCACCACCTTCGAGAGGTCGTCGAAGTCGATGATCATGCCCGTGGCCACGTCCGGCGTGCCCTCCACGGAGACGAAGAGCTTGTAGCTGTGGCCGTGCAGGTTCCGGCACTTCCCCGGGTGGTTGTAGATGAAGTGGGCCGCTTCGAACCAGTATTCCTTGCGCAGGATCATCGGGACGTCCGTATGAAAAGGCCCCGCGGCGCGGGGCCCTCCAGTGTACTCCAGCCCGCGCTCCTCCAGGGCCGGCCGCGGCACCCGTCGACGGCCGGTCCCGGCCGGCCAGCGGATGGGCATCCGCGGCCAGCCGGACGGGCGGCGCTCATGGGGGACGTCAGAGCTTGATGGCGTTCAGGATCAGGGCGATGGGCGTCAGGGCCTGGAGGTTCTCCTGCCAGCTGGTGTCGCGGCGGAAGCGCTGGGGCACCAGCACGGTGTCGCCGGGGCCCACGGGCTGCTTCATCACCCAGCTGTCCACGATGCGGCCGTTGGCCTTCAGCAGGCGTATGTTCCAGGTGTCCGCGTTGCGCGTGATCCCGCCCGCCAGCTTGAGCATGTCGGAGACCTTCATGCCCGGATGCACCTTGTAGGTGGCGAAGGGGCTGGCGGTCTCGCCCACCACGTAGGCGCCGTCCGTGGCCCGGGGGATGATGACCTCGTCCCCGTCCTCAAGCTCCACGTCCGCCTGGGCATCGCCCTTCAGCGCGGCGCCGAAGTCCACCACCATGCGGTTCAGGTTCCCGGCCAGGAGGCCGTGGAGCACGGGGTTCTTGAGCAGCTGGCCCGTGTTGGGCTGGCGCTTGGTCTCGTTGAGCCGCTCCAGGATCTCGTTGATGCCCTTGGCCGTGGGATCGGCACCCGAGAGGCCGGATTCCTCCGCCGCCCGCTGGAGGCTGGCGTCCGCGGTGCTCATGCGGCGCAGGAAGATGCCCGCCTGGGGCATGGCGTCGGGCGTGAGCCCCCCGGCCCGCTTCAGCAGGTCGCTGAGGGTCGGCCGGTCCGTGTCGAGGGCGTAGGAGCCGGGCCGCGCCACCTGGCCGCTGATGCGCACCGTGCGGTGCACCTTGAAGTCCGGCTTCTCGAAGAGGCTGATCTGGTCGTCGGGCCGCAACCGGGGATTCACGGTGTCGTCCACCAGGGCCACGGGGCTGGCGGTCTCGGTGGACAGCAGCTTCGTCAGGTCCAGGTGGATCACCTCGCTGGGCTTGCCGTCCCTGCTGCGGGCCAGCTCGGCCACCAGGCGGTCCGCGGACTTCAGCGGCACACCGGCCCGGAAGATCAGGTCCGAGGCCCGCATGCCCTCGTGGAAGGCGAAGGTGCCGGGACGGGTGACCGGTCCCAGGACCTTCACCATCATCGGGATGCGCAGGTCCTCCACGCGGTAGAGCTCCACGCGGTCCCGGTCCTCCAGCACGAGGTCCTGGGCCGGATCCCCGGCCAGGGCCTTGTCCACGTCGAAGGAGAAGTACTGGGTGGTGCCGTCCACCTGGGTCCGCACCACCTCCCCGCGGGCCCGGTAGGTGTCCGGAAGCACCTGGGCTTCGCGCTTGAGCAGGTCGCCCACCCGCAGGCCCTGGGTGCGGGCGTAGAAGCCCGGCACCCGGGCCCAGCCGACCACCTGCACCACGGCCCCGGTGCGCTCCCGCTGGGGGAGGGCCGACAGCACGTCGCCCCGCTGGAGGATCACGGCGGCAGCCCCGGTCACCGGCACGTCCTCCCCGGTGATCACGCCGGCGGCGGTCCGGCGGCGCAGCGTCAGGGTGCCCGGGCCGGCCTCGGGCGCGAACCCGCCCGCGAACCGCAGGGCGTCGGCCGCCGATTCGCCGGCGCGCATCTCGAACTGCATCATGGGGGCCACGCCCTGCTGGTCCCAGCGACGCAGCCAGTCCGGGGTGAGGGGGTCCTGGGCGGGATAGGGCAGACCCGTCTCGGGATCCAGCCGGAGCCGGTGATCGTCAGGCGGGGCGTCCTGCAGGGCCGCCAGCTGCCGCTTGAGGAAGAGGAGACGGTCCTCCAGGTTGGCCCGCTCGGTGAGGGAAAGCTCCGGGGCCGGCGCCTGCACGGCCGTGCGGGGGATCGCCTCCCGTCCGGCGGTCTCGGATTCCTGGACCGCCGGCGCCACCTGGGCCGGGGCGAGCCGGGCCTCGATGGCCTTCATCTCCCGGCGGAGCCGGTCGCGCTGGGCCTTGAGGGGATCCGCGTTGGCCTCGTCGGCCTCGGCCTTCTTCGTGGCGTCCCCCGGCTGGGCCACCACCCGCTGGAAGGCGCCCTCGAGGACGATCTGGTTCTGGGCCAGGGGCACGAAGACGGTGTCCCCGCTCTGCAGGGCCACATTGGGATTGCCCAGGCCCTCCGCCCGGAAGGGGTAGAGGTCGAAGTGGGTCACGGCCCGCCCCCCCCGCATCACCCGGATGTCCCGGTAGCTGCCGGCCGCGGTGGGGCCGCCCGCCAGGCCCAGCACGTTGATCAGGGAGCTGAGGCTCGACACGAGGTAGCTGCCCGGCTTGTAGACCTCGCCCATGACGAAGACCCGCACCTCCCGGAGCTTCACCACCTGGAGGTCCACGCTGGTGCGGGAGAAGTTGCGGCTGACGGTGCCCTGCACCGCCCGCTTGGCCTGGGCCAGGGTCAGGCCCCCGACCTTGACCGTGCCCACCTTGGGGATGACGATCTCGCCGCGGCCGTCCACCTGGGCCGGGACTTCGAAGGTGGCGCTGCCGAAGACGTTCAGGGCCAGCTGGTCGCCGGTCCCCAGCACGTAGTCCTCCGCGATGCCCCCGTCCGTGGCGGCGGTGCCGACCTGGCGGATCTCGAACAGGTCGGCGGCGAAGCGGCGGGGCCCCTTCTCGCGACGCTTCATGGCCCGGATCTCCTGGTCCAGGCGGTCCTCCTCCCGGCGACGGGCCTCGTCCATGCGATCCGGGGCCGTCGCGGCGGGCAGCGTCGTCCGGGAGGCGGGCACCGCCTCCGTGGCCCCCGTGACGCCCTGGGAGGTGGCCATCTGCTTCAACGCCTGGAGGTCCATCCCCTGGGGCACCTGGCCGGCGAGTGCCGTCGCCACCAGACCTGCCAGACCGAGCTTCCGAACGACATGCCTCATCGAATCTTTCCTTTCCGGGCCGGGGGCCGGCCGTGCCCGAGGCAGGCCCATCGACCTTCCTCCCCCGGGAGAGTATGCCCGAGCTTCAGGGCATGCGGTGGGTGCCCGACGGCTCCCGGCTGGCGGCGCTGGCCATGAAGGGGATCTCCCGCCGGACCTGGGCCGCCGGCACCGCCTGGGCCTCCGGCAGGATGCGGTCGATGAAGGCCTTGAGGGCCAGGAGCCCGAGCATGGCCACCCCGAACAGGGAGATCACGCGGGCCCCGGGGAAGTCCGCCACCCGCACCATGGGCAGGAGCGCGAAGGCCAGGAGGATGGGCGTCGCCGCCCAGGACCGCTGGTGGAACCGGTCCATCATCCAGTGGTGGAGGTGGCTGCGATCCGCGACGCCGAGGGGCTGTCCCTTCCAGCGGCGGATGGCCACCACGAGGCTCACGTCCACGATGGGATAGGCAAAGACCCAGGCCGGCAGATCCGCGTCGCGGGCCACCATCAGCTTCACGCTGAGGGTGGCGAAGAGGGTGCCCAGCATCAGGGCGCCGCAGTCCCCGAGGAAGTGCTTCGCCTTCGGGAAGTTCAGCATCAGCACCGCCAGCAGGCCGCCCCAGAGCACGGCGGGCTGGGCCCCCTGGTGCCAGCCCAGGGCGCCCAGGACCAGCAGCCCGAAGCCCATGGACAGGCCGTTGATCCCGTCGATGAGGTTGTAGGCCTGGGGGATGCTCCAGAACCAGGCGAACAGGAAGGGGAAGAGCAGCAGTGGGCGGCTGGGGATCGGTAGATCCAGGAACTCCACCTGGGAGGTGGTGCCGGCGAGGAGCAGGGCGGCATGGCCCGCCAGCAGGGTCGCCACGGCCAGCCCCACGATGGCCTTGTACCGCGCCCGGAGGTTGAAGCGGTCATCCAGGGCCCCCACCAGGGCCATGGCATGGATCCCCAGCCAGTCGAAGGTGTGCATGGGCCAGGGCAGCCAGCCCAGGACCTGGGCGAGCACGAGCACGCCCCACAGGGCCACCCCCCCGGTCCGGGCCGTGGGACGACGGTGACGCTTCCGACCCTCGTCGGGATGGTCCACCCAGCCCAGCCGGGGTGCCAGGGCCATCAGTCCCAGGGACAGGCCCATTCCCACCGCGAAACCGACAATGCCCTGGATCCAGGTCGAATGCACAACAGCCTCAACAAACGACAAATTGCAGACAGCCATGGCAAGAATCGGGGCCCAGCTGCCGAACAGAGGTTAGCAATATCCTATAAATCACGTGGAACGGCAAGGTTAAATTTCGGAACCGGCCCTGGTGGAATTCGGTTCTTACCAGGAACTCCGGGGGCTGCGATCTCGGCTCCAGGCCTTGTCGATGCGGGGGTTTCAACGGGCTTGCAGGAAGGGCGGCTCGCGACCCCGGGGGACGGTCGCGCGATCGGCATTCATCGTGAGGCCTGTGGGCCCCGGAGCCCCCTGGAGACGGCCGAACGGTGGCAAATCCACCTCCGAACGGTCGTTCCGTTCCCTTCCCATCTGACCAGCTGCAAAGAGAGGGGTTGAAGGTCCGGTCGGACGGATCGTCCGGCCTGGACCGACTGCGTTCCCGCCTTTTCGGCGCCCGGGGTGGTATCCTCAAACCTGCCGATTTTCACCTGCTCCCCCTCGGCGGCGACCTCTGCAGGAAGCCCAGCTCCCACCCCTTCGAGGGTTCCAGGGTAGGGTTTCATGGAGCGATCGCAGGAGCCCCGGGCCGAGCGCCCCGGGTTCGGGGGGAGCCGCAAGGGCCCGCGTGGCCCAGGAGCCTCCATGAATGCACTGAAGTTCAACCCCACCACGATCTCCGTGGACCTGGGCGGCACGCCCATCTCCCTCGAGACGGGCCGCATCGCCAAGCAGGCCCATGGCGCCGTCATCGTCCGCCAGGGCGACACCATGGTCCTCGTGGCCGTGTGCTACGGCACGCCCCGCGAGGGCATCGACTTCTTCCCCCTCACCGTGGACTACCGCGAGGCCGTCTACGCCGCGGGCAAGATCCCCGGTGGCTGGTTCAAGCGCGAGGGCCGTCCCACCACCAAGGAGACCCTCACCTCCCGCCTCATCGACCGGCCCCTGCGCCCCCTCTTCGAGGAGGGCTACAACGGCGACACCATGATCACCGCCCAGGTGATCAGCTACGACGGCCAGCACGCCCCGGAGACCCTGGCCATGGTGGGCGCCTCCGCGGCCCTCATCATCAGCGAGATCCCCTTCGTGAACCCCGTGGGCGGCGTCCGCGTGGGCCGCGTGAACGGCCAGCTCGTGGTGAACCCCACGGTGGACCAGCGCGCCGAGAGCGACCTGGACCTGCTGGTGGCCGGCACCGCCGACGCCCTGGTGATGGTCGAGTGCGGCGCCCAGGAAGTGGTCGAGGCCGACATGGTGAAGGCCCTGGCCTTCGGCCATGAGCAGGTCAAGGTCCTGGTGAAGCTCCAGCAGGAACTCCAGGCCAAGGTCGGCAGGCCCAAGGTGGCCGCCGCCAAGGCCGCCCGCAACGAGGAGCTCTACAAGGAGGTCGCCGCCGCCTACGCCGAGAAGCTCTTCGCGGCCCTCACCATGAAGGTGAAGATCGAGAGCTACAAGGCCATCGACCTCCTCAAGAAGGAGGCCGTGGCCCAGTTCACGGCGGAGAAGCCCGAGCTGAAGAAGGACGTGGTCGCCTGCTTCGACGAGCTGAAGGAGACCCTCTTCCGCAACGCCATCCTCAAGCAGGGCGTGCGCCTCGACGGCCGCAAGTTCGACCAGATCCGCCCCCTCAACATCGAGGTGGGCGTCCTGCCCGCCGCCCACGGCAGCTGCCTCTTCACCCGCGGCGAGACCCAGGCCCTGGTCACCACCACCCTCGGCACCATCAACAACATCCAGATCATCGATGGCCTCGAGGAGGAGTACAAGAAGAAGTTCTACCTCCACTACAACTTCCCCGGCTACAGCGTGGGCGAGTGCAAGCCCAACCGCGGGCCCGGCCGGCGCGAGATCGGCCACGGCATGCTGGCCGAGCGGTCCCTCTTCGCCGTGCTGCCCCCCGCCGAGGAGAACCCCTACACCGTCCGCGTGGTGAGTGACATCACCGAGAGCAACGGCTCCAGCAGCATGGCCACCATCTGCGGCGGCACCCTCGCCATGATGGACGCCGGCATCAAGCTGAAGGCCCCCGTGGCGGGCGTGGCCATGGGACTGGTGAGTGACGGCGACAAGTTCGTGGTGCTCACCGACATCGCCGGCCAGGAGGACCACTACGGCGACATGGACTTCAAGGTCGCCGGCACCGAGAAGGGCATCACCGCCCTCCAGATGGACATCAAGATCGGCGGCATCACCACCGAGATCCTCACCAAGGCCCTCGACCAGGCCAAGGCCGGCCGCCTGCACCTGCTCCACGAGATGGGCAAGGTGCTAGCCGCCCCCCGCAGCGCCTACGCCAGCAACGCCCCCCAGATGCACAGCATCCAGCTCCCCAAGGAGAAGATCCGCGACGTCATCGGCAAGGGCGGCGCCACCATCCGCAACATCATCGAGGTGAGCGGCTGCGAAGTGAACATCGACGACGACGGCCTCTGCCAGGTCGCCGGCCCCACCCAGGAGAAGCTGCAGATCGCCCTCAAGATGATCGGCGACCTCATCCAGACCGCCGAGGTTGGCAAGACCTACCTGGGCCGCGTCGCCAAGGTCGTCGAGTTCGGCGCCTTCGTCACCATCCTCCCCGGCCTGGACGGCCTCCTGCACGTCAGCGAGATGGCCCACCACCGCGTGAAGGATCCCGCGGACGAGCTGAGCGAGGGCCAGGAAGTCATGGTCAAGTGCATCGGCATCGACGAGAAGAGCGGCAAGATCAAGCTCAGCCGCAAGGTCCTCATCCCCAAGCCCGAAGGCATGGAGGACGAGCCCGCCGCCGAAGGCGGCGAAGAGCCCCGCCGCGAGCGGCGGCCAAGGCCCCGGCGGTAGCCCCCATCCCCTTCAGGCGACCCTTCCAAGGCCTTGGCACTTCGACCTGTGAAGCCGCCAAGGTCTTGGTGCGTAATCCCCCCCGAAAAGGCCCGAAAAGCGGGGCCTGCCGATCACATCCCTTTGGTCGGCAGGAGTTCCAGCAGCTCTTGGCTTGCGATAACGGACGGTTCACGGAACCATGGAACAGCCCCTTGTCCCGTTTGCGCTGAACCAAATCATTGAGGCTAGAAACGGCATGACCACCACTCAAACCGCCCCGTCCGAACCCAAGGAAGCCTTCCCGTATCGACCTCCGGATGAAGCTATCAAGGTGAAATACAGCCACATCTTCGCTCTTGAAACGCCCTTGAAGACTCGTCTGTTGAAGGTTCTCTTCGATAAAATCATTGCATCCGTTCTATTGCTATTCGCCTCTCCCATCCTGGTTGCCCTCAAAATCGCCTACGTGATCGAGGGCTGGCTGATTCCGGAGAACAGGGGCCCCTTGTTCTTCAGCTACAACGCCGTGAGCGGTGGCAAGGTTTTCCCAAAGTACAAAATTCGCCTAATCAAGGTGAAATACATCGACGCGGAGGGTGCCAAGCGCGGCGACTGGCATGCTTTTTCGGCAGAATGGACCCCCGACAGCCGGACCCATGTCGGGCATATAGTGAAGAAGTTCTACCTGGACGAACTGCCGCAGTTCTACAACATCCTGCGGGGTGACATGAGTATTATCGGGCCCCGCCCCTTGGCCGTGCATCACTATGAGCGGGACCGCCAGCAAGGGAACGTGACCCGCTTCCTCATCAAGGGCGGCCTCCTAGGGCTCGGCCACATCAACAAGGGCACCCCGGAGATGGGGAACCCTGTTTATGAGTACGAATACATCGATAGGTATCTCAAATCCTCTGCCCTTGGCCTGCTGTGGCTTGACTTGGGCATCATTGGAAGAGGAATTAAGGTAATCCTCCAAGGGAAAGGACTCTGAAAGTCTTCCTAACGAGCACCCTTAGAATTCCATCATCGGAAGGCCCTGGCTATCGACTTGCACATCTGCTTGGCCATTTATGAGTTTGAGAAAACCGGACTCCCCCGACAACCTAGTCGGTTAGCGGTTGCCAGTTCGTTTTAATCCCTCCGTCATTACATGCCAAATGAATCTTGGATAGTACTGGAATGCTCGTTTTGCCAGTCGCTTGGGATCAGCCCCCACCCGGAAGAGCCACTCCAGACCGATCCGCTGCACCCATGAGGGAGCACGCCTGATGCTCCCTGCATGGAAATCAAAGGCCGCCCCCACGCCAAGCATCACGGTGGAGATCTGTCCTTTGTGTGCGGCCATCCACCTCTCTTGTTTCGGGCACCCTAATCCGACAAAGAGTAGTCGTACTCCTGCTTCATTGATGGCAATCGTTTCCGCCTCGTCTTCCGCTGCCGTAAGTGGTCGGAAGGGAGGGCTGTACGAATAGGCCACCATTAACGATGGAAATTGGGACCGAAGATTAGAGACAAGTGCCTGAAGCACTTCAGGCCGCCCCCCATAGAAGCCCACTGGAATTTCTTTTTCAGCCGCAACACCACAGAGCTCAAGGGTGAGGTCTGGACCGCAGACCCTCTCCTGACCGGGAAATCCTTGTCGACGAAGGAGCCAGACCAGAGGCATTCCATCTGGGGTCACCAGGTCAGCCTGGGTCATTGTTTCTCGAAAATCTGCTTCATCGCGGTGGCGCATGACCAAGTGCACATCCGCAGCACACACCATCCGGCCTTGTCTCTCGACCGCCCAGGCAAGAATGTGATTTATCGTTTCTTCAAGGGTGACGGGATCGACCCTCATACCAAGAATGCGATTGGATATCATCAATTCCCCAAACATACCTTTATTGGAGCAAATCCCTGCCCACAGAGGTTACCATAAGCTCTAGTGATCCCTGACTCTCAATTGAAGATCAATCCATCACCTTATCTCGCGTTCCGAATTCCGAAACTCCGCAAATCATGACAGTGGCCTTTTGCCCGTCTCGACCTTGTTACATCCAGAAACATGTTGGAGAAGTCCATGCGGCTTGCCCAGAAACCTGCTTCGTCCCCGGGAGGATTACTCCGCCGCCCACTCCTGGATTACCTGCGTGGGGCCATGTTTGATGCCTCGCTGCTTGGGTTCTTCATCAATCCCTACCACATCACGCGACGGCGACTCCACAACGCGATCAAGTTGTTGTCCAGTTCCGCGCAGGGGACCCTGCTCGATGTGGGGTGCGGATCCAAGCCCTACGAGACCCTCTTTCCAAATGTATCGGCCTATATCGGTTGTGATCTAGAAATCAGCGGCCATAACCATCATCGAAGCCGGATAGATTACTTTTATGACGGGAAGAGCCTTCCCTTCGCGAATGGATCCTACGATTGGGTGGTTTCGTTCGAGACTTTTGAGCACATCTTCAACTTGGATCAAGTCTTGAATGAAATTCAGCGGGTATTGAAGCCCGGTGGGCACCTCCTGGTGACGGTTCCCTTCTGCTGGGGAGAGCACGAGGTTCCTCACGACTTCGCCCGGTACTCCTCGTTCGGCTTAGTCTTCCTGCTCGAAGGCCACGGATTCGAGATTATCCAGCATCAACGGACCGGATCCTACCTTCTGACGCTGACGCAATTATTTCAGAACTATGTTTTTCACTACCTTCTTCCCAGAAAAGGGAGGCTGAACTTCCTGATCGCCCCGCTTATCTTTCTTCCCATGAATATCGTGGTCCTGCTGCTCGACCTCATCCTGCCCAAGGGGCCGGAGTTGTATCTCAACAATGTCATCCTCTGCCGCAAGGCGCCAGAAGTGCAGGCCTAGCTAGGCCTGGCCCAGGATAGGATAAGGCCCTGTGTCAGCCCGTACCGTGACACCAGTCTCTGATCACCGACACCACCCGATCCACTTCCGACTCGGTCAAGTGCGGCCCGATGGGCAGGCTGAGGTGGGACTCGGCTGCGGCCTCCGTGATGGGAAAGGCCTTCCAGGATCCATCCGAAGCATAGGCTTCGCTAAGGTGAGGCGGGATGGGATAGTGCACCAGGGTCTGGATCCCCTCCGCAGCCAGACAGGTCTGGAGCTCGTCACGCCGGGGATGGTCCACAACAAACAGGTGCCAGGCGTGTTCGGCCCCGGCCTGCAGACCAGGGAGCCCCAGTCCCGGAAGCCCCTGCAGCCCTGAAAAATACCGTGCCGCCAAGGCCTTCCGTCTCGCATTCCAGGCGTCCAGGTGCCGGAGTTTCACGCGCAGGACAGCTGCCTGGATCTCGTCCAGCCTGGAATTGTGGCCTTTCACTTCGTTGTAGTACTTCTGCCGGCTTCCGTAGTTCCGAAGTACCCGGATCCGGTCGGCGACCCCTGCATCATCTGTGGTGACGGCACCGCCATCCCCAAAACAGCCGAGGTTCTTGCCCGGGTAGAAGCTCCAGGCCACCGCGTCTGCGTGGGCGCCGATCCGACGATTCCGGTACCGTGCGCCATGCGCCTGGGCCGCGTCCTCGACCACCTTGAGCCCATGGGCCTTCGCCCAGCCCAGGATCGGATCCAGGTCAGCAGGCTGGCCGAAGAGGTGGACCGGGAGGACCGCCACGGTTTTCGGGGTCAGAGCCTCTTCCAGGCGCCCCGGGTCAAGGTTCCAGGTGCCGGGAACGGGTTCCACGGGGACCGGGGTGGCCCCCACATAGGACACGGCCAACCAGGTCGCGATGTAGGTGTTGGCAGGAACCAGGACCTCCTGTCCCGGTTCGACTCCCACGGCCTTCAGCGCGAGGACCAGAGCCTCGAGACCGTTGGCCACCCCCACACAGTGCTGGCTTTCGGTGAACTGGGCATATTCGTCCTCGAACGCCTTCAACTCCCCGCCCAGCAGGTACCATCCGCTCTGGAGCACCCTCTGAATGGCCGCATCCAGCTCTGGCTGAAGCTCCGTGTAGGTCGAACCGACACTCAGGAACGGGATCTGCTCAGTCATGGGTCCTCACCGTCTCCAGGAATGCCTGGTAATCGTGGATGTAGCTCTCAGGTTTGTAGGTATCGCTCGCGAGCACCATGTAGATCGTGTTCTTCAGGAAGCTGTCCTCGGCGGCCCAAATGCGGGGAGGGATGTGCAGCCCCTGCCAGGGTTTGTCGAGGCATACGGCTCGTTTGGACCGTCCGTCATCCAGATGCACAGTGAGTCCTCCTGAGAGGCAGATCAGCATCTGGTGGAGATCGTGGTGGGCATGCGCGCCACGGCCGTGTCCCTCGGGCACGTCGTAGATGTAGAAGATCCGCTTCACCTCGAAGGGCACCTGCCGGTTCCACTCGAGGAAGGTGAGGGCCCCCCTGGGGTCCCGAATCTGAGGGAACTCAATGAGCTGACACTGGTCCAAGGACACTGGATTCTCCGGTTTCACCAACGGCATTCGAACTTGTATTCAGGCCTGCTGGGCTTAACCGGAGGATCCGTCCACCTCTCCGGCGAGGCCCCGCTGCAATCGACCCTTCGAGCCCAGGGGGGCCACTTCGCAAACAGGTAGCTCATGGGTCTCATAACCTTCAATCATCCCTGGACTCTTCCTTGATGGAGGTCAATTTCTCCTGACCTGTGTCGATCGTGCCGGCGAATGGTCCTCGATACCGGCCAATCGATGGAACAGAAATGGCTTTCCAATCCGACACATGTACTGCGCACCTGGCGCTGTCCGAGGGAACAGGCGAGCCGCCGTCCCCCCCGGCCCGGCAGTTCCCATGTGCTCGATTCCCCTCTTAAACCTCTATTCATACGATGACCAACATCCAGGATCATATTGCCGCCCTCGCCCACCTCGCAGCCGGGGAGGTAAGCACGGCGGATCCCCTGCGGTGTTCGCCGCGCCACAATGCGGCTGGATCAGTCAGTTGGTCCTATCCGATGCGCCCAAGGGCCTGGTCCAGGTCGGTGAGGATATCCTCTACATCCTCGATGCCCACGGAGAGGCGCACCAGTCCGTCCGAGATGCCAGCCGCGAGGCGGTTCTCCCGGGCCATGCTGGCGTGAGTCATGGACGCGGGGTGGCTGACGAGGGTTTCTACGCCGCCCAGGGACACGGCCAGCCCGGCCAGCTGGACGTTGTCCATGACGAGGCGGCCCGCCTCCAGGCCGCCCTTGAGCTCGAAGGCGATCATGGAGCCGAAGCCCGTCATCTGGCGCTTCGCGAGGTCATGCTGGGGATGGCTGGGGAGGCCGATGTAGCGGACCCAGGCCACCTGGGGATGGGCCTCCAGCCAGGGGGCGACTTTCCGGGCGTTCTCCTCGGCCCGCTCCACGCGGAGGGCCAGGGTCTTAAGCCCGCGGCTCACCAGGTACGACTGGTGGGGGTCCATGTTCGCGCCAAGGTTCACGAGCATGCTGCGGATCTGCTTGTGCAGGGCCTCGGTCTTCGATACCACAATGCCGCCCACGATATCGGCGTGGCCGTTGATGAACTTGGTGACGGAGTGCAGCACCAGGTCCGCGCCCAGATCCAGGGGCTTCTGCAGGTGGGGGCTGGCGAAGGTGTTGTCCACCACCAACAGGGCCCCGGCCGCGTGGGCGATCGCCGCCGCACCGGCGATGTCGGTGACTGACATGGCGGGGTTGGAGGGGGATTCCACGTAGACCAGCCTGGTGTTCGGCTTCATGGCCTTGCGGAGGTTCTCCAGATCCGAGGTGTCCACGTAGGTGGACTCGACGCCGAACCGGCTCATGTGCTTCTCCATGAGGCCGCGGCTGGGGCCGTACACGCTGTCGGTGCTCACCATGTGATCGCCGGCGCTGAGCAGGGCGAGGTACACGGTGCTGACAGCTCCCATGCCGCTGGCCATGGCGGTGGCGCCGAAGCCGTTCTCGAGCTGGGCGACGTTCTCCTCGAGCGCAGCCGTGGTGGGATTGCCGATGCGGGTGTAGATGTAACCGTCCTCCGTGCCCGCGAAGCGGTTCGCGCCCTGCTGGGCATTGCGGAAGGCGAAGGTGGACGTCTGGTAGATGGGTGTCACCACGCTGCCATGCGCATCCTCAGCGATGCCCGCGTGGACGAGCTTGGTGTTGAAGCCTTTATTGCGGGTGTCCATGGTTGCTCCATAGCCCACGTGATGTGGGTGTTCATGGTTTCGGGAAATGGCCCGGTCCGCGGTCAGGCGCCAGCCCTTCGATACCGCTCCAATGATCGGGGAGGGGAGGAACCAGGGTGAGGCCGGTAAGGCTCGCCTCGCCCTGGTTCCAACCACTTTGATCTACTTCGCGGCGGCCTTGAGGGCGGCTGCCTTGTCCGTGCGCTCCCAGCTGAACTCGTCGCGGCCGAAGTGGCCGTAGGCCGCCGTGGCGCGGTAGATGGGACGGCGCAGGTCCAGGGCCTCGATCATGGCCCGGGGCGTGCAGCTGAAGACTTCGCGCACGGCCTTCACGATGGCCTCGTCCGAGACCTGCCCCGTGCCGAAGGTGTCCACCGCAATGGACACAGGCTCGGCCACGCCGATGGCGTAGGCCAGCTGGATCTCGCAGCGGTCCGCCAGGCCCGCGGCTACGATATTCTTGGCGATGTAGCGGCCCATGTAGGCTGCGCTGCGGTCCACCTTGCTGGGATCCTTCCCCGAGAAGGCGCCGCCGCCGTGGTGGCCGCTGCCCCCGTAGGTGTCGACGATGATCTTCCGGCCCGTGAGGCCCGTGTCCCCCATGGGCCCGCCCACCACGAAGCGCCCCGTGGGGTTCACGTGATAGATGGTGTGGTCATCCAGCAGGTCGGCCGGGAGGGCCGCCTTGATCACGTCCTTCAGGACGCAATCCCGGATGGTGGCGTTGGTGATGTGCTCGTCGTGCTGGGTGGAGATCACGACGGTGTGGATGCGGCGCACCCGGTCCCCGTCGAACTCCACGGTGATCTGGGACTTCCCGTCGGGCCGGAGCCAGGGGAGCTGGCCGTTCTTGCGGACCTCGGACAGCCTCCGGGTGAGTAGGTGGGCGTAGTGGATGGGGGCGGGCATCAGCTCGGGTGTCTCGCGGCAGGCGTAGCCGAACATGAGGCCCTGGTCCCCGGCCCCGCCCGTGTCGACTCCCATGGCGATGTCCGGGCTCTGCCGGTCGATGGTGGCCATCACGGCGCAGGTGTTGAAGTCGAATCCCTTGTCGTGGTGGTCGTAGCCGATGTCGCGGACCACATCCCGCACCAGCTGGGCCACCGGGATGTAGGTATCGGTCGTGATCTCGCCGGCAACGAGCACCAGGCCCGTCGTCAGGAGGGTCTCGCAGGCCACGCGGCTATGGGAGTCGTCCTTGAGGGCGGCGTCGAGGACCGCATCAGAGATCTGGTCGGCCATCTTGTCGGGATGGCCCTCGGTGACGCTTTCAGAGGTGAAGAGGTGCTTGCCGGTCTTCATCGTGCTTTCTCCGTTTGAATCGTTGAGGATTAGTGGTGAGAGACGTGAATCATGTCCGAGAACAGGCGCATGCGTTCCTGGATGCTCTCGGAGGTCAGCTCTTGCAGACGGGCGGTGCCGAAGGCCTCCACTGTGAAACTGGCCATGACAGTGCCGGCGAGCGCAGCTCGCTTCAAGCTCTGAAGATCGAAGGTCTGCGCGGAAGCCAGGTAGCCCAGGAAACCGCCCGCGAAGGTATCTCCGGCACCGGTGGGATCCTGAACCTCTTCCAGGGGGAATGCTGGAGCCATGAAATAGCCTTCGGGCGTGAACAGCGAGACACCGTGTTCGCCCCGCTTGACCACCAGGATGCGCGGTCCCAGAGCCCGGATCTTCCGGTAGGCCTTCACCAGGTTCCGCTCGCCGCTGAGGCTGCGTGCTTCGGACTCGTTCACCAGCAGGATGTCGATGGTCTTCAGGACGTCCAGCAGGGCGTCATGGGAGCCCTCGATCCAGAAATTCATGGTGTCCAGGGCAATCCATTGGGGACGCTGGGCCATCTGCCGCACCACGTCCAGCTGGAGGGTGGGGTCGATGTTGCCCAGGAACAGGAAGGAAGCCGTCCGGCACCCTTCCGGGAGCACGGGGCGGAACCCTGCGAAGACATTGAGATGGGTCTCGAGGGTCTGGGCCTCATTGAGATCCTGGCCGTAGGTCCCCTTCCACCGGAAACTCTGCCCAGGCATCTGGACGAGCCCATCCAGCCCGATGGGACGGCCTTCGAAGACCTTGAAGTGTTCGGGCCCGAAATCCTGCCCCACCACCGCCACGATCTCGACAGGCCGGAAGTGGCTGGCACTCAGGGAAAAATAGCTGGCGGAACCTCCCAGGATGTTCTCCCGGCAACCAAAGGGTGTCGCCAGGTCATCGAAGGCGACGCTTCCTACGACGAGCAGGCTCATGGCGGCTCCGAGAGGCAGAAAGAGGGCAGGTTCAAGAAGCGCCCCGACTCGCGATCCAAGGTTGGGGCAGGAGCACGGGAATGGGGGCGGAAACGGACGGAACGGCAGACCCCCTCCACTCACCCATTCAAATCCGTTTGATTTGTCGGGTGAGCGCCGTTGTAGCTTCCGGATCAGCCGGCTCCGAGCCTGGGGCAACCGGGTTGCCTCGCAACGCTCCTCGGAAAGGGAATGGTATCAGAAGAATTTGGCCCAACGATCACGATCCAGGCCCAATCCCTCCGCATCCGGGATGAATTCTTAAGCATGGTGAATAGACCATTTAGGCAGGCATGCAAGGAAAGATGAGCCAGCCTTCAGTCCTTCCTCGGCGGCAGGGCGGTGGTTCCAGGGTCGAGTTGAAAGGGGTGGAATCGGATGCTTCTCATCAGGAAGAGGATGAGTCGCTTGGCCCTTTCGAGCGCGTTCCTGCCCAGCGGAAGCACGGGAACCGGAATGCCAACCTTGGCGAGCAGCGACAGGGCCTCCGTCATCCGTTCGACATACCGCTCGTACAGACGCTCTGCTTCCATCCCGACCCGATATCCCCGGTAGACCATCATCTGGTTGGGCGTGACGATGCGAAACCGGTGGAAGTGGAAAAAGGTCGGAGTCCGTGCTTCCCCTTTCCCCTCCAGGAACATCCGCGCATTCCAGGGGGCCAAGGCCAGTTCCTTCTGGGCCAGGACATGTACTTCCTGTGCGAACCGCACGGACCAGTCGTCCAGGTATTTCTGGTCACCGAATTTCCCTTCCTCGACCCGATCGAAGCACCATTCCAGACAGCGCGCCTGCCACCAGTCCAGGACCCGCCGCCCACCCGGCGAATTCCGGAAGGTCATGAACTGCACGCAGTACTTCCCGTATTTTTCTGAGGTGTCGTACTCCGGTGCGAAGCCGTGGTCGGTGATGAGTACCTGCGCGCCGCTGGCTTCGAATTCGTCGAACAGCGGCTTCGGACTCGAGAAAAAGAAGAGGTCCGCATCCAGGTAGGTCACCCGCTCGACCCCAGGATCCCGCGCGAAAACAAAGGACGGGGTGAACGGCGTCAGGGTCCAGCAATACTCCCCTCGGGACCGGCCCGCCTTCACCGCGCGAAGGCCTTCGGTTTCGACTTCCCGCAGAGGGATGAGCCGAACATTGGGGAGCTCGAGCCGCTTCAGCGAATCCTCCACCTCCGCATCCATGCACAGGATCCACAACACGAAGTCCGGCACGTGCTCCCCAAGCGAGGAATACAGGGCCACGCCATAAGGGAGAAACTTGTGATCGAAAAGGGTTACGAAGTGCTCTGTCCGGATCGTCGCCGGACGGCCAGTTTCAATCGCATTCATACGCCATCCTCGCCAGCCTTGCTCATCGCCCGCCGGATGAAGCAGCCCCGGAACACGATCGGCGTCCTTCCGCCACGGACCTGCCCCTCCTCCGTTTCGAATTCCTCGGGCCTTCCCCAGCGCCTCGAAAAATAGCCGATCATCCTTTCCCGGGAGAACACCCAGCACGGGTAGCTTGCTGGATAGAGCCGAGGGGACACGTGCTGGACGACCAGGAAATCGTCCTTCCGGTCGCTGAAGGGCGTCCGGTCCATCAGCAGGAACCGCGATGGAACCGCCTCCAGGTTCCCCAGGATTTCCATCGGCCGTTCCAGATACTGGAGCACGCTCGAAAGGAGAATGACGTCCACAGGCCCAGCCGCGACCGCCTCGTCGATCGAAGGGTAGAAACGGAGGGCCTCAGTCTCGAACCGGGCCTTGCCGCGTTCGACGAAATGAGACTGTTCCACCACCCGCCAATCCACCTGGACCCCCTCCAGGAAGGAGGCGCACTGGCGGAAGGTGCTGCCGAGTGAACCGCCGAAATCCAGCACTGACAGCCTTCCTCCACCCTCGATTGCCGCTCGGAGGAGCACCGACAGGATCGGAAAGGGGAAGATCATCCGGGGGAACAGGAAGGAATCCCGCTCGCAGGCCGCTTCACCCGCCGCGACTTTTTCGGTGGCGTGGCTGACGCGCTCCAGAATGCTGCCGGAGTCATACCCTTCCGCGCGCGCGGAGGCCTCCGGCCAGGTGGCGTACTGCCCGGTGAACCAGACCCCCTCGGAAGCGATCCTCCGGAGAGAGGGAAGCAGTACCGGGGGGATGTATTGCTTGATCCAGGCCCGCATCACGACCCCCATCGCCCGAGGACATGCCTCGCCAGGCGCTTCAGCAGGCCCCCCCGTTGGCCCCGGAAGAAATCGGAAAACGCCTGCTCGGCTTCCAGGCAAGCCGTGACCGGCACGGGCTCGACCCGGATCGGGGAGGAGGAGAGCCCCCCATCAAAGGAACGGGTCCTCCTGGAGTGGGTTCCGGTGGCATCGTTCCCGATGTTCAACACCAGGCTGCGTCCGGGGTAGAGCGTCAGGCCATGGTTCAGGAACACGGAAGCATGCCAGCGGATCGCCCAGGAATCGTTGCGTCCCGCGATCTGGTCCTCCAGCATCCTTCGATAGGGGTAGGTCCCCCCGTAGTCGAACGCCTTCCCTTCGCCGGATTCATCCAGCCGCCGGAGGAGCTTCGAGCCATCGGCCTCGAACTGGGACCAGGCCCTGGCCCAGGTCGCCCACCCCCAGCAGTCGGCCCCCCGCAGGAAGAAGGTCTCCGGAAGCGGACGGGAGATGGGATACAGGTAGCCATGGATGCTCGCCACCGCATCGACCGGCTCGTACTCCCGCAGGGCCTCGTTCATGTAGGTCAGGAAGAACGGAGAGGTGACCAGATCATCTTCGAGCACGATGATCCGGCCATGCCGCGCGACCACCTCGGTCACCCCGGAGATGATGGAGCCCGCCAGTCCCAGATTCACCGCCGAGCACCGGACTTCCACCCTGGCGAAACCCGCGGCCGCATGGGCCACCTGGCGGACCTCCGAGACGAGCGCTTCGTCCTCGGCGCGCCGGGGGCCGTCGCAGAACACGTAGAGCGTGGAGGCGGAAGCCAGGGCATTGGCCCGGAGGGCTTCGAGCACCCGCCGCAGGTGGGCGGGCCGGTTGAAGCAGAACAGGGCGATGGGCGCGGGGTCCATGATCAGGGAATCTCGGTATTCACACTTCGTCATGACTCATCCACAGGAGGGTGCCGCCTGGTGCCGTTCGTGAGTCTCCCGAGCCCATGGCGAAGATCCGCCCAGGCGCCCGAACTCAACAGACGGACATAGGGCCAGACAAAGAACAGGGGTGAAAGGGCCCCCCCATGGGTGCGGACGAAATGCCACCATTGCCGCGGGGGAAGGCCCTTGATCCCCATGGCCAGTCGCCAACGCCGGAGCACCGGAAGGCTGCTGTCGTGCATGGAATGAGCCGGGCTGTTCCAGTCGCAGGTCCCAACCCATCCGGGGATCAGCAGCACCGGGATACCCGCAGCCGTGGCCCTCAACCCGAAATCGAAATCCCCCAGGGCATGCCGGTAGACCGGATGAATGCCTCCGAGCCGACGGACATGTTCCATGGGGATCAGGGTGCAGTTGCCGTTCATCGTGTCGCAGAGGCAGGGTCCAGCCTCGGGAACAGACAGCGTGGAGAACTTCAGGCGCCGCCAGCTTGGTCCGCGACGGACACCGCCGTAGGTGGTGCGCTGCCGGTCACGGTCGCAGGTCGCGCCGACCAGGATGGGCTTCACCCCGGATCGATCCGTTTCCTTCCATGCCTGCAGCAACCGGTCCAGGGCCCCCGGGAACAGGATCGTGTCGTCGTTCAGCCAGACCAGCAGATCCGCACCCTCGCGATCGGCCTCGGCCATGGCCAGGCGCATGCCGCCGGCCCAGTAGAGCGCCCCGTCGCCCCGCAGGATTTTCACCCCGGGGAAAGCCTCCCCGACGGCTTCGGCAGTCCCGTCCGTACTGCCATCGTCGACGAGGATGACCGACAGGTCCGGCGCACAAGAAGGCGCGGGCTCCAGCAAGGCCCGGAGACCCGCCAGGGTCTTTTCCCGGCGGTTGTGGCAGGTCAACAGGACGGCCACCTTCGGGTTCAAGGCGCGTCCCCCCGGGAGATGACCCGCCTTCGCGGCACGGTTGGTTTCGATCTCATCACGTTCCATCTCAGGAATCGCCGTTCTTCCTCAGGTGGAGGACCAGGCAGTCCCGCTCCCGAAGGGGGATCTCGATCAGGCGCAACAGCAGCATCAGGGGAAAAGCCACAAACCGGTTGTCCAGCCAGCTCCTGCGCCAGTCCACGCGGTTGTCATCCGCATGGACCCAGGCTTTGAGGTTCAGGCGGAACCAGGAGGACGGTGTGCGGGACCAACCTTCGACCACCTGGAACTGGTGCTGACGGGCGAGGCTGGCCAGGGCCTGCCGATCGTAGTGGAAGAGATGGAAGGGGGCGAACCAGCCACTCACCCAGTTCTGACCGAACACCTTCCTCCACGCACTCGCTGCATTGGGCAGCGCAAGGTAGAGACTGCCCCCGGGCTTCAGGATTCTCGCCAGTTCTTCCATGAACTGATGGGGATCCCTCAGGTGCTCGAACACCTGCATCAGATAGACGATGTCGAATTCTCCATCGGCAAAGGGTATCTCGGTGAATCCCTCCACTTTCCGCACGTCGAACCCGGCCTCGCGACAGGCCGCGACCAGATGACCCGCGATCTCGGCTCCCGTGATGGACACGCCGCGATCATGAAAGTCCCGCAGGTAGCCGGCATGGCCACAGCCGTAATCCAGCACCCGAGCCCCGGCCGGGACCTTCACGAAGTCTCTCGGATCGACGTCACCGCTCAGCCAATGAAAGGCCTTCCTGAGCCGGGGATACCCGGAGGTCCACTTCCGGGAGAGGTCGACCCGCTCGTCCTGGTCATAGGAGGCGTAGTAGCTCGAGAGTTCCTCGTCTGTGGGAAGGGGATCCATCCCGATCGCATGGCAGACGCCGCAAGGCCGGAGCCTCCAGGAACCTTCCAGACCCTTCCGTCGATCGGTCAATGGGCCGATGGCCTCGCGTTTCCCGTAGGCACTTCCGCAAATCCTGCATGATGGTTGTGGGGTCATGTCCGATTTCCGTCCTAGTGAAGCGTTTTGGGGCGGGCACCGCAGGGGCCGGTTGCGGCCTCAACGTCGGGGGACCATCCGCAATCGGTCCTTGGTCTCGCCATAGGCCAGTGTGCCCGGCGGAAGGGTGCCCTTGAGGACGGTCCCGGCTCCGATGATGCTGCCATCTCCGATCCGTGAGCCGGGGAGCACCACCACATTCGCCCCGATCCAGACGTCGGCGCCGATCACGATCGAATTGGATTCCTCGTCCTTGTAGTCCTGATAGCGCATCGGGATCCCATTCGGTTCCGTGCCGTGGTTGAAGGCCACGATCACCACGCCCGGCCCGATGATCGTGTTGGCCCCGATCTCGACCTTGGCCTTCTCTCCCGCCATGATGGTCGAGAAGGCACTCAACTTGACGAAGTCCCCCATCCGGATGCTGTGGCCGTTCACCAGCCAGGTTTGGCGGTCGATGACACAGTCCATGCCACGCCTGACCTTTCGAAGCGGGGAGAAATGCAGCCTGTCGAATTCGTCGAGGATCGCCACCCCGTGGCCGACGCCCCTCAGGATGGAGATGGGGAGCCTGACCATCGCACGCAGGAAGGTCAGGGCCCGGTGCATGCGCTCTCGCCTCCGAAGGCGGTCCATGTCCTCCTGGGGCAAGGCCCCGACCGATCGGCGCCACTGGTCATACCTGATTTCTGAAAACCTCAAGGCCTTGATCCACCCGATGTTCATGTCGGCTCCCCTCTTCGGAAAAGCAGAGACCGCTCCGGATTCACCCAGGCCAGGACCAGGAGAGGCAGGCAGCCCAGCCCCGCGAAGATGGCTGCCCTCGCCAACCCTTCCGATTGTCCCACTCCAAGGTTTGACAGCACCGGCAAGCCCAGACTCGACAGGAAAAGGAGGGTCATCCCCTTCGGGATCAGGTTCTTCCGCCAGTTCAATCCTGCGTGATGGAAGTACGACACCAGCACGTACAGGCTCCCTAGGATCAGGCTGATCGCGGTCCCCATTGCCACTCCGAGGCCGGAAAAGTAGAAGCCAAGTCCTGCCCCCAGGATGGGGGTGAGGAAGAGGACGATCAGATGGCTGACGACGTTCGATTTCAGGTCCCCCGACCCCATGTTGGCGAAATAGGCCGGCTTCATGATCGTATTGACGTACCACCCCAGGTTCATCAGAAGCCCGAATTGCACGAACAGGACTTCGGCGTGCCCGATCCAGAGAAGGTTGGCCACCGTGAGCCCCACGCCCAGCAGACCGTAGAAGACCGCCGACACATAGAACGTCAGCCGATGGGACCTGACGAACAGTTCCGTGGCCTGGTCCAGATCCCGCTCCTGGAGGGCGGCCATGGCCGGGACAAGCACCCGGGTGGCCTCGACGATGATGGAACGTCCCTGCGAGATGAGTTTGTTCGCCATTTCGAAATAACCCAGCGCTCCCAGCCCGGCGAACCGGCTGATCAGCCCCTTCACCACCGGATCGAACAACATGCCGGCGAAGGTGATCACCTGGTAATTGGCCCCGTAGCTGAACATCTGCCGGATCACGCGATACTGCCAACGCCAGGGAACCCAGGGCAAATCAGGCAATTGGCGCCTGAGCACTCCCCACATGATCACCGCCAGACCAGCTGTCTGAATGAGTTGGGCCAGGGCCACTCCCCGCAGCCCCATCCTGGGAACCAGCAGGACCGTGAACCCCAGATAGACCACCGAAGAGCCCCCCATCAGGAGGCCCCGCAGGTCCATCCGCATGCACCCATCGAGCCCCCCGCTGAGTACGCCCACCACCAGAAGGGACCACAGGGAAGCCAACGCATAAGGCAGGATCGACACCGCCACAGGCAGGCTGCGCGCGGGCATGACGTAATGGAGGGCCCGGGTGAACAGAGGATACCCGGCCAGCAGCAGGACGGCCATGCTGACCCCGATGGTCAGGACCACCGTCTGGATGATGTCGGCGGCACGCTTGCCATCGTTCTGCCCCAAGGCCTGGGCAACGAACCGGACCACCCCGGCCGACAACCCCATATCGCCGAATCGTGAAATCGAGGTAGTCGCGAGCACCAGGGACCAGATGCCAATCTGTTCAACACCGAGTTTATAATACAGATATCGATACAAGATAAAGACAAGCACACCATTGAATATAACTTGAAGCACAACAGCTTTTACATTATTTGATATTGATTTACGCGCTCCTTCGCTTGAGCCACTGTTAGATCCCAAATTTTGGCCTGATGCAAGGCGATTCCTCATAACATCCCATCTAGAGAACAAAAACTGTAAACACAAATTACACTCATTCCTCAGCCGACTTTATTAAGTTCGAACTATAATCTTTAGTCATTTTATAAAAATATTATCACCAATGTAAAGATATTATTATTTAAATATTTACCGTCAACTCAGCATTTTTGCTTTAGGGATTCTCCATATACCGTGGGGCATTCACCCGCACCCTCCAAAGTAGACCTGACAACACTCCCAAGTAAAACATAAATAACGCAGTTAACTGTGTTTGAACAAAATAATCGTCAAGTATGGCCATCGCCAGTGTGAACAATAAGCCGGAATACATCATAGGCTCTAGTCCAGTGATCCATGAAGTCCCTTGAGTATCCTTAGCGCCAGCCGGTAGTACCCGAAGTCGAGAATGACACCCTCTCAAACTAAACCACATAAAACAAGCCATCAGAAAGAAGCCAATAACGCCATATTCAATCAGAAAATATAGACATGCATTGTGCGGGTTAGGATAATTAAATCTTGAAAAATTTTGTTGCAAATACTCCGTGCCATGACCACTAATAAACACATATGGAGCATGAAATAACATATTTATTGTGTCTGACCACTGCTCGAAACGCCAGACCAATGTACCTATCGCCTCCATATAATATTCAGGGTTTAATGCGAAAGTCCCAACAACAAGTGCCGATACAACAGCAGTCGCGCACATAAGGATCGCCGGCAGACTTTGAATCTTTAATCGCCTAAGTGCAGCCCACATAAAGTATAACAACACCATTACATAAAATGTTTTTGACCCACTGCCCACCATTGCCGCCAAAACCAATATAAAAAGAGGGATCCACCTCCTATTTCGCTTAGCCAAGCCGGCAAATAGAAACAATGGCATCAATATGTAGTAGGTAAAGTCCTGTGGATAAAGATAGATTCCTTGCGCAAAGGCCGAGTCCTTCATTTCACCCGTAATCGGGTTTACGACCGTTTTCCAGCTAACTGCAATTTTAAATAATTTCCCAAAATCGCTGCCAAACCAAGGATCCAATTGCAGCATTTGCATGGCGCCAAAAAGAGACCATCCGACAGCCAGGATCATTACAAGCACCATCACCTTGCGTAACTGATCCGAGTTTAGGCCTCGTACCGAGGCAAAGAGGACCCACGCCAAGAAGAAATCCTTGGCGCGAGAAAGTGCATGGTAGGGATCATACGCATTCCAGGATATCAATGATGCCCATACTACAAACGACAAAAACAATAAATCTGTCTTTAGAAACAATTTGCTCCGTTTTTGTTCGATCAGCCACTCTGCCATTAAAATAAAAAATAATGGAATTGCGAAAAATTCAAATAGTTGAAAGGTAGGTCGAGCGTTGGGATCGACCGACAATCCACTAGAAAGTCTGATGTCTGTTGAGAAGGAAATAACCACCAACAATAATAAAATTAATTTTAATAGCCCAACCAGCTTTAGAAAGATTTGATTCTCCCTTATAACTGAAGAACCAACATTCCTGTTCCGGCTTTCTGGTTGAGACAAATGAAAGGCCCCTCCTCCCAGGGTGAGTGGGTGGGAAAGTTGATGACTGATCAGTTCTTTGTTCATTTTCCTTCATCTTCATTCATGAGATTGTTTTCAACCTCACCATCCATTCCTGGCGCCCTAAAGGTCTAGCTATTCCATACTCACTGTTCCTTGGCCTATCAAGTTCAGGGATACCCAGTTGCAATTGAGTCAGATCGCGACGGCTACCGGAGGACACCTCTGGGGTGAGAGTGTTTGAGGATGAGCTCACCATCTAATGGACCCGAGACTGCCATGCCCTTTTTTGGTTCGCATCCTTCCGGCGTCCACTTCCTACTCACGTGATTATTAATTGATCGCAGTGTGGCATACCAACAGGTTCAAAGATCATCGAACGACGCAGTCAGCCCACTCTTGGAACCCAAAGGAAGAGATGGGTAATCATTCCTTAGCTAACAATATTGCTGGAAATGTTTGTCTTATTTTCGAGAAACCATTGGTAGGTAAGACGAATTCCGTCAGGAAGGTCAGTCTTCGCCTTCCACCCCAGCGCGTGAATGCGTGAAACGTCCAGCAGCTTCCGGGGGGTGCCATCAGGCATGGATGAATCCCAGGTAATGCGGCCCGTGAAGCCGGTCACCTCGGCCACCCGTTCGGCGAGTTCCCGGATGGCCAGGTCCTCCCCCGTCCCCACGTTGAGGAGTTGTTCGCCCTCGTAGGTCTGCATGGCGAACAGGCAGGCATCGGCCAAGTCGTCGACGTAGAGGAACTCCCGCCTGGGCGAGCCGGTCCCCCACAGCACCACTTCGGAAGCCCCCGATGCCTTCGCGTCATGGAACTTCCGCAGCATGGCGGGCAGCACATGGGAGTTCTTCAGGTCGAAGTTGTCCCCGGGCCCGTAGAGGTTCGTGGGCATCAGGCTGATGGCCCTGAAGCCGTACTGCCGGTGGAAGGCCTGGCACATCTTGAGCCCCGCGATCTTGGCGATGGCATACCACTCGTTGGTGGGCTCCAGGGCGCTGGTCAGCAGGCAGTCCTCAGTCATGGGCTGGGGGGCCAGCCTGGGATAGATGCAGGAAGACCCCAGATCCAGGAGCTTTCGGGCCCCGAACCGGTGGGCCGCATCAATGACCAGCGCCTGGATCAGGAGGTTGTCCCGGATGAAATCGGCAGGATAGGTGCTGTTGGCGTGGATCCCCCCCACCTTCCCGGCCACCAGGAAGACGTAGTCGGGCCGTTCGCGCTCGAAAAAGGCATCGACCGCCGACTGGCGGGTCAGATCCAGTTGATCCCGGGTGGGTGCGAGGAGGTTGTCGTACCCCTCCTGCCGCAGGCGCCGGACCACCGCGGACCCGACCAGCCCCCGCGCCCCGGCGATGAAGATTCTCGAATCGCGTTCCAAGCCGCCTCCCCCTTTGCCTTCCTGGAAGGAGCGCGCCATCGTTCCCGTCTGATGGGCCCTCCGACACGGTTCCGAACCCGCCTAGAACCCCACCCTCGAGGTCCCGCCATGCCCGGCTGCCCGAAGAACCACCTCTTTTTCCGCCAGCCTGAGATCTGAATCCACCATCATGGCAGCCAGGGTCCGGATATCGGTCCTGGGTTCCCAGCCCAGCCGCTTGCGGGACTTGGCGGGATCGCCCTCCAGGTGATCCACCTCGGCGGGGCGGAAGTAGCGGGGATCGATCTCGACGTACCGCTGCCAGTCCAGGTCCAGGCGGCCGAACACCAGGTCCAGGAAGTCGCGGATGCTGATGCTTTCGCCCGTGGCCACGACGTAGTCGTCCGGAGCGTCCTGCTGAAGCATGCGCCACATGGCTTCCACGTAGTCGCCCGCGAAGCCCCAGTCCCGCTTGGCATCCAGGTTGCCGAGAAAGAGCTTGTCCTGCAGGCCCAGCTTGATGCGGGTGGCCGCGCGGGTGATCTTGCGGGTGACGAAGGTCTCGCCGCGGCGGGGACTCTCGTGGTTGAAGAGGATGCCATTGCAGGCGAAGAGGCCGTAGCTTTCCCGGTGGTTGATCACCTGGTAGTGGGCATAGACCTTGGCGCAGGCGTAGGGGCTGCGTGGCTGAAAGCGGGTGTCCTCGTGCTGGCGGGGCTTGGCACTGCCGAACATCTCGGAGCTGCCGGCCTGGTAGTACCGGACGCTCCGGCCACTGTGCTTCTGGTAGCTCCGAATGGCTTCCAGCAATCGGATCACCCCCACGGCCACCACATCGACTGTGTATTCGGGCTGGTCGAAGCTGACGCGCACATGGCTCTGGGCGCCGAGGTTGTAGATCTCGTCTGGCTGGATGTCCTCCAGCACATCCCGCAGCGCGCCTGCATCCGACAGATCCCCGTAGTGCAGGAAGAGGTTCGGATGCTGGTGCGGATCCACATACAGGTGATCGATGCGGTCGGTGTTGAACAGCGAGGAGCGCCGGATGATCCCGTGGACGGTGTAGCCCTTGGACAGCAACAGCTCAGTCAGATAGCTTCCATCCTGGCCGGTCACACCGGTGATGAGCGCGATGGGTTTGGTACTCATAATTCTCCTATCGCCAGGTTCCGGGGAACCGGCCCTTTCAAGAGCCCGCCTCGGGGGTGGGAGGCACTGTCTCGTCCGTTTCCAGCACCCGGGACCGAACCCATTCCCAGTTCATCCAGATCCAAGTCCCGGCGCCCGCCAGCACCATGACGAGAAGCACAATGGTGGACCGGGTCGGCCGGTTCTTGTCGATGGGCAGGTTGCCGGGGTCCAGCACGTTCAGGATGGGGATGTCGTTCTTCTCCTCCAGCAGGGCCTGCTCGCGGTTGAGGGCGAGGGTGGTGACCAGCTGCTGGCGGAGGCGGAACTCGGCCTCGAGGCGACTGCCTTCGAGGCGGACGCCGGGATCGGCGCTGGTCTGGTAGTTGCGGTTGGCCTCGAGGAACCGGCGAAGGGCCGTCTCGGCCTCGTCCTGGCGCCGGCGGGCCTCCTGAAGACGGGCCTCAGCGAAGGCGGCCTTCTCGCCCCCCCGGGTGTGGGTCTTCTGGAGGTTGAAGTCATCCAGGAGCTGCTGGGCCCGCTGGACGATCGCCTGGGACAGCTCGGGGGATTTGGTTTCCGCGCTGATGGTGATGATCTTGGACTTGATATCGCGAGAGGCGGACAGGATGGGATTGAGATCCTTGACCGCGCGATCCATATTCGTGGCCTTCAGGTATTCGTACAGGGTGCCCTTGCGAAGCTGTTCTCCGCCAAACCGCCAGGTGCGGAGGTGGTACTGGAATTCCGTCCGGATCAGCTGCTCCCGCAGCCAGCGGCTGTTCACCACATCCACGAAATTGGCGTCGGTGCCCTCGCCCCCCGGCACGCTCACCCCGAAGGCCGCCGCAGCCGCCGCCAGGTTGCCGAGGCCGCCGACTCCCTTGGCATCCACGGGCAGCAGCCGGGCCTCGGAACGGTAGTAGTTCGGCATGAAGAGGGTGATCAGGGCGGTGGCCACGCCGACGGCCAGGGCCACCTTCAGGGGCCGCTTCAGGCTGGCCTTGAGATCCAGGGCTGGTGGGGCTTCGCGGGCATCGGACATAAGCGACTAGGCTACCAGAACCTGGACAGGATTCGCAGTCTCCACGGTGTAACCGTTGGCACAAAAAGGGCGGGACCAGGCCCGCCCTTCCAGTGTTCTGCAAGGAAAAACCCTAGATATCCTCGCCGTCGACTTCGCTCATGCCCTGGAGTTCCTCGACGTGCTGGGCCATGCGGGCGTATTCGTCGTCGAAGTCCTCGCCGGTCTGGAACTCGTTGAGGGTGGGCTCGGGGTACTCGCCCTCCTCGATCTCCAGGTTGCGGTAGTGGGCCATGCCGGTGCCGGCGGGGATGAGCCGGCCCAGGATGACGTTCTCCTTCAGGCCGCGGAGGTAGTCCACGCGGCCTTCCAGGGCGGCCTCGGTGAGGACGCGGGTGGTCTCCTGGAAGCTGGCGGCGGAGATGAAGCTCTCGGAGGTCAGCGCGGCCTTGGTGATGCCGAGCAGCAGGGGCTCGCAGGTGGCGGGGTTGCCGCCGTCCTTGAGGGCCTGCTCGTTGATCTCCTTGAAGCGGTGCTTGTCCACCTTCTCCTCGACGATCATCGGGGTGTCGCCCACGTCGGTGACGAGGACCCAGCGCATCATCTGGCGGATGATCACCTCGATGTGCTTGTCGTTGATCGTCACGCCCTGGGCCCGGTAGACTTCCTGGACCTCGTTGACGAGGAAGGCCTGGAGGGCCCGGTCGCCCTGGACCTTGAGGAGGTCGTGGGGGCTGACGGCGCCTTCGGTGAGCTTCTCGCCGGCGCGGATCTCATCGCCGTCCTGCACCTGGATGTGCTTCCCGCGCGGGATCAGGTATTCGCCCTTGTCCCCGGCCTCGGACTCCACGGTGACCTTCTGGTTGCCGCGGACGCGGTTGCCGTACTTCACGATGCCGGTGACCTCGCTGATGATGGCGGGGTCCTTGGGCTTGCGGCCCTCGAAGAGCTCCGTGACGCGCGGCAGGCCGCCCGTGATGTCGGAGGTCTTGGCCTGCTGGCGCGGGGTCTTGGCGACCACGTCGCCGGGCAGCAGGTCCTGGCCCTCCTCCACCTCGATGTAGGCGCCGGTGGGGATGTTGTAGCGCTTGAGGACCTTGTGGTTGTCCCCCTTGATGTTGATGTGGGGGTGGATCTTGTCGTCGGTGGGATCGATGACCTTCTTGCGGAAGTTGCCGGAGATCGGATCCTTCTCTTCCTGGTAGGAGACGTTGAGCTCGAACTCCTTGAAGTCCGCCACGCCGCCCACCTCGGTGAGCACCACGTCGTTGTACGGGTCCCACTCGGCGAGCACCGTGCGGGGCTCGACCTTCTCCTTGTCCTTCACGCGCAGGATGGCGCCGGAGGTGATCTTGTAGCGCTCGCGCTCGTTGCCGTCCGCGTCGGTCACCAGGAGGTAGCCGTTGCGGGTGAGGGCCACGGTCTCGCCCTTGCGGTTGACGACGGTCTTGTCCTTCAGGCCCTCGTACTTCACGATGCCCGCGATCTGGGCCTCGTGGGTGCTCTTCTCGGAGGTCCGGCTCGCGGCGCCGCCCACGTGGAAGGTCCGCATGGTGAGCTGCGTGCCGGGCTCGCCGATGGACTGCGCGGCGATGACGCCCACGGCCTCGCCGAGATCCACCAGGCGGCCGGTGCTGAGGTTCAGGCCGTAGCACTTGGCGCAGATGCCGCGCCGGGCCTCGCAGGTGAGGGCCGAGCGGATCTTGACCTTGGTGATGCCGCTGGTCTCGATCTTGAAGGCCAGCTCCTCGCCGATGAGGGTGCCGGAAGCGGCGATGACCTCGTGAGAGTAGGGATCGACGACGTCCTCGAGCACCACGCGGCCCATGATGCGGTCGCGGAGGCGGGCGCGGATGGTGCCGTCGCTGTTGACGATGGCCTCGACCTCGATGCCGCTGATGGTCTCGCAGTCATCCTCGTTGACGATGACGTCCTGGGCCACGTCCACCAGCTTGCGGGTGAGGTAGCCGGAGTCGGCCGTCTTCAGCGCGGTGTCCGCGAGGCCCTTGCGGGCGCCGTGGGTCGAGATGAAGTACTGCAACACCGAGAGGCCTTCCTTGAAGTTCGCGGTGATGGGCGTCTCGATGATGTCGCCGCTGGGCTTGGCCATGAGGCCGCGCATGCCGGCCACCTGGCGGATCTGCGTCTTGGAACCGCGGGCGCCGGAGTCGGCCAGGATGTAGATGGAGTTCAGGAACTTGTCGTTCTCGTTCCGCTTCTCCAGCTCCTTCATCATGTCGCTGGCCACCTGGTCGCTGGTCTTCGACCAGACTTCCAGGATGCGGTTGTAGCGCGTGGAGGCGTCCAGGCGGCCCTCGTAGGCCTCCTTCTCGATGGCGCGCACCTCGTCGCTGGCGCCCTTGAGCAGCTTGCCCTTGGTGTCGGGCACGACCAGGTCGTCGATGCCCACCGACACGCCGGCCCGCATGGCCCACTGGAAGCCGGTGTCCTTCATGGCGTCCAGCATGCGGATGGTGACCTCGGGGCCGTTCAGCTTGTAGGCGCGGTTCACGAGGGAGAGCAGGCCCTCCTTCTTGAGCAGGCCGTTGACGAAGGGCACCTCGTCAGGAAGCGCGCGGTTGAAGAGCACGCGGCCCACGGTGGTGGTCTTGAGCTGGCTGTGGACGGTCTCGGCGGGGCACTCGAAGACTTCCTGCTCGGAGTTCTTCTTGGGATCCTTCGCGTGCCAGGCCTCGGTGTCCACCCATTCGCCGGTGTAGCGGATCTGGATGATGGCGTGGGTGTCCACCACGCCCGACCCGTGGGCCGCCACCACGTCGTTGACGTTGGCGAAGACCATGCCCTCGCCCTTGCGGCCGATGCGCTTCTTGGTCAGGTAGTAGCCGCCGAGCACGATGTCCTGGCTGGGCACCACGTTCGGGCGGCCGTTGGCGGGGTTGAGGATGTTCTGGGTGGACATCATCAGCACCTTGGCCTCGATCTGGGCCATGGGGCTGAGGGGCACGTGCACCGCCATCTGGTCGCCGTCGAAGTCCGCGTTGAAGGCGGTGCAGACGAGGGGATGGAGGCGAATGGCCTTGCCTTCCACCAGGACCGGCTGGAAGGCCTGGATGCCCAGGCGATGCAGGGTGGGCGCGCGGTTGAGGAGGACCGGGTGGTCCTTGATCACCTCTTCCAGGACGTCCCACACCTCGGAGCGGCCCTCCTCCACCATCTCCTTGGCCTGGCGGATGGTGGCGGCGTAGCCCTTGTGCTCGAGCCGGTTGAAGATGAAGGGCTTGAAGAGCTCGAGCGCCATCTTCTTGGGCAGGCCGCACTGGTGCAGCTTGAGGTCGGGACCCACCACGATGACGGAGCGGCCCGAGTAGTCCACGCGCTTGCCGAGCAGGTTCTGGCGGAACCGGCCCTGCTTGCCCTTGAGGGCGTCGCTGAGGGACTTCAGGGGGCGGTTGCTGACGCCGCGGAGGAGGCGGCCGCGCTTGCCGTTCTCGAAGAGGGCGTCCGCGGCCTCCTGCAGCATGCGCTTCTCGTTGCGCACGATGACGTCGGGGGCCTTGAGCTCCAGGAGCTTCTTGAGGCGGTTGTTGCGGTTGATGACGCGGCGGTAGAGGTCGTTCAGGTCGGAGGTGGCGAAGCGGCCGCCGTCGAGGGGCACCAGGGGGCGCAGCTCGGGGGGCAGCACGGGCATCACGTCGAGGATCATCCACTCGGGCTTGTTGCCCGAGCGCTGGAAGGACTCGGCCACCTTGAGGCGCTTGGCGATCTTGCTGCGCTTCTGGCTGGAGGCCTCGACCTTCATGTCATGGCGCAGCTGGATGGCCAGGGCCTCCACGTCCACGTGCTTGAGCAGCTCCTTGATGGCCTCGGCGCCCATCTGGGCCTTGAAGCCCTCGCCGTACAGGCTGCGGCACTCGCGGAACTTGTCCTCGTTGAGGATCTCGCCTTCCTTCAGGCTGGTCTCGCCGGACTCGGTGACGGCGTAGGCCTCGAAGTAGAGGACGCGCTCGAGATCCTTCAGGGGGATGTCGAGCAGGTAGCCGATGCGGCTGGGGACGCCCTTGAAGAACCACACGTGGCTGACCGGGGAGGCCAGCTGGATGTGGCCCATGCGCTCGCGGCGCACGGACTTCTTGGTGACCTCGACGCCGCACTTGTCGCAGATGACGCCCTTGAACTTCTGGCGCTTGTACTTCCCGCAGAGGCATTCCCAGTCGTTGACGGGGCCGAAGATGCGGGCGCAGAACAGGCCGTCGCGCTCGGGCTTCAGGCTGCGGTAGTTGATGGTCTCCGGCTTGGTGACCTCGCCCCGGGACCAGGACCGGATCTTGTCCGGACTGGCCAGGGTGACGCGGATGCACTCATAGGCGTTGATGTTCTGGGGTTCTTGGAACATGGGGGCCTCTCTCTCGTCTCGGTTCGCAGGAAAGGGCTCAGCCCTCGATGGTGAAGGCCTCGGGCTCGGCGGACATGAGCAGCGGGTCCAGTTCCTCGCGGGTCAGCATCTCCACGTCGATGCACAGGGCGTTGAGCTCCTTGCGCACCACGTTGAAGCTCTCGGGGAGGCCGGGATCCTTGATGGTCTCGCCCTTGATGATGGCCTGGTAGATCTGGGTCCGGCCGTGCATGTCGTCGGACTTGTAGGTGAGCAGTTCCTGCAGCACATGGGCTGCGCCGTAGGCCTCGAGGGCCCAGACTTCCATCTCGCCGAAGCGCTGGCCGCCGAACTGGGCCTTGCCGCCCAGGGGCTGCTGCGTGATGAGCGAGTAGGGTCCAATGCTCCGGGCGTGGATCTTGTTGTCGACGAGGTGGTGCAGCTTGAGCATGTAGACGCAGCCCACGTTCACGGGCTGCTCGAAGGCCTCGCCGGTCATGCCGTCGAACAGCATGGTCTTGCCGGTGACGTCGGGGCCCAGCTTGTGGTTCTTCTCCCAGGCCTGGGTGAGGAAGCCCTTGATGTCCGCCTCGCGGGCGCCGTCGAAGACCGGCGTGGAGAAGTGGACGCCGAGGGTCTTGCCGGCCCAGCCGAGGTGGCACTCGAGCACCTGGCCGATGTTCATACGGGAAGGCACGCCGAGGGGGTTCAGAACGATGTCCACCGGTCGGCCGTCGGGCAGGTAGGGCATGTCCTCCACAGGGAGGATCCGGCTCACCACACCCTTGTTGCCGTGGCGGCCGGCCATCTTGTCGCCGACCTGCAGCTTGCGCTTCACGGCCACGTAGCACTTCACGGTCTTGAGGACGCCGGGCATGAGCTCGTCGCCCTTCAGCAGCCGCTCCATGCGCTCGTTCAGGATGTCGCGCAGGACCTTCAGCTGGCTCTCGGTCTTGTCGAGGATGTCCAGCACCTGCTGCTCGAGGCGGGCCTTGCCGGCGGCCACGGACACCTGGCGGAAGCGGTGGTAGGGCACGGCCTCCAGCATGTTCTGGGTGAGCTTCTTGCCCTTGGGCAGCAGCTCCTTCTGGCCCTTGTCGTCCGTGAGGGTCTCGGAGAGCTCCTTGCCCTTCAGCAGGGCCACGATCTTCTTCTTGGCCTCGGCGCGGATGATGCGCTCCTCGTCGGAGAGATCCTTCTCCCACTTGGAGATCTGGTCGCGCTCGATCTGCTGGGTGCGGAGATCCTTCTCCTGGCCCTTGCGGGTGAAGACCTTGACGTCCACCACCGTGCCCTCGATGCCCGGGGGCACCGTGAGGCTGGCGTCCTTCACGTCGCTGGCCTTCTCGCCGAAGATGGCGCGGAGCAGCTTCTCCTCGGGGGAGAGGATGGTCTCGCCCTTGGGGGTGACCTTGCCCACGAGGATGTCGCCGTGGCGCACGGTGGCGCCGATGCGGATGATGCCGCTGTCGTCGAGGTTCTTGAGGGCCTCCTCGCGCACCTGGGGGATGTCGCGGGTGATCTCCTCGGGCCCCAGCTTCGTGTCGCGGGCGTGGACCTCGAACTCCTCGATGTGGATCGTGGTGTAGAGATCCTCCTTCACCACGCGCTCGGAGATCAGGATCGCGTCCTCGAAGTTGTAGCCGCGCCAAGGCATGTAGGCCACGACCAGGTTGCGGCCCAGGGCCAGCTCGCCGTGGTCGGTGCAGGGGCCGTCCGCGAGGATCTGGCCCTCGGTGACGTACTCGCCCTTCTTCACGAGGGGGTTCTGGTTGAGGCAGGTGTTCTGGTTGCTGCGGGCGAACTTCACGAGCGTGTAGATGTCCACGCCGGACTCGATGCCCTCGGTGTCGGGATCATCCTCGACGCGGACCACGATGCGGTTCGCATCCACGGTCTCCACGATGCCCGAACGGCGGCAGACCACGCAGGCGCCGGAATCCTTGGCCGCCACGTACTCCATGCCGGTGCCCACGATGGGGGCCTCGGTGCGGATCAGGGGCACGGCCTGGCGCTGCATGTTGGCGCCCATGAGGGCGCGGTTGGCGTCGTCGTTCTCGAGGAAGGGGATGAGGCTGGCGGCCACGGAGACCACCTGCTTCGGGCTGACGTCCATGAGCGTGACCTTCTCGCGGGGCACGATCTTGGTCTCCCCGGCCACGCGGGCGGTCACGTCCTCGTCCTGGATCATGCCCTGGTCGTCCACCCGGACGTTGGCCTGGGCGATGACGTGCTCGTCCTCCTCCCACGCGGAGAGGTAGAAGGCGTGCATCTCGATCTTGGCGGGGCGCTTGCCGGCCTTGGCGAGCTTCTTGTTCTCCGCCTCCAGCTCGTCCAGGCGGACCACCTGCATGTACTCGAACTTCGAGTCGCCCACGCTGGTGACCTTGGCGAAGTTGACGATGCGGCCGTTCTCCACCTTCAGGTAGGGGCTCTCGATGAAGCCGAACTCGTTGATGCGGGCGTAGCAGGAGAGCGAGGAGATGAGGCCGATGTTCGGGCCTTCCGGCGTCTCGATGGGGCAGATGCGGCCGTAGTGCGAGGTGTGCACGTCGCGCACCTCGAAGCCGGCGCGGTCGCGGCTGAGGCCGCCGGGCCCGAGGGCGGAGAGGCGGCGCTTGTGGGTGATCTCGGACAGCGGGTTCGTCTGGTCCATGAACTGGGAGAGCTGGCTGGAGCCGAAGAACTCCTTCATGGCCGCGATGACCGGCTTGCTGTTGATCAGGTCGTGGGCCTGCAGGGGGCTGTTGGGATCCTGCGCGATGCTGAACTTCTCCTTGATGGCCCGCTGCACGCGCACCAGACCCACGCGGAAGCCGTTCTCCAGGAGCTCGCCCACGGACCGGACGCGCCGGTTCCCCAGGTGGTCGATGTCGTCGGCGCGGACGGGGGCGATCTCGTTCACCTCCTGCCGGGTGGTGTCGTACTTCTTCAGGCGCAGGAGGTAGTGCACGGTGGCCACGAAGTCGTCCGTGCCCAGGGTGCGGAAGTCCAGGTCGGTGTTGAGGCTCAGCTTGGCATTGATCTTGTGCCGACCCACCTTGCTGAGGTCGTACTTCTGGGGGTCGAAGAACATGCCGTAGAGCAGCTTCTTGCTGGATTCCATCGTGGCGGGCTCGCCGGGACGGATCTTCTTGAAGAGCTCCTTGGCGGCCTCCTCGCTGTCCTCCGTGTGGTCCTTCGCCAGCGTCTCGGAGAAGACCTTGCCGGTGGCGTCGTTCTCGGGGAAGAAGACGTCGAAGGAGGGGATGTTGTTCGCGAGGAACATCTCCAGGTGCGTCTGGAGGAAGGGCTCGTTGGCCTCCATGAGGACCTCGCCGGTCTCCATGTTCACCACGTCCTGCAGCAGGACGGCGCCGTCGAGCATCTCCCGCTCCACGGGCACGTCCTTGATGCCGGCCTTCTCGACCTGCTCGAGGAGGCGCCGGCTGATCTTCTTGTCCTTCCCGATGATCTCTTCCTTGGTCTTCGGGTGCTTCACCGGCTCGCCGAGCTTCTTGCCGACGAGCAACTCGCCGGGGGCGACGCTCAGCTTGCCCTTCTTCAGGAAGAAGGTGGCCGGCGTGTAGAAGTGGCGGAGCATGGCCTCGTTGGCGCTGAGGTCCTCGCTGAAGAGGCCCAGGGCACGCATGAAGGTGGCGCCGAGGAACTTGCGCTTGCGGTCGATGCGGGCGTAGAGCAGGCCCTTGGAGTCCAGCTCGAACTCGATCCAGGAGCCGCGGTAGGGGATGATCTGGGCGCTGTAGAGGCTCTTGTCCGGCGCGATGCTGAAGAACACGCCGGGGCTGCGGTGCAGCTGGCTCACGATCACGCGCTCGGTGCCGTTGATGATGAACGTGCCGCGGTCGGTCATGATCGGCAGGTCGCCGAAGTAGACCTCGGAATCCTGGCTCTGCTTGAAGCGGCGGTTGCCCTTGTCGTCCCGGTCGAACTGGTTCAGCCGCACCCGGATCTTCAGCGGGGCTGCCATGGTGGCGCCACGCTCCACGCACTCGTCCATGCCCATCTTCTGCTTCATGGACACGGGTTCCTGGCAGACGTCGCAGATGGTGGCGGCGTTCTTGTTCCGGGTGCCGCACTTGGGGCAGTCCACCGTCGGATCCTTCGGGTGGTCCGAGACGATGCTGTGCCCGCACTGCTTGCACTGGGTGCGGAGGTGCTCGAGCCCCAGGTACTTCTCGCACTTGCAGGCCCAGTGGCCCACGGTGTAGTCGAGGAACTCGACCTCGAGGGTGGCGTCGGAGCCGTCGGGATTCTTCCCGTTGTGCACGGGGAACATGGATTCGAACACGGCCTTGAGGCCGCGGGGGTCCCGCTCGCTGTGGAGCAGGTTCATCTGGAGGAATTCGTCGTAGCTCCGCTTCTGGATGTCGATCAGGTTCGGGATGGGTACCAGGGAGCGGATCTTCGAGAAGTCGTGGCGCTGGCGGTAGATGTTCTGCTGAACACTCATGGTTCGCTCCAGATGAAGTAGGCGGAACCCTCAAGAACTGCGCGCTCCGGAGCCGCGGCCCCGGAGAAGGGATTCAGGCGTGGAGGCCCCGGTACGCGCCGATGGCCGCCCCACCGCCGGTTGGCGGATGGAGGGGCCCAGTGGCGATGTCGGTGCTGCTGCGGAGGGGTGTTCGCAACCGGGGGCCTTTTGCGAGGCAGAGATCCCACCTGGAGGGCCAGGCGGAAGGAATAATCGTACCAGTACGAGACGAAACCGCAAAGCGCAAGGTGTACGAGACACCCCGCGCTTTGCGTTAATACTGGAATAAGGCTACTTGATCTCGACCTTGGCGCCAGCGGCCTCGAGCTTTTCCTTGATCTTCTGGGCCTCGTCCTTGGCGACGCCCTCCTTTACGGCCTTGGGAGCGCCGTCGACCAGGTCCTTGGCCTCCTTCAGGCCGAGACCGGCGACCACTTCGCGGACCGCCTTGATGACGTTCAGCTTGTTGGCACCGGCATCCGCGAGGATGACGTTGAACTCGGTCTGCTCTTCGGCAGCGGCGGCCGGGGCAGCGCCGCCAGCGGCGGGAGCGGCCATGGCGGCGGCGGAGACGCCGAAGCGCTCCTCGAGGGCCTTGACCAGGTTGGCCAGGTCGAGGACGGTCATGGTTTCGATTTCAGCGATGAGCTGATCGGCGGTGAGAGCCATGTTGGCCTCCTGCATGCGTAAACGGGTTTCGGGTTTCGGGGTTGGAATGCGGTGCTACTCGCCGGCCTTCTGCTTGCGGATGCCCTCGAGGGCGACCGCGAGCCCGGAGATCGGGTACTTCATGAGGTAGAGCAGCTTGGCGATGAGGACGTCGCGGCTCGGCAGCTCGGCCAGGGCCTGGAGCTCCTGGGCGCTGATCTGCTTGCCGTCCATGATGCCGGCCTTGAAGACGGCGGCCGGGTTGTCCTTCAGGAAGCCGTTGACGGCCTTGGCCAGCGCGACGACATCGTCGTGCGTGGTGGCCACGGCGCTGTTGCCCTTGAAGGAGGTTCCGAGCGGCGCGAACGTGGTGTCCTTGACGGCGAGGCGGAGCAGCGTGTTCTTGCCGACCCGGTACTGGGCCCTGCTCTCGCGGACGCTCTTGCGGAAGGCGGTGTCCTTCTCGACGACGAGGCCCTTGAATTCGATCACCACGGCCGAGGTGGCGGTGGCGAAGGTCTCCTTGAGCTCGGCGACTTCAGCGATCTTCTGGTTCTTTTCCATGGTCGGCCTCCTACTTCTCGACGCCGGCGGTGGACAGGGAGACGGAGGGACCCATCGTGGAGGCGATGTACATCGTCTTCACGTATTTTCCCTTCGCCGTGGAAGGCTTGGCCTTGTGCACGGCGTCGATGAGGGCCTTCGCATTCTCCTCCAGCTTCTCGACGCCGAAGGACAGCTTGCCGACGGGGGCATGGATGATGCCGGTCTTGTCGACGCGGTATTCCACCTTGCCCGCCTTGATCTCCTTGATGGCCTTGGCCACGTCGAAGGTCACGGTGCCGGTCTTGGGGTTGGGCATGAGCCCGCGGGGACCCAGCACCTTGCCCAGGCGGCCGACGCCCTTCATCATGTCGGGGGTCGCCACCAGAGCATCGAAGTCGAGGAACCCGGCGGCGATCTTCTCCACCAGGTCATCCCCGCCCACGATCTCGGCGCCGGCGGCTTCCGCTTCCTTGACCTTCTCGCCACCCGCGATGACCGCCACCCGCATCGTCTTGCCCGTTCCGTGGGGCAGCACGATGGTGCCACGGACCATCTGGTCCGCGTGGCGGGGGTCGACGCCGAGCCTCATGTGCACTTCAACGGTCTCGTCGAACTTGGCGAAGGCCGAGTCCTTGATCACGCTGAGGGCGTCCTTGAGCTCGTAGGGGCGATCTTCGATCTTGGCCGCGGCAGCCCGGTACTTCTTTCCAGGTTTTGCCATATTGGCTCCTACTCGAACGATCTCCCGCGATGACGGTCGCGGTGGCCGGGATCGCCGCACGGCGCGGCTCTCCAACAGGTGGTGCGAACTTCGCGCGTGGGCCGGAACCCACGCGAGGGGCCTAATCGACGACTTCGACGCCCATGGAACGGGCGGAGCCGGCGATGGAACGGACGGCGGCCTCGAGGCTGCCGGCGGTGAGGTCGGGCATCTTCACCTTGGCGATCTCGGCGAGCTGGGCCTTGGTGATCTTGCCGACCTTCTGCTTGTTGGGCGTGGCGGAACCCTTGTCCAGGCCGATCTTCTTCTTGATCAGCACGGCGGCGGGCGGGGTCTTCAGAATGAAGCTGAAGCTGCGGTCGGCGTAGACGGTGATGACGACGGGGAGGGTGGTGCCCTTCTCCACCGCGCCCACGGACTTCGCGTTGAACTGCTTCACGAACTCCATGATGTTCACGCCGTGCTGGCCGAGCGCGGGACCGACGGGAGGGGCCGGGGTGGCCTCGCCCGCGGGCAACTGCAGCTTGATGTAGCCGGTGATCTTCTTTGCCATGGGTGTGCTCCCGCGGTGGATTCCGGCAATCGCCGGCAACGGCCGCCTTGGTGGGTGGGGATCCTCAGGACCGCCCAGCCGGGTTGAAAAGGTCCCGGTCGGAAGGGACCGGGACTGAAAAGTCTAACAAAAAAGGGCAGAAAAAGCTTAAGTGGATTGCAAAAGCCCGAGTCCGGCTCCGCCGGATGAGGGCGCGGGGGCTCCGGGGGTGTAGCGCGCAGCGCGGTCCCCCGGACAGCACTACCGTTTTTCGACCTGAATGAAGTCCAGTTCCACCGGCGTGGAGCGGCCGAAGACCGTGACCATGACCTTGATGGTGGAGCGCTCCTCGTGGATCTCCTCCACGTCGCCCTCGAAGTTGGCGAAGGGTCCGTCGATGATGCGGACCTTCTCGCCCTTCTCGAAGTGGTACTTGGGCTTGGGCTTCTCCTGGGTCTCCTCGGTGTGGTGCATGATCTGGCGGACCTCCTCGTCCGTCAGGGGCGTGGGCCGCTTCTTGTTGGCCCCCACGAAGCTGGTGACCTTCGGGGTGTTGCGCACGAGGTGCCAGTCGGCGTCCGCCATCTCCACGGAGCCGTCGGGCTTGCGCTCCACCTGGATCTGCACCAGGAGGTAGCCGGGGAAGGACTTGCGCTTCTTGACGACGCGCTCCTTGCGGCCGGACTTGGCGTCGACCTTCATCTCCTCGTAGGTCTCCTCGGGGATCTGGATGTCCCCGAAGCTGCCGTCCCGCTCCTCCATCTTGATGCGCTGGCGGAGGTGCTCCATCACCTTGGCCTCGTAGCCGGAGTAGGTGTGGATGATGAACCACTTCAGCTCACGGCCCTGGATCGGGTCCGCGGAAGCCTGGGGCGTGCTCACGAGATCGGTCATGGCGGCCTCCTTCAGTGGCGGGGGAAGAAGAGGGCGAAACCCCGGGCCAGGACCCAATCGGCGGCCCAGAGGAACACCCCCACGAAGACCGAGATCGCCACCACGATCCAGGTGGAGGACATCACCTTGTCCCTGCTGGGCCAGTCAACACGGTCGAGCTCGGCCTTGAGGTCCCTGGCCTGCTGCTTGATGGCTCCGATCACGCTGAACCCCTCGGATGGTGTCCGTTCTTGAAAAACCTGGCCCCGAGCGATTGCGCCGGGGCCGGAATGGCAGGGGAGACAGGGTTCGAACCCGCGACCTGCGGATTTGGAGTCCGCTGCTCTACCAGCTGAGCTACTCCCCTGTGGCGGCCGCCCGGGTTCCGCTGGGTGCGGTCCGGGCGGCCTCCTCGGGACCGGAGGCTACTTGGCCTCGCGGTGCACCTTCACACCACCACAGAACCGGCAGAACTTGTTGAACTCGAGCTTGCCGGTGGTGGTCTTCTTGTTCTTGGTCGTGCTGTAGTTCTTGCGCTTGCAGTCCTGGCACTGCAGGTGAACGATCTCGCGCATCGGGGACCTCCTCTTCGGGAGGGCGGGTCCTGGCCTAGGCCAGGATCTCGCCCACGTTGCCCGCACCGACGGTGCGGCCGCCTTCGCGGATGGCGAACTTCAGGCCCTTGTCCATGGCGATGGGCTGGATCAGCTCGACGGTCAGGGTGACGTTGTCACCGGGCATGACCATCTCGCGGCCGGCCTCGAGCTCGATGGAGCCCGTCACGTCCGTGGTGCGGAAGTAGAACTGGGGGCGGTACTTGTTGAAGAAGGGGGTGTGGCGGCCGCCCTCTTCCTTGGTCAGCACGTACACCTGGGCGTTGAACTTGGTGTGGGGGGTGATGCTGCCGGGCTTGGCGAGCACCTGGCCGCGCTCCACATCCTTGCGCTCCACGCCGCGGAGCAGGATGCCCGCGTTGTCGCCGGCCTGACCCTGGTCCAGGGACTTGCGGAACATCTCGACGCCGGTGACGACCTTCTTCACGGTGTCCTTGAGGCCGATGATCTCGACTTCCTCGCCCACCCGCACGATGCCCTGCTCGATGCGGCCGGTCACCACGGTGCCGCGGCCGGTGATCGTGAACACGTCCTCGACGGGCATGATGAAGGGCTTGTCGATGGCGCGGACGGGATCGGGGATGTAGGCGTCCACCGCGGCCATGAGCTCATGGATGCAGGCGCAGTCCGGATGGTCCGGGGTGTCGGCGTGGTCCAGGGCCAGACGGGCGGAACCCTTGATGATGGGGATCTCGTCGCCGGGGTACTGGTAGGAGGACAGCAGGTCGCGGATCTCCATCTCGACCAGCTCGGTGAGCTCGGGGTCGGCGATGTCCACCTTGTTCATGAACACCACGATGTAGGGCACGCCCACCTGGCGGGCCAGCAGGATGTGCTCGCGGGTCTGAGGCATGGGACCGTCGGTGGCGGCCACCACGAGGATCGCGCCGTCCATCTGGGCCGCGCCGGTGATCATGTTCTTCACGTAGTCGGCGTGACCGGGGCAGTCCACGTGGGCATAGTGGCGCTTCTCGGTCTGGTACTCGACGTGGGCGGTGTTGATCGTGATCCCACGGGCCTTCTCCTCGGGCGCGGAGTCGATCTGGTCGTAGGACTTGGTCTCGCCGCCGAACTTCTTCGCGAGCACGAAGGTGATCGCGGCGGTCAGCGTGGTCTTGCCATGGTCCACGTGGCCGATGGTGCCGATGTTGACGTGCGGCTTCGAACGATCAAATTTCTCTTTGGCCACGGAAACCTCCTGAGGGGTGAGAGAGAAGAATGGGGGTTGAACGGTGCAAAGGGTGGAGCCCACAACCGGGCTTGAACCGGTGACCTCTTCCTTACCAAGGAAGTGCTCTACCGCTGAGCTATGTGGGCCTTGAACCTTCCCGCCAGACTGCGGCGGGGTGGGGCCTTGCCGCCGGAAGGACGGAAGGTTGGAGCGGGAAACGGGGTTCGAACCCGCGACATTCAGCTTGGAAGGCTGACGCTCTACCAACTGAGCTATTCCCGCGTGGAACGCCCCGGACGGGGTCCAGCCGCCGGAGGACCGGCTGACTGGTGCCGAGAGAAGGATTCGAACCTCCGTAGGGCGGTGCCCGGCAGATTTACAGTCTGCTGCCATTAACCACTCGGCCATCTCGGCATTGCTTGCCAGTGCCCCAGGGGGGCTTGTCAACGCTGTCCGGGCGCCGGCCGGCGAACCGGCGTGGCGACCATCCGGAACCCCTGTCGGGGCTCCGGGTCAGGGGGCACTGCGAGGCAGGGCTCTCCTGACAGGGAACTCGAAAGGTATCACGCCCCCATGGGCCTCACAAGGGAAAAGTTCAGGCCCCATGGGGTCCTCGGCGGGCCAGCACCCGGAAAAGGGCCACTGCCGCCGCGGCGGAGACGTTCAGGCTCTCGATGCCGCCGGGCATCGGGATGTGCAGCAGCCCGTCGCAGCGCTCCTGGATCTTGAGGTGCAGGCCCTCGCCCTCGGCGCCCATCACCAGCACGGTCGCGCGATCGAAGGGCTCGTCGAGGTAGCTCCGGCTCCCTTCGCCCGCGGCGAGTCCGTAGATCCAGGCTCCGGCCTCCTTCAGGTCGTCGAGGGCGCGGCCCAGGTTCACGACGCGGCAGACGGGTACGCGGCCCGCGGTGCCGGCGCTGGCGCGGATGACCGTCTCGTTCACCGCGGCGGAACGGCGCTCGGGCAGGATCACGCCGTCCACGCCCGCGCCCGCCGCAGAGCGCAGGATGGCGCCCAGGTTGTGGGGGTCCGTCACGCCGTCGAGCGCCAGCACCAGCGCGGCCTCCCCCCGGGCACGCAGGGCTCCGGCCAGGTCCTCGAAGGCCGTGTAGGCGAAGGCCCCGCCTTCGCCCAGCACGCCCTGGTGCCGCTGGCCCTGGGCCCTCCGGTCCAGCGCCTCCATGGGTTCGCGGCGGAGCACCACGCCCGCCTCGCGGGCCGCGGAGACGAGCCGCGCCACGCGCCCCCAGGCGGCCGGCGCGATCCAGAGGGTGTGCAGTTCGCCCCGCGACAGGGCCTCCTCGCAGGCGTGGGGCCCCAGGAAGAGCATCCTAGAAGCTCCGCTTGAACCCGATGGCGAACAGGTGTCCCATGCCCTCCACGCGGGTGCGGCTGCCTGTGGCGCGGAAGCCCGCGGCGCTCCAGACGCCGTCGAGGCTGGTGACGTCCTGGTCCTTCGCCTGGCGGAACTGGTAGCCGAGGCTCACCTCGCCGCCCCACACCCGGTAGCCGGCGCCCAGGGAGAAGCTGGCCTGGCGCGAGCCGCCCACGAGCGGCTCGACCAGGGCCTCGTCCACGGAAGCCTGGTCCACGAAGGCGCCGGCGCGCAGGGTCCAGAACTTGCCCAGCTCGACCTCCGCGGAGAGGCCGCCGCCCAGGTGCCCCTTGCTCCGGGCGATGGTGGCCGGCGGGGTGACGATGCCGGAGGGCGTCCCGACCTGGGCGAAGCCCGGCACCTGGAGGCCGGCCGCGGTCCACCGCAGGTCGCCCTCCCAGGTGATCAGGGAATTGACCCGCTGGCGCGCGCCGAAGGTGGTCGTGGAGGGCAGCTCCAGCCGGCCGTTCCCCGCCCCGGCCGTGGTCAGCCCCAGCAGGGCGGCGGCGCGGGTGGCGGTGCCCAGCAGGGGCGCGCTCATGCCGTCGTTGGCGTAGAGGCCGAGCATGCCGCCGCGGAGGCTGGCGGAGAGATCCAGGTCCGTCTTGTAGCCCGACTGGTGGACGAGCCCGAGGGTCCACCGGGGGCTGAGGGCCCACCGGAATCCCAGGCTGTAGCTGGGCAGTGTCTTCGATCCGCTCTGCCCGACGCCCTGCTCCACGACGCCGCTCACGGGGTTGGTGGCCGAGGTGGGTTGGGTGGGATCCAGCGGCACGCCGAGACGGACCACCGAGCCGGACTCGAAGCGGAGGTGGGTGGCGCCCAGGCCGATGCCGAAGGAGAACCCGGGCGTGATGGCCCACGCCGCCTGGGCCTCCAGCCGGCGTCCGGAGAGGTCGAGGGCGTCGCCCATGAAGCGGTTGGGCGCATCGGGAGCGAACTGGCCGTGGCGCTGGAAGGGGGTGTCCAGCTTCAGCCCCAGCGTGAGGGCCGGCGCCACGCGGAAGGCCGCGCCGAAGCCCGCGAGGCCCCGGTTCCGGTCCGAGCTGTACCAGGTCTTCTGGTTCGACTCGAGGCTCACCTGGGCGTCCTGCAGCTCCATGCCCGCCGCCAGGTAGGCCGCCCGGGATTCCTTGAGCGAGGCCAAGAGGGCCGGGTTGAGGCTCGCGGCCTCCAGGCTGTAGCCGTAGGCCACCTGGACCCCGCTGCGGGCGATGCCCACGGGATCGGAAGCCGCCAGGGCCACACCCTGGGCCGCCGCCGGCAGGGCCACCAGGCCCATCGCCAGTCCCGCCCCCATCACACCTCGGATCCCCTGCCTCATACCACCGCCTTTCGAAGCCACGTTCGTTGAATGGCCCGAACCCGGGAAGGGTTCACGGCCATCCCCCCAGCATCGCCAAAAGGGATCGGGATACCAAGCTGGTTTTCAGCGGACCGGCTCAGTGGTCGGATTCGCCCATGACCCGCACGAGGAGGCGGTCCACCAGTTCCCAGACCTCCGCCAGGGCCGCCAGGCACATCACCAGCCCCAGCCCCAGGGCCAGGGCCCGGCCCCAGGGGCCCACCACCACCCGGCAGAGGTCGGGCCAGTGCCAGAACACCGCGGGCAGCCGCAGCCGCCCGTAGAACGCGAGGGTGGACAGCAGCATCCCACCCCAGAGCAGGTAGAAGAATCGCACGGCTCGGAGGAGGAGGTCCCAGCCGAAGGGACGCGGACGGGGGGCGGGCATGGGGGTCCAGGATACCCGGTCAGGCGGTCCCGCGAAGGACTTGCCAGCCCAGCCGGAGGATGAGGGCCCCCACCACGGCGATGAACACCGCCCGGACCCACCGGCTGCCCCGGGTGAGGGCCACGTGGGCGCCCAGGTAGCCCCCGGCGCCGTTGGCCACGGCCATGCTGAGGGCCACGGTCGGCAGCCAGCTGCCCCGCAGGACGAAGAGGCCCATGGCGGTGATGTTGGAGGCCCAGTTCACGGCCTTGGCCAGGGCCGAGGACCGCAGGAAGTCGAACCCCAGCACCGCCACGAAGAGGAAGATCAGCACCGAGCCCGTGCCCGGCCCGAAGAATCCGTCATAGAAGCCCAGGCACACGCTGATCAGCGCCGCCAGCCCCCGCTGGTGGGCCAGGCCGAAGCGGGGCGCATGGAGGCTCCCCAGGTCGGGCCGGAGGAGCGTGAAGGCCAGCATGGCCACCAGGAGCCCCAGCATGAGGGGCCGCAGGAAATCGGCGTGCATGTGGTAGGTGAGCCAGACGCCGCCGGCGGAGCCCAGCCCCGAGGCCAGCACGGGCAGCACCATCTCCCGCCAGTCCAGGGCCCTGGCCCGGACGAACTTGCCCGCCGCCAGGGTGGTGCCGGTCACGGCCACCACCTTGTTGGTGCCCAGCAGCGTGGGCAGCGGCGTGCCCGCGGGCAAGCCCAGCAGGAGGGCCGGCACCGTGATGAGCCCCCCGCCCCCCACCACCGCATCGATGAAGCCCGCCAGCAGCGCGGCGAGCATGAGGAGGAGCAGGGCGGGCAGGGACGGCATGGGATCGGACCTCGGAAGCAGGCGTCGGGCCCGGATTCCGTACGGCCGACCTAGGGCATCCTAGCAAGCCCTACCGGGGGCGGAAATCGAACTGGAAGGTCTGCGGGCCCAGGGGGAGCCGGAGCGCGACCTTGCCGGCCCGCCGCGCATCGAGGTGGAACACCACCTTCCCCCGCAGGCCGTAGCCGGGGTCCAGGGTGGTCTTCCGCACGCAGTCCTCCTCCCAGTGGCGCCGCTGGCCCTCGAGTCCCGAGAGGCGCGCGTCCGATTGCCGGTCCGCCGCATCCAGGTCGCGGGTGGTCTCCCGGCTCTCCTGGCGCACCTCCCGCTGCTCCCGGGCGCTCCGCTGGGTGCTGGCCGAGAGGGCGTCCCCCAGGTCCGCCAGGAGGAAGAGCCCCCGGAAGGCGCTGGTGGTCCCCTTCGCCGCCTGCTCCGCGGCGCTGGCCCGCCCGAGCTGCTGGATCATCACCTCCGGATCCACCGCGGCATACTCCCGCGGCGCCAGGGAGCCCTCGGGCAGGTCGCCCAGCACGCACTGGAAGCGTTCCGGCGCCACGAGCACGGGCGCGGTCCCGCGGTTGGCCACCACCACGTCGAACAGGAGGGCGCCCGGGCCGGCCTCCTCGAAGGCCGCCCGCACCTCCAGCCCGCCCTGCGCCTCCTTCAGGTAGGCCTTCCCCCGCAGCCAGCGGTCCACCGGTTGCACGGGCTGGAGCTGCGGGTTGGGCTCCGGCGGCCGGACACAGCCGGCCAGGAGGCCGAACACCAGGGCGGGAAGGAGGCGGACAGAAGGGCGCATGGAGGCCTGCGGGAGAGGGTTTGCCCCATCTTGGCCGGGCCTGGACAAGTCGGCAACCTGCGGGGGCGGTCCACTTGCGAGGCCATTCTCCACCCCAGGTGATGCTCACCGGTGCGGGTCCCCCGGACGGTCCACTCGCGAGGCCATTCTACACCCCAGGTGATGCTCACCGGTGCGGGTCCCCCGCTCGGGACCGTCCCCCGGACGGTCCACTCGCGAGGCCATTCTCCACCCCAGGTGATGCTCACCGGTGCGGGTCCCCCGCTCGGGACCGTCCCCCGGACGGTCCACTCGCGACCCGCATCCGGTTCGCGGTCCCGGCTCCGCGCGCTGCACTGCAGCGCGGCCACGCATGCGGATCCGTCCCACCCCGACGTGACTCTGACCCTCGCCGGGTCCCGGCTCCGCGCGCTGCACTGCAGCGCGCTCCGCCACCCGGCGGGGTCAGACCTTGAGGATCTCCGCTTCCTTGTGCTTGAGGGCCTCGTCCACGTCCTTGATGTGGGCGTCCGTGAGCTTCTGGATGTCGTCCAGGGCCTTCTTGGCGGCGTCCTCGGAGAGATGGACCTCCTTGTCCTTCTCCAGCTTCTTGATGTCCTCGTTGGCGTCCCGCCGGATGTTGCGGATGCCGGTCTTGATCTCCTCGCCCAGCCGGTGCAGCACCTTCACCAGCTCCCTGCGGCGCTCCTCCGTGAGCATGGGGATGGGGAGCCGGATCACGTTGCCGTCGTTGGACGGATTGATGCCCAGTTCGGACTTGAGGATGGCGGTCTCCACGGCCTTGATGGCGCTCTTGTCGAAGGGGGTCACCACCAGCATCCCGGACTCCGGCACGGACACCGTGCCCATCTGGTTGAGGGGCACCATGGATCCGTAGTACTCCACGTGGACGTTGTCCAGGAGGCTCGCGTTGGCCCGGCCGGTGCGGATGGTGGCCATCTCCTTCTTGAGCGCGTCGAGGGAGCCGTGCATCCGGCGCTTGGTTTCCTGGAGGATGGTGTCGATGGCGGGCATGGGTACCTCGGAAGTCTGGAAGCTCTCTTTTATACCGTCCAAAGTCCATTGGCTAGGCGTGATACAGTGTGGCACCCAAGCCCAGAGGTCCCCATGCGCCCTTCCCGCCTGATGGTCCCCCTCGCCCTCGTGGCCCTGGCCGCCCCGGCCCAGGCTGCGACCCGGATCTCGGATCCCTCCGCGACGGAGATGACCCTCACCACCGCCGACGGCTTCGTGCTGAAGGGCACCCTGGCCCTGCCGCCCGCCAAGGGCAAGGTGCCCGTGGTGATCCTGGCCCACCAGTTCCATTCGGACCGCTCCGGGTGGGCGCCCCTGACCGAGAAGCTCCACGCCCGCGGCATCGGCACCCTGGCCCTGGACCTCCGCGGCCACGGCGCCAGCACCCAGAAGGACGGTGCCGAGGTGAAGGTCACCGACGACTTCGCGGCCTCCGCCAAGGCGGTGGGCTTCGACAAGATCCCCGCCGATCTCGCCCAGGCCGCCGAGTGGGCGCGCAAGCAGCCGGGTGTGGACGGCCGGCGCCTCGGCCTGGCCGGGGCCAGCGTGGGGGCCTTCTCCGTGCTCCTCGCCGAACCCAAGGTGCATCCCGTGGCCGTGCTGAGCCTCAGCCCCGCCGGCAACCCGGCCTTCGGGGACCAGGCCTCGGCCGACCTCAAGGCCGCCATCCTCAAGGGCCAGGCCTCCGTGCTGGTGCTGGCCGCCGCGGACGACAAGGGCGCCTTCGACAACGCCCAGGCCATCAAGGGCCTGCCCGGCGTGGAGGTCCTGGCCAGCGAAGGCAAGGCCCACGGCTTCGATTTCTTCAAGGACCGCACGGACACCATGGCTGTCTTCTTCGGCGAGTACCTGACCTACCACCACATCGGCCAGCGCCTCGCCCCCGCCGGGAAGAAGGCCGAGGGCAAGCCCACCGACGGCAAGACCGTCATCAACGAGAAGACCCTCGCCGAGAAGAAGGCCGCCGCGGCCGCCAAGTAGCCCCATCCCCGGTACGCGGAGAGGCCGCCCGAGCGGGCGGCCTCTCGGTGTACGGACGGGGCTAGTGGAACTGCTGGGCCTCAGTGGAGCCCGCCAGGGCCAGGGTGGAGGCCAACCCGCCGCTGACGGCCTGGGCCACCTCGTCGAAGTAGCCGGTGCCCACCTCGCGCTGGTGCTTCGTGGCCGTGTAGCCGGCGGCCTCGGAGGCGAACTCGGCCTCCTGCAGGCGGGAATAGGCGGCCATGCCCTCGTCGCGGTAGGCGCGGGCCAGCTCGAACATCCCGTGGTTCAGGCTGTGGAAGCCCGCCAGGGTCACGAACTGGTACTTGTAGCCCAGGGCCGCGAGCTCCTGCTGGAAGCCCGCGATCTCGGCGTCCGAGAGCTTCTTCTTCCAGTTGAAGGAGGGCGAGCAGTTGTAGGCCAGCAGCTTGCCGGGGAACTCGGCGTGGACGCCCTCGGCGAACCTCCGCGCCTCCTCCAGGTCCGGCGTCGAGGTCTCGCACCAGATGAGGTCCGCGTAGGGCGCGTAGGCCTTCGCCCGGGCGATGGCCATGTCCACGCCGCCGGTGATGCGGTGGAAGCCCTCGGGCGTGCGCTCGCCCGTGAGGAAGGGCCGGTCCCGCTCGTCCACGTCGGAGGTGATGAGGCGGGCGGAATCGGCGTCCGTGCGGGCGATGACGAGGGTGGGCACGTCCAGCACGTCCGCCGCCAGGCGGGCGGCCACGAGGGTGCGGATGAAGTGGCCCGTGGGGATGAGCACCTTGCCGCCCAGGTGGCCGCACTTCTTCTCGCTGGAGAGCTGGTCCTCGAAGTGCACGCCCGCGGCGCCGGCCTCGATCATGCCCTTCATCAGCTCGAAGGCGTTCAGGGGCCCGCCGAAGCCCGCCTCGGCGTCCGCAACGATGGGCAGCATCCAGTCGCGGGTGGGGGTGCCCTCGGCGCTGTCGATCTGGTCCGCCCGCAGGAGGGCGGCATTCAGGCGCTTCACCAGGGCCGGCACCGAGTTGGCGGGGTAGAGGCTCTGGTCGGGGTAGGTCTGGCCCGAGAGGTTGGCGTCCGCCGCCACCTGCCAGCCGGAGCAGTAGATGGCCTTGAGGCCCGCCTTGGCCATCTGCACCGCCTGCCCGCCGCTGAGGGCGCCCAGGGAATGCACGTAGCCCTCGCCGTGGATCAGGCGCCAGAGCTTGCGGGCGCCCAGCTGGGCCAGGGTGTGCTCGATGCGCACGCTGCCGCGCAGGCGACGCACCTGGTCGGGGCCGTAGGGGCGCGTGATGCCGGCCCACCGCGTGGCGAGGAAGTCGTCGTCGATGGGGGGGACGGGAAAGAGCGGCGCGTTCATGCGGTCACCTCGAGGATGAAGGGTTGGAGCAGGCGGCCGTAGGCCGGGAGGGTGAGGAAGGGCGCGGGATCGGGGTCCAGCAGGAGGGTCTCGAAGAGGTCGGCGGCGTCGCCGTAGCGGCCGTCCAGGAAGGCGTCCAGGCCCACTTCGGCCCGAATCTGCGCCAGGGCCTCCTGGATCCACATGTGGAAGAGGGAGGGCGAGAGGCGCTCCCCGTCGTCCAGCACGGCCTCGTGGTGGAGCCACTGCCAGACCTGCATGCGGCAGATCTCCGCCGTGGCGGCGTCCTCCATGAGGTGGTCCAGGGGCACACAGCCCTGGCCCCGGAGCCAGGCCTCCAGGTAGCGGAGGCCCACGCGCAGGTTGTGGCGCAGGCCGGCCACGGTGCGGGTGCCTTCGGGGATGCGCAGCAGGTCGGCCTCGGCCACCTCGCCCTCGGGGATGCGGGGCAGCTGGTTCGCCTCCGGCATGTGGGCGTCGAAGACCGCCTGGGCCTCGGCCACCAGGCCGGGGTGGGCCACCCAGGTGCCGTCGCAGCCGTCCTGCACCTCCCGGAGCTTGTCCGCCTGCACCTGGGCCATGGCCCGGGCATGGGCCGCCGGATCGGTCTTCACGGGGATGAAGGCGCTCATGCCGCCCATGGCGTGGGCGCCCCGGCGGTGGCAGACCTGCACCAGGCGCCGGGCGTAGGCCCGCAGGAAGGGCTGGGTCATGGCGATCTGGGCGCGGTCCGGCAGCAGGGCCGAGGCGTCGGCGCGGAGGGTCTTGATGAAGCTGAAGATGTAGTCCCAGCGGCCCAGGTTCAGGCCCGTGGCGTGCTGGCGGAGCTCGTAGAGGAGGCCCTCCATCTGGAAGGCCGCCGGCAGGGTCTCGATGAGCAGGGTCACCCGCACGGTGCCCTCGGGCAGGCCCAGGGCCGCCTGGGCCAGGAGCAGCACCTCGTTCCACCAGCGGGCCTCCGCGGGGTCCTCCAGCTTGGGCAGGTAGAGGTAGGGGCCGGTCCCCCGCGCCACCAGCTCCCGGGCGTTGTGGAAGAGGAAGAGCCCCGCATCGAAGAGGCAGGCGGGCACCGGGCGACCGTCCACCCGCAGGTGGCGCTCCTCCAGGTGGAGGCCCCGGGGCCGCACCATGAGCACCGCCGTGCGGTCCTTCAGGGCGTAGCCCTTCCCGCTGGCGGCATCCTGGAAGCAGAGCCGGCGGCGGACGGCGGCGTGCAGGGCGGCCTGGCCCTCCAGCAGGTTCGCGGGCAGCGGCGCGAGGCTGTCCTCGAAGTCCGCCATGTAGACCTTCGCGCCGCTGTTGAGGGCGTTGACGAGCATCTTCGGTTCCGGGGGGCCCGTGATCTCCACCCGGCGGTCCAGGAGGTCCGCCGGGGCCGGGGCCACCTGCCAGTCGCCGGAGCGGGCGGGATGCCCCGCCGGCAGGAAGCGGGGCCGCTCCCCCGCGTCGAAGCGGCGCTGACGTTCCCGGCGCTCGGCGAGCAGGATGTCCAGGGGGGCCCGGAAGGCGCGGACCAGGCCCGTCACGAAGGCCAGGGCCGCGGGGTTCAGGAGGGCCGCATCTTCCGGCCCGAAGCCGTCGTCGCGGGGACCCAGGGGGCCGTCCCATTCGACGCCTGCGGGGAAAAGAGGTGTGGACATGGGTTGCCTCCGGGTGGCCTGATGTCAAAGATTGACCTACAATTCACTCGAGCAATGAGTAGCTGGTTTGATTGGGGTTAATCTGAATATTTCAGTCAATTTGTTCGTCACATCTTGTCAATTCATGTAAAAGGGGATTCTATGCCCGCCGCCGCTCCCGCCAAGCCCGCCGCCCGCCTGGGCGCCAAGATCCGCCTCCTCCGTCGCCAGGAGGGGCTCAGCCAGGTGCAGCTGGCCGAATCCCTGGGCATCAGCCCCAGCTACCTGAACCTCATCGAGGGCAACAAGCGGCCCCTCACGGCCCCCCTGCTCATCCGCCTGGCCCAGCAGTTCCATCTGGACCTGAAGGCCCTGGCCCCCGAGCAGGACCAGCGGCTGGCGGAGGACCTGCTGGAGGCCTTCGGGGATCCGCTCTTCGAGCCCCTCGGCCTCCAGGCCCAGGAAGTGCGGGAGCTGGTCCAGAACAGCCCCCAGCTGGCCCGGGGGGTCTTCGAGCTCTACCGCGCCTACCAGCACGCCCAGGAGGGCCTGGAGAGCCTGTCCGCCCGCCTCAGCGACGGCCAGGGCTTCGATCCCGAGGCCACCCGCCTGCCCTCGGAGGAGGTCAACGACTTCATCCAGCAGGCCATGAACCACTTCCCCGACCTGGAGACCGCCGCCGAGTCCCTCTGGGCCGAGGGGCACCTGAACCCGGACGCCCTCTATCCCGGCCTGGTGGCCGCCGTGGAGGCCCGGGGCCTGAAGGTGCGGGTCCACCGGGCGGCGGACGGCCCGGGCCTCCTCCGCCGCTACGACCCGGAGCGCCGGCTCATCAGCCTCTCGGAGCTGCTGCCCCTCCGCAGCCGGGCCTTCCAGCTGGCCCACCAGCTGGCCCTGCTGGACCACAGTGCCCTGCTGGACGCCCTGGCGGACCATCCCCTGCTCCGCATGTCCAGCAGCCGGGCCCTGGCCCGGGTGGCCCTGGCCAACTACTTCGCAGGGGCCGTGCTCATGCCGTACGAGCGCTTCCTCCAGGCGACGAAGGCCGAACGCTACGACATCGAGATCCTGGGCCGGCGCTTCCAGGCCAGCTTCGAGCAGGTCTGCCACCGGCTCACCACCCTCCGCCGGCCCGGCGCCGAGGGCGTGCCCTTCCACTTCCTCCGCATCGACATCGCCGGGAACATCTCCAAGAGCTTTTCCGCCACGGGCATCCGCTTCGCCCGGTTCTCAGGCGCCTGCCCCCGCTGGAACGCCCATGCCGCCTTCCTCACGCCGGGCCTGGTCCGCACCCAGGTGAGCGTCATGCCTGACGGCCGGAAGTACTTCTGCATCGCCCGGACCATCCAGAAGGACACGGGCGGCTACCGGGGCCAGCACGCCACCCAGGCCCTGGGGCTGGGCTGCGACATGGGGCACGCCAAGGAGCTGGTCTATGCCGACGGCGTGCGCCTGGACCAGCCCCCCGTGCCCATCGGCGTCACCTGCCGCCTCTGCGAGCGCACCGACTGCGAACAGCGGGCCTTCCCGCCCCTCCAGCAGGCCCTCAAGGTGGAGGAGAACCTCCGCCGCACCAGCTTCTACGCGCGGATCGAGTCCGGCGCCTGAGGCGGGCGTTCGCCCCGCCCCAGCTTCCCCAGCGGCTCCTCGATCCAGCGGTGCGCCAGGGCCGCGGCGGCCACGGCCAGCAGCAGGGCCGAGGCGAACCCGGGCAGGCCGCCCAGGTGCGGCGCCACCAGGCGATAGGTGAACGGGTGCAGCAGGTAGAGCCCGTAGCTCCAGTCCCCCAGCCGCGAGAGCCCCGCAGTCAGGCCGGCCAGGGCCCGTCCGCGGGGCCCTGGCGGGAATGTGTCCGGCCCCAGGTTGCGGCTGAAGGCCGCCAGGGCCACCAGGCCCGTGACGACCAGGAGGTAGCGGTAGCGGCCCCAGCCCGTGAGGGCCGCCAGGTGGTCGAAGAACTGGGGCGTGGGCTTCACCAGGATCCAGAGGAGGGGCAGGGCCAGGAGCAGGGCCCGGGCGGCCGGCAACCGCCGCTTGGCATCCGCATGCAGGCCCGCCAGCAGCCCGCCCCAGGCCAGGAGGAAGACCTGGTTGGGCGCCAGGACGTAGGTGTGGAAGCGGTTCCAGAGGGGCTGGCCCATGACCCCGTGGAGGGTGGTCGGCAGGCTCCAGAGCCAGAGCCCCAGGGCCAGGGCTGCCAGGAAGGGGAGCCCGCCCTTCGCCCGCAGCCAGGCCAGGGCCGGGTAGGCGATGTAGAGCAGGGCCACCAGCCCCACGTACCAGCCCCCGGTCACCAGGGCGAGGTTGGGCTGGATGAGGCCGAAGAGGAGCGTGGCGTTCTGCAGGATGCGGAGTCCGGTCGGCTCGGGGCCCATCCCCAGGCGGAAGGCCAGGTTCAGGGCGCAGGCCAGGTAGAAGATCGGGGCCAGCCGGAGGAACCGGCGCAGCCAGAAGCGGCCCAGCCCCTCGCGGCGCAGCCGCTCCCAGGGTGCCGTGCGGAAGAGCAGGAAGCCGCTCAGCACGAAGAAGCCCGACACGCTGTAGTTGCCCAGCCGGGCCATGGCGATGTTGGCCCCGCCGCCGGACTCCGAGATGTTGAACCACACGCCCAGGTGGTACACCGCCACGCACACGGCCAACAGACCCCGCAGCGGGTCCAGCAAGCCCAGGCGGGCGGGCGCCTTCACGGACGGCTCGGACACGGAACCCCCTGGTGGATTGGGACTCCGACCAGCATACGGGCTCACCTTCCAACCCAAGAAAGAAACCGCGAAGGACGCGAAGGAACGCGAATCAAGAGCGCGCTGCTGCCCGGCCAATCCCCGTTCGCGCGCCCGGAGGGCGATTCGCGCCATTCGCGGTTAAAAAAATCAGCGGTACTTCACCACGCCGGTCCCGGCGGCGAGCTCGCCCAGCACCCACGCGGGCTCCTCGGCCTCGTGGAGGGCATCGAGCACGGCCGGGGCCTGGTCGGCCTTGGCCACGAGCACCATGCCCACGCCCAGGTTCAGGGCCTGGCGGGCGTCGTCGAGGGCCAGGCCGCCCTTCTCCATGAGGAAGCGGAAGAGGGCCGGGATCTCCCAGCTCGCCGTGTCGATGACGGCATCCAGGTGCTTCGGCAGCACCCGGGGCAGGTTGTCCGTGAGGCCGCCGCCCGTGATGTGGGCCATGGCCACCAGCTTGTCGGCCTGCACCAGGGGCAGCACTGGGGCCAGGTAGCTGCGGTGGACGGCCAGCAGGGCCTGGGCCACGGTCCGGCCCGTGCCCGGCAGGGGGTCGTCCACGCCCAGCTTCTCCAGCTCGAAGCAGACCTTGCGGGCCAGGGAGTAGCCGTTGGTGTGGAGGCCCGAGCTGGGCAGGCCGATCAGCACGTCGCCCGCGGCCATGGCGTCCAGGCGCGGCAGCAGGTGGTCCTCGTCCACCACGCCCACGATGGTGCCGGCCACGTCCACCTCGCCCTCGGCGTAGACGCCCGGCATCTCGGCCATCTCGCCACCGATGAGGGCACAGCTCCCGGCCTTGCAGGCCTCGGCCATGCCCTTCACGATCTGCTCGACGGTGCCCGGCTCCAGGCGCTGGGCGGCCACGTAGTCCAGGAAGAACAGGGGCCGGGCGCCCTGGACCAGGATGTCGTTGATGCAGTGGTTCACCAGGTCCTGGCCCACCGTGTCCCAGATGCCGGCCCGGCCGGCCACCTTGGTCTTGGTGCCCACGCCGTCCATGCTGCTCACGAGGATGGGCCTGGCCTCGGGGAAGCGGGCGTCGAAGAGGCCGCCGAAGAGGCCGAGGTCGCTGCGGACCCCGGGGGTCTTCGTGGCCTTCACGAGGGGCTTGATCCGGCGCAGCGCGTCGTCCTGGCGGCTGATGTCCACCCCGCTGGACGCGTACGTGACCTTGGCCTCGCTCATGGCACCCCCCGAATCCGCCATTTTCGCATCAAGGCCGGGGCATTCCTACTGCGAAGGCCGCATCCAGCGAACCCCCTGGACCTGCACCCCGTCACAGGCCAGGAACTCCAGGTCCCGGCGGTCCGTCCAGACCCGGCCGGCCCCGCCCCGCTGGAAGCCCAGGAGCTCGCCCGTGGCGGCGTCCCGCACCACCACCAGGGGATGGCGGGCCCCATCCCAGACCAGCGCCACGGCACCCCGCTCGTCCGTGACCTGCACGGGGGCCTCGGGCGCCCCCGCCCGCAGGGGCAGGGCGGCCGGACGGACGCTCCGGGCCCGCTCGACGCCCCCCTCCAGCACGTGGACGCTCGCCAGGTCCCCGGGGGCCACGGCGCCCAGCGGGACGATGAAGCTGAAGCTCCGCAGCCTCCCGCCCGGGGCGTCCGCCACCTCCTGGGCCTGGAAGTCCGCCGCGAGACGCAGCGCGCCGGCGGCATCCCGGGCCTCCCAGCGGAAGGGGCCGGGGGCGGGCGGCGCCGGCGGGGCCTTCACCGGGATCAGCGGCTGCAGCACCATCCGGTCCCCCTCCAGGTGGCCCCACACCAGCAGGCCCTCGATCGCCGGGGCCGGGACCGCCTGCAGCGGGTAGACCTTCCGGTAGAGGAGGACGCCCTTGTACGTGTAGTCGCTCACCCAGTCCGGATCGCAGTAGCCCATGATGTCCGCGTAGGCCGCGGCGGCCTTGGGTGCCGGGGTGCTGGCGGTGGCATCCCACCCTGTCACGCCGAGGTGGCCCCCCGCGTAGTCGCCGGTGGTGGGGTAGCTGGGGTCCGCGTCCGTCACGGCCCCGCAGGGCGCGTGCAACCGGCCGAAGTTGTGCCCCACCTCGTGGGCCAGCACCCCGGCCCGGCTGGCGGACTTGTCCCAGCCGAGGGCCACGGCCTGCTTCACCCAGCCCAGGCCGGCGATGCCCGAGCTGTAGGCGGGGTTCACCACGCCGAAGTAGTGGGCGGGCTGCCCGTCCGCGTTCCACCGGGCCGTCACCTCGTCCAGCACCGTGCTCCAGGCGGTGGCGTCGCTGGTGAGGACGCCCACGGAGCTCGTCAGGGGCGGCCCCACGTCCGCGTCGAGGGCATCCGGAACGGGATGGATGCGCCGGGCCAGGGTCAGGTAGGAGGCCACGGAGCTGGCGTCGACCGCCCCCGTGCGGCCATCCCCCGTGGTGACGGGCAGGAGGCGGATCCGCCAGGCGGTCAGCGATTCCACGGCCAGCGCCAGGGGGGTGCCGCCGGGGGGGAACCGGTTGTTGGTGCGGTCCGCCTCCGGGTAGACCCCGCCGGGATCCACCTGGGCCAGCACGGTCAGGCCGGGCTGGATCCAGCTCGCGGGCACGGCGGCGTTCCAGGAGGCGGCGGCGTCCGGCTCGTTGATGCGGGTGGGCACGGCCGTCGCGCTGGCGGGGATGTCGAGGGTGTGGACCGCGCTGCCGGTCTGGAAGGTCACGCGCACCGAGGGCTGCGCGGCGTTCGCCTCGTTGGCCTTCGCGAAGACCCGCACCCAGGCGCTGCGGTTCGCCACCAGGCCGACCGTCGCCGGGTAGGTCTGGGTGCCCTGGGTGAGGTAGAGGCCCTCGATGCTGAGGTCCAGGGTGGGCGTGGCCGTCACCGTGAAGACCGCGGCGCCGGTGGCCGTGCCCCCGGGGGTGGTGACGGCCACCGGACCCGTGACCGCCCCGGCGGGAACGGTGGCGTCCATCCGGGTGTCGTCGACCACGGTGAAGGCCGCCGCCACCCCGCCGAAGGTCACCGCCGACGCCCCCAGGAAGCCGGAGCCCGCCAGCGCCACGGCGGTGCCCGGGGGGCCCGACGGGGGGCTGAAGGCCGTGAGCGTGGGCGTTGGCGACACGGCCACCGTGAAGGCCGTGGCCGTGGTGGCGGTGCCGCCCGCCGTGGTGAGGGCGATGGGCCCGGTGGTCGCGCCGGGGGGCACCGTGGCCTGCACCTGGGTGTCGCTCCGCACGGCATAGGCCGTGGCCGGCACCCCGCCGAAGGCCACCCGGGTCGTTCCCGAGAGGGCCGTGCCCGTGAGGGTGACGGCGGAGCCGACCACGCCCGAGGTCGGGCTGAAGCTCGCGAGGGTGGGCGCCGGAAGGGGGGCCGGACCGCCGCCACCCCCGCCGCCGCAGGCCTGGCACATCAGGCCCAGGAGCAGGGCCAGGAGCGTCACCGCTGGCGCCCACCGGTACCTGCGGAGGCCCCTGCCACGCCCAGGACCCATGACGCACCTCGGCCATCGGGGAAGGCCCGGAGCCCGCCCGCCCGTGCCTCAGTATCCGTTCCAGCGGCGGCCCCGGCCATGCGCCGGTTCAGCGGAGCCCCGGGTCGGGTCGGCCCCCGGGCCTCAGCCCAGCAGCACCCAGATCAGGAAGCCCGTCGCGGTCGCGATCCAGACCCCCAGCATCACCTTCCGGGAGGTCCGCGGCGCAGGATGGACCATGGGCATGGGGGCCTCCTCGTCCTTGGATGCCCCGAACGCCCCCGAAGTTGGCCGGAATCGGCGTCGGCCCGGAGGACCGGACCCCGCCTGGAAAAGGCCTATGCTTGGGGGAGCCATGGATCCTCTCCGCGTCGAGGCCCTCGGATCGGCCCTCCTGAATGTCCCCAGGCTTCCCCTGGCGATTCCCAAGCCCCAGGCCCCCACCCCGGAGGCGCCGGGCGTGGCGGCCCAGAGCCAGCTCCAGGCCCTGGCCCAGGGCTGGCCCCTGCTCCAATCGGCGGTCCAGTCCACCCTCCAGGCGGCGGCAGCCCAAGCGGTGCCGGCGATCCCGGCCACCGATTCCATCCAGAGCTTCACCAGCGCCCTGGCGGCGGCCCTGACCCCCGCCCAGGCCACGACGACCGCCTCCAGCGCCACGGCCGCCCCGGCCGAGTCGGGCACCGCCACTCCCATCCCCGCCACGGCCGCGGCCGCCACGGCCACGGAGGCCCTGACGACCACGACCCCCGTCGAGACCGGCGCCAGCGCGGACTTCGCCCTCCTGACGGCCCTCCGCTTCGGGGCGGGCGTCAACCCCCTGGGGGCCCCGGCCTTCAACGCCGCCGACCTGGGGGCCACCCTGGTGCGGGATGCCGCCGCCGTGCCCCGCCTGCCGAACCTGCAGCCCCAGCCCGGCCGACCCGGCCCCGAGGACTTCGCCCGCCTCCTCCAGACCCAGGCCCCCCAGGTGATCCAGGCCTACCGGGCGGTCCCCGCCGCCCCCACCGCCGCCGGGATGGACCTGCTGGCCTGAGCCCCGCCGGCAGCTCCGGGCGGGAAGGGGAGCCACGCGGATGTAGACTGTCCGGACCATGGCCACGCCCCCCCTCCCGAAGGTCGACCGTCCTGCCGCCGAGGCCGCGGTCCGAGCCCTGCTCCTGAGCCTGGGCCAGGATCCCGCCAGCCCCGAGCTGGCGGACACGCCCTCCCGGGTGGCGGAGTTCTGGAGCGAGCGCCTGGCGGGCTACGCCATGGATCCCGCCGCCGACCTGAGGCCCCTGCCCGGTGTCCTGGCCCCCGTGCCCGTCATCCTGGAGCGCATCCCCTTCGTGAGCACCTGCGAGCACCACCTCGCCCCCTTCGAGGGCCACGCCACCGTGGGCTACCTGCCCGGCGAAGGAGGCACCGTGGGCCTCAGCAAGCTCGTGCGCGTGGTGCAGGCCTACGCCTGGCGCCTGCAGGTGCAGGAGCGCATGGCCCAGCAGATCGCCGAGGCCCTGGAGACCCACCTCCGCCCCGCCGCCTGGGGCGTCCAGCTCGTGGCCGTCCACACCTGCATGGCCCACCGCGGCGTGAAGACCCCCGGCGTCCCCGTGCGGACCACCCTGCTGGGGGGGACCTGGGCCCAGAACCCGCCGCCCCCGTTCAGGGGGTGATCCGGGCCCGTTCGGGGCCCTCCAGATCAAAGGACCCTTGACGCGGGTAAGCTGGCCTCCGCTGCTCACCTGCGAGGTCAATCATGAATCGGATCTGGGGCCTGGGCCTGGCCTGCTGCCTGGCGCTGTTGTCTGCCTGCGGGGGGAGCGGATCCGCTGCGCCCCCTGTCCAGGCCGGGCCCGGACCCGTCCAGCTCAGCGCGTCCTACGATCCCATCCTGCTCCAGGTCACCCTCACCTGGGTTCCACCCGCCGGGACCTTCGATGGCTTCAACCTCGAAGGCCGGATCGGCACCGGCCTGTTCTCGCAGATCAACACGACCCTCATCCCCAGCAGCGTGACGCGTGGGACCCTGACCTTCTCCACCCCGCCGCCGGAACTCCAGCCCCTCGATTTCCGCATGTTCGTCGTGCGCAATGGCCTCGAGGGGGCCGCTTCCAATGTGGCCGCGATCCAGCTCCCCCTGGATGCGCCGACCGCCCTGAGCGCCGGCTTCGTCCCGGCCGACGGGGGGGTGCTGGTCACCTGGGGCACTCCCTCCCAGCTGGCGGATCACTACGTCCTCGAACGGGCCCTCTGCGACCCCTCGGGCAATCCCACCGGGCCCTGGACGAGCCTGCTCCTGGGGAACCCCATGGCCTCCCAGTACGTCGACACGGACGTGTCCGAGGTCCAGGGCTACCTCTACCGGGTCACGGCCTGGCGCGGCGACCTCGCCAGCGCCGTGGCGGGACCGACCTCCCGGGTCGCCATCCCGCCCTTGGCCCCGACCGCCTTCGCGGCCCAGGCCCTCCCCGCCGCGGTGAACCTCACCTGGATCAACCACAGCCAGACCGCCACCCAGATCCAGATCACCCGGAGCCCCGCGCCTCCCGGGGGCTCGGGCATCCTGGCCACCCTGCCCGCCTCGGCGACCTCCTACCAGGACACCCAGGTGCCCATGGGGTTCTACACCTACGGGATCAACGTCTCGGATGGCCAGAACACCACCACGGGCCCGACGGTCCTGGGCGTCCCGGCCAATGCGGCCGGCTCCCCCCTCCTGTCCATCTCCCCCTTGGCGGGCGCCAGCGCCCAGGTCAACACGGCCGCGCTCTCCCCCAGCGGCCTCTGGGCCTTGGGCACGACCACGCCCTTCACCGTCTTCCCCGCGGCCTGGGGCACCTGGACCACCTGGGCTCCCACCAACGTGCTCTTTGCCAACCCCGGGAGCTTCCTGGCGCTGGATGGCCAGTCCCTGCCCCATGCCCTCTACCTGACGTCCACGGCCACCTCCATCGACCTGACCCACGCCTGGTCCGATGGCCTCGCCTGGCACACCGAGATCGCCCTGGCGATGACGGCCAGCGGCAGCACCCCTCCAGCCTTCTGCCTGGACAAGGCGGGCACTCCCCAGGTGCTCATGGACACGGGCACGGGCGGGATCATCCCGGGCCTGACCTACACGCACAAGGTGTCCGGCGCCTGGGTCCTGGAGCCCCTCGCGGCGGCGGGCACTTCGGATACCTACAACGGGAACCCCCGCCTGTTCCTGGATGCCGCCGACACTCCCCATGTGCTCGTCCCCACCTGGACCAACACCCGCGAGTACAGCCGGAACGCGGACGGCACCTGGGCCTACCAGCCCCTGCCGGACACGCGCCCCTGGGGCGGGGGCTACGCCTTCGAGGACGCGGTGTGGGCCGACGCGAACACGGCCTGGTCCTTCTACCAGGTGATGGACCCGAACAACCCGCTGCACGATGTGGTCTATGCGGTCCAGAAGGTGAACGGCACCTGGCAGACACCCGTCCTCCTCGCTTCCTTCGCCCACAACGGCTTCCCCCAGGGCTCCGTGGCCCTCTCCCCGGACGGGACCCGGGCCGTCGTGGTCTTCGCCACGACCACCGACCTCCGCCTCTACACCCAGACCCCCCAGGGCTGGATCGAAACCCTCCTGCCCGTCACCAACCTGAGCTACCCCTGGTTCAAGGCCGCTTTCGACAGCGCCAACCACCTGCACATCCTCGTGAAGCCCTCCGTCTACACCACGGACCTGATGGACCTGCACGAGTAGACAGGCCCACCCGGGCATTCGGACCAGTCCCTCCACCAGGCCCGCCAAGTCACCCTCCAGGCGCAGGTGAGGGCCGGGATGGACAAGCCCTGACCACCGGCTTCCGCTACGCTGCTCCCATGCCCCTGCCCACCTCCGAACTGAAGCTCGGCTACGAGCTGTTCTCCAAGCTGCTCACCTGGGCGGCGGGGAAGCGGTCGTCGAAGCGGCTGGAGGCGCTGAAGTCCGCGGCCTTCCAGGAGCTGCTGAAGGGCGACGGGGCGGACCTGGACCTGGTGGCCTCGGTGCTCCGGGAGATCCACAAGGCCAAGGACACGTCGGCCAAGGCCATCCGCCTGGAGGGCCTCTTCGACCAGGCCGCGCAGCCCCCGGCCCGGAAGCCCGAACGCCGGAAGAAGGCCGCGAAGGCCGCCCCGAAGGGCGCCAAGGACAAGGCCTGACCCCGAGGGAGGCCGCCCCCCCCGGATCGAGGTTCGCGGCGCTCCGGATCGGCTCGGGGCCCCGCAAGGCCGCGTCGTTTTTTATCCAGCCCTTCTCAACATTTCGCCTCCCCCGCCCCGGCGGATCTGCCTCGAAGGCCTATGTTTCCCATCAACAGGCGGGTTCTTCGGGAAGGGGGCGCCATGTACTACCTTCTGAGATATGAACTCGGCCCGGGCTATGTGGAGCGCCGGGAGCAGTACCGCCAGGAGCATCTGGCCCTGGCCCGGGAGGCCCACCTCCGGGGGGATCTGGTGATGGGCGGCACCCTGGCGGATCCCGTGGACCAGGCGGTGTTCCTCTTCCAGGGCGATTCGGCCGCGCCGGCCTCGCGGTTCGCCGCGTCGGACCCCTATGTCCTCCACGGCCTGGTGCGCCACTGGCAGGTGCGCCCCTGGGTGACCGAGGTGGGCATGGAGGCAGGCGCCACGACCCACCCCCACACCCACATGTAGGACCGGGTCTTCGGTGGCGGTGCCCACACGTGGCCTTCCCTTCCGGGCCGGCCGGTGCAAACTGTCGGCACAACCATCCCGGAGGAGACGATGAAGGCCCTCGCTCGGTTCTCGGACCCCACCTATGCCCTGCTGCGGATCGTCACGGGCTTCCTGTTCGGCTTCCACGGCCTGCAGATCCTCACGGGCTGGCAGATGCCGATGCACGTCGCCCTGGGCTCCCAGCTGTGGATCGGCGGCCTCATCGAGCTGGTGGGCGGCCTGGCCATCCTGCTGGGCCTGCAGACGCGCTGGGCGGCCCTCCTGTGCAGCGGCACCATGGCGGTGGCCTACGTCCAGTTCCACTGGAAGTTCGCCTTCGGGACCCAGTTCTGGCCGGCCCTGAACCAGGGCGAGATGGCGCTGGTCTACGCCTTCCTCTTCCTCTTCGTGGCCTGCCGGGGCGGCGTCCAGTGGTGCCTGGACCGGGCCGACTGAGCCTCGCGGACGGGCGGACAGGCGCCGGATCAAGGCCATGATTTCACCCGGATGCAATTGACGGGATGATTTTATCCGGATAAATTACCTCCGTTCGATCCGACGGAGGCGACCGACATGGAGGAAGACCGCACCAGGCCCTGCACGGCCTTCCAGGGGCCCCAGCGCCTCGCCTCCGGGCCCCTGCCGGAGGTGACCCTCGCCGTGAAGGCGGTCCACGACCGGGGGACCTCCGCCCCGCTCCTGACCTTCGACGACGCCACCGGCCGGGTGATCGAGCTCGACCTGCGGGGCACGGCCGAGGACGTGGCGGCGCGGCTCCTTCCCTCCCCCGCGGAAACGGGCGGGGCCGCGGTCCCGCGGGGCCGGGGGCGCCCGAAGCTCGGGGTGGTCGCGCGGGAGGTCACCCTCCTGCCCCGGCATTGGGAATGGCTGAACGCACAGCCCGGCGGCGCCTCCGTGGCCCTGCGCAGGCTCGTCGAGCAGGCCCGGCAGGCGGGCCGCGGGCAGGACCGGCGCCGGGAGGCGCAGGAGGCCGCCTACCGGTTCATGTCCGCCCTGGGCGGCGACGAGCCGGGCTACGAGGAGGCGCTGCGCGCCCTGTTCGCCGGCGACCGGGAGGCCTTCGCGTCGAGCCTCGCGCCCTGGCCCGCCGATGTGCGGGCGCATGCGCTGCGCCTGGCGACGCCGGCCTTCCCCTCGGAGGCGGAGGAGCCCCATGCCTGAACCCTTCGACCGCAAGGCGGCGCTGCGGGCCTACAAGGAGCGCCGGCCGCGCCCCGGCATCTACGCGGTCCGGCACACCGCCTCCGGCCGCGCCTGGGCCGGCGCGGCCCAGGACCTCGACACCACCCGGAATGGGCTCTGGCATGCGCTCCAGGCCGGCCGGCACCTCGACCGGGGCCTGCAGGCGGCCTGGGCCCGCGAGGGGGAGGCCGCCTTCGAGTATGTGATCCTGGAGGTGCTCGAGGAGGCCATGAGCCCGCTGGTGCTGAAGGAGACCCTCAAGGCCCGGCAGGCCGAGTGGGCCCGGCTGCTCGCGGAGGCCGGGGGCGGCGGCCGGTGAGCCCCCCGGGCCCTGGCCGTGCTGGAATGGGAGGGTCCCAGGGAGATCCCATGCGTCGTGATCCGGTCGTCGCTCCAGGCACGGCCCCGGTGGAGGGCGGGCTCTGATGCGGGTCCTCGCCCTCTCCGGCAGCCTCCGGGCCGATTCCGTGAACACCCGCCTGCTGCGGGAGGCCGCGCGGCTGGCGCCGAACCACGTCATCGAATTCTGGGAGCGCCTGGACGACCTGCCCCACTTCAGCCCCGAGCGGGACACGGAGCCCCCTCCGGAGCCCGTGGCGGACCTGCGGGACCGTATCCGGACCGCGGATGCCCTGCTGGTCTGCACGCCGGAGTACATCCACGCCATGCCCGCCGTCCTGAAGAACCTGCTGGAGTGGGTGGTCTCCTCCGGGGCCTGCGTGGACAAGCCCGCCGCGGCCTGGAGCGCCTCGCCCTCCCTGGAGGGCGGCGCCAGGGCCCGGGAATCCCTGGCCCACACCCTGGCGGTGATGTCGGCCCGCGTGGTGCCGGAGGCGTCCCTCGGCCTCACCCTGGCCCGCGCCAGCTTCGACGGGGAGGGCCGCCTGGCCGACCCCGCCCAGGTCGACGCCGTGCGGCGGGCCCTGGCGGCCCTGGTGACGGCGGGGACGCCATGAGCGGGGCGGAACCCGCCATCTGCATCTTCGTGGACGCGGACGCCTGCCCCGTGAAGGAGGAGATCTTCCGCGTGGCCACCCGGCTGGGGCTGCGGGTGGTCCTGGTGGCCAACGCTCCCCTCCGCATCCCCCGCAACCCGCGCTTCGAGGCGGTGACCGTGGCGCGGGGCCAGTTCGACGGGGCCGACGACTGGATCGTCGCGCAGATCGGACCCACGGACATCGCCGTGACCTCGGACATCCCCCTGGCGGCCCGCTGCCTGGAGAAGGGGGCCCGGGCCCTGGACGCCAAGGGCCGCGTCTACTCGCCGGACAGCATCGGTGACGCCCTGGCCGGCCGTGAGCTGATGGCCCACCTGCGGGCCATGGGCGAGATGGGGGGCGGGCCTCCGCCCTTCACGGCGCGGGACCGCAGCACCTTCCTGCAGCGCCTCGACGACCTGGTGCAGGCCATCCGGCGCGGGAGACGGTAGAATCCAGGCAGGGCCGGACCCGCTTCGCGCTCTCACCTGATCGGACGCGCCATGCCCAAAAAGCCCAACTACAACTTCGAGCGGCGGCAGAAGGACCTGGCGCGCCAGAAGAAGAAGGAAGAGAAGCTGCAGAAGAAGGCCCTGAAGAAGGCCGGCGGGGAGGACGAGGCGGAACCCGAGACGGGCGCCGAGCTGGACGCCGAGGCCCCCGAGGGCAGCCCCACCCAGGAGTAGGCCCGCGCGCCGGGTCCGGGCCCCGTGGTAGAAGGGAAGCCCCGCCCGGAGTCCCCTTGGTCCCATTGGCCCGCTGTCTCGCCGCCGTCCTTCTGATCCTGCCCCTGCGGGCCGCAGCCCCCGGACCGGACCGCAGCTCCGGGTCCGAAGCCCGGCTCGCGGCCCTGGAGGCCCGCATCGGCGGGCGCCTGGGCGTGGCCGCGCTGGACACGGGCTCGGGCCGCCGCCTGGCCCGCCGCGCCGGCGAGCGCTTCCCCATGTGCAGCACGTTCAAAATCCTGCTGGCCGGAGCCGTGCTGGCCCGCGTGGACCGGGGAGAGACCCGCCTCGCCCGGCGCATTCCCTTCGGGAAGGCCGATCTCCTGCCCTACGCCCCCGTTGCCCAGGCCCGGGTGGGCGAGGGAGGAATGACCGTCGGGGACCTCTGCGCGGCGGCCGTCGAGGTCAGCGACAACACCGCGGCGAACCTCCTCCTCGGCACCTTTGGCGGCCCTCCGGCGGTCACCGCCTTCGCCCGGTCCCTGGGGGATCCGTCCACTCGCCTCGACCGCACGGAACCGACCCTGAACGAGGGCATCCCGGGCGATCCCCGGGACACCACCACGCCGGAAGCCATGGTGATCTCGCTGCGGAGCATGCTGCTGGGCTCGGCGCTGAAGCCCGGATCCCGCCATCGGCTCGAGGACTGGATGGTCGCCTGCACCACGGGCCGCACGCGCCTGCGGGCCGGGGTTCCGGGCACCTGGATCGTGGGTGACAAGACCGGCACGGGGCCCCGGGGAAGCACCAACGACGTGGCCATCCTGCGGCCGCCCGGACGCCCGCCCATCCTGGTGGCGGCCTACCTCACCCAGACCGATGCCTCGGACGAGGCGATCGACGCCGTGCTGGCCGACGTGGGCCGGATCGTGGCCGAGGCCTTCCGGGAGGGGAAGTGAGCGGCCTCGCCCTGGAGAAGACTGTGGGCCTCCTGGGGATGCCCGCGGGCCTGCTTTGGCTGTTCCTCCTGGCGAGCGCCGCGCTCTGCCTCCTCCGGAGGCAGCGGCTCCCGGCCGTCCTCTTCCTCCTGGTGGCGGCGGGCTACGCGCTGGCCGGGAACGTGTACCTGGGCAGTGCCCTCATGGCGCGGCTGGAGGCGGGCGTGCCCGCCGTGGACGTGGCCGCCCTGGCGCCCTTCGACGCGGTGTGCGTCCTGGGCGGCGGCAGCCAGCAGGATCCCTTCGGCGGGGCCCAGGCGAACCTCTCGGGCGACCGCATCGTCCTGGCCGCCCGGCTCTGGCACGCGGGGAAGGCGCGCCTGCTGGTGGCCGGCGGCCGGAGCCGCGACAGCCTGGGCAGCCCGCGGGACCTGGGCCAGGAGACCCGCGCCCTGTGGCGGGGGCTCGGCGTGCCCGACAGCGCGATCCTCGTGGTGGACGAACCCTGCTGGAACACCCGGGACGAGATCCTCGCCGACCGCCGCCTCCAGCTCCGCCACGGCTGGCAGCGCGTGGGGCTGGTGAGCTCCGCCTGGCACCTGCCCCGGGCCCTGGCCCTGGCCAGGCGGGCGGGCCTCGACGCCACGCCCCTGGGCGCCGACTGGCGGGGCCGGCCCCACCCCTTCCAGCTGCAGCTGCTGGTGCCCCAGCAGGAGGGGTTCCTCGACATCCAGCGGGCCTGCTGGGAATGGCTGGGGCGGCGCCTGGGGCGCTGACTTCAGCCCAGCCACCGCGACAGCAAGGGCGCCAGCAGCACCAGCGTGATGCCCGAGAGGATCATGGTGAGGCTGGCGACGGCGCCCTCCTCCGCGCCGATCTCCCGGGCCTTGGCGCTGCCGGCGGCGTGGGCCGCGGCACCGAAGAGGGCGCCCCGGGCCAGGCGCGAGCGCAGGGGCAGGAGGGCCAGCACGGCCTCGCCCAGCACCATGCCGCACACGCCGGTGACCACCACGAAGAGGGCCGCCAGGTCCGGCGTGCCGCCCAGGCGCGGGGCCGCGGCCAGGGCGAAGGGCGTGGACACGGAACGGGTGAGCAGGCTGCGGGAGAGGGCCTGGTCCAGGTGGAAGAGGCGGGCCAGGCCCCAGCTGGTGAGCAGGCCCAGGCCCACGCCGGCCGCGACGCCGGCCGCCAGGGCCAGGGCGTGGCGGCGGATGAGGGCCCGGTGCTCGTGGATGGGCACGCCGAAGGCCACGGTGGCGGGGCCCAGAAGCCACAGCAGCCACCGCGTATCCGCGAAGTAGGTGGCGTAGGGGATCCGCGCCAGCAGGAGCACGGCGATCAGCAGCGCCGGCGCCAGCACCAGGGGGGCGCTCCACCAGCGGCCCAGGCGGGCGTAGAGGCGCTTGGCGCCCAGGTAGGCGGCCAGGGTGGCCAGGAGGCAGAGGAGGGCGGGCAGGCCGGCCGGGAGACGGCTCAAGGCCCCTCCCGCCGCCGGAGCCGCTGTTCCAGCCGCACGGCCCGCTCCACCACCAGGGCCGTGCCCACCATGACGCCCACGGTGCCCAGGAGGATCACCAGCAGGAGCTGCCAGCCCTCCTTGAGGATCACGGCGGGGTACTGCACCACGGCCACCACCGCGGGGATGAAGAACAGCAGCATCTCCGCCAGCAGCCAGCCGGCGCCCTCGGCCACCCAGGAAAGGGGCAGCCAGCCCTTCCGAAGCAGGAGCACCAGCACGGCCAGGCCCGCCACGCTGCCGGGGACCGGCAGCCGAAGGGCGCGCATGGCCCCGTCCGAGGCCCACCAGAGGGCGGCCAGTCCCGCCACCTGGGCCAGCCCCCGCAGGCCCGGGTGCAGGACCAGGGCCAGGGCGGCAGGCTCGGCGCGGGGTGGGCCGGAGGACGGATCGGCAGGCTCGGTCACGCCTCCAGCCTAGCGGAGGCGTTCTGGGCCGATGGGCTCAGGCGTGCGGTGCGGCGACGATGGGCAGTCGGTCGAGCATCGCCTGGATCTGCGCTGCTTCGGTCTTGAGGCTGGCCTTGAAGGCCTTGCGGTCGGTGTGCTGGATCTCCTGGCGCAGGTCCAGGAGGGCCCGGTCCAGCAGGTCGTGCAGCAGCTCCGCTTCCTGGTGCGTGAGGGTGAGTTCCATGGAGGGATCCCCGTCGGCGGGGCGGGGACATCCCGCCCGCCGATCCCAAGGATCGGTTCGCGCCCGGCCCCCCGCCAAGGCGATGATGGATCCACCGCCCCGGAGGTTCCGTGTCGCCCGAGTCCTGCCGCATCCGCCCCGCCCTGCCGGGCGATGTCGATCGCCTGGCCCTCCTCACGGACCAGCTGGGCTACCCCACCTCCCCGCGGATCATCCGGGCCCGCCTCTACCAGCTCGCGGCGGAGAATGCCCAGGCGGTGCTGGTGGCCGAGCTGGGGGACCAGGTCGTGGGCTGGGCCCAGGTCGGACGTGGCCTCAGCCTGGAGGCCGGCGAGCAGGCGGAGCTGGTGGGCCTGGTGGTGGACGAGTCCCTGCGCAGCCGCGGGATCGGCGCGGCCCTGGTGGCGGCGGCGGAGGCCTGGGCCCGGGAGCGGGGGCTGGGACGCCTGCGGGTGCGCTCGAATGTCACCCGCGATGCCACCCACCGCTTCTACCGGAAGCTGGGCTTCGAGGAGGCCAAGCGGCAGGTGGTGTTCCGGAAGGACCTGGCGCAGCCCGCTCCCGACCGGTCGTGAAAAGCCCTCTCGGCCGGTCGGGAACCGCCGGGGAACGCGGCGTTCAGGTCAACTGTAAATACAGTTGAAAATAAGGTTGTTGCTTTGGCATGGACATGGCTCTACCTTGTCGCCGACCGTCCGGCCCAAGGAGCCCCCCATGACCTTCACCCAGTCCAAGACCTTCGAGAACCTCAAGGCCGCCTTCGCGGGCGAGTCCCAGGCGAACCGCCGCTACACCTGGATGGCCCAGGTGGCCGAGAAGGAGGGCCTCAAGGAGGTCGCCGACCTCTTCAGGCACAGCGCCGACGGCGAGACCGGCCACGCCCTGAAGCACCTCATGTTCCTGGCCGACAAGGCCGGCGACCCCGCCACGGGCCTGCCCCTGGGCGACACCCTCACCAACCTGAAGTCCGCCGTGGCCGGCGAGACCTACGAGTACACGGACATGTATCCCGAGTTCACCCGCCTGGCCCGGGAGGAGGGCTACGCCGAGATCGCCGCCTGGTTCGAGACCCTGGCCAAGGTGGAGCGCTTCCACGCGGGCCGCTTCCAGCAGGCCCTCGAGAAGCTGCAGGCCGGCGCGAAGGCCACGGGACTCGGCGAGCCCTCCGCCGACATCGCCCAGCACGTGTGAGGCATCCCATGGTCATGGCCTTCGACCCCGCCACCGAGCGTGCCCGCCACACGGCCCGCCAGGCCTTCCTGGACCGCCAGGCGTCCCTGCGGCTGGACCTGGCGGAGGGCATCACCTTCCAGCCCGAGACCGCCGAGAGCGTGGAGGATCAGGTCGTGGAGACCCTCTGGGCCGAAGGCCTGACCCTGGATTCCGCCCCCGCGGAGGACCTCGCCGAGGCCCGGGCCTCCTTCGCTGTGCTGGCGCCCCAACGCGAGCCCGGCGGCCAGAGCCTCGTCGCCACGCTCTTCCTGGGCTTCCCTGAGGCCGTGCGGGACGCCAGGCTGGCGGCCCTCCAGCGCTTCCCCGACCAGCTGCGGCTGGAACTCTCGGACGGCAGCCGGGTCGCCCCCGTGGTGGACCGCGGGGCCGCCGGCCCCGACGACCGCCTCCCCGCCGTGCTGGCGCTCCGCTACCTGATCCCGGACGGCTGCCGCATCGCCGCCCTCGTCTCCAACCACGCCGCCGTGTCCGGCCGCTGGCCCGCGCCCGCCGCCTGGACCGCCTGGCCTTCCTGAGGAGCCACCATGAGCCGCACCGTCATCGACCACCTGAACGCCGAACTCGCCACGGCCTTCGTCCTGTCCTTCAACGCGAAGCGCTACCACTGGACCGTCACCGGCCCCCACTTCCGGGACTACCACCTGCGCTTCGAGGACCTCTACAACGCCGCCGACGGCACCGTGGACGAGCTGGCGGAGCGGATCCGCATGCTGGGCGGCGTGCCCCTCCACGCCCCGGCCCAGATGGCCGCGCAGACGAAGGCCCCCGTCTCCGATCCGGCCGCACGCCTGGATCCCGAGGCCATGCTGAAGGAGGCCCTGGACAACGAGGAGCGCGTCATCTCGCTCATGCACGAGGGCATCGAACTGGCCAACGGCGCCGGCGACCCCGGCACCGCCGACCTGCTCACCCGCTTCGTGCAGGTCCACCAGAAGGAGGCCTGGTTCCTGCGGGAGATGCTCGCCTGAACCCGGTCCAGGATAGGGGATGCATGCCTCTTTTTTCTGATTCCCGACTTTTTCGGTAAACTACTCATCCGCGCCCGGCGCGGCCAAGGAGATGACCATGGCCTACCCCGTGAAGAACTACGACCACCTGAAGGGCGGCGCCCTCAAGGGGCTCAGCGATTCGCAGCTGGACCAGCACTTCGGCCTCTACAAGGGCTACATCGCCAAGCTGAACGAGATCGAGGAGAAGCTGGCCACGGCGGACAACACCAAGCCCAACTACTCCTACAACGAGTACAGCGAGCTGAAGCGCCGCGAGGCCGTGGCCTTCAACGGCTCCTTCCTGCACGAGCTCTACTTCGAGAACCTGGGCGCGGACAGCGAGATCAGCGCCGGCCTGAAGGCCGCCCTGGACGCCGCGGGCGGCAAGGACAAGGTCATCGCCGACCTGAAGGCCACCGCCATGGGCGGCCCCGGCTGGGCCCTGCTCACCCGCAACCGCCGCGACGGCAAGCTCCACACCTACTTCGTGGCCGAGCACCACCTGGGCCTGCCCATCGAGCAGGACCTGCTCCTGGTGCTGGACAGCTGGGAGCACGCGTTCATGGTCGACTACGGCACCGCCCGCGCGAAGTACCTCGACAGTTTCGTCGAGAACATCAAGTGGAGCGAAGTCAGCAAGCGCTTCGGAAAGTAAGAGGGCGCGGGCGTCTCGGCGCCTCTCAACGCGCGCTCGTGGTTGGGCCCCCGCTGGGGGCCCGTCCTTTGCCTCTCTGTCCTACCCTGGAGGCGCGCATCCGGGAGGTCCAGGTGGCAAAGAAGGCGATGTCCTCCGAGTTCGAGAACCCCCTGGGCCCCGGCCTCTTCCGGTTCCTGAAGGACCTGAAGGCGCACAACGACCGGGACTGGTTCCAGGCGAACAAGGCACGGTACGAGGCCGAGGCCCGGGACCCGGTGCTGCGGCTCATCGGGGGCTTCGGCGGGCCGCTGGCCGCCATCAGCCGGCACGTGGAGGCCGATCCCCGGCCGGCGGGCGGCTCGCTCTTCCGTATCTACCGCGACACGCGCTTCAGCCGCGACAAGAGCCCCTACAAGACGCACCTGGGCGTGAACTTCCGGCACCGCGCGGCCGAGGCCGGGGGCGTCCACGGCCCGGGGTTCTACCTCCACCTCAAGCCCGGCGGCTGCTTCGGGGGCGGCGGGCTGTGGCATCCCGAGCCCGAGGCCCTCTTCAAGGTGCGGCAGGCCATCGTGGCGCGATCCGCGGCCTGGAAGAAGCTCCGGGCCACCCTGGAGATCGAGGGCGAGGCCCTGATGCGGGTGCCCCAGGGCTTCGACCCCGGCCATCCCTGCGCGGAGGACCTCAAGTTCAAGGACTTCTACGCGGCCACGGCCTTCACGGATGCGGAGGTCCTGGCCCCGGACTTCCCCGCCCGGCTGGCCGAGGCCCTGCGGGCGGCGGCGCCCCTGGTCCGCTTCCTCTGCAAGGCCCTGGACCTGCCGTTCTGAATTCGGCTCAGCAGGTCGCGCAGTCGTCGCCGCAGTCGCCCTTCTGGCCCCCGGCGGCCTCGCAGGCGCAGCCGCCGTCGCAGCAGCCGCCGCCCTTCACGAGGCTCTCCTCGGCGAGGCTGAGCATCTGCTGGTGGGGATCCCCCTTCACGCGCAGCGCGATGTTCACGGCCTGGATCATGTCCTCGCTGGAGGCCCCCAGGGCCGTGAGCTGGGCGTGATGGGCCCGGAAGGCGCGGTCGGCGTTGGCGGCCACGGCGGCGCCCAGGGCGATGAGGTGGAGGGTGATGTCGTCGAGGCCCACGGGAGCCGGGGCGGAGGTGGATTCGGGCTGGGCGGTCACGGGCGTTCCTTGGCGGAGGGTGGACCCGGAGGGTCCGGGTTCCGTCCACTCTAGCCCCGGCCGGGAGTGCCGTGCGTCAAGGCCCCGGGGGGCGCCCCTGGGCGCTGCGGGAGGCCCGGAGCACGGCCCGGAAGACCTCCTCCATGCCCTGGGGATCCAGGCCCGCCGCCTCGGCCCAGGCTCGGCGGACCCGGATCTGGGCGGCCTCCCGGGCCGGATCGTGGACCGGGAGCCCCAGGTCGGCCTTGGCCCGCCCCGCCCGCAGCACCAGCTCGGTGCGGCGGGCCAGGAGGTCCACCAGCTCCCGGTCCAGGGCGTCGAGGTGGTCGCGGACCGCCTGGAGGGCCGGGGACCGGGCCCCCAGGTCCGGGATGGCCAGGGCCTCGGCCGCCCCTTCCCCCCCGACCGCGGCTTCCGCCAGGCTGCGGTGGATGGCCTGGAGGGCCTCCAGGAAGGCGGCCCGGGCCCCGGCGGCGAAAGGGTTCTCGTTCTGGAGCGCGGCGAAGAGGTGGCCGGCGTCCTCCCGTACCGACTCCAGGGTTCGGGCCACGGCGTGGAAGGAGGGGGGCGTGAAGGGCAGCTCCGCCCCGGCCCCCACCTGGAGCAGGCCCTTGGCCAGGAAGAAGGTGAGGGCGTGGGTCTGGGCCATCACCCGATCGTGGTCCTCCGGGCTCTGGTCCAGCACCTCGCAGCCCAGGCTCCGGAACAGGCCGCGCACCCGCTCGGCCGCCGCCGGGTGGCGGGGCGACGGGCACAGCACCACCCGCAGGGGCCGCTCCGCCCGGGCCAGGCTCACGGGGCCGAAGAGCGGGTGGGTGCCGGCGTGGGGCACTTCGGCCCCCAGCTGGTCCTCCAGGAGGCGGCAGGGGCCCACCTTCACGCTGCCCACATCGAAGACGGTGTGGTCGGGGCGCAGGTGGGGCCGCAGCGCGGCCAGGGCCGCGCCGAAGGCCGGGATGGGCACCGCCAGGGCCAGGGCCTCGCTGCGGGCGGCTAGGTCCGCCAGGTCCCGGGCCCGCCGGCCCTCCGGGATGGCCGCGGCGGGGTCGAGGGCCAGATGCGCATGGCCGGCCTCCGCCAGGAGGTCCCCCAGGGCGCGGCCGAAGCGTCCGAAGCCGAGGATGCCGACGCGCATGGGGCCTCCTGGAGCAAGGGGATTCCGGATTCTATCCAGACACCCTCGCGTGGCGATGCATTTCCCCTAAACGGTTCCGCCCTTCCCGCGGTACCCCTGCTGTCCGACCGTCCGGAGCCCGTCATGGCCCTCCTGCTCCTGCCCGCGGCCCTGCTGGCCGCCCCCCCGGCGCCGACCCCCGCGGAAGTCCTCGTGGATGCCCTCGAGGGCGTCACCGAGTGCGTGGTGGAGGGGCGGACCGCCCGGCTGGAGGGCCGGCTCCGCCATGCCAAGGAGGCCTGGGCCGCGCGGCGGGACACCCTGGCCAAGCGGATCCCGCCCTCGGACCTGGATGACCTGGATCTCTGCTTCCTGCGCCTGGACGCCGGTGGGCGTCCTGCGGCCCGGGCGGCCCTGGACGCCCAGGAGCTGCTGGGCGACCTCCTGCCCCAGGGCCCGGCCCGCCATCGCCGGTCGGCGGCCCTGGCCAGCCTGCGAGCCTGGTTCGCGGCGGACGGCGGGCGCTGGTCCGAGATGCCGGACCTGGAGGCCGCCTTCGCGCCCCTGCTGGGACCCCCCTGCCCCGAACCGGCCGCGGCCGCCGTGCGGACGGCCCTCGACCGCCACCGGGAGGCCCGGACGGTCCGGAACGCCCCCCAGTGCAAGCGGGCCGCCCGGACCCTGCAGGACCTGGCTAGAGCGTCCGCTTGAAGAGGCGCGTGGCCAGGGTCAGGGTGAGGGCCCCGATGGCGACCAGGAAGAGGAGGTCCGGCACGATGGCCTGGAACCCCGCCTCCTTGAGCAGGATCGCCTTGAAGCCGTGCACGGCGTAGGTGAAGGGGTCCACGGTGGCCAGGGCCCGCAGCCAGCCCGGGAAGGCGTGGATGGGGTAGATGGCCCCGCTGGGGAAGAAGAGCAGGGTGTTGAGGATGCCGAACATGGCCCGGGGCACCAGCGGGTCCTCGATGCGCACCATCATCAGGAACATCATCGCGTTGAAGGCGAAGGACGTGGCCGCGATCATCAGCAGGAGCTGGGCCAGGATCGCCGGCTGGAAGATCACGCCCAGCCCCGAGATGAGGGACCCCAGGACGGTGATGACGAGCCCCGCCATGACGGCCTTGATGGCCCCGGAGGCCACCAGCCCGAAGACCAGCTCCAGCTTGGTGATGGGGGTGACGAGGAAGCCCTCGTGGACGCCCCGGGCCTTGTCGTCGATGTAGAGCAGGCCGCCGCCGATCATCACGGAAACGAACATGGCCAGCGTGATGGAGCCCGGCAGCAGGTACTTCATGTAGTCGATGAAGGGGTAGAGCTCCACCAGGTCCAGGCTGATGGCCCGGGTGACGCGCGGCGGGACCTGCGGCTGGTTCAGGGCCGTGGTGAGCTCCTGCAGCTTGGCCTCGAGGCTGCTGCTGAGGAACTGGTCGGAGTTGTCCACCACCAGCCCGATCCGCGGGTCCTCGCCGGCCAGGACGCGCCGGGAGAACTGGGGCGGGATGACGACCGCGGCATCGATGCGCCCGGTCCGCACGTCCTCCTGGGCCTGCTTGTCGCTGGCGTACCGGATGGCCTGGAAGGTCCGCGCGTTGGAGCCGATGGCATCGAAGGCCTCCCACACGCGGAGGGCCTGGGGCCCGCCGTCGTAGTCCACCACCCCCATGCGGGCCCCGGTGATCTTGCCGCCGAAGGCGTTGCCGAGGATGACGAGCTGCACCAGGGGGAAGACCATGGCCGCGAGCATGAGGGCGGGGGAGCGGAAGAACTTGCGGAGCTCCCGCTCGATGATGGCGAGCATCCGGCTCATGGCTGCATCCCCGGGCGCGGCGGCATGACGAACAGGGGCGCCTTCACCGCCTCGTCCCGAAGCTGGCGCCCCGTGTAGTGGACGAAGACATCGTCCAGGGTGGTGTTCTGCACGCTGAGGGACTTGATCTCGACGCCCATCCGCACGGCCGTCTCCACCAGGTCGGTGGTGGTGCGCGAACCGTCCGTGCTGAGCACGCGGAACATGGCGGCGCCCTCGTCCTGGACGCTGGTGACGCCCGGGAGGGCAGCCAGGCGTCCGTGCAGATCCTCCGGCGGCGCCTGGAACTGCACCTCGATGACGTTGTTGCCGGGCACGCTGCGCTTGAGGGCCGCCGGGGTGTCCAGGGCCACCAGCTCGCCGTGGTCCACGATGGCAATGCGGTCGCAGAGCCGGTCCGCCTCGTCCATGTAGTGGGTCGTGATGAGGATGGTGAGGCCGCGCTGGGCCTTGAGCTTCCCGAGCATCTCCCACACCGCCACACGGGAGACGGGATCCAGCCCCGTCGTGGGCTCGTCCAGGAAGAAGATCCGCGGGCTGTGCACCAGGCCCCGGGCGATCTCCAGCCGCCGGCGCATGCCCCCGGAGAGCGTGCGGGTCTCGGCGTCCCGCCACTTCGTCAGGTCCACGGCCTCCAGCAGCTCGTCGATGGCCCGCTTCCGCGCCTCCCTGGGCACGCCGTAGAGCTTGGCGTAGATGGAGAGGTTCTCCTCCACCGTGAGGTTAATGTCGCTGGTGAGGGCCTGGGGGATCACGCCCATGCACCGCCGCGCGGCGTCGGGCTCCTCCGCCACGTCGTGGCCGTCGATGAACGCCCGGCCCTCGGTGATGGGGATGAGGGTGGTCATCATGCGGATGAGCGTGCTCTTCCCCGCCCCGTTGGGCCCAAGCAGGCCGAAGACCTCGCCGTCCGCCACCTGGAAGCTCACGCCCTTAACCGCGGTGAAGTCGCCGAAGCGCTTCACGATGCGCTCCACCTGGATGGCCACCGGTGACGGACTGCCGGCTCCGGAGGGTCGTGGCCGCGCTCCGCTCACGGGCGCACCAGCTTCGCCCGGGGGATGAGCACCTCCGCGGTCATCCCCGGCACGTACCGCTCCCCGGGGTTCGGGATGAGCAGCTTCAGGCGGACGGTCTTGATGTCGCGCTTGATGCGGCTGACATCCCGCTGGGTGGCGAAGTCGCCCTCCGCCGACTTCACGATCAGCCGACCCTCCACCCGCGCCCCGCTGGGCATGCGCACCGCCACGGCGTCGCCCACTTGCAGGGCGTCGGCCTGGGTTTCCGGGACGCCGGCGTAGACCCAGGTCTGGGACAGGTCGGTGATCGTGGCGATGGCGCCGCCGGCATTCACCACCTCGCCCTCCCGGGCGGCCAGCACCGTCACCTTGCCGGAGACCGGCGCCAGCACGCGGGTGTAGCCCACCCGGGTCTCCGCCTGGGCAGTCTGGGCCCGGGCGGCGGCGGCCTGGAGGGTCCGGGCCTGCGCGGCCCGCAGGGCGGCCTCGGCCGCGGCCACCTGGTCCTTCGCGGCCTGCTCCCGGGCCCGGGCGGCCTTGAGGGCCTCCACGGCGGCATCCCGGTCCTGGGCGCTGGCCACGCCCGTGGCCGCGAGGGACACCGTGCGGCCGGTGAGGGCCTCCTGGTTGGTGCGGTTGGCGACCGCCTCCGCCAGGGCCGCCCGGGAGGCGCTCAGCGTGGCCCGGGCACTGGCCGCGGCCCCGGCGGTGTCGCCCTGGCTGCTGAGGGCCTGGGCCGAGGCGGCGTCCCGGGCCGAGGCCAGCTCGGCGCTGTCCAGCACGGCCACCAGGTCGCCGGCCTTCACGTCCTGGCCTTCCTGCACCGCGAGGTGGACGATGCGGCCGGCGATGACCGGGCTCACCGTCACCACGTTGGCATCCACGGTGCCCATGAGCACCAGGTCCGTCGCGCGGTTCGTGGAGAAGAGGTAGTAGCCCAGGGCCCCGAGGGTGAGGACGCCGAGCAGGACGAAGATGCGGGTGCGGGGATTCACGGGAGGGGCCTCAGGGTTCGGGGTGGGTGCCGGCGGGTTCGTCCAGGACGGCCCGGGCGGTGCCCTGTCCGGCCTCCCGGTCTGCGAAGAGGACGGACGCGGCGAGGTCGAGGATGGCCACGCGCCGCCGGGCCAGCATCTCCGGATCGCGGGGATCGCGCCCCGTGAGCTCGGTGAAGACCGGGGCGGAGAGGAAGTAGAAGACGTTGGCGCCGGTGAGCGACAGAGCGGTCTGGCCCGGGTCCAGCGCCCGGAACTCGCCGCTGCGCACGCCCTCGTCGAGGGTCCGGCAGACCACGGCATTCAGGGGGCCGAAGTACGCCTGCACCATGCGGGGGACGCTCGCCGACTCTCCGGCCCGGGCCCGCATCATCTCGTGGCCCAGGACCCGTGCGTAGTCGCGGGAACCGGCCATGCGGTCGAAGTTCGCCAGCACGTAACGGAGCATGCGTTGGCCCGCGGTCCCCGGCCCCTCCAGGATCCCCAGGTAGTGCTCCTTCAGGCCCGCGAGGATGGCGTCCAGGGCCGCGGCGTAGAGGGCCTGCTTGGTGCCGAAGTAGTAGTGCAGCAGGGCCTTGTTGACGCCGGCGGCCCGGGCGATGGCGTCCGTCCTCGCCCCGGCCTCGCCCCGGGCCGCGAACTCGGCGATGGCCGCCCGGAGGAGGGCGCCGCGGGCATCATCGGGACGGGCGGAAAGGGAGGTGGCCACCGGTTCAACCAAACAGTTAAACCAAATAGTTAATTCGAAGGCTGCTTCTGTCAAGCGGCCTGTGGCCGCCCGGATCAACCGACGGGGGGCGAGGCCCCCAGGATCCGTTCGACGGTTCCCAGGGCTGCCGTCGAGCCGCTGAGGGCGAGCAGATCGCCCACCTCCAGCCGGGCCTCGGGCAGGGGCTCCAGGAGGCGGCCGTCCCGCAGCAGGGCGACCAGGACCACCCCGGCCTGGCCTGCGAGGTCGAGTTCCCCCAGGCTCCGCCCCATGGAGGGACACCGGGGGCCGACCCGCAGGGTGCGCCAGCCCCCCTCGACCACGGCAGGTCCCGACGCCGGGGGCGCCTCCCAGGGATCCCGGGCGCCCTCGGCCATCCACTCGGGGCCCGCCTCCAGTTCCCGCTGGAGGCGCTGCGCCCGGCGCCAGAGCAGGAGGGGCAGGGCCAGCAGGAGGAACACGGCGAGGGCCCCCAGGGAGGCCAGGGGCAACAGGGCCTGGATCGCGGCCAGCACGGGCAGGCCCGCCAGGAGCAGGGCCGCGGCCCGGAGACCGCCCCGGAAGGCCCGGCGCAGGACGGGTCGGGTCCCCAGGGCCCCGGCTCCCGGCAGGTCCAGGAGGGACTCGGCCAGGATCCGGCTCCAGAGGAGGATCCGACGGAGGAGGAGGGCGGCCACCCCCGCCGCCGCCAGGAGCACGATCCCCTGGGCCAGGGCGTGGCTGAAGGCCCCGTGCCCCTCCAGCCAGCCCGTGCCGGAGCGGAGGAGGCGGGGGGCCAGGACCGCCATGGCCCCCAGGCCGCCTCCGTCCAGGAGCAGGTGGAGGAAGGCCCGCCGGACCCCGGCGCCGGGGGCCTTGCGGAGGGCCGGGGTCTTCAGGGTGCGGGCCCAGGACTGGTAGAGGGTCAGGTAGGTGCGCAGGGGACCCGTGAGCCGGCGTTCCAGGGCCTCGGCGGCGGGTTCTCCGGCGGAGAGCAGGGCCGGCGTGGTCAGGGCCGTGGCCACGCAGACCGCCGCCAGCAGGGCGTACCGGGAGGGGTCCACCACCCCCAGGGCCGTGCCGGCCCCCAGGAGGATGAAGCCGAACTCCCCCACCTGGCCCAGGGCCAGGCCCGAGCGCAGGCCCAGGCCCGGCGGCAGGCCCGCCAGGGTGGCACCGAGGGTGACCGAGAGGGCGTTGAGGGTGATCACCAGGCCCGTGAACAGCAGCACCAGCGGCCAGTCGCGGAGGATGACCGCCGGTTCCATGAGCATGCCCACGGCCACGAAGAACATGGCCGCGAAGAGGTCGCGCAGGGGGTGGATCAGGTGCTCGACGTTGCGGCTCCGGCCGGATTCGCACACCAGCATCCCCGCCACGAAGGCCCCCATGGCCACCGAGAAGCCCGCCCAGGCCGCGAGCTGGGCCAGGCCGAAGCAGAGCCCCGCAGAGACCACCAGCAGCACCTCGCTGCGGGCGTGGTCCGCCACCCAGCGGACGGCGGGCGGCACCAGCCAACGCCCCGCCGCCAGCAGCAGGGCCAGGAAGGCGGCCAGCCGGAGAAGCGTGCCCCCGATGGTCCCCAGGCTGGGGCCGCCCAGGGAGGCGGCGGCCGTGAGGCCCGCCAGGAGGAGCACCGCGTGGAGGTCCTCCACCAGCAGGACGCCCAGCACGGTCTCCTTCAGCGGGCCGCGGATGTCCCGCTCGTCGAAAAGCTTCGCCAGGATCATGGTCGAGGCGATGGAGAGGCTGGCCCCGAAGAAGGCGCTCTCCAGGGGAGACCAGCCCAGGAGACGGGCCACCAGGAAGCCCGCCACCAGGAGCGTGCCCACCTGCAGGGTGCCCACCAGGAGGGCCGTGGGGCCGGCCCGGAAGAGGCGCTGGAGGCTGAACTCCAGGCCGATGGAGAACATGAGCAGGATGACGCCCAGCTCGCCCATGATGCGCACGTTGGCCAGATCCGCCACGAGGGGCACGGGCACGTGGGGTCCCACGATCATGCCCGCCAGGAGGTAGCCCAGCACCGCCGGGAGGCGGAGGCGCTGGAAGAGCACGGAGGTGAGCGAGGCCACCCCCAGCACCACCGCCAGGTCCACGAGGAGCCGGGGATGGGCTTCCATGCCGTCGATCCTCAGGCGCCCTGGGCCAGGCGGGTGAGGGTCTCCAGGGCATCGGCGGGGCCCATCACCAGCAGCTCGTCCCCGGCCTGGAAGCGCTCGTCGCCGGAGGGGTTGAACTGCAGGCCGGCACCGGGATGCACCAGGCCCACCAGGAGCGAGCCGGTGGCGTGGCGCAGGCGGGCCTCTCGGAGGGTCTGCCCCACCAGGGCGGAGCCCCGGGCGATGGCGATGCGCTCCAGGCCCAGCTCCAGCTGCTGCTGCTGGAGCACCACGTCGAAGAAGTTCATCATCTCGGGCGTGAGCAGCAGGGCGGCCATGCGGCGGCCCCCGATCTCGTAGGGGCTCACGATGTGGTCGGCCCCGGCGGCCCGGAGCTGGCGTTCGGTGCCCAGCTTGGCGCTGCGGGCCACCACGGGCAGGTCGGGGCGGATCTGCTTCACGGTGAGGGTGACCAGCACGTTGTCCGCGTCCGTGGTCAGCGCCGTGATGAGGCCCCGGGCCCGCCGGATGCCCGCGCGTTCGAGGATGAGCTCCTCCATGGCGTTGCCGTAGAGGATGAGTTCGCCGGCGAAGCGGGGGCTGCGGCCCTTGGTCTCGTCCTGCTCGATGATGACGAAGGGGACGCCGGCCTTCTTCAGCTCCCAGGCGGCCTGGAAGCCCATCTTGCCGAAGCCGCAGACGATGATGTGGTCCTTGAGTTCGTCCAGGCGCTTTTCCATGCGGCGCTCCATCAAGTAGCCCCGGAGATCCCCCTCCAGGAGGAGGGCCGTGAGGTTGGACAGGGCGTAGGTGGCCACGCCGAGGCCGGTGACGAGGTAGAAGATCGTGAACAGCTTGGTCCAGGTGTTGACCTCGCCCATCTCCCGGAAACCCACCGTGAACAAGGTGGTGATGGCCATGTAGAAGCTGTCGAGGGGATTGAGGTGGGCCAGCAGGTGGTAGCCCACGGCCCCCGCCAGCAGCACGGCGAAGAGCAGGAGCAGGGCGTTCCGCAGGCGCCGGAGGGGGCCGTCCTGCTCGGCCGGCCCGGGGGGGAAGGGTTTCGACAAGCCCACGTCAGCCCCCGAGGCCGGGCTTGATGGCGAAGTAGGCCGTGCAGAGCGACACGGGCTGGCCGCCGCAGGACAGCCGGCACTCCAGCACCGCCCCGCGGTTGGAGAGCCGGACGACCTGGGCCTCGCCGGTCACCTCGCCGCGGGCCGGCTCCAGGTAGCGGATGTGGAGGTCGGAGGTGGCGAAGGGCATGGCCCCGTCGAAGGCGGTGCTCAGGGCCAGGGCGGAGACCATGTCCGCCATGGTGGCCAGCACGCCACCGTTGATGTTCCCCCGGGAGCCGTTGACCACCGCGGGCGTGGAGGGCAGGCGCATGGTGGCCACGCCCGGCGCCACGGATTCGATGGTCAGTCCCCAGTCCTTGATCAGCGGCCAGGGGTGGAACCGCGCACGCAGCCGCTCCAGGAGATCCGGAGCGAGTGTCTCGGGGATCTGGGGCTTGGCCATGCTCCAGTGTAGCGGGCCGCCGCCCGGCGCGGGATCAGAGCCCGAGCTGCCCCTGGAGGGCCTTCGCCATGTCCTGGAAGACCTTGGTCTGGGGGCTGTCGGGATGGGCGGCCACCAGCGGCTGGCCGCTGTCCCCGCCCTCCCGGATCGCCAGGTCGATGGGGACTTCGCCCAGGAAGGGGAGCTTCATGCGGGTGGCCGCGTCGCGCACGCCGCCGTGGCCGAAGATCTGGGTCTCCTGGCCGCAGCCGGGGCAGATGAAGCTGCTCATGTTCTCGATGATGCCCACCACGGGCACCTTCACCGTGCCGAACATCCCGATGGCCTTCTTGGCGTCGAGGAAGGCCACGTCCTGGGGGGTGCTGACGATGACGGCGCCGTCCACCTGGGCGTTCTGGATGAGCGTGAGCTGGGTGTCGCCGGTGCCGGGGGGCAGGTCGATGAAGAGCACGTCCAGGTCGCCCCAGGCCACGTCCTTCAGGAACTGCTGGAGGGCCTTGTTGAGCATGGCGCCGCGCCAGATGACGGGCCGGTCCTCCTCGATGAGGAGGCCCATGGACATGACCCGCACCCCGAACTTCTCCAGGGGCATGATCTGGCCGTCCGGCGTGCCCAGGGGCGAGTCCTTCAAGCCCAGCATCATGGGGATGGAGGGGCCGTAGATGTCCGAATCCAGCAGGCCCACCTTGAGCCCCCGCTGGGCCATGGCGATGGCGAGGTTGGCGGTGACGGTGCTCTTGCCCACGCCCCCCTTGCCCGAGCCCACCACCACACAGCGCTTGATGCCCGGGATGAGGTTCTTGAACTCCACCGAGGCGGTCTTCTCCCAGGCGATCTCCACATCCACGGCCTCGACGCCGGCCTGGTTGAGGATGAGCTCCTCCAGGGCCTGCTTCATGACCTGCTCCCGGTCCTGGTAGGCATCCACCATCTGGAGCATGACGGTGACCCGGCCCTCGTTCACGTCGATGCCCTTCACCGCCTTCAGCGCCACCAGCGTGGCGCTGGTGCCGGGCACCTGGTAGCTGTTGAGGACATCGAACAGGGCGGCGCGGCTGATCTTCGGGCTCATGCGGCTCTCCAGCCCCCCAGTGTGCCACGGGGGGATGGGCGTCGGAACAGGCGCCTAAGGATCACCACGAAGGGCGCGAAGAGAAGGCGCAAGGACACGAAGGCAGGCCTGGATGACCCTGCGGTCGGCCCTTTGCGGACTTGGTGCGCCCGGAGGGCCCTTGGTGTCCTTCGTGGGGGGCCTTTGTCGTTCCGGGTCTCAGGCCTCCGGCGGCAGGGGCGGCAGCTTCCGGGTGACGGCCCCCACGCCGCTGGCCAGGAGGGTGTGCTCGTAGATCCGCAGCTGGCTGCGCAGGGGGGGATCCTGGTCGTCGAGGCCCCGCCGCAGCACGTCGCCCTCCGGCCCCAGCACCCGGCCCTTGAGGGTGTCGTGGAGCTGCAGCTCCAGCATCTCCACCACCTGGGCCGCCAGCACGGGATCGGCCAGGGGGAAGGCCAGCTCCACCCGGTGGTCCAGGTTGCGGGGCATGAGGTCGGCGCTGGCCAGGAGGGTCTCCGGCTGGCCGTCGTTGGCGAAGTGGTAGATGCGGGCGTGCTCCAGGAAGCGGTCCAGGATGGAGAGGGCCCGGATGTTCTCCGAGAGGCCCCGGACGCCGGGACGCAGGCAGCAGGTGCCCCGGACGATGAGGTCCACCTTCACGCCCGCGCGGCTGGCCTCGTAGAGCAGCTGGATGATCTGGGGCTCCACCAGGGCGTTCATCTTGAGGATCATGCGGGCCGGCCGGCCGGCCCGGGCGTGGTCGATCTCCCGGAGGATGCGCGCCGTCAGGCCCTTCTTCAGGTGCTGGGGCGCCACCAGGAGCTCGTGGAACCGCGGGGGCCGGGTGTAGCCGGTGAGCATGTTGAAGAGGTTGGCGAGGTCCTCGCCCAGCTCGGGCCGGGCCGTGAGGAGCCCCAGGTCGGAGTAGATGCGGCTGGTGCGCTCGTTGTAGTTGCCCGTGCCCAGATGGCAGTAGCGGCGGATGCCCTCCCGCTCCTGGCGCACCACGAGGCAGGCCTTGCAGTGGATCTTGTGGTTGGGCAGGCCGTAGACCACGTGGACGCCCACCTTCTCGAGCCGCCGGGCCCAGGCGATGTTGGCGGCCTCGTCGAACCGGGCCCGCAGCTCCACGATGGCGGCCACCTGCTTGCCGCGCTCGGCCGCCCGCTCCAGGGCCGCCGCCACGGGGCTGTTCTGGGTGACGCGGTAGAGGGTCATCTTGATGGCCAGCACCCGCGGATCGTCCGCGGCTTCGCGGACGAAGCGGGCCACGCTGTCGTCGAAGCTCTGGTAGGGGTGGTGCAGCAGGATGTCGTTCCGGGAGATGGCGTCGAAGAGGTTCGCCGCCTGGTCCAGCTGGGGCACCGGCAGGGGCGGCAGGGGCGCGTCCTTCAGGCGCGGCAGGTCCACCTGGGCGTAGAGCTGCATCAGGTCCGAGAAGGCCGTGAGGCCGGAGCTGGGGTACAGGTCCTCCGGACTCAGCTCCATCTCCTCGATGAGCAGGTCGAGCACCTTGGCGGAGAGCCCCTTCTCGTACTGGAGGCGCACCACGGCGCCGCGGCGCCGGTCCCGGAGGCTCTCCTCCACGGTCTTGAGCAGGTCCTCGGAGGGATCCTCCTCCACCGGCTGGTCGGAGTCCCGCGTCACCCGGATGGCATGGCAGCTCCGCACCGCGTAGCCCAGGAAGAGCCGGGCCAGGTGGTGGCGCACCACGTCCTCCAGCATCACGAAGGCGTGGGTGCCGGGCGCCGAGGGCACCCGGAGGAAGCGCGTGGCCAGGGTGGTGGGCACGTGGATGAAGGAGAGCTCCGACGCCGGCAGGTCGCCGTCCAGCAGGCTGGCCTCCGGCTCGAGCTCCGCCACCAGCACCAGCACGCGGTTGCCCAGGCGGGGGAAGGGATGGCCCGTGTCCACGGCCAGGGGCGTGATGAGGGGCAGCAGGGCCCGCTCGAAGTGGTCCAGGACGAAGGCCGCCTGGGCGGGGTCCAGGTCCTTCGGATCCAGGATGACGATGCCTTCCGCCTCCAGTTGGGGCTCGAGGATGGCGTGGAAGAGCTCGTGCTGCCGGGCGGAGTAGGCGTGGATCTTGGAGGCCACCCGCTCCAGGAGCTGCCGGGGCGAGAGCCCGTCGGGCCCCGGCTGGGTGATGCCGGCGTCGATCTGCCGCCAGATGCCGGCCACCCGCACCATGAAGAACTCATCCCAGTTGTTGGAGACGATGCTCAGGAACTTCACCCGCTCCAGGAGGGGCACCGAGGGGTCCTCGGCCTCCTCCATGACCCTGGCGTTGAAGTCCAGCCAGCTCAGCTCCCGGTTCAGGAGGTCTTCGGGGCGGGGCATGGGATGCGACACGGAGGGTCCTCTGCGGTGAATGGTAGCCGGATCCCACCCCGGGACTGCGCCCCCCCCGGCGGGAATCCCTCCTTGGAATCCAAGGGTTTTTCGGGCAAGATCGGAGGTTCGGTTCCCCATCGGGGGAATCCGAACGGTCCGCCCGGACCCGCCCCAACGAGAGGGCAGCCCGCCCGAGTGCGGAGGCTGCCAGGTAGGAGGAACCCATGTCCCAGGACGTCCTGGTCGTCCCCAAGCGCGAGAAGTTCGGCAAGGCCGCCATCCGCGACCTCAAGAAGCAGGGGATGATCCCCGCCGTGGTCTACGGCCTGAATGAGCCCCCCGTCGCCATCGCCATCAGCCCCAAGTCCGTGGCCCGGGTGCTGGCCACCGACGCCGGCATGAACTCCGTGATGTTCCTCCAGCGCGAGGGCACGGACATCCAGCGCCACGTGATCATCAAGGACCTGCAGCGGGACCCCATCACCGGGCGCCTCCGCCACGTGGACTTCATGCGCGTGGACATGAGCCACAAGGTCCGCGTGAAGGTGCCCGTGCGCCTGACCGGCACCGCCATCGGCGTGAAGAGCGAGGGGGGCGTGCTCGACTTCGCCCACCGCGAGATCGAGGTGGAGTGCCTGCCCAGCCTGATCCCCGCGCACATCGACGTGGACGTGACCGCCCTCAAGGTGGGTGACAGCCTCCGCTTCGACCAGCTCTCCCTGATCCCCAACGTCACCCTGGTCGGCGACGCCCACCAGGTGGTCTGCTCCATCCACGGCAAGGCCGCGGAGGAGGAGGTCGCCCCCGCCGAGGCCACCGGCGCCGCCGAGCCCGAGGTGGTCAAGAAGGGCAAGAAGGACGAGAAGAAGTAGGGCCTTGAACCCTCAGTCTTCCATGCAAAGAACGCGGCCTTGGCCGCGTTCTTTGTTGACGCCCGGGCGAAGCCCGGGCGCTGGAGCGGATCCATGTGGACGCTTGTGCCTCTGGGCAACCCCGGCCCCGACTACCAGGACACGCGGCACAACCTGGGGCGGCTCATGCTCCAGCGCTGGATGGCGGACCGGAACCTGGCCCCGGCGCCGGCGAAGCGCTTCCCCTCGGGGACGCTCTATCCCCTCGGGGAGGGACTGCAGGCCCTGGTCCCTTCCACCTACATGAACCTCAGCGGCCAGGCCTGCGCCCAGGCCGCGGCCGCGGGCCTCTACCCCCGGCGCATGGTCCTGCTCTACGACGACAAGGACCTGCCCCTGGGCACCGGCCGCTTCCGGCTGGACGGCTCGGCGGGGGGCCACAACGGCCTGGCCTCCGTGTTCGAGCACCTGGGGACCCAGGAGATCGCCCGGCTGCGCCTGGGCATCGGCCCCTTCGAGCGGCCCCTGGCGGACTTCGTCCTCGGCCACTGGACGGAGGCGGAATGGGACCGGATCGACGCCCTGGACGCCCCCTTCGCCCGGTTCCTGGCGTTGCTGGCCGGGGCGGAGGACCTGGGGGCCCTGGGCAACCGGGTGAACCCCGCGGCCTTCTGGGAGCCCGTGGGGGACGGGGACGCCGGATCCCAGACTTTCCGTTGATTTCCGGGCCCTTCCGGGCGAAACTACCTGTTCGCGCCCTCCGCTGGGGGGCGTCTTCCTTGCTCCCTGGAATCCATGAGGGGGCTTCACATCCACAAGGAGGACAGATGCGTCGCTACGAGACCATCTTCATCGCCTCCCCCACGCTGACGGACGAGCAGAGCGATGAGCTCGTCAAGCAGTTCGAGGGGATCATTGCCGAGCAGGGTGGCGAGCTGCTCAAGACCGACAAGTGGGGCCGCAAGAAGCTGGCCTACGAGGTCCAGAAGTTCAGCGAGGGCTACTACACGCTGTTCGAGATGAACGCGGGCCCCGACCTCATCGCCGAGCTGGAGCGCCGCTTCCGCAACCACGATGCGGTCATCAAGTTCCTGAGCGTCCGCATGGACGAGGCCGACAAGGCCGCGGGCCGCGCCAAGCAGCGCATCGAGCGCGAGAGCAAGCGCAAGGCCCAGGCCGGCATCAAGGATCGCGCACCTGAGGAGGTGGTCGGATGAAGCGCCGAGCTGACGCCAAGAAGGGCAAGCCCAAGAAGAAGAAGGCTTTTGGGGGACGACGCGCGAAGTTCTGCAAGTTCTGCGTCGAGAAGTCCCTCACGATCGACTACAAGGACGTGAAGACCCTCCAGGCCTTCACCCCCGAGCGCGGCAAGGTGCTGCCCCGCCGCACCAGCGGCGTGTGTGCCAACCACCAGCGCATGCTCGTGGAAGCCATCAAGCGCGCCCGCAACATCGCCCTGCTGCCCTTCGCCACGGACTAGTCCGGGCGCTGGTGGTTTTTCAAAAGGGGGGGCCATTCGGCCCCCCCTTTTTTCCGCACGGAAGCCTCCTCGCGGCGGCCGGCGGGGGGACCTCACTTCCAGAGAAGCCAGGTGACGGCGAAGGCCGCCAGCACGAGGAGGAGGGCCAGGCCCCACCTCCGCCGCCCCGGCGGCGTCGACTTCCCCCCGTGGCGCACAAGGTGGAGGGTGCCGCCGACGGCCTCCCGGGGCGAGCCGTACCAGAAGGCCTTCTGGCGCGAGGTCATCTCCTCGTCGAACCGGCCGCTGGGAATGGCGTCGAGGAGGCGCTGGTACTCCTTCGGCACCGCCGTCTCGGGCGACATCTGGCGGATGAAGCGGATCAGGCTGGTGAAGCACCCGATGCCGTTGTCCCAGCGGTGGAAGAGCCGCGAGGCGACCACGGCGACGCGGATCTCCTCGAGGGCGCCCGCCGCCCGCCGCAGATCGCCGGACGTGGCCGCCTCCGCGGCCTGGTCCAGCAGGTCCAGCGTCCGCTCCTCCCCGAGGGCGCTCGCCGCACGCGCGAAGGTGCCCCGTTCCGCTTCCCAGTCGTAGGCGCCCATGGGAGACCTCCCCGGGGATCATACCCGGGGGGAGACGGCGCGCGGGGGCCGGAGCCCCCGCGCGCGGCCCTGCTGCCGGGTCACTCCGTCTCGCCCGCCAGGGCCGGCATCTCGGCCAGGGGTGCGGCCTCGGACCGTCCGCCCAGCGTGGCGTGGAACGTCTCCCAGTCCAGCTCCTTCTCCCAGCTGGCCATCACCACGGCGGCGATGCAGTTGCCGATGTGGTTGGTGATGGCCCGGGCCTCGGACATGAACTTGTCGATGCCCAGGATCAGCGCCATGCCGGCCACGGGGATGCCCGGCACCACCGCCAGGGTGGCCGCCAGGGTGATGAAGCCGGATCCGGTCACACCGGCCGCGCCCTTGCTGGTGATCATCGCCACCACCAGGATGCCCAGCTGCTGGCCCAGGGTGAGCTCGATGCCCATGGCCTGGGCGATGAAGAGCGAGGCCAGGGTCATGTAGATGTTGGTGCCGTCCAGGTTGAACGAGTAGCCCGTGGGGATCACCAGGCCGACGACCGACTTGGAGAGGCCCAGCTTCTCCATCTTCTCCATGAGGGGGATCAGCGCGGACTCGGAGGAGCTGGTGGCCATGACGAGCAGGAGCTCATCCTTGATGTAGCCCACCACCTTGAAGATGTTGAAGCCCGCCAGCCGGGCGATGAGCCCCAGCACCACGAAGATGAAGACGGCGCAGGTCGCGTAGAAGAGCAGGATCAGCTGCGCCATGGGCAGCAGGGACTTCAGGCCGAACTTGCCGATGGTGTAGGCGATGGCCGCGCCGGCGCCCAGGGGGGCGAGGTAGAGGATCTGCTTCATGACGCCGAAGAACATCTTGCTGAGGCCCTCCAGGAAGCCGATGAGGGGGGCCTTGTACTTGTCGTTCAGGGCCGCGACCGAGAACCCCAGCAGCACGGAGATCAGCAGCACCTGCAGGATGTCCCCGTCCGTGAAGGCGCTGAACAGGGTCTTGGGGATCATCTTCAGCAGGTGGTCCGTGATGGTGAGGTGCTGGGCCTGGGTGACGTAGCCGGCCACGAGCTTGGGATCGAGCTTGGCGGGGTCGGCGTGGAAGCTCCGCCCCGGCCCGAAGACATTGGCCATCACGAGGCCGATCACCAGGGCCAGGGTGCTCACCACCTCGAAGTAGAGGATGGCCTTCCCGCCCACGCGGCCGGCCTTCTTGATGCTGCCGGAGCCCGCGATCCCCAGCACCACGCTGCAGAGGATCACCGGCGGGATGAGCATCTTGATCAGGTTGATGAAGCCATCGGCCAGGGGCTGCATCTTCACGGCGACGCCGGGATAGAAGTGCCCCAGCACGGCGCCGAGGAGAATCATGAACGCGACCCAGTTGTAGAGCTTGGAAGCGGCTCGCTTGAGCATGCGGGAGTCCTTTCGGGAATGCGGGTACGGGGACGGGGCGGCCCTGGGTGAGGCCGGATGCGGAGGCGGTGGGAAAGAGGACCGGGTCGCGGGACGTGCCGGGCGGGCAACCACACGACCACCAGGTGGTTTTCCAGATTCTCGGCCGCCCGGCCGGAGGCGGGGCGTTCTGGAAGTTGATTCCGGGATCTGAAACTTTTGAAAGCGGACCCCGTCCGTTCGCCCGGAGGTTCAGAGGTACCGCTGGACCTCGCGCAGGTAGCCCTTCTGGAGCAGGAAGCGGTGGACCGGCCGCCCGCCGGTGCCGTACCCGGGTTCCATGCGAAGCACCTTGAGCTCGCAGAGGAACTCGCAGTACTTCCGGACGGACACCCGCGAGAGGCCCACCTGCTGGCCGATGGCCTCGCTGGTGAACCAGGGGGTCGCCTCCGGCCAGGCGGTGATGGCCTGCAGCACCTTGTCCAGGGTGTTCCGGTCCAGCCCCTTGGGCAGGCCCTCCGCCTTCCGGCCCTCAGTGGGACGGCGGGCCAGGCGCCGGTCGAGCTCGGCCTGGTCGAGGGCCTCCCCGCGCCGGATCATGTGCCGGGTCTCGCGGTAGTGCTCCAGCGCCTGCTTGAGCCGCTCGAACTCGAAGGGCTTGATGAGGTAGTCCATGGCCCCCAGCTTCAGGGCCCGGTCGAGGGTGGCGGTGTCCCGGGCGGCCGTCACGAAGATCACGTCCACCTCCAGGGCCTGCCGGCGGATCTCGGCCATGAGCTCGATCCCGCTCTGGCCGGGCATGAAGATGTCCAGCAGCAGGAGGTCCACCGGCCGCGACTGGAGCAGCGCCAGGGCCTCGGAGGCGCCCCGCACGGAGGCCACCAGCTCGAAGCCCGCCACCCGGCTCAGGTACATGCGGTTGAGTTCGGCCACCATGGGATCGTCTTCCACCAGCAGCACGCGGATCATGGCGCCTCCCCGGGAAGCAGGGTGAGCGAGGCGGAGAAGACGGCGCCCCCCGCCTCCCCGTTCCGGCCCTCGAGACGGCCGCCCCGCGCCTCGACTGTGCGGGCGGCCTGCCAGAGCCCCAGGCCGCGGTTCTCGCCCTTCGTGGAGTAGCCCCGCGCGAAGGCCCCCGCCAGGATCTCCCCGGGCAGCCCCGGCCCGCTGTCCGCCACGGCCAGGTGCAGCCGGGCGCCCTCGGGATGCAGGGCCACCCGGATCTCCCGCTGGGGCCCGGTCCCGATCGCCTCCACCGCGTTCTCCAGCAGGTTCCCCAGGACCGTGACGAGGTCGTGGGCCACCGCGTCGTCGGGGAGGGGGGGCAGCGAGGCCTCGGGATCCAGCTGCATGAGGATGTCCTGCTCCCGGGCGGAGGCGAACCGGGCCAGCAGGAAGCCCGCGACGACCGGATCCTTGATCCGCTGCACCACGAAGCCCACCTCGTCGTCCAGCCGCCCCACCACCCCGGCGATGAAGGTCTTGAGCCGTTCGTACTCCTCCAGCCGCACGAGCCCGAGGATCACATGCAGCTTGTTCATGAACTCGTGGGTCTGGGCCCGGAGGGCATCGGCGTAGAACCGGACTCCCGTGAGCTGTTCCGCCAGCCGGTTCATCTCCGTCTTGTCCCGGAAGGTGGCCAGGGCCCCGGCCATGCGGCCCTCGACCAGCACGGGGACCCGGTTGGTCAGGATGGGCAGGCCCAGGATGTCGCCCTCCTGGTCGTACTCCGCCTGCCCCGTCTCCACGATGGTCCGGAGGCGCGAGCTGGGCAGCACCTCCTCCACCGGGCGGCCCACCAGCTCGCCGTGGCTTCCCGCCCGGGCGAACAGCCGCTGGGCCTCCTCGTTGACGATGGTGACCCGGAGCTCCCGGTCCACCCCGAGGATGCCCTCCCGCACGGAATCCAGCATGGCGTTGCGCTGCTGGAGCAGGGTGGCGATCTCCTGGGGTTCCATGCCCAGGAGGATCTTCTTCACCCGCCCGCCCAGGTACATGGCCCCCAGGATGCCGGCCCCGAAGCCGATGAGGCCCCCCAGGGCGATGCGCTTCCGCACGCTGACGATCGTGCGGTCCACCCCCGACTGCAGGATTCCCACGGCCACCGCCCCCACCTGCCGGTCGCCGTCCCGCACGGGCGTGAAGGCCCGCATGGACAGCCCGAGGGTGCCCTTGGCCGCCGACAGGTAGGACCGGCCGCGGTACACGTCGGCATCGTCGCCCCCGGCGAACCGCTCGCCGAGCTGCGCGGGATTGGGATGCGAGAGGCGCCGCCCCTGCATGTCCACCACCACCACGTAGTCCACGCCGGATTCCTGCCGGATCCGCTCCGCGTAGGCCTGGACCTCGGCCGGGAGGCGCCGCCCCGCCAGCCCCTCGCGCACCACCTCGGCCTCGGCCGTGATCCGGGAGAGCAGGGCCACCTTCCCGCCCAGGGCCTCCCGGGTCTGGCGGGCCATGCGCCAGTCCACCATGACGCCCGTGACGAGCAGGGCCAGCCCCAGGATCAGCGACACCAGGATCGTGATCCGGGTCCTGAGCTGAAGCACGGGGCGCATCCTGGGCATGGTAGGGACCATCGTAGGGCGGACGGCCCGGGAAAGGCGAGGCCGGCGGGTCGGGCCCGGTTCTCGGGTAATCTAGGCCCATGGCCGACGAGAAGCCCCTTCCGAAGCTCCCCATGCCCCTGCGCAGGCAGAAGGCCCTGAAGGCCGCCTGGAAGCCCCTGCTCCTTCAATGGCTGGTGCCCGGAGCCGGCTACTGGATGATCGGCCAGAAGGGCCGGGCCAGGGTCTTCTTCGGCGTGTGGGTGCTGTTCTGCCTCCTGGGGGCGCTGCAGCTCCAGTTCGGGGCCGTGCATGGCATCAAGGGGGGCGTCTACGTCCCCACGCCCGGCGCCTGGCTGCCCACCCTCGGGGCGCTGGCCACGACCGGCATCGGCCCCGTGTACGGCGCCTTCGCCTGGGCCTTCGGGGGCGCCGGCACGGAACCCGTCCGCACCCTCACCCAGGAATACGGCGCCAGCTACGTGATGGTGGCCGGTCTTCTCAACTGGCTCTGCTGCTTCGACCTCTGGGACCGCGTGACGGGCCGCTGGGTCTTCCGCCTCCCGAAAGACGAGCAGGAGCAGGCCGCCAGGGGCGAGTAGCCCTCCCGCCATCCATGCGACAGTAGGGGCCGACACCCCGGAGTTGCCATGGATTCCCGGCCCGAGGCTTCCCCCGAGGTCTCGCTGCGTCTCCCCGCCCTGACCATCTTCCTCAGCGCCTTCCTGCTCTTCGAGGTGCAGCCGCTGGTGGGGAAGCTGGTGCTGCCCTGGTTCGGCGGCAGCGCCGGGGTGTGGACCATCTGCCTGCTCTTCTTCCAGCTCCTGCTCCTGGGCGGATACCTCTACGCGCACACCCTCGTCCGGCACCTGTCGCACCGCCGGCAGGTGCTGGTGCACGGGACGCTCCTCCTGCTGGCGGCCGCCTGCCTTCCCCTGCGCCTGCACCCGGGCTTCCGGCCCACGGGTTCGGAGCAGCCCCTCGGCCACCTGCTGGGCCTGCTGGCGGTGACGGTGGGCCTGCCCTATTTCCTGCTCGCCACCACGGGGCCCCTGGTGCAGGCCTGGGTGGCGCGCCAGGGCCAGGTGCCCTACCGCCTCTTCGCCCTGTCCAACCTGGCCTCCATGCTGGCGCTGCTCGCCTATCCCGTGGCCGTGGAGCCCTTCCTCCCCCTGCGGGTCCAGGCCTGGACCTGGTCCCTCGGCTTCCTGGCCTTCGCCGCCCTGGTGTTCGCGTTGGCGCGGAGGAACGCCCGGACCCTGGTCCGGGACCACGTCGAGGTCCCGCCCCCGGCCCCCGCGGCGGGACGGCAGCTGTCCTGGATCCTCCTCGCGGCCCTCCCCTCCGTGCTGCTCATGGCCGTCACCAGCCACCTCAGCACCAACGTGGCCCCCATCCCGTTCCTCTGGGTGGTGCCCCTGGCCCTCTACCTGCTGAGCTTCATCCTCTGCTTCGACAGCGAGCGCTGGTACCGCCGCGGGCTGTTCCTCTCCCTGCTGCCCCTCTGCCTGGCGGGCATGGCCCTCCTGCTGCTCCCGGATTTCCGCCGGGGGGCGGTGCGCTGGCAGGTGCTGGCCTTCAACGCGGGCCTCTTCGTCGCCTGCATGACGGCCCACGGCGAACTGGCGCGCCTGAAGCCCCACCCGCGCCACCTCACGGGCTTCTACCTCCGCCTGAGCCTCGGCGGCGCGCTGGGCGGCCTGTTCGTGGCCGTCGCAGCCCCGCACCTCTTCCGGAGCTACCTCGAGCTCCCCCTCGCGCTGGCGGCCTTCGCCCTCCTGGCCCTGGTCTCCGTCATCCGGGACCGCCGGGGGATGAAGCCCTGGCCCTGGCGGGTCGCGGTGTTCGGATTCGGCCTCCTCACAGGGGGCCTCCTGGGCCACACGATCCTCACCGACCTCGCCGAGCAGCGCGAGGCCGTGGACCGGGGCCGCAACTTCTACGGGGCCCTGCGGGTGTTCGACGACCGGGCCCACACCTGGCGGTCCCTGGCCCACGGCACCATCCTCCACGGCGCCCAGTTCCTGGATCCGGCCCGGGCGCGGCTCCCCCTCACCTACTACAGCCCCGACTCCGGCGTGGGGCTCGCCATCGCCAGCCTCCCCCCGCGGCCGAGGCGGCTCGGCGTGGTGGGGCTGGGCGCGGGCAGCCTCGCGGTCTACGGGCGGCCCGGCGATCTGGTGCGGTTCTACGAGATCAACCCCCTGGTCGAGACCTTCGCCCGCCGGGACTTCACCTTCCTCCGGGACTGCCCGGGCCGGGTGGAGGTGGTCCTGGGCGACGCGCGCCTGAGCCTCGACCGGGAGCCCCCCGAGGCCTACGACCTGCTGGCCATCGACGCCTTCTCCAGCGACGCCATCCCCGTGCACCTGCTCACGCGGGAGGCCTTCGCCCTCTACCTGCGCCACCTGGCCCCCGGGGGCTTCCTCGCCGTGCACATCTCCAACCGCTACCTGGACCTGAAGCCGGTGGTACAGGCCGCCGCCCTGCGGTACGGGTTGGCGACCCGCCTGGTGGATACCGATGGCGACGACGAGGACGGCATCTACGGCTCCACCTGGATCGTGCTCGCCCGCTCGGAAGCGGCGTTCGCCACCGCCCCCTTCACCGGAAGCGAGGACGCGGACCCCCTGCGGGTCGAACCGCTGGTCTGGCGGGACGACTTCAGCAACCTGTTCCGGATCCTGAAGTGAGCCTTCCTTCCCGCCGGATCAGCCCTCGGCCTTGAGGCTCTTGGCCAGCAGCTGGGCGCGGATGAAACCGTCGAGATCCCCGTCCAGCACCTTCTGGGTCTGGCTGGTCTCCTCGCCGGTGCGATGGTCCTTCACCATCTGGTAGGGCTGGAGGACGTAGCTGCGGATCTGGCTGCCCCAGGCCACGTCGGCCTTGTCGCCGCTGGCGGCGGCCACCTTCTCCTGGAACTTCCGCTGCTCCAGCTCGTAGAGGCGGGCCTGGAGCACCTTCATGGCGGTCGCGCGGTTCTTGATCTGGCTCCGCTCGTTCTGGCAGCTCACCACGATGCCCGTGGGCAGGTGGGTGAAGCGCACTGCGGACTCGGTGCGGTTCACGTGCTGGCCGCCGGCGCCGCTGGCGCGGAACACGTCGATCTTCAGGTCCTTCTCGGGGATGTCCACGTTGATGGTGTCGTCCAGCTCGGGGCTCACGTACACGGCGGCGAAGCTGGTGTGGCGCCGCTTGGCCGCGTCGAAGGGGCTGATGCGCACCAGGCGGTGGACGCCCGCCTCGGCGCGGAGGTAGCCGTAGGAGAAGGGGGCGTCGACGATGAAGGTGGCGCCCTTGATGCCGGCCTCCTCCCCATCCTGGTAGTCGATCATCTCCGTGGCCCAGCCCTTGGATTCGCAGAAGCGCAGGTACATGCGCAGCAGCATGGCGGCCCAGTCCTGGCTCTCCGTGCCGCCGGCCCCGGGGGCGATGGCCACGATGGCGTGGCTGCCGTCCAGCTCGCCGCTGAGCATCATGCGCAGCTCGGCGTCCTCCACGGCCTTGCGGAGGTCCGTCTCGACGGTCCCGGCCTCCAGCAACATGTCCCCGTCCTCGCGGGCCAGCTCCAGGGCCGTCTCCAGGTCCTCGATGCCCCCGGTGAGCTTCCGGGCCAGGGCGATGTCGCCGCCCAGGGACCCCCGCTTCTGGAGCAGGGGCTTCGCGGCCTCGGGATCGTCCCAGAAGCCGGGCACCGTGGTGCGCTCCTCGATCTGCTCCAGCTCCAGGGCCTTCCGTTCGGGATCCAGATGGGCGACGAGCTGGCGGACCCGGGGCTCCAGCTCGTTCTTGGCCCGCACCAGGGTCTCGAAGTCCATCGTCCGCCTCTCCGTCCCCCGCCGCGGGGGAACCCTCCACTTTAAACCAACGTGGGACATGGCGCCCCCACGGTATTCTGGGGGGATGCCAGAGTTGATCCCCGTCCTGCCCGCCGATCTGGAGCCCACCGCCCGTGGGGTCCTGACCGGCCATGGCGGCACGCCCCTGGCCTGGGCCCGCTGGGAGCACCCCGAACCCCGGGGACGCGTGGTCATCTCCCACGGCTACGGCGAGCACGGGGAGCGCTACCGCCACACGGCCCACTGGCTGCACCACCTGGGCTGGGCGGTCTCGAGCATGGACCACCGAGGCTTCGGCCGCTCCGGCGGCATCCGCGGCGATGCGGTGGGCATCCGGGCCTTCGTGGACGACCTCGCCCTCTTCCTCCGCCAGGAGCGGCGCTACGACGCCGACCGCACCGGGGCCAGGCCCCGGGTCGTGGACGGGGTGCCCATGCCCCCCCTGCCGGTCTGCCCCCAGGTGGTGCTCGGCCACAGCTTCGGCGGCCTGGTGGCGCTCCTCACCCTGCTCTGGCATGCGGACACGCTCGACGGCCTCATCCTCTCCAGCCCCAGCGTGGCGGTGCGCGCCAACACCCGCGCCCTGGTGATCCTCTCCCGGATCCTCCGCCTGCTCGCCCCCCACCGGCCCATCCAGCTCCACGGCGACAAGGGCCAGGTCTGCTCGGATCCCGTGCTGGTGCAGCGCTACGAGGCAGATCCCCTCTGCCACCGCCTGGCCACGGCCGCCTTCGGGGCCGCCCTGGAGGAGGGCCGGGCCGAGATCCTCCCCCTGGGCCAGGAGCTCGACCGCCCCATCCTGCTGCTGGAGTCCGGATCGGACACGGTGGTGGACCCCGACGGCTCGGAGGCCCTCTGGTCCGCCGTCCGGCCGGACCTGCTGGAACGGCACCGCCTGCCCGGGATCTACCACGAAGTCTTCCATGATCGCCACCGCTCCCGGGCCCAGGCCCTGGCCGAACCCTGGCTGGAGCACCTGCGGGAGGCCTGGAACCCTTCGGCCCGTCCCGCCATGCCTCAAGGGACCGGGGCCGCCGCCCCGCCCGCCCCCGAAATCCTGAACCCGCTGTCTCCGGAGTCCGCATGAAGCGCACCGTCGCCCTCCTGGCCCTCGCCGCCGCCCTGGCGGGCCTGGGGATGGGTTGCCGCAAGCCCAAGACCGCCGGCAAGGGGGTCACCGCCGCGGAACTCCTCGCCACCTCGGACCGGCTCATGAAGCAGGGCAAGTACGACGAGGCCCGGCGCAGCCTGCGCGTCCTCGAGGAGAACCTCCCGGGTTCCGCCGAGTTCCCCCGGGCCAAGATCATGCTGGGCGACAGCTACTTCTTCCAGGGCAGTCCCAGCTACCCCGAGGCCGAGGTCGAGTACCAGAGCTTCCTGAACTACTTCCCCCGCAGCGACATGCGGGACTATGCCCTCTACCACAAGGCCCTCTGCCACTTCTCCGCCATCGAGAGCGCCGAGCGCGACCAGGCCGAGACCCGGAAGGCCCTGGCCTCCTTCCAGCAGCTGCTGGCGGAATCCCCGGGCAGCCCCTACGCCACCGAGGCCAAGGCCAAGATCGTCCAGTGCTGGCGCCGCATCGCCGAACACGAGCTCCAGGTGGGCATCTTCTACGTGAACATCTTCGACTATCCCGCCGCCGAGCGACGGCTGAAGGACCTCCTGGTGACCTACCCCGACTACGTGGACCGGGAGCGGGCCTACTACTACCTGGGCGAGGCCCTGCGCCAGCGGACCCTCACCACCGAAGAGGTCACCCAGTTCAACAAGGACTACCTGGCCAAGCTGCAGAAGGAGGCCTTCACCGACCTGACGCCGGACCAGGGGAAGGAATACGGCAAGGCGTTCCAGGCCTTCCTCAAGGAGCGCATCGACGGGTTCCGCGCCGAGGCGAAGGACTACTACCAGAAGCTGGTGGAGAGCTATCCCAAATCCGAGTGGGCCTCCCGCGCCTCCGACCGCCTCGTGGCCATGGGCAGCGCCGGCGTGAAGGAGTCCCTGGACAGCTAGGGCCCAAGGGTCTGGCTCCGGGGGGCCGAGCGAGGCCTGCCCATCGGCTATACTGGCCGGAAATTCCCAACAGGATCCGCCATGGCCTCCCTCCCCCGGCTTGCGCCCGTCGTCCTCCTCCTGGCCAGCTTCGCCTGCGGCGGAGGCGGTTCCAAGTCCTCCGCCACCGACGGCCTCCACCTCAACCAGACGGGCACCCGGATGGCGACGGAGGATGGCTTCCAGTTCTCCGCCACGGACGATGGGGGCCACGCGGTCTCCGTCGTCTGGACCGTGGTGGAGGGCGGCGCCGGGGGATCCATCGATGCCCAGGGGTACTACACCGCCCCGGCCGCGCCCGGCACCTTCCATGTGATGGCGAGCCGGGGCGGCGTCTCGGTCACCGCCACTGTCCAGGTGGTCCCGGGGTCCCCCGAGATCTTCGTCAATCCCGGTGGCTCCCCGCGCCTGGCCACGGGCGGTTCCCAGCTGTTCCGGGCCCTCTTCAACGACCTCGGCAACCATGCGGTGGCCTGGAGCCTGAGCGGCGGCGGCCAGCTCGACCCCGATGGGTTCTTCACGGCCCCTGCGACCCCCGGGACCTGCACGCTCACAGCCACCAGCCTCGCGGACCCCACCCTCCAGAAGACCCTCCAGATCGTGGTGGAGGCCCCAAGTCAGCCCTACTTCGTCATGCTCTGGGGGGTGGCACGCTTCCCCGCCGGCACCACCCAATTCTTCGACCAGGGCCTTGGTGGCATCTCCGATACCCGCATCGCCTGGAGCCTCTCCGGCGGCGGCAGCGTGAACCCGGATGGCGTGGTCACCCTCCCGGACCAGCCCGGCACGATCCAGCTGCAGATGCGCAGCGTGGGGTCCCCCACCGTGATCCAGACTGTCCCCATCGAGGTCACGGCCGCCACGGACCCCGTGAAGGCCACAGTCCTGATCAGCCCAGCCACCGCCCAGGTCACCCCCGGGGGGACCCTCGCCTTCACCGCTACCGTGGGTGGCCTGCCGCCCCGTCAGCGCCCCGTGCAGTGGTGGCTCCTGGAGGGACGCGGCACCGGCGGCATCCTGACGAGTGATGGCCACTACACGGCCCCCACGACGCCCGGGACCTACCACGTGGTGGTGACCCCCCTCGCGGAACAGCGCATCCGCGCCGTGGCCACGGTGGTGGTGGGGCCCTGACCCAGCCCTGCCAGACTGGGGGGCGGAGGTTCCCCATGGCGCCCAGCACCCTCGGCCTCGGCACCTACCTCGGCGAGCCCACGCCGGCCGCCGATGCGGGTTATGTGGCCGCGGCCCGGGCCTTCCACGCGGCGGGGGGCACCGTGTTCGACACGGCCGCCAACTACCGGATGGGGCGCTCGGAACGGGCCCTCGGCGAGGCCTTCCGGGGCCTGCCCCAGGGAACCTGCTTCGTGTCGACCAAGGCCGGCTACCTGCCCATGGGCGACGGGGTCACGCCGGAGCGCCCGGGGGACTGGTTCCAGCGGGTCCTGGCGGGCCCCGGGATCCTCTCCGCGGACGAGGTGGTCGACGGCTGCCACGCCCTCACGCCCCGCTACCTGGCCCACCAGCTGGAGGTGAGCCGCGCGGCCCTGGGCGTGGACACCCTCGACCTCTTCCACCTGCACAACCCCGAGCAGCAGCTGCCCCACCTCGGGCCCGACCGCTTCTACGGGATGATCCGGGAGGCCTTCGAGGCCTGCGAGGGCTTCGTCCGCGCGGGGAGGATCCGGGCCTACGGCACCGCCACCTGGAACGGGTTCAGGGTGCCGGCCAGCCGCCCGGACCACCTGAGCCTGGAGCGGCTGTGGGCCGCCGCCGAGGCCGCCGGCGGCCGGGACCACCACTTCCGGTGGATCCAGCTGCCCCTGAACCTGGCCCTGCCCGAGGCCTTCCTGGCCCCGACCCAGACCCTCGGCGGCGAGGCCCTGACCCCCCTCCGCGCCGCCCAGGCCCTGGGGCTCTCCGTGCAGGTCTCCGCCTCCCTCATGCAGGCCCGCATCCTGGCCCAGCTGCCCGCGGACCTGGTGGCGGCCCTCGGCGCCCGCACCCCCGCCCAGGCGGCCCTGCAGTTCGCGCGGTCCTGCCCGGGGGTGACCACCGCCCTCTGTGGCATGGGCCGGCCCGAGCACGTGGCGGAGAACGCGGCCGTGCTGGCCCTCCCGAAGGCCGACCCCGCCCTGCTGGAAGGCCTCTTCGCATGATCCTGCTGGCCATCACGCCGGGCCAGGGCTTCGCGCCGGACCGCTGGCGCCCCGTCCTCCGCTCGGGCATCGACGCCCTCCTCCTCCGCGAGAAGGCCCTGGAGGCCCGGGCCCTGCTCGAGGCCGCCCGCTGGTGCCGCGACACGGCCCCCGAGGTGGAGATCTGGGTGGGGGGCCGGCTGGACGTGGCCCTCGCGGCGGGTTGCGGCCTCCATGCGCCCGAGGACCATCCCCCCGTCGATCCCGGCCTCCTGCCCCTGTCGCGCCCCCTGCACGACGAAGGCCAGTGGGAAGACCGGCGCGGCGGCGCCCAGCTGCTGGCCTCCCCCATCCTGCCCAGCCCCGGCAAGGGCGCGCCCTGGGGCCTTCCCCGCTTCCACCAGTTCCTGGACGCCCTGCCCGCGGAGGGCCCGCGGATCCTCGCCCTGGGCGGCGTGACGCCCGGGGACGCCCCGGCCCTGCGGCATCCCCGGCTGGATGGCCTGGCCGCCCTCCGCCCCTTCTGGACCGGCGATCCGATCGCGGCCGTGGCCGGATTCCGGACGGCCTGGGACCGCTGAGGGAGCGCCCCCGGCCCGCTGCTACCATGGGGGCCCGGAGGCCCCCATGGAACTGCCCGAGCGCCTGCATCACCTGGTGAGCGAGCTGGGGGATTCCCTCGTGAAGGCCCTCGCGGAAGACGACCACTGCCGGAGCCTGGCCTTCCAGATCCAGGCCGAGGGCTATGGGCTGGTCCTCATCCTCGAGGCGGCCCCCATCCGGCTCCGCCCCGATCGCCTCGAGGACGGCTCCGAGGGACCGGAACCGCCCCTCCCCTTCTCCGAGGCGGACAAGCGCCTCATGAAATCCTTCAAGATCCGGATGGACTAGGCTTGGCCGCCGCCTGGGACCGGCCCGCACCGGAAGCGGCGCCCCTGGGCCGGATCAATGCCGCGGGTCTGGATCTGGCCGGACTCCAGCGGCTGCTGGGCGGGCTCGGCGAGCCCGCCTGGCGGGGCGCGCAGCTCTTCGAGGGCCTCTACCGGCACCGCTGGACGGACTGGGCGCAGTTCACGATGCTGTCGAAGGCCCTGCGGACCCGGCTCGACGCCGAGGTGGACCTCCGCTGGCCGGGGATCCTCCAGAGCCAGGCCTCGGAGGACGGCGCCACCAAGCACGTCTTCCAGCTTGCGGACGGCCGGCAGGTGGAGGGCGTCCACATGCCGTACGAGGGCCGGGTGACGTTGTGCCTCTCCAGCCAGGTGGGCTGCGCCATGGGGTGCACCTTCTGCGCCACGGGGCAGATGGGCATCCTCCGCAACCTCGCGGCCGCCGAGATCGTGGGGCAGGTGGTGGCCATGCTGAACCACCACGGCCATCCCGAGGGCGTGCCGGTCAGCCCGCAGCAGGAGGCGGGGGCCCACCGTGCGGAGCACGGCCCCGAAGGGGCGGGGACCACGAAGGTCCCCGTGAACCTGGTGTTCATGGGCATGGGCGAGCCCCTCCACAACCTGGACCACCTCATGGCCGCCTTCGCCCTCCTCACGGATCCCAAGGGCCTGGCCATCCCGCCCCGGCGCATCACCGTCTCCACCTCGGGCCTCGTGAGCGGCATCGAGCGGCTGGGGGCGTTCGCGAAACGCCCGCGCCTGGCCCTCAGCCTCAACGCCACCACCGACGAGCACCGGTCGCGCATCATGCCCGTGAACCGCGTCTGGAACCTGGAGGCCCTGGCCTCGGCCCTGGGCCGCTTCCCCCTCCAGTCCGGTGAGCGGATCACCCTGGAGTACGTCCTGCTCAAGGGCGTCACCGACAGCCTGGAGGACGGACGGCGCCTGGCCGCCTTCGCCCGGCGGTTCCCCAGCAAGGTCAACCTCATCCCCTTCAATCCCCACGAGGGCAGCGGCTTCGAGCCCCCGGACGAGGCCCGGGTGGGCGCCCTCTGCCGCCTGCTGGTGGACGCCGGCCTGGCGGTGAGCGTGCGGCGCAGCCGGGGCCAGGACGTGGCGGGCGCCTGCGGCCAGCTGGTCCGGGACCTCCGCCGGGGACCCCTGCCCGCCAAAGGTGATTGACGCCCGAGGACCGGGGCCCGATTTCCGTCATCCTGGTGCCGTGCCCTCCCGACCCAAGCCCTTCTTCGAGACCCTCTACGCCCTGCTGGACGCGGAAGGCGCCGTCACCCTCGGAGCGCTGCTGGATGCCGCGGGCGAGCAGACCTACGGCCTGCTGGTCCTCCTCCTGTCCCTGCCCAGCCTGATCCCGGGCGTGAACCTGGGCATGGCTCCCGTGGGCGGCCTCGGCATCCTGGCCATGGGGCTCCAGCTGGCCTGGGGGGTGCCCCATCCCTGGGTGCCCCGCCGGGTGCAGGCCCAGCCCATCCACAAGGGCCACATCAAGAAGGCCCTGGCCCGCTTCGAGACCCAGCTGGACCGGCTCCGGTGGCCGGGTTCCGTACAGCGCCCCCTGAACCGCCGCTGGGTGGGCCTCGTGACGGCCTGGACGGGCTTCCTCCTGGCCATTCCCGTCCCCCTGCCCTTCGGCAACGTGCTCCCCGCCGCCATCCTCTGCCTGCTGGGCGCCGCCCTCCTGGAGGAGCGCCCCCTCTGGGCCTGGGTGGCCACCGCGGCGGCCCTGGCCAACACCCTCTACTTCGCCTCCAGCTTCGGCCTCATCGCCCGGGGCACCCTGAAGGCCATCCACGCGATCATGCAGTGATGCGATTCGACGCGCTGACCCTCTTCCCCGAATTCTTCGAGGCCGCCCGCCTCGGGATCACGGGCCGCGCCTTCCGGGACCTGGGCCACGCCCTGCACACCCACAGCTACCGGCCCTTCGCCGGGAACGCCTTCGGCCACGTGGACGACGCCCCCTTCGGCGGGGGCCCGGGCATGGTGCTGCGACCCGAGGTGCTGCGGGACACCCTGGCCGCCGTGCCCCGCTCGGGCCTCGGCCGCGTCGTCCATTTCAGCCCCGCGGCCCCGCCCCTCACCCACGCCAAGGTGCTGGAGCTGGCCCGCCTGGACCAGCTGATCCTCGTCTGCACCCGCTACGAGGGCCTGGACCAGCGGGCCGTGGATCGCTGCGTGGACGAGGAGCTGAGCGTGGGGGAGGCGGTCCTGAGCGGGGGGGAGCTGCCGGCCCTGGTCCTCATCGACGCCGTCTGCCGCTGGCTCCCCGGCGTGCTGGGCAACGAGGCCAGCGCCGAGGAGGACAGCTTCGCCACGGGCCTCCTGGACCACCCCCACTACACCCGGCCGGCGGTCTTCGAGGGCCTGGAGGTCCCGGCGGTGCTCCAGGGGGGCGATCACGGCGCCATCCGCCTCTGGCGCCTGCGGGAGGCCATGGCCCGGACGAAGCGCCTGCGCCCCGACCTCTGGGCCGCCTACCTCCGGGACCGCCTCCCCGCCCTGGACCGGCCCGCCCAGTGGGCCGCCTGGCAGGTGGAGCACCCGGCCGACGGGGACCGCCCCAAGCCCAAGGGGTGGAAGGGGTGGCGCCCGGGGGCCGGGCCCGCCGACTGAACCCTTCCCTTTTCCCGTCCTTCCGCTAGACTGGGGGACTCCCCATTCCGGGGACCATCGAGCCATGTCCGCCTGAACCAAGGCTTGGGACCGCTGGCCCAGGAGCCCACATGAGCCACATCATCGACCGTCTGGAAGCGGGCCTGCAGCGCTCGGACCTTCCCCGCATCACCCCCGGCGACACCGTCAAGGTGCACGTGAAGGTGAAGGAAGGCGAGAAGGAGCGCATCCAGCTCTTCCAGGGCATCGTCATCGGCATCCGCGGCGGCGGCATGCGCACCTCCTTCACCGTCCGCAAGATCGCGAGCGGCGTGGGCGTGGAGCGCATCTTCCCCCTGCACAGCCCCACCATCGACAAGCTGGAAGTGGTCCGCCACGGCCAGGTCCGCCGCGCCAAGCTCTACTTCCTCCGGGAGAAGCTGGGCAAGGCCGGTCGCCTCAAGGAGCGCCGCGAGAACGCGGAGTAGGCCTTTCCGCCTCCGAAGCAGGGCGCCCGGTGGGCGCCCTGCTTCTGTACGGGCCCCATGCCGTGTTGCAACGCGCAACTTAACTCGCAGTTAGACAGCCAGATGGGAGCCAGAGGAAACCCGGTTCCATGACATTTCCGCGACACCCGATCCGCACGGTGCGGCAGAATCGGTCCCGGCGCGAAAGATCCGCGCACTGCGGATCGGTGCCCATCGGAGGATGCATGCAGAGCCTTTCCCGCTTCGCCCTGGCCAGCCTGGCCGTCGCCGCCCTGGCGGCCCCCCTGAAGGCCGAGGAACCCCGTTTCGGCGTGCAGGGCATGGTGAACGCCCCCCTGGGCGACCTGAAGGATTTCGTCGACAGCAAGCCCGGCCTCGGCGTGGGCGTCCACGGCACCTTCGACCTCGGCGCCGGCAACATGATCCGCCCCCGCCTGGACTTCAACTACTTCCCCGAGGCCACGCTGTCGGGCATCAAGAACAACGCCACCAACTTCGGCCTCGGCGCGGACTACCTCTTCTTCATCGCCGGCAAGCCCGAGGGCTTCTACCTCACGGGCGGCCTCTCCGCCGTGCGCTGGTCCTTCTCCTCGGAGGCCCCGGGCTACGGCAAGATCAGCACGGACACCACCAAGCTGGGCGTCGCCGTCGGCGCCGGGTACCAGTGGAACGCCACCGTGGGCACCGAGCTCCGCTACACCTACAGCAAGATCGACTCGAACTTCAACGCCGACGCCCTCCAGGCCGGCGTGACGATTCGATTCTAGACAGTCCCTCGTCTATGCTCGGGCCCCTCGCGGGGCCCGAGTTGCTAAAGGCCGTAGTCCTTCCACCGCCGGTCGACGCGCGCCAGGATCTCCTCCGGGAAGACCAGGTCTCGCGGCCACTCGCGGGGGAAGCCGTCGAAGGGCCGGTTCTTGCGGGTGGCGTCGATGCCCACCTTCGAGCCGAAGGCGAAGCGGTCGGAGCTGTGGTCCAGGACGTCCAGGGGCCCTTCCGTGAAGAGCAGGTCGCGCTTCGGATCCACGTTGCTCGTGAGGCGGAAGAGCACCTCCGTGAGGTCGTGGGGGTCGATGTCCTCGTCCACCACCACGATGCCCTTGGTGAACATGATCTGGCCCGTGCCCCAGATGGCGTTCATGACCTTCTGGGGGTGGCCCGGGTATTCCTTCCTCATGGAGAGGATCACCAGGTTGTGGAAGGCCCCGGCGGCGGGCAGGTGCATGTCCCGGATCTCCGGCAGCACCAGGCGCAGGAGGGGCAGGAAGATGCGCTCCGTGGCCAGGCCCAGGTAGGCGTCCTCCTGGGGCGGGCGGCCCACGATGGTGGCGGGGAACACGGGATTCCGCCGCATCGTGAGGGCCTCGACGTGCAGCACCGGGTAGTCGTCGGCCAGGGAGTAGTAGCCCGTGTGGTCCCCGAACGGCCCCTCGCGCCGAAGCTCGCCGGGATTCACGTAGCCCTCGATGACGATCTCGGAATCCGCGGGCACCTCCAGGTCGTTCGTCACGCAGGGCACCATCTCGATGCCCTCGCCCCGCAGGAAGCCCGCGAACATCACCTCGCTGAGGAAGGGCGGCAGGGGCGCCGTGGCGGCGTAGGTCAGCGCCGGATCCCCGCCGAAGCTCACGGCCACGGGCATGCGCTCGTCCCGCCCGTAGCCGTGGCGGTTCCGGGCGCCGTCGTGGTGGAGCTGGGTGTGGAAACCCAGCGTCCGGTCGTCGAAGACCTGCAGGCGGTAGAGGCCGGTGTTCCGGTGGCCGGTCTGCTTGTTCCGCGTGTGGCTCAGGCCCAGGGTGATGAAGGGGCCGCCGTCCTCGGGCCAGGTGGTGAGCACGGGCAGGTCGGAGAGCCGCACCTGGTCGCCCTTCAGCACCACCTCCTGGCAGATCCCCTTCCGCACGGTCTTCGGCATCCAGTTGGAGACCTCGGCCAGCACAGGCAGCTTGGCCAGCTTCTCGAAGAAGCCCGTGCCGGGCTTGGGCATGGCCTCCTGCACCAGCTTCTCGATGCGGTCGGCGACGGCGTCCAGGCCCCGGGGTTCCCGGTCCACCCCCAGGGCCATCTGCATGCGCCGGAGGCTGCCGAAGGCGTTCATGGCCACGGGCATGGTTTTCCCGAGGGGCTTCTCGAAGAGGAGGGCCTTCCCGCCCCCGGGCTGCTTGGACACCCGGTCCGCGATGGCCCCCATCTCCAGCACGGGATCCACCTCCGGGGCCACGCGGGCCAGTTCGCCCGCGGCCTCGAGCTGCTTGAGGAAGGTCTGGAAGTCGCGGCCCATGGATGCTCCGGCCTCCATCTTCCCAAAAGGCCGGGGAGCCACGGCCAAAATTCCTGTCCGGGCCGCCCCGGCCGATAGGTCCTCCACCTCACTCTGGAGATCTGCCCTGGCCACCCGGTACCTCCCCCTGCCGTTCCTGCTGACCGTGGCCGCGGTGGCCCCGGCCCAGGAGGTCGACGGCCGGAACCTCCTGGCCCTGCTGCGGACGCCCGTGGTCTCCGCGTCCCGGTCGAAGGAGCAGCTCTCCGAGGCCCCGGCCACGATGATCGTGCTCAGCCGGTCCGACCTGGAGGAGCGGGGCTACACCGAGCTGTCCCAGCTCCTCGACGACCTGCCGGGCATGGACCTCAGCCGCTCCTACGGGGCCAACTACGTCAAGGACTACTGGCGGGGCTACCGCAACGACATCGGGGACCCCTTCCTGGTGATGGTGGACGGCCAGGCCCTCAACCACCTCTGGTACGGCACCGCCGACACGCCCCTGGTCACCTACCCGCTCGCGGCCATCGAGCGGGTGGAGGTGGTCTACGGGCCGGCCTCCTCGGTCTACGGGGCCAACGCCTTCATGGGGGTCATCAACCTCATCACCCGGAAGGCCCCCGCCGAGGACGGGGCCTCCGTCCGCGGCCGCCTCACCGCCGGCAGCTTCGGCGCCCGCATCGTCGATGCCCAGGCCGCGGCGCGCTGGGGACGGGCCACCCTGACCCTCGCCCTCCGCGGGGACGACGGCCACCTGGACACCGGCTCCGCGGACCGGTACGAGTTCACGAATGCCCGCTACTTCGAGGATCCCCACATCTGGGGGGGCTTCCAGGGCCGGCCGGACTCCGAACACCGGAACCGGGCCGTGGACCTCCGGCTGGGCCTCGGCCAGACCGAGTTCGGGTTCCAGAGCCTCCTGATCCGCTCGGGCTACGGCTACACCTATCCCGGCGACCAGTCCCAGAGCCTGGGCACCTGGGCCCGTCCCGACACCGCCTTCTTCGTCCGCCACACGGAGGACTGGACCCCCGCCATCAGGGCCACCTCCCTGGCCCGCTACCGCCGCAGCGACCTCGCCAACGACAGCTACGACGTGGAGTCCGCCTACGCCCAGACCGGCCAGCCCTCCGCGCCCGGCTGGCGGCTCACCAGCTACCAGAGCCTCAACAGCAGCCTCTCCTTCGGCCAGGACGTCGAGATCCAGGCGAAGGACTGGCTGGCCCTGAACCTGGGCCTGAGCTTCGAATCCCGGACCCTGCAGAAGGCCTACCTCTACGGCGCCGACGCCACGCGGCAGGACCCGCCGGCCGGCCGCCTCTCCGACCCCAACCACTTCAGCGTGGAGAACCGGGGGATCTACGCCCAGGCCCGGGTCCGCCTCAGTGCCGCCCACCAGCTGAACCTCGGCCTCCGGACGGACCACAACGGCATCTACGGCGGCGCCACCACCCTGCGGGGCGGCTACGTGGGTACCTTCGGGGCCTGGGGCCTCAAGGCCCTCTACGGCCAGGCCTACCAGGAGCCCACCGCCCGGCAGCTCTACGGCGCCACCATCGGCACCGGGGCCAACCCCGACCTGGACCCCGAGCGCTCTCACACCGCCGAGCTGAGCCTCGCCTACACGGACCCGGTCTATGCCGTGAGCCTGGACGCCTACCAGGTGCGGAACACGGGGAAGATCCAGCTGGTCAACGGCCTCGTCGCCAATTCGGGCGACCAGGACGTGACCGGCGCGGACCTCGGCTTCCAATGGCTCCTGCCGGTCTACACGGTCCGCCAGTGGAAGGTCTGGGGGTGGTACAGCCGGATCTTCCGGGCGGAGGACCGGAACCGCCCCGGGGGCCCGGCCTCCGCCCGCAGCGGGGACCTGGCCGACCACAAGGTCTACCTGGGCAGCACCGTGGTCCTGGATGCCCGGTTCAGCGGCTCCCTCCTGGCCCGGTACGAGGGGCGCCGGCCCACGGTGGCCACCAATCCCGTGGGGGAGGTCCCGGGCTACCTCACCGTGGACCTGGCCCTCCAGGCCCGGGACCTGCCCGCCCGCGGGTTCGGGCTGGCCCTCCGGGTGGCGAACCTCCTGGACCGGGCGTACGACCACCCGGGCCTCCGGGACGCCGGGGCCGGCACGACCCCGGGCACCTGGGACGGCACCGCCTACACGGGGAGCCGGAGCTACTACAACTCGCTGCTCCCCCAGCCGGGACGGTCCATCCAGCTGAGCCTGACCGTCGCCTTCTGAGTGGGGATCGAGATTTAGCCTTGACCCTCAAGGGATTTCCCGCGATTCTGATGGGCCTTGCCCTGGCTGCGGGCACCCAAGCGCCTCCGACCGAGTGCCGCCCGCACGCCCCAACCGAAGAGGTTTCCATGTACGCAATCATCCAGACCGGCGGGAAGCAGTACCGCGTCGCCGAGGGGGACATCCTCCGCGTGGAGCTCCTGGAGAAGGAGCCCAAGCAGGCCGTCACCTTCGAGCAGGTCCTGCTCATCGACAACAACGGGGACCTGAAGGTGGGCCAGCCCACCGTGAAGGGCGCCAAGGTGGAGGCCGAGGTCATCACCCACGACCGCTCCAAGAAGGTGATCATCTTCAAGAAGAAGCGCACCACCACCTACCAGCGCACCCAGGGCCATCGCCAGGGCTACACGGAAGTGCGGATCAAGGCGATCAAGGGGTGATGCCCTCCGGGGGTTCCGCGCTGCGCGCACACCCCCGGAACCCCCGATGCTCACCCGGGTGAAACCCGCGTTCGCATCCTTCCCTGTCCACGACATCTGATTTCTGAAGAGGTGATTCCATGGCTCACAAGAAAGGCGTCGGTTCCAGCCGCAACGGTCGCGATTCCCACTCCCAGCGCCTGGGCGTGAAGGAGTTCGGCGGCGAGGTCGTCCCCGGGGGCTCCATCCTCGTCCGCCAGCGCGGCACCAAGTTCAAGGCCGGCGTCAACGTCGGCATGGGCAAGGACCACACCCTGTTCGCCCTCATCGACGGCAAGGTGCGCTTCCAGGACAAGGGCCAGCACGGCCGCTTCATCCACATCGATCCCATCGAGGGGTGAAGGTTGTCCGGGGGTTCTCCTTGCAGCGCATGCGCTTCAAGGATCTAAGGGCGCGCTGCGCACACCCCGATCTCCCTGCGCATAGGCCGGGCGTAGCCCGGCCTATGCTTATGCCCACCTGATCTCCCCAGCCAAAGGCCCGAATGTTCCTTGACCACGTCCAGCTCCGCGTCGCCGCCGGCCATGGCGGCTCCGGTGCCATGAGCTTCCGCCGGGAGAAGTTCGCCCCCGAAGGCGGCCCCGATGGCGGCGACGGCGGCAAGGGCGGCTCCGTCTTCCTGCGGGCCAACCGGGCCCTCAACACCCTGAACCCCTACCGGAACCAGCGGGACTTCGCCGCCGACCGCGGCCGCCAGGGCGAGGGCTGCATGCGCCACGGCAAGGACGGCGAGGACGTGGTGCTGGACGTGCCCCTGGGCACCGTGGCCCGCGACTCGGACACCGGCGAGGTCCTGGCCGAGCTCATGGCCGAGGGCGAGACGGTCTGCGTGGCCCGGGGCGGGCGGGGCGGCCTGGGCAACACGCACTTCAAGAGCTCCACCAACCGCACGCCGCGCCACCACCAGCCCGGCGAGGAGGGCGAGGCGCGCACCCTGGACCTGGAGCTGAAGCTCATCGCGGACGTGGGGCTGGCGGGCTTCCCCAACGCCGGCAAGAGCACCCTGGTGAGCCGCCTCAGCGCCGCCCGCCCCAAGATCGCCGGCTACCCCTTCACCACCCTGGAGCCCCAGCTCGGCGTGGTGAGCCTCGACCGCTTCGGCGGCGACGCCCTGGACAGCTGGGTCATCGCCGACATCCCCGGCCTCATCGAGGGCGCCGCCCATGGTGCCGGCCTGGGCATCCAGTTCCTCCGCCACGTGGAGCGCACCCGCATGCTCCTGCACCTGGTGGACCTCGCCGACCCCGTCACCGGGCCCGCCGAGGCCGTGCGCGTGATCGAAGGCGAGCTGGCGGCCTTCAGCCCCGTGCTGGCGGCCAAGCCCCGGTGGCTCGTGGGCACCAAGCTGGACGCCCTGCAGGACGAGGACCGGAAGGCCGCCTTCGCCGCCCTCTGCGCCGAGCGGGGCCAGTCCCCCATCTACATCTCCGGCGTCACCGGCGAGGGGTTGCGCGAGCTGGCCTTCGCCGTGGACCGCGCCCTCAAGGCGGATCCCCGCGCCGACCTGGCCCGGGAGGCGGAGGCGTGACCAGCCGGCGCGTGGGCCTGCTGGGCGGGGCCTTCAACCCCCCCCATGACGGCCACCTGAAATTGGCGCGCCTCGCCCTGGAACACCTGGAGCTGGACGAGCTCCGCTTCATCCCCACCGCCCTGTCCCCCCACAAGCCGGATCCCGGCGGCCCGGCGGGCCCCGTCCGCCTGCGCCTGCTGGAGCGCCTCCTGGAGGCGGCGGACGGTCCGTTCCGGATCGAGACGCTGGAGCTGGCCCGCGGGGGGCGGAGCTACACCGTGGACACCCTGGAGGACCTGGCCGCCCGCGAACCAGGGTCGGGCTGGATCCTCATCATGGGCAGCGACCAGCTGCCGGGCCTGTCCCACTGGCACCGCGCCCCGCGCATCTTCCAGCTGGCCTCCGTGGCCATCTCGCCCCGCCCCGGCACCCGCCTCGACGACCTCGCCGTGCCGGGGCTCCGTCCCGCGGACCAGTGGTCCGGCCGGCCCGGCGAGCGGGTGTGGCTGCCGCCCACGGACCTCGACCTTGCGTCCACCGCGCTGAGGGGCCGCCTGGCCGCCGATCCCTCGGCGGATCCCGGGGGTCTCCCCCCCCAAGTTCTGGCTGCCATCCGTTCTGAAAACCTGTATCGTTAGCCTGCTCTGGAGCCCGCATGTCCCTTGATTCCCGGCTCGCGGCGGTCGTCGACGCCGCCCGGTCCAAGAAAGCCTTCCGGATCCGCCTCCTGGACGTGACGGGCCTCGCCAGCTTCACCGACACCTTCGCCTTCATGAGCGGCACCAGCGACCGCCAGAACCGCGCCATCGCGGACGCCATCGAGGAGGCCCTGAAGCTGACGGGCGAGCGTCCCATCTCCAGCGAGGGCGCCTCGAACGGCACCTGGATCCTGCTGGACTACGGCAACCTGGTGATCCACGTCATGGACGAGGACACCCGCCGGCACTACAACCTTGAAGGCCTCTGGAGCGCCGGGCGGGAGCTGGAACTGCCCGCCGAGGTCCATCCCGCCTCCGAATCGCGATAGGAGAGTCCCTCCATGCAGAATCACACGAACCCCTTCGAGGCGATGCAGGCGCGGCTCCGGGTGGCTTCGCAGCTCTACGGCCTGGACGACGCGCTCTTCAAGGTCTTCATGGCCCCCAGCCGCTCGATGATCGTGAGCCTGCCGGTGCTCATGGACAACGGGCAGTGGGAGGTCTTCACGGGCTACCGGGTGCAGCACAACATCGCCCGCGGCCCCGCCAAGGGCGGCATCCGCTACGACATGAACGTCACCCTGGACGAGGTGAAGGCCCTCGCCGCGTGGATGACCTGGAAGTGCGCCGTGGTGGACGTGCCCTTCGGCGGCGGCAAGGGCGGCATCGTGTGCGACCCCTCGCGCCTGAGCCTGGGCGAGAAGGAGCGGCTTACCCGCCGCTACATCGCCGAGATCATGGACATCATCGGCCCCGACCGCGACGTGCCGGCCCCGGACATGGGCACGGACGCCCAGACCATGGCCTGGGTGCTGGATACCTATTCGATGCACGTGCGCCAGACCGAGAACGCCGTGGTGACCGGCAAGCCCCTGGGCCTGGGCGGCAGCCTCGGCCGGACCGAGGCCACGGGCCGCGGCATCCTCATCACCGCCCGGGAGGCCATGCAGCGCCTGGGCAAGCCCCTGGCCGGCGCCACGGTGGCCGTGCAGGGCTTCGGCAACGTGGGCAGCCAGGCCGCGCGCCTCCTGCACGAGGCCGGCGCCCGCGTGGTGGCCGTCAGCGACCTCCAGGGCGCCGTCAAGAACGACCGGGGCCTGGACATCCACGCCCTCCTCAAGCATGTGGCCGAGACCCGCACGGTGGCCGGCTTCAAGGGCGCCGAGCCCATGGACCCCGCCGCCCTGCTCACCCATGCGGTGGACATCCTCGTGCCCGCCGCCCTGGAGAACCAGATCACCGAATCCAACGCCGCCCAGGTGCGGGCCAAGGTCATCGTGGAGGGCGCCAACGGCCCCACCACGCCCGAGGCGGATCCCATCCTGCTGGAGCACGGCGTCCTCGTGGTGCCCGACATCCTGGCGAACGTCGGCGGCGTGACCGTCAGCTACTTCGAGTGGGTGCAGAACCGCCAGGGCTTCTACTGGCGGGAGCGCGAGGTCAACGAGCGCCTGGTGGACTACATGACCCACGCATTCCAGGCCACCTTCGCCACCACGGACAAGTACAAGACCAACCCCCGCATCGGCGCCTACATCCTGGCCCTCGACCGGGTGGCCCAGGCCATGAAGTACCGCGGCTTCTACGCATGAGGCTCCGCGCGACCTGGGTAGCCGCCCGTCGCGCCTGGGTGCTGAGCACGGAAACCTACCGCGCCGAAGGCCTGCTCCGCCGCCTGAAGCAGAACCTGCGCTGGGCCCTGATCGCCGCCGCCCGCCCGGTGGAGGCCCTCGGGTGGTTCACCCGCATGGAATCCCGCGACCTGCAGCCCTTCGCCGAGGCGAACCCGCTCCTGCGTTTCAAGCCCATGCGGGTGTACCTCTCTTCGCGCTGGGGCCAGTCGCGCCGGACGAAGGTGATGCGGGAGACCTACTCCTTCGTGCTCTGGCGGGGGGGCGCCATCCGCGAGGCCCTGCTCCGTCAGGAGGGCGAGGGCGCCGTGCTCGCCTGCTTCGACCTGGGCGAGCTGGGGCCGGCGGAGCTCTGCCTGGGCTTCGACAACCGGTTCCGGAAGGAGGGCGAGTTCGCCGTCACCCTCCGGTGCCCCGAGCAGGGCGGCCGGATCTCCTCCCTCTCCTTCGCCCTGGAGTGGCGCCCGAACGGGCTGGTGATGTACGCCGGCTGCGTCCAGGGGCGCTCCGAGGGCGAGGGCGGGTTCATGAAGGCCCTGCAGAAGGCCATGCACGGGCTCCGTCCCAAGGCGCTGGTGGTGTTCGCCGCCCAGGAGATCGCCCGGGGGCTGGGCGCCCGGGAGTTCCTCGGCGCGGGCAACAGCATCCAGGTCCACCGGCGGAAGCACCTGATCCACCTGTCCTGGGTCCACGAGCTGACCTTCGACTACGACGCGTTCTGGGAGGAGCTGGGCGGGCGCCCGGCCCTGGACGGATGGTTCTACCTGCCGCGGAAGGCCCGCCGCCGCACCCGCGACGAGATCAAACCCAACAAGCGGACGATGTACGCCCGGCGCTATGCCCTGCTCGACGACCTCGCGGCCCAGATCCGGACGGCCCTGGCGCCGGCGCTCCCGCCGGAGGATCACGACCCGGGGCCCGCCGCCTCCTGATCCGGGTACGGCATGATGGAGGTTCGCCGGAACCGCTGCCATGCCTCTGCCCCTCCGATCCAGCCTCGGGATCGCCCTGCTCGGGGCGGCGGCCCTCTCCCTGGGCGCCCAGAGCCCCATCGGGATGCTGATCTCCGAGCAGTCCCGCACCAACTTCACGGTGCTGGGGGCCGGGGCCCGGGCCATGGGGCTGGGCGGCGCCTTCATCGCCGTGGCGGACGATGCGACCGCGGTCTCCTTCAACCCCGCCGGACTGGCCCAGCTGCTCCAACCGGAAGTGAGCTTCGTGGCCCGGGGGACCCAGCGGAACGTGGGCTACCAGGATTTCGCCACCACGGGCCAGGGCCGTTCGCTGACGGTGAGCGACACCCTCACCAGCAGCACCCGCTTCGACCCGCTCTTCGCCTCCGCCACCGCGCCCCTCCGGGTGGGCGGACGGAACCTGGTGCTCCAGCTCTCGGTCCAGCGGGCCTTCGCCCAGAACGAGGACGGCGACCGGACCCTCGACGAGTCCCCGCTCGCGACGGGCTCCGGCGTGCCCACCCACCTCGCCCAGAGCATCAACCAGTCCGGCCAGATCGACCTCTATTCCTTCGCCGTGGCCTACGAGGTCTCCCAGCGCATCCTGCTGGGGGTGGCCTACAACCAGTGGCGGGGGCGCTGGAGCCTCGATTCCTCCAGCGTCCAGACCTCGGGGCTCACGACCACCTCCGTGGCCTTCCGGCAGGCCAATGCCCTGGACGGCGGGAACTACAACTTCGGCCTCATCTGGCGCTGGCCCACCTGGAGCCTGGGACTGGTCCACCAGACCGGCTTCCACGCCGACTACACCTTCAGCACCGACCTGGAGACCAGCCTCCCCCGGGCCCCCGGGCGGCCGACCTCGGTCGCCACCGGGCTGCACTGGCCCTCCAGCACGGGCGTGGGATTCGCCTTCCGGCCCGCCGACCAGTGGCTGGTCACGTCGGACCTGACCCACACGCTGTGGTCCACCACCCGGTACATGTCCGGATCGGCCTACCTGAACGGCCAGAGCTTCTTCGACTTCGACAAGGGCGACCGGACCCCCGATGCCACCGCGGTCCACCTCGGCGTGGAATACCTGTGGCTCACGGACCGCAACTGGGTCATCCCGCTGCGGGCGGGGCTCAGCCGGGAACCCCAGCCCGTCACGGACCGCTACACGGGCGAGCAGCGGGTGATGAAGTGGGCCTCCATCGGCAGCGGGTTCAAGCGGGGCCCGCTGAGCCTGGACGTGGCCTACCGCTACGGCTGGTCGCGGCGCCAGGCCTCGCAGTTCCTGGAGATTGACCAGATCCTCAGCCACACGCCGCCCACCTCCATCGGCACGGAGCGGATCCGGGAGCAGCGGCTGGACCTCTCCCTCATCTGCCAGTTCGACCGGCAGCCGGTGGAGCGGGCGCTGCGGTACCTCTTCGTCGGGGAGCGGTGATGAAGGCCGGATCGCTGCTGGGGCTCCTCGTCGGGCCTGCCCTCCTCGCCCAGGCCCAGCCGACCTTCTACGCGGCCTACCAGGACGGCCTGGACGCTGAGCGGCGCGGGGACTGGGCCGCCGCCAGCGCCGCCTACCACCGCGCGATCGAGCTCCGCCCCGCCTCCGCCGGGCGGGTGGTCATCTACGGCAACAACCTCCTGCTCCACTACTACCCCTACACCCGCCGGGCCCGCTGCGAGCTCGAGCTCGGGCACCGGGATCCGGCGGCCACCCTCCTGGCCCAGGCCGCCGCCAAGGGGGAGCCGGCCCCGGAACGGGAGGACCTCCTGCGCCGCCTGGCGCAGGCCACGGCCCGTCCGGCCCCGCCCCCGGCCGGGGCCACCGCGCCGGGCCCGGGCCAGGCCCCGCCCCCGGGGCCCACCCCGGCCACCGAACGCCAGCTCCCCCCTTCCACCCCGTCCCCCGCCCCCGAGGTGCCTGCGGCCCCAGCGCCGGCGCCGCCGCAGGCGGCTCCGCGGCCGGAGCCGGGACCCGATCCGGCGGCAGACCGCCCCCAGGCCTCCGCGGGGGCCCGCGCGACGCCTGCGCCGGCCCCCGCGGCCCTCGCCCCGGCCGCGGCGCCTCCCCCCGCGCCGGCTCCTCCGTCCGGCGGCCATCCCTGGCGGAGCGCCCTGCTCCTGGCCGGCGGCGCGGCCCTCCTGGCCGGGGGCGTCTGGGCCTTCCTGAGGACGCGTCGGCGGGCCCAGGCGCAGGGGTTCCGGGATCCCGACCGCATCGGCCCCTACCGGATCGAACGGCTGCTGGGCCGGGGCGGCTTCGCCAGCACCTACCTGGCGCGGCACGAGGCCAAGGGCACCCCCGTGGCCCTGAAGGTGCTCCACCCGTACCGGCAGGACGACCCCGAGTTCCTCGGCCGCTTCCGCCAGGAGGCCCGCCTCGGGTCCCGGCTGGACCACCCCGGCATCGTGCGCCTGCTCGATCCCGGGCCGGAGGAGGGAACACCTTACCTCGCCATGGAATACGTCTCCGGCCGGCGGCTGGACCAGGCCCTGCGCGAGGATGGCCCGCCCGCCCTGCCGGACCTGCTGCGCCTTGCGCGGGAGATCGCCGAGGGCATGGCCTACGCCCACGCCCATGGCGTGGTCCACCGCGACCTCAAGCCCGGCAACATCCTGCTCGCCGGCGACCGCATCAAGATCATGGACTTCGGCATCTCCCGGGTGGTGGATTCGGAGACCCTCACCACCACGTACGCCTTCCTGGGCACGCCCCTCTACGCCGCCCCTGAGGCCCAGACGAAGACCCAGGTGGGTCCCGCCGCCGACCGCTATTCCTTCGGCATCCTGCTCTTCGAGCTCCTGGCCGGGCACCCCCCCTTCACCGGCGAGACGCCCTTCGAGATCCTCGACCAGCATCGCGGCACCGCCCTGCCGGACCTGCGCGCCCTGCGCCCGGACGCGCCGGAACCCCTCGTGGACCTCATCGAGCGGCTCTGCCGGAAGGATCCCGGCCAGCGCCCCGGGGACGAGGACGTGCTCGCCGTCCTGGCCCGCCTGGCAGGTTGAGCCGGGACGGCCCGCCCGGAACCGGGCGGGCCGTCCCGCACCCCGCGGAGCTCAGAGCCCCAGGTTCACGGTGGTCGTGGCCCCGGCGGTCACGGCGGCGGACTGGACCGTCGAGAGGGACACGGTGGTGGTGCCGTCCGGGTTCAGCGTCGACCGCACGGCCTGGACCGAGTACGCCCCGGCCGGGACGTTCGAGAACGCATAGGTCTCCGTCGAGGTGCCCACGGTGACCAGGCCACTGCCCACGATGAACGTAAAGGTCCCGGAGGTCGGCGTGGCCAGCGACTGCAGGAGGTTCACCGCATCGCTCTGGGCGCTGGTGGCCACGGGGGTCACGCCGCCGGAGATCGTCCCGGTGGCCGCGTCGCCGGCGAAGGCCGCGTTGTAGGTGAAGACCGGCGAGGTGCCCGAGAGGGCGAAGGCGTCGCTGGCCTTGGCGTCATAGGCCTTCGGGGTCGTGCCCACCACCGGCTGGCTCACCACGTAGTAGGTGGCGCCCACGGGCAGGAGGTCCAGGGTGTAGGCCCCGGTGGCATCCGTCACCGTGCTGCGGACGACGGCGGCGTGGCCGGATCCGTCCAGGGTCTCGGCGTAGACCATGGCGCCGGGCAGCCCGGCCGCCGTGGCGCCGTCCGTGAGCGTTCCGTGGATGGAACCCGTCACGGTCTTGTCGAAGGCGCGGATCGTGGGCCGCAGCAGGTACTGGCCGGAGGCCCCGGCCTGCACCACCTGGATGGAGTGGGCCGCGTCGAAGTCGATCCACACATCCGCCGTGGTGCCGGCCGCCACGTCGAAGCTCACGATGAGCTTGATGCCGGTCTGCATGCCCGAGGGCACGGTGAGGGGCTGGGTGGTGCCGTCGGCGAGCATCACGGAGTTGCCCGAGCCGAGGATGAGCCGCATCTGGCTGTAGTGGCCCGCGGGCAGCGTCGCGCCGGAGGCCAGGGTCTCGCTCACGCCGCCCGTGAGGTTCAGCAGGTTGATGGTCTTGTTCGGGGTGCCGAGGGTGATCCAGCCGCTGCCGCTGCCGATCTCCACGGACTGGATGTTGACGTTGACCTGCTGGTAACCGCTGATGGGGCCGTCCACCAGATGGACATTCATCGCGCCGGTGCTGCTGGAGCTGGACGAACCGCCGCAGGCCACCAGGAGGGCCAGCCCCAGCCCCGCCGCGGTGGTGATCATGCCTCGCCAAGTGCGCATGCGCTCCTCCTTCAGGATCCGAATACCCGGGCCAAGTGTTGGCCCTGCGGCCCGGCGCGCCAGCAAATTCGATAAGTCGGCCTGCAATGGGTGTTTGAACAGGCCACCGCCGGCCGCCACCGCCGGAGCCGCGGGCGAGTGTTCACTTTTTTGTTAGTCCTTAAGTTGGAATCCCGATGCGGGCCTCCCCTTCCAGCCGTCCCAGCAGGCGCAGCAGGCCGTCGAGGATGGTCAGGGGATGGGGCGGGCAGCCGGGAATGAAGAGATCCACCGGCAGTACCGCGGCCGCCCCGCCGAGCTGCTCCTCCTGGCGGAAGTAGGGACCGCCCGCGATGGCGCAGGCGCCCACGGCGATCACGAGCTTGGGCCCGGGCACGGCCTCGTAGGTCTTGCGCAGGGCCAGTTCCATGTTGCGCGTCACGGGGCCGCAGATGAGCAGGGCGTCCGCGTGGCGCGGCGACGCCACGACCTGGATCCCGAAGCGTCCCAGGTCCCAGGCGAGGGTGCCCAGCACGTTCACATCCACCTCGCAGCCGTTGCAGCCGCCGGCGCTCACCACCCGCAGCTTCAGGGAGCGGCCGAAGACCCGCATCAGTTCCGCATCCAGGGCCGCGGCCAGGCGGTACTCCCCGTCCGACGAGGCGACGAGGTCCCCGCGGGTCCGCGTGGCCAGGCGATGCTCCTGCGTGTAGGAGATCGCGCCCTCGGGACAGGCCTCCACGCAGTCGGGACAGAAGAGGCAGCTCCCCAGGTCGATGCGGGGGCCCGAGGCCTCGAGGGTGATGGCCTCCGTGGCGCAGGCCTCGGCGCAGGCCCCGCAGCCCTCGGGACAGCGTTCCGGGTGGATGGCTGGGCGGCCCCGGAAGCGCTCGGGCAGCGGCGGGATCGTCTTCGGATAGGGCAGCGTGCGGTGGCCCTGGCGCCAGCGGGACAGGAGGATGTGCATCATAGGTCGTGCCCGCAGTAGGAGAGGTTGAAGCTCTTGTTGCACAGCGGGAAGTCCGAGACCTGCTCGCCGCGGAGCGCGAGGGCCAGTCCGAACCAGTTGTGGAAGGAGGGATCCACCAGCTTGTAGCGGGCGAAGCGGCCGGCGGTGTCCGTGATGCCGAGGTGCAGCACTTCGCCGCGCCACCCTTCCGTGAGGGCCACGCACAGGCGCTCCGGGGCGAGGGGCGGGAGCGGGTCCGGCTTCGGGTCGCCGGGGGAGCCCGCGAGGTCCTCCAGCGCTGCCGAGAGGAAGGCCGTGCTGGCGGCCAGCTCCTCCCAGCGGACCCAGGCGCGGGAGTGGACGTTCCCGCTCTGGGCCAGGGCGACCTTCACGGGATGGGCGCCGTAGGGCCCGAATGGATGGTCCCGCCGCACGTCCCGGTCGATGCCGCAGGCCCGGGCGGCCACGCCCACCAGGCCGATCTCCCGGGCCTGGACCGGATCGAGCCGGCCGGCGGCGTCGAAGCGGATCATCACGGACGCGGCGCCCCAGAGCAGCTCCACCGCATCCCGGGTCTCCAGCCAGCTCCGCCCCACCCGCGGGAGCATCCGCTCCGCCCGGAGCGGGTCGAGGTCCTGCCGCAGCCCACCGGGCCGCAGCCAGTCGCGGCCCAGGCGGCTGCCGCAGCCTTCGGCGCTGAGGTTCAGCCAGTCGCCGCGGATCCGCCCGCAGAAGGCGGCCGTGGGCAGGAAGCCCACGTCGCCGGAGAGGGCACCCAGGTCGCCCACGTGGTTGGCCATGCGCTCCAGCTCGAGGGCCACGCCCCGCACCCGGTCCGCGCGGGCCGGCACCTGGACGCCCGACAGCCCCTCGAGCACCCGGCAGTGGGCCCAGGCGTGGGCGATGGTGGTGTCGCCCGCAGCGGTCTCGGCCATCTTGAACGTGAGAGGGTGGGGTCCGCCCACGAGGGCCCGTTCGATCCCCCGGTGCTGGTACCCGAGGGCGATCTCCAGGTGGAAAACCGTCTCTCCGTGGCACTGGAAGCGGAAGTGCCCGGGCTCGATGACGCCCGCGTGGACCGGGCCCACGGCCACCTCATGGACCTCGTCGCCCGCCACCCGGTAGAAGTCCATCACCGCGGGCGGGAGGTCCGCCGGGCGGTCCCAGGGGTCCGCCGCCCCGTTCCAGGGCCGGTGGCTGCGCACGGGCTTGAACCAGGGGTGGCCCTCGGGGACGATCCCGAACTGCTCGGCCAGCTCGCGCTCGAAGAGGTGGGCCTGGGGGCAGTCCGGCGTGAGCGAGGGGTACCGGGGCTCGTCGAGGCGGGTGCGGGCCACGTGGAGGGTCCCCGCGCCATCGTCCGCCAGCACGGCGATGAGCCGCCGGTCCGACTCGGCGCAGAGGCAGGCCAGGCGTCGCCCGTCCCGCACGCCCTCGAGGACGGCCTCCCGGAAGGCGGCGGGGGGAAGGTCGGGCACCTCCCGCAGAGGCGCAGCCTGGCCGTTGCGGAGGACGAGCAGCGCGGTCGGGCTCATGGCCGCACCTCCGCGATCCGGACCACAGGACCGTGCCCCGCCACCGTCGCCGCCGCGCCGTCGAGCATGGCCCGCAGGGGGCCGGGCAGCCACAGGCCCAGCAGCAGCGCCAGGCCCAGGGCCGCGATGAGGGGCGCCGTGGTGGCGGGCGTGTCCCGGTAGGGCGTCCGCACGCGCTGGGGGCTGGGGGTGCCGAAGACCACCTTCACCACGGTGTCGCTCATGCCCAGGAAGATGCCCGCCAGCAGCAGCAGGAACAGGGCCCCCGCCAGGACGTGGCCGCCCCCCAGGGCCGCGGCGGCGATGTTGTACTCGCTGATGAAGGGCGCGAAGGGGGGCAGGCCCGTGATGGCCAGGAAGCCCAGGAGGAAGAGGCCCGCCGACACCGGGGTCCTGCGGATGGCCCCCGTCACGTGGGGCAGCTGCTTGCTCGCGTAGCTGCGGTGGATGTTGCCGGCGGAGAGGAACAGCACGGACTTCACCAGGGCGTTCGCCGCCAGGTGGTAGAGCGCGAAGCGGGTGGCCCCGCCCCCGATGCCGATGCCGAGGACGAGGATGCCCATGTGCTCCACGCTCGAATAGGCCAGCAGGCGCTTGAAGTCCGTCTGGCCCACCATGAAGACCAGGGCCCAGGCCATGGAGAGGAGGCCGAAGCCCACCAGGATCTCCCGGGCGAAGACGTCCTCGCCCGCCGCGGCCATGACGGCATAGATCCGCAGGAGGGCCAGGAAGGCGCAGCTGGTGACGCCGCCCGCCAGCAGGGCCCCCACGATGCCCGGGGTCTCGCCGTAGGCGTCCGGCTTCCAGGTGTGGAGGGGCGCGAGGCCCATCTTCGTGCCGTAGCCCACCAGGGTGAGCACGAAGCCCGCCCGCAGCCAGGGCCGCGAGAGACGCCCGGCCTCGGCCATCAGGCGCGGGTACTGGAGCGGCTCTTCCACCCCGCCCATGTGGGCGGCGTAGGCGATGAAGAGCGTCCCCAGGAGCGCCAGGGCGATGCCCACGGAGCCGAGGACCAGGTACTTCCAGGTGGCCTCCAGGGAGCGGCGGTTGCGGTTGAAGTAGACGAGGGGGGCCGTGACCAGGGTGGTGGTCTCCATGGCCACCCAGGCCACGCCGGGGTGGCGGGCCTCGGCCAGGAGCGAGGCCAGGCCCAGGAAGCCCAGGAGGCTCACGCAGAAGATCCGGTGGTCCCGCTCCGGCCGCAGGGCCAGGTACGACGGCGCGTAGAAGGCGCAGATGCAGAAGAGCACGCTGATCACGAGGAGCACCCAGCCGCCCAGGGCGTCCAGGCCCAGCCAGGCCCCGGCGGGCAGGGACGCCCAGCGCCGGAGGGTCCAGAGCAGGAGCAGGAGGTGCAGGCTCCCCGTCGCCGGCAGAAGCCGGGCCCGCACCGAAGGCGAATCCACGAGGAAGGCCGCCGCGGCGGCGGCCAGGGGGAGGGCGATGAGGATCCAGGCCATCGGTCAGTCCTTCAGCTCGGCCAGGTGCCGGGTGTCCGTGGAATCGAAAGCCGTGCGGATGTGGTTGATGACGATCCCCATCACGAACACCCCCACGAAGAGGTCCAGCAGGATGCCCGTCTCCACCAGCACCGGCATGTCCTCCACCAGCAGCAGGGCGAAGAGGTAGATGCCGTTCTCCAGCACCAGGTAGCCCACCACCTGCGTGAGGGCCTTCCTCCGGGAGACCAGGAGCAGGAAGCCCGTGAAGAGCGTGGCGAGGGCGGCGGGGACGAGGAAGGCGGGCGTGGCCCCAGGCTTCAGCGGGAGGTTGTGGGCCAGGACCAGACTCAGGCCTGTGCCCGCGGCGCAGAGCAGGAGGGAGGCCGTGTAGCCGATGAAGGGGTCCACCTCCCGGTGGATCTTCACGTGGCGCAGGGCCCGGCGGAGGAGGAAGGGGATGAACCAGCCCTTCACCGCGATGGCCGCGGCGGCCATGGCCAGGATGTGGACGTGCCGGCCCAGGCCCATGGCCAGGGGCATGAGGCCCAGGATGACCCCCTGGGCCACCGCCACCTGGATGGCCTTGTTGATGCGGCTGGTGGCCACCAGGGTGAAGTTGGTGAGCATGACGAGGGCGATGAGGAGATCGGGCGACATGGGCTACACCAGCAGCAGCAGGAAGGCGAAGGCGGAGGCGAGCACCCCCGCCACGAGGAACTGGGGCACCTTGGTCATGCGGAAGCGGGCGGTGGCGCTCTCCACCAGGCCCACGGCCACGGCCAGGAGCCCCAGGCCGCCGAGGAACACCAGCCAGTCCAGCCAGCCGCGGCCCGTGGCGGGGAGCAGCGGATCGATGAGCAGCGCCCCCAGCACCACCAGCTTCAGGCTCGCGCCGTAGAGCACCAGGGCGAGGGGCCGGCCCGAGTGGTCCAGCACCATCACCTCGTGGATCATCGTCAGCTCCAGGTGCGTGTTGGGATCGTCCACGGGGATCCGGGAATTCTCGGCCAGGTAGACGATGGCCCAGGCGGCCAGCACCAGGATGAGGGGCCCCGTGAGCCGGCCCGCCGCCAGGCCCTGGGACAGCAGCATGGGCGTGAGGGAGAGGCTGGCGGTGGCCTTGGCCAGGGCCGCGAAGCCGAGGAAGAGGGCCGGCTCGGCCAGGGCGGAGAAGGCCGCCTCCCGGGCCGCGCCCATGCCCTCGAAGCTCGATCCGGTATCCAGGGCCGAGAGGATGGTGAGGAAGCGGGCCAGGCCGAACAGGTAGGCGAAGAGGACCGCGTCCCCCTCGAAGGCCACGGGCGCGGGGGTGTGGCCGAAGGGCACCAGCAGCGAGGCCACCAGGCCCGCGGCCACCGTGGCCACCGGCCCCGCCAGGAAGACCCAGGTGGTGGTGCGGCTGAACACGGCCTCCTTGCGGGCCAGCTTCGCCAGGTCGTGGTAGAGCTGCAGCACGGGCGGGCCGGTGCGCCCCGCCATGCGGGCCTTCACCTTGGCGATGAGCCCCGGCACCAGGGGCGGGAGCAGCAGCGCCACGAGGAGGTGCAGGGCGACGTGCGCGGGGAAGACGAGGGGACCGGGCATCTCAGACCACCATCCAGACCAGGAGCGCGAGCAGGGTGAGCAGGACGTAGAGCAGGTAGACGGGGAGCTGCCCCCCCTGGGCGACGCGCAGCAGGGCCAGGCCCCGGGCCGAGCGGCGCAGGGCCGGATCGGCCACCCGGTCCAGCACGGGGTCGGGGACATGGCTCTCGTAGCGGGCCGGCGACGGGAAGAGGCCTCCGGGCCGGGCGTCGTGGATCCGCGGCAGGAGCGCCCAGCGGAGGCCCGAGACCGGGCCGTCCGCGAAGGAGGAGGCCGTGTACTGCATCCGGGGCGTGGGCCGGCCGTAGCCGCAGTCCCAGGTGGGCAGGTCCCCCGTCCGGCGGCGGGGCCGCAGCCAGACCGCGAAGGCGAGGGCCACCCCCAGCAGGACCAGGGCCAGCCCCGTCAGCAGGGGCAGGCTCGCCAAGCCGCCCAGGGACGGCCGCGCCGGCCCGGGCATCAGCGCCGCCACCCCCCGGTCCAGGGCCGGGACCAGCAGGGCCGGGGCCAGGCCGATCGCCCCGCAGGCCAGGGCGAGGACCCCCATGGGCACGAGCATGCCGCGCGGGGCTTCGTGCACCCCCTCCGCCGCCGGCGTCCGGGGCGCCCCGAGGAACACCGCGCCGAAGGCCTTGGCGAAACAGGCCAGGGCCAGGGCCCCGATGAGGGCCAGGGCCGCCAGCAGCCCCGCGGACCAGGCCCAGCGCGAGACCGCCATGGCCCGGAAGGCGCCCAGGTAGATCAGCCACTCGCTCACGAACCCGTTGAGGGGCGGCAGGCCGCAGATGGCCCAGGCCCCCACCAGGAACGCGGCGGAGGTCCAGGGCATGCGACGGCCGAGGCCCCCCAGGCGGTCCAGGTCCCGGGTGCCGGCCGCATGGACCGCCGAGCCCGCCGCGAGGAAGAGCAGGGCCTTGAACAGGCCGTGGTTCAGCACGTGGAGCAGGGCGCCGCCAAAGGCGAGGGCCGCCACCACGGGATGCCCCAGGCTCCGGCCCAGGCTCCCGAGGCCGAGCCCCATGAGGATGATCCCGATGTTCTCGATGGAGTGGTAGGCCAGGAGGCGCTTGAGGTCGTGCTGGCCCAGGGCGAAGGCCACCCCCAGGACGCCCGACAGGACGCCCAGGCCCATGAGGACCCCGCCCCACCAGACGGGCGGATCGGGCACCCAGGACAGCAGGCGCACCAGGCCCAGGATCCCCATCTTGATCAGCACCCCCGACATGAGCGCCGACACGTGGCTGGGGGCCGCGGCGTGGGCCGGGGGCAGCCAGAGGTGGAGGGGCATGACGCCTGCCTTGGCCCCGAAGGCGAGCAGGCAGAGGAGGAACAGGGCCGTGCCCCGCCCGCTGGCGGCGAAGCCCGCCGGGAAGGCGGCGAAGGGGCCGGCGCCCGCCGGCAGCAGCGCGAAGGCCGCGAAGAGGCAGAGGGTCCCCGTGTGGGTGCAGACGAGGTAGATCCAGCCGGCCCGACGGGTCTCCGGATGCCGGTCCTCCATCATCACGAGGGCGAAGGCGGCGATGGCCATGCCCTCCCAGCCCAGGAGGAAGACCAGCGGGTGGGCCGCCGCCACCAGCAGGGCCAGGGCCGCCGTGAGGCCGCCGTAGGCCAGGCGGAGGAAGCGGGCGCCGGGCCGGCCCTCCTCCCAGGTGCCCAGGCCGTAGAGGGCGCCGCAGGCGGAGACCAGGAGCACCGGGAGGAGGAACCAGGCCGCCACGGGGTCCAGGACCAGCAGGCCGGCCGTGCCCAGGGGGGCCGCGGGCAGGCGCGCCTGCCCGGAGCCGCCCCCCGCGAGCACCCGCACCGCGGCCCCGATCCCCAGGACCGCGGCGAGCCCCAGCAGCCCCGCCGCCACCGCCCCGCCCCGCCTCCGGAGGAACAGCCCCGGGAGACCCGAGACCGCCGCCAGGAAGACCGCGAGGAGGTAGGGGCTCATCCCAGCAGCCTCTCTCTCAGGAGGGGCCACAGGAAGACCGCCAGGAGGGTGAGCAGCACGTAGAGGATGTAGATGGAGAGGTAGCCCGGCTGCAGGCGCCGCAGCCGGAGCGCCCGGGCCGCCAGCCGGCCGATCCAGGGATCCACCAGCCCCCCGCCGACGGCGTCCTGGAACTCGGAGCGGAAGGCCTGGGGCCTCGGGAAGAGCGCCTTCAGGCGGCGCATCCGGGTCCGCAGGCCCGGCAGCAGGGCCGCCCAGGGCTCCGCGAAGGAGCTGCCGGTGTACTGCATGCGGGCGGTCCCGCCGGCGTAGCCGCAGTCCCAGGTGGGCGGCGCCTGTTCCGAGGCGGGCCGGCGGCGCAGCCAGGCCAGGGCCGAGGCGCCCAGGCCCAGGAGGAGGAGCTCCAGGCCCAGGAGGAGGCGCAGGTCCCTCGCCAGGCCGGTCGCCAGGATCCCGGGGAGGGAGAGCCCCGCCGGGGCCGCGGCCCGGTCCAGGAGCGGCGGCAGCAGCGGGGCCGCGAGGCCCGCGGCCAGGCAGAGGAAGGCCAGGAGGGCCATGGGGACCAGCATGGCGGCCCCGGGATCGTGGGCGTGGGCCCCGGCCGGGCTCCGCGGCTGACCGAGGAAGAGGATCCCGTAGAACCGGGCGAAGGCCACGGCCGCCAGCCCGCCCGTGAAGGCCAGGGCCACCAGGGCCAGCCCCGCCGACCAGGGATAGCCCCGGTGCAGGGAGGCGAAGAGGCCCCGGTAGAGGAACCACTCGCTGAGGAAGGCCCCCAGGGGCGGGAGGGCCGCCACCGCCAGCAGGGCCGGCGCCAGCAGGAGGGCCGTCCGGGGCATCCGCCGGCCCAGGCCGCCGAGCTGCTCCATGTCGCGGGTGCCCGTGGCGTGGAGGACGGAGCCGGAGCCGAGGAAGAGCAGGCTCTTGAAGAGGGCGTGGTTCCAGACGTGGAAGATCGCGCCGCCGAAGCCCAGGGCGGCCAGCCAGGGATCGCCCGTGGCGCGCCCCGTCCAGCCCAGCCCCACGCCCATGGCCACGATCCCCAGGTTCTCCACGCTGGAGTAGGCCAGGAGGCGCTTGTAGTCCCGCTGGGCCAGGGCGTTCCCCACGCCGTACACGGCCGTGAGGGCGCCCAGGGCCAGGAGCGCCCCGCCCACCCCCCGCGGCACGGAAGGCAGCAGGCCCGAGACCCGGAGAAGCCCGTAGATGCCCGTCTTCAGCATCACGCCGGAGAGGATGGCCGAGACATGGCTGGGGGCCGCCGCATGGGCGGGCGGAAGCCAGAAGTGGAGGGGGAAGAGCCCCGCCTTGAAGCCGAAGCCGGCCACGGCCAGCAGGAGGATCCAGCCATCCAGGGCCGCGGGCGGCCCGGGCGGGACCGGCACCCACAGGAGCCCCCCCAGCCGCCGGGCCAGGAGGATCACCATGGCCGTCAGCAGCAGGGTGCCCGTGTGGGTGCAGACCAGGTAGACCCAGCCCGCCCGTCGCACCTCGGGCTTCCCGTGCTCGGTGTTCACGAGGAAGAAGGCCGAGATCGCCATGGCCTCCCAGGCCACCAGGAAGAGGAGTCCCTGCCGGGCCAGGAACAGGAGGGTCATGGCGGCGGCCAGGGTCCCGAAGAAGAAGCGGAGCGCGCGCCCCGATCCCTTCGCCGCGGCCAGGGGCCAGTATTCCCGCCCGTAGAGGGTCCCCAGGGCCGCCACCACCTGGAGGGGCAGCAGGAAGGCCGCGGAGAGCGCATCCACCTCCAGCCGGGCGGGCACGCCCCAGAAGGCGACGTCCAGCCGGGAGGGGGGCCCGCCGAGGAGGGCGTGGAGGGCCCCCACGGAGGCGAGGATCGCCCCGGCCAGGCCCAGGAGGAGGCCCGGCCGGTCGTCCCGGGCCCCCAGCGCCACGAGCGCAGACCCCACCCAGCAGCCGGCGGCGGCGAGGATCAGGATCACGTCCAGGGTGGACATCGGGCTCCCGGGCAGGAGGGCGCTCCCGGTCGTCCACGGGGCCTGGCGGCCCGGAACGGGCCTGGATGCATGCACGGACGGGAGGGCTCCCGGCCATGGTACCCGATTCAGGCCCTCCGGGTCAGAAGACCCGGAGCCGCGCGAGGTACCCCGTCGCCGACCTCTTGGAATCGCCTCCGGCGATTCGCAAGACCTCTCCGACGAGGGACCTGCTCCCCCCTCTGTCTAGAACACCCTGAGCAGGGCGATGTACCCCGTCGCCGACCTCTTGGAATCGCCTCCGGCGATTCGCAAGACCTCTCCGACGAGGGACCGGCTCCCCCCTCTGTCTAGAACACCCTGAGCAGGGCGATGTACCCCGTCGCCGACTTGACGCCCGTGATGTCGCTCTGGACGCCGAGGCCGAGGTCCACGCGCACGGCGGTGAACCACCAGAAGCCGGGGAGGTCGCCAGTGATCCCCACGCCGGTGACGCCGTAGGTCTTCTGGTCGTCCAGGCTGCGGGCGTCGGCGTGCTCGAGGCTGAGGGACAGCCGCAGGTTGGGCCCCGTGGGGATGGCCAGGCCCACCTTCTCGTAGGCCACGCGGTCCGCGGCGATGGCGTTGGCGCGGATGCCGGCGATGCGCACCACCCCCCCCATGCCGCCCACATCCAGGGCGTTGAACCGGTCGAAGGCCTTGCCGCCGGCCCAGCCCGCATCGCCATGGAACCAGAGGCCGGGCCTCAGCTCCCGGTCCAGGCCCAGGCTGCCGCCCCAGCGGCGGAAGCTGCCGCCGTCGGGCACGGCCTGGGGATTCGAGGCCAGGCCGTAGGTGCCGTCGGGCCGCGTGCCCCAGCCGTGGAAGGCCCGCACCTGGAAGCCCCGGAAGAGCCAGGAGCCCTGGAGGGTGCCCACGCGGGTGAGGCCGGAGGGGGGCAGGGCGTAGCCGGGGGTGCGGTACTTGCGGTCGCCCTCGCTGAAGTCGTCGTAGCGGAAGTCGCCGCGGCCCTCCAGGCGGAACCCGGCCCCCAGGTCGTGGCCCAGCTCCAGGCCCATCTTGCCGAAGCGGCGGCCCACGCCATCCTGGTCCGAGAGCTTCCCGTTCACCACGGGGCGCTCCGTGCCCTTGAGGAGCATGACCGTGGCGTCGGCGCTCACGTCGAAGCCCGCGAGCCCCCGGGGGATGGCCAGGCTGGCGGTGTTGTAGAGGATGGCCGTGAGGGCGTTCAGCTGCACGCCCTTGCCGAAGGCGTTGTAGTCGAAGTAGAGGAGCCCGCCCAGGGGCACCACCGGCGGGGTGAGGCCGGGATCCACGAGGATCACGCCGGCCAGGGCGCGCCCGCTGCTCTTGGGCTTCTCCTCGATGCGCCGGGTGCCGTCCGCCTGGCGGGTGAAGTACCGCGTCCCGTCCGGCGTCACCTTCAGCATGGTGGTCTTCGAGGTCCGGGCCGCGGCGCGGGCGGCCTCGAAGTCCGGGCCGTTGAGGCGGAAGCCGCTGTACCGGAACCGGCGCTGCACCTGCACGACGCCGTCGGCGCTGGCCCAGCGCTCGAAGGTCTGGACGGCGACGGGGCGCAGCACGCCGGGCGCCACTTCGCCGTAGGTGAGGATCTCCCGCTCGCTCTTCACCGTGCCGGGCAGGCCGGAGCGCTCGCGGCGCTCCTCCAGCACCTGGCCCGTGGCCTCGTCGGCCACCAGGTCGCCGCTGAAGAGGAGGGGGTCCTTGTCCACGGGTTCGAAGCGGAGACGCCGCCGGCCCGGACCCGCGGGCCCGCCGTCCCGGTACCGGTAGCGCTCCGTGAGGCCCAGGGCCACGGGCAGGGACATGGACTGGCGGCTCTCGATGAGGGGCAGCTGGACCTCGCCGTCCAGCTTGGCCTTCACGCCGTTGAGGCGGACCTCCTTCTGCAGCATCTCGGGCCACTCCCCGGCCTTCTCGAAGTAGCCGAAGCTGAAGCCGAGGTCCCCGCCCCGGCCCGTGGGGGCCTGGATGTGCAGGTCCAGCTCGGCGTCCGCCTGGAGCGTGCGCACGGCCGCCCGGTCCCGCAGCTGGGCGGCCCGGATCTTCGCCAGCAGGGCCCCCACGTTGTAGGCATCGGCGGCGGTGACGGCCACCTCGTTGCGTTCCTTGGGCAGGGGCGCCGCGCTCCAGGCGCCGGCCGCGTAGGTCCAGCGGCGGGCTTCCCCGGCGCGGTTGCGCAGGGTGAGGTCCCCCTGGCCGCCCTCCACGTCGTCGAAGCCCGTGGGGAGCTGGGCCGCCAGCCGCGCCGTGGGCCCCCCGCCGGGCACCACCAGGTGGCCCCCGTCGCCCATCAGGGTGGAGGCCAGGGGGCCTGGATCCGCGGGCAGCCACAGGGTCCAGGACCGCCCCGGGAAGGTCTCCTGGGCCTTGGCCAGGAGGCCGCGCCAGGCCGAGGGATCGTTGCCCAGGTCCTCCGGCAGCAGGGCCCCGCCCTCCACCGCGCCCCAGGCGGTCTCGTCGAGGATGGGCGCCGCCTGGGGGTCGTAGGCCACGTAGATCCGCACGGCGGGATTCTGGGCCTTCAGGGCCTGGGAGGCCCCCAGCAGGATCGGCAGGCGGCCCTCGCCGAGGGGCAGGCGCAGGCGCACGGTGGCAGCGTCCCTGAGGGGTCCCACCAGGGGCATCCAGGCCCGGCGGACGGCCTCCAGCTGGGCCGCGTCCCGGTTGTCCTTCGGCACCAGCGCCGCCAGGTCCGCACCCCTCAGGTCGAGGTCGGCGGGACGGGGCGCCTCGACCCTCACGGGGGCCTGGGCCGTCAGCGGGAGGACGAGGATGGGGACCAGAAAGGGGGTGCGGCGAGCCAAGGGGCCTCCGGGCATCCCAAGAGGCTAGCGCGGGACGGCGGGCCGTTCGGTGAATTCCTGGTTCCCGCGCCCTTTCCGCTATGCTCGGAGGTCACATGCGCTTCACGGTCAAGCTCACCCATGCCAATGGCGAAGTCCTGGTCCGGGACTACGAGGCGGACAGCGCCGAGGCCCTGCAGGCCCGGGTCCTGGCCGAGGGGGGCTTCCCGCTGGAGGTCACCCGCACCGACACGGCCTTCCGCAACCGGGCGCAGCTCAAGACCGAATCCCTGGTGCTCTTCAACCAGGAGCTGCTGGCCCTCCTGAAGGCCGGCATCCCCCTGCTGCAGTCCCTGGAGCTGCTGGTGGGCCACGGCAAGGATCCCCTCCTGCGGCGCAGCCTCAGCCAGGTGGTGGACCTGGTCCGCGAGGGCATGTCCTTCTCCGACGCCCTGGAGCAGGCGGGCACCTTCCCCCCGGTGTACCGCAGCAACGTGGTGGCCGGCGAGCGCAGCGGCACCCTGCCGGAGGTGATCGCCCGCTGGCTCACCTTCCAGAAGTTCGCCCAGTCCAGCCGGCGGCGGATCATCGAGGCCCTCTTCTACCCGGGGTTCCTGGTGGTCGTGCTGCTCATCGCCCTGGGCGTGATCTTCAACGTGGTGCTGCCCCGGTTCGCGGAGTTCTACGCCGGGGGCGACGTGGAGATGCCCGTCATCACCAAGGTGCTCCTCGGCATCGGGAACGTCGTCAGCTCCACCCTCTGGGTGCAGGGCGGCCTCCTGGTGGTCCTGGCCGTCTTCATCCGCTGGCTCATCGCCTCCGAGGCCGGCCGGAAGCTGGCGGAGCGGGGCCTGCTCAAGCTGCCCAAGGTCGGAACCCTCTACCGCATGTACCACTCCAGCGTCTTCTCGCGCACCCTGGGCGTCCTGCTCTCCGGCGGCCTGCCGGCGGTGCAGGCCCTGGAGGTGGTCCAGCGCACCAGCCCCTCGGAGCGCATGAAGGCCGGCCTGCACGACGTGACGGAGCAGGTGCGGGCCGGCGGCAGCCTCCACCAGGCCCTGGAGCGGGCCAGGCTGCTCGACCCCCTGGCCGTGGAGATGGTGCGGGTGGGCGAGCAGAGCAGCGCCCTGCCCGAGATGCTCGACCACGTGGCCGACTTCTTCGACCAGGAAGTGGAGAAGGCCACCACCGCCGTGACCACCCTCATCGGGCCCATCCTCATCCTGTTCATGGGCGTGGTGGTCCTCGGCCTCCTGCTGGCGGTCTACGTGCCGCTCTTCAACGCCGGGAACATGGTCCAGTAGCCGGAACTACCGGTACTTGGCCTTCAGCCACTTCTGCGGGTCCTGGGGCTGGGCCAGGTGGCGCACCTCGAAGCCCAGGCGGGGGCCGTCCACGGTGTCGCCCACGGCGCCCACGGCCTCGCCCCGCTTGAGGATCTGGCCTTTGGCCACGGCGATGCCCTGGAGGTGGGTGTAGAGCGTGTACCACCCACCACCGTGGTCCAGGATCACCATGGGGCCGTAGCTCTGGTAGAAGTCGGCGAAGACCACCCGGCCCTCGGCCACCGCCTGCACGGGCGACCCCAGGGGCGCCTCCACCAGGAGTCCGCTCTGCATGGTCTTCGTGTGGAACTTGGGATGCAGGTGCTCGCCGAAGCCCTGGGCGAGGGTGCCCGCCACGGGCTGGGGCAGCTCGCCCCGCAGGGAGGCGAAGGCGACGGAGGACTCGAAGGCCTCGGTGCGGGGCCGGTTCAGCAGGCCCGCCAGCATGCGCTCCAGCTGCAGGGCCTCCTCCGCCAGCTCGGTCTGGACCTGGCGCTGGGACGCCTCGTCCTTCTGGAGGCCATCCAGGAAGCCGTTGAGCCGGTCCTCCTGGAGCCGCAGGGCGGCCTGGTACTCCGCGGCCTGCCGCTCCTCCACCGCCAGCCGGGCCAGCACCGCCCGGAGGGCCTTCTCCTTCTCGGCGAGATCGCCCTTGAGGCGCTGGATCTGGTCCAGCTGCTTGCGCTCCTGCAGCCGGGCCCAGGCGAGCATGCGGCCCTTCACCAGCCAGGCGTCGGGATCCTTGAGGGTCGTGGTGAGGCCCAGCTCGCCCAGGGGTCCCAGGGCCTGCAGCCACCGCACCTGCTTGCGCAGCGCCTCCCGCAGCCTGGCCACCTCGCCCTGGATGCGGGCCTGTTCCTTCACGATCTGCGTCACCTCGTTCTGGGCCTGGTCCCGGCGCAGGCGGGCGCCGTCCACCTGCGCCTGGGCCCGGTCGCGCTGGAGGGAGATGCCCTGGAGGTCCACCAGCACGCCCTTCCGCCGCTTCTTCAGGGCCTCCAGCTGCTGGTCCACCTGGGCCATCCGGCCCTGGATGGCGGCCAGCTTCTGCCGCAGCTGCGCCGGATCCTGGCGGGACTGCGCCCCGAGGATCCCGGTGAGCAGGAGGAGGGCGCAGCCTCGACGCACGGGCCTACTTGCCGCGCTTCGCGCCCCCCGCGGGCAGGAGCATCGCCAGCGCCCCCAGCACCAGGGGACCGCCGATGGAGAGGGGCAGGGCCAGGGGCGAGAAGGGGTCGGAGGGCAGCTGGGCCATGGGCAGCAGCCGCACGATCACGTCGAGCGTCTTCACCTGGCCCGCGGACCAGCCCATGTCCTGGCCGAAATCGAGGAAGAAGCTCAGCCGCGGCCCCAGCTCCCGCAGGAGCAGGGTCAGCAGCAGCGCCAGGCCCGCGCTGGATTTCAGCAGCCGCGAGAGGAGCACCGCCCAGAGCAGCATCTGGAGCCCCAGCAGCAGGCCGTGCAGGTCGGCCCGGAGCAGCTCCGGCGGCCAGGCCTCCCCCACCAGCCGCCAGCAGAGGGCCCACACCGGGATGAGCGCCACCTGGGACAGGAACAGGCCGTGGACGAAGCCCAGGCCCGTGCCGGCGAAGAAGCCCTTGAGCCGCTCCCCCCGCGCCGCCGCGGCCGTCCACTGGCTCACGGGCACGTAGGCCCCCAGCAGCACCACCAGCGAGACCAGCCAGTACATCACGCCCTGGAGGTTGCCCACCGTGTAGCTGCGGAGCGAGTCCGCGCCCAGGGGCACCGCCGTCCCGAAGGCCACGACCTGCGAGCCGTCCGGACCCTGCTGCCCCCGGATGCCCATGAGCACCAGGCCCGTGAGGAAGAGGCACACCAGCGCCCAGCCGATGCGCAGCTTCGAGCTTCCGAAACGGTCCATGCGAACTCCCCGGGGAAGGTTCGATGATACCCAGGCCCCGGGACGCCGAGCCCGCCTACCGCGCCGCCAGCACCCGCGCGAGGTGGGCCCGCACGTCCTCCATGCGCTCCGGCAGGACGGCCACGAAGACCGTGTCGTCCCCGGCCAGGGTGCCCATCTGGCCGGCCACGGGATCGCGATCCAGGGCCAGGCCCAGGGCCTGGGCGAACCCCGGCGCCGTGCGCACGACCAGCAGGTTGGGGGGGACGGCGGAGACCTCCGCCTCCGGCATGGCCTGGGCAGCGGCCTCCACGCGGCGGTAGCGGCCCTGGACCTTCTGCACCCCCAGGCGCTTCAGGCGGCGCGAGAGGGTGGACTGGGTGAGCGCGTGGCCCTCGACCGAGAGCCGGGCCAGCAGATCCGTCTGGTCCGCGATGGGGTGGGCCTCCAGCAGCCGGAGGATGAGCTCATCCACATGCATGCATATACGGTGCATGACTGTGCATGACCCCGCAAGACGGAATTCACGGGAATAACCTTGGATTCCAAAATTTTCACTTGCACACCGGAAAAGAGCTGTGCATATTATGCAATCTCGTGCCGGATTATGCAGATCCTTGCACGCCCATGCAGAGGATCCCGCATGACCGCCACCCCGACGCTTCCCGCCCTGCTGCCCACCTACGCGCCCTACCCCTTCCAGGTGGTGCGGGGCGAGGGCGACCGCATCTTCGATGACGCGGGCCGGGCCTACTGGGACTTCTACGGGGGCCACTGCGTCTGCGCCACGGGCCACGGCCACCCCGCCGTGGTGAAGGCCGTGGCCGGGCAGGCGGGAACCCTGCTCTTCTACTCCGCCGCCGCCTCGCTCCCCGTGCGGGACGCCGCGGCCGCGGCCATCACGGCCTTCGCCGGCATGGACTCGGTCTTCTTCTGCAACAGCGGCGCCGAGGCCAACGAGAACGCCCTGAAGGTGGCCCTGCTGCTCACGGGGCGGAAGAAGCTGGCGGCCTTCGAGGGCGGCTGGCACGGCCGGACCCTCCTGGCCCTCTCCGTCACCGACGATCCCAAGATCACCGGGCCCTTCGCGGACCAGCTCGTGCCCTGCCTGCGGCTGCCCTGGGGCGATCCCGCCGCCCTGGCCGCCGCCGACTTCTCCGACGTGGCCGCCGTCATCCTCGAGCCCATCCAGAGCATGGCCGGCATCAAGACCGCCCCGAAGGCCTGGTTCCAGGCCCTGCGCGCCAAGTGCGACGCCACGGGCACGCTGCTGGTCTTCGACGAGATCCAGACCGGCATGGGCCGCCTGGGCACGCCCTTCGCCGCGCAGTACTACGGCGTGCGGCCCGACCTGATGACCTCCGCCAAGGGCCTGGCCTCCGGCGTGCCCATGGGCGCCGTGCTCATGACCGCCGCGGTCGCGTCGAAGCTGAAGGCGGGCGACCTGGGCAGCACCTTCGGCGGCGGCCCCCTGGCCTGCGCCGCCCTGCTGGCCACGGTGGGGGTGATCGGGTCGGAGGGACTGATGGCCAACGCCACCGCCGCCGCGGCGCGGCTGCGGAAGGACCTGGCCGGCACCGCCGTGACGGAGGTGCTGGGCGAGGGCCTCCTGCTGGGCCTGCGCTGCGATCGGGCCGCGGCCCTGAAGCAGCACCTGCTGGCCGCGCACCTCCTCGTGGGCGGCTCCGGCGACCCCACCGTCCTGCGCCTCATGCCCCCCCTCAACGTCAGCGCCGAGGCCCTCGACGCCCTCGTCGCCGCCATCCAGGCCTTCGAGCCTTGAAACCGCGAATGGCGCGAATGTCGCGAATGCAAATGCCTTGAACAGCCCTCACGTCTGAACCGTCCCTCTTCCCGTTTTCAATTCGAGCCATTCGCGGTTCCAGCCTTTTCGAGGTTTCCATGAAGCACTTCACCCGCATCGCCGACCTGGGCCCCGAGGGGGTCCAGCGGATCCTCGCCACCGCCGCGGCCTGGAAGCAGAACCCGCCGGGCGCCCTCTTCGCGAACCGCATCCTCGGCATGGTGTTCTTCAACCCCAGCCTGCGCACCCGGGCCAGCTTCGAGGCGGCCATGCTGCGCCACGGCGGCCACGCGATCGTGCTGGAGGTGGGCGCGGGCACCTGGAAGCTGGAGGACCGGGACGGGGCCGTGATGGACGGTGACCGGGCCGAGCACGTCCGGGAGGGCGTGCCCGTGCTGGGTCGCTACGCGGACGCCCTGGCCGTGCGGACCTTCTCCCATGGCGACGGGGACGACGTGGACGAGCTCGATCCCGTCATCCACGCCTTCCGGCGCTTCTCCACCGTGCCGGTGCTCAGCATGGAGAGTGCCCGGGAGCATCCCCACCAGGGCCTCGCCGACCTGCTGACGATCCAGGAGACCCACGGCACGACGAAGGTGCCCGTGACCCTGACCTGGGCGCCCCACATGAAGCCCCTGCCCAAGGCCGTGCCCAACTCCTTCCTGCTCACCGCCGCCGCCTGCGGCGCGGAGATCCGCGTGGCCGCGCCGAAGGGCTACGAGCTGGCCCCGGAGGTGCGGGCCGAGGCCGAGGCCTATGCCGCCGCCACGGGCGGGAAGATCGTCTACACCGACGACCAGGCCGCCGCCCTCGAAGGCAGCGCCGCCGTCTACGCCAAGGCCTGGGGCCCTTCCACGACCTCGGGCCTGCCCGCCGCGCCCATGAAGGAGCTCGGCGCCTGGATGCCCACGGCCGCCCACATGGCCAAGGCCGCAACGGAGGCCGTGTTCCTCCACTGCCTGCCCGTGCGCCGGAACCTGGAGGTCCACGACAGCGTCCTGGACGGCCCCTGGAGCCGCGTGGTGGACGAGGCCGAGAACCGCTTCCACGTCCAGCGCGCCACCATCCACAGCCTGCTGAACGGATGAACCCGAAAAGGAAGGGATCAACCACGAAGACAGGAAGACCACGAATGCCTGCTCCGCGTTCCTTTCTTCGAGGTCTTCCCGTCTTCGTGGTGAATGACCTGATTTCCCGTTCCTGAAAGCCCCCTGATCGAATTCGGAGTCGACATGCCGCTCTCGCCCAATCCCTACGCCGCCCTCAAGGAAGCCTCCCAGTACGTCCGCCTGTTCCGCGGCAAGACCTTCGTGGTGAAGGTGGGCGGCGAGGTGCTGGCGGAGCCCAAGCTCCGGAAGGCCCTCTGCGAGCAGCTGGCCCTGCTCTGGTCCTTCTCCATCCGGGTGGTGGTGGTCCATGGCGGCGGCGCGGAGCTGGATGCCGTGTGCGAGGCCATGCACATCCCCGTGCAGAAGGTGGCGGGCCGGCGGGTGACGAGCCCCGAGGTGCTGGACGCCGCCAAGATGGTCTTCGCCGGCCAGGTGCACATGGACCTCCTGGCGGAGCTGCAGGCCGCCGGCGTGCCCGCCGTGGGCCTCACGGGGCTGGACGCGGGGCTGGTGAAGGCCACCAGGCGGCCCCCCGTCTCCGTCGTGCCGGATGGCGCCACGGAGCCCCAGCTGGTGGACTACGGCCTGGTGGGCGATATCGAGGCGGTGGATCCCGGCGTCCTCAGCCACCTGCTGGAGGGCGGCTTCCTGCCCGTGGTGGCCCCCCTCTCCGGCGGGGAGGACGGCGCCATCTACAACACCAACGCCGACACCATCGCCGCCAGCCTCGCCGTGGCCCTCAAGGCGGAGAAGCTCTTCTTCCTGCTCTCGGTGCCGGGCCTGCTGAAGGACGTGTCGCGACCCTCCTCGCTCATCCCCCACGCGACGCTGGCGGAACTGGCCGGCTACGAGGCCAAGGGCGTGGTGAGCGGCGGCATGCGCCCCAAGGCCACGGCCGTGAAGGCCGCCCTGGCCGGGGGGGTGCCCAGCGCCCACCTGGTGAGCGGCGTGGCGCCGGACGCCCTGCTGGCGGAGGTCTTCACCAACGAGGGCAGCGGCACGATGCTCGTGCCCGGCCTGCCGGAAGCGGCCCCCGCGCCGGCCGGGGTCCAGCCATGAACCCCGCCGAGCTGCTCACGCTCCTGGTCGGCACGCCCAGCGTCTCCGGCGAGGAGGGCCCCCTGGCCGACCAGGTGCAGGATCTCGTCGCCGCCAAGGGCTTCGAGGTCCACCGGTCGGGGGCCAACCTCTGGTTCACCCTCGGAAAGGTGGGCGGGCCGCGGCTGCTGCTGAACTCCCACCTGGACACCGTGCCCCCCTGCGCCGGCTGGTCCGGCGATCCCTTCACGCCCGCCTGGCACGGCCCGCGGCTCCAGGGCCTCGGCGCCAACGACGCCAAGGGCAGCGTGGCCGCCATCCTCCTCGCGGCCTTCGAGCTGGCCGCCCAGCCCCTCCCGGGCGAGGTGGTGGTGGCCCTCACGGCGGAGGAGGAGACCGGCGGGGCGGGCCTCGCCACCATCCTGGACCAGCTCGGCCCCCTCGACGGCGCCGTGGTGGGCGAGCCCACGGGCCTGCGGGTCTGCGCGGCGCAGCGGGGCCTCCTCGTGCTGAAGTGCACGGCCCGGGGCCAGAGCGGCCACGTGGCCCACGCCCAGATGCTGGGCGCCGAGAACGCCATCCACAAGGCGGCCCGGGACATCTCCCGGATCGCCGGCATGGACTTCCCCGCCCACCCCCTGCTGGGCTCCCAGAAGGCCCAGGTCACCCAGATCCAGGGGGGCCTGCGGCGGAACCAGGTACCCGACGCCTGCGAGTTCTTCGTGGACCTCCGCACGGGCCCCGACCAGGACCACGACGCCCTCGCCGCCCAGTTCCAGGGCCTCCTGGAGAGCGAGGTGGCCGTGCACTCCAAGCGCTACCTGCCCAAGGGCACCGATCCCAACCACCCCATCGTGCGGGCGGCGCTCTCGGCCGCCGCCAAGGCGGGCCCCGTGGGCTCCGGCACCACCTCCGACTGGGCCTTCCTGGGCGACGTGCCCGCCGTGAAGGCCGGCCCCGGCGACACCTTCCGCAGCCACCGCCCCGACGAGTACCTCACCCTTCCCGAGCTGGAGGCCGGCATCGCCTTCTACGCCAAGCTCGCCCCCGCCTTCTTCAAGGCCCTGGCCGTGAAGGAGGCGCTCCATGGGTAGCACCCTCTGGGCGAAGGACCTGCCCCTGGACGCGGCCGTCCACCGGTTCACGGTGGGGGAGGATCCCGACACGGACCTGGCGCTGCTGCCCTGGGACGCCAAGGGCAGCGCGGCCCACGCGCGGATGCTGGCGGCCACGGGCCTCATCCCCGAGGCCGACGCCGCGGCCCTGGTGCGGGCCCTGCGGCGCATCGCGCACCTGGCCGAGCAGGGCGCCTTCCCCATCACGCCCGAGCAGGAGGACGGCCACACGGCCATCGAGGCGGACCTCACCCGCTGGCTGGGCCCGGCGGGGCAGCGCATCCACCTGGCCCGTTCCCGGAACGACCAGGTGATCCTGGCCCTGCGGCTCTACCTGCGGGACGCCCTCCTGCGGCTGGGCCTGCGGGTGGCCGACCTGGCCGAGGCCTTCCTGGCCTTCGCCCGGGCGCACCAGGACGCGCCGCTCCCCGGCTACACCCACCTGCGGCGGGCCATGCCCAGCACCTTCGGCCTCTGGGCCGCGGCCTTCGCCGAGGGCCTGCTGGAGGAGCTGGAGGCCCTGCCGGGCGTGCACGGCCGCCTCGACCGCTGCCCCCTGGGCTCCGCCGCGGGCTTCGGCGTGCCCCTCCCCATCGACCGCGAGCTCACGGCGCGGCTGCTGGGCTTCTCGAAGGTCCAGCGCAGCCCCATCGACGTGCAGAACAGCCGGGGCCGCCACGAGGGCGCCGTGCTCCAGTGGGCCGCCTCCGCGGGCGGGGTGCTGGAAAAGTTCCTGTGGGACGTCTCCCTCTACAGCACCGAGGAGTTCGGCTTCCTGGGCCTGCCCGACGCCTTCACCACGGGCTCGAGCATCATGCCCCAGAAGAAGAACCCCGACGTGGTGGAGCTGGCCCGGGGCCGGTGCCGCGAGCTGCGGGGCTGGGCCGGGCTGGTGGAGCAGGTGGCCGCCGGGCTGCCCTCCAGCTACCACCGGGACCTCCAGCTGCTCAAGCGGCCCGTGGTCACGGCCCTGCGGAACGCGGACGAGCTATTCGCCGTCCTGGCCCGCCTGGTGCCCGCCCTCCAGGTGAAGGCCGAGGCCGCCGCGTCGGCCTGCTCGGACGACCTCTACGCCGCCCACCAGGCCTACGTCCTCGTGGGCCAGGGCCTGCCCTTCCGCGAGGCCTACCGGCAGGTGGCGAAGCAGCTCCAGGACGGTACCTTCGCCCCCGACCGCGCCGCCCTCACCGCCACCCACCTCGGGGGCGCCGGCCACCTCGCCCTCGACGACCTCGAGGCCGACCTCCAGGCCGCCCGCGCCTGGATCGAAGCCCGGCACCAGGCCCACCGCCAGGCCGAGGAGGCCCTGTGGGCGAACTGAAAATGAGCACCGCCAAGGCGCCAAGGGCGCCAAGAAGAAACCAGAGACCGCTTTTGCAGTGCTTGGCTTCTTGGCGTCTTGGCGGTGATTCCTTCGCTTCTTCATTGAAAGGCCTCCCATGACCAAGCTCGCGGTCCTCGCGTTTTCCGGCGGTCTCGACACCTCTTTCTGCGTGCTCTACCTGAAGGAGCAGGGCTACGACGTGGCCACGGTCACGGTGAACACGGGCGGCTTCCCGCCGGCGGAGCTGGCCCGCATCGAGGCCCAGTCGCCCCGGCTCGGCGCCGTGAAGCACGTCACCGTGGACGCCCGCGCCGACCTCTTCGACGGCTACCTGCGCTACCTGGTCTACGGCAATGTGCTGCGGGGGCAGATGTACCCCCTGTCCGTGTCGGCCGAACGGGTCTGCCAGGCCCGGGCCGTGGCGGAGCTGGCCAAGGAGCTGGGCGCCACCGCCATCGCCCACGGCTCCACCGGCGCCGGCAACGACCAGGTGCGCTTCGACGTGGCCTTCCGGGCCCTGGCGCCCGAGCTGGAACTCCTCACCCCCATCCGCGACCTGGGCCTCTCCCGCGCCGAGGAGATGGCCTACTGCGCCGAGCGGGGCGTGGCCTTCCCGGAAAAGACGAAGGACTACTCCATCAACGAGGGCATGTGGGGCACCAGCGTGGGCGGCCGGGAGACCCTGGATCCCTGGACCACCCTGCCCGAGGCCGCCTTCCCGGGCGGCGACATCGGGAGCCTGCCCCCGACGACCCTCGTGCTCGGCTTCGAGCGGGGTGTGCCGGTCTCCCTGGACGGCGCGGCCCTGGATCCCGTCGCCCTCGTGGCCCGGCTCAACGACCTGGGCCGGCCCTACGGCCTCGGCCGCGGCGTCCACCTCGGGGACACCATCCTCGGCATCAAGGGCCGGGTGGGCTTCGAGGCCCCGGCGGCCCACCTGCTCATCGGCGCCCACCGGGAGCTGGAGAAGCTGGTGCTCAGCGGCAAGCAGCTCTTCTGGAAGGAGAGCCTGGGCAACCTCTACGGCAGCCTGCTGCACGAGGGCCACTTCTTCGATCCCCTGGCGCGGGACCTGGAGGCCTTCCTCGCCTCCAGCCAGGACCGCGTCAGCGGCGAGGTGCGCCTCACCCTGCACCCCCGGGCCTTCGTGGTGGAGGGCGTGCAGTCGCCCTACTCCCTGATGGATCCCCGCATCGCCACCTACGGCGAGGCCAACAGGCTCTGGACCGGCGCCGAGGCCGCGGGCTACGCCAAGATCTTCGGCGTCCAGCAGACCCTGACACTCAAAGCGAACAGCAACTGATCACCGCCAAGACGCCAAGAACTGCAAAAGCGATTTCTTGTTCTTTCTTGGCGTTCTTGGCGCCTTGGCGGTGAATCTTTTTTGAGGTTTCCATGATGCGCATCCACGTCGACAAGCTCGCCTCGGTCACCCGGAACCTCCGGCTGGGCCGCACGCTCACGCTCTCCCCGGAGATCCTCCTGGAGGAGGGCTCGGTCATCGCCTGCCGCGTGCGGGGCGAGAAGACCACCTACAACCAGCTGGAGGATCCCCACGGCCGCATGAGCACCCTCCACGACGGGGACATCCTCGTGGGGGCCCTGGGCCACCGGAACGCGCTGCAGGGCTACGAGGGCGTCATGCCCACGTCCCTCAAGCCCGGGGACACGGTGAACCTGCTGAACATGGGCGGGGTCCTCGGGACCTGCCTCTCCCACAACCCCGACGTGGGCAAGCCCTTCGAGCTGGAGGTGCTGGGCCAGGTGCTGGTCTTCCCCGAGTTCCAGTCCCGGTCCGGGCAGCCCGCCCACATCCGCATGGGCGCCCTCCAGGGCACCAGCCTCTCGCCCCACTGCCCGGTGGTGTACGTGGCGGGCACCTGCATGAACGCGGGCAAGACCGCCGCCGCCTGCGCCAGCATCCGGGTGCTCAGCCGGGCGGGCTACCGCGTGGGCGCCTGCAAGCTCACGGGCGTGTCCCTCATGCGCGACGCCCTGGCCATGCGGGACTACGGCGCCGAGGTGGCCCTGGACTTCACGGACGCGGGCATCGTGTGCACGGACGCCAGCAGCGCCGCGGGGGTGTCCCGGGTGATCTTCTCCGAGCTGGCGGCTCACGGCGTGGACGTCATCGTGGCCGAGACGGGCGACGGCATCATGGGCGAATACGGCGTCCAGGCCATCCTCTCCGCCCCCGACCTCCGGGCCCTGGGCGGCGCCTTCCTCCTCTGCGCCAACGACCCCGTGGGCGCGGCGGGGGCCGTGGCCAACCTGAAGCAGACCTACGGCATCCAGACCGACCTCGTGGCCGGCCCCGCCACGGACAACCGCGTGGGCGAACGCTTCGTGGCCACCCTCGGCCTCCCCGCCCGCAACGCCCGCGCCGACGCCGAGGCCCTCGGCAGGTTCGTCCTCGGCCTCGTCGAGCCCAAGCTCACGGCCAAGGTATGACGCCGGTCGACGTCCTCATCCTCGGCGCCTCCGGCTACGGCGGAGGGGAGCTGCTCCGCTGGCTCTCGATGCACCCGGCGGTGGCCTCGCTGCGCGGCACGGCCCGCAGCCACGCGGGCAAGCCCTTCCATGCCCAGCATCCCCACCTGCGGGGGCTGGTGGCGGGCACCTTCGAGGCGGAGCCGGACTGGGCGGCCCTGGCGGCGAGCCCCGCGCCGGTCCTCTTCTCGGCCCTGCCCCACGGCGAGTTGGCGAAGCAGTGGCCCGACTTCGAGGCGGCCTGGGCCGGTCCCGGCCTGGCGGAGCGGCTCACGGTCATCGACCTCTCCGCCGACTTCCGGCTGGATCCCGCCTGGGTCTACGGCCTGGCGGACTGGCAGCCCTCGCGGATGAAGGGGGCCCGGCGCATTGCCAACCCCGGCTGCTTCGCCACCGCCCTGCAGCTGGCCCTCCTGCCCCTGGCCCCCTGGAAGCCCGCCTTCGTGGCCGTCACCGCCGCCACGGGCTCCTCGGGGTCCGGCGCCGCCCCCTCGGACACCACCCACCACCCCACCCGGGCGAACGACTTCCGCGCCTACAAGGTGCTCGGCCACCAGCACGAGGCGGAGGTGCTCCGCACCCTGGCCGGCGTGGGCTGGGAGGCGCCCCTCAGCTTCGTGCCCCAGAGCGCGCCCATGGTCCGCGGCATCTTCGCCACGGCCCAGTTCCCGCTGGCCGCCGGCCTCGACACCGGCGCCCTGCGGGCCCACTACGAAAGGTTCTACAAGGACCGGTTCTTCATCCGGATGGTGGAGGGCTCCCCCCGCGTGGCGGCCACCACGGGCAGCGCCTTCGCGGACCTGGGCGTGGCCGCCCGCAACGGCCACGGCGCCGTGATGGTGGCCCTGGACAACCTGGGCAAGGGCATGGCCGCCCAGGCCGTGCAGAACCTGAACCTGGCCCTGGGCCTCCCGGAATGGACGGGGCTGAAGGTGGCGGGGGGCTACCCGGGCTGAGGGGCCTTGGCCGACCCGGGGGTCCGTTTATGGACAGCCCGGGGCCCTGTGGGATGATGGTCTCCCTTTCCCGGAGCAGCCATGAATCCCTCCCTTCTCACCCGTGAGGCCCTGGCGCAGTTCGCGGCCGAGAGCCGCGGGGCCTTCGAGGCCGAGCTGAAGACCCTGGTGGAGATCCCCTCCATCAGCGCGGACCCGGCCCGGCAGGGCGACGTGCGGCGCTGCGCCGAGGCGGCCCGGTCGCTCTTCGAGCGGCATGGCGGCAAGGCCGAGATCCTCGAGACCAGCGGCAACCCCCTCATCCACGGGTGGTTCGGGGAGGATCCCAGCCAGCCCACCATCACCGTGTACAACCACATGGACGTGCAGCCCGCCAACGAGCCCGAGTGGCTGGTGGATCCCTTCACCTTCGTGGTGGACGGCGACACCTACAAGGGCCGGGGCAGCACGGACGACAAGGGCCCCGCCGTTACGGCCCTCTTCGGCGCCCTGGCGGCCCGGCGGGCCGGCGTGCCCCTCAACATCCACTTCCTCTGGGAGCTGGAGGAGGAGATCGGCTCCCCCAGCTTCGAGGGGGGCCTGAACCGCCACAAGGACCGCCTGAGGACCGACGCCATCGTGGTCAGCGACACCGTCTGGATCACCCGCGGCAAGCCCAGCACCCCGGCGGGCCTGCGGGGCCTCAAGGGCTTCCGGCTCACGCTCGAGACCGCGGACCACGACCTGCACAGCGGCGTGGTGGGCGGCGCCGCCCGCAACCCCCTGGCCGAGCTCATCAAGGTCGTCTCCGAGATGATGGACGGCGAGACGGGCAAGGTGAAGATCCCCGGCTTCTACGACGACGTGGTGAAGCCCTCGAAGCAGGAGCTGGAGGAGTGGGAGCGCTCGGGCTTCAGCGTGGCCACCTTCAAGAAGGACCACATGATCACCGGCATGCGCACGGAGGATCCCCTCAAGGTCATGAAGCGCGTGTGGGGCCGGCCCACCATGGAAGTCCACGGCGTCGTGGGCGGCTACACGGGCCCCGGCATCAAGAGCGCCGTGCCGCCCCGGGCCGAGGTGAAGCTGAGCTGCCGCCTGGTGCCGGACATGGACGAGCACAAGACCATCGGCCTGATCCGCGCCTTCGTGAAGGAGCGCTTCCCCGACGTGCAGTTCCACGAGGAGCACGGCCTGGCGCCCTTCAAGGGCCACGTCACGGGCCCCTACGCCCAGGCCATCAAGGACGCCTACCAGTTCGCCTTCAACGCCCCCTGCTGCTTCACCCGAGAGGGCGGCAGCATCGGCGCCGTGAAGACCATGGAGGACATCCTGGGCTGCCAGGTCTTCTTCCTGGGCCTCAGCCTGCCCAGCCACGGCTACCACGCCCCCAACGAGAACTACGACTGGGAGCAGGCCAGCGGCGGCATGGCGGCCTTCGCCCACTACTTCGAGGCCGTGAGCGGCTTCAAGCCCTGAGGACGCTTTCCTGCGCAGAAACGCCGGCCGCTTGGCCGGCGTTTCTGCGTCAGAGCGCGCCAACACCCGCCCGCCATTGTCGGTAGGCACGCCTCGGAGGCTCGATTGAAGTGTCAATAAACTACTAATTCATTTGTGTTTTAGTTTTTTATGGACACCCACCCCTCCGCGACCTAACCTACTAACCAATTCCTAATTGGATATAAAATTAGTAGGTGACCATGGAGCTCCCCCACCCTCCTCCAGACATATCAAGCCTTTTTTCATCGGTTGAGCCCGGTGACATCCAGCGGATCCTCGAACTCCAGCCCGGTCCCTTGGTCAAGGAGGCCTACCTCCACTGGGACGAATTGAGACATCGGGACCCCCCCGAAGGCTTGGATCACAAGAGGTGGTGGCTGGGCCTCAGATGGGCCCGGCAGGCCCTCCTGAAACCCCTTCCCCTGCTGGACAAGGCGGGGCAACCGTTCTTCTTTGGCGTCCCCGAACCCGTCCAGATCGATCTGCACCACATCGACCAGGATGCCGCCGGCGAGATCAAGTCCGCCACCGAGACCGCCACGGCCTCGACCCGGGACCGGTACCTCCTCCGGTCAGTCATCGAGGAGGCCATCACCTCCAGCCAGTTGGAAGGCGCTTCGACCACCCGGAAGGTCGCCGCCGAGATGCTCCGGTCCGGCAGGGCTCCGAAGGACCGCAGCGAGCAGATGATCTTCAACAACTTCGTGGCCATGCAAGCCATCCAGGGCTTCAGGCATGAGCCCCTGAGCCCGGCGCGGGTACTCGAGATCCACCGGCTGGTGTCCGAGCGCACCCTGGATGATCCCCAGGACGTGGGAAGGCTCCGCCAGTCGAACGACATCCGGGTGGTCAACAACGACGACGGAACCATCCTCCACCAACCCCCCGACCACCGCGAACTGCCGGAGCGCCTGGAGCGGATCTGCGCCTTCGCCAACGCCGGAGAGGACCAGCGCCCCTTCGTGCATCCGGTCCTTCGCGCCATCCTGCTGCACTTCATGATCGGCTACGACCATCCCTTCGCGGATGGGAACGGGCGGACGGCCAGGGCGCTCTTCTACTGGTCCATGCTGCGAAGCGGGTACTGGCTGGCCGAATTCATCTCCATCTCGCACATCCTCCGCAAGGCCCCGGCCCAGTATGGGCGGGCCTACCTCTTCACCGAAACCGACGGGGGGGATACCACCTACTTCCTTATCCACCAGCTGGCCACCCTGCGGAGGGCCATCCTGAGCCTCCACGACTACCTCGCCCGGAAGGCCAAGGAGCAACAGGGCCTGGAGCGGCTCCTGGCGGAGTCCCCCGCGCTACGCGCCAGGCTCAATCACCGCCAGAAGGCCCTGCTCACCCACGCACTGAAGCATCCGGGCGCGGGCTACCACATCGAGGCCCACCAGAGAATGCACGGCGTCGTCTACCAGACGGCCCGCGCCGACCTGCTCCAGCTGGTGGAACTGGGGCTCCTCGAAAAAATCAAGGAAGGGCGCGCGTTCCTTTTCGTCGCGCCCAAGGATCTGGCCATTCGGATGGCGCGCCTCGGACCCTAGCCGGTCCTGCGGTCAGAGGCCGAGCACCCCCCGGCCACCGCTCCGGCCTGCCCGATCCACGCCACCCACCTGGGATCGGTTTCCGCGATAGGCTCCTCCCGGGGTGCCCATGCGAACGCGCCGTTTCCCTCTGCTCCTGCTGGCGGCGGTCTCGGCCGCCTTCCTCCTCCTGGGCTGGGCCCCCACAGCCGACCGCTTCACCTGGTTCATGGAGAACGCGCCGGTGATCCTCGGCGTGCCGGTGCTCGTGGCCACGCACCGGCGCTTCCCGCTCACGAACCTGCTCTACGGCCTCATCGCCCTGCACGCCCTCGTGCTCATGGTGGGCGGGCACTGGACCTACGCCGAGGTCCCCGCCGGCCACTGGGTGCAGGCGTGGCTGCACCTGGCCCGGAACCCCTACGACCGCCTGGGGCACCTCTTCCAGGGCTTCGTGCCGGTGCTGATCTTCCGGGAGGTGCTGGTCCGGAAGGGCATCCTGAGGCCGGGCCGCTGGTCGGTCTTCGTCCTCCTCCTCATGGCCCTGGGCCTCAGCGCCGCCTATGAGCTGGTGGAGTGGCAGACGGCGGTCTGGACCGGCAGCTCGGCGGACGCCTTCCTGGGCACCCAGGGCGATCCCTGGGACACCCAGTGGGACATGGCCTGCGCCCTGATCGGCGCCACCGCGGCCCTGGCCTTCCTGGGCCGGCGCCACGACCGGGCCCTGGCGGCCTGTCATCAGGCAAATCCCGCCTAATCACAACCGCGCCCCTTGCCTTGCCGGGGCTCCGGCCGGGGTCTACCCTGGCACCTCCCCTCCATGTCCGAACCGCTGCCCGTTCCCCCCGCCGTGGACACGCCGCCCGCCCCCGACCGGCGCGCGACCCCGGAGCAGCTCCAGCGGGAGCTGGAGGTGGCCCGGGAGAGCCCCCTGGTGGGCTTCCTCCTGGAGAGCCTCCACGGGCGGGTGGCCCTCCTGAACGACCGGCGCCAGATCCTGGCGGCCAGCCCGGGCCTGGTGGAGGCCCTGGGCCCCCGCTGGGGCGGGGCCCCCTCCGGGGAGCGGCCCGGCGAGGTCTTCGGCTGTGTCCACGCCCCCGAGGGGCCGGGGGGCTGCGGCACCTCCCCCGCCTGCGGCCACTGCGGCCTCCTCCTCACCCTCCTGGGCGCCCTGGACGGCCCCGGGCCTCGGGAAGGGGAATGCCACCTCTCCATGCGCCGGGAGGGCCGCTGGGAGGCGGTGGAGTACCACGTGACGGCCACGCGGCTGCTGGCGGGGGGGCACCCCCTCCTGGCGGTGGTGTTCCGGGACATCAGCGCCGAGCGCCGGCGGGAGGTGCTGGAGCGGCTCTTCTTCCACGACGTGGCCAACATCCTCCAGGGGCTCCAGGGCTGGTCCGAGGGGCTGTCCGAGGGCACCGTGCACGCCGAGGACGCCGCCCGGCGCATCCTCCAGCTGTCGGAGCGCCTGGGCCAGGAGGTGCACAGCCATCGCCGGCTCCTGCAGGCCGAGCGGGGCCGCCTGGCCGTGGCCCCCTCCGTGCTCCAGGGCGGCCTGGTGCTCCAGGAGGTGCAGGACCTGCTGGAACGGCATCCCTCCGCGGGGGGCCGCCGGCTGGCCCTCCTGCATGCGCCCGGCCCCGCCAGCTTCGTGAGCGATCCGGACCTGCTGCTGCGGGTGGTCTACAACATGGCCCTGAACGCCGTGGAGGCCTCCGGGCCGGAGGAGACCGTGCGGCTCAGCTTCGGCTGGCAGGGGAACCGCCCGCGCTTCGCCGTGCACAATCCCGCCGTCATCCCGGCCGCCATCCAGAAGCGGATCTTCCAGCGCTCCTTCAGCACGAAGGCCCCCCGGGGACGGGGCCTGGGCACCTACGCCATGAAGCTCTTCGGCGAGAACCTCCTGCAGGGCCGCGTGGGCTTCGAGAGCGGCCCGGCCATGGGCACCACCTTCTGGATCCTGCTGCCGCCGCGGCTGGAGGCGCCCGGGGCGGCGGGGCACGGCCGGGCTTGACAGGCAATCAAAGTGATATCACCTTGATCGCTCATGGAGGTTCCCATGCTCAAGGAACGATCCGCCTTCGCCCTGCCGGGCCTGCCCGTCCTGCTCCTGGCCCTGCTGCTGGTCCTGGGGGCCCTCGGCCTCACCCTCCAGGCCGCCGTCCAGAACGACCCCGGCCGCCTGGCCTACACCCTGCCGGTGCTGGTGGTGGGGATCTTCATCCTCACGGGCCTCTTCGTGGTGAACCCCAACGAGGCCGTGGCCCTGCAGCTCTTCGGCGACTACCGGGGCACCGTGCGCCAGGAGGGCATGGCCTGGGCCAACCCCTTTCTCAGCAAGCGGAAGATCAGCACCAAGGTCCGCAGCTTCGAGAGCCAGCGCCTCAAGGTGAACGACCAGGACGGCAACCCCGTGGAGATCGCCGCCATCATCGTGTGGCGCGTGGTGGACACGGCCGAGGCCCTCTTCGAGGTGGAGGACTGCGAGAAGTACGTCACCGTGCAGAGCGAGGCCGCCCTGCGGGCCCTGGCCTCCCACTTCCCCTACGACGCCCACGAGGCGGGCCAGCTCTCCCTGCGCGGCAGCACGGATGAGGTGGCCGCCAAGCTCAAGATGGAATTGCAGCGCGTGCTGGCCCAGGCCGGCGTGGAGGTGCAGGGCGCCCGCATCAGCCACCTGGCCTACGCCCCGGAGATCGCCCAGGCCATGCTGCAGCGCCAGCAGGCCGCGGCCATCATCGCCGCCCGACAGAAGATCGTGGAGGGCGCCGTGGGCATGGTGGAGATGGCCCTGGCCATGCTCGCGGAGAAGGGCACCGTCCAGCTCGACGAGGAGCGCAAGGCCGCCATGGTCTCCAACCTGCTGGTGGTGCTCTGCAGCGAGCGCTCGGCCAATCCCGTGGTGAACGCCGGCACGCTCTATCATTAGCGCCCATGGCCGAGCGCAAGCCCTTCCTCCTCCGCACCGACCCCGCGCTGCTGGACGCCCTGCAGCGCTGGGCCGATGAGGAGCTGCGCAGCCTCAACGGCCAGATCGAGTACCTCCTGCGCCAGGCCCTCCAGCGGGAGGGGCACCTGAAGGCCCCCAAGCCGCCCCGGAAGCCCGCCCCGTGAACCCCCTGGCCCTCCAGCTCGCGGCGGACCTCGGCGGCACGCTGCTCTCGGCCCCCGGCGGCAGCCTGCTGCTGGTGGAGCGCCTGGGCCCGCACACGGCGCCCCGGGTGGCGGTGCTGGGCCGGACGGCGGAGGACCTGGGCCCGGCCCTCGCGGCCATCGCCGCCCTCCAGGCCCGGGACCTGCCCCTCACCCTCGTGGGCCTGCTGGCCCTGGACTGCGACCTGGCGGCGGCCCTGGACCTGCACCGGCGGCGCATCGGCGCCCTGGTGGCGGCCCTGGACGCGGGCCTGCCCTGGCTGGACGGGCGGCCCATGCTGCCCCGCCGCCTGCCGGGCCGCGTCTACCGCACCGTGCCCGTGGCCCTGGACAAGGCGCCCCTGGGCCCCCTGGAGAAGGCGGAGCTGAAGCAGTTCCTGGCGGGCTGGGACAAGGCCCGGCGCAAGATGACCTTCCGCCGCCCCGAGTGGCGGGAGGCGCCGGATCACGAGGCCCACGGCGGCTTCGAGGCCGACCTCTGGCCCGGCGTGCCCGTGCCGCCGGGCGCCGAGCTGCGGGTGCCGCCCCTGGAGCTGCCCGTGGGCACGCCCCTGGCCGATGCGCTCCGCGGGGCCCTGCGCACGGCCCTGGGCCAGCCCGTCCCCATCCTGCCCCTGCCCGCGGATCCTGCGCCCCTCCACGCCCTGCGCGCCCTCACCCGCGACGCCGCCGCCTTCCGCGGCCCCGCCCGCGCCTGGGAGCTGGCCCTGGAGGCCCTGGCCCGCCTGCCCGCCCCGCCGCACTTCTGCGCGCGGTGCTGAGGCGGGATCCGGCGTTCCAGAAAGACCAAAAGCCCACCGCCAAGACGCCAAGAACGGCAAAAGCAAAGCCTGTTGTCTTGCTTGGCGTCCTCTCGGTATCCGCTCTGCGGATACGCGAGAAGAAACGATACCTGGCGTCTTGGCGGTGATCCGTTCGTCATTTGGATGCGAAATCGCTCCGTCCCTTCGCACGGACCCACGGCGCTGGATCTAGAATCCAGGGAAGATTTCCCCTGAAACCTCCCTCCGGAAGCCCCATGCCCGACCGCATCGGCAAGTTCGAGATCCTCCGCGCCCTGGGCCAGGGGGCCATGGGCGAGGTGTTCCTGGCGCGGGACACGACGCTGGGGCGGGAGGTGGCCCTCAAGACCATCCGGCCCTTCGCGGACGCGGAGGCCCTGGGGGACCTGAAGGCCCGCTTCGCCCGGGAGGCCCAGTCCGCCGCCGGGCTGCACCACCCGAACGTGGTCACCATCTACGAGTTCGGCGACGCCGACGGCCTCCTCTACTTCGCCATGGAGGTGGTGGAGGGCCCCAGCCTGGAGAGCCTGCTCCGGCGCCAGGCCCTCACGCCGCGGCAGTTCCTGGAGGCCATGGCCCAGGTCTGCGACGGCCTCCAGGCCGCCCACCAGAAGGGCATCGTCCACCGCGACATCAAGCCCGCCAACATCATGATCGCCCGCGAGGGCGACCGGCCCGTGGCCAAGATCCTGGATTTCGGCGTGGCCAAGTCCCTGGGCCAGGACGCCACCCAGACCGGGCAGGTGGTGGGCACCCTGGCCTACATGGCCCCCGAGTACCTGCGCCTGGGCAAGGCCACCCCCTCGGCCGACCTCTTCGCCGTGGGCGTGATCCTCTACGAGGGCCTCGCCGGCCACCGCCCCTTCCAGGGGGACACCAACGGCTCGCTCATCTACTGCATCCTGAACGAGCCCGCGCCGGAGCTGGACACCGCCCGCCTGGAGGGCCTCAGCCCCGCCCTGCGGGACCTGGTCCTGCGGGCCCTGGCCAAGGACCCCCTGGAACGCTTCGCCTCGGCCCGGGAGCTGGCGGAGGCCCTGCGGGCCGCCCTGGATCCCGGCTGGCGGCCCCAGGACCAGCCCACCGTGGCCCTTCCGAAGCACGCCGCCCCGCCGGCCCGCCGGTCCCGGGGCCTGCTGCTCGCGGCCGGGGCGCTGGTGGTCCTGGCCCTCGGGGGCCTCGGCGCCTGGTGGGCCCTGCGCCCCGCCCCGCCCGCCCACAGCGCTACCCTGGACGACGCCGCCCTCCGCGCCGCCGAGCACATGGTGGACAAGGATCCCCTGGCCGCCCTGCGCGTCATCCGCGAGGTGATGGCCCAGGCCCCACCCGGGGCCCGCGTGGATCCCGACGCCCTGGCCCTGCTGCTCGTCGTGCAGTACCAGGCCCGGGACCTGGACGGCTTCCTCGCCACCCTCCAGGACGCCCAGGCCCGGGGCGTCACCGCCGCCGAGCTGCTCCAGAACCGCCGCTACAAGGCCATGCTCACCCAGGACCGGAAGGCCGGCCGCCTGCCCGCCGAGCTGCGGGGGCGGCTGCTGAAGGGGGAGTACGACCAGTAGGGCCTCCAGTTCGGCCACCGTTCGCCCCCGGGTCCGACCCCGTTCGGGGGGAAACCGACCCGAGGGTCGGGGATGCGGGCATCCTGGGCCCAGCCTCCCCCGGCGCCCCCCCTTTCCAGGAGCCTCCGTGAAAGCCCTCCTCCCCCTGATCCTCGCCCTTCCCCTGGCCGCCCAGAGCTTCGAAGTGGGCGTGAACGTCTCGCGGCAAACGTACACCCGTTCCTCCGCGCCCGGCTTCCCCGGGCACCCCGATCCCGTGGTCTTCGACTACGACGCGAAGACCGTGGTGGCGGCGCGGGTGGGCTACGCCCTGGTGGACCTGGGTCCCGCCCTCTTCCAGGTGACGGCCGCCTACCAGCCCAAGGCCGACACCGACCTGAAGCCCAACGGCGTCACCGTCCCCACCACCCTCAGCTCCGAGTACTGGGGCGTGGGCGCGATGTTCAACTTCAAGGCCCTGGTGTCCGTGGGCGCCGGCGTCGACTACCGCTTCGAGAAGGCCACCCTGTCGAACGTCACCACCGCCGATTACACCTTCAGCCGCCCCTGGGCCCGGGCGAATGTGGGCTATGCCTTCCCCACCCCCGTCGTGAAACCCTTCCTCACCCTCGAAGTGGCCGCCCCCCTCACCAAGAACGACCACGGCCCCGAGCTGCAGGTGGGCCTCTACGCCGGGCTCCGATTCTGAACGCGGACGGCCACCCTCTCTCGACACCCCGTTTTGACTCGCCCTCACTCCCGGCTCTGTGTAGTCGTGGCCGGTCGATTTCTTTCGTCAGGACGCCCATGCGCATCGCCCCACTCTGCCTGTCCCTGCTGTCCCTGCTGTCCCTCCTGCCCCTGACGGCTCAGCAGACACCCCAAGACGTCGTTTCGGCGGTGAAGGAGATCCAGGCCCTCTGGCCGAAGAAGGCCTTCCCGGAGGCGGCTCGACGCCTGCAGGAGGTCGTCCAGTCTCCGGGGTTCCGCGGCCTCAGCCCCCTTGCCCAGGCGAACATCCACTACGACCTCGCGTGCGCCTATGCCCGCCTGGGGCGCCGTTCCGAAGCGCTGGCCTTCCTGGGCGTGGCTGCGGGCGAGGGGTTCCGCGATGGCGCGCACATGAAGGTGGACGAGGATCTGGCCGACCTCCGGAAGGAGTCTGGGTTCCTGGCCCTGGCCACCCTCCTCGAATCCCGGAGCCATGCGGCCCTTCTCCGGCAGCACAGCGCCTATGGAACGGGGCCCGCACCCACCATCGCCTTCCAGTTCCAGGCCAAGGACGCGCCGGAACTCGCCCGCTTCCGCGAGACCTATCACCTCGAGAAGGTGGCGGGCCAGGGCGACGAGGTTTCGCGGGTGCTCAACCTCCTCCATTGGGTGCATGCCCAGGTGCGCCATGACGGGAACGCCGAGAACCCGTCGCCCCGGAACGCGGAACACCTGATCGACGTCTGCAGGAAGGAGGGGCGGGCCCTCAACTGCCGCATGATGGCGACCATCCTCAGCGAGGCCTGCCTCTCCCTGGGAATCCCCGCCCGCCACGTCACCTGCCTGCCCCTGGATACCCAGGATCCGGACTGTCACGTGATCACCGCCGCCTGGGTGGAACCCCTCCACAAGTGGATCTACCTGGACCCCACCTTTAACGCCACGTGGACGGATCCCGAAGGGCACCTCCTATCGGTTCCCGAGGTCCGGGCGCGCTTGGTGGCGGGAGCGCCCCTGTTGCTTTCCAAAGACGCCAACTGGAATGGAAAGCCGAAGGACCCAGGGGAATACTTCGACTACATGGCCAAGAACCTCGTCAAGCTGCAGTGCCCCAGCGTCAGCGCCTACGGCTACGAATCCTGGAATGAGCCCGCCACTTACATCGAACTCGATCCGCTGACGATCCCCGATTCGAAGGGCTACCACGTGACCGTCACGCACGATCCCGACTGGTTCTGGTCGAAGCCCGCCGCGCCCGTCCGGCTGGTCGAGCCGGGTTCCGCGTCAGCCGCCCACTGAAATACACACGCCCGACCGCGGCGCCGATTCCCCGAGGAGGTCCGACATGAAACCAGCCGCATGGGCGCTCATTCCCCTCCTGCTGGGGGTGGGATGCACCACGTTCGTCTCGCCCCGGTATGCCGTCTCGGTGGACAACCACACCGCCCTGAAGGCCGCCGGCCTCCACCCCGTCCGGGTCGGGGACTTCGCCGGGTTCCCCGGGTTCAGCGCCAACTGCCGCACCTGGGGGCCGATTGCCCCGCCGGACCAGCTGACCTTCGAGGGCTACATCCGCAAGGCCTTCGTCGACGAGCTCACGATGGCCTCCCTCTACAGCGACCAGGCCCCGGTCACCCTCACCGGGCGAGTGGATCACCTGGCCTTCTCGTCGCTGACGGGTGTGACCGGCGGGACCTGGGACATCACCCTCACCCTCACCTCCAGCAACGGCCGCACCCTGACCACCCGCGAGCACTACGAATTCAAGTCGGGCTACGTGGCCGACACCGCCTGCAAGCAGACGGCCGAGGCCTTCCAGGGCGCGGTCCAGGACCTGATCGGCAAGGTCGCGAAGTCCCCCGACTTCAAGGCCCTGACCCAGTGACCTGAGCCGGGGCGCGAACAGCCCCTTCGTGGACGGGGGCTGCGGGAAGGGCAAGGCCCGGCTCACGGCCCTGGCGCACGGCTTCCCCCGCGTGCGGGGCCTCGACTTCTCGGCGGAGCTCTGCGCCGTGGCCCGCCGGAACCTCGAGATCGTGGCGCGCCGGCGGGGGCTCCCCGGCCCCGCCGAGGTGCTCCCCTGCGACGCCACCGAGTACGTCCTCCAGCCGGACGTCCGGGTGTTCGACCTCTTCAACCCCTTCGACGCCGTGGTCCTGGGCGCCTTCATGGACAACCTCGTCCGCTCCCTGGCCCGCGCCCCCCGCCCGAACTGGCGCATCGACGGCTACCCCGACCACGCCCCCGACCTCGAAGCCCGCGCCCCCTTCCTCCGCCCCACCCACCGCCACGTGCGCGGGACGCCGTTTGCGGTGTATACGGGGGGCTGAGGGTGGGCTGGAGGCTCTACCGTTCGGACGGCCAAATCGCCCGTTGGGGCGATTCCCTTGGCGTGGCGCAAGGGACATGTCTTCATATGACCCTTTGGTGATCTTTCTTATCGCGTTTCTTCGGAGGCCTTCGCGTTCCGGGGACACCCTCGGCGGGACCGAATGCACAGACCACGGCTCGCCGGTGCCTTACCCCATCCCGGCCGTCCAAGCTCGTTCGCTCGGCCACCTAACCATTGAGCTTCGGGCTCGGAGGTTCCAAGGCGAGGCCGGCCCCTCACCTTCTCCCTTCCACATAGCCTGTTGCTCGCCCAACATCCTCGCACAACGGGCTCAGCCCAATGGTTCGTTTATTCCTTATTTTACTAATCAAAAGGGTCCAGCGAACGACAAAGCCATTCGGCAAACTCAATCAATTCCGCTAGAATCCCTGGAGTCGACATGCCAAGTTTTAAAATTCTTAAGCCGATTCCGTCATGTAATGTAGACATAAAACTCCTAAGACTCATAGAGTATTTATACTCTGATTTTTGCAAACAATATCTTTTAACGGAAGTAGATAAAAATGATAAACGTCAATTTTCAATACGTATAATCGACAGCATTGGCACTGAAGTATTTCATTCGGTTGATTCCATTATTTATGAAAAATTTCCAGATGAAATCAAAAGAATTGATGTTGATCTTGATGCATATAATTATGACCTCAAGTACAATCTAAGAATTGAATTAAAATTTACACTGCTAAGATCATCTTCTATTTTAGAAATCTATTTTAGTGGAAATGAAGCGCGTTCAGCCTCGATAGCCATGTGCGATAAGATAATGCAAGCAATTAAAAGCAAAGAAAATGACAACTCACTATATAACCCAACCAACAACGCAGGTTCTCTAATATTTTCTATAAGTTTTGCACCATTTGTTTTAATTATTCCACTTTCAAAATTTAGTCTCAAATTGTGGTTTATTGTTTTTTATATATCCATTTCTTTGTGGGTTTATCTGTATTTTGGTAAAAAGCTAAAACCATATTGCTTATTCGATACTCCAAAAAATGATCGTAAAACAGGCTTTGCAAATTGGTTTATTTTTGGTCTAATCGGGTTTTTTCTATTCGGAACTATTCTAACTCTTGCCAGGCGACAGATCCTTGGATTCTAATTCTGAACTCAACTCGGACCCGACTACACCCACTTCAGCTCTATCCCAACGTACTGTTTCCAGACCTTCTCTCAACACCTTAATTCAGATGAGGTCAACTCATCTCTAATCGTTATGTATTTCATCATTGTTTAATTAATCACATTTAAGGAGGTCAAAATTGAAAGTTTTTATTAGCTGGTCTGGGACCACGAGCCACAAGGTTGCCTTGGCTTTACGAGACTGGCTGCCTTCGGTAATACAAACTCTAAAACCATATGTCTCATCTGAAGATATTGACAAAGGGGCCCGCTGGTCCTCAGATATTGCCGGAGAACTCGATGCGTCCTCATTTGGAATCCTATGTCTAACGAAAGATAATATCGAAGCACCGTGGCTCAATTTTGAAGCTGGTGCACTTAGTAAAAGCATCGATAAGAGTCGAGTTTGCCCATTTCTTTTCCGCGTAGATCGATCTGATGTTGAGGGCCCTGTATTGCAGTTTCAATCTACCATTCATAATCACGATGATGTCCTCAAGCTGGTAAAATCTCTCAACAATGCGTGTCAAAGTGATATTCTTGATGAAATTAGACTTGAAAAATCATTTGAAGTTTGGTGGCCTAGACTACAGGAAGCCTTATCGTCTATTCCTGATCAACCCTCCGAACCCGAGTATCAACCAGATCAAGAAGAGTCAAATGTTACTCAAAAGCAAATGAAAGTCTTGGAAGAGATACTTGAATTATCTAGGAACAATCACAAAATTCTGCGTGATCCTACTTCAATTCTTCCTCCAGGATATGTCGAAGAAGTGTTCGATAGATTTGGAAAATCTAATCATCGTTCTGAACCTGCCGCTCTTGAGGATCTTTATGAACGATGTTCAATGCTTCTTGAGCACATTTCTTTGAACCGTTCTAACTTCGAAGCCCTCCACCCCGAACTAGACAAATTGATTGTTTTGGCCGAACGCGTTGAATCACCACTTCGATGGCTCATGCGTCGGCATGTCCGACCTTCGCGAAGGCCACTGTTCGAGAAATCTTGATACCTAACGAAACACCGGCTACTTCGCTCAACTCGGCCCCCGCAGGCATTGTCTCCCGCGACCTCTAAAGCTCTCGATTCCTCGATTTCGCGCATCGCCTCATCGCGGATAGAACCAGCTCTCGTTTCAAAGGCCCCAAAAACCAAGAACCGCCCATTCCGGGCGGTTCTTGGCCTTTCGGCGCCGCTGCCGGGCGCCCCCCAATCCTACATATTCAACGCCCGCCCATACACCGCCCGCGCCGCCTCGGGGAACACTTCGTTCAGGGTGGGGTGGGGATACATGGTCTGGATGAGCTCGTCCACGGTGAACTCGCCGCCCATCAGCGCCACGCTGGAGGCCACGAGCTCGGTGGCCTTGGGGCCCAGGATGTGGATGCCGAGGATCTCGCCGTACTGCTTGTCGGCCACGATCTTGATGAAGCCGTGGGGCTCGCCCACGATGTTGGCCTTGGCCATGGGCGCGAAGGGGAAGGTGCCCACCTGCACGTCATGGCCCTTCTCCCTGGCGGCCTTCTCGCTGAGGCCCACGGTGCCCACCTCGGGATCGCAGTAGGTGCAGGCGGGGAAGCGGTCGTAGCGCACGGGGTGGGGGTGCACGTCCTTGCCCAGGCTCTGGGCGGCATGCTCGGCGGCCACGATGCCCTCGTCGCTGGCCACGTGGGCCAGCCAGGGGGTGCGCACGATGTCGCCGATGGCGTAGAGGCCGGGCTCGCCGGTCTGCATGAACCTGTCGATCACCACGCAGCCCCGGTCCACCTGGGCCTTGGTGGCCTCCAGGCCCACGCCCTCGAGCTTCGGGGCCCGGCCCACGGCCACCAGCAGGTGGCTGCCCACCACCTCGCCGGGGGTGGCGCCCTCCAGGAAGCAGGTCACGCCGTCGGCCGTCTTCTCGATGCGGGTGATCTTGGTGCCGGTGCGGACGTCCATCTTGTAGGTCTTCTTGAAGATCTTGGCCAGCTCCTCGCCGATGGCGGCGTCCTCCAGGGGGAGGATCGTGTCCATGAACTCCACCAGGGTGACCTTCGACCCCAGGCGGCTGAAGACGGAGGCGAACTCCACGCCGATGGCGCCGGCCCCCAGGATCACCAGGTGGCTGGGCAGCGTGGTGAGGTCCAGGATGTGGTCGCTGTTGAGCACGCGGACGCCGTCCGTCTCCAGGCCGGGGATGGGCTTGGGGGCCGAGCCCGTGGCCAGGATGATGCGCTTGGCCTCGTGCACCTCGCCCGCCACGTCCACCCGCCCGCCGCCCAGCAGCTTCCCGAAGCCCTTCAGCACGGTCACCTTGTTCTTCTTCATGAGGAACTCGATGCCCTTGGCGTTCTTCGTGACGATGCGGCCCTTGCGCTTGACGATGGTCTCCAGGTTCGCCTTCAGGGCCTTGCCGTCCACGCCGTCGATGCCGTAGTCGTCGGCCACCTGCATCTGCTCGAAGCGGTGGGCGGTCTCCAGCCAGGTCTTGGCGGGGATGCAGCCGCGGTGGAGGCAGGTGCCGCCGAGGACCGGATCCTTCTCCACCAGGGCGGTGCTCAGGCCGAGCTGGGCGCCCCGGATGGCGGCGATGTAGCCGCCGGGGCCGGAACCGATGACGAGGAGGTCGAACTGGGCCATGGGGACTCCAAAATCCAGCCCCCATCATCCCACAGCCCGGCGGGCCTCAGCGAGGCGCGGCGCCCCCGCGCACCGAGGCCAGGAGCCGCGCGGCGAGGTCGGCGAGGGCCCGCTGGCCCTCGGGGGTCCCGGGCGCCACGTCCAGGGTGGCGGTGGCCGAGCCGGTCCAGACCCGGGCGCCGGTGGCCCGCCCCACCAGCTCCAGGACGATCTGGACCTCCTGGGGTCCCTCGGGCGGGACGCCTCCGCCCTCCGGGCCGCCGCCCCGGCGCCCGTTCCCGCCCGGGCCCCGTCCGCCGCCCTCGCCCCCGGCCCCGCCGCGGCGTCCCCCGCCCGACCGGCCCCGGGCCCGGCCCCCGCCCGCCCGCGGGACGAGCAGGTGGGCGCGGAGCCACAGGTCCGCCGCGCCGGGTTCCGTCCGGGCCAGGCCCCGGGGGGGCAGCAGGCCCAGCACCGCCTCGGCGAAGGCCGGGGCCGGCACTTCCCGGTAGGTGTCGCTCAGCACCACGGCGGGCTCGCCGGCCGCCAGGGCCACCGTGCGGGCCGCCGCCAGGGCCGCGGGATCCCCGGGGTCGGTCACGAAGCTGGGCCCCCGGCTGCAGCCGCCGAGGACCAGACCCGCCATGCCGATGCCCGCCCAGACTCCGATCCGCATCCGCGCCTCCCGGGAAGGGATGCCCGGACGGGGGCCGAGGTTCAGGGGTTCAGGCGCTCAGGCGTACACGAGGGCGGCGCGGACTTCCATGCGCGCGGCCCGCCACTCGGCCCAGGCGGCGCGCAGCTCGGCGCGGTGCTGGGCCAGGGCGGCCTGCCACTCGGCCTGGGCCTCGCGCCAGGCTTCGGCCCGGGCGTGGCCCTTGGCCTTCCAGTCGGCCTTCTTCGCCTGCCAGGCCTCGCGGCGGTCGTGGAGGGAGGCCAGGGCCTGGTCCAGCTTCAGCCGGGCGGCCTCCAGGCGCTGCTGCATGGGGGTGGCCACCCCGGGGCTGGCCAGGGCCAGGCGCTCCCGGAGGCGCTTCTCCTCCATGTGGAGGCGGGCCCGCTCGATGGCCGCGGCAGGCACGCGGCGGAAGCCGCTGACGAGCCCGAACCAGGCCAGGACGTTGAGCAGCCACTTGGTGGTGTCCCACTGGTACCAGAGGGCCCCGTTGCGGTAGTCCCACTGCCAGAGGTGGTGGAAGTTGTGGTAGCCCTCGCCGTAGGTGAGGGGGGCCAGCAGCCAGTTGTCCCGGGCCGTGTTCTTGTCGGTGTAGGGGCGGCTGCCGAACATGTGGGCGGCGCTGTTGATGAAGAAGGTGGTGTGGTGGGTCACCACGATGCGCAGCACCACGCCCCAGACCAGGTAGCCCCAGACGTTGCCCACGGCCAGGCCGATCCCGACGGGGATCAGGCTCACCACCGCCCCGATGAGGAAGTGGTGCCGGTGCTGCCAGCGCACGAGGGGATCCTTCTCCAGGTCGGCCACGCCGGTGAGGGGCAGGCTCTTGGCCTCCATCACCCAGGTCCAGTGGGCGTACCAGAAGCCCTTGCCGATCTCGTAGGGATCCTGGTCGGTGTCCACGTGCTGGTGGTGGATCCGGTGATCGCTGGACCACTTCAGGGCCGAGTTCTCGAAGGCCGCGGCGCCGAAGCACAGGAAGAGGAACCGCACGGGCCAGGAGGCCTTGTAGGCTCGGTGGCTGAAGAGGCGGTGGTAGCCGCCGCTGATGGCCGTGCCCACCAGGGAGATCATCCCCAGGAAGACCAGCCCCTCGCCCCAGGTGGGACGGGCCACCACGAGGCGCCAGGGCACGAGGACCAGGGCCAGGGCCAGGGTGCCCACCAGGAAGACCGTGTTGAGAAGGTTCCACTGCTTGGTCTGGGGCATTCGGGTTCTCCGGCCGCCTCATCGCAAAGCAGCCAGTCCAGTGTATCGACATCCTTGGACTCAGTCTTGACCATGCCGGCTTTGCACCACCGGCCCGCCCTGGGACACTGGCCCGTCCCCTGACGAGGCTTCCGTGACCGCGCTGCGCCCCTGGTACCGCTCCAGCACCCTCTGGATCTTCACCGGCCTGCTCCTGGGCGTGGCCCTCGGGGGCTTCCTGCCCCGGGACCAGCACCCCCTGGCCTACGAGACCTTCCGGTTCCTCTCGAAGGCCTTCATCAGCCTCATCAAGGGCCTCATCGTGCCCCTGCTGCTCTCCACCATCATCGTGGGCATCGCCCAGACGGGGGACATCAAGGCCGTGGGCCGCATGGGCGGGAAGGCGCTCCTCTACTTCGAGGTCGTGACCACCCTGGCCCTCTTCATCGGCCTGGCCATCGGCAACTGGCTGAAGCCCGGGGCGAACCTGCCCATGGACCTCTCCGCCCACACGACCGTGGCCGCCCTCCATCCCCGGAGCGGCTGGGAGATCGCCCTCCACCTGTTCCCGTCGAACCTGATCCAGCACGCCGCGGACGGGGACATCCTGCCCGTGGTCATCTTCGCCAGCCTCTTCGGCATCGCCCTCACCCGGGTGGGCGAGCGCGGGAAGCCGGTGCTGGCCTTCTTCGACGGCGTGGCCCAGACCATGTTCCGCTACACCGACATGGTGATGACCCTCACCCCCCTGGGCGTCTTCGGGGCCATGGCCTACAACGTGAGCGCCATGGCCGCGGGGCACCCGGTGAACGGCGCGATCCTCAAGGGCTGGCCGGCGGTCTTCCACCTGCTCAAGCAGTACAGCCTCCTGGTGGGGAGCCTCTACTTCGCCCTGATCGCCCTCTTCGCGCTGGTCTTCGTGCCCGTGGCCTGGCTGTCCGGCATCCGCATCCTGGGCTTCATCAAGGCCATCAAGGATCCGGCCCTCACGGCCTTCAGCACCGCCAGCAGCGAGGCCGCCCTCCCCAAGCTGCTGGAGGAGGTGGTGCGCTTCGGGGTGCCGCGCCGGGTGGCCAGCTTCGTGATCCCCACGGGCTACAGCTTCAACCTGGACGGCTCCACCCTCTACCTGGTGCTGGCCAGCCTCACCATCGCCCAGGCGGCGGGCATCACCATGAGCCTGGGGCACCAGCTGCTGATGGTCTTCACCTTCATGCTCACCAGCAAGGGCGTGGCGGGCGTGCCGAGGGCCACCCTGGTCATCATCGCGGGCACCTGCGGGAGCTTCGGCCTGCCGGGCGAGGCGGGCATCGCCATGCTCCTGGCCGTGGACGAGATCATGGACATGGCCCGCACCACCGTGAACGTGGTGGGCAACGGCCTGGCCAGCGTGGTCATCGCCAAGTGGGAGGGGGTCTTCGGCACGGACACGGAGCCGCTGCCGGACTGAACGGGCCGGCGGGGGCTGTTCGGCCGGCCGATCCCCCCCCGCCGCCCGGTTGCACCTATATTGGGGACGCCCTGCGCCCGGGGAAGGATCGGGAACGAAGGCGGACAGGCCGTGGCATCCGGGCGTCCGGGGCCGCGGGGAGCTCGGATCGAGGGGGGCCACGCCTTGAAGGAAGCGCCATGATGCCGACCCAGGAGCCCGCGGGTCCCCCCCCGGCGGGGAAACGGCCCCGCGTCATCCGCATCGAGCCCTCGCCCGGCACCGTCATCGCCCTGCTGCTCATCATCGCCGGCCTGTGGGTCCTGAACCGGCTCCTGCCCGTGGTCCTGGTGCTGGTGGCAGCCCTCATCATCGTCGGAACCATCAGCCCCGCGGTCCAGTGGCTCGAGCAGCGGCGCGTGCCCCGGGGCCTCGGCATCGCGATCGTCTTCACCGGGCTCCTGGTGGTCACCGTCCTCTTCATCACCCTGACGATCCCCGCCCTCATCGTGCAGGCCACGGGCCTCCTGGAGCAGGAACCCCTCCTCCGGGCCCGCCTGGCGGCCTGGCTGGCCGGCTCCCACCTGACCCTCCCCCTGGCGGACCTGCTCCGCAAGGTCGAATCCGGCGACCTGGTCAAGCTGGCGGTCGCGAACGCCATCGGCTTCTCCACCCGGGTCGTCGCGATCTTCGCGTACATCATGAGCTCCATCTTCCTGGCCCTGTACATCCTGATCGACCGGGACCGGCTGCGCGGGGGCCTCTTCTCGGTGGTCCCGAGGTCCCACCACATCCGGCTGTCCCGGGTCATGCTGAACCTGGAGACCATCGTCGGCGGGTACATCCGGGGCCAGCTGATCACCTCGGCCTTCATGGCGGCCTTCGTGTTCATCCTGCTGCGGGCCTGCGGGGTGGCCAACGCCCTGGCCATCGCCGTGTTCGCGGGCGCCGCCGACGTCCTGCCCTATGCCGGCGCCCTGCTGTCCGTGGGCGCCGCCGTGGCGGCGACCCTCCCCCGCGGCCCCGTGATCATCCTCCTCGTCCTCGTGCTGATGCTCGCCTACGAGGAATTCGAGAGCCGGCTGATCGTGCCCAGGGTCTATGGCCAGGCGCTGCGGCTCCCGTCCTCCGTGATCCTCTTCTCCCTGCTGGCGGGGACCGTCCTGCTGGGCATCACCGGGGCGCTCCTCGCCCTTCCCGTGGCGGCCGCCGCGCTGATGCTCATCGGGGAACTGCGCATCGAGCTGCCCGGGCAGCAGGAGCAGGCGAAGGACGTGGCGATCCGGGAGCGCGACGACCGGGGCGAGGCGGAGTACGAGCGGCGGACCGAAGGCCTGCCCGCCGAGCAGGCCGCGGCCATCGCCGTCGCGATCTCCGTCGACCGGAACCGGGAGGAGAGCCGTCCGCCGGCCAAACCGGAGGAACCCGGCCCCGGGGGCGGGGGGATCTGAGGCCGGGGGGACGGCGCGGGGGGGCCCCGGAAAATCATCCCTGGAGGAGATCCGCCGAAGAGGCTTCTGGAATCGGTTTTCTACCCACAAGGAGGTCCAATGAACAGACACCTTCGCGCCCTGCTGCTCCTCCCCGCCCTGGTCCTGCCCCTGGCCGCCCAGGACGGCACCCCCGCCGAGGCCGAGGCCCTGGTGAAGGAGGCCATCGCCTACGCCAAGGCCAACGGCAAGGAGGCCGCCTTCAAGGAGATCACCAAGAAGGACGGGCGCTTCCAGAAGTACGGCGGCGAGCTCTACGTCTTCGTCTACGACATGGACGGCAAGGTGCTGGCCCACGGCCAGGGCGCCTCGAAGGTGGGCGTGAACCAGCTCAAGGCGAAGGATCCCGACGGCCGGGAGTTCGTGAAGGAGCGCATCGAGCTGGCCAAGGCCAAGGGCAAGGGGTGGCACGACTACAAGTACGTGAACCCCAAGACCGGCGTGAAGGAGCCCAAGACCAGCTACATCGAGGTCTGGAATGGCTGCATCTTCGGGGCGGGCATCTACAAGAAGTAGCACGTAAGCTGGGGGCGGAGGCCCCCCGCCCATGAAGATCATCGTGACCGACGAGGTGACCGGCGAGGGCCTCGCCCTGCTCCAGCGGGACCCCCGCATCACCCTCGACCTGCGGCCCGGCATCCCCCGGGAGGAGCTGCTGGAGATCATCGGCGGCTACGACGCCATCATCACCCGCAGCGGCACCACCGTGGACAAGGCCCTCCTGGACGCGGCCATCCGGCTGAAGGTGGTGGCCCGGGCCGGGGTGGGCATCGACAACGTGGACGTGGAATGCGCCTCGGCCAAGGGCGTGATCGTGGTGAACGCCCCCTTCGGCAACACCAACGCCGCCGCGGAGCACACCCTGGCCCTGCTGCTGGCGGCCTGCCGGAAGGTGCCGGCGGCCCAGGCCAGCCTCAAGGGCGGCGACTGGAAGCGGGCGAAGTTCACCGGGGTGGAGCTGCGGGGCCGGACGGCCGGCGTCATCGGCATCGGCAAGGTGGGCGGCCGGGTGGCCGCGCGCCTCAAGGCCTTCGAGTGCGAGGTGCTGGCCTGCGATCCCTACGTCTCCGCCAAGCGGGCCCAGGACCTGGGCGTGCGGCTGGTGGACCTGGACGAGCTCTGCCGCACCTGCGACATCGTGACGGTCCACACGCCGCTCACGGACGAGACTCGCGGCCTGATCGGCGCCGCCGAGATCGCGCGCATGAAGCCCGGCGTCATCCTCCTCAACGTGGCCCGGGGCGGCATCCTCGACGAGGCGGCCCTGCTGGCGGGCCTGGAATCCGGGCAGGTGGCCCTGGCGGCGGTCGACGTCTTCTCCGAGGAGCCCCCGGCCACCGACACCCTGAAGCGCCTCGTGGCCCACGAGCGGGTGGTGGTGACCCCCCACCTGGGGGCCAACACCCAGGAGGCCCAGGTGAACGTGGCCGTGGACGTCTCCCGCGAGATCCTCGCCTGGCTGGACAAGGCGCCCCTGGAGAACGCCGTGAACCTGCCCCGCTTCGACGCGGCCCTCATGGGCCAGATGCGCCCCTGGTTCCGGCTCATGGCCATCCTCAGCGAGTTCGGCCTGCAGCTCATGAAGGGCAACCTGGACCGCGCCACCTTCGGCTACGCGGGAGGCCTCTCCCACCACGACTGCACGCCCCTCACCGTGAGCGGCCTGGCCGCCCTCCTGGACCGCATGGTGGAGCAGCCTGTGAACATGGTGAACGCGGGCCTCATCGCCGAGCAGATGGGCCTGGTGGTGGAGGAGCACAAGTCCACGGAGGGCGGCCCCTTCTCGAACCTCGTGACCCTCACCCTGGAGGGCGGGGGCTCCTCCCGGGTCGTGGCCGGCACGCTCTTCGAGGGCACCCCCCGCATCGTGCGGCTGCGGGACTACGCCATGGACTTCACGCCCCAGGAGCACATGCTGCTGCTCCACTACGAGGACAAGCCGGGCCGCATCGGCCGCATCGGCACCGTGCTGGGGGCCCACGACGTGAACATCGCCTTCCTCAACCTGGGGCGCCGGGAGAAGCGGGGCGAGGCCATGGTCATCCTCTCCGTGGACTCCCCGGTGCCGCCGGCGGTGGTGGCGGAGATCGGCCGGGAGACCGAGGCGGGCTTCATCAAGGCCCTGCACCTGCCCTCGGCGGCCGGCATCGGGTGAGGACGTTCCCCCTGCCATGATGGAGGGGGAGGCCTCCTTGAAACTCATCGCCTGGGACTTCGACGGCACGCTGGTGGACAGCCGCCCCCTCATCGAGGCCGGCATGGCCCACGCCCTGGACGCCCTGGGCCAGCCGCGCTCCGTCATGGCCGAATGGCTGAAGTACGTGGGGCTCCCCGTGGAGGACGGCATCCGGGCCACCTTCGGGCCCCTGGGCCTGGACGGGGCCACGGTCCTGAAGGCCTACCGGAGCTTCGGCCATATCGAGCACGAGCACCTGCTCCAGCCCTTCGCGGGCATCCCCGAGCTGCTGGCGGAGCTCCGGGCCCGGGGCCAGCGCATGGGCGTGGCCACCTCCAAGCGGCGGGTGCCCCTCCTGCGCCAGATGGCCCGCTTCGGCTGGGAGGCCTGGTTCGACCCCATCATCACCCCGGACGAGGTCACCCAGGGCAAGCCCCACCCGGAGACCCTGGAGAGGATGCAGGCCCTGACCGGCCTCGCCCCCGAGGACATCCTCATGGTGGGCGACACCCCCTTCGACCTGGACATGGCCCGGGCCGCCGGGGTGCCCAGCCTGGCCGTGGGCCACGGCTTCTACCCCGAGCCGGCCCTGGCCGCCTGCGGCCCCCGGGCCTACGCCCCGGACACGGCGGCGCTGCGGGACATCCTCCTGGCCTACCTATGATCCGGGGGGGACCGCCTGTTCGCTGGACTCGCGAGGTCCCCCCGGGACCATCCTCAACCCCGGAGCCGTCATGGCCGAGCTGACGCACCTCGATCCCGAAGGCCGCCCGAAGATGGTGGACGTCTCCGAGAAGGCCGTCACCCGCCGCCGAGCCATCGCCGCGGGCTACCTGGAGCTGGACGCCCCGGCGGCGGAGGCCCTGGCCAGGGGCGGGGGCCCCAAGGGGGACCCCTGGTCCGTGGCCCGGATCGGGGCCGTGGGGGGCGTCAAGCGCGCCTCGGACCTGATCCCCCTGGCCCACCCCCTGGCCATCGAGGCCGTGGACGTGACCCATCACTGGGATGCCGTGGCACGGCGGGCCTGGCTCCGGGTGGCCGTGAGCTGCGAGGGCCGCACGGGCATCGAGATGGAGGCGCTGGCGGGCGTCACCGTGGGCCTCCTCGTCCTCTACGACATGCTCAAGGCCGTCAGCCACGGGATGACCCTGGGCCCGGCACGGCTCCTGCGTAAGGAGGGGGGTCGACGGGGCACTGTCGTCCTGCCCTGGGCCGGGTGTCCCTGGGAACCCTGATCCCCGGGGACGCCTAGTTGGAAAACATTTGCATTTCCAAGCTGCCATCCGCCCGATAGGATGGGAGCGGACCCGTTCCTTCCATTCGACCCCGGGGTGACCACCCCTCCAAGGAGGCCTAGCGAAGCAGGCTTTTCCGTTCCAGCCGGGAGTTTACCCATGCGTCTTGCCGTTCTGACCCTTGTTCTCGCGTCCTTGACCCTCAACCTCCACGCCGCGCCCAAGGGCCGCCGAACCAGGCGGGCCTCCCACCCTGCGGCGGACGGATCCTGGCACGTGGTGCGGAAGGGGGAGACCGGCGCCAAGGTGGCCCGGGACAACGGCCTGAGCCTCCCGGAGCTGAAGGCGCTGAACCCCCACGTGAACCTGGCGCACCTGTCCGTGGGGACCCGGTTGAAGGTGGGGGCCGGCCCCGCCGCCGCAACGCAGGCCCGAGTTGAAATGGCCGAACCGGCCCCGTCCCCCGTGGTGCCGGTCACGCCCCTGGCCGCCCTGCCCGCCGGCCCCGACATCGCCCCGGCGCCCATGCCCCACCTGGAGGGCCTCCAGCCCTACCGGATGCGGATCCCCCTCCCGTCCACGGCCTCGGCCCACCGGACCCTGCACCTGGCCCCCGAGTCGGCCGAGGACCTGCTGGCCCGGATGCGCCCCGTGGTGCCGCCCGTGAGCGAGGCCGAGCTGGCCGCCCTCCTGCCCTCCTTCACGCCGGCGGATCCGGACCACCTGGACCTCCTCTGGCCCGTGGAGACGCGCACCATCAGCTCCGCCTGGGGCCCCCGGATGCGGACGAAGATGGTCCGCGTCCGGAACCAGCGGAAGAAGCGGATCCGCTACCGCGGCCGGCACAAGGGCGTGGACCTGACCGCCCCCATGGGCACGGCCATCTATGCGGCCATGGACGGCAAGGTGATCATGGCCGCCCGGCACCGCCAGTACGGGAACTACGTGATCATCGACCACGGCAACGGCGTGATGACCCTGTACGCCCACGCCAAGCTGACCCTGGTCCACGAGGGCGACATCGTCCGCCGGGGCCAGAAGATCGGCGAGGTGGGCCGCACCGGGAACGCCACCGGCCCCCACCTCCACTTCGAGCTGCGGGTGGACGGTGTGCAGCGGAACCCCCTGCCCGCCCTGGACGACGAAGAGGAGATCCCGGCGGAAGTGGCGGCGCAGAACGCCGCCCTGGACGACGCCCGCCGCTGATTCCGGAGCCCCTGCGCCGCTGAACCTCCGGGCCGCCCGCGGCATTGGATGAACGCGTGCCTCCCCGTTCCCGCGAGGGGCGGAGGGGCTTCCGCGTGCTAGACTTGACCTTTTCGCCGCATCGAGGTGGCCATGCTGCTGTACCGAGCTTTCCTCCGGGCCCTGGGGGTCACGGCCATCCTCGGCCTGGGCCTGGGCCTCGCCTGCAAGGGCAGCAAGGGCGGATCCGCGGCGGACAATTCCTTCAATCTGGCCGGGGCCGTGAAATACGTCCGCATCCCCCTCGCCAAGGACGCCAACGGCGTCCCCACCGGCCTGGTGGACAGCAGCGTCGCGACCAACCTCCAGACCCTCCCGGCCCGGAAGGTCATGGTCCGGGCCTACCAGCGCATCGACCAGACCCTCCCCGACGGCAGCACCTCCTCCGTCTGGGCGGTGGCCGGCGCCACCTTCACCGACCTGAACGGCATCTACTCCATGACCCTCCCGAAGGACAAGCCGCTGATGGTGGAGGTCATGAGCTCCTTCGACGGGGGCAACGGCCACCAGGTCAACGTCGTGGGCGACCCCGCGGGCATCAACAGCACCGTGCCCGCCGCGGACCGCGTCCGCTACGGCATCCGCAAGGCCCTGGACGGCACCGCCCCCGCCGGCAACCCCGTGCCCGCGTCCCTCCCCACGGGAGACACGCTCCTGAACTTCACCGTCGGGCTCACGGACAAGTGGTGGCTCGTGAACCCCAGCTACGACCCCAACACCAAGGTGGCGCCCCTCACCACCAGCGCCGTGGACGAGACCACCCTGCCCGGCCGGACCACGGGCACCGGCAGCCGGATCCTGGCCATCGGCGATTCCGTGGCCAGCTTCGTGGCCACCTACGGCAATGCGACCCCGGGCCTGAGCGTCGATCTCCACTACGCGCCGGGCGTCTCCGAGCCCCGGGGCTCCTTCATCGAGTACGATCCCTCGGTCTATCCCCTCTCCTCCGTCCTGAACCCCAATACCTACACCTTCACCAACCGCTACTTCGGCTCCCTCCAGGGCGGCGCGAACGACGACGCGTGGGACGAGGGCGTGATCTTCCCCATGCTCGCCCGGAACGTCCTCTACGGCATCGTGGAGGGCAGAACCTTCGGCATGACGGGCCGGCCCCTCTTCCCCCAGGCGGCGACCCTTCCCGACCTGAGCCCCGACCAGGCCCTGATCGAGGGGCTCGCCAACGCCATGGCCGCGAACCTGCTCAAGTCCCCCTATCTGGCGGATACCCAGGGCACGGCCCTGGCCGCACCGGTCACCGACATCCGGGACCTCTCGGCCTATACGACGGCCCAGCTCACCCCTGATTCCGCCCCGGCCCTCCAGGCCCTCGCCTGGGAGCTGATCCTCAAGGCGAACAGCCTCGCCTCCCCGGGCACGAGCACCACCTGGGCCAGCATCAACCCGCTGGCCATGGTCCGGTTCTTCTCCGCCGGCCCCGCCTACCCGACCACGACCCCTAGCTACGAGACGGAACCCCTGAACATCTTCAAGCAGCTCGGTCGCCTCCAGGAGGCCAGGCCCACGGGTTCCACCGAGCCGGTGGATCTCGCCAGCATCTTCACCGATGCCACCCTCACCCCCCTGCTGTCGCCCTTCGGCATCACCTGGCCCCGTCCCACCACCGGCGCCTACGCCGCCTTCGCCACCTCCTGGGGCGCCGATCCGAACTCAACCACCGCCGCGCTTCCGCCCATGACCCTGAGCATGGCCAAGGCGGTCCAGGTGCGCGGGGTCTATCCGAACAACTCCGAGGGCGAGGTCGCCTACGCGGGCTTCACCATGAGCGCGGACCGGGCCTACACCCTGACCGTGTCCGCCAGTCCCGCCCTGGCCAGCACGGCCGAGCTGGAGCTGATGCTCCCCTCCTACCAGTCCGCCCCCCTGACCTTCACGGGGAGCGGAGGCAGCCAGCGGGTGGTGCTCGCCGGGAACAGCACCACGCCCATGTTCCAGGCCCTGCGGGTGCGCATGGTCAGCCCGACCACCCTGCAGCCGGACACCACCGTGACCATCAGCCTCGTCCCCGTTCCCTGACCCAGGCCGTCGCCATGCCCGTCTCCGCCGCCCTCCAGACCCTGCAGGCCCGCCTCCCCTTCGTCCCGGAACTCGCCATCGTGCTGGGCTCGGGGCTTGGCGCCCTGGCCGACAGCCCCGAGGCGAAGGCCGGGGTCACCATCCCCTTCACGGACCTGCCCGGCTTCCCCGCCCCCACGGTCGCGGGCCACGGCGGCCGCCTGGTGTTCTGCACCTTCGAGGACCGGAAGGTGGTCCTCCAGGCCGGCCGCTTCCACTTCTACGAGGGGCATCCCATGTCCCTGGTCACGGCGCCCATGCGGATCTACGGGCGCCTGGGCGTGCAGGCCGTGCTCCTCACCAACGCCGCCGGGGCCCTGAATCCGGCCTTCGGCGTGGGCGAACTGATGGCCCTCACGGACCACATCAACCTCTTCGGAACCAACCCCCTCATCGGCCCCAACGTGGGCCCGGGCCCGCGGTTCCCCGACATGACCGCGCTCTACGACCCGGCCTTCCGGGCCCGCCTCCAGGCCTGCGCCCGGGACCTGGGCCAGACCCTCCGGGAGGGCGTCTACCTGGGGCTCACGGGGCCGAGCTACGAGACGCCGGCGGAGATCCGCGCCTTCCGGGGGATGGGCGCCGATGCCGTGGGCATGAGCACGGTGCCCGAGGCCATCGTCGCCCGGCACGAGGGCCTGCGGGTGGCCGGGATCTCCTGCCTCTGCAACATGGCCGCCGGGCTCCTGCCCCAGCCCCTCACCCACCAGGAGGTCCTGGAGGCCGGGGCCGCCGCGGCAGACCGCTTCGAGGCCCTGGTGCGCGCCTTCGTCCGGGGGCTCGAACTGTAGCGGGGCGCCGGGCCGGAGCCCGGCGCCCGCAGGGCCCTACTTCGACACCACCTGGTGCTCCTTGATCAGGCGATCCACCACGTCGGGCTCGGCCAGGGTGGAGATGTCGCCCATGCCCTCGTACTCGGCCGAGGCGATCTTCCGCAGGATGCGGCGCATGATCTTCCCGCTGCGGGTCTTGGGCAGGCCCGAGGCGATGTGGATGACATCGGGGGCGGCGAAGGCCCCGATGGACTGCCGCACCTGCTCCTTCAGGGCCCCGATGAGCTGCTCCTTCCCGCCATTGGCGTAGCCCTGGTTGAGGATCACGTAGCAGTAGATGCCCTGGCCCTTGATCGGATGGGGGCAGCCGACCACCGCGGCCTCGGCCACGGCCTCGTGCGCCACGAGGGCGCTCTCCACCTCGGCCGTGCCCAGCCGGTGCCCGGAGACGTTGATGACGTCGTCGATGCGGCCCGTGATCCAGTAGTAGCCGTCCTCGTCCCGGCGGGCCCCGTCCCCCGTGAAGTAGTAGCCGGGGTACTGGGTGAAGTAGGTGTCCTTGAACCGCTTGTGGTCCCCGTGGACCGTGCGGGCGGTGCCGGGCCAGGGCGTCGCGAGGCAGAGGGCCCCCGAGACGTCGTTGCCCTCGAGGACTGCGCCCGTCGCCGGATCCACGATCACCGGCTTCACCCCGAAGAAGGGCAACGTGGCCGAGCCGGGCTTGGTGGGGGTCACGCCGGGGAGCGGGGTGATGAGGATCCCGCCGGTCTCGGTCTGCCACCAGGTGTCCACCACCGTGCAGCGGCCCTCGCCCACCACATCGTGGTACCAGCGCCAGACCTCGGGGTTGATGGGCTCGCCCACCGTCCCCAGGATGCGCAGGGACTTGCGGCTGTATTTCTTGATCCACTCGTCGCCGGCCTGGGCCAGGGCCCGCAGGGCCGTGGGGGCCGTGTAGAGGATGTTCACGCCGAGGTCGTCCACGATCTGCCAGTACCGACCCGCATCCGGATAGAGCGGGGTGGATTCGAAGATGACGCTGGTGGCCCCGTTGGCGAGGGGCCCGTACACGATGTAGCTGTGGCCCGTCACCCAGCCGATGTCGGCCGCGCAGAAGTAGATGTCGCCCGGGTGGTAGTCGAACACCATCTTATGGGTGAAGGCGGCGTAGGTGAGGTAGCCGCCGGTGGTGTGGAGCAGCCCCTTCGGCTTGCCCGTGCTCCCGGAGGTGTAGAGGATGAACAGCGGATCCTCCGAGCCCATCCACTCGTTCGTGCAGGTGGACCGCTGGCGGGTCATCTCCTCGTCCAGCCAGAGGTCGCGTCCGGCCTCCATGGACACTTCCCCGTCCGTGCGGCGGGCCACCAGGACCGTCTCCACCATGGACATGCCCTCGATGGCCCGGTCCACGGTCTTCTTGAGGGGGACGCGCTTCCCGCCGCGGAGGCCCTCGTTGGCCGTCACGACGACCTTGCACTTGGCGTCGACGATGCGGTCCCGCAGGGCCTCCGCGGAGAAGCCCCCGAACACCACGGAGTGGACCGCCCCGATCCGGGCGCAGGCCAGCATGGTGTAGACCAGTTCCGGGATCATGGTCATGTAGAGGCAGACCCGGTCGCCCTTCTTCACGCCGTGGTGCAGCAGCACGTTGGCCACGCGGCAGACGTGGTGCTTCAGCTCCCGGTAGGTGATGTGGGTGTAGACGCCCGGCTCGTCCTGGGCCCAGATGAGGGCCGTCCGGTCCCCGTGGGTGGCCAGGTGGCGGTCGATGCAGTTGAACGAGGCGTTGATCCGCCCGCCCAGGAACCAGGAGAAGTCGACCTCCTTGTAGTCCGCGTCGAAGACGGACTGCCAGGGGTGGAACCAGGTCAGGGCCTTGGCCTGCTCCCCCCAGAACCACTCGGGGTTGTCCAGGGAGAGGCGGTAGAGGCGCTGGTACTCCTCCATGCTCCGGATGTGCGCCCGCTCGGCGAACTCGGGTTTGACGGGATAGAGATCCTGGGTCATGGGTGGGCTCCTTGTCGTAAGAAGGTCGGCCCCGGGGGCGCCTCAGGGAAGGGCGGGAACGGGGGGTCCCGGGGATCCGGGATCTGGACGGGCCATGGGGGAGGTCAGGCACGAAGCATAGCCGCTTCGGCCCACCTTCGCACCAGGGGGCTGGGTGGGCCCAGCCAGGGCGGACGATGTCTCAAGATCATGCTGCTTCAGCCATATGGGCATTTCAGAAAGTCGCAGGAAGGTGAGGAGACCCTAGCACCCCCCGGCCGAGAGGGGAACCGCCGGTCCGAACATTTCCCGAGGAATGGGCTTCCCTTGGAAAACGAGGTGGCCTATGCTTGCGCCACCAACCCCGAACCTTTGAACCATGCCGCCCCGTCCAGGAGAGGTTTCCCCTGGCTCCGGGCGCTGGCCCCGTCGCACCCCCCCCCAGGCCCCGCTCCGTCCGGGCCTGCCCTTTCCAGGAGAAAGCCCATGCCTCCGAAATCGGTGCACGAACTCCTCGAGGATCCGGAGTTCCAGAAACTCGCCCGACAGAAGAACGCCATCACCCTGACCCTGACGGTGGTGGAGCTGGTGCTCTACTTCGGCTTCATCGCCCTGATCGCCTACAACAAGGCCTTCCTGGCCCAGAAGGTGAGCGAGGGATCCGCCATCACCCTCGGCATCCCCATCGCCGTCGGGGTCATCGTCCTCTCCTGGGTGTTGACCGGAATCTACATCTTCTGGGCCAACAATAAATACGATGCCATGGTCAAGAACGTCAAAGCCCGGATGGGGAGGTAAGCACCATGCAGACGCAGCCTCAGCAGACGATCATCGGGACCCTGAGTCCCGTGGCCATCTTCTTCTTCCTCGTCTTCATCGCGGTGACGCTCGGCATCACCTACTGGGCCGCCCGGCGAACCAAGAACGCCGCCCAGTTCTATGCGGCCGGCGGCGGCATCACGGGCCTCCAGAACGGCCTGGCCCTGGCGGGCGACTACATGAGCGCCGCCTCGTTCCTCGGCATCGCCGGCCTCGTGTCCACCAAGGGCTATGACGGCCTCATCTACTCCGTGGGCTGGCTGGTGGGCTGGCCCATCGTCATGTTCCTGATCTCCGAACCCCTCCGGAACCTCGGGAAGTACACCTTCTCCGACGTGGTGGCCTTCCGCCTCCGGCAGAAGCCCATCAAGACGGCCGCCGCCATCGGTTCCCTGGTCACGGTGCTGTTCTACCTGACGGCCCAGATGGTGGGCGCCGGCACCCTCATCAAGCTGATGTTCAACCTGCCCTACGAGTCCGCCCTCTTCATCGTGGGCGCGCTGATGATCGCCTACGTCCTCTTCGGCGGCATGCTGGCCACCACCTGGGTGCAGATCATCAAGGCCGTGCTCCTCCTGGGCGGCGCCACCCTCCTGGTGGTCCTGGCCATGAGCCAGTTCGGCTTCAGCTATGGCCGGCTCTTCTCCGAGGCCTCGACGAAGTACACCGGGGCCTTCCTTGAACCGGGCGGCCTCATCACCAAGCCCCTGGACGCCTTTTCCCTGGGCCTGGCGCTGATGTTCGGCACGGCCGGGCTACCCCACATCCTGATGCGGTTCTACACCGTCCCCGACGCCCGCGAAGCCCGCAAGTCCGTCTTCTACGCCACGGGCTTCATCGGCTACTTCTACATCCTCACGGTGACCATCGGCTTCGGCGCCGCGGTCCTCGTCGGCCGCGACTTCATCACCAAGATCGACGCCGGCGGCAACATGGCGGCCCTGGCCCTGGCCGAGCACATCGGCGGCGGCATGTTCCTGGGCTTCCTCGCCGCCGTGGCCTTCGCCACCATCCTGGCGGTGGTCGCCGGCCTGACGCTGGCGGGCGCCTCGGCGCTCTCCCACGATCTCTACGTGGGCGTCTTCCGGCACGGGGAGGCCAACGAGAAGGAGGAGATGAAGGTCGCCAAGGCCGCTACCGTCACGCTCGGCATCGTGGCCGTGCTCCTGGGCCTCCTCTTCCAGCGCCAGAACGTGGCCTTTATGGTGGGCCTGGCCTTCGCGGTGGCCTCCAGCGCGAATTTCCCCGCCCTCCTCATGTCCATCACCTGGAAGCGCTTCACCACCACCGGGGCCGTGGCCAGCATCTACACCGGACTCCTCATCGCCGTGATCCTGATCGTGCTCTCCCCCACGGTCTACGAGGACGTCTTCCAGGCCACCCAGGTCAAGGCCCGCACTTCCGCGGCAGCCACCCTGACGAAGCTGGACAAGTATTCGAAGGACCCGGCCAAGACCCTCGCCACCCTGAAGCCGAAGGCCGAGGCCCTTGCCGTGGCGGTCAATACCCCTGGCGCCACCGGGCGCATCCACGAGGCCAACGTGAAGGAACTGGCCGGCCTCCAGGCGGACATCGCCCTGATCGAAGGCAACCGCCTGGCCGACGCCCTCCTCGCGGCCAAGGCCGCCAAGACCAAGGCCGACGGCGAGGTCACGAAGGCCCCCTTCCCCATGAAGAACCCCGGTGTCTTCTCCATGGGCGGCGCCTTCCTGGTGGGCATCCTCCTGTCGCTCTTCAAGCGGGAGAAGGACGCCGAGGCGAAGTTCGAGGCGGAAAAGGTGCGGACCTACGTCGGCATCGGCGCCGAAGGCGCCTCCAGCCACTGATCCCGCAGGTTCCCGGAGCCGGGGGGGCGACCTCCCGGCTCCCTGCGTACGCCCCTTTCAGAAGGGCGAGGGGCCTCCCGGCGGGGCCAGGTGCTCGGCCTGCCGGGTCGGGTCCCCCACCCGCAGGAGACTGGCCAGATCCGTGACCCCGGCCTGCGCGGCCAGCGGCAGCAGGCGCTGGAGCAGCTGGGCCGTGAGGTAGGCGTCCCCGAGGGCCGTGTGGCCCTCCACCACGGGGATGTCGAAGGCCCGGGCGAGCTCGAAGAGGCCCAGCCCCTGGGGGGGACCGGCGAAGGCCGGGTGCTCCACGTGCCGTTGGCGCAGCCAGGCGCTCAGGGAGAGCGTGTCCACGGTCCGGTTCCGGAGGGGGCCCCCGGCCACCCGGCGGGCCTCCCGGTTCAGGAAGGCCAGGTCCACCGGGAGGCAGTGGCCCACCAGGACCGCGTCCCCCGCATAGGCCAGGAAGGCGGCGAGGACCTCCTCGATGGGGGGCCGGGCCGCCACCTGGGAGGGGGTGATCCCGTGGATGACCACGCTCCGGGCCTGCAGGGCCGCCTTCGGGTTCACCAGCTCGTGGAAGCTGCCCCCGAGCTCGAGGCGCCCGCCCCGCATCCGGACGGCCCCGATGGAGACGATGTCGTCCTTCCGCTCGTCGAGTCCCGTGAGCTCGGTGTCGAGCACCACGAAGGGGGTGTCGGCGATCGGGCCGGCGGTGCCCCCCCCCAACCCCAGGACCCGGCCCAGCCACGCGCCCAATCCCATGCCCCCCCCTAAATGATGAAGGCCTTGAACCGGTCCATGACGAGGTCCTGGACCTTCATGGCCAGCCGGAAGGCGTTCTTGAGGGACTGCCGCTCCAGGCTGCTCAGGGTGTCCAGGTGGATGAAGTTGTCGATGTTCCGCCCCGCCTCCATCTGCCGGTACTGGTGGTGGATCCGGAGCAGGGTGAGGAACTCGAAGGCGTCCCCGAGTTCGTCCACCAGGTCAGAGATCATGGTGGCCCCCCCCCGCAGGGCCTCCAGGCGATCCAGGGTCGAGGCCGCCCGGACCCCCTTCTCCAGGGCGAAGAGGCGCGCGATGTCCACGAAGGGCGTCACGCCCTTGATCTTCAGGTTCAGGCCGTCCTTATGCTCGCCGCCCCGCTCCACCGCCACCGAGCCGAAGAAGCCGAGGGGGGGCCGGTTCTTCACGAGCATGTTGGCCAGGAAGCCCAGGAACACCGGGTAGTCGGGGATGAGCCGGCCCAGGTGCTCCCGCAGCGCCCAGGCCATGGACTCGTCCCCGTGGAGGGGCCGGAAGTCGAAGAAGATCTGGGAATTCAGCACGGCCTTCGGGGTCGGCTCCGAGATCCATCCCGTGAAGTAGCCCTTCCAGACCGAGAGCGGCTGGCACCAGTCCGGATTACTCGCCATGCAGTTGGCGGGGCAGGGCTCGAACCCGCAGCGGATGAGGCCGTTGCGCACCCGCACGGTGAAGCGCCGGAAGTACTCCACCACCCGCTCCCGCTGGGTCTCCCGCGGATCGGCGTACACCAGGGCGTTGTCCTGGTCCGTCCGGAACGTCTGCTCCTTCCGTCCCTCGCTGCCCAGGGCCAGCCAGCAGTAGGGCACCGGCGGAGGCCCCAGCTCCAGCTCGGCCAGCTCCAGCACCTTCCGCACGATCCGGTCGTTGAGCTCCGAGATGATGCGGATGATGTTGGCCGCCCGGGTGCCCTCCCGCAGCAGGGCCCCGATGACGGTCAGGGCCTTCTGCGAGACCGGCGCCAGCCCCTCGAGCGTCGTCTGGCGTTCGATGTCCTCGGAGAAGGCCAGGGGGCTGCGCCCCTGCAGCACCATGAAGTCGTGGTTGGTGATCACGCCGTGGAGCACGCCGTCCCGGGTGACGGCGATGTGGTGGATGTTCCGCTGCAGCATGCGCAGGACCACCTCGAAGCAGGGGTCCTTCTCCTCCACGGTGACCACGGGCCGGCTCATGATCCGGGTCACGGGGTCCTCGATGGAATGGCCCCGGGCCACCACCTTGGATCGCAGGTCCGAATCCGTGACGATGCCATCCGGGCTCCCGCCGGGCCCCAGCACCAGGATGGCGCTCTGCCGGGCCTCCGACATGCGCTGGGCCGCCTCCCGGATGGTGGCGTCCGGCTCCACCGTCGCGGCGGCGCGGCGGCAGATCTCCCCCACCTTGGCCGTGAAGAGCAGGTGGTCGCTGGTCCCCAGGAACAGGCTCTTGCCCTGGATCTCGCGCGAGGTCATGTCCACGTACTTCGTGAGGTGGAACTGGAGGAGGTACTCGGTGATGGCCGGGTGGCTGCCCAGCAGCTCGTTCAGCCGCTCCTTCGGCAGCAGGTAGCAGAGGGTGTCCTGGATCGCGACGATCGTCGTCTTCTGCTGGCCCCCCATGAGGGAGACCAGGCCGAAGGTCTCCCCCCGCTCCCGGTAGTCCACCACCACGTCCTCGCCGCCCCCCTTGGGCCGGAGGGTGATCTTCACCACGCCCTTCTGGACGATCCTCAGGGACTCGCTCACGGAGCCATCCTGCTGCAGGATCACGGTCCCCTTGGGGTAGAACTCCATGGAGAGGCTCTGGGCCACCTCCCGGAGGAGGTCAGGCTCGAGGAACTGGAAGGGGGGGACCTGGGACAGGAACCGGACCGCATCGTCGATCAGCATCCCCCACCTCGGTTCCCAGATCCGCCTCCGGCTGGGCCAACCATACCACCGGCAAGAAAAAGGAAGGCACCCCGAGGGGTGCCTTCCTGGTGGGACCGGTGGCTGGAAGCCTATTCGGCCTCGGCCTTGGGCTCGGGCAGGGTGTAGTCCACGAACTCGATGAGGGCCATGTCCGCGGCGTCGCCGAGACGATGGGACATCTTCAGGATGCGGGTGTATCCACCCGGGCGGCTCTCGAAGCGCTTCCGGAAGTCGGCGCCGAAGAGCTTCTGCACGGCATCCTTGTTCCCGAGGCGGGCCATCGCCAGGCGGCGGTTGGCCACGGTGTCGTTCTTCGCGAGGGTGATGAAGGGCTCCACGAACATGCGGAGCTCCTTGGCCTTCACGAGGGTGGTCTCGATCCGCTCGCTCTGGATGAGAGCGGTGGCGAGGTTCTTCATGAGGGCCTTGCGCTGGTTGGTGGTGCGGCCCAGGCGCTTGCCGGCTACGTTGTGACGCATGGGGGCTCCTTACACTTCCTGCTCGAGGCGCATCCCCAGGGAGAGGCCGATACGAGCGAGCTCGTCCTTGATCTCCTGGAGGGATTTCTTGCCGAAGTTCTTGGTCTTCATCAGCTCGGCCTCGGTCCGCTGAACCAGCTCGCCGATGGTGGTGATGTTTGCGTTGCGCAGGCAGTTGTTGGCCCGCACGGAGAGCTCGAGTTCCTCGACCGACTTGACCAGCCAGTGGTTGGCCTCGCCGGGGGTGATGATCCCGGGCTCGTCCTCCGTGAAGTCCTCGTCCTGCCGGGCGAAGACCAGGAAGTGGTCACGCAGGATGAGGGCCGCGTCGGACACCGCCTCCTTGGGGTTGACGGCGCCGTTGGTCCACACCTGCAGGGTGAGCTTTTCGTAGTCGGTGCTCTGGCCCACACGGGCCGGCTCGACGATGTAGTTCACGCGGGTGATGGGGCTGTGGTTCGCATCCATGGGGATGAAGCCCAGGCCCAGGGACTCGTCGTGGTTGCGGTCGGCGGTGACGAAGCCGCGGCCCATGCGGACCACCAGCTCCATCTCCAGCTCGCCCTCCTCGCCCAGGGTGGCGATGTGGATGTTGGGATCCACGACCTCCACGTTCTGGTTACACCGGATGGCCGCGGAAGTGATCACGCCCTCGCCCTTGGCGGAGATGGTCACGGTCTGGGGCTCATGGCTGTGCAGCTTGAAGGGGACCTCCTTGAGGTTCAGGAGGATGTGGGTGATGTCCTCCCACACGCCCGGCAGCGTCGTGAACTCGTGCATCACGCCCTTGATCCGGACATTGGTCACGGCCGCGCCCTGGATGCTGCTGAGCAGCACCCGGCGGAGGCTGTGGCCCACGGTGGTCGCGAAGCCCCGTTCGAAGGGGTACGCCACGAACTCGCCGTAGGAGTCGGTCAGGGAACCGGGGGTGACTTCCGCGAAGCGCGGCCTCTGGAAATCGTTGATGTTCAGCATCCTTCCCCCTTACTTGGAATAGAGCTCAACGATCAGCTGCTCGTTGATGTCGAGGGTGACGTCCTCGCGGGTGGGAGCGGCGAGCACCTGGCCCTTGAAGGCCGCGGCGTCCAGGGTGAGCCACTTGGGAATCCCGCGGCCGGCGGAGGTCTCGACGGAGGACTTGACCCCGTCGTTCTCCTTGGCGCGGCGGCCCAGTTCGATGGCGTGACCGGGCTTCACCTGGTAGGACGGGATGTCAACCCGCTTGCCGTTGACCAGCACGTGGCCGTGCATGACCATCTGGCGCGCGGCGGAACGGCTGGACGCGAAGCCCAGGCGGTAGACCACGTTGTCCAGGCGCTGCTCGAGGAAGGCCAGCAGGTTGTGGCCGGTGACGCCCTTCTTGGCGTCGGCGCGCTCGAAGTAGTGCCGGAACTGCTTCTCCAGCACCCCATAGATGCGCTTCACCTTCTGTTTCTCGCGAAGCTGCAGGGCGTAGCCGGTCGGTTTCTTGATCTTCCCCGCGCCATGCTGGCCGGGGATCTTGCCCTTGCGGGTCTCGAAGGAGCACTTTTCCTTGAAGCAGCGTTCGCCCTTCAGGTAGAGCTTCATCCCCTCGCGGCGGCAGAGGCGGCAGACGGCGTCCGTATAGCGAGCCATGTTTCTCCTCCTCCTTTAAACGCGGCGCCGCTTGGGCGGCCGGCAACCATTGTGGGGAATGGGGGTGACGTCGCGGATGCTGGTCACCTGGATCCCGGCGGCGTTGAGGGCGCGGATGGCGCTCTCACGGCCGGCGCCGGGGCCCTTCACGCGGACGTCCACCGAGCGGACGCCCTGCTCCTTCGCGGCCTCGGCGCAGACGCCGGCGGCCACCTGGGCGGCGAACGGCGTGCCCTTGCGGGTGCCGCGGAAGTTCTGGTTGCCGCTGGAGGCCCAGCAGAGCATGTTCCCCATCGGGTCGGAGATGGAGATGATGGTGTTGTTGAAGGACGCCTGGACGTGAGCCACGCCGTGGGGGACGTTCTTCTTTTCCTTCTTCTTGACCACCTTCTTGCCGGCGGTCCGGGTCTGGGTCTTTGCCATGGTGTCCTCGCCTTACTTCTTCTTGCCGGCCACGGTCTTCCGCTTGCCCTTGCGGGTGCGGGCGTTGGTGTGCGTGCGCTGGCCGCGGACAGGCAGGCCCTTGCGATGCCGGAGCCCGCGGTAGCAGCCGATGTCCATGAGCCGCTTGATGTCCAGGCCGATGTTCTTGCGGAGGTCACCCTCCACCGTCTCCTCGGCGGTGATCACGCGGCGGATGCGGCCGACCTCGTCCTCGGTCAGGTCCCGAACCTTGGTGCCGAAGTCGACCTTCGCGCGGCTCAGGATGCTCTGGGCCTTGGCGCGGCCGATGCCATAGATGTAGGTGAGCGCGATCTCGATGCGCTTGCCGACGGGCAGATCAATGCCTGCAATGCGTGCCATCGTGTCTCCTTAACCCTGACGCTGCTTGTGCTTGGGGTTCTTCTTGCAGATGATCCGGTTGATGCCTTCGCGCCGGACCACTTTGCAGTGCTCGCACAGCTTCTTGATGGAGGGCCGAACTTTCATGGTGTCCTCTCGTGTCGTTTACTTGAATCGGTAGATGATGCGGCCGCGGGAGAGGTCGTAGGGGGTCACCTCGACCAGCACCCGGTCACCGGGAAGGATTCGGATGAAGTTCTTGCGCATCTTCCCGCTGATGTGCGCCAGCACCTGGTGCTTGTTCTCCAGCTCGACCTTGAAGACCGCGTTCGGCAAGGCCTCGACCACTGTGGCTTCGAGCTCAATGGCTTCTTCTTTGCTCAAGCGCGTTCTCCGAAGACGTGACGCAGCGATTCAAACACCAGCTCCGGGGCGCGATTGCCATCCACGCTCCGGAAGGTCGGCCGATGCTTGTAGAAGCCCAGGAGCGGCTGGAAGGTCGAGTTGAACTCGCCCATCCGGCTCCGGAAGGCCTCGGCGGTGTCGTCGGACCGGTGCTTCAGGGGACTTCCGCACAGATCGCAGACACCGGCTTGCTTCGGTGGCTTGGATTCCAGGTGATAGATGGCGCCGCAGGCGTTGTTGCTGCACAGGCGGCGGCCCACCACGCGGGCCTCCAGCACCTCCTGGGGGACATCGACCAGCACCACCGATCCCAGTTCCAGGCCCTTGGAGGAGAGGAAGTCTTCCAGGGCCTGAGCTTGCTGCAGGGTTCGGGGGTAGCCGTCGAACAACACGTCAGAGGTCTCGTCCAGCAGCCGCGCGAAGACAAGGCCATTGACGGTGTCGTCGTCCACCAGTTTTCCCTCGGCCATGATGGCTTTCGCCCTCAGGCCGATCTCCGTCCCTTTCGAGACGGCATCTCTCAGAATGTCACCGGTTGACAGGTGAGTCAAAGAGAATGTTTCCACCAGGCGCTTGGCCTGGGTGCCCTTCCCGGAGCCGGGGGCCCCGAGGAGGATGTGTGCCTTGAGGCTCATGCCGGCCTCCCGGACCTGGACCGGCCGCGGATGCGTCCGCGCTCCAGGAATCCGTCATACCGGCGCATGACCAGGAGGCTCTCCAGCTGGGCAGCCGTGTCCATGGCCACGCCCACCACGATGAGCAGGCTGGTGCCGCCGTAGTAGAACCCCAGGCCCTGGATGTTGTTCAGGATCACGAGGGGGACGATGGATACGACCGCCAGGTAGAGGGCGCCCACGAAGGTCAGCTTGGACAGGATGCCGTCCAGGAAGATGCTGGTTTCCTTGCCGGGCCGGATGCCCGGGACGTACCCGCCGGACTTCTTCATGTTGTCGGCGGTCTCGTCGGGATTGAAGACGATGCTGGTGTAGAAAAAGGAGAAGAAGACTGTCACGGCCACGAAGACCGGCGTGTAGATCCAGAAGTGGGTCTGTGGGCTGATGTAGGCCGAGGCCTTGGCCAGCCACTCCCATCGGGTGAACTGGGCGATGGTCGCGGGGAAGAAGATCACGGAGCTGGCGAAGATGACGGGCATCACGCCTGCAGTGTTCACCTTCAGCGGCATGTAGCTGCTGCGCTGGCTGGACATGCCGGCCGAGTCGGCGCGACGGGCGTAGTGGATGGGGATGCGCCGGTAGGCGCTCTCCACCAGGACCACCGCGAAGAGCACCGCGGTCATGGCCGTGATCAGCAGGAGGAAGATGCCCGGGGGAGGCACGTTCGGGGCGTTACGCAGCGACTGGGACATCATCACCGAGAGGGTGGTGAGCCCCTGGGGCAGGCCTGCCACGATGCCGGCGAAGATCAGCAGGGAGATGCCGTTGCCGACCCCCCGCTCCGTGATCTGCTCCCCCAGCCACATCACGAAGAGGGCGCCGACAGACAAGGTGAAGGCTGCGAGGAGCCGGAACCCGGTGGGCGAGAGGCTGGAGACCACCACCTCGAGGCCAGGCTGGTTCTGGCTCTGCGCCAGGGAGGCGATCCCGAAGCCCTGGATGAAGGCCAGGCCCACGGTGAGGTAGCGAGTCCATTGGTTGATCTTCTCCCGGCCAGCCTCGCCCTCCTTCTTCTGGAGGTTGTCGAGGTAGGGCACCACGGCGCCCATCAGCTGCAGAACGATGCTGGCGGTGATGTAGGGCGCGATGCCCAGGGCGAAGACCGAGAACTTCTTGAAGGCGCCACCAGAGAACAGGTCCACGACATCAAAGAGGCTGCCCCCGCCGCGACGGAGCGCGGCCTGAAGATTCTCGGCGTTCACCCCCGGCACGCTGACATGCACGCCCAGCCGGTAGATCACCAGCAGGATGAGGGTGAAGAGGACCCGCTTGCGCAGCTCCGGAACGGCGAAGAGATTCTTGAGGCGATTCATGGCCGGTTACTCGGCAGGCTTCGCGCAGGGCTCCTGGATGGTGCCGCCCTTGGCGAGGATGGCCTCGCGGGCGCCCTTGGTGATGCGGTCCGCCACGACGTTGACCTTGGCGGTCAGCTCGCCGCTCGCCAGTACCACGATCTTCTCGATGCGATGGCCGATGAGCTTCTTGTCCTGGAGGGACTCAAGGCAGACCGTCTCGCCGTCCTGGAAGTGGATGGAGATGAAGCCGAGGCCGATCTCCTGGGTCACGGGGGCGAAGATGTTGGTGAACCCGCGCTTGGGCAGGCGGCGGACCAGGGGCATCTGGCCGCCCTCGAAGCCGCGGCGGCTGCGGTAGCCGCTGCGGGACTTCTGGCCCTTCTCGCCCCGGCCGGAGGTCTTGCCCAGGCCGGAACCCTTGCCGCGCCCGAGGCGCTTGCGGGACTTCGTGGCGCCCTCAGCGGGCTTCAGTTCATTGAGCTTCATGGATTACCCCTTCACCTGGACGTCGATGAGGTGCGGGATGAGCTTGACGATCCCGTGGACGTTGGGCGTGTACTCGCACTCACGGAAGTCCCCGATCTTCTTCAGGCCGAGGGTCTGCACGAAGGCGCGGTGCTTGGGTGTGGTGCAGATGGTGGAGCGCTTCAGGGTCAGGACCACCTGCTTGCCGATGATTTCAGACATCTTAGGCCTCCGCCTGGTCCAGGCCCCGGTTGGTCAGGACCGTGTAGGGATCCATGAGGTCCTTCAGCCCCTCGAACGTGGCGCGAACCACGTTGTGGGGGTTGGAGGAGCCCAGGCTCTTCGTCAGCACGTTATGGATGCCGGCGGCCTCCATGACGGCGCGCACCGCGGCGCCGGCGATGATGCCGGTGCCCTCGGGGGCGGGCTTCAGCAGCACGCTGCCGGAGCCGAAGACGCCCGTCACCGGGTGCGGCAGGCTGCCGTTCGAGGTGAGGGGGACCCGGATCATGTTGCGCTTGGCGCTCTCGATGCCCTTCTTGATCGCGGAGGGCACTTCGAGGGCCTTGCCGAGGCCGAATCCGACCTTGCCGTTCCCGTCGCCCACGACCACCAGCGCGGAGAAGGAGAAGTTCTTGCCCCCCTTCACCACCTTGGTCACGCGGCCGACGTAGATGACCTGGTCCTTGAATTCCCCGGCCTCAGGGTTCTTGACTTCCTTGGTTTCCTTGAGCTCTGCAGTCGCCATGGTCTTCCCCTAGAACTGGAGCCCGGCTTCGCGGGCGCTGTCAGCCAGCGCCTTGACGCGGCCGTGATAGACGTAGCCGTTGCGGTCGAACACAACCGCAGTGATGCCCTTCTCCTTCAGCCGGGCGGCGATGCTCGCGCCCACGGCCTTGGCGGCCTCGATGTTGGAGCCGGACTTCAGGCTGCCGCGCAGGTCCTTCTCCAGGCTGCTGGCGGCGGCGACGGTGACGCCGCGGGTGTCGTCCACGGCCTGCACGTAGATGCGCTTGAGGCTCTTGAAGATGGTGAGACGGGGCCGTTCGGGGGTCCCGGCCACACGCCCGCGGATGCGGGCCTTGGTCTTTTCACGCCGGAGGATGAGATCGTTCGCCATGGGTTCCCCTTACTTCCCGGTCTTGCCGGCCTTGCGGCGGATGACCTCGCCGGTGTACATGACGCCCTTGCCCTTGTACGGCTCGGGCTTGCGGAACTTCCGGATGTCGGCGGCGACCTGCCCCACCAGCTGCCGGTCAGTGCCGGTCACGACGATGTGGGTGGCCTTCTCGACCGCCATCTGGATGCCGGCGGGGGCTTCATAGTCGATGGGGTGGCTGTATCCCAGCTCCAGGTGGAGCTTGGCGCCGTCCATCGCGGCCTTGTAGCCGACGCCTACGATGTCCAGTTCCTTCTTCCAGCCCTCGGTCACGCCGACGACGGCGTTGTTGAGGAGGGCACGGGTCAGGCCGTGGTAGGCCCGGGTCTGGGCCTCCTCGTTGGCGCGGAGGAGATTCACGGATTCGGCCTGGATGTCCAGGGTGATCCCCGCGGGGATCGGGCAGCTGAGCTTGCCCTTGGCGCCCTCGACGACGGCCTCAGACCCGGTGACTGTGACCTTCACGCCCTTGGGCAGCGTCACGGGCTTCTTTCCGATTCGAGACATGGGTGATTCCTTAGATGAAGGCCAGAGGCCTTTTTCAGGATGGTTACCAGACCTGGGCGAGGATCTCTCCGCCCACGTTCTGCTTCTTGGCGTCCTTGCCCGTCAGGAGACCCCTCGGGGTGGACAGGATGGCGATGCCGAGGCCCCCGTGTACTTCGGGGATCTCCTTCACGCCGGCGTAGATGCGCAGGCCGGGACGGGAAACGCGGCGCAGGCCGTGGATCACGTTCTCCTTGTCCTTCACGTACTTGAGGTTGACGATCAGGTACTGGCGGCCCTCGTGCTCCACTTCCTTGAAGGAGTGGATGTAGCCCTCCTGCTTCAGGATGCCGGAGAGCTGCGCCTTCATCTTCGAGGCGGGAACGACGACGGCGTCATGCCCGGCCTGGATGCCGTTGCGGATGCGCGTGAGGTAGTCGGCGATGGGATCGGTATACATGGTCCCCCTCCCTTACCAGCTCGACTTCTGGACACCCGGCAGCTCACCCTGGAGGGCGAACTTCCGGAAGCAGAGGCGGCAGAGTTCAAACTTGCGCATGTAGCCCCGGGGCCGACCGCAGCACTTGCAGCGATTGCGGTGCTGGGTCGAGAACTTCGGCTTGCGCGAATCCTTGACGATCTTGGAAATCTTGGCCATCGCGATCTCCTGGCTATTTGCGGAAGGGCATGCCGAGGTGGGCCAGCAGGGCCCGCGCTTCGGCATCGTTCTGGGCGGAAGTCACGAACGTGATGTTCATGCCCTTCAGCTTGTCGATCCTGGAGAAGTCGATCTCCTGGAAGATCGCCTGGTCCTTGAGGCCCAGGGTGTAGTTGCCGCGGCCGTCGAAGGACTTGGTGGGCACGCCACGGAAGTCGCGGACACGGGGGAGGGACAGGGTCACCAGGCGGTCGAAGAACTCCCACATGCGGGGTCCGCGCAGGGTGACCATGCAGGCGATGGGCATGCCGGCGCGCAGCTTGAACTGCGCCACGCTCTTCTTCGCCTTGCGGATGACGGCCTTCTGGCCGGCGATGGCGGTGAGCTCGTCGACGGCGGTATCCAGGACCTTGATGTTCTGGATGGCGTCGCCGACGCCCATGTTGATGACGATCTTCTGCAGGCGGGGCACCTGCATGGCGGAGGAGAAGGCGAACTCCTCCTTGAGCTTCGGCACCACCTCGGTGACGTAGCGAGCCTTGACGCGGGGCTCCGCGAGGCCTTGCTTGGCAGACATGGATTCCTCCATTTCCGTGGGACGGCTATGCCCCAGGGGTTCGGGAGGGCGAGGGGGCTTGGGATGGCGGTCCATCCCGTTTCCCCTCAACCTCGATTGTGAATGCGCTTGCGCGCGGCGGACCGTCCCGCGCACGGGACGGAAGGATCTATCCTCCCACGGATGGGAGGCATTTCAAAGCGAATTGCCTACTGGGGGCGCTTCCGGGTCCCCTTCCCCGTGGCGGGGTCGAGGAACATGACGTTGGAGGCGTGGATGGGGGCCTCCTTCTCGATCAGGCCGCCGCCCTCCCCGGTCTGGGGGTTGGGCTTGGTGGCCTTCTTGATCACGTTGATGCCGGCCACGACCACCTTGTTGGTGCTGGGGCTGACCTTGGTGATGGTCCCGGTCTTGCCCTTGTCCTTGCCGGCGATGACGACGACCTGGTCGCCCTTCTTGAGCTTCATCTTGGTCGCGGTTTCCATCACAGCACCTCAGGAGCCAGGGAGACGATCTTCATGTACTTCCGCTCGCGCAGTTCGCGGGCCACGGGGCCGAACACGCGGGTGCCGACCGGCTCGCCGTCCTTCTTGATGATCACGGCGGCGTTCTCGTCGAAGCGGATGTAGGAGCCGTCCTTGCGGCGGTAGGCCTTGCGCTGGCGCACGATGACGGCCTGGACGACGGCCTTCTTCTTCACGGTGCCGCCGGGGATGGCTTCCTTGACGGAGGCCGTGATGACGTCACCGAGCTGGGCGATCTTGCCCACACCACCGCCCAGGGGCAGGATGCAGCAGATCTTCTTGGCGCCGGAGTTGTCGGCGACGGTGAGCATGGTTCCCATCTGGATCATGTGAGCTCCTTACTCGCCGGCCTTCTGGACGATCTCGAGGACCATCCAGCGCTTGCGCTTGGAAAGGGGGCGGGTCTCCACGATCGTGACCACGTCGCCGATGGCGCAGGCGTTGGTCTCGTCGTGAGCCATGAACTTGGCGGTCTGCTTGACCGTGCGGTGGTAGAGCGGGTGCTGGAACTTGCGCTCCACCTTCACCACCACGGTCTTGTCGGCCTTGTTGGAGACCACGACGCCGTTGCGAGTCATCTTGTTTTCGAGGCTCATGGTGTCTCCTAGGCCAGCTTCGTGCGCAGCGCGGTCTTGACCCGGGCGAGCTCGCGACGAGTCTTGCGGATCTCGGCGGTGTTCTCGACCTGGCCCACGGCGTGCTGGAAGCGGAGGGTGAAGCGCTTGGCGGCCAGTTCGGCCTCCAGCTGCGCCAGCTCCTCGACGCTCTTGCCGGTCAACTCGGAAAAGGGATTCTTCTTGGTCATCGGATCACTCCTCCGGCGGCGTGCGGCTGACGAACTCAGACGCCACGGAAAGCTTCATCTGGGCCAGGCGAAGGGCTTCGCGCGCGGTTTCCTCGGTCACACCCTCCATTTCGAAGAGGATGCGGCCGGGGCGGATCACCGCCACCCAGCCATCGGGAGCCCCCTTGCCGGAGCCCATGCGGGTCTCGGCCGGCTTGGAGGTGGTCGGACGGTCGGGGAAGATGCGGATCCAGATCTTGCCGCCGCGCTTGATGTGCCGGGTCATGGCGATACGGGCGGCTTCGATCTCGCGGTTGGTGAGCCAGCAGTGCTCCATCGCCTTGAGGCCGTAATCGCCGAAGGCGAGATCGTTGCCGCGGGTGGCGACGCCGCGGGTGCGGCCCTTCTGGGTCTTGCGGTTCTTGACTTTCTTGGGCATCAGCATGGGTTCACCTCAACGCTTCACGGTCTCGGCGACCTGGTCGCCCAGGTTCACCCACACCTTGATGCCGATGATCCCGTAGGTCGTGCGGGCCTCGGCGAATCCGTAGTCCACGCCCGCCCGGATGGTCTGCAGGGGCATCTGGCCGGAGAGGTAGTCCTCGGTCCGGGCGATCTCGGCGCCGTTCAGGCGGCCGGAAACCTTGATCTTGAACCCCTTGGCGCCGAAGCGGATGGCGGCCTCTTCGGCCTTGCGCATGGCGCGGCGGAAGGCGATGCGGCGCTCGAGCTGCTGGGCGACGCCCTCGGCCACGAGCTGGGCATCGACCTCGGGCTTCTTGATCTCCTGGATGTCCACGGAGACGGGACGGTTCAGGCGCTTCTGGAGGTCCTCGCGGAGCTTGTCGATCTCGGCCCCCTTGCGGCCGATGACGATGCCGGGACGGGCCGTGAAGATGCGGACGGTCACCTTGTCGGCGGCGCGCTCGATGTCGATCTTGGAGATCATCGCGTTCAGGCTGTGCAGCTGCTTCTTCAGCTCGCGACGCAGCTTGATGTCCTCATGGAGCAGCGTGGCGTACTCGCGCTTGGAGAACCACTTGCTGTGCCAGTTCTTCTGGTGGACGAGGCGGAATCCGTACGGATGGACTTTCTGACCCATGACTACTCCTCCCCGCCGGCCTGGGCCAGCTGGATGGTGACGTGGCAGGTGCGCTTCTGGACGCGGTAGGCCCGGCCCATGGGGGCGGGGCGGACGCGCTTCATGCGGAAGCCCTCGTCCACGAACGCAGTCTTGACCATCAGGTCGTCCGGGTTGACGGACGGGTTCTTGTCGATGGCATTGGCCACGGCGGAATCCAGGAGCTTGCGGATGGGGTCGGCGGCGTACTTCTTGGCCTGGGCGAGGACCCACTGGGCCTCGCCGACCTGCTTGCCCCGGATGAGGTCCACCACAAGGCGGGCCTTCTGGGCGGAACCGCGCAGGTGGCGAACGGTGGCGCTGGAAACGATCTCAGCCATCGCTATTTCCCCTTCGCCTTGGTATCAGCCTTGCCAGCGTGACCCTTGAAGGTGCGGGTCAGGGCGAATTCGCCCAGCTTGTGGCCGATCATGTTCTCGGTGACATACACGGGAATGAACTTGTTGCCGTTGTGGACGGCCAGGGTCAGTCCGATCATCTGGGGCACCACGGTGGAGCGCCGCGACCAGGTCTTGATGACCCGCTTGTCGTTGGCGGCCTGAGCCGTTTCCACCTTCTTCTGGAGGTGGGCGTCAATGAACGGGCCTTTTTTCAGGGAACGTGCCATTGTCGGGCCTCCTAGTTGATCCGCTTGACGATGAACTTGTCCGTGCGCCGGTTGCCACGGGTCTTGTAGCCGCGCGTGGGCTGGCCCCAGGGCGTCACGGGGTGACGGCCGCCGGAGGTGCGGCCTTCGCCGCCGCCGTGCGGGTGGTCGACCGGGTTCATGACGACGCCGCGGACCGTGGGACGGATGCCCATCCAGCGGGTGCGTCCCGCCTTGCCGATCTGGACGTTCTCATGCTGCAGGTTGCCCACGGTGCCGATGGTGGCGTAGCACTCCAGGTGGATCTTGCGGATCTCGCCGGAGGGCATGCGGAGCTGGGCGTAGTCCTCGTCCTTGGCCACCAGCTGGGCGAAGGTGCCGGCGGCGCGGGCGATCTGACCGCCCTTGCCGGGCTTCATCTCGATGTTGTGCAGGATGTTGCCCACGGGGATGTTCCGCAGGGGCAGCGCGTTCCCCACCAGGATGTCGGCGTTCTTGCCGGCCACCACGGTGCGGCCCACTTCCAGGCCGTCGGGGGCCAGGATGTAGCGCTTCTCGCCGTCCGCGTAGACCAGCAGGGCGATGCGGGCGGTGCGGTTGGGATCGTACTCGATGGTGGCCACCTTGGCGGGCACCTCGAGCTTGTTGCGCTTGAAGTCGATGACGCGGTACTGGCGCTTGTGGCCACCGCCGATGTGGCGGGTGGTGATCCGGCCGGTGTTGGAGCGGCCTCCAGTGCGGTTCCTCTTGGCAATCAGCGAACGCTCGGGCTTGTCCGCGGTGATTTCCTCGAAGCCGGACTTGGACATGCCGCGCTGACCGGGGGTCGTGGGCTTGAGCTGTTTGATGCTCATCGTTGTCCTCTTGCCTCAGGGTTGAAAGGGGCGGGCGATAGTGGGCAAAGCTTTTCCGTCCGCCAGGTGACGCCTACTCGGCCTTGGGGCCTTCGGCGAGTTCGACATAGGCCTTCTTCTTGGGACCGGAGGTGCCCACGAAGCGGCCGAGGCGCTTGGTCCGGCTGGGGATCCGCACGGTGCGGACGCTCTTCACCTTGGACTGGAGCAGCAGCTCCACGGCCTCCTGGATCTGGTGCTTGGTGGCCCAGGTGGCCACCTCGAACACCTGGATGTTCTTCTCGCGCAGGATCTGGCCCTTCTCCGTGAGGAGGGGCTTGCGGATCACTTCGAAGATCTTGGTCATGGCTTCACCACCTCCTGGAGGGCCAGGACCGCTTCCTTGGAGAAGATCACCTGGTCGTACTTGAGGAGCTCGTAGACGTTCACGCCCAGGCTCTCGACGGTCTGCAGCTTGGGATTGTTGCCGGCGGCCAGGGCGAGCTTCTCGCTGGCCTCGGTGCCCACCAGCAGGGCGGAGCCGGTGACGCCGAGCTTGCCGAGGGTCTGGACCAGGGCCTTGGTCTTGTGGGTGGCCACGTCCCAGTTCTCGACCACCATGATCTGGCCCTGGGCCAGCTTGGCGGACAGCGCATTGCGGAGGGCCGCGCGGCGGGCCTTCTTGGGGAAGGCGTAGTCATAGGAGCGGGGGTGGGGTCCGTGGACCGTGGCGCCGCCCTTCCACAGCGGGCTGCGGATGGAGCCCATGCGGGCGCGGCCGGTGCCCTTCTGCTTCCAGAGCTTCTTGCCGGAGCCACTGACTTCCCACTTGTCCTTGGTCTTGGCGGTGCCGGAGCGGCGCTTCGCCAGGAAGTGGCGCACGGCCTCCCAGATCAGGTGCTGGTTCAGCTCCTCGAGCTTGAAGACCTCGGGCAGCAGGTCGACGGTGCCCACCTGCTTGTTGTCGAGATTGACGACGGGATGCTGGAACGCTGCCATCCTAGGCCTCCTGCTTGATGACGATGTACCCACCCTTGGGGCCGGGGACGGCGCCCTTGATGAGCAGCAGGTTGTTCTCGGCGTCCACCTTGGCGATCTCCAGGTTGCGGACGGTCACCTGGGCGTCGCCCATGTGGCCGGCCATGCGCATCCCGGGGAACACGCGGCTGGGATAGCTGGACCCGCCGATGGAGCCGGGGGCGCGGTGGAACATGGAGCCGTGGGTCGCGCGGCCGCCGGCGAAGTGGTGCCGCTTGATGACGCCCGCGAAGCCCTTGCCCTTGCTGATGCCGGTGACGTTCACCTTGGTCTTCGCCTCGAAGGCGCTGGCCAGGACGCTGTCGCCGGGCTTGGAGGCGTCGGCGGCGTCCACCTTGATCTCGCGCAGCACGCGGACCGGGGCGACACCCAGCTTCTCGCAATGGCCCTTCTCGGCCTTGGAGGCGCGCTTGCCGCCGTTGGGGTCCACGAAGCCGATCTGCACGGCCTCGTAGCCATCCTTCGCGGAGGTCTTGCGCTGCACGACCACGCAGGGGCCGGCCTGGATGACGGTCACGGGCACGATCTGGCCCTGCTCATTGAAGATCTGGGTCATCCCCAGCTTCTTTCCGATGATTCCCTTGGACATGTTTTCTCCCCCCTCTACCGGTTGCCCTGGCGGCTGAAGACCTTGATCTCCACGTCGACGCCGGCGGGCAGGTCGAGGCGCATCAGGGTGTCCACGGTGTTCTGGGTCGGGTTCAGGATGTCGAGCAGCCGCTTGTGGGTGCGGATCTCGAACTGGTCCCGGCTCTTCTTGTCCACGTGGGGGGAACGGTTGACGGTGTACTTGTTCGTCCGGGTGGGCAGGGGGATGGGCCCGGCCACCTGGGCGCCCGTGCGCTTGGCGGTGTCCACGATCTCGCGGGTGCTCTGGTCGAGCAGACGGTGGTCGAAGGCACGCAAACGGATGCGGATGTTGTCTTTCATGCTCACTCCATTGGGACGGAGACCGTCCATAGACGTGGGGCGCTGACCGCCCATGTGGATCTGTCCCGGAAACAGGGACAGGGCTGATCAGCATAACAAAAGCCGCTGGAATCGCAACGGCTTTTTGAGAGAACGCACGACCCCCCGGAGGGGGAAGCGGGTGGATCAGGAGGCCCGGCAACCCGAAGGTTCGAAGGACGGCCTCACCCCGAGAGGGGCTGGAACTGCAGGTAAATCAATTTATTACTGGTAATGCCTGAAATGCTGGCTGCGAGGACCGGCTTCGCCGGGCCGAGCGGCGGGGTCCGGGGGTGTGCGCGCAGCGAAGCGGAGCGCGGGACCCCCGGCTACGCTACTTGCTGCCCTTGACCTTGGCCACGATCTCCTCGGCCACGTTCTTGGGCGCTTCCTCGTAGTGCGAGAACTGCATGGTGTAGTTGCCGCGGCCCTGGGTCATGCCGCGGAGGGTGGTGGAGTAGGCGAACATCTCGGCCAGGGGCACCTTGGCGGTGACCACCTTGGAGCCGGCCCGGTCCTCCATGTTCTCGATGCGGCCGCGGCGGCTGTTCAGGTTGCCGATGACGTCGCCCATGTAGTCCTCGGGGACCACGACCTCGACGGCCATGATCGGCTCGAGGATCACCGGGGAGGCCTTCTCGCAGCCGGCCTTGAAGCCCATGGAGCCGGCGATCTTGAAGGCCATTTCGTTGGAGTCCACGTCGTGGTAGCTGCCGTCGAAGATGGTGACCTTGATGTCGACGCAGGGGTAGCCCGCGAGGACGCCGGACTGCATGGCCTCCTGGATGCCCTGGTCGGTGGGCTTGATGTATTCCTTGGGCACCACACCGCCCTTGATGTCGTTGATGAACTCGTAGCCCTTGCCGGCCTCGTTGGGCTCGATGATGAGCTTGACGTGGCCGTACTGGCCCCGGCCGCCCGACTGCCGCACGAACTTGCCCTCGGCCTCCACCCGCTTCCGGATGGTCTCGCGGTAGGCCACCATGGGCTTGCCCACGTTGGCCTCGACCTTGAACTCGCGCATCATGCGGTCGACGATGATCTCGAGGTGCAGCTCGCCCATGCCGGCGATGATCGTCTGGTTGGTCTCGGGATCGGTCTTCACCTTGAAGGTGGGGTCCTCCTGGGCCAGGCGGCCCAGCGCGACGCCCATCTTCTCCTGGTCGGCCTTCGTCTTGGGCTCGATGGCCACCTGGATGACGGGGTCAGGGAAGTCCATGCTCTCGAGGATCACCGGGTGCTCCTCGTCGCAGATGGTCTGACCCGTGAGGACGTCCTTCAGGCCCACGGCGGCGCCGATGTCGCCCGTGCGGACCTCTTCGATGTCCTCGCGCTTGTTGGCGTGCATCTGGAGGAGGCGCCCGATGCGCTCGCGGCGGCCCTTGGCGGCGTTGTAGACACCCGAACCCGCGGCCAGCACGCCGGAGTAGACGCGGAGGAAGGCCAGGGAGCCGACGAAGGGGTCGGCCATGATCTTGAAGATGAGGGCGCTGAAGGGCTCGGCGTCGTCGGCCTTGCGCTCCACCTCGTTGCCGTCGCCATCCATGCCCTTGATGGCCGGGATGTCGAGGGGCGAGGGCATGTAGCTCACCACCGCGTCGAGCATGGGCTGGACGCCCTTGTTCTTGAAGGCGGAGCCGCACATCATCGGCGTGAAGGTGAGGCTGATGCAGCCCTTGCGGATGCCGGTGCGGATCTCGTCCTCGGTCAGCTCCTCGCCGCCGAGGTACTTGTCCATCAGGGCCTCGTCCGTCTCGGCCACCATCTCGACCATCTTCTCCCGCCACTCGCGGGCGGTCTCCACCAGGTCGGCCGGGATCTCGCCGTAGATGACCTTGAAGCCCTTGTCGCCCTCGTCGAACGTCAGGGCCTTCATGAGGACGAGGTCGACCACGCCCTTGAAGTTCTCCTCGGCGCCGATGGGAATCTGGATGGGCATGGGCCGCGCCTTGAGGCGGGTCTTCATCATCTCGACGACGCGGAAGAAGTCGGCGCCGGGACGATCCATCTTGTTCACGAAGGCCATGCGGGGCACGCCGTACTTGTCGGCCTGCCGCCACACGGTCTCGGACTGGGGCTCGACGCCGCCCACCGCGCAGAACACGGCGCAGGCGCCGTCCAGCACGCGCAGGCTGCGCTCCACCTCGGCCGTGAAGTCCACGTGGCCGGGGGTGTCGATGATGTTGATGCGGTGCTCCACGCCCTTCAGCTGGCCGGTCTGGGGCGTCCAGGCGGCCGTGATGGCGGCGGAGGTGATGGTGATGCCCCGCTCCTGCTCCTGCACCATCCAGTCGGTGGTGGCGGCACCCTCGTGCACCTCGCCGATCTTGTGGATCTTGCCGGTGTAGTAGAGGATGCGCTCCGTGGTGGTCGTCTTGCCGGCATCGATGTGCGCCATGATGCCGATGTTCCGGTAGCGCTCGAGGGGAGTGTGGCGGGCCACTGCGGCCTCCTGAAAGGATCAGAACAGGATCGGAGTCGGGACTGCTTCAAAGACCTTCGTGGAAGGAGCCGCCCCGAAGGCGGCTCCTTCCGGTCGGAGGGACTGCTACCAGCGGAAGTGCGCGAAGGCCTTGTTGGCCTCGGCCATCTTGTGGACGTCGTCCTTCTTCTTGATCGCGGCGCCGCGGAAGTTCATGGCGTCGAGGATCTCGCCGGCCAGCTTGTCGCGCATGGTGCGCTCGCCGCGGGAGGCGGAGTAGGTCTTGAGCCAGCGCATGGCCAGGGAGGTCCGGCGGTTCTGGGGAACCTCCACGGGCACCTGGTAGGTGGCACCGCCCACGCGGCGGGACTTCACCTCGACGGAGGGCTTGATGTTGTTCAGGGCCTTCTGGAAGGCCTCCAGGGCCTCCTCGCCGGACTTCTTGGAGACGATCTCCAGGGCGCCGTAGAGGATGCGCTCGGCGGTGGCCTTCTTGCCGCGCTCCATGAGGATGTTCACGAACTTGGAGACGACGAGGCTGTTGTAGACGGGATCCGGGAGGATCTCACGCTTGGCGGGTGCGGAACGACGGGCCATGTTCTACCTCCCCTACTTCTTCTTGGCCGGCGCGGCGCCAGCCTTGGGGCGCTTGGCGCCGTACTTGGAACGGGACTGGTTGCGGCCCGCGACGCCGGTGGCGTCCAGGGTGCCGCGCACCACGTGGTAGCGCACGCCCGGCAGGTCCTTCACACGGCCGCCTCGGATGAGCACGATGCTGTGCTCCTGCAGGTTGTGGCCCACGCCCGGGATGTAGGTCGTGCACTCGATGCCGTTGGTGAGACGGACACGGGCCACCTTGCGGAGGGCCGAGTTCGGCTTCTTCGGCGTGGTGGTGAACACGCGGGTGCAGACACCGCGCTTCTGGGGGCAGGCGTCGAGCGCGGGGCTCTTCGTCTTGTTCTCGAAAGTCTTCCGCCCGAGGCGGATCAGCTGATTGATGGTAGGCACACCATCCTCCAAGGAAGGCTCCGGTGGATCCGGGCCTGGGCCCGAGAGGTCCCCCAAGGGGACATCGGACGGACAGGAAACGTCGCCGACCCACGGGGCCGGGAACCTCCTAGCCTATCGAAACGGCCATGGAAGTCAATGCACCGAATGCAGGCGCAGGCCCCTCAGCTCGCGAAGGGGCAGCCGCAGGCCCCGCTGGCGCAGCCGTGGCCCGAGGACGATGGGGCCGGAGCGGCGGCCGGGGTGGGCTCCGCGGCAGTGCTCTTGTACCAGCCGCCGCCCGCCAGCGTGAAGGCGCTGACGGACACCTGGCGCTTCATCCCCGCGGCGGCGCTGCACTTGGGGCAGTCGTGCGCCTCGGGGGCGGACATGCTCTCCAGCTTCTCTTCGCGCTGGCCGCAAGCTTCACAACGGTACTCGTAGAGGGGCATGGCATCCTTCTCCTGTCGGACACGTCCACGACCCTCCATTATATTCCGATTCGATCATGTCGTCATCCTCCCGGTTCTTCCCCACGGCCCAGGCCTTCCTGGCGGCGGTCCCCCGCCCGGGAAGGCTCTGCTTCACCAACGGCTGCTTCGACCTCATCCACCCCGGGCACGTGAAGTACCTGGAGGACGCCCGGTCCCTGGGCGACTTCCTGGTGGTGGGCCTCAACAGTGACGCGTCCGTGGCCCGCCTGAAGGGCCCCGGGCGCCCCCTCCAGGACGAGGCCGCCCGCGCGGCGGTGCTGCTGGGCCTGCGCAGCGTGGACGCCGTCGTGCGCTTCGACGAGGACACCCCGCTGGAGCTCATCCGCGCCCTCCGGCCCGACATCCTGGTGAAGGGCGGCGACTACACCCCGGAGACCGTCGTGGGTCGCGAGGACGTGGAGGCCCGCGGGGGACGGCTGGTGCTCATCCCCTTCCTCCCCGGCCACAGCACCTCCAGGATCGAGCAGCGGATCCGCACGGGACGCGGCGTCACGGTGGAGTAGCAGGCCGGATAGTCCGATCGGATGACGCAGCCGTGATGATTCTCCGCTAGGCTGGGCCCCGCCCCGTCCCGGGGCAGTCATCGGAGGTTCCATGCGTCGCACCCTCGCCATCGCCCTCGCCCTCGCGGGCGTCGCCCTCTCCGCCCAGGACATCAACGGGGGCGTCTACACCGGACTGTCCCTGCCCGTGGGCGACCTGAAGGACAAGTCGGGCCTCGGCACCAACCAGTTCTTCGGCGCCCACGTGGGCGGCCACCTGGACTTCGCCATCACCCGGAACCACGAGGTCCGTGCCCACCTGACCTACGAGAAGTTCCCCGGATCCGGCTGGGGCGGCTTCGACGATCCCAAGAACGAGTACACTGCCATCCAGGCGGGCGCGGATTGGGTCTACCACTTCGACGGCCCCCGCTCCGGCTGGTACACGGTGGCCGGCGCCTCGCTGAACAGCATCAAGGACGACTACGAGTTCAATGCCGGGGGCTACCGCATCAGCGGCAGCGCCTCCCAGAGCGGCAAGCTGGGCATCCGGGGCGGCGGCGGCTATTCGTTCACGCCCACCTTCTCCCTGGAGGGCACCCTCAACCAGGTCTTCACCGACAAGAACGGGAACGACGGCTTCGGCTTCGACACCGCCACCTGGGTGCAGGTCAGCGCCGTCTTCCGCTTCGGACGATAGGCGCCTTCCCCCGCCATGGAAACGGGCCGCGCGAGCGGCCCGTTTCCGTGGCTCCCCGCGCCGTCAGACCAGCGGGGAGAGCAGCTGCCAGTACTTCGGCAGGGGCCAGAGGTCGGCATCGCAGGCCTCCTCCAGGTGGTCGAGCACCTCGCGGAGGGCGTGCTTGGCCAGGTTCACCTTGTTCCCGAAGGCTTCGGTGCGGGCGTGGATGTCCTCCACGCCCTCGGCCTCCACCAGGGCCGCCTTCATGGCCGCCAGGCGGACCTGGGCCTCGCCGGCGAGGGTGACCTGGGCCTGGAGGGCGGCCTTCATGGGCTCGGGCACCGTCACGCCGACGGCCTGCAGCCGGGAGAGGCTCTCGGCGCGGGCCCCCAGGTCGGCGGTGATGGAGGGCAGGATCTGGGTCTCGGCCATCTCGCGCAGCACCTGGGTCTCGATGGCCACGGCCTTCTGGTACTGCTCGTGCCGGATGTGGACGCGGGCCTCCAGCTCGTGCTCGCCCAGGATGCCGGGGCGGGTGAAGACGGCCTTGGAGGCCGGCTGCTCCCAGATGTGCAGGGCCGCCACCGTGTCCTTGGCGTGGGGCAGGCCGCGCCGTTCGGCTTCCTGCTTCCACGCCTCGGAGTAGCCGTTGCCCTCGAACCGGATGGCCTTGGTCTCCACGATGACCTGCTTCACCACGGCCATGACGGCGGCCTGGTGCTCCTTGCCGGACTTCAGCTCCGCTTCGAGGCGGGCGTTCAGGCCTTCCAGGGCCTCGGCCACGGCCGCGTTGATCACCGTGAGCGGCAGGGCGATGGGCTGGCTGGAGCCCACGGCGCGGAATTCGAACTTGTTGCCCGTGAAGGCGAAGGGGCTGGTGCGGTTCCGGTCCGTGGCGTCCTTCTCGATCATGGGCAGGTTGGCGATGCCCAGGTCGAGGATGTGCTTGGCGGAGGCATCGGCGGCGTCGCCCTTCTCGATGGCATCCAGGATGTGGTTGAGCTGGGCCCCGAGGAAGACGGACATGATGGCCGGGGGGGCCTCGTTGGCGCCCAGGCGGTGGTCGTTCCCGGCGCTGGCGATGGCCGCGCGGAGCAGGCCGCCGTGGGTGTGGATGGCCTTCAGCGTGGCGCTGAGGAAGTAGAGGAACTGGAGGTTCTGCTCGGGCGTATGGCCGGGCTCCAGCAGGTTGGTGCCCTCCTCCGTGGCCAGGCTCCAGTTCACGTGCTTGCCGCTGCCGTTGACGCCGGCGAAGGGCTTCTCGTGCAGGAGGATCGCCAGGCCATGGCGCTCGCCCACGGACTTGAGGAGCTCCATCAGCAGCTGGTTGTGGTCGCTGGCGAGGTTGGCGGGCTCGTAGATGGGCGCGATCTCGAACTGGTTCGGCGCCACCTCGTTGTGGCGGGTCTTGGCGGGGATGCCCAGCTTGAAGCACTCCAGCTCCACGTCCTGCATGAACCCGAGGACGCGCTCCTTGATGCTGCCGAAGTAGTGGTCCTCCAGCTCCTGGCCCTTGGGCGGCTTGGCGCCCTGCAGGGTCCGGTTGGCGAACATCAGGTCGGGCCGCTGCTGGGCCAGCTCCAGGTCCACCGCGAAGTACTCCTGCTCGGGGCCGCACTGGGCCACGACGCTCTCCGTCTGCAGGCCGAAGTGGATCAGGGCCTCCTGCGCGCGGCGGGACACGACCTCCATGGAGCGCAGGAGCGGCACCTTGTGGTCCAGGGCCTCGCCGTGGTACCCGACGAAGGCCGTGGGGATGCACAGGGTCTTGCCGAGCGGGCCCTCCATGATGAAGGCCGGGCTGGCCGGATCCCAGGCCGTGTAGCCCCGCGCCTCGAAGGTGGCGCGCAGGCCGCCGGAGGGGAAGGAGCTGGCGTCGGGCTCGCCCTGGATGAGCTGGCTGCCGCTGAACCGCTCGATGACGGAGCCCGGCTCGTCCCAGGTGATGAAGGCATCGTGCTTCTCGGCGGTGGCGCCCGTCATGGGCAGGAACCAGTGGGTGAAGTGGGTGCAGCCCTGCTCCAGGGCCCATTCCTTCATGGCCAGGGCCACGCTCCGGGCCACCTCGGGCGAGAGGGCCACGCCGCGCTTCAGGGCCTGCTTGTAGGCCTTGTAGACGTCCTTCTGCAGCCGCTCGCGCATGGTGCGCTCGTTGAAGGTGTTGCAGCCGAAGTACTGGCTGATCTTGGTCTGGTCCAGCCGTGAGATGCTGGACGTGTCGAGCCCCTGCGCCTTGGCCATGTGTCCCCCCCTTGGACGAAAAGGCATGAATCCATATAGACCTGGACCGATGTCCGCCCCCGGGGGGCAGCCATCGGAATTCCACATCCACCTGGACCCTGCGATCCGATCTCAGGGTAACGGAAACCCACCTCCCGGGCCAGTCCCCGGGTCGGAATCCGGGGCTTGTGAACGGGCCCTGGCCCTCCTCGGAAACCTCCAAGCCCGGCAGGCGGGGCTCCCCCGTCCCCCGGCCCTGGCCTGGGAGCGGGCCGCCTTCGGGGAGGTCTTCGACCATCCCGAACCGGGTCAGCGGATCCGGCGCTTTCTGGACAAGGGCCTAGAATGAATCCATGGAACTGACCGCCCCCTACGTCCCCGACCTCGAGAGCATCCCCCCCGGCCTGGACCTGTTGGCGGAGATCCGGCGCCTCAAGCGGGAGCGAAAGGCAGTCCTCCTGGCCCACTACTACCAGGAGCCGGAGATCCAGGACCTGGCGGACTTCGTGGGCGACAGCCTCCAGCTAAGCCAGCAGGCGGCCCGGGCGGACGCGGAGGTCATCGCCTTCTGCGGCGTCCACTTCATGGCGGAGACCGCCAAGATCCTGAATCCCGGGAAGACCGTGGTGATCCCCGACATGGACGCCGGCTGCAGCCTGGCCGACCGCTGCCCTGCGGACTTCTTCGCCGAATGGCTGAAGCAGTACCCCGACCACGAGGTGGTGAGCTACATCAACTGCTCGGCCGGCGTGAAGGCCCTCAGCACCGTCATCTGCACCAGCAGCAACGCCGTGCGGGTGGTGGAGAGCATCCCGAAGGACCGGAAGATCGTCTTCGCTCCCGACCGGCACCTGGGCAAGTGGGTGGCGAAGCAGACGGGCCGGGACATGGTCCTGTTCCCGGGCTTCTGCATCGTCCACGAGCAGTTCACCGCCAAGCGGCTGGCGGCCCTGAAGGCCCAGCACCCCGAGGCCAAGCTCATCGCCCATCCCGAATGCGACGCCACCGTGAGCCAGCTGGCGGACTTCGTGGGCTCGACGGCCGCCCTGCTGAACTTCGTGGCCAAGGACAGCGCCAAGGCCTTCATCGTGGCCACCGAGGCGGGCATCCTCCACCAGATGCGCCAGCGGCGCCCCGACGCCGAGCTGATTCCCGCCCCCGCCGACAGCGGCTGCAACTGCAGCCTCTGCCCCTACATGAAGCTGAACAACCTCGAGAAGCTCTACCTGGCCCTGCGGGACCTGAAGCCCGAGATCCACCTGGAGGAGGCCATGCGCCTCCGCGCCCTCAAGCCCCTGGAGCGCATGCTGGCCCTGGGCTGAACCCCGGCCAGTAGCCGCAAGGGGGCCCGGCCGATAAGCTGGCGGGACACCCCGGGCTCCCATGTACCGCCACCGCGCCTCCCGCTTCCGATTCCTGCACCCGGGCCTCAAGGGGCCCACGCGGTGGCAGCGCCTGCAGCAGCGCAGCGGCCTCATCCTGCTGATCCTCGCGGGGCTCGTGACCGCCGGGATGCTGCTGCTGGCCCCGAAGCTCTACCTGCAGAGCCAGGACTTCGACGCCAGGAACGCCTATTCCGACGCCCACTGGGCCGATTTCGAGGCCGTGGAGCGCCACTGGAAGTCCCTGCCCATCCTCGAGTCCGTCCACACCGGGAAGGAGAAGGAGGTCCGCCAGTTCCTGGCGCAGCAGCCCCTGGTGGTGGCCCTCCTGGACCGGTTCGAGGGCCGGACCCTCTGGGTGCGCGAAGGGGGGCACCTGGTGCGCGCCCCGGAGGACGCCCGCTCCCAGCTCTACCTCGACTGGATGAGCCACGCCGAGATGGCGCAGCGCTTCGAGTGGAATCCGCCGAAGAGCCAGGACCCCGATTTCGGCAAAGTGGCCACGGTGGTCCTCCTCTCCGACCGGTGGCTGGTCATCAAGCGGTGGCGGCCCGGCGCACCCGAGGTGGAGCGGGAGCTGGAGATCGCCCTGGGCCCGAAGCCGAGCCTCCGGGTGGGGCTGGCCCAGGAATCCGACCTGGCGCGGACCGACCTGCCGATGGTGGAGTGGGGGAGGGCCCCCCACCTGCAGGCCGACCCCCGGCGGCTCTCGGGCTACTGGCTCCAGGCCATCACCAAGACGAACGCCTTCGGGGAGGGCTGGAACCTCGGGGGCATCCCCTTCGAGGAGCAGGAGCTGGCCTACCGGAAGGCCTACACCAAGCAGCGGAACGCCGCCTATGCCGTCTCCGTCCTGGTCGGGATCGCCATCAGCCTGGGGCTGTGGCTCCGGCACCGGGCCCGGCGGCGGGCCGTGCTGGACGCCGACCGCATGGCCTCCCTCACCCACAGCCTCAAGACCCCCCTGGCCCTCCTGAAGTTCCGGTGCGACTCCCTGCGCCTGGGGCGCCTGAGCCCCGAGCGGGCCGACGAGGAGCTCCTCAAGATCGGCGAGGAGGTGGACCACCTCACCCTCATCATCGAGAACGGGCTCCGGGTGATCCGGGGCGGCGGCTCCACGGGTCCCCGGGCCCAGGCCACCCCCGACTGGATTCGGGACGTGGCGGAGGACCTGCGGCCGGGTTTCGAACTCGAGGGCCGCACCCTCCAGCTGGGCCTGTGCGAAACCTCCGGCCAGGCGCCCCTGACCTCCCTCCGCGCCGCCATCCTCACGCTCCTGGAGAACGCCCTCGGCCATGGCCGCGGGACGGTCTCCCTGGAGACCTGGCGGACCCGCCGCCGGCTCTGCATCCAGGTGAGCGACGAGGGCGAAGGCCTGGCCCCCCATCAGGTCAAGGCCCTCGGCAAGCCCTTCCAGCGCATCCGCGAAGCTGGCAAGGAGGGGTTCCTGCGGGAGGGCCAGGGCCTCGGCCTGAGCCTCCTCGTGCAGGTGGCGGAGCAGGAGGGCTGGGGCCTCACCTTCGCCTCCGCGCCGGGCGAGGGCTTCGCCGCCATCCTCGAGATCCCCGTCGCCTGAGCCGTTCCCCGCCCCGGTTCGGCACGCCTCGCACCACCCCCCGATCGCACGCGACGCCCGTCGCGTGCTCCCGCTCCTGCTGCGCCTTCGGCTTGCCCTCGCGGAGGGGACCCCGTGGCTGGGGCCTCACCTTCGCCTCCGCGCCGGGCGAGGGCTTCGCCGCCATCCTCGAGATCCCCGTCGCCTGATCCGTGCCGGAGCCCATGGGACCTGCATCTCCAGTGACCTGGAGGCCTGCCTCGTGACGGTCATCACGGGTCGGGAACCCGCGGGAAGCTAGCATCACCCGGGGGCGTACCCCCGGGGGAGGTGGCCATGGTCACACGGTGGAAGAGCCTGGCATGGTTCGGCCTGGCGGCCTTCGGGCTGGCCCTGGTGGCCGGGCAGGCGCCGAAACAGGTGCCGCTGAACGCGCCGCCCGAGTCCACCCTCCCGGAGGGCCCCCTGGGGGAGGCCATCCGCCTGGGCCGGCAGATCTTCACGAACACCCCCGTCCACGCCGCGGCCTACTCCGGCAACGCGCTGAGCTGCAGCAGCTGCCACCTGGAGGCGGGCCGCGCGGCCAACGCCTCGCCGATGGTGGGCCTCTGGGGGGCCTTCCCCACCTACCTGCCCCGGGCCGGCCGGGTGGGCACCCTGGAGGACCGCATCAACGGCTGCTTCCTCCGCTCCATGAACGGCAAGCCCCTGCCCGCGGGCAGCGCCGAGATGCGGGGGATGCTGGCCTACATCTGGTGGCTCTCCCGGGACGTGCCCGTGGGCGTGGACGTCGCGGGACGGGGCATCCCGGCCTTCCCGGCCCCGGCCCAGCCGGATGCGGCGAAGGGGAAGTCGCTCTATGCCCGGTCCTGCGCCTCCTGCCACGGGGCGGACGGCCAGGGTGCCGCCGATGCCCCGCCCCTCTGGGGGCCCCGCTCCTTCAACCTCGGCGCCGGCATGGCCCGGACCAGCAAGGCCGCGGCCTTCGTGAAGGCCAACATGAGCGGCCTCGACGGGGGCGCCCCCCTCACGGCCCAGGAGGCCTACGACGTCTCGGAGTACTTCACCCACCAGCCCCGGCCGGACTTCCCCGCCAAGGTGAACGACTGGCCGAAGGGCGGGAAGCCCGCGGACAGCCGCTACTAGGCCTCCTGATCCGCTTGGAAATTGCAGCATGGGGCTCTTGCCTTTCCAAGGCAACGTGTGCATCTTGGAATGCCTGTTCCTTGAGCGAGACGCCGTGACCCACATCCTCGTGGTGGAGGACGAGCCCTCCCTCTGCCAGCTCCTCGTCAACAACCTCAGCTTCGAAGGCTACTCCGTCGAGGCCGCCGGGGACGGTGTGCCCGCCCTGGCGGCCCACGCGGCCCGCCGGGCGGACCTCATCGTCCTGGACCTCATGCTGCCCCAGATGGACGGCTTCGAGGTCCTGCGGAACCTCCGGGAGCGCAAGGACGAGGTGCCGGTGCTCATGCTCACGGCCCGCGGCCAGGAGACCGACCGGGTGCAGGGCCTGAGCCTCGGGGCCGACGACTACCTGGTGAAGCCCTTCTCGGTGCTGGAGCTGATCGCGCGGGTGAAGGCCATCCTCCGCCGCACCCGCCCCGTGGACCGCCCGCCCCTGCTCCGTTCCGGCCCCTTCCGCTTCGACCTGCCCCGCCTCGAGGCCCGGCGGGAGGGCAGGACCCTGGACCTCACGCCCCGGGAATTCCGCCTCCTGGAGATCCTCATCACCCATCCGGGGCGCACCCACAGCCGGCGGGAACTGCTCCAGCTGGCCTGGGAACCCGACGCCCGCCCCTCCGCCCGCACGGTGGATGTCCACATCGCCAACCTCCGGAAGAAGCTGGGAGAGGAGCAGGGCACGCCCTGGATCGCCACCGTGGGCGGCGAGGGCTACCGCTGGGTGACGCCCGTGGAGCCTGAGCCGGCCTGAGGCCCTCTCGCCGGACGGACATGGCCAAACCCTGGGGCCTGCAGGCAGAATGGGACATGACCAAGCCCTGGAACCCCCACAGCTGGCAGCGCTTCCCCGCGGAGCAGCAGCCCGCCTACCCCGAACCCACCGCGCTGGAGGGGGTCCTGGCGCGGCTGCGGCAGCTCCCGCCCCTGGTGGTGCCCGAGGAGGTGGACCGCCTGCGGGGCCTGCTGGCGGAGGCGGCGGCCGGCCGGCGCTTCCTGCTCCAGGGCGGGGACTGTGCCGAGCAGTTCAAGGACTGCGCGCCGGAGGCCATCGCCGGGAAGCTGCGGGTGCTGCTCCAGATGTCGGTGGCCCTCACCCACGGCGGACGCAGGCCCGTGGTGCGGGTGGGCCGCATCGCCGGCCAGTTCGCCAAGCCCCGCAGCAAGGCCACGGAGCTGATCCGCGGGCGGGAGCTGCCGAGCTACCGGGGCGACCTGGTGAACGCCCTCGAGGCCACGCCCGAGGCGCGACGCCCTGACCCGTCCCGGATGCTGGAGGCCTACTTCCACGCCGCCGCCACCCTCAACCACCTGCGGGCCCTCACGGCCGGCGGCTTCGCGGACCTGCACCACCCCGAGCGCTGGGAGCTGCCCGGCGGCACGGGCGAGGTGCCCGAGTACCGCCGGACCCTGGACCAGGTGAAGGAGTCCCTGGATTTCCTGGAGGCCCTGGGCGGCGTCCAGCGGGACGCCCTGGAGCGCATCGACTTCTTCACCAGCCACGAGGCCCTCCTCCTGCCCTTCGAGGAGGCCCTCACCCGCTGGGTGGTCGAGGCCGGGGCCTACTACAACCTCGGCGCCCACACCCTCTGGGTGGGCGAGCGCACTCGGCAGCTGGACGGGGCCCACATCGAATACCTCCGGGGCCTGCGCAACCCCCTGGGGGTGAAGGTGGGCCCCAGCGCCACGCCGGAGCATCTCGTGGCCCTCCTCGACCGTCTCGACCCGGGGCGCGAGGCGGGACGCATCACCCTCATCTCCCGCTTCGGCGCCCGGCGGATCCGCGAGGCCCTGCCGCCCCTGCTGAAGGCCGTGCAGGCCGCGGGGCGGACCGTCCTCTGGAGCTGCGATCCCATGCACGGCAATGGGGTCGAGAGTGCCCAGGGGCTCAAGACCCGGGACTTCGACGCCATCCTCGCCGAGCTCCGCCAGGCCTTCGAGATCCACCGGGAGCTCGGCTCCCACCTGGGCGGCGTCCACTTCGAGCTCACGGGCGAGGCCGTGACGGAATGCACCGGCGGCACCCAGCGGCTGTCGGAGGTGGACCTGGCGAAGGCATACGAGACCGGCTGCGACCCGCGGCTGAACGGCGTCCAGAGCCTGGAGATGGCCTTCCTCATCGCGGAGATGATGCGGGGCTGACCGCCGCGCCGGTCACTGCACGGTGGGGTGCAGCGCCTCCACGCCCAGGCGCAGGTCCAGCGCCTCGAAGGGGGCCTGCAGCACCAGGGAGGTCCCGGGCTCCAGGTCCGGGAGGGGCTTCAGCCGCGGGGCGGGCAGCAGCAGGACCTCGCCGGGCCGCAGGAGGGGGAGCTCGATGCCCTCCCAGGCACTGAAGGGGATGCGCCGCCGGTGGGTGCCCGTCCGCAGGTCCAGCTGGCCCTGGGGCCAGTCCGTCACCATCCAGGCGCCCAGGACCGCGCCTCCGGCGTCCTCCAGGGCCAGGCAGAAGCCGGCGGCCGCGCCGCCCAGGGTGCCCAGGGCGGCCAGGGTCGGGCGCGGGGGCGCCTGGAGCAGGCCGCCGGGGCCGGCCACCCGCAGGCGGTCCAGGGCGCCGCCGCCGGCCTGCCGCAGGGTGGCCGGCCGGGGCAGACAGGGCAGGAGGGTCACCGCGTCCGGCCGCGGGGCCAGGGTCTCCGGCAGGGTGCCGCGCCGATCCCATTTCTCCGCATAGGCCAGGGTCTGCCGGAGGCGGGCCAGGGCCCGGGGTCCACCCTCCAGGGCGCGCCGGAGGCTGGGGGGCACGAGCACCTCCGCCAGCCGGTCCGGCGCCCCCTCCCCGAGCTTGCGCAGTCGCACGGCCTCGAGGCGGTTCAGGTCCGCCAGGCGGCCCGAGTCCAGACGGGCCACCAGGGCCCGGCGCTCGCCGGGGCCCTCCGCCCAGACTGCCGTGCCCAGGATCACGGCCGGCTCAGGCCTGGGCCTCGAGCCAGGCGCGTGTGCCCGGCGCGAGGGCCCTGGGCCGGTTGGTGGCGAAGTCCAGCATCACCTGGACCGTCCGCCCTTCCGCGAAGAGCTCTCCCCCCAGGCCCTTCGTGAGGCGGTAGGTCAGGTCGAAGGAACTGTTGCCCACCTTGGTGCAGTGGAGTTCCACCCGCACGTCGTCCCCCAGGAGGATGGGCATGCGGTAGTCCACCTCCACCCGGGCGATGAGGAAGCCCTCCTCCTGGAACTTGCGGCCGCCCAGGAAGGTGCGCCACCACTGGAACCGGCCCTGTTCCATGAAGCTCACCACCACGGCGTTGTTCACATGCCCCATGGCGTCCAGGTCGCTGAACCGCACCTCGATGGGATGGGAAAAGGGCATGGCCGCCTCCTGGCTCAAACCTTACCCCAACCCGTGCGATCATGCCGCGGACCGCCATGCCCGCCCCCCTGCTCATCGCCTACGACCCCGACTGCAGCCTCTGCTTCCGCATGGCGCTCTGGCTGGCCCGGCGGGACCGGCGCGGCCTCCTGCTGGTGGCCCCCCTGCGGGACCCCGAGGTCCTGGTGCTGGCGCCGGAGCTGGCGGGCCGCGACCTCTCGCGGGAGATCCACGGACTGGACCTGGGCACCCGCCGGATCTGGCAGGGGGCGGAGCTCCTGGCCCCCATCGCCCGGCGGCTGCCCGCCTGGGCCTGGGCGGCGCCCCTGCTGCGGATCCCGGGCGTGACCGCCCTGGTCCACCGCCTCTACCTCGGCTGGTCGGGGTGGCGGTTCCGCCGCACGGGGCGGCTGCCCTTCCGGGATGGCTGACACCCCCGGCCGGGCCACGGCATCCTGGAACCATGGACGCCACCCCCGCCTCTCCCTGGCAGCCGGACCGCCGCTGGGCGGATCCCCTCATCGCCCTCCTGGCCACCCTCGCCCTCCTGGCCGCGGGCCTCACGCTGCTGTCGAAGCGGGCCAGGGCAGGCCGACCCGCGGACCACGCGAGCCTCCAAGGCCGGATGATGGAGCCGCTGCTCTCGGCGCCCAGGCTCCTCGGAACCCGGATGCCCCTCCGGGGGACGAGCGCCGCCCGGGCCCAGGCCCAGCTCAAGGAGCCCTGGGACCGCGCGCTCCTGTCCGTGCTGGCCGCGGAGGATGGGGATCTGGTCATGGGCCGGGACCTGGCCAGGGCGCCCCAGGGGCCCTGGGGCGACCGCTTCCGCGCCGCCTGGGCCGCGGCCTACGACCACGGCCCCCTGCCGGGAGGCGCGCTCGCCCCGGAGCTGCGCGAGCGGCTGGGGCACGGGTACGCCGCGGCCATGCTCGCCTCCCGGCTGGCGGACCGGGTCGGCGGGAACGGCGAGGCGCTGCGGACTGCGGCCCGGGAGGCCCTGCTCCTGCGCCTGGCGGCCCTGGGCGCCTTCGGCCTGCTGGTGACGGGCCTGGGCCTGGGCGGGGTGGCCGTGGGGATCTACCTGGTCGCCACGCGGAAGGCGCCCCTTCCCCGCCCCCTGCCGGAATGGGGCCTGTCGGGCCGCGCCGCGGCCCTGGTGCTGCTCACCTGGTTCCTGCTCTTCTTCCTGGCGGGGAACCTGGCGGCCCTGCTGATGGCGCCCTTCCCCCACGTCCGCTGGCTGGCGGTGCCCCTGGGCTACGGCCTCCACGCGGCCGGAGGCCTCGCCCTGCTCTGCCGGGCCGAGGGCATCCCCTTCCGGGAGCTGTGGCGGCGCCTCACCCCACCCCCGGCGCGGCGGGCCCTGGCCTGGGGCCCCGCCTTCCTCGCCCTGGCGGTGGCGATGGTGATGGGGCTGGCCCTGGTGCTCGGCCCCTTCCTCAAGTCCGACGAAGCGCCCCAGCGGGAACTGGTGGAGCTGCTGCGGGGCCTCAGCGGCTGGGGTCCCACGGTGGCCATGTTCCTGGTGGTGGCGGGGCTGGCGCCCTTCTTCGAGGAGACCCTCTTCCGGGGCTTCCTGTTGCCGGTGCTGGCCCGGCGCTGGTCCATGACCTGGGCCCTGCTGGGCTCCGCCCTGCTCTTCGGGGCCATCCACCTCCAGCCCCTGGGGCTGCCCACCCTCAGCGCCCTGGGCCTGGTGCTGGGCCTGGCCATGCGGCGCACGGGCAGCGTCTGGACCGCCATCCTCGTCCACGGCTGCTGGAATGGCGCCGTGTTCATCCTGATGCGGACGCTGGGGGGCTGAGCCTAGTCGTTCCAGTGGAAGTTGGCCAGGGCCGGCGCCAGCCACCAGAAGAGCTGGAGCAGCAGGAAGAGGAGCACCACCCACTTCAGGACGCGCAGCCAGTTCGTGCCCTCCTCCGGCCCCCGGGCCTGGGTGCGCCGCGTGGTGAGGTAGGACGCCACCGGGTCCTCCGCCAGGTCGATCCGCACGGGCTGGCTCTTCCTGAGGCGGGCATCGGTGGTCTCCTGGGCCGCCGTCAGGGGGGCCTGCTCCGAGGCGCGGAAGCGGCTCACGGAGACCATGCCGCTGGCATCGTCCTCCTGGGTGAGGGCGCCGAAGAGCTTGGCCCGCAGGTGGGCCGGGCCCGGCAGGGCATCGATGAGCTCCTCCATGAACTCGGGCAGCGTGGTGTGCCGCTCATCGGGATCCGGGGAGAGGGCCCGCTGGAAGACCCCGGCCAGCTGCGGGGGCATGTCCGGGGGAATGGCCACGGGGTCCTGGAGGATGTGGATGATGATCTCCGTGAGCCCGCTGCCCGGGTGGGGAAGCTGGCCGGTGAGGAGCTCGAAGGCCGTGGCGGCGAAGCTGTAGCGGTCGGAGGCGGGGGTGCCCTCGCCCCCCTTCAGCACCTCGGGCGGCGCATAGGCCGGCGAGCCCAGGAAATCGCCCGTGACCGTGAGGCGCAGCGCCAGGGTCTGGGCGTAGCCCGTGTCCTCCCCCTCCGGCGGCAGATCGGGATCCAGGGGGCCCTCGGGCATCAGCCCCATGTGCCCCAGGGTGCGGGCGATCCCGAAATCCATGAGCTTGGCCCGGCCCTCCTCGCTCAGCAGGATGTTGTCGGGCTTGATGTCCCGGTGCACGATGGCGCGCCGATGGGCGGCCCGCAGGGCCCGCATGGCCTGGATCAGCACCCGGACGCTGGTCTCCAGGTCCAGGTCCTTCTCCTTGATGTGCTTGCCCAGGCTCTTGCCCTCGACGTACTCCATGGCCAGGAAGGGGCCGATCTCCTCTTCCACGCCCACGTCGAAGACGGTGACCACGTTGGGGTGGTTCAGCTGGGCGCTGATCTCCGCCTCCCGGCGGAACCGGAGCATGGCCTGGTTGCGGGCCTCCCCCGCCACCTTCACGACCTTGATGGCCACCCGGCGCTTGAGGAGCGGGTCCTCGGCCAGGTAGACCGCCCCCATCCCCCCCGATCCGATGGGTCTGATCACCTGGTAGCGACCGATGCTCTTGGGATCCGGCATAGACTTCCGATTCTAGGTTCATCGGCAGCGCATGTAGAATCTTAGGTTTGGCAGGAACCTACCCGGAGACCCCCCATGGCCGCCCTCATCGAAGCCATCGGCATCAAGCGCAAAATGTTCTTCGAGCTCGAGGACACGCCGTACCACTGCCTCGACGTGGAAATTTCCACGCCCACCGCCCGGGGCGGGCAGACGCTCGTGCGCCTCAAGATGCGGAACCTCCTCACCCGCGCCGTCTTCGACAAGACATTCAAGGCCGGCGACAAGTTCAAGGAGCCCGACCTCGTCCTCTCCCCCGCCAGCTACCTGTACACCGATGGCGAAGGCTCCCACTTCATGGACCAGGAGACCTACGAGACCCACACCCTCAACGGCGAGATGGTCGGCGACGCCCTGGACTACCTCATCGAAGGCCAGGTGGTGCAGATCCAGAAGTTCAATGGCAACCCCATCGGCCTCCAGCTGCCCCAGCAGGTGGAGCTCACCGTGACCTACACCGAGCCCGGCGCCCGGGGCGACACGGCCAGCGGCAACGTCACCAAGCCGGCCAAGCTGGAGACCGGCATCGAGATCAAGGTGCCCCTCTTCATCAAGGAGGGCGAGAAGGTGAAGGTGAGCACCGAGACCGGCGAGTTCGCAGGCCGGGCCTAGGGATGGGGGCCCCGGCATGAGCCGCAAGTACCGCCTCGGCCAGAGCCGGGAGGCCCAGGACCTGGACCACCGGGATTCCTACAGCCGGGAGCGGAGCGCCGACAGCAAGCGGCGGCAGCGGCAGGCCGAACGCCTCAGCACCGACATCGAATCCCACGACGCCGAATCGCTCCTGAAGCTTCCGGACGCGGCCCCCTGGCTGCACCTCCCGGAAGCCACCCTCACCCAGCGGTACAGCCAGTGGGTGGACCTGGAGCTGGCGGACCGCACCCCCCTCCGCGCCACCCTGGGCGGCAAGCTCAAGGGCGTGCGCCTGGTCTGCGGCGACCGTGTCCGGTACTCGGCCGTTCCGGTCGAACCGGAGGATCCCGGCCTTCCGCCTCCTCCGCCGGTCCGGGGCGATGGGGGATCTCCCGAGGCCCAGGTGGTGGCCGTGATGCCGCGGAGGACCCTCCTCAAGCGGGGCGGCATCGACGACCGCGAGCCCTGGCAGCTCATCTGCGCCAATGCCGACGAGCTGTGGATCTGCGCCGCCGTGGTGGATCCGCCCCTGCGGCCGGGCCTGCTGGAGCGGGCCCAGGTGCTGGCCCTGGACGCCGGCCTGGCCTTCCGCATCATCGTCACCAAGCGGGACCGGGCCTCCCGGAAGGACACCTTGCCGGAGCTGGACCCCCTCCGGGAGCAGGGCTTGCCCATCCACGAGACCTCCGCCCTCAAGGGCGAAGGCGTCGAGGCCCTGCGGAGCCTCGTCGTGGACAAGGTCGTGGTGCTGCTGGGCCACAGCGGGGTGGGGAAGAGCACCCTGGTGAATGCGCTCCACCCCGAGCTGGCGCTGAGGACCGGCGGGCTCACCAGGTTCGGCACCGGCAAGCAGACCACCACCTCCGCCCGGTGGCTGCCCCTCCCGGGCGGCGGCACCCTCATCGACACGCCCGGCGTGCGCACCCTCAGCGTGCGCGGCTTCGACCGGGCCCTGCTGGGGCAGGTGTTCCCCGAGTTCCCGGCCGAGGTGCTGGAGGATCCCCTCGCCTTCGATGCCGAGGATGACGAGGTGCTCGACGCCCTGGGCCTCGACTACCCCGAGCGCCTCCAGAGCCTCCAGCGGCTGTGGCAGGAGATGGAGGACCGCAACCCCAACCAGAACGTGTGGCGATAGGGGACGCGGATGCAGGACCGGATGCAGTCCGATTCCCGCCTCCTGGGCCTCGCCTACGGCGCGGTGTTCGGGTCGCTGTTCCCCCTCTTCTTCTTCGCGGCGCGATCCTTCGCCCGGCGCAGCCGGGGCCACGAGATCGCGGACCAGGTGGCCAATGCCTTCCTGGCGCTGCGGCCCAAGTACCTGGAAGCCGTCCTCGGCAACACGGCCCAGGTGCTGGGGCTCCCGGCCAGCCATCCGGAGGTGGAGCGGGTGTCCCGGGACATGGTGCGCCAGCACGCCCGGGCCTGGGTGGACTTCTTCTGGTTCGGCCAGCGGGATCCTGGCGAGGCCCTGGCCCAGTTCGCCTCCATCGAAGGCCTGGCGCGGCTGGATGGGGCCATCGCCGATGGTCGGGGCGTCATCCTGCTCACGGCCCATGCGGGGAACTACGAGCTGGGCGGCCTGCTGCTGCGGGGCCGGGGACTCCGGATCCACACGGTCTACAAGCCCGACCGCTTCGAGGCCGTGGAGCGCCTGCGGGAGCGGCTGCGCAGCCAGGGCGGCGTCATCGGCCTGCCGGTGGATGGGCTGGGCTTCTCCACCCTGCCCCTGGTGAAGCTGCTCCGCGAGGGGGAGCTGGTGGGCATGCAGGGGGACCGGGACTTCAGCCTGAACGGCGTGGCGGTGCCCTTCTTCGGCCGGGAGGTGCCCTTCCCCCGGGGCCCCTGGGAGCTGGCGGCCATGACCGGGGCCCCCATCGTCACCAGCTTCTTCACCACCGACGAGGCGGGCCGGTTCCATGCCCGCTTCGGCGAACCCATCCATCTCCGCGGAGGCCGCGGCGAGCGCCTGGCCGAGATCGAGGCCGGGCTGCGGGCGTACGTGGCCGACCTGGAGGCCCTCATCCGGCGGCACCCCAGCCAGTGGTACTGCTTCTACCCCTTCTGGGACGATCCCCTCAGAATCTGACGGTCCGCTTCCCGGCGTCCACGGCCTCCAGGAACCTGATGAGCCCCTGGGCGTAGGTGGCCTGGTCGTCCCACATGGCCAGGTGGCTCCCTTTTGGACAGAGGAGGAAGCTGCCGTGCTGCACCTGGCCCGCCATCCACTTCATGTGGGCGGGGTCCATGGTGTCGTGGGCGGCGCCGATGACGAGGGTGGGCATGGCGAGCCTGGGCAGGTCGGCCTTGCGGTCCCAGTGTTCAAGCCGCCCCGAGGCGCCGAACTCGCTGGGCCCCTGCATGAGCACGTAGACCTGTCGGTTCATGCGTCCGAAGGCGCGGTTCACGGCGTCCGGCCACTCGGCGAGGCGGCAGACGTGCTCGTGGTAGAAGGCCGGGGTGAGCAGCTCCATGTAGCGGGGGCTCTCGTACTGGCCCTTCGCCTCCAGGGCCTTGATCTCCTTCAGCACCGCCGGATCCATCTGGGGGCCCAGCACCGTCTCCGCATAGCGGTTGTAGTCGGGGATGCTGGCCATCATGTTCGAGATGATCAGCCCCTTGAGGTTCTGCGGATGCTTCAGGGCATACTCCATGGCCAGGACCCCGCCCCAGGAGTGCCCCAGCAGGTAGAAGTCGTCCCTCGTGAGGCCCAGGGCCTGCCGGACCTGCTCCACCTCGTCCACGAAGCGGTCGATGGTCCAGAGGCTGTCGTCCGTGGGGCGGTCCGAGTCGCCCGAGCCCAGCTGGTCGTAGTAGATGAACTCGATGCCCTCGGCACCCAGCCAGTTCTCCAGGGCCTCGAAGTACTCGTGGGTGGCGCCGGGGCCGCCGTGGAGCAGGAGGAGCTTGATGCGGGGGTTGTGGCCGAAGCGCTTGGTCCAGACCTTGAAGGTGCCCTTGGGCGTCCGGATGGGGATCAGGCGCACGCCGGCGGCCTGGAGTTCCGAGGCCTTCGGGGCGAAGTAGGCCCGGAGGGTCGGGGCCTTCGCCGGGGGCGCGGCCGGAAGCCAGGCGGCCAGGAGGGCCAGGGACAGGGGGCGGAGGAACCGGAGCATGGCGTCTCCCGGGTGGCGGGCTGGGGTGGATTCGGGGGAAAGGATACACCCCGGAAGGGCCGCCTCAGGGCGTGCCCGGCAGGGCCAGGCGCTGGCCCGCCGCCTGGTGGAACTTCAGCACCTGGAAGTTGGGGCTCAGGTCGAAGTCGCGGGGCATGATGTAGCTGGGATGGCGCGCCAGCAGGCCCCGGTCGGGGCCGCGGACCTCGGGCTGCACGGGATAGTCCACCTTGTAGAAGGCCTTGGCGATGAGGGCCGAGCAGATGATCTCGCGGCTGGAGGAGCTGCCCAGGTACAGGGGGCGCCGCCGGATGCGGGCCGGCAGGAGGTGGAAGGGCGTGAGGTAGCGGCCCAGGTCGAAGATGTTCTGGCGGTCGTAGCGGTAGCCCAGGTGGCGGAACATCTCCTCCAGTACCCGGTCCAGCTCCAGCCGCGAGAGGCCCTGGGGCCGGCAGACGCGGAGGTTGTAGGCCAGGTAGGTGGACAGCGGGACGACCCGCACGCCCTCCCGCATGTCGCTCTCGATGAGCAGGCGGCCGGCCTCGGCCCCGAAGCGTTCCAGGGCCGCGTCCGCGTGGGGGCCGCCCCACCGCAGCAGGGTGTCTCCCAGGTACATGGCCGCATGGCTCCAGGAGCTCTGGGTGAGCACCTGGATCACCCGGCTGATGCGGGTGCGGCCCTCCACCAGCAGCACGTCCCCCGGGCGGACCTCGGCCTGCAGTCGCTCGCCGTCGTTCGGCACGCGCCGCTGGGTGGCCGGAACCTCGGTGGTGAGATAGCGGACCAGGCCGCGGGCGAGGGCGTCGTGCAGGAACACGGGGCCCCGCGCCCCGCCTAGACCGCGGCGGGAACGGCCGCCAGCTCCTTCACCCAGGCGGGGACGGTGCGGACGCCCTTCGGCGGTTGCAGGGCCTTCTGGTACCGCCGCAGCTCGCCGTCGTGGTTGACGATGAAGTCGCTCTCCTCCACGTAGCTGGTGATGGGCAGCCAGGCCGTCGCGGCGCGGCCCAGGTCGGAGGCCTCCACCTCCAGGGCGAGGCTGAAGGCCGCAGCCTTGAGGATGCGCCCGAGCAGCTCGGACTCCTTCGCGCTGGTGAAGGCCGCGTCGTGCAGCAGGACCACCGCCTTCACCTCGCCGCGCTCGACCTTGGCAAGCAGCTCCTCCAGGGCCCCGAAGCGGAAGCCGCGCTCGGAGAAGCCCCGCCGGTTGAGGATGCCGTCGGCGCTCTTCTGCAGCAGGGGCAGGACCACCGGGATCACCTTGTCGCCGCTGCCGTAGCGCAGGTCGGCGGCCGCCGCCAGCTCGCCCAGACGCTGGGCGGTGTCGCAGCCGAAGGTGCCCTGGCCGATCACGGCCGCGGGGCCCGCCGCCTGGAGGGCCTCCCGGATGGCGTCCAGGGTGGCCCCGGCGCCCCGGAGGAGGGGCTGGGCCGGACGATCCGGGCGGTTGTAGTGCGCGTAGGCGTAGCGCTCCTCATCGCTGATGAAGTGAGTGTCGTTCCGGTCCTCCAGGGGCCGGGGACGGAAGCGGTAGGCGGTGTTGCCCTCGTGGTCGATCCAGATGGGGCTGCCCAGCGCTGAATGGCGGCTGATGGAGGGCGTGCTCTTGAGGAACCACACCCGCTTGCGGAAGCGGAAGTCCCGGCTGGTGAGGGCCCCCACGGGGCAGAGGTCCACCACGTTCCCCGCGAAGGGGTTCTGGTCCATGCTCTTGCCCGTGAAGGTGGTGACCTCCAGCCGGGAGCCGCGCTGGGCCACCGTCAGTTCACCGCCGCCGCTGATCTCGCGGGTGAAGCGTACGCAGCGGGTGCAGTGGATGCAGCGGTTCTTGTCGATGACGATCTTGGCGCCCAGGTCCTCGTAGCGGTACCGGCGCTTCACCTCGGCCATGCGGGAGTCGCCGCTCCCGTAGCTGTAGGAGTAGTCCTGCAGCTTGCACTCGCCCGCCTGGTCGCAGATGGGGCAGTCCAGGGGGTGGTTCATGAGGAGGAACTCCATCACCCCGGCCCGGGCGTCGGCCACGGCAGGGGTGTTGGTGAACACCTCCATCACCACGGCCTCGGGATTGTCCTTGGGCGCGGGGGGGACGGTGGTGGTGCAGCTGGTGGCCAGCTTGGGCTGGCCCTTGATCTCCACCAGGCACATGCGGCAGGTGGCCACGGGCGTCAGGGCCGGGTGGTAGCAGTAGTGCGGGATGTCGATGCCGGCCTTCCGGCAGACATCCAGCACCAAGGCGCCGGGGTTCACGTTCATCTCAACGTCGTTGATCTTGATCGTCGGCATACACCCGCTCCAGGCCTTCCAGGATGGGGCCTCGCCCCCGGCAGGTAAAGTGGGGCGACTCAGGGCCTTCCGACGGCCCCGACCATGCAGCGGCGGCAGAAGTCCAGGAAGTCCTCCAGATCCGGGATATCCAGCTCCACTGTGGCGGGAATCACATTCGGGATCACCACCCGCCTGCGGAGTTCCCCCACGGCCTCCAGGGAGAAGACGAACCAGGCCAGCCGATCCTTCTCCGAGGAGAGGGACACACTCACGGTCTTGGTCTCGAAGAACAGGTCGGGGGCGCTGCCGCCCTCCGGGGTCCGCCAGTCGGGAATGTGGCCCCGCTTCACGAACTCCTCCCGAAGCTGGGCCAGGGTGTGCTGGACCGTGAACTGGACCTCGACCTGGACATCCATGTCGCCCTCCTGGAGCCTTTATCGGACCCTCGGCGCAGAAACCCAAACCTGGTGTTCCCCGGGCGGGATCGCCATGGAAAAATCGAGGATTCGGGGGAATGGCATGCCGACGGCATTGATCTCGGTCTACGACAAGACGGGCCTGCTGGGCCTGGCGGAGGGCCTGCTGGCCCTGGGCTGGCGCCTGCTGGCCACGGGAGGCACCCTGCGCACGCTGCAGGAGGCCGGACTCGAGGCCCAGGAGGTGGCCGCCTACACCGGGGCCCCGGAGTGCTTCGACGGCCGGGTGAAGACCCTCCATCCCAGGATCCACGGCGGCCTCCTCTTCCGGCGCGACCTCGAGGCCCACACCGCCGACGCCGCCCGCCTGGGCATCGAACCCATCGACCTGGTGGCCATCAACCTGTACCCCTTCGAGGCCACCATCGCCCGGGAGGGCGTCACCGCCGACGAGGCCATCGAGCAGATCGACATCGGCGGCCCCAGCATGATCCGCAGCGCCTCGAAGAACCACGCCTCGGTGACCGTGCTGACGTCCCCCGACCAGTACGGCCCCTTCCTCGAGAAGCTGAAGGCCGGCGACTGGAGCCTGGAGGACCGCCGCCACTGTGCCCTGGAGGCCTTCCGCCGCACCGCCGCCTACGACGCCGCCATCGCCGGCTGGATGGAGCGGGAGCAGGCCCCCCCTGACGAGGGCACCGGCCTTCCCCACCACCTCTGCATCAACCTCGCCCAGAAGCAGGGGCTGCGCTACGGGGAGAATCCCCACCAGCCCGCGGCCTTCTATGTCGAGCCCGGCCGGGTGCCCTCCGGCATCGCCGCCTGCGAACAGCACCAGGGCAAGGAGCTGAGCTTCAACAACCTGCTGGATGCCGACGCCTGCGCCCGCCTGGTCTGGCAGTTCCCCGCCCCCGCCTGCGTCATCGTCAAGCACAACAATCCCTGCGGCGTGGGCCAGGGCCCCCATGCCCTGGAGGCCTTCATGAAGGCCCAGGCCGGCGATCCGGTCAGCGCCTTCGGCGGCATCGTGGCCTTCAACCGTCCCGTGGGCGTGGAGGTGGCCCGCGTCATGGCCCAGAACTTCTGGGAGGTGATCCTGGCCCCGGCCTTCACGGGCGAGGCCCTCGAGGTCTTCGCCGCCAAGAAGCAGCTCCGCATCCTCCAGACGCCGGACCGCTGGCCCCAGAGCGCCGAGGGGCTGGACACCCGCTCCATCGGCGGCGGCTACCTCGTCCAGCGCACCGACGACGCCTTCGTGCCCTTCGAGGACTGGGAGATGAAGGCCAGCGGCAGCGGCCCCCGGCCCAAGGCCGAGGACCTGATGCTGGCCCAGCGGGTGGCCAAGGCCGTGAAGTCCAACGCCATCGTTCTGGTGAAGGACGGCAGCACCGTGGGCATCGGCGCCGGCCAGATGAGCCGGGTGGACTCGGTGGAGATCGCCTGCCGCAAGGCCGGGGACAAGGCCCGGGGCGCCGCCCTGGGCAGCGATGCCTTCTTCCCCTTCGCCGACGGCCTGGAGCTGGCCGCGCGCCATGGCGTCACCGCCTTCGTCGAGCCCGGCGGCAGCCTGCGCGACAAGGAGGTCATCGAGGCCGCCCAGAAGCTGGGCGTGTGGCTCTTCTTCACCGGCATGCGACATTTCCGCCATTGATGTCCTCCGGGGGTTCCGCGCTTCGCGCACACCCCCGGGACCCCCGCGCGCGGTCCGGGCTGAGCCCATCCCGCGCTTCTTTCCCCGACTGAACCGACTGGATCCTCCATGAAGACCTCTGAACTCCGCCAGCGATTCCTGCAGTACTTCGAGCGCCAGGGGCACCGGCGGGTGGCCTCGAGCCCGGTCATCGGCCCGGCGGACGACCCGACGGTGATGTGGACCAACGCCGGGATGGTGCAGTTCAAGGACCTCTTCCTGGGCAAGGAGAAGCGGGACTACAGCCGGGCCACCACCAGCCAGAAGTGCCTGCGGGCCGGGGGCAAGCACAACGACCTGGACCAGGTGGGCTTCACGGCCCGCCACCACACCTTCTTCGAGATGCTGGGCAACTTCAGCTTCGGGGACTACTTCAAGGCCGACGCCATCCGCTTCGCCTGGGAGTTCGTCACGGGCCCCGTGGCCGCCGGGAACCTCGGCCTGGACCCCTCGAGGCTCTGGATCACGGTCTTCGAGGGCGCCGAGGGCGTGCCCGCGGACACCGAGGCCGAGGAGCTCTGGAAGGCCGCGGGCGTGCCCCCCGAACGCATCCTGCGTTTCGGGAAGAAGGACAACTTCTGGCAGATGGGCGACACGGGTCCCTGCGGCCCCTGCTCGGAGATGCACTACGACCGCGGCGCCCACATCCCCGGCGACGAACTGCCCAACGGCGAGGGCGACCGGGTCATGGAGATCTGGAACCTCGTCTTCATGCAGTACGAGCGCGACGGCAACGGCGTCCTGACGCCCCTGCCCAAGCCCAGCATCGACACCGGCATGGGGCTGGAACGCACCGCCAGCATCCTGCAGGGCGTGGACACCAACTACGAGATCGACCTCTTCCAGCCCATCTTCGACGCCATCTGGGCCGTGGCGAAGGTGAAGCCCGAGGAGCGCCGGGAGCACACCAACCGCACCGCCTCCCAGGTGATCGCCGACCACATCCGGGCCGCCACCTTCATGAGCTTCGACGGCGTGGTCCCCAGCAACGAGGGGCGCGGCTACGTGCTCCGCAAGATCATCCGCCGGGCCCTGCGCTTCGGCCGGAAGCTGGGCATCGAGGGCCTCTTCTTCGCCGACCTGGCCCCGGCGGTGTTCCAGGCCATGGGGGACCAGTACCCCGAGCTCCTGCCCGAGGTGGGCCGCATCCAGAAGGTGATCCACCGGGAGGAGCGGCAGTTCAGCCAGACCCTCTCCACCGGGCTGCGGACCCTGGAGGCCCTCGATGTCTCCGGCGGCGCCCTGGCGGGATCCGACATCTTCCGCCTCTACGACACCTACGGCTTCCCCGTGGATCTGGTGGAGGACTGGTGCCGCGAGCGGGGCGTGAAGGCCGACATCGCCGGCTTCCAGGCCGAGCTGGGCGCCCAGCGCACCCGGGCCCGGGCGGCCATGAAGACCCACGACCTGCGGCTGAGCGGGGATCTCGCGGTCCTGGCCGACCTGCCCCAGACCCGGTTCACCGGCTATGACCACCTGGAGGGGCAGGCCCACGTGGTGGCCCTCTTCGACGCCCAGAGCCGGCGGGTCAAGCAGCTTTCCGGCGAGGGCTACGTGCTGCTGGACCGCACCCCCTTCTACGCCCAGTCGGGCGGCCAGGTGGGTGATCACGGGCAGCTCCGCTTCGAGGGCGGCATGGCCGAGGTGCTCGACTGCACGGCTCCGGCCCCCAAGCGCCACCTCCACCGCGTGGCGGTCCAGGGGACCCTGCTGGAGAACATGTCCGTGTCGGCCCAGGTCTACACCATCCGCCGCCGGCGGGTCCGCGCCCACCACACCGCCACCCACCTCCTCCACGCGGCCTTGCGGGAGGTGCTGGGCACCCACGTCAAACAGGCCGGCAGCGTGGTCGACGACACCCGTCTGCGCTTCGACTTCACCCACTTCGCGCCCCTGGAGCCCGAGCAGATCGCCGAGGTGGAGCGCCTCGCCACCCGGGAGGCCCTGAAGTGCCTGCCGACGCACGTGAACGAGATGGACATCGACGAGGCCCTGGCCTCGGGCGCCATGGCCCTCTTCGGCGAGAAGTACGGCGAGGTGGTGCGGGTGGTCCAGGTGCCGGGCTTCTCCACCGAGCTCTGCGGCGGCACCCACGTGATGAACACCGGCGAGATCGGCGTGGTGAAGATCATCTCCGAGGGCGCCGTCAGCGCCGGGGTGCGCCGCATCGAGGCCGTGGCCGGCGACATGGCCCTGGAGCTCCTGCAGTCGGACGAGGCCATGATCCAGGGCCTCTCCCGGCAGGCCAATTCCGGCCGCGAGGCCCTGCCCGAGGTGTTCACCGCCAAGGACCAGCGCATCACCCAGCTGGAGCGCGAGCTCAAGGAGGCCAAGCTGAAGGCGGCCAGCGGCGGAGGGTCCGCCGAGCAGGTGGAGCAGGTCAAGGGCCTCAAGCTCGTCACCGCGGCTGTCGAGGGGCTGGAGGGCAACGCCCTTCGCGAGCTCATGGACCAGGTCCGCACCCGTCACCCCGACGCCGTCATCGCCCTGGCCTCGAAGGTGGCGGAAGGCAAGGTGGCCGCCCTGGTCTCCGTGGCCCCGGGCCTGCCCCAGGACGCGGGGGCCCTCTTCAAGGCCATGCTGCCGGCCCTGGGTGGCCGGGGCGGCGGCAAGAAGGACCTGGCCCAGGGCGGGGGCACCCATCCGGAGGGCATTCCCCAGGCCCTCGAGGCCCTCCGGGCGGCCCTCTAGCGGCAGCCGGAACTCACGATCCCGGCGCCTCCCGCCGACAGGGTGGGGGTACGTCCCTGGGGATTCCTGCCTCGATGATGTCCATCCGCCGCCTGCTCCTGCGGGATCTCCTGATCCTGGCCGGCGGCGTGACCGCCCTCATCCTGGGCGTCTCCTGGTGGCAGCAGCGGCAGGCCCTGCGCCAGCAGGCGGACCTCCGGGCCGCGGAATCCCTCCGGCACCTGGACCGCATGCTCAAGGCTGACCTGGGGCAGGCCCAGGCCCTCGGGGCCATCCTCCAGTCCTGGTGGACCACCGAGGCCCTCGACCCGGCGGATGCCGAGCGCACCGCCCGCCTGGTCACCCCTCTGCTGGCGGGTCAGCGGGGTGTCACGAGCCTCAACCTGGCCCGCAGCGACGAGCACTCCCTGCTCTTCCTGAAGCTGGGGGGGGCCTGGTCCCTCCGGGAGCTCCGACCGGCGGGGACCTCGGCCGAGGTGCGCTGGATGCGCCTGGATGCCGGCGGCCACATCCTGAGCCAGGAGCCCTGGACCCCCATGGCCTACGACCCCCGCACCCGCCCCTGGTACCTGGCCGCGGCGGCGGGTGGCTCCGGTGCCTGGACGGAGGCCTACGCCTTCTACACGACCCATGATCCGGGCATCACCTACACCGTGCCGGTCCGCGGCCCCGGCCCGGATCTGCGCGGGGTGGCGGCCCTGGACTTCCTCCTGGACGACCTCACCCAGGCCGTCTGGGAGGCCCAGCCCACCCCCCGCAGCCGCTGCCTGGTGGTGGACGAGCAGGACCGGGCCCTCATCCTCCCGAAGGATCCCGCCTTCGCCACCCCGGAGGCCCGCCGGCAGGCCTTCCTCCGCCCCCTGGGAACCTCCTTCCTGGCCCTCCACCATCGCCTCCTCCAGGCGCTGCCCCAGGGCGGGGACCAGACCCTGAGCTTCGAGGGCTCGCCCATGGTGGGCCGCGTGCAGGTCTTCGAGGGTCTGCCGGGCGTCCAATGGCGCCTCGTCCTGGCCATCCCCGAGGAGGACCTCATGGGCTCCGCCTTCCGGCGGGTCCTCGGTCTCGTCGCGCTGGCCCTGGTGAGCCTGGGGCTCGCCGTCTGGCGCATCCGCCGGCTGGCCGTGCAGGTCGCCACCCCCATGGCCCGGCTCGGCGATCTGGCCGAGGCCCTGGGCCAGGGCGCCCTGCCGCCGCCCATCGAATCGGACCTCCGCGAGGTGCTCAGCCTGGACCGCGCGCTGCGGCGGGCCCAGGAGAGCCTCGTGGACCAGGGCCGCCTCCAGCGGCAGCTGGAGCACAGCCAGCGCATGGAGACCGTGGGCACCCTGGCCGGCGGCATCGCCCACGACGTGAACAACCAGCTGGCGGCCATCCTGGGGCAGCTCCACCTCTGCCGGGAGCTGCTCCCGGAGGGCCACTCGGTGATGGATCGCCTGGACAGGGCGGAGGAGGCCACCCGGCGCTGCGCCCAGACCACCAAGGCCCTCCTCTCCTTCAGCCACCAGTCCCGCCCCGAGCTGCGGCGCCTGGACCTCAACGCCCTCGTCGGGGAGACCGGGGCCATCCTGGACCGGCTCCTCGGCGGGCGGATCCGGCTCGTCCTGGAACTGGCCCCGGACCTGCCCTGGGTGCAGGGGGACGGCGTCCAGCTGGAGCAGGTGCTCATGAACCTGGCCGTGAACGCCCGGGACGCCATGCCCGAGGGCGGGACCCTCTCGCTGCGCACGCGGCAGAACGTCGCCGGGGAAGTCTGCCTGGAGGTGCAGGACACCGGCCCGGGCATCCCCGATTCCGCCCTCCCGCACATCTTCGAGCCCTTCTTCACCACCAAGGAGCTGGGGAAGGGCACGGGGCTGGGCCTGGCGATGGTCTTCGGCATCGTGAAGGCCCACCAGGGGCGCATCCAGGCCGAGAACCCGCCCGAGGGCGGGGCCCGCTTCCGCATCACCCTGCCCCCCGCCGGCCGTCCCCACGACTCGGGCCCCCTCCGGAAGACCGGCCTCCGGGCGGAGACGCGGCTCGTCGGGGTGCGGGTGCTGGTGGTGGAGGACGAGGCCCTGCTCCGGGACATGCTGGCCGACGCCCTCACGCTCGCCCGCGCCCAGGTGACGCCCGCGCAGGATGGCGCCGTGGCCTGGCGGGCCTGGCAGGCGGGGGACTTCGACCTCGTCCTGAGCGACCACCGCATGCCCGACTGCACCGGCTACGAGCTGCTCCAGCGCATCCGGGCCGCGGGTTCGGACGTGCCCTTCATCCTGGTCAGCGGGCAGGGCCTCGATGCCGTGGAGAAGGAGCTGGCGCGGGATCCGCGGACCCGCCTCCTGCCCAAGCCCTTCGAGATGCCCCGGCTGCTGGCCTTGATGGCGGAGATGCTGGGCCGGAAGGGCTGACCCCGCCGGATCATCACCTCGACCCGGCCATCCCTTTGGCATGGCAGGTGAGGCATGAGGCCAGGTGGGGATCCGGGCTGCGCCAGTAGACGAAGTCCTCGCCCCCCACCTCGGCCCGTTGGGCCTCCGGCACCCGCGGCCAGTAGAAGGCGAGCTTGGGCTTCCCGTCCGCGGCGATCTCCAGGAAGTAGAGGGGCCCGACATCCTGGCTGGGCTTGCCGCCGTGGTCCTCGTACGTGCTCATCACCGCGTAGGCGCCGGGTTCCAGGGGCTTGCCGGCCTTGTAGGCGTCGATGGCGGAGGCCGTCACCCAGATCCGGCCCCAGCGGTTGCCGTGGGCCTTGCTTCGGAAAGGGGCCGCCTGGGCCGGCTCCAGGCTGGCGTAGTCCAGGGCCCGGACGGGGACCTCGGCCTCGGCGTCCAGCCGCTTGGCCTCCACGGCCTCGGCGGCGGCCTTGTTGGTCTCCTCGTTGCCGAAGACCATCACGCCCCCCAGCTTGCCGCAGAAGCCCCAGGCGCCCACCCACATCAAGCCTGCGGCAAGGGCCGGGATGCCCACGCCCCGCTCCCAGAACCGGCGCCCCTCGTGGCGGCGGTGAGGCGCGCCACCCAGGGCAGCCTGGTTGTCCCTGTGCCAGGCCCGCCAGAGCAGCCACACAGTGAGGCTGCCCAGGAGGACCCCGCTCAGGGCTGCCAGTTCGTGGAGCTGGAGGATGCGCTGGAGCACCTGCTTGCCGCTATCCACCACCGGGAAGTACCCGCCCCCGGGGATGAGCGCGATCTGCCGGCCCCACATCAGCCCGCTGAAGAGGGCCACCGCGCTGCCGGCCAGGGCCACCAGCCCGATGAAGAAGGCGGTCCGCGTCCACCGCTCCGGGTTCCGCGACCAGAAAGAGCCCAGCATGGCCAGGGGCAGGGTGATCACCAGGCCCAGGGGCACATGGACGAAGGCCGGGTGCTCCCGGGCGATGAGCTCGATCAGGGGCGAGGCCGTCATGGATCTCCCGACTCAGAACACGCGGATGACGTTGAAGCCGATGGACCACTGGCTGGTGGGCCGGGGGCCGCCGCCGTAGTCCCCGCTGAGCACCTGGTTGCCGGTGGTGCCGGTGGTGTTGGTGCCCATGAGGGTGAACTTGTGCTTGAAGGTCCGGTACGACACGCCGGCGGCGAACCCGTTCTGGTAGGTGGTGCCGTCCGTGAGCCCGCCAGGCGCCGCGTTCTTGAACTTGGAGGGACGCGGGTAGTACTCGGCCACCACGCTGAACTTCTCCGTGATCTCGCCCCGGAGGCCCACTCCCACGTTGAAGACGCCGGACTTGTTCGGCGTGGTGTTGGGCGTGGCCCCGGGCGGCACGGGCAGGATCGTGTCCGTGGTGGTGGTCCGCGTGATGTAGGTGGGCACCAGCGAGAGGACGACGCTGTCCCCGAGGAAGAACTCCGTGGGCAGCTGGAAGGTGCCGCCCGTGAGGCCCACGCGGCCGAAGGGCGTGGTCGTCTGCGGCACCACCTCATCGAAGCGCTCGGCCCGGAAGGCCATGCGGACCAGGTCCCGGTCGAGGATCTGCTGCTGGAAGCCGAAGGTGAAGGTCTTGTTGTCGGCCGTGCGGTAGATGAGGATGTTCAGCCCCTTGATGGGCTTGATCCCGAAGGCGAAGCCGAGGCCCGGGTAGGTGTAGCCGTCCAGGCCGTACACGTCCTTCCCGTGGTCCTTCACGGGCGTCACGAACCGGTGGGTGAAGGCGAGGCCGATGTCCCAGTACTGCATCCGCCCGGCCGTCGGGAGGTTGATGGCCAGGGGGAAGTCCGAGGATTCGGCCCGGAGCGCCCCCCCGGCCAGGAGGGCGCATGCGAGCAGGGGGGCGGTCTTCTTCGACATGGGGGCTCCGGGTCAGTGCCTGGCGGCGAATTTGCGCAGGATCTCGGTGACGAACCGCTGGGCATCCGCCTCGGTCATCTTGTCCTTGAAGGCCGGCATCTTGTCCTTGCCCTGCAGGGTGATCTTCACCCAGTCGGCATCCTTCTTCCGGTTGGCCTTGCGGCTGTCGGTGAAGTCGAAGCCCGCATCGGGCAGGGGCGTGCCGTTGTTGTCCCGGCCGTTGCCGTTCACGCCGTGGCAGCGGGCGCAGGCATTGGTCCAGTACTTCTGGATGTCACCGTCGAACTTGGGAAGGTCCTTGGCGGGATCGCCGGCGACGAGGGAGGAACCCGCCAGCAGCAGCGCCGGGAGGAGAAGGCTGAGCCTCCGGGGGAGAAGGGTGAGGTTGGCCATGGTGGCTCCTTTGGAGGGGGGGTGGGATCCCCAAGGTGGCGGTGGGTCGCCGCGCCGCCCGGCGCGGGGTCGGAAGGAATGGGCTTGTCAGTTCCAGGTGTTCCCGGAGGTCGAGTGGTCCTGGCCGTGGCAGGTGAGGGCGCAGCCGCCCTTCCCCTGGGTGCTGGCCGTGACGGTGTAGGTCCGCGCCCCGGTGACCACCGCCGGGTCGAAGGCGATGGTGTCGCTGGGGAACTGGTCCGCCGGCGTGCCCGTCACCGCCCCGCTGACGGCCTGGGTGTCGAGGTACTTGAAGTGGTTCCTGGCCCCGGCGGTGGTGAGCGCCATGTTGTGGCAGGTGGAGCAGGCGGTGTTGTGCTCGCCGGGATTCGAGTGGCGGCCGGTGGCATCGTTGTACTGGGGGCTGGTGGTGGAACCGGTGCGCACCTGGTGGCAGGAGGTGCAGGTGGCCGCGTTGGTCCCGCTGAGGGTGCCGGTCTGCCAGTTGGGCGTCGTCTTCCCGCCGTGGCAGCTGACGTTCGAGCAGGTGAGCGTCCCGGCGGCGAAGGCGGCGGCCCCGGACTGGGCATTGAAGGTGGTGCCGAAGGCCACGGGTGCCGGGGCCGTGGGTTGGCTGACCCGGGCATTGGCGGCGTTGTAGTGGGTGAGGCTGCCCGATCCGATGCCGTTGTGGCAGGTGTTGCAGCTGAGCTGGGTCAGGAGCCCCATGTGCTTGGCGTGGGCCCCGGCGAGGCTCGGGAATGCGGTGCCCGTGGGCCCCGCGGGGAGGCCGGAGGGTCCCGAATGGCAGGACAGGCAGGTGCCCGGGCCACTGCCGGCCGCCAGGGGCGAGGCCGCCTGGTGGCAGACACTGCAGGCCGGCGCGGCGGAAATGGGCGAGGTGCCGGACACGGCATGGCAGGCGGCGCAGTTCCCGTCGAACTGGGCCTGGGTCACGGTGGTGTGGTCCACGCCGATGAAGGGGATCGGATGGGGGGCGGCGCCGGGACCATTCGCATGGCAGCCCACGGCTGCGTGCTCGGAATTGGCATAGGAAGCCGAGAAGCAGCTGGGGGCGGCGGGCAGCGGGGCCGTGCGGCCCTTCACGAGGCCGTCGTGGCAGTCGTTGCAGGCCGTGAAGTTCCCGGCGTTGCGGTGAGACTGGACGTAGCCGGGGAAGGTGGCGACAGGCGCCTGGTACCAGGTGGTGGAGTGGGCCCCCGCCGCGGTGTGGCAGGACGAGCAGGCGGTGCTGGCGCTCCCTCCGTCGAACTTGGGCGTGCCGGGGGTGCCGTGGCAGCCCTGGCAGTAGTTCAGGTCCTGCTTGGCCTGGAGGCCGTGGAAGGCGTTGCTGGTGGGATCGGTCCAGATGGGGCCCAGGGCGTGCGGGGCGCCCACATTGCCGTGGCACATGGTGTTGTTGAAGCAGCCGGGCGTGGTCCCCGCCGGCGCCGGGTTGGCCGGGTGCCCGATGGGGTTCACCGGAGAGCCCGGGTAGTGGCACTGGGCGCAGACGGCGGCGTTCGAGGGGTCGGTGGTGGTGTGGGTATGGAGGGACCCCGCCGAGGCCCGCCAGGGCTTGGCCGGATGGGGCGCGGGCACGCCGTGGCAGCTGGCGCAGCTCTGGGCGGAGGCCCCGCCGGAGAAGTCCTTCGCGTGGCAGATCTGGCAGGCGGCGAAGCTGCCCCCCGGCGTACCCACGCCCCACTTCGCCCGGGCGCCGTGCAGGTCGGCGTTGGCCCAGCCGGGGGTGCTTCCGTGGTGGCACGCGGAAGTCAGGCAATTGGGGATGCCGCTGCCGGCCTTGAGGAGGCTGATCTCGTGGCATGTCCTGCAGGTGGCCGTGGAGGACGCCGCGGCCGCCTGGTGGTCGTTGATCCAGTTGGCCGGGTGGTAGTGCCCGTAGTACTCGGCCACGGTCCCGTTGGCCCCGTGCCCGCAGCCGCTCAGGGACAGGATTCCCAGAAGGACGGCGCCGCAGAGTCCGCCGAGGAGGCCCCTGGTCCAAGTCTGCGTGTGGCTCATGCGTCACCCTGATGAAAGACAAGGAAAAAACAGTAATCCAGCGCCCTTAAGGCGACCAATATCCGACCTATATGTAATAAATGCGTAAGGCTATGTGGTTCATCTTAACCACCGTCCCGCTCCAGACAAGGGCCCAGAACCGAACGTTCCGGTAACTTTTTTTAAGAAATTGAGACGCTAATTCCATAAAACCCACGAAAACCCCGAAACGCAGCCGAACCCCGGATCGAGGCTTTCCCCAAGCATTCAGTGGCTGTCCGAACACGATCGTCTAAGAAGCGCCGGTTGACCATATCCGGAACAGCGCCAACCGATTAATCCCTTCGATCTAGCCGCTCCTCCGTTGATCCCGATCCGGCGATGGCCTACGCTTCCCCATTCATGGAAATGCCGGCGAACGGAGTCCGGGCCCCCTGGGCCCGCAGGGGTGGGAAGGGGTGGCTCCTCCTCCTGGCCCTCGGCCTCGCCGGATGGCCGGCCCGGGCCCTCGACCCCGCCCGCGCCCTGCCGGCCTGCGCCCACCGCTTCTGGAACACGGAGAACGGGCTGCTGCAGGACACGGCGACAGCCCTGCTGGAATCCCGGGACGGGTTCCTCTGGATCGGCGCGGAGGAAGGGCTGGTGCGCTTCGACGGCGCCCGCTTCGTGCCGTTCTCCCGGGTCAACGCGCCCACCTTCACCAACACAGGGGTGCGTTGCCTGGCGGACACCACGGACGGGGCCCTCTGGATCGGCACCTCCCAGCCCGGCCTCTATCGGCTGCGGGGGGGGGCCTTCACGCGCCTCGGCTCCGAGCAGGGGCTCCCCGATATCCCCATCCGCCGCCTCTTCCGCGATCGGCAGGGCACCCTGTGGGCCGCCCCCGAGGAGGGGCCGCTCCTCCGCCTGGAGGGGGCGCGGTTCCAGGCGGTGCCCTGCGATGCGGCCCACCTCCGGATCCGGGCGCTGGCGCAGGGGCCGGATGGCACCCTCTGGGCGGGCGGGGCCGACTCGGGGCTCTGGCGCCTCCACGACGGCCGACTGGTCCTCAGCGCGCTCACCCCGGGGGAGATCAGCGCCCTCGATGTGACGCCGGATGGCCAGGTCTGGGTGGGCACCCGGACCGGAGGCCTCCTCGCCTACCACCAGGGCCGCCTGGAGACCCCGGCCTGGGCCCGGGCCCTGCCTGCCTCCGCCATCCTCACCCTCCTGGCGGACCGCGAGGGCAGCCTCTGGATCGGCACGGACCGGGCGGGCCTCTTCCGGCACACGCCGGACGGGCGGCTGGAACGGCCGCCCTGGGGGGCCACAGGCCCCTGGGGCGTCCTCTCCCTCCTGGAAGACAGCTCGGGCGCGCTGTGGGTCGGCACGGAGAACCGGGGCCTCCACCTGATCTCCGAGGTGCCCTTCCAGCCCGTCCCCGGACCGGGGAATGATCCCCAGGCCCCTGTCCGCATGGTGTGCGAGGATGCCGGCGGCACCGTCTGGTGCCTGCTGGGCGACCACCGCCTCGCCGTCCTCCAGGGGGGACAGGTGACCCGCTTTCCCACGGGCGCCCTCCTGGAGCGCAGCGGGGCGTCCGCCCTCTGGCCCCGCCGGGCCGGGGGACTCTGGGTGGGGACCCCCGACGGCGACATCCTCCTCTTCGAAAGGGGCGGCGCCCGCCGGCTGGCCCCCTCCCTGGGGGATGCCGTCCTCGCCCTCTACGAGGACCCCGGCGGGTCCCTCTGGGTCAGCACGGTCCGTCAGGGTCTCCGCCGCCTGGCACCCGGCGGGGGGGACGAACTCCTCTTCCCCGCGGACCAGGGGGTGGTGGCCATGGCCGGCGGCGGCCAGGAGCCCCTCTATCTCGGCAGCCGGAGCCGGGGGCTGGGTCGGATGGAGAAGGGCCAGGTGCACTGGCTGGGCGGGGCGGAGGGCCTCGACAGCCTCTCGGTGCTCTCCCTGCGGCTGGACGAGACCGGTGATCTCTGGGTCGGCACCCAGGACGGCCTGCGGCTCTACCGCGAGGGGGCGTTCCAGCGCTTCCCGGCCCTGCCCGAACCCCTCCGCATGGCCATCCACGCCATCCTCGAGGACACGGACGGCCGGCTGTGGGTGACGACGCGGCAGGGCGTGGTCCGGGTGGACAAGGCCGCCCTCCTGGCCACCCTGGACCGGCCCGGACCCGTCCCCCTGGTCAGCTTCGACCAGCGCGACGGCCTCCCCAGCCGGGAGATGAACCAGGGACCCCAGCCGGCGGCCTGGCGGACCCAGGAGGGGGATCTCTGCCTGCCCACCGGCCGGGGCCTGGCCGTTCTCGACGCCCGCCTCCGGCCGCCCGCGGCACCCCGCCTGCAGGTGCACCTCGAGCAGGTGCTCAGCGATGAGCGGGCGCTGCCGCTGGCCTCCGGCATGACCCTTCCGCCGGGGGTCCATCGCCTGGAGATCCACTACACCGCGACCTGCCTCTCGGCCGGCGAGCGGATCCGCTTCCGCTACCGCCTCGCGGGGTTCGACCAGAGCTGGAACGAGGTGGGGCAGCGGCGCTTCGCCGTGTATTCCAACCTGCCGCCCGGCCGGTACCACTTCCTCCTGGAGGCCTGGAATCCCGAGGACGATGGGCCCCCCAAACAGACGGGCTTCGACCTCACGCTCGAGCCCTACCTCTACCAGCGCCCCGTCTTCTGGGCCTTCTGCGGCCTGGTGGTCCTCGCCTTCGCCGGATGGCTGCACCGCCTGCGGCTCCAGCAGCTGGAGGCCCGCTCCGCCGTGCTGGCCGAGCGCAACCGCATGGCCCGGGAGATCCACGATCACCTGGCCCAGGGCTTCACGGGGGTGCTGCTCCAGATGGAGGCCGCGGAGGCGCTGCTGGGTCGGCTCCAGGGGGATCCCAAGCCGGTGCTCACCCGGCTGGAACACGCCCGCCAGCTCGCCTCGGACAGCCTCCAGGAGGCCCGCCGCTCCGTGATGGCCCTCCGGCCCCGGAAGCCCGAGGGCACCGATCTCCTGGGGGCCATCCGGCTCCTGGCGGACCGCCTCCTGGTGGGCACGGACATCCGGGTGGACCTGGCCCAGAGCGGCCGGCCGCGGTCCCTCAGCGAAGCCATGGAGGAGGAGCTCCTGCGCATGGCCCAGGAGACCCTGACCAATGCCCTCCGCCACGGCCGGGCCCGGGCCATCCAGGTGCTCCTGGCCTGGGAGGGCCGCCGGGTGCGCCTGAGCATCCAGGACGACGGCCGGGGCTTCGACCCCAAAGCCCAGTCCGCCGGCTACGGCATGCGCAGCATCCGTGAGACCCTGCGTAGGTTGAGGGGCCGCCTCGACGTGGAGAGCCGGCCCGGCGCCGGCGCCCGCATCACCATCACCCTGCCCCTCCGGAGGTGGCGTCCATGACCCCTGAGCCCGATCCCATCCGCCTCCTCATCGTCGACGACCACCCGGTGGTGCGGGACGGCCTCGTGGCCATCCTCCACCAGGGGGAACCCGACCTGGAGGTGGTGGGCGAGGCCGGGGAGGGCCGGGAGGCCGTGACCCGGTGGCGGGAGCTGCGGCCCACCGTGACCATCATGGACCTCCAGCTCCCCGGCCAGAGCGGCGTGGAGGCCATCACGGCCATCCGAAGGGAGGACCCCGAGGCCCGCGTGCTGGTGCTCACCACCTTCGACGGGGACGCGGACATCCAGCGGGCCCTGGAGGCCGGAGCCCGGGGCTACCTCCTGAAGAACGTCCGCCGGGCCACCCTCATCGAGGCCGTGCGTGCCGTGGCCGCGGGCCAGCGCTACCTGCCGCCCGCCACGGCGGCGCGCCTGGTGGAGGCCATGGAATCCGAGCGCCTCACGGCCCGGGAGCTGGACGTGCTCGCGCTCCTGGCGAAGGGCATGCGGAACCGCGAGATCGCGGAGGAACTGCGGCTGGCGGAGCCCACCATCAAGATCCACGTGAACAACCTGCTTCGGAAGCTCCAGGTGAAGGACCGCACGGAAGCCGCCGTCGTGGCCCTGCGACGGGGGCTCATCCACCTGGAGCCCTGATCCGGGCCTACTTCCGGAAGGTGAAGAACACCGCCCCCACCAGGCAGAGCGCCGCCCACAGGTGGTTCAGGTGCAGGCGCTCCCGCATCCAGAGCGCGGTGAAGGCCCCGAAGACCGCCAGGGTCACCACCTCCTGGATCACCTTCAGCTGGGGCAGCGTGAAGCGCCCGTAGCCGATCCGGTTGGCGGGGAGGCCAGGCAGTATTCGAGCCCGCAGCAGGAGCGGAGGGCCACCGGCGCGCAGCGACGGCCCGAAGGGCGGCCGCGCAGGAGGCGTGGCCGTGAGGAACGCGATGCCCGAGGGATGGGCCTATTTCCGGAAGGTGAAGAACACCGCCCCCACCAGGCAGAGCGCCGCCCACAGGTGGTTCAGGTGCAGGCGCTCCCGCATCCAGAGCGCGGTGAAGGCCCCGAAGACCGCCAGGGTCACCACCTCCTGGATCACCTTCAGCTGGGGCAGCGTGAAGCGCCCGTAGCCGATCCGGTTGGCGGGGACGGCCAGGCAATATTCGAAGAACGCGATTCCCCAGCCCGACAGGATCGCCAGCCAGACCGGCCAGTCCCGGTGCTTCAGGTGCCCGTACCAGGCGAAGGTCATAAACATGTTGCTGAGGACGAGCAGGAGGACGGTCCGCATCGCTCAGGCCCCCAGGACGGACTGGACCTTGGCGAGGAGCTCCCTCGGCCCGTAGGGTTTCTGGAGGAACCCCTTCAGCCCCTTGCCCATGAATCGGCTCATGGCCTCCTGTTCGTTGTACCCGGAGCTCAGGATCACGCGGATCTCCGGCTGCCGCTGGCGCATCTCGCGGAAGGTCGCCTCGCCACCCAGGTGCGGCATCGTCATGTCCAGGAGCACCAGGGCAATGTCGGTTCCCTTGCGCTGGAGCAGCTCCAGGGCCACCAGCCCGTCCTCGGCCTCCAGCACCTCGAACCCCTTGAGCTCCAGGGTCTGCCGGGCCACGGACCGCACCGTCTCGTCGTCATCCACCACCAGGACCAGGCCGGTCCCCTGCCAGGCCGGCTCGCTGGAGCCCGGGCCGACGGGCTCCTGGGCCTGCCCCTGGGCGGGGAAGAGCACCTTGAAGGTGGTGCCGCGCCCCACTTCCGAGTAGACCTTGAGGGCCCCCTTGTGGCCGCGCACGATGCCCATGATCGCGGAGAGCCCGAGCCCCCGGCCCGTGAACTTGGTCGTGAAGAAGGGTTCGAAGATCCGCCCGATGGTCTCCGGATCCATCCCGCACCCCGTGTCCGAGACCTCGAGGTAGATGTAGGTGCCCGGGGCGACGTCCTGGCCCACGAGCAGGGCGCGGATCATGGCCGCATCGAGGTGCTGGGCGCCCGTGGCCAGGGTGATGAGCCCGGAGGTCTCGCCGATGGCCTCGGCCGCGTTGATCACCAGATTCATGATCACCTGCTGGATCTGGGCGGCGTCCGCGGAGATGGCCGGCAGTCCGCGGCGGAGGTCCAGCTTGAGGACCACGGTCTTCGGCAGGCTCACCTCGAGGAGGTGGACCATCTCCTCCACCTGGGCCGTCAAGTCGAGGTTCCGCACCACGAACTGGCCACGGCCCGAGTAGGCGAGCATCTGTCGGGTGAGATCCGCCGCCCGCTGGCCGGCCTTCTGGATGGCCTCCAGGTTCCGCCGGGCCGGATGCAGGGGGTTCAGCTGCTCCAGGGCGAGGCCGGCGTGGCCCAGCACCCCCATCAGGAGGTTGTTGAAGTCGTGGGCGATGCCGCCGGCAAGCACGCCCAGGCTCTCCATCTTCTGGGCCTGGAACAGCTGTCGTTCCAGGGCGGTGCGATCGGTCTCCGCCTGTTTCTGGGCGCTGATGTCCCGCACGATGGCCTGGACGATGGGCCCGTCCTCCCGCGACATCAGGGTGAGGCTCACCTCGCAGGGGAACTCGTGCCCGTTGCTCCCGAGGTGATGCCACTCGAACCGCTGGGAGGGCCCCTGGATCGCCCCCTCGATGCGCCGCAGGGCGGCCTCGCGGCTCCGCTCCCCGGAGGGCTGGAACTCCGGGCTGAGGTCCCAGGGAGCCCGCTCCAGCAGCTGCTCCCGGGACAGGCCGAAGAGGCGGACGGCGGCCTCGTTGACGGCCGCGAACCGCCCGTTCCGCAGCAGGAGATGCGCATCCGGGGCCTGCTCGAAGAGCTGGCGGAACCGGGCCTCCTCCGCCTCCAGGTCCCTTCGCGCCTGGAGCCGGTTCAACACGAGGCCGGCGGCGCCGGCCAGGCTTTCCAGGGCCTCGAACCGCTTCTCCGAAACCGTCAGGTGGCCCTGGTCACCGAAGGAGCCGCCGAAGAGGGTGCCCACGATCTCCCCCTGGTGGGCCAGCGGAACCCCGAGGAGGGTCCGGTAGGGCCAGGCCCCGAGGTCGGGGATCTCGGCATGGCCCTCGCAGCGGTGGAGATGGAGGCTCCTGTGCCCGAAGTGCAGGGCCTCCATGAGGGAGTCCGCCCTCACCGGAACCGGTTCGCGGATGGCCGCAGGGCTGCCGAAGACCTCGAGACCGGGTGTCCAGTGCACGGTGGTACTGGTCCGGCTCGCGGGGTCGAAGCGGTTCAGCCACCAGTTGGGGGCCGGGACGATGCGCCCGGCCCAATGGAACAGGGCGGCCACGAGGGCCGACTCGTCGTGCGCCTCGGCCAGGTCCCGCACGCCCTGGGCCAGGTCCTGGGCCAGGCTGGCGGACTCCTCCAGGGCCGCCTGGGCCCGCAGCCGCTCCAGGGCCAGGGCGGCGATCCGGGACAGGCTCTGCAGGACGGACAGCTGGTCCTCGGAGGGTGCCAGAGAAGCCTCCCCTTCGAGGGCCACCGCGTACAGCACGCCGCCGACCTGCCCCTCGAACACCAGCGGGAGCCCCAGCAGGCTCCGGATGCCGAAGGTCGCCACCAGGCCCGGCTCGACCCGCCCCGGTTCCGCCCCGGTGTCGGCCACGAAGCTCGTCCGCCGGTAGCCGTAGACCTCCCGCGCGAAGGCCCCGTCCGACACGGGGATGCTGAGCCCCCGGATGACCTCCCCGAACCGGGCCCAGACGCTGGGGGTCCAACCCGCGATCTCGACCCGGGGACCGTCCCCCCGCTCGAGGACCTGGCCGATACACCAGTGGGGCGTGGGGAGGATCTTCGCGGCATGGGCCATGAGCACCTGGTAGGCCTCTTCCGGCCTCCGGACCAGGCTCAGGGCGTAGATGCCCTCGGCCAGCTGGCGCTGGAACCCCTCGCTCTGCCGGAGCCGCTCATCCAGGTCGCCCCGCCCCGCCCCCCCGTTCGAGGGCAGGCGGGGCGCGGCGGGGTTCGGCACAGGCTCTTCCAAGATCCTTCCAGGGGTCCTGCCGGGAACTCTATCAGAGCCTGCGTCTCAGCGGGCGATCTCCACGGCCCGCAGCTCGCGCATGACGGTCACCTTGATCTGGCCGGGGTACTGCATCTCGCTTTCGATGCGCCGGGAGACGTCCTTGGCAATCCAGTAGGCCTGGTCGTCGTTCACGGCGCCGGCGTCCACCAGGATGCGGATCTCGCGGCCCGCCTGCATGGCGAAGCTCTTCTGGACCCCCTTGTAGCTGTTGGCGATCTCCTCGAGCTTCTCGAGGCGCTTGACGTAGGTCTCCAGCATCTCCCGCCGGGCGCCCGGCCGGGCGGCGCTGAGGGCGTCGGCGGCGGTGATCAGCATGGCCTCCACCGTGCGGGGCTCGAAGTCCCCGTGGTGGCAGCTCATGGCGTGGATGACCTCCTCCTTCTCCCCGTAGCGCTGCATCAGCTGCATGCCGATCTCGATGTGGGTGCCCTCCACCTCGCGGTCGATCGCCTTGCCGATGTCGTGGAAGAGGCCGGCGCGCCGGGCGACCTTGGCATCGGCCCCCATCTCGCCCGCCATGTACTCGGCGATGCGGGCCACTTCCTTGGTGTGCTCCAGCACGTTCTGGCCGTAGGAGGTCCGGTAGTTCAGGCGGCCCACCAGCTTGTGCAGCTTCGGGTGGACGTCCGGGAAGCCCAGCTCGATGCAGGCGGCCTCGCCGATCTCCTTCAGGTGCTGGTCCATGTCCACCTTGACCTTCTCCACCACCTCCTCGATGCGGGCGGGGTGGATGCGGCCGTCCGCCAGCAGCTTGAGGATGGCCTGGCGGGCCACCTCGCGGCGGATGGGGTCGAAGCTGGAGACGACGATGCTCTCCGGCGTGTCGTCCACGATGAGGTCGCAGCCCGTGGCCTTCTCCAGGGCCCGGATGTTGCGGCCCTCGCGGCCGATGATGCGGCCCTTCAGGTCGTCGCTGGGCAGCTGGACGGAGCTGACGGCCTGCTCGGCCACCACGTCCGAGGCCACGCGCTGGATGGCGGCGCCGATGGTCCACCGGGCCTTCTTCATGGCCTCCTCCTGGGCCTCCTCCTCGATGCGGCGCACCAGCTTGGCGGCGTCCATCTTGGCGACGTACTCCAGCTGGGCCGTCAGCTCCTTCTTCGCGTCCTCCCGGGTGAGGCCGGCGATCTCCTCCAGCCGCCGGGCCTGGGCTTCCACCAGCTGCTTGGCCTCGGCCTGCTGGGCTTCCAGCTTCTCCAGGTCGGCCTTGCGCTTCTCGGTGAGGGTCTCCAGATCCTTGGCCTTCTGGTCCACCTGCTGCAGCTTCTTGTCGAGGCCCTCCTCCTTGGCCTGGAGGCTCGCCTCCTTCGAGTGGAGGCGCTGCTCCTGCTTCTCCTGGCTGGCCAATCGCTCGGCGAGCAGCTTCTCCGCCTCCTGCCGGGCCTGGAGGGCCTGTTCCTTGGCCTTCAGCTCGGCCTCCTTCCGGAAGGCCTCCGCCTCCTGCTCGCCCCGGTCCCGGAGGCGCTGGGCCTCCCGGGCCGCCTCGGCGAGGAGGCGCTCACGCTCGGCCTTCACCTCCTGCTCGGCCCGGGCCTGGGCCTGGGAGCTCTCCACCGCGGCCTTCTGGGCCCGCAGGGACATGAGGTACGCCACGGCCCCGGCCGCCAGGGCCAGGAAGAGGAATATCCAGCTGATCAGATTCATGGGCGACTCCGGGAAGGAAGGTCCAGGAGCCACCAGCACGTGATGTCAAAATCCCCGCTCAGTCGTGGAGGCTTGCCGAGTTCCCTATCTGGTAGGGGGGCAACCAGATTCCCGGGCTAAGGCGCGCCGACGCGCGGAACGCACAGGCCAGGGGGAAGGTTTCCCATATCGACTTACGGAACAAGCGCTTGGCCATAATCACGGGCCTCGCAGGGAAATCAGGCTCCGTCCTCGTCAAGGAGTGGGACGGGGGCGGAAGATGCGTCCGGAACATCGTGCAGGAGCTTTGAAAGGGTCTGTTCCAGGTCGTGCGTGTGCTGGTTGGCTTCCTGTTCGAGGCGCGCCACTCGGTGCGCCAGGTTCAGGGCGCCCAGGAGGTACCAGGACGGGGTGTCCAGGCCCTCCGGAACGCTGCCCCATCTTACCCGGCATTCGGCCTCCATGGCCTGGAAGGTCTCCTCCAGGATCCGCTTGGCCGCCGCGGTCAGTTCCGGGCGGTCCGTGTGGACCTGCAGGGCCCGGCCCAGCACCTCGAGGGGCACCGGGCGCGTGCCGGGGAGGGGCCGCGGGGGCTTCATCCCAGGGCCTCCAGGGACCGCAGGATGGCGGCCACCTGCTCCTTCACGTCCTCGCGTTCCTTCTGGAGCGCGGTCCGCTCGGCCTGGGCCTCCTCGAGCCGGGCCCGGAGGGACTGCAGCTCCTGGTCCCCGGTGGCCTTCAACGCATCCAGCTCTTCCTTCAGCTGGTTGCGCTGGTGCACCAGGGCCTGGACCCTCGATTCGAGTTGTTTCAGCAGATCCATGGGCCGCCTCGGTTGGGGCCCATTCTACGCCCGGAGCGCGGCCCCGAGCGACTCGGCCGCCGCCAGGGCCCCGGCCACCCAGGCGTCCACCTCCGCCCCCACGAGGGTGCGGTCCATGGCCTGGAAGGTGAGGCGGAGCAGCCAGGCCTTGGTGCCGGCCGGCAGGTGCTTGCCCTGGTAGAGGTCCGCGCAGGCGAGGGCCACGAGGGCGGTGCCCGCCAGGGCGCCCCGGACCGTGTCATGCATGGCCTGCCAGGCCAGGGCCGCCGGCACCACCAGGGACAGGTCCCGCTCCACGGCGGGGAAACGGCTGTGGGGGGTGAAGGTGGGGATGATCCGGTCATCGGGGACCCGGAAGGCCTGGACGGGGAACTCGGCCGCCAGGAAGGTGCCGCCCTCCAGGGGATGGATGGCGACCTCCTGGGAGGTGGGCTTCAGGACGTCCTTCAGGATGCCCAGGAGGTGCTTGGCCCGCACGGGCCCGGCCTTGGATTCGGGATCGGCGTCCCAGCGCTCGCCCGCCCACAGCAGGCTCACCGTCCAGGTCTCCGCCGGGCCGCGGGAGAGCCCCCGGAAGGTCGGCGCGATCTCGAAGAGGCGCACCTCCCGCTGGCCCTGCTGGAGGTTCCGCCTGGCCACCTCCACCAGGGAAGGCACCAGGGAACGCCGGAGGATCGAGTACTCCAGGCCCAGGGGGTTGGCCAGGGTGCGGCCGGCCCGGTCGTCGTCGGCCGCCTCGCCCTGCGGACCCGGGAAGGCCGCGTCCATTTCCGGGCTCACGAACCCGTAGGTCACGGTCTGGTGGAAACCCAGGTGGGCCAGGCGCCGGGCCAGGGCCTGGCGGTGGAGGTAGTCCTGGGACAGGGGCTGGGGGGGCCCCTCCAGGGAGGGCAGCACGGAGGGGATGTGCTCGTAGCCGCGGAGGCGGAGCACCTCCTCGGCCAGGTCCTCCGCCAGGGTGAGGTCATGGCGCCAGGAGGGAGGCTCCACGCGGAGGTGGCCCGGCTCGGCCTCCACGACGCAGCCCAGGGCCTTCAGGGCCTTGGCGGCCTCCGCCAGGAGGAGCGGCTCCCCGGCCACCCGCGTGAGCACGTCCTTGGGCAGGTCCACCGGGGCCGGCGGCGCGGGCGGCTTCCCCGCGGTCCAGGCCCCCTCCAGGGTGGCCCCGGCCCAGTCCTGGAGCCGCTGGACGAGGAGGTCGCGGGCCACGGTGGCCATGGCCGGATCGGCCCCCCGGCCGAAGCGCTGGGAGGCGTCCGTGTGGAGGCCGTGACGGTGGGCCGCGGCCCGGACCACCCGGGGCTCAAACCACGCGCTCTCCAGGAGCACACGGCGCGTCGCCTCGGTCACCTTGGTACCGTCGCCGCCCATGACGCCCGCCAGGGCGATGGGACCGGCCTCGTCGGCGATGACCAGGTCCTCCAGGGTGAGCTTCCGCGTCACGCCGTCGAGGGTGACGAGGGTCTCCCCCGAGCGGGCCATGCGCACGCTCACGGCGCCCCGGATGCGGTCCGCATCGAAGGCGTGGGTCGGGTGGCCGTAGCGGTGCAGCAGCTCGTTGGAGGCGTCCACGGCGGGCAGGAGCTTGGGGGTGGACCCCAGGGCCAGGAGGAAGGCCTGGACCGCCTCCGGCGTCCGCCCCTCCCCGAGGGTGAGCAGGGCCGTGGCATAGAGGGGGCAGGCCGTGGCCGGGAGGCTGACCGGGATCCGGGGCTCGCCTTCCGTCACGGGCGGCGGTGCCAGGGGCGCCAGGGGCTGCTGGAGGCGGGCCGCGAGATCCCGGGCGAGCCCCCGGTGGGACATGGCGTCCCCGCGGTTGGCGGTGATGTCCACGTCCAGCACCTCGGTTCCCGGGCGGTGCTCCACGGCATCCACGGGGAAGCCCAGGGAGGCCAGGGTCTCCGCCAGCTGGCGGGTGGCCAGGGCGGCGGCGGCGGGGAGTTCCGCGGCCAGCGCTTCGCGTTCGATCCACATCAGTCCAGCCCTCCCATGGCCTCGATGAACCGCTGGTCGTTCTCGAAGAACAGCCGCAGGTCCGGCGTCTGGCTCAGCATCATGGCCATGCGCTCCACGCCCATCCCGAAGGCCCAGCCCGACCATTCCCTCGAATCAATGCCCGCGAACTCGAGCACGTTCGGGTGGATCAGTCCGGCGCCGAGGATCTCCACCCAGCCCGACCCCTTGCACACCCGGCAGCCCTTGGAACCGCAGAGGGGGCAGCTCACGTCCACCTCGCAACCGGGCTCCACGAAGGGGAAGTAGGAGGGCCTGAGGCGGATCTCCGTCGCGGGCCCGAAGAGCGCCCGCAGGGCGTATTCCAGCGTGCCCTTGAGGTGGTGCATGCCGATGCCGTGGCCCACGAGCATCCCTTCCACCTGGTGGAACATGGGGCTGTGGGTGGGATCGATCTCGTCCTTGCGGTAGACACGCCCCGGCGCCAGGAAGCGGATGCCACCCGTCTCCTGGATGTGCGTCGAGAGCTTCTCGAGCGTGTGGACCTGCACGGGGCTGGTGTGGGTCCGCAGCAGGTGGCCCGGATGCGTCGCCAGATAGAAGGTGTCGGCGCTTCCCCGGGCCGGATGGTCCGCGGGGATGTTCAGGCCGTCGAAGTTGTACCGCTCCGTCTCGACCTCGCTCCCCTCCTCCACATGGAAGCCCAGCGGCCGGAACACCTCCACCAGGCGGCCCATGAGCCGGTTGAGGGGGTGGAGGGCGCCGCGCGCCGGGAGCGGCGGCGGGAGGGTCGGATCCCAGGCTCCACCGGCGGCGGCCTTCTTCACGGCCTCCAGCTCCGTCTGACGGGCCTTGAGGGCCTCCTCCCACCGGTTCTTCAGGGCGTTGATTGCCGCCCCGAGATCGCGCTTCCGCTCCTTCGGGGCGGCCTTGAGCAGGTCCATCAGGCGGGCGACGTGGCTGGCCTCGCGGCCGATGTAGGCCCCCTTCACGCGCAGGAGCGCATCCAGGTCCCCGCAGGCGGCGAGGGCCTCCGGGAAGGCGTGGTCCGCCTCGGCGATCTCCGGCGGCAGCAGATGGTCCATGGCGAGCCTCGATACAGAGAAAGGCCGCTCGCGCGGCCTTTCGGGTGTCTGCGATGTCGTGCCTTCGCGATCAGCCCTTGGCCACAGCCACGAGCTTGCTAAACGCCTCCGGGTTGCGGACGGCGAGGTCGGCCAGCATCTTGCGGTCCAGGTCCACCTGGGCCTTCTTGAGGCCGCCCATGAACTTGCTGTAGGACAGGCCGTTCTGCACGGAGGCGGCACTGATGCGGACGATCCAGAGGCGGCGGAAGTCGCGCTTCTTCACCTTGCGATCGCGGTAGCCGTAGCCGAGGGCCTTCTCGACAGCTTCCTTGGCGGAGCGGTAGAGCCGGGACTTCGCGCCGTAGAAGCCCTTGGCGAACTTCATCATGCGCTTGCGCCGCTGGGCGCGCTTGAAACCACGTTTGACGCGGGTCATGGTGCTTCCTTTCCTCGAGGCAGCCCGTCCGGACATCGGGGGGCTTTGGAGGCCTCATCGGGGGTGGCCTCAGCCACCGGGTTGAACCCCCGATTCTAGGACCGGAGGAGTCGGGAAACAAGCGCCAAGCAGGCTCAGCCTGCGCGGCGCGCGGGGGTCTGGGGGTGTCCGCGCAGTGGGGAACCCCCAGAGAACATCAGGCGTAGGGAAGCATCGCAGCCACGGCCTTCTGGTCAGCCTTGGCCACCATGCTGCCCATGTCGAGCTGGCGCTTCCGCTTGGCGGTCTTCTTGGTGAGGATGTGGCGCTGGTGGGAGCAGCCGCGCTTGAACTTGCCGCCGGCGGTCTTCTTGAAGCGCTTCTGGGCGCCCTTGTGGGACTTGATCTTGTAGCTCATGGCAACCTCTCAGTGCGGGACTTCGGTTTCATTGGTTTCAGGCTTGGCCGGCTTGGGCTTCTTCGGGGGCTTGGGAGCCTCGATGATGCGGGGCGCGAGGATGGCGTGCATGTCGCGTCCGTCGATTCCAGCCGGCTTCTCGACGATGGCCTTGTCGCCGACCCGCTGGATGACCTCCTCGATGATCCGGTAGCCGATGTCGCGGTGGACCACTTCGCGTCCCCTGAACATGACGACCACCTTGACTTTGTCCTCCTCCTCCAGGAACCGCAGGATGTGCTTCACCTTGAAGTCGAAGTCGTGGTCGTCGGTCTTGGGTCGGAACTTCACTTCCTTGACCACGATGTTCTTCTGCTTGGCGCGGGCCGCGTGCTCCCGCTTCGCTTCCATGAACTTGTACTTCCCGTAGTCCATGATCCGGCAGACGGGCGGATTGGCGTTTCCAGCGACCTCCACCAGGTCGAGGCCACGCTCTTCGGCAATGCGGATGGCCTGATGCGGGGGCATCACGCCAAGCTGCTCGCCATCCTCGGAGATGACGCGGACTTCTGCAGCCCGAATGCCGTCGTTGATGCGGGTCTCGTTAGGACGAATGGTTCCTCCCCTATTTACACAAGGACAAAGAGTCTATCACTTGATTCCGCCCGCGCCAAGCCGGGAATTCCCGATCAGCGGCGACGCTCCCGGACTTCGGCGGCGAGGCCCTCCAGGAAGTCGCCCAGCGGCTGGACCCCCAGGTCCCCGCGGTGGCGGTGCCGCACGGACACCGTGCCGGCCTCCGCCTCCCGGTCGCCCACCACCAGCATGTAGGGCACCTTCGCCAGCTGGGCGTCGCGGATCTTGGCTTTCAGGCTCTCGTTCCGGCCGTCCAGCTCCACCCGGAGCCCCAGGGCCTTGGCGCGATCCGCGGCTTCGGCCGAGAAGGCGTGGGCCCGGTCGGTGATGGGGAGCACCGCCACCTGCACCGGCGCCAGCCAGGCGGGGAAGGCCCCGGCGGTGTGCTCCACCAGGATGCCCATGAATCGTTCGAGGCTGCCCAGGATCGCGCGGTGCAGCATGATGGGGCGACCCTCGCCGCCATCGGCCCGGGTGTAGGCCAGGTCGAAGCGCTCGGGCAGCATGTAGTCCACCTGGAGCGTCCCCAGCTGCCAGGGACGCTTGAGGGCGTCCAGGATCTGGAACTCGATCTTCGGGCCGTAGAACGCCCCCTCGCCCGGATTCAGCGTGTAGGGCATGCCGGCCTCGTCCAGGGCCTCGCCCAGGGCGTGCTCCGCCGCATCCCAGATCTCGTCCGAGCCCAGCCGCTTCTCCGGACGGGTACTCAGGGCCACGCGCATGCCCTCGAAGCCGAAGGTGTCGTAGACCTCCTTCAGCAGGGCCAGGAAGGCCGCCATCTCGTCCTTGATCTGCTCAGGGGTGCAGTAGATGTGCGCGTCGTCCTGGCAGAAGGTCCGGACCCGCGTCAGGCCGTGGGTCACGCCGCTGCGCTCGTACCGGTGCAGCCGGCCGAAATCGGCGTAGCGGATGGGCAGGTCGCGGTAGCTGTGTTTCTGGCTGCCGAACAGGATGCAGTGGCCCGGGCAGTTCATGGGCTTCACGGCGTACTCCCGCTCCTCGGCGGTGGTGAAGTACATGTTTTCCGCATAGTTGTCGTAGTGCCCGCTGGTCTTCCAGAGGGCCACGTCCAGGATCTGCGGGGTGATGACCTCGCTGTAGGCGTACTTGAAGTACAGCTCCCGGATGTAGGTGACGAGCTCGTTGTAGACGACCGTGCCCTTCGGGTGGAAGAAGGGGGAGGCCGGGGCCTCGGGGTGGAACGAGTAGAGGCCCAGCTCCTTGCCGAGCTTGCGGTGATCCCGGGCCTTGGCCTCCTCCAGCCGCTTCAGGTGCTCGTCCAGCTCCTTCTGGGTGTGGAAGGCGGTGCCGTAGATGCGGCTGAGCATCTGGTTCTTCTCGTCGCCCTTCCAGTAGGCGCCGGCCGTGGTGAGCAGCTTGAAGGCCTTCAGCTTGGAGGTGTTCGGCACGTGCGGGCCGCGGCAGAGGTCGTAGAAGTCCCCCTGCCTGTAGCCGCTGATGATGTCCCCGGAGGGGATGCCCGACACGATCTCCACCTTGAGAGGCTCGCCCATGGCCTGGAAACGCGCCACGGCGGCATCCCGACCGAGATCCTCCCGGACCACCTCGACGGCCTCGCCGGCGATCTTCCGCATTTCCGCCTCGATGGCCGGCAGGTCTTCGGGCGTGAAGGGCTTATCGACCCAGAAATCGTAGTAGAACCCGTCCTCGATGACGGGCCCGATGCCCACGCGGGCCTCCGGATGGAGGCGCTTGACGGCATGGGCCAGGAGGTGGGCCGTGGAGTGCCGGATCAGCTCCAGGCTTTCCGGGTCCTTGCTGGTGACGATTTCGACCTTCGCCCCGTCGATAAGAGGGCTTTTCAGGTCACTGAGCCGACCATCCTGACGGATGGCGAGCGCCGCCTCCAGGAGCCGGGAACCGATGCCCGCCGCCAGGTCGACTCCCGTGGCGCCCTCGGCCAGGGGCCGGAGGGAATCGTCAGGAAGGCGGACCGCGATGGACATGGGCTCCTCTGGATGGGAAGTCAAGCGTATCAGCAGATAGCAGATCGGGCCATCCATGAGGGATGGCCCGATTGTGAATTAACGTCGCAGCGACCTACTTTTCCACTCCTGTGGGGAGCAGTATCATCGGCCCTCCGGGTCTTAACTGCCGTGTTCGGGATGGGAACGGGTGT
>NZ_BSDD01000005.1 GCF_030268065.1 Geothrix rubra
CCCTGGGGTCCCGTGGCCCCGGTCGCGCCGGTGGGACCGATGGGCCCCTGCGGACCGGCAGGGCCGGGCGCGCCGGCCACGGTGGCGGGCGACCAGGCGGAGCCGTTGTAGACCAGGGACTGGCCCGCGGCGGGGGCGGTGGTGGTGTCCAGGGGCACGCCATTGAGGCGGAGCACCACGGTGGCGTTCTGGGTGCCGCCCACGTCGCCGGCCAGGGGGCCGGAGAACTCGAAGGCGCTGCGGGCCTGGAGGGCGGGCACCAGGTCGGTGTCGGGCGTGAGGGGCACGCCGTTGATCACCAGGTGGAGCCTGAGGTTGGGGGTGCCCAGGAGGGAGGCCGGGATGGCGGGCATGCCGGTGCCGCCCAGCTCCACGGCGTAGAGCCCGTTGACCACGGAGACGTCCTGGGGCCCGGAGTTCCACAGCTCGCTGCCCTGGGCGTCGAGGATGGAGAAGGTGAAGCTGCGGGTGCCGGTGACGGGCAGGCCGGCCTCCGTGAGGCGGCCCTGGGTGGCCACGGCGGGGCTGGGCGGGGCGACGGCCTGGGCGTGGAGGCCGGCGGCCAGTCCGAGCAGGGCCAGGGTCAGGAGGGGGCGGCGGAAGGGCATGGAGCCTCGCAGGAGATGGGGATGGCGCGGCGGGTTCAGTAGGTCAGCGTCGAAGGGTCGGCCAGGGTCTGGAAGAACAGGCCGGTGTTGCCTGCGCTGCCCGAGTCCCCGCCGTTGCCGCCGCAGGCGCCGCCGCCGCCTGAGTAGCCGCCGCTCACCCCGCCCGCGCCCGCGGGGCCGCCATTGACGAGCACGGTGGTGCCGAGGGTGGCCCCCGTCAGGGTCGGCGCGATGAGGTGGATGACGCCGCCTCCCCCGCCGCCGCCCGGCCGGTCGCTGAGCGTGGCGTTGCCCGCGCCGCCCTGGCCGCCCCGGGCGGTCACCAGGCCCGTTCCCTGGATCGTGATGCCGTTCCTGGCGGCGAGGGTCAGGAACCCTCCCGAGCCGCCGCCGCCCACGTTCTTGGTGGCGTCGACATCGGTGTAGCCGGCCGTGCCGTCGGCCTTCACCACGCCGCTGACGGTGAGGGTGTCCCCCGCGAAGAGGGTCAGCGTCCCGCCGGCCACGCCCTGGTTCGGCAGGCCGTTGTTCCCGGCGCCGGGGGCCCCGCCGAAGAGCAGGGGGGGCACGGCCATCTGCCGCGCGAGCAGGGCATTGACGGCCACGCCGCCGATGCCGCCGGTGCTGTTCGTGTTGCTCACCGTCGGGGCCTGGCTGGCCACGGGGGAGCCGGCGTTCGCCAGGACCACGAGCGTGCCGCTGATGTTGACGGCGCCCGTGGCGCGGATGATCAGGCCGCTCGGCACGATGAGCGTGCCCGACACGGTGAGGCTCGTGAAGGAGACCCCGCCGGCAGGAGGGGCGGAACTCCAGTCCACGGTGGACCCCAGGCCGATGGTCAGGGGGCCGGCCGAGCCGTCGCCGAACAGGTTGAGCCCGACCCCGGCCGGGCCCTGGGGGCCGGTGGCCCCCTGCGGTCCCGTGGCTCCGGTGGGGCCGACGGGACCCTGCGGGCCGGCCACGCCCTGGAGGCCCTGGATGCCCTGGGGGCCGGTGGCGCCCTGGGGTCCAGTGGCTCCGGTCGCGCCGGTGGCGCCCTGGGGACCGGTGGCCCCGGCAGGGCCGACGAGGCTGGTGCCCGTGGCGGGCCAGGCGCCGGCGGTGAGGGCGCCCTTGGGCCCGTAGAGGACGCTGGCGGCGGTGTCGAGGTAGAAGTCCCCGTCCGCGCCCAGGGCCGCCGCGGGGGCCCCGGTGCCGTTGAGGAGGGTCCGGCCGCCGGGGCCCGTCAGGCCCTGGGGGCCCGTGGCGCCCACGGGACCCTGGGGACCGGCGATGCCGGGCAGGCCGATGGGGCCCTGGGGTCCCGTGGCCCCGGTCGCGCCGGTGGGACCGATGGGCCCCTGCGGCCCCTGGGGACCGGGCGCGCCGGCCACGGTGGCGGGGGCCCAGGCGGAGCCGTTGTAGACCAGGGACTGGCCCGCGGCGGGGGCGGTGGTGGTGTCCAGGGGCACGCCATTGAGGCGCAGCACCACGGTGGCGTTCTGCGTGCCGCCCACGTCGCCGGCCAGGGGGCCGGAGAACTCGAAGGCGCTGCGGGCCTGGAGGGNCCCGTGGCCCCGGTCGCGCCGGTGGGACCGATGGGCCCCTGCGGACCGGCAGGGCCGGGCGCGCCGGCCACGGTGGCGGGCGACCAGGCGGAGCCGTTGTAGACCAGGGACTGGCCCGCGGCGGGGGCGGTGGTGGTGTCCAGGGGCACGCCATTGAGGCGCAGCACCACGGTGGCGTTCTGCGTGCCGCCCACGTCGCCGGCCAGGGGGCCGGAGAACTCGAAGGCGCTGCGGGCCTGGAGGGCGGGCACCAGGTCGGTGTCGGGCGTGAGGGCCACGCCGTTGATCACCAGGTGGAGCCTGAGGTTGGGGGTGCCCAGGAGGGAGGCCGGGATGGCGGGCATGCCCGTGCCGCCCAGCTCCACGGCGTAGAGGCCGTTGTCCACGGAGACGTCCTGGGGGCCGGAGTTCCACAGTTCGTTGGCCTGGGCGTCGAGGATGGAGAAGGTGAAGCTGCGGGTGCCGGTGACCGGCAGGCCGGCCTCCGTGAGGCGGCCCTGGGTGGCCACGGCGGGGCTGGGCGGGGCGACGGCGGCGGCCCCCTGGGCGTGGAGGCCCGGGGTCAGCGCGACCAGCGCCAGGGTCACGAACGTGGCTCGAAGGGACATGGGCGGCTCGTCGGGGAGGGGCTGGGGACGGGGGGGCTCAGTGGGAGGCGGCGGTGGGGTCGAAGCCGTGGCGCACGGCCACGACCTGGGCCGCGTCCGTGGCGGACCGGGCCGCGACGGGTTCCTGGATCACCGGGGTGTTGGCCAGGGTCCCGCCCGTCTGGGCCCGCCCGCTGGCCTGCACCAGGTCGGCCCGGATCTGGCCGGGGGGCAGGGGCGGGGCGACGGTGAGGGCGAAGGTCACCTCGGCGACCGCGCTTCCGCCGCGGGCGACCACCCGCAGGCCCTGGATCGTCCGGGGGGCCACGGAGGCGTCCACCTGGAGCGCCAGGGTCCCCGAGGAATGGTCCGCGGCGATGCTGCCGCTTCCCGTGACGCCCGCCGGGGCGCCGTCCAGCGTGAGGGTCAGGGGCCCCTGGTAGTCCAGGAAGTGGGGCAGGGGCCGGGGCGCCGTCACCGTCACGAAGCCGCCGCCCCCGGCCGGGATGACCAGGCCCGCGGGCGTCACCTGCACCTGGAAGGACCCCGTCGAACTGTGGCCTTCGTCGTGCTTTCCGCCGAAGCAGCCCGCCAGGGGCAGGGCCAGAACGACCGCCAGGGCCGCAGCCAGAGAACGCCTGTCTTTGTGCATGGGAGGCTTTCAAAAAAAGAGGATGAGACCTAATTTCACGACGCCTTTTGCGTCCCGTCAAGCCTGTGGTAACAGGTTTATCCGGCTGGCCCCGGGCCCCGTCTGGTCCTGGATCCATGTCATTTTTTAATAGGGATGGGATGGTTTCTATTTGGATTAATACGGGTTATACAGCTTGTTCCAACATAAAATTAACTGGTCTCCCACAACCCGCCCGGGCTACCCTCGGGGCCGCCCTCTGGAGGTGGGCTTCCATGACGCACACCACGCTCCGCTCCCTCGTCTCCCGCCTGGCCTTCCTGGTGGCCCCGGCCCTGCTGGCCCAGGGCGGGCCCATGCCGCCGCCCCCGCTCATGCTGTTCGTCCACGAGGCGGTGAAGCCCGGGCGCGGCGCCGCCCACGAGGCCACCGAATCCGCCTGGTCCCGCGCCCTCGCCCGGGGCAAGGCCACGGACCACTACCTGGGCATGAGCGCCCTCACCGGGCCCTCCGAGGCCCTGTTCATCATGGGCTACGGGTCCTACGCGGACTGGGAGGCCAAGCAGGGCGAGCTGGACCGGGATCCGGCCCTGAAGCTGGAGGTGGAGAAGGTCGCCCAGCAGGATGGCGAGCAGCTCAGCAGCACCCGCAGCGTCCTGGGGACCCTGCGGCCGGACCTGGGCTACGGCCCGCCGGTGGAGATCGGGAAGATGCGCTACATGCGGGTGCGCACCTTCCGCCTCAAGCAGGGGCAGGGCAAGGCCTTCGAGGCGGGGGTGAAGACGGCCCTGGCCGCCTACGGGAAGAGCCACTACCCCGCCTCCTTCGCCTTCTACGAGGTGGCCGCCGGCGCCTGGTCGCCCACCTACATCGTGCTCCGCCCCCTGAAGAACCTGGGCGAGATGGACGCCTTCGACACCGCCGACAAGGCCTTCATGGAAGCCCTGGGCGAGGAGGGCCAGAAGGCCATGCAGAAGGTCTTCACCGACACCGTCGCCGGGGTGGAGAACCAGCTCTACGCCTTCAATCCGAAGCTGAGCTACCCCGGCCCCGACACCGTCGCCAGCGATCCCGCCTTCTGGACCCCCAAGCCCGGGAAGTAGGCGGCGGGGAAGGGCGGTCGTGGGCCGCCCTTCCGCCCCGTCCTGGGCTCACAGGCAGAACTCGGAGCCCTGGAGGAAGGCCCGGGGCGGGGCGCCCACGGCGGCGGTGAAGGCCCGGGTGAACTGGGCCTGGTCGTAGTAGCCGGCATCGAGGGCCAGGCGGGTGAGGGAGGCCCCGGGTCCGTGGGCGCGGAGCACCCCGCGCAGGCGGAGGATGGCGGCCAGCTGCTTGGGGGAGGCGCCGACGCTGCGGCGGAAGCGCTTCTCCAGGCCGTCCACGCTCACGCCGAGCCCGCGGGCCAGGGGGCCCACCCGCGTCCCGCCCGGGTCGGCGCGGAGGGCCCGCAGGGCCGCGCCCACGAGGGCGTCCCCCCGCCAGTCCCGGCGCGCCAGCCGCTGGCAAAGGAAGGCCTCCAGCGCCTCCACCCGCGCCCGGGGGTTGGCAGCGGCGCGGATGCGGGCGGCCGCCGCCGCGACTTCGCCGGGATCCAGCAGGTCCTCCAGGGCCACGGTCGCCCCGAAGAGCCGGTGCAGGGGAAGCTCCAGGAAGGCCCCGGCGCCCCCGGCGCGGAACCTGGCCACCACGAGGCCGCTGCCCCGGTCCGTGAGCATGTGCCGGGCCGTGGCCCGCAGGCCCGTCACCACGTGGTCGGGCACGGCGATCCGGGCGGCGCCCTCCACCAGCCGGGAGGCCCCCGCGTAGCGGAAGCCCAGCACCAGTCCCGGTTCCGGGGGCAGCATCCGCAGGGTCTCCGCGTCCGCCTCGAGGACCTGGAAGGCGCGGACGAAGGGGGCGAGGGCCTCGCCCGGGGCGAAGGTGTGGACCTGCATGGGGGACATGCTAGCGGGGCGGAGTTCCTGAATTCATACAAGTTCCGGGAGGCCGTCACGACAACCATCGGGGAGCGGCGCGATCCGCCCGCCCCAAGGAGACCCCCATGACCGCCTTCACCCTCGATCCCGGCCGCACGCCCGCCCAGGCTGTCCGCCTCGACGCCTTCCTCCTCCCCGAGGCCGCCCGGGCCCCCTTCCTGGAACGGATGGCGGAGAACCTGGCCTTCCTCCGCACCCTGCCCGGCTTCCAGGGCCACGTGGTGCTGGAGAAGCGGCGGGGCGAGGGCGCCTACAACCTGGTCACCCTCGCCGCCTGGGACAGCCAGGAGGCCCTCGACGCCGCGGGCCTGGCGGTGCGGGCGCACCACCAGCAGCTGGGCCTCGACCTGGCCGGCACCCTGGCGGGCTGGGGCGTGCAGCTGGTGCGGGCCGACTACGCGGCGCCGGCGGGCCTCTCGTGAGGGAAGACCCGCCGCAGGGGCCGGCGCGGGCCGGGGAAATCCAGGGGGCGTGCGGGCGCGGCGCGGGGCGCCGGCCGCGGGTGCGAAAGGACGGCGGAAAGGGCGGGAATCGCTCACGCCCGCGGTGGATCTGCCGATAGGCGGGGGAAGGGAATCCGACCTTCCCCCCCCATCCCGGTTCCGCAGCCCCTCAACCCTGCTTGCAACGTGTCAAGGGAGGCACCGCCCATGACCAGGCCCCTGTGTACGCGCCTCGCCGTGCTGGCCCTCGGCGGCTCCCTCCTGTCCGCCGCGCCGTCCTTCGACACGGTCAAGGCCCCCGTCCCCCGGAAGGACGCCGCCCAGCTGGCCCTCGCCTTCCCCTCGGACTTCCGGCCCGAGCAGGGCGTGTCCTGGGACGGCCGGATCGGCTGGAAGGCCCCGGAGCGGGTCGCGGTCTTCGCCGTCGCCCTGGAGCTGTCGCTGAAGGAGGTCGTCCGTCCCGACAGCCCCTTCCACCTGAGCGTCACGGTGGTCCGGGCCGAGAAGCGCACCGGCACCTTCGTCGTCGAGTTCGCCATCCTGGATCCCACCGGGGAGAGCGTGGAGTCGGTCCAGGTGGAGGGCGTCGGCCCCACCAACCACCGCATGGACGAGGTCTATCCCGCCGTGGCCGGGCAGATCGTCGCCACCTTCAAGAAGAACGTCCTGCAGTAGGCCGCGGCTCGGCTACCGGCGCCGCCCCAGCAGGGCCATGCCCAGGCCCAGGAAGGTGAGGACGAGGGCGGCGGCGAGGACGGTGCGCAGGGGCACGGCCTTGCGGTCCTGGAGCTCCGTGCGGACGCGGCCGGGGCGGTCGCTCCAGCGGTTGCCGCTCTGGGTGGTGACGCGGAACTTCCGCACCTCCGTGCTGGGCAGGGGCGGGCGGGCGCTGGTCTGGGATTTCCCCTCGGCGTCCTCCCAGTGGTAGAAGGCCGTGCCGGCCATGAGGGGCTCGTCCGCCCGCGTCACCGGCGTCCCCGGCTTCAGCACCACCTCCATGGCCGGCAGGCTCCCCAGGAACCCCTGCGCCGGCTGGTAGCCCACCGAGAACACCACCGCCAGCGCCCCCAGGGCGATCCCCAGCAGCGACAGGATGATCCCGGTGTTCCGCATGGCTGGCCTCCGGAGGGGTGGCACCATCCTAGCGGGAGCGGCGGAAAACGGAGAAAGGCGGGAACACCGATGCACACCGAAAAGGCATGATGAACACCGATCAAGACAGAACCGCGTAAAGGCCTGCCTTGTTCTTATCTGTGTTGATCAGCTTTGATCGGTGTTCATCGGTGTTCCGTTTTTCATCTGTTCCCCGATGGGATTCCAGGGCGCAGGTCCTGGCGCGTTCCGGTGCCGGGCGGCATCCCAGGTACCCTCGAAGCGTTTCTTGGAGGAGCCCCCATGCCCAGCCCCCAGACGCCCCTGCCTTCCGGGTTCGGACCCGCGACCACGGCCCGGGAGGTGCTGCGGGGGATCGACCTCGGGGGGCGGGTGGCGGTGGTGACGGGGGGCTCGGCGGGGCTGGGGCTGGCGACCACCCGGGCCCTGGTGGAGGCGGGGGCCACGGTGGTGGTGCCGGCCCGGAACCTGGCCAAGGCCCAGGGGGCCCTGGCGGGGCTGCCCCGGGTGGAGGTGGCCCCCCTGGACCTGCTGGATCCGGCCTCCATCGATGCCTTCGCGAAGGGCTTCCTGGCCTCGGGGCGGCCGCTGCCCATGCTCATCGCCAATGCCGGGATCATGGCCACGCCCCTGGCCCGGGACGCCCGGGGCTACGAGCAGCAGTTCGCGGCAAACCACCTGGGGCACTTCCAGCTCACGGCGCGGCTCTGGCCCGCGCTCCTCAAGGCCGGACGGGCGGGGGGCGCCCGGGTGGTGGCCCTGTCCTCGCGCGGCCACCAGCGGGCGGGGGTGGACCTGGACGATCCGAACTTCGAGCGGCGCCCCTACGACCGCTGGCAGGCCTACGGCCAGGCCAAGAGCGCCAACGTCCTCTTCGCCGTGGCCCTGGACCGGCGCGGCGAGCCCCACGGCGTGCGCGCCTTCGCCGTGCACCCCGGCGTGATCCTCACGGACCTGGGCCAGCACATGACCGAGGAGGACCGGCAGGCCTTCGGCCTCACGGCGGCGGACGGCCCCGGCACTGTGCCCCCGGGCCGCTCCGTGGCCGAGGGCGGCGACTTCAAGACCGTGGAGCAGGGCGCCGCCACCTCCGTGTGGTGTGCGGCGCACCCCCAGCTCGCGGGCCGGGGCGGCGTCTACTGCCAGGACGGCGACGTGGCCCCCGTCCTGCCGCTAGGGGCCCCCGGCACCGTCGGCGTGCGCCCCCACGCCATCGACCCCCAGATCGCCGAGCGACTGTGGGCCCTGAGCGAGCAGCTCACGGGGGTGAGGTTCGAGGGGTGAGGCCAAAAAAGCAAAAGGCGGGAACACCGATGAACACCGAAAAGGCATGATGAACACTGATTAAGGCAAATCGCCTCACGGCCTGCATTATTTTTATCGGTGTTTATCCGCTATTATCAGTGTTGATCGGTGATCAGCTTTGTTTCTTTTCTCTGGATTGATTCCGGGCCGCTCTGACATGTATCTGCGGAGGCAGGCGGGGCAGCGGTGTGGGGCGGAGAAAAGCGGACATAAAGCCCTGTCTTGCTCCGTTTTCCTCAACTCCTCCAAAGTCCTCCGCTTCAACAATTCCTTGACCCCGACCCTGCAGAACGCCTGGGGAGCCTAAGCGAACGGCTCACGGCGGGGTTCGGTCCGAGGAGTAGGGCAGGGAATTATGTGGAAGAAGAGGGGTGAGATTATGGTTACGAATTGCATAGCTGCATAAAACATTTGATCTTACAAGAAACGCAATTGAAGGTTATCGAAAGTTGTTTTAATTTTTATATCATCCAGTGGGCCAAAATCGGATTCGCACCAAAATAATCTAGCTGTGCGACTAAACTCCTCATTAATAATAGACCAATCTTTACTAAAAATAGGATTGGTTTCATGGATAAAATTGGTAGTAATAACATGGTCACATATCAATAAATTGAGTGACCTAATTAAATTTTCCATGGAAGCGATTGATGTCTGTATTGTTCCAAAATTCACCGAGACAACAGATGAGTTGTAGGGTTCAGGTAAATTTAGTTTTTGCGCATTGTTAGCCCCTATGTGCCCAGCTGCATGAACGATACAATGCCGAATTTCGCATAAGTTTTCATAATCTTGAAGAGAAGCTTTCACTGATTCATTTTTATTTATATCAAGGCCAATGATGTTTAATATTTTTGCTTTTATTTCTTTGCTTCCAGAGAGCGGATCCCGGTCTATAAGTGCTAGGCCCATTTGTTCATGTTTATACCAATCAATTGAACCAAAGCGAATTTGCATATCATAGCATCTATTTCTGCAATTTTGGTTAATCGCCACGAGAGAGCTAAGTATGGTCCTCACATATTTTTCTACGAAAGATACTATTCCAAGGATTACTAATCCACCAAGGTTTGGGTGAGTTTTTAATTGGGCTGGTGTAGCTAATTTGATAATGTCATTTGATTGTGAAATGTATGAATCAATTGGGCTGGAGGGGTAAAGGATTGGGGTAATCGTAAAGTAGTCTGTAGTTTCTACCCTGGCCTCGGGAAGAACAGTATTAGGTGAGAATAGATCATGAATGGGCATATGATTAGGCCAGAGTTAATTCTTGAGCTTGTTGCCAGATCTCATTAGCCCAGTGGCGCCCAATTCCATCAATTCTATATAATTGTTCAATAGCATTTTCGGGTAATAGGTCCGCAAGTGTATTGAAATATCCAGACCTTAATAGAGCTTCTTTTTTGTTTTGAGTTATTTTTAATACATTGATTGGTTGTTTGATGATTTCTGAATATATGCTCGTATCTGATAATCTTGATCCACAAGTCATACAATATTTTGCTTCCCCATTTAGTCTGGGTGTTCGGCAAACGGGGCAGGGGGGTAGTTCTAAAGAGCATCGTTCATCAAGTTTTCCAGAGAGCAGTGATAGGTAACTTATGCGATGATTTACATTATCGGGGCGTTGTATAAATTCAACAAGTTGACGATATGATCTACCTCTGCTTTTAATCAAAGTTTTATGCTGAATTTGGAGACCCAGATGGATTAAGTATCTATTAAATAGGCCGCTTTCACCCTGAGAAATCTGCTTCCTTCTAAATAGAATCCCAGCATATTCCATGAATTGAATCAGCATGTCATATCTAGCGCTATTTTTTTCTTCGACTGCAAGATATATACTGTGTTTATTGTTTTTGTAGTTATATGTTTTTATTGCTTCTAAAAAGTATCTATAAAGTTCACTGCCGCATTGAATATAGTTTTTAAATCTTGGCACTTTAATAGAAATGGACTCATAAAGCGTTTCAATGTATTGATTCCATTCGTTGATCGCTTCCCACCCATTTTGAGATGCGCCTTTAGTCGGATTTCTGGTTTCTGCGTCGATATAGTAACTGCACATTAAAATGAATGCCCTCGGAATCCCGGAAGCAGCAAAGGCGAGTAGTTCAATTAGGCCATCCTGTTTTTTTAATAATTGTAATTCTTCGGGTAGAACTCGTTTTTCGAGGAGTCCTATCATATGCTCAAGATAGGATTGGTTTTCTGGTTCAAGCCCTACTGGTATGATCTCGGCATCATGTCCGACATTAAATCTAGCGCCATAAGATGTGACACCGGGATATACAGCGGCTTTTGGACTTACAAGGAATTTGTTTAATCCGCGAAAAACATCGAAAAATTCTCGCTGAAATTCGGGTGTAAATGCATGAGCTGCATCGTCCAAAAGCAGAATTACGCGCTTTCTATTTGCCATTTTTGCGATAGCTAACAAGATTTCACAGGTCTTGTCCGGGCTTAATTCAATTTCGGTTTCGTCAAATGTCCCACCTTCGAGTGACTCGACGAATCTCGTTAATTGGGTAGGATTGATTTCAAATTGTTCTAAAATGGATAAAGCAGCAATGTTAAGATAATCTGTAGAGTTGATGCTTGATAAAATTATTTTGCTTAGAACCCAACGGCGAAAGGTTATTAACGCTGTTGGGCGGTTGTGACCAGCATCCTCGACTCTAAAATATTGTGAATAATTTGTGTAGACGGGTAATGGGTGATCAATGGAATCAAGACATTTGTAATATGTTTTTTTAAACAACATGCTTTTGCCCGCCCCGCGGGGCGCGCTCAACAATTTCGCACCTCTACCCGTGAGTTTTTTTAGTATTGTGCCATCGTCTATATCTTTATAGTATTCAAGTAATTCATCTCGAGATAATTTCTCTGCATGTTGTTCAAATCGATTTTCGCTCATATTTCCTCGATTGTAATCGCTTATTTGAGAATATGGCAATTGATTTGAAAGCTTGTCGTGGTATCTGCTTTTATCCCATCGGCTCTTCATGCCCGCACTTGGGGCAGAGGAGCACCTGGATGGGATCCTTGCCGCGGGGCTTGCGGGTCTTTTCGCCCATGGTGGGGTTCTTGCACGCGGGGCAGGTGACGGGGACGGGCTTGTCCCAGGCGGTGAAGTCGCACTTGGGGTAGTTCACGCAGCCGTAGAAGACCTTGCCGAAGCGGGTCTTGCGGGGGCTGAGGCCGCCGCCGCACTTGGGGCAGGGGACGGCGAGGATCTCCTTCTTCACCGTCTTGCAGGTGGGGTAGTCCACGCAGCAGACGAACTCGCCGTAGCGGCCGTGCCGCTTCACGAAGCCCTTGCCGCAGTTGGGGCACTTCTCGCCCGTGGGCTCGTCCGGGGGCACGGGGATGCCCTTGGGATCGGCCTTCACGATGCCCTTGCACTTGGGGTAGTTGGGGCAGGCCCAGAAGGGGCCCCACTGGCCCTTGCGCAGGTTCATGGGCGTGGTGCCGCAGAGCGGGCACTCCGGCGCGTCCTCCGGCTCCTCCATCTTCTCCAGGTCGGCGGTGTAGTCACACTGGTCCTTCTCGGCCTCGGCGCCGTAGTTGGTGCAGCCCACGAAGAGGCCGTTGCGGCCGATGCGCTTGAGCAGCATGCCGGGCTTGCGCTTCCGGTCGCCGCACTTGGGGCACTTCTCCCCCGTGGGCACGCCGGCCTTGAGGTTCTGCATGTCCTGCCCGGCGGCCTTCAGGGCCTGCTCGAAGGGGCCGTAGAAGTCGGTCATGGCCTTCTTGAAGGTGAGCTTGCCCTCCTCGATGCGGTCGAGGTTGCCCTCCATGCCCGAGGTGTACTTGGGGTCCAGCAGGTCGTGGAAGCCCTGCAGCAGCAGGTCGGTGACCGTCATGCCCAGGTCGGTGGGCTTGAAGCGGCCCTCGTGCTTCTTCACGTAGTCCCGGTCCTGGATGGTGGCGATGATGCTGGCGTAGGTGGAGGGGCGGCCGATGCCGTCCTCCTCCAGCTCCTTCACCAGGGTGGCCTCGTTGAACCGCGCGGGGGGCTTGGTGAACTGCTGGTCGGTGTCGAGCTGCTCCAGCTTCAGGGGCTCGCCCAGCTTCAGGGCCGGCAGCAGGCCCTCCTCGCCCTCGTCGTCCTCGTCGCCCTTGGCGGCATCGGCGATGGCCTCGGCGTCCGCCTCGGTGGCGTCGGCCCGGTACACCGCCAGCCAGCCGGGGAAGCGCTCGATCTCGCCCTTGGCTTCAAATAAGGCCGTCTCCTTCTTCCCCAGCTCGGCTTCCGTCTGCACCACGGTCTCGTCGAAGCGGGCGGCCTCCATCTGGCTGGCCATCGTCCGCCGCCAGATGAGGGCGTAGAGGCGGAACTGGTCGGGCTCCAGGTGGCCCCGCAGGCTCTCGGGGGTGCGGGTGATGTCCGTGGGGCGGATGGCCTCGTGGGCGTCCTGGGCCCCGGCCTTGCCCGTGTAGACGCGGGCCTTGGCGGGCAGGTACTCCTTCCCGTACTTCTTGGCGATGAACTCGCGGGTGGCGTCGATGGCCTCGGGGGCCATGCGGGGCGAGTCGGTGCGCATGTAGGTGATGAGGCCCACGGGCCCCTGGCCGAAGTCCACGCCCTCGTAGAGGCGCTGGGCGTTCTGCATGGTGCGGCTCACGCTCATCTTCAGCTTCTGGGCCGATTCCTGCTGCAGCTTGGCGGTGGTGAAGGGGGCGGCGGGGTTCCGCTTCTTCTCCTTCGTTTCGAGCCCGGTCACCGTGTAGGCGGCCTTCTCCAGCTTGGCTTTCAGATCCTTGGCCTGGGCGGCGTCCGCCACCCGGCGCTTCGTCTCCTTGTTGCCGAGCTGGAGGGCCTCGCCCCCGAGCTTCACCAGCTTCATCCAGAAGCTGGGGGGCAGCTTGGCGGCGAACCTGCCCTTCACCACCCAGTATTCGACGGGGACGTGGGCCTGGATCTCCCGCTCGCGGTCCACGATGATGCGCACGGCCACGCTCTGGACGCGCCCGGCGCTGAGGCCGCGGCGCACCTTGTCCCAGAGCACCTGGCTCACCTTGTAGCCCACCAGGCGGTCCAGCACGCGGCGGGCCCGCTGGGCGTCCACCAGCTTCTTGTTGATGTCGGTGGGGGCGGCCATGGCCTTGGCGATGCCCGCGGGGGTGATCTCGTTGAAGAGGACCCGGCTCACGGGGAGGCTCTTGGGGGGCTTGATGGCCTCCAGCAGGTGCCAGCTGATGGCCTCCCCCTCGCGGTCGGGGTCGGTGGCGAGCACCAGCTCGTCGGCGGTCTTCGCGGCGGCCCGCAGCTCCTTGACCACCTTCTCCTTGGCCGGGCTGATCTCGTACTCCTCCTGGAACCCGTTCTCGATGTCCACGCCCAGCTTCTTGGGCAGGTCCCGGATGTGGCCCACGGAGGCCATGACCTTGTACCCCTTGCCGAGGTACTTGGTGATGGTCTTCGCCTTCGAGGGGCTTTCGACGATCACGAGCTTGGTCACGGTACGACTCCTATGGGGGCTAAGCCGCCTATCCAGAACACCTTTTCCATCTCAAACCGGGGGCGCCGGAAGGCGCCGTCACAGGGCGCCAGAAAAAACGCTGTCTGCCCTGAACGGCCCCTAAGCATGGAACCGATGGCCGGCGGTTTGTCAAGTGACCCGGAGCGCACCGAGGTCCTCCAGGAGGTCCTCCGGGGAGCGGCAGAGCCGCGCCGCGCCTTCCCGCAGGAGGGCGTTGGGCCCCTCGGCGGAGGGATCCTCCGGTGACCCCGGGCACACCCAGAGCTCCTTCCCCAGGTCGAGGGCCAGGCGGGCGGTGACCAGGGAGCCGGAGGCCAGGGCCCCCTCCACCACCAGGACGCCCTCGGTCCAGGCCGCCAGGAGCCAGTTGCGGCGGGGGAAGTGCCACTTCCGGGGCGGCGCCTCGGGCGGGAAGGGGGTGAGCACCCCGCCGCCGGCCGCGACGAGGCGATCCATGAGCGGCCGGTGCTCAGGCGGGTAGGGGTGGTCCAGCCCCGAGCCCAGCACGCCCCAGGTGGCGCCGGCCTGGAGGGCCCCTTCGTGGGCCGCGCCGTCGATGCCCCGGGCCAGGCCCGACACCACGGCCACGCCCGCCGCCGTGAGCGCCTGCGCCCAGGCCCGGGCGCGGGCCTTCCCCCGGGCGCTGGCCTGGCGGCTGCCCACCACGGCCACGCGGGGACCCGGGGGCGGCAGGGTGCCCCGCACCCACAGGGCCACGGGGTAGGGCAGGGACGCCAGGAGGGCGTCCACGCCGGGATCACCCGGCAGCAGCAGCCGGGCGCCGCGTTCGGCGGCCTCGGCCTGGCGCCGGGGCAGGTCGGCCAGGAGGGCGGCCAGGGCGTCGGCGGCGGCCGGGGGCAGCGGGGGCACCCGGTCCGCCTGCAGCTCGGCCCAGAGGGCGGCCTTCTGGCGCTCGGGCCAGTCCAGCAGCGTGAAGGCGAGGGCCCAGGGGCGGAGATCCATGCGGTGCCGGGAAGGTGGTCCCCATCCTGGGCCGGAGGGGCCGCGGGACGCAAGGGCGGGAGGGGCCGCACCGCCCTTTCCCCTTGCGTTCCGGGGATGGGCCGCTAGACTGGTTCTCTTGGCTGTTCCGCCCTTTGGCCCGTGAGGTTCCCATGTCCCGTCAATGCGAAGTCTGCGGCAAGAAGCCCCAGTTCGGGAACAACGTCTCCCACTCCAACAACGTCACCAAGCGCCGCTGGAATCCGAACATCCAGCGCGTGCGCGCCCTCGTGGGCGGCACCCCCAAGCGCATGCGCGTCTGCACCTCCTGCATCCAGGCCGGCAAGGTCCTGAAGGCGGTCTAGGTCCCAGGCAGCACCCCGAAGCGGCGGCCTGCGGGCCGCCGCTTCGCGTTCCGACCCGCCGCGGCCAACCGCCAACTGCCAACTGCCCACTGCCCACTGCCCCTTACACTGATCCCATGCTGCTCGCCCTCGACACGACGACTGAGATCCTCCACCTCGCCCTGATCCAGGGGGCGCGGGCCTGGACGCGGCGGGTGACCTCGGGCCCGGGCCGGGGGCACAGCGAGCGGCTGATCCCCGCCCTGGACGCCCTGCTGGCGGAGGCGGGCGGCAAGCCCGCGGACCTCACGGGCGTGGCCGCCTGCGTGGGGCCGGGCGGGTTCACGAGCCTGCGCATCGGCGTGGCCACGGCCGAGGGCCTGGGCCTCACGGGCCTGCCCACCTGGGGCTTCTCCGCCTTCGCCTTCCGGGCCGAGGCCCTGCGCCAGGCGGGCGTGGCGGGGCCCCTGTGGATCCTCCTGGACGGCCAGCGGGGCGAGGCCTTCCACCAGCGCTGGGAGGCCGAGGCCACCGAGCCTGCCGCCAAGCACCCCCTGGCCACCCTGGCGGACCGCGTGACGGGCGAGCCCTGGTGGGCCCCGGAGGCCTTCGCGCCCGCCGTGGCGGCGGTGCTGCCCGCGGGACGGATCACGTTGGCCGACGAGGGCGCGGCCATGCTGGCGGGCCTGGTGGCCGTGGCCCGGCGCGTGGCCCAGGGCCCGCCGGAGAACCCCCTCACGCCCTTCTACCTGCGCGAGACGGACGCGGAGCTGAACTTCCCCCACGCCGCCGCCCACCTGCCGGAGACCCTGCGCAAGGGCGTGGCGCGATGAGCGACGCGGTGCAGCGCCTGGCCCCCGGCGAGCCCCTGCCGGACTGGGTGGCGCGGCTGGACCGCACGGCCTTCGGCGCCGCCTGGAAGGATCCCGCCGCCCACGAGGCCCTGTGGGTGGTGCCCGGGGTGGCCTTCGCCCGCTGGAGCCGCGTGCCCGCCGCCGGCGAGGCCGAGCTGCTGCGCATCGCCGTGGATCCCGCCCACCGGGGCCGGGGCCTGGGCCGCCTGCTGCTGGAGGCCTGCCAGCGCGACCTGGCGGAGGAGGGCCTCGTCCACCTCTTCCTGGAGGTGCGCGTCTCCAACGCCGCCGCCATCCGGCTCTACCGCGCCTGCGGCTGGGAACCCTGCGGCCGCCGCCCGGGCTACTACCCCGACGGCGAGGACGCGGCCCTGTTCCAGCGGGAGCCCTGAAAACGCATGTGATTTCCAAAAAAATCAATGCGTTCAAAAATTGATTTCAAAAATATTAAACAAAAGGATACAACACTCCTTTAAATAGGTGACCTTGGGGTGTTGACCAAGGTGACTGGATCGGTAATGTTACTGGCCAGGTCATCTTGCGGGGCTCCATGATCGGCATCTCACGGCAGACGGATTATGCGGCGCGGCTGGTGCTGCACCTGGCGGCGCTGCCGGAGGGCACCCAGGTGTCCATCGCCGAGATCTCCGCCCTGCGCCTGCTGCCGGTGGCCCTGGTGCGCCGCCTCGTGGGGCCCCTCGCGAAGGCGGGCATCCTGCGCACCTCCCGGGGCACGGGCGGGGGCATCCGCCTGGGCCGCGCCGCCGCCGCCATCTCCCTGCTGGACGTCATCGCCGCCGTCGAAGGGCCCGTGGTCCTGAACCAGTGCCTGGACGGCCGGCACACCTGCCCCTTCACGGGCGCCTGCCCCGTCCAGGACGCCTGGGCCGCGGCCACCCGCGTCCTGGAGGCCCACCTGGCCGGGGTGCGCTTCGACGCCCTGGCCCGCGATTCGGAGCGGCACCTCGCCGCCCACCTGTCCCGCCACGCCGCCGTCCGCAAGACGGCAAGCACCTGTCCAGTCGCCTAGCCGTACCCCCCGACACCCACCCCTGAAAGGAGGACACCTTGGATGTCCTGGCCCTGTCGCGCCTGCAATTCGCAGTCGCCACCTACTTCCACTTCCTGTTCGTGCCCCTGACGCTGGGGCTCTCCATGCTCGTCGCCATCATGGAGACGATGTACGTGCGCTCCGGCGACGAGGATTACAAGCGCATGACGAAGTTCTGGGGGAAGCTCTTCCTCATCAACTTCGCCGTGGGCATCGTCACGGGCCTCACGCTGGAGTTCCAGTTCGGCACGAACTGGTCCCGCTACTCGGCCTACGTGGGCGACATCTTCGGCTCGCTGCTGGCCATCGAGGCCACGGCGGCCTTCTTCCTGGAGTCCACCTTCATCGCGGTGTGGTTCTTCGGCTGGGAGAAGCTCTCGAAGAAGGCCCACGCCACCACCATCTGGCTGGTGGCCATCGCGTCGAACGTCTCGGCGTTCTGGATCCTCGTGGCCAACGCCTGGATGCAGCACCCCACGGGCTTCGTCATGCGCCACGGCCGCGCCGAGCTGGCGGATTTCGTGGCCGTCATCACCCAGAAGTTCGCCATCCTGGAGTTCATCCACACCCTGGGCGGCGCCTACCTGACGGCGGGCTTCTTCGTGCTGGGCATCTCCGCCTGGCACCTGGTCCGGAAGCAGGAGACGGCGTTCTTCCGGAAGTCCTTCCGCGTGGCCGCGGTGTGGACCCTGGTGTTCGCGCTCTTCGAGATCGCCCAGGGCCACATGAACGCCGAGATCCTCAGCCAGGCCCAGCCCACCAAGCTGGCGGCCATGGAGGCCCACTGGGAGACGGGCCGGAACGTGCCCATGAACCTCATCGCCTGGCCCGACGCCGCCCACGAGCGAAACGCCGTGCAGGGCCTTTCCGTGCCCAGCGGCCTCAGCCTGCTGGCCACCTACTCCACGAACGGCGAGGTGAAGGGACTGAAGGACTACCCGGCCGCCGAGCGCCCGCCGGTGCTGCCGGTCTTCCTGAGCTTCCGGGCCATGGTGGGCCTGGCCTTCCTCTTCCTGGCCGTGGGCCTCTGGGCCTTCCTCAAGCGCCACACCATCACCGAGCAGTCCCGGTTCCTGAAGGTGCTGCCCTGGCTGATCCCGCTGCCCTACCTGGCCAACGAGCTGGGCTGGACCATCGCGGAGCTGGGCCGCCAGCCCTGGATCGTCTACGGCCTGATGAAGACCTCCGACGCGGTGTCGCCCCTCTCCACCGGGCAGGTGGGCACGTCCCTGGTGGCCTTCTTCCTGGTCTACGCGCTGCTGGGCGCCGTGGACTTCTACCTGCTGTTCACCTTCGCCCGCAAGGGCCCCGAGGCCGCGCCCGCGGCGGCGAAGTAGGAGGCGACGATGTTCGAGACCATCTGGTTCGTGATCTGGGGCGTGGCCTGGGCCGTCTACTTCATGCTCGACGGCTTCGACCTGGGGCTGGGCACGCTGTTCCCCTTCCTCGCGAAGGACGAGACAGAGAAGCGCATCCTCGTGAACGCCATGGGCCCCTTCTGGGACGGCAACGAGGTGTGGCTCATCACGGCGGGCGGCGTGACCTTCGCGGCCTTCCCGAGGGCCTACGCCATCATGTTCTCCGGCCTCTACACGCCGCTGATGCTGCTGCTCTTCGCGCTCATCCTGCGGGGCGTGGCCTTCGAGTTCCGAAACAAGGTGGACAGCGCCCCCTGGCGCGCCACCTGGGACACCTGCCTGGTGGCGGGCTCCTTCCTGCCCGCCCTGCTGCTGGGCGTGGCCTTCGCCAACATCTTCCAGGGCCTGCCCCTGGACGCCGCGGGCCTCTTCCACGGCAACCTGCTCACCCTGCTGAACCCCTACGGCCTGCTGGGCGGCGTGCTCTTCGTGGTGATCTTCGCGGTCCACGGCGCCCTGTGGCTGGCCACCCGCACCGAGGGCGACCTGCAGGCCCGGGCAGGGTATTTCGCGACCTCGCTCTGGTGGGTGGAGGCCGTCGTGGCCGTGGCCTTCCTGGCGATGACCTGGTTCAGCACGCGGCTCTGGCAGCACGTGCTGGCGAAGCCCGTCCTCCTCGTGCTGCCGCTGCTGGCGGTGGCGGGCCTGCTGCTGACGCGGGTCTTCGCGGCGAAGGGCGCCTGGTGGAAGGCCTGGTTCGCCTCCTCGGCCCTCATCCTGGGCGCCGTGCTCTTCGGCGTGGCGGGCCTCTTCCCGGACCTGCTGCCCTCCAGCCTGGACCCCGCGGCCTCGGTGACGGCCTTCAACGCCGCCTCCAGCCCGCTCACCCTGAAGATCATGCTGGGCGTGGTGCTCTGCTTCCTGCCCATCGTCATCGGCTACCAGGTGTGGGTGTACCTGACCTTCCGCGACACGCTCACGGCGGAGAGCATCCGCAAGGGGCCCGCGTACTGAAAAAGCTGGAACCGCGAATGGCGCGAAGGGGCGCGAATCGAGGTCTGCCTTTCCATTCGTGTGACGTCGTGTCATTCGCGGTTCGTCGTTCAGGTCTCTGAATCCACGACATCCCTCCCCGGGGGATCCGCCCCCGGGCCTTCCAAGGAGAATTCCCATGAAGACCTACGTCCTGCCGGTGGCCCTGGCCGCCGGGCTGCTGGGCTCTGCCCCGCTCCACGCCCAGGAGGGCCCCTGGATGGTGCGCCTCCGCGCCGTCGCCCTCCAGCCCGCCGACAAGTCCGACGCGGCCCCCGGCATCCCGGCCGACGCCATCCACGTCAGCTCGAAGACCATCCCCGAGGTGGACATCAGCTACTTCTTCACGAAGAACCTGGCGGCCGAGCTGGTGCTGACCGTCCCCCAGGAACATGACGTGACCCTGGCCGGCACGAAGATCGGCACCTTCAAGGAGCTGCCGCCCACCCTCACGGCCCAGTGGCACTTCCTCCCCGGTCAGACCGTGGATCCCTACGTGGGCCTGGGCCTGAACCTGACGCTCATCTCCGACGTGAAGCTGGCGGGCGGGGCCCTGGACCTGGACAAGTCCAGCGTCGGCCCCGCCGCCCAGGCGGGCGTGGACTTCAAGGTGGCGAAGCAGTGCTTCATCAACCTCGACGTGAAGTACGTGCAGCTCCGCAGCGACGTGAAGGCCGGCGGCACCAAGGTGACCACCGTGAAGGTGGATCCCATGCTCTACGGCGTGGGCGTCGGCTACCGGTTCTGAGCGGAAAAGCTGGAACCGCGAATGGCGCGAAGGCACGCGAATGAAACGAGGTTGTTTTCAATTCGCGCCCATTCGCGTCATTCGCGGTTCGTGTTTCAGGTGTTGGAGGCGATGAGGACCAGGTCCTGGGCGGTGGGGCTCCAGGGCTCGCCCGTCATGCCGCCGAGGATGTCGTTCGCGGTGAAACCCGTGCGGGCCAGGGCGGCTTCGAGTTCCGCCCGGCGCCAGCCGCGGAGGACCACCTCCCGGGCCGCGACCAGCTCCAGGGGCGGCTCGGCGCCGGGGCGGTAGCGCAGGGTGGCGGGGGTGAAGATCACAGTGCCGTCGGCCTGGGGCGTCATGAGGCGGAGGAAGACCGTCTCGCCGTCCTCCCCGGGCCGGACGTTCACGGGGAAGGTGCGCTCGTTGCGGTCGAGGATGCGGTCGTAGTTCAGGAGCTGCAGCAGCACGGGGGCGCCGGGGGCCAGGCGCGACGCCAGGCCCGCCAGGAAGCGGTCCAGCGCCGCCTCCGTGGCGAGGTGGGGCAGGGTGTTGCCCACGCAGATCGCGCCCCCGAAGCCGGGATCCACCAGCTCCGCCAGGGCCGCGAGGTCGCCTTCCACGAAGCGGGCCGGGGGCAGGTCGGGGGCGGCGGGCAGGGCCTCTCGGGCGGCGGCGAGCTGGGAGGGCGAGGCGTCCACGCCCGTCACCCGGTGGCCGAGGGCCTGGAGGAAGCGGGTGTGCTCGCCGGTGCCGCAGCCCAGGTCCAGCAGGTCCAGGGGCGCATCCCCCAGCACGCGGCGGAGCAGGGGCGCCTCGCGCGCCAGCCGCGCGGGCCAGGCGATGAGGCCGCGGTAGTGGATCCGGCCGTAGGGATCGGGCGTTCCGGCGTCCATGTCAGCCCTTCTGGAAGAGCACCACGCGGTTGCTGTTGGTGCCCTTGCCGTTGTTGGCCACGCCCCAGATGTGGGCGGTCTTGGTGAAGGCCTGGGCGTTCACCAGCACGCCGTGGGCCCGGAAGCCCGCGGCCAGGCCCAGGGGCAGCACCACCTCATCGAGCCGCAGCTTCCCGCCGCGCACCTCGCCCACCTCGAAGGCCACGAAGCCGCCGGGGCGGGTGACGCGGAACAGCTCGGCGAAGACCTCGGCCATGGCCCCGGACCAGGCCGCCACGGTGCGGGGCGTGCTGAGGCCCCGGCCGATGGCCTCGGCGTCCAGCCCGTTGAACCAGCAGCGCAGCCAGTTGTCGCCGGCGTAGTCGACGACGTCGAGAAAGGGCGGGGAGGTGACGGTGAGCTGCACGGTGCCGTCCGCCAGCTCCGGCGTGGCCCGGGCGTCGCCGGTGAGGAGCTGCGGGTCGGAGGCGGCCAGGTTGCGGCGCTGGGCCTGGTCCAGGCCCCCGAGGAGCTGCCGCGTCTTCTTCAGGATGAGGGCCCGCGTGTCGCGGTAGGCCGGGGCCTGGTTCCGCCGCGCGTTGAGCTGCCGCTGCTTCTCGGCGGTGACGGCCTGGTTGGGCGGCAGGGTGTAGACCGAGAAGAAGCCGGGGCTGTGGCCCGTGAGGCGGTTGGTGGCCACCATGCGGATCCAGGCGTCCACGTCGTCGAGGGTGCCCCGGGCCTCGCGGTCCAGGCACCAGTCGCGGAGGCCGCGGATCTCGGCCACGGTGTCCGGGTGGAAGAACATGGCGAGGTCCAGGCCGTCGTCGGCGCCCCGGCGGGGGATCTGGTCCAGGCGCGCGGCCACGGCCAGGGGATCGGGCGGCGCCAGCCGGGGGGCCGCCAGGATGCGCGAGAGGGGATTCACGTCGTTGGCGGCCACGCGGCGGCCCAGGAGGGCGGCCTCCACGGCGGTGGTGCCCCGGCCGCTGAAGGGATCGTAGACCCGGTCGCCGGGGTCCGTGAGGCGCGCGATGAAGTGGCGGGGGAGCTGGGGCTTGTAGCAGGCGCGGTACGACACTTCGTGGAGGTTGGCGGCCTGCCGCTGGCGGGCGGTCCAGAGCTCGGCGGCGAGGCGCGGGTAGGGCCCGGCCGCGGTCGCCACCGTGTCCCACACGGCCGCCGCCTCCGGGGCCGGCAGGAAGCCCGCCAGGAAGGCCTGCCGTTCCGCCTCCGCCATCCCCACCGTCATCCGCGTCTGCCCCTCGTCGAGGATCCAGGATAGCCTGCTGGGCATGGCCCCCTCCCGATCCCGGCGGCACCCCGAGCTGACGCGCCTCTACGTGGCGGTGGGCCTCGGCGCCCTGATCGTGATCATCATCCTGGGCTACAAGGCGCTGAGCGGGCGCATCGCGGACGCCGGCCTGGACGCCCCCTCCCGCTGGGCGCTCATGGCTGTGGGGGTGGCCAACGCCCTGGCCATCGGGACCCTGTTCTTCATCGTGGCGCGCAGCGTGGCGAAGCTCTACTTCGAGCGTCGCAGCGGCATCCTGGGGGCGCGCCTCCGCACGCGCCTGGTGCTCACCCTCTTCGTGGTGGGCATCGTGCCCAGCCTGATCCTCTTCCTCGTGGGCCGGAACTTCATCAACAAGAACGTGGAGCGCTGGTTCAGCCCCGAGACGGAGCAGGTGATCCGCGAGGGGAAGAAGGCCGCCGACGACCTCCGCGCCGCCAGCCGGGCCCGCCTGGATTTCGGCACCGAGCGCCTGCTGGCCTCGCCCTCGGACGACCCGGCCCTGATCCGCGCCGCGGCGGGCCTGGACCTGGTGGCCTACCTGGGGCCCGGCGGCGGGGGGACCGTGCGGTCCCTCGACCTGCTGCCCGGCCCGCCGCCCCCGGAGCTGGCGGTGTTCTCGGGCACCACCACCCAGCCCACGCGGGAGGGCGCCTGGCTCCTCCAGGCGGTGCCCCGCGGCGACGGCCTCTGGATCGCCGGGGTGTTCATCCCCCGGGAGGTGCAGGAGCGCCTCCTGGCCCTGGAGCACCGGTTCCGGGAGAGCCAGCAGATCCGCGCCGCCCGGGATCCCCTGCAGACCCTGCCCCAGAGCACCTTCCTGTTCCTGACGCTGCTCACCCTCTTCTTCGCCGTGTGGTCGGGGCTGGCCCTGGCCCGGTCGCTGTCGGAACCCATCCGGGCCCTGGCCAAGGCCGCCCAGCGGGTGGGGGCGGGGGACCTGGACGTGCAGCTGCCGGAGCTGGGCGAGGACGAGCTGGCCTTCCTGGCCCGCACCTTCAACGCCATGACCCGCGACCTGAAGACCAACCGGGCCGCCATCGAGGCCCAGGCCGGCCGCCTGGAGCAGCAGCGCGCCTACCAGGACCAGCTGCTGGCGGCGCTGCCCGTGGGCGTCATGAGCTGGCGGGCGGACGGGGAGCTGCGCACCTTCAATGCCGCGGCCCTGAGCTGGCTGGGCCTGGAGGGCTTCGACCCCGCCGAGTCCACCTGGGCCAGCGTGATGCAGCTGCCCCGCCTGGGCCGGCTGCCGGAGCTGGTGGCCCGGGTGCGGGAGACCCGCCGGGGCGTCCAGGAGGAGCTGCGCCTGGGCGGCGAGGGCGAGGGCCGTCCCGTGCGGGCGGTGCTGGAACCCCTGCAGGGCGGCGGCGTGCTGGCGGTGCTGGAGGACCTCTCCCTGCTGGCCCAGGCGGAGAAGCGCGCGGCCTGGCAGGAGGTGGCCCGGCGCATGGCCCACGAGGTGAAGAACCCGCTCACGCCCATCCAGCTCACGGCCCAGCGCCTGCTGCGGCGGGGCCGGGACGGCCGCCTGGATGCGGCCTCCGTGCAGGAGGGCGCCGAGACGATCCTGGCCGAGGTGGCCAGCCTCTCGCGCCTGGTGGACAGCTTCAGCCGCTTCGCCCGCCTGCCCGTGCCCCAGTTCGCTCCCTGCGACCCCGCCGAGCTGCTGCGCCAGGTGGCCGCGCTCTACGAGCCGAATCATCCCGACATCCGCTGGCGCCTGGAGGTGCCGGAGGAGGCCCTCAGCGCCCTCTGGGACGGCGACATGGTGAAGCGGGCCCTCATCAACCTCGTGGACAACGCCCTGGCGGCCCTGGAGGGCCGGCCCGGGGCCATCGACCTCAGCCTCCAGGCCGAGGGGGACCGCCTGCGCTTCGACGTCGCCGACGACGGCCCCGGCGTGCCGGAAGCCGACCGGGAGCGGCTCTTCGAGCCCTACTTCTCCACCAAGCGGAAGGGCACGGGCCTCGGCCTGGCCATCGTCCGCCGCATCGCCCAGGACCACGGCGGCGATGCCCGCTACGAACCCCTGGACCCCGGCAGCCGGTTCAGCCTGGTGCTGCCGAAGGGGAAGGGCTAGGCCCGCCGCCGCTCCCGGCGCCGGCGCAGCCAGATCCCCACGGGCCCCAGCACCAGCCAGGCCAGCAGGACGATCTTGAAGAGGGGCAGCACGGGAGCTCCGGTCCGGGGCCCCCAGCCTCTCACACCCGGGGGCTATGCTGGGTCCATGGCGAACCTCCCGGTGGGCACCTGTCTCCTCGCGGGCTGCGGCTACGCGGGGGCGCGGCTGGCGCGGCGCCTGGCGGCGCGGGGCCCGGTGCTGGCCCTCGTCCGCTCGGAGGCCTCCGCGGCGGCCCTGGCGCGGTCGGGGGTCCCGGTCCTGGCCGTGGACCTCGACGGGGGCGAGGCGTTCCCGGTGCCCGAGGCGCTCGGGTCCGTGGTCTACCTGGTGCCGCCCGGCGGGGCCGGCGGCACGGACGGGCGCTTCCGGCGCTTCCTGGCGGCCCTGGGCGGGGCCCGGCCCGGGGTGCTGCTCTACGTGAGCACCACGGGCGTGTACGGGGACACGCGCGGCGCGGAGGTGGACGAGGCCACGCCCCCCGCGCCCGGGGACGACCGCGCCCGCCAGCGCCTGGACGCGGAGGGGCAGGCGCGGCGCTGGGCGGAGGCCCGGGGCGCCCGCTGCGCGATCCTGCGCGTGGCGGCCATCTACGGTCCCCACCGCCTGCCCCTGGACCGCCTCCGGCGGGGCGAGCCGGTGCTGCGGGCGGAGGACTCGGGACCCGGCAACCGCATCCATGTGGATGACCTGGTGGCGGCCTGCGAGGCGGCCCTGGAGCGGCCCGTCTCCGGCGTGTTCAATGTGACGGACGGCTGGCCCGAGCCCATGGCCGCCTTCACGACCCGGGTGGCGGCCCTGGCCGGCCTGGCCCCGCCCCGGGAGGTCGGCTGGTCCGAGGCCCGGGACCTGCTGAGCCCCGGCCTGCTGGCCTTCCTCCGCGAATCCCGCCGGGTGTGCAACGACCGCCTCGTGCGGGACCTGGGCGTCGCGCCCCGGGATCCGGAGGCGGGCCTCCGGGCGAGCCTCGCGGAGATGGGGCTGGGGACCTAGCAGGCGGCCGGAGCCTGCGTCAGCCGCTGGACGGCGGACACGAACCGGCGGAGGGCGGGACTGACGGCGCCCGCCTCCAGGTGCACGTCCAGGAGCTGGAAGCGGCCCCGGGTCTCCCAGGCCCGGCGCAGGGCGCGGCCCAGCTCGGCCCGGGTGCGGATGCGGTAGCCGTCGCCGCCGAGGGGGCCGGCCAGGTCCGCGTAGTGCCAGTCCTCCAGCTCGTTGAAGCGGCCGCCGGGCTGGAAGGCCTCCAGCATCCCCCAGGCGCGGTTGTTGAACAGCACCACGATGGGATCCAGGCCGTGCCGCCGCGCGTGGCCCAGCTCCCAGCCCGTCATCTGGAAGGCCCCGTCGCCCACCAGCACGATGGGACGGCGGCCCGTGGCCGCCTGCATGCCCAGGCCCGCGGGCACGCCGAACCCCATGCTGGCGTAGTAGCCGGGTGCCACCAGGTCCGTCTCCCGGAGGTCCAGGGCCGAGAAGAGGCAATCGCCCATGTCGGCCGCCACGGGCAGGGGGCCGGAGGCGCGGAAGCGGTCGTTGAGCCCTCGCACGATGTCCTCGGGCGCCACGGGGGCGTCGTCCTCCACCAGGTCCCCGGGGAGCTCCCGGGGGGCCGGGACCGCCGGGGCGGGGCGCGCTCCGGCGCGGTCCAGGAGGGCCTCCACCAGGGCCGGCAGGGGCAGGTCGCGGTAGACGTGGTGACCCACCCGGACCTCGCGGTCCAGGGCGTGCACGGTGGCGCCGGGGGCCAGCCGGCGGCCGCTCACGCCGAAGTTGGTGTCGCTGGTGATGATCCCGAGCATCAGCACGAGGTCGGCGCCCTCCACCGCCTCCCGGACGCCCGCCTCCCCGGCCAGGCCCAGGTAGGTGCCCAGGCGCGGGGTCTCCTGGTCGACCATCAGGCCCCGGCCCAGGAAGGTGGTCGCCACGGGCACGCCGAGGCGTCGGGCCAGTTCGGCCACGGGCGATTCCAGGCCGAGGCGGCGCACCTCCACCCCCGGCAGGAGCACGGGGCGCTGCGCCGCCGCCAGGCGGGCCAGGATCTCCTCCGCACAGGCCGCCACAGCCTCGGGATCGAAGGGGCTGGGCGGCAGGAGGGGCACGGGTCCCACGGGGGCGTCCACCTGGTCCCGGGGCAGTTCGAGGTAGACGGGCCGCGCGTACTCCGCGCAGGAGCGCAGGACCCGGGCGATGATCTCCGGCGCCGTGGCCGGGTCGTCGAGCACGCCCTGGTCGCAGGTGATCTCGCGGAACACCCGCATCTGGCTGTCGAGGGCCTTGGCCTGGTGGTGGAGCAGGAGGCCGGACGCGACCTCGCCGCGGCCGGGGGCCCCCGAGATCACCACCAGCGGGGTCTTCTCGGCGTAGGCCTGGGCCACGGGGTTGACGAGGTTGAGGGCCCCCGCGCCGTAGGTGACCGCCGCCACCCCGAGGCCCCCGCGCAGCCGGACGGCCGCGTCCGCGGCGAAGCCCACCGACGGCTCGTGGCTGAAGGTGAAGAGGGGCAGCACCCCGCTCTCCTCGATGCAGCGGAAGAAGGGCAGGGCGAAGTCGCCCGGGATGCCGAACACCTCGCCGGCGCCCCGGTCCTTCAAGGCCTGCAGCAGCGCCACTCCCAGCTTCATGGACGGACTCCCCGGAAGGGGCGGGACGCCCCGGAACCAGCCTCCCCGGGCGGGACGGCGACAGGGGTCACAATTAAGAATTTCCCATCTTTAATTAGGAATTAATGCACCCGGCCGGAACGGGGCCCCGCGGCCGCTGGCCGCTGGCCCCGTTCCGGCCGGGCGGGCCGGGTCCTACAGCCGGGCCTCGGCCTCGATGGCGGCCGGGTAGAGCCAGCTGTTCTCCTTGTGGATGTGCCGGTGGAGGTCGTACTCCAGCTCGGCCAGGCCGTCCAGCATGGCGCGCCAGCTGTTGCAGGCGCCGGGCGGAGGCACGAAGCCGTCCGTGAGGGTCCGGAACAGCTCGAGGTTCTCCCCGTGCTGCAGGTGCTCCTGGAGCATGCGGGCGATGGGCATCTGCACCGTGGGGGGCATGGGCCAGCGCTCGCCCTTGGCCACGGCCAGGAACATGGGGAAGAGCATCTGCTCCTCCTTGGCGAGGTGGTCGAAGGTCTCCTGGGCGAAGGCCTGGAAGGCGCGGTCCAGCTCCACGAGGCGGGGATCGTCGTGGCCGTGGACGTTGGCCACCTTGGCGGTGAGGAACTGCAGGCGGGGCAGGGCCTCCTTCGTGTAGTCGTGGTGGACCCGGAGGACGTGCTCCACGGCGGTCGGGATGTCCTTCATCCAGCTCCGGTCCTCGTCCTGCGGGACCTCCGCATCCATGTCCTGGAGGGCCGCCAGGAGCTCCTCGACCGGGATGCCCTTCTGCTCGCAGGCCCTGCCCAGGGCCTCGTGCCCCTTGCAGCAATAGTCCAGGCCCGCCTTCTCGAACACCTTCGAGCGGCTCGGCTTCTCCAGCACCAGCTCGCCCACGCTCCGGCTCTCCCACGCATGACTCATCGCATCCTCCTCGGCCCCTCGGGCACGGAATCAGGGTCCGGCCGGGGGGACGGGGGCGCCTTGACCGATCTCAAGATGCGGAGTCCGGGGTCCGGTGGGGGCACAATGGCCCATGGCCACCCCGTACCAAGGTCTCTGGGCCAAGGCGCCCCTCTTCCGGACGCTGGACGACCCGCAGCTGGCCCGGGTGGGCGCCCTGGTGGAGCTCCGCACCCTGGACCCCGGGCAGGTGCTCTTCGTGGCGGGGGAGCCCTGCACGGGCTTCTTCGTGGTGCTGGAGGGGGCCATCCAGCTCCTGCGCCCCGCGGAGGACGGCGACGAGACGGCCCTGAACTTCGTGCGCCCGGGGCAGTCCTTCGCGGAGGCGGCGCTCTTCGCCGGCGGCGCCTTTCCAGCCACGGCCCGGGCCCTGGAGCGGACCCTGCTGGCCCGGATCCCCCGGGCCGCCTTCCTGGCGCTGTTGCGCTCAGACGCGGACCTCTGCCTGCGGATGCTGGAGAGCCTCGCCGCCTGGCACCATCGGCTCACCTTCCAGCTCCAGGCCCTGCGCGCCCAGGACACCGGCGGCCGCCTGCGGGCCTGGCTGGCGGAGGAGGCCCGCCGCGCGCCCAACCGGGAGATCCTCCTGCGGGTACCGAAGAAGGTGCAGGCCGCCCAGCTGGGCATGGCCCCGGAGACCTTCAGCCGGCAGCTCCGCCAGCTGAGGGACGCCGGCCTGGTCGCCGTGGAGGGCGCCACGATCCGGGTGCTGGGCGACCTGGAGGCGTGAGGGCCGGGCGGCCGGGGACGGGGCCGACGGAACGTTCAGACGGGGCGGCGCCGGAGCCGGGCTTGGCCCAGCTCCGGCGCGGGGGTCCCAGGGGGGACGCAGCGGCCCGCCAGGGCCGGGCGGTCCCCCCTGGACGGGATCAGTACCGCAGGACGCTGAAGACCGGCAGGCCCTGGACCTTCTCCCGGCCGGGCAGGGTGGTCAGCTCGATGAAGACCGTGAGGGCCACGGGATGGGCCCCGGAGCGGGTGACGAGGCGGCGGGCGGCGTCAGCGGTGCCGCCGGTGGCCATGACGTCGTCCACGATGAGCACGCGGTCGCCGGGGCCGAAGGCGTCCGTGTGGATCTCCAGGGCGTCCGCGCCGTACTCCAGGCCGTAGGCCTCCTTGTGGGTGGGCAGGGGCAGCTTGCCGGGCTTGCGGGCGGGCACGAAGCCCAGGCCCAGCTTCTGGGCCAGGGCGCTGCCGAAGATGAAGCCCCGGGACTCCAGGCCCAGCACGTGGGTCGGCTGGAGGTTCAGCACCGGCTGGGCCATGGCCTCCACGGCCTGCTTGAAGGCCTCGGCGTTGGCCAGCAGCGGGGTGATGTCCCGGAAGAGGATGCCCGCCTTGGGGAAGTCGGGGACGTCGCGGACGAACTGGTGTAGGGACATGGCTACCTGCGGATCTCGAATGGACGGGGAAGGGAGGATCCCACACCCAGGGCCCTCCAGTCCAGATGCTCCACCCGGCCGAAGGCCGGACCCTCGGCCAGGCGGGCCCGGAAGGCCGCCAGATCCGCCTCGGGGCCCTCGGCCTCGCCGCTCACGGCGCCATCCGGGTCGTTGCGCACCCAGCCCTCCAGGCCCAGGGCATGGGCCTCCCGCTCCGCGAAGCGGCGGAAGCCGACCCCCTGCACCAGTCCCCGGACGCGGAAGGCCACCCGCATGGCGTCACCCGTTGAAGGTGGACTCGAAGTCCGCGCCCCGGGCCAGGATCTCCGGGCAGCTCAGGTCCAGGCGCAGGGGCGTGGCGCTCACCCAGCCGTCCAGCACGGCCTCGGCGTCCGAACCCGGGCTCTTCGCGTAGGTGGGGCCCATGTCGCCGCCGATCCAGAAGTAGGGCGTGCCGCGGGGATCCGTGCGCTTCTCCACGATGTCGTGGTAGGCCCGGCTGTCCTGGCCCGTGAGGCGGAAACCCTTGGGCTCGCCGTGGGGGAAGTTGAGGTTCCAGATGCGGTTGGCGGGCAGCTCCAGGGCCTCCCAGCGCTGGAGGAAGCGCTCGATCCAGGGCTCGGCCACGGCGAAGTCGCCCTGGGGGTGCATGGAGAAGGCCGCGGCCCGGGCGCCCTGGAGCCGGCCCTCGAAGGCCGCGCCCACCGTGCCGGAGTAGAAGACATCCTCGCCCAGGTTGAAGCCGTGGTTCACGCCGGAGAGGATCCAGTCGGGCTGCCGGTCGAGTACGGAGCAGACGCCCAGCAGCACACAGTCCACGGGGGTGCCGTCGCAGGTGAAGCGGTCCTGGCCCAGGTCGTGGAGCCGGAGGATGTTGTGCAGGCTGAGGGCGCTGGAGATGGCCGAGCGGTTGCGGTCCGGCGCCACGGTGACCACCCGGCCGAAGCGGGCGGCCACCCGCGCCAGCGCCGCCAGCCCGGGGGCCCAGAGCCCGTCGTCGTTGGTGAGGAGGATGAGGCGTTCGGACATGCCGCCAGTGTACCCGGCTGTGGTGAACGCCCTGGAACGATGCGAGGATGGGGCCGCTCCCATGGACGCCGACCTCCCCCTCGATGCCCTGTCCGCCCCGGCGGCGCCGGAGGCCGGGACCGCGCCCCTGGCCAGGGCCGAGGTCCTGGTCCGCCTGCGCGAAAGGATCGTGGCCTTCGCGGCATCCCGGTACGCAGGGGCCCAGGCCGAGGACCTGGCCCAGGAGGTGCTGGTGCTGCTCCACACGAAGTACGGGCATCTGGAGCGGGCGGAGGACCTGGTGCCCCTGGCCTTCCAGATCCTGCGCTTCAAGCTGGCCGCCGCCCGCCGCAAGGCCGCCCGCCGGGGCGAGTACGACGCGGTGGACGTGGACGCCTTCCCGCCCGCCTCGGACGCCCCCGATCCCGCCGCCGTGCTGGAGCGCAAGGAGCTGCTGACGCGCCTCATGGGCGGCATCGCCCGCCTGGGGGAGCGCTGCCGGGAGCTGTTCCGGCTCAAGCTCCAGGGCCGCACCTTCGCGGAGATCCAGACCCAGATGGGCGCGGCCACCCTCAACACCGTGTACACCTGGGACCACCGCTGCCGGAAGCAGCTGCTGGAAGCGCTGGGCGGACGCTGGGAGGCGGCGGCCGGAAGGGAGGGCCCGTGAGGCGCGAGGAGGCCGAGAAGCTGCTGGGCGGGCACGCCACGGGCACCCTCACTGGGACCGAGCGCCGGGCGCTCTACGAGGCGGCCCTGGAGCACCAGGACCTCTTCGACACCTTGGCGGACGAGGAGGCCCTGCGGGAGCTGCTGGCGGACCCCGCCGCCCGGGCCCACCTGCTGACGGCCCTGGCCCCGCGGAGGATGCCCCTCTGGCGCCGGCCGGGCGTCCTGGGCCTGGCGGCAGGCATCCTGGTGGCCGGCCTGGCAGGGCTGGCCGTGCTGCGCGGGCCCGGCGAGGTCCCGGTGCCGCGGGTCGAGGCGCCCCGACCGGCGCCCCTCGGCAAGGGCGCCGCCCCAACGGTCCAGGCCCCTGAACCGGCCGTTCCAACACCGCCAGCGCCGGCAGCCCGCAAGGCGACGCCGCCCGCCCCGGAGCGGGCGGCCCCCGCGCCCCTTCCGACCACGAACCGGACTCTCGAGACCGCCGCCGCCCTGGCCCCCGGCGGGGCCGCGGAGGCCCACGACGACAAGCGGGCGGAGGATCGGTCGAAGGCCGAGGACGCCGCCCGGGCCCGGGCCAAGGCGGACCGCGCGCCCGCGGGCGCCGAGGCGGTGATGGCGGCGATCCCCTCCGCACCGCCCCCAGCAGCTCCAGCGGCCGGGGGCCTCAGCGCCACGGCGGCCCAGGCGGCCCCCGAGCCGGCCTGGGGCGTGGCGGCCCGGGCGGACGGGTCGCTCCGGGTGACGGTACTTGCGCTCCCCGCACAGCCGGTGCTGCTCCTCCGGCGCGGGGCCGCGGGCGTGGCGGTGGTGCGGCCCGTGGCGGAGGGGCGCGAGGGTCCGCGGATCCGCTGGCGGCTCGAGTTCCGTCCCGTCCCCGGGGAGGCGCTCGACCTCTACATCCTGAACGCGCCGGTGACCGATCCGGCGCGCCTCCCCGCCGAGGGTCCCGTGGACGGGTTCCGCACCCGGATCCCCGTGCCGGAGAAAAAGGTACCGGCGCCCTGAAAGAGACGCGGGCCCCGCGGCATTCCCTCCTGAACCGCGCCCTCCGCGCGGCCCCACCGGGAGGATCCCATGCCGCACCGCGCCCCCGCCCTTCTCCTCGCCTGCTGGACGGGGCTGTCGCCCCTGGCTGGCGCCCGCAGCCGCCCGCCGGCTCCGCCGTCGGATCCCCAGTCCGAGGCCAAGGGGGATCGCACCCTCTCCCCCTACTTCTTCGTGAAGGGCGAGGCGGCCGTGGACCAGCTGCCGCTGAAGGCCACGTCCGCCCAGGTGGCCCTCGCGGGCGTCGTGGCCGACGTGACGGTGACCCAGGTCTACCGCAACACGGGCACGAAGCCCCTGGAGGCCTTGTACGTGTTCCCCGGCTCCACGCGCAGCGCGGTGCACGCCATGACCATGCGCATCGGCGAGCGGGTGCTGCGGGCCCAGATCAGGGAGCGGGGCCAGGCCCGGGCCGACTATGAGCGGGCGAAGCAGGAGGGGCGCAGCGCCTCGCTCCTGGAGCAGCAGCGGCCCAACGTCTTCCAGATGAACGTGGCGAACATCCTGCCCGGCGACGAGATCCGGGTGGAGCTCTGCTACACGGAGCTGCTGGTGCCCACGGCCGGCACCTACGAGTTCGTCTTCCCCACGGTGGTGGGGCCCCGCTTCGCCGGCAGGTCCGGCACGGCCTCGGACACCGGCGAGGCCTGGGTGGCCAATCCCTACACCCACGCCGAGGAGAAGCCCGCCACCACCTTCGACCTGTCGCTCACGCTGGCGGCGGGCCTGCCCATCGCCCGCATGGGCTGCGACACCCACCGGACCACCCTCGCCTACGACGGCAAGGACCGGGCCACCCTGCGCCTGGATCCCTCGGAGGCCCACGGCGGCAACCGGGACTTCATCCTGAAGTACCAGCTGGCGGGCGGCGCCGTGCAGTCGGGTCTGCTGCTGGACCAGGGGAAGGACGGGAACACCTTCCTGGTCATGGCCCAGCCCCCGAAGCGCGTGGCGCCGAAGGACCTGCCGCCCCGGGAGTACGTCTTCATCATGGACGTTTCCGGCAGCCAGATGGGCTTCCCCCTGGAGGTGTCGAAGGGGCTGATGAAGGAGATGATCCAGGGCCTGCGGCCCCAGGACCGCTTCAACGTGATGGTCTTCGAGGGCAGCGCGGCCTTCTGGTCGCCGGAGGGCTCGGTGGCCGCCACGCCGGAGCACACCCGGGAGGCCCTGGCCTTCGTGGGCGCCCAACACGGCGGCGGGGGCACGGAACTGGCCAGCGCCCTGCGGAAGGCCCTGGGCCTGCCCCGGGTGCCCGGCATCTCGCGCACCTTCGTGGTGTCCACGGACGGCTACATCAGCGCCGATGGCCAGGTCTTCGACCTCATCCGCCAGAACCTGGGGTCCGCGAACCTCTTCGCCTTCGGCATCGGCTCCTCCGTGAACCGCCACCTCATCGAGGGCATGGCCCACGCGGGGCAGGGCGAGGCCTTCGTGGTCACGAGGCCCGACCAGGCCGCCGCGGAGGCGGAGCGGTTCCGCGCCTACGTGTCCGCCCCCGTGCTCACGAACGTGCGGCTCACCACGAACGGCTTCGCGGTGAAGGACCTCGAGCCGGTCCAGCTGCCCGATGTGCTCGCCGACCGGCCCGTGATCTGCCTCGGCAGGTGGACCGGCGCGGCCCGCGGGACCGTGACGATCTCGGGCGTGACCGGCGCGGGCCCCTGGCACCAGACCTTCGACGTGGCGCAGGTGGCGGACCGGGCCCATCCGGCCCTCGCCCAGCTCTGGGCCCGCCAGCGCATCCAGCGGCTCGCCGACTACGACCCGTTCGGCGCGGACGAGGAACGGAAGGCCGAGGTCACCCGGCTCGGCCTGGCCTACCATCTGTTGACCGCCTATACCTCCTTCGTGGCGGTGGACACCCAGGTGCGGAACACGGGCGGTCGCGCCACCGTCCTCCAGCCCCTGCCCCTGCCCGAGGGCGTGTCCGACGCGGCCATCGGGGGCGGCGTCCTGGCCTCCCTCCCGGCGCAGAGGATGACGCCGGCCCCGGTCTCCCTGGCCGTGGAGGCCGCGGCCCAGGACCAGGCCCTTTCCCGGGAATCCCGGTACCGCGCGAAGGCGGACCCGGGTCGCGCGGTCGGGGACACCTCGGCCGCGGGCCGCGGCGAGGGGGAGCCCCCGGAGGCGCTGCCGGTGGCACGCATCCGGTCCCTGTCGGCCTCGGCGGCGCCGGACCTGTCCGCCCTCCGCCAGGAACTTCAGGCGAGGCTGGGACGCAGGGACCTGCGCACGGCCCTGGCCGGCCTCCCCTCCGGCACCGTGCTGGTCCTGAAGCTGGACGCCGCCGGCCGGGTGATCTCGGCCACCTTCCAGAAGGGCTTCGCCGGCTCCGCGCGGGCCGTGGCCCTGCTGGAGGCCTGGCGGCTGCAGGCCTGGGGCGGCCGGGCCGGGGAGGTCCGGATCACCCTGGCGGGAGGCCGCTGAGGGGACGGTGGCGCGGGGCCGCGGCCGGGGTACCTTCGTACCCATGCGAAGGCACCTCGGCGCGGCCCTGGCGCTGGTCCTCGGAGCCTGTGGACCGGAGCGGGCCCAGGCGCCCGCTGCGCCTTCCGAAGCGACCCAGGCTGCGGCCCGGACGGGCATGGTACGCGACCAGCTCGTCGCCCGGGGCCTGCGGGATCCCCGGGTCCTGGCGGCCATGGGCCGGGTGCCCCGGCACGCGTTCGTCCCCGAGGCCCAGCGTTCCCTGGCCTACGAGGACACGCCCCTCCCCATCGGCTACGGGCAGACCATCTCCCAGCCCTTCATCGTGGCCCTCATGACCCTGGCGGTGGATCCCAGGCCCGGCGACCGCGTGCTGGAGATCGGCACGGGCTCGGGCTACCAGGCCGCCGTGCTGTCGGGGCTGGTCGCCGAGGTCTACTCCGTGGAGATCGTGGAACCCCTGGCCCGCCGCGCGGAGGCGGACCTGCGGCGCCTGGGCTACGCCAACGTGCGGGTGCGCGCCGGCGACGGCCACCTCGGCTGGCCCGAGGCGGCCCCCTTCGACGCCATCCTCGTCACCTGCGCGCCCGACCAGGTGCCGAGGCCCCTGGTGGACCAGCTCAAGGTGGGCGGCCGCATGATCATCCCCGTGGGCCCGGCCTGGGGGGCGCAGGACCTGATCCTGCTGCGGCGGACCCCCGCCGGGCTCGAGCGGCAGAGCATCCTGCCCGTGCGGTTCGTGCCGATGGTGAAGGGGACCGGGAAGCCGTAGGGAGCCGGCGTCGCGGTCCCACTCGGAGGTCGGCCGCCCTCCGTGTCGGGAACCGCCCCACCCGGGTGGGATTCGAACGGCGTCCGGCTGCGCCGGCCGCGGTCCCGCTCCCGACAGCGCCCCGCGCTGTCTCCGCGGTCCCACTCGGAGGTTCGAATCCTCCCGGTCCATGGGGCAACACACCAGAAGGGCCCTCCGAAGAGGGCCCCTCTGGTGTGTTGGTCGGCGCGAGAGGATTCGAACCTCCGACCCCTACCACCCCAAGGTAGTGCGCTACCAGGCTGCGCCACGCGCCGTGAACCATTGACTCTAGCCCGGTCGGGGCCGGGGGTCAAGGACGGGGCGGGGCGGAGAGGCGGTCGAGGAGCGTGCGGAGGGCGCGGATGGCGGGCTGGAGGTCGGAACTGGCGCGCAGGAGCCGGGGGATGGTGGGCCTGGGCTTCTGGGGTGGCGGGGCGGGGGCCTCGTCGGGCTCCAGGCCGAGGTCGAGGCGCTGGGCGAGGTGGCCGTGCAGGAGCAGCTCCCGGCAGTCGGCCACCGTGAGGCCCTCGGCCAGCCAGGCCTTGATGCGCTTGAGCCGGGGCAGCTCGTCGGCGTGGTAGTAGCGGAGGTTCCCCCGGCTGCGCCGGGCCTTGATCTCGGGGATCACGTCCTCCCAGTAGCGGAGCTCCTTCGGCGAGACCCCGACCTGGGTGGCGGCTTCTCCGATCTTGAACCACTTGCGGTCACTCACGGCCTGCCTCCGCTGGTCGTGTCGGACCCACCCGGTCCTGATTCGCTCCCTGCAGGGCCCCGCTCCGCAGGCTCCACTGGAGCCTGCTCCGCGACCCGCATGGTCGCGACCACCTAGCTCTCCCTGGGCTCGATGCCCAGGGCCTTGAGGCGCTTGTACAGGTTGGAGCGGTCCATGCCCACGCGCTCGGCCACACGGGTCATGTTGCCGTTCTGGAGCTTCAGTTCGCGCTGGAGGTACTGGCCCTCGAACCAGTCGCGGGCCTCCTTGAGGCTGGGGAACTCGGGGAAGGAGAAGGGATCGGGCTCGGCGAGGTGGCGCACGGCCAGGGGGCCGAGGTCCCGGGGGCCGATCTCGGCGCCACGGCCCAGGATGACGGCGCGCTCCATGAGGTTCTTCAGCTCGCGCACGTTGCCGGGCCAGTCGTGGCGCAGCAGGGTGTCCTTCGCGTCGGGGCCCAGGCGCTTGGGGGGGCGGCCGTACTGGCGGGCGATGCGGGCGATGAAGCCCTCGGCCAGGGGGATGATGTCCTCGGGCCGCTCGCGCAGGGGCGGGATGCGCAGGGGCACCACGGCCAGGCGGAAGTAGAGGTCCTCGCGGAAGCGGCCCCGGGCGATCTCCCCGGCCAGGTCCTTGTTGGTGGCCGTGATGACGCGGACATCCACGCCCACCGCCCCGCCGCCGCCGATGGGCTCGACCCGGCCCTCCTGGAGGGCCCGCAGGACCTTGGCCTGGGTCTTGAGCGACATGTCGCCCACCTCGTCCAGGAAGAGGGTGCCGCCGTCGGCCTCGCGGAACTTGCCCTTCTGGTCGCGCACGGCGCCGGTGAAGGCCCCCTTCTGGTGGCCGAAGAGCTCGCTCTCGATGAGCTCCTCGGGGATGGCCGCGCAGTTCACCTCCACGAAGGGGGCGTCCCGGCGGGCGCTCTGGGCGTGGATGAGGCGGGCCACCTCCTCCTTGCCGCTGCCGTTCTCCCCGGTGAGCAGGACGCGGCCCTCGGTGGGCGCGACCAGCTGCACGTCGGACAGCAGGCGCTTCATGGCGGGGCTCTCCGCCAGGAAGAACCGGCCGCCCTCCACGGCCTCCATGAGGCGCTGGTTCTCCTGTTCCAGGCGGGACTGGCGCAGGGCATTGCCGGTGACCAGCAGCAGCCGGTCCAGGTCGATGGGCTTCTCCAGGAAATCGAACGCGCCCAGCTTCGTGGCCTGGAGGGCCGTGTCGATGCTGCCGTGGCCGGAGATCATCACCACGGGCAGGGCGGGGCGCAGGAGGCGCGCCTGCTTCAGGGTCTCCAGGCCGTCCAGGCCGGGCAGCCAGACATCCAGGAGCACCAGGTCGATGCCCTCGCCATCGGGGTTCTGGAGCAGGTCCAGGGCCTGCTCGCCCCGCTCGGCCTTGACCACGTGGTAGCCCTCGTCCTTGAGGGCCTCTCCCAGGGAACGGCGGATGCCCGGCTCGTCGTCCACCAGCAGGATGGTCAGGGGGGGGCGCATGATTCCAAGCTAGACGGGCCCCAGGCCCCTGTCCAGCGCGGGCGTGGGCGCGATCAGGCCAGCTCGGCTTCCGTGGCCCGGAGCAACGCCTCGGCGAGTTCCGCGGCGCCCAGGTAGTAGGGGTGGGCCTGGATCTGCGGAAGCTGGGTGTTCACGGCCCGGACGAGGGGGTCGAGGTGCTCCCGGAGCAGCCGGCGGGCCAGGCTGGTGAGGCGCTCGCGCTCGGTGGCCTCGCCTTCTTCGGCGTCCTCCAGCTGTTCCAGGAGGTAGCCGAGGCAGGCCAGCTCGAGGCCCAGGTGGTCCGGTGGGACGAGGAGATCCTCCTGGGGGCTGATGTCGGCGCCGTCGTAGATCTCCTTCAGGGATCCGAGGACCTCGGGGGCCATGAGGAAGCCCCGGGCCTGCACGGAGCCGTAGAGGTGGACGACGTCCGCCTCGCGGCTGTGCATGAAGAGGCGGGCGTACTCCACCGCCTGGGTCTCGGGATCCTGGACCGCATCGGCCATGCGGCGGAGGGGACCGAGCAGCGAAGGGCCGGGGCCGCTGCTCAGCAGCTGCCCCAGCCTCTCGTTCAGTTCGGCGTCCGGTTCCAGAAAGACTTCGGCGAGGACTTCGGAGAGTTCCGCCAGGAAGGCGAGCGCCATGGGATGTCCCTTTTCTATTGCAGCAGCCCCATCTTGCTGTGGAAGCTGCTCATCTGGCCAGCGTAGACGAAGATGTAGCGGAGCAGGAAGCCCCCCATCAGCACGAGGCCGGCGGCGGTGAGGGCCAGGTTGCGGTTCCCGTGGAATTCCCGGCCCTTGAAGATGGCGGGGAACAGCTCATAGACCTCGATGCCCAGGGGCACCAGCAGCCCGAGGATCAGGAAGGGACCCCAGAAGATGAAGGTGAAGGGGCCGCCGAGGATCAGGTTGAGAGCCTCCTTCACCGCCTGGGTGGAGAGCTCGCCGTGGATCAGGTAGGGCAGGATGATGAACAGCTCGAGGGAGATGAACACCACGTCCAGGGTGACCAGGAACTTGGTCTCGTGCTTCTCGATGGGGTTCTTCTTGTCCAGGACCATGGCGAGCAGCAGGGCCGCCGCGCCGCTGGAGAGGGCGGAGAAGAGGAACATCTGGGCCACCAGGTTCGTGTTCCAGAAGGGCCGGGAGGACACGGCACCAAGCAGGACGCCGGTGTAGATGCCCACCCCGATGGAGAAGGGGAAGCCGATCATGCCGAGGGTCTCGCGCCAGCCGGAGATGTCCACGTTGAGGCGGTGGACCTGCTTCCAGGAGGCGGGGATCTTGCCGAAGATCCACTTCCGCTCATCCTCGCTCAGCCAGGAGTAGAGGTAGAGGAAGGCGACCACCGTGAAGATGGTGAGCAGCCAGGAGCCGATGGACATGGGGCTTTCCCAGCGGAAGTGCATGAACAGCTTGTAGAACCGGTACCAGTTACCCAGGTCGAGGATGAGCAGGCCGGAACCGATGGCCACCGGCCAGGGCGCCAGGAGGGCGCCCATGCGGGCCACCCGGGCATAGGCGGGCTTGTCGTCCACCTTGAGGTAGTTGGCGAGGCCCGAGGCGAAGAAGAGGCCCGCGGAGAGCCCGCCCAGGAAGAGGTAGACGACGATGAGGAGTCCCCAATTGGTTTCGTGCATGGCTTCCTCCTACAGCAGGTAATAGAGTTGGGGGCCGTTGCCCGTTTGGGGTTCCTTCACCTTGTAGCGGCGCGTGGCGAGCAGCTCGCGGATCCGGCTCTTGGGATCCTCCAGGTCGCCGAAGACGCGCACCTTCGAGGGGCAGGTCTCCACGCAGGCCGGCACTTCGCCCTTGTCCACCCGCTGCACGCAGAAGGTGCACTTGTCCACCACGCCCTCCTCCTCGTTGAAGTACCGGGCGTCGTAGGGGCAGGCGATCATGCAGTAGCGGCAGCCGATGCACTCGTCGTAGTTGACGAGGACGATGCCGTCCTTGCGCTGCCAGGAGGCGCCGGTGGGACACACGCGGACGCAGGAGGGCTGGTCGCAGTGGTGGCACTGCTCCGGCTCGAAGTTGATGCTGAGGGTCGGGTATTCGCCCTTCCGCTCTTCATTGATCCGATTGCGGAAATGGCCCACCGGGACCTTGTTCTCCGCCTTGCAGGCGACGACGCAGGCCTTGCAGTTCAGGCACTTCCTGGAGTCGATGACGAGGGCGTAACGCTTCTTCTTCATGGCCATGTCTCACCCCCCTCTACGCGTTGCTGACCTTGACGAAGGTCTCGTGGAACGCGGCGTTCCCCGATACCTTGTCCCAGGCGGTTTCCAGGATGACGGCGTCGCTGGCGCCGACGTTGTAGACCAGGCTCTGCATCTTGGACTTCTTGCCGAACCCGTGGAGCATGAACACGCAGTCGGGACGGATCTCCTCGGTGACCCGCGCCTTGATCCTGGCGGTGCCGACGCTGCTGGAGACGTTCACGAAGTCGCCGTGCTTGATGCCCAGGCGGGCGGCCGGAACGGGGTTGATCCAGAGGTCGTTCTCCGGCATGAACTCGTGCAGCCAGACGTTGTTGGACTGGTTGGCGTGCGTGAAGTAGCCCACCCGGCCGAGGATCAGTCGGAAGCGGTCCGCCGGGGGCTGGGCGATCTGCGTGTAGACCGGCAGGGGATCGTAGCCGTTCTCCTGCAGGCGCTCGGAGTAGATCTCGATCTTCCCGGACTTGGTCACGAACCGGTGGTCGGGGGTCAGGGTCTTCCCGTAGTGTGCTTCGCCGGTGGCGGCCCAGACGCCGTGCTTCTTCATGTGCTCGGCGGCCATGGGGATCGGGAGGTCCTTGAACTCCGCCTCGACCCACTGGTCGATGGTGTAGTCGAAGTAGTCGGAGAGGCCCAGGCGCTTGGCGATGCCCTGGACGATCTCGAGGTTGGGTTTGGTGTCGTGGATGGGCTTGACCACCTGCTGCCGATAGACCACGGCGGGCCAGATGCCGGGCATCACCTCCACGGGGTCCGTCCGCTCGAGGTAGGCGCTCTCGGGGAGCACCACGTCGGCATACCAGGCCATGTCGCTCATCTGCAGGTCGATGACCCCAATGAAGTCCATCTGCTCGATCATCTTCATCGTCTTGCTCTGGTCAGGCAGGGCGTTCATCGGATCCTGCTTGTAGACCATCCACCCCTTCACGGGGTACGGCTTGCCGGAGAGGACGTTCTCGCGCAGCTTCAGGTAGGCGCCATCGCTCGCGGCGGCCAGGGGGAAGTTGGTCTTGACCTCGTCCACGCGGGAGGCCTTGGGGTCGTCCCAGGGCATGAAGAGGAACTCGCCCTTGGGCAGGGAGGCGTTGGGCACCATGCCGCCCATCTGGTCCCAGTTCCCGACGATGGTGTTGAGGATGGCCTGGGCCCGGCGCATCTGGAAGTCGTTCTGGTACCAGGAGGACCGGCGGCCCGAGTAGTAGAGGGCCCGGGTGCCGGCATCGGCGAACTCGCGGGCGATGCGGATGATGTCCTTGGCGGGGATCTCCGTTTCCTTCTCGGCCCATTCGGGCGTGTACTGCTTCACGTGCTCGGCGAGCTGGTCGAAGCCGAGGGTGTAGGTGTCCACGAAGTCCTTGTGGTAGCGCTTCTCGGCGATGATCACGTTCAGCATCGCGAGGATGAAGGCCAGGTCCGAGCCGGGCTTGATGGGGTACCACTCGTCGGCCTTCGCGGCGGTCACCGTGAAGCGGGGATCGAGGTAGACCAGCTTGGCCTTGCGCTCCATCACGCTGCCGATGAGGTCCATCGTGTCGGGCGTGATGATGCTCTCGAAGCGGTTGGCTCCGGACATGATCACGTACTTGCTGTTGAGCATGTCGAAGCTGGGCACGGTGCCGAAGGTGGTGCCGTAGGCCAGGTTCACGGAGGCCAGGCAGAGGGTCGGGTGGCGCACGATGTTGGGAGACCCGAAGGCCTGCCCCAGGTTCATGAAGAACTTCTCCTGGAAGCCCTCCGTGGAGGCCCAGAGGGTCCCTTCGGGGCCGTACTTCTCCTTGATCTCGGCCAGCTTCTTGGCGGTGTAGTCGAAGGCCTCATCCCAGCTGACGGGCTTCCACTTGCCCTCACCGCGGGCGCCGACCCTGATCATGGGCTGCTTGATCCGGTCGGGATCATAGACCTGCATGACGGCCGCGTTCCCGCGGGCGCAGAGCATGTCGCGGGACTTGGGGTTCTCGGGATTCGGGTTGAGCTTGCGGATGAAACCCCCCTCGACCACGGCGATGGCCGAACACTTGTTCGGGCAGAGTTCGCAGGTCGTCGGGATCTCCTTGGTGTCGGCCGCCGTGCTGCGTCCCTTCTTGAAGTACTTGAAGCATCCCACCTGTGTGGCGGCGACGGCTCCGGCGGTGGCGCCTGCCGTCTTTAGGAACAGCCGGCGATCCATGCGAATGGTTCCCATCGTGGTCTCCGTGGTTGAGAGGATGGGGCCGGAGGGGAGTGCCTCCGGCCCCGGTCAGTGGCTAGAACTTCACTTCGATGGCGGCGTAGGTGTTCTTGACCGTCGCGGGGAAGCCGTACTGGAGCATGGGGTTCTTGCTCAGGTCGTACGAATCCTCCCAGCTCTGGCCGGGCATGGCGGCCGGGCCGATCTGCCAGCCGCTGAAGGCGTGGGAGTACTTGTAGTCGATGTAGCCGAGGCGCAGTGCCGCGTTCTTGGCGAAGCGCCAGTGGATGTAGCCTTCCCACACGTCGCCGCGGGCGCCCAGCTTCTCGGTGTATTCGCCGGTGGCGGGGCTGTAGGTGAACCAGCGGGGCGACCCGTGGTTGAACTCCACGCCGATCCCGAGCTTCTCGATGGGATCCCAGCGCATGCCGGTGTAGTAGGCGGTGGCGGTGTGGCTGTTGATGGGGTCGCCCATCAGCCCGCCGAAGCCGGCGAGCTGAGTCGTGGTGGACGGGTCCGCTGGGTTCATGGTCCAGTAGGCGCCATACTGCGAGCTCCGGCCATTCGGATGGCTCTTGATGTAGCCGCCGCTGATGAAGTAGGTGAACTTCTCGCCGACCCGGTGCTTCCAGGTGGCCGTCCACTGGTCCATGTCACCCAGGTTGTTGGTGGCGGTGACGTACTCGACGCTGGGCATGCCGCCCATGCCGGGCATGGCGGGCACGGGGAAGTTGGTGAGCGTGCCGAAGGGGATGTCCGTCATGTTGCCGAAGCGGTTGTAGCCCAGGTAGAAGTTCGCGCTCTGGACCACGTCCCCGATCTGGAAGAGCAGGGGCATGTCATACATGGCGCCCAGGACGGTGGTGTCCTTCAGGGGGCCGATGCTGTTGACCTGCATCGTGGCCTTCTGGGCGTTCGGCTGCGTGGGGGAGGCCCAATCCACGTTCGTGAAGTTGAAGCCCACGGGGGCCGCGTTGGTCTTCACCAGGCCGCCGCCACCGAAGCCGCTCTCGTAGCCCACGCCGTAGCAGATGCCCAGCAGGGTGCCTTCGGGAAGGCCGATCTTCTCGAGCTCGAACTTCCAGCCGATGCCGTCGATGGTGGCGTTGACGGCCAGGGCCTGCGGGGTGGCCTCGCGCTCGCCGCCGTCCCGGACCTCGAACGGAGGACCGTCCGTGGTGTTCTGGCGCCCGATGGACAGGATGCCCAGGGGGAAGTGGTAGACGAGGCTGGCGCGTTCCACGCGGAGCACGTCGGTGCTGGGGATCTTCCCGGAGTTGAAGGAATTGGCCACCGTGTTCGGGGAGCCGTTGAACACGGGCACATCGGAGCCGCCGTGGACCTTGTACATCACCAGGCGGCCCATGATCTTGGCGTGCTCGTTGATGGTGATGCCCATGGTCAGGCGCAGGCGGGTGGACCACTGGACGGAGTTGGTCCAATCCTGCGCGGGGACCTGCTGCGTCAGGGGGATGAACGGGTAGGGGTTCCCGGGAATGCCGGGGTTCTGGGCGAAGCCCATGAACTGCTGGTAGGGCTTGAAGTGCCACTGGGCGCTGTCGAAGCGGGTGCGGAGGTCGCCGCCCCACTGGATGTTGTCGGGGGCGATCTTGGTCTCGACCTTGGTCAGGCGCGCGTCGATCTCCTTGGCGGCATCGGCCTTCTCTTCGAGGGCCTGGATCTGCTGCTTGAGGCCCTCGATCTGCTTGTGCACGTCGTCGCTGGACTGGGCGCTCAGGGCCGCCGGCGCCAGCGCGGCGACCAGGGCGAGCATGATGCGGGAGGATTTCATCGGTTCGTCTCCGTGGTTCGGGGATTCAGGGATAGGGGAGGGGGGTATTCGTCGAACGGTACTCAGCCGCCGCAGGTCATGGGCTGCGGGGAATCGGAGGCGTGCTGGATGAGGAAGGTCATGACATCCTTCATCTGCTCGGGCTTGAGGTCGGTTCCGGTGCCAAGCTTCTCCTTGCCCTTGTTGTGCTTGTCGGCGGCGAAGTAGGCCTTCCACTGGGCCTGGGTCTTGGTCAGCGGGGTGACTTCCTTGCCGGGCTTGCCGGCGACGTGGCAGGTCTTGCAGGTCTTCTTGAAGAAGAACTTGCCCTTGAGCTCGCTGCCCTGGGCGGACAGCGGCGCGGCCAGCGCGGCCAGCGCGAGGAGTGACAACAGGGTGTTCCGCATGGAGCACATCCTTTCTGGTGGGTTGAGGAAGTGGAGTGCGTCGGTGGCTTGGGGCCTGGGAGGACGGGGACTCCGGGTTGGGGAGGGAATGCGGGTTCGGGGTGGCCGGCGCGCCCGCTAGGGCGAGACGCTGTCCGGGAGGAGGGAATCCATCAGCCGCCAGGTGCGGGAACTCCGCTCGAAGCGGGCGATGTCGGCGAGGGTGTTCTGCTTCAGGTGGGCGTGGATGCGCTCCCGCTCCTCCTTCCAGAAGGCGTGGGTGGGGCAGCCCCGCTCGTCGGAGCAGGAGCTGAAGCCCAGGAGGCAGCCATTGCGCCAGGCCTCGCCGTCCACGGCATCGGCGATGACGTCGAGGCTGATCTCGCCGGCGGGCTGGGCGAGGATGACGCCGCCCTTGTTGCCGCGCTTGGCCTTGATGAGGCCCTTGTGCGCGAGGCTGTTCATGAGCTTCGAGAGGTAGGCGCGGGGGATGCCGGTGCGGGCGGCCACATCCTGCACCAGGGCCGGATCGCCGCCCGGGTCCTCGAGGCAGCTGAGGGCCAGGACCGCGTAGCCTGCTGTCTGGGAGAGGGGGAGCATCTGAATCCGTCCGATTGCGGACCCTTGCGGGTTCGATATAGAGGATGAAGCGGTGAGCAACGAGGTCAAGTCGTTCGTGACCATCATCACTATTAATTAAATAACTACTAAGTAATATTTATTAAATATTAATTAATGCAGCACATGAAAACACACTCAAACTCAATTCATCCCCTGGTAAGCTGTTGCCTTCAGGAGCCCTCCATGTCTGATCAAGGCTCGGTCCCCACCCCCGATCTGGACGCCTCCCTGGCGCCCGTCATGGCCCACCCGCTCCAGCGGCAGGTCTTCGTCTGCACGTCCAAGAGTTGCGCTGCCAATGGATCCGAGGCCGTCCTGGAGGCCTTCAAGGCCCAGTTGATCGAGGGCGGACTGCTCTACACCAAGCGCAATCCTGATGGCGAGGTCCAGTGTCTCCACTGCGGGTCGGTCGGCTTCTGCGCCATCGGGCCCGCCGTGCTGGTGTACCCGGATGGCATCTGGTACGCCCACGTCACGGTGGCGGATGTGCCGGAGATCATCGAGAGCCACCTCAAGGGCGGCGTCCCCGTGGCGCGGCTGGTGCGCAAGCGCCTCGGCGCCTGAGCCCACCCGGCGGCTAGGGTTCGCCTTCGAAGGCCCGCCGCTCCTCGGGCGTATCGAGGTCCTGCCATTCGGGGCCATCGGCCGGCAGCACCAGGCGGGGGGCCGCCTGGGCGAGCCCCGTGAGGGAACGCTCGCAGGATCCGGCGAGGAGCGGCCGGAGGCTCCCCCCGAGGAACCCGCCGAGGGGCTGCAGGCACCCTCCGTGCTCGGCCATCACCCAGCGGTCGGCGCCGGGATCCGCGGCCTCCGCGCGTCGGAGCCAGACCGCCAGGCGGTCGGGGGTCCAGCGGACCTGGTCGCAGGCCACGATCCACCAGCGGACCGCTTCGGGGGCGGGGGCCGCGCACCAGGTCCGCAGCGCGACGGCGGGGCCCTCCCGGGGATCGTCGAGGCGGGGAAGGTCGGGCCGGTCCGGCAGGGGTTCCCCCAGGACCACCACGGGGCCGCCGGGGCACACGGCCTCGAAGACCCGCACGAGGTGGCTGCCCCAGGTGCCGCCCTCCGGATGGGGCAGGCTGTGCTTGGGTGCGCCCATCCGGCGGCTCTGCCCCCCGGTCAGGAGCAGGAGGCCCGTCAACCGCCCACCTGCCACATGCCCTTGTCGAGCTGCGGGAACTGGCCCTGGCGCATGGGATGGCAGTCCAGCTTCTCCACCAGGGCCTGGCGGATGAGGTGGGCCAGCTCCTCGTGGGAGGCGTGGTTGCGGAGGGGCTCCAGCAGGTCCACGGGCTGGTTGCCGAAGAGGCAGGCCTTCAGCTGGCCGCGGCTCGTGAGGCGCACGCGGTTGCAGCGGTCGCAGAAGTCCGCGCTCAGGGTGGAGATGACACCCACCTTCCCCGGGGCGCCGGGAATGCGGAAGATCCGGGCCGGTCCTTCCTCCAGGCCCACGGCGGGCTCCTCCTCCAGCTCGGTGCCGAGGCCCGCCTGGATGGTGCCGAGGATCTCGGCGGCGGGCATGAACTGCTCCCGGCCCCAGCCGTTCCCCTGGTAGGGCATGAATTCGATGAAGCGCACCTGCACGGCCTCGGTGAGGGCGAGGCGGGCGAGGGGCACGATCTGGTCCTCGTTCCAGCCCCGCAGCACCACCGCGTTCAGCTTGGTCTTCAGTCCGGCGTCCCGGGCGGCCTCCAGGCCGGCCAGCACTCGCGCCAGGCCGTCCTTGCGGGTGAGGCGCTCGAAGCTGGAGCGCTCGGCCGCATCGAGGCTCACGTTCACGCCGAGGAGCCCGGCCTCCCGGAGTCCGCGGGCCCGGCGGGCCAACTGCAGGCCATTGGTGGTGAGGTGGACGCGGCCTTCCACCTCGGGGCTGATGCCCGCGACGATGGTCTCGAGGTCCCGGCGCATGAGGGGCTCGCCGCCCGTGAGCCGGACCTTCCGGATGCCCAGGCTCGTGAACACCCGGACCAGCCGGACCACCTCGTCGCGGCTCATGGCCGGGGGCTCGGCGCGCTCCATCGCACCCGTGCGGGGTTTGCAGTAGACGCAGGCGAGGTTGCACTGCTCGGTGACGGAGACGCGCAGGTACGTGATGGCCCGGCCCAGGCCGTCCTTCAGTCCGTCCTTGAGCCGCAGCATCCGCGGCGGCTGGCTCTGGGACGGGATGGGGAAGGCGGATTCCACGGCGGCTCCGGATGGGAACCAGGATGCGCCCGTTCCGGAGGCGGGCCTCCCGATTATGGCTTTGGTCACACGGCGGGGCCGGTCAGGGACCCTCGGGCAGGAGCGGGAGCACCATGCGGAAGCTGGCGCCCTTGCCGGGTTCGCTGACGATGTGCAGGCGGCCCCCGTGGACCTCCAGGATGTCCTGGCAGATGGAGAGTCCCAGGCCCCAGCCGTGGGCGGCGTCCCCTGCCTTCACCTGCCGGAAGGGCTCCAGGATGTCCTGGATCTGCTTCGGATCGAGGCCCCGTCCCGTGTCCCAGACCTCCAGGGACCAGAGCCCCTCCACGGGATCGACCGTGGAGCGGATGCCCAGCTCGCCTCCCGTGGGCGTGAACTTCAGGGCGTTCTCGAAGAGGTTCAGCATCACCTGGTGGAGCGTGGCGGTGTCGGCGTGGATGCGCACCCGGGCGGTTTCCGGCGCCACCTCCAGGCGGAAGGCCAGGCCGCGGGCCTCCGCCTTCAGGCGAAGGACATCCTCGAAGCCCTCGGTCACCTCCATGGGCACCGTGGGCGTGAGGTTCAGGCTGTGGAGCAGCGCCTCGGAGCGGCTCTGGTCCAGCAGGTTGCGGACCAGGGTCTCGATGCGGTTGGTCTCGCGGTCCATGATGTCGATGAGCGCGCCGCGATCCGGCGCCAGGTCCCGGAGCCGGTCCAGCGTGAGCATGATGCTCGTGAGCGGGGACCGCAGGTCATGGGTCACCATGTCCATGAGCTTCAGCCGGGACTCCAGGCTCCGCTTGATCTGTCCGTGGGCCTGCTCCAGGGCCCGGTTCTGGCGTTCCAGGACCCGCGTCCTGGCCGCCACGGTGTCCTCGAGCGCCTGGTTCCGGCGCGCGAGGCGGTGGATCCTCAGCCAGACCAGGCCGCCGAGGAGGGTCAGCACCAGCAGCAGGAACAGGATGCGCACGACCCAGGCCTCGTACCAGGCGGGCTGCACCGTGATGCGGATGGGGGCCGCCTCCACCCAGGGGCCGCCCTCCTCCGAGACCCGGAGGCGGAGGCGGTACGCGCCCGCGCCGAGGTTCCGGTAGTGGAGCAGGAGGCCCTGCTGGGTGAGGGGCCGCCAGCCGGGATCCACCCCTTCGAGCAGGGTCTCGTACCGCGGGTGGGCCGGGGCGATGGGCTCGCCGGTGTCGAAGCTCATCTCGAGGTAGTCGGGATGGGGGGGGACGGTGACCTCGCCGGGCAGGCCGACGACGCCGCCGGGCCAGCGGATCTCCAGCACCGTCGGGGGCCGCAGGGGCGGGTTCCGGAACGCGGAGGGCTGGTCGAGGATGTTCACCCCGCCGATCATGCCGATCCACAGGCGGCCCCGGGCATCCACCAGGAAGCCGTTGTGGTTGGTCTCGTCGGAGATGAGCCCCTGGCTGCGGGTGAGGTGGTGCAGGTCCCTCCCCTCGAGGATGTCCACGCCCCGGTTGTGGCCGAAGGCCATGCATCCGCGGCCCAGGTCCGCGATGAAGTTCAGGCTGTCGTCGCCCAGTCCCTGGGCCACGCCGTAGGTGGTCCATTTCCCGCCGGACAGCACGTGCAGGCCGTTCATGGTGCCGACCCAGAGGTGGCCCTGGTCGTCGGCGGTCAGGCAGGTCACGGTGACGGAGGCGAAGGGGGCATCCTGGTAGACCCGCTCGAGGCGTTCCCCCGCCAGGCGCCACAGCCCGAGGGGCGAGGCCAGGAGGAGCTGGCCGCGGTACCGGAGGATGTCGGCGATCTCCGTGCTGCCCGCTTCGGCGGGGAGCTTCGCGTGGGAGAGCAGGCGGCCCTCCCCGTCCAGCACGAAGAGCCCCTGTTCGGTGCCGGCCAGGATGCGGCCCCGGTCGCGCACCAGCGAGAGGACGCTGGTGCGGGCCATCTCGCGGGGGCCTGCCGGGGCCACCCGGTCGTCCTGCCAGTGCGCGAGACCCCGGTCCGTGCCGACCCACACCCCGCCCTTCCCGTCCGGCAGGAGGGACCACATCTGGTCGGCCGGGAGGCCCTGGGTCCGGGTCCAGCGGGCGGTGATGCCCCGGCCTTCGTCCACCCGGTAGAGGCCCGTGCTCGTGGCGAGGAGGAACCGGCCCGGGCTCAGCTCCCGGATGGCCATGACTGCGGCCAGATCCTTTCCGGTGAGGCTCGCGGAGCCGTCCAGGGCGGCCAGCCCGGGCAGCACCTGCGCGGCGAGGCCGTCGCCGTCCGAGCCCACCCACAGGATGCCGCGCCGATCGCGGAGAGCCACGAGGATCCGGTCCCGGGGAAGGCCGTCCGCGGCGGTGAGGAGGCGGTCCGGCGCCCCCGGCCGCCTGATGAGGAGCCCATCCCCGCCCAGGGACACGAGCATGCCGCCGCCCTGGGCGTCGAAGCGGAGGCTGGCCATCTTGGGGGCCGGGGGCAGGGCGGGGAGGGCTTCCTGCACCCAGGCGCCGCGCTCCATCCGGAGGAGGGCGTCCTCCAGCAGGATCCAGACCCCTCCGGCCGGATCCACCTGGAGATCCCGGACCGGGCTTTTCCCGTGGCCCGGCGGCAGGGGATACAGGCGCAGGGCCTGGCCATCCCACCGGCCCACCTGGCGGGCGGAATTCACCAGCCAGAGGCCGTTCGCCCGGTCACGGGCGAGGAACCGGATGGGCTGGCCGGCGAAGGGCGGGGGGAGGGGCACCGGCTCGAAGCCCCCGTCGCCCTGGCGATAGAGCCCGAGGCGATTGCCCACGAGCACCCGTCCGGAGCCGTCGAGGGCCAGCGACAGGGTGGGGGAGCGGCCGAGCCCCTGATCGGGGCCGTAGTTGGCCACGGTGTCGCCCTGGACCTCGGAGACGCCGTTCTCGCTGGCCACCCAGATGTGGCCGGTCCCGTCCTCCACCATCCCCTGGACGAACCGGGCCTTCAGGCCCTGGGCCGCGCCGAAGGGCTGGAACCCCGAGGCCCCCAGGCGCGCCACGCCGCCGGTGTTGGTGCCCACCCACAGGAAGCCGCGGTGGTCCTCCAGGAGGGCCGTGACCTGGCTCTGCGGCAGGCCGTCCCGCAGCCCGAAGTGCCGGAAGGCCAGCTGCTGTCCGGCGGCCGGGAGGGAGAACCACCCGAGGGCCAGCCAGCAGAGGGCACGGAGGAGGGAACGGACGTGGGGCATCGGGTCTGTGATGAAGGGCCTATCGGCTGAAGGGGGATCCTCCTCGACTTCCGGTGGACGTGGGAACATGGTGGGCCGGGAGGATCATGCTCGTCGATGCCCATTGCCACTTGACCGGGAGCTACCTGGCCCCCGGGGCCATCGAGTCCACCCTGGCTCGCGCCCGGTCGGAGGGGGTGACCGGCTTCATCGCCGTTGGAACGGACCTGGAAGATTCCCGCCTCGTGCTGGATCTTGCCCGGACGGTGCCTGGCGTGCAGGCCAGCCTTGGCGTCCACCCCCACGAGGCCCGGACCTGGACGCCGGAAGTGGAGGCCGGCCTGGCCGCGCTGGCCGCGGATCCCGCCGTCCGGTTCCTCGGCGAGACGGGGCTGGACTGGCACTACGACCTGAGTCCCCGGGAGGACCAGGAGACCGCCTTCCGCGCCCAGATCCGCCTGGCGAAGCGGCTCGGGAAGCCGCTCATGATCCACACCCGCTCGGCCCCCGAGGCCACCCTGCACCTGCTGCGGGAGGAGGGGGCCGACGAGGTGCGGGGCATCATCCACTGCTTCAGCGAGGACCGCGCCTTCGCCGCCCGGGCCCTGGACCTGGGCTTCTACCTGAGCTTCTCGGGCATCACCACGTTCAAGAAGGCCGAGGCGGTGCGCGACGTCGCCGCCTGGGCGCCGGCCGACCGCATCCTCGTGGAGACGGACGCCCCCTTCCTCGCCCCGGTCCCGTACCGGGGCAAACCCAACGAGCCGGGCTTCGTGCGGTTCACCGCCGAGGCGGTGGCGGCCCTGCGCGGCATCCCCTCCGCGCAGCTGGCGGACCTCACCACCCGCAACCTGGAGGCCCTGTGCGGCTGGGCACCCTCCTCCTGACGGCCGCGGCCCTGGCCGCCCCAGGCCTGGCCGCCCAGGCCCACCCCCAGCTGCCCTGGGAGGGCGTCCTGCCGCTGCCCTGGCAGCCCGCGCCGAGGGCGGCCGCGGAACCGGGAGCCCCCGGCCCGACGGCTTCCGAAGGCTCCCTCTCCCTGCAGATCACCCCCGACGGCACCGTGCGGGTGGTCGATGGCCGGGGCCTGGTGCGCCTGCAGGAGGGGCTGCCGGGCCGGCCCCTGCGGGCCTGGCGGGATGGCGGCGTGCCCCTGGCATCCGCCACCGGCACCTGGCGCTTCCCCGCGGAGACGCCCCTGGGGCAGGGGCTCGGCGCCCTGCGCTGGTGCTCGGAGGACTTCCGCCCCTTCCTGCAGGGGCTCTGCTGGGTGATGGAGGATGGCGAGGGCCTCCTCGCAGTCATCCACCCCGCCACCGGGCGGACCATCTACCTGCCGCTGCCTCCGGGCCGGGACCTCACCCTGCGTTTCCTCCCGGACCGGCTGGAGGTGGTGGCCGGTCGGGCCGAGCCGGGCGGCGCCTCCCGCTGGGCGCTCCCCTGGATCGGCCTCCTGCCCCGGCTGGCGGGGCTGGGCCCCCGGGCGGACCCGGGACCGAAGGGCACGGCCCTGGCCCCTTTCCCCCACGACTGAGCGCCGTCAACTTGGCACGCCCCTAGCGTGTCCCTTGATCGGAACCGATCCTGGACCAGGCGGCATCCAAGCCCATGGAGGCAGGCCATGAACGAGACCTTCCGCAATTCCCGATGGCTTGCGGCGGCGCTGCTGCCTGCGGCCCTGCTCTCCGCCGCGCCCCAGACGACGGTCGCCCCCCCCGCCAGCGAAGACGGCAGCTACCAGGGCGAGAACCCCGACCGCTACGCGATGGTGAGGGTCCTCGAGGGCGATGTGCGCATCCGCAAGGGCGACCTCGACGAGGACCTGAGCCGGGGCACCCCGGTGGGCGAAGGGGACGTGGTGGAAAGCCGCGGTCGTGGTGTTCTGCAACTGGGCGACGGCTCCCGCATCGCCTTCGCCGGCGCGACCCGGTTCACCGTGGCGGCCCTGTTCACCACCCAGAAGGGCGAGAAGCAGGTGCTCCTGCGCCTCGACTACGGGCGTCTCCGCATCCAGCTCGGGGGCCGTTCCGAGGCCCGGTTCCGCGTCGACACCCCCTCCGGCTATGCCACCTGCCTCGACGACGGCGCCTTCAGCATCGAGGCGGAGCGGGACCGCACCACGCGCCTGCTGGTCTACAGCGGCCACGTGGCGTTCGCCAACCAGCGCGACCAGACGACCGTCGCCGCGGGGGATCGCCTCACGGTCTACAGTCCCGAGGACAGCCTGGACCGCGTGCGCGGCTTCAACACCTACGACGGCGACGACTTCGACCGGTGGAGCGCCCGGGCCCTGGTCGTGCGCCGCGGCGAGAGCTGGGACCGGGTGCCCGCCGAGCTCCGCTACTATTCCGACGAGCTCGACGACCACGGCCACTGGGTGAACTCCAGCGAGTACGGCTGGGTGTGGCAGCCCGACGGCGTGGCCGAGGACTGGCGGCCGTACTATGACGGCCGGTGGGCCCCCTACTCCGGCGGCATGACCTGGATCTCCGCCGAGCCCTGGGCCTACGTGGCCTACCACCACGGCCGCTGGCACTGGAGCGTGGGGGTGGGCTGGTTCTGGATCCCCGGCGTGTACTACAGTCCCGCCTGGGTGGCCTGGAACTACTCCTCCGGGTACTGCGGTTGGGCCCCCCTGGGCTACTACAACACCCCCTGCCACTGGGGCTACGGCGCCTGGGGCGGCGGCTACTGCTGGAACGTGGTGTCCGTGAACTACATCAACGTGGTGAATGTGCGCGGCCGCATCTACTCGGACGCCAACGTGCTCCGCACCTTCGGCGGCGGCACCGGCGGCACGGCCTGGACCGGAGGCGGACGCGACCTGACCCCGCCCTGGCGTCGGAGCCCGCTGATCGTGTCCCCCACGGAGTTCCGGAACCCCGGGCAGATCCAGACGGCCTTCCGGCCGGAAATCCACCGGGACCGCATGGTGGCCTACGAGCGGCAGGCCCAGGCGACCACCGGTCGCACCGTATTCCGGCGTGACATGGCGCCGCCCCGCGGCGTCGATGGGCGTCCCGGCGCCGTCCAGGCCGGCCCCCAGCGGGTTCCCTTCGAGAACCGACCGGCTTCGGGCCAGGATCGCCCCGTGCCCTCGCCCCGGGAGCGCGGCTTCGAGAGCCGGCCGGCCCCGGGCCAGGACCGCCCTGCGCCCTCGCCCCGGGAGCGCGGCTTCGAGAGCCGTCCCGCCCCCGCTCCCGACCGCACCGCCCCGGCTCCCCGGGAGCGGGGCTTCGAGAGCCGCCCGGCGCCGAACCAGGACCGTCCCGCTCCGGCGCCCCGGGAACGGGGGTTCGACAGCCGCCCGGCGCCCGCCCCCGAGCGCCGCTATGAGGCTCCTGCCCCCCGGGAACGGGGCTTCGAGAGCCGGCCCGCCCCCACGCCCGAACGGCGCGAGGCGCCAGCCCCCCGGGAGCGGGGCTTCGAGAGCCGGCCCGCCCCGGCGCCCGAGCGCCGCGAGGCCCCGGCCCCGCGGGAGCGTGCCCCCGAACCCCGCCCCTCGGGTGGGGAAGGGCGCGGCCGGGATATCCGGCGCTGACCCCCCGGACACGACGAGGGCCCCGCGATGCGGGGCCCTCGCATGTACGGCGGCAGCGGATCAGATGATCTCGATGGGGTAGCAACCCTTCTGGATGAGCTGGCTCGCGATGCGGCCGCGCAGGCGGGCGCTGGACGTGGGGTGGAACTCGGCGAAGGCCTTGATGCCGGCCAGGGCGTGCCGCAGGGCCTCCCCCTCCACCACGTCGGCGCAGAGCATGCGGGAATCGCCGTGGACGCGGTGCCAGCTCTCGTTGACGTAGAGCTCGGTGAAGTCGCGGGCCAGTTCGGCCCAGCGGTGGCCGTTCTCCAGCATCCGCTCGGCGCGCACGACCGAGCTCTCCATGGCGTAGATCTCCATGAGCATGTTGCTCATGCGGGCCATGACCTCCTGGTTGTCCACCAGCTTCTGCCCCAGGACCTGCACCGCGAGGCCGGCGGCCAGCATGCACTGGCGCTTGCTCAACTCCACGCCGTGCTTCAGACGGGCGAGGGGGCCGGTGAAATCGCCGGCCTTCGGCGGATTGGCGATCTCCTTGGCCACCTGCTGCCCGAACTGCATGAGCGGCAGCTCGCCCTTCATGGCCCGCTTCAGCAGGGTGCCGGCGATGAGGAGGCGGTTGATCTCGTTGGTGCCCTCGAAGATGCGGTTGATGCGGCAGTCCCGCTCGGCCTTCTCGGGCGGGTACTCGGCGCTGAACCCGTAGCCGCCGAAGGCCTGGACGGCCTCGTCCGCCACGGAGAAGAGCGCCTCGCTGGCCCAGACCTTGGAGATGCTGCATTCGATGGCGTACTCGTCGATGGCGGCCATCTTGTCCGCGCCGGCGGTGGGGCTGTCCCAGCTCGTGGCGTGGAGGGCGTCATCGAGGTAGCCGATGGTCCGGAAGTTCAGGGACTCGGCGACGAAGATCTTGGTGGCCATGTCGGCGAGCTTCTGCTGGATCAGCCCGAACGCGTTGATGGGCTTCCCGAACTGCTGCCGCTCGCTCGTGTACTTGATGGTGTATTCCAGGATGCGCTTCATGCCGCCCTGGCTGCCCAGGCCGAGCTTGAAGCGGCCGATGTTGAGGATGCCGAAGGCGATCTTGTGGCCCTTGCCCATCTCCCCCAGGAGGCGGTCCTTGGGGATGCGGCAGTTCTCCAGGATGACGGTGCGGGTGGAGCTGCCCTTGATGCCCATCTTCTTCTCTTCGGCGCCTGTGCTGATGCCGGGGTCGGTCTTCTCGACGATGAAGGCGCTGAAGTGCTGGCCGTCCACCTTGGCGAAGATCACGAAGACATCGGCGAAGCCGGCGTTGGTGATCCACATCTTGGTGCCGTTGAGCACCCAGTGGTCGCCGTCGAGGACCGCGGTGGCCTTGGCGCCCAGGGCATCGGAGCCGCTGCCGGCCTCGGTGAGGGCATAGGCGGCCAGCCACTCGCCGGTGGCCAGCTTGGGCAGGTAGGTCTTCTTCTGGGCCTCGGTGCCGAAGTAGACGATGGGGAGGGTGCCGATGCCGGTGTTGGCGCTGTAGCTCACGGCGAAGCTGCCCTGCTTGCTCATCTCCTCGAGCACGAGCATGGCGGTGCGCTTGTCCACGTCCATGCCCTCGTAGGCCTCGGGGACCTCGAGCCCCAGGAGGCCCAGCTCGCCGGCCTGCTTCATGAGCTTGATGGTGAGCGGGATGTCCAGCTTGTCGATCTCCTCGTCCCGGGGGATCACCTCCCCCTGCATGAAGTCGCGGGCCGCCCGGGCGAACTCCTTGGATTCGTCCCCGAACTCCTCGGGGGTGAACTGGGGCAGGTCGCCCAGGGGGGTCAGCAGGAAGCTGCCGCCCTTGATGTGCTCGATGGCCGTCGTACTCATGGGGAATGTCCTCCGGATTGGGTAGGTCCCAAGATGGAGGCCCGGCGATTCCTTGGCTAGCCTCTACCTTTGGTCAATGTCCTCCCGAGGCGCTAGTGGCGGGATCCAGGCCGCGCCTGCAGCCGCCCTCCTCCGGCGCGGGACGGGGCTGGACCAAGCGTCCGCACCCGGGGTCTGGTTCAATGGAGGTTCCAGGGAGGCGCGATGCCGGAAGGCAGGCAGGTCCAACAGATGTTCTCGGGCATCGCCGGAAGGTATGACGTGCTGAACCACGTCCTTTCGGGGGGCGCCGACTTCTGGTGGTGGTGGCGCATGGCCCGGATGTCGGGCGCGGCGCCCGGGAAGCGCTTCCTGGACGTGGCGGCCGGCACGGGGGATTCCTCCGTGGCCCTGGCCCGGCGCGGGGCGGAGGTCGTGAGCACGGACTTCACCCACGCCATGCTGCGCCTCGGGCCGCCCAAGTTCGCCCGCAAGGGCCTCGTCGACCGCATCTGGGCCTCCAGCGACGCCGATGCCCAGCGCCTGCCCTTCCGGGATGCCACCTTCGACGGGATCACCATCTGCTACGGCATCCGCAACGTGGAGGACCGGGTCCGCGCCTACGCCGAGTTCCTGCGGGTGCTGCGGCCCGGCGGCCAGCTCACCATCCTGGAGTTCAGCACCCCGGTCCTGCCGGGGCTGAGGCAGGCGTACGACTGGTACAGCCTGAGGGTGCTGCCCCGCATCGGCGGCTGGATCAGCGGCGACGCCTCCGCCTACACCTACCTGCCCGAGAGCATCCGGGGCTTTCCCGACCAGGCGGCCCTCGCCGGGGAGCTGACCGCCGCCGGCTTCCGGGAGGTCCGCTGGACCAACCTCACCGGAGGCATCGTGGCCCTGCACACGGGCCTGAAGGAGGGCTGAGCCTCAGCCTCCGTGGCGCTCGGTGACCATGCAGTCCAGGGCGTCCATCACCTCGTCGCTGGCCTGTTCGGCGGCCTGGAAGGCGGCCACGACGTCCTCCTGGAGGGCCGGGTCGGACTCCCAGCGCTCATTCAGGAGCCCCATGGCCGCATGGACGTTCCCGTGGACCCGGGCGTGGGGCAGGGCCAGGCGGTCATAGCAGGCCAGCTGGCCGAAGGCCTTCTTCCCCTCGCCCTGTTCGTACCACAGGCCCAGGCGGCACTGGTGGTGGTCCGTCCTCGCGGCCTTCGCCTCCGCGGAGTCGAGGCCGGCCTGGAGGGTCCGGTAGCCGTTCTGCTTGAACACGAAGTGGTCCACCTTGACCAGGGAGGTGAACCCCTTGTCCTGCGCCCGGGTGACCTGGGCCAGGCTGGTGCGGGCGGATTCGGAGAAGCGCTGGAACTGGCCCGCGAACTCGGTGATGGCGCTGCGGGAGGTGTCGGCGATCTCCTTCATGTGGCCGGCGTCATTCATCATGCGGGTGGTGGCCAGGCCGAAGGACCCGATGCTCGCCGCGATGCTGGCCGCGGCGTCCTTGGTGTTCTCGCTGAGGGTGCGCACCTCCTCGGCCACCACCGCGAAGCCCTTGCCGGCTTCCCCAGCGTGGGCGGCCTCGATGGCGGCGTTGAGGGCCAGCAGGTTGGTCTTGTCGGCCACCTCGGTGATGACCTGGATGATCTGCTGGATCTCGGAGCTCTTCTCGTGGATCTGGGTGATCTGGCCGTGGGTGGAGTCGATCAGGTCGATGACGCGGTTCAGGTCCGCCACGATGGCCTGGATGCCGGCGGTGCTGGCCTCGGCCTCCTCGGCCGTCTCCCGGGACAGGTTGGCCACCACCCTCATGTCCTGGTTCTGGGCGACCAGGAAGTCCTGGATGGTCTTCAGGTCCTTCACGAGGTTCACGGCGCTCAGTTCGCCGACCCGGGCCAGGAGGCGCTCCTTCTGCACCAGCCGCTGGGAGTCCGCCATGGCCTCCACGGAGACGTTCACCCGCTCCAGGGACTGCCGGAAGGCGCCGTGCAGGCCGGAGGTCATGGCCTTCCGGAAGGTGAGGCCCTTCTGGGCGTGCTCGAAGGCGGCGTTGGTCTCCCGGAAGTAGGCCTCCACCTGGTCCAGCAGGTCGTTCAGGGCCCAGGCGGCGGCCTCGGTGGCGGCCCCCTTCCGGATCCCCGTGATCCGCCCCGCCAGGTTCCCCCCGGCCGCCTCCTCCATGCGGGCGGTGATGCGCGCCAGGGCCACCTGGATGCGGTGGAGGGTATACAGCATGAGGATGAACACGACCACGGAGAGGGTCATCAGGGTGATCATCCAGCCGTTGGCTCCCGCCGCCCGGAAGCCCAGGAAGGCGAAGGCGACGTAGAGAAGGAAGGCCACCCCCGCGAGGAGGTGGATCCTAGACCCCAAGGACAAATTCGTCATAACTTACGCCTTTTTCCTGGAGGGTTTGCTCGAGCAGCGCCTGGGAAGCCTTCATGGCGGCCTGACCGCCCCCGGCCCGACGCTCGGCCTCGAGCATCGCCCGGTAGATGCCCGTGAAGGTCTCGATGGCAGCCGCTTTCGGCTTCCGGCGCACGGAGTAGTAGCCGGAGACGGCCCCCCGCTCGTCGAAGGCGGGCGTGATGTTCGCGAAGACCCAGTAGAAGCTGCCGTCCTTGGCGAGGTTCTTCACGTAGGCGTTGATCTCCCGGCCGGCCTGGATGGTGTCCCAGAGCAGCTTGAAGACGACCCGGGGCATGTCCGGGTGGCGGAGGATGTTGTGGGGCGCCCCCAGCAGCTCGGACTCCTCGTAGCCGGAGATCCCGATGAAGACCCGGTTGCCGTAGGTGATGATGCCCCGCAGGTCCGTCTTGGACACGATGAAGTCCTCGTCGTTCAGGACCTTCTCCTGCTGGGTGGGCGTGGGGCGCACGGCGGACATGGGGACTCCTGGCGGCTTCTTCGGATCGCTTGGACCGCTTTTGAGTTTTGATCACAGGGTTGTGACCGGATACCGTCCCTGCGCCACCAGTGCCTCCGCGATGCGGGCCCGCACCGGGGCGAGGGGCCGGGGCCGAGGGGCGCCGTCCCGGAGGCCGGCCAGCACCGCATCCAGGGCCTCGCCCTCGACCAGTTCGGCGGCCAGCAGGGCGCCCTCGGCCTGCACGCGGGCCCAGGCCTCCTGGGCCTGGACCAGGGCCAGGTCCCCGGCCAGGCCGGCCCAGCGGTGGCCCGAGGCGGCCATGCGCGCCGCCCGGATGGCGGCGGATTCCGTGGCATAGGCCTCCATCAGCAGGTTGCTGAGGCGGGCGGCGGCCTCCTGGTTGTCCAGGATTTTCGGCCCCTGCTCCCGCTGGACCAGGGCGGCCAGCATCCTGGCCTGGGCCTTGATCCGCTCCGCCAGGTCCAGGGCCGGATCCTCGGCCCGGGACGGTGGGGCGGGGGGCTCCGCCAGGGGCAGGCCGTCCGGGCCGCCGCAGCGCTTGAGGAAGGTGCCCGCGATGAGCAGGCGGTTGATCTCGTTGGTGCCCTCGAAGATGCGGTTGATGCGGCAGTCCCGGTAGATCTTCTCCGCCGGGTACTCGGCGCTGAAGCCCGCCCCGCCGAAACTCTGCACGGCGTCGTCGGCGGTGGCCCAGAGGGCCTCGCTGCCCCACACCTTGGCCATGGAGGCCTCCACGGCGAACTCCTCGATGGCCTTCATCTTGTCGGTGCCGCCGGTCTCGCTCTCCCAACTGGTCCGGGCCAGGGCCTCGTCCAGGTAGCCGATGGTGCGGAAGTTCATGCTCTCGCCCACGAAGATCCGCACGGCCATGTTGGCCAGCTTCTGGCGGATGAGGCCGAAGGCCGTGAGGGGCTTGCCGAACTGGTGGCGCTCCCCGGCGTACTTCAGCGTGTATTCCAGCACCCGCTTGCCCGCCCCGGCGGAGCTGGCGCCCAGCTTGAAGCGGCCCACGTTCAGGATGCCGAAGGCGATGCGCGCGCCCTTGCCCTTGCCGCCCAGCAGGCGGTCCTCGGGGATGCGGCAGTTCTCCAGGATGACGGTGCGGGTGGAGCTGCCCTTGATGCCCATCTTCTTCTCCTCGGCCCCGGTGCTCAGGCCGGGATCGGTGCGCTCCACGATGAAGGCGCTGAAGTGGGTGCCGTTGATCTTGGCGAACACCACGAAGACATCGGCGAAGCCGGCGTTGGTGATCCAGGCCTTGGTGCCGTTCAGCACCCAGTGGCCGTCCTCCAGCACCGCGGTGGTCTTGGCGCCCAGGGCATCCGAGCCGCTGCCGGCTTCCGTGAGTGCATAGGCCGCCAGCCACTCGCCCGTGGCCAATTTTGGGAGGTACTTCGCCTTCTGGGCCTCGTTCCCGAAGTAGACGATGGGCAGGGTGCCGATGCTGGTGTGGGCCCCGTAGCTGGTGGAGAAGCTGGCCTGGCGGGCCATCTGCTCCAGCACCAGGAGGGCCGTCTTCTTCTCCAGGTCCAGGCCGCCGTAGGCCTCGGGGATCTCGATGCCCAGGATGCCCAGCTCGCCGGCCTTGCGGAGCAGGTCGCGGGTGAGGTCCAGGTCCAGGTGGTCGATGGCCTCGTCCCGGGGCATCACCTCGCCGTCCACGAAGTCCCGGGCGGCCTCGGCGATGGCCAGGGCCTCCGCGTCGCAGTCCTCGGGGGTGGCCTGGGGCAGGGAGCCGGCGGGATGGAACAGGAAGCTGCCGCCGCGGACAAGCTGGGCCTCACTGATGACCATGGGGTCCTCCATGCCCAGGATCATCTACCCGAAGTCAGGGTCGGGCCAGGGGCCAGGGAGGGACGTGGATCACAAATCCCCGTCTAGACGCGGAAGCTCCCCACCTCGCCCCGGATGCTCTCGGCGATCCGGGCCAGCTCGGCGGCGGTGTCGGCCACCTCGGACACCGTGGCGGAAAGCTGGTGGCTGGCCGCGGCGTTCCGGGCCACGTCCCCGGAGACCTGGTCCACCAGCCCGGCCACGTCCCGGGTGATCCGGGCCTGCTCCCCGGCGGAGGCGCCGATGCGGCCCGTGGTCTCCGACGCGTCGGCCATGTGGGCATGGATCTCCTGCAGGGCCCGGGTGGTGGCCTCCACGGTGACGGTGCCCTTGCCGAGGGCCTCGTCCGTGGCGGCGATGAGCTGGTTGATCTGGTGGGTGGCCTGGGCCGAGCGTTCGGCCAGCTTGCGGACCTCCTCGGCCACCACGGCGAAGCCCTTGCCCATGGCCCCGGCCTTCGCGGCCTCGATGGCCGCGTTGAGGGAGAGCAGGTTCGTCTGCCGGGCGATCTCCTGGATGACGGAGACGGCCTTGATCATCTCGGAGGTGGCGTGGCTGATGTCCTCCATGGCGCGGGCCGTGTCCTGGCCCGTGGTGATGCCGTGCTGGATGGCCTGCTCGGAGGAGTCGGCCAGGGTCCGGGACTGCTTCACCAGGGCCATCACCTCCTCCAGGGAGGCGGAGAGGGTGTCCATGGCCGCGGCCATGCTCTGGGAGGTGGTCCGGGTGGCCTGGGTGTGGGCGTCCAGCTGCGCGGCGGTGCTGGAGAGGGACTCGGAGGTGGCGGAGAGCTGGGTGGAGCCGCTGGCGATGCCCTGGGCGTTGAGGCCCAGGCGTCCGAAGAAGCCCTGGTAGAACTCGGTGAGTTGGTTGGCCTTCGCGGAGATGCCGCAGATCTCATCCTGGCCCTCCACGGGGATCCGCCGGGTGAGGTCGCCCTTGCCGCTGGCCAGCCCGGCCATGGCCGAGTGCAGGTCCCCCAGCCGGCGCTGGAGGTTCCGGATGGTGAGGATCAGCAGGAGGGTGCCCAGGGCGCCGGCCACCAGCCCGGCCACGAGGGCGATGGCCATGGTCTGGCCGAACCGGTTCAGGGAATCCACCTTCACCTGGGCCATGCGAGCCTGCTGGGCCTTCATCAAGTCCAGGAGCTGCTGGCGGATGTCGCGCCAGGCCGGCGTGACCTGCTGGTTGAGGAGCTTCAGGGTCGCGGCCTGGTCCAGCGAGCGGGCCTTGAGGGGTTCCTGGAGCGCCAGGAGGGCCTCCCATCTGGCCTGGACCTGCCGGAGGGCGGCCTGGCGGTCTGGTGTGTCCGCGGTGATCCGCAGGCCGCTGGCCATGGCGTCCCCGAATTCCTTCACGGCGGCCTCGTAGTTCTGGGGTGCCTTGGGATTGGTGGGGTCCAGCACGATGTTCCGGAGGGCCTGGCCGGTCTGGAGGCCGTTGGCGTAGAGCTGGGTGTAGATCAGCAGCTCCGGGGCCTGCTCCTCGGCGTAGTTCCGGAAGGTGGCGCGGCCGGTCCAGAGCCCCCAGAGGGCCACGGCGAGGGCGGCCGAGAAGAGCATGCCCGCCGCGCCTGTGGCGGCGAGGAGCCGGGTGCCGATGCTGCGGGCCTGGGCGAACATGGAGCCTCCCTGCGCGGATCTTGGTCCACTCCAACGCTTCGGTTCGGCGGCTCAGAACTTTCGGAATGCACCGATTGCAGACATGCGCATCGGGTTGTGGAGCGCGGAATTCAGCTGAGCAGGCGCTTCTGGCCCTTGGGATGGGCCAGGACCACGTCCTTCACCCGGTGGATCCACCCCGGGCGATTTCCAGGATCCAGGCGCTCATGGGGGAGGTCCCGCTCCGCCAGCAGGTCGTCCACCAGGTGGTCGATGGACTCGGCGAAGAAGGTGTCGGTGTCCCGGACGCCATCGGCGGCGACGGCGCCGGAGAAGGGCACCTTGAACAGCAGGTCGTAGCTCTTCATCCAGTGGTGCATGTAGCGCTCGATGGGCTTCTGGCGGCCGAAGGCGAACATCATGTAGGCGTAGTTGTCCAGCACGCTGCGGTCGCAGACGACCACGTCGTGCTGGCTGCCGGAGCGGATCTCCTCCGCCATCTGGGTGAGGAAGATCCAGGTCTGGGCCTCCAGGGAGGTCTTCTGGTTGATGGGCAGGGGCGAGAGCCGCGCCACCTCCTTCACGATGTCGACGTGGATGCCCTCCCGCTTGAGGGCCCCCGCCAGCTCGTAGCAGAGGGTCGTCTTGCCGACGCCGTGGGTGCCGATGAACGCCACTTTCACTCGGCACCTCCAGTGCCTCGCCCCTGCAGGGCTTCGCTGCGCAAAGTGGCGCTCCGCTCCTGCTCCGCGCTCATTCCTACCCTCCTCAGAACAGGCTCTTCCCGTCCATGGCCTCGGGCTGGGGCAGGCCGAACAGCTTCAGCAGGGTGGGCGCCACGTCGTTGAGGGCGCCGCCGGCGCGGAGCTGGCGGCCCTCGAAGCCCGCGGCCACGAGGACGGCGGGGACGGGGTTCAGGGTGTGGGCCGTGTGGGGGTTCCCGGCCTCGTCGCGCATGCACTCGCAGTTGCCGTGGTCGGCGGTGATGAAGAGGGCGCCGCCCTTCGCCAGGGTGGCCTCGGCGATGCGGCGCACGGCGTCGTCGATGGCCCCGCAGGCGCTCACGGCGGCGGAGAGGTCCCCCGTGTGGCCGATCATGTCGGGGTTGGCCAGGTTGCAGACCAGCAACCGGTAATCGCCGCCTCGGATGGCCGCCTCCAGGCCCCGGACCACGTCATGGAGGCTCATCTCCGGCTGCAGGTCGTAGGTGGCCACCTTGGGCGAGGGCACCAGCCGCCGGTCCTCCCCCTCGAAGGGCGCCTCGCGGCCGCCGTTGAAGAAGTAGGTCACGTGGGCATACTTTTCCGTCTCGGCGGTGCGGAACTGCTTCCAGCCCCGGGCGCTGACGAGCTCGCCCAGGATCAGGTCCAGGCTCTGGGGCGGGTAGGCCACGGTGAGGTAGGGATCCAGCTCGATGTCATAGGCCGTGAAGGTGACGAGCTTCACGGCGGGCCGGTGCCGCGGCGTGAACCCCGCGAAGGCGGGATGCACCAGGGCGTGGCACATCTGGCGGGCCCGGTCGGCGCGGAAGTTGAAGTACAGGACGCCGTCGCCATCCGCGATGGGGTGGAAGGCGTCCAGGCGGGTGGGGGACACGAACTCGTCGGTCTCGCCCCGGGCATAGGCCGCGGCGATGGCCGCCAGGGCGTCCGGGGCCGTGTGGGCCGCCTCGCCGTCCACGAGCAGCTTCCAGGCCAGTTCCGTGCGCTCCCAGCGCTTGTCGCGGTCCATGGCCGTGTAGCGCCCGCAGACGGACCCGAGGGACACCAGCGGGCACTCCCGCAGCTGGAACGTGAGCCACTGCAGGAAGCCGTCGGCGCTCTTCTGGGCCGTGTCCCGGCCATCCGTGAAGGCGTGGAGGGTGGTGGGCACGCCCTCGGCCTGGGCCCACTGGGCCAGGGCCACGAGGTGGGTCTGGTGGCTGTGCACGCCCCCGTCGCTCACGAGGCCCAGCAGGTGCAGGCGCTTGCCGGAGGCCTTGAGGCCCGCCAGCAGGCCGCCGATGGCCTGGTTCTGGCGGAAGGTGCCCCGGCGGATGGCGGCGTCGATGCGGGTGAGCTCCTGCCAGACCACGCGGCCGGCGCCCAGGTTCATGTGGCCCACCTCGGAGTTGCCGAACTGGCCTTCCGGCAGGCCCACGGCTTCGCCGCTGGTGAGCAGCTGGGTGGCCGCGTAGGTCCGCCGCAGGGCGTTGAAGTGCGGCATCCCCGCCACGAAGGTGGCGTCGAAGGCATTCCGCGGCCCGTCGCCGAAGCCGTCGAGGATCAGGAGGGTGACGGGGCCCTGGATCAGGTCTGGAATCAAGCGTTCCCCTTCTGGCGCTCGCGGCGGAAGGCCTCGGCCAGGATCTTCTCCATGGCCTGGTTGCGCAAGGCGTCGGCCTGCAGGTGGGCGCGGCCGCCCTGCCAGAGGGCCACGGCCAGCAGGGCCGCCTCGCCGAGGAGGGCCGCCGGATGGCGGGGGGCGAGGAAGGCCGTCACGATGGCGGCCAGGGCCAGGGCGAACCAGAGCCAGGACGCCCGCTGGGCCCGGGTCTTGGCGGCCATGATCGCCTCCAGCTGCCGGGTCAGTTCCGCGTCCTCGGTCCGGCTCACGGGCGGCCTTTCGCGGCCCGGTCGCGGGCCTTCAGGCCGTGGGGCAGGTCCGTCTCGGTGACGAAGCCGATGGGCCGCTCCCTGGGGGCGCCCTCGACCTCCTCGCCCTCGAGGACCTTCATGACCATGTCCAGCTTGTGCTCCAGGGCCGTGAGGCGGATGGAGAGCTCGGCCTGGGCGGTGAGGAGGTGGCGGGCCTCGGCGAAGGCGGGCAGGAGGACGAGGAGGGCCGCCTCCCTGTCCGGCACCAGGCCGGTGAGCAGGGCCGCCCCGGCCTCGGTGAAGGCCAGCACCGGGGCCTCCGGGATCTTCTGGCGCTCCTCGGCGGTCAGGTGGAAGACCAGGGGCTCGGGAAAGCGGTCGGGGTGGGCCTGCACCAGGGCGGCCAGGGCCTTGACCTCGAGGCCCAGCTGGTCCGCCAGGACCGTGTCCGGAAGGGCCGCGGCATCGCGGAGCCAGAGCAGGCGGGAGAGGATCTCCACCGGGGCGGCCATCAGGGCACCTGCTCCCCGTGGGGATGGGACAGGAGGTAGAGGACGGCCATGCGGACGGGGACGCCGTTCGTCACCTGGTCGAGGATGAGGTTGTTGGGGCCGTCGGCCACCTCGGAGGTGATCTCGAGGCCGCGGTTGATGGGGCCGGGGTGCAGCACCACCACGTCCTTCCGGGCTCGGGCCATGCGCTCGCGGTTGAGCTGGTAGTAGCGGCTGTACTCGCCCTGGCCGGGGATGTAGGCGCCGGTGCCGCGCTCGAACTGGGCCCGCAGCATCATGACGACGTCCTGCTGGGGCAGGATGGCGTCCAGGTCATGGCTGATGTCCACGGTGGGCCAGGTGGCCTGCATCTCCCGCGGCACCAGGGTCGGGGGGCCCACCAGGGTGACCTTGGCTCCCATCCTCGTGAGGAGCCAGAGGTTGCTGCGCACCACCCGGCTGTTGCGGATGTCGCCCACGATGGCGATCCGGAGGCCCTGCAGCTGGCCGAGCTTCTTGCGCAGGGTGTAGGCGTCGAGGAGCGCCTGGGTGGGGTGCTCGTGGGCGCCGTCGCCGGCGTTCACGATGCTGGCCTTCATGTGCCGGGCCAGGAGGGCGTGGGCCCCGGGGGCGCTGTGGCGCATGACGATCAGGTCCGGGTGCATGGCCTCCAGGTTCAGGGCCGTGTCGACGAGGGTCTCCCCCTTGTTCAGGCTGCTGGTGTCGGCGTCGAAATTGATGATCTCGGCCGACAACCGCTTCTCGGCGATCTCGAAGCTGTTCCGGGTGCGGGTGCTGTTCTCGAAGAAGAGGTTCACCACCAGCTTCTTGCGCAGGGCGGGGACGATCTTGATGTCGGGCCGCTCGCAGACCTCCTCGAAGGCCCGGGCCTGGTCCAGGATGGCCGTGATGTCCCGGGCCGACAGGGGTTCGATGCCGAGCAGGTGCTTGTGGGGGAAGGTGTAGCGCTCGGCGGACATCAGCAGGCCTCCACGGTCACGCGATCCTCGCCGTCGATCTCGCTCACGCGCACGGCCACCCGCTGGCCCGGGGCCACGTCCACCCGGATGCCGGCGAAGTCGGCCTGGATGGGCAGCTCCCGGCCGCCCCGGTCCGCCAGGACCATGAGCAGCACCCGCCGGGGCCGGCCGTGGTCGAGGAGGGCGTCCAGGGCGGCCCGGACGGTGCGGCCGGTGTAGAGGACGTCATCTACGAGGACCACGGTCCGGTCCTTGAGGGTGAAGGGGATCTCCGTGGGCCGGACGATGGGGCTGCCCACCATCTCGGTGAGGTCGTCCCGGTAGAGGGTGATGTCCAGGGCCCCCACGGGCACCGGCCCCCCGGTGGCGGTCCGGAGGAGGACCGCCAGGCGCTCGGCCAGGGGCAGGCCCCGGGACCGGATGCCCAGCAGGACCACCTCCTCTCCGGCCTGGAGCTGGGCCGCCAGCTCATCGGCCAGGCGGCGGAGGACCCCCTCCATCTGGCCGGAGTCCATGGGGCAGGGGCCTGGGGCAGCGGGCATGGAACCTCCGTAAGCGCCCTGGCGGGGGGCGTGTTCCCAGGAGATTCTAGCCGAGCCCGTCCCGGGACCGGCCCGGCGGTGCAGGATTCAAGTCGGGACGACCCCCCTCCGATGCCCCTCCTGAGGATGCCCCGCATGTCCCAGGAACGCCGACAGTACCGCCGCATGCCCCTGGAGGCCACCGTGAGCTTCCAGGAGCTCAGCTTCCACAAGGGGGACGCGCCTGCCCAGAGCAGCTACAAGGACGTCTCCGTCGGAGGCCTGCTCCTGGAGTCCACCCGGGCCTACCCCCTGGGGACCCTCCTCAAGCTGGAGATCCGGGTACCCGGGTGGGGCCGGTTCCAGAACCATTTCGGTCCGGTCCAGGACGCCGACAGCCGCCCCCTGGTGGCCCTGGGCGCCGTGGTGCGGATCGAGCAGCTGGATCAGGGGGGGTACGAGCTGGGGATCAAGTTCCAGAACGTCTACCCCGATGACTTGGCAGCGCTCATGAAGTTCGTGGAAGCCTCGGCTTCTTCCCCCCAATAGGACGACCTGACCCGACTTTCCACCCAGGAGGCCCCCCGTGAAGATCCTCATCGTGGATGATTCCTCGACGATGCGGCGCATCATCATCAACACCCTGTCCCGCATCGGCTACACCGACGTGGTGGAGGGTGAGAACGGCAAGTCGGGCCTGGAGAAGCTGGGCCAGGGTGGCGTCGAGATGATCATCACCGACTGGAACATGCCGGAGATGGACGGCCTCGAGTTCGTCAAGACCGTGCGCGGCCAGAACCCGGCCATCCCCATCCTCATGGTGACCACCAACGCCGCCAAGGAGGACATCGTCGAGGCCCTGCAGGCCGGCGTGAACAACTACGTGGTGAAGCCCTTCACCCCGGAGACGCTGAAGGAAAAGATCGAGTCCCTCCTCGGGTAGGGAGCAGCCATGGACCAGTCCGAAATCGACGCCCTCCTCGCCGGAGGCGGCAAGGCTCCCAAGAAGCCCAAGGCCGCCAAGGCTCCTGCTGCGGAAGCGTCAGCAGCCGCCCCCGCCCCGGTGCCCCCGGCCCCGGTGCCCGCCGCCCCGGCCGCGGCAGCGTCCCAGGCCACCCCCCACCAGGACGGCAGCGGCCATGTGATCGCCGAGCTGGACACGGTCACCGCCGTCACCGAGCGGGAGTCGAACAAGGTGATGGACCAGCTGGACATGATCAGCCAGCTCGTGTCCCGCCAGCAGCAGCTGATCACCGAGATGATGCGCCACGAGGGGGCCCAGTCGCCCGGCGTCCAGCAGGCCATCCACGAGGTCATGAGCGCGGGGAAGCAGATCCAGGACAAGGTCTTCGAGGCCATGGACCTCATGCAGTTCCAGGACATCACCCGCCAGAAGCTGGAGCGCATCGTCCACCACCTGCGCCAGATCCACGACTACATCGTGGACCTGCTGGGCGCGGGCCTGAAGAGCGATTCGGAGCGGGCCTCCATCAGCCACACCATCGCCCAGACCGGCACGACCCCCGACGAGAACAAGGCCCACGCGGATTCCGTGATCGAGGCCTTCAAGTCCCAGAAGAAGGGCTGATCCATGTCCGCCGAGTCCACCCAGGCCCTCCTGGCCAGCGAACTGGTCCCCTCGGGCCAGCTGGTGACCTTCACCCTGGACGGGGTCGAATTCGGCCTGGACATCGATCGGGTGCAGGAGATCACCCACCGCACGGACGTCACCCCCGTGCCGGGCAGTCCCAGCTTCATCCTGGGCGTGATCAACCTCCGAGGCCTCATCATCCCCGTCATCGACAGCCGCATCCGCTTCCACCTGGCCCCCAAGGAGGCCACCGGCCGGACGCGCATCATCGTGCTCCGCCTGGCCAGCGGGCCCACGGGACTCCAGGTGGATTCCGTGGCCGAGGTGGTGAAGCTGGAGGATCACACCCTGCGGGAGACCCCCCCGCTCGTGGCGGGCATCCGGGCCGAGTACCTGGCCGGCATGGTGACGGTCGGGTCCCGGCTGATCACCCTGATCCATCTGGAGAAGCTGCTGGACAGCTCCGAGCTGAGCCAGCGCCGCCAGCTGGAAGAGCTCTCGGTGGCCGGAAGCATGGGTACCGGCGACGAGACGGACGAGGAGATCGAGGAGGATGGCAACCCCTACGTCACCTTCCGGCTCGGGGCCGAGTCCTTCGGCATCGCCCTGCACCAGGTGGAGGAGATCGTCGAGCTGCCTGCCGTCACAAAGGTGCCCGACGCCCCCGAGTACGTGCTTGGCGTGATCTGCCTGCGGGACCAGGTGCTGCCCCTGGTGGATCTGTCCGAGATCCTGGCCATCGAGCAGGGGCAGGCGGAGCGCCGCCGGGAGATGGTGGTGCTGCTCTCCTTCGGGGCCGCCAAGATCGGCGTGGTGGTGGACGAGATCCAGGAGATCCTCCGGGTGGAGGAGGAGCAGATCCTGCCTCCGCCCCAGACCCTCTCCGACCTGGAGCGGGAGCACCTGGAGGGCATCCTCCTGCTGCCTGGCCGGATGGTGAGCCTCATCAACGTGCTCAAGATCATCACCGGCGACGACCAGGAGAAGATCGCGGCCATGGGCCAGGGCCTCGGCCTGGCGGACACCCGGGCCACCGAAACGGTCCCGTCCATGGACCTGGTGGTCTTCCGGCTCGGGCCGGAGAGCTACGGCCTGCGCCTGCACGAGGTGCGCGAGATCGTCATGGTCGGCCAGATCACGCCGGTCCCCCGGGCGCCGCAGTTCGTGGACGGGGTCATCAACCTGCGGGGCGAGGTGATGCCGGTGGTGGATCTCCGCACCCGCTTCGGCCTGCCTCGGGTGGAGGCCACCTCCATCTCCCGCATCCTCATCACCGCCATCGGCGGGGTCTTCACGGGCCTGGTGGTGGATGCGGTGGAGGAGGTGCGTCCCGTGGAGCTGCAGCGCTTCGGCCCGCCCCCGGCGGTCACCGCGGTCGGCGCCAACCGCTACATCGAGAAGGTGGCCCGCCTGGATGCGGGGATGATCTTCCTCCTCCAGATCCAGCAGCTGCTGACCGAGGCCGAGACCGAGCAGCTCCAGGGCCTGCAGGGCCGGAAAACGGCCGATCCAGGACAGGCCCCCCAGGCCGGAAGGGGTGAGCGATGAGCGACTTCGCCCTCGATGATCCCAGTTTCTACGAGGATTTCCTCGTCGAGGCCCAGGAGCACTTCGAGCAGATCGAGGCCAACTTCCTCGCCCTGGAGGAGGCCCCCGGGGACCTCGACCTGCTGAACGCCATCTTCCGCAGCGTCCACACCATCAAGGGCGCCGCCGGCTTCCTGGGGCTCCAGAAGGTCCAATCCGTGGCCCACGTGGGCGAGAACGTGCTGGATGACCTGCGGAAGTCCCGCATGGAGCTCAGCGACCGGGTCATGGAGCTGCTCTTCGAGACCGTGGACATGCTGAAGGTCCTGGTGGACGATGTGCGGATCCAGGTCCGCAAGCAGGGGGAGCCGGAGGATCCGGATCCGAGCGAGCTGATCCGCGCCCTCGAGGCCCTGCGCAAGGGCGAGGCCGCCGCCGCGACCGCGAAGGCCGCCGCCCTCACGGGGGAGCTGCACCTGCCCGCCGCCCTGGCCGGGGTGGAGGAGGCGGGCCGGAAGGCCGCCGCCGCGGCCCTCGCCGAGGGGAAGACCGTCCTCGGCGTCCAGGTGGAACTGGGCAGCGCCATCTACGGCTCGGCCTTCAACCCCATCTCCCTCTTCCAGCTCGCGGACCTGGTGGGCCGCCTGCTCCACCGCCAGATGGTTCCGCGCCAGCCCCTGGTGGACCTGGAGACCTTCGAGCCCGGGAGCTTCCACCTCGACCTGGTGATGCTCATCGAGGCCACCGAGCCCATGGAGGAGGTCCGCAAGGTCTTCGGGGCCGTGGCCAACGCCACCGTGACGATCCACCCCCTCGGCCTGGGTGCGGCCGCGGCCGGTCCCGAAGCGGCCCCCGCCGAGGACCGCCGGAAGACCGGCCGCCGCGCTTCGGACGACAAGGGCGCCTCCGACACCATCCGCGTGAGCCAGGCCAAGCTCGAGCAGTTCATGAACATCGTGGCGGAGCTGATCATCAGCAAGACCATGATCAGCCACCTGGTCGAGCGCCTGACCCCCCTGGTCAGCGGGCAGGAGGCCGCCGGCGTGGCCAAGGAGCTGGCCCACGCCTCGGTGTACCTGGACCACGTCAGCAAGGAGATCCAGGCCTCGGTGCTGGGCATCCGCATGGTTCCCGTGAAGACCGTCTTCTCGAAATTCCCGCGCATGGTGCGGGACCTGGCCAAGGCCAGCGGCAAGAAGATCGATCTCCAGATGACCGGCGAGGAGACCGAGATCGACAAGAGCATCATCGAGGAGCTGGGCGACCCGATGATCCACCTCATCCGCAACAGCGCCGACCACGGCATCGAGAGCCCGGAGGCCCGGCTGAAGGCCGGCAAGGCCGAGACCGGCACCGTGGTGCTGCGGGCCCGGCACGAGGGCGACAGCGTGGTGGTGGAGATCGAGGACGACGGCAAGGGCATCGACCCCTCCATCATCCGCGCCAAGGCCGTGGAGAAGGGCCTCATCAGCCAGGATCGGGCCGACCAGATGTCCGACGACGAGGCCGTGGACCTCATCTTCCTCCCGGGCTTCAGCACGGCCGCGAAGGTGACGGACATCTCGGGCCGGGGCGTGGGCATGGACGTGGTGCGCTCCAATGTCCGCAAGCTCAACGGCCGCGTGGGGGTCCGCTCCGCGGTGGGCAAGGGCTCGATCTTCACCATCCGGCTGCCCCTCACCCTGGCCATCATCGACGCCCTGCTCGTCAAGAGCGGGGGCCAGGTCTTCGCCCTGCCGGGCACGGCCGTGGAGGAGACGCTCATCGTGCCCGCGGACCGGGTGTCCCACCTCACCCGCCGCCTGGCCATCGACCTCCGGGGCGAGGTGCTGGGCGTGGCCCGCCTCAGGACCCTGCTGCGGTCGGAGCAGGGGGACCTGGCCTCCGAGGAGACCGACGGGCTCTCGGTGGTGGTGGTGTCCTCCGCCGGACGGCGCATGGGCATCATCGTGGACACCTTCGTGCGGCGCCAGGAGATCGTCATCAAGCCCCTGGCCCCCTACCTGGCCAGCCTGCCCGGCATCAGCGGGGCCTCCATCATGGGCGATGGCGGCGTGGTGCTGATCCTGGATCCCGCCGAGCTGCTCCAGCTGGCCGTCCAGGAGGCCGTGTGAGCCTTGCGCCCGCTCAGGCCACGTCCAGGACCCAGCCCCAGCGGCAGGGTGGCGCGGCGCGGGCGGGAGAGGCGGCCGCCCTCCAGCGGTTCATGACCTTCCACCTGGACGGGCGCACCTACGGCCTGCCCCTGCGGTTCGTGGCCGAGATCAGCCCCTGGCGGGAGCTGAACCGGATGCCCCACATGCCCAAGGCGGTGGAGGGGCTGCTCGACCTCCGGGGTCGCGTGATCCCCGTGGTGAACCTGCGCGTCCGCATGGGCCTGCCCCCCCTCGAGGAGGGGAAGCAGGGGTCCATCCTCGTCCTGGACCTGGCCGGGACCCCTTCGGCGCTGCTGGTCGACAGCGTGGACGCCGTCCTCTCGGTGGAGGAGGAGCACCTGGTCCCCGCCAGTCCCCTCCTGGCCGGGATCGAGGGCGCCTGGGTGGAAGGATTCATCGTGGAGGGCGAACGGGTGGTGGCCATCCTCGACGCCGCCCTGGTGGCCAGCCAGGGCGCGGCCCGGGGCCAGCAGTCGCGGGAGGCCCTGGCCACCCTCAGCCTGGAGGAGCGGCTGGACGCCGACCTCCGCCGGCTCATCGAGCTCGCCCCGCCCAAGGAGGAGGGCCAGCGGGTCATCCCCCAGATCGAGACCTCCATCTCGTACACCGAACAGGAGATGGCCAAGGTGCTGGACCGGGTGGAGGCCATGCTGGCCGGGGCCGACCGGGTGTTCCAGGGCCTGGGCTTCCTCAAGCAGGAGGTCGGACTGGGGCGCTTGAAGGGGCATGAGAAGGTCGTGGCGGACCTGGAGCGGACCAACCAGGAGCTGCAGGACACCGTCTTCGCCCTCATCCAGCAGGTCCAGTTCCAGGACATCGCCCGCCAGAAGCTGGAGCGGGTCCTGGCCCACCTCCGGGGGATGCAGGTGGCCATCAGCGGCAAGCTGAGGGCGGAGCGGAAGGCGCGCTGAGCGCCCCCTCGCTGGAGCCGGGGGCCCAGCCCGGGCACAATGGAGCTTTGGCCCCGGAGATCCCCGTGAGCAGCCCCGCCTTCACCGAAGTCCGATTCCTCGCCGGCCAGGTCGGCGAGACTGTCCGGCTGCGGGGCTGGGTCCGCAATGCCCGCACCAGCAAGACGCGCTTCATCGAGCTGCGGGACGGCTCGGGCTTCGTCCAGTGCGTCGTCGGCGCCGCCGAGGCCGACCCGGAGAGCTACGAGCTGGCCGGGAGGCTCACGCAGGAGTCGGCCATCACCGTCACCGGCGTGGTGCAGCAGCACCCGAAGACGGGGCAGCCCGAGCTGCTGGTCAAGTCCCTGGAACTCGTCGGCGGGAGCGTGGACTTCCCCATCACGCCCAAGGAGCACGGCACCGAGTTCCTCATGGAGAACCGCCACCTCTGGCTGCGCAGCAAGCGCCAGTGGGCCATCCTCCGCATCCGGCACACCCTGGTGAAGGGCATCCGGGATTTCTTCGACGGCGACGGCTTCACCCTCCTGGACGCCCCCATCCTCACCCCCAGCGCCTGCGAGGGCACCAGCACCCTGTTCGGCACCGAGTACTTCCACGAGGGCATGGCCTTCCTCAGCCAGTCGGGCCAGCTCTACCAGGAGCCCGGCATCGCCGCCTTCGGCAAGGTCTACTGCTTCGGCCCCACGTTCCGCGCGGAGAAGAGCAAGACCCGCCGCCACCTCACCGAGTTCTGGATGGTGGAGCCCGAAGTGGCCTTCGCGCACCTGGACGATGTGATGGCCCTGGGCGAGCGCATGACCAAGTTCCTCCTCCAGCGCGTGCTGGAGGGCCGCCAGGAGGAGCTGAAGATCCTCGAGCGCGACACTGCGCCCCTGGAGACGGCCCTCAACACCACCTTCGACCGCATGACCTACACGGAGGCGGTGGAGAAGCTGAAGACCCTGGGCAGCGACATCCAGTGGGGCGAGGACTTCGGCAACGACGACGAGACCATCCTCATGAACGCCACGGACCGGCCCCTGTGGGTGCACCGGTTCCCCAAGGCCTTCAAGGCCTTCTACATGGAGCCGGATCCCCAGGATCCCCGCCTGGCCCTGGGCGCCGACCTCCTGGCCCCCGAGGGCTACGGCGAGGTCATCGGCGGCGGCGAGCGCGCCTCCAGCCTCCAGTACCTCCTCGACCAGATCGCCCACGAGGGCCTGAACCGCGCCGACTACGAGTGGTACCTGGATGTCCGCAAGTACGGCAGCGTCCCCCACGCCGGGTTCGGCATGGGCCTCGAGCGCGCCGTGGCGTGGATCTGCAAGCTGCCGCATGTGAGGGAAACCATCCCGTACCCCCGCATGATGGGGACGCTCAGGCCGTAGGGATCGGTCACGAATCCGCTCCCGCCGCGCCTTCGGCTTGCGATCGCGGGCGGCAGCCTCCGCAGGGCTTCGCCCTGCTCCGACTCGGGCCGGCGGGGCCCCGCGCCGCGGGCTGCCGATGCAGCCCGCTCTGTGACCCGCTTCGGCCCTCGCCGCATGTGAAGGAAACCATCCCGTACCCCCGCATGATGGGGACGCTCAGGCCGTAGGGATCGGTCAGGAATCCGCTCCCGCCGCGCCTTCGGCTTGCGATCGCGGGCGGCAGCCTCCGCAGGGCTTCGCCCTGCTCCGACTCGGGCCGGCGGGGCCCCGCGCCGCGGGCTGCCGATGCAGCCCGCTCTGCGACCCGCTTCGTCCCTCGCCGCACGTACGCGAGACCATCCCGTACCCCCGCATGAGGCCGAAGCAGGGAGGCTCCACCTCCGCGAAGCACAGCTGAGCGGGAGCACGCAAAGCGTGCGTCAGATGGAGGGGAGGCCCACCGTGCCGGAGGCATGGCCCGGAGGGCGAGGCCCAGGAGGGGCCACGTGAAGGGGACGTTGCGTCCGTAGTCATCCTCTTGGCCGTTCCCTGCGCGCGGGCTGCGCCCGCGCGTTAACGGATTCGCTCCGCGAATTCCGCCTGGACGAATCTGGCCCTCAGCCCTTCGCCGGCCCATCGATGAGCGGCAGCTCCACGTGGAAGGTGGTGGCGGCTTCGGTGCTCTCGTAGCCGATGTGGCCGTGGTGCAGCTCGACGATGGCCTTGGAGATGTGGAGCCCCAGGCCGGTGCCGCGGGCGGTGCGGGCATCGCCCTGGTCCGCCTGCTCGAAGGGATGGAAGATCCGCGGACGGAAGGGCTCGGGGATGGGCTCGCCGTGGTTGGTGACCGCGATCCGCGCCCAGTGCTCCCGGGTCGACAGGTCCACCTTCACGATCCGTTCCCGGGTGGCGTACTTCGTGGCATTGGACAGCAGGTTCGCCAGGACCTGGTGGAGGCGCTGGGGATCGCCCAGCACCCAGACGCCCCCGGTCGGGCGGTAGAGGCGGCAGGTCACCTGGAAGTCGGCGGCATAGCCGGCATGGTCCTCGACGGCCTGCTGCAGGAACCCTCCCAGTTCCAGCGGCGCCAGGACCAGTTCCATGCGCCCGGCCTCGATCTTCTGGTGATCCAGCAGGTCGTTGACGAGCGAGAGCAGCTTGAGGGTGTTCCGCTGGGCCATGTCCACCAGGTTGTGGGCCGGTTCGGGCAGGGAGCCCAGCACCCCTCCCGCCAGCATTCCGAGCGAGCCCCGGATCGACGTGAGGGGGGTCCTCAGCTCGTGGCTGACGGCGGACACGAAGTCCCCCTTCGCCCGCTCGGCGGCCTCGCGCTCCTTCACCTCACGCCGGAGGTCCTGGTTGGTCCGCAGCAGATCCTGGGTGCGGGCCAGCACGAGGGCCCTGAGTTCCTCGTTGCGCTGGCGCAGCCTCCGCTCCCGCCAGCGCCCCCCGGTCACGATGAGGCCGGCGAGGGCCGCCGCGGCCAGGGCCAGGAACCAGGGGGTCCGCCAGGGTGCGGGGCGGACCCGGAAGCGGAAGGCCTCGGGTCCGCTGATGTTCCCGGACGCGTCGCACCCCCAGACCTTGAAGGTGTAGGTGCCGTACGGAAGGTGGGTGAACTCCCGGGAGGTGCCGGGCCCCCAGGGCGTGGCCTCGTCCTCCAGGCCCTCCAGCTGGCTCCGGTACCGGTGCTCGCCCGTCTTGAAGAAGTCGATCAGGGTGAACCGGAAGAGGGGATCCCCCTCCCGGTGGGAGAGGGAGGCGCCGGGCGCCAGGGGCGGCGCCCCCGGGCCGGCCAGGGTGGCGCTGAGCCGGAGGGGTTTCGGCGTGGCGTCGGGGATGACGGCCGCGGGGTTCAGCACGGCCAGACCGCTGGTGGTGCCCGCCCAGAGCCAGCCCCGGCGGTCCACGAACCCGGCCCGGGGGTTGATCTGTTCGGAGGGCAGGCCGTCCTCGCCGCCGAACAGGATGGCCCGGGGGGGGGCCGGTGCCGAGGGGCTGGCGTGATCGAGCCGGAGGATGCCGTGCAGGCTGTAGAGGTAGACGTACCCGGCCCTGTCCTGGTGGATGCCCTGGATGACGTCCTGGCGCGGCTGATCGGTGACCACCACGGGCGCCCAGCGGGGGGCGGGCCGATCCAGGGGGAGCCGCGCGGCGCCCTTGCCGAAGGTGCCGGCCCAGAGCTCCCGGCCGCCGGAGGAAGTCCGGATCTCCTGCAGGGCGGTGATGTTCTCGTTGGGCAGGCCGTCGGCCATGGTGAAGCGGATCCAGGAACCGTCGGGCCTCAGGCCCGCCAGCCCCTGGCTGCGCAGGCCGACCCAGAGCACCCGACCGAAGGTGCGGTCCTCGGTCTCCAGCAGGCAGTTGATGGTGGGGTAGGGCAGCCCGTTCCGGGTGTCCACGACCCGCCAGGCCCCCTTCTCGTGGCAGACGAGCCCGCCGCCCTCCGTGCCGAACCAGAGGCGCCCCCCGCCTTCCGCTCCGCGGGTGGCCAGGGCGCAGGAGACCCGGTTGTTGGGCAGCTCCGTCCGCGTGTCGAAGTGGTCCACCCGTCCGTCCGGGGCCACCCGGTAGAGGCCCGCCAGGGTGCCGGCCCAGACGGCGCCGCCCCCGTCCACGGCCAGGCACATGACGCGCTCCCGGCCGGCCACGTGGGACCACCGGCCCCGGTGCCAGGTGAGGAGGCCCTTGGAGGTGCCCACCCAGAGCACGGGCAGGCCATCCCGGCCCCGGGTCTCGGCCTCGCACCACACGTTGTCGTCTTCCATGCCGTCCTGGATGTCCAGGGTCTTCCAGCCCCCCAGGTCCAGGCGGAGCAGCCCTGCGCCGCCCGATCCGATCCAGATCCGGCCCCGCCCCTCGGGGGACCGGCTGGGGAGCACTCGGTAGAGGGTGGAGGTGGGCAGCCCGTTCCGGCGCGTGAAGGCGGTCCAGTGCCCCAGGCGGTACCGGGCCAGGCCATTGAGGGTGGTGGCCCAGAGCGTCTCCGCTCCCGTGGGATCCACCAGGCCGCCCAGGTCCGTGACGAAGTCGCTGGGCAGGCCGTCCCGGGTGGTGAAGAAGCGCCAGCCGGTCTCCGTCCGCTCGGCCACGCCGAAGCCGTAGGTACCGACGAAGAGCTCCGTACCCCCGCCCGGGGCCCGCCGTTCCACCAGGCTGTTCACGCTGGCCGGGGGGAGGCCGGGCAGCCGGGTGAGCCGCCCGGCCTCCCAGCGGGCCAGGCCGCCGTTGTCGGTGCCGATCCACAGGGCCGAGCCCCCCAGGGCCGGCCTGAGGCACCAGACCCGGCCGTCGGGCAGGCCCTCGCGGGGGCCCAGCAGGGTCCAGGTCCCGCCGTGGTAACAGGCCAGCCCCTCGCCGTGCAGGCCGGCCCAGATGCGCACGCTCCCGTCGCCGTCCCGGGTCTCCGCCAGGGCGTTGACCCGGTCCTGGGGGAAGCCGTTCGAGGTGTTGAAGCTGGTCCAGGTCCCCCCCCCGAGGCGGGCCACGCCGCCGTCCTGGCGGGCGAACCAGGTGGAGCCGTCCGAGGCGTGGAGGATGGCCTGGACATAGTTGCTGCGGGCCTTGTCGGGGATGGCGACCTGGGTCCAGGCCGTCCCGTCCGAATAGGCCGCCCCGTCCGCGGTGCCCACCCACAGGAACCCCTTGGCATCCATGGACAGGCTCATGACGCTGGTCTGCGGCAGGCCGTCCCTGGTGCCGATGGCGTGCAGGTAGGGCCGGCCCTCCGGGTAGTCCTGGGCCCGGGCCGGGAGCATGGCCAGGAGCAGCGCCAGCAGCGCCAGGAGGGGACGGAAGGAGGTCACCTCCGTCTCATCGGCCGATCGGATTCGCGGGTGGAACTTGGGCAGCCCCTACAGCTGCATCACCACGCCCGGCAGCTTCTGGATGGCCTCCCGCAGCGGCGTCTCGGCCCGCTCGTGGGGCAGGGTCACCCAGAAGGTGTAGCTGATGAAGGCCCCCTTGCAGTTGGCCTGGTGCTGGCTGTCACCGTCGGGCTGGGGGCCCAGGTGGGCCAGGATCAGGTCCATCACCATGTCCGGGCGCAGCTCCTCCTGGCGGCCGATGACCTTCAGGGGCACGCGGTGGGGATAGGTGACTTCGGGGCGGCGGCAGGCGTCCATGGCTTCATTCTAGAAGCCAGGGCCAAGGATCTCCACGAAGGGCACGAAGACGCCCTTCGGGCGCACGAAGAACACGAATCAAACCCTTAATCCTGCTCATTCTTCGTGTGCTTGACCCGCTTTTCCTCCGTGCCCTTCGTGGAGGTCTTTTTGAAGGAGAGGAGGGGCCCTTCAGGCCCGTTTGCTACCCTGGAGGGTCCGAGGTCCGCCATGGCGCACGAGTTCGTCCCCCCCTTCTTCCTGGGTTCCTGCGAGCCGGAGGAGGCCGACATCGCCCTCTTCGGCGTCTGCTGGGACGGCACCTCCTCCTTCAAGGCCGGCAGCCGCTTCGCGGGCTTCGCCGTGCGGGAGGCCTCCTTCGGCATGGAGGAGTTCAGCTTCTACCAGCAGGCCTCGCTCCTGGACATCAAGTACGCGGACTACGGCGACCTGTTCCTGCCTCCCGGCCAGAAGGCCCGGGTGCTGGATGACATCGGCTCGGCCGTGCGGGAGATCCGCGGGAAGGGCCAGTTCCCCCTCGCCTTCGGCGGCGAGCACCTGCTGGCCTATCCGCTGATCATGGAAGCCCACGCGGACCACCCGGACCTGGCCGTGGTGCACTTCGACGCCCACGCGGACCTGCGGCCCGACCTCTGGGGCGACGAGTGGACCCACGCCACCATCCTGGGCCGCGTGGCGGACCGCATCGGCTACGGGAACCTCAAGCAGTTCGGCATCCGCTCCGGTTCGAAGGAGGAGTGGGACCTGGCCCGGGCCCACGACACCCTGCGCCCCTTCACGGTGGAGGCCCTGCGGGCCCACCTGGACAGCCTGGGCGACCGGCCCATCTACCTCACCCTGGACATGGACGTGCTGGACCCCAGCCTCTACCCCGGCACCGGCACCCCCGAGCCCGGCGGCATCACCTGGGACCTGCTCATCGCCGGGCTGAAGCTCTTCAAGGGCCGTCGCCTGGTGGGGATGGACTGCCTGGAGCTGGCGCCCCACTACGATCCCACCGGCGTCTCGGCCATCACCATGGCCAAGACCCTGCGGGAGCTGATCATCCTCGCCAGTGGCCGGATGCGGTAGGGGGCCCATGCTGGCGCGGCTGAAGGACCTCGAGGCGCGGTCCCTCGCCCTTGACCCCGGCGTCGAGGCCCGGGCCGGGCTGTGGGAGGCCGCCCGGGAGTACGGCGAGGCCTTCCTGCAGGCCCTGCCCGAGGCCCCGGCCTTCGTGCTGAGGGACCGGCCCGGGGCCGGGTTGGCCGACCTGCCGATCCCGGAGGCGGGGCGGCCCCTCCCCCGCATCCTGGAGACCCTCTCGGACCAGGTGGACGGCGTGGGGGCCAACGGGGCGTCGGGGCGGCACCTCGCCTTCATCCCGCCCTCGTCCCTCTTCGCCGGGGCGCTGGGCGACCTGCTGGCGGCCCTCACCAACCGCTACGCGGGCTACTTCTTCGCCGGGCCCGGCGCCGTGCGGATGGAGAACCAGGTGATCGCGTGGCTGGCCCGGGAGATGGGCCTGCCCGAAGGCAGCTCCGGCAACCTGGCGGCCGGGGGCAGCATGGCCCACCTGGTGGGGATCTGCACGGCCCGCGAGGCGGCCGGTCTCAGGGCCGTGGACTACCCCAGGGCCTGCGTGTACCTGTCGGACCAGGCCCATCACTGCATCGAGAAGGCCCTGCGCGTGGCGGGCATGGCGGAGGCTCCCGTGCGGAGCATCCCCTCGGACGGGGACTTCCGCCTGCGACCCGAGGCGCTGGAGGCCGCGATCCGGGAGGATCTCCGGGCGGGCCTGCGCCCCTGGCTGCTGGTGCCCACCGCCGGTACCACCAACACGGGGGCCGTGGATCCCCTGGAAGCCTGCGCCGACCTGGCCGCGCGGTACGGCCTGTGGATGCACACGGACGGCGCCTACGGGGCCTCCTTCGCCCTGACGGAACAAGGAAGGACCGCCCTCCGGGGCCTGGAGCGCAGCGACAGCCTGGTGCTGGACCCCCACAAGGGCCTGTTCACGCCCCTGGGGCTGGGCGTCGTGCTTGTGCGCCACCTCGACCCCCTGCGGAAGGCCCACGCCTTCCGGGCCGACTACCTGCCGTCCCCGCCGGAGGACTTGGAGGAGCTGAGCCCCTCCGAGACGACCCTGGAGTTCAGCAAGCATGCGCGGGCCCTGCGCCTCTGGCTGCCCCTCCAGCTGCACGGCGTCTCGGCCTTCCGGGCGGCCCTGGAGGAGAAGCTGCTGCTGGCGCGCTACGCCCATGAGCGCCTGCGGGCGCTGCCGGGCGTGGATCCGGGACCCGCGCCCCAGCTCAGCGTCCTGGCCTTCCGGTTCCTGCCCGGAACAGGCGATCCGGACGCCTTCAACCAGGCCGTGCTGGACCGGCTGACGGCCGAGGGGCGCGTCTTCCTCAGCGGCACCCGGCTGCGGGGCGCCTTCCACCTGCGCCTGGCCATCCTTGCGGCCCGCACCCACCGGGCCCAGGTGGACGAGGCCCTGGACCGCCTCCGGACCGCGGCGGCGGCGCTGGCCTAGGGGCTCCCGCTACTTGACCTCGATCTCGCGCAGGTCCTTGCCGGGCTTGAAGCGGATGCTCTTGCCCTTGGGGATCTGGACGCTGGCGCCGGTCTTGATGTTGCGGCCCATGCCCCGCTTCCGGGGGCGGGGCTCGAAGACGCCGAAGCCGCGGATCTCGATGCGGTGGCCGTTGAGGAGGGCGTCCTTCAGGCGCTCGGTCAGCAGGTCCACCACCTGGAGGGCGGTGGAGCGGGAGCAGGGGTGCACCTTCATCAGCGCGTTGGCGATGTCGATCTTGATCATCGGCGACCTCGGTCCGGGGATGGGAGAGCCAGAATAGGGGAACGGCGCCTAGCGTGCCAGGGTGATTTTCACGTCCCCGGGCGGGGGCATGGGCATGGGGGCGCCCGGGGACACCACCACCGGCGGAGGCGCGGGAACCCCCTCGCGGCCTCCCCCCTGGGAGATGGACATGCCGCGCTCCATGTTGGACCGGGCCATGTCCGAGGTGGAGGCGATGCCCTCCAGCTTGAGCTTGAACTCGCCGACGTTGGTGGCCCGGAGGAGGGCCTCCTCCTCGGTGATGAGGCCCTGGCGCAGCAGGAAGTAGAGGCTCTGGTCGAAGGTCTGCATGCCGTACTGGCTGGTGCCCGCGGCGATGACATCCTTCAGGAGCTTGGTCTTGTCCTTGTCCTCGATGCAGCCGCGGACGGTTTCGGTGGCCACCATGACCTCCACGGCGGGCACGCGGCCCTGGCCGTCCGCCCGGGGCACGAGGCGCTGGGAGATGACGCCCTTGAGCACGGCGCCCAGCTGGAGGCGGATCTGCTTCTGGTGGTGGGGCGGGAACACGGAGATGACGCGGTTGATGGTCTCCGTGGCGTCCAGGGTGTGCAGGGTGCTGAAGACCAAGTGGCCCGTCTCCGCGGCGTGCAGGGCCGTCTCGATGGTCTCCAGGTCGCGCATCTCGCCCACGAGGATGACGTCGGGATCCTGGCGGAGGGCGGCCCGCAGGGCCGTGGCGAAGGTCCGGCAGTCGGCCTCGACCTCGCGCTGGTTCACGATGCTCAGGTTGTCCCGGTGGAGGTACTCGATGGGATCCTCGATGGTGAGGATGTGTTCCGTGCGGGTGGCGTTGATCAGGTCGATCATGGCCGCCAGGGTGGTGGACTTGCCCGAGCCCGTGGTGCCCGTCACCAGCACCAGGCCGCGCTGCTCCTGGCAGATGTTCTTGAGGACCTTGGGCAGCATCAGGTCGTCGATGGTGTAGATCTTCCGCGGGATCACGCGGAGCACCAGGCCCACGGTCCCGCGCTGGTTGAAGACGTTGCAGCGGAACCGGCCCAGGCTCGGCACGGAATAGGCGAGGTCGAGATCCAGGTTCTCCTTGAACTTCGCCTTCTGCTTGTCGCTGGCCATGATGGCGTAGGCCATGGCGATGGTGTCCTCCTGCACCAGCCGCTTGAACTGGGTCAGGGGGGTGAGCTTGCCCCGGATGCGGGCGATGGGGTGGTTGCCGACCTTCAGGTGGAGGTCGCTGGCGCCCTGCTCGCAGACCACGGTGAGCAGTTCGTTGATGTGCATGGGCTTCTCCCGGGGAGGGTCCGACCATCTTACCCCCGAACGGGGCGGCGTCGCGTCCCGTAGGGGCCTGGAGGGGCGAATTGCGCTCGGAATGCGGGCCGGATTCGTGTAAAATCGAGGGTTCTGCCCGGCCTGTGCCGGGGCTGCTCCGGGAGCCTGATGACCCCCCTCGAAAAGATCCGCAACATCGCCATCATCGCCCATGTCGATCACGGCAAGACCACCCTGGTGGACGCCCTCTTCAAGGGCGCCCACATGTTCCGCGACAACCAGCGCGTCCAGGAACGCGCCATGGACAGCAACGACCAGGAGCGCGAGCGCGGCATCACCATCCTGGCCAAGACCACGTCCCTCCACTGGGCGGGCTACCGCTTCAACATCGTGGACACCCCCGGCCACGCCGATTTCGGCGGAGAGGTGGAGCGGGTGCTGAGCATGGTGGATTCCGTGCTGCTCGTGGTGGACGCCTTCGACGGGCCCATGCCCCAGACCAAGTTCGTCACGCGCAAGGCCCTGGCCCTGGGCCTTCGGCCCATCGTCGTCATCAACAAGGTGGACCGCCCCGGCGCCCGCCCCCTCTGGGCCCAGGACCAGGTCTTCGACCTGCTCATCGAGCTGGGGGCCACCGAGGAGCAGCTGGACTTCCCCTGCGTCTTCGCCAGCGCGAAGCAGGGCTACGCCATGCTGGACATGAACGACGCCAGCGAGAACCTGGATCCCCTCTTCGACACCATCGTCAAGCACTGCCCCCACCCCACGGGCAGCTCCGACGCGCCCCTCCAGATGCTCGTCACCCTCATGGACTGGAGCGACTTCGTGGGCCAGATCGGCATCGGCCGCATCGTGAACGGCCGGCTCCGGGTGGGCGATGCGGTCAGCCTCGTGAAGCGGGACGGCAGCCTCCAGCAGCACAAGGTCACCCAGCTCTACGGCTTCGAGGGCCTCACCCGCATCCAGCTCCAGGAGGCCACCGCCGGCGAGATCGTGGCCATCGCGGGCATCGCGGACATCCGGGTGGGCGAGACCATCGCCGACGCCACCTCGCCCGTGGCCCTGCCCTACGTGGACATCGACGAGCCCACCATCTCCATGATGTTCATGGTGAACGCCGGCCCCTTCGCCGGCCAGGACGGCAAGCACGTCCAGAGCCGCCGCATCCGCGAGCGGCTCCAGAAGGAGCTGCAGCACAACGTGGCCCTGCGCGTGGAGGATACGGACAGCCCCGATTCCTTCAAGGTGAGCGGCCGCGGCGAGCTGCACCTCTCCGTCCTCATCGAGACCATGCGCCGCGAAGGCTTCGAGCTCTGCGTGAGCCGCCCCGAGGTGATCCTGCACACGGATCCGGTCACGGGCGACAAGCTGGAGCCCTACGAGGATGTGACGATCGACATCCCGGAGGCCTTCATGGGCGTGGTGATGGAGCACATGGGCAACCGCAAGGCCGAGATGCAGGACATGGGCAACGAGGGCGGACGCCTGCGCCTGCACTTCAAGATCCCCAGCCGCGGCCTCATCGGCTTCCGCAGCGAGTTCATGACCGACACCCGCGGCGAGGGCATCCTCCACAGCCTCTTCAGCCACTACGGCCCCTACAAGGGCGAGCTGCCGGGCCGCAAGAACGGCGTGCTCATCAGCATGGAGACCTGCGAATCCGTGGGCTTCGCCCTCATGAACCTGGAGGAGCGCGGCGTCATCTTCATCCACCCCGGCACCAAGTGCTACGAGGGCATGATCGTGGGCGAGCACGCCCGCGAGAACGACCTGGTGGTGAACGTGGCCAAGGGCAAGAAGCTCTCCAACATGCGTGCCAGCGGCAGCGACGAGGCCACCCGCCTCACCCCGCCCCGGGAGCACACCCTGGAGCAGGCCCTGGAGTACATCGAGGCTGACGAGCTGGTGGAGGTCACCCCGAACTTCATCCGCATGCGCAAGCGGGTGCTCGACACCAACGAGCGCAAGAAGTCGGAAAAGCGGTCGGAAGGCTGAGCCGAGCCCCCCGGAGGCGCCGGCTCCCCCGTCCGGAGCCGGCGCCTCCGCATCCGCAGGATGCGGAGAGGAAGTCAGAAAAGTGGGCCGAGGGCTGAGCCGAGCCCCCAGCTTCCAGGGTACAGATTTGAAATCCTGAAGGGACGGGCCTACAATTTTGTAGCAGCCCTTCTGGAGGTCCCATGGCGGCCAAGAAGGATCCGGCCAAGCTCGCCCCCCTGGTGGCGCTGAGCCGGGCCCTGGCGACCTCGGACCTCCGGGCCGCGCTGCCCCTGGCGCTGGAGATCCTGGCCGAGGCCTTCGGGGCCCTCAGCGGGGCCATCCTGCTGGCGGACGAGGCCGGCGGCGGGGCGCGGATCGAGGCGGCCTGGGGGCTGAGCTCCCGGGCCCTGGAGCGGGCCCGGTACCAGCCGGGGGAGGGCATCACCGGGCGCGTCCTCAAGGGGGGCAAGGCGGTGGTGGTGCCGAAGGTGAGCCAGGAGCCCCTCTACCTCGACCGCACCGGCCTCCTCCGCGAACAGCTCCGGCGGAAGGGTGAGCTGAGCTTCTTCTGCGTCCCCCTCTTCGTGGACGGCCGCGTGGCAGGGGCCCTCTCCCTGGCCGCGCCCTACCTCGCGGACCGGGACTATGACGGGGAGACCCGGATCCTCCAGATCGCCGCGGCCATGGTGGGCATGGCCCTGAAGGTGGCCCGTCTGGTGGCCGCGGACCGGCAGCGCCTGGCGGAGGAGAACCGGCAGCTTCGGGAGGAGCTGCGGGAGCGCTACGAGCTGCGGAACCTCATCGGGAACAGCCACGCCATGCAGCGGGTCTACGAGCAGGTGGCCCAGGCGGCCCCGGCCAACACCACGGTGCTGATCCGCGGGGAATCGGGCACGGGCAAGGAGCTCATCGCCCACGCCATCCACTACAGCTCCCCCCGGGCCGGCAGGCCCTTCGTCAAGGTGAGCTGCGGCGCCCTGCCGGAGGGGCTCATCGAGTCGGAGCTGTTCGGCTATGAGCCCGGAGCCTTCACGGATGCGCGGAAGCAGAAGCTGGGGCGCTTCGAGCTGGCGGACGGCGGCACGCTCTTCCTGGACGAGATCGGGGAGCTGAGCCCGGCCACCCAGGTGAAGCTGCTGCGGGTGCTGCAGGAGCGGGAGTTCGAGCGCCTGGGCGGCGTCCACCCCGTGAAGGTCGACGTGCGCCTCCTCGCCGCCACCCACCGGGACCTGGAGGCCGCTACCCTGGCGGGCACCTTCCGGGAGGACCTCTACTACCGCCTGAACGTGTTCGAGGTGTTCGTGCCGCCCCTGCGGGAGCGCAGCACGGACATCCTGCTGCTCGCGGACCACTTCGTGGAGAAGTTCGCCATCCGGCACCGCAAGGAGGTCCGCCGCCTCTCCACCTCCGCCATCGACATGCTCATGGCCTACCACTGGCCGGGAAACGTGCGCGAGCTGGAGAACTGCATCGAGCGGGCGATCCTGGTGTGCGAGGGCGGGGTGATCCACGGCCACCACCTGCCTCCCAGCCTGCAGACGGCGGAGGTGTCGGGCACCCTCCCGGCCCAGGACCTCGAGGCCGCCGTCACCGCCTTCGAGCGGGACCTCATCCAGGACGCCCTCAAGTCCGCCCGGGGCAACCGCGCCCGGGCCGCGCGCCTGCTGCAGACCACGGAGCGGATCCTCAACTACAAGGTCCGCAAGTACGGCCTGGAGCCGGATCGGTTCCGGACGGCCCCGGAGCCCAGGAATCCGACAAAAAAGTAATACTAAATCGAAGATCTAACGGAAATGTAGGATGATCTTGATCGATCCCATTCTGGCCTTTTTGATGTAGGGATTGATAATAGAACGTTTATCAAGTCCTGGGTCCCCGACTCACGCCCCGGCATGAAGCCTGCTCCTCCCCGGAAGGAGGAGTGGGGATGAGACGCCGAAACCTGGTCCGGATCCTGTTGCTGTCCATCGCCTTCGCGGCCCTGTCCACCGCGGTCATCGCGGCGGATCCCACCGGCGGGTCCACCGGGGGGATCCAGAACGTCCCCGCGCAGAACCCGGGGGCGCCCACGCTGCAGGAGCTCGGCGCGGCCGTGGGGCAGACCCGGGTCGCCCTCAACTTCGTCTGGACCCTCCTGACGGCCTTCCTCGTGATGTTCATGCAGGCCGGCTTCGCCCTCGCGGAGACCGGCTTCACCCGCGCGAAGAACGCCGCCCACACCATGATGATGAACCTGATGGTCTACGGGGTGGGCCTCCTCGGCTTCTGGGCGGTGGGCTTCGCCCTGCAGATGGGCGGCTCGGGCGCGGCCATGGGCGCGTCGCTGTCAGCTCCCGAGGGCATGTCCCGCCTCCTGGGGCCGACCCTCGCGGGGAACGTCTGGGGGCTGGTCGGCGGGAAGGGGTTCTTCCTTTCGGGCGGGGCCTACGACGTCTCGGCCTTCTGCCTCTTCCTCTTCCAGATGGTGTTCATGGACACGGCCCTGACGATCCCCACCGGGGCCATGGCCGAGCGCTGGAAGCTCTCGGCCTTCCTCGTCTACGGGTTGGTGGCCTCCATGGTGATCTACCCTGTCTTCGCCTGCTGGGCCTGGGGCGGCGGCTGGCTGTCGGCCCTGGGGCGGACCCTCGGCCTCGGCCACGGCTACGTGGATTTCGCCGGCTCGGGGGTGGTGCACCTCACGGGCGGCGTGATGGCCACCACGGGCGTGCTCGTGCTGGGCCCGCGCATCGGGAAGTACGTGAGGGGCGTGGCCCAGGCGATCCCCGGCCACAACCTGCCCATGGCCGTGCTGGGCTGCCTGATCCTCGCCTTCGGCTGGTTCGGCTTCAATGCCGGATCCACGCTGGCCGGGACCGATCTCCGCATCGCCGTGGTGGCCACCAACACCATGCTGGCCTCCGGCGCCGGGGCGGTGACGGCGTACCTCTTCACCTGGTGGAAGTTCGCCCGGCCGGACCTCTCCATGACCGTGAACGGAATGCTGGCGGGCCTGGTGGCCATCACGGCGCCCTGCGCCTACGTGAACGCCCCGGCGGCGGTGTTCATCGGCGGCGTGGCCGGCGTCCTGGTGGTCGCGGCGGCCCTCTTCATCGAGAACACCCTGAAGATCGACGACCCGGTGGGGGCCATCGCGGTCCATGGCGTGAACGGCGCCTGGGGCCTCCTGGCCCTGGGCCTGCTGGCCGACGGCACCTATGGCCAGGGCCTGAACGGCGGGGCCGCCGGGGTGCGCGGCCTGCTCTACGGCGACGGACGCCAGCTGCTGGCCCAGCTCGTGGGCATCGGCGCCAACCTCCTGTGGGTCGGCACCACCAGCTTCGCGCTCTTCAAGCTCATCGACCGGATCCTGGGCATGCGGGTCACACCCGAGCAGGAGATGGCCGGGCTCGACTTCCATGAAGTCTCCGCGCCGGCCTATCCCGGCGACGGGGCCACGGTGAACACCCCCGTCCTGGTGATCCCCAGGGCCCCGAAGGCGGCCCCGCCCCCGACCCAGGCCGTTCCTGCGCCCACGGCCCTGCCGCTGGGAGGTGAGGCATGAAGCTCATCACGGCCATCATCCGTCCGGAGAAGCTCGAGGAGGTGAAGGCGGCCCTCTTCGAGGCCGAGGTCACCGGGCTCACCCTCCAGCGGGTCGCCGGGCACGGCGGCGAGAAGATCGCGCTGGAGACCTACCGGGGGGCCCCGATCGTCTACGAGTTCCACGAGAAGATCCAGCTGGACATCGCCGTCTCCGAGCCCTTCGTGGAGATCACGGTCCAGGCCATCCTGGGCGCGGCGCGCACCGGCGAGGTGGGGGACGGGAAGATCTTCGTCCGCCCCCTCGAGCGGGTGATCCGCATCCGCACCGGGGAACTGGACGTGGAGGCCCTCACCCCGGAGCCCATGCGCCACCCCTGAGCCTGTTCCTCCCTCCCGCCCACGGCGATACTGGTGGGTGCAGGAGGTGGCATGGTGGCACGCGCATCGGCCGGGGCGTACACCGCGCCCCCCCGTTCGACGTTCTGGCAGAAACTCGGGCCTGGGGGGCTCGCCACCTTTCTCCTGGCCGCTGGAGGAAGTGTGCTGCTGCTGGGGCTGCCCGTGGGCTGGCGCCTGAGGCGGGTGCTGCGGGAGGCGGAGGGCGAGCCCCTGGCCCCGGCCGACCTGATCCTCGTGCTGGGTCGGCGCCTCCAGGACGATCGTCCGACCCCTGTCTTCGAGGCCCGGCTCGCCCATGCCGTCGAGCTCTGGCGACGGGGATTGGCGCCACGGATCCTGGTGGCCGGCGGGGTCACGGGGCAGGCCGCCCTCAGCGAAGCCGAGGCCGGCCGGGCCTGGCTCCTGGCCCAGGGCATCCCCGCGGAGGCCGTGCGGGTCGAGGATCAGAGCCAGCACACCCTCGAGAACCTCTTCCATGTGCGGGACACCCTCCGCGCCGAGGGCTGGCGGGACCTGATCCTGGTGTCGGATGGCCTGCACCTGGCCCGGGCCGGCGCCCTGGCGAGGGGCCTGGGGCTGCGGGTCCGCCGCAGCCCGGCATCGGATGGCCCGCCCTCCCGGGGCTCCCTGGCCTGGTACCGGCGGGCGGCCCAGGAGGCCTTCCTCCTGCACTGGTACCACACGGGCCTGGCCTACAGCCGCCTCATCCGGTCCCGGCGCCAGCTGGAGCGGGTGACGTGAGGGCTGCCAGACTGGAGGGGTCATGACCGGCCACCTCATCCTCGTCCCCACGCCCATCGGAAACCGGGGGCCCCTCTCCGCGAAGCCAAGCGAAGGCGCAGGCTGAGTGGGAGGACGCGACCGAATGTCGCGTCCGATCGAGGGCTGCCAGACTGGAGGGGTCATGACCGGCCACCTCATCCTCGTCCCCACGCCCATCGGAAACCTCGGCGACCTCACGGGCCGGGCCAAGGAGGCCCTCGCGGAGGCCGACCTGGTGGCCTGCGAGGATACGCGGCGCACGGGCGGGCTCCTCAAGCACCTGGGGATCGACAAGCCCCTGCTCCGCTTCGACGACCACGCCAGCGCGGAGGCCTTCGGGCGACTGGAACTGGAGCTGGCCTCCGGGCGGACCGTGGCCTACTGCAGCGATGCCGGCATGCCCGGCATCAACGATCCCGGGTTCGAGATCGCCCGCGCCGCCCGCGCCCAGGGGGCCCGGGTCACGGTGCTGCCAGGGGCCTCCGCGGTGCTGCTGGCGGTGGTGGCCTCGGGACTGCCCAGCCACGCCTTCAGTTTCTGGGGCTACCTGCCCAATCGGGGGGAACCCCGGCGGACCATGCTGAAGCGGCTCGGCGCGGAGGAGGAGACGGTGGTCGTCTTCGAGACCCCCCACCGCATCCACGAGACCCTGGCCGACCTGGAGGCGCTGCTGCCGGACCGGGAGATCGCCCTCGGGCGCGAGCTGACCAAGCTCCACGAGACCTGGTACCGGGGCACGCCCGCCCAGGTGAAGGCCGAACTCGGCCGGGAGGACCGGGGCGAGATGGTGCTGGTGCTGGCGGGGGCGGGCGCCAAGCGGCTGGTGACGGAGGCCTCGGCGGAATTCGATGGGCTCTCGCTGCCGGACTGGGCCCGCGCCTTCCTGGCCGCGGCCCGGGAGGGGGGCATGACCCTGCGCGAGGCGGTGAAGCCCCTGGCCAAGCACCTCGGCGTGAACGCCTCGGAGCTGTACCGGCTCGCGTCCCAGGACTGATTTTCCGGTCTGTCAAATCCGGGCGGGTCGGCCCCTGGGACGGTGGGATCGGTGGCGATCCCCACGGGGCCTGGCCGCGGGTCCCCCGGGTTGCTATCCGGACCGGGAATCATCCCCGGCCCAAAACTAGACAAACATCACATTCGAGGCGCCCGTTGTTGTGGTCGGGGGCTCCCGGGCGTAGATTGCCGATGCCTCGGTAATCTTTGAAGACCCGTCCAGTTCCGCGGCGCGTTCTCCGAGGTGCGGCCCCGTCCCATCCCCAGGGAGATGCCCTCCATGCCCCACGCCACCGTCGCCCCCGTCCAGGACGCGATCCTGCCGATCCTCCAGCGGTACGATCGGGATCCGCAGAACCTGCTCCAGATCCTCGTGGAGGTCCAGCATGCCCTCCACTGCGTGCCGCCCGAGGCGGTGGACCTCGTGGCCGACCACCTCGGCGCCACGCGGGCCCATGTGCGGGGCGTGGTGGGCTTCTACGCCTTCCTGAGCGACCAGTACCTGGGCGACTTCGTCATCCACCTCTCCGACAACATCACGGACCGCATGCTGGGGAACCGCGAGCTCGCGGAGTACCTCTGCAGCCGCCTGGGGGTGAAGCTGGGGAAGGTGAGGGCCGACGGCCGCGTGAGCGTGAACTTCACCTCCTGCACCGGCATGTGCGACCAGGGGCCCGCGGCCCTGGTGAACGGCCTGCCCGTCACCCGGCTCTCCCGCGAGCGCATCGACCGCATGGTGGAGCTCATCACGGCCCGGACGCCGGTCTCGGCCTGGCCCACCGAGTTCTTCGAGGTGGAGGACAACTTCCGCCGTTCGGACGTGCTCTTCCGCCGGCCCTTCGAGCCCGGCTCGGCCATCCAGGCGGCCATGCTCCGGGGCGGCGACGAGACCCTGAAGGACATCCAGCTGGAAGAGGCGCTGGATCCGGCCTCCGGGAAGCTCTGGAAACGGGGCGCGGACGAGACCCTGAAGGAACTCTACCGCTCGGACCTCCGTGGGCGGGGCGGGGCGGGCTTCAAGGCGGCCATCAAGTGGGAGACCTGCCGAGACACGGCCGGAGGGGAGCGCTACGTGGTGTGCAACGCCGACGAGGGCGAGCCGGGGACCTTCAAGGACCGGGTGCTGCTCACCAGCTACGCCGACATGGTCTTCGAGGGCATGACCGTCTGCGGCTACGTGGTGGGTTCCGGCCAGGGCATCCTCTACATCCGGCAGGAATACTGGTACCTCAAGCCCCACCTGGAGGCGGTCCTGGCCCGGCGGCGGGAGGCGGGCCTGCTGGGAAGCAACATCCTGGGCACGGGCTACGCCTTCGACATCGACCTCCATTGGGGTGCCGGGGCCTACATCTGCGGCATGGAATCCGCGATGATCGAGTCCATCGAGGGCAGGCGCGGCAAGCCGCGGAAGCGCTGGCCGCTGCCCGTGGTGGCCGGTGTCCGGAAGTGCCCCACGGTGGTGAACAACGTGGAGACCTTCGCCGCGGCGGGCATGATCGCCCTCAAGGGCGGGGCCTGGTTCGCCGCCCACGGCACCATGCACTCCACGGGCACCAAGCTCTTCTGCGTGTCCGGGGACTGCGAGCGGCCGGGCATCTACGAATACCCGTTCGGCGTGAGCGTGCGGGAGATCCTGCGCGACTGCGGCGGGAGCAGCGCCCAGGCCGTCCAGGTGAGCGGTCCCTCGGGCACCACCATCACCCGCTCCGAGTTCGACCGCGTCCTGGCCTTCGAGGACCTGGCCACCGTGGGCACGATGATGGTGCTCGGCCCGAAGCGGGACATGTTCGAACTGGTGGAGAACTTCTCGCACTTCTTCCAGCACGAGAGCTGCGGCCTCTGCACGCCCTGCCGGGTGGGCACCAGCCTCCTGGTGAACCTGGTGGACAAGGTCGCCTGCGGGAAGGGCAGTCCCATGGACCTGGAGGAGATCCAGAAGCTCAGCCACATCATGAAGACCACGGCCCACTGCGGCCTCGGCCAGACGGCGCCGAACCATCTGCTGGACAGCCTGCTGAAGTTCCGGACCGTCTGGGACGCCCGGATGATGACCACCGAGTTCGAGCCCGCCTTCGACCTGGACGAGGCCCTCGAGGAGGCCCGCCAGCTCTCCGGGCGGGACGACGCCGAGGCCCACCTGTGAGGGGATCCGCCATGGACCATACCAAGACCTTCTTTCTCGACGGCCAGGAGATCCCTTTCAAGGAAGGCCAGACGGTCTTCGACGCGGCCATGGCCGCCGGGGTCTACATCCCGCACCTGTGCCACAACCCGGACTACGAGCCCCACAGCAGCTGCCGGCTCTGCACCGTGATCGTCAACGGACGGCCCTTCGCCGCCTGCACCCAGCCGGCCGTCGCCGGGCAGATGATCCAGAACGACACCCCCGAGCTGCGGGAGATGCGGCGGACCCTCACGCAGATGCTCTTCGTGGAGGGGAACCACTACTGCCCCACCTGCGAGAAGAGCGGCCACTGCAAGCTCCAGGCCACGGCCTACGACCTGGGCCTCCAGGACAACCATTTCCCCCAGTTCTTCCCGAAGCGGGAGGTGGACGCCTCCCACCCCGATTTCGTGCTGGACCGCGACCGCTGCATCCTCTGCGGCCACTGCGTCCGGGTGAGCCGGGACGTGGACCGGAAGTGCGTCTTCGCCATGACCCACCGGGGGATCAAGACCGAGATCGTGGTGGACTCCCCCACGGGCCTGCTGAAGGACAGCCGGCTGACCATGGAGGACGAGGCCGCGAACGTCTGCCCCGTGGGAGCCCTGATGCCCAAGCGGAAGGGCTTCCAGGTCCCCATCGGGGAGCGCCCCTACGACAAGGCCCCCATCCGGGTGGATTCGGTGAAGAACTTCAGGATCCGTGAGGAGCGGCGCCATGGCTAGCAAACTGAAGGTCGCCACCTGCTCCCTGGCCGGCTGCTTCGGCTGCCACATGAGCCTCCTGGACATCGACGAGCGCCTGCTGGACCTGCTCGAGGTGGTGGAGTTCGACCGCAGCCCCATCAACGACCTCAAGCGCATCGAGGGCATGGTGGACCTGGGCCTCATCGAGGGCGGCCTCTGCAACGCGGAGAACGTCCACGTGCTCAGGCACTTCCGGGAGCACTGCCGCATCCTCGTGTCCGTGGGGGAGTGCGCCGTGACCGGCGGCGTCCCCTCCATGCGGAACCACTACACCCTTCGGGAGTGCCTGGACGAGGCCTACATCCGGGGCGTCGGGGTGGAGAATGCGCAGATCCCGTCCGATCCGGAGCTGCCCCTGCTGCTGGACAAGCTCCGGCCCCTGCACGAGGTGGTGAGGATCGACTACTACCTGCCGGGCTGCCCGCCCTCGGCGGAGGCCTTCTGGCACTTCCTCACCGAACTCATCGCCGGCCGGGATCCCAGCCTGCCCCTCCAGCTCCTCCGCTACGACTGAGGCCCGACCTGCTCGCGACGTCCCCCGCGCCCTGCCCGCCGTCCCAACACCCGAGGACCCCATGAGCCCAACCCTAGAAACCGCCGCCCAGCCCGCGGACCTGAAGCGGGTGGTCATCGAGCCCGTCACGCGCGTGGAGGGCCACGGCAAGGTCACCATCCTCCTCGACGAGGAGAACCGGATCCACCAGGTGCGCCTGCACATCGTGGAGTTCCGGGGCTTCGAGAAGTTCATCCAGGGACGCCCCTACTGGGAAGTCCCGGTCATGGTCCAGCGGCTCTGCGGCATCTGTCCCGTGAGCCACCACCTCGCCGCCGGCAAGGCCGTGGACATGCTCGTGGGGGCCCGGAAGCTCACCCCCGCGGCCGAGAAGCTCCGCCGCCTGCTGCACGTGGGCCAGATGCTCCAGTCCCACGCCCTGCACTTCTTCCACCTCGCCAGCCCGGACCTGCTCTTCGGATTCGACTCGGACGTGGCCAAGCGGAACGTCATCGGCGTCATCGAGGCCCACCCGGACCTGGCGGTGCAGGGCGTGAAGCTCAGGAAGTACGGCCAGGAGGTGATCCGGCACATCGCCGGCAAGCGTGTCCACGGGGTGGCCGCCATTCCGGGAGGCATGAACAAGGCGCTGAAGGTGGAGGAGCGGGACCTCCTGCTCCGCGACATCGGGCCGGTGGTCGAGTGGAGCCGCGCAGCGGTGGCCCTCAGCCGGAAGGTCTTCGAGGCCAGCGCGGAGCAGCACCGCGAATTCGGCGTGTTCCCGTCCAATTTCATGAGCCTGACCGGCCCCGCGGGCGAACTGGAGTTCTACGACGGCGGCCTCCGGGCCAGGGATGCCCAGGGGTCGGCCATCTTCGACCACGTGGACTACGCGCACTACAACCGCTTCATCCGCGAGGAGGTGAAGCCCTGGTCCTACATGAAGTTCCCCTTCATCATCAGCCAGGGCGCCGAGGGGGGCTGGTACCGCGTGGGGCCCCTGGCCCGCGTGAACAACTGCGACAGCATCACCACGCCCCTGGCCGAGGCCGAGCGCCGGACCTTCCGGGAGGCGGCCGGCGGCGGGATGCAGCACGCGTCCCTGGCCTACCACTGGGCCCGCATGATCGAGATGCTCCACGCCGCCGAGGAGATCGAGCGGCTCCTGAACGACCCCGAGATCCTGGGGACGGACCTGGTCACCAAGGGGGAGCGCGCCCTGGAGGGCATCGGCGTCATCGAGGCGCCCCGGGGCACCCTGTTCCACCACTACCGGATCAACGAATCCGACGTCATCGAGAAGGCCAACCTCATCGTCAGCACCACGAACAACAACCAGGCCATGAACGAGGCGGTGCGCCAGGTCGCCGCCCGCTACCTGGACGGGAAGACCCTCACCGAGGGGCTCCTCAACCACATCGAGGTGGCCATCCGCGCCTACGATCCCTGCCTCTCCTGCGCCACCCACGCCCTGGGCCGCATGCCCCTGCAAGTGGAGCTGCTGGACGCGGAAGGGCGGCTGCTGGACCGGCTGGTGAAGGACGCGGACGGGGGACTGTCCTGCGGGGAGGCCTGATGGGCGCGGTCGTCCTGGGGTACGGGAATCCCAGCCGGGGGGATGACGCCCTGGGCCCGCGCCTGCTGGAGCGGGCCGACGCCTGGCTGGCGGAGCGCCCCGGGCTCGACGTGGCCACCGTGGCCGATTTCCAGCTGCAGATCGAGCACGCCCTGGACCTGAAGGACCGGGAACTGGTCCTGTTCCTGGACGCGGACGCCGGCTGCACGGGGGCCTTCGCCTTCGCGCCGGTGGGACCCGCCCGGGATTCGAGCTACAGCACCCACGAGCTGAGCCCGGGGGCGGTGCTCCAGGTCTACCGCGCCGTGGAGGGCCAAGCCCCCCCGCCGGCCTACGTCCTGAGCGTCCGGGGCGAGCGCTTCGACCTGGGGGAACCGCTCAGCCCCGCCGCGGAAGTCCACCTGGAGGCCGCCTGGGCCTTCCTGGAGGACCTCCTGGAGGACCCGCGCCCGGCGGCCTGGACAGCCAAGCTACCCTGCCTTCATGCATGAGCTCTCCCTGCTGGAAGGCATGGTCCAGGGACTCGAGGAGGAGGCCCGCCGGCAGGGCTTCGTCCGCATCCACCAGGTGCGCCTGGAGGTGGGCCGCCTCTCGGGGGCCGAGCCGGAGGCCCTGCGCTTCGCCTTCGGGCCCGCCACGGAGGGCACCCTGGCCGAGGGGGCGGAACTGGTGCTCCTGGAGGCGCCCGGCACGGGCCTCTGCCGGGCCTGTGGCGCGGAGGTGGAGATCGGGGCCCGGTTCGATCCCTGTCCCGCCTGCGGCGAGGGCTTCGTGGATGTGACGGGCGGCACGGAACTGCGCATCAAGGACATCGACGTTGAGTAGGGGAGGGCGCCCATGTGCACGACCTGCGGCTGCGGCCAGGCGGACCTGAGGCTGGACGGGAAGGCCCATGCCCACAGCCATGGGCACGGACTCGGAAGTGACCGTGGCGGCCGGCGCCGGGTGAGCCTGGAGGAGAGCCTCCTCGCCAAGAACGACGCCCTGGCGGCGGGGAACCGCCGGCGCTTCGCCGAGCGGGGGATCCTGGCCCTGAACCTGGTGAGCAGCCCGGGGTCGGGCAAGACGACCCTCCTGGAGCAGACCATCCTGCGGCTGCAGGGGCGGATCCCCGTGAGCGTGATCGAAGGGGACCAGCAGACCAGCCAGGACGCGGACCGCATCCGGGCCACGGGGGCCCCGGCCCTGCAGATCAACACGGGCAAGGGCTGCCACCTGGACGCGCACATGGTGGGCCACGCCCTGGACCACCTCGATCCCACGGAAGGCTCGGTGCTGATGATCGAGAATGTGGGGAACCTGGTCTGCCCCGCGGCCTTCGACCTGGGCGAGGCCGCCAAGGTGGTGATCCTCTCCGTCACCGAGGGCGAGGACAAGCCCCTCAAGTACCCGGACATGTTCGCCGCCGCGGGGCTCATGCTGCTCACCAAGGTGGATCTGCTGCCCCACCTGCGCTTCGACGTGGCGCAGTGCCTCGCCCACGCCCGCCGGATCCGGCCCGACCTCCAGATCCTGCGGGTCTCCGCCCAGACCGGCGAGGGCCTGGAGGCCTGGATCGGCTGGATCGAGGCCCGCCGGGCCGTCGCCCAGAAGGCCTGATGGCGCGGCTCCGCGTCGCCGTCGAGGGCATCGTCCAGGGCGTGGGCTTCCGGCCCGCGGTCTTCCGCCTGGCCGAGGCGCACGGGCTCACGGGCTGGGTCCGGAACCGGCCGGAGGGCGTGGAGCTGGAGGTCCAGGGCCCGGAGCCCGCGACGTCGGCCTTCCTGCGGGCCCTGCGGGAGGAGGTGCCGCCGCCGGCCCGGGTGGACCGGATCGTTACCCAGGCGCTCGCCGAGCGGGCGGAGGAGTCCGCCTTCGAGATCCGCGACAGCGGGGCGGGGGAGGAGGTGCGCCCGGTGGTGCCGCCGGACCTGGCCACCTGCCCCGAGTGCGCGCGGGAGGTGGGCACCCCCGGCGAGCGGCGCCACCGGTATCCCTTCACCAACTGCACCTACTGCGGACCCCGCTACACGATCATCGAGGGACTGCCCTACGACCGGCCCCGCACTTCGATGAAGGGCTTTCCCCTCTGTCCCGCCTGTGAGCAGGAGTACCGGGATCCCCGGAACCGCCGCTTCCACGCCCAGCCCGTGGCCTGTCCCGTGTGCGGGCCGCGGCTGAGCCTGGTGGCCCCCGGCGGCGCCCCGCGGGCCGAGGGCGAGGCCGCGCTGCAGGCCGCGGCGGAGATCCTCCGGCGGGGAGGGGTCCTCGCCCTCAAGGGGCTGGGCGGGTACCAGCTGCTGGTGGACGCGACCTCGGACGCGGCGGTGGCGCGCCTGCGCCACCGCAAGCATCGGGAGGAGAAGCCCTTTGCCGTGATGTTCCAGGACCTGGCGTCCCTGCAGTCGGCCTGCGAGGCCGGGGCGGCGGAGACGGGCCTGCTCACGGGGGCCGAGGCGCCCATCCTGCTCCTGCGGCGCCGCCCGGGGGCTCCCGTCGCCGCGGCCGTGGCCCCGGGAAACCCCCGCCTGGGGGCCTTCCTGCCGTACACGCCGCTGCACCGCCTCCTGCTGGAGGCGGTCGGGGGGCCCGTGGTCTGCACCTCCGGCAACCTCAGCGACGAGCCCATGGCCTTCGGCGACGACGAGGCCCGGAGCCGGCTGGGCGCGCTGGCGGATGCCTTCCTGGTCCACGACCGGCCCATCGTCCGCCCCGTGGACGATTCGGTGCTGCGCCTCGATGCGGACGGCCCCACCTTCCTGCGGCGGGCCCGGGGCTACGCGCCCCTGGCCGTGCCCCTCGGGGACGGGGGGCCGCCCGTGCTGGCCCTGGGCGGGCACCAGAAGAACACGGTGGCCCTGCTCGCCGGCGGGCAGGTCGTGCTGAGCCAGCACCTGGGGGACCTCGCCAGCGCCGAGGGCGCCGACCTGCTGGCCCGCACGGTGACGGATCTCCTCGCCTTCTTCCGGATCCGGCCCGAGCGCCTGGCCTGCGACCTCCACCCGGACTACGCCAGCACCCGCCTCGCCGAGCGGCTGGCGGCGGAGTGGGGGCTGCCGCTGCTCCGGGTCCAGCACCACCATGCCCACGGTGCGGCCTGCGCGGCCGAGCACGGGCTGCGGGGGCCCGTGCTGGCCCTGGCCTGGGACGGCACGGGCTACGGGGCCGATGGCACGATCTGGGGCGGCGAGGCCCTGGTGGTGGCGGGCGCCACCTTCCGCCGGGTGGGCCACCTGAGGCCCTTCCCCCTGCCGGGCGGCGATGCGGCCGTGCGGGATCCGAAGCGGAGCGCCCTGGGCCTGGTGGGGGCCGTCCTCGGGCCCGGGCGCATCCCGGCGTCCCTCCTCGCGGCTTTCGAGGAGGCGGAGCTGGGTGTCCTCCAGGCCATGCTGGCCCGGGATCTGAACTGTCCCCGGACCTCCAGCCTCGGCCGCCTCTTCGATGCCGTGGCCGCCCTGACGGGGATCCGGGAGCGGCGCGGCTTCGAGGGCCAGGCGGCCATGGAGCTGGAGTTCGCGGCGGAGCGGGCGGCACCCGAACACGCCTATGGCTGGGCCTTCTCCGGCCAGGAGGTGCGGGTGGCGGATCCCGCGCCCCTGGTGGCGGAGCTGCTGCGGGACCGGGCCGCCGGGGCGGCCCCCGAGGCGCTGGCCCGGCGCTTCCACGCCGCCCTGGCGGACCTGGCCCTCGCCTGGGCGCGCCACGCGGGCCTTCGGGACGTGGCGCTGGCGGGCGGCTGTTTCCAGAACGCCCTGCTCACGACGCTGGTGACGGCACGGCTCTCGGAGGCGGGCTTCCGCGTCCACCGGCACCGCCGCTTCCCGCCCAACGACGGCTCCCTCGCGCTGGGCCAGGCGGCGGTGGCGGCTACAGCTTGAAGCCCTCCACGGCGGCCCGGAGCCCTTCGGCCACCTGGGCCAGGTCGGCGGCGGTGCGGGTGATCTCCTGGACCGTGGCGGAGAGCTCATGGGTGGCCGAGGCGTTCTGGGCCAGCTGGGAATTGTTCTCCGCCACGAGCACGTTCACTTCGGCGCTGGTGTCCGACTGTGCCTTGGCCGCGGCGCCGATGCCCTGGAACTGGCCCGCCACATCGGAGATGCGCTGCCGGATGTCGTCCAGGCTGCCCAGGGTGGTGTCCACCCCCTGCACGCCGGCCTCCACCGCCTCCTGGGTGCGCTGGATGAGCAGCTCGATCTCGCCCGCGGCGCTGCGGGAGCGGTCCGCCAGCTTGCGGACCTCCTCGGCCACCACGGCGAAGCCCTTGCCCATGGCCCCGGCCTTGGCGGCCTCGATGGCGGCGTTCAGGCTGAGCAGGTTGGTCTGCCGGGCGATCTCCTGGATGACGGTCACGGCCTTGACGATCTCGGCGGTGGCGCCGCGGATGTCCGAGATGCCCCGGGCCGCCGTCTCGCCGGCCTCGGCGCTGCGCGCGGTGGCGGCCACGGCACCCTGGGTCTCCCGCGCCGAGTCGCTCACGTGGTCGGCCACGTCCGAGGCCCTGGCCTTCAGCTGCGCCATGGCGTCGTTCACCTGCTCGCCGGAGACGCGGAGCCGCTCGCTCACCTCGGCGATCTGGGCCACGGCGCGGGACATCTCGTCGGAGGAGGCGGCCAGCTCGGTGGATCCCGCGGCCACCCGCTCGCTGAAGGCGGCGAACTCCTTGATGGTGCCGTGGAGCTGGGCGTTGTAGGCATTGAAGGCCTGGGCCACCTCGCCGACCTCGTCCTGGGTGAGGACGGGCAGGCGGAGCGTGAGGTCGGAGGTGCGGAGCCCCTGGGCCATGGCGAGGATGGGCGCCGAGACCCCGCGGGCCATGGCCAGGCTGGCCAGGACCACGAGGATGGCGAGGATGGCCAGGGGGATGGCCGAGGAGAGGGCCAGGGTGCGGAGTTCGGTCTGGACATCGTCCACGTAGACCCCGGTGGCCAGGTCCCAGCCCCAGGGGGCGAAGCGGCGGATGAAGCTGATCTTGGGGCGGACCTTCCCGCCGGGGAGGACCTGGTCGTAGTCCACGAAGCCGCCCTGGGGGTTGCCCGCGGCCTCGTCCATGGCGGCGAAGTGCCGCTTGCCGTTGGCGTCCCTGGTCTGGCCGAGGTCCTTCCCGTTCAGCTCGGGCTTGATGGGATGGGCCACCATGCGGGGCCCCGGGGCCTGGATCCAGAGGTAGTTGTCGCCGTCGTAGCGCATGGCCAGGATGTCGCCCATGGCCTGCTGCTGGGCCTGGTCGCGGCTCAGTTCGCCCTTCTGGACCCGGGCCTCGAGCGCCTGGACCAGGTTGTAGGCCGCTTCGACCACCTGCTGGGCCCCGTCCTTCCTCGCCTCCAGGTAGCGGCGCCCGAAGGCGGGCAGGAGGTAGGCGTAGACCACGAGCAGGAAGATGCCCAGGGGGGCCAGGCCCAGCACCAGGGTCTTGCGGTAGATGGAGAGCCGCTTGAACATGTCGCCTCCGGGAGGACGGTGTGCCGGGGATTGTCTTCGGCAACCCCGGGCCGATCCGTGATTCCGGACCTCCGGAGAGGGGTCCAGAATCGGGACATGGCCCAGGATCCCTCCACCCGCCTCCAGGGACTCGTCTTCGCCCTCGTGAGCGCGGTCTTCACCACCATCTACATCCCCCAGCCGGTGCTGCCGGTGCTCGGGCGGGAATTCGGAGTGGGCGTGTCCGGCGCCTCCCTGGCGGTGTCCGGGGTGGTGCTGGGCATCGCCCTGGCCAACCTGCCCTTCGGGGCCCTGGCGGACCGCCTCCCCATCCGGCCCATCCTGCTCACGGGGGGGCTGGTGGTCACGGCCTGCGGCGTCGGGGCCGCCCTGGCGCCCACGCTGCCGCTGCTCGTGGCGGCCCGGTTCGTCCAGGGGCTCTTCGTCCCGGCCCTCACGACCTGCCTCGCAGCCTACCTGGCCCGCACCATGCCGGCCGCGCGGCTGAACGTGGTGATGGGCTCGTACGTGTCGGCCACCGTGGTGGGCGGGCTGGGGGGGCGGCTGCTGGGGGGCTTCGTCTTCCCGCCCCAGCACTGGCGCTGGGCCTTCCTGGTGGCCTCGGCCCTCCTGCTGGCCGCCACCCTGGCCGCCCACGCCGGGCTGCCGGCGGAGGGAGCGCCCCCGGGCGCCGGGAGGGCTGAGGTCCGCTTCCGCGACGTGCTCCTCCGGCACGACCTCTTCCGTCTCTACTGCGTGAGCGCCGGGGCCTTCTTCGTCTTCTCCTCCGTGTTCAACTTCCTCCCCTTCTACCTGCACGCGGCGCCCTTCGGCTGGTCCACGCGGGCGGTGACGCTGCTCTACCTGTCCTACCTCGTGGGCGTGGTGGCCGGGCCCCTGGCGGGGAAGCTCAGCAACCGCGTGGGCAACGGGGCCGCCATGGTGGCGGGGTCGCTGGTGTTCGCCCTGGGCATCGCGCTCACCCTGGTGCCGGAGGCCTGGGCCATCGCCCTGGCCCTGGCGCTGGTCTGCGCCGGCTTCTTCACCATCCACGCCTCAGCCACCGGGGCCCTGAACCGCAAGCTCACCGCCGGGCGGGGGCGGGCCAACGCCGTCTACGTGCTCTTCTACTACCTGGGCGGGGCGGCGGGCATCACCTCGGCCGGGTACGCCTACCATCGCTCGGGCTGGCAGGGTGTGGCCGCCCTCGGCGGGGCCGTGCTCCTGGTGCCGCTCACCACCGGGGCCGTGGAGATGCGGGCGGCCCGGGCGGCGTGATCCCGGCGAGGGCTCACGGAACCCGGTAGACCACGGCGTTGATGTTCATGCCCGCGCCCACGGAGGCGAACACCACGTGGTTCCCGGGCCGGAGGGATTGCCCGTCCAGCTTTCCCTTCAGGAGCAGGTCGAGGAGCGTGGGCACGGTGGCCACCGAGCTGTTGCCCAGCCAGGACACGGTCATGGGCATGATCCCCGCCGGCACCTCCGCCACGCCGTAGCGCTTGAAGAGCCGCTTGAGGATGGCCTCATCCATCTTGCCGTTGGCCTGGTGGATCAGCACCTTGTCCACCTGGGCGAGGGTGAGCCCCGCCCGTTCCAGGCTCTGCTGGACCACGCCGGGCACCGTGGCGAGGGCGTACTCGTAGAGCGTGCGCCCCTTCATCTTGAGGGTGAGCGGGTCGTCCTCGGCCTCGCGGTCGAAGGACCGGTCCATCCGCAGCAGCCCCGCGTGCTCCAGGGTGTCGGAGCGGACGGCGTGCGAGAGGATCCCCACCCGCTCCGGGTGGGACTGGGCCTCCAGGACCACGGCCCCCGCGCCGTCCGCGTAGATCATGCTGTCCCGGTCGCAGGGATCGCACACCCGGGAGAGGGTCTCCGCGCCGATCACCAGGGCCCGCTTCGCATCCCCGGAGCGCAGGTAGTAGTCCGACTGGATCACGGCCTGGAGCCAGCCCGGACAGCCGAAGGGCAGGTCGTAGGCGATGCAGGCGGGATTGGCGATGCGGAGCCTCGCCTTGACCCGCGCGGCCAGGGTCGGGACGAAATCCGACCGCCGGTGGTCCGCCTTCACGTCCCCGAAATTGTGGGCGACGATGACGTAGTCCAGCGTCTCCGGGTCGATGCCGGACGAGGCCAAGGCCTGGGTTCCGGCCTCGAAGGCCAGGTCCGAGGCCACCTGGTCCTCCGCGGCGTAGCGCCGCTCGGAGATGCCCGTGATCTCCTCGAACTTCGCGACGATCCGCGCCGTCTCGCCGGCCGGGTAGGGCAGTCCGGCCTCCTGGAAGAAGGTGTGCTCCAGGAAGGCCTCGTTCGGGACCCGGCGGCTGGGGATGCAGCTTCCCGTTCCGACGATGACGGTCTGTGGCTGAGTCATCCCTTCCTCCCCAGGCCTGCAAGGCCGTCGGTCCCTTAGGAATATTCGATTCCAGCACGGTTCCCCAGGGATTTCTGCGACCTCGGCCGGATGGGAGCGATCCGGGTGACGGACCGTCAGGTCCCCGCCGGGGCGGTCCGGACGGGGCGCCGGCCGAGGCCGTACCAGGCGATGACGCCCAGGGTGATGGCGCCCCCCAGCAGGGCCCAGGGGGAGGGCCGCTCGCCGAGGCCCAGGAACACCCAGATGGGATTGAAGACGGCCTCGAGGGTGCCCGTCACCACGGCGGCCGTGGCCGAGAGGTGGCGCATGCCGGCGTTGAAGAGGAGGTACGCCACGCCGATCTGGAAGACGCCCAGGTAGAGCAGGATGGCCGACTGGGGCAGGGTGGGGCGGAAACCGGGCAGGGCCAGGGGCGCGCAGAGGACCGCCACCAGCAGGTTCCCGGCCACGATGGCGCCGATGGGGTCCTGCCCGGGATTCCGCTGCCCCCGCAGCTTCAGCGTGAGGGTGAAGAGGGCCAGGCAGAGGCCCGCGGCCATGCCGAGCAGGTTCCCCGCCAGCCGGCCCGCCTGCAGCCGCCCCACGAAGAAGAGGGCCATGGCCCCCAGGGTGAGGCCCACGGCGGCGAGATCCCTGCCCTGGAGGCGCCGCCCGAAGACCCAGGGTTCCAGGAACACCAGGTAGATGGGGGCCGAGAACTGCAGGAAGATCGCGTTGGCGGCGGTGGTGAGCTTGGTGGCGGCCACGAAGCAGACCAGCACGCCCGCGTAGGCCGCGGCGCAGGCCCAGCCCAGGGCGTCCAGGCGCAGGGCGCCCGCCCGGCCGCGCCCGAGCACCACGGCGGCGATGGTGAGGGCGGCCACCAGGCTCCGGGCCCCGGCGATCTGCAGGGCCCCCAGGGGCAGCACCTTGATGAAGAGGCCGCTGGAGCTCCACAGCAGCGCCGCCGCAGCCACCAGGGCCGCGCCGCGCCGGGCATCCTCCATCCGCTCCATCCGGCCATTGGACCACGGAGCCGGTGATCTTGTGACCCCGGTGCGGCCGCGCCGGACCTACCCTTCCGGCGGGAGGTCCCCATGTGTCTCGGCGTGCCCGGCCGGATCCTCGACCTGCAGGAGGGCCCCCTGCGCCTGGGGCGCGTGGCCTTCGGCCCCACGGTGAAGGAGGTGAGCCTGGCCTGCGTGCCCGAGGCCGTCCCCGGGGAGTGGGTGGTGGTCCATGCCGGGCTGGCCCTGGAGCGGCTGGACGAAGCCGAGGCCCGGCGGGTCTTCGAGAGCCTGGCGGAGCTGGAAGCCGGCTGGGGCGAGCGGCCATGAGGTTCGTGGACGAGTACCGGGACGGCGCCGCCGCCCGCACCCTGGCGGAGGCCATCCGGCGCAGGGTGACGCGGCCCTGGACCCTCATGGAGGTCTGCGGGGGCCAGACCCACAGCATCGTGCGCTACGGCCTGGACGAGCTGCTGCCGCCGGAGGTGAGCCTCCTCCATGGGCCCGGCTGTCCCGTCTGCGTCACCCCCGTGGCGATCATCGACCAGGCCTTGGCCATCGCGGCGCGGCCCGGGGTCACCTTCTGCTCCTTCGGGGACATGCTGCGGGTGCCGGGCAGCGCGGAGGACCTCTTCGCCGTGAAGAGCCGCGGCGCCGACGTGCGCGTGGTGTACTCCCCCCTGGACGCCCTGGCCCTGGCCCGGGAGCTGCCGGACCGCGAGGTGGTGTTCTTCGCCGTGGGCTTCGAGACCACCGCCCCCGCCAACGCCCTGGCCGTGGCCCAGGCGAAGCGGGAGGGCCTGGCGAACTTCTCCATCCTCGTGTCCCACGTGCGCGTGCCGCCGGCCCTGGAGGCCATCCTCGCCTCGCCGCAGCGGCGGGTGGACGGCTTCCTGGCCGCAGGCCACGTCTGCGCCGTCATGGGCACGGAGGAGTACCTGCCCCTGGCCGCGAAGCACCGCGTGCCCATCGTGGTGACCGCCTTCGAGCCCGTGGACCTGCTCCAGGGCATCCTCATGGCCGTGAGCCAGCTCGAGGAGGGCCGCGCGGAGGTGGAGAACCAGTACGCCCGCCTGGTGCAGGCCGGCGGCAACCGCCCCGCCCAGGCCCTCATCGGGGAGGTCTTCCAGGGCGTGGACCGCACCTGGCGCGGCATCGGCCCGATCCCCGACAGCGGGCTCGGCCTGCGCCCGGCCTACGTGGCCTTCGACGCCGCCCGGCGCTTCGGTGTCGAAGGCGTCGGCGGGCCCGAGTCGCCCGAATGCCAGAGCGGCCTCGTGCTCCAGGGCCTGCTGAAGCCCATGGACTGCCCGGCCTTCGGGAAGGCCTGCACGCCGGACCACCCCCTGGGCGCCACCATGGTGTCTTCCGAGGGCGCCTGCGCGGCCTACTTCCGCTACCGCCGCTTCGCGCCCGTGGAGGCCCCGTGAGCCCGGATCCCTTCGCCCTGACCTGCCCCCGGCCCCTGGTCCCGGACACGGTGCAGATGGCCCACGGCGGCGGCGGGCGGCTGATGAAGGAACTCATCGAGGGGGTCTTCCTCCCGGCGTTGGGGGCCGATCCCCAGGGCCTGCACGACAGCGCGGTGGTGGAGGCCGGGGGCGGCCGGCTGGCCTTCACCACGGACGGCTTCGTGGTGCATCCCCGGCGCTTCCCCGGCGGGGACCTGGGCGAGCTGGCCGTGTACGGCACGGTGAACGACCTGGCCATGGCCGGCGCCCGGCCCCTGGCCCTCGCCGCGGCCTTCATCCTGGAGGAGGGCCTGCCCCTGGACGAGCTGGCGGGGCTGGTGGCCTCCATGAAGGCGGCGGCGGACCGCTGCGGGGTGCGCATCGTCACCGGCGACACCAAGGTGGTGGACCGGGGCAAGGGCGATGGGGCCTTCATCACCACCACGGGCCTGGGCCTGGTGCCGGCCGGGGTGGAGGTGCATCCCCGCCGCGTGCGGCCCGGCGACGCGGTGCTCGTCACCGGGGACCTGGGTCGCCACGGCATCGCGGTGATGTCCGTGCGCGAGGGCCTGGCCTTCGAGACCCCGATCGCCAGCGACTGCGGACCGGTGCACCACCTGGCCGCGGCCCTGCTGGAGGCGGGCCTGGACGTCCACTGCCTGCGAGATCCCACCCGCGGCGGCCTGGCCTCCGTGCTCAACGAGATCGCCGCCGCGGCGGGCGTGGCCATCGAGGCCCGCGAGGACGACCTGCCCGTGGACGAGGCGGTGGCCACCGCCTGCGAGATCCTGGGCCTGGACCCCCTCTACGTGGCCTGCGAGGGCCGCATGGTGGCCTTCCTGCCCGAGGCCCAGGCGGCGCGGGCCCTGGACCTGCTGCGGGCGCACCCCGAGGGTGCCGGGGCGGCGGTGGTGGGCCGCGTCCTCGACGGGCCCGCCGGACGCGTGACCCTGCGCACCTCCCTGGGCACCGCGCGGCTGCTGGACCTGCTCAGCGGGGAGCAGCTCCCGCGGATCTGCTAGAGGCGTTCAGACCAGCAGCCGCCGCCAGCCGCTGAACTGGACGGGGCCTTCGAGGCGCACGATGGCCCAGCAGTCCCCGCCGGGGTCTGCCTCGGGCCGGTGGAAGGTGCCGGGGCCGTGGGTGATCCAGTCGCCGGGGTGCAGGTGGGCCGGGCCGTCCTGGAGGCCCCCGGCCAGCAGCAGGGTGGTTTCCGTGCCCAGGTGCCGGTGGGCGGGGAAGACGCGGCCCCCGGGAAGCCGGACCAGGTGCAGGGCGGTGCCGGAGACCGGGTCCCTCAGCACCCGGGCCGCCTCGCCGCCGCCCAGGCCCCGGCGCACCCGGCGCCACTGGTCCTGGGGTGGGAGCAGGGCCAGGAGGCTGCGGGGCAGGGGCTCGCCATCGGCCTCCAGGGCCGCCTCGGACCCGTGGTGGGCCCGGCAGGCACCACACCAGCCCAGGTGGAGGCGGAGGAGCAGGGCCGTGAAGGGATCGCCTTCCGGCCCGAGGGCCGCCCAGTCGGCAGGGCCCGGGTGGAGCCGCGGGCCCTGGGGCAGGCTTCCCTGCCGGAGGGCGCCGAGGACTCCGGCGAGGGCGCGTTCCGCGGCGGAGCCGGGGGCTCCGGCCGGATCCTCCTGGAGCAGGCCCCGGAGCAGGGCGGGGGTGCGCCGCAGGGACCGCAGGAAGGCCCGGCAGGGCGGGCACAGGCCCAGGTGGATCCGGACGCCGGTCCAGGCCATGGGGCCCAGGGCCCCTTCGTCCAGGTCCGTGAGGAGGTCCGTGACCCGCGCGCAGGTGGGGATGCCGATCATGGGAGGTTCCCCTTCGGGGCCGGGGCGAAGTCCGTGAGCAGGGCCCGCAGGGCGAGCCGGGCCCGGTGGAGCCGCTGGCGGACCAGTTCGCGGGAAATCCCCAGGTGGCGGCTGATCTCGTCGGAGTCCCAGCCCTCCAGGTCCTTGAGGACGAAGACGGCGCGCTGGTCGTCGGACAGGCGGTCCAGGCCCGCCTTCACCCTCGTCCTCAGCTCCTCCGACTCCGCTCGCACCAGGGCCTCCGCCTCCTCGCTCCAGGCGAGGACCGCATCCATGTCCATGTGATGCCCGTCGTCCTGGAAACGTGGCATCAGATCTTCGAGGGCGTCCTCCCGGCGCCGGACCCGCTTGCGGCGGGCCATGAGGGCCTGGTTCACGCAGATGCGGTAGGCCCAGGTGCTGAAGCGGCTGGCGCCCTGGAATCCCGGGAGCTCCCGGTGCAGGGTGAGCAGGGCGTCCTGGAGGGCGTCCTGGCTCTCGGCCTCGTTCCCGAGGATCCGCTCGATCACCCGGTAGAACATTCCCAGGTGGGGCCGGACCAGGTCCTCGAAGGCCTCGGAATCCCCCTCGCTGGCCCGCCGGACCAGGGGGGCCTCGGGGCGTTCGCCGGGTTGGAGGGGCAAGGAGACTCCAGGAGGTGAGCCTCGATACTACCCTGTCGCGACAATTTCATCCCCCGGGGGCGGGATCCGGGGGATCCGGATGGTGAAGGCCGATCCCAGCCCGTGGCCCCGGCTGGCGGCCTGGAGGGTGCCGCCGTGGCGGAGGACGATCTCCCGGGCGAGGAACAGCCCGATGCCGGTGCCGGGGACCTGCCGGGTCATCTCGTCCCCCGCCCGGTAGAACCGCTGGAAGAGGCGGGAGAGGTCCTTGGCGCCGATGCCGTGTCCCCGGTCGCTCACCACGAGGACCGCCTCCTCGCCGTCCTCGCCCAGGGTGACGACGGTCCGCCGAGGCTCGGCGGCGTACTTGAAGGCGTTGGACAGCAGGTTCTCCAGCACCGTGGCCATGGCCTTGGCGTCCACGACGGCCCACACGGCCGGGGACAGCTCCAGCTGGAGCCCGAGGGCCCCGGCGCCCAGGCGCTGGTCCATCCCCTCGCTCACGGTCCGGACCCAGGGCCCCAGTTCCAGGGGCTCCGGGTGGAGGTCCAGGCTCCCCGCCTCGGCCCGGGCCACGTCCAGCAGGTTGCCCACCAGCTCGGTGAGGCGCTCCAGGTCCCGGTCCATGAGGCCGTGGATGCGGGCCCGCTGCTCCTCGGTGAGGGACCGGGAAAAGAGGGTCTCGGTCCACACCCGCAGGGCCGAGATGGGGGTCTTCAGCTCGTGGGTGACGGCGGCGATGAAGTTGTGCTGCCGCAGCTTCAGGTCCATCTCCTCGGCCAGCTTGCGGTAGACGAGGCCGAAGCCGAACAGCACCACCAGGGCCAGGAAGCTGCCCTCGGAGGCGGCCCGGATGATGTCCGTGCGGCGGGCCTTCTCGATGGCGCGCAGGGGTTCGGGCCGCAGGGTGAGGTAGGCGGCCTTGTCCAGCAGGGGCGGGTCATCCTCGGCCAGGGGGGCCGGCACCACCGCCACATGGGGATAGAGGGTCTCGATGGCCCACTTGCGCTCCTGGAGGCTGGGGAGCTTCAGGATCCGCCCCTCGATGGTTCCGGGGCGCGAGGCGGGATCGGGCTGGTAGGTGATGGCCAGCAGCCGGAGGCTGTCCATCTGCCAGGCCATGGCCCGGCCCGCCTTCAGGTTCTCGATGTTGGCCTCCTGGAGGGCCTTCGATTCCCGGATCTGCAGGGTGATCCACCAGCCCACCAGCAGGCAGACCACCAGCGTGACGGAGAGGAAGATGAACTTCTGGGCGGAGACAGCCTTCTGGTCGACCGGCATCGGTCCATTCTTGCCTCAAATCCCGACCCTTGGCAGCGATCCCGCGTGCCGCCATCCTGGAAACCATGGTCTCCAACCCACCCACCGGCCCCCAGTCCACCCAGGGCAAGGGGAGTTCCGGCCCCAAGCAGGTGCCGCCGGGCCAGCCCGCGCCCCGGCCCCAGGGCGCCGAGCTGCTGGCGGAACTGATGCAGACCCAGCGGCAGCTCACCCAGGCCATGCACGAGTCCCGGGACCTCCGGGCCCGCCTGGGCCGCCGCTCCCACCAGATGCAGGTGCTCCAGCACGTGTCGGAGATCCTGGCGGCCACCTCGAAGGGCGGGCAGGTGGCCAGCGTGGTCCTGGACGTCCTCGTGCAGGAGTTCCAGTGCCGGCGCGGCGCGGTCTGGACTTTGGAGGACGGCGGCGGCGGCTACATCCCGCGCGAGGGCGCCGGTCTCGCCCGGCCCGAGTGGTCGGCCCTCCGCCTCCTGGCCCCCAACCCCTTCCCGGAAGTGCCCCTCGTGCTCTTCCAGAGCCAGTTCCTGGACGCGGCCTGCGGCCCCGAGTCCCTGAAGCTGCTCCGGGGCCCCGAGGATGCGCCCCTCTACTTCGTGCCCTTCGAGCACCAGCTCCTGCTGCTCGGCTTCGCGATCCTGGCCATGCCCTCCGACCGGAAGCTGGAGGACGAGGACCAGGATTCCATTTCCATCCTGCAGCGGCAGACCGCCGTGTCCCTCTACAATGCCTGGCTGTTCCGCGACCTCTCCGAGCAGCGGGACGCCCTCCAGCGGCAGGCCCTGGAGCTGGAACGGGTCAACGCCGCCCTGCGCGAGGCCGACCAGCTCAAGAGCGAATTCCTGGCCCTCACCAGCCACGAGCTGCGCACCCCCCTCACCGGCATCCTCGGCTTCACCCGGCTGGTCATGGACGGTCTCTACGACGACGCCGAGGAGATGCGCTCCATGCTGCAGGACAGCTACTCCTCCGGCCAGCACCTCCTGGGCCTGCTGAACGACATCCTGGACCTGGCCAAGATCGAATCCGGACGGCTGGAGGTCCACGTCGAATCCGTCGGCCTCGCGGCCCTGCTGGACGAGGTGAGGCCCATCGCGGAAGCCTACCCGCGCAAGCCGGAGGTGGAGCTGGTCTGGCCCGAGACGGGGGACCTGCCCGAGGTGATGGTGGATCCCAGCCGGCTCAAGCAGGTGCTGCTGAACCTCCTCTCCAACGCCCTGAAGTTCACCAAGGAGGGCAGCGTCAGCGTCCAGGTGGAGCGGCGGCCGGGCCACCTGGTCCTCAGCGTGGTGGATACGGGGATCGGCGTGAGCCCGGAGGCCCAGACCCGGCTCTTCCAGAAGTTCGCGCAGGCCGAGGGCGGCCACGCCCGGGAGTACGGGGGGACGGGCCTCGGCCTCGTGATCTGCAAGCACCTCATGGAGATGATGGGCGGCACCATCACCCTCCACAGCGAAGGCCTCGGCTGCGGCACCACCATGCGGATCACGGTGCCGATCGCCTGAGCCCTGGGCTTCGCCTCGCGGTATGGGAGAATACGGATTCGTGTTCGGAGTTCCCATGTCCTATGTGCGCCGGCCGCAGTTCCTGCCCTTCACCCGCCCCATGGTGGGCCAGGAGGAGATCGCGGAGATCATCGACACCATCCACAGCGGATGGATCACCACGGGGCCCAAGTCCGCGAAGTTCGAGGAGGCGCTCCAGGACTACAACGGCGTGCCCCACTGCCTGGTGATGAACAGCGCCACCACGGCCCAGGAGATCACCCTGCAGGTGCTGGGCCTGCAGCCGGGCGACGAGGTCATCACCACCTCGCTGACGTGGGTGAGCACCCTCAGCACGATCGTCCTGCAGGGGGGCGTGCCCGTGCTGGTGGACATCGACCCGAAGACCCTGAACCTCGACCCGGCGAAGCTCGAGGCCGCCATCACGCCGCGCACGAAGGGCATCATCCCCGTGCACCTCACGGGGCTGCCGTGTCCCATGGAGGCGATCTGGGCGGTGGCCGAGAAGCACGGGCTCTGGGTCATCGAGGACGCGGCCCAGGCCATGGGCGCCTCGTACAAGAGCACGAAGATCGGCGGCGACCCGCGCTCGGTCATGAGCGTCTACAGCTTCCACCCCAACAAGAACATGACCACGGGCGAGGGCGGGGCCATCGCCTTCTTCGACGACGCGTTCGAGAGCCGCATCAAGCGGCTGCGCTTCCACGGCATCGACCGGGACGCCTGGAAGCGGTTCGCCAAGGAGGGCAGCCCGCACACGGAAGTCTACGAGCCCGCCCGCAAGGCCAACTTCATGGATCTCCAGGCGGCCATCGGGATCCACCAGATCCCCAAGCTCGACGGCTTCAACGCCCGGCGGGGGGTGCTGTTCCACCGCTACCTCGACCTCCTGAAGGACGTCGAGGAGCTGATGCTGCCCTGGGCGGGCGATGCCGACCACGGCCACTGCTTCCACCTCTTCGTGGCCCGCCTGCATCCCGAAAAGGCGGGCCTGGACCGGGACGCCTTCGTGGCCGCACTGAAGGAGGAGAACATCGGCACCGGCATCCACTACCGGCCGGCCCATGTCCACCCCTGGTACCGCGACTTCTACGCGGCGAACCCGAGCCACCTGCCCAAGGAGGGCCTGCCCCACACCGACTGGAGCGGCGAGCGCCTCATGAGCCTGCCCCTGTGGCCGGGCCTCACGGAGGCGGACCAGGACCAGACCGTGGACGCCATCAAGCACGTGCTGGCGAAGGCCAGGGCCACGCACCGCGTGGTGAGGTAGGCCGGCGATCCCCGGTCAGCCCAGCGGCGTCCGCTCGTGGGGCAGGGCGGGCATCGGCGCGTAGACGGTGGCCCCGGGATCGTACATGTACAGGTTGGCCACCCGGCCGGTGTAGGCGCAGGCGTACTGCTGGATCTGGTCCGCGAAGCGGGTCTGCTCGTCGCGGTCGCGGAAGATGGGGCCCCACATGGGGTTGAAGGCGGCCTCGATCTCGCGGGTGAGCCGGTCGAGCCCCAGGGCCAGCAGCTCGGCCCGGCGCTGGAGGGCTTCGGCGGTGGCCGCCAGGTGCGCGGCCTCGTGGTCCAGGGCGGTGGTGGCCTCGGGGCTGAGGCGGGGACCCAGCACGTGCCGGCGCACCCGGTTCCGCTTCCACTGGTCGAAGAGCACGGAGGACCGGCGCAGGGTGCGGCGGCGCATGGTCTCCAGCCGCAGGGACTCCCGCAGGTCCCCGGCCTTGGCCTCCAGCAGCTTCAGCTCCCGTTCGAGCTCCGGGACCAGCAGCAGGGTGCGCCAGGAGGCATTCTTCTTGGACCGCAGCACGTCGCCGTAGATGTGGTCGCCCACGTAGAGGATCTGCTCGCCTTCGGCCTGGAGCTGGCCTTCCAGCCAGGCGGTGTGCCCCCCGGAGAAGCACCGGGGATGGCCCTCCAGGGGCAGGGCCTCCGGGGCCTCCGTGAAGAAGCCGGGCTTGCGGCTGCTCACCACGATGAGGTCGAAGTAGTCCGTCCACCGGGGCCGCGCCTCGTCCTGGCCGTCCAGCAGGTGCGAGAGCACCCCGTCGGTGAAGGTCCACTCGCTGTTGGTGAGCAGGAAGAGCTTCTTGCCGGAGCGTTTGAGGCGGTCCAGGGCCAGGGCCAGCTGGGGATCCTGGTGGACGAAGTAGTCGCGGTGGGTCAGGATCTCGGCCTTCATCTCCCCATTGCGGTGGGCGGTGTCGATGGCCCAGCGGACCTGGTGGAAGAGCTGGAGGTAGTTGTCGGCCTTCAGGAATCCCTGGTCGAAGCCGTCCACCATCTGGGCGAAGAGGTGGCTCTCGGGGATCTCGAAGAGGGTGTCGATGCTGCGGAAGCCCTTGGCCGTGGTGGCCAGGCGGCGGCGGCCGTAGACCCCCTCCATCTCGGCGCGTCCCAGGGGCCGGCTGCCGTGGCAGGCCCGCACCACCTGGCGCTCCCGGTTCAGCTTGAGGAGGTTGCCGCGCAGGCCGTCCAGCACCAGCCCGCGCACGGCGAAGGCCGGGTCGTATTCGACCCCCAGCAGCCAGGGGGAGTACTCGTGCTCCCGCACCAGCAGCCGCGCCGCCTTCTTGAAGGCCAGCTCGTCGATCTCCGGGGAGCGGTACCGGGCCAGGGTGTGGTCCATGTCGAAGCCCACGGCCTTGATCTCCCCCAGGGGCAGCGTGCGCAGGGCGAAGAGCTTGTGGGCGGGCGGCAGCCGTTCCTCCCCGCCCGTCAGCGGCGGGGCGGTGAGCAGGGCGGGGTCCCAGGACGTCATGGAGCGAGTCTACTCCCGCGTCCCGGGGTCGGAGCCACGCACCCGCCTCCTTCCGGCTCCGTGCCGATGCCGTGGGTCGCGACCATGCGGGTCGCGGAACAGGCTCCGGGGGAGCCTGCGGAGCGGGGCCCCCGCAAGGAGCGAATCAGGCCGAGACCGCGCGCCGTCAGCCTTCCGGCTCCGTGCCGATGCCGTGCGTGATGCTCTGGTGCCCGAACGCCTCCAAGGCCAGCCGCCGGAACCGCTCGCTGTGGCCCCAGTCCCGCTCCCGGTCCATCCAGAGCTTGTAGTGGATGAGCTCGTGCTCGAGGATGCGGCGCTGCACCTGCTCGGGGTCGTGGCAGTGCATCCCGCAGACCGGCTGGGGCCAGGGCCAGTCCCGGCGGCGGAGCAGGGGGATGCTGAGGCGGATCTCCGGGTGCCACTTCCCCCGGAAATCCTTCTCGATCACGAAGAGCCCGGCGCACCGCGCCATCCTGGGCGACCACACCACCGGCGGCGCCGGCAGCTCCCAGCCCGCCTCCCGGAGGATCAGCTGGGCCCGCTGGCGGAGGGTGATGGTCATGGCTTCCAGGGCGGGGGGCCTACTTCCGGGCCTTCTCGGCGGCCTGCCCGTGCCGGAAGGAGCCCAGCAGGAGGTTCGGGCCGGATTCGGCGATCCCGGCGTCCAGGGTGTCGCCGCCGAGGTAGAACTGGTTCTGGAAATAGGACAGGGCCGGGCCTTCGAGGTCGGGGAAGCTCCGCAGGACGGCGAAGACGAGGTGGACGAAGGCCTCGATCCCCTGGCAATGGACGGCCACGCTCCGGTCCATCAGCAGATGGTCTTCGTACTTGTTCAGGTGGCGCGAGTAGAAGACGACCTTGCCATCGAAGGACAGGTGGGATTCCCCGGTGGCGATGGGGTAGGCCCTGCCCTTGTCCGTGACCTCGAAGCTGAAGGCCGTCCCCTTCTTGAAGGCCGCCAGCAGGCTCTGGAACTTGGGGTGGTTGAGGTAGGCGGTGCCGTAGTTGACCTTCTTGGCGGCCGGGCGCATCTCCCCCGCCGTGGGGCCGTACATCATGTGGTTGTAGCGCAGGGCCTGGAGCCGTTCCTCCGGCGTCTGCTTCTTCTCTTTTTCCTTCTTGGGGGCTTTGCCGGGGGCTGCCGTCATGGGGGTTCCTCGTCGCGCGATGGGGCCGGGACCAGTGTCGCACACTGCTGCGACGGTCCTTCCGGCCCGGTCGGAACCTCCGGGAGGCGCTTCCTAGATCGTCTTCTTCATGAAGGGGCCGAAGAGCTCGCTGGGGAGGGGCACGAAGGTGGTGGTGTTGTGCTCGCTGGCGATCTCGACCATGGTCTGGAGGAACCGGAGCTGGAGGGCGATGGGCTGCTCGGCGATCATGGCCGCGGCCTGCACCATCTTCTCGGCGGCCTGGAACTCGCCTTCGGCATTGACGACCTTGGCGCGGCGTTCCCGCTCGGCCTCGGCCTGCTTGGCCATGGCGCGCTTCATCCCGTCGGGCAGCACCACGTCGCGCACCTCCACGGTGCTCACCTTCACGCCCCAGGGCGCGGTCTGCCGGTCGATGATCTCCTGGAGCTGGAGGTTGATCTTCTCCCGGTGGGCCAGCAGCTCGTCCAGCTCCGACTGGCCGAGCACCTTCCTCAGCGTGGTCTGGGCGATCAGGGAGGAGGCCTTGAGGAAGTTCTCCACCTTCACCACCGCCGCCGCCGGGTCCACCACGCGGAAATAGACCACGGCATCCACCGTCGCCGGCACGTTGTCGCGGGTCATGACCTCCTGCTTGGGCACGTCGATGGTCACCACCCGCAGGTCCATCCGCACCATCCGGTCGATGAAGGGGATGAGGAAGATGAGGCCGGGCCCCCTGGCGCCCTTGAGCTTGCCCCAGCGGAAGATGACGCCCCGCTCGTACTCCCGCAGGATGCGGGCCGCCTGGGGCAGGATGATCGCGCCCACGACGATCAGGATGACGGCCCAGGGGAACAGGATCGTGAAGAAGGGGTTCATGGCGGTTCCTCCCTCGAAGGGGTGCGGGGTTTGACCTTCAGCGTCAGGCCCTCCCGGGCGACGATCTCGGCGTCCTGCCCGGCCTCCACGGGTTCCGGGCTTTCCGCGGTCCAGTACTCGCCCTCGAGGAACACCCGGCCGCCGCCGGCATCGATGCGCTCCAGGGCGGTGACCGTGCGGCCGATCATCGCCTCGGCACCGGTCTTCGCCGGCGCCCGCTGGGCGCGGATGCCGGCGCCGACGACGAACGTGAAGAAGAGGGCCGTCACCACGGTGGCGGGCAGGAGCCACGCCAGGGATAGCCGCAGGAAGGGCTCGCTGCGGTCGAAGAGCAGGAGGGTCCCGAGGAAGAACGCCACCATCCCGCCGACCGTGAGGACGCCGTGGGTCGGGGCGAACACGTCGAAGACGAAGAGAGCCACCGCCACCGCGACGAGGGCCAGGCCGGCGAGGTTCACGGGCAGGACGGAGGCGAGGTACAGCAGCAGCACCAGGGCGATCACGCCGGCCACGCCGGGCAGGATGGCCCCGGGGCTGGTCAGTTCCCCGATGACCCCGTACATCACCACCAGCAGCAGGATCAGCATGACCTGCGGGTGCGCGAGGACCTGGAGAGCCTTCTCCCGGGCCGTCATGGGGAGATCGATGGTGGCCGCCCCGGCGGTCTTCAGAGTCCTGCCGTTCACCCCACGCCCGTCGAGCTGGGCCAGGAGGTCCGGCAGATCCCGGGCGATGACATCGATCACGCCCAGCTCGAGGGCCCTGTCGGCGGTGACCGAGGCGCTCTCGCGCACCGAGGCCAGGGCCCAGGCGGTGTTGCGGTGGCGCTTGGCGGCGATGGCCTCCAGGTAGCTGGCGGTGAAGTTCTCCAGCTTCTGGCGCATCACGTCGTCCTGCTTGTCCCCGGAAGGTCCAAGGCGGACCGGGTGCGCCGCCCCGATGCTGGTGGTCGGCGCCATGGCCGCCACGTCCGCGGCCAGGGTGATGAAGCAGCCCGCGCTGCCGGCCCAGGCGCCCGGGGGCGACACGTACACGACCGTGGGGACGGGCGAGCCGAGGAACCCCTGGACGATCTCCTTGGTGGCCTCCAGCAGCCCGCCCGGGGTGTCCAGTTCGATGACGAGGCACTGGGCCCCCAGGCCCGCCGCCTCCTCCCGGGCCCGGGCCAGGTAGGTGGCCGTGGCCGGACCGATGGTGCCCTGGACCCGGGCCACGCACACGCGCCCGCGGGCCTCGCCGCCGGACCGGACCGGCAGGCCGCCCAGCGCGGCCAGGGTGAACGCGAGGGCCAGGCGGCCCATCGGCAGGCGGCATCCCGGCATGGGACACCTCGCAGGAGGATCCCAACCTACGGCCCCCGGGGTCGGAAAACACGCCTTTTTCGGCCCGGCTGACAGGGGATCGGCGGGGAGCCTGACCTTCCCGCCCGGAGGGGCCGGCGAGGCGGTAGGGTGCTCCCCAGGGGAGGGAGGGCGGCCGCCATGCTGAAGCCCCTGCCACTGTCCGAGGTGTACTGCCTGCTGGAGCCGGGCCCGGTGGTGCTCCTGACCACGGCCCACCGGGGTCGCGCCAACGTGATGACCCTGTCCTGGCACCTGATGATGGAATTCTCCCCGCCCCTGGTCGGCTGCCTCGTGAGCGGCGCCAACCACAGCTTCGCGGCCCTGCGGAAGACCCGCGAGTGCGTGATCGCGATCCCCCCGGCGGCCCTGGCCCCGCAGGTGGTGCAGGTCGGCAACGCCTCGGGCCGGGACCTCGACAAGTTCGAGGCCTTCGGGCTCACCCCGAGGCCGGCGAAGAAGGTGGCCGCGCCCCTGGTGGCCGAGTGCTTCGCCGACCTGGAGTGCCGGGTGGTCGATACGCGCTTCGTGCCGAAGTACAACTTCTTCGTCCTGGAAGTGGTCCAGGCCTGGATCGATCCGAGGCGGCGGGCCGCGAAGACGCTCCACCACCGGGGCCACGGCACATTCGTGGTGGACGGGGAGACGCTCCGCCTGAAGTCGGGGATGCCCTGATCCGGGCCTCAGCGCCCGTAGGTGCCCATCCAGGTGGCCTGGGCGAGGACCTTGCCCCGCAGGGCCGCCTCGACCTGGTCCCGGGTGGCGCCCGCCGGGAGCCCGAGGGGCGCCGAGAGCGCGCTGATCCGGAAGATGTAGCGATGCGGCGGGCCCGGCGGGGGCGACGGGCCGTTCCAGCCCACCCGGCCCCAGCTGTTCCTGCCCTGGTGCGCACCGCCCGGGAGGTCCGGCGTGCGGGGCTGGTCCTCCGCCAGGGAGCGGGCGCCGCCCGGCAGGTCGTACAGCACCCAGTGGACCCAGGTCCCGACGGGCGCATCGGGATCGTCCACGACCAGGGCGAAGGCCCGGGTGCCGGGGGGCGGGTCCCCCCACTGGAGGGCCGGGGAGCGGTCGGCCCCGTCCGCCGTGTGGGCGCGCGGGATGGGACCGCCCTCGGGGAAGGCGGGGATCCGGAGTTCCATGGGGGCCTCCTTGCGCGGCGCCCGCCCCTCCCGGCCCGGGTGGCGCGGGGCCTGGGCCAGGAGGACGGGGAGGAGCAGCAGCGGCAGCACGCCCCCAAGGGTACGCGCGGGGAGGACGGGGGCCATGCCCCGCCCTCCCCTGGACCGCGGGCCGTCAGGGGGCGGTGAAGGTCGTCACCAGGCCGGCCGTCGTGACCCGGCGCAGGAAGTGGTTGCCGGTGTCCGCCACCACCAGGTCGCTGGAGGGGGTGACGGCGACGCCGCAGGGCAGGTCGAAGCGGGCGGCGGTGCCGGTCCCGTCGAGGTTCCCGAGGGTGCCGCCGGAGCCGGCCACGGTGCTGACGGTGCCGCCGGTGAGGATTTTCCGGAGGGTGTGGTTGTAGGTGTCCGCGACCCAGACGGTGCCGGAGGGGTCCACGGCCAGGCCGACGGGCCAGTAGAAGCTGGCCGAGGCGCCGGTTCCGTCCGCCGATCCGTGGGTGCCGGGCTGTCCGGCCAGGGTGCTGACGGTCCCCGCGGGGGAGATGGCCCGGATGCAGGAATTCCCGTAGTCGGCGACATAGAGGGTGCCGTCGGCGGCCAGGGCCACGCCGTTGGGCTCATTGAACTGGGAGGTGCCGGCGGCCCCGTTCAGGAAGCCCGGCTGGCCGGCGAGGCCGGCGTAGGTCGTCACGGTGCCATCGGTGGCCACGCGGCGGACGGTGTGGTTGCCCGAATCCCCGAGGTAGGCCACGCCCGCGGCGTCCACCGCCAGGCCGATGGGGGCGTTGAAGCGGGCTGCGGTCCCCACCGCGTCCGTGCTCCCGGGCACCCCGGCGGCACCGGCCAGGGTGGTGACGGTGCCGTCGGGGGCGATGCGGCGGAGGGTGTCGTTCCCCGTGTCGGCCACGAGGAGGTTCCCGGAGGGATCGAAGGCCAGGCCGCCCGGGAAGCGGAACTGGGCGGCACTCCCGACCCCGTCGGCGGACCCGGGCACGCCGGGGCTTCCGGCCAGCAGGGTCTTCCGGCCCGTGGCGTCCACCTTCCAGATGGCGTGATCCTCCGCGTCCGAGACGTAGAGGTTGCCCGTGGCGTCGGAGACGACGCCGAAGGGGGACATGAAGGTCAGCCCGGCCGCCACGGTGAGGGTCGCCGGCGCGCTGGTGGCCGTGCCCAGGGTGTTCGACACGGTGACCACGTACTGGCCGGCGTCCTGCAGGCCCGGGTTGTAGAGGGTGAGGGTCGCCGCCTGGGCGCCGAGGATGGCCTTGCCGTCCTTGGCCCACTGGTAGGTGAGGGCGCCCGTGCCGGTGGCGGTGACGCTGAAGGAGACGGGGCGCCCGGTGATCACCGAGGCGTTCTGGGGCTGGGCCGTGATCGCCGGGGCCGTGTCCGAACTGGAATGGCTGCAGCCCGCCGCGAGCAGGGCCAGGGCGGCCAGGAAGAGGAGGACCGGGCCCTTCCGGAGCAGGCGCCCGACCCGGCGCCAGGGACTTGGAAGGGCGCGGGCGCCGTTCGGGCAGACGAAGTCCATGGACATGAAACCTCCCAGGCAAGGGACCCCGATGGCAGGGCAGAGGTTGACCGGGAGGTCCCGGTCCTCCCTTCTTGTGTGGCCGGACGGGAGGAGGTGCCCCGGTCCTGGGGTTCGGGCTTCAGAATTCGAAGGTGGGCCCGCTGAGGGTCCGGGCGTCGAGGATCTGGCCCTGGGCGTCCAGGGTCACGAGGCCCTGGGCCTGGCGGGGGGTCATCTGCCCCAGCTGCTGGAGGGCCTGGCCGCGCAGCTCGGGCGTGCCTCCTTCCGCGCTCTCGAAGAAGACGGCGCCCACCCGGTAGGTCTGCTGGGCCTCCTGGGCCAGGTGCAGCTCCCGGAGCTGGCGGTCGTCCACGGGGCTCGGGGCGTCGGTCATGAGGCAGCGGGCCTGGGCGGTCTTGGGGAAGGCGATGACCTCGCGGATGTTGTCGGCGCCGGCCAGCAGCATGACGAGGCGATCCAGCCCCAGGGCCAGGCCGCCGTGGGGCGGGGCGCCGAAGGCCAGGGCGTCCAGCAGGAAGCCGAACTTGGCGCGGGCCTCCTCGGGGCCGATGCCGATGGCCCGGAACATGCGGTTCTGGGTCTCCGCGTCGTGGATGCGGATGCTGCCGCCGCCCACCTCGAAGCCGTTCAGCACCAGGTCGTAGGCCACGGCGCGGCAGGCGCCGGGATCGGTCTCCAGCAGCTCGAGATCATCGGGATGGGGGCTGGTGAAGGGGTGGTGGCAGGCCACGTAGCGGCCGGGCTCCCCGTGCTCGTTCTCGGCCCACTCCAGCAGGGGGAAGTCCACCACCCACAGGAAGGCGAAACGGGACTCGTCCAGCTGGCCGAACTGGCGGGCCAGGCGCAGGCGCAGCTCGCCCAGCACGCGGCTGGTCTGGGCATCGGTGCCGACGGCGAAGACGGCCAGGCCCTCGCCCTCGGCCCCGAGCCCGGCCTTCAGGGCGGCCTCGTCGGCGGGCTCGAGGAACTTCCTGAAGCTGCTGGCGAGGCCGTCCCTGCCCCACTTGGCGTAGGGCAGGCCCCCGGCGCCGAGCTGCTTCGCGACCTCGCCCAGCTCGTCCAGCTGCTTGCGGCTGAGGGCGCCTGGCCCCTCCCCCGGGAAGAACAGGGCCCGGACCCGCCGGTGGCCGTGGCTCTCGGCGGCGGCGCGGAAGAGGTTGAAGCCGCTGGCGGCGAAGAGCCCGGTGACGTCCTGGATCTTCACGGGGCAGCGGAGGTCCGGCTTGTCGGAACCGTACCATTCCATGGCGTCCCGGTAGGGCAGGCGGGGGAAGGGCGCGGCGATCTCCTTGCCGACAACCTTCGCCAGCTTGACCATGAGGGGCTCGATGACGCCCTGCACGTCCTCCTGGCGCACGAAGCTCATCTCCACGTCCACCTGGGTGAACTCGGGCTGGCGGTCGGCGCGCAGGTCCTCGTCGCGGAAGCAGCGGCAGATCTGGACGTAGCGTTCGAAGCCGCTCACCTGGAGGAGCTGCTTGAAGAGCTGGGGGCTCTGGGGCAGGGCGAAGAACTCCCCGGGGTGCACACGGCTGGGCACCAGGTAGTCCCGGGCGCCTTCGGGCGTGGATTTGGTGAGGATGGGCGTCTCGAACTCGATGAAGTCCAGCTCGCGGAAGTGGTTCCGGGTGAGGTTCGCCACCTCGCTGCGCAGCACCATGTTCCGCTGGAGCTGCTCCCGGCGGAGGTCCAGGAAGCGGTAGGTGAGCCGCAGGTCCTCGCCCACGCCCTCGTCCTCCAGGGGGAAGGGCAGGGGCGCGGCGGTGTTGAGGATCCTCAGATCCGTCAGCCGCACCTCCACGTCGCCGGTGGACAGGTTCGAGTTCTTGCTCTCGCGCTCGGCCACCACGCCCTCGACCGCCAGGACGAACTCGCTGCGCACCGCCTTCAGCTTGGCCAGCAGGGAGGGATCGGCGGTCTCCTCGTTGGCCACCAGCTGCACCAGGCCCCAGCGGTCCCGCAGGTCCAGGAAGACCAGGGAGCCCAGGTTCCGGACGCGGCGGCACCAGCCGAGCAGGCGCACGGCCTGGCCCGCGTGGTCCAGGCGGAGGTCCCCGTTGCGGTGGGTGCGTTGGAAGTCGCCGAGCCGGTCGAGTCTCATAGCCTTCCAGGATCGCACCCGGAGGGGCCAGGCTCAAGCCGGGAGGGGGGCCTTCCGCCTCGCCCGGAACCGGACCCACCCCAGGTGGAGCCGGTCCATGTAGAGGTAGATCACGGGGGTGGTGTAGAGGGTGAGGAGCTGGCTGAAGATGAGGCCGCCCACGATGGCGATGCCCAGGGGGCGGCGCAGCTCCGAGCCCGTGCCCATGCCGATGGCCAGGGGCAGCCCCCCCAGCAGGGCCGCCAGGGTGGTCATGGTGATGGGCCGGAACCGCAGGAGGGCGGCCTGGAAGATGGCCCGTTCCGGGGTGACCCCCTCCCGGCGCTCCACCTCCAGGGCGAAGTCGATCATGAGGATGGCGTTCTTCTTCACGATGCCGATGAGGAGGATGATCCCGATGAAGGCGATGACGCTCAGGTCCGTGCGGAAGATGAGCAGGGCCAGCAGCGCGCCCACGCCGGCGCTGGGCAGGGTGGAGAGGATGGTCAGCGGGTGGATGAGGCTCTCGTAGAGCACCCCCAGCACGATGTACACCACCAGGAGGGCCGCGATGATGAGGAGGGGCTGGTTGGCCAGGGAGGCCCGGAAGGCCTGGGCCGTGCCCATGTAGCTGCCGTGGATGGTGCCCGGCAGGCGGATCTCCTGCTCGGCCCGGTCGATGGCGTCCACGGCGTTGCCGAGGGCCACTCCCACCGGCAGGTTGAAGGAGAGGGTCACGGAGGGCAGCTGGCCCTGGTGGTTGACGGAGAGGGTCGTGTCCTTGCGCTCGAAGTGGGCAAAGGCGCTGAGGGGCACCAGGGATCCCGTGGTGGACCGCACGTAGATGTACTTCAGGCCGTCCGGGGATTGCCAGAAGGCCGGTTCGGCCTCCATCACCACGTGGTACTGGTTGAGCTGGGTGTAGATGGTGGAGACGAAGCGCTGGCCGAACGCGTCGTACAGGGTGGCGTCGATGGCCTGGGGCGTGACGCCCAGGCGGGAGGCGGTGGGCCGGTCGATGACCACCGTGGCCTCCAGCCCCTTGTTCTGGAGGTCGGAGTTCACGTCCGCCAGCTGGGGCAGGGTGCGCAGCTTCTGGAGCACCCGGGGGGCCCACTCGAAGAGCTCCCGGGCGTCGTCGCCCTGGAGGGTGTACTGGTACTGGGCGCTGGCGGGACGGCCGCCGATGCGGAGGTCCTGCACGGGTTGCATGTAGAGGGCCGCGCCGGGGATGTGGGCGGTCTTGGCCCGCAGGCGGGCGATGATCTGGTCGGCGCTGTCCTTCCGCTGGTCCGCGGGCTTGAGGGAGCAGAACATGCGGCCGGTGTTGCCGCCTCCCACGAAGCCCGTCACGTTCTCGAGGCCGGGGTCGGACTGGACCACGGCCACGTACTGCCTCAGCAGCCGCTCCATGCCCTGGTAGGAGACGTCCTGGGCCGCCACGATGGAACCCACGATGCGGCCCGTGTCCTGCTGGGGGAAGAACCCCTTGGGGACGACGATGTAGAGCCCGATGGTGGCGACCATGGTGGCCACGGCCACCGCCAGGGTGAGGGGCTGGTGGCGGAGCACCCAGGCGAGGGAACGCTCGTAGCGCGCCATGATCCACTGGAAGCCCCGCTCGCTGGCCTGGAAGAGGCGGCCGTGGTGCTCCTCGGCGTGCGGGCGCAGCAGTCGGGCGCACATCATGGGCGTGGTGGTGAGCGAGACCACCAGGGACACCACGATGGCGATGGAGAGGGTGACGGCGAACTCGCGGAACAGCCTGCCCACCAGGCCGCCCATGAGCAGGATGGGGATGAAGACGGCGATGAGCGAGATGCTGATGGAGACCACGGTGAAGCCGATCTCCTTGGCCCCGTGGAGGGCGGCCTCCATGGGCGACATGCCGCCCTCGAGGTGCCGGGTGATGTTCTCCACGACCACGATGGCGTCGTCCACCACGAACCCGGTGGCCACCGTCAGGGCCATGAGGGAGAGGTTGTCGATGGTGTAGCCCAGCAGGTACATGGCCCCGAAGGTGCCGATGAGGGAGATGGGCACGGCCACGCTGGGGATGAGCGTGGAACGGGGGCTCCGCAGGAACAGGAACACCACGAGGATGACGAGCATGATGGAGATGCTCAGGGCGAACTGGACATCCTTCACCGAGGCCCGGATGGTGCGCGTGGCGTCGATCAGGACGTTCAGCTCCATGGTGGGCGGGATGGAGGCCTGGAGCTGGGGAAGCAGGGCCTTCACGTGGTCCACGGTGTCGATGATGTTGGCATCGGGCTGCCGGAAGATGGGGATGATGATGGCCGGCGCGCCGTTGGAGATGCCCAGGTTGCGGATGTTCTCCACCGAATCCTGGACCCGGGCCACCTCGGAGAGGTGCAAGGCGGCGCCGTTCTTGGTGGCGAGGACCAGCGGCCGGTACTCGGCGGCCGTCATGAGCTGGTCCGTGGCGGCCAGGGACCAGGTGTGGTGGACGCCGGACAGGTCGCCCTTGGGCCGGTTGAGGTTGGCGCTGGCGAGGGACGTGCGGACGTCCTCCAGGCTCAGGCCGTGGCTGTTCAGGGCCACCGGGTTCACGTCCACCCGCACGGCGGGAAGGGCCCCGCCCCAGACGAAGACCTGGCCCACGCCCTGCACCTGGGACAGCTTCTGCTGCAGCACGGAGGAGGCCAGGTCGTACATCTTCTCCCGCGGGACGACCTTGGACGTGAGCGAGAGCATCAGGATGGGGGCATCCGCCGGGTTCACCTTCCGGTACGAGGGGTTGTTCGGCAGGGCCGCCGGCAGGTCCCCACGGGCGGCGTTGATGGCGGCCTGCACGTCACGGGCGGCGGCGTCGATGTTCCGGCTCAGGTCGAACTGGAGGGTGATGTTCGTGGACCCCAGGGAACTGGAGGAGGTCATCTCCGTGATCCCCGCGATGCGGCCGAACTGGCGTTCCAGGGGTGTGGCCACGGAGGAGGCCATGGTGTCGGGGCTGGCTCCCGGCAGCCCGGCGGACACCTGGATGGTGGGGAACTCCACCTGGGGCAGCGGGGAGACTGGGAGGAACTGGTAGGCGATGCCCCCCAGCAGGGCCAGGGCCACCGTCAGGAGCGTGGTGGCGACCGGGCGCCGGATGAAGGGGGCCGAGATGCTCATGGCGCACCGCGCCAGCGGCGCGCGCGGGCAGCGAGGCGGTCGAAGGCGAGATAAATCACGGGCGTCGTATAGAGCGTGAGCACCTGGCTGAAGATCAGGCCGCCCACGATGGCGATGCCCAGGGGGCGGCGCAGCTCCGAGCCCACGCCCGAACCCAGGGCCAGGGGCACGCCGGCCAGCAGGGCCGCCATGGTGGTCATGACGATGGGCCGGAAGCGCAGGAGGGCGGCCTGGAAGATGGCCTCCGTCGGAGGCCGGCCCTCCTTGCGTTCGGCGTCGAGGGCGAAGTCGATCATCATGATCGCGTTCTTCTCGACGATGCCGATGAGCAGGATGATGCCGATGAGGGCGATCACGCTGAAGTCCGTGCGGAAGAGCATCAGCGAGAGCAGGGCGCCCACGCCGGCCGAGGGCAGGGTCGAGAGGATCGTGATGGGGTGGATGTAGCTCTCGTAGAGCACGCCCAGCAGGATGTAGACCGTCAGGATGGCGGCGAGGATGAGGAAGGGCGTGTTGGAGAGGGAGGCGCCGAAGGCCTGGGCCGTGCCCTGGAAGCCCGCCTTGATGCTGGGGGGCAGGTCGATGTCCCGCTTGGCGGCGTTGATGGCCTTCACCGCGTCGCCGAGGGAGGCGCCGGAGGCCAGGTTGAAGGAGAAGGTCACCGTGGGGAACTGGCCCTGGTGGTTCACGGCCAGGGGCGCGGTGCCCACTTCCAGGCGCGTGAAGGCGCTGAGGGGCACGGCGCCGCCGGAGGCCGACTTCACGTAGATGTTCTGGAGGTCCTCGGGGTGCTGCTGCAGCCCCGGCGCGGCCTCCAGGACCACCCGGTACTGGTTGAGCTGGGTGAACATGGTGGAGATCTGCCGCTGGCCGAAGGCGTCGTAGAGGGCGTCGTCGAGCATCTGGGGCGTGATGCCCAGGCGGGAGGCCGTGGTGCGGTCCAGGATGAGCCGGGCCTGGAGGCCCGAGTTCTGCTGGTCGCTGGCCACGTCCCGCAGCTCGGGAAGCGTCTGGAGCCGGTCCAGGAACCGCGGGGCCCACTGGGCCAGTTCCTTCGGGTCGGCGTCCTCCATCGAGTACTGGTACTGGGTGCGGCTGACCCGGTCCTCGACCGTGAGGTCCTGGACAGGCTGCAGGAAGAGCTTGATCCCGTGGACCTGGGCCAGCTCCGGCTGGAGGCGGCGGATGACCTGGTCGGCGCTGAGGCCGCGCTCCTCCAGGGGCTTCAGGTTGATCTGGATGCGCCCGCTGTTGAGGGTGGTGTTGGTGCCGTCGATGCCGATGAAGGAGGAGAGGCTCGCCACGGCGGGATCCTTGAGGATCACGCGGGTGAGGGTCTGCTGGGCCGCGGCCATGGATTCGAAGGACACGGACTGGGGGGCCTCTGAGATGCCGAGGATCACCCCGGTGTCCTGCACGGGGAAGAAGCCCTTGGGGATGGCCAGGTAGAGCAGGATGGTGGACACCAGGGTGGCCCCGGCCACGATCAGGGTGGCCCTCTGGTGGTCCAGCACCCAGCTGAGGGTCCGCCCGTAGAAGGCGATGATGCGCTGGAACACCCGTTCCGAGGCCACATAGAACCGGCCCTGCTCCTCGGGCCGCTTGTGATGGAGCAGGCGGGCGCACATCATCGGCGTGAGGGTGAGGGACACCACGGCGGACACGAGGATGGTCACGCTGAGGGTCACCGCGAACTCGCGGAACAGCCGGCCCACGATGTCGCCCATGAAGAGCAGCGGGATGAGCACCGCGATCAGCGAGACCGTCAGGGAGAGGATGGTGAAGCCGATCTGGCCGGAGCCCTTCAGCGCCGCCTGGAGGGGCGGCTCGCCCTCCTCGATGTAGCGCATGATGTTCTCGATCATCACGATCGCGTCGTCCACCACGAAGCCGGTGGAGATGGTGAGCGCCATGAGGGTCAGGTTGTTCAGGCTGTAGCCGAGCAGGTACATGACGCCGAAGGTGCCCACCAGCGAGAGGGGGACGGCGACGCTGGGGATGATGGTGGCCGCCAGGGTGCGCAGGAACAGGAAGATCACCATCACGACCAGGGCGATGGTCAGCATCAGCTCGAACTCCACGTCCGCCACGGAGGCGCGGATGGTGGTGGTGCGGTCCGTGAGGATGGAGAGCTGGACGGCGGCGGGGAGCGAGGCCTGGAGCTGGGGCAGGAGCTGCTTCACCCGGTCCACCACGGCGATGATGTTCGCCCCCGGCTGGCGCTGGATGTTGAGGATGACGGCCGGGACCTGGTTCATCCAGGCGGCCTGCCGCGCGTTCTCCACGCCGTCGGTCACCGTGGCCACGTCCGAGAGGCGCACCGGGGCGCCGTTCTTGTAGGCGATCACCAGCGGGCGGTACTGGTCGCTGGAGAGCAGCTGGTCGTTGGCGCCGATGGCATAGGCCTGGCGCAGCCCGTCGAAGCTGCCCTTGGCCTGGTTGACGTTGCTCTGGCCCACGGCCGTGCGGACGTCGCCCAGGGTGAGGCCGAAGGAGGCCAGCTGCGAGGGGTTGGCCTGGATGCGGACCGCGGGCTTCTGGCCGCCGCTGATGCTCACCAGCCCCACGCCGGGCAGCTGGGAGATCTTCTGGGCCAGCCGCGTGTCGGCGAAGTCCTCGACCTTCGACAGGGGCAGGGATTTCGACGTGAGGGCCAGGGTCAGGATCGGCGCGTCGGCCGGGTTGGTCTTGCTGTAGATCGGCGGGTTCGGGAGGTCCCTGGGCAGGTAGGTGCCCGCCGCGTTCACGGCGGCCTGGACCTGCTGCTCGGCCACGTCGATGTTGAGGTCCAGCACGAACTGCAGCGTGATGATGGAGCTGCCGTTGGAGCTGGTGGAGGACATGCGGTTCAGGCCCGGCAGCTGGCCGAACTGGCGCTCCAGCGGCGCGGTGATGGCCGAGGCCATCACATCCGGGCTGGCGCCGGGGTAGAAGGTCACCACCTGGATGGTGGGGTAGTCCACTTGGGGCAGGGCCGAGACCGGCAGCTGGCGGAAGGCCAGGGCCCCCACCAGGAGCAGGCCCGCCATCAGGAGGGAGGTGGCGATGGGGCGGAGGATGAACGGGCGGGAGGGATTCACGTCGCGGCCCTGGTCAAGGCTTGGCCTTGGCGGTCCCAGGGGCCTCGGGCTTGGCCACGCTCACCCTGCTGCCGGGGCGCAGCTTCTCCAGCCCATCGGTGACGACCACCTCGCCGGCCCGGAGGCCGGACTTCAGGGCGGTGTCGTCGCCCTCGGTAGCCTGGATCTCCACGACCCGCATGTCCACGGTGCCGTCGGCCTTCACCACGTAGACGAAGGCCCCTTGCGGGCTCTGCTGCAGGGCCGCCGTGGGCACCAGGACGGCGCCCTTGAGGGTGTCCACGAGCAGGCGGGCGTTCACGAACTGGTTCGGGAAGAGGGCTCCGTCCTCGTTGGAGAACCTCGCCTTGAGCCGGATGGTGCCCGTGGCGGGATCCACCTGGTTGTCGATGGCCAGCAGCTCGCCCCGGGCCAGCCGCTGCTTCAGGTCGCGATCGAAGGCCTCCACCGGGAGCCGGGCGTCCTTGCGGCTGCGCGCCAGCACCCGCTGGATGCTGTCCGCGGGGATGGTGAACACCACGTTGATGGGCTTCACGGGGGCGATGACGGCCAGCCCGTTCGCGTCGGAGGCGTGCACCATGTTGCCCGTGTCCACCAGGCGGAGGCCCACGCGCCCCGAGATGGGCGCCGTGATGCGGCTGTAGGTCAGGTTCAGCTTCGCGCTTTCCACCTGGGCCTGGTCCGCCTTCAGGGCCGCCTCGTACTGGTTCACCTGGGAGGTCTGGGCGTCCAGCTGCTGCTGGGCGAGGATGCCCTGCCGGGCCAGGTCGTGGAACCGCGCCAGGTCCGTCCTGGCGTTCTTCGCGGCCGCTTCGTCCTTGGCGAGCTGGCCTTCGGCCTGCATGAGCTGCACCTGGAAGGGCCGCGGATCGATCTGCGCGAGCAGGTCGCCCTGGTGAACCTCCTGGCCCTCCGTGAAGGCCACCCGCACGAGCTGGCCGTCCACGCGGCTGCGCACGGTGACGGTGTCGAGGGGCGTGACCGTGCCGAGGCCCGTGAGGGTCAGGGGCATGTCCCCGGTCCGGGCGGTGGCCACGAGCACGGGCACCGGTCGCCCAGCCGCCTTGCCGGCGGGGTCGCCGTCCTTCTTCCCGCGGACGAGGAACAGGCCCGCCAGCACCGCCAGCCCGAGCCCGCCGAACCAGATCCAGCGGCGGCGGGGGGAGGCTGCGCCTTCGGTCGGGAGGGAGGGGGCGGCGTCGAAGGAATCCATGGGGCATCCAAGAGAGGAGGGCGCGGCGGGAGGCCCGTGCGGGACGGGTAGGCTATCGCATTTTGAGGTATGACCCGGTCGCTGTCATCCGGGTTGAGAAGGATCTTCCGGGCGGGCCGGGGGCGGTCAGGCGGCCTTGACGCGTCCGGGGCCCTTGCCGCTGGCGGCGGCGAAGAGGGTCTCCCAGGTCACGAAGGTGGGCATGGGCTTCCAGTCGGGCCAGGCGGTCGTGTCGAAGCCGGCGGCGAGGGCCTTCGGATCCAGGCCGGGGTGGGCCTTCGCGTGGGCCTGGACGGCCAGGAGGAGGTCCCGGTACCGCAGCAGCTCCTTCTTCCCGCACACGGGGCCGTGGCCGGGGATGATCCTCGTGTCCCCGGGGATCCAGGAGGCCACCCAGGCCACCTGGGCCAGGAGGCCCTCGAAGCTGCCGCCGGATTCCGTGTCGATGAACGGCAGGATGCCGTTGAAGAAGAGGTCGCCCATGTGGAGGACCCGGGCGGACGGGATCCCCACCATCACGTCGCCGTCCGTGTGGCCTGGCCCGGCGTGGACGAGGTGGATCTCGGTGCCATCCAGGTGGATGTCCAGGCGGGCCTTCTCGGCCGGGTCTTCGGAACCCAGGGCCAGCTCCGGCAGCCCGCCGCGCTTCGCGGGCTCCAGCTTGGCCTGTTCCGTCTCCATGCGCTTCAGCACATTGGTGTGGGCCACGATGGCCGTCACCAGCTTCTCCAGGGCGGGGTTGCCGCCCACATGGTCGGGGTGGGCATGGGTGTTGATGAGGTACTTGATGGGCTTGTCGGTGACGGAGCGCACGGCGGCCAGCAGGCCGGGCACGAGCCGCTCGAACTGGTCGTCGATGAGCACCGCGTGCCGCGCGGTCACCACGAGGCCGATGTTCCCGCCCTGGCCGAAGATGCAGTAGACGTGGTCGGCCAGCTTCTCCACCCGGTGGACCCGGGGTGCGCCCTCGGCCCGGGCGGGCAGGCGGTGGCGGGCATGGGCGCCCAGGGGCAGCGGCGCCAGGGTCGCGAGGGCGAGCAGGACGGGAAGGGCGCGCATGGGAACTCCGGTCGGGGTCGGGCGACCCCGGCTACAGGTTGCCCACCTTCAGGCGGCGCTGGGGCACCCGGCTGGGCCGGGGCAGCTCCTCGGCCAGGTTGTCCATGTTCGTGATCATCTGGGCCAGCCCCCGGCGCAGGACGGCCTGCTCCTCCTCGCTGAGCCCTCCGGCCAGGCGGACCCGGATCTCCTCCGAGATGGTCTCCAGCTCCCGGGCCATCCCGGTCCCCTCGGGGGTGAGGCGGATGAGGATCCGCCGGCCATGGGCGGGATCGGGGTCGCTGTGCAGCAGGCCCCGGTCGCAGAGGGCCTTCACCACCCGGCTCGCGGTGGGGTCGTCCATCCAGACCTCCCGGGCCAGGGTGTGCAGGGACTGGGGCCCCTTCCGGTTGATCACCAGGATCACCCAGAACTGCTGGGGCGTGAGGGCCATGGGGGCCAGGCGGGCCCAGACCACCTGCTTGACCCTGCGGCGGGTGGCCGCCACGAGGAACCCGAGGCCGACCTTGGTGAGGGGGGTGAGGGGTTGTTCTTGCATAAGCAACAAGGTGCGACCCATTGTCGCACCTGTCAACGGGGTTCCGGGAAAGGCCTCAACCGCCCTGCTTCCAGTAGGCCAGGTCCTTTTCCATGGGGCCGGTCGTTGTCACGGGCTCCTTCCGGGCCCGGGCCAGCCGCAGGGCCTTCTCCATCAGGGCCTGGGCCTGGGGCCGCTGGCCGGCCTCGTGGAGCAGCCGGGCCTTGACCGCCAGGTTCGTGGGGTTCTCCTGCAGCGCCAGGGAGCGGTCCGCCCAGGTGATCGCCTGGCTCAGGGGAACGGTCTCCTGGAGGCCGTACTCGGCCGCCTCGGCGTAGACCCTCCAGTCGTTGGGACGCTGGGCGAAGAGGTGCTTCATCCGCGCGGCGACGATGCCCTCGACGTCCACCTCCACCAGGAAGTTCACCTTCACCCGCTCCCACAGGAGCTGGACGTAGGCCGTGGAATCGCTGGTGGGGTCCAGGGCGTAGGTGAGCCACTCGGTCTGGGGGCAGGTGCGGGGCATCACGTCGATGCGCAGGACATCCTGCCGGGGGTCATAGGCGAAGGCCCCCCACTGCCGGGCCTGGCGGTTGAGGATCACCGTCCAGGCCCCGGTCCGGGGGATCATGAAGAGCGAGTAGGTCCCGGCCTTCACCTCGTGCCCCTGGATCCGCACGGGGTCGCTGAAGCGGATGGTGGTGGCCTCGTTGGCCCCGGCCCGCCACACCTGGTTGTACGGAACCAGGCTGCCCCAGATGGGCCGGCCCCGGACCGCAGGCCGGTGGTAGTCGATGGCGATCACCGTGGTGCCGATGGTCTGCTGGACGCTGGCCCAGGGACTGCGCTGGGGGAAGACGTAGTCGTCCGTCGGACTGGCCGGCAGCGGCGGGGCTGCCGCCTGGGCGGCGAGGATGCCGAGGGTCAGGACCAGCGCGGGGAGGGACAGGCGCATCGGGGCTCCGGGTTTTTCCGATCATAGCGGAAGCCCGGAGTGCCTTCCGCGCGCCCCGATCCCTACTTGCCGCGGGCGCCGGGCCGGGCGCGATGGCTCGGAGGCGCGCCGCCCCCGGGTCGCCCGCCCGGACGGCCGGAGGAACGGCCGCCCTGGCGGCCCGTCTCGATGGGCTGGGCAGGGATGCTGGGATCCGGGGCGTAGCCCGTGACCACCTGCTTGGGGAGGTCCTTGCGGAGGAGCTTCTCGATGTCGCGCAGCAGCTTGTGCTCATCCACGCAGACCAGGGAGGTGGCCTCGCCCTCGCTGCCGGCCCGACCGGTGCGGCCGATGCGGTGGATGTAGTCCTCGGGCACCTGGGGCAGCTCGTAGTTCACCACATGGGGCAGCTGGTCGATGTCCAGGCCCCGGGCGGCGATGTCCGTGGCCACCAGCACCCGCACCGAGCCCTTCTTGAATTCCTCGAGGGCCTTGATGCGCTGGGGCTGGCTCTTGTTGCCGTGGATGGCCATGGACGAGATGCCGTCCTTGTCGAGCTGCTCGGAGAGCCGGTTGGCGCCGTGCTTGGTGCGGGTGAAGACCAGCACCTGCTCCAGGCCGCGGCTCTGGATGAGGTGGGCGAGCAGGGCGCGCTTGCGCTCCCGGTCCACGGGATGGACGATCTGCCTCACCAGCTCCGCCGCGGTGTTGCGGGGGGTGACCTCCACCAGGGCGGGGTTCTTCAGGAAGGCGCCGGCCAGCTGCTTGATCTCGTCCGTGAACGTGGCCGAGAAGAGCAGGGTCTGCCGCTGGGTGGGCAGCAGGGCGATGATCTTGCGGATGTCGCGGATGAAGCCCATGTCGAGCATCCGGTCGGCCTCGTCCAGGACCACGATCTCCAGCTGGCTGAAGTTGAGGTTGCCCTGCTGCTGGTGATCCAGCAGTCGGCCCGGCGTGGCCACCAGGATCTCGACCCCGGCGCGCAGGGCCTTGGTCTGGGGGTTGATGTTCACGCCGCCGAAGATGGTGGTCGAACGCAGGGGGATGTGGCGGCCGTAGGTGCGGACGCTCTCCTCCACCTGCATGGCCAGCTCGCGGGTCGGGGTGAGGATGAGGGCGCGGATGGGGTGGCGCGCGGGCGAGGCCGAGGTGTTCGCGTGGTGCGCCAGCCGCTGCAGCATGGGCAGGGTGAAGCCGGCCGTCTTGCCGGTGCCGGTCTGGGCGCGGCCCATGAGGTCGCGGCCCTCCAGGACGGTGGGGATGGCCTGGGCCTGGATGGGGGTGGGGGTTTCGTAGCCCTGCTCGCGTACGGCGCGCAGGAGCTCGGGCATCAGCCCGAGGGATTCGAAGGACATCAGGTGCTCCTGGTGGGGCCCGCCCGCGGAATCAGGGTTTCGGGGGCCCGGTCAGGGCATGAAGGGGGATTTCGGACTGAAAAGAGGCGGAGACCGGGGGTCGCCTGCGATCACGAAGAAGATAGTTTATCGGGTTTGTCAGGATTTTGGGGGAAAGCTTCACGCATCCAGGCCGAAGAAGGTCCGGATGCCCGCCAGGATGCGCCCGTGCTCGTCCCGGAACCGCCGCTCGCGCTCCTCGGCGCCGAGGCGCTCCTGGAGGGCCAGCAGTTCCACCCGGCGTCGGGCCAGGATGTCCGAGAGGGCCCCGGCGACTTCCGGGCGGTCCTCGAGGATCTGCTGGAAGTCCCCCTTCTCGATGCGGAAGCACTCCACCTCGCCCAGGGCCGCCACGGTGGTGGAGCGGCGGGCGCCCGTCATCACGCCCATCTCGCCGAAGAAGTCCGGGGCGCGGAGGATGCCGACCACCCGCGCCTCGCCGCCCTCGGACTGGAGGCGGACCTCGACCTCGCCCTTCACCAGGACGTAGAGCCAGTGGGCCTCCGCCCCCTGGCGGGTGATGACCTCGCCGGCGGTGAAGGGGGCGGGCCGGATGCGCGGGGCGATGCGGGCCTTCTCCTCCGGCGTCAGGGCCTCGAAGAGGGAGATGCTCTCCAGGGCCGCCAGGCGCCGGTCGAGCTCCCGGGCCTCCTTGCGGTGGGCGTGCTCCGGGTCGTCCTGGGAGAGGAACACCGAGGCCGCCGGCACGGCCAGGGGGATGCCGGCCCGCTTGAGGGCCGCATGGATGCGCTGGCGCACCAGGGAGCTGGTGGGATCGTCCTTGGCCAGGTCCGTCAGCCAGTAGCGGACGGCGTAGTAGGCGAAGCTGTCGCGGGTGTCCTTGGCGAAGTCGTAGCAGATGCAGTGGGGCTTCGGGTCGGCGGCCACGTTGGGGAGTGACGCCTCCTGCAGGGCCCGGTCCACGGCCGCGATGACTTCCCCCGGCGCGAACCGGAAGTCCACATTGAAGTACACCCACATGCGGTGCTGGACGGGCTGGCCCTCCCGCTGGCCGAGGATGAGGATGTTCCCCGCCAGCAGCGCCGCGTTGGGCACGATGAGCGTGTCCCAGTCCCGGGTCTCCAGCACGGTGTGGCGCCAGTGGATGGCCGTCACGCGGCCCTGGCGGCCGTTCTCCAGCTGGAGCCAGTCGCCCACACGCACCGAGTGGTCCAGCTGCAGGGCCACGCCGCCCAGGATGTTGCCGAGGGTGGCCTGCAGGGACAGACCGATGACCCCGGTGACCACCGCGGAGGTGGCCAGCAGGCTCGAGGGGTTCACGCCCGAGGCCCGCAGCGTGCCGAGGATGGCCAGGAGGTAGGCCGCCCCCAGAGTCAGGTCCGCCACGATGTCGGCCACCCCCAGGCCCAGGCGCGGCAGGGCCAGGTCGAAGAGCAGCAGCCCCGCCAGGTTGATGAGCGTGAGGTCCCGCAGGAGGCCGGCGGCCGCGAAGGCGTCCCGGGCCCGGGCCTCGAGCCCGGTGGCGGAGAGGCCGAAGCCCAGGCCCAGGGCGGCGAGCCAGAGGGCGAAGGGGATCAGGGCCCGGCGCACCTTCCGCCGTCGCGGGGGTGCGAAGCGCCCCAGGAGGAAGGCCGTCGCGACGAGGCCGAGGGCCAGGACCGCCAGATGCAGGCCGAGCCGCGGCGGGAGACCGGGGAGAGGGGACATGCCCCCGAGGATACCCCGGTCTCCCGCCTGGACGCCGCTACCGGCCGCCGGCCTTGGCCAGGGCCTGGTCCAGGTCGGCCTGGATGTCCTCGGCGTCCTCGATGCCCACGGACAGGCGGACCAGGCCGTCGGTGATGCCGGCGGCGAGGCGGTCCTCGCGGGCCATGCCCGCGTGGGTCATGGAGGCTGGGTGGCTGATGAGGGTCTCCACGCCCCCGAGGGACACCGCTAGCCCGGCCAGCTTGACGTTGTCCATGAGGATGCGGCCCGCCTCCAGGCCGCCCTTCAGCTCGAAGGCGATCATGGAGCCGAAGCCGGTCATCTGGCGCTTCGCCAGCTCGTGCTGGGGGTGGCTGGGCAGGCCGATGTAGCGGACCCAGGCCACGGCGGGGTGGCCTTCCAGCCACTGGGCCAGGGGGGCCGCGTTCTGCTCGGCGCGCTCCACCCGGAGGGCCAGGGTCTTCAGGCCGCGGCTCACCAGGTAGGCCTGGTGGGGATCCATGTTCGTCCCCAGGTTGATCATCATGCTGCGGACCTGCTTGTGGAGGGCCTCGGTCTTCGCGATGACGATGCCGCCCACCACGTCCGCGTGGCCGTTGATGAACTTGGTGATGGAGTGCAGCACCAGGTCCGCGCCCAGGTCCAGGGGCTTCTGGAGGTGCGGGCTGGCGAAGGTGTTGTCCACCACCAGCACGGCCCCATGGGCATGGGCGATCTCCGCCGCGGCGGCGATGTCCGTCACGGCCATGGCCGGGTTGGAGGGCGACTCCACGTAGACCATGCGGGTATTGGGCCTCATGGCCCGCCGGAGGTTCTCGATGTCCGTGGTGTCGAGGTAGGTGGAGGTCACGCCGAAGCGGCTCAGGTGCTTCTCCATGAGGCCACGGCTGGGGCCGTACACGGAATCCGTGCTGACCACGTGGTCGCCCGAGCTCAGCAGGGCCAGGTACACGGTGCTCACGGCGCCCATGCCGCTGGCCATGGCCGTGGCCCCGAAGCCGTTCTCCAGCTGGGCGACGTTCTGCTCCAGGGCGGTGACGGTGGGGTTGCCGATGCGGGTGTAGATGTAGCCCTCGGCGCGGCCCGCAAAGCGGTCGGCGCCCTCCTGGGCATTCCGGAAGGCGAAGGTGCTCGTCTGGTAGATGGGCGTGACCACGCTGCCGTGCTCGTCGTGGGGAATGCCGGCGTGGACCAGCTTGGTGTTGAAGCCGCTGTGGCGGGTGTCCATGGGGTCTCCTAGAGGGTCTTGAGGTGCGTGGCGAGGTCGGCCAGGGGCCAGGCTTCCTGCTCCCCGGTGGCCATGTGCTTCACGGTGACGGTACCGCCGTCCAGCTCGCCGTCGCCCAGGATGAGGACGGTCTGGATGCCGGTGCGGTTCGCGGTGGTCATGGCCTTCTTCAGGGCGACGCCGCGGGTCTCCAGCTGGACGGAGGCGCCGGCGGCCCACAGGCTGCGCGCCAGCTTCATGGCCTCCCCCGTGGCGCGGTCGCCCAGGGGGATGAGCAGGGCGGGGGGCCGGTGGGGCGCCTCCCCGCGGAGCGTCTGGCAGACCATGGCCAGGCGGTCCAGGCCGATGGCCCAGCCGAAGGCGGGGACATCGGGCCCGCCCAGGTGCTTCACCAGCAGGTCGTAGCGGCCGCCGCCGAGGATGGCGCTCTGGGCGCCGATGTCACCGCTGAGCACCTCGAAGGCGGTCTTGGTGTAGTAGTCCAGGCCCCGGACCAGGCGGGGGTCCTCCGTGAAGGGCACGCCCAGGTCCCGGAGGAGCTCCTTCAGCCGGGCATGGTGCTTCTCGGAGGCCTCGTCGAGGAACTCGGAGATGAGGGGATGCCCCGCCAGGGCCTTCTGGCAGGTGGGCACCTTGCAGTCCAGCACCCGCAGGGGGTTCTCCTCGATGCGCCGGTGGCAGTCGCCGCAGAACTGGGCCTCCCGTTCGGCGAAGAAGGCCCGGAAGGCCGCCTGGAAGGCGGGCCGGCTCTCCGGGGTGCCCACGGAGTTGAGGCTGAAGCTGAGCTTCTCAAGGCCCAGCTCCCGGAGGAAGTCGTAGAGCATCACCAGGCTCTCGGCATCGCTCTCGGGGCTGGCCACCCCGAAGCTCTCGGCGCCGATCTGCCAGAACTGCCGGTAGCGGCCCGCCTGCATGCGCTCGTACCGGAACTGGGGCCCGATGTAGTAGAGGAGCTGGGGATCGCTGGTCTGGAGCAGCTTGTGCTCGACCATGGCGCGCACCACCCCGGCCGTGTTCTCGGGGCGCATCACCACGTGGCGGCCGCCCTTGTCCACGAAGTCGTACATCTCCTTCTTGACGATGTCGGAGCTGTCGCCCACCGAGCGCTTGAAGACCTCCAGCTCCTCCAGGATGGGGGTGCGGATCTCCCGGTAGCCGTGGCGCTCGAAGCACTTCCGGGCGGTATCCTCGATATGCTGGAACCAGCGCAGCTCCGCCCCGAACAGATCCCGCATGCCTTTCACCGACTGGGCCATGATCCGACTCCCGAGCATCCTGCTCGCCACCTTCAGCCTACTGGCATGGGGCGAGACCCCCAAGCCGATCCCCCGCACCCCCGCACCCCGCCTCAGGATCATGCTGGATCCGGGCCATGGCGGGGAGGACCGGGGCGCCCACGGGCCCAAGGGCCTGGCGGAGAAGGCCGCCGCCCTGGAGATTGCCCGGGCCGTGGCCGCCAAGCTGGAGGCGGCGGGGTTCCAGGTGGACTTCACCCGGGACGACGACACCTTCATCCCCCTGTGGGACCGGGCCAGGAAGGCCAACGAGGAGGGGGCCGACCTCTTCATCAGCCTCCACCTCAACGCCGCCCGGGCCCGGGCTGCCCGGGGCTCGGAGGTGTATTTCCTGAGCCTGGGGCAGGGGGACGACGACGAACTGGCCGCGGCGGAGAACGCCGGAGCCGGCATGGGGCCGGGCGGTTCCAGCCCGGACAGCGTGGTGGCCAGCATCCTCGACGACCTCGCCCAGAAGGCCTACCTCCAAGATTCCGAGCGCCTGGCCGTGGCCATCCAGAACCAGCTCAACCGCCTGGCGGGCATCAAGGAGCGGGGCGTCAAGCAGGCCCCCTTCATCGTCCTCCGCGGCGCCGCCATGCCCGCGGTGCTGGTGGAGACCGCCTTCATCTCCAACCCCCGGGAGGAGCAGAAGCTCAAGGATCCGAAGTTCGTGGCCAAGGTGGGCGATGCCATCGCCCAGGGCGTCCGCCGCTACTTCGCGGCCGGCAACGGCACCGTCCGCCGGCGGGCCGTGGAGGGGCCGAAGTAGGCGGTGACCTTGAATGGAACCGCGAACATCGTCATCATGGAGGGCTGCGGTACCCGTAGCTCAGTTGGATAGAGCGTTGGCCTCCGAAGCCAAAGGTCGCTGGTTCGATTCCAGTCGGGTGCACCACCGGAACCCCTGAAACCTTGTGAATCAACGGTTTCGGGGGTTTCCCCTATTCCAGCCAAAGTTCCCGGTCGCCACCCGCGAGTGAGCCTTAAGTGTAGATCTTCCCCTCGGGATCAGCACTGCTGAGGATACCCGGAAAGATAGTCATAAAGCGATGAAAACAGGCAATATATTGTAATATCGGTGATCGGGGCGGGAGGCAACCACCACGGGCCTCTTCACCCGGTTGCTTCGGTACCCAGCTAGGCTCCAGGGAACACCCCCCTTCAAGCCGGAGCCCTGGCATGCGTTTCTTCTCCCTGTTCCTCCTCCTCGTCTGTTCACTAACACCTGCTTCGCTGTCGGCGCAGGGCAAAGTCCAGCCAGCCAAGCCGCAGCCCACCGAGCTGAGGACGACGCCGTGGATCATCGGATCCGAGACGGCAGACCACTGGAAGGGGCTTCCGCTGACCGTCAACGCCCCGGATCTGCGGACCCAGGCGTTCCCGGGGCAGCACCTCACGGTTGCCCTCGGCGCCCAGGGCGAGGGACGGGACACGCTCCTGGCGGGTTCCACCTGTACGTTCACCGTCTCCTTCGCGGGCACCACCAAGGCGTTCAAGGCGATCCACCCGAGCCAGGTCCGCCGAATCAAGGCGGAGGGTGCGGACATGGTGCGACGAGTCCTTGAGGCGGGAGAGGTTCAGTCACCGACGAAGGACCTAGACAACATGCTCTCCTTGGTGAGTCTCGGGCTCTTCGACCTGGACTGGCAGGTGCCCGCCGATGCTCACGATGGCACTGCCACGTTCACCGGCAGCGTCACGATGGCAGACGGAAAGACCGTGCCCCTGAAGCCCGCCACTCTGGAAATCCAGTCCGCCGACCGGGTCGCCAAGGACGGCGCCTTCAAGGATCCGAAGGCGGGCGGGGAATGGATGATGACCTACTACCAGCATCCGAATCCCTTCCGGCTCCTTCACGAACTGCGAGCCATGAAGGGAGACAGGACCGCCACCCAGCCGAACATCCTCGCGTTCTACGTCCAGATCCTGAAGTCGTCGCCCCTCGCCGCCGGGGACCTGATGAAGCGTCTGGCGCAGGAGGATCGCTCGCTCAGGATCTACGCCCTGCTCGTGTTGAGCGAGGCGGGATGCGACCTCTCAGGCTGCCTTGCCGCCTTGCCCCGGGAGGATCAGGACACCTTCAAGCAGATCCGAACCTCGGCTTCGCCCCTGCCGGATCCCTACGACTTCTCGGTGAACCTGGACGATCCCTATCAGATCACCACCCGCATGGACATGCTCTGGAGCCTCTTTCTCGCCACAGGCGATCAGAAGCCTGTTCGTGCCATCGCAGATACCCTGGCGTGGCGAGAGGACGGCAAGGCCGTCCTGGAGATCAGGAAGTCGAAGAAGAAGATCGATGCCATCACGCCAGGGCTCCTGCATGGGCTGGCGTACGGCGCGGGCGGCTGGTCCCTGGGGTCCTTCTTCCGGAACCATCCGCTGGTCGCAGATTACGTGGATGCATGGAGGCAGGACCCCAAGACGCCCCGAGTGATCCGCGAGGAACTGGGCACGCTGATCACGAACGACGCCTTCAAGATGCAGTGAGATCTCCTGCCTACCGGACTCCGGCGGCGATCAACTGCAGCAGGAGCTTGGCGGTGAAGTCCCGACCGGCCGACGTGAAGGTGAGGGTCACCTCGAACGCCTGTTTCCCGTTCTGGATCCGCAGGTGGTAGGGCCTCCGGGTCAGCGTAGCCATCCGGTCGGGGGTGACGGGCCATTTCAGGAGGGTCAGACCAGGAATGTCCTCTGCCTGGAGGATGTCCGTGGAACCGTCCGTGAACAGGCCCTGCCAGGTCGGTTCGCCCTCCTGTCGCGGGATCTTGAGGATGCAGAGATGCTGCTCCGGCTGGCCGTAGGCGACCAGGGCTGCGGAGACCCGCGGGCCGTCCGGCTGCGTCCGCGGGTAGACCGCCGGCACGCAGGCCAGGACGAGGGGGAGCACCAGGATGCAGGGCCAGGCGATTCGAGCAGGGGGCATCGGCGGACCTTTCTCCGGGAGTTGTCCCTCGATCCTACCGGCGGCCCTGGCCGCGGAGGGGGCGACCGGGGACCGTCCCTCCGCTTCTAGTCCTGGAGGTCCTCCAGGGTCGTCCGGACGGCTTCCACGAGGGCGTCCGGGGCGATGGGCTTGGCGCAGACGCGATGGGCCCCCAGGCGCAGCAGGCTGGCCTCCATGTCCTCGGTCCGGAAGGCCGTGAGGACGATGGCAGGGAGTCCGGGGTTAGCCTTCCGGGCCAGGCGGACCACGGTGGCTCCGTTGAAGCCCGCCATGGAGAAGTCCGTGAGCAGGAGGTCCGGGGCGGAGTCCTGGATGCGATCGGGGATCTCTCCGGCACTGGCGGGGACCCACTCCTCCACTTCGTAGCCGCCCTTCTCCAGGGACCGGCGCAGGTAGGTCCGCATCATCTGGCAGTCGTCGATCACCAAGACCTTGGGCATGGAGGCCTCATCGGCCGCCCCGGCCCGGCCATCAGCGATTCCCCCGAACGGTATCAATCCGGGGGCCCAACGGAAGGATCGGTCGCCCGCTGCAGTTCCTGCCCAGCCGCGCGAAGGGGGCCGGAGGGCCCCCTTCGCACGACTTCAGCCTTTCGCTTCCTACTTGCCGTCCGGGGCGTCCTTCAGGCCCCGGGCCACCTCGAGGGGTTCGACGCTGGGGTCGGCGCCGCGGAAGGCCCGGTACAGCTTGGCCATGTCCTCGGTGCTGCCGCGGGAGAGGATCATCCGGCGGAAGCGGTCCCCGTTGGCGCGGGTGAGGTCGCCGTGGGCCTTGAACCAGGCGTAGGCGTCATGGTCCAGCACCTCGCTCCACAGGTAGGCGTAGTAGCCGGCGGCGTAGTCGCCGGTCCAGATGTGGGCGAAGTAGGGGGTGTGGTAGCGCGGCGGAACCTGGGACAGGTCGAGGTGGAAGCCCTTCAGGGCCTGGTCCTCGAAGGCCTGGACGTCCTTGACCTGCTCGGTGGCGGGCAGGGTGTGCCAGGCCATGTCGAGGAGGGCGGAGGCCAGGTACTCCGTCAGGGCGTAGCCCTGGTTGAAGGTGCGGGCCTTGCGGATCTTCTGCACCAGCGCATCGGGCATGGGCTTGCCGGTGCGGTAGTCCTTCGCGTAGTGGGCGAACACCTGGGGCTGGAGGGCCCAGTTCTCGTTGAACTGGGAGGGGAATTCCACGAAGTCCCGGGGCACGTTGGTGCCGGCGAGCAGGGGGTACTTCACGTTCGAGAGCATGCCGTGCAGGGCGTGGCCGAACTCGTGGAACATCGTGGTCACGTCATCGAAGCTGAGCAGGGCGGGCTGGCCGGGGGCGGGCTTGCTGAAGTTGCAGACGTTGTAGACGGCGGGCTTCGTCTTCAGCAGGCCGGACTGGTCCACGAAGCTGTCCATCCAGGCCCCGCCGGACTTGTTGTCGCGCTTGAAGTAGTCGGCGTAGAAGAGGGCCAGGGGCTTCCTGTCGGCATCGAAGACCTCGAACACCCGCACGTCGGGCTGGTAGACGGGGATGTCCTTCCGCTCCTTGAAGGTGAGGCCGTAGAGCTGGTGGGCGGCATAGAAGACGCCGTCCTGCAGCACGCGGTCGAGCTCGAAGTAGGGCTTGATCTGGGCCTCGTCCAGGTCGTACTCGGCCTTGCGCACCTGCTCGGCGTAGTACTGCCAGTCCCAGGGGGCCAGCTGGAAGCCGCCCTTCTGCTGGTCGATGAGGGCCTGCATCTTCGCGGCCTCGGCCCGGGCCTTGGCCGTGGCGGCGGGCACGAGGGAGGTCATCAGCTTCTCCGCGGCCTCGGGGGTCTTCGCCATCTGGTCGTACATCGCGTAGGTGGCGAAATCCTTGCAGCCGAAGAGGGCGGCCTTCTGGGCGCGGACCTGGGCCAGGCGCAGGTCGATGGCACGGGTGTCGTCGGCGTTGCCCAGGCTGGCCCGGTCCACGGAGGCCTTGAAGAGCCGCTCGCGGACGGCGCGATCCTCGAGGGAGGCCAGGGCCGGCTGCTGGGTGGTGTTCTGGAGGGCGAGCACGAACTTGCCCTCCAGGCCTCGGGCCTTGGCCGCGGCGGCGGCGGCCTCGATCTCGCCCTTGGACAGGCCCTTCAGGTCGGCCTCGTGGTCGAGCACGAGGGCGCCGTCCTTGGTGGCGGCCAGCAGGCGGTTCCTGAATTCGGTGGTGAGCTTCGACTCTTCCTGGTTCAGCGCGCGCAGCTTCGTCTGGTCCGCGGCGGAGAGCTCGGCGCCCGCGTGGACGAAGGTCTGGTAGTAGCGCTCCACCAGCTCCTGGCCCTCGGGCCCGAGCTTGAGGTGGGCGCGCTGGTCGTGGATGGCCTTGATGCGCTGGAACAGGCGGGCGTTGAGGTAGATCTCGTCGTCGTGGGCGGCCAGCTTGGGGGCCACCTCCTCCTGGATCTTCTGCAGCCCGGGGTTCGTGTTGGCCGCAGTCAGGTGGAAGAAGACCTTCTTCACGCGGGTCAGTTCGGCGCCGGAGCGCTCCAGGGCCACGAGGGTGTTCTCGAAGGTGGGGGCCGCCGGATTGGCCGCGACCTTCGCGACCTCGGCCAGGTGGGCCTTCATGCCGGCCTCGAGGGCGGGGAGGAAGTCGCTGTCCTGGATCCGGTCGAACTGGGGGGCCTGGAAGGGCAGGGGGCTCGGCTTCATGAAGGGCGCTCCGGGCGGGGTGCCTGCGAAGGCGATGGCACAGGCGGTGAGCGCCCAGGCCAGGGGAAGGGGAACGGGTCGGATCGAAGGCATGGGGGACATTCTCCTGGGACGTGCGCCGGGGCGACCTGCGCCGGCGTCGGGGGCTTGACGAAGCCCCCATGCTACCGCCCGGGGTAACCTGGGGGCAGCCTGGAGCCCCATGCACCGTCCCTTCCCTCCCCATGGTTCCTCGATGAGCCGGAGGAGGCCGTGAAGGCGCGGCTCCGCCGGCGGGTGGTGGATCCCCTGCTGAGCCAGGTCCGACAGGGCCTCAGCCCGGCCGGCCTGGCCTGGAGCCTGGCGGTGGGCCTCGGCCTGGGGACCTTCCCGGTGCTGGGCACCACGACCCTCCTCTGCCTGGGGGCGGGCCTCGCCTTCCGGTTGAACCATCCGGCCCTCCAGACCGCCAACTACCTGGCCTACCCCCTCCAGCTGGCCCTGCTGGTGCCAGAGGTGCGGCTGGGGGAGTGGCTCCTGGGGTCCCCGCGGATGCCCCTGTCCCTGGGCAGCCTGGTGGCTTCCGCCCGGGCTGAGCCGCTCAAGGCCCTGGCGGGCCTCGGTCCCCTCCTGGGGCACGCCTGCCTGGGCTGGCTCATCCTCGCCCCCCTCGGGGTGATCCTGGTGGGCCTCCTGCTCCTGCCCCTCTTCCGCGTCCTGGCCCGCCTCCGTGGGCCCTCCCCCGGGGCCTGAGGGGGCGGCGGAGCTGGTTGCCGGCTGGACTGTCGCTGGAATGTGCCGGTCTGGCCCTTGCGCCGTATCGTGTTGCGAGGCACAATGTTCCACGAATCAGAGCCTAAACTGGAGGCAACCGTGGACCGTGAACTGTTGAAGGGCAGCACCCCCCTGCTCCTGCTGTCGCTGTTGTCCGAGGCGCCCATGTACGGCTACCAGATCATCGAGACCGTCCGACAGCGCACGGGCGGCACGTACACCCTCAAGGAAGGGGCCCTCTATCCGGCGCTCCACAAGCTGGAGGCGGCCGAGTTCATCACCTCCTACTGGGAGACCCAGCAGAACGGCCGGGAGCGGCGCTACTACGCCATCCAGCCCGCGGGCGCGGCCTTCCTGAAGGCCAAGAAGAAGGAGTGGAACCAGTTCGTGGACATGGTCGAGGCCTTCGTGGGGCCGAGGGCCTGACGACACCATGACCCGGGCCCTCACCAGCTATCTGTCGCAGGTGGAGGCGGGCCTCCGGGGGGTTTCCCGCCGCCGCCGGGCGATGCTGCTCCGGGAGCTGGAATCCCATCTGATGGACGAAGCCGAGGCCCGCGGACTGGAGGGCGAGAACGGCATGGCCGTGCTCCTGGCCGAGAAGGAGCGCCCGGGCGCCCTGGCCCTGGAGCTTTCCAGCGGGGAGGGCCAGGACGCCAACCACCGCGGCAGCACGGCCCTGGTGGCAGGGATGATCATCGGGCTCGCCACCGGCGGCCACATGTGGATCGAGGGCTGGCACTGGTTCATCTGCCTGCCCTTCGCCGCGGCCCAGGGGCTGGCGGTGGGGGCGGGCTTCTTCTGGGCCCGGCGGCGCTGGGCGCGGCTCGGCCCGGTGGCCCGGATGCTGGTGGCCGTGGTCATCACCACGCTGCTTTCCATCCCCCTCGGGTTCACCACCATGCACGGCTTCAAGCCCACCCGCCTGTTCTACGGGGCCTACACCGGCTACCTGCTGGAGCGCCACTCCCAGGAGCGCCCCCTCTGGCAGGCGATGCTCGAGCCGGTCCTCTTCACGGCCTTCATGTTCTTCGTGGAGGTGGTGCTCCTCGGCCGGGTCCGCTTCCAGTGGTGGAAAGTGTTGTACGAGCTGAGCTTCAACGGCACGCTTCTGCTGAGCGTCCTCGGGGCCCTGCGCCTCAAGCGGCTCCTCTCGGAGCGCTGGGTGTTCATGCCCCAGGAACAGGGGTAGGGGCCCCCTGGGCCTTCCCCCTTGAGCTGCAGGCCCCCGGACGGTAGACTGGCTGTCTTGCGTGGACAAGCCGCGTGCGCGCACCCCATTCCCGGGGGCATCCGGTCGGTCCCAGGAGGCCAAGATGAAGGAAAAGATCCACCCCGAGCTGCACGACGTGAAGGTCCACTGCGCCTGCGGCAACGAATTCATGACGCGCTCCACCAAGAAGGAGCTCCGCGTGGAAGTCTGCGCCGCCTGCCACCCGTTCTTCACGGGCAAGCAGCGGCTGATGGACACCGAGGGCCGTGTGGAGAAGTTCAACAAGAAGTATGCGAAGAAGGAGGCCGTCCCGGCTGCCGCCGAGACGACCGAAGCCTAGCTGCTGCATTCCGAAGGACGGGCCGAATCCTCGGCCCGTCCTTTTTGTTTGGGCGCAGCGCAAGGGGAGGGACCGATGCTCGACCAGCTTGAAGCCGTGGATGCCCGCTTCCAGGAAGTGGAGGCGCAGCTCCAGGATCCGGCCGTGGTCTCGGACCCCAAGCGGCTGCGGGAGCTGACCAAGCTCCGGGCGGAGCTGGAGCCGGTCGTGCAGGCCTTCCAGGCCCAGCGGAGCATCCTGAAGCAGCTGGAGGAGGCCGAGGGCATCCTGGCGGACAAGTCCATGGATGCCGACCTGCGGGACATGGCCCTGGCCGAGATCCCCGACCTGAAGAAGGCCCTCGCCGAGGGCGAGGCGGAGCTGCGCCGGCTGCTGGTGCCCAAGGATCCCGCCGACGCCAAGAACGTGATCCTGGAGGTCCGGGCTGGCACCGGCGGCGAGGAGGCGGCCCTCTTCGCCGCCGAGATCTTCCGCATGTACGTGCGCTTCGCCGAGCGCCGGGGCTTCAAGGTCACGGTGCTGGACGAGAGCGAGGCGGAGCAGGGGGGCCTGAAGGAAGTGGTGGCCGAGATCCAGGGCGACGGCGCCTATTCGCTGTTCCGTTTCGAATCGGGCGTCCACCGGGTCCAGCGGGTTCCCAAGACCGAGACCCAGGGCCGCATCCACACCTCCGCCTGCACCGTGGCCGTCATGCCGGAGGCCGAAGAGGTGGACATCGACATCCAGCAGAAGGACCTCCGCATCGACACCTTCTGCTCCGGCGGCAAGGGCGGCCAGAGCGTGAACACCACCTACTCCGCCGTGCGCCTCACCCACCTGCCCACCAACACCGTGGTCAGCTGCCAGGACGAGCGCAGCCAGATCAAGAACATGGCCAAGGCCATGACCGTGCTCCGCAGCCGCCTCCTGCAGAAGGCCCAGGACGAGGCCGACGCGGCCCACTCGGCCCTGCGCAAGTCCCAGGTGGGCAGCGGCGACCGGAGCGAGAAGATCCGCACCTACAACTTCCCCCAGGGCCGCGTGACCGACCACCGGGTGGGGGTCACCATCCACCAGATCGACAGCTTCATGTCCGGCCAGATCGAACCCATCCTCGAGCCCCTGCGCTCCGCCTTCGAAGCGGAGCGGCTGCAGGCGATCGAGGCCTGAAGCCCCGCCGCTGGGCGCTCGCCGCGGGGCGACTCGCGCACGCGGCAGCTGGCAGCCCGCGATCGGGCGGTCCCCCGGACCGCCCTCCCGTTCGCTGGGCCCTGCGGGCGCTGCGCTCACGGAGCGGGTCCCCCCATGTCCGGCCAGATCGAACCCATCCTCGAGCCCCTGCGCTCCGCCTTCGAAGCGGAGCGCCTGCAGGCGATCGAGGCCTGAACATGCGAAAACGGGAGGCGGAGCCTCCCGTTTTCGGTACCGATCGGCGGCGGGCCGATCGAGGATGACGGCTACTTCTTCAGGGTCACCTGCTCGGGCGAGGTGAGGCTGAAGGTGAGGGGCTGGGCAGCGGGGATCCGGATGATGGTGTCGGCGGTGCCGGCGGCCACGGCGGTGCCGGCGGCGGCGCCCAGGGCCGCGCCGCCCAGGGCATGGTCGCCCTGGTTCTTCTTGTCGGAGAGGATGCCGATGAGGGCGCCCAGGGCCGCGCCGCCGCCGATGTACTTGGCGTTCCGGGTCCCCTTGGCCTCGGCCACCATCGCATGGGTGTCGGTGTCCACGCCCACGCCGCCGATCTCCGTCACCTTGATGCTGAGGACGCCCTTGCCGCTGCTCAGCCGGCCGGTGGGCACGCTCTGGGAAACGACCCCGCGGACCCGGGTGCCGGCGCTCCAGACCAGCTGGTCATTGACGGTCACATCCTTGGCCAGGGTGCCATCCCAGGGGTCGCCGGCCTGGTCCTTGTCGGTGGCCAGGTCGCGGCCCAGGGCCACCTCGAGCTTCGTGCCCACGGGTACGTCCACCACGATGGCCTTGGGGGTGGCCTTGGCCGCGGGAGCCGTCTCCAGCTGGGCGGCCTCCTGCTTGGCCATCTGGGCCCGCTTCTTGGCATCGGCCACCTGGCGCTCCAGGGACTTCACCTGGCCCTTGGTGAGTTCCTTGGCGGTCTCGCCGGACTCGGGGGTGTGCTTGCCGGCCTTGGCGTCCGCCAGCTGCTGTTCCAGCTGGGCCACCTTGGCGTCGGCGGCCTTGGCGGCGGCCTCGGCCTGGAGGGCGGCCTCGCTCTTGCGGTTGCAGGCGATGCCCGAAGCGAGACCCAGGGTCAGGGCGGCGACGAGCGAAAGCCGGGAGAAGGCGTGGGACGCGGCGGATGGCATGGGAACCTCCAGGAGATGGGCGGACTTGCCGTATAGTATGGCAGCCCGGAGCGGCTTTGATCCATGACGCAGCCCAGCCTCAATCCCCGCGGTGAGTCGGTCCTCAAGACCCTCATCGAGACCTACCTCCGCGAGGGGGAGCCGGTCGGCTCGCGCCTCCTGGCCAAGCGCTATCCCGAACCCCTGTCCAGCGCCACCATCCGGAACGTCCTCTCCGACCTGGAGGAGGAGGCCCTGGTCGCCCAGCCGCACACCTCCGCGGGCCGCGTGCCCACGGAACGCGCCTACCGCTACTACGTGGACCGCTGGCTGGATCCCACGCCGCCGGATCCGGCCGCGGAGGCCCGCCTGGCCGAGGCCCTGGACGGCCTGGACCTGGATCCGGAGACCTGGGCCCGGCATGCGAGCCGCACCCTGGCCGAGGTCATGGGCGGGGTTTGCGTGGCCCTGCCCCAGGGGCTCTCCCAGAGCCGGCTCGCGCGCCTGGAATTCGTGCCCGTGGGGCCGGGACGCCTGGTGGCCGTGTGGGTGGGCAGCCGCGGGGAGGTGGAGCACCGCCTCATGGAGAACCCCTGGGCCTACGGGGAGTCGGTGCTGACGGAACTGGGCAACTATGCCACGGCGCAATTCGCCGGGCTGACCTTCCCCGAAATGCGGGCCCGCCTGCTGGACACCCTCCAGGCCGCCGCGCGGGAGGGGGAGACGCTGCGGACCCGGCTCCGCGACCTGGCCGTCCGCTGGCCCCGCGAGGCGGGCCCGACGGAGGCGCCGGTGGTGGTCTCGGGCCTCGGGCGGCTGGGCAGCTTTCCCGAATTCGACGACGTGGCCCGGTTCCGGGAACTGGTGGCCGCCTTCGAGGAGCACGGGCGGCTGGTGCGCCTCCTGGACGCCTTCGCGGAGCGGGCCTCGGCGGACATCCAGCTGCTGCTGGGGTCGGAGAACCCCTACCTGGAGGGCATGCCCCTCGCCACGGCCGTCCGGACCCTCCACCTCGGCCCCGCCGGCTACGTCACCTTCGCCCTGGTGGGCCCCCTGCGCATGGATTACGGCCGGATCATGGGCGGACTCCGCTGGTGGTCGGGCCAGGTCCTGAAACGCCACTCCCGGGTGTAGAACCGCCCGGGCCCGTTTTCTGTCTGGCACTTTTGCTGCTTATACTGCTCCGATGAATCCCGAGACGCCGAACCATCCTGACCCGAAATCCGTCGCCCCCGGCGAGGTCGAAGACCTTGTGGATCTGAACCTGGACGAAGTGGGGGAGCCCGATCTCCAGGCCCTCGCCGACGCGGCCGCCTCGGAATACAAGACCCAGATGGTTCCGGAGATGGACCTGGCCGAGCTCGGGGACGAATCCCCGGACGGGGAGCGTCGGGTCGATCTGGAGTCTGCCCTCACCGAGGCCGAGGGGCAGCTCGGGGAGATGCTGAAGCGCGAGGCCGAACTCATGGAGCAGCACCGCCGGCTCGCTGCGGACTTCAACAACTTCCGGAACCGGGTCCAGCGGGACATCGCCCTGGCCGTGGAGCAGGCCGAGCGCCGCATCCTCCTGGAAATGCTTCCGGTGCTGGACAACTTCGACCGGGGGCTCGGCGCCTCCTACCAGGATGTGGAGACCTTCCGCTCCGGCGTGGAGCTCATCCGCCGGCAGTTCCTGGAGGCCCTGCGGCGCCTCAATGTCGAGCCCCTCCCCCTGCAGGTGGGCGATCCCTTCGATGCCCTGCACGCGGAGGCGCTCACCACCTTCAGCGACCCGGCCCTGGCGGACGGCGCGGTGGCGGCCATCTACGAGCGCGGGTTCAACCTCAAGGGACAGCTCCTGCGGGCGGCCCGGGTGGTGGTGAATCGCCTTTCCGATGCGGAAAAATCCTAGTCCGGTCTCGATGCGGGCGAGCCCTTGCGCTGGCTGGCCCAGGGAGATCTAGGTAGCATGAATTCGACAACCCCGGAGTTCAACCCATGGCAGGCAAGCTGATCGGCATCGATCTGGGCACGACCAACAGTTGCGTCTGCGTCATGGAAGGCGGTGATCCACGCGTGATCGCGAACCGTGAGGGGAGCCGGACCACCCCCTCCGTGGTGGCGTTCACCGACAAGGGCGATGTCCTGGTGGGGCACATCGCCAAGCGCCAGGCCGTGACCAACCCCCAGCGCACCCTCTTCGCCGTCAAGCGCCTCATCGGGCAGCGGTTCCACGCCCCCAAGGTGCAGGAGGCCCTGACCCGGCTGCCCTTCCCCGTCGTGGCCGCCCCCAACGGGGACGCCTGGCTGCGCGTGGGCGACCGCGACTACGCCCCGCCCGAGGTGGCTGCCATCGTGCTGCGGAACATCAAGGCCTCCGCGGAAGCCTTCCTCCACGAGGAGGTGACGGACGCCGTCATCACGGTGCCGGCCTACTTCGATGACGCCCAGCGTCAGGCCACCAAGGACGCCGGCAAGATCGCCGGCCTCAATGTCCAGCGCATCATCAACGAGCCCACGGCCGCGGCCCTGGCCTACGGCTTCAACAAGAAGGGCGTGAAGCAGATCCTGGCCATCTACGACTTCGGCGGCGGCACCTTCGACTTCACCCTCATGGAGATGAACGACGGCGTCTTCGAGGTGCTGGCCACCAGCGGCGACACCTTCCTGGGCGGCGAGGACATCGACCAGGCCATCCAGGTCTGGCTGGTGCAGCAGTTCCGGGACAAGACCGGCCTCGACCTCACCACGGACCGCATGGCCCTCCAGCGCCTGAAGGAGGCCAGCGAGAAGGCCAAGTGCGAGCTGTCCACCCTGGACAAGGTCGACATCCGCCTCCCCTTCATCGCCCAGGGGACCAGCGGCCCCCAGCACCTGGAGGCCACCCTCACCCGGGACCAGCTCGAGGGCATGGTGAAGGGGCTGGTCGAGATGACGCTCCTGCCCATCAAGGACGCCCTCCAGCAGGCGGGGAAGACGGCCAAGGACGTGGACGAGATCATCCTCGTGGGCGGCCAGACGCGCATGCCCCTCGTCCAGCGGTTGGTCCGCGACTTCTTCGGCAAGGAGCCCAACCGGAACATCAACCCCGACGAGGTGGTCGCCACCGGGGCCTCCATCCAGGGGGCGGTGCTCAAGGGCGACATCAAGGACCTGGTCCTGCTGGACGTCACGCCCCTGAGCCTCGGCATCGAGACCCAGGGCGGCGGCTTCGTGAAGATCATCCAGCGCAACGCGACCATCCCCCTCCGGGACTCCCGGGTGTTCACCACGGTCACGGACAACCAGGCCCGGGTGGAGATCCACGTCCTCCAGGGCGAGCGCGAACTGGCGGAGCACAACAAGAGCCTCGGCCGTTTCGACCTCATCAACCTGCCGCCCCTCCCGAAGGGCGTACCGCAGATCGAGGTCAGCTTCGACATCGATTCCAACGGCATCGTGAAGGTCTCCGCCCGGGACCTCATGACCGGGCTGGAGCAGAGCATGAGCATCCGGCCCAGCTCCGGCCTGTCCGAGCTGGAGATCCAGCGCATGATCCGCGAGGCCCTGGCCAATGCCGAGACCGACGTCAAGAAGCGGGACGCCCTGAAGTACATCGCCTCGGCGGAGGGGCTGATCTTCTCCTGCGACAAGAGCTTCGCCGAGTGCGGCAAGTACCTCGCGGATGACCAGCAGGCCATGGTGCGCGACGTGCTCTCCCGGGCCCGCCAGGCCGTGGCGGCCCAGGACAGCGACGCCCTGCGGGCCTGCGAGTCCCAGCTCCTGGAGGCGCAGAACCTCCTGACGGACGCCGTCCTCGCCGCGAGCGAGGCCATGATGGCCTCCCTGGAAGGGGAGGGGGACGCCGCCGCGCCGCCCAACTAGTCCCGCGTCATCGGCTATCCTGGAAGCCAGGATGGGTGCATGAAGCGTGACTACTACGAGGTGCTCGGGGTGGCCCGGGACGCCGGGACCGACGAGCTGAAGAAGGCCTATCGCAAGCTGGCGATGGAGCTGCATCCCGACCGCAATCCGGGCAACAAGGAAGCGGAGGAGAAGTTCAAGGAGGCCGCGGAGGCCTACAGCGTCCTCTCCGATCCGGAGAAGCGGAAGGTCTACGACCAGTTCGGCCATGCCGGGCTGGGTGGCGCCGGGGGCGGCGGCGGGCAGCAGTTCCAGTTCGATCCCAGCCAGTTCGCGGATTTCGAGGACATCCTCGGCAGCTTCTTCGGGGGCGGCCTCTTCGGCGACCTCTTCGGCGGGGGGCGGCGGCGGTCCACGGGCGAGGAACGGGGATCCGATCTCCAGTACAACCTCCGCATCGGCTTCAAGGACGCCATCTTCGGCCAGGAGGCCATGGAGCTCTCCATCCCCCGCCTCGAGGCCTGCGACACCTGCCACGGGTCCGGCTGCGAGGCCGGCAGCCGGCCCGAGACCTGCCCCCAGTGCCGCGGCCAGGGCCAGGTGGCGGTGCGCCAGGGCTTCTTCCAGATGCTGGCCCCCTGTCCCCGCTGCGAGGGCCGGGGCCGCTTCATCCCGAAGCCCTGCAAGGCCTGCGGCGGCGAAGGACGGGTCCACCGGAAGACCAAGGTCGGCTTCCGGATCCCCGCGGGCGTGGACCGCGGCACGCGGCTGCGGCTCCAGGGCCAGGGCGAGGCGGGCCGCTTCGGCGGGCGGGCCGGGGACCTCTACATCGTGTTCGACGTGGAGCCGGATCCGGCCTACGAGCGGGACGGCTCCGACCTCCACCGCCGGCTGGATGTCTCCTGGCCTCTCCTGGTGCTGGGCGGGACGCTCCCCGTGGAGACGCCCTACGGCGCCGACAAGGTGAAGGTGGCTCCCGGCACCCCCGCCGACCACGTCGTGAAGCTCGTGAACGCCGGCGTGCCGCGCCTCCAGGGCGGCGGTCGGGGCGACCTCTACCTCCACCTCCGGGCGGCGGTGCCGAAGACCCTCACGGCCGAACAGCGGGAGCTGCTCGAGCAGCTCCGGCGCAGCCTGGACGGCGAGGCGGCCGGCGAGTCCGAGGAGGGCTTCCTCTCCAAGGTGTTCGGCGGCTCGGAGAAGAACGGGAAGAAGAAGCGGAAGTAGGCGGGACCCTTCCCGCTACTCCGCCACCACCACCTGCCCCTTCCCGGCGGACTTCGCCTGAAAGAGGGCGCGGTCTGCCCGCTCGATGAGGTGCTCCGCGCCATCCGCCTGGTCGGGGAAGGCCGCGATCCCGGCGCTGAGGGACACGGGCACCTGCACGCCGTCGAGATCCAGGGGCGCCTCCTTCAGCACCTGGATCAGGCGCTCCCCCAGCTTGCGGGCGCCCTGGCTGGTGGTGCCGGGCATGAGGATGCAGAATTCGTCGCCGCCGTAGCGGTAGAGGCGGTCGTGCGCGCGGCAGAGGCGCTGGGCGGTGCGGGCGACGCGCTCCAGCATGTGGCTGCCGGTGGGATGGCCGAAGCGGCTGTTCACGGCCTTGAGGTTGTCCACGTCCAGGAAGAGGAGGGACAGGGGCTCGCCCTTGGCGGCGGCGGCCCGGACGGCCCGGGGCAGTTCCGCCTCCAGGCAGCGCCGGTTCTGGGCCACGGTGAGGTCGTCCTTGAAGGAGAGGGCACGGCTCTCCTCTAGGCGCCAGGCGTTGAGGAGCAGGGGCTCCACGTCCGCGATGCTCGCCAGCAGGGCCTCCGGACGCTCCCGCGGGTCGCGCAGGCGCAGGATGCCCATCTGTTCCGAGGGGCAGAGCAGGGTGGCCTCTCCCCGGCGCACCAAGTCGGCCGCCTCCTGGCCGGGCAGCGGGGCCTCAGGGTAGCTGCCGTCGCCGGCCTGCTGGTAGAACGTGTCCTCCCGGCGCAGCCAGATGGCCCCCCCGCGCGCGCCGGAGAGGCGGATGGCGCGGTCCAGCACCAGGCGCAGCAGCTCATCAAGGGTGGCCTGGTGGAGCATGCGCCGGAGCCAGCCGTCCGTGCCCAGGTCCCGCTGCCGCAGGTGCTCCAGCGCGGCCCGGGCGGCCTCGAGGGGGCGGTCCTGCCGGAGCACCCAGCCGGGGCGGAGGTTCAGCACCGTGCTCACCTCCTCGGGATCGCCCTCCTGCACCCACCAGAGCAGTTCCGTCCCCTCCATGGGGATGAGCCGGGGATCCGGGCGCTCCGCCACCAGCACCACGGTCCCCTTGCCGGCCCCGTCCACCACCCGATGGCCCCAGGCGGCCAGGGCCTTCCGGAGGGCGTCGCCAGCCGGGGAGGGGTGGGGTTCCAGCCAGTGGATGGACATGGTCGGGGGGATCGGCGGGCTCAGCCGAGCGCCGCTTCCAGGCGCAGGGCGAGGTGGCTGAGGTGGGAGGCGAACTGCTCGAGGGCCGGGAGGGTGTCCTTCTGGCCCCGCTCGGCGCGGATCCACCGCTTGAGCAGGGCCAGCGACTGGGGATCCCGGACCCCCAGCCGCTTGGCCGTCTGGATCAGCTTGTGGGAGAGCCGGGTGCGCTCCGCATCGGGGGTCTCCTTGAGTTCCGCCACGAGCCGGAGGGCCTCCTGGGCCACCTCCAGGTCCTGGCGGATGAGGGGGATCCGGGCGTTGATCCGGAGGAGGAACAGCTCGAGGAAGCGCAGGAGGTCGCCCAGCAGGTCCATGCCGTCCCGGAGGGCCTGCGGCACGTCCTCGGGGCTCTCCAGCAGCCGGCTCAGCTGCTGCACGAGCCCCTCGGCCTCCTCCCGGTCCGGGCGGCGCATCAGGGGGAACTCCGGGCTGCGGCGGAAGGACTGCACGTGCTGGTGGGCCTGGGAGAGGCCGAGGGCAAGGCGGGGCCAGTCCTGCAGCTCAAGGTGGAGCAGCAGCTGTCCGTGCAGGGGCGAGACCTGCTCCCACAGCCGCTGGAGCCGCTGGCGGAGCCGCTCCCCCTCCTCCATGAGGTTGGGTGAATCGGGGAAGAGGCGCTGCTGCAGCTCCGGGGAGAAGATGCCCACGAGGCCGCCCATGAGCTGCCGCTGGTGGTTGAGGAGGAGGCCCCGGAGGCTGTCGAGGGTCTGGGCCAGCTGGTCGGCGTCCTGGCCCGCGAGCGCCTGCTGGAGGAGGCTCCTGAGGGTGCTCTGGTCCTGGCGCAGGGCCAGCACGGCCTGGCGGAAGAAGGTCCGCAGCCGGGGGGTGTCCTCCGCCTCCGGCGGGAGCGACTCGATGCCCGAAGGATGGTAGGCGCGGTCCGCCATGCGGCCCAGCTCGGACTCGATGACGAGGCAGGTGGGCACGGTGGCGTAGCGGTCCCTGGGGCTCGCCGTGGCCGCGGGCTCGAGGGACTCGATGAGCCCCGTCAAGGCGATGTGGCTGGCCAGGGCCCGGGCCACCAGGGTGAAGGTGGGCTGATCCTCCCGGCGCAGCTGCTGGAGCAGGCGGCGCATTTCGGGAGGCATGGCCTCCTTCAGCCGGTCGCCCTCCATGCGGGGCAGGGTCCAGCCGAGATGATCCCAGAGCCAGCGGAGGCTGCCCCGGACCTGCTCCACGGCCGGCCAGTGGACGCCCCGGTCCAGGGGCCGGATGAGGCTCAGGCGGAGGTTCGACACCACGTGCTCCAGCAGGAGCAGCGGCGCCACGCGGGCGTGGATCTCGGAGGGGATGCAGGCCTCGAGCAGCTCCGCCAGGCGGGCCAGGGCCTCCTCCAGCCGCCCCTGGCCCTGGATGGCGCGGTTCACGGCCTTCATCTGGGCATTGAGGCGGGCCACGGCGGCCGGGCCGTTCTCGCAGGCCTGGAGGGCGCCGAGGATGCGCCGGAAGGGGGCCTTGTGGTCCGCCAGGAAGGTGCTCCAGAGGGCCCGCAGGTGGTCCGCGTCCTCCGTGGGGGCCAGGGACATGGCGCGCAGGGAGGCCAGCAGGTCCAGGAGGAGGCTCACCCACTCGGGCTGCTCCTGCTCGGCCAGCAGCTCCCGGTGGGCGGCCTCCGCCAGCATGCCGAGGCGCGCGAGGCTGTGCTGCAGCACCAGCCCCATGGCCGGTCGGGCCTCGCCCAGCCTCCGGGGGGAGAACTGGTGCAGGAAGGCGAGGAAGGTGCCGAGGTTCCGCCGGAGGGTGGCCTGGGCCGGGGATTCCTCCCCGGGCCGCGGACCCGCGGGCGGCGCCTCCACCAGGGGCTCGAGGTCGCCGGCGCCGGCCTTCAGGACATCCTCGAGCAGGGCCAGATCGCCCCGGGATAGGCCTTTCTCCCGGACGAGCTGCCGGGCCAAGAGCAGGCGCTGGGGCTGGCTCCCTGGGGAGGACATGGCAAAAGCATACATTGGATGCAAGTTAAGGGTGTTACCATCCCCTCACCCCAATCCCGGAGGCGTTCGGTGGTCAGCAAGCTCGGCGAAATGCTCGTCAAGGCCCAGCTCATCACTGAGGCCCAGCTGGAAGAAGTCATCAAAGTTCAGCGGCGGGAAGGCGGCAAGCTGGGGAGCATCGTCGTCCGCCAGGGCTACTGTTCCGATCAGGACATCGTGAGCTTCCTGGGCATGCAGTACGGCGTGCCGGCGGCCGACCTGGAGCAGTGGCCGCCCATCGATCCGGCCGTCGTGGCGTTGATTCCCGCGGAACTCGCCCAGCGGCACAAGGTGTTGCCCCTCCAGCGCACCGGCAACGTGCTGACCCTGGCCATGTCCGATCCCACGGACATCTTCGCCATGGACGACGTGCGGTTCCACACGGGCTACAACGTGGATCCGGTGGTCTCCAGCGAGATGGGTCTCATTCGCGCCGTGGAGCGCTACTACGGGGGATCGAGCCAGGTGGCCCTCCGGGGGGATGGCACCGCCACCCGGGGTGGCTCGGCCACCAGTGGCGGGTCCGGCATGGGCGGGCCGCCAGCCGGCTCCGCAGCGGCGGCCTTCAGCGCCTTCGACGAGGCCGAGGAGCACATCGACCTCTCCGAGCTGGAGCAGCAGCTCGATGCCGACGCGGAGTTCGACACCACCGACGACGACGAGGAGAGCATCAACGTCGGGGCCCTCAAGCGGGGCAGCGAGGATGCGCCGGTCGTCAAGCTGGTGAACATGGTGCTCATCGACGCCATCAAGCGCGGGGCCTCGGACATCCACATCGAACCCTACGAGAAGAACTACCGCATCCGGTTCCGCATCGACGGCATCCTCATGGAGGTCATGCGGCCGAACCTGAAGCTGAAGGATCCCCTCACCTCCCGCGTGAAGATCCTGGCCAAGCTCAACATCGCCGAGAAGCGCCTGCCCCAGGACGGCCGCATCAAGCTGCGGGTCAACATGGGCGGCCGCCAGAAGGTCATCGACTACCGCGTCAGCATCCTCCCCACCCTCTTCGGCGAGAAGATCGTGCTGCGGCTGCTGGATTCCGACAAGCTCATGCTGGACCTCACGAAGCTGGGTTTCGAGCAGGAGAGCCTGGACCGCTGGGACCGGCAGATCTCCAAGCCCTACGGCATGGTCCTGGTGACCGGGCCCACCGGCTCCGGCAAGACCAACACCCTGTACTCGTCCATCGCGAAGCTGAACACGCCGGACACCAACATCCTCACGGCCGAGGATCCGGTGGAGTTCAACTTCCCCGGCATCAACCAGGTGCAGATGAAGGAGCAGATCGGCCTCAACTTCGCGGCCGCCCTCCGCTCCTTCCTCCGGCAGGACCCGAACATCATCCTGGTGGGTGAGATCCGCGACTTCGAAACGGCCGAGATCGCCATCAAGGCCTCCCTCACGGGCCACCTGGTGCTCTCCACCTTGCATACCAACGACGCGCCGAGCACCATCAACCGCCTCATGAACATGGGCGTGGAGCCCTTCCTGGTGGCCACCTCGGTGAACATCATCTGCGCGCAGCGCCTCGTCCGCCGCCTCTGCCCGAACTGCAAGGCCGTGGATACGCACCACCAGCCGGAGGACGCCCTGATGAAGGTGGGGTTCACCCCGGAGGAGATCCAGAAGGGCATCACCTTCTACAAGCCCGTGGGCTGCGAGGCCTGCAACAAGCGCGGCTACAAGGGCCGCGTGGGCCTCTACGAGGTGCTGGAGATCTCCGAGACCCTCAAGGACATGATCCTCACCGGGGCTTCCGCCATCGAGCTGCGCGAGCAGGGCCAGAAGGAGGGCATGATCACCCTCCGCCGCTCCGGCTGCCGCAAGGTCCTCGACGGCGTCACCACCATCGAGGAGATCATCCGGGAAACCGTGCTCTAAAGTACCGCCCGATCGATCGCCCCCACTCCTTCCCGAGGCCATCCATGAGCGAAGTCGGTTCCAACTACGTCGTCCCCCTGCAGCAGCTCCTGAAGACCATGGTGGAGTACGGCGGGACGGACCTGCACCTCACCACGGACACGGCGCCGCAGATCCGCATCGACGGGCGCATGGTGCCCCTCAAGCTGCCCCCCCTGGACGCCTCCCAGACGCGCTGGCTCTGCTACGGGGTCATGACGGACCAGCAGAAGCACCGCCTGGAGGAGGACCTGGAGGTGGACTTCTCCTTCGGCCTGCAGGGCGTGGCCCGCTTCCGCGCCAACGTCTTCAACCAGCGGGGCGCCACCGCCGGCGTCTTCCGCACCATTCCCGAGAAGATCCGCAGCTTCGACGAGCTGGGCCTGCCGCCCTCGGTCCAGGCCCTCTGCGACAAGCCCCGCGGCCTGGTGCTGGTCACGGGCGTGACCGGCTCGGGCAAGTCCACCACGCTGGCCGCCATGGTGGACAAGATCAACACCGAGGAGCCCCTCCACATCCTCACCATCGAGGATCCCGTGGAATACGTCCACCGGCACAAGCGGGCCCTGGTGAACCAGCGGGAGATCCACGCCGACACCCACAGCTTCAAGAAGGCCCTCCGCTCGGCCCTCCGCCAGGACCCCGACGTGGTGCTGGTGGGCGAGTTGCGCGACCTGGAGACCATCGAATCGGCCCTCACCATCGCCGAGACGGGCCACCTGACCTTCGGCACCCTGCACACCAACAGCACGGTGCAGACCATCAACCGCATCATCGACGTCTTCCCCTCCCACCAGCAGGCCCAGATCCGGGCCCAGCTCTCCCTGGTGCTGGAAGGCGTGATCTGCCAGAGCCTCATCCCCAAGGCCGGCGGGAAGGGCCGGGCCCTGGCCCTCGAGATCATGCTCCCCAACCCCGCCATCCGGAACCTCATCCGGGAGGACAAGATCCACCAGATCTACGGCGTCATGCAGTCCGGCCAGGCGAAGTACGGCATGCAGACCTTCAACCAGAGCCTGTCCGACCTCGTCCTCAAGGGCGACATCACCCAGGAGCAGGCCTACGAGTACAGCTCCAACACCGACGAGCTGCGGGAGCTCATCAACCGCGGGGTGGGCACCGCCGCCGCGGGCGGCCGGGGCGCCGCCCCCGCCCCCGCCGCCAAGCCCGGCAGCCCCCTGCTGGGCGGGCGGAACCCCAACATCAAGTACACCTAGGACTTCACCAGCCAGCCATTCCTGCCTATCCTGAATCCATCACCATCCCTGCCCGCACCCCGAGGTCCACATGCCCGCATATGCATGGAAAGGCAAGAACAGGCTGGGCGAGGTCCAGGAAGGGGTCCTGGTCTCCGATTCCCGGGATGCCGCCGCCAACACCCTCAAGCGGAACGGCATCGAGGTCATCAACGTGCGCCTCATGGCCTCCGAGGGCGGCAAGTCCTTCGGCAAGGTGCCCGCCAAGGACCTCGCCATCTTCACCCGGCAGTTCAGCGTGATGATCGACGCCGGCCTGCCCCTCGTGCAGTGCCTGGAGATCCTCGGCGCCCAGCAGAAGCACAAGGGCTTCCAGCGCATCATCGAGGCCGTGCGGGACGACGTGGAGAAGGGCCTCACCCTCCAGGCCGCCCTCTCCAAGCACCCCAAGGCCTTCAACGACCTCTACGTGAACATGGTGGGGGCCGGCGAGACGGGCGGCATCCTCGACGTCATCCTCCAGCGGCTCTCCGGCTACATCGAGAAGGCGGTCAAGCTCACGGCCAAGGTGAAGGGGGCCATGACCTACCCCATCGCCGTCATCTCCATCGCCATCATCGTGGTGGTCATCATCATGGTGAAGGTCATCCCCGTGTTCTCGGCCATGTATGAGGGCCTGGGCAGCAAGCTGCCCTATCCCACCCTCGTCTGCATCGCCCTGTCCAACGCCATCATCAACTACTGGTACCTGCTCGCCATCGCCATCGCCGGCATCGTCATCGGCCTGCGCCAGTACTACAAGACGCCCACGGGCAAGCTCCAGATCGACACCGTCCTGCTGCGGATCCCCGTCATCGGGGACCTGCTGCGGAAGGTGGCCGTGGCCCGCTTCTGCCGCACCCTGGGCACCCTCATCAGCTCCGGCGTGCCCATCCTCGAGGGCATGGACATCACGGCCCGCACCGCGGGCAACCAGGTCATCCACAACGCCATTCTCAAGTCGAAGGATGCCGTGGAGCAGGGGCGGAACATCAGCGCCCCCCTGGCCGAGACCAAGGTCTTCCCGGCCATGGTGGTGCAGATGGTGGGCGTGGGCGAGGCCACGGGCGCCCTGGACGCCATGCTGTCCAAGGTGGCCGACTTCTACGAGGACGAGGTGGACAACGCCGTGGCCAACCTCACCAGCCTCATGGAGCCCATCATGATCGCCATCCTGGGCGGCATCATCGGCTTCATCGTCATCGCCATGTATTTGCCCATCTTCAACCTGGCCAACGTCTTCGGCAAGGATTGAGGATTCCGGGGCGCCCTCCGCGATTCCCAGCACGGACCTTGCTATCCTTCCCGGAACCCCCGGAGGTCGCCCCATGCCCCGACTGACCCGCCGCTCCTCCCGCGTCCAGGGATTCTCCCTGGTGGAACTCCTCCTGGTGCTGGCCCTCATCGGCATCATCAGCGCCATCGCCATCCCCGCCTACCTGGGGCAGCGGCGCCGGGCCATGATGATCGGGGATGCAGAGGCCAACGCCCGTGCCCTGGCCATGGCCCTGGAGAGCCGGCGGGCCGAGAATGGGCTCTACGCCGCTTCCGGCACGTCCTGGAGCTGGACCGCCAGCGGCACCGCCCCCACCGCCAGCGTGGGCGCCCCGGTCTTCTCGGCCAAGGGCGCCTCCCGCATGAACTACAGCGTGGCCGTGACCAACGGCGGGGTGGGCTACACCATCACCGTGAACGACCCCAGCTTGGGCGCCAATGTGTACACCCTGAACCAGGCCGGGGCCGGATCGGTCCTGATCAAGTATTGATCCGTCCCGGCCCGGGGTCCTCCTACTTGCCGGGCACCTCCGGCACCGGTCGGAGGTATTCAGCGTCGATCTGGGCCTTCACCTTCTCGAAATCGGCCTGGGTGATGGGTTCCACGCCCTCCAGCCGGTAGCCGTGGTAGCTGAAGTGGTGGGCCCCGCCCCCTTCCAGGGGTTTGTACACGTCCAGATGGTCCCCCTCGGCCCGGGCCACGCTGACCTCGTGCTGCCGCTCCGCCAGGGTGGCCTGGTAGCGCATCACCCAGACACCGTGGGGGAGCAGGGCCGCACCCTGGACGATCTTCTTGGAGTCGTAGCTCAGGTAGTGGACCCCTTCCGGTTCGGGCCGCAGGAAGTCTGCTCGGATGGTGTGGTAGCGCACGGCGGCGAAGGGCCGGGTGCCAAAACTGGACGGGGAGATGGGTTTGCTCCCGAGGAGCTTCTCCGCCAGGGCATCCCGCAGCTCAAGGGTGTCGACGGCCCGGTCCGTGCCCGGTCCGTTGGGGAAGCCGGGACCGGCCACCAGGAAGGGGATGCGCAGCTCCCAGGGGTCCAGATCGTAGCCGTGGATGCCCTGGAGCTGGAATTCGGGCGTCACGTGGTAGAAGCGCTCGCCGTGGTCGGAAAAGAGCACCCGGGTTGCCTGGGCGTAGTCCGGATCCTTGGCCAGGCCCTCCCAGAGGGGCTTCCAGGCCGCCAGGAGGTGCCGAACCCGGATGCGGTAGGCCAGGAGGGGGTCCCGGCGGGGATCCGTGTTCGCCAGTTCTGAAGGCGTCACCAGGGGCAGGCCCGCCACGGGGCGCAGGTCGAGGGGCTTCAGGGTCCACCAGCGGGGCAGGTCCTGGAGTTCGGATCGGCTGAGGAAGATGGGCTGGTGCAGGTGACAGGTGTGGAACATCACCAGGTCCGCGCCCCGGCCCCGTTCCAGGGCCTCCCGCAGTCCCGCGTCCAGGCCCGCCCAGGGGTTGGTGGAGGGGAACACCCGCAGGGCATCCATCCAGCTGGCGTAGAAGGGGAGATGCACGGCCAGGTTGGAGTTGACGAAGTTCTCCCAGCCGGCGGCGGGCATGGCCACCTCATCGAAGAAGCCGGAACCCCGGCCCGCCAGGCCGATGGTGCCGCCGTCGTCGATGTAGAACCGGACCTTCAGCCCCTTCGCTTTGTAGGCGTCCAGCAGGGCGTAGCGGAGCTGACCATTCAGCTCTTCCTCGGAGGGTAGGGCGTTGCCGATGGAATATTCAGCGGGGTCGCCCCCCCAGAGCAGGCTGTAGAACAGACGGGTGGCGGGGACCATCGTGTAGGCATTGGGGTAGTGCGTGCCCGTCCAGGCGGCCATGCCTTGCGACTCGGCCACGTCCGGGCGGAGGGCATCCACCCCCACCAGGAGAGCCTGAACCGGGTGGTGGCCGGGGGGATCCGTAGGCACCCGCCGCCCCAGCACCAGAGGAGCCTGGGCCAGGAGGGTCCAAAGCAGCAGCCAGCCGGGCACTATCAGCCAGGCACGGCGGCCCCAGTGGTGGAAGGCCCGGTGGGCCACGGGGCCCGCGATGACCAGGACCAGTAGGGGGAGGCCGAGCGCGAAGGGCAGGTGCTGGACCACGGGGATCACCCAGAGGGTGGTGGGCACCCGCCACCAGAGCACAAGGTGGATCCAACCGAAGGCCGCCAAGGTGAGACCGAAGGCGGTGCCGAAGCCCCATTGGTGGGCCCAGCCCCGGTCCAGCAGCACGCCCCAGGCCAGGGTGAGCAGCCACAGCAGGATGCCGCCACCCAGGTAGAGGGGCAGGACCTCCCGGGCTAACAGCCGCAAGGCGAAGGCCTGAGCCGTGGGATTGTGCAATCCGTCCGCCACGAAGCCCGAGAGACCGGTCGAGGGACCCTGATAGTAAGCCCCGAGGGCGAGCAGGCTCAGCAGCAGGACGAGGGCCCCGGCGGCGAAGGGGGCCAGGAGGCGCAGGCGGCGCGACAGGGGCATGGGGGCTCCAGCAAAGGAACGGGGGGCCGTGGCCCCCCGTTCCGGTGGTGCGATCTGGCGTTCACCCTACTCGAGGCTGGAGACCTTGGAGACCACGTTCTTGTTGTTGATCTTGCCCTGCACGTAGACGGCGCCACCGAAGAAGCCAGGCTGGCCAGAGGCGGTGGGCAGCACGTAGCCGAACTGAGCCTGGCCAAGGGTGGCCGTGGTGGCTTTGGTCTCGAGGTTGGTGGCGAAGGTACTGGCAGTGGTTCCCGCCACGGTGGCAAAGGTGTAATTGAAAGCCGTAGAGGGGGCACCGGCGGTCCCATTCCAGGGGTTCTTATCGGCGTTGCCAGTGTTCGTCAGGTAAGTCTGCATGGCGGTGATGGCGGAGGCGGCCGACATACCGGATTCGCGGGACTTGTCCCACTGGCCCACGAGGTCGCCCACACGGCCGACGGTGTTGTCGATGGCGGCCTTGTCGCGGGCCCGGGCGCGCTGGCTGAGCAGGGCCGGGATGGCGATGGCGCTGATGATGCCGATGATCGCGAGGACCAGCAGCAGCTCGATGAGGGTGAAGCCGGACTGCTTCTTCATGGGCGTCTCCTTTGGATAGGGCCGAGCTCTGGTTTCAAGTCTCGTGCCAGGAAGTGGGGGTGTCCAAATCTGGCAGGGGTCCCAGGGTAATTCAAGCCCTCCGAGCTGTGGGATCCGCTTCTGGGAACACGGACCATGTGCTGGATCGGTCGATTGGAGCCCTCCTGCGTCACCGGGGTGACGCAGGAGGCGCAGGGGGGGGTGAAACTGGGCGAATGCCCTAACCCTATCCGCTGGATCCCGCAGGTGCTCTGGTGGGGTAGAAAGAACTGGACACCCTTCGACTCGCTCGGCGATACCTTACAAGGTTCACCCCTGCCCCAGGATCTTACGCACGCTTGGTTGAACCCCCCGTCCATTTCCGATGAGCAGACAAGAACCCATCTCTAACCGTCAGGCCGATTGCGGATCGGTGGCCGTAGTCATCCCATGCTTTCGGGCCCGGTCCACCATCGAGCATGTGCTCGGAGGGATCGGACCCGAGGTCGGCAGGATCTATGTCGTCGACGACGGATGCCCCGAACACACGGGTGACTGGGTGCAGCAGATCTGCACCGATCCTCGCGTGAGGGTCCTCCGAAATGCACGGAACCTGGGGGTTGGCGGCGCGGTCAAGGCGGGTTACCTGGTGGCCTTGGAGGAGGGTGCAGCCATCATCGTCAAGCTTGATGCAGACGGGCAGATGGACCCGAAGGATCTCTCACGCCTCATCGCGCCCCTGTTGGCCGGGCGGGCCGACTATGCCAAAGGCAACCGTTTTTTTGACATCGAGCACGTTCGGCAGATGCCCGGCCAAAGGTTGTTCGGGAACGCCGTTCTGTCGCTGATGACCAAGCTCTCCACGGGCTATTGGGATATTTTCGACCCCACGAACGGGTACACCGCCATCACCGACACGGCGTTGAAGCACCTGCCGCTGGACAAGATCAGCGACAGCTATTTTTTTGAAACCGACATGCTGTTCCGGCTGAACACAACCCGGGCCGTGGTCGCCGATGTGCCCCTTCCGGCCCGGTATTCGGGAGAGGTCAGCAGCCTCCGGATCCGCGTGATCCTCGGCGAGTTCCTGGCCAAGCATGCTCGTAACCTCCTGAAGCGGATCGTCTACAACTACTACCTCCGGGACATGTCCATCGCCTCCATCGAGCTGCCGGTGGGGCTGGGGCTGTCGGTCTTTGGGTTCGTCTTCGGGGGCGTCAAGTGGATGGAGGCGATCGGGGGCACGCGGCCCACGCCCACGGGGACCGTGATGCTCTCCGTCCTGCCCCTCCTGCTGGGGGTCCAGCTGCTGCTGGCGTTTCTGGCCTTTGATATCGCCTCCGTGCCCCGAAGGCCGCTGGGAAGGCCATGAACCGGGTCCGGGAAGCACAGCCGGCCCGGCTCCATGTTTTCATCCCCGGCTACCGGAACCCGGGCCTGCTCGCGGAAACCCTGGAGGCTCTGGTCAGGGCCATGGGCCCGGAGCTGCGCGAAGGTGAGGTCCTCGCCACCTGCGTGGACGACGCCAGTCCCGAGCCCCTGGAGCCGGTGGTGCACTCGAGCGGCGGTGGCTGGGTGGAGTACGTCCGGAATGAGACGAACCTCGGCATCATCCCGAACTTCAACCGGTGCGTCAGCCTGGCGCGGGCCCCCCTGGTGATGTTCCTGGGGGCCGACGATCTGGTGCTCCCCTCCTATTGGCCAGCGGCCCAGGCCATGATCGCCAGGCACCCCGACGCAGGGGTCTATGCCCCCGGGGTCGCGGAGGTGGATGCGGGCGGACGACGGCGGATCTCACTCTCCTTTCTCATCAAGCGGGCCATCTCCCCCCTTCTGGCGCGGTTCCGCATGGTCGAATTAAGTGGGAGCCGCCTGGCCCTTCGCCTCGCCATCGGCGATTTCCTCTACTTTCCGGCCTTGTGCTGGAGGACGGAGGACCTGCAGCGGAGACCCTTCGACCCGGCGTGGTCGGATGCGGCGGATTGGCATCGGCTGTTTGTGTGCGCGATGGAAGGCAGGTCTGTCGTGGTGGACAACCGGACCAAGGTCTTCCTCTACCGGCGCCATGCGAGCAGCGCTTCCGAGGTCTCAGCGGGACGCGGTGTGCGCTTCGGAAATGAGCGGGCCTTGAGTCTGAGCATGGGCCGGCTTTCGAAGGAAAAGGGTTGGTGGATGGCCGCCGCGATGGCTTGGCTCCATCCTACGGTCCGGCTGAACGCCTGGGTGCGGCGGCTGGCGGGTGGCACCTTCAGGAACGGGCGCTGAGAAGGGAGCGCCTCACCCCAGGCCGTCGTCCTGAGTCAGTGGGGGCGTCCGGGCCCCGAAGACGAACTTCCGGTTGAGTACATAGGAGAGCGCCGCGCAGACGAGGCTGGCGACGGCTCCGGCGAGGTAGGGATTCAGGGTCTTCCGGGCCACATACTGGGTGAGGATGTTCACGAAGTACATCGTCACGAAGATGAGGATGAACTTCAGGAAGGCATACCTGGACTTGTTCTTGAAGACCAGCTCCTTCATGAACTTGTATCCCGCCAGCATGGCGCTGATGCCTCCGAGGAGCGTCGCCCAGGTGTAGTGCACTCCCAGACTGAGCAGGAGGGAGAACACGCCGTAGGCCAGGAGGGTATTGAAGGCACCGACCAGGAGGTACCTCATCATCTGGTTCGCGTCGATCTTCATGCCATTTTTCTGGATACGAATACGAACTCATTATAACGGAATAGTTTACCAAAGATGCGAGGGAATGGAAACGAGTAGCGGCGACTTTCCAAAAGCCCTAATGCTTTATTGATTGTGCTTAGTTTGTCAAAGTCGATGAACTCAGTATGGGTTACATCACTTTGATAGCCCGCCTCTTGCGGGGTGATGATGATCAGCTTGCCGTTGAATTTCAATAGGTTTAAATAGCGTCCAATCAGTGAAATGGTTGAGTCCAAGCCAATATGCTCGGCAACATGTGCTAGCAGAAGCGAATCATAGAATTCTTGTTGGTAATCGGGCGAATTTTCAAAATCTTCCGGTGTGTAGGCCGTCAACCCGAAGGAGCGAGCAACCTCGATTGCACGGGTATTTGGGTCGATGCCGACCCCTTGGCTTAAATTTATCAAATTCCTGCCAATCCCACATCCAATATCCAGTGTTTTCCCTGGCTTGAGGCGTTTAAGGTTCCACCGGTACGGGGCCTGAACATCCAAGAGGCGTTTCCATGGGCTCTGCTGCAGCCGAACCAATCGATCTGCATATTCTTTGGTTTGGCTAGAATTGACCATCAATAGGCCCCTTATTGTCGATCCGTTTTCATATGTATTACATGAAGTCTTGGACGCAATTTATTGAATTTAATAGGTGTAGACTTCTGCAAATAAATCGGGCACCGGCCCTTGGGGGGCCAAGGGGTTTCTCACGGGGGTGTCTGCCGGTAGCAGGAAGAGGGGTTCCTTGCTCTGCGGTCCACGCACTCGGTGCAAGCCCGGCGAGATGCTGACGACCTCCGCCGGAGCTAGGCCGTCGAGGCCTACGGGGCCTGCCACCGCCCCTCCATGTCGATTGAACAATCGATAACGGCCGGCCCAGTGGCAAGCGAACGGCGTTTCCGGAGCTCCGGGATTCAATTCGACCCCGCTGAGCAGGAGATTCGGCGAAATGCGGACATAGCCGCCCGCGACCATCCGCTGGACGACGTCGGACATGATGAGGATCCGATAATTGAGGATCCAAAGTTTCGGGTGGTCATCCATGACGCTTTGGAGGGCGCTCACATTCCCGGATCTCAGGGCGGCGCGGATGCGCGCGATCGTGGGCGTGTCCCACCACCATCCCGGGTAGTCCCCGGCGATGTCGCGGTCCACGATCATCCCGATTCCATCGAAGTAGGTGCTTCCCGGTTCCAGCAGGTTCTCCGCCTGGACCATGACGGAGATCTGCTCCGCATTGGTGTGGTTGAGGTAGCGGACCTGGCGGGGCAGGGAAAGCGCAGCCAGGAAGGTGAGGGCCAGTACCGCCTGGTCGCGGGCCAGCCACCTCCTCTCCGCAACCCAGTCCGCGAGCGGGATCACCCAGAGGGACAGGAGCATCTGGGGCCAAACGAATACATACGGCCAGGGCTGATCGTGGTGGAAGATCAGGATGGTGACGATCACCGTCGCGATAAGGGCCACGCGGATGGAGAATCCGGCCGATTTCCAGCGGGCGAGGGCGATGCCCAGGCCCGCCAGGGAGATGGCGTAGGGGATCAGGTTCCGCGTCAGCGTCTGGTAGATGAACATGCCGAGGCCCGAGAAGGCGGCCGTGCCCTCCAGCACGAACCTCGGTCCGAGGAGCACCATGGTGATGACCCGCCACCCGTGGGTGCCGCCGAAGTAGATGGCATAGCCCACGAAGACCGCCAGCCAGCCGCCGGCAAAGAGCAGGCTGTCCTGGAGCGCCCTGCGCCAGCCCGAATCGAGCCAGGTGGCCACGACCAGGGCGATGAAGTAGGCTGCCAGGAGGTAGACGGCCTTCTGGGTGCAGAGGAACGAGAGGCCCATGAGGGAGCCGGATACCACGAGGTGGGACCTTCGGCGCCTGGACCGGACCAGGAACAGGAGCGAACCGGCGGCGAAGGTCAGAGCGACCGTGTCCGTACGGATACTGAAGGCCCCTTCGAACAGGTTGGAATAGGAGAGGGCGCTCACGAGTACCAGCAGCCTATGCCGGGCGTGCGGCCACAGCTCGCGGGAGATGAGGAGGATGGCGGCCATCGTCGCCAGGGTGGCGCACAGGCCGAGCATCCGACCCGCCCGCATGATGCCGACCGAACCGGAGGCCAGGTTGGCAATCCGGAAGAGCTCGGTCCCGAAGACGGTCTTGATGGGATCGAGCGTCTGGTAGAGCGTATGCTTCGAAAAACTGCGGAGACCCTGGAACAGATTGAATTCGTCCATGACGAACCGGGCCTGCCAGGACACGAAGGCGAACAGGACCAGCATGAGGCCCCAGACCGCAGCGACCGTGGATGACACCAAGGTTGATCTCTCTGTGTCCTTTGGTTCAACCGGTCGTCTGCTGGACATCAACCTCGCTCCTGGTCTGGTGTTAGACAATGGCGTGATTCTAAGGCCAAGGCGTGTCCAAACGGTCGAAAGGGAAGCTTCCGAAGCGCCAGACCCTGTGGAGCCGGATTCGAACACCAGGCTCCGAGGCAATTCCGTCTCTCAGGGAAGCCGGGGCGAGCTGATCAGTCTCCCAGCGCCTCCAGCAGTTCCCTCGCCCCCCGGTGGTTCGGGTCGATCTTGAGGGCTTCCTGGGCGGCTTTCCTCGCCTCGTCCTTGCGGCCGAGGGCCTGGAGGACCTGGCCCTTGCGCCACCAGGCGCCGGCGTAGCCGGCGCTGCCGCCTTCGAGGGGCTCGCGCAGGACCTGGTCCAGGGCGGCGAGGCCCTCCGGGAGGTGCTGGCCGGACCGGGCGGCCACCTTGCCGAGCTGGAGGCGGAGGAGGCTGGGGGCGTCCGTGCGGCCCAGGTGGTCCTGCACCACCTGCCAGGCCAGGTCGGGGCGGCCGGCATTCAGGTAGGCATCGCTAACGGCGGTCACGCCCCGGGCCCGGGTGGACACGCCGGGCAGCAGCCGCGCGGCCTCGGAGAGCAGGCGGGCGTTCTTCCCGGCCTCGCCCAGGGCCTTCTTGGCCGGTCGCCGGTCCAGGGCGTCGAGGTACTGGCCGACCACCTCGGGATCCTTCGGGGCCTGGGCCAGGGCGCGGCCGAAGAAGGGCTCGGCATCTCGCCAGCGGTCCTCCTCCACCAGGACGAGGGCCTGGAGCAGGTCGCCCCGGGCGGGGGCCACCCGCCGGAGGGATTCGGCGCAGGCAAGGGCCTTCTTCGTGCTGCCGCCGAGGAGCCCCGGCAGCATCTCGTAGGCCAGGCCCAGGCTCATCCAGGCGTCGCCGAGGGTGGGGTCGGCCTGGGTGGCGGCCCGGAGATCGTCCATGGCGCCCAGCGCCTTGCGCAGCGATCCCAGGTTCCGCTGGGCGATGGCGGTGCCGGCCCGGGCGAGGCCCCGGGCCAGCAGGGCGTCGGCAAGGCCGGGGTTCAGGGCCAGGGCGCGGTCCGCCGCGGCGCGGGCCTCGCCGAAGCGCTGGAGGCTGGCGAGGGCCTGGGACTTGGCGGCCCAGGCCGGGGCATCGCCAGCGTCCTGCTTTAGGCGGGCCTCGGCGGCCGCCAGCACCTGGAGGTAGTGGCCGACGTCCAGGTCGGCCCGATAGGTCGGGGCCTGGGCGAGGAGGGCGGGCGGGGCGGGAAGCAGCATGGTGGCCCTCGGGAAACGCTGGGACAGGATTAGCAGGATTGCGGGGCCGGATGAACAGGATTCAGGATGGGATTGCTGGCTCTTTACTCCGGGTATAGCGCAGTGGCGCGGGTTTGCGGTATGCTGGGTGACTGTCTGGACACGGCTCTGGAGGAGAACCCATGACCATCAAGGGCGGGCTGCTGGAAGGCAAGCGGGGCCTGATCATCGGCGTGGCCAACAAGCGTTCCATCGCCTGGGGCATCACCCAGAAGGTGGCCGAGGCCGGGGCCCAGCTCTGCCTCACCTACCAGAACGAGCGGCTCGGCGAGAACGTGCGGGAGCTGGCCGCCGACCTGAAGCACCCCCTGATCCTGCCCATGGACGTGGGCAGCGACAGCCAGATCGTCATGGCCTTCGACGAGATCCGGAAGAAGTGGGGCAAGCTCGACTTCCTGGTGCATGCGGTGGCCTACGCGCCCCGGCAGGCCCTGGAGGGCCGCTTCCTCGACACCAGCCGCGAGGACTTCCGCGTGGCCCACGACATCAGCGCCTACTCCCTGGCGGCGGTGTCGCATGCGGCGGCGCCGCTGATGGCCGAGGGCGGCTCCATCGTGACCCTCAGCTACCTGGGCGGCACCCGGGTGGTGCCCAACTACAACGTGATGGGCGTGGCCAAGGCCAGCCTGGAGGCCAGCGTGCGGTACCTGGCCGCCGACCTGGGCCCCCAGGGCATCCGCGTGAACGCCATCTCCGCGGGTCCCATCAAGACCCTCGCCGCCTCCGGCATCTCGGGCTTCGGCTCCATGCTGAAGCACCACCGCACCCGCACGCCTCTGCAGAAGGACACGGACCAGGAGGAGGTGGGCGACGCCGGCCTCTTCCTCGTGAGCGCCATGGGCCGCGGCATCACCGGCCAGGTGCTCTACGTGGACGGCGGCTACAGCATCATGGCGGACTGAGCGGGGCGTCCCCGCGTTTCGCTGCGGACGGGCCGAGGGCCTTGGCGCGTTCGGCAGCCTGGGCGCGCTGGGCGGGGGTGAGGCGGTTGCCGGTGAGGACCAGCAGGACGCGCTCAAGGGGCGGAAGACCCCGGCGGTTGGCCGCGAGCATCCAGGCATAGCTTTCCACGGGATCGGCCGGGACGCCTCGGCCCTGGAGGTGCAGGAGGCCCAGGGTCAGCATGGCCTCCGCCTCGCCCCGGCCAGCCCTCGCGCGAAGAAGGCCCAGGGCCTGCTGATAGAGGGCCTGGGACCGGGCGGGATCCTGGCCCTTGAGCAGGTCCCCGGCCAGGAGCATGGCGTCCGTGTTCCCCGCCGCGGCGGAGGCCAGAGCCAGCCGCTGCGCCTCGACGGGATTCCGGGGAATGCCCTCCCCTCGCAGGCTGGCCCGTGCCAGGGCCAGCTGGGCGTCGGGATCCCCATGGTCGGCGGCCTTGCGGAACCAGGCGGCGGCCTTCCCGGCGTCGCGGGCGAGGAAGCCCCGGCCGCTCTGCCGCAGGAGTCCCAGGGCGTACTGATCCCGCGGCCGTCCACGCAGGGCCCTGGTCACACCCGCCAGCGCGTGACGGGAATTCCAGAGGGAGGCGAGCGTGAAGGTGACGAGGAAGCCCATGGCCGCGAAGCGCAGGAAGCGGCGAAGGGCCACCCCGCTACGGCCGCCCTGCCGGTGGAGGCGGAAGGCGAAGGCCGCACTGGCCAGGAGGGTAAGGCCCAGGCCCTGCACCAGGGGCAGCAGGGCCTCGATCCGGAGGACGGTCCAGTTCACCTCAGCCCCGCAGCTTCGCCAGGGTGTCGATCACGTCCTGCACGTGGCCCTTCACGGAGACCTTGGGCCAGGCGTGGCGGACGATGCCCTTGGGATCCACGAGGAAGGTGCTGCGGATGATGCCTTCGACCTCCTTGCCGTACATCACTTTCTTTCCGAAGGCGCCGAGCGGCTTCAGCAGGGCGCAGTCGGGATCGGAGAGCAGGGGGAAGGTCAGGGCCTGCTTGGTCCTGAAGTTCTGGTGGCTCTTGAGGCTGTCGCGGCTGAGGCCGTAGACCCGGGCGCCGAGGGCCTGCACGCGGGCCAGGTTGTCGCGGAAGTCGCAGGCCTCAGTGGTGCAGCCCGGGGTGCTGTCCTTGGGGTAGGCGTAGAGGACGGTCCACGCGCCGCGGAGGTCGCGGTCGGTGACGGTCACGCCTTGGTCGTCCTGCAGGAAGAAGGCGGGAAGGGGCTGTCCGACGAGGCTCATGCGGGCTCCGGAAGGGTGGAGGTCCATGCTAAGGCCAGGACGGTCGCCAGGGCCGCCCATCCGAGGGGGCTGGGGTCCGTGGCCAATCGGGGCAGCTCCTCGGCGAGGAGGCGGCCCAGGCTGTCGTGGGTGGGGCCCGGACCGAGCCCCAGGGCCGACAGGGTGGCCTCGCCCCAGAGGGCCCCGAGCCAGGCGCTGGGGAGGAGCGGGGCCACCTGATCCAGCCCCCAGGGGGCCCAGCGGCGGAGGCGGGAGCCCGGGCCGGCGCCCATGAGGGTCTCGGACAGCCAGGCGGGCGAACGCCGGAAGGCCTCGATCCGCGCCCGCAGGGGGGCCTCCAGGTGCAGGGCCAGGAGGCCGCCCAGCAGGAGGGCCAGGGGCAACGGCGCCAGGCCCCCGAAGGCCGCGGCGAGGGGCAGCAGGAAGAGCAGGGGGGGCAGGTTCCGCAGGGCGGAGAGGGCCCCGCGCCAGCGGCCGCCGCCGAGGGCGAGGGCCAGGCCCGCCGCCAGGGCAAGCAGGGCGCAGAGGCTGGCGAAGCCCAGGCTCCGGGCCGCGGCCAGGCCTAGCCGCAGGAGGCCGTCGCGGCCCAGGTCGTCGAGGCCCAGGGGATGCCGCAGGCTCGGTCCCGCCCCGCCGCGCCAGGGATCCAGGGGCACCTCCGGCAGCAGGAAGGCCCCCAGGAAGGCGAGCCGCCAGGCGACGGCGAGGCGCGGGCCCCTCATGCCTCCTCCCGTTCCAGGGGGCGGCCCAGCAGCCACAGGAGGGCGAAGACCAGGATCCAGGCGGCAAGGCCGGCCCGGTCCCGGCGGGCGATGCGGTCCATCCAGTCCGTGCCGAGGCCCGGCACGCCCAGCAGCCGTTCGATCACCAGGGCGGCGGTGAGCCAGAGGGGCAGGCGGGCCGCCAGCCAGCGGCTCCAGAGGCGCCGCAGGGCCATCCCCCGCGCGAGGCGCACGGCGCGGGGCCCCCATGCGGCGGGGAAGGGCGATTCGGGCGGCAGGGCCTGGGCCAGCCAGCGCACCTCGGAGGGAAGGGCGGCCAGCAGGAAGGCCAGGGTCCAGCCGCCGGGGCCGGGCGGGCCCCAGGCCGCGGGCCAGAGCGCCAAGAGGAGGGCCGCCCACAGCAGATCGGGTGGGGCCTCCAGGAGCGCCAGGGTCCTGCGCCGGGCGAGTTCCGGCCCGCCCAGCCAGACCACGAGGGGGGCGGCGAGGGCCAGGGAACCCAGCGCCAGCGCCGCCGGGAGCAGGGCATGCGCGGGGAAGGGCGGAGGCTGGGCGGACTTCCAGAGGACGCCGGGGAGGAGCAGGGCCAGGCCGAGGCCGAGGCCCCAGACCGCGAGCCCCTGGAGGCGGTCGCGCCCTACTTCTCCCAGCGCCATCCCGCCGCGCCGGGTGTGGAGAGGTAGAGGCCCAGGAGGCCGGGCGTCACCTGCAGCCGCTTGTCCACCCAGAGGATGCTGTGGAAGTCCACGAGGGGGAGGGCGCCCGGGGCCTTGGCCCAGAGGGCCTGCAGGTCGGTCCAGGCGGCGTCGCCGGGAGCCTTCAGGCTGGCCACGATCCGGGCGAGGGCGGGGCTGCTCCAGCCCGTGAAGTTGAGGGGGCCGTGGGGCTCCATGTACTCCAGCACGGACCAGGGCTCCGGGTCGAAGGTGGCGAGGTAGCAGGCCAGCTGGAAGTCCCCCTTCTGGAGCCGGTCGGCGAGGAGGGCCGGGTCCAGGGGCTGCAGGTCGATCTGGACGCCGTCCCTGCGGGCCCGCTCGCGCAGGGCCATGAGGAGCTTCTCCACGGGCTCGTCGCCGGCGGCGTAGAGCAGGGGCAGGGGACGCCCCTTCGGCAGGGGCAGGGTGGCCGCGTCGATCTCCTGGTCCTCGAAGCCGAGCACCCCGGGCCAGAGGCCGCGGCTGGGGCGAGCGCCGGCACCCAGCAGCTGGGGCGGGAAGGCGTCCTTCCGCCAGCGCTCCATGGCCTGGAGGGGGGCCAGGCCCATGCGGCTCCACACCACGAGCTGGTAGGTCATGGGCTGGGTCACCACGCGGTAGCCCGGGGGCGGCTGGGACTGCAGGCGGGCCGGGGGCACGCCGAGGCTGAGCCAGCCCTTCTGGAGGGCCTGCGCCACCGCCTGGCCGTCGCCGAGGATGCGGAAGCGCAGGCCTTCGATGCCCGGCTTGAGGAAGTGGTCCCGGCGCAGGAGCCGCCATTCGCCGTTGTCATGCCGCAGGAGGAAGGGCCCGGTGCCGCGGTCCGGGTGGCCGCGCTGGGCGATGGGGATGCGGGCCAGCTCCATGAGGAGGCGGCCCGGCGCCCGGGGGGACTGCAGGGCCACCTGGCCATCCTTCAGCTCGACGCGGGCGCCTTCCAGGATGGCGCGCTTGGTGGGGCTGGCCTTGGGATCCGCCAGGATGGCCCGGAAGGTCCAGACCACGTCCTCGGCCTCGGCGGGGCTGCCGTCCGTGAAGCGGGCATCCTTGCGGAGCTTGAAGAGGTACGTGCCGTCCTTCAGCTTCCAGGAGGCGGCCAGGCGGGGCACCACCTTGCCGGCGGCATCCAGACCCACCAGGGCGTCGCCCGTGAGGGCCTGGAGGATGGCCTGCTCGTAGCCCTCGCCCTTCACGAAATCCAGGGGGCCGGGGTCCCGGGCGAAGCTCTCTTCCACCATCTGGGCCCGGGCCATGAGGGTGGCCAGGGAGAGCAGGAGGATGGCGAGTTTGTTCCGCATGGTGTCATTCCTGAATTTTCCCAGGATGCGCCGGCGGCCGGGGCTTGCCAAGTCCCCTTCGGGGGCCATGCCCCGGCAGGGGGATGGGTGTTGCTACTCTGAACGAGGAGGAACCGTGGCGGACGCTTCGAGATCCAGCCTGTTCTGGTGGTGGCCCCTGCTGGCCCGCCACCGGCGGAAGCTCTACGGGGGGCTGGCGGCGACGGTCTGGTGCAGCGTGGCCGCGTCCGTGGTGCCCTTCTGGTCCGGCAAGGCGGTCCACGCCCTGGAGCTTCGCGACTGGCACGGGTCACGGATCTACCTGCTCTGGATGCTGGCATTCACCCTGACGGCGGGGATCGGCCGCTACTTCATGCGGAACACCCTCATCGGCCTCAGCCGCGAGGTGGAGCGGGAGCAGCGGGAGGGCCTGTACACCTACCTCCTGGGGCGCCCCTTCGCCTTCTACGAGCGGCAGCGGGTGGGTGACCTCATGTCCCGTGTGGGCGACGACGTGGGCACGGTCCGCATGGCCACGGGACCAGGCCTCATGAGCTTCCTCCAGGTGGTGTCGATCCTGCCTGTCACCCTGGCCCTGATGATCCACATCAACTGGCGGCTCACCCTGGCGGTGATGCTGCCCTTCTCCCTGCTGGCGCTGGGCTTCTACCTGATCGGAAAGGCCAGCCACGCCATCCAGCAGAAGCTCCAGCTGGCCTTCTCGGCCCTGTCCACCTTCAGCCACGAGACCATCAGCGGGGAGCGGGTGGTCCAGGCCTTCGGGCTGGAGGAGGCCCGCGTGGGCCACTTCCGGGAGCTGAGCCTGCGCCATGCGGCGCTCAGCATGCAGCAGACCGTGGTGTTCAGCGCCTACGCCCCCCTCTCCGCCTTCATCAGCGGGGTCTCCGCCCTGGTGCTGGTGGCCTACGGCGGCAGCCTGATGGTGCGGGGGGTCCTCGACCTCGGCGACCTCACGGCCTTCACCGGATTCCTGGTGGCCCTGGCTTGGCCCATGATGAGCCTGGGCTGGTCCGTGAACCTCTTCCAGCGGGCCCGGGCGGGGCAGGAGCGCATCGACTTCGTATTGAACAGCCCGGAGCCGGCCCTGCCGCCGGCCGTAGCCATCCTGCTGCCGGAGCAGCCCGCCGCCCTCCGCCTGGAGGGGGCCGTTCACCGTTTCGATAGCGGCCGCGGCCTGGGTCCCCTGGACCTGGAGCTGGCCCCCGGCGACAGCCTGGCCGTGGTGGGCGGGATCGGGTCGGGGAAGACGCTGCTGCTGCAGATGCTGGCCGGCCTGCGGGAACCCCAGGGGGGGCGCCTGAGCGTCGACGGCGAGACCCTCGACGAGACCGGCCTCCGGCGCCACTGGGCCGGCCTCGGCTGGGTGCCCCAGGAGGCCTTCCTGTTTTCCGACACCCTGCGGGTGAACCTGGCCATGGGCCGGCCCGAGGCCACGGAGGAGGAGGTCTGGGACATCGCCCGGGTGGTGTGCCTGGACGAGCTGATCCAGCGGCTGCCGCAGGGGCTGGACACCGTGGTGGGCGAACGCGGCGTGGCCCTCAGCGGCGGCGAGCGTCAGCGGGCCGCCCTGGCCCGGGCCCTCCTCCGCCGCCCCCGGCTGCTGCTGCTGGACGACGCCCTGTCCGCGGTGGATGCCGAGACGGAGAGCCGCATCCTGGAGAACCTCCGGGCCTTCCTCGGCAAGTCCACCCTGGTGCTGGCCACCCACCGCGTCTTCGTGGCCGAGACCTGCGCCCGCGTGCTCGTGCTGCACGAGGGGAAGGTCCAGCAGCTCGGCACCCCCGAGGATCTGGCTGCCCAGCCGGGCACCTACGCCCGCCTGAAGCAGCTGCAGAGCCTGGAGCGGGAGCTGGTGCGGGGGGCGTGAACCCCGGCCTCAGGTTCCTTCGCGGAACGTCACCTTGTTGATCTCGGCGAAAGTCGTGATCCCCAATTTGACTTTCTCGATGGCGCTCTCCCGGAGGAACTGCATGCCGCCCCGGCGGGCGGCTGCCTTCACTTCGCGGACCGGAGCCCGCTGGACCAGCAGCTCCCTCAGCTCGTCGTTGAGGCCCATGAACTCGATGATGGCCTGCCGGCCGCGGAACCCCGTGCCATGGCAGTCCACGCAGCCCACCCGGTCGAAGAGGGTGGCGCTGCGGAGCCAGGCCTCGTCCACGCCGTTCTCCTCCAGCTCCTGGGGGCTGGGCGGCGGGGCGGGGCGCTTGCACTTGGGGCAGAGCACGCGCACCAGGCGCTGGGCCAGGATGCAGTTCAGGGAGGACACGAAGTTGTAGACCTCGACGCCCATGTGCTGGAAGCGGCCCAGCACGTCCAGCACGTTGTTGGCGTGGACGGTGGTGAAGACCAGGTGGCCGGTGAGGGCCGACTGGATGGCGATCTGCGCCGTCTCGGGGTCGCGGATCTCGCCCACGAGGATCTTGTCGGGATCGTGGCGCAGGATGGACCGGAGGCCCAGGGCGAAGGTGAGGCCCTTCTTCTCGTTCACGGGGATCTGGGTGACGCCCTCGAGCTGGTATTCGACCGGATCCTCGATGGTGATGATCTTGTCCTCGGGGGCCTTGATCTCGCTCAGCACGGCGTAGAGGGTGGTGGTCTTGCCCGATCCGGTGGGGCCGGTCACCAGGAACATGCCGTAGGGCTCGCGGGCGAAGCGCCGGAGACGCTGCAGCTCGTGGGCGGAGAAGCCGAGGATCTCCAGCGTGAGCGACTGGAACTCCTCGGTGAGGTTCTCCTTGTCCAGGATGCGGATGACCGCATCCTCGCCGTGGATGGTGGGCATGATGCTGACGCGGAAGTCGATGGCCCGGCCGCGCACCTTCAGCTTGAAGCGGCCGTCCTGCGGCTTGCGCTTCTCGGCGATGTCCAGCTCGGACATGACCTTGATGCGGCTGATGATGGGCGAGGCGAAGCGGCGGTCGATGGGATCCGCCGCGGGGTAGAGGCTGCCGTCGATGCGGTACTTGATCTGGAAGCCGGTGCTGGTGGTCTCCAGGTGGATGTCCGAGGCGCGCCGCTGCAGGGCGTTGAAGACGGTGGTGTCCACCAGGCGGACGATGGGGGCCTCGTCCTTGTCTGTCAGGCGCTCCAGGTCGAGCACCTCGTCGTCGAGATCCTCCTCGTGGAGCACCTGGATCTTGAGGGCCTCGCCGGCCTCGTCCATGACCTTCTGCCCGCTCTCCGATTTCTTCAGGACCTCCTGGATCTGGGCCTGGGGGGCGCCGGCGAAGCGCAGGGGGCGCTTGAGGCGGAGGCGGAGCAGATCCTGGGTGGTGATGTCCAGGGGATCGGCCATGGCCAGCCAGAGGACGCCCTCCCGCTCCTGCACGGGCACGAAGTGGTGCTTGAGCATCAGGTCGAGGGGCAGGGCCTGGAACAGGGCGAAATCCACCGGCTCGCGGGTGAGGTCCAGGGTCGGGTACAGCTCCCGGGCGGGACGGAAGTCCGTGAGGGTCGAATCGCCGGGCTCGACAGGTTCCGCGGGGGCCGTGGGGGGCTGTGGGGACATGGAAGCATCCTAGCGGAGAAAACCGGCGGGTGAGGTGGGGCGGTCATGGATCACAACCGACCGTCCGGTCAGGTCTGAAACATTGACCCTTCCGTGACACAGGCGGCACAATCGTCCTGCTCGGGAGGGCCCATGCGTGGGTATGCGCCAATACTGCTTCTGGTTCTGATCGCCGCCATCCTGCCGGTGCTGGTCTGGACCCTCTCCCGGCTGCTGCGGCCGCGATTCCCCAATCCCACGAAATACTCGGCTTACGAGTGCGGCATCACGGCCACTTCCGAGGCCCGGGAGAAGTTCAGCGTCCGCTACTACCTGGTGGCCGTCATGTTCCTGGTCTTCGACGTGGAGACGGTCTTCCTGATGCCGTGGGCCATTCAAATGAAGGAACTGGCCGTCTTCGGAATCATCGAGATGGGGATCTTCCTCTTCCTCCTGCTGTTCGGCTACGGCTACATCTGGTCCAAGGGAGCCCTGACATGGGAGTAAATCAACCCACCGCCCTGGAGCATGTGCTCATCACCACCAAGGTGGAGAAGGTCGTCAACTGGGCGCGGGCCTCGAGCGTGTGGCCCATGACCTTCGGGCTCGCCTGCTGCGCCATCGAGATGATGGCCGCCGGGGCCAGCCGCTTCGACTTCGACCGCTTCGGGGCCGGCATCTTCCGCGCCACCCCCCGGCAGAGCGACCTGATGATCGTGGCGGGGACCGTCACCTACAAGATGGCGCCCATCATCCGGAAGCTGTACGACCAGATGCCCGAGCCCAAGTGGGTCATCGCCATGGGCTCCTGTGCCACCGCCGGCGGGCCCTTCGACTCGTACCACACCATCCAGGGCGTGGACAAGGTCGTGCCCGTGGACATCTACATCCCGGGCTGCCCCCCGCGCCCTGAGAGCCTCATCTACGGGTTCCTCAAGCTGCAGGACAAGATCATGACCAGCAGCCTGGCGGACCGGTACAAGGAGATCTTCGAGGAGGTCGGCTGATGTCCGAACCGATCGAACCCCAGACCCCGGCCGAGCCCGAGGTCCCCGCCGGTCCCTATGTCTACGACTACGCCGCCTCACCCCAGCGCCAGATCGTCCTGCCGAAGACCGTGCCCCTGCCCAGCCTGAAGGCCTACCGGGCCGAGGTGGCCGCCCAGCAGGCCGCGGACGAGGCCAAGTGGCAGAAGATGCAGGCGGACTACGAGACCGCCAAGGCCAAGGCCGAGGCGGAGGGCAAGGAGGCTCCCAAGCCCCCGGTGAAGCCCGTGCCGCGGAAGGACGACAACGACATGAAGACCCCCTGGCCGCAGGAGGCCAAGGACCCCGACCTGCTGCGCCTCCAGGAGCTGCTGGGCGACAAGGTCGAGGAGGTCTTCGAGCAGGCGGGTGAACTCACCTGCCAGGTGCGGAAGGAGGCCCTGCTGGAGACCCTCCGCTTCTGCCGCGAGGACGCGTCCCTCAAGTACGAGATGCTGGCGGACCAGACCGGCACCCACTATCCGGCCGCCAAGGACTTCGCCTTCTCCGTGGTGTACCAGCTGACCAGCATCAGCCGGCGCAAGCGCCTGCGGGTGCGGATCCTGGTGCCGGAGGGCTTCGAGCCCGAGAGCGCCTGCTCCCTCTACCCCGGCGCGAACTGGATGGAGCGCGAGACCTACGACATGCTGGGCATCCGCTTCAAGGACCACCCGGACATGACCCGCATCCTCTGCCCGGAGGACTGGGAGGGCTACCCGCTGCGGAAGGAATACCCGACCGTGGGCTGGGGTCAGCGCGACATCGACCTCCGGGAGGACCGGGGCGGCGTGCTGATGCGCATCGCCATGGAGAAGGCCGGCCAGATGGGCATCAACCTGAAGCAACCCCAGGCGGACTAGGAGCGGACGGTGTTCAAGAACGAGGAAATGGAGATCAACCTCGGGCCCCAGCACCCCTCCACCCACGGTGTGCTCCGGGTGAAGCTGAGGCTCGACGGCGAGACGGTGGTGAAGTGCACGCCGATCATCGGCTACCTGCACCGCGGCGTGGAGAAGATCTGCGAGAACAAGACCTTCTTCCAGGGCCAGGTGTGGACCGACCGCATGGACTACGTGGCGGCGATCAGCAACAACCTGGGCTGGGCCGAGGGCGTCGAGAAGCTCTTCGGCATCGAGGTCCCCCGGCGGGCGCGGTACATCCGGACCATGCTCACCGAGATGAACCGGCTGGCCTCCCACCTGCTGTGGCTGGCCACCCACGCCCTGGACATCGGGGCCATGACGGTCTTCCTCTACACCTTCCGGGAACGGGAGTACCTGCTCGATCTCTTCGAGGCCTTCTGCGGCGCCCGCCTCACGACCACGGCCTTCCGGATCGGCGGCCTGCGCGAGGACCTGCCTCCCGGCTTCATCAAGCAGGCCCAGGCCTTCCAGGGCATCTTCCTCGACTGCCTGGAGGAGTACGAGACCCTCCTCTCCGAGAACCGCATCTGGAAGAAGCGCACCGTCGGCGTGGCAAAGATCAGCGCCGAGGACTGCATCGCCCTGGGTGTCACCGGCCCCGTGCTGCGCGCGGCCGGCGTGCCCTACGACATCCGCAAGGCCTTCCCCAGCGCCGCCTATGCGGAGATGGACTTCGAGATCCCCACCCGGCCCGAGGCCGACACCTACGCCCGGTACCTGGTGCGGCTCGCCGAGATGCGCCAGAGCCATCGCATCATCCAGCAGTGCATCGACGGGCTGCCCGAGGGCCCGGTGATGGCCAAGATCCCCAAGATCCTCAAGTCCGAGGTGAACGAGGTCTACCACTCCATCGAGGCGCCGAAGGGTGAGCTGGGCTACTACTTCGTGGGCGAGAAGGGCGGGACCACGCCCTACCGCATGCATGTCCGGGCCCCCAGCTTCGTGAACATGCAGGCCCTGTCCAAGATGGTCGAAGGCCGGCTCCTGGCCGACGTGATTGCCGCCATCGGCACCCTTGATGTGGTGCTGGGCGAGATTGACCGCTGAGGATTCCCTCCATGCCGACGATGACCCTGACACAAACCCTGGTGATGGGCCTGATCCAGATCGTGGCCGTGCTGGTCCTGATCTTCGTGATGGTGCCCCTTCTCACCTTCGCCGAGCGCAAGGTGATCGGCTACGTCCAGGTCCGCCTGGGCGCCACCCGCACCGCCGGCGGCCACCGCGGCCTCACCGGCGCGCTCAACCGCGGCATGTGGGCCATGGGGAAGGTGCCCGTGCTCTCCATCCTCCGCGGCCTGCCGGTCTTCATCGCCGACATCCTGAAGCTGATCCTCAAGGAGGACATCATTCCTGAGAAGGCCGACCGCGCCGTGTTCACCCTCGCCCCTATCCTCTCCGTGATGGCGGCCTTCGGCGTGTTCTCCGCCATCGCCTTCTATCCCGGTGTCCTGTTCACCTTCCCCGCGGGCTTCCCGGTGGTGGGCGGGTTGCCCTTCATGGGCTTCATCTCCGACGTCAACGTGAGCCTGCTCTACATCATCGGGCTGGCCTCCGTGGGCGTGTACGGCATCGTGCTGGGTGCCTGGGCCTCCAACTCCAAGTACCCGCTGCTCGGTGGCCTGCGCTCCGCCGCCCAGATCGTGAGCTACGAGGTCCCGCTCACCCTCAGCCTGCTGGTGCCGGTGGTGCTGTCCGGCTCCCTCAACTTCCGCGAGATGTCCCTCCGCCTGGCCACGGGCGAGGGCATGAGCTGGCTGGCGACCTTCCCCCTCATGGCGGGCTTCCTGATCTACACGACCTGCGGCTTTGCGGAGACGAACCGCACCCCCTTCGACCTCCCCGAGGCGGAGAACGAGCTGGTGGCGGGCTTCCACACGGAGTACTCGGGCATGAAGTTCGGGTTCTTCTACCTGGCCGAGTACACCAACATGATCGTGGTCTCCACCTTCGCCAGCGGCTTCTTCCTGGGTGGCTACCATTTCCTGCCTTTCGGGCTCCAGCGGTTCATCCCCGCCACGGTGCCCTTCTTCGGGCAGCCGAGCCTGATCTTCTTCTTCGGGAAGGTCTTCTTCATCCTCTTCACCTACCTGTGGGTGCGGGCCACGCTGCCCCGCTACCGGTACGACCAGCTCATGGACGTGGGCTGGAAGTACCTCATCCCGCTCACCCTGGTGAACCTGTTCGTCGCGGCCCTGATCCGCTTCGCCTACTGAGGGAGGATCCGTGCGCCTGCTCAAGACCCTGATCCCTTCCGACATCGCGGCCGGCCTTGCGCTGACCGGCAAGTACTTCGGCAAGGTCTTCCTGTCCGCCAATCGCAAGAAGGTCCGCGCCCACCTGAAGCACTTCACCCAGGAGTACCCGGAGATCCCGGTGCGCCTGGCGCCCCGCTTCCGCGGGCGGCTCACCCTGCTGAAGGACGAGCAGGGCGAGATCAAGTGCGTATGCTGCCTCGCCTGCGAGAAGATCTGCCCCACCGAGGTCATCACCATCGAGAAGGGCAAGAAGGAGGGGCGCAAGATGCCCTTCCCGGTCCGCTACGACTTCGAGATGGAGCGCTGCATCTTCTGCGAGTTCTGCGTGGAGAGCTGCGGTTTCGACTCCATCATCCTGAACCACCAGTTCGAGCTCGCCACCTACAACCGCGAGGACTTCTCGCTCGGCATGGAGGGCGACGGCCAGAACATGTTCGTCCCCTCGCCGGTGGGCAAGTACAGCGTGGCCGAGGACTGAACCGCCCCAACACGGACTCGAAGGACACCCCATGGAACACCTACTCGAAACGCTCGGCCGGAACATGTTCGGGATCTTCGGGCTCCTGGCCCTGGCGGGAGCCGCGTTCATGGTGACGGCCCGGAGCGCGGTCCACAGCGTCCTGGCCTTCCTCTTCACCATGCTCTGCGTGGCCGGCTGCTTCCTATCCCTGGAGGCCGAGTTCCTGGGCGTGGCGCAGATCCTCGTCTATGCGGGCGGCATCGTGGTGCTGTTCCTGTTCGTCGTGATGCTCGTCGAGATCAGCAAGTTCAAGCAGAAGGCGAGGCTGGAAGTCTTCCAGAACCAGTCCCGCGTGGCCATCGTGGCGGTCCTCGCGGGCGTGGCGGCCTTCGCCGGGGTGTTCCGCAACGCCATCTTCGGCAAGGCCTCGCCGGATGCCCTGGTGCTGCGGCCCGAACTGGCCCGGGGGCTGGATGTGGCCAAGCAGAACGCGCAGGCCGTCAGCCGCGGCCTCTTCGCGGACTACCTGCTGCCCTTCGAGATCCTGAGCGTGATCCTCCTCGTCGCCCTGGTGGGCGCCGTGGTCCTGGCCAAGTCGGAGAGGGTGTGATGGTCAGCCTGAACTCGGTCCTCCTCATCTCCTTCGCCCTGTTCTCCATCGGCGTGGCCGGGGTGCTCATCCGGCGGAACGCCCTGGTGATCCTCATGTGCGTGGAGCTGATGCTCAACGCCGCCAACCTGAACTTCATCGCCTTCGCCCGGCACAGCGGCTCGGCTTCCGGGCAGGCCTTCGCGCTGCTGGTGATGGGCTTCGCGGCTGCCGAGGTGGCCGTGGGCCTCGCCCTGGTGGTGGCCCTCTACCGGAGGCGGGACACCGTCCAGGTGGACGACATCAACCTGCTGAAGGGATGACGACCATGAGTCTCGCCATGATCACGGAGCCATCCGCCATGACCGCCGCATCCCACGCGGGCAGCCTCCTCTGGCTGATCCCCTTCCTGCCCTTCTTCGGCTTCCTCATCAACGGTCTTTCCGGCCGGAGGCTGCAGAACACCAAGGTCGTCGACTTCTTCGCCCTCGGCAGCGTGGGGCTGGCCTTCGTCCTCACCCTGGTCCACTTCGGCCAGCTCATCGGGCTGCCCGCCGATGAACGATCCATCCACCAGAGCCTCTGGACCTGGTTCGACGCCGGTGGCGCGCGCGTGCTGGGCGGCCTCTCCACCTACAAGATCGAGTGGGCCTACAAGTTCGACGTGCTCAGCGGCTGCATGGCCCTGCTGGTGACCGGGGCGGGCTTCCTCATCCACCTCTTCAGCACCGGCTACATGGCCGAGGAGCGCAACGACGGCCGCTACTACCGGTTCATGGCCTACATGAACCTGTTCGTGTTCAGCATGCTCAACCTGGTCCTGGGCGCCAACATCCTGATGATGTTCCTGGGCTGGGAGGGCGTAGGGCTCTGCTCCTACCTGCTCATCGGCTTTTACTTCGAGAAGGAGTTCGCCGCGGTCGCGGGCAAGAAGGCCTTCGTCACCAACCGCATCGGCGACTTCGGCTTCATGATCGGGTTCTTCCTGATCTTCATGGTCTTCGGCAGCCTGGACTACGACACGCTCATGGGTTCCGTGCGCGGCGTGATGGCCCTGCCGTCCATCACCCTCTTCGGCCACGCCGCCACCCCCACCTGGTGGTTCAACCTCATCGGCTGCTGCCTCTTCGTGGGCGCCATGGGCAAGTCCGCGCAGATCCCCCTCTATGTCTGGCTGCCGGACGCCATGGCGGGCCCGACCCCCGTGAGCGCCCTGATCCACGCCGCGACCATGGTGACCAGCGGCCTCTACATGATCACCCGCCTGAACTTCATCTACATCAACGCCCCCGTGGCGCTGTCGGTGGTGCTGGCCTTCGGCTCCCTCACGGCCTTCGTGGCGGCCACCATGGGCTTGGCCCAGTACGACATCAAAAAGGTGCTGGCCTACTCGACCGTCAGCCAGCTGGGCTTCATGTTCATGGGCATGGGCGCCGGCGCCTTCGCGGCCGGCATGTTCCACGTCTTCACCCACGCCTTCTTCAAGGCCAGCCTCTTCCTCGGTTCCGGCGCGGTGATCGCCGCCTGCCACCACGAGCAGGACATGCGGAACATGGGCGGTCTGCGCAAGCTCATGCCCATCACCTCGATGGCGATGATCCTCGCGACCTTCGCCATCGCCGGCATCTTCCCCTTCTCGGGTTTCTTCTCCAAGGACGAGATCCTCTGGAAGGTCTTCGAGGGGTGGTACCACCATGGGCACTACGACGGCCCCACGCTGAACCTGGTGGCCTGGATCCTGGGCATGCTCGGCGCGTTCTGCACCGCCTTCTACATGACCCGCCTCATCGCCATGACCTTCTACGGCAACTACCGCGGGGCAGGGGACGATCCCTACGGCCTGACCGTGCAGTCCGAGGCCCACCACGCCCACGACGATCACGGCCACGGCGCCCATGGCCATGATGCGCACGCCCACGGCGAGAACCATGTCCACGAACTGGACAAGGCCCACGACCACCACGTGGACGATCCCGAGGACCACGACTTCGTCCCCGGGCACCATCCGCACGAGGTCACCTGGCGCATGTGGCTGCCGGTGTCCATCCTCGCGGGCCTGGCGGTGGTGGGCGGCTTCCTCAACTACCCCGAGAGCCTCCACCGCATCCTGCCCATCGTGCCGGCCGAGCTGTTCACCAAGTGGATCGAACCGCTGCTCTACCAGGTGGCGCCTGCCGCCCACGGCGAGCACGTGCCGCCGGCCATCGAATACGGCCTGATGGCCTGGGCCACCCTGGTGTGGGCCCCCGGCGCCATGCTGCTGGCCTGGTGGATCTACAAGGTGGATCCCAGCTGGAGCCGCGCCAAGGCCTTCGTGGGCCGCTTCCCGAACCTCTACCGCTGGGTGAACGCCAAGTACTACGTGGACGAGTTCTACGAGGCGGCCCTCATCGGTCCCTGCAAGCGGCTCTCCGCGCAGCTCTGGAGCTTCGACACCTGGGTGGTGGACGGCATGGTGAACGGCGCCGCCCGCTTCACGGTGCTCTGGGCCGACAGCATGCATTGGGTCGACCAGAAGATCGTGGACGGCCTGGTGAACGGCGTGGCCTGGCTCATCCACCAGGTGAGCCTGGTGTTCCGGCGCCTCCAGAGCGGCCGGGTCCAGCACTACGCCTTCGTCATGTTCCTCGGCTTCCTCGTCTTCGCATTCTGGAAATTCCTGGTCTAGGCCCACGCCCTTCTGGTTGGAGTCCCCATGTTCACCGCAAACACGACACTGATGCTGGTGGCGACCTTCCTGCCCTTCCTGGGCGCGCTGGTCCTGCTCCTGGTGCCCAAGGGCCAGCGCAAGGTCTTCGAGTACGGCTCCCTGGCCGTGATGATCGTCAGCTTCCTGCTGAGCCTGCCCTTCTGGTTCGGCTACGACCGCACCAGCGACGCGGTGCAGTGGTTCGCCGCCTGGACCTGGATCCCGTCCATCGGGGTCAAGTTCGCCGTGGGCATGGACGGCATCAGCCTCCTGCTCTGGCTGCTGACCACCTTCATCGGCCCCATCGCCATCGCCTGCTCCTTCAGCTCCATCACGGAGCGGCACAAGGAGTACTACCTCTGGATGCTGGTGCTCCAGACCGCCATGCTGGGCGTCTTCATCACCCAGGACATGTTCCTCTTCTACCTGTTCTGGGAAGTGATGCTGGTGCCGATGTACTTCCTCATCGCCATCTGGGGCGGCCCGCAGAAGCTCTACGCCGCGATCAAGCTCTTCCTCTACACCCTGGCCGGCTCGGTGCTGATGCTGGTGGCCATTCTCGCCATCTACTTCCTGCAGCACAAGACCACCGGAACCTACGACTTCTCCCTGGCCAGCTTCCAGGCCATGGCCCCCGTGATCGCCCAGCAGACCAAGGCCTTCCAGTACCTGATGGCCCTGGCCTTCTTCATCGGCTTCGCCATCAAGGTGCCGATGTTCCCGTTCCACACCTGGCTGCCGGACGCCCACGTGCAGGCGCCCACCGCCGGCTCCGTGATCCTGGCCGCCATCCTCCTGAAGATGGGCACCTACGGCTTCGTCCGGTTCCTGCTCCCCATCCTACCGGGCGCCACCAAGGACCTGATGCCCTGGTTCATCGCCCTCGCGCTCATCGGGATCGTCTACGGCGCCCTGGTGGCCATGATCCAGAAGGACATGAAGAAGCTGGTGGCCTATTCCTCCGTGAGCCACCTGGGCATGTGCATGCTGGGCCTCTTCGCCCTGAACCCCTACGGCATCAAGGGCGGCCTCTTCCAGATGCTCAACCACGGCATCAGCACCAGCGGGCTCTTCCTCGCGGTGGGCATCGTCTATGAGCGCCGGCACACCCGCATGATCGCGGACTTCGGCGGCCTCTCGAAGAGCATGCCGGTCTACGCCACCATCTTCATGATCATGACCATGAGCAGCCTGGGGCTGCCCCTGCTGAACGGGTTCGTGGGCGAGGCCATCATCCTCATGGGTTCCTTCCAGGCCTTCCCCTGGGCCGCCCTGGTGGCCACCCTGGGCATCATCCTCGGCGCGGCCTACCTGCTGTGGATGTACCAGCGCGTGATGTTCGGACCCATCACCCCCGTCAACGAGAAGATGGAGGACCTGAGCATGCGCGAGATCCTCTACTTCGCGCCCCTGGTCGTCGCCGCCTTCTGGATCGGCATGTATCCCAAGCCGATCATGGACGTGATGGACGCGCCTGTCCGCAAGCTGGTGATGCAGGTCAACCCCGGCTACTACGCCGCCGAGAACCTGTCCGCCCGGCAGGCCGAGGCCGCGAAGGTGGGGTTCCGCGGCATGGAGGCCCCGGCCGCCCATGGAACCGAAGGCCATGAGGTCCCGGCCGAGACCACCCACGGGGGAGGCCACTGATGACCGGCTTCGCGCAGGGGCTTCTGGATGCGCTCCTCCGGGATGCGCACCTGATCACCCCCCAACTCTTCCTGATGACGGTCGCCACGCTGATGCTGTGGCCCGGGGACCTCTTCGTGAACCGCGGGTCGAAGCACCAGTGGGCCCCGGTGACCCTCGTCATCCTGGCCATCACGGCCATGTTGGTCGTCCGGACCGAGAACGGCCTGGGCTTCGGCCGCATGTTCCAGATGGACGGCCTCACCCGCGGCTTCGAGCTGCTCAGCATCCTGGGCGCCGCCGGCGCCGTGGCCCTCAGCCAGCGGGTGCTGAACGGCCTGAAGCAGCAGACGGTGGAGTACTACGCCCTGATCCTCTTCTCCCTGTCGGGCATGCTCTTCCTCTGCGGAGCCACGGACCTCATCTCGGTCTACTTCAGCCTCGAGCTCATGGCGGTCTGCATCTACATCCTGGTGGCCTACCTGCGGGACTGGAGCACCAGTGTCGAGGCCGGCATGAAGTACTTCCTGCTGGGGGCCTTCTCCAGCGGCATCCTGGTCTACGGCATCAGCCTCCTCTACGGGGCCGCCGGCGGGACCACCACGAACCTGGCGGACCTGAACCAGGCCCTGGCGCTCGTGCCCAAGCCGGATTCCCTGCTGGTCTTCGGCGGGGTGCTGATGGTGCTGGTGGGCATGGCCTTCAAGGTGGCCGCGGTGCCCTTCCACATGTGGTCGCCGGATGCCTACGAGGGCGCGCCCACGCCCATCACCGCCTTCATGGCCACCGCCCCCAAGGCCGCGGCCCTGGCGGCCTTCCTCCGCGTGTTCGGCACGGGCTTCCACGGCCTGTTCACGGAGTGGGTCCTGCCCCTCTCCTACATCGCCGGTGCCAGCATGATCCTCGGCAACGTGGCGGCCGTGAAGCAGGTCAGCATGAAGCGCCTGCTGGCCTACTCCAGCATCGCCCACGTGGGGTACATGCTGCTGGGGGTGTTGTCGGCCGATCCCGTGGCCGGCGCCCAGGCTGTGTGGCTCTACATGGCCATCTACATCTTCATGAACATCGGCGCCTTCGCCGTGGTGATCTACCTCCAGGGCAAGGGGGAGGGGGAGCGCATCGAGGACTTCAAGGGCCTGGGCCGGAAGCACCCCGTCCTCGGCTTCGCCATGATGATGTTCCTCCTCAGCCTCGCCGGCATCCCGCCGCTCCTGGGCTTCTTCGGGAAGTTCTACCTCTTCAAGCTGGCCATCGAGCAGGGCCACGTCACCCTCACGGTCATCGCCCTCCTCACCAGTGCCGTCAGCGCCTACTACTACCTGGGCGTCGTGAACCAGATGTATTTCAGGGAACCCGCGGAGGGCGAGGCTCCGGCCCTGGGGACGCTGCCCACCTTCATCGTGGGCGTGGCCTGCCTGGTGATCCTGGTCGGCACGGCCTTCGGCCCCTGGCTGCTGGAGTGGGCCGGCAAGGTCGCCCTGAGCTGACGTTGGGCCCTACACTGGAGGGCGCGGGAGGTTCCCGCGCCCTCTTCCATTGGGGTTCCGGGTGATCCTGCGGCGCGACAAGGAGGGTGTGGATCCGGGGGAGCGGGCCCTCTGGGGCGACCTCCTGTCCCTGGGGCTCACCTTCCCGTTATGCATCGTGCTGGGCTTCTTCCTGGGCCGGTGGATCGGCGGGTGGTTCGGCCACGCCGCCGGCGGGCAGTGGGTCGGCCTGGTCTGGGGCGTGGGCACCGCCTTCTGGGAGCTCTACAAGGTGAGCCGCCGCATGTCCCGCAGGGACGAGGAGGAACTCCGCCGATCCCAGGGGGACCGGAAGGACGGCGACGACCGGGGGACCGATGGCCGCTGAGGGGGAGGACCACCTCCGCTGGGCCACCCGCTTCCAGGTGGGCCTCTTGGCCCTGGGCGTGCCCCTGTGGGGGCTCCTGCGCTCGGGGCAGGCCGCCCTGGCCTTCCTCGTGGGCGGCGTCACCAGCCTGGCCTTCTGGGCCCTCCACCGGTACCTCACGGCCCGGATGCTCACCCCCTCGGTGCGCCGGCGCTGGCTCTACGGCTTCCTTTCGCTGGGAAAACTGGCGTTGATCGCGCTGGTGCTGCGTGGGATGATGGACCGATACCCGGCGGAAGCCCTGCCGCTCGCCACGGGGGTCCTGCTCTTCGTGGGCGGCATCCTCCTGGAAGCCATCCGGCTGGCCTTCCACCGCGTCGACCCGATCCCTCCCGCCTGAGGTCCACCCGAGATGGAACACCACCCCTCGCTCCTCGCCCAGTGGCTCACCCAGATCCTCCATCTGGCCCGCCACGCCTGGCCCGGCTTCGCCCACGGGGAACCGCTCTCCGTCCTGGAGCGCTACGACCACCTGCTGAACGCCCTGCTGGCCGCCCTGGTGGCCATGGCGATCACGACCCTGGTCCGGAAGAACCTCTCCCGCATTCCCGGCCCCCTGCAGCAGGTCTTCGAGGGGGTGGTCGAGTGGGTGCAGGGCATGATTGGCGACAACATCGCCCACCACGGCGAGCGCTACCTCCCCTTCATCGGGACCATGGCCCTCTTCGTGTTCTTCAACAACCTCTTCGGCCTCATCCCGGGCCTGAGCCCCGCCACCAGCAACTGGAACGTCACCCTCGGCGCGGCCCTGGTGGTCTTCGCCTACTACAACTTCCACGGCATGAAGGAGCAGGGCTTCGGCAAGTACTGGGCGCACTTCGCGGGCCCCATCTGGTGGCTGATGCCCCTGATGTTCCCCCTCGAGATCCTCGGCCTGCTCAGCCGCATCCTCAGCCACTCCCTGCGACTCTTTGGCAACATCGCCGGCGAGCACGTGGTGGCGGGCATCTTCTTCGGCCTGATGCCGCTCCTGCTGCCGGTGCCCATGATGGTGCTCGGCCTCTTCTTCGGCCTGATCCAGACCTTCGTGTTCACGATGCTCGCGGTGATCTACCTGAGTGGCGCGGTCAGCCACGAGCATTGAACCTGACGCAGAAAGCGGCGCAGCCGCTTTCTGCGCATGTGAAAACCTTCACCCGTCCGGCGGATTCCGAACCCTCCGGGCACAACCAGGAGCACTCCCATGAAGAAGTTCCTCACCACCGCCTTCCTCTTCACCCTGGCCGCCGTCGCCTTCGCCCAGGGCGCGCCCGCGGCCGCCCCCGTGGCCAAGAGCCTCTTCGAGGGCCAGTTCACCGCCCACATCGCGCTCGCCATCGCCGCCGCCGGCTGCGGTCTGGCCCAGGGCAAGGCCGTGGTCGCCGCCTGCGAGGGCGTGGCCCGCAACCCCCAGGCCGCCGGCAACATCCGCACCACCATGATCATCGGCCTGGCCCTCATCGAGGCCCTCGTGATCTACGTGCTCGTCGCCGCCTTCGCCATCAAGTAGGCCGAACGCCGACCTTGCGGGGCGCCCGGATTCTGGGCGCCCCGTTTTTTTATGATGCTATCGTCCTGCCGATGAGACTTTCGACGCCATGACTCCCCAGCCCCTCTTCCCCATGCCCCCCGAGGTGACCCGCGTGGTCCTCGGTGGGGGGTCGCCCATCGACCTGGACGGGTTGCGGATCCATGCGCCCGAGGACGCCCGGGACTTCGCCCTGAACTACGGCTACGACATGGGGATCCCCGCCCAGCGGGCCCATGTGGTGAGGGTCTTCGAGGACGCCGTGGACTTCCTGGAGGCCGTGGTCCTGGACGGCACGGACCTGCACGTCCCCCCGGACCTCCAGGAACTCGAGGATCCCCTGGACCTCCTGCTGTGGGCCTCGGAGCGTCCCCGCTCGCTCCGCGGCCGCTGGGCCTGCGCCCTCCTCCGGGTGATGCACACCCTCTTCCATGTGGACCACAACGTGAACCTGCGCTTCCTGCCGGAGATCCAGCGCCAGGTCTTCGAGCGCTACGACCGGTACCTGGTGCGGGAAGGGAACCAGTGGCTGCTCCGGGGGGCCTACGAGGTGCCCCTGGTGGCCGTGGAGCGCAAGGAGAACAAGGACCGCGTGTCCATGCTGCTCAAGATGCTCCACAAGCCGGAGAACGTGGCGGAGACCATCTACGACCAGATCGGCATCCGCCTGGTGGCGGAGGACCAGCTGGGCGTGCTCATGGTCATCCGGTTCCTCCTGGACCACCACGTGCTCATGCCGACCCACATCAAGCCCAGCCGCAGCCGCAACCTGATGATCGACATGCAGGCCTTGGAAACCTGGATGGAGGCCCTCCCCCCGGCCTTCTGCATCCAGGACCTCAGCCCCTCCGAGCGCCTGGAGCTGAACCGGACCCTGGCCGCCAAGCGGCCGTCCACGGAACAGAACCCCTTTTCAAGCAAGGATTACTCGGCGGTTCAGTTCACGGCCCGCACCCTCATCCGCCTCCCCAGCCCCTGGTCCCAGGGGGTGGGGGCCCCCGGAACACCCGCGAAGGAACCGGGTCAGACGCATCTGGCTGACCCCGCCCGAATTCCGATGTTGATCCAGGAACAGGAGGAGTTTACCTTCTTCTTCGCACACGAAGTTCAAGTGATGGAGAGATCAGGTTTCCAAAGCGCCCAATCCGGGCCCGCTTCACATTCGGAATACAAACAGCGCCAGCGGGACGCCGCCCGGCGGCGAGTGCTCCAGGGAATCCTTCAGGAGGAACCATGCTGAACATCCAGACCCGCCAAGACGGAACCGCCTCTGTGGTGTCCATCCAGGGCAAGGTCAATTTCGAGGTGACCGCCCAGCTCCGCGACGTGATCCGCGAGACGGTGGCCACGGCTCAGCCCAAGCTCCTCGTGATCAACCTGGAGGGCGTCAGCTTCATCGATTCCTCGGGCTTGGGCCTGCTGGTCGCTGCCCGCAACAGCGTGGACAAGTCCGGGGGGAAGCTGCACCTCGCGTGCCTGCCTCCCCCGGTCAAGAAGACCTTCGACCAGACCAACCTCACCAACTACTTCTCCATCTTCGCCACCGAACAGGATGCCCTCCGCGGCGCCTGACCTGTTCGAGGGGGGACTGCCTGCGCCCTCTGGTCGCACCGCGTCCCCCTCGCGCTCCCCACGCATGGCCCTGGCGGAGCCGGGTGCGCGCGTCTGAAGCCTTCCACCATCCCCCAGTGAAGAGTTCCCATGGCCAAGGGCGTCGTTCTGGTTGTCGATGACGAGGCCCCGATCCGGGACATCCTCAGCTTCTACCTGAAGCGGGCCGACTACCAGGTCCTGACGGCCGGCAACGGCGCAGAGGCGCTGGTGGAGATGGGGCACCTGAAGCCCGACCTCATCATCTCGGATCTCCGCATGCCGGAGATGCCCGGGGACGAGCTCTGCAAGCGGGTGAAGGCGGATCCTGCGACCCAGGACATCTACTTCATCATCCTCTCGGCCCTGGATGGCACCGCCTCCCGCATCGGCGGGCTGTCGCTGGGGGCTGACGACATGATCCCCAAGCCCTTCCACGCCCAGGAGGTGCTGGCCAAGGTGGACTCCACCTTCCGCCTCATCGGGATGCAGAAGGAGATCAAGCGGCAGAACCGCGAACTGACCGCCTTCCAGACCCGCGTCCAGGAGGAGATGGAACTGGCCGCGGCGCTCCAGATGGGGCTCCTGCCCAAGCTGCCGGGCGAGGCCCACGGCGTCCGCTACACCCACCGCTACCTGCCCGCTTCCGGCATCGGCGGGGATATCTACGACGTGCTGCCCCTCCCGGACGGAGGCACCGCCGTCATGATCGCGGACGTGAGCGGACATGGCGTCACCGCGGCCCTGATCTCCGCCATGGTGAAGACCTCCTTCGAGAACCAGGTGCGGCTGGGCGGGGGGCCCCTGGCCTGGGCCCAGGGCATGAACGAGGATCTCTGCCGCTCCACCCTGGCCGAGCAGTTCGCCACGGCGTGGCTGGGGCGCGTGGATCCGGTCCGCAACGTCGTGCGGTACGTCGTCGCGGGGCACTGCGCCCCCCTCCGCATCGTGGGCGGTGCCCGGGGCGGCCTGCGGCGCTCCGAGGTGCTGCGCGGCAAGGGCTTCATGCTGGGCCTGGACGCCCAGCTCCCCTTCGTCGAGCAGGATGCCGAGTTCCTGCCCGGGGACCGTCTGCTGCTCTACACGGATGGCCTGGTGGAGGTGGAACGGGAGGACCGCACCATGCTCGAGGAGGCCGGCCTGCGCCGCATCTGCGCCGAGCTGCCCGAAGACGCGGACGCCGCGGCGGATGTGGTGGTGTCGCAGGCGCGGGCCCAGAACGCCCCCGCGGCCTTCATCGACGACGTGACCCTGGTGATCGTCGACCGGATGGACGGAGGGGCCTAGCCCAGCTCCGCCAGCGTGGCCTCGATGCCGTCCTCCAGCTCCGTGAAGGGGGTGGTGAAGCCGGCTTCGCGGAGGCTCCGCACGTCGGCCTGGGTGAAGCTCTGGTACTTGCCCCGCAGGGCCTCGGGGAAGGGGATGTACTCGATGCGGCCCCGGCCCAGGAGTCGGATCAGGGTGGTGGCGATGTCGTTGAAGCTGCGGGCCCGGCCCGTGCCGGCGTTGAAGATGCCCTTGGCCGTGGAGGAGCCCCCGAAGTGCAGGTTGATGGCGACGATGTCCTCCACGAAGACGAAGTCCCGCAGCTGCCCGCCGTCGCCGTAGCCGTCCGTGCCCTCGAAGAGGCGGCAGACGCCCTGCTCCCTCAGCTGGCGCAGGAGCTGGTGCAGTACGGACATCATGCGGCCCTTGTGGTCCTCCCGCGGGCCGAAGACGTTGAAGTACCGGAGGCCCACCACGGGGCTCTGCACCGCGGGGAGCAGGCTCCGCACGTGCTGATCGAAGGCCAGCTTCGAGTAGCCGTAGACGTTGAGGGGACGCTCGTTGCGGGGCACGGGCTCGAAGTCCCGGCTGGCGCCATAGGTGGCGGCGCTGGAGGCGTACACCAGCGGCGTGCGCCGGGCCAGGCACCAGTGGAGGAGGGCCTTCGAGTCCCCGAAGTTGTTCTCCATCATGTAGCGGCCATCGGCCTCCATGGTGTCGGAGCAGGCCCCGTTGTGGAACACGGCCTCCGGGCGGAGGTCGAGGGTGCCGGCGTCCAGGCGGGCCCGGAACTCACGCTTGTCCAGGTAGTCGGAGATGACCAGGTCCGCCAGGTTCCGGGCCTTCTCGCCCCGGGCCAGGTTGTCCACCACCAGGATGTCGGTGTGGCCCGAGCGGTTCAGCGCCTTCACCAGGTTGCTGCCCACGAATCCGGCGCCGCCGGTGACGATGAACATCGGGAACTCCTCTGCCTGATCCCAGGATACCGGCGGCTAGCCGATCGCGTCCTCGGCCTCGGACGCCTGGAGGCGCCGCAGCAGGCGCGGCCCCAGCTCCGCCACGAGCGTGGCCGCCAGGATGAGCAGGCCCCCGGCCAGCTGGACGGGGCCCAGGTGCTCCCGGATGCCGGGGATCCAGCCGCTGATGGCGAGCAGGGCGGTCCAGAGGGGCTCCGTGGAGAAGAGGATGGCGCTCTCCGTGGCGCCCAGGCGGGCCTGCATGGTGCTCTGGACGTAGAAGGCCAGGGTGGTGGCCAGGATCCCCATGAAGGCCAGGGCCACCCAGGTCCCGGGGCGGGCCAGGGCCCGGGCCGCCCCCTCGAAGCCCCAGGGGGCGGGCAGGGCCAGGGTGATGAGGAGCGAGGCCAGGCCGGTCACCGCCACCTGCATGAGCGCCAGGATCCAGCCCGAGGAGCGGCGCGAGAAATGGGCCGTCATGACGATGTGGAACCCGCAGAGCACCGCCGCCAGCAGGGTCTCGGAGTCGCCGCGGTTCCAGCCGCCCCAGGCCGCCCCGGGCTCCCGCACGAGCAGGAGGAGGCCGATCAGGGCCACCGCCGCGCCCAGGCCGTGGGAAGGGCGCAGCCGGTCCCCGGCCAGGAGGGCCACCAGGGGCGTGAAGATCACATAGAGGCCCGTGATGAACCCCGACTTGGAGGTGGTGGTGAAGCGGAGGCCATCCGTCTGCAGCCAGAAGAGGGTGGCCAGCACCAGGCCCAGCCAGAGGCCGTCCCTCACGGCCTGCCGCCGGATGGGGACCCGCAGGAGCGCCACCATGAGGCCCAGCCCCGCGGTGCCGATGGCGAACCGGAGCGTGAGCAGCGCGCCCACGGAGAGGCCGGCCTGGAGGCCGTATTTGGTGGCCGGGAATCCCCCGCCCCAGATGGCGGCCGTGAGCGCCAGGCTGATGACGGCGACGAGATGGGACCTGCGGGATGCCTGCATCCCTTCAGACTAGAGAATTGCCGTCGATCCGCAAGGCTGCGGACGGTTCCCTTGACGGATGGAGCCTATTTGAGGATGGCGCTGATGCGGATCGTCAATTCCGGCTGGTCGGGATCGTCCGTGCTGAGGGCCAGGGTCTCGCTGTACCGACCGGCCTTCATGGACGCGGGCACCACGATGGTCAGCTCCTGCTGGGGCGCGGCCTTCTGCAGCAGCCCCTCCACCCGCACCTGGGACAGGGAGCAGGACATGCCGGTGACGCGGAAGGCACGGCCCTCGGCCTGCTTGAGCACCAGCTTGTCCCGCAGGTCGGTCCCGGCATTGCCCTCGAAGACCAGGCCCGCGGGACTGGCCACCACCGAGGGCTTCAGCTCCCACTGCACGTCCAGGGGCAGCTGGGGGACGTGGGCGCTGGTGAACCGGACCGTGACCGTCTCCACCCCGCGGAACTGGCCCTTGGGCACGCTCCGGCCGGTGAAGGCCACGTCCAGGAGGGCGTCCTTGCCGTCCTGGCGCCAGGTGAAGGCCAGGAAGGGAGCTCCGGGGGCGCGGGCTTCGGTGATCTTCACGGGATCGCCGTTGCCGGAGGCGTAGCGCACCGTGGCATGGGCCGAGGCGGTCCGAGCGGTGTTGAAGTAGACGGCGTCCTGGGAGGGCATCACCTCCTGCACCACCTCGGTCTCGAAGGTCAGGGTGACGGCCGGGGTCTTGGGATCGTTGCACAGCACTTCGATGGACTTGCGCACCTGGCCGCGGTAGCCCCGTGGATCGAAGGTGGCCTCCAGCTCCGTGCTCTCGCCCGGGTTGATGGACCACTTGCCCAGGACGGTCGCGGTGCACCCGCAGGAGGGGCGCACCTGGGAGATGCTCAGCACGGCGTTGCCGGTGTTCGTCACCCGATACTTCGCCGAGACCTTCCGGTCGGGCGTGATGCGGCCGAAGTCGTGGTTGAAGCTGTCGAAGTGGATGGCGGGGGCCTGGGCCATGAGGGTGACGGCGGCGCAGGCGAACAGGAGACGGCGGATCATGCGGGCACCTCGGGGTGGGAAGACAGCATGCTACGCGGAGATCAGCTCCATCAAGGCCTTCCAGGTCTCGTCGGGGCCGATGCGGGTGAGGCAGGGGTGCCCCTCCACGGCGCAGACGGGCAGGAAGCAGGGCGCGCAGGGGACGTCGTTCCGGCGGAGCCCGCGGCTCCTGGGGCCCCAGGGCGTGGAACCCCGGGGGTCCGTGGCGCCGTAGATGGCGAGGGTGGGGGCCCCGCAGGCCGCGGCCAGGTGGCTCAGGCCCGAATCGTTGCCGAGGGCCCCCCGCGCGCCCCGCAGCCAGGCGGCGGCCTCCTGGAGGGTGGTGCGCCCGCAGAGGTCGATGCCCTCCGTGCCCGCCACCGCGGCGCAGACGGCCGCCTCGTCGGGGGACCCCAGCACCGCCACGGCGAAGCCCTCCACGCGGGCCCGGAGCAGGATCATCCGGTAGGACTCGGCCGGCCAGGCCTTCGAGGCCCAGGTGGAGCCGGGCATGAGGCAGAGGTAGGGCTGGGCCGGGCGGTCGATGGGGACCCCGGGGTCGAAGTCCGCGAAGGGCATGGGGGGCAGGTCCGGCCACCGCCGCTTCAGCACGGCGTGGTAGCGGAGGAGGAAGGGGCCGTCGGCCTTCCAGAAGGGGCCGCTGTGGGTGTTGAAGGGGCCCGCCAGGCTCTCGTCCACGCCGATGCGCTCAGGCACCCGGGCCAGCCAGGCGGCGAGGGCCGGGCGCAGGGACTTCGGGAAGTGGATGCTCCGGGCGGCCCGGTGCTTCCGGAGCAGGCGGGCCATGGCCCAGGGGCCGGGCTTGCCCTCATCCGGGACGGTCGCGTCGCAGAGGCCGGTGCCCTCCACCAGGCCCACCGCCGCCTTCGGGCCCCACACGACGATGGGGCCTTCCCCGATTTCCCGGAGCAACCGCAGCACGGGCAGCTGCATGGCGGCGTCTCCGACGAACCGCGGGAAGCGCACCCAGGTGGCGTGGTCGGGGATCATCGAAGGCGATCCAGGTGGGTAAGGAGGGAATTGGGATCGAGGCGGTCCATGCCGTCTTCGAGGTCGGCCTCCGGGCCAGGGTACTGGATCACCTGGACCCGTGCACCCATTGGAGCCCAGCGATCGGGAGAATGATTCGGACGGAGGCCCATGAGGACCAGCAGGGGCACACCCAGAGCTGCGGCGATGTGGGCGGGGCCTGTCGATGGGCTAATGACTGCATCGCAGGCGGCGATGCGCGCCATGAGCCCCCTCAATCCGGTGGCTGGGAGTTCACTGGCCTCGGCGGGGGCTAGCGAAATGGGGAGCCACCCCGCTTGGCGAAAAGTGGAGTCGGCCCGATCCCACCATCGGTCGGAGGGATTCGCGCCCGCGCCGCTGCCCCTGTGCACGATGCCGATCCTGGGACGCGGATATCTCCCCAGTTCTGCAAGGCCTCGCGAACGTTCTTCGTCTGTCAGGAACAGCCTCGGAGGAGAGGGCCATCCTCCGTCCCATCCGAATGGCGCCAGGAAATCGAGCACATTTTCGGATTCATGCCTCCCGGTCCCGTATCGTCCTTTCCAGATGAGGTGGGTAGCGGAGAGGATCTGATTCAGGCCGCGGGCCCTTGAAACTCGGATAGGCACTCCGGCCCGCTTCGCGGCGACGGTCACGATCTGATCCCTGTGGAAAAGGTTCAAGACGGCCTCTGGCCGAATTTCCTTAAAAAGGCGCTCAAGCTCAGACCCATTCCCCCGGAGGTGGATGGCATGGATTCCGGGATGTGCTTCCAGCACCGGCGCGGTGTTCTCGCGTACCAGGAGATGAATCTCTGCCAAAGGGTTCCTCGACAGAATGCGCTCCACCAGACTCAGGCTGACAACTAGGTCCCCGATGGCATCTGTCCGGCTAATCAGGAAGCGCATAGCGTGCATCCGGGAGCGCTCGCGATTGGTCCGGTGCATAAAAAAACCAGAAACACGCACTCGCTGTCTTTGAAGGACAGCGTGTTGAGACCGGGCACAGATTGCTTCACAGGGCTCCCTTGAATTGTTAAGGATAGAACGATCGTTCCAGGGCATCGCAACTCTTGTGTGCCTTTCCGAGCCTCAATTCCCGAGATGTTGGGACTTCTGTCTCCCCCCAATAGATTTCGCTAGTGAGAAGACGGCCCGCCCCTTGGGGGCCCTGAAACCTTCCAGGCAGGAGCCGCTTCATGGGGCAAGCCCCTCTCAAGAATCAAGTATGGGTTGTGGCCCGTGTGTGGGGCCGCCTTCGACGATGTGCTTACTGGTTTAAAGGTCTAGAATGGGCGAGGTTGAGCCTATTATAGTACAACCTGGATTGGCTGAATACGATTGGTATAAAGTCCCCCTATGAGATCAGCTCGAATACCGTTCGGGGGTGGTTTTGATACCGTTCAGAGGAATTCTATCTTGGAGTAGTTTGATCATGGTTATCGTCTGGTGTGGCAACCCACACACCCCTATTTAGGAGGAATACGTGCTACGAAAAATCTTTCTAACTCTACTGTTTGCCCCTGCGCTTCTGATGGGAATGCCTCCTATCACCGATGGTTCCGGCGGGACAGGTGGAGGAACAGGTGGGACGGGTGGAGGAACGGGCAGTACAACACCAACTCTTCCTGCCTATGATATTACGACCTCGCCAGGATATCCCTGGGGCCCGATCCCAACCCTGCCAGGTGATACTCTTCTGGAAAACCAGTCATTAGGTGTGGGTCAATCTCTGGTTTCTCAGAATGGTGCTTATAGAGTTCTTTTGCAAGGTGATGGCAACTTGGTTGTTTATAATGGAAATTTGACGGTCGCCTACTGGGATTCTGCAACCTCCGGGTATTGGATTGGAAGTAGTGGTCGACTTACAATGCAATCTGATGGTAATCTTGTAATTTATAACTCAAACAATTATCCTTACTGGGATATTGGGCAAAATACTCATTTTCAACCTGCGATGGGGCGATATGGGTACTATCTTAAAATACAAAATGATGGTAATCTCGTTGTTTACACTAGATGGGGCATTGATCCTTCCTACTTTTATCAGTATTACGGTTATAACCTAGCCACATGGGATTGTCATTATAGTCAAGGGAATCGACACTAATTTTTTAATCTGTCTGGCTGACCCATGAAGAGCCCAATCGTGTTTTACATGGGTCAGCCATAAATCTAATTGTTGTTTTATTGCCAGATGTGCGAATAATATCAAGTGTGATTCTATAGATGATGGATCGATTTTCAGAGTTTTGTTTCGTAAGAATAAGGACGTACTGCGCTGTTGCGGGCGGGGTATCTGATCTCTTTCAGGTGCTTGCGAAAACGGGTCTAGGGTAGGATGGGTGATTGACGTAATGCGTCACAGCCCTCTGGCGTTATTTGGGCGCTGCTCGCACAGGTTGCCATGTCCCTCGCCACGACCCAACGGATCCTCCTGGTGGAGGACGAGCCCAGCCTCAGGGAGGTTCTGACCCTCGCCCTGGAGGGGGCGGGTTTCAAGTGCGAGGCGGTCTCGGGCATCGAGGAGGGGCAGCGGGCCCTGGCGGAGACCACCTTCGACGGGGTGCTGTCGGACCTCAAGCTCAAGGACGGCTCCGGCATCGAGCTGCTCACCTGGATGAAGGAGCAGGGCCTGGAGACGCCGGTGGTCATCATGACCGCCTACGCCACCACGGAAACCACGGTGCAGGCCCTGAACCAGGGGGCCGTGGACTTCATCACCAAGCCCTTCAAGCACGAGGACCTCATCGCCACGCTGAAGGGCCTCCTGGCCGCGGAGGCGCCGGAGGGGGCCCCGCCCCAGGACCTGGGCGAGCTGGTGGGCGTGGGGCCCACCATGCGGAAGATCAACGCCCTCATCGGCAAGGTGTCCCGGGCGGACACCACGGTGCTGCTGACGGGGGAGAGCGGCACGGGCAAGGAGGTGGTGGCCCGCCTCATCCACCGCTACTCCGACCGCGCCAAGGGCCCCTTCGTGGCCGTGAACTGCGGCGCCCTGCCCGAGGCCCTGCTGGAGTCGGAGCTCTTCGGGTTCGAGAAGGGGGCCTTCACCGGCGCCAGCGCCATGAAGCGGGGGCTCTTCGAGGAGGCGGGCGGGGGCATCCTGTTCCTGGACGAGATCGGGGAGATGCCCCTGGCCCTGCAGGTGAAGCTGCTGCGGGTGCTCCAGGAGCGCCGGGTGCGGCGCCTGGGGGCCACCGAGGAGCGGCCGGTCGATGTCCGCGTCATCGCCGCCACCAACCGGGACCTGCGGGCCCGGGCGGAGAGCGGGGCCTTCCGCGACGACCTGTTCTACCGCCTGAACATCCTGCAGATCGAGCTGCCCCCGCTGCGGGAGCGGCCCGAGGACCTGCCGGTGCTGGCGGAGCACTTCATCCGCCGGTTCTGCCAGAAGCTGGCCAAGCCCCCCATGCAGCTGCACCCCGAGGCCATGGACCTGCTGCTGGGCTACCGGTTCCCGGGCAACGTGCGGGAGCTGGAGAACCTCATGGAGCGCTGCGTGGCGCTCAACCCCGGCGGCCCCATCACCCGGGAGCTCTTCCCGGAGAACCTGGCCTCCGGCGGGCCCGGCACCGCCCCGGACCGCCCCGTCCCCCTGGCCATCCCCCCGGACGGCTTCGACCTGGAGGCCTGGCTCACGGCCCTCAAGGGGCACTTCCTGCGCCGCGCCCTGGACGAGGTGGGCGGGGTGAAGACCAAGGCCGGAAAGCGCCTGGGCATGAGCTTCCGCGCCTACCGGTACTGGCTGGCAGAACTCGGCGGGGTGGAGGCCCTTCCGACGGCCTTCCCCTGGCCGGAGGACTATCCGGCGCCCTCCGTGGATGAGGGCGGAACCGAGGGGCCGAAGGACGCATGATGCCCATGGATCCTTGCATTTCCGGCCATCCCTGTCACACTGGAACGCTCGCGGGGGATCCTCCCGAGCCCCTTTCACGGACCCGCCCCATGACGACCCCCTCCCGACGCAAGGCCCGCGGCTTCTCGCTGCTCGAGCTGCTGGTGGCCATGATGATCATCGCGGTCATCGCCACCCTGGGCTTCAAGCAGTACCAGAAATACAGCGCCAACGCCCGCTACCTCAAGGCCCAGGACGATCTCAAGATCGTGGCCGACGGCCTGGACCAGTACTACCTGAAGCACGCCCGCTATCCGGATTTCAGCAGCTACGAGGCCATGGTGGACGGCAACTCGCCCCTGGTGAAGGAGAGCCTCATCAAGGTGGGCATGAGCCCCATGGATCCCTTCAGCCAGCCCTACGAGGGCAAGGCCTCCCACGGCAACTACGAGCTGAAGTGCCAGGGCGACCCGGACCATCCGGACGAGTTCAAGCCCTTCACCCGTACGCCCGGCCAGGGCCAGGTCACCGGCGGAAGTGCCCCGGCGGAGGGCGGTGCCCCGCCCCCGGCGGCACCGGGGAGCGGGAAGTGATCGACCTCTACAAGCTGCCCCCGGAGGGGCTCCGCCTGAACGGCGCCGTGGACCGCCTCCCCCTGGAGGGCGACGCCGCCCTGCGGGACCTCGAATGGGCCCTGTTCGCGCTGCCCTCCGGCCAGGACATCTTCCTGGAGGTGAAGGGGCAGGCCATCTGGGAAGGCACCTGCAGCCGCTGCCTGGTGCCGCTGGACCGGCCCCTGGCGGTGTCCAGCCAGTTCCTGGGCAGCAAGGACCCCGACCTGGTGGGACGGGGGGCGCACACCCTGGGCTCCCAGGACCTGGACGTGGTGTTCCTCCCCGAGGACACCCTGGAGGAGGCCGAGGTGGTCCGCGAGCAGTTCGAGCTCCAGGCCCCCATGCATCCCCTCTGTTCCGACGACTGCAAGGGGCTCTGCCCCACCTGCGGCAAGAACTGGAACAAGGGACCCTGCCAGTGCCGCCCCGAGGCGGACCGGGCGCCTTCCGCCCTCAGCCGGGCCCTCTCCAAGGCCCTCGCAGGAATCAAGCTGGACCCCGAATCCTGATGCATTTATCCTGGAACATTCGTGTTTCAAGCTAGGAGCAAGCCATGCCGAATCCCAAGCGCCGCCACTCCCGGGCCCGCCGCGACCGCCGGCGCACCCACGATGCCCTCGAAGTCATGAGCGCCAGCACCTGCCCGAACTGCCAGACCCCCAAGCTGCCTCACCGCGTGTGCCCGAGCTGCGGCTTCTACCGCGGCAAGCTGGCGGTGCGGACCGCCGAGACCGCCTGAGACCTGACAGCGTGGACGGCCACCGCATCGCGCTGGATGCCATGGGGGGCGACCATGCCCCCCACGTGACCCTGCAGGGTGCCCGGGAGGCCCTCGAGGCCTGGCCCGGCCTGTTCCTCTACCTGGTGGGGGACGAGGCGGTGCTGCGCCCGGCCCTGGCGAAGCACGGATTCTCGGCCGCCCTCCTGGCGCGGGCCGAGGTGGTGCATGCCTCCCAGGTCGTCTCGATGGAGGACAAGGCCACCTCCATCCTGAAGGAGAAGAAGGACAGCTCCATCCGCATCGCCGCCCAGCTCGTCCGGGAGGGGAAAGCCCACGGGATGGTGTCCATGGGCCACACCGGCGCGGCCATGGTGGCCTCCAGCCTCGTGATCGGCAAGCTCGAGGGCGTGGACCGGCCGGCCCTGGCGAGCGTCATGCCCAACACCCAGGGCGGGCCCACGGTGCTCCTCGACGTGGGCGCCAACGTGGACTGCCGGGCCGACCACATCGCCCAGTTCGCGGTGATGGGCTCGGTCTATGCCGAGGAGGTGCTCGGCCTCGAGCGGCCCCGCGTGGGCATCCTCAGCGTCGGCGAGGAGGACGGCAAGGGCACGGACGTGACCAAGGACGCCTCCGCCATGCTCCGCGAGCTGGAGATCCGGTTCGAGGGCAATGCCGAGGGCCGCGACATCTGGAACGGCAACTTCGATGTCATCGCCTGCGATGGCTTCGTGGGCAACGTGGTGCTGAAGTCCAGCGAGGCCCTGGCCGAGGGCATCATCGGCGGCCTGAAGGACAGCTTCATGGAGAGCGCCATCACCAAGCTGGCCGGCCTGATGGCGCGCCCGGCCCTGCGGCGGTTCAAGCAGCGGCTCGACTACACCGAATACGGCGGCGCCCCGCTCCTCGGCGTGAAGGGCGTGAGCATCATCGGCCACGGCCGCAGCGACCACAAGGCCGTCCGCAACGCCATCCGCGCCGCCCTGCGGGCCGTGGAGCACCGGCTCCACGAGCGCATCCAGGAGCGCGTCGCCCAGCTGCTGCCGCAGGACTGAGGGCGCGCGCCCGACTTCCCGATTCTTTGAGGTGCCCATGAGCAAGGTGGCATGGCTGTTCCCCGGTCAGGGTTCCCAGGCGGTGGGCATGGGGATGGCCCTGGCCGCCTCCGAGCCGGCGGCGAGGGCGGTGCTCGAGGACGCGGATGCGGCCCTGGGATTCCGGCTCTCCCAGCTGATGGCGGAGGGTCCCGAGGAGGCGCTGAAGCTCACGGAGCACACCCAGCCCGCCATCCTCACCCACAGCACCATGGCCGTGCGGGCCTTCGCCCATCGGCTGCCGCGGCCCGACTTCGCCGCCGGCCATTCCCTGGGCGAGTACAGCGCGCTGGTGGCCCTGGGGGCGCTCAGCTTCCATGAGGCCGTGACCACGGTGCGGGAACGCGGCCGGGCCATGCAGGAGGCCGTGCCCGTGGGCGTGGGCGCCATGGCGGCCCTGCTGGGCATGAGCCTCGCCGACGTGGAGGCCAGCTGCGCCGAGGCCGCCGCGGCCACGGGGAAGATCGTGGTGCCCGCCAACTTCAATGGTCCCGGCCAGATCGTGATCGCCGGCCATGCCGAGGCCGTGGACGCGGCCCTGGAGGCCGCCAAGGCCCGGGGCGGGCGCAAGGCCATGAAGCTGCCCGTGAGCGCGCCCTTCCATTCCCCCCTCATGGAGCCCGCGAAGGCGCGCATGGAGCCCATCCTCCGGGGCCTGGCCTTCAAGGCCCCGCGCTGCCCGCTGGTGAACAACGTGGACGCCGCCGCCGTGAGCGGCCCCGAGGCCCTTCGTGACGGCCTCATCCGCCAGATCCCCGGCGCGGTGCGCTGGGAGGCCACGCTGTCGTTCCTGCTGGACCAGGGTGTCACCACGTTCCTGGAACTGGGCCCCGGCAAGGTGCTGTCCGGCCTCGTGAAGCGGCAGGCCAAGGAGCGGGGGATGGAGGTTGTCGCCGTCAACCTGGGCACTCCGGAGGACCTCGCCCAGCTGGGCTGAGGGTGCCTGCCGGCGGAGACGACCCTCCACCGCGATGCGTCCGAGATGTGACGAAAAGCAAGGCCCGTGCGCCCATTCCTGGATGCTGATACCGGTATCATTTTCGGGAACGGGGGGGAAGGGCGCTGCGCCGGAGGGCGACGCCGCTCCTTTCCGCATCGCGAGGGGCCTATGCGCAAGGATCTCGTCTTCGGAATGGCCGGCTCGGGAGGCGACGGCATCGTCTCCGCCGGCGACTCGCTGCTCCAGGCCGCCTCGGCGGAGGGCTACCACGGCGTGATGACCAAGAGCTTCGGGTCCCAGATCCGCGGCGGCGAGTCCTCCTGCCGCGTGCGCATCAGCACGGATCCGGTCCTGAACCCGGGCGGGAACCTTGATGTGGCCGTGGCCCTGAACTGGGAGGACTTCCTCAAGTTCGGCGCCGAGCTGCCCGTGGCCGGAACGACCGTGGTGATCTACGAGGCCGCCACGGGGGTGCCGGAAAACCAGATCCCGCTGGTGGGCGTGACGCCCCTCCAGGTGATCGCCGTGCCCATCGCCGAGATGGCCAAGAGCACCGCCGGCACCGAGCGCGCCAAGAACACCGTGGTGTTGGGCCTCATCGCCGGGTGGTTCGGCATCGGCGGCGAGGCGGTGATGAAGGGCATCTCCAAGAAGCTGGCCAAGAAGAGCCAGGAACTCGTCGACGCCAACCAGAAGGCCTTCGACGCCGGGGTGGCCTTCGCGAAGACCCATCCCCTCAAGGCCGACATGACCGTCGAGCCCTCCCGGACGAAGGGCGCCGTGAAGCTCCTGACGGATGGCAACGACATGTGCGCCGCCGCGGCGATCTTCGCGGGCTGCCAGTTCTTCGGCGGCTATCCCATCACGCCCTCCACCGAGATCATGCAGTTCTTCACCCACCACGTCTGGAAGTACGGCGGCGCCGTGCTCCAGGCCGAGGATGAGATCGCGGGCATCGGCGCCGCGGTGGGCGCCTCCTTCGCGGGCAAGAAGGCCATGACCGCCACGAGCGGCCCCGGCCTCTCCCTCAAGTCGGAGATGATGGGACTCGCCAGCATCGCCGAGCTGCCCCTGGTGATCGTGGACGTGCAGCGCGGCGGCCCCTCCACGGGCCTCCCCACCAAGACCGAGCAGTCCGATCTCTTCGCGGCGGCCTTCTCCGCCCATGGCGATGTGATCCGACCCGTGCTGGCCCCGACCTCCGTGGCGGACATGTTCCGGACCACCATCGAGGCCTTCAACATCGCCGAGTACTACCAGACGCCGGTGATCGTGCTGTCCGACCAGGAGATCGCCTCGCGCAAGGAGACCCTGGATCCCATCGACACCAGCCAGTTCAAGATCGTCAACCGCCTGCTCCCCACGGGGTCGGATCTGCAGGACTACAAGCGGTTCAAGCAGACGGAAAACCACATCAGCCCCATCAGCCATCCGGGCATGCTCGGCGGCACCTACCTGGCTTCCGGGATCGAGCACGTCGAATCCGGCGCGCCGACGAACAGCGGCTCCGTCCACGCCCGCATGAACGACAAGCGCATCCGGAAGTTCGACCCGTTGAAGGATCGCAGGGACCTCTTCGAGATCACCGGCAATCCCGATGCCCCGCTGGCCCTCATCGCCTGGGGCAGCGTGGCCGGCGTGTGCCGCGAGGCGCTGCAGATGGCCAGAGAGCAGGGCCTCGACGTCAAGCTGATGGTGCCCTACCTGCTCTACCCCGTGGCCGAGCAGACCTACCGCGACTTCTTCGCCTCCGTGCAGAAGGGCCTCGTCGTCGAGCAGTCCCACCTGGCCCAGACCTTCAAGGTGCTGCGTATGCACCTGGACCTTCCGAAGGGCCTCCAGTCCCTGGCCCGCAGCGGCGCGAACCCCTTCCTGCCCGGCGAGATCGTCGCGGCCCTCCACCATCTCCTCTCGGAGCTGCAGCGCAGCCACGAGGGCAAGCTTCAGCCCCAGGAGTGAGGTCCACCATGAGCGCCAACGCCACCTGCGAATTCCAGGCCAAGGACTACAAGAGCGACCTGAAGCCCATCTGGTGCCCCGGATGCGGCGACTACTCCGTGGTGCAGGGCATCTATCGCGCCCTGGCCGCCGTCGGCCGCCCGCCCCACGAGGTCGCCTTCATCTCGGGCATCGGCTGCTCCAGCCGCATTCCCGGCTACACCACCGCCTACGGTTTCAACACCGTCCACGGCCGTGCCCTGCCCATCGCCCAGGGCATCAAGCTTGCGAACCCTGACCTGCTGGTGCTGGCCGCGGGCGGGGACGGGGATGGCTTCTCCATCGGCGGCGGCCACATCGCCCACCTGATCCGCCGCAACATCGACATCACCTACCTCGTGATGGACAACCAGATCTACGGCCTCACCAAGGGCCAGCTCTCGCCCACCTCCCAGAAGGGCCGCACCACCTGCACCTCGCCCTACGGCAGCCTCGAGAATCCCGTCAATCCGCTGCTCTACGTGTTGGCCTACGGCGCCGGGTTCGTCGCGCAGGCCTCGCCCACGGACCTCGCGGGCATGGCCGCCATCATCGAGGAGGCCATCCGCTTCCCCGGCTTCGCCTTCGTGAACATCCAGTCCCCCTGCGTGACCTACGGCGAGGAGGTCCAGCAGATCAAGGGCCTCAAGGCCATCAGCGAGAACCTGGCCAGCCTGGGCCACAACCCGGCGGACCGCCTGGCGGCCATGGACCTGGCCCAGCACTACGGCGAGAAGCTGCACCTCGGCGTCTTCTACCGGAACCCAGAGCCGGCGCCGACCTACGACGCGCTGATCCGCGAGCGGCAGGCCGCCCTCTCCAAGGACGCGCCCCCGAAGGAGCGCATCCTCGATCTCTTCATCAAGAAGTGAGGCAGCCATGACGACGCGCGGCATCGATTTCAAGGCCCTCAGCCTGAAGGACGCGCTGGACCTGGCCGTCCTCGTGGAAGAGGAGGCGAAGGAACGCTACGAGGACTTCGCGGCGCAGATGGACCAGCACCGCACCCCGGACGCGGCCAGGTTCTTCCGCTACATGGCCCTCAACGAGGCCAAGCACGGCGAGGCCCTGGCCGCCCGCCGGGCGGAGTTGTTCGGTTCCGCCCCGAGCGCCGTCACCCGCGCCATGATCTTCGACATCGAGGCGCCGGACTTCGATGCGGCCCGGGCCTTCATGAGCCCGCGCCAGGCGATGAAGGCGGCCCTGGCCTCCGAGGTGAAGGCCCACGCCTTCTTCGTGGAGGCCCTGCCCGCCCTGAAGGATGCAGCCGTGAAGGCCCTCTTCGAGGAACTCCGGGACGAGGAGGTCCAGCACCAGGACCTCGTGCAGGCCGAACTGGCCAAGCTGCCGCCCGACTCGGGCCTATCGGACGAGGATTTCGTGGACGAGCCCACGGCCCAGTAGCCGGCCCGAACCCGCGACCCGAAGGCCACGAAGGGCGACCTTCGTGGCCTTCGCCGTGACGGGGCGTCAGGCCTTCCGGGGCCGCCAGAGCTCGGCCAGCACCACCCCGACCTGGGCGAGCATGGCGGCGGCCAGGCCCGCAAGCGCAGTCCAGGCGGCCCAGCGACCCGCCGGGGCGCCCTGGCGGAGCATCCACTGGGCGAGGTCGAACACCACGGCCGCCGCGGTGGCGGCCATCAGGGCCTTCCTCCCGGACCAGGCCGTCCGTCGGAGGTAGAGCAGGCTGCTGAGCAGCAGGATCGCGGGGAAGCCGAAGAGGTGCAGAGGGCGCGAACGGAGGAGCCCCATGAGTCCCTGCGGCGTCTCCTCCAAGGCGATGGGCCGCAGGTCCTCGTACGAGGCCAGGCGCGGGAATTGGCCTCCCGCGTCGTGGCAGCGGGAGCAGTTGTTGGTCACGATCGATTCCACCGGCGGCCAGCCCTCTCGCGTGGCGCCGCCCTTCACCCAGGTGCGGAAGACCTCGACCTGGGCGGGATTGGTGTTCACCGCCATGACGCCGTCCAGCACGGAGAGCAGGCGGGAGTGCTGGGGCGGACCGGCCTGGGCGGCGGCGGGCCCTGGGGCCAGTTCCCTCGTGGCCACGAAGGTGGCGCCGAGGGCCATGGCGGAAGCCAGGGCCAGCACCACCAGGGACGCGAAGGCCCGTTCGGAAGCCGGTTGGTCTCGGAGACTCACAGGGCACCTCAGGCCGATGGTACCCGTAGAATGGACCCATGAGCGAATTCGACCTGAAGGCCCGGGACTGGGATGCGGACGCCGACAAGGTGGCGCGGGCGGAGCGGGTGGCCGCGGCCATCCGGGCCCAGGTGGGCGACCTGTCCGGGCGGAGCGCCCTGGAGGTGGGCTGCGGAACCGGCCTTCTGGGCTTTGCCCTGCGGCCCCACGTGGCCCGCATGACTCTGGCGGACACCTCCGCCGGGATGCTCGAGGTATTGCGGGAGAAGATCGCCGCGTCCGGCCTCCCGGGCATGGAGGCCCTCCAGCACGATTTCACCCAGGGGCCGCTGCCGGCGGACCGCTACGGCCTCCTCTGCAACCTGATGACCCTCCACCACATCCCGGACACTGAGGATGCCTTCCGGCGCTTCCACGGGCTGCTGGAGCCGGGCGGGCTGCTCTGCATCGCCGACCTCGACACCGAGGACGGGTCCTTCCACGGCGCCGGGGTGGAGGTCCACCACGGGTTCGACCGGGAGGGCCTGCGCGCGGGACTGGAGCGGGCCGGCTTCCGGGACATCCGGTTCGACACGCCCTACGTCATCGACCGCGGCGGGAAGCGGTACCCGGTGTTCCTGGTGGTGGCCGTGCGGCCTTGAGCCGCCGGCGTCAGTCGATCATCACCGGCCCCGTGGCCCGGGACTTCCGGATCAGCAGGAGCAGGGGCAGGAGCAGGAAGCAGATCACGCCCATGAAGAGGAAGGTGTCGGCGAAGGCCATCATGGTGGACTGCCGGATCACCAGGCCGTAGGCCGACCCCTGCGCCATGCGGGTCGCATCCGCGGGCGAGAGACCGCCCCGCAGCACCCCCAGCTGGGCGGCCCGGTCCATGAAGCCCTGGTAGGCCGGGTTGCCGGGCGCGAGGTTGCCGATGAGGTTGGCCTGGTGGAACTGGGCCCGCCGGGCCAGCATCGTGGTGGCGATGGCGATGCCGGAACTGCCGCCGATGTTGCGCAGCAGGTTCATCAGCCCCGTGGCGTAGCTGGTCTTCTCGTGGGGGATGTGCTGGAAGGCCATCACGTTGATGGGCACGAAGAGGAAGGCGAAGCCCATGCTCTGGACGATCCGGGATTCCATGGCCGTGCGGAAGTCCACCTGGAGGTTGAAGCCCGACATCTGGATGAGGCCCAGGCCGCAGAAGACGAAGCCGATGCCGATGAGCCAGCGGGTGTCGACCCGCTTCAGCAGGACCGCGACCACGGGCATCATCGCCATCACGGCCATGCCTCCGGGGCTGAGCACCCAGCCGCTCAGCACCGCCGTGTAGCCCAGGAGGGTCTGCAGGAAGATCGGGAGGAGCGCCAGGCTGCCGTAGAGCACGAAGCCCAGGACGAACAGCATCAGCGCCGCCACGGCGAAGGTGCGGTCCTTGAGCAGGCGCAGGTCCACGATCGGGCGCTTCTTTTTCAGCTCGTAGAGCACGGCGAAGACGAGGGCGGCCACGGCGAGGATGGCGAAGAAGACGATGAAGCCCGAGGTGAACCAGTCCTTCCGCTGGCCCTCGTCCAGCACGATCTCGAGGGAGGCCAGCCCCAGGGTGATGATGCCGATGCCGAAGTAGTCGAACTTGTTGTCCTTGAGCGAGATGCGGTGGAAGGTCGGCGGATCGAACACCAGGGAGGTGGTGAGGGCGATGGAGAGGAACCCGACGGGGATGTTGATGAGGAAGATCCAGTGCCAGCTGAAGTTGTCGGTGATCCACCCCCCGAGCACGGGGCCGATGATGGGGGCCAGCACCACGCCCATGCCGTAGAAGGCCATGGCCGCGCCGCGCTTCTCGTGGGGGAAGGTCTCCACCAGGATCGCCTGGGAGATGGGCTGGAGCCCGCCGCCGCCGAGCCCCTGGAGGATGCGGAAGAAGATGAGCCAGCCCAGGGAGGGGGCGATGCCGCAGAGCAGCGAGGCCGCGGTGAAGAGGCTCACGCAGAGGATGTAGAAGCGCTTCCGTCCCATGAGGCTGGAGAAGTAGCCGCCCAGGGGCAGCACCACCGCATTGGCCACCAGGTACGAGGTGAGCACCCAGGTGGTCTCCTCCACGGTCGCGGAGAGATTCCCCGCGATGTGGGGAAGGGCCACGTTCGCCACGCTGGTGTCGAGCACCTCCATGAACGTGGCGATCATCACCGTGATGGCGATGATCCACGGATTGATGCGGCGGGGGGCGTGATCGCTCAAGTACGGTTCCTCGTGGTCACTTGGTGATCACGGTGACATCGACGTTCATGCCGGGCCGGAGGGTGACCTTGGCGGCCTCGGCGTCGTCGATGCGGATCTTCACGGGGATGCGCTGGACCACCTTCACGAAGTTGCCCACGGCGTTCTCGGGCGGCAGGAGGCTCATGCGGGAGCCGGTGGAGCCGGCGATGGAGTCCACGCGGCCCTTGAGCACCACGTCGTTCATGTCCACCTTGATCTCCGCCTCCTGGCCGGGACGCACATTCGCGAGCTGGGTCTCCTTGAAGTTGGCGGTGACCCAGGTCTGGTGCAGGGGGATCAGGGTGAGCAGGCCCTGGCCGGGCTGGATGGTCTGGCCGGTCTCCACGTACTTCCGGGTCACCACGCCCTCGACGGGGGCGATCACCTGCGTGTAGCCGAGCTGCAGGCGGAAGGCCTCCAGGGCGGCCTGGGCCTGGGCCACCTGGGCCTGGGCGGAGGCCAGCCGGGCCTCGCCGGCGACGACGGCCACCTTCCGGCTTTCGGCCTCGTGCTGCAGGGAGGCCAGCCGCTCCCGGGCGGCCTTGTAGTCGCTGTCGGCCACCTCGGCCTGGGTGCGGAAGCTGTCGAACTGCAGGGCGGAGATCTCCTCCCGTGCGGCCAGGGGCTTCATGCGCTGGAAGTCGGACTGGGCCTTGTCGAAGCCCGCCTTCTTGGCTTCGGCGTTGGCCTTGGCCCCCTCCAGGTCGGAGCTGCGGGCCTGCTGGTAGGCCACGCGGGCCCGCTCCAGGTCGGCCTTCGCGCCCTCCACCTGGGCCTCGGCCTGGAGGAGCGCGGCCTTGGCCTGGTCCACCTTGGCCTGGATGTCGCGCGGATCGATGGCCACCAGGAGATCGCCCGCCTTCACGGCCTGGTTGTCCTCCACCGCCACCCGCTCCACGCTGCCGTAGACACGGGCCGAGACGGGCACGAGATGGCCGTCGACCTGCGCGTCGTCCGTGCTGACGCGGTTGCGCGAGTAGAACCACAGGCCGAGCCCGAGGAGGAGGGCGATGGGGGTCCCGATCATCAGGGCCCGCATGGCCCTGGTCCCGCCGGGTCCGGTCTCCGAGGCCGGGGCGTCCTGGGGCGAGGCAGCGTCTTGGTTCATGTCAGTCTCCATGTCGTCGTCGGAATCGCGGAAGGGTGGGGTTTCCCGGGCCTCAGGGCCGGTCGGCCGCGGCCAGGTAGAGCTTCTCGATCTGACCCATGGCCCGGGCCAGGTCCGCGCGGGCCTGGTTGAGCCGGTAGAGGGCGCTGATCTGGTTGTCGTTGGCGCGGGCCAGCTCGTCCTGGGCGTTGATCACTTCGATGTTGTTGCTGACGCCGGCCTCGAAGCGGTGGCGGGCCTGCGTGAGGGCCTCCTGGGAGAGGCTGACGGCGAGATCGGCCACTTCCACCTCGTGCCGGGCGGCATCCTGCTCGGCCTGGGCCACCTGGACCTCCAGGCCCACCTGGGACCGCACGTCGCGGCGGGCCTCCTGGACCCGGGCCTGCTCGGACTTTGCCTTGGCGACCTGGGCCGAGACGAGGCCGCCCGTGAAGAGGGGCACCTTCACGCCCACGGCCACCTGGTAGGTGGTGGCCCGGGGCTCGGACTGCAGGGCCGTGGAGGCGTAGCTGCCCGAGGCGACGATGGAGGGCAGGCGGAGGCCCTGGGCCGCCTGGCGCAGGCTCTCCGCGGCCTTCTCCCGGGCGTCCAGGGCGGCGAGTTCGGGGCGCTGGCTCAGGCCCGCCTGGTAGGCAGCCTGGAAGTCCAGCTCGGGCAGGGCGGGGGCGGCCAGGGTGTCCTGCAGCTCGATGGGGGTGCCGGGCTTCAGGTCCAGCAGCTTCCCGAGGCCCGCCAGGGCCGTGAGGCGCTGGGTCTGGGCCTGGATGAGGCGCTGGCGCTCCGTCTGCAGCTGCACCTTGGCGCGCAGGGTGTCCAGCTTGGTGCCGACGCCCTGCTTCTGCTGGTTCTCCGCCAGGGTGGCGAGGGCCCCGGCCAGGTCCACGCGGGACTGGGAGGCATCCACGGAGGCGGCGGCCCGGAGGGCCCGCAGGTACTGCCCCACCACCAGGGCGGCGATCTCCTCGCGGACGGCGCGGCCCTGGGCCCGGACGGAGTCCTCGGCGTAGCTGGCGGCCTTCCACCGCTTCCAGAGGCTCAGGTCGAAGATCGGGGCACGGGCCTCCAGGCCCACCTGGCTCCAGTTGAAGGGGCCCACCACCTGGGGACCGTTGGGCTGGGCCATGCCCATCAGGGCGTCCAGGTTGTACTTGTTGCGCTGCCCGTAGGCCTCGGCGGCCACCGTGGGCAGGAGGGCCGCGGCGGCGGCGCGCCGGTCCTCCTGGCTCTCCGCCACGGCCAGCAGGGACTGCTGGACGCGGGGATTCTGGGCCAGGGCCGTCCGGAGGGCCTGGGCCAGGGTGAGCTGGACGGCGGGTACCGGGCTCGATGCCGGCGCGGAGTTCGCGGCGGGCGGCAGGGCCGTCGCCTGGGCGAAGGCGGTGGCGGAACCCGCCAGGGCGAGAAGGAGCGCCGGGGCCCGGCCGGGGACGCGGGGGAACCCGAAGGCCCGGGTGCTGGGGCAGGACATGGAAGCCTCCGTCTCGTTTCGAAGCATCGTGGTGCGGTTCATGCGGAGGCCTCGCCGTTGGCCCTGATGCGGTTCAGGAAGCCCTTGAGCTGGTCCAGTTCGGACTGGCTGAAGCCCTTGAGGTGCGCGTTCAGCACCTTGATGGCCACCGGCGGCAGCTGGGGGAGCAGGTCCCGGCCCGCGTCGGTGAGTTCCAGCATCGTGACCCGGCGGTCCTTGCTGCTCCGGACGCGGAGGATCAGGCCCTTCTCCTCCAGGCGGTCGAGCATGCGCGTCATGGAACCCGTGTCGTAGCGGCTGTAGCGGCAGAGTTCGGCGGCCGTGGACGCGCAGCCCCGGGAGATGCGCATGAGGATGGCCCACTGGGCCCCGGTGATGCCGGTGCCCCGGTGGAGCAGCTCATCGTCGAGGGCCGCCAGGATCTGCCTGGAGGTCTCCGCGATGAGGCGGCCGATGCTGTCCTCCGGGTTGTAGTTCTCGGGGGTGTACAGCGGTTCGGGAATGCCAGTCGCCTCGTTCATGTCCCGGATTCCATGTGGATGCCTAAGCAATTACTGCCGAAGCAGTAATGTATAGAATCCCTCCTTCACCTGTCAACCCTGCCGGGAAGAAGGGTGGATGTATGGCGGATATTTCCAGGTGGACGACGGTGGAACAATGAAGGGATGCCTGCAGGAGGCTGCCGTGGTTCGCCCATCTCTCCTCCGACCGATCCTCCTTTCCGCCTTGGTGGCCGTTCCGTCCCCGGCCGTCTTGGCCCCGCCGGCGGATCCACCCGGGACCGCCCTGGCGCTGCCCGCCCCCGCGGCCGGCCCCGCGACGCTGGACGGCGCCCTGAAGGCCCGACGCACCCTCCGCGAGCTCGCGGGTCCGGCCCTCTCCCGGGGCGAGGCCGCCCAGCTCCTCTGGAGCGCCCAGGGGGAGAACCGCCCGGGGCGGCGCACGGTGCCCAGCGCCCATGCCCGCTATCCGCTGCGGGTGTACCTCGTCACAGAAGGGAGCCCCACCCTCGCGGCGGGAACCTACCGCTACCGTCCGGCGGGGCACACCCTCCAGGCCACCGGGGCCGGGGGCGTCACCTCCCTCCTGGGTGCCATCAAGGGCATGCAGCCCTGGATCGCCAAGGCGCCCTCGGTGTTCGTGATCACCGGGAGACCGCTGCCGATCACCTCGCGGGATCCGGCCACGGCGATGGACTACACCTTCTGGGAATGCGGCGCCGCCTCCCAGGCCCTGCTGCTCCAGGCCGCGGCGCTGGATCTGGGCGCCGGCACCGCCTCCGGCGTGGATCTGGCGGCCGTGGGAAGGGCCCTGGGCCTGCCGGAGGGGGAGAAGGCCCTCGTCCTGCTGCCGGTGGGGCGGAATCAGCCAGGCCGGTGACGGCCGCCGAACCTCCGGGACCCTCGGCCCACTCGAAGGGTGGGTGGCCCGATTCGTCTAGTCTTGAGGTGGGCCGCGCGACCCCGGAGGCTGCATGAAACCTGTCTGGCTGTGTCTTCCCGCCCTGGCGCTTCCGGCGGGTGCCCAGCCGGCACCCGCGCCGGCGGATCGGCCGATCACCTTCCCGGGCTTCAACGGATTCCTGCTCCACGCCAGCGTCCGGGCCGGCGGGGCGCATCCCTACTTCGCGGTGATGGTGGCGGGTTCGGGGCCCACGGACCGGGACTGGTCGAACCCGATGATCCCCGTGGCCAGCCATGCCGGCCGGGACTTCGCGGGGTGGCTGCAGGCCCAGGGCATCGGGAGCCTGCGCTACGACAAGCGCTTCATCGGATCGCGGGACCCGAAGCTGGACATCTCCCTGGATGCCCAGATGGGGGACCTCAAGGCCGCCCTGGCCGCCGCCCGCGCCCTGCCCGAGGCCAGGGGGAAGAAGCTCCTGCTCGTGGGCCACGGCGAGGGTGCGCTCCTCTCCCTCCTGGCGGCGGGTGGCGCGGATGCCACGCTCCTGCTGGCCCTGCCGGGCCGGGACATGGCCACGACCATCAAGGAGCAGCTGCGCCCGCAGCTCCCGCCGGAGAAGGCCGCGGCCAACCTGGCCTACCTGGACCAGGTGTTCCAGGCCATCCGCCGGAACCAGCCCACGCCCGAGCCCGGCACCGACGTGTATCCCGCCATGGGCCGACTCGCCAAGGGCCTCATGGCACCCGAGACCCTCGACTTCGTGCGCGACACCCTCGACCTCGATCCCTGGACCCTGGCGGCCCGGCTCACCGGTCCCGCGGCCATCGTGTGGGGTGACCGCGACGTCCAGACCTGGCGCCCGGCCACGGTGCCCGCCAGCTACCACGGCGCCGTGATCGACCTGCCGGAGGCGAACCTCCTGCTCAGGCGGGAGACCCGGCCCCGCGCGGAGCTGTCGCCCGCCAGCGCCATGACCGCCTACGGCGACAGCACGCCCCTGGCCGATCTGGCCCCCCTGGCCGCCTGGCTGAAGGGCCTGAAATAGCGGGGAGGGGTTAGACTGCTCCAGCCAACCCACAGGAGCCCCCATGCGCCTCGTCCCCGCCTTGCTGTGCCTCGGCCTCGCATTCCCCGGCCTGCGCGCCGAAACCTGGGAAGGCGCGCTGGCCAAGCTCCAGGCCGCGGTCGATGCGAAGGAGGGGCGGGGCATGGTCATCGAGGTGGTGCGCGTGGACGCCCGGCAGGTCCGCCTCCGCGTGGAGGCGCGGGGCACCACCTTCCACGCGGCGACGGTGCGGCCCCGCCTCGGGGACCAGTCGGGCCTCCCGGTCCTATCGATGGAAGGCCGGGAGATGACGGCCTGGCAGGGCGTCACCTTCCTTGAGCCGAATACGGAGGCCCTCGAGGTGGGGCTCGCCGGCCCGGACCTGGCTCCCCGCCTGGTGCTGAAGGTGCCCGCCCCGGGCCAGCGCCCCGAGGTGGCGAGGGTGGTGACGGGCGGGCTGGTCGCGAAGTAGCCGGCCTTAACATCCTTTAACCGCCGCTTCCAAGGGCCCTGGCTAGACTCCCCGCAGGAGCCGCCGATGCCCGAATCGCTGGAGCTGAAGCTGGAGGTGTCCCGGGGCCAGCGGCTGGTGGCCCTGGTCAGCCTGTGGGCCTTCCTGGGCCTCGCCTTCGCCGCCGCCTGGGAGGACTGGCACCGGGGCCGTTGGGGAGGGGATTCGGCCCTCATGATGGCTCTCCGGTTGCTGCAGGCCGTCGTGATCTGGCAGGGGGCCCTCCGGCTCGACGCCAAGGTGCTGGTCGTGCAGGGCGGCATCCTCACGGTGACGACGCAATTCCGCAAGCCCTTCGGGCTCGGGCGCCTGGACGTGCCCATCCGCGAGGCGGCCCTGGAGTGGATCGGCCCCACGCTGGTGATCCAGACCGGCCGGCACGGCGGTCAGCTGCGGCTGGGCCGTGCGCCCGCAGCGCGGTCCGTGGCCGACTGGCTCGTGGCCCGGGGCGCGCCGCCGCCGGTGGGCGGCTAGGCCTACTCGAGGCGCGTGGGCCCCACGGGCAGGCCCTCGTTCCCCTCCGCATCCACGGTGGCCAGGGCGAAGACGTTGGAATCCGGCACCACGTCCGGGATCACCAGGTGGTCCGACACAGGCAGGCGCTGGAGGCGCTGCCAGGTCACGCCATCCGCCCGCCGCCGGAAGAGGAGGAGGCCCTTGATGCGCGGATCTGCCGGCAGGGTCCAGCGCAGCCGCGTGTCGGGGCTCACGGCGCCACCCAGGGTGAGGTCCTTCACCGGAGCCGGGGCAGCGGCCAGGGTGGCCACGGCGGCGCAGAGGGCCTTCGCCAGCTTCGCGGCGTAGGGTGCATCGAAATGGGCAAGGTCGTCGCCGTAGGCGCGGCCCTCCACGGTGCGCACGTCCTGGTGCTGACGGTCGTAGTGCTCCTGGGCCTCGCGGAGGCAGGCGGCCGGGTAGCCCTCGGCCGTGAAGCTCATGTGGTCCGAGCCGCGGGCGATGCGGTCGCGGCGGAGCATGACGAGCAGGTCCAGGTTCTCCACGTAGCGCTCGCCCAGGCGCTTCACGTAGCGGGCCCATTCCCGGGACCGGCCGTCGTTCTCCGTGCCCAGGGCCAGCCGCAGCCGGCGCGCCTCGGGCGTCTCTCCGGCGGGCACGCCCTCGCTCCAGAGGCGGGCGGTGACGTTGTCCTTCACGCCGTTCTCGCCCTCGGTGTTGCCGGCGATGTCCACGCTCAGCATGGCGAGGACGTCCACGCCCTCGGCCTTCAGCCGCTTCGCCAGGTGCGTGCTGCCGTATAGGCCCTGCTCCTCGCCGGCGACGGCCACGAAATAGACGGTGACCGCGGGCCGCTCCGCAGCCATGACCCGGGCCAGCTCCAGCATCATGGCCGTGCCGCTGCCGTCGTCGTCGGCGCCCGGCGCGTCCGAGGTGGCATCCATCACGTCCGTGGCCCGGCTGTCGTAGTGGCCCGTGAGGACGATGGCCTCCTTCGCCCGCACCGGGTCGATCCCGGGCAGCACGGCCCCCACGTTCACGATCTCCACGGGAGCCGGGATCCTCGACGCCGCCGGCTGGGTGAACCGGTCCTCGAAGGGCCGGAGCCGGGAACCGGGAAGCGCCGCCAGGTCCGCGAACTGGCCGGCGAGCCAGGTCCGGGCGGCGCCGATGCCGCGGTGTGGGGAGGTGGTCTCCGACAGGGTGTGCCGCGTCCCGAAGCCGACGAGGTTCGCCACCGTGGCCTGCAGCCGCGGGGCCTCCACGGAGGCCACGAGCCGTTCCACGCGGGGCGAGCGCACCTCCTGGGCGGCGAGGAGGGAGGCGAGGGCGAGCAGGAGCGCGACACGGCGCATGGGTTCTCCGGAGGGGTCATCCAGGGTGGACCCGGCCGGCACCGGAGGCAATGGCCTCCCGGAACCCGCGCTAGACTGGGGTCTTCCGCATCCGGAGGTTCCATGTTCCGCCTCGACGGCAAGGTCGCCCTCGTCACCGGTGCCAGCCAGGGCATCGGCGAAGCCATTGCGAAGCGCCTCGCGGCCCAGGGGGCCACGGTGGTGTGCGCCGCCCGCACGCTGAGCAAGCTCCAGGAGGTGGCGGATGCCATCCAGTCCGCGGGGGGAAAGGCGGATGTGGTGGCCGCCGACCTGTCGGACACGGCCTCGGTGAGGGCCGCCATCGCTGCGACGGTGGAGCGCCATGGCGCTATCCACATTCTGGTGAACAACGCGGGCATCACCCGGGACAAGCTCCTGATCCAGATGAAGGAGGAGGACTGGGACGCGGTGCTTGACACGAACCTCAAGGGCGCCTGGACCGCCATCCAGGCCGCCACGAAGCCCATGATGAAGCAGCGCTGGGGGAGGATCATCAACATCGCCTCGGTGGTGGGACAGATGGGCAATCCGGGCCAGGCCAACTACGTGGCCGCCAAGGCGGGCCTCATCGGCCTCACGAAGTCCGTGGCCCGGGAGCTGGCCAGCCGCAACGTGACGGCCAATGCCGTGACGCCGGGCTACATCGAGACCGCCATGACCGCCGGGCTGGGCGAGGATGTGAAGGCCGAGTTCACCAGACAGATTCCCCTGGGACGGATGGGCACGGGCGAGGACATCGCCGCCGCCGTGGCGTTCCTGGCCAGCGAGGAGGCCGGCTACATCACGGGGCAGACCTTGAGCGTCAACGGCGGGATGCTGATGGCCTGACATGTCCGGCTGGCGGGATTCCCCGATGGTCTCCGGGCTCCGGCGGGCGCTGGCCGCCCTGCGTCCGCGCTGGGCCTGGATCACCCTGGCCTGCGGGCTGCCCTGGCTGCTGATCCCGTCCAGCCGGCTGGTCACGGGTTCGGGCTGCCTGTGGACCCTGTCGGGCCTGGCTTTCTGGGTGGCCGCCTTCGTCCTGGGATTCCTGGGGATCCGGTGGCTGTGGCGGCGGATCCTCTTCAAGGTCTCCCGGCGGCTCTGGGTGATCCTGATCCTCGTCTCCTTCCTGCCGGCGCTCTCGCTGACGGCGCTCTTCGTGTCCGTGGGCTGGCTGGGGCTGGGCGCCCAGGTGGGCCGCGCCTTCCAGGGTGACCTGAAGCGCATGGAGACCGCCGTGCGCGAGGCGGTGAACCAGCCTTCGGATGCCGCCGCCCTCAAGGCCCTGGAGGTGCTGGGCGAGGCGCACGTGCGGCGGGTGGACGCCCTGCCGCCCGGCGTGAAGGACGGCTTCGTGGGCTACGTGTACGACGTGACGCCGGAGGGGAAGAAGGTGGTGGCCCTGCGGGCGGTGGCCGCCGAGGGCGACCGCCACCGCCTCCTGAGCCTCGGCCTGGGCCGCATGAGCGCCTCGGGGCGGGAGATCTGGGGCGGGCGCATGATCTACCGCCTGGATTGGGGCTCCGGCGAGAAGGGCAAGGTGCGGTCGAAACTCGGGAACGAGGAGGCCCCGCTGGAGTTCTCGGGCCTGTTCACCGGCGCCTCGCCTGTCACCACCTACCAGGACGGCGAGGTGCCCCAGGGCCGCGGCCTCTTCCACCCCTTCAGCCTGCCCCCCGTGGGCCTGCGGGTGATCGACTGGGAGACGGGCCGGCCCATGCTCCTCAGCGCGACCCCGGAGACGAACCTGGAGGAGCTCTTCCGGGGATTCGGATTCGGGTCCAAGGGCGGCAACCTCTCCGGCCAGACCCTCCTGATCATCGGCGGACTGGTGGTGGGCATCTTCCTCCTCTTCTCCTTCCAGCTGGTGGCCCTGGTCATGGGGTTCTACCTGGCCCGCCAGCTCGGGAAGGCCGTGGACGGCCTCTTCCGGGGCGTCTCCCGCCTGAGCGCCGGGGACTTCACCGTCCGCATCCGCCCCCGGGGTCGGGACCAGGTGGCCCGGCTCACCGTGGCCTTCAACGAGATGGCGGGCCGCCTCCAGCAGGCGGACGTGGAGCGCGAGGAGCGGCTGCGCATGGAGGAGGAGCTCCGGGTGGCCCGCGAGGTGCAGATGCGCCTGCTGCCGGACCTGGAGGCCCTGCACCTGCCCTCGGTCCGCGCCACGATCCTGCCCGCGCGTGAGGTGGCCGGCGACTACTACGACCTGTTCCCCCTTCCGGAGGGCAGCCTCGCCTTCCTCATCGCCGACGTCAGCGGCAAGGGCACCAGCGCGGCCTTCTACGCCGCGGAGACCAAGGGTGTCCTCTCCGCCCTGGACAAGGAAGCCCTGGATCCCCGCGAAGTGGCGGCCCGCTTGAATGCCATCTGGTGCGAGGGCCACGGCAAGAACCTCTTCCTCACGCTGGTGTACGGCACCTTCCATCCCCGCACGGGGCGTTTCGCCTTCGTGCGCGCCGGCCATCCCCCGGCCTTCCTCCGGCGGGCCGAGGGGGCCGTGGAGCGGCTGAACCCCCGGGGCCTGGGCGTGGGCCTCAGCGCCGCCCGGTTCGCCGGAGCCCTCGAGCTCTGCGAGGGGACGCTGGAACCCGGCGACCGGCTGGTGTTCTACACCGACGGCCTCAGCGAGGCCCTCGATCCCTTCGATGCCCTCTACGGCGAGGCCCGGCTGGCCGAGCTTCTGGCCCGGCCCGCCGAGGACCTGCAGGCGGCCATCCTCGCGGACGTGACCGCCTTCACCCAGGGCCGGCCCCTGGCCGACGACCTCACCCTGCTGATCCTGGGGCGCTGACGGGCAGGCCCAGCGCCACCAGCCGCCGGGCGGCGGCCGAGATGGCGTCCGGCTGGGGGATGAAGGCCTGCTCCAGGGGGTAGCTGGACGGTGCGGGGGCGTCGGGCCCCGTGATGCGGACCACCGGCGCCTTCAGGTCGGCGAAGGCCTCGGCGGCCACGAGGGCGGCCACTTCCGCGCCCACACCGCAGGGGGCGGCGGCCTCGTGCACCACCACCAGGCGCCCCGTCTTCCGGACCGAACGGAGGATGGACTCCGTGTCCAGGGGCTTGAGCGTGCGGAGGTCCAGCACTTCGGCGGAAATGCCCTCCTCGGCGAGGGTCTCCGCGGCCTGCAGGCAGGTGTGCACGGTCTTGGCGTAGGAGACCAGGGTCACGTCCGAACCCTCGCGGCGGATGGCCGCCTGCCCGAGGGGCACGAGGACGTCGCCCTCCGGCACCTCGCCGGGGACGAAGGCCAGGGCCAGGTCCACGAAGAAGAGCACGGGATTCTCGTCGCGGATGGCGGCCTGCATGAGGCCCTTGAAGTCCGCGGGCGTGGAGGGCATCACCACCTTCAGCCCCGGGCTGTGGACGAACCAGGCCTCGAGGTTGTGGTTGTGCTGGGCCCCGACGGTCCAGCCCCCGCCGGTCATGGCCAGGGCCACCATGGGGAAGGCGAACTGGCCGCCGGACATGTAGCGGAGCTTGCCGGCGCTGTTGACGAGCTCGTCCATGGCGAAGCAGAGGAAGGGCGCGAAGAGCAGGTCCACGATGGGCCGGAGCCCGGTGGCGGCGGCCCCGGCGGCGGTGCCGGCGATGATGCCCTCCGCCAGGGGCGTGTTGCGGACGCGGGCGGACCCGAATTCCGACACCAGCTCCGGATGCTTGGTGGCCGTGCCCTCGCCGAAGATGAGGACGCGGCTGTCGCGGCGCATCTCCTCGGCGATGGCCTGGCCGATGGCTTCGTTCACGGTGAGAAGGGGCATGGCGGTCTCCTAGGCGTAGACCTCGGTGGCGAGTTCGGCGGGATCGGGGAAGGGGGAGGCGGCGGCGAAGTCGGCGGCTTCATCGATGTCGCGGCGGATCCGCGCCTCCAGCCGGGCCAGGTCCGCCTCTTCCAGTCCTCCCTGCGCGAGGAGGCGGGCCTTCTGGCGGTCGATGGGATCCTTGGCCCGCCACTCGGCGATCTCCGCGGGGTCCACGTAGGACTGGTCGTGGGGCTCCATGTGGCCCCGCTGGCGGTAGGTGGTGGCCTCCAGGAGGAAGGGGCGCCGGGTGGCGCGGACCTGCGCCACGGCGGCGGTGGCGGCCTCGAACACGGCCTCCACGTCGTTGCCGTCCACGGTGAGGGCCTCGATGCCGTAGCCTGCCGCCCGAGGCGCGATGTGGTCGCCGACCATGGTCTCCTTCCGGTGGACGTAGGCCTGCCACTGGTTGTTCTCGCAGACGTAGAGCACGGGCAGGTTCCAGATGGAGGCGAGGTTCAGGGACTCGTGGAAGATGCCCTCGCAGGCCGCGCCGTCGCCGAAGAAGCACGCGACGATGCCGTCGCCGCCGAGCATCTCCCGGGAGAGCGCGGCGCCCGTGGCGAGGGACAGCTCCCCGCCCACGATGGTGGAGGTGAGGATCACCCCCAGCTCCTTCGCAGAGATGTGCAGGGTGCCGCTCTTGCCCTTGCAGTAGCCGGTGCTGCGGCCCATGACCTCGGCCAGCATGCGGCCGGGATCGGCGCCCCGGGCCAGCAGGTGTCCGGCGCTCCGGTGGTTGGTGAGGATCTGGTCCTGGGGGGCCAGGGCCGAGACCACGCCCGCCGCCGCGGCCTCCTGGCCGACGGAGGTGCAGACGTGGGGGAAGGGGCCGGCTTCGTGGAAGGCGATGATCTTCTCCTCGTAGGCGCGGATGAGCAGCATCCGCTCCAGCAGGAGCCGGGACGTGGACAGGGGAAGGGCTGGCGGCATGGGGGCCTCCGGGAATCAGCGGGTTGAGGGGGGTCAGCGGGAACGAGTCCCGGCGCCGGCGTCGATCCAGGCTCGGAGGCGGTCGAGGGCCTCCCGGTCGGCGAGGACCGAGCCCAGCGGGGGCATCTGGGAGGTCGGACGGCGGGAGGCCATCCGGTAGGGCACGGTGCTGTGGCCGGCCTCGCCCGGGAGGATGCGGTGGCTGCGGCCCGGGGCCTCGCCGGGGAGGGTGAAGCGGCTGGGCCGGCCCACGGTGGAGGCCTGTCCGGGTTCCGGGACTCCCGCCGCGGCGTGGACATGGCGGAAGTCCAGGTCCAGGCCGTCGATGGGCTGGTCCCTGCGGTGGCAGGCGCCGCAGTTGGCGGCCAGGTAGCCCAGCACCGCGCGGGTGTCGGGATCGGTGGCCCGGATGCGCGGGGGATTCACCAGCAGATCGGGACGGGCGTGGCGGAGCCGCCCCGCTGCCACCAGCTCGGCCAGGGTGAGCATGCCCGGCTGGAGGGGCTCGCCGTGGATGGCCCCGGGATCGCGGTCCGGGGAGAGCTGGAGCGCGGTGAATCCGAGCGGTTCCGTGCGTCCGTTCCCGTGGCAGGTCCGGCAGTCGGTCACGCCGGGGATGCTGTGCCGCAGGCCGGGCGTGATCTCCGCGACGTCCGGGAGGCCCTCGTCCGGCACGAGGGTGGCCTCTGTCTGCGTGGCGTTCCAGGCATAGCTGGCGAAGACCCAGGTGCGGGGCCGGGCATGCCAGAGGAAGCGCGTCTCCACCTTGCGGCCATGGAACCGGAACTCCTTCCAGAACTTCGTGCCCACGGGGAAGGTCCAGGCGTCCTCCTCCCGGCCGTCGATGGCCGCGCCTTCGGGGAGCCGGACCCACCGGGACTTCGCCGCCCCGTCCGACCACAGCGGGTACTGGGGGGCGTAGGGGCGGTTGCGGGTGTCGACGCGCCCCGGGGCCGCGTAGAGCCCCGTCTGCGAGAGCAGCCGGGGGGCGCGGGGCGCCGGGAGGTCGCGGGCCGTCCCCGGAAGCATCCCGAGGACGGCGGCGAGCAAAGTGAGGACCGGACGCATGGCGGGTTCCGGCCTCAATGGGACGCGACGGGTTCCAGGGCCTCGGGCACGCGGTTGCGCACCGGAGGCTGGGCCTTCAGGTAGGCGAAGAGGGCCTTCAGGTCCGCGTCGCTGGCGGCCTGGAGGATCTGGATGGGCATGGGGGGGAGGATGGGCCGCCCCTTGCCGAGGTGGCGCCCGGACCGGACGGCCTGGAGGAACTGGGCCTCGGTCCAGTGCCCCAGGCCCGTCTCGGCATCGGGGGTGAGGTTCGCGGCGAAGGTCACGCCCCAGGGACCGGCGAAGGCCGTGTTGGTGCCGGCGCCGGCCCACGCCCAGGGCGCCTTGAGCTCTGGAGCGGCGGGCATCACCAGGGCCTCGGGGTGGCCGGACAGGCCGCGGGCGACATCCATCTCCGGTCCCTTGGGGCCCATCTTCCGGGGCATGTGGCAGTCCGCGCAGCCCATGATGCGGACCAGGTAGGCGCCCCTTCGGAGCTGGGCATCCGGGGCCGCCGCCGATGCGAGTCCGCAGGAGAGTCCGGCCAGGAGGGCGGCGCGGAAGGTGCAGGGAAACATGGATCACCTCATCAGGAAGGTCGGGATCGGTCCCGATGGGTGGTTTAGCGAGAGGGGCGAGTCTGGTTTATGGTTTTTTCCACCCTTAAGGAAGAATTAGCGCCTCTTTAAGAAGCTTTTAAGAAATGCGAGATCGGGGCCGGGGTCAGCCTGGGGTCGCGACCTTCCCCGGCCCGTCCGCGAGCTCGAGGGGGCACCCCACCTGCAGGCGGAACCGGCCCCGGCCCGTCTTCTGGAGGCGGATGCAGGCCCCCCGCTCCTCGAGCCGGCGGCCCAGGAGCACCAGCCGGGCCTCGAGGTTGTCGCTGACGTCCGGCAGCCTCACCCGGGGGTCCAGGCGCAGCTCCCGGTTCGTGAAGTCGGTCCGGCCCAGGGCCAGGTGGTCCCGGAGCAGGGCCCAGAGGATGCTGCCGGCCACGCCCTTGATGAGGTACTCCCCGTCCAGGAACACGCTGTCGTTCTCCGTGTAGTGCCGCACCACCACGGGACGGCCGCCGGCGACGGAGGGTTCCGCGGAAGGGAGGAGCTCGTCGGGAACCTCCGCATCCGCCTGCAGGAGGCGGATGGCGGTGCCCAGGTGGCTGGCGAAGACCACCGCGGCGTCCTCGTCGTCGTAGGTGAAACGCAGCTCGGCCGGGCTCTCCATGAAGAGCACCCCCAGGGGGCCCGCGGGCCCTTGGATGGGCACGGCCAGCTGGCTTCCCGGGGCGGCCAGCCCGGGCAGGGGGATCTCGGTCTCCAGCCGGTCCGCCAGGACGCCCTGCCCGACGGTCTCCCGGATGGCCCGGCCGTAGGTGTATTCGGAGGTCATGTGTCCGATGCGGATGGGGACGCCCTCCCGTGCCGCGACGCCGATGATCCCCTGCCCCACGGGGATCTCCGCGCCCACGCCGGAGGCCTCGTAGCCCCGGCTGGCCACGGTATAGAGGCGGTCGCCGGCCGCGTCGAGCAGGAGCACCATGGCGTGGTGGAGGTCGAAGTGGCGCGCCAGGCCGTCCAGTGCCGCCTCCAGGAGGGCGGCCAGGTCCCCGCAGGCGGAGAAGGCCTCCGAGCAGGCCCGCAGGGCGGCCAGGAGGCACAGGTCCCGGGCCGGCGCGGGCAGCGACTCCCCGGGCAGGGCCTCGATCTCGAGCACGCGGTAGACGTCGGATCCCAGCAGCCTGAACACGCCCGACATGCCCGTGTGGGAGGCGATGCCGGCGAGCTTGGCCCTCATGCATTCGAAGAGCGGACCCGAGGTCTCCGTCCGGAGGTATTCCATGGAGAACCGGTACTGCCGGGCGGTCCATGGATGGACGAGGATCATGGCCACCCGGGGGTTCGCGAGGACATTGCGCCGGGTGTGGTTGAAGAACTGGTAGGACAGGGCCACATGATCGGGATCCACGTACTGCACCTGGGAGAGCTGGGCCACGTTGGGGATCCCGTCCGCAGAGCAGGTGCAGAGCACGCCAGGAACGGCTCCGTCCATGCAGTCGCGGAGAGCGTCGGCCCGCAGCTTCATCGGGCCCCAGCCAGGGGCGCGCCGGCCTGGGGACCGGGGGTCTGCAGGTGGGCCGAGTCCGGGGTGAAGGCCACGGCGGTGAGATCCTCCAAGGGCGCCGCGAGCAGGGCCCGGATGAGTGGCTCGGGGAATCCCAGCCGGCCCACCTCCGTCACGAAGGCCTGCCGGTAGGCCTCCACCCGATGGGCATCCCCGGGATCGAGCGGGACCTCCCGGGCGTCCGCGGCCTTGATCTGGATGGCTCGGTGGCTGTGGGGTTCGGTGAAGACGATCGCCACCGCGCCGTTGTCCGCGATGGCCTCGAGGAGGGGCGAGGCCTGCCGGCGGGACAGGAAGACTGTCACCCGGGTCCGGTCGGTGGACACCCGGCAGCCCAGGGCCCGCGCGAGGGTGGGGATCCGGTGGCTGTCCCGGGCCCCCACGTTGATGGACACGCCGCCTTCGAGGAAGGCCGCGAGCTCCGGGTCGAGAAGGGGCGCGGGCGGGTTCATGGGACCGTCGGGATCGAGGCTTCCATGAAACCACGGATCACCAGATGGCGGGACTCCCCGGCGCGTCGCAGAGGGAGCCTGGATCAGGGAGGTACGGAAGCGGAAACGCCCGTCAGGCCTCGTCGGGGAGGGGCTGCGCGGCCACCCCTTCGGCCGCGGGGGCGTCGAAGCGGCCGAACTTCCAGAGCAGGATCGGCAGGAGCAGCAGGTTGAGGAGGGTGGAGGTGGTCAGCCCGCCGAGGATGACGACGGCCATGGGGCCCTCGATCTCGCGGCCCGGCTGGCGAGAACCGAGGGCCAGGGGCAGGAGGGCCAGGGCCGTGACGGTGGCGGTCATGAGGATGGGCACCAGCCGCTCCTCTGCCGCCCGCCGAGCCGTGGCCTGGTCCCAGGAGCAGCCCTCCTGGAACACCAGGTGCTCCGCGTGGGAGATGAGCATGATGCTGTTGCGGGTGGTGATGCCGAAGAGGGTGACGAAGCCCACGAGGGCGCCCAGGTTCAGCGTCCCGCCCGTGAGGAGGGCGCCGAGCACGCCGCCCATGAGGGCGAAGGGCAGGTTGGCCAGCACCAGCGCGAGGTTGCGGGGAGAACGGAAGACCAGGCTCAGGAGGGCCAGGATGCCCGCGAAGGCGATGAGCAGGTGGAAGGCCAGCTCCCGGTGGGCGGCGTCCTGGACCTCCAGCACCCCCCCGAACCGGGCCGTGATCCCGGGCGGCAGGCCTGCGCCCTGGACGGCCCTCCGCGCGTCGGCCACGAAGGCCGCGAGGCTGCGGCCCTGCACGCTGCAGGTCACGACCGTGCGCCGCTGGGCGTCGTCGTGGAGCACGGCGTAGCGGCCGGTGCCCCGCTGGAGACGCGCCACCTGGGACAGGGGCACGCTGCGGCCGTCCGGGGTGTGGAGGGCCAGGTCCAGCACGCGCTGGGGGTCCCGGCGGGTCTCCGGCAGCAGGGTGAGGGCCACATCCGTCACCACCGGCCCCTGGAAGACCTGCCCGACCACCTGGCCCTGGTAGGCCGTCTGGATGGCCTCCAGCACCTCCACGGGGCGCAGCCCCTGGCGGGCGACGGCCTCGGGATCCAGGCGGAGGGTCCACTCGGGTTGCCCCGGCGGGCTGTCCACGGCCACCTCCTGGGCTCCGGGGACGCCCGCCAGCACCGCCTTGACCCGGGCCGCCGCGGCGTCCAGCTGATCCAGGTCCTGGCCGCTGAGCTGCACCACCACGGGGGCGTTGCTGCCGGAGATGTAGTCGTCCACGCGGTCCGCCAGGTAGGTCTTCACCTCGAAGGTGGCGCCGGGCAGGGCCCGCAGGGCCTCCCGCACCCGGTCGGGGGTGTCCGCAGGCGCGCCGGGGGCCAGCTCCAGGTCGAACTCGCTGAACTGGGGGCCCACGGTGTCGTCGCCGCCCTCGGTGCGGCCGGCCCGCTGGGAGATGCGGCCCATGGCGGGCACCTTGGCCAGCACGGCGGCCACCCGCTGCCCCAGGCGCAGGCTCTCCTGGAGCGAGGCCCCCGTGGGCAGGTTCACCTGGAGGATGAGGTGCCCCTCCTGGAAGTCGGGCAGGAAACCGCCGGAGAGGAAGGGCAGGGCCACCAGGGCGCCCGCCACCAGGAGGCCCGCGCCCAGGAGCAGGGCCTTGGGGCGGGCCATGAGGTCGCCCACCAGCCCGTGGTAGCGGGCCTTGAGCCGGGCCACCCAGGCCGGTTCCTCGTGGGGCAGGCGGCCCTTCCCGAAGATCAGCAGCGTCATGGCCGGCGTCACCGTGAGGGCCACCAGCAGCGAGGCCAGCACGGCGGAGAGGTAGGCCCAGCCCAGGGGCGCGAAGATCCTGCCCTGCACGCCGCTGAAGGCCAGCACCGGGAACATGACCAGGGCCACCACGCCCGTGGCGAAGACCACGGAGCCGCGGACCTCCATGGAGGCCTCCAGGACGATCCGGGCGGCGGAACGCGGGTCAGCCGCCTCCCGGGCCAGCCGCATGCGCCGGAGGATGTTCTCCACGTCGATGATGGCGTCGTCCACCACCTCGCCCAGGGCGATGGTGAGGCCGCCCAGGGTGAGGGTGTTGAGGGTGAAGCCCAGGTGCACCAGCACGATCACCGCCGCCAGCAGGGACAGCGGGATGGCCGTGAGGGAGATGAAGGCGGTGCGGGGATCCCGCAGGAAGGCCAGCAGCACGAGGACCACCAGCAGGCCGCCCAGCAGGAGGGCGTTGCGGGCGTTGCCCACGGCCGTCTCGATGAAGGAGGCCACGCGGAAGGTGGGGGCGTGGAGCGCGATGCCGCGTCGCGCCAGGTCCGGGCCCTGGGCCTTCAGCTCGGCCTCGATGGCCTTCGTCACTTGGATGACGTCGGCCCCCGGCTGCACGAACAGCTCGCAGGTGAGGCCCGTCCGGCCGCCCACCATGGCCGCGCTGGTGGACGGGGCCGGGCCCCAGGCCACCCGGGCCAGGTCCGCGATGCGGAGCACCGCGCCGTCCTTCGCGGCCACGGCCACCTGGCCGAGGGCCTCGGGGGTGAGGCTCTGGCCCTCGCTCCGCAGCACGATCCGCTGCTCCGGCGTGTCCACGAAGCCCGCGCCGCGGATGCCCGTGGCGGCCGCGGCCGCGGCGCGCACCTGGTCCAGGGTGAGGCCGTGGGCCTGGAGGCGGCCGGGGATGAGCTGGATCTGGAGCTGGCGCACCTCGCCCCCGTAGTCCGACACGTTGGCGATGCCGGGGATGCCCAGCAGCCGGGGCCGCAGGGCCCAGTCCAGGTAGGTGCGGAGGTCCATGGGGGACAGGCGGTCGCTGGTGAGGCCGAAGGCGTAGGCGTAGCCGGTGCTGGAGGCCAGGGGGGCCAGGGCCGGCGTGCCGGCGCCCGCGGGCAGGTGGCCCGCGGCCTCGGCCACGCGCTCGGCCACCTGCTGCCGGGCCCGGTAGATGTCCGTGCCTTCGGCGAAGGTGGTGTCGATGGCAGAGATGCCCTGGATGCTCTGGGAGCGGAGGTGCTCCAGGCCCGGCACGCCGTTGAGGGCGCGCTCCAGGGGCAGCGTCACGAGCTGCTCCACCTCCTCCGGCGAGAAGCCCGGCGCCTGGGTCTGCACCGTGACCATGGGCGGGGCGAACTCGGGGAAGACCCCCAGCTGCGCGTGGTACGAGCTGTAGAGGCCGTAGGCCACCAGCAGGGCGGCCGCGACCATGACCAGGCCCCGCAGCCGGAGGGCGCTCCGGACGATGGCGTTCAGCATCAGACGCCCCCCGCGCCGATGGCGGTGCCCTCGGCCAGCCGCGCGTACTCGCCCTGCAGGGCCAGGGCTCCGCGCAGGACCACGGGCTCATCCTTCTTCAGGCCGCCCGCCAGCGCCACGGACTCGTCCAGGGAGAAGGCCACCGCCACGGCCCGGGGTTCGAAGCGGCCGGGACCCACCTCCACGAAGACCCGCGCCTGGCCGTCAGACCAGAGGAGCGAGGTCCGGGGCACCAGCACATGGGTGGCGGGCTGTGCGGCGAGGGTGGCGTCCACGGGCAGGCCGGGCCGGAGCCCCGCGCCGGGGGCCAGGGCCAGGAGGGCGAGGCCACCCGTGAGGGGGGATCCGCCGGGGGCGAGGCCCACCACCGCCAGCGCCAGGGGGCCCGCGAGTCCCGGCGCGGTGGCGCTCAGGGAGCGGGGCAGGGGCGAGGGGGCGGGCTGGCCCAGGGGCAGGTCCAGGCGCACCACCACCCGGCGGAAATCCGCCAGGCCGAGGGTGTCGCGGAGGCCGTACTGGGTCCAGGCGGCCTGGGCCTTCCGGGCCTCGCCCTCGGCGCCCTGGCGCTGGGCCGAGGCGGCGGCCGCGGCACCTTCGGCCTCCTGCAGGGCCCGGTCGGAGGCGCCGCGGTCGGCGGCGTGGAGGGAGCGGACCCGGGCCAGCTCGGCCAGGGCGGCCGCCTCGCCGGACCGCGCAGCCCGGAGGGCCGCCTCCGCCGAGCGATGCCGGGCCTCGAGCTCGAGGAGGGGCAGGGGATCCAGGACCACGCCGTGAAGGATCAGGCGATCGGCGGCCGGGGCCTCCCGGGCCGGCGCCACCTGCAGGTCGAGGGCCTCCGCCTGGCCCCGGGCGAGCTGCAGGGCGGGCCGGCCGTCGGGCCCCTTGGCCAGGGTGGCCTCCGGCGGCGCCGGGGGCGCATCGTCCGCGTCCCCGCCCGGCCCGCCCGCCAGGAGCCGGGCCGTGATGCCGCCCGCCAGCAGGAGGGCGAGGCCGCCGAGGAGCAGGCGGGCGCGCCGGGAGAGGGGATGGGCTTCGCTCATGGCCGGGCTCCGGTCGGGGGTTCGAAGGGATAGGGGCGTTCCGCCGGGTCCAGGGGCTTCTGGAAGGCGTCCTCCACCGCCAGGCGGGCACGGGCCTCTTCCGCCCAGGCCTCCACGGCCAGGCCGCGGGCCTGCAGGGCCTCCAGCTCCGCGGCGAGGAGGGCGCCCCGGTCGAGGCTCCCCAGGGCCAGGGCGCGTCGCGCCGCCTCGAGGCGGGCCTGGGCGCCGGCCAGGGCCGCGTCCTGGGCCTTCAGGGCGGCCTGGGCCGCGGCCAGGCGACCCTCCGCCAGCCCCGCGCCCGCAAGGGCCTGGGCCTCCGCCTGGCGGAGCCGGGCCTCGAGGACCGCGCGCCGCGCCACGGCCTCGGCGATGGGACCCTGGCGCCGGTCGAAGAGGGGCAGGTCCACGGTGAAGCCCAGGGTCCACTTCTTCACCCCCTGGTCGAAGCTGTAGCCGGGGCCGAGCTGGAGGTTGGGCACCCGCTGGGCGAGTTCCTGCTCCAGCGCCGTCTCGTTCTGGTCCCAGGCCAGGAGGATGCGCCGCACATCGAGCCGGTGGATGAGGGCTTCGGTCCTCCCCGGGGGCGGCGCCGAACCCGGGGCCAGGTCCGGTGGCGGCTCCTGGTCCAGCCGCGGCGCGAAGGTGGCGGGCGGCAGGCCCGCCGCCAGGGCCAGGGTGGACTCCGCCCGCCGGAGCGCGCTCTGCGCGGAGAGGCGGCCGGCCTCGGCCCGCTGGGCCTCCTGGGCGACCGCGGCGCGCTCGGGGGCCCCGATCTCGCCCACGGCGAAGCGGCGGTCCTGGAGGTTCCGCAGGTCCGTCCAGATCGCGGCGCTCCGGTCCGCGACGGCGGCGGCCTCGCGGGCCTGGCGCCAGTCGACCAGCGCGGTGCGCACGCCCATGCGGAGCCGCCAGGCGGTGTCGGCCACCGCCAGCTGGGCGGCCTGCACCTGCAGCGCCGCCTGCCGGAGGCGCAGGCGCCGCTTGCCGCCCAGCTCCACGGGGAGCGAGAGCCCGTAGGTGAGGGTCCAGGGCTGCGGCACGCCCTCGGCCCGGGTGGCGCCGAAGCCGAAGGTCGGGTTGGGGATCGCCTTCGCCGTCCGGATGCCGGCCTGGGCGGCGCTCAGCTCGGCCCGGGCCAGGTCGAGGTCCGGGTGGTCCCGCCAGGCGAGGGTGGTGAGCGCGGTGGCGAGGTCGCCGGCGGGGATGGCCTCCGGCCGCCGGAGCTCGGCGAGGGTGCGCGCGGGATCCAGCTCGGCCCGGGGAGGCCGCCCGCAGCCGCCCGCGAGGAGCGCCAGGGCGAGGGGGGGGAACAGGGCGCGGCTCCGCATGGACCCAGGATGGTCGCGGCCCCTGACCCCTTCCTGATCCCGACCTGACCGTTTCGTCAGGCGCGGGGGACCACGAGCCGCGCCAGGGTGCCGGCCGGCTCGAGCCGCACCACCTCCAGGCGACCGCCGTGCATCCGGGCGATGCCCTGCACGATGGCCAGGCCCAGGCCCGCGCCGCCGGAGCCCCGGCTGCGCGAGGGGTCCGGGCGCAGGAAGCGCTGGCCGAGTCGCGCGAGGGCCTCCGGCGGAATGCCCTCGCCCTGGTCCGACACCTCCAGGGCCACGCCGTCCGCGACCTCCCGGGCGGCAAGCCTCACGGCGCTGCCCGCGGGGGCGTGGCGGAGGGCGTTGGCCAGCAGGTTGTGCAGGGCCCGCCGCAGCAGGGTGGGGTCGCCGGTCACGGCCAGGTCCGGTGGCGCCGCCACGGCCAGGGTCACGTCGCGCTCCTCGGCCAGGGGGCCGAAGGGCCCCCGTGCCTTCTCCAGCAGGTGCGCCGCCTCCAGGCGCTCGAGCTTCAGGTGGGTGGCGGGGTCCTCGGTCCGGGCGAGGAAGAGCATCTGCTCGATCATGTCGCCCAGGTGGACCAGGGTCTCCATCATGCTCGCCAGGCGCTCCTCGGCCGCGGCCTGGGGACGGGCCAGGAGCCCCTCCACCTCCAGGCGCAGGGCGTGGATGGGCGTGCGCAGCTCGTGGGCCATGTCGGCATTGAGGGTCCCCAGGCGGGTGAAGGCGGCCTCCAGGCGCTCGAGCACGCCGTTCAGCGAGGCGGTGAGGTCCTGCAGCTCCAGCGGGGCCTCGGCGGCGGAGAGCCGCGCGGTGAGCGTCTCCGGACGGATGCCCGACACGGCCCGGCTGAGGCGCTCCAGGGGCGCCAGGCCCCGCCGCGCGATGAGCCAGCCCGCCAGGGCCGACAGGACCGCCACCAGGGCCGCGTTGAGGGCGAGGAACTCGCGGTACCGCCCCAGGAGCCGCTCGCGGTGGTGGAGATCCTTGGCGGCCTGGACCAGGCCACCCGGGCAGGGGAGGACCTCCACCAGCAGGTCGGTGTCGCCGGGCCCCTCGAGGCGCTGCAGGCCGGAGGCGGCCCCGGGCAGGAGGGACTCCGGCGCCATGCGGGCCATGCCGGGCCCCTCCAGCAGGAGGCGGCCCCGGCTGTCCAGCACGCGCACGCGGACCCCGGCGTCGCCCTCCAGGTCCCGGGGCTCCACCCGGCCGCTCTCCGCCATGCGCCGGGCCACCATGCGCGCGGCGTGGCGGACGTCCTCCGCATCGTCCCGCCAGCCGGCCTGGGCCAGGGCGCGGTAGAGGAGGACGGAGCTGCCGCCCATGAGCACCAGGGCCACCAGGGCGTAGGAGGCCGCGAGGCGGAGGGTCAGCGAGGCCGGCCGGCGCTCAGCCACGGGGCGCCTCCAGGAGGTAGCCCACGCCGCGGCGGGTCTGGATGAGCTTGTCCGGGAAGGGGTCGTCCACCTTCCGCCGCAGGCGTCGCACGGCGGCATCCACCAGGTTCGGATCGCCGTCGAAGGCCATCTCCCAGAGCTCCTCGGCGATGCGCGTGCGGGTGACCACGTGCCCCGCGTTGCGGCTGAGCAGTTCCAGCAGCGCGTACTCCTGGGCGGTGAGGTCCAGGCGCTGCCCCTGGCGGTGGACCCGCCGCCGGACGGGATCCAGGTGGAGGTCGCCCACGGTCCGCTCCGGGCCCTGGGGAGGGTTCCGCTGGAGGAGGTTGTGCAGCCGCAGCACCAGCTCGGAGAAGGCGAAGGGCTTCACCAGGTAGTCGCCCCCGGCTTCCAGGCCCCGCAACCGGTCCGGGAGGGCGTCGCGGGCGGTGAGGAACATCGCGGGCGCCGTCACGCCCGCGGCGCGGGCCTCCGCGAGCAGGGTGAATCCGTCCAGCTTCGGCAGCATCACGTCGAGGATGAGGCAGTCGAAGCCGCCCTCCCGCGCCCGGAAGAGGCCCTCCTCGCCGTCGAGGGCGACTTCCACGGCGAAGCCCTCCTCCCGCAGGCCCCGCTCCAGGGCCCGGGCCGCGCGGGGGTCGTCTTCGACGAGGAGGAGCCTCATGGCGCCAGCATAGCCCGCCTCAACGGGGGCCGAGGGCCTCCAGCTCGTGGAGGATCTCCGGCTCGCTGCGCCGGGCGGCCTCGCGGACCTGGGCCAGGAGCTGGGTCGCGTCCTGGCCCCCGGCGCGGGCGCGGCGCCAGCGGGCCCGGAGCAGGAAGACATCCGTGGCCGGGGCCTTGCCGGCCGCCAGGCGCAGGAGCCGGTCGGCCTCGTCGAAGCGGGGCGGGCGGGTCGTCAGGGCGCACTCCGCGAGGCCGGCCATGCACTCGCCCCACTCGGGGCCGCTGCCGAGGGCCTGGAACCGCTGGGCGGCGGCGAGGTAGCCCTGGGAGGCCAGGAAGGCCTTCCCTCGCTCGCGGGAGAGGTTGGCGAGGTAGAAGGAGGCCAGGGCGGCCGTGGGGGCGGCCTGCGCCCCCTCGGCGAGCTGGAGGGCCTGGCGGAAGGCGGCCTCGGCCGGCTCGGGAGCCCCCTGGCACTGTTCCAGGATTCCCAGGTTGAGCTGGCAGACCGCCCGCTCCGTGCGGTTGCCCACGGCCTCGTAGAGGCGGTCGGCCTGGGTGAGCACGTCGCGGGCCTCCGCGTACTGCCGCTGGCTGAGGGCCAGGTCGCCCAGGTTGGTGAGGGCCAGGGCCTGGCCGTACCGGTTGCCCTGGGCCCGCTGGAGCGTGAGGGCCTCCTGGTAGCGGCTCCGCGCCCCGGCGAAGTCGCCGCGGGCCCGGGCCGCCACGGCGAGGTTGTTGAGGGAGTTGGCCAGGCCCTGGGGGTCCGGCAGCTTCCGCTGCACGTCCGCGGCGCGGGTGAAGCAGTCCTGGGCCTCCTCCGGGTGGCCCTGGTCCTGGAGCACCAGCCCCAGGTTGTTGAGGATGGCCACCCGCTGGGCCTCGTAGCCCCCCTGTTCCGCCAGGGCGATGCCTTCGCGCCCGGCCGCCGCCGCGGCGTCCAGGTGGCCCTGTTCCCGCTCCCGCAGGGCGAGGGCCTTGAGGGCGATGACCTCGCGGTAGCGGTCCTTCGCCAGCCGCGAGGTGGCGAGGCCCCAGCGCAGGGCCGCGTCCGTCGCGGGATCGCCGGTGCGGAAGAGGCAGGTGGCGTACATCACCACGGGCCCGGGAGCGTAGGGCGCCTGGAAGGCCGCCGTCCGCAGGGGGGCCAGGGCCTCCTTGTAGCTGCCCTTCGCCATGAGGTCCAGGCCCTGGGCGTAGGCCAGCAGGGCGGGACCGTCCAGGCGCGCCTGGGGGGAGGGATCGGGATGGGAGAGGGGCTGGATGGCGTGGCCGATCCGCGCCATCAGGTCGTCGGGGATGGCCTGGAGGGCCGCCGCCACGGGGCCGGCGGGCCGGACGTCACCCTGGGTCCGCGTCCGGCCGGACGCGTCCTCCAGGACATAGGCCAGGTCCGCGGCCGGGGCCAGCCGCAGCTCCCCGTGGAGCACCAGGGCCGCGCCGAGGTAGCCGGCTAGGCGCCTGCGGTCGGCCGGGGGAAGGCCGCGGCCCAGGTCGAGGCCCAGGGCGGTGGCGGCCTTGGCGAGGGTCTCCTGCTCCACCACCTGGAGCTGGGGGAACGCCGCGAGGGCGACGCCCGTGTCCATGGGCAGGGCGCGCTCGGCCAGGGAGGTGTACTGGGGCTGCCCCGTGGCGTTGCCGAAGGGCAGCACCACGAGGCGGGCCGGATGGTGCCGCACGAGGTCCGCCACGGCGCCCCGGGCGTAGAGCCAGGTGCCCGCGCCCGCGGCGAGCAGCATGCCCGCGGCGGAAAGGATGGCCCACGCCATGGCGTTCCGCGGGCGCAGGAGGCCGTCGAGGGTGCGGGCCACCTGGCTTGCCGTCGGGCGACGGAAGGGGTGCGGATCGAGCATCCCGCGGAGCAGCTCGGCCACCGGGCGCGGGATCCCCTTCCCCCGCAGGGTCCGGCGTTCCCCCTTCACGATGGCCTGCATCCGCGCCCGCCCTTCGCCCGGGAAGGGATGCTCGCCGGACAGCAGTTCCCAGGCCACGATGCCCAGGGAGAAGACATCGCTGGCGGGGCCCGCCGCCTGGCCCTGGATCTGCTCGGGCGAGGCGTAGCTGGGGCTGCCCATGAAGGTGCCGGCCTGGGTGAGGCGATCCCAGGAGGCCCCGCTGCCGATCCGGCCTGCGGCCCCGCCGGAGGGACGGACCGTCGCCTCGCCCCCGCCCGAGGACTCGTGGACCGTGCCTGCGGCCTCCAGGTGCGCCAGGCTGGGCACCGCCGGCGGCGTGAGGGCCGGCTCCGCGGGCACCGAGGGATCCATCAGCCGGGCGAGGCCGAAATCCAGCACCTTCACCTGGGGCTCGTGCCCGGTGCGGGCCACCATGATGTTGGCGGGCTTGAGGTCGCGGTGGACCAGTCCCTTGGCGTGGGCGGACTCCAGGGCCCGGGCCACGGCCCGGATCACCCGGAGGCGGTCCCGCCCGCGCAGCTCCGGCGCCGCCTTGTCCAGCGTCTGCCCCGGCACCAGCTCCATGGCGATGTAGGTGCCCGAGGGATCCTCCACCCAGTCGTGCACCTGGCAGACGTGGGGGTGGTTGAGCTGGGCCAGGGCCAAGGCCTCCCGCCGGAAGCGGTCCATGGCGCCGGCCTCCCGCTCACCCCCGGGACGGAGGGCCTTGAGCGCGACGCTGCGCTCGAGGGTGGCATCCCAGGCGCGGTACACCGTGCCCATGCCGCCCTCGCCCAGGGCCTCCTCCACCCGGAACCGGCCCACCAGCGTCCCCGGCTCGAGGAGCTTGGGATCGGCCGGGACCTGGGACGCCGCGGGGTCGTTCGGGGGCTGGGGCATGGGGCACCGGAAGGTATCTGACCTTACCATCCACCGGGAACTCAGTCGCCCCGGCGGGCCAGCGCCTCCTGCACCGTCCGCTCGAGGGCCTGGAGGGTGTAGGGCTTCTGGAGGAAGCCCGCCAGGCCCCGGCCGAGGAACTGCTGGATGGATTCCTGCTCGTTGTAGCCGCTGCTCAGGATCACCGGGATGTCCGGCCGGATCCTCCGGAGGTGCTGGAAGGCCTCCCGGCCGTCCATGTGGGGCATGGTGAGGTCCATGAGCACCAGGTCGATGGTGTCCTTCTGGCGCGTGAAGACCTCCACGGCGTCGAGCCCGTCCACCGCCGTCACCACCTGGAGGCCGAGGGATTCCAGGGCCGCGCCCGCAGCCTCGCGGATCATCTGCTCATCGTCCACCAGGAGCACGGTGCCGATCTGCCTGGGGGGCCTGGCCGGCTCGCGCGGGGCATCCTCCCCGGAGGGGGCCGGGCAGGCCGGGAAGAGCAGGCGGAAGGTGGTCCCGCGGCCCGCCTCGCTGTAGATCCGGATGCCGGCGTGGTGCCCCTTCAGGATGCCCAGGGTGGCGGAGAGCCCGAGGCCCCGCCCCGTCACCTTGGTCGTGAAGAAGGGCTCGAAGATGCGGCCCTGCACCTCCTGGCTCATGCCGCAGCCCGTGTCGGACACCTCGAGCGCCACATAGCTTCCCGGGGCGAGATCCTGGCCCTGGTAGAGCTGGTCCAGGTAGCGCCGGTCCAGCTCCGCGAGGCTGGTGGCCAGGCGGATGGTGCCCTCGCGGTCCCCGATGGCGTCCGAGGCGTTGGTCACCAGGTTCATGATCACCTGCTGGATCTGGGCCGCGTCCGCCTGCACCAGGGGGAGGGCCTCCGCGAGGTGGAAGCGGAGGGCGATCTTCTTCGAGATGGAGACCTCCAGCAGGTGCGTCATCTCCCGCACCACCTGGTTCAGGTCGTAGGGCCGCACCACGAAGCGGCCCTTGCCCGAATAGGCGAGCATCTGCCGGGTGAGATCCGAGGCGCGGTGAATGATGCGCTCGAGGCTCTCCAGGTGGGGGAGGGCCGGGGACTCCGGGGCGAGCTTGAGCTGGGCCACGTTCATGTGGCCCAGCATGGCCGTGAGGAGGTTGTTGAAGTCGTGGGCGATCCCGCCGGCCAGCACGCCGAGGCTCTCCAGTTTCTGGGCGTGCTGGACCTGGCGCTCCAGCTCGAGGCGTTCCTGCTCGGCGTTCTGGCGCTCCAGCTCCGCCGAGGCCCGGGCCGAGAAGATCCGCAGCAGCGAGGCCACGAGGGTCGGATTGGACAGCGGGTGGCGATTGCAGACCCCGATGAGCCCCAGCACCCGCCCGCCGGAATCGCGCAGGGCCGCTCCCACATAGCTCTGGAGGCCGGTCTGGCGCAGGCCCGGGTCCTCCGGGAACGCCTCCTGGACCCCGGAAGGGAAGACGCAGATGCCCTCCTTCAGCACCTGCTCGCTGACGCTGCCGGGGAGGGGCCACTCCAGGTTCTCCGCGTCCCTTCCGTCCTGGAAGGTGGCCAGGGCGCGGATGGTATCGCCCGCCTCGCGGCCGATCCGCTCGCCCACGAAGGCGATGTCCGCCTCGGAGGCCAGGGCCAGGTGGCGCACCAGGTCCTGGAGGAACGAACCGCCCGTGGAGACGCCGACCCCCTCGGCCACCCGGAAGATCCGCTCCTCCAGCAGGCGGCGGCTGGCCAGCTCGCGCTCCAGGCCCGCGGCCAGGCTCCGCACCTCCTCCGTGGCCGCCAGGACCCGCCGCCGGAAGACCAGCACGGTGCCGACAGCGACCAGGAGCAGGGCGAGGGTGGCGACGCCGGTCCGGTAGACCCAGGGCGGCATGGACCGTCCCCGGTCCGGATTGAGCCACCGGTTCAGGATGTGGTGGTAGCTGGAGTCGGGATCCTTGCGGCCCGCCGCCAGGGAGCGGTCCAGGGCCGCCAGCAGGTCGTCGTTCCGGCCCTTCGCCGTGCCGTAAAAGATGTCGAAGGGGTTGAACACCACGGAGGTGCGCTCCACGCGGTACTCGGATTCGTGGGCGTAGCCGAAGGTGTTGGCGGTCACCCCCGCATCCACCCCGCCCGCGGCCACGGCCGCCAGCACGTCGGACTGGTTGCCGAATTCCTCGAACTCGCACGGGATGTTGAACTTCGCGCACAGCTGCTTGAAGTGCTCCCCGTTGACATCCCCGAGCATGATGCCGACCTTCCGCCCGCGGACGTCGAGGATGCTGTGGATGCGGGCGCCGGGGTGGGCGTAGAGAATGCTCCACATGGTGAAGGAGGGCACCTGGCCGAAATCCAGGTAGGCATCCCGTTCGGGGGTGTGGGCCACGCTCGGGAGCAGGTCGAGGTCCCCGGCGCGGGTGCGGTCCAGGCACTCGAACCAGGTGCCGGGGACGAATTCCAGCTCCCAGTGCTCCCGGGCGGCCTCCTCCCGCAGGAGGTCCACCAGGAAGCCCTGGGCCTGGCCGTTTCTGTCCATGAAGGTGGCCGGGGGATTGGGAAAGATGCCCACGCGCACCCGGCGGGCCGGGGCCGCCTCCAGCCGTCCCAGGGCCAGGAGGAGCAGGGCTCCGGCCAGGAGGCAGCGGATCAGGGCGGACCGGGCGGGGGCGTGGACGGGCATGCGGACGTCCTGGGGCCTGGCGGTGGAGGGACTGGACCGGGAGGGTGCGACCTGCCTTCCCGAGCAATCTACCCCCAGGTTCCCTGGACGCCTGTGACAACGGTCATCTCTGCCGGACCGGATCAGCCTTCCCGCGGGGCCTCTGGACGGGCGGTCCACTCGCCGTCCCTCCAAGTGAGGCGGAGGGGGTGGCCCGCCACGACCCGGTCGGCGGACGTGACGGGGCGGCCCTCGGCGTCGCGGACCAGGACGAACCCCCGGCCGAGGGGGCCGGTGGGATCGAGTCCCTTCAGCCGTTCCAGCCCCACGGCCAGGCGCTGGTCCCGGCCCTGGCAGGCGCGCTGGATCGCCGGCGCGAGGCGCCGCTGGGCCTCCCGCACCCGCGGCAGGTCGGCCTCCCCGGCCGCGGCGGCGGCCGCATGGGCCAGCCGCTGGCGGAGGAGGGCCAGGCGCGCGCCGGTCTGGTCCAGGCGACGGCGGGGGTGGGCCAGCTCCAGGCGGTGGGTGAGGGCGGCCAGCTGGTCCCGGGCCGGTCCGGCTGGCTCGGCGCGGGTGAGTCCGCGGTCCGTGAGCAGGTTGAGGGTGGTCTCGAAGCCCCGCAGGCGCCAGGCGAGCTTCGCTGCGAGCGCTTCGCCGCGCCGCTGCAGGTCTGCCGCCAGGGCCGACCGGTCCGGCGTGGTCAGCTCCGCCGCCTGGCTGGGGGTGGCGGCCCGCCGGTCGGCGGCCAGGTCCACCAGGGTGGTGTCGATCTCGTGGCCCACGCCGGTGACGACGGGCAGCCGGCAGGCCGCCACGGCGCGGACCAGGGCCGGGTCGTTGAAGGCCCACAGGTCCTCCAGGCTGCCGCCGCCCCGCACCAGCAGCACCGCCTCGCAGCCCCAGAAGGGATCCTGGACCTCCTGCAGGGCCAGCAGCGTCTCCGGCACGCAACGCTCGCCCTGGGCCGCGGCGGGGGCGATGAGCAGGTCGATGCCCGGCGCCCGGCGGGCCGTCACCTCCAGCACGTCCCGGAGGGCCGCCCCGCCGAGGGCCGCGACCACCCCGAGCTTCCTCGGGAACCGGGGCAGGGGCCGCTTCGGGCGGTCGAAGAGGCCCTCGGCCCGAAGCTCGGCCTCCAGCTGGCGCAGCCGGGCCTGGAGATCGCCCTGGCCCGCCGGCTCGCAATGGGTGACGGCCAGGGTGAGGCTGCCGCCTGCCACGTAGAGGTTCAGGCTGCCCTTCAGCACCACGCGCTGGCCGTTGGCCGGGGTGTGGGCCAGGAAGCGCTGCTGGCCCGCCCACACCGCGCACTGCAGGGCCGCGCCCTCCTCCTTGAGGGTGAAGTACCAGTGCCGGCCCGAGCCCTTGAAGTTCGACACCTCCCCCACCACGCACACGGCGGCGAAGGGCGGCTCGAGGCGGGCCTTGATCTGCTCCAGCAGGCGCTTGACGGAGAGGGGGGCGTCCATGCCGGGCATCATCGCACACCGGCGCTCGCCGCGCGCCCCGGCGTATCCTGTTGCGGGAGGCTGCCATGGCCCCGTGGATCGTGAAGCCGGGCGACGGCGCCTACGGCCGGTTTGCGGCGCGCCTCAACCGCTTCCCCCAGGGGGCGCCGCCCACGGAGCGGCTGTTCCAGATCCTGCGGCTGCTGGTGAGCGAGCGGGAGGCGGGCCTCCTGGCCCAGGTGCCCATCCGGCCCTTCACGGCCCGTCGGGCCGCGGCCCTCTGGAACCTGCCCGAGGCGGACGCTCGGAAGGTCCTCGACGGCCTGGCGGACCGGGCCATGCTCCTGGACCTGGTGACGGACGGCGAGACCCGCTACGCCCTGCCCCCGCCCATGGCCGGCTTTTTCGAGTTCTCCCTCATGCGCGTGCGGGGGGACCTCGACCAGAAGGCGCTCGCCGAGCTGTTCCACCAGTACCTGAACGTCGAGGAGGACTTCCTGCGCGCCCTGGTGCTCCAGGGGGAGACGCAGCTGGGGCGGGTCTTCGTGGACGAGGCGGGCCTTCCCCGGGAGGCGCTGGAGGTGCTGGATTTCGAGCGGGCCACCGAGGTGGTGCGGGGGGCCCGGGTGATCGGCGTCTCGGACTGCTACTGCCGCCGCAAGATGGCCCACCTGGGACGGGCCTGCGACGCGCCCATGGAGATCTGCATGACTTTCGGCACCGCCGCCGACTCCCTCACGCGCCACGGGACGGCCCGGCGCGTGGCGGCGGCCGAGTGCCTGGACCTGCTCGAGCAGGCCCGGGCGCGGGGGCTGGTGCAGTTCGGCGAGAACGTTCGCGAGGACGTGGGCTTCATCTGCAACTGCTGCGGCTGCTGCTGCGAGGCCCTGGTCGCCGCCCGGCGCTACGCCTTCCTGAAACCCGTCCACACGTCCGCCTACCTGCCCGAGCTGGCGGCGGAGGGCTGCGACGGCTGCGGCACGTGCGTCCGCGCCTGCCCGGTGGACGCCCTGGGGCTGGTGTCGGCCCACGATCCGAAGCGTCCCGCCGCCCGGCGGGCCCGGCTCGACCCGGACCGGTGCCTGGGCTGCGGCGTGTGCGCGCGGGCCTGCACCCGGCAGGCCATCCGCCTCCGCCGGCGGGGGCGGCGGCTGCTCACGCCCGTCAACACCGCCCATCGCGCCGTGATGATGGCCATCGAGCGGGGGACCTTCTCGGAGCTGCTGGTGGACGGCCAGTCCGGGTACGGCCACCGGGCCGTGGCGGCCCTCCTCGGGGCGGTGTTCCGGCTGCCGCCGCTCAAGCAGGCGCTCGCCTCCGAACAGGTGAAGAGCCGGTTCCTGGGAAGGATGCTGGCGCGCGCGGGCAGATAAACGCCGCCTCCGGCAGTCCGTAGAGGATGCCAGGGAGTCCACCATGACCGCTGTCCTCCGAACCGCCGCGTTCGTCCTCTCGGGACTGGCCCTCCTCGGCCAGACGCCAGGTCCGCGGGCCCAGCTCGCCTTCGCCCCCGGGGGCCAGCTCACGCTGGACCTGGAGGCGGGTGACTACGACCTGGTGCCCGGCACGGGGGATGGGATCGTCGTCACCTGGACCACGGATGGATCCGGCCAGCCGAAGGTCCGCCTCGAGGGCGCCGGCACCCAGGCCCGGCTCTCGGTCACGCGCACCCCCCGCCAGAACTTCCACGTCCGGGTGGAGGTCCCCTCCCGGTGCGACCTGCAGCTGCAACTCACCGCCGGCGACCTGAAGGTGGGCCCCATCGAGGGGAACAAGGACCTGTTCACCCGGGCCGGCGACCTCAAGGTGGCCGTTCCCCACCCGGGGTCCTATGGGCGGGTGCGGGCCTCCGTGTGGGCCGGGGACATCCACGCCCGGGCCTTCGGCGGGGAGCGGGGCGGTCTCTTCCGGCGTTTCGAGTGGCAGGGGAAGGGCGCCTACACCCTGCGCGTCGCCACCTGGGCCGGCGACATCACCCTGGCCCCGTAGCAGGGTTCAGGGTGCCGGGCGGAACCGCGCCAGCCCCACGGTGAGTCCGGCGAAGAAGGACAGCTTCTGGGCACCCTGGGTGAGACCGATGTCCACACCCGCATCCAGCACCAGCCGCGACGACACCTTGTAGCCCAGGGCCCAGAGGTTGGAGACGATGCGGGGGTTCAGCTCCGTGCCGCCGATGGCGTAGACCTCCCCGGTCAGGGACCAGGTCTCGGACAGGGTCCGGCTGAGGGAGGCGGTGGCGGCCGGCTGGCGGACACGCCCGCCCCCGCTGTCCGGCGGGCGGCCCATCCAGGTCTCCAGCAGGTTCACGTCCAGGTGGCAGGGGCCCATGTCCCGGCTGAAGAGGAGGATCAGCCCGTCGCTGGAGGCCCCGCTCCCCAGGCCCTTGGTGGCGCTGGCGGTGGGGAAGGTGTGGTTCACCTGCACGGCCAGGTCCAGGCCGAGGGGGCCGTCGTGCCGGTAGCACCACTGCACCCCCAGGTTCGTGTCGCCGGGGCCGGAGACCGTTTCTGTGCCAGGGGCGGCCAGGCGCAGGTAGCCGGGCGTGGCCAGCCGCAGCTCCAGGTCCTTCACCAGGCCCAGCTTCAGCAGGGTGGGCGTCCCGAAGGTGGAGCTGCCGTCCCGCAGCTCGCTCTGCTGGCCGCCCCACTCCAGCTCGGCCACGCCGCTCTGGGTGGTGAGGGCCGGATTGGCGAAGGTGGGGCGGTTGGGGTTCACCTCGATGGGCGGGTCGCCGGCCTGCAGGGTACAGGCGAGGCACAGGCACGTCAGGAGGCGGATCCGCATGGGCCCATCCAGCCTAAGGGGGCCCGCGTCCCGGCGGAAGGGGGCCCTATGATGGCGGGAGCCCACACCGGAGTCCCCATGACCAGCCACCAGGAGCACCTGAAGCGGATCCGCGACAAGTACCCCCTCGAATCCGCCGAGGCGCTGCACCACCGGCGCCTCAGCCGGCTCGACCGGGTGGCCGTGTGGCTGGCGCGGCACACGGGCGAACCCCGCTTCTTCGGGGCACTGGCCTTCGCCACCTCGGGCTGGGTGCTGTGGAATGTGTTCGGGCCGGCCTCGCTGCACTTCGACCCGCTGCCGAACTTCCCGCTCCTCAATGGCATCACCAAGGTCACCCAGCTCTGCTTCCTGCCCCTGGTGCTCATCGGGCAGAACCTGGAGTCCCACCGCTCCAAGCTCCGGGCCGAGCAGGAGCACCGGGCCATGATGCGCGACGCGGAGGAGACTGAGCTCGTCCTGGAGCGGCTGGCGCACCTGGAGGCGCTCCTGACGGGAAGGCCGAAGGCGGAGGGTTCCCGGGAGTAGAGCGGTCCGGGGCGGCGGGCTATCATCCTAGTTCCCGCTGGAGAGGCTTTGGCACCGACACGCTCCATCCGCATCGTCCTCGGTCTGGCGGCGATCCTGGCCCCGGCGGCGGCCCAGTCCCCCGCCCCCGGCCCCGTCGAGGCCCTGGCCGCCCTTCCGGCGAAGATGCCCCTCCGGGCCACCGTGGACCTGGCCTCCTGGTCCCAGCACACCCTCAAGAACCAGACCGTGACGGGGCAGGCCGAGGTGGCCGTGGAGGCGGAGGAGGACCCGGCGGGCCTGCGCATCGCCTGGCCCGACCACCTGTTCCGGGATCTGGACGCGGAGGCCCAGGCCCATGATCGCGACCATGGACGGCCCACCCCGGCCCGGGAGGCGGTGAAGGAGCTGGACCCGGGCCGGGTCCGGCACCTGCTCGACCAGGCGGGGACCCTGCGGGGACTGGTCCGGGAGGCCACCCTCCTGGAGGAGAAGCCGGACACCCTGGATGGCCACGCGGTTCGGCTCCAGGTCTACCGGTTCACCCCGCGCCTGTCCTGGTCGGAGGAGTACCACCTCCAGCACCGCGAGGCGCGCCTGAGGCTCTGGCTGGACGCGGCGGGGCTGCCTGTGGCCACCGAATCCACCGTCACGTACGACGGGAAGACCAGTCGCATGTTCGGCCGCTACCTCGGCAGCTCCACGGTGCAGACCCGCTACCAGCTCGTGGGGGACCGGATCCTGGTCGCTTCCCGCGAGACCCGGACCTTCCATTCCGTGGACGACGGCGCCGAGGAGGAGCGCAGCCGCCAGGTGTTCCGGATCACGGTCCACTGAGGCCGGCTCGGCCCGGGAGCAGACATGCGCATCATCGTGGCCCCGGATTCCTTCAAGGGCAGCCTCTCCGCCGTGGCGGCCGCGCGCGCCATGGGCCGGGGCATCCGGGCGGTGTTCCCGGAGGCGGAGGTCGTCGAACTGCCCATCGCCGACGGCGGGGAGGGGACGGTGGAGGCCTTGGTCGCGGCCACGGGCGGCGCCCTGCGGCTGGCGGAGGTGCGCGGCCCCCTGGGCGATCCCGTGCGCGCGGCCTGGGGCGTGCTGGGGGATGGCCGCACCGCCGCGATCGAGATGGCCGCCGCCTCGGGACTGACCCTGGTGCCGGAAGGGCGCCGGGATCCCCGCCTGGCAAGCACCTTCGGGTCCGGGGAGCTGGTGAAGGCGGCCCTCGATGGAGGCTACCGGCGCCTCGTCCTGGGCATCGGCGGCAGCGCCACCAACGACGGCGGCGCGGGGTGCGCCCGGGCCCTGGGCGTGCGGTTCCTGGATGAGGCCGGACGCGACCTGCCCGAGGGCGGCGCCGCCCTGACGCGGCTGGCACGGGTGGAACTCGCGGGCCTGGACCCCCGCCTGGCGGAGACGGAGCTCCTCGTCGCCTGCGACGTGGACAACCCGCTCTGCGGGCCCCGCGGCGCCTCGGCGGTGTACGGCCCCCAGAAGGGCGCCACGCCCGAGGTGGTGCGGGAGCTTGACGCGGCCCTGAACGTATTCGCCCGGAAGGCCACCCGCGCCACGGGGCGGGACGTGGCAGAGGTCGCAGGGGCGGGAGCGGCCGGCGGGCTCGGCGCCGGCCTGCTCTTCTTCACGCCGGCCCGGCTCCGGCCCGGGGTGGAGATCGTGCTGGAGGCCGTGGGTTTCGAGGCCCAGGTGCGGGGAGCGGCGTTCGTCTTCACCGGCGAGGGCCGGACGGACGCCCAGACGGCCATGGGCAAGGCCCCGGTGGGCGTGGCCGCCGCGGCGAGGCGGCAGGGGGTGCCCGTGGTCTGCCTCTCCGGGGGGCTGGGTGACGGTGCCGAGCGGGTGCTGGACCGGGGCATCGATGCGCTGGCGGCGATCCCGCCGGGGCCCATGAGCCTGGAGGCCTGCCTGGCCGGCGGGGCTCCGCTCCTGGAGGCCGCCGCGGCGAGGGCCTGCCGCCTGATCCGGCTGGGGATGGGGGTCGGGGGGCCCTGAGCCGCGCTCAGACCTGGAACACCTCCACCGTGCGGGCCAGGTTCGCCACCACCGTCCGCACGCGTTCGGCGCGGCTGGACAGCTCCTCCGCACTGGCCGCGAGCTGCGTGGAGGCACTGGCCACCTGGGAGGCTTCCCGGGCGGTGGATTCCACCTGCCGGGCCACCTCCTCGCTGGTGAGGGCCTGCTCCTCCGAGGCGGTGCCGATCTCCTGCGCCATCCGGGAGACGCCCTCGATGCTCTGCTGGATCTCGTGCAGATGAGCCACCAGGGCCCCCAGCTTGCGATCCCCTTCGCCCACGGCGGCGTCCGTCTGGGAGATGAGCTGCTGGATCTCCTTCGCCGCCGTGGCCGAGCGTTCGGCCAGCTTGCGGACCTCCTCGGCCACCACCGCGAACCCCTTGCCCTGATGCCCCGCCTTGGCGGCCTCGATGGCCGCGTTCAGGGAGAGCAGGTTCGTCTGCCGGGCGATCTCCTGGATCACCTGCGCGGCCTTCGCCATGGCGCTCGTGCTCTGCCGGATCTCCGTCATGGCCTGGGTGGCGTCCTGGCCGGCCCGGGTGCCCTCGCTGGCCGTCCGGACCGACACGTCGGCGAGGCGGAGGGATTCCTTGGCGTTCTGGGCCACCTGGGCGGCCGAGGCCGAGAATTCCGTGACCGAGGTGGCCATGCGCGCCGTGGTCTCCTGCTGCCCTTCCGCGGACCGCGCGATCTGCTGGGTTGCCGCCGAGGCCTCCTCCGAGGACACCTGCAGTTCCTTCGCCACGCCGTCCATTTGCTTCGCCACGCGGCCCAGTTCCCGGATGATCCGGCGGAAACGGAGGGTGAGGACATTGAAGGAGGACGTTGCCCGGGCCACGTCTCCGGTGCCCGCGACGGGAACCTGGTGGGTGAGGTCGGCCCGGTCGATGGCCTGGAAGAGCGTCTTCAGGGGCCGGTCCACACCCGAGATCGCGGTCCAGCCCCAGAGGCCGGACAGGAGGAAGGCCCCGCTCAGGCCCCTGAAGGCCGGGGAGGCGGGGGCGAACGCGGCGGAGAGGAGGGCCAGGCCCGCCGTGAGGAAGGGCAGGCCGAGGGCGAGCCGGAGGCGGGTCCCCAGGGGGACGGACTGCATCCGCTGGCGCAGGGTCCGCTTCAGTTCCTTCTGATCCTTGACCTGGGCATAGAGCTTCTCCGCCTCCCGGATCTGCTCCGGCGTGGCCTTGCCGCGGATGGAGACGTAGCCGGAGATCGCGCCGTGCTTCCGCAGGGGGCTCACGTCCGCCTGCACCCAGTAGTGGTCGCCGTTCTTCCGGCGGTTCTTCACGATGTTGGTCCAGGGGCGACCCGCCTTCAGGGTGTCCCAGAGGTCCTTGAAGATGGCCGGGGGCACGTCCGGGTGACGGATGATGTTCTGCGGGGCATCCAGCAGGTCGTCGAGGGCGAACCCGCTGGATTCCACGAAGTCGGGGTTTCCCCAGCGGATGACGCCCCTGAGGTCCGTTTCGCTGATGAGGAGGGCTTCCTCGGGCAGGACATGTTCGCGTTGGGTGACGGGCAGGTTTGTTCTCAAAGACTTCCTCTACATCTGTTCAGACAAGCGAATCGACAGAAGGGGCCGGAATTTTTAATTTGGAACGGCAATAAAAGCCATCGAAAATCTGGACAATGGCCATCACACGAACCGGGGACGGGGAGCTGTCGCCATCCCGGGATATCCAGGAGAATGCCAGGGCCCGCCCGTCGGGGCCCGGCGCGGAGGAACGCGATGACCTCGAAGCTTGAGTTCCAGTCCGGGATCCTGGAGGCCTACCGGGATGTCCTCACCCCTGAGGTGCGCCACGCCCTGGAGGCCCTGGCGCCCCTGGAGACGCGCCGCCGGGAGCTGATGGCCGCCCGCCTCGTCCGCCGGAAGCAGCGCGCGGAGGCCGGGGCGCGCATCGGATTCCTGGATCCCGCGTCGCTGATCCCGGGCACCCAGCTCCGCGTGGCCGACGCCCGGTCCGGAAATTTCGACGGCGCGGTCATCCCGCCGGACCTCACCTGCCAGTGGATCCAGGGCACGGGGCCTGCCACCAAGCCGCGCGCCGACCTGCGCTCGGGCATCCGCAACGTGGCCTACGCCCTGCTGTCCGGTGCGGACGGCTGGATGTTCGACGGCGAGGACGCCCTGGGCCAGGTGGACACCATGTCCCTGGACAACCACCGGAACCTCAAGCTGGCCATCGCGCGGGACCCCCTCTTCCTCGAGGTGGCCGAGGAGGTGGCCGGGGAGATGAACCAGTGGGCCCGGGGCTTCTTCGGCCACCCCATCCTCGACGACTGGCGCAGGCAGCTCGACTTCACCACGGTGCTCTACCGGGCCCGGGGCCTGCACCTGGACGACCGGCACCTCCGGCTGGACGGCCAGGGCTTTTCGGCCTCCATCGCCGACCTGGTGCTCTTCGTCGTGAACAACGCCGCGGCCCTGCAGGCGGCGGGCCGGAGCCTCGCCCTGTACCTGCCCAAGATCCAGACGGCGGAGGAGGCCGCCCACTGGAATGCCCTGCTCCTCGCCCTGGAAGCCCACCTCGGGCTGCCGGTCGGGACGATCAAGGTCTACGTGCTGGTGGAGCAGCTGGAGCAGTGCTTCCAGCTCATGGAGATCCGCGCCGCCCTGGCGCCGCACTTCGTGGGCTTCAACACGGGCCGATGGGACTACATCAACAGCGTCTCCGACGCCCTGGCCTGGGATCCGGCCTTCGTGAACCCGGACATCAGTTCCATCGTGATGACCTACGGCTACATGCGGACCTACGAGGACCGCGTGCGGCGGGCCGTGAACACGCCGGACCGGAACGGCCGCTTCGCCCTCTGGCAGGGGGGCATGGAACCGAACATCCCCGTGGGCTCCGAGGCCGGCGTGGCGGCCAGCATGGCGCGAGCCGTGGCCGGGGCCGAGCGCGAGCAGCGCGAGGGCGCCTCGGGGAAGTGGGTGGCCCACTGGAAGATGGTCCACATCGTCCGTCCTGTGTGGGAGAAGGCGGGCCAGGCCAACCAGATGGGCCGGACCTTCCCGCCGCTCACCTATGGTCCGGAGGACGCCGCGGGCCTCCTGCGGCTGGAGCCCGCCCCCCGCACCATCGCCGGCGCCCGGGACCTGCTCTCCGTGGCGCTGCAGTACGGCAACGCCTTCCTCCGGGGCTTCCAGGCCGCGGCCCTGAAGCCCGCGGACCACTTCGGCAACGACGATGTCCTCTACCTCATGGAGGACATGGCCACGGGCGAGATCCGGCTCTCGATCCTGTGGGAGTGGCTGCACAAGGGCGCCACCTTCTCGGCGTCCGACCCCGCCACGGGCATGGCTGCGGGCGATCCCTTCACCGCCGCCCTCTTCACGCGCCTGCTGGAGGAGGAATACGCCAAGCTGCGCCAGGCCGGCAACCGCGACGTCCACGACGATTCCAAGGACACCACCCTCCCCGTGGCCCGGGCCATCGTCCTGGCCTACGTGACGAGCCCCGTGAAGGCGCCGTGGTACGTGGACCTGCTGAACCTCAACCTCGGGGTGACGGACCTGGCCGAGGCCGACCGGCGCATCACCCGGTTCCTCGAGACGTTCCGCGAGGACGGCACGCGGATCACGGCGAACCTGGACTTCTGAACCCTTAGAGTGCCTAACAAAACCCCCACGGGGCCACGCGAGGGCCGCCGGGCGAGCGAGGCGAGGAACGCGAGGAGACGCGTAGCGGGTACTACGCGCGACGAGCGTGACGCGGCATCGCGACGCCCGCCGGCCATCGCCCGGAGGGAGAAAGCCAGGTGGGCGCCCCGCGGCGTCACGGCCCTTGAACGATGTCCCGCATCGCCCTGCGGGCCCTTCCTTGCGGTGCATCCCACCTGGCTTTCTCGCGGCCACGTCGGGGTTTTGTTAGGCACTCTTAGGCGGCCTCGCCCGGCCGGCCCCGGAGCTTCCGGGCGCAGTCGGGGCACACCCCATGGGTGACGGGCACGCCGGCCGCCTCCGGGTTGCCGCAGTCGGCCTGGACCCAGCGGCCGGACTCGTCGCGGAACCGGCGGCACCAGCTGCAGACCGGCAGGAGCCCGCCGCGGGCGCGGAGGGCCACGAGGCGTTCCGCGCACCGCCGCTCGGCGAGGCTGCCGATCCGCTCGTCCTGGTTCGTCCGCGCCGCGGCACGGGTCATCCGACCGTCCATTCCAAATCTCCCGGGTTCCAGGGGACGGCGTCCCTTGCTGGATCCCTGTCAACCAGGATGGACCCATAAACCTGTTTTGACAGTGATGGGCGGCACATTCCGGGCACCGCCCGGGGTCAGGCCTGCAGCTTGAGGGCGAAAGCCTCCAGGGCCCGGTAGTAGGGCTCGATGCTGGGGATGTAGTGGCGCTCGCCCTTGGCGTGGGGACCGATGCCGCTCTGGCCCCACACGACAGCCTGGCCGCCGGGGGCGAAGCGGGCCGAGGTGCCGGCCCCCTTGCGACCGATGGGAGCCTCGCCTCCGGCGGCGACGATGCCCGCCAGGAGGGCCTTCAGGTAGGGGTTCTCCGGGTCGCAGGCCACGCCGGGCTCCCAGGCGGAGGGCACCAGCTCCAGGCCCCGCTCCGCGGCCAGGGCCTCGATCTCGGCCCGCAGCTTCGAGACGTCGTCCTGGGGGATGGGGCGGATCTCCACGCCCAGGCTGCCGCGGTCCGGCGTGATGTTGTAGACGCCGGGCGTGCCCACCTGGATGTAGGCGAAGCGGGCCAGGGACTGCCAGCCGTTCTCGCCCTTCAACGTGAGGTGCTTCGGGAACAGCTCGCGCAGGGCCTCCCGGGCGCCCAGGAGGCGCTCGGTGAGGTCGGGGCCACTCGCCAGCCCGCTGTGGCCGCGGGTGCCCGTGGCCACCAGCTCGAAGCGCAGCACGCCCCGGTTCTGGGTGCAGACCTCGCCCCAGAGCTCCGTGCCCTTCTCGCCCGTGCGCTCCCCGGCCACGAAGAACCGAGGTTCGTAGCCCGATTCATCCTTCAGCCGCGCCAGGACGTGGGGTGTGCCCATGGGCTCCAGCTCGCCGTTCTCCTCGTTGCCCACCATCAGCAGGTTCACGGGCGGATAGGGGGCACCCTTCTTCATCGTGTCCTTCATCCACACCAGGTAGGTGGCCAGGACGGTCTTCATGTCCGCGGCGCCCCGGCCCCAGAGGTAGTCGCCCTCGACCTTGGGTTCGAACTGGCTGTCGTCGGGCTCGGGGGCCACCACGTCGAAGTGGCCGCAGAGCATGGCGGGCGCTTGCTCCTGGCCCGGGAAGTGGGCCAGCAGGGCGGGGAAGGTGGCCCCGTCGAAGGTGCGGACGGGCACGCCGTGGTTGCGCAGGTAGTCGTGGATGAAGGTGCCGGCCCGGTGGACCTCGGCGATGCGCTCTTCGGGGCAGGCGGTGACGGAGGGGATGCGGATCAGGCGCTGGGACAGGGCCAGGATCTCGGCGGTCTTGTCGGCGTACTCCGCCTCCACCAGGGCCTCGGGCCGGGGCTGGAAGCGGATGGGGGCGCGGGCATCCAGGGAGACCTCGTCCCGCGCCCGCTCCAGGAAGTCCTGCAGCTTGTCCTCCTCGGCGCCCAGGGCCGCGAGGTTCCCGGTGAGGGCCTCGACTTCGGCGGCCACGCGGGCCTGGCGCTCCTCCGCCAGGCGGGCCAGCAGCTCGGGCGGGACGAGGTCGGAGCCCTTGAGGTCGGCCTTCAGCCGATCGCGCATGCGCTCGGCGGTGCTGGGGGCGCCGGCGGCCATCTCCACGAGGGGCGCGAGGTCCTCCCAGAAGTCCAGGGCCTCGGCCAGGGGCCGGAGCTGGTCCAGCGTCCACGAGAGGAAGGCGCGCATGGCCACGGGCTTGGCCGTGAGGGGATCCTCGATGACGGCGCGCAGGCCCTCCCGGGCGGCCAGGTCCTCGTTGCGGCGGGCGCGGGCGATGTCCTCGGCGTCGTAGCGGAAGGCGCGGGCGAAGTCCGGGTCCCCGTAGAAACGCAGCAGCAGGAGGTGCTTCAGGGTGAGGTTGGCCACGTCCAGGGCCAGCTCGTGGCCAGGATCGTCCGTGCGCACCTCCACGCGGGCCATGGGCAGGTCGATGCGGGCGAAGAGGTTCTGGCGCTCGATCTGGGCGGCCATGTCCTCGACATTGCGCGTCTCGCCGGCGGCGAAGAGGCCCCGGGCGTAGATGTCGTGCAGCTGGTCGCTGGTGACCTGGATGAGGCGCTCCACGGGTTCCGCCTGGGAGCGGGCGCGCACGGGGATCCAGTTGTTGTTGCCGAAGCGCACGCCGCGGCGCACCAGGTCGTAGGACAGGCGCAGGTAGTCCGGGTGGCTGCGGTTGAGGTCGGGCACGTCGAGGGCCGGCGGGTTCGGGAAGGTGAGGTTCCGGACCGACTCGTAGGGTGTGAGCCGCACGACGGGCTTCCCGTCCTCCTGGTCGGCCTGCATGGGCGTGCTGGCGCTGGTGGCGATGAAGAGGGCGGCGAAGGCGCGCATGAGCCGCGTGCCGGTGATGTAGACCTGGTTCTTGTAGTCGTCCAGGTGGCGGTCCCCGCGCTCAGCCGCGGGCAGGTGCATGAAGTCCCAGGCCAGCATGGGCTCGGGCAGGCTCAGGTTGGAGTGCGTGCCGGCCGTGGCCAGCTCGGTGCCGTACAGCTCGACGCAGCGCTGGAGGTAGCGCCGCTTGGCCAGGTGCCAGGACTCGGGCACACAGTCCGGGCCGATCTCCGGCAGGACGAGCAGGTTGCCGTGCCAGTGGTAGAGGGGCTCGCCGAAGGCCCGGCCGTCCCTGGCCAGGGCGTTGATGAGCTCGGCCTCCAGCAGGCGTCCTTCGTACACCGTGCCCTTCGGCGTGTGGTAGGGCCGGGTCACCCACTCGATCATCCAGTGGAAGACCTCCAGCTGGTGGTAGGGCTCGGTCCAGGGTGCCAAGACCTTCGAGCGCAGGTGGTCCACGAAGGACATGTGGTCCGGTCCCGTGCCCACGGTGAGCAGCGGCCGGAACCGGGAATCCATGAGGTTCCACTCCAGCTCCAGCCCGCAGAGCCCGCCCGAGGGGCGGGTCTCCAGCGCCGTCTGGCGCGCCAGCCGGAACTTCTCGACGAAGGCATTCAGATCAAACACGGGTGCTCCGGATTTATCAGAGACAAGACGAACTGATCACCGCCAAGGCGCCAAGGACGCCAAGAAGGAGAAAAGCCATTCCTTTTGAAGTTCTTGGTGCCTTGGCGTCTTGGCGGTGAATCTTTTCATGCGTGGAGCGTCTTGAGGGCCGTCACGAGGCGCTCTGCGGCGCCCTGGGTGCGCTCGGGGGGGGTGGCGTAGGAGAAGCGGATCCACTCGGCGCCGTAGGGGCTGAAGAAGGCGCCGGGCACCACGGCCACGCCCACTTCCTCGGCGAGGTGCTGGCCCAGGGGCTCGGAGTCGGCCCAGCCCTTGGCGTTGAGGGCGTCGCCCACGTGGAGGAAGGCGTAGTAGCCCTGGCCCAGGATGTGGCGGAGGCCCTGTTCCTTGAGGAAGCCGCGCAGCCAGGCCCGGCTGGCGTTGGTGGGTCCCACGATGGGTGCGGCGGCCTTCTGGATGCCCTGCTCGTAGGCGGCCATGGCCACGGCCAGGCTGAAGAAGGAGGGGATCACGGTGTGGGAGGCCTGGGCCACGATCACCTTCACCACGGACTCCGCGGCCAGCAGGTGGCAGTTGCGGATGTTCGAGCCGCCCAGGCTCTTCGTGATGCCGTCCAGCACCATCAGGCGCTCCCGCTGGGCGGGCTCGAAGGCCTTCAGCAGGGCGTTCACGTCGTAGGGCTCGTGGTCGCTGACGACGTGGTACATCCAGTCGAAGAGGACGAAGGCCACGCCCGCCTCCAGGGCGGCCTTGGCGAGCTCGATCTGGCGCTGCAGGGTGAGCGTCTGGCCCGTGGGGTTGTCGGGGCTGGTGATGACGAGGCCCGCCACCTTGCGGCCGTGGCGGGCGGCCTCGGCGACGCAGGCGCGGATCCCGTCCTCGCTGTAGGCCCAGCCCTCCTCGGGGCGGCCGGGCGCCCACATCACGTTGGCGCCCACGCCGTAGGGGCCCCAGTTGTAGCTGATCCAGGGCACGCGGCTGACGACGACGACGTCGCCCTGGCGGCCGTGGCCCAGGGCCAGCATGGCCTGGTAGGCCTTCTGCAGGCCGTCGCGCCCGCCCTGGGTGCCGATGACGTTGCCGGGCCCCCAGCCCGTGGCGGGATCCAGCTTCCAGTAGGCCTCGGCCACGGCCTTGCGGTAGGCCTCGGTGCCGAAGGGCATGTCGTAGGCGGTGCCGTGCTGCTTCTGCAGCTCGAAGGCGCGGTCAAGCAGCGCCTCGGGCACGCCGGGCAGGGAGGCGCCCCCGTCGCCCTGGCTGGCGTCGAAGACCGGCACGCCGGGCTGCTTCTGCTGGAACACCTTCAGCGACTTGTTGATGAGGAACATCCGGGAGGGCGGGATGGGTGCGAGTCGGCCCAGGTGGTCGCTCGCCGGGACGAGGTTCGCCTCAGGTACAGCGAAGGCAGGCGTCTCGGAAGACAGCAACGGAGTGGACACGGAACCTCCAGGGCGGATGGGGCGCAGTGGACCGATACGAAAAGGTCGTTCCCGCGGAACCGCAGGAACGACGAGCCTGGACAGCAGAATACCAGTCGTACCACCCACCCACTCCGTGAAAATGGCCGAAGGCAATTTGAAAGACGCGCCTTTTAGCGGAGTGACATAAAGCGGATCCATCGATCACCAGACCAAGAAGCGCTGGTATCCAGGAAGAGAGCGGTCCGAAGCTGGATCAAGTCGAAACCGAATGGAGTAGCCGTTCTTGTCGATGTGTCCGGTTTTCGAATGGACCACGACCTCTTCAATGGCTATTTCCTGTCGGGGCTAGGACGCCAGCTCTCCGGCCACCCGCCCGGCCGTTTCCACGCCCCGGGCCAGCACGGAGCGGATGCGGCCGTCCTCCAGGGCCAACAGGCCCGCGATGGTGCAGCCGGCGGGCGTGGTGACGTCATCCCGGAGGGAGGCCGGATGCCGGCCCGTGGCCAGCAGCATCTCGGAGGCGCCCAGGGCCACGCGGGCGGCCAGTTCCAGGGCCACGGCCCGGGGCATGCCGCGCATGACGGCCCCCTCGGCCATGGCTTCCAGCACGAGGTAGATGAAGGCCGGGCCGCTGCCGCCCAGCCCCGTGACGGTGTCCATGTGTTTCTCGTCGAGCTGCAGTACCGCGCCCATGCAGCCGAAGATCCGCTGGGCCAGTTCGAGGTGGCGCGCTTCCGCGCCGGGGCCGGCGCAGACCACGGTCACGCCCTTGCCGATGGCGCAGGGCGTGTTGGGCATGGCCCGCACGACGGCGCAACCGGGAGCCCGCTCGGCCAGGGAGGCCGTCCGCACCCCCGCGGCGATGGAGATCACCAGGGGATGATGGTCCAGGGCATCGGACTCCTCCAGTCGGCAAAGCAGGCCGTCCACGTCCCGGGGCTTCACGGCCAGGACGAGGATCTCCGCGCCTCGGGCGGCCTCCTCGGGATGCCGCGCGACCAGCCCCAGGGCCTCGGCATGGGCCTGGGCTGCATCCGGTCGGCGGGCGCCCACGCGCAGAGACCTCGGCGTGGCGAGGCCCTGGGCCAGGAGGCCCGTGGCGAGGGCGCGGCCCATGGTGCCGAAGCCCAGGAGGGCGGTGACGGGGAGGCGGACGGCGTGCGACATGGAAACTCCGAAGAAAGAAAAACCCCCGACCGCGGGTGCGATCGGGGGTGAGGTGGGGGCTCGACCTGCGTCTAGCTCAGTCCCTCTCCTGCCGGCGCACCGCAGGGCGGCTGGCTAGGGCGCGGGGTCTGGAGGCGGAGGGCGGACATCGTGGGGGACAGTGTGGCGGAGGGCGGGTTGCGGCGCAACGGAATCAGTGGGCTGCCGCTTGCAGCGCCGCCTCGTCGCGGCCCGGCTTCACCTGGCGGAGGCACACCGTCTGGAGTGGCACGAGGCGGAGGCATGCGACCCCCAACCCCACGGGGGAAGTTCATCTGTCGCCAGGACCTCGGAGGCGCAAGTTGGGAAGGGCGGTTGCCATTTTGAGCCGGGCTGGCACACTGCCCTTGAGACTCGTTTGCATGAATAATGAATATGCCCCTTTCCGCTCCCATGCCGGCTTCTCCGCCGAGCCAGAGCCTGGGAACTGGGTTCCCGTTCATCCTCGGCCTTGTTAAAGGGGCTGCCCAGGCAGGGGCATGGCACCCGACGGATTCACCTGGTTCGTACCTCCGGAGGCACGCATGAATACGGACGCAGCACGCAGGCAGATCGACCAGCAGTGGGATACCGATATCATCCCGACCCTGGAGCGTTACATCGAGATCCCCAACCAGTCTCCGGACTACGATCCGGAATGGCGGACGAACGGGTTGTTGCAGCAGGCGGTCGAACTGGCCCGGGCGTGGGTGGAGAAGCAGCACCTGCCCGGAAGCCGTCTCGAGGTGCTGACCGCCGAGGGACGCACGCCCATGCTCCTGCTCGAGGTGGAGGGTGACGGCGAGGACACGGTGCTGCTCTACGGGCATCTGGACAAGCAGCCGCCCACGGAAGGGTGGGAGGAGGGCCTGGGCGCCTACCAGCCGGTGATCCGGGACGGCAAGCTCTACGGGCGCGGAGGGGCGGACGACGGATATGCCCTGTTCGCGACCGTGTCGGCCATCCAGGCCCTCCAGGCCCAGGGCGTCAAGCATTCGCGGCTCGTGACGCTGATCGAGTGCTGCGAGGAGAGCGGTTCAGGCGACCTGGAATACTACGTGGATCTCCTGGCGCCGAGGATCGGGACACCCGGTCTGGTCATCTGCCTGGATTCCGGCTGCGGCAACTATGAGCAGCTCTGGAGTACCGCTTCCCTCCGGGGGGTGGTCATGGGCAACCTCACGGTCCAAGTGTTGACGGAGGGTGTCCATTCCGGGGATGCCAGCGGCATTGTGCCGTCGAGCTTCCGGATCGCCCGGCAGCTGCTGAACCGCCTGGAGGATCCGGACACCGGCGAGTTGCTCCCTGAATGGCTCAAGGTCGAGATTCCGAGCTACCGCGTCGAAGAGGCCCGCAGGACGGCGCAGATCCTGGGAGACACCATCCACACCTCCTTCCCCTTCGTACCCGGCATGCGCCCGGTCACCTCGGACCTGACGGAATTGATGCTCAACCGGACCTGGCGGTCCACCCTCTCGGTGACCGGCCAGGCCGGGATGCCCGATGTGGAGCATGCGGGCAATGTGCTGCGGCCCCGGACGTCCCTGAAGCTGTCCGTCCGCCTTCCCCCGACGCTGATTGCCGAGGACGTGGTGCCTCGCCTCAAGGCGCTGCTGGAGGAGAATCCCCCCTACGGCGCCAGGGTGACCTTCGATGGCGTGGATGGCGCCTCTGGCTGGGATGCGCCGGAACTGGCTCCCTGGCTGAGGGCGACGGTCGACGAGGCCTCCCGGGCCTTCTTCGGGCGGGAGGCCTGCTACATGGGCGAGGGCGGATCCATCCCCTTCATGGGCATGCTGGGCGAACGCTTCCCCGAGGCGCAATTCCTGATCACGGGCGTGCTCGGGCCCCAGAGCAATGCCCATGGGCCCAACGAATTCCTGCACATCCAGACGGCGAAGCACCTGACCGGCTGCGTGGCCTACGTGCTGGAACGCTACCACGCTGAAAGGAAGGGCTGATCCCGACCGGCAGCCATTCACGATAACCACCCGGGCTGGACAGATCCAGCGATGGGCCCAGGCGTGGTTCCGTCAGGGGCCTCCTGGGGGCAAGGCCTCCACCAGGAAGCCCAGCCCTTCAGCCAGGTCCGGCACCGCGCGTTCCCGAGCCTGCTGGGCCAAGGCCAATCCTGGGAAGGAGGGGCCTCGTGGGAGGGGCCGCGGCCCTTCCCCTATCCAAAGGACAGGAAAGCCCGGGATGCGTCCCCGCGCCTCCCCCGCGCGGGGGAGGGGGGACCTGGCGTTAGCGCACGGCCAGGCGGAGCGCCTCCCACAGCGCCTCCACATGCCGCCGCTCGGTGGTCTCGGCGCCGATGCTCACGCGGAGCATCTGGGTGCCCTTGAGGACGGAGGGGGTCAGGTAGGCCTTCCCGCCCTCGTTCACGCGGCGGGCGAGTTCCAGGTTGTGGGCGGCGAGCGCCGCCTCGTCCAGGCCGGGCTTCACGTGGCGGAGGCACACGGTCTGCAGGGGCACGGGCGCCAGGCGCTCCCAGTCCGGGGCGGCGTCCACCTGGGCCTTCAGCCACTGGGCGTTCTCCAGGTCGCGGCGCAGGCGGGCCTGCAGGCCCGCCACGCCCACGTCCACGAGGTAGAACCACAGCTTGAGCGCCCGGAAGCGGCGGCCCAGCTGGATGTGCCAATCGCGGAAGTTGCTCACCTGGCCGTCCTGGGCGGTGCGCAGGTAGCTGGGGTTGGTGCTCATCACGCGGATGAGGTGCTGGGGATCGCGCACGTAGTAGGCGCTGAGGTCGAAGCCCACGCCCATCCACTTGTGGGGGTTGAAGACGAGGCTGTCGGCACGCTCGACGCCCTCCCACATCCAGCGGCACTCCGGCAGCACCATGGCCGTGCCCGCCAGGGCCGCGTCCACGTGGAGCCACATCCCGTGCTTTTCCGCGAGGTCGGCCATGGCCGCCACGGGATCCAGCGCCGTGGTGCCCGTGGTGCCCACGGCCGCCACGAGGGCGCAGGGGCGCAGGCCGATCTCCACGTCCTTGTCGATGGCCGCCTGCAGCCGGTCCAGGCGGAGCGCGTGGTTCTCGTCCGTGGGGATGAGGCGCAGGAAGCTGCGGCCGAAGCCCGCCAGCAGCGCGGCCTTCTCGATGGAGCTGTGGCCCTGGTCCGAGGCATAGACCACGAGGGGTGCCTCGCCACTCTGGAGTCCTTCCGTGTTCTGCGCGTAGCCCGACACCTTCTCCCGGGCGCAGAGCAGGGCGGTGAAGGTGGCGGTGCTGGCGGTGTCGTGGATGACGCCCGTGAAGGCAGGGCTCAGGCCCACCATCTGGCGCAGCCAGTCCATGACGACCTCTTCGACCTCCGTGGCGGCCGGGCTGGTCTGCCAGCTCATGCCCTGGGCCCCCAGGCCCGAGGCCGCCAGGTCGCCGAGGATCGAGGCGTAGCTGGTGTTGCTGGGGAAGTAGGCGAAGAAGGAGGGATGGTTCCAGTGGGTGATGCCCGGCAGCACGTCCCGCTCCAGGGCCGCCAGGGCCTGGGCCATGCGCCCGCCGTGGAGGGGTGGATGGTCGGGGAAGGCGGCCCGGATCTCGCCGGGTCTCGCCTGGCTCATCACCGGGAGGCGCTCAAGGTTCTCGCGGTAATCCGCGATCCAGTCCACGAGCTGGTATCCGAGGCGGCGGAATTCTTGGGCGTCCATCGCTCCAGTGTGCCGCCATTCCTGCGGTGCGGCTTCAGGGATGTTCGACCTCCGCGGCGGAAGTGAGGGGCTGCAGGAGCTGGACCTTCCCGGTGTCGAGGTGGTAGAGGGCGGGCAGGATCCTGAGCCTGCCCTCGGCCGTCCGCTCCCGGAGGAGGTTCGACCGGTCCAGGAGCGCCTGGGCCTGGCGTTGGGCATTGCTCGCCTCGAGGCGGGTGCCGTAGGCCGCCGCGTCCTCGTCGGGGGCTTCCGGGGTGCTCTCCAGGAGGCCCGCCATGCCGGCCTGGAGGGCCCACAGGTTGCCGGGCAGCGGCCTGCCCCGGGCCTCCCGCACAGCCTTCACCGCCCCGCAGCCCGTGTGGCCCATCACCACGATCACCTTCGAGCCCAGGTGCTCCACGGCGTACTCGGCGGAGGCGAGGCCCTGGAGGTCAGGGGCGTTGCCCGCCTCGCGGATGGTGAAGAGGCGACCGGGCTCCTGGTCGAAGACGAAGGCGTCAGGCACCCGGCTGTCCGAGCAGGTGATGACCACGGCGAAGGGCTGCTGGCCCTTCACCAGCGCGGCGCGAAGGGCGGCATCGCGGCCCGTGTCCACGGTCCGCACCCGCTTTCCGGCGGCAAAGCGTCCGTTGCCGGCGAGGAGTTCCTCCAGGGCCGCGCGGGGGGTGTCGGGCACCCCGGCAGGAGGGGCGGTGACGAGGCGGATGGCGGGAACCGGGGGACTGGTGGAGGGAGGGGCCTGGGCCGTCAGCGGTAGGGCGGCCACGACAAGGAGGAGGGACAGGCTGCGCATGGGGGCTCCGTGGATGCCCCCGTACCGAGCGATCGAAGGCGCCTGGGGTTTAAATCCCATCGAGGTTGGGTAAGACGGCGCCTTCCAGTGGCCTGCAGGCTGGTGTGGGCGGGGCCCAGGCGGCGACAATGGGGGTCCGGTTCTAGGAGCGGCTTCATGGAAATGGTCATCGACTTCCCCGGCGGCGCCCGGGTCGACGCGCACTTCGGCCCCTACACGGTGATGACGGACCAGCCGCCCCAGGGTGGGGGCGAGGGCTCGGCCCCCACGCCCTTCGCGCTGTTCCAGGCCTCCCTGGGCACCTGCGCAGGCATCTATGTGCTGGGCTTCTGCCGTCAGCGGGGCCTGCCCACGGAGGGGATCCGGCTGACGCAGCGCACCGTCCCCGAGCCAGGCACAGGCATGGTGGGACGCATCGAACTGGACATCGAGGTGCCGCCCGGCTTCCCGGAGAAGTACCACGAGGCCCTGGTGCGGGCGGCCAGCCAGTGCGCGGTGAAGAAGCACCTCGAGCACCCCCCCGCCTTCGACGTCCGGACGGTGGTCAAGGCGTAGCCGCGGCTCAGGCGAGGTGGAGGGTCACCACCGACTTCCGCTGGCCACGCTCCCCGCCGCCGGAGCCGGAACTCTCCTTCGTGTGCTGGACGACCACCAGGCGGCCGCCCGAGCGGGCGAACTGGAAGGCTTCCCGCTCCTGCTGCTCGAAGGAGATGACCAGGAAGGCGCGGCCCTTGAGGTGGACCTGCGTCTCGGCGGCCAGGGGAAGGCCGTCGGCGCCCAGCCAGACCTGGGCGGACGCCTCCATCTCCTTGACGTACTTCCGGTCCTGCCTGGACAACCTGGGGCTGATCTTCAGGCGGAGAAGACGGGCTGGCCTACCCTGCCAGGTGTCCTCCCGGGCCTCGACGAGCTGGGCCTGATCGAGGGTGCGGAGCAGCGCCTCGGACCCGTGGAGGGCATCGCGGACCGTCAGGGCCCTGAGTCCCTCCAGGGCCTGCCGCGTGGCGGCCTTGGCCTCCGGGTCCGTGGCCTGGGCCTGGGCCTCGCGCGCCGCGGCCTTCAGCAGATCGGGGGCCCAGGACATCCGGAGCCCCTGGGGGCCGTCCTCCACGGTGGCTGCTGCCCGCCCTTCCGTGACGATGGGCTGCTTGTCGTCGCCCTGGCGGCTCCAGAACTGGTACTCGACGCTCGCCTTCACCGGGGACTGGCTGTCCAGGCGGGCGAGGGCATCCCTGAGGTCACCGAGGGCGTCCGCACGGAGCAGGGTCCCGAGCAGGAGCAGGGAGAGCAGGCGGAGCGTCATGGGGGCCTCGGGAAGGGGGACAGCCAGGGAATGCCGCGTCCCGGAACGGGGTTCCCGAAAGGAGGACGCTACTCGTAGCGGAGGGCCTCGATGGGGTCCTGGCTGGCGGCTTTCAGGGCGGGCCGCGGGACCCGCTCCGCGAGCCAGGGGCGAGCGGGAGGAGGCGCCGGGGGCGCCTCCGTTCGCGGGGGAGCAGGCGCCGTGCGCGAGCAGGGCGAGCGCCCAGGCGCTGGCCCACAGGGGCGGGTGCGGGCTACTCGTAGCGGAGGGCCTCGATGGGGTCCTGGCTGGCGGCTTTCAGGGCGGGCCACAGCCCGAACACCAGCCCGATGGCGGTGCTGACGCCGAAGCCGAGGGCCACGCTCCACAGCGGCGCCGCGGCGGGGAAGTCGAAGACGAGGCGCACGAGCATGGCGATGCCGAGGCCCAGGGCGATGCCCACGGCGCCGCCCACGCCCGTGAGGCTGATGGCCTCCACGAGGAACTGCATGGCGATGTCCTTGCGGGTGGCGCCCAGCGCCTTCCGCACGCCGATCTCCCGGGTGCGCTCGGTGACGCTGACCAGCATGATGTTCATGACGCCCACCCCGCCCACCAGCAGGGCGATGGCGGCGATGAGGATCATGGCCCCGGCGATGCCGCCGGTGATCTGCTGGAAGGTCTTCAGCTGGGCCTCGCTGGTGAAGATGGCGAAGTCGTTGGGCTGGTTCGCCCGCAAGCCCCGGCGGGCGCGGAGGATGGCCACCTCCTGGTCCATCATGTCGTACATCCGCTTGGGGTCCTTGGGCACGGTGGCGATGTGGATGGTGTCCCCGCCGCCATTCTTCACCTGCGGGAACATCTCGTCGAAGGTGCTGATGGGGATGAGCAGGATGTTGTCCGCGTCCCCGCCCAGGAAGCTGCCCTTCTTCTCCAGGAGGCCGATGACGGTGAAGCTGTTCCCGTTGACGAGCACCGGGCGCCCGATGGGATCCCGCTTCCCGAAGAGGGCCTCGGCGGTCTGGGGGCCGATGACGCAGGTGCGCGAGGCGTGCGTCACGTCCGCATCCACGAAGAACCGGCCGTCCTGGACGAAGGCGTTGTTGGAGGGGGCGTAGTCGGGATTGGTGCCCACGAAGGTGGGGCCGTTGGCCTCCTGGCCTTCGGGGGTCTTGATGCTGAGGTTCGCCGCGTCCGGCCCCCGGAGGTAGCGCTCCTGGGACACCGAGGCGGCCAGGGTGGCGGTGAGCTTGAGGGCCTCGGCATCGGCGATGGTGAGGTCCCGCCGCCGCTTCTGGTCCTCGGGCAGGCGGCCGTCCCCCCCGAACCGGGGCTCGTACTTCTGGAACTGCACCAAGGTGGTGCCGAAGCTGGAGAAGCTGTCGGTCACGGCGGCGTTGAAGCCCGAGACGAAGCTCACCATGGCGATGACCGTGGCCACGCCGGCGACGATGCCCAGCAGGGTGAGGAAGCTCCGCAGCTTCTGGGCCACCATGGCCCGGAGGGCGAACCGGATGTTCTCCCGACCGATGCCCCGGAATCCGATCCGCTTGACGCGATCCGCCATGGCCTACTCCGCCCGGATGGCGTCGATGACGACGAGGTTGGAGGCCCGGAAGGCAGGCAGGAAGCCCGCCGCCAGGCCCACGAGGGTGCTCAGGCCGATGCCCGTGAGCACGATGGGGAGCGTGATCTGGGCGGGAAATCCTGCCATGGCCCGCACGGTCCAGGCCCCGATGGCACCGATGAGCACGCCGATGACGCCGCCTGCCGCGGAGAGGAGAGCCGCCTCCAGCAGGAACTGCCGCCGGATGTCGCGCTTGCGGGCCCCCAGGGCCATGCGGACGCCGATCTCCTGGGTGCGCTCCACGACGCTCACCAGCATGATGTTCATGATCACGATGCCGCCCACCCCGAGGCTCACGCTGGAGATCAGCATCAGCAGCACGAAGGCGGCGCTGCTGATGGTCTTCCAGAGCAGCTGGAGGCTCTCCTGGGTGATGAGGCCGAAGGGATCGGGGCTGCGGAAGCTGGTGTGCCGCATGGCCCGGAACAGGGCCCGCACCTCGTCCATGGAGGCGTCGAGGCCCTCCACGCCGTGCCGGGCCTTGATCTGCAGCTCCAGGCTCTCGTTGGCGGCCATGAAGTTCTTCCGGTAGACCTGGAGGGGGATGTAGATGCGGCCGTCCTGGTTGAAGCCGATGCTGCGGCCCTGTTTCGGCATGAGGCCGATGACGCGGAAGGGGAGCCCCCGGATGAGCATGGTGCGCCCGATGGGATCCAGGTGGGGGAACAGCTCCTCCCGCGTATCGGAGCCGATGACGGCCACGTTCTGGGCCGCCTGGTCCTCGTTTTCGGAGAAGTAGCGCCCGGATTCGAAATCGAGGTTGAAGAGGTCCGCGAAGTTGGGGGTGGTCCCGATGACGGCGATGCTGTCGAGGTGCTTGTTCTCGTAGCTCACCGGCATGCCGTTCCCGGCGGCGGCGGAGACCTGGGAGGACTCCTGGAGGATGCCGCTGGAGAGCCGCTCGTACTCCTGGTAGGTGATGGGCGGGCGCTTGAGGGCGTCGAGGAACTCCTTGCGGCTGCGGATGATCCCGAACTTCTCGACGAGGTACACGTCCGGCGCCAGGACGATGATCTTCTCCTTCACGTAGGTGTTCAGGCCGGAGATCACGCCCACCACGGCGACGATGGTGGCCACGCCGATGATGACGCCCAGCAGCGTGAGGAAGCTGCGGAGGGTGTGGGCCCGGATGGCCCGGAGGGCCACCCGGAGGAGTTCCTGGGGGTTCATGGTCAGCTGCCCTGCTTGGCGTCGTCCTTCTTGCGGGTCTTGTCCACCCGCACGGCTTCGCCGCCCTTCAGCTCCCGGAGGGCCCGGTTGGGCCCGGTGATGAGGGTCTCGCCGCCCTTGAGGCCGGAGACCACTTCCACCGAGAGGTCACCCATGAGGCCGGTCTTCACCGGGACGAATTTCGCCTTGCCGGCATCCATGAGGAACACACCCTCCTCCTCGCGGGGCGCGCCGGGCTTGAGGGGCTCGCCGGGCTTGGGCTTGATGTCCCGCATGACGAGGGCCTGGAAGGGGATGGCCAGGGCCTGGTCCCGGTGGCCCGTGAAGATGTCCGCTTGCACCGAGAGGCCGGGCTTGATGGTGGCCGGCGGATTCTTGATCCAGATCTTCACCTTGAACTTGGTGGCGTCGTTCACGCTGGTCTTGAGGATGGGGCTGCCGCCCACCTCGGTGACCTGGCCCTGGAAGACCTGGTTCGGGTAGGCGTCGATGTGGATCTGGGCCTCCTGGCCCAGCTTCACCGTGGGGATCGAGGCCTCGTCGACCTCCATCTCGGCCTCGACCTTGCTCATGTCGGAGATGGTGAGCAGCACCGTGCCGGCCTGGTTCTGGATGCCTGGGACGGCGGTCTCCCCCAGCTCGATGCGGCGGGCGGTCACCACGCCGTCCATGGGGGCGGTGATGGTGGAGTAGCCCAGGCTCACGTGGGACTGGTTCACGTTGGCCTTGGCCTGGGACATGCGCTCCTGGGCCGTCCTGCGGTCGGCCTGGGCGGTCTCCAGGGTGGTGCGGGCCCGCTCGAAATCGGCGGCGGAGATGATGCCGGCGTCGCGGTTGGCCTTGGCCCGCTCGAAGTCCGCCTTGGCCTGGGCCAGGGCGGCAGTGGCCGAATCCAACTGGGAACCCAGGGCCTTGAGGTTGGCCTGCATGGCGTCCGCGTTGGCCCGGGCGTTCCGGGGATCGATCTCCATGAGGAACTGGCCCTTCTTGACCACGTCCCCCTCCTTCACGGCGAGGCGGGTGACCTGGCCGATCACGTTCGCGGAGATGTCCGCCTTGGTGACGGCCTGGACCTTGCCGTTGGCGCTCACCTTGGCCTGGAGGTTCTCCCGCCCCACGGTGGCCACCTGCACGGCCATGCCCTTGTCCCGCATGCCGGCGAGGCTCAGCCCGAGGACGAGGAGGACGACGAGGCCTCCGCCGAGGAACAACAGCTGCTTGCGCTTCATGTCAAAGGCCTCCCGTGCGGGCGTATGATGCCCAGGCTTCGGGTCAGCGGGTCCAGTGGTTTAGTGGAACCCCGGGTCGTTAATGGAAAAGATTTCTATTGATCGAGGGGGTCGCTACTTGGAAAATGATTCTAAGTAGGAGCAACCGCATGCTGACGCGCTTCCCCGGGTCCACCCTCCTGTTCGTCCTGGCCTCCGCGCCGGCCCTGGTGGCCGCGGCGGCCTCCAGCGGGAGCCTGGGGGGGAAGGTGCTGGACGACCAGGGCCGCCCCGTGGCCAAGGCCCAGATCCGGATCGAGAACCGCGTCTCCGGCTTCCTCCAGACCGCCACCACGGATGCTTCGGGGGCCTACTCGGTCTACAACCTCCCCTTCAGCGACTACCACCTGGAGGTGGAAGCCCCGGGCATGGAGGGGGTCCACCGGACCGTCTCGGTGCGCTCGGCCCTCCCCCTCCGGCTCGATCTCAGGATGAAGTCCGCCTCCGCCACGGTCGTGGTGGAGGACCACGTCTCCCTGGTGGAGGCCCACCCGTCGGCCCACCTGGACATCGACCAGTCCGCCATCGAGAGGATCCCCACCGCGGTGTCGAGCCGGGCCATGGAGAGCGTGCTGCTCACCACGCCGGGCTTCATCCAGGACGAGAACGGCCGGTTCCACTTCCGGGGCAGCCACGGGCAGGTGACCTACGTGGTGGATGGCGTGCCCGTCACGGACCAGATGCAGGCCACCTTCTCCAACGCCATGGATCCCTCCCAGGTGGAGAGCATGGAGGTCATCACCGGCGGCGTGAGCGCCGAGTACGGCGGGAAGCCGGCGGCGGTGGTGAACATCACCAGCAAGTCCGGCCTGGGCTGCTCCCGGCCCTTCCAGGGCTCGGTGTCCCTGGGCGCCTCGCGGTTCAGCACCCGGGAAGTGGGCTTCGACGCGCGGGGCGGCACCGCCGCCTTCGGCTACTTCGTCACCGGGGCGGCCTCCGAGAGCGACCGCTTCCTGGATCCCGTGAACTTCGAGAACCTGCACAACCACGGCACCACGGGCCGGCTGTCCAGCCGCTTCGACTGGCTGCTGGGGGCCAGCGACATGCTGCGCGTCTCCGTCAGCGGCGGGCGCACGGACCGAGACGTGGTGAACCTGGCGTCCCAGCAGGCCGCAGGCCAGGACCAGCGCCAGCACGACTCGGATGCGAACCTCAGCCTGGGCTGGACCCACCTGCTGGACGCGAACCGCAGCCTGGACGCCTCGCTCTACTACCGGGGCGCCAGCTCCCGCCTGGATCCCACCCGGGACCTCCAGCCCGGCTTCACCTCCGGCGGGCCGGATTCCCCCTTCTGGGTCCGCTCCGACCGGCGACTGGACAACCAGGGTGCCCAGCTGGGCTACACCCAGCGGAACGGGGGCAACACGCTGAAGGCGGGCCTCCAGGTCGTGCGCTACCCCCTGCACGAGCGCTTCGACATGGCCATCACCGGCCCGGGCCAGGTGTCGGGCCCCGGCGATCCGCTGTATCCCTACACGGCCGCCGGCGGGGGGAACCTCCTCCGCTTCGCCGAGGGCTTCACGCCCTCCCTGGCTTCGGCCTACCTCCAGGACGACCTGAAGACCGGCCGCTGGACCTTCGCCGCGGGCCTGCGCTTCGACAGCTACAAGGGGCGGAACTTCACCCAGAACGAGCTGCAGCCGCGCCTCGGCCTCACCTACACCCTGCCCGTCACCGGCACCCTGCTGCGGGCGGTCTACGATCGGCTGCTCATCACCCCGGAGAACGAGAACCTGGCCTTCTCCACCTCCCAGGCGGTGTGGTCCCTGGTCACCCAGTCGGCCACGCCCGTTCCCCAGCTCCGCGGGGAGACCCAGGACAGCTACCTCCTCGGCCTGGAACAGCAGCTGGGGCAGGTGGCCCGGGTGAGCCTCGACTACTGGTGGAAGGACAGCCGCAATCCCGCCGACAACAGCCAGTTCCTGAACACGGGCATCCTCTTCCCCATCTCCGCCTGGAAGGGGCGCTTCCACGGCATGGACCTCCGCATCGACACGGTGCCGCTGCGCGGCTGGTCGGCCTACCTCAGCGCAGGCACCGTGCGGACGCTGTTCTACAGCCCCACGGTGGGCGGGCTGGACTCGGCCGACCCCACGGTGAACGGACCCGACGGCACGCCCTACCTCATCGACCACGACCAGAAGCTCACGGCCCAGCTCGGCCTGCGCTACGAGCAGGGCGGGTTCTTCGCCCAGGCCGTGGGGCGCTACGACTCGGGCCTGGTGGCCGGGGATCCCACCACCGTGGCCGGCAATCCCGACTACGCCTTCGGCATCCCCTACGTCCGCCTGGAGCACGACAGCCTCGTGGGTCCGGTCTACCGCATCAAGGCCCGGACGGTCCTGGACCTGAACGTGGGGCAGACCTGGAAGCTGACGGGGGAGCGGCGCCTGACCGCCGGGCTGGACCTGCTCAACGCCACCGACGAGAAGGGCCTCTACAACTTCCTCAGCACCTTCGGCGGCACCCACGTGATCCCCCCCCGCACCCTGGCGGTCCACCTGAAGCTGGCCTTCTGAGCCGCGCTACTTCAGAGGGTGCTCGAAGCTGAGGTAGAGGAAGATCCCCGTCTCGCCCCGGCTGGGCCCCACGCCCACCATGGCCGCGAGGCCCGGCACCACCTGCAGCCCCTTCGGGAGGTTCCAGGCCCAGCGCAGGCCCGGCGCCACGTAGGCGCTCTGCGTCGGCTGGCGCACGCCCGGGCCGGCCACCACGTCGCCGCTGGTGTAGGCGAACTCCAGCATCAGGTTCAGGTCCCGGCGGGCGAGCCAGATGAAGCTCTGGCCCATGTTCCAGGTGGAGATGTCGGCCTCGTTCCCCAGCAGGTCCTGGGCATGGGGTGTGTGGGTGAACCCCAGGTTCACGTGGGAGACGAGGCGTTCGCCCAGGGCGACGCTCAGGGGCAGGTTCGCCTGGACGCCCAGGTGCCCGTTGCCGCGGCCCTGGCGATGGTTCCCCGTCGGCAGGAGCAGGGAGAGGCGGGGCGCGAAGGCCACGGCCGAGTCCCCGTCGCCGAGGGCCTGGTACCGGTAGTTCAGCGCCACGTCGCCAAACCCCCGGCGGCCGCCGTCCGGCGAGGAGGCCAGGCGCTGCACCGGCACCGTGAGGCTCAGCTGGTGGGCCAGGCCGCCCACGGGCCACTCCTCGGTGAAGGTGTAGATCCAGTCCCCGCTCTGCTGGAGCCGGGTGTACGTCGAGATGTGCTGGATGACCCCCGGCTCCTGGTTGTAGGCCTCCTCCAGCAGGAAGGAGTTGTCCTGGATGGGGGCCTCCTTCGGCGGCTGCTGGGCCGGCAGGCCGGGCGCCGCGAGCAGGAGGGCGAGCATGGGGGAGGCGGAGGTCGTGAATCGCATGAGACGATACTGAGTCTCAATAAATTCTGAATCAAGCCCTCCCGGAACGGACGTGACCCGCGTCACCGGGGGCGGCGCGGGTCAGGTTCCGTTCAAGGGCCGATCAGGCTTCGGCGGGTTCGCCCAGGCCCCGGCGCTTGCCCACCCACTCGTAGAAGCTGGGGAGCACCAGCAGGGTGAACAGGGTGGAGGTCACGAGGCCGCCCACCATGACGATGGCCAGGGGGCGCTCCAGCTCGCTGCCGCCGAAGCCCAGGAGCATGGGCAGCAGGCCCAGGATGGCGGCGCCGGCGGTCATGAGCTTGGGCCGCACGCGGCCCAGGCTGGCCTCCAGCACGGCGTCCCGGAGGGAGAGGCCGGAGGCGTACAGATCCTTCACCTGGGTGATGAGCACCAGGCTGTTCTGCACGGCCACGCCGAAGAGGCCGATCATGCCGACGATGGAGCTGACGTTCCAGGTCTCGCCCGCCAGCCAGAGGCCGAAGAGGCCGCCGGCGAAGGCATTGGGCAGCGTGGCGAGGACCACGCTGACCTCCCACCAGCGGCCGAGGGCCACGTAGAGCAGGCCCACGACGATGCCCAGGGCCACGGCGATGGCGATGAGCAGGCGCTGCTGGGTCTCCCGGGCCTCCTCGATGCGGCCGCCGAGTTTCACGACCGTCCCCTTGGGCAGGGGATAGGAGGCCAGCAGCTGGTCCACCTGCTTGGCCGTGCCGCCGAGGTCGCCCTCGGAGCGCAGGTTCAGGGCCAGGCGGCGCTGGGCGGATTCGCGTCGGATCATGCTCGGCGTGGTGGTCTCCTCGAAGCGCACCACCTGGCCCAGCTCCAGCACGCGGCCATCGTCGAGCACCAGGGGCAGGCGCTGGAGCCGTTCGGGCGTGACCTCGCCGGCGATCTGGAACTTGACCACCCGGCCGATGCGCTGGGGGCCGTCGAAGCGGGGGGCCGTCTCGATGCCCTGGAGCGCCGCCTGCAGGGTCTGGAGCAGGAGGGGCCGGGGCACGCCCAGGTGGCGGAGGTCCCGGTCGTCGATGACCACCTGCCACTTGGGCAGGGGGCCGCCGGTGTCGGGCGCCACGGAGCGGACGGAGGAGAGGCCCGCCAGCTTGGTGCGGAGGTCCGGGAGCATGGCCTCCACGGCCGCCAGGTCGGGGTTGAACAGCTTGACCTGGAGGTCGGCGGGGGTGCCGCCGAGGCCTTCGGAGATCTTCATGTTCATGGGCGTGGTGAGCTCCACGGGGTAGGGCATCCGCTCCGCCAGGGCGGCCAGGCCCGCCTCCACCTTCCGGGGATCGGCCTTGGGATCCAGGAGCACGAGGATGTCGCTGGAGTAGTGCGGCATGGGGTCCTCGGTGACATCCCCGCGGCCCGTGCGCCGGTAGAAGTCCTTCACGCCGGGCACCTGGCGGATGCCCTGGCCGAGCATGCGGTTGCCCTGGTCCACGGCCTCCAGGCTGGTCTCCGCCGGGAAGTTGGGCGTGAGGATGTAGGCGCCCTCGTCCAGGGTGGGCAGGAAGTTGCTGCCGAGGCCCAGGGCCAGCACGATGCTCAGGGCCGTCACGGTGCCCGCGGCGGCCAGGAGCTGCACGCCGTGGCCCAGCGCCCAGGTGAGGGCCGGGCGGTAGATCTCCTTCAGCCTCGTGACGAAGCCGGGCTCCTCCAGCACGGTCCCCGGCGGGAGGAACCGCTCCACCAGGGTGGGCACGAGGGTGAAGCTCAGGATGAGGCTGAGGGTCATGGCCGAGCCCACCGCCACGGCCAGGGGGGCGTAGAGGCGGCCCGCCACGCCGCCGATGGCGAGCAGGGGGATGAACACGGCGAGGATCACCAGCACGGCGATGAGGATGGGGATGCCCACCTCGGAGGCCGCGTCGATGAGCGTCCGCCGCCGGATGACGGGATCGTCGCTGTGGATCTCGTGCAGGCGGTGGGTGAGGTTCTCCACCATGATGACGCCGGCGTCCACCAGGAGGCCCACGGCGATGGCCAGGCCGCCCAGGGTGAGGGCGTTGAGGCCGAGGCCGAGCAGCGTGAGGGGGATGGCGGCCCCCAGGGTGGCCAGGGGCAGCAGGACGATGACCACCAGGGCCCCCCGCAGGTTGCCCAGGAGCACCACGAGCACCAGGCCCACGAAGCCGCCGCCCAGCATGAGGGCGAGGGTGACGCCGCTGAGGGCGTGGCGGACGAACTGGCCCTGGTCGTAGAACATCTGGAGCTGCATGCCGTCGGGCAGGCCCTTCCGGAGTTCCGGCAGGGTGTCCACCACGGCCTGGGCGGTGCTCAGGGCCTCGGCGGTGGGCTGCTTGACCACCCGCAGGGAGATGGCCTCGGCGCCCCGGTAGACGGCCATGCCCCGGCGGAAGCCGGCGCCCTCCTGCACGTCCGCCACCTCGCCCAGGTACACGGTGCCGCGCTGGGTCTGGATGGGCAGCTTGCGGATCTCGTCCGGGTTGGGGGCGGCGCTGCCGAGGGTGACGAACCAGCCCTTGTCCTGGAGCTCCAGGATGCCGGCGCCGGCGTCCTGGTCGCTGCCCTCCAGGGCCTCCATGGCCCGGCCCAGGGGCACGCCCATGAGCCGCATGCGGTCGGGGCGGAGGAGCACCTGGATCTGGCGGGCCTCGCCGCCCAGGGCCTCCACCCGGGCCACGCCGGGCACGGCCTGGAGGCGGGGCACGATGACCTTCACGGCCTGGTCGCGCAGGGCGACGGGACCGACGCCCGGACCCACCAGCACCAGCTCCTGGATCTCCTGGAGGCGGCCCGCGGCGCTGGTGACCAGGGGCGAGAGGGTGCCCGGCGGGAAGCCGCCCATGATGGCGGCGAGGCGCTCGCCCACCAGCTGGCGGGAGCGCCAGGGGTCGGTGCCGCCCTCGAAGGCGATGACCACCTGCACGAGGCCGGCCTGCACGGTGCTCACCACGCGCTTCACGCCCGGGAGCCCGCCCACGGCCTGCTCCACGGGCTGGGCCACGGTGAGCTCCAGCTCGGAGGCGGCCCGCCCGGGGCTCTGGATGAGCAGCTGGAGCGAGGGCAGGGACAGGTCGGGGATGAGGTCGCGCTTCAGGCTGAAGAAGGTGAGCACGCCCAGGAAGGCGAGCAGCAGGGTGGCGCCGTAGACGAGGCCGCGCTTCGGCAGCAGCCAGGTGAACCAGCGGGTGAGCAGCTTGTGGGTCTCACTCATCGCCGCCCCCGAACTTCATGCGCATCAGCTTGGACTTGAGGAGGTAGGCGCCGTCCGTCACCACCTTCGCGCCGGCGGGGACGCCTTCCAGCACCAGGGTGTTGCGGGCCACGTCCGGGCCGCGCTTCACGGGCTGGAAGCGCCCCTGGTCGCCTTCCTGGAGGAAGACGCCCCAGACGTTCTCGATCTGCTGCAGGGCGGCGGTGGGCAGGAGCACGCCCCGGCCCGCGGGGACCTGCACCTCCACCGGCGAGCCGGGCAGGGGCAGGGGCGCGCCGGAGAGGCGCAGGCGGTAGGTCATCCGGTGGGTCATCTCGCCCATGCTGGCGGGCAGGCCCACCACTTCGGCCTGCCAGGTCCGCTCGTCGTTCCGCACCGTGGTGCGGCTGCCGAGCTTCCAGGCGGCGGGGGCGGGCGGCGGGAGCTCCAGCACGGCCAGGGCGGCGGAGGCCGCCTGGAAGGCGCCCAGCTGCTCGTTCATGGCCACGCCCTGGCCGAGCCGCACCTTCCACTCGGCCACGGTGCCCGCGGCGGGGGCCCGCAGGACGTAGGTGCCGTCGGCCTGTTCGGGGGTCACGCCCCGGGCCTGGAGGGCGATGCGGGCGGATTCCGCCTCGGCGGCGGCGGAGGCCTGCTCGGCCTCGGCGGCCTCCAGGTCGCGCCGGGCGCCGGCCTGGGCGGCGGCCAGGCGCTGCTCGCGGGCCAGCTCGGTCTGGGCGCGCCGCAGGCGGGCCTGGGCCGTGAGCCAGCGCGACTTCAGATCGGCCAGCTCGGGGCTCCGCAGGGTGAGGAGCGCGGCGCCCCGGGCCACGGGACGGCCGGGGGCGGCGGGCGCGGAGGCCACCAGCCCGCTCACGGGGGCCGTGAGCAGGGCGCGGGCGGATTCGTCGCCGGAGGCCTCGGCCGGGAACCAGACCGCGAGCTCGGCGGGGGCGGGCGCGGCGAGGGTGTGGAAGTCCTGGATGGCCTTGAGGGGCACCCGGTCGGCGGCGGGGGCGGTGGCCGGGCCGGCGGGTCCCGCCTCGGCGGGCGGGGCGGTCTTGCAGCCCCCGAGACCCAGCAGCGCGGCGGCGAGGGTGAGGGTGGGCAGGGTGCGGGGGGTCATCGGGCATCTCCAAGGGTGAGCAGGTCGAGTTCGGCGATCAGGGCGTGGGCATCGCGCAGGCGCTGGAGGGTGGCGGCTTCGGCCTCCAGCAGCTGGCGGCGGAGGAAGAGGGCCTCGGAGGGGCGCTCCTTGCCCTCCTTCAGGCGCAGGTCCACGGCCTGCAGGGCGGCGGTGAAGCCGCGGGATTCGGGAGGCGCCCCGAAGGTCCGGAGGCGGGCCAGGGCGGTCTGGAACCGGGAGGCGAGCTGGAGCGAGGCGGATTCCCCCTCCCGTTGGAGGGCGGTCCGGCCGGTGGCCTCCTCCCGGCGCTGGGCGCCCAGTTCTCCGGCGCGGGGGAAGCGGTAGGCCACGCCCAGGCGGGTGATGCGCTCCTCCCCTTCCGAGGCGTAGCTGCCCTTCAGGCTCCAGCGGGCGCCGCGGAGGGCCTGCTGCAGGTCGAACGCCGCGCGCTCGGCGGCGAGGCGGTCCGCCAGGGACCGGCGGGCCAGGCTCGCCTCGAAGGCGGCGGGCAGGGGCCCGGGATCGGGCAGGGCCGCGGGGCCGGGATCGGCCAGGGGCTGCGGGTCCGGGGGCAGCTCGGCCAGGGCGCGGAGGGCGGCCCAGGCCTCGGCGGCGCGGCGCTGGGCCTCGCCCAGTTCCGTCCGCTGGCGCACGGCATCCCCGCGGACAAGGTCCTCCTGGTAGGCAGGATCCGATCCGGATTCGACCCGGGCGCGGGCCACCCGCAGCCAGTCCTCCATCGTCGCCAGCTGGTCCGTCCGCAGGCGGAGCTGGGCCTGGGCCAGCCAGGCGTCCAGGTAGGCGTGGCGCAGGCGGGCGCGGGCCTCGGCCTTCCCCAGGGCCAGGGCGGTGTGCTGCGTGGCCTCCAGCGTCCGCCGGGCCTCGCCCCGGGTGCCGGGGGCCAGCAGCAGGGGGGCGTCCACCTGGGCGAACCGGTCGGTGGTGGTGGTGACGGGGCCCGCCCGGCGGCCGGCCTCGGCGAGGACCGTGGGGCCCTCCCGGAGGAGGCCCCCGGTGGCGGCCAGCTGACGCTGGCGCGCGGCGAGGTCGGCCTCGATCCGCAGGAGGGCGGGGTCAGGCTTCGCCCGGGCGAGGAGGGCGTCGTAGGTCAGGGGCAGGGCCGGGGCCTGGGCCGACAGGGCACAGGCCGCCGCCCCCAGGCAGAGGGATCGGAACATGGTTTCCTCGTGAAAGGGACATTCGGAACCTCCCCGGGATCACCAGGGCAGGCGAAGCGTCGACTCGATCAGGCGAGGGCCCGGGGCGGGGCGGTTTCCGGACGGGCGGTGCGGCCGCGCGGGAAGGCCTGCAGGCGCGGCAGGAAGGCCCGGCCGGGAAGGGCGGCGGGAAGGTCCGGGGCCTCCGGAAGGGGCGGGACGGGGCAGCCGTGGTTGCAGAAGAAGTGGCAGCCGGCGACGCCATCCCCGGTCTGGGATTCGGCGAAGACGAAGGGGTCGAAGGTCACAGCCACGGCCTGCCCGGCGGGGGGCGGGGCGATCTCCCCGATCCCGGCATGGGAGGCCGAGTGCAGGAGGTACACGAGCGCCAGCCCCAGCATCAGGCCGGCGGCGGTGCGCTTCAGGAACCTTCGGAAGGGGGTCGTCATGGCCTCGATCGATGTCCAGGATAGTCGGAAAAAGGCTAGCCGGACAATGGATCCATCTGGTTTACGGAAGGTTTACATTAAATCAAACCTGCCCAGAAGGTCATCTGAATCCGTAATACGTAGTGATACGATGGTTGCTTCCATCCCAACCCGGAGCCGCCATGCGATCCCCCTTCCGAACCCTCGTCCTCCCCGCCCTGGCCCTCGCCCTGGCCGGTGCCTCCCTCCGCGCCGAGGAGGGCATGTGGACCTTCGACAACCTGCCCACGAAGCAGATCAAGGCCAAGTACGGCTGGGCCCCCGACCAGGCCTGGCTGGACCACGTCCGCCTGTCGGCCCTGCGCTTCCCCGGCGGCTCCGGCTCCTTCGTGAGCGCCGACGGCCTGGTGCTCACTAACCACCATGTGGGCCGCGGCTGGATCCAGCGCGTGAGCGACAAGGACCACGACTACGTGAAGAACGGGTTCTACGCCCCCACCCAGGCCCAGGAGATCAAGGTGCCCGGCCTGGAGGTGCTCACCCTCATGGCCATGGACAACGTGACGGACCGGGTGAACAAGGCCGTCAAGCCCGGCACCTCCGAGAAGGAGGCCCTGAAGCTCCGCGAGACGGAGATCGAGAAGATCAGGGACGAGATGCAGAAGAAGTCGGGCCTCACCTGCGAGCACGTGAGCCTCTACCAGGGCGGCCAGCACTGGATCTACAGCTACAAGAAGCACACGGACGTGCGCCTGGTGTTCGCCCCCGAGCAGCAGATCGCGTTCTTCGGCGGCGACTACGACAACTTCACCTACCCCCGCCACAACCTGGACTTCTCCATCTTCCGCGTCTACGAGGACGGCAAGCCCTACCAGCCGAAGGACTTCCTCCACTGGACGAAGACCGGCGTGAAGGCCGGCGACCTCACCTTCGTCACCGGCCACCCGGGCCGCACCAGCCGCCAGGACACCCTGGCCCAGATGAAGTTCGCCGGCGAGGTCGCCATCCCCCTCCGCCTGAAGTTCCTGGAGGACTACCGCACCGAGCTGATGGCCTACGCCGGCCGTTCCCCCGAGGCCGCCCGCCAGGTGAACACCCAGATCTTCGGCATCGAGAACAGCCTCAAGGCCATCCGCGGCTACAAGTCCGGCCTGGAGGACAAGGCCGCCATGGCCCGCATCGCCGCGGCCGAGAAGGAGTTCCGCGGGAAGGTGGCGAAGGATCCCAAGCTGGCCGCCGAGGCCGGGCCGAGCTGGGGCCGCATCGAGAAGGTCCTGGCCGTCGAGAAGCCCCTGGTCAAGGAGGCGATGTACGTGAGCACCGCCCACTCCACCCTGCTCGGCTTCGCCCTCACCCTGGTGCGGCTGACGGAGGAGGAGGGCAAGCCCAGCGAGAAGCGGCTGCCCGAGTTCAGCGACGCGAACCTGAAGGTCACGAAGATGCGCCTGGCGGTCCCGGCGCCCTACTACCCCGAGCAGGAGGCATTCATGTTCGCCCGGGGCCTCGCCGAGGCCCAGAAGGCCCTGGGCCCCCAGCATCCCTACGTGAAGGCCATGCTGGGCGGCCAGTCCCCCGAGGCCGTGGCCAAGACCGCCGTCGAGGGCTCGAAGCTGGGCGATCCCGCCGCGCGGAAGGCCCTGATCGAGGGCGGGAAGAAGGCCGTGGACGCCAGCACGGATCCGATGATCCTCCTGGCGAAGAAGCTGGACCCCCTCGCCCGGAAGCTCCGCAAGCAGATGGACGACCAGGTGACCTCCGTGATCACCGAGCAGGCCTCCCGCATCGCCAAGGCCCGCTTCGCCGTCTACGGAACCTCCGCCTACCCCGACGCCACCTTCACCCTGCGCCTCACCTACGGGCCTGTGGAGGGCTACCCCGGCAACGGCACGATGATCCAGCCCTTCACCACCTTCGGCGGGCTCTTCGACCGCTACGACGGCTGGGGAGGCAACGCCGCGAAGGCCCACGGCGGCGCCTGGGAACTGCCCCAGCGCTGGATCGACCACCGCAAGGACCTGGACCTCTCCACGCCCTTCGACTTCGTCCATGCCGTGGACATCATCGGCGGCAACTCCGGCTCGCCGGTGGTGGACAAGACGGGCGACCTGGTGGGCCTCATCTTCGACGGCAACATCGAGAGCCTGCCCGGCAACTACTTCTACGACGAGAAGGTGAACCGCGGCGTCTCCGTGGACGCCCTGGCCATCACCGAGGCCCTGCGCAAGGTCTACGGCGCCGGCGTCCTCGCCGACGAGCTGACCGGCAAGTAGGAACCTCCACCACGAAGACGCGAAGACCACGAAGAAGCCATCGCCCCTTCGTGGTGTTCCCGTCTTCGTGGTGGTTCTTTATTTCCTTGGCATACGACGATCGCTGACATCCGCCCCGGAGTCCCCATGCGCCTCTCCGCCCTCGCCCTCCTGCTCGTGTCCGCCCTGCCGGCCCTCCGCGCCGACGAGGGCATGTGGACCTTCGACAACGTCCCCGTGAAGCAGATCCAGGCCAAGTACGGCTTCGCGCCGGACGCGGCCTGGCTCCACCGGCTGCAGCTGGCCACGGTGCGCTTCCCGGGCGGGACTGGCGCCTTCGTGAGCGCCGACGGCCTCGTCATCACCAACCACCACGTGGGCCGGGGGGTCATCGCCCAGCTCTCCAGCGCCAAGGCCGACTACGTGAAGGACGGCTTCGCCGCCGCGGACCGGGACCACGAGCTGAAGGCCCCCGGGCTGGAGCTCATGGAACTGGTGTCCAGCGAGGACGTGACGGCCCGGGTGGAGGCGGCGGTAAAGGCGGGCATGACGGACGCGCAGGCGCTGGTGGCCCGACGCAACGCCCTCGGCGAGCTCCGCAAGGCCGAGGAGGCCCGCACCGGCCTCGTGTGCGAGCCCGTGACCCTCTACCAGGGCGGCGAGTACTGGCTCTACCGCTACCGGAAGTTCGACGACGTGCGCCTCGTGGCCGCGCCGGAGCTGCAGGTGGCGGCCTTCGGCGGTGACCCGGACAACTACACCTGGCCCCGCCACAACCTGGACTTCTCCCTCTTCCGCGTCTACGTGGACGGCAAGCCCTACCACCCCGAGGCCTTCCTGCCCTTCAGCCCCAAGGGCGTGGCCATCGGGGACCTGACCTTCATCTCCGGCCATCCGGGCATCACCTACCGCCAGCTCACCCACGCCCAGATGGTGTTCGCCCGGGACACCGGCATCCCCTTCCAGCTGCACCTGCTGGCGCGGCAGCGGGCGGCCCTGGAGGCCTACGCCGCCACCTCGCCGGAGGCCGCCCGGCTGGCCGCCGGACCCATCTACGGCATCGGGAACGGCACCAAGCGGCTCACGGGGCAGCTCCTGGGCCTCGCCAAGCCCGCCAACCTCGAAAAGCAGGCGGCCGCCGAGGCGGCGCTGAAGGCTGCCGTGGCGAAGGATCCGGCCCTGCGCGCCCGGGCGGGGGAGAGCTGGGACCGCATCGCCCGGGCCGTGGACCGGCAGCAGGCCCTGCTGAAGGAGGCCTCCCTCGTCACGCCCGGCCGGGTGGCCCTCCTGAACCACGCCCTCACCCTCGTGCGCCTGGCCGACGAGTCCGCGAAGCCCTCGGCCCTGCGGCTCAGCGAGTTCAGCGACGGCAACCTCAAGGCCACCCAGGCGCGGTTGCTGTCGCCCCGCCCCGTGGAGAAGCCCGTCGACGCCGTCCTCCTGGCCGCTGACCTGCAGGCCGCGCAGGACGAGCTGGGCGCCGACCACCCCTTCGTGAAGGCCATGCTGGGCGGCCAGTCGCCCGAGGCCGTGGCGAAGGCCGCGGTGGCGGGCACCACGTTGGACGATCCCGCCGTCCGGAAGCAGCTGGCCGAGGGCGGCAAGGCGGCTATCGAAGGCAGCGCCGATCCCATGCTCCGGCTGGCAAAGGCCCTCGATCCCTTCAACCGCGCGATCCGGAAGCGCATGGAGGACGAGGTCACCGGCGTGTTCAACGAGCAGGGCGGGCGCATTGCGGAGGCCCGGTTCAAGGTCTTCGGCAAGAGCCTCTACCCCGACGCCACCTTCACCCTGCGCCTGGGCTACGGTCCCGTGGCCACCTACGCCAACGGCAGCGGCACCCTGGCCCAGCCCTTCACCACCTTCATGGGAATGTTCGACCGGTACCTGGGTTGGGGCGGCAACGCCCTGGCGGCCGAGGGCGGCGCCTGGACGCTGCCCCAGCGCTGGCTGGACCGGGAGGCGAAGCTGGACCTGGCCACCCCCTTCAACTTCATCTACGCCTGCGACACCGTGGGCGGCAACAGCGGCAGCCCCGTGGTGAACGTGAAGGGCGAGTTCGTGGGCATCAACTTCGACAGCGTGTACGAGGGCCAGGGCGGCTACTACGTCTACGACGCCGACACCAAGCGCGCCGTGGCCACCGATGCCCGGGCCATCCTGGAGGCCCTGCGGAAGGTCATGGACGCCGGCCGCCTGGCGGACGAGCTCACCGGGAAGTAGCGATGGAGGTCTACGTCTCCTGCTCCCTCACCGGCGGCCGCCAGGACCAGCCCCTCGTGGCGGCCCTGGTGGCGCACCTGGAGGCCCGGGGCCACCGCGTCCTCACGGCCCACCTCGCCCACCCCGAGGCCATGGCCCAGGACGCCGGACTCAGCCCGGTGGCGGTGTTCGAACGGGACACCGAGTGGCTCCGGGCCTGCGAGGCCGTGGTGGCCGAGGTCAGCACCCCCTCCCACGGCGTGGGCTTCGAGGTCGCCTACGCCCTGGAGCGGGGCAAGCCCGTGCTCTGCTGCCACCAGGCGGAGGTCCGCGTCAGCCGGATGCTCACGGGCAATCCCTCGCCCCTGGCCACCCTCGCCGCCTACCGGGACGCGGCCGACCTCCTGCCCCAGGTGGACGCCTTCCTGTCGGCGCGATAATGGATCGATCCATCCTCATCGGGAGGCTGCCATGGCCCCGCAGGACCCCAACCCGCTCGAGGCCCAGGGGGGAACCCTGGACCGCCGCCACCTCCTGAAGCTCGGCGCCGCCGCCGCGGCGGGCCTCGTGGCCCAGCGCCTCGGCGCCGCGGAGGCCGACCCCGGGGCGCTGCCCGCGCCGCCCCCGGTCGCCCCCTGGAACCCCGCCACGGCCGGCGCCATGCCCACGCGCAACCTGGGCCGCACGGGCCACCGCGTGGGGCTCTTCAGCCTGGGCGGGCAGGCGGCCCTCGAGCAGCCGCACAACGAGAAGGTGGCCATCCCGATCATCGAGCGGGGCCTCGACCTCGGCGTGAACTACTGCGACACCTCCGCCCGCTACGGCGGCGAGGCCCGCTGGAGCGAGCAGTACTTCGGGGCGGTGATGCAGCGCCGTCGCCAGGAGGCCTTCCTCGCCACCAAGACCCACGACCGCACGGCGGACGGCTCCCTGCGCCTGCTGGACCGCTCCCTGGCGCTGCTGAGGACCGACCACGTGGACCTCTGGCAGCTCCACGCCATGAGCACCATGGACGACGTCCATCGGGTGTTCGCCAAGGGCGGCGCCCTGGAGGCCTTCCAGAAGGCCCGGGACCAGAAGCTGGTGCGCTTCCTGGGCCTCAGCGGCCACACGGATCCCGACGTCCTGGCCGAGGCCATCCGCCGCTTCCCCTTCGACACGGTGCTCATGGCCTTCAACGCCGCGGACCCCTGGCACCTGCCCTTCCAGAAGACGCTGCTGCCCCTGGCCGTGGAGAAGGGGATGGGCATCATCGGCATGAAGATCCCCGCCCGGGGCCGCCTCCTCGCCGGCGTCCAGCCCCCGCCCCCCGGCCCGCGCAGCGCCACCTACACCCGCCCCGGCACCCTCACCATCCAGGAAGCCCTGGCCTACACCCTGTCCCACCCCGTGAGCACCGTCATCCTCGGCGTGGACAACATCGCCCAGCTCGAAGAGAACGTCCGCATCGCGAAGGCGTTTTTGCCGCTGAACGCTTCACAGCTCGAAGCGCTGGAACAGAAGGCAAAGCCCGTGTACGGCCAGGCCTCGTGGTTCAAGCGGGATGCCCCGGCGAATCCCAGGGCCTGAGGGGGCCAACGCCAAAAATCGGAACACCGAGGAACACCGATAAAGGCTGATGAACACCGATTAAGGCGAATCGGTGGACAGGCTAGCGGGTCGGGTTGAAGATGCTTGCCGACAACCTTTGATGAGCCGATGGGTGATTTCACATCACAGTGGTTCGTCTCATTTGAAGTTAGGCTGCGAGGCGTGTTCAACCCCATCGAACGAAAGGGTCCAACATGAAGACGATGGCTTTTCTCCTGACGATGCTTCTGCCAGCTGCCTTGGTGGCGCAGCCTCAACCCACGACGGGCTACGCCCCGGTGAACGGACTCAAGATGTACTACGAGGTCCACGGGAGCGGCGATCCTGTGGTCCTGCTCCACGGCGCGTTCATGACGATCACCAATAACTGGACCGGGTGGATCGATGAGCTCTCCAAAACCCGGAAAGTGATTGCTGTTGAAATGCAGGGCCATGGGCGCACGGCGGACATCCCACGCGACATCACCTACGAGAACCTCGCCGACGATGTGGCGGCGCTGCTCGATTACCTGAAAATCCCACGCGCGGACCTCCTCGGGTACAGCATGGGCGGCGGTGTGGCCATGCAGTGTGCGATCCGTCATCCAGACAAAGTGCGAAAGGTGGTGGTCATTTCGTCCATGCTCCGCCGGGATGGCGCGGTCAAGGAAGGGCAGGACGCGCTCGCGACACTTACTGCGGATGCCTTCAAGGGCACGCCCATTGAATCCGAGTACAAAAGGCTGAGCCCAAATCCAGGCGACTTCCCGAAGTTCGTCAAGCGGCTCCTCGCCATGGATTCGAAAGGGCACGACATCAGCGACGATCAACTGAAGGCCACCACAGCGCCGATGTTCTTCATCCACGGCGACTCGGATGGTATACGGCTCGAGCACGTCGCGGAGATGTTTCGCCTGAAAGGCGGCGGCATCCACGGCGATATCAAGCCGCTCCCCGCCTCGCGATTGGCCATCCTGCCCGCTACGACCCACGTGACGCTGATGCAACGCATGTCCGTCATCGTCCCGATGGTGAATGACTTTCTCGATGCCAGGCAACCAAAGCCATAAGGGAGGTCCCGTACCAAAAACACTCAGCCCAACTGTTCACCTGGATTCCATCTCGAAGCTTGGCCCTGCGCTCAACGCGGACCCCACCTGCATTATCTTTCGCTCTCTTCCTTCTTCTCGCTTCCTAGGCATTGCTCAGCTTCCTTTGTCAGGCCCTGACCGAATGGATCCACACCCTTGAGGGAGTTTCCCGCCATGGACATCCCGCGGATCTTCACCCTCGCTGAAAGTGCTCACCGCATCCATAACCCGATCTCACCGGACAAGCTCGCCACGCTGGGCAGGGCGCTGCGTCTGGAACCGGGGGCCCGGGTGCTGGACCTGGGCAGCGGGTCGGGGGAGCTGCTGTGCACCTGGGCCCGCGATCACGGCATCCTCGGCACCGGCATCGACCTGAGCCCGCTGTTCACCGAACAGGCAAGCCGCCGGGCCGAGGAACTCGGCGTCGCCGATCGCGTCACGTTCATCCATGGCGATGCGGCGGGCCATGTCTCGGAGGAGAAGGTCGACGTGGCCGCCTGTGTCGGGGCCACCTGGATCGGCGGGGGCGTGGCCGGCACGATCGCGCTGCTGGCGCGGAGCCTGCGCGCCGGGGGGATCCTCCTCGTCGGCGAGCCCTACTGGCGGCAGGTGCCCCCCACGGAGGCGGTGGCCAAGGGGTGTCTTGTCCACGCGATCGCCGACTTCCTCCTGCTTCCCGAGCTGCTCGCCTCCTTCGGCCGGCTTGGCTGCGACGTCGTCGAGATGGTGCTGGCGGGTCCGGACGACTGGGACCGGTACGAGGCCGCCCAGTGGCTCACCCTGCGCCGCTGGCTGGACGCCCATCCCGACGACGTGCTGGCCACAGAGGTTCGCGCCAAGCTGACCTTGGAACCCGAGCGCTACGCCACATACACGCGGGAATACCTGGGCTGGGGTGTGTTCGCGCTGATGCCGCGGTGACACGCCAGGACGAAGGGCAGGGGCCCCGCCTGTCCGCCCGGGTCCACCAAGGCGTCCCACCGGACCCGAGCGAAACGCCGCGCAGGCCGGTAACCTCTGCGTCAGGCCCCGCGCACCCCATCACGCTCAACCAGAGGAGAAGGCCATGGATGCCAACCTGATTCTCAAGGCGGCTGCGGCCACGCTCACAGGCTCCCTGCCGTTCCCCGAGATCGTGAGCAGCCTCCTCGACAACGGCGTCGAGACCTACCACGTGGACTACGCGTCCCGGACCTTCACCTTCTACAGCCCGACGGGCGGCGTCGCCCACGCCCCGCTCGCCTTCGAGGATCTTCCTGCCATCGCCGGGGACTTCGACCGTCCGGCCCTGCAGGCGGCCATCCTCGACAGCCAGCAACATGGCCAGACCTTCCGGGCGTTCAGCAAGCGCGCGATGGCGGCGGGAGTCCAGGGCTACGTCGCCTTTCTCAGGGGCCAGCGGGTGACCTAATTCGGCCGCCAGGGTGACCAGCACACGGAATGGTTCCCTGGCGCCAGGCCCCCCGAGGCCTGACCCCTGGCCCACCCCGAACTCCCGCTCCCTCGGCTCCCTGGGCGTCCCCCGCTAGACTTCCCCGGTGGCTGCTTTCCCGGAGGCACGATGTCTGAGGAACCTCTACCGGTACCCGACAGCACGGCGGTGCGGGTGGCCCTGTGGCGGGCGCTGCACCTGGAGGTGGACGCGCCGCCGCCGGTGTTCCGGGACGAGGTGGGGCTGAGGCTGGCGGCGCCGGAGGACGGGTGGCGGGACCGGCCGGACATGGGCCCGTTCACGCGGCCCTTCCGGGCGGCCATCGTGGCCCGGGCGCGGTTCATCGAGGACTGGATCGAGGACCAGGCGGGCCGGGGCGTCGACCAGGTCGTCCTCCTGGGGGCGGGGCTGGACACCTTCGCCCAGCGCCGGCCCGACCTCGCTGGCCGTCTGACGGTCTTCGAGGTGGACCGGCCGGGGCCCCAGGCCTGGAAGCGCCAGCGGCTGCTGGAGCTGGGCTACGGCGTCCCGGACGGCCTGCGGCTGGTGCCGGTGGATTTCGAAGCTGGCGACGGCGAGTGGGATCGGCTGGCGGCGGCGGGGTTCGACGCCGCGCGGCCGGCGGTGGTGGCCTCCACGGGCGTGAGCATGTACCTCACCCGGGAGGCCGTCGCGGCCACCCTGGGCCGGACCGCGGCCCTGGCGCCGGGCTCTTCCCTGGTGATGTCCTTCCTGGTGCCCGTGGAGAGGACCGACCCCGAGGTGCGTCCCGGCATGGCGCGGGCCATGGAGGGTGCTCGGGCCAGCGGCACGCCCTTCCTCAGCTTCTTCGAGCCGCCGGAGCTGGTGGCCCTCGCCCGTGCCGCCGGTTTCCGCGAGGCGCGGCATGTCTCCTCCGGCGCCCTGGCCCGGCGCTACTTCGCGGGCCGCCCCGACGGCCTCCGCCCCCCCGACCCCGCCGAGGAGCTGCTGGTGGCGAGCACCTGAGGATCGGCCTGACTCGGCCAGAACCCTCCACCGCGAATGGCGCGAAGGGGCGCGAATCGCGGTGGAATGGGGTCGCCTGGCATTCGTGGGCCCGAAGGGCGGTTCGCGTCATTCGCGGTCTGCTTTCCGCCTTCCGCTTGGAGGCGGTGCGCGATCCGGAGCTACTCCGCCCGCAGGGCCTCGATGGGATCCAGGGATGCGGCCCGTCGGGCCGGCAGCACGCCCGCGGCGGCGCCCACGCCCAGGGTCATGAGGAGGGCGGCGACCACGGCGCCGGGGGGCGTGGCCAGGGGCAGGCCGGGCACGGCCAGGCGGAGGACCAGCTGCACCAGGGCCCCGAGGGCGAGGCCACCCAGGCCGCCGCCCAGGGCCAGGAGGATCGCCTCCAGGAGGAAGAGGGCCTGCACCGTGGGGGCCTCCACGCCGAGGGCCCGCAGGAGGCCGATCTCCGCCGTGCGCTCGCTCACGGAGATCCACATCACCGTGAGGATGCCCATGGCCCCCACCACCAGCGAGATGCCGGCGATGGCGGTGACCGCCAGGGTCACGATGCCGATGACGCGCCCGAAGACCTCCAGCATCTCGGTCTGGGTGGTGAGGGTGAAGTCCTCCTCGCCCCGGTGCCGGGCCATGAGGGCCGCCTTCACCTGCGCCACCACGGCGGGGACGCCCTCGCTGCGGGTGGTGAGCAGGTCGATCTCGTGGAGCTCGGACAGGTTGAACAGCCCCATGGCGGTGCCCACGGGGAGGTAGGCCGTGTCGTCCAGGTCGAAGCCCAGGAGCTGGCCCTTGGGTTCCATGACCCCGATGACGACCAGGCTCTCGGAGCCCACGCGGACCCGCTGGCCCAGGGGCGAGGCCGTCCCGAAGAGCTCGCGGGCGAGCTTGGGGCCCAGCACGGTGAGGGAGGCCCGCCGCCCCGGATCCATGGGCGGCAGGAAGCTGCCCTGGGCCGTCCCCACGCCCCAGGCCTTGGGCAGCTCGTGGTTCACGCCGTAGAGGTAGACGCTGCGGCCCCGGCCGCCGTGCTCCACCCGGCCCTGGCCCATGGCCACCGGGATCACGGCCTCGACGCCGGGGAGGCGCCGCAGCGACTCGGCGTCCTCGGGCGTGAGGGGGTGGGTGGTGCCGCCGAACACGCCGGGGAGGCCCATGGTCTTCACCTTGCCGGGATTGACCGCCAGCAGGTTGGTGCCGAACTGGCTGAACTGGCCCACGATGTAGCGCCGCGTGCCCTCCCCGAGCGACGTGAGCAGCACCACCGCGGCTACGCCGATGCCCACGCCGAGCACCGAGAGCGAGGACCGGAGCCGGTGTCCGGCCACGGACCCGAGGACGAACCGGAAGAGCTCGGCGGCGGGCACGGCCATGGTCACCGCCTCGCCAGGGCCGCGACCGGGTCGAGCCGCGTGGCCCGCCGCGCCGGCCACACGCCGAAGCCCAGGCCCACCGCGAAGGAGAGGGTGAGGGCGGCGCCCACCGCCCAGAGGGGGATCGCCGCCGGGAACGCCGGATAGACCCACGCCAGGAGGCGCACGCCCGCGGCCCCCGCCGCCAGCCCGAGGCAGCCGCCCAGGGCCGCCAGCATCGTGGCCTCGGCGAGGAAGGCCAGGAGGATCTGCGGGTCCGCCGCGCCCAGGGCCTTGAGCAGGCCGATCTCCGCGCGCCGCTCGGTCACGGAGACCAGCATGACGTTCATGATCCCCACCCCCGCCACCACCAGGGAGACCGAGGCGATGCCCGCGAGCGTCAGGGTCAAAGCCCCGAGGATGGCGGAGAAGGAGGCCACCATGGCGTCCTGGGTGAAGACGGTCACGTCCTCCGCCCGGTGCCGCTCCCTCAGGAGGGCGAGGACCTCCGCCTTGGCCAGGTCCATCTCCGCGAAGATCCGCACCTCGGCCACGATGCGGAAGAGGGAGGTGCGGTTGAACAGGCGCATGGCCGTCCCCACCGGGACGAAGGCCGCCTCGTCCAGGTCCACGCCGAGCATCGAGGGCCCGCGGGGCGCCAGGACGCCCACCACATGGAAGCGGGCCGGACCCACCCGGAGCACCTGGCCCAGGGGGTTCTCCCCCCGGAACAGCTCCCGGGCGGCCTTCATCCCCAGGACGATCTCCGTGCCCGCCCGGTGGGGATCCCCGGGCGGCAGGAAGCTGCCGGCGGCCATGCGCAGGCGGCGGACCTCGAGGTACTCGGCCGTGGTCCCGAGGACCGGCACGGAGCGGCCCAGGCCCTGGAACCGCAGGGTCTCGGTGGCCACCGCGAGGGGCACCGTGCGGCGCAGGCGGCCCAGGCGGGCCAGGGCCGCGTGGTCCTCCAGGGTGAGGTCGTGGGTGACGCCGCCGAAGGGCATGCCGCCCGTGGTCTCCACCTTGCCGGGCAGGATGATGACGAGGTTGGAGCCCAGCGACGCGAACTCGTCCACGATGTAGCGCCGGGCGCCCTCCCCCAGGGCCGTGAGGGCGAGGACGGAGGCGATGCCGATGGCCACGCCCGCCACCGAGAGCGCGGTGCGGAGCCGGTGGCCCCGGAGGGCGCCCACCGCGAAGCCGAGCAGGTCCAGGGGGGCCACGCTAGGCCTCCGCCGGCGGGTCCGCCAGGGCCCCGTCCGAGAGGTGCACCACCCGCTTCGCGCGGCCCGCGAGCACCGGATCGTGCGTGACCACCACCAGCGTCAGGCCCTGCCGGTTCATGGCCTCCAGCACGCCCATCACCTCCTGGGCCGAGGCGCGGTCCAGGTTGCCGGTGGGCTCGTCCGCCAGCAGGACGGCGGGGTCCATGACCACGGCCCGGGCGATGGCCGTGCGCTGCCGCTCCCCGCCCGAGAGCTGGTCCGGCCGGTGGCCCGCCCGGGCCAGGAGGCCCACCGACGCCAGGGCCCGCGCCGCCCGCGCCTTCCGCTCCTCCCGGGGGACCCCGCCGAACAGCATGGGCAGCTCCACGTTGCCCTGGGCGGTGAGCCGGGGCAGCAGGTGGAAGAACTGGAAGACGAAGCCGATCCGGTTCCGCCGGAGCAGGGACCGCTCGCCATCGGGCAGGGCGCCCACCTCCCGGCCCTCGAAGCGGTAGCGGCCGCGGGTGGGGCGGTCCAGGCAGCCGAGGATGTGCAGCAGCGTGGACTTGCCGGAGCCCGAGGGGCCGATGAGGGCCACGTGCTCGCCCGGGGCGATGCCCAGGCTGATGTCCCGCAGGGCATGGACCACGCCCTCCCCCATGGGGTAGGTGCGCCACACGCCCTCGAGCTGGATCATGGCCCCTCCCGGGCCCGACCCTCGGCCTGGGCATGGGCCCGGGCCCCGGCGCGGACCTCCGCGGACTCCCGCGCCGTGACCACCTGCTCCCCCGCCGCGAGGCCCGAGCGGATCTCCGTGAACTGCCAGTTGCGGAGGCCGGTCTGCACCGTCCGCTCCGCCAGACGCCCCCCCGCCAGCACGAGCACCCGCCCGCCCTCGGCGATGGCGGCGGTGGGCACGCGGAGCACCCCGTCCCGCCGGGCCAGGATCACCTCGACATCGCTGGAGGTCCCGGGCAGGAAGTCCTGCGCCGAGGCCGGGTCCGCCAGCACGGCCTCGATCTCCACGGTGCGGTTCTGCTCCTGGATGTCCAGGACGTAAGGCGCCACCCGGTCGAGGCGGCCCGGCAGCTTCTCGCCGGGGCGGGAGTCGATGGCGATGCGGACGGGCTGGCCCACCTTCACCCGCCGGGAGTCCACCTCGTCGATGGGCGCGCTGATGTAGAGGGAGGCGGGATCCAGGAGGTCGAGGACGGCGGGGATGGGGATGCCGGGGGGCGACGGCGTGATCCACTCGCCCACCTCGCCGGAGCACTCGGCCACGATCCCGGCGAAGGGCGCCCGGATCTGGGTGAGGGCGAGCTGGGCCCGGGCCAGCTTCACCTGGGCCCGGGCCTCGTCCAGGGTGGCGCCCAGGGCCTGGCAGGTGGCCGCGGCCCGGTCCCGGGCGCTCTGGAGGGCGTCCAGGGCCTGCGGGCTGAGGATGCCGTCCCGGGCCAGGGCCTGGCCCCGGACCAGTTCCTTCTCGGCGAGGCCGGCCGCGAGGCACGCCTCCCGGGTCCGGGCCTCCGCGGTCCGGACCTGCTCCTCCGCGAGGTTCAGCTGGGCCCGCTGGACCGAGTCCTCGAGCTGCAGGAGGAGGTCCCCCGCGGCCACCCGGCTGCCCTTCCGGTGGGGCAGGGCCGTCACGAGGCCGCCCATCTGCGGCGAGAGCTTGGCCCGGTGGTGGGCCTTCACCGTCCCGGCCCGGGTGTTGGTGACGATCTCCTCCACCGGCCCCACCTCGGCCCGGGCGACCTTCACCTCCAGGCCCGCATCCCGGAAGACCGCCACCTTCAGGATCACCGCCCCGATCCCCACCGCGAGGAGGAGAACGGCCCAGCGCGGCACCTTTCGCATGGGTACCAATCTAGGTCGCCCGGGAAGCACAGGAAGGGGCGGACTTCGCCCCCTGCGGATCCCGAGTCCGTGTTCCTGGCCCGGGCCTACAGCTTCGGGTAGAGCTCCGGCCGCCGGTCCTGCAGGGCGGGGAAGCGGGTGCGCCAGGCACGGAGCTTGGCCAGGTCGATCTCGCCAATGACGAGGCCCTCCTCCGAGCCGCCGGTGGCGATCGCTGCGCCGAAAGGATCCAGGATCGCGGAGCGGCCGGGGTACTCGGCCAGGGGATCGCGGCCCACGCGGTTGACGCCGCAGACGGCCATCTGGTTCTCGATGGCGCGGGCGGCCAGGAGGGTGGACCAGGCGTCGATGCGGCGGATGGGCCAGTTGGCGGGGAGGAACACCACCTCGGCGCCCTTCGCGGCCAGGGCGCGGAAGGGCTCGGGGAAGCGCAGGTCGTAGCAGATCTGCAGGCCGCAGGGGATGCCGTCCACCTCGAACACCGGGCAGTCGTCCCCGCCCACGTAGTGCCGGTGTTCCTCGCCGTAGGTGAAGGGGTGGAGCTTGCGGTAGAGGGCCACCAACGATCCGTCCGGCGCCGTGACGAAGGCCGCGTTGCGGGGGTGGGGCGCGTGGGCCTCCACGGCGGTGCCCACCAGGTAGAGGCCGAATTCGCGCGAGAGGACGGCGAAGGCCTCGCTGGTCGGCCCGGGCAGGGGCTCGGCGAAGCCCTCCGACGCCATGGTGAAGCCCGTGGTGGCCAGTTCGGGGAACACCACGACCCGTGCTCCGGCGCGCGCGGCCTCGGCCACGAAGTCCCGGGCCCGCGCGAGGTTGGCGGCGGGATCCTCCCAGGCCGTGGCCTGCTGGACGAGGGCGACGCGGAGGGAGGTCATGGGTTGAGTTTAAATGGCGGGACCGCGAATGGCGCGAATGGGCGCGAAAAAGGACAGATCACCGCCAAGGCGCCAAGGGCGCCAAGAACAGCACAGGACAAGGCGTTGGTCTTGCTTCGCGTCTTGGCGTCTTGGCGGTGATCCTTTCCCGCCTTTCCATTCGCGCCATTCGCGGTTTCCTCAGTCAATGAACCTGCGAGGATCCAGCGGGCCTGCGGTGGCCTTCCGCAGGAAGCTGTCGGCGGCGAGTTGGCCCACGGCGAGGCCGCTGGTCATGCCGTGGCCGCCGAGGCCCGCCACCCAGAAGAGGCCCGGCACGCCGGGATCCCAGCCGAGGACGAAGCGGCGGTCGGGCGCGAAGGTGCGGAGGCCGGTCCAGTACCGGGTGATGGGACGCTCCGCCAGGTCGGGCGCCAGCTCGCGCAGGCTGGCGTAGAGGCCCTCGAGCACGCCGGCGTCCGTGCCGGGCTGGCGCCCGCGCTCGGGCAGGGGCACGGCGGCCTCCTCGCAGGGGCACAGGAGGAGCCCGCCGCTCTCCGGGCGGAAGTAGAAGGGCCGGTCTACCCACCAGGCCCAGGGCTGCGCGGCGGGATGGGGGGCCGAACTCCACACCAGCGAGCGGCGGAGGGGCGTGAACGACAGGGCGGAGCCCGCCCAGCGGCCGAGCTCGCCGGCCCAGGCCCCGGCGGCGATGACCAGGGCCTTCGCCTCCAGGGGGCCCCGGTCGGTCGCCAGGCGGAAGCCGGAGGGGAGGCGCTCGAGGCCCCGGAGGGCGCAGCCGAAGCGCAGGTCCGCGCCCCCGGCCCGGGCGCCCTCGGCGCAGTGGCGCAGCAGGCCCGCGGTGTCGATGGTGCCGTCGCCGGGGAGGGCCAGGTGCTCGGCGGCCCGGAGACCGGGCAGGGGGCAGCCGGCGCCGCGATGGGCCTCGACGCCGAGGGCCCGGGCCTCGGCCTCCAGGGTTTCGAGAGGGCCGGCCTCGACGGAGAGCAGCAGCCCGCCGCCGGCGGCGAGGAGGCCCGCCTCGGCCAGGCGGTGGCGGCCTTCGACCGTGAGGGCGGAATGCTCGAGTCGGCCCGTGAGGGCGCGGGCGATGGCGGCGTTGTGGCCGCTGGCGTAGGTGCCCGGCTGGTCCTCGCGGTCCAGGAGGACGATTCCCCGCTGGCCGGACCGGGCCAGGTGGAAGGCGGTGGACAGGCCGGCAATGCCGCCGCCGATGATCGCAACTTCTGCCCTGTCAACGCCCAAGGAAGCCTCTCTGCCTTCATCCTAGCGCGGCGGGGTCTGGACCCGGTCCCTGTGACCCGCATCAAGGCCCGTCCGCTTCCGGTTGTGGCCCCAGCGAACGGGCCTAAGATGAGGCAACGGAGTCTCGCTTGCGGACCCTTCTGCGCACCTTGCTCGCCTGCGCGCTGCTCATCGGCGGCGTGGGGCTGGACTGGGCGCCGGCGACCGGCGCGGCGGAATCGCACGAGGCCTGCTGCTGCGGGATGCTGCCCGGGCCGCACGACAGCTGCCCCTGCCCGAAGCCGGAGACCCCCCAGGGCCCCTCCCAGAATGGCTGCGGCGGCCGCACGACCCCGGTCTCGACGCCCCTGGCCCTGCTCCAGCGGGCCGAGCAGGGGGAAACCCGCCGCTCCGAGCCCCGCCCCGAGCCGGCTACGGTGAAGGTGGCCCAGGTCGCCGGGCCCGTGGACCTCCAGCCCGTCCTGCCGGCCCGGGGTCGGGATCCGGACCTGGGACGCCACCTCGCCCGGTTGAACCTCCTCCGGATCTGAGGCGGACCCTGGCGTAGCCCTGCCTGCCGGGAAGCCCGGCGGGCCCCGCCTCCAGCTTCCTTCCGGAGATCCCCATGCGCACGCTGCTGCGCCTGGCCCCGGCCCTGGTGCTCCTGGCACCGGCCGCGGCGCAGGCCCCCGATTCCCATCCCGATCCCGCGCTCATCCCGGAGGATCCGGTCCTGGCCAGCCTATTGCGGGAAGCCCTGGACCGGGATCCCTCCCTCCACAAGGCCGCCGCCCAGGTCCGCATGGACCGGGAGAAGGTGCCCCAGGCCAAGGCCCTGCCCGATCCCACCCTCTCCCTGGGCATGCAGAACGACGGCTTCAACCGCATCCAGGTGGGGCGCATGGAGACCAGCTTCTACAGCGTGGCCTTCACCCAGCCCTTCCCGTGGCCCGGCAAGCGCGGGCTGCGCCAGGACGTGGCGGCCCTGGGCGTGAAGGTGTCGGAGACGGCCGAGACCCGGGCCCGCCTGGGCCTCGAGGCGGACGTCCGCCGCGGCTACGCCGCGCTCCTGCTGGTCCGCGGCCAGCTGGCGCTGCTGAAGGACCAGGCCCTCTTCCTCGACCAGGCCGAACGCCTGGCCCGCACCCGCTACGAGGTGGGCCAGGGCTCCCAGGCGGACCTCCTCCGGGCCCAGCTGGAGAAGACCCGGCTGGAACAGGCCCGGTTCGGACTGGAGGCCGAGGAACGGTCGGCCCTGGCGGCCCTGAACCGCCTGCGGCTGCACGATCCGGAGGATCCCATCCCCACGTCCATCGGCCTGGCGGACCTGCCGGAGCCGGCCCTCCTCACGCCGGCGCAGGTGGAGGCCCGCAGCCCCGAGATGGCCGCGGCGGCCCTGGGCGTGGAACAGACCCAACGCCTGGTGGATCTGGCCAAGCTGGATCGCCGGCCCGACTTCGCCATCACCGCCGGCATCATGCCCCGGGGCAGCTTCGATCCCATGTGGCAGGTGGGGTTGAGCCTCTCCCTGCCCATCTACGGCCGCAGCAAGCAGCAGCGGGCCCTGGCGGAGCACGAGCACCACCTGCACGCCCAGGACGCCGATCTGGTGGCCGTTCGCAGCCTCCTGCGCCAGCGCACCGAGGAACGGATGGCCCAGATCGAGTCGCTGGAGAAGTCGAAGGCCCTCTACGAGCAGGGCCTCCTGGTGCAGAGCGAGGCCAGCTTCCGGGCGACCCTGGCCCAGTACGAGGCGGGGCGCATCGGCTTCCTCGCCGCCCTCGAGGCCCTGAACGGCTGGGTGGGCGACCGGGGCGGCTACCTCCAGACCCTGGCCCAGCTCCAGGCCCAGCGCATCGCCCTCCGCGAGGCCGGCCTCGCCCCCACGTCACCGATCTCGGGTGGATCCATGGGAGCCGCCTCCATCGCCGCCGGGTCGTCTCCGTCCGTCCGTCCCTCCGCCTCCGCCGGTGGTTCCGCCAAGGCCGCGGACGCCGGCCCCGCCCCCATGTCCCGGATGTAGGAGATCCCATGAGCCTCGACCTTCCGACCCGTTCCACCCCGCCCTTCCGTTCGGTCGTCCTCGTGCTGGTGGGCCTCGCCGCCGGCGCCGGGGGCGCCGCGCTGGTGCTGCATCGCCACGGGGCCGCGCCGCCGGCCGAGGGGCCCGCGGCCCAGGCCGCCGCGAAGAAGCAGATGTTCCAGTGCCCCATGCACCCGCAGATCCTCCAGGACCATCCGGGGAGCTGCCCCATCTGCGGCATGGAGCTGGTGCCCATCGAGGAGACCGGTGCCCCCGCGCCGGGCCAGGGCCGCATCCTCTTCTACCGCTCGCCCATGGATCCCCGCCAGACCTCGCCCACGCCCCGCAAGGACGAGATGGGCATGGACTACGTGCCGGTGTACGAGGGCGACCTGCAGGGTGGGGCATCGGACGTGAAGGGCCTGGCCCCGGTCACCATCGACACCGCCCGGCAGCAGCTCATCGGCCTGCGCACGGCCAAGGCGGTCCTGGGGCCGGTGGGCGGGGACCTCCGCACCCTGGCGCGCCTGGCCCCGGACGAGACCCGCATCCGCAAGGTGAACGTGAAGGTGGAGGGCTTCGTGGAGCATCTCTACGCCGACTTCGTGGGCCAACCCGTGGCCAAGGGCCAGCCGCTCTTCAGCCTCTACAGCCCGGACTTCGTGAGCGCCCAGCGGGAGTACCTGCTGGCCGTGAAGACCCAGAAGGCCCTGGCCGGCGGATCCCTCCAGCAGAGCGGAGGCGAGCTGCTGGAGGCCGCCAGGCGACGCCTCCTGCTCTGGGACATGCCGCCCCAGGCCCTGGCCCACCTGGAGCAGACCGGGGAGGTGCAGAAGGACGTGACCCTGCGCTCGCCCATCTCCGGCGTCATCACCGCCAAGACGGTGGTGGAGGGCGCCCGGCTGGCCCCCGGGGACACGCCCCTGGAGATCACGGACCTGGGCCACCTCTGGGCCCTGGCGGACGTCTACGAGGCCGAGCTGTCCAGGGTGAAGGTGGGCCAGGCCGCGGACCTCACGCTCCAGGCCTTCCCGGGCCGGACCTTCCATGCCCGGGTGGCCTTCGTGGATCCCGTGCTGGATCCGAAGACCCGCACGGCCAAGGTGCGCCTCGTGGTGCCCAACCCGAAGGCGGACCTGAAACCCGACATGTTCGGGGACGCGGTGGTCCACGCGGGCACGCGCCGGGGGCTGACCGTGCCCCTGGACGCCGTGCTCGATTCCGGCACCCGGAAGGTGGTGTTCCTGGCCCTGGGCGAGGGGAAGTTCGCGCCCCGGGTGGTGGAGACCGGCGCCTCCGAGGGCGACCGGGTGGAGATCCGCAGCGGCCTGTCGGAGGGCGACGAGGTGGTGAGCGGCGCGGCCTTCCTGGTGGATTCCGAGTCCCGGCTGCGCTCCGCCCTGGCGCAGATGGGCAGCGGCAAGGACGCCCCCGCGTCCGGGCCGAAGCAGTAGGGGGCGGCCATGATCCGGAAGATCATCCGCTTCTCCGCCGAGAACCGCTTCCTGGTGCTGGCGGCCAGCCTCGTGCTGCTGGCCCTGTCCTTCTGGTCCATGCGCCAGATCCCCCTGGACGCCCTGCCGGACCTCAGCGACACCCAGGTGATCGTCTACTCCAAGTGGGACCGCAGCCCCGACCTGGTGGAGGACCAGGTCACCTACCCCATCGTCACTGCGCTCCTGGGCGCGCCGAAGGTGAAGGCCGTGCGCGGCCTCTCGGACTTCGGCTACTCCTACGTCTACGTGATCTTCGAGGACGGCACGGACATCTACTGGGCCCGCAGCCGGGTGCTGGAATACCTCAGCAAGATCACCGCCAGCCTCCCTGCGGGCGTGAAGACCGAGCTGGGACCGGACGCCACCTCCGTGGGCTGGGTCTACCAGTACGCGCTGGTGGATCGCAGCGGGCAGCACCGCAGCGACGAGCTGCGGTCGTACCAGGACTGGTTCCTGCGCTACGCCCTCCAGAGCGTGCCCGGCGTGGCCGAGGTGGCCACCGTGGGCGGGCAGGCACGGCAGTTCCAGGTGCAGGTGAACCCCAACCGCCTGGCCGCCTACCGGATCCCCATCGACGCCGTCATCGCGGCCGTGAAGGCCGCCAACAACGAGGCCGGGGGACGGCTCGTGGAGATGGCCGGGCGCGAGTACATGGTGCGGGGCCGGGGCTACGTCAAGACGACGCAGGACCTCGCGGACGCGGTCCTCAAGGCCGACAACGGCACGCCCGTGCGCCTGGGCGACGTGGCCACGGTCACCCTGGGTCCGGAGATGCGGCGCGGCCTCGGGGACCTGGACGGGCAGGGGGATGCCGTGAGCGGCATCGTGGTGATGCGCCAGGGCGAGAACGCGCTGGATGTCATCTCGCGGGTGAAGGCGAAGCTGGCCGAGCTGAAGGGTTCCCTCCCGACCGGCGTCGAGGTGGTGCCGGTCTACGACCGCTCTGAGCTGATCGAGAAGGCCATCCACACGGTGACCTCCAAGCTCGTGGAGGAGATGATCATCGTCTCCCTGGTGATCCTCATCTTCCTGTGGCACATCCCCAGCGCCGTGGTGCCCATCATCACCATCCCCGTGAGTGTGGCCCTGGCCTTCATCCCCATGAACGCCCTGGGCCTCAACGCGAACCTGATGTCGCTCGCAGGCATGGCCATCTCCATCGGCGTGCTGGTGGACGGGGCCATCGTCGAGGTAGAGAACGCCTACAAGAAGCTCGAGGAGTGGAACAGCTCCGGAAGGCCCGGCGACTTCCACAAGGTGCGCCTGGACGCCCTGCTGGAGGTGGGCCCCTCGGTCTTCTTCAGCCTGCTGGTGGTGGCGGTGGCCTTCATGCCCGTGTTCACCCTGGTGGACCAGGAGGGCCGCCTCTTCAAGCCCCTGGCCTACTCCAAGAACCTGGCCATGGCCATCGCGGCCCTGCTGGCCATCACGCTGGACCCGGCCCTGCGGATGCTCTTCGCCCGCATGGACCCCTTCACCTTCAAGCCGAAGTGGCTGGCCTGGCTGTCCACCCAGGCCCTCGTGGGCACCTACCACCCCGAGGAGAAGCATCCCATCTCGGTGTTCCTGCACCGAATCTACGAGCCGCCCTGCCGCTTCGTCCTGAAGCATGCCAAGGCCACCGTGGCCGGGGCGGCCCTGCTGGTGCTGGTCACGGTGCCCGTGTTCATGCACCTCGGCAGCGAGTTCATGCCGCCCCTCAACGAAGGCACGATCCTCTACATGCCCTCCACCCTGCCGGGCCTCAGCGAGACCGAGGCCCAACGCCTGCTCCAGATCCAGGACCGCCTCATCCGGACGGTGCCGGAGGTGGCGCGGGTGTACGGCAAGGCGGGCCGGGCGGACACGGCCACGGACCCGGCACCCTTCTCCATGATGGAGACGGTGATCCAGCTCAAGCCCGAGGACCAGTGGCGCGCGGTGCCGCGCTGGTACTCCCGCTGGGCACCGGATTGGCTCAAGGGGCTGCTGCGGCCCTTCTGGCGGGACCGGATCACCCAGGAGGACATCGTGCGCGACCTGGACCAGGCCGTGCGCCTGCCGGCCATCCCCAACGCCTGGACCATGCCCATCAAGGCCCGGCTCGACATGCTGAGCACGGGCATCCGCACGCCGGTGGGCCTGAAGGTCAACGGGCCCGACCTGGGGGAGATCGAGAAGATCGCCGTCCAGGCCGAAGCCATCCTGGCCAAGGTGCCGGACACCCGCAGCGCCTTCGCCGAGCGGACGAACCAGGGCTACTTCCTGGACTTCGACCTAAAGCGCGAGGCCCTGGCTCGCTACGGGCTCAGCGTGGAGCAGGCCAACATGCTGGTGATGACCGCCATCGGCGGGGACAACCAGAGCACCGTCTTCGACGGCCGGGCCCGGTACTCCATCAACGTCCGCTACCAGCGGGACTTCCGGGAATCCCCGTCCGCCCTGGGGCGGGTGCTGGTGCCCCTGCCCAGCGGCGGCACCGTGCCCATGGAGGAGCTGGCCGACCTGAAGTGGACCACGGGCCCGGGCATGATCCGCGACGAGAACGGCCTCATGAACGGCTACGTGCTGGTGGACTTCGACACCTCGAAGGTGGATGTGGGCACCTACGTCGAGCACGCCAAGGCCGCCATCGGGAAGGACCTGAAGCTGCCCCCGGGCTACAGCCTGACCTGGAGCGGCCAGTTCGAGAACATGATCCGCGTGAAGGAGCGGCTGAAGCTCGTGCTGCCCATCACGCTGGTGCTGATCTTCGGGCTGCTGTACGCCAACACGAAGTCGGCCTTCAAGGCCTCCATCGTGATGCTGGCGGTGCCCTTCAGCGCCATCGGGGCCTTCTGGCTGCTGTGGATCCTCGGCTACAACATGAGCATCGCCGTGTGGGTGGGCCTCATCGCCCTCATGGGGCTGGACGCGGAGACGGGCGTGTTCATGCTGCTCTTCCTGGACCTCAGCCATGACGAGGCGCAGAAGGCCGGCCGCCTGAACACCCGGGCCGACCTGGTGGAGGCGATCATCCACGGCGCCGTGAAGCGCGTCCGCCCCAAGGCCATGACCGTCTTCGCGGCCTTCATGGGCCTGCTGCCCATCATGTGGAGCATCGGCACCGGGGCCGACCTCATGAAGCGCATCGCCGCCCCCATGGTGGGCGGCCTGGCCACCAGCTTCCTCCTGGAGCTGCTGGTCTACCCGGCCATCTACTACCTCTGGAAGCTGCGTTCCCTTCCGGCCCAGGCTTCTGTCGAAGCCTGAGATAATGAAACCCTCTCAAGGAGTCCCCATGCTCTCCGCCGCCCTGCTCTCCCTCGCCGTGCTGGCCGCCCCGGCGCCCGCCAAGGCGAAGCCCGCCACCAACACCAAGGACCCTGTCTGCAAGATGACGATGGACGCCAAGGCCATGACCGTCGCCGTGCGGGGCCGGGAGTACCGCGTCTGCAGCAAGGAGTGCGGCGCCGCCCTCCAGAAGGATCCCGACAAGTACCTCGAGAAGGACGGCACGCCCAAGGTCGAGAAGAAGAAGTAGCTCCGCTCAGGCGACCGGACTCGGCGCCCGCAGCTCCAGGCCCAGGGTGCGCATCAGCGTTCCCAGGGCCTGGACGGCCGGGTGCCCCGGATCGCCGGTGTCCTCCACGAGGAGGCAGGTCGAGGCGTGGCCGGGGCCCCGGGCCTCCACCTCGTAGCGGATCCCCTCCCTGGCGGAGGGCTCGTGGCTGCTGGTGAGGTCCGCCAGCGCCTCCAGCTGGACGGAGAGCCGGTGCCGGGTCTCCGCGTCCATCGGCGTCGCGTCGATGGGTCCCAGCACCTCGTCGGTCCCCGCGGGACCGCCGGTCTTCCGGATCGTGAGGATCATGGCCACCTCCTGCGGCTGCCCCGCGCAGGCGGGACGCCGCGGCCCTGGAGCCGGAGCCAAGGTGGGGCTGGATGGGACCCGTGTCAATCCACGGGGGTGGGGCAGGCCGCCAGCACGTCCAGCCAGGCCTTGAGGACGAAGGCGGTGGCGCCCCAGAGCGGGGCCTGGGGCAGCTCCAGCCGCGGCACATCGAGGGCCAGGCCGTGGCGCTCCAGGCGCTCGAGGGTCCAGGGGGCTTCCAGCAGGGGGGCAAGGGGCAGCATCAGGGCCTGCTCCAGCTCCCGGTCCAGGCGGAAAGCCGGGTCCGGATCCTCCCACCGGAAGAACACAGGCGTGAAGCGGGTGCGGGCCTTGGCCACGCCGTCGGGAAAGCAGCCCAGCTCCCAGAGCCCCCCGGTGATGCCCACCTCCTCCGCGATCTCGCGGCGGGCCGTGGCGGGGAGGTCGCGGTCGCCGGGCTCGGCCATGCCGCCCGGGAAGGCGAGCTCGCCCGGGTGGTGGGGGGCGCCGTAGCCGCGCTGCACCAGGACCAGCTTCCGGGCGCCGGCGGCATCGCCCCAGAGGAGCACGCCCACGGCGGCCCGGCGGGCGTCCTCGGGGATGCGCAGGCTCAGCTGGTGGCACCGGCTCCAGCACTGGGGGACACGCAGGCTTTCCTCGATGCGGGGCCAGGGCACGGGCGGCGCCTCGGCGGGGGGGCGCCAGGCGCTCATTTCACCTTCCCGAACACCGACCCCTTCACGCGCTCCACGGTGTAGACGCCGCGGATGCGCCGGAGGCCGGCCATGAGCTCCACCAGGTGGGTCCGGTCGCGCACGCGCAGGGCGATGTGGAAGAGGCCTGCGCCCTCCTCGGTGGCGGAGCCGTGGAAGCGCTGGACGTTGATGCCCACGCGCTGGATGCCCTCGGAGATGGCGGCCACCATGCCGGGCCGGTCCTCGGTGGTGAGGGCGATCTCGGTGTCGTACAGCTCAAGGCCGTGCTTGCCCCAGGCCACGTTGACGCGGCGCTCGGGGTGCAGGGTGGCGGTGTTGAGCTGGGGGCAGTCGGCACGGTGGATGGCGGTGCCCCGGGTGCGGGTGATGTAGCCCACCACCTCGTCGCCCCAGATGGGCTTGCAGCAGGCGGCCAGGGCGTAGAGGATGCCGGTGGTGTCCCCCACCACCACGGCATCCATGAGGTTGCTGGCCTCCTCCCGCGGTTTGGCCCGCTCGGGCTCGGGCACCAGCGGCTCGATGAGCTTGTGGACGGTGATGCGCCCGAACCCCAGGGCGGCGTAGGCGGCGTCCCAGCTGGCCAGCTTCAGTTCCGCCAGTCGGGCCTCGAGCTTGGCGTGGGCCTCGGGCTCGTCCAGCCGGACGCCCATGGTCCGGGCCTCCCGCTCCAGCCGTTCCTTGCCCTGGGCGATGGCGTGGGCCCGTTCCTCCTCGCGGATGAAGGCCTGGATGCGGCTCTTGGCGCTGGCGGACTTGACGAAGCCCAGCCAGTCGCGGCTGGGCTTGTGGTCGGGCCGGGTGAGGATCTCCACCCGGTCGCCGTTCTGCAGGGTGTGCTTGAGGGGCACGATGCGGCCGTTCACCTTGGCGCCCACGCAGTGGTGGCCCACCTGGGTGTGGATGGCGTAGGCGAAGTCCACCGGCGTGCTGCCCTCCACGAGGCTGCGGAGGTCGCCCTTGGGGGTGAACACCTGGATGCGCCCGAAGGTGAGCTCGCCGCGCAGGTTGGCCACGAGGTCGCGGCTGTCTTGGGCGTCCTGGTGCAGCTCCACCATGCGGCGGAGGAAGGCCACCTGGTTGATCTCGGCCCGGTTGGCGATGCGGCCGTCCTTGTAGGTCCAGTGGCTGGCGATGCCGGCCTCGGCGTGCAGGTGCATCTCCGGGGTGCGGATCTGCACCTCGAAGATGTCGCCGGACTTCATCAGCACGGAGGTATGGATGCTCTGGTAGCCGTTCTCCTTGGGCAGGCTGATGTAGTCCTTGAACTTCCCGGGGACGGGCTTGTAGAGCGCATGGACCAGGCCCAGGGCCGTGTAGCAGCTCGCCCGGTCCGGGCAGATGATGCGGTAGGCCAGCCAGTCGTGGATGTCCTCGAAGCCCTTGGCCTGGACGCCCATCTTCTTCCAGATGCCGTAGAGATGCTTCACCCGCCCGTACACCTGGGCCTGGATTCCCTGCTGGCGGAGGATGGCCTCCAGGGACCCGTGGATCTCCTGGATGGTGCCGGCGATCTTCGCCCGCTTGCCCTCCACCGCGTTCTTCAGCTCGGCGTAGCGCTCGGGCTCCAGCTGGCGGAAGGCCAGATCCTCCAGCTCCAGGCGGACGACGCCCATGCCCAGGCGGTTCGCCAGCGGCGCGTAGAGCTCCAGCGTCTCCCGGGAGATGCGGCGCCGCTTCTCCTCCTCCATGACGCCGAGGGTCTTCATGTTGTGCAGGCGGTCCGCCAGCTTCACCAGCAGCACGCGCACATCCTTGCCCATGGCGACCAGGAGCTTCCGGACGTTCTCGGCGTTCAGCAGGTGCTTGTCCGTGAAGGCCAGCTTGCTCATCTTGGTGAGGCCGTCCACGATCTCGGCGATCTCCTCGCCGAACTGGGCCTTCACCTGGGGGAGGGTCATCAGCGTGTCCTCCACCACGTCGTGGAGCATCCCGCAGGCCACGCTCACCGCGTCCAGCCGCCAGTCCGCCAGGCTCTCCGCCACGGCCAGGGGGTGGAAGAAGTAGGGTTCGCCGCTCTTGCGGAGCTGGGTGCGGTGCATCTCCTTGCCCACCGCGAAGGCCCGCATGAGGAGGGCCACGTCGCCCTCGGGGTGGTGCGTGAGGAAGGCCCGCTTGACCCGGTCGAAGGCGCCCTCCAGGGTCAGGCAACTGTCCCCTTCGCAGGCTGAGCCTTCCCCCTCTCGGAGGACGGGCTCCGGACTGGTCCCTGCGTCGGCCATGGTGGGAGTGTGAGGCACCCGGGGCCCCCGCGCCAGGGTCGAAATTCGGAAGTGCGGGAACTGCCGGAGGTAGCCTCGTTTTGCGCTGGGGTCGGATGTACCGGACACTCGGATCATGCCGCCCCGCCCCCCCTCCGATGACGCCCCCACCTACAAGGGCTGGACCCGACCGGGCCCCGTTCCCCCCGGAGGGATCGAGCCGGAGGCGGACGAGACCCTCGACGGCCTCTGCGGGCGCTGGCGGATCTTCCAGAAGGCGAGGGGCCACCGCTTCAGTGTGGATGACCTCCTGACCGCCTGGTACGGCACCGTCTGGTGCCCCCGGCCGGAACGCATCGCCGACCTGGGCTCCGGCATCGGGAGCGTGGGCCTGGTGGCCGCCTGGCGCTGTCCCGGCGCCGTGGTGCACACCGTGGAGGCCCAGGCCCAGAGCGCGGCCCTGGCCCGGAAGAGCGTCCGCTACAACGGGGTCGGCGACCGCTACGTCATCCACGAGGGCGACCTCCGCGATCCCGACGTGCTGGCCGGCGAGACGCCCTTCGACCTGGTGCTGGGCACGCCCCCCTACTGGCCCGAGGGCAGCCGGGTGGCCGCCGCCCATCCCCAGGCCGTGCCCGCCCGGCTGGAGGTGCGGGGCACCATCGCCGACTACGCCCAGGCCGCCGCGCGCATCCTCGCGCCGGGCGGACTGTTCGCCTGCGTCTTCCCCAACGACCAGCGCGACCGGGCCCTGGCCGCCCTGCGCGAGGCCGGCCTCCTCTGCCTCCACCGCCGCGAAGTGGTCTTCAAGGAGGGCGAGCCCTACGGCATCGACCTCCTGGCCGCCGCCCGCCGCCAGGACCTCCCCGCGGACTTCGAGACCCGCGCCGACTGCCCCGAGGTGGAACCCCCCCTCCTCATCCGCCGCGCCGACGGCCGCGTCGACCCCGCCATCGCCCGCGTCCGGCTCGCCGTGGGGTTCCCGCCAGGGCTGTGAAAGGTTCTCCTGGAGGCGCCCACCCGCCCTGAATTTGCTGTCATGAACTCGATGGCAAGTGGATTCCTTTTTTCAAATAGGACCTTAACATCATTTAACTTAGACGAGTCAGAGGGCAAAGCTAGCCTTGGGGGCCAAGTCGTTCCGGAGCTCCCATGCGATTCCCACGGCCCCCCCGCCTGTTCGTGCTAGCCCTGTCTGCCGCCCTTGCCTGGGGGCCGGTGCTCGGCCAGAGCTACCAGACGCAGTTCGGAGCCATCAAGTTCGACCGTTCCAAGGGACCGGGGACCGTTCTCAAGGGGGTCGAGGTCGATGGGAGCAGCGGAAGCCTCGCCATCCACCTGCCCTTGGGGCCTGGGATCGGCGCCCGGGGACTGCGGTTCCAGCCTGTACTGAGCGGTCGATGGTCTCCCCAGGAGGAGGTCTATCCGCTGTACATCGGCCCATCCTCCCTCGACGGGATCCCGACGGGCGAAGGCGATCCCACCAACTGGAGCGAGTTATCCCGGGCGGCCGCCTCGGGGGGATTCGATCTGACGCCTGGGTTCTTCCAGCTCGTATTCGACGAGGACGGTAGTGAGAGTTTCTCGGAAAACTTCCTGCAGACGAAGGTGCCCACGCAGCGGTTGACCCATTTCCAGGGCCCCGAGGGCTGGAGCGCCAGCCTGAGTCTGGAAGTGCCGCTGGCTGGCCAGGTGCCCACCGAGGATGAAGCCCTCCGCCTGATCCGGACCTTCGGGTTCTCGGATGCCGGCTGGGTCATCGGGCGGATGACCGACCAGGCGGTGGCCCCTTCCACAGCCCCCTTCATCCGCAGGGGGCCTTCCGGCGAACTGGTCCTGGGGCTGGAACACCCCAGCCTGGCCCCCCGGCAGTACGGGGTCCCGATCGTCGGCACGGCCAGCAGGCCAGGAGCCTCCACCCCTGACTGCTACTACCGGTTCCCGTCGGACTTCCTGGTCATCCGGGGGGACGTGGCCTACGAGTTCCACTGGCGGTCCAACCGCTACGGGACCATCGAGAAGTCCTGGTACTTCAAGGGCTCGTCCTCCCAGGTGAACGGGAACACACAGGGGCTGGAAACCTGGACCGGTCACCGGTTCATGAGCCACGCGGCGTTCGCCCTCGCCTCGATGCGCAACCGGTTCGGCGACCTGATCGCGATCACGGCCGACGCCTCCGGCCACTGGACCGCGGCCTGGTCCACTTCCAACGGGCCGACCGGGGCCTCGATCACCTGGGATGGCACCACGCTGGCGTATCACGGCGAAGGCGAACAGCCCAGCTTCGCGATCCAGGGCATCAGTTACAACAAGCCCCATCCCGCCAATGCCGAAGGCGTCGTGGTCGGACCCGCGGCAGTCAACCAGCCCTTTGATGGATTCAAGGCTTCCAAGATCACTCGACTCAGCGACCAGAGCACCGGGGAGGACGTACAGTTCAATTTCAAGCAGGAAGTCATTGCCTGGGACGGCAATGGGACACCGGTGGACCTGCTGGAATACCCCGAATCGGTGGTGTTCCCCGGGCGCACGGTGACCCTCCGCTGGGACGACCGCACCGAGTTCCTTCGGAATCAGCCACAGGCGCTGAGCCTTGCCAGCGACCACTTCCTGGCCATGGGGGGGAGTCGCGGTCTGGGTTATACCTGGCTTCCCGTCTACCGGCGTGGCGTGGACCAGATCACCGAAGCGGATACCGTCAGCGGCGGATTGACTGAATCGCCTTCCTGCCCGACGCGCAGGATCACCACCCACAAAAGGATGATCCCCCTCCCTTCCCGGAAGACCGGTGCCCTGTGGACCACTACGGCCTTCTGCGATGTGGTGACCCATCCTGACGGCACCTCCACCCTGACGCGGTACGTGGAGCCCTCCGGAAATGACCTGGGAGGCGATCCATCCTCCCCGACAGTCCGAATGCAGACCCTGGCGCATCTCAAGCACCAGCCGGTCGAGATTCGCCACTACGCCGCTGGCGTGGATCCCTCCGCTGACTTCGCGGTGGTGAATCCCACCCCCAACCAGGTCTACCTGGTGCCCCTGGGAAGTACGGTCGCCTACCGGGTGCAGATCTACGATCGCTGGGATCTCCGTGGCGATTCGAATCCTGATGGCTTGTTCGACCTTTCGGCGGTTCCCTTCGCCACCCGGCAACGGACTTGGGACAGGCTCAACCAGACCCTGGAAACCAGGGAGTACACCGGTTGGGACAGGGACACCCGCGGTTGGAGATCGATCCACACCCTGCGGGAGCAGGTGGAAGCAGCTCCGCCCCTGGACGTGGAGGTGCTCTCCCGGGCCATGGCCGGCCAGGATGTGTCCGTGCTTCCCGTCAATCCGAACCGGGGCACCTACCGCGTGGAGGTGAGGACCTACAGCGCCGACGTGGCGCAATGGATCTTTGGACGGGTCGAGAGCGTTCGCGTGGAGGTCCAGTCCGACCAGGGCGAGGGCTGGGGGGCCACCCAGCCGCTTCCGGCTTCACAGCCCTCGACGATGCGGACCTATGACCAGGCCCACCCCGAGTTGAATCGACTCGCTTCCGTGCGGATCTCCAGCGGGAACGAGGATGTGACCACCCAGTACGCGTACAAGGGCACTTCCGGGGTCGAGGCCGCCCAGGTGGATTCCATCCAGCTCCACGGCACCGGCGAGGGACTCACAGGTCCCGTGGGTGCGGGCTACGGGTACGACTCGACCTACGGATTCATGAACCGGATCAGTCCCTTCGGGGTGGATTGGCATCTCGAGCAGTCCGCCGACAGCCTGGAACGGGCCACCTCACAGAAGGATGCGAATGGGTTCACCACCCAGGCCCATTGGGACGGGGCCGGGCGGCTGACCGGGATCCAGCCGGACGCACCCGAACTGGGGACGACGATTGCCGTGGATGTGGACAATCGCGGCTATACGGTCTCTCACGGCTCGGAGCAGGCCCAGTACCGGTACAACCCCTATGGGGAACTGATCCTGGAGCGGCGGTTCAATGGCATCGGATGGAGCCACCGGCTCTACGGGTACGACGCGGCGGGACGACTGGTCGCGGAAACCGTCTGGAACCCGGGGATGGGCGATGAAACCGAATGGAAAGCCCCCAACCTCGTGCATGATGCCTCGGTCCTGATCTCCTATGTTCCGGGGCACTATGAAAGCTCCTGCGCCGCGGAGGATCCGCGCACGGGCAACTGTCTGAGGTATGTGAAGCTCTGGGAGCCGACGGTATCCCAGTACAAGGATGCAAGTGCCCTCCACAGGGGCACCAGCTACACCTATGACGGCTACGGGAGGCTGGTCCGGAAGGTGGATCCGAACGGACAGGTGATCGAGACCACCTATGGCGTCCGGCAGCGGACCCAGACTCAGGCCTCTGGGACTCCCGACGCGGTGAGCACCACCTTCTCCTCTGACGTGGATGGCCGGCTGTTCAAGGTGGTGGATGCGCTTGGACAGTCCTCCACCTACCGCTACGATCTCGGCGGCCGCGTCGCATCGGTCGTCCAGTGGTCCGGGGCCGAAGGTGTCGGTCCTGCCCAGTCCCGAAGCTGGGCCTACAGCCCCCTCGGACGGCTGGCCGAACTGATCCAGCCGGAAAGCGGCCGCACCTCCTTCTCCGATTTCACCCTCACAGGCGCCCCCACCCACACGACCTACGGGGCCGGGGCGTCCCTTCCTAGAACCGTGTCGATGACCTACGATCCGTTGGGTCGGGTCCGCAGCGTCGTTTCCGACGATGGAAGCATCCATCGCACCGTCCAGTACGACGAACCAGGCCATGGCGCCGGGAACAACCGGCTGACGAGCGCCCAGGAGGGGGGTGTCAGCCGCTCCCTGATCTATGGCGCCCTCAATGGTCGGCTTTCCACCCTGGCGAGAGGCGTGGACGGCCGCAGCTTCACCCTGGGATTGGACTGGAATACGGACGGGACCTTGCATGGCAGGAGCTACCCGGACGGGCGCGTCCAGGTCCTCCAGTACGAGGCCGCCAAGGGCCTTCCGAATGGCTCCACCTTCACCGGCGGGAGTACGGCCACGCTCACCTATGACCCCGATCACTGGGGCCTTCGCAGCCTGACTTTCGGGGGCGCGGCCTCGACCTTCTTGGACTACGATCCCGACCAGTCCCGGCTCAAGTACATGAGGCATCTCCTCAGCGATGGCTCCACGCTCCGGGACTGGAACTACCAGTACGACGGGCTCGGCCGGCTCGGCTCTGACGGCGAGGATTTCTACGGATATGACGCCCTGGGTCGCCTGACTTCCGTCATGGCCAGGGACTTGGATCCGACCACTGGAAGGGCGGCGAGTTCCCCGTATGCCTTGGCCCAGACCTTCGACTACGACCCCTTCGGGAACCGGAAACTCCTGTCGACGGTCGCGGTCGTCGATTGGGCCTGGGGCACGCGGCCTCCTCTGCCACTGGCAACCACCGCCGTGATCGGCCAGCGGGACCTGAGGTCCTTCGCCATGAACGGGAGCGAGGTGGCTTCCATGGCCGCCACCAACCATCTGCCAGAGTCGCTCAATGGGGTGCCGACCGGGGCAAGCTACGACGACCAGGGCAACCTGGTCCAGATCCAGCGGGAGCCCGGGAGCACGGGTTCCGCCTTCAATACCCAGCTCCGAATGGGGTACGACGCCCTGGGTCGGGTCAGGACCCTGATCGACCGGCAGCACGGAACCACGGAGGTCTACACCTACGATGACGAGGGGCTGCGCACTTTGGTGGAGACCTACCAGGGGCTGGGAACCGTCGCCCCCCAGGACCTGATCCGGAAGGCCTACCGCATCTACAACGAATCCCGGCAGCTGGTGGCCGAGTACGACCTGGTGCTGGAGTAGCCATGAGCATCCTGTCGAACCCCTCCACCCTCCAGCGGTTCACCCTCCTCCTCTTGATGGCCCTGGGTGGTTCGTCCCGAAGCCTGCAGGCAGATCCGGCCGAGGCCACAATCACCGCGCCGTCGGGGTCGGTCACCGTGGCCGCCCAGCAAGGGGTGGCCTTCACCGCAAGCAGCACCGATTCTTCCGGACGGGACGGGTTCTCCGTCACCGGTTTCTCCTGGTCCTTCGGGGACGGCGCCACCGGAGTGGGGGCCTCGGCCACCCATGCCTACGCTGCTCCGGGATCCTACACGGCCACCCTGACCGTCTCCTACACCGTCCGGACCTGCAAGCGGATGGACTACGCGGGGAATTGCACGTCCTGGATCACGACCAATCTGACGGCCACCGCCACCCGGGCCGTCACGGTCACCAGCGCCTCGATCTCGGCCGTGAGTCCAGCCAATCCCACGGTCGATGCGGGGAGCACGGTGCCCTTCTCCGCCACCGTCAGCGGGGCAGCCACTCCGGGTGTGACCTGGTCGGTCAGCGGTGGGGGGAGCATCGGCTCGAATGGCGTGTTCACGGCCTCCAGCGCCGGGACCTTCACGGTAACGGCCACGTCCGTTGCCGACCCGAGCAAGAGCTCAAGCACCTCGGTGACCGTCCGCTCCATCGTGACGGGGATCGTCCTCACCCCCTCCTCGATCAGTCTCAGGGCTGGGGAGAACACCGCCTTCAGTGCGCAGATCCAGGGGCAGGGGGGACCCACCACCGCTGTGACCTGGTCCGCGAGCGGGGGGAGCATCGCCAGTTCCGGTGCCTACACCGCGCCTCTGGCCGGAGGCGCCTACACCGTGACGGCGACGAGTGTCCAGGACCCGACCAAGAAGGCTACGGCGACGGTGAGCGTGGCCTCCATCTCGGTGGGTGTTCCGGCGCCGTCGAACGGAACGGTGGATGCGGGGAATTCCATCCAGTTCTCGGCCACGGTCAACGGTGCCGCCAATCCCGCGGTGACCTGGTCGGTGAACGGCGGCGGAAGCATCAGCGGGGGCGGTCTGTTCACCGCCACCTTGGCCGGCACCTATACGGTGACGGCCACCTCCGTCGCAGACCCCAGCAAGAGCGCCAGCACGACGGTGGGGGTCCGTTCCGTCGTCACCGGCGTAACCCTCACGCCTTCGACCACCAACCTCAAGGCCGGCGAGGCCATCATGGTCACCGCGCAGGTCCTGGGCCTGGGCGGGCCCGCCACGGGTGTGACCTGGACTGCAACCGGGGGAACCGTGGCTGGCAATGGCCTCTACACCGCGCCCCTGGTTGGCGGCCAGTACACCTTGACTGCCAGGAGCATCCAGGACCCCACCAAAATGGCCTCGATGACGGTCATGGTCTCCCCCGTGGTGGTGAGTGCCCTGACTCCCGGCGGAGCCGTGGTGGATGCAGGCAGTTCGATCCAGTTTTCCGCCACCGCCGAAGGAGCCGCGGACCCCTCGGTCCGGTGGTCGGTCAGTGGCGGGGGTAGCATCAGTGCCTCGGGCCTGTTCTCCGCGACGACCGCGGGCAGCTACGCCGTCACGGCTACCAGCCAGGCGAATCCAGGCCAATCCGCGAGCACCAGCGTGACCGTGAAATCGGTGGTCTCGGGGATGACCCTCACCGCTCCGAAAACCGCCCTGAGTGCCGGTGAAACCATCCGTTTGTCGGCAGCGGTCTCAGAGGTGGGCGGAGGGGACACGACGGTGACCTGGGCGGCGACCGCCGGGAGCATTGCCTCCGGCGGGGATGGCACCTACGTCGCGCCTGTCCCAGCCACCCCGCTCACGGTCCAGGTGACAGCCACCAGCGTGCAGAACCCTGCCGTGGTGCGGACGATCAGCCTTTCGGTCTCCGCGGCGGCCGTGGCGCCGGTGGTGCCTGCGAATCCAGTCGTGGAGGCCGGCCGATCGGTGGCCTTCTCCACCGCCGTGACAGGCGCCGCGGACCCTGGCGTGACTTGGTTCGTCGATGGTGGCGGCTCCATCAGTGCGTCGGGGGTGTTCACGGCCGCCCTGGCCGGCACCTACACCGTGACCGCCACCAGCGTGGCCGATCCCGGCAGGACCGCCAGGACCTCCGTCACGGTCCGGGCTGTGGTGTCGGGCGTCTCGGTGACGCCGGCCTCCGCCACGCTGACCGCTGGCCAGGCCCTGCGGTTCAGCGCGGTCGTCTCCGGACTGGGCATCGTCCAGGGCGGCGTGACCTGGGCGGCCAGTTCCGGTTCCATGGCTGCGGACGGGACCTTCACAGCCCCGGCCCAGCCGGGCCCGGTCACGATCACCGCCACCAGCCTGCAGGATCCCAGCAAGTCAGGCACCGCCAGCCTGACGGTGCGGGGGTGGGTGCTGAAATGGAAGAAGGACATCGTCTACGTGGGAACCAAGGAGATCGGAGAGGTGGATGCCCAGGGGCTCCACGTGACCCTCGTGGATCACCTCGGCAGCCCACGGTTCCTGGTCAACGGGGCCGGAATGGTAGAATCCGAGCAGAAATTCCTGCCCTTCGGCGAGTCCTTGACAGACCCCACCACCGCCACCGCCTTCGCCAAAGGCTTCACCAACCACGAGCAGACTGACCCGAGTGGGCTCATCTACATGCAGGCGCGCTTCTACGCACCCATGTATGGCAGGTTCCTGAGCCCGGATCCGGCGCGAGACCAGCATTTTGAGGAGACGCAGAGCTGGAACATTTACAGCTATGTTCAAAATGCTCCGACAATGCGAATTGATCCAACCGGAATGATCGGATTGAAAGACCTTAAGGAATGGGCATTTGGAAAGAGTCAGCCATACTCCCGAGAGGCTCCAGTGAATTCGCAGCCCAATCCTAAGCAATCCCAGGCGACCTATTCCGTAACAGAGCATTGGGACAATAAAACAGTTAAAACCAGTATTACTACTGGTGATAGCGGTGAAGCCTCTGCCACGGGTATGAGGGCTACAGGAAGAGGCACTGCTGGTTACGATAAAAAGGAAGAAATAAGCTCTTCATATTTAGGTGGGCATCTGTCTCTGAACACAGAGCGCACATCCTCCGAAGGAAAACTCGAAGGTCAAGTTGGTGTAACAGCAAATAAAGATGGAGTTAAAGTCGGGATTGGGGCGGAGGCTACTGCCGCAAGTGCTGGTGCAGGTGCCTCTCTTTCAATTAAAGCTTTTGGGTATGAAGTCACTTTGGTTAGCGTTCATGCTGAAGTGAAGGGTGGCACCGTTGGTGGTAACGCGAATGCAGGCATCACCAAAAAAGATGGACTATCTGCATCGGCTTCCGGTTCACTAGGAGTTGGAGGTAAACTCACCGTTTCTGGGTTAGGAGTAAAGAAAATCGACCCCGCAAATAAATGACCAGATATGATTGAACATCTTTGCATTCATCTCCTCAGATGGGAAGGAAGCTTAATATGAAAAAAACAAGTGACCGTTATTTCCTCTTAACATGCATCGGAATGGTTGCGCTTGCTATTCTAATGGTGTTTTACAACCTTAAAGTTGTCAATAATCCCATGGCATCTACTACTCAGTATGTTGTAGTCGGTATTTTATGGGGAATTAGTTATGTCTATTTGTTTTTTACCCACTACAAGCTTTTTCAAAAATTTGGACCAAATAAGTGGCTCTCTTTATTGGCATTTATTACACCACTAATTCCGTTTGTGATTTTCTTGATTAGCTCGAAAGATGTTCGTGATGAGGCATTGTAAGGATTTATTCTTCCTTGCCATCGTTCACCCTGACGTTCTCCCCGTAAATTAGTCCGCCTATTCTGTAGAATACGTTGATTCCCCCGAATGGCAGCGGCCGGCCTCCTAAGGGAGTGTCTCTGAGCGGGCCGTCGAAAAGCCGGGGTTCTCCTGAAAGGCTCCCATTTCTATGCTTCCGGGGGGTGTCGGCCGATAATCCCTCCGAGGTTCGACCATGGATCGAGGCAGTTTCCTGGGGGTGTTGCTGGGCTTCCTCCTGCTGGGGGTGGCCATCGGCCTGGGGCCGAATCCGCGGATCTTCTTCAATCCGCCCAGCACGATCGTGGTGGTGGGGGGGGTGATCGCGGCGACGCTGATCCGCTTCCCGCTGGACCACGTGCGTTATGCGTTCCGGGTGGCGTCGCGGGCCTTCTTCACGCGCACGCCGGAGACGCAGGCGGTGATCGGGGAGATCGTGGGGCTGTCCCAGCGGGCCCGGCGCGAGGGGCTGGTGAACCTGGAGAAGTACCTCGACGTGGAGGGCTTCCTGGCCCAGGGGCTGCGGATGGTGGTGGACCGCTCGGGCCGGGACCACATCCGCGACGTGCTGGCCCAGGAGCTGCGCGCCACCCAGGACCGCCACCACCAGGGGCAGGAGATCTTCCGGTTCATCGCCATGAGCGCCCCCTCCTTCGGCATGGTGGGCACGCTCATCGGCATGGTGCAGCTCTTCGCCAGCATCAAGGATCCCTCGAACATCGGCGGGGCCATGGCCCTGTCGCTGCTCTCCACGCTCTACGGCGCCGTCATCGCCTACCTCCTGGCCATCCCCATCGCCGGGAAGCTGGAGCTGCGCAGCCGGGAGGAGCTGCAGCTCAAGCAGATCATGATGGAGGGCGTGCTGGGCATCGAGGCCGAGCTGAACCCCTCGGTGCTGGAGACCCAGCTCAATGCGTTCCTCTCGCCGCGGGAGCGGGGCGGGGAGCGCCGCAGGCCCGCCCGTGGGTAACCAGGCGCCGCTCCGCCTCGCCCGCCGCAAGACGGACCTGGAGGGACTCTGGCTGGTGACCTTCGCCGACCTGATGGTGCAGCTCATGGCCGTCTTCGCGCTGCTGTATTCCTTCTCCGTCCATGACACGGCCAAGCTCCAGCAGGCGGTCCAGTCCATCCAGAAGGCCCTGGGCGTGAAGCCCTCCGTCACGGCCGGCGACGGCATCCTGCCGGGCTCCCGGGGCCTGGACCCGGACCGGGCCGCGGACCTGGAGAAGCTGCTGAACGACCTGAAGCGCGAATCCGGCCAGGACGTCGGCACCCGGCTCCGGGTGGTGAGCTTCCGCGGCGCCCTCATCTTCGACGAGGGCAGCGCCGCCCTGACCCTCGGCGCGGACGTGCTGCTGGTGCGGCTGTCGGAGCTGGCCAAGCAGTATCGGGGCTTCACCCTGGTCTGCGAGGGCCATGCGGCGCCGGGCGAGAAGGGCCGCGGCGGGGATGCGCTGGCCATCAGCTCCGAGCGCGCCCAGACCGCCTGGCGCTACCTGAGGGACCTGGGCGTGGATCCCGCCCGGATGGCCGTGGAGGCGCACGGCGACAGCCAGATCGAGGGCGATCCCAGCACCCCCGAGGGACGCGCCCTCCAGCGCAAGGTGGTCTTCCGGTTCCAGCGGGCGGCCGAGCGGTAGGACCGGGTTCAGCGGAGGATCGCGCCGTCCTGCGCCCGCACGCGGGGGATGGGGCCCGGGTCGCTGAGGCCCTGGAAGGTCCAGGTCCAGCCCGCCTTCGGATCGCAGGCCAGGCTGCCGTTGTAGAGGGGCTGGACGGGCAGGCGGCGGGCGGCCTTCAGGGCCGCGAACAGCCGGGCCACCGGCTGGGGCGAGGCCAGGTCGGGGCGGGGCGCCTGGCGCTGGCCGCCCCATTCCAGCCGGGCCTGCACCTGGCCCCGGGCGATCCGGAGCTCCAGGCCCGTGTTGACCTGCCGGTAGGACCGGGCCCGGGTGGCCAGGCTCCTCGCGAGGGCGGAGGGCGCGTCGAATTCCGCGTCCACTTCGGCGAGCGGATCGGCCGCCAGGTCGGTGGCGCCGTCCGCCCGCAGGCGGACCACGCGGAGACGCAGGAGCCGGGCGTCGGGGGCCCAGTCCCGGGCCTGGGCCATGAGCCAGGACAGATCCCGCCCGGGATCGAAGGCCTGGAAGCCGTGGTCCGGCGGCGCCACCTTGAGCGGGACCGCCTCGTGGCTGGTGATCTCGCGCAGGTCGGTGGCCCGGAGCCCGCCGCCTGCGAACTGGCGGAAGCCCCGGGCCACCGCGCCGGGATCCTTGATGAACCCGTAGACCAGCGCTCCCACGAGCACCACCACCAGGCAGCCGCAGCCCGTGAGGCAGCCGCGGAGGGAGTCGCCGAGGCTCCGGGCCCGCGGGGGCGGCGGCGCGGGCAGGGGGGCGGGCGGGGCGGGTCGGCCGTGCAGGATCCGCTCCTCGATCTCCTCCTTGATGGCCTCCTTGAAGGCGGCCTTCTGGTCCTCAGCGCTCAGCGTCCGCGGGGCCTGGATCGCCGTGGTGGGCTCGTTCACCGTCTGGCAGTAGGGACAGGTCACCGGGCCGGAGGCGGCGGACTCCGGGAGGGGCGCGGCGCAATGGCGGCACTGGAGGGTGGGCATGGCGGGGTCAGTCTAGGCGCCTGTCCTGACAAATGGAATGCCCGGCGCGGCGGGTGGATCCGGTCGGCGGCGGGGGGTGGTCAGCCCGCCGGGGGAGGGGCGGGCCGGCCCGCCGGTGGCGGGGGGGGGGCCCGGCGCGCCCAGGTCGAGGTGGAGGTGGACCAGCCGCTTCGAGCTGAGCTCGGGCCTCTCGACGAAGCCGACCCAGGCGTTGAGGGCGCGGGCGGGGAGGTTGTCCCGCCGCACGCCGGTGGTGACGGCCGCGACGCCCCATTCCCGGCAGGCCTGGAGGGAGGCGAGCTTGAGCACCCGGCCGACGCCATGGCCCCTCGCCTCCTGCGCGACGCCGGTGAAGGCGATCTGGGCGACCCCCTCCGCCGGCGAGGACCGCCTGGTGAGGAGGAGGGAGGCGAGCCGCCCCAGCCAATCCGGACGGAGGACGAGCCAGGGGCGGCGCAGGAGCCCGAGCAGGGCCTGCCACCTGCAGGCCCGGAGCATGGGCAGGTTGTAGGGACGGCGGGAGAAGGCCGTGAGGCCCACGATCCGGTCCCCGAGCCGGGCCACCAGGACCAGGGTGTCCCGGGAAGTGAGGAACCACCGGTACACGGCGTGGATGAAGGGGCGACCCAGCTTCAGGGCCAGATGCTCGTCCTCGGAGAAGCAGGCGAGGTGCAGGGCGGTCAGGGCGGCCAGGTCCGCCGGCGTGGCGGGGGTGATCCGGAGCGGCTGCCCCTCCAGCGTCGGGGCCCCGGCACTCGAAGGAAAGGGGAGCCCGAGCCGCCGGCAGAGGGCCTCCCGGTCGGGTTCGAGGAGCTCGGGGAAGGTCTGCCGGTGGAGCGCCAGCTGCCCGTTGCAGTGGAACCTCGTCAGGCCCTCGGCCTTCCGGATGAATTCGCTCTGGGGGTAGAGCCCGGCCAGCCGCGCCAGCGCCCCGGACGTGGCGGGGCCGAACCAGGGGGCGAGCCGGGGATGGAACACCACCCGCTGGCGGATGGGCTTGATGGTGTAGCCGAGCCGCACCTTGAAGTGGTCCACGCTGGCCGGGGCATCCAGGGAGTGGAGGCCGTTGTGGATCAGGTGGACGCCGGGGCGCGCGACGAGGGTCCGGGTGGCTTCGAAGAGCAGGGCGTTGTTCACCCGGAGGGGCAGGTACTCGCGGCGGGACTGCTGGTAGAGCAGGTCGATGGCGTCTCCGACCCGCGCGAACATGAGGGTCGCCCCGAGCCGGCCCTCCACCTCCGCGCCCCAGACCTCGAAGCCGGGAAGGTCCGCAGCGGCCTCCACCATGCGCGCCCAGTCGCCATGGCCGCGCCTGGAATGGCGGTGCTGGCGGTCCAGGGTGTCCCGCTCGATGGACCAGCCCTCGCGGGCATAGCGCGCCAGGGGGATGGGGCCCACCTGGCAGGCTTCCAGCCCCCGGCGCACCTTGGAGCGGACCGAGGGCTCCACGTCCTGGAGTCCGTAGTCCGGGCGCTCGTAGAGGATGTGGTAGCTGCAGGACCCCTCCTCCGCGTCCAGGGGGGTGGAGTAGCGGAGCCCGATGGCGCGCTCCGCCAGGAGGAACTCGCGCAGCTCCTCCTCCGACGGCTGGATGATCCAGTGGTAGGGAAAGGCCTGGAAGACCCGCGGCCCCTGGTCGAACCAGTAGCTGCTCTGGGTGCGGACGACCCGGTGGCCCAGGCGCCGGAGCCATTCGGCGAAGACCTCAGGGGTCATGGCGGGCTCCCTGGGCGTCGGTCCGGACGCAGCACCCCTGGGCCCTCGTGGGCGGGTATGGACGGCATGTCCCCGAACGCTTTCGGCAGCTGGGACTCCTGGGGGTTTGGCTCCCTTGATCATCGACCTTCTGGTTGCCTTTTTCCACCCCGGCAGGGCCCTGCGATCGGAGACCGCCGCCGAATCCCCCGGCCCAGCCCTCAGTCCTTCGGGTCGATGTCCAGGTCGAAGAGATACTGGGCGGCCTCGGCCCGTTCCAGCCGGCGGGTGGGGTCGTCCGTCTCCTTGAGGGCCTCGGTGGGGCGGCGGAGCAGGGAGCGCACCATGGACTGGGCCATGAGGCGGATCTTCTCCCGGTCCCCCGGGGAGAGGTGGTTCAGCTTCTCGAGGGAGCGGTCGAACTCGGCCTCGCGGATGGACTCGAACTTCCGGCGCAGGGCCGTGATGGTGGGCACCACCGCCAGGGACCCGTACCAGGCCGTGAAGTCCTGCAGCTCCTCCTCGAGGATCGCCATGGCGGGCACCACCTCCCGTTGGCGTTCCTGCCGGTTCCGCTCGGCGATCTCCTGGAGGTCGTCCACGGCGTAGAGGAACGCGTTGTCGAGGTCCGCCACCTTGGGATCCACATTCCGGGGAATGCCGAGGTCGAGGAAGAAGAGGGGCTGGCCCCGGCGCTGGGCCACGGCCCGGTGGGCATCCTCCCGGGTGATGACCGGCTCGGTGGCGGAGGTGGCGCTCACGACCACGTCCACGTGGGGGATCCGGGAGGCCAGCTGCTCCCAGGGATAGGCCTTGCCGGCCCGCTGGCAGAGGGCCTCGGCCTTCTCCAGGGTGCGGTTCACCACCTCGATGTGCCTGGCGCCCCGGGCCACCAGCAGGTCGAAGAAGATGGAGCTGGTTTCGCCGGCGCCCAGGATGAGGAAGCGCCGGGGCGCCAGGTCCTCGTAGATCTTCTGGGCCAGCTCGATGGCCACGCCGGGGATGGAGATGGGGCGGGAGTTGAGCCCCGTCTCGTTGCGGACGCGCTTGCCGGCCTCGATGGCCTTCTGGAAGAGGCGGTTCAGCACCGTGCGGGTGAGGCCGGTGCTGGAGGCGAAGCGGAAGGCCTCGCGCACCTGGCCGATGATCTGGTGCTCGCCCAGGGCCAGGGACTCCAGGCCCGCGGTGACGCGGAAGAGGTGGCGCACCGCGTCGGCGCCCATGTGGCGGTAGCCGACGCTCTCGATTTCGTGGCGGGGCAGGCCATGGAATTCGGAAACGAACCCGGTGAGCGCCAGGAGGGGATCGCCCTCCACGGCGGCCGGCCCTCGCACACCGTAGACCTCGCTGCGGTTGCAGGTGGAGACGATGACGCCCTCGGACAGCAGGCCCTCCTCGCGCAGGCGGAGGATGGCCGCCTCGATCTTCTCGGGGGAGAAGGCCAGCCGCTCCCGCAGCTCCACCGGAGTCTGCCGGAAATCCCAGCCCACGAGGAGGAGCGGTGATTCGTCCGGATGGCTCAATGGAACACGTGCTCCTGGGTGATGAAGAGGTTCACGATGGTGTAGGAGAACAGCATCAGGACGTAGCCGGCGAGGGAGAGGAGGGCCACGCGCTTGCCGCTCCAGCGGAGGAACCGTCCGGCCAGCAGGCAGAGCACGTAGATGCCGATGAGCAGGAAGGTGAAGGCCACCTTGGGATCCCAGTAGGTGCCCCAGTTCTGCTTGGCCCAGATGAGGCCCAGGGTGGACGCCACGGTCATGGCCACCACCCCGATGCCGATGGAGGTGTGGTGCATCCGGGAGATCACGTCCAGGGCCGGAAGGCGGGAGAAGAGGAGGCCCAGCTTCCGCTTGTGGATCTGGCGGAGCTGGATCAGGTAGATCTGGGCCAGCACGAAGGAGAGGGTGAAGGCCGCGTAGCCCAGGATGGCCAGGGTGACGTGGAAGGCGAACAGGGCCCCGGAGAGCTTGGGGTCGGGCGCAGGAGCCTGGGCGGGATGGGTCACCAGGGAGATGGCGAGGAAGAGGATGGCCACGGGAATGAGGAAGGGGCCGGCCGAGGCCTCCCGGTGCCGCAGCCGCAGGATGCCGTAGGAGCCCGCCACCATCCAGGCGAAGAGGGACATGGAGGCCGACAGGTCCCGGTAGGGCACGGTGTGGGTGAGCCGCCCCCCGAACTCCAGGGCCGCGAAGTGCACGACGAAGCCGAGGGTCAGCAGCGCCTTGGCCACCAGGCCGAACACCGCCTTCTCCTTGCGGAGGTTCGCGATGGAGAAGACCTCTGCTCCCAGGTAGAGGAGCAGCGCCGTGCCGCCGAGGAGGAGCGAAATGACCATGGAGCAGATGATAGCGGCATCCGCCTGTGGCCACAGCCACCCCGCCGCCGTCCTGTGACGGACTACCGGAACGTGACGTCCGACTGCGCCAGGGCGTAGGCGAGGGTGCCGAGGATGGCCGCGTTCTGGGCGAGGTCGTTCTCGTCCACCTTGTCGAGGGTGTCCGCCTCGGTATGGTGGATGTCGAAGTAGTGGGTGGCGGCGTGGTTCATGCCCAGGCCCGGGACGCCCTCGGCCACCACGGGGCCCACGTCCTCGCCGGAGCCGCCCGGGACCAGCCGCCCCGCGCCCAGCCGCTCGAGCAGGGGGCCGAAAGCCTGCAGCTTCGCCAGGGCCGCGGCCCGGGCCTCGGGGGTGGCCTTGCGCAGGTCCAGGCTGAAGCCCAGGGCCTTCTCGCTGCCGGAATCGGATTCCGCCGCCGCGATGAAGGAGGGCAGCTCGGCCCGGTGGGCCGCCAGGTAGGCGTTCCCCCCGCGCACGCCGTTCTCCTCGTTCACGAAGAACACGACCCGGATGGTGCGGCGGGGCTTGAGCCCCAGGGCATGGATGAGGCGGGCGGCCTCGAGGGAGATGACGCAGCCGGCCCCGTCGTCCTGGGCGCCCTGGCCCACGTCCCAGCTGTCCAGGTGGCCGCTGAGGAGGATCACCTCGTCCGGCCGCTCCGTGCCGGGGAGCTCCCCCACCACGTTGGCGGAGGGGACGTCGGGCAGGGTCTGCGCGCCCATCTCCAGGTGCACGCGGATGGGCAGGCCCGCCGCCTGCATGCGCCGCATCTGGGTGGCGGCCTCCAGGGTGACGGAGGCCGTGGGGATCTTCGGCTGGGCGGGATCATAGGCCATGAGGCCGGTGTGGGGGGTGTCGAGGCTCACGGGGCCGACCGAGCGCACCAAGGCCGCCACCGCGCCCCACTTGGCCGCCCGGGAGGCGCCGCTGAACCGGTAGGCCACCGTGGGGCCGTAGCCGGCGTAGGGCACGTCGTAGAGGACGATCTTCCCCCTCACGGCGTCGCCCAGGCGGTCCAGCTCCGCGAAGGAGCCCACCACCACCACGTCCGCCGTGACCCCGCCCGCGGGCGTGCCCACGCTGCCGCCGAGGCCGAGGATGTGGAGGGGCTGGACGCGCGGGGCGGTCATCTCGGCCCGCTCGGCGCCGCGCACCCAGTGGGGCACCATGACCGGTTCCGTGTGGACGTTCTCCAGCCCGGCCGCCTTCATGCGGGCCTGGGCCCAGCCGATGGCCCGGTCCAGCTCGGGGGAGCCCGCCAGGCGATGGCCGATGCCGTCGCAGAGGGAGGCGAGGTCGCGGTAGGCGCCGTGGGTGCGGAAGGCCTCGGCCTTGATCCGGTCCGAGGCGGCGAGGAGGTCCTCCGGCGGCCGCTGGGCCTGGAGGAGGGTCGCGAAGGCGACCAGGATGGCGGCGAGGCGCGGGTTGACCATGCCTCATGTTAATGGGCATGAGGCTGTCGTCACGCGCTTTTCTGTCGCCTCGGTTTCCGCTGCGCCCGCAGGGCCGCGACGGGGGCCTTCAGGGTGAGGCGTACCTTCATCCGGCCGGCGGCGTCGGTCTCGAGGACCTGCCAGGACAGCGGACCGCTGTGGCCCTTGGGGTTCTCGCCGGCTCCCAGGTTGAAGGCGGCGTCGTCCAGCTCCCAGCGCCCGCAGGGGAAGCGGGGCTTGGGCGGCTCCGGCGTTCCGGGATGGGCGTCCACCACGCGCACGGCGCCCTTGGGCTCGTCCGGGCTGAGCAGGGAGGGGTCGATGAGGGCCACCACCAGGCCCTCGTGGCCCGGACCGAAACGGCGGCCCACGCGGCCGCGCTCGAACCCCCACGGGCGGCGGACCTCCAGGCTCCAGAACCGCCCCTTCCGGCGGGGATCGGGGACCGTCACCCACTGGGGATCGGCCTCCGGGGCGCGGGCGGCCGGGGCGATCCAGCCTTCCCAGGTGCGGCCCTTCACGGTCAGCCGGGGCACCGTCTCGCGGTAGCGGCCGCGGTACCAGAGTTCGGAACGCACCCAGGCCAGGGGGTGGGAGGGGCTGTAGCCGGTGTCGTCCACCCAGGGGCCCTCGCCGGGGTGGGAGCGGTCCCAGCCGCGGTACTGGCCGGCGTCCATGAGGTCCCAGATGCCGGCGGTGGCGGGGTCGTCGCAGCCCAGGTAGAGGTCGTCCACGGACTGCTCCCCCATGGCGTGGAAGGCCTCGTGGACGATGTTCCCGAGGGGCACCTCCTCCGTCAGGAAGACCACGGGCCAGCGGTGGTACTTGTCCCAGGGCAGGGGCATCAGCAGGTTCACGGCCTTCATGTCCTGCTCGTCGGCGGTGAGGGTCTGGGGCTTGCCGGGGGTGATGATCCAGAGGTGGTCAGGCCGGCCGTCGGGCCCGGGCGCGCCGGTCCGGTTGTCCACCCGGTCGCAATCGCCCAGGTCCATGCCGTGGAGCTTCCCGAGCACCCAGGTCACGATGGCGTCCTTCTGGTCGTCGGTGTGCGGGGCGGGGAAGGCCCCGGTGCGGTAGTGGAGCAGCCGCCCCTCCTCCAGGGTGAGGGCGCCCTTGGAGACCTCGTAGAGGTAGTTGGCGGCGCTCGCCACGCCGGGCCGGCGGGAGAAGAGGAGCTGGCGGAGGGCGCCGTCGGGGACCGTGGAGGCCTCGTCCTGGAAATCCACGCGCACGACGAGGGCGCGCTCCACGTGGTGCAGGGGCTCGGGGCCGAGGACGATGTCGTCGCCCCAGGCCGCGGCGGGCACCAGGTCGCGATGCCAGCCATCCTTCTCCACGGCCAGCACCGTATCCGAGGGATCGAGCTCCAGCTGGAAGCGGCCCTGGGCGTCCGTGAGGGCCACGGGGGGATCGAGGTCGGGGGAGACGCGGGGGAGCCGGTCGGGGTAGATGCGGACACCGGCCAGGCCGCGGTGGCCGTCGGTGACGCGGCCCACCACGGGGGCGCCGGAGAGGGCCAGGCCGGCCAGGAACGGCGCGGCCGCCCGGAGGAACCGCTTCATGCCGGCCGGGTCAGCTTCTGGAGATGGGCCAGGCGGGCCATGAGGGCCACGCGGCGGCGGGTCTCGGGGGCCACGAGGGGCTTCTCCATGGCGTCGGAGACAGGCTCCTTGAGCTTGGACCAGAGTTCCAGCTCGCCAGGGCCATGCAGGAGGAGGATGGGCATGCCGGCCAGCTCCTCGGCCTGCTGGATGGCCATGGCCAGGGTCTGGGCGCTGCCGTCCAGCAGCTCCGTGTCCAGGACCAGCAGGTCGGGGCGGTGGGCCAGGATCTGGGCCCGGGCCTGCCCTTCGCCCTGGGCTTCGACGAAGACGGCCTGGTCCTTCCCGTAGTGGTTCTGGACCTGGGCCCGCACCAGGGGGCTGCCGGAGACGACCAGGACCTTGGGGCGGGCCGGAGCCAGGTGGCCCACCGACTGCGCCAGCGAATGGATGCGGAGGTGGGTCTGGACGCGGACCTGGAGGAGGAGGGTCGAGGCGGGCTTGCGGAGGAAGTCGTCGGCGCCGGCGGCGTAGCTGCGGTCCTTGGCGTCCCGGCTCAGGGCGGTGAGCACGATGACGGGGATGCCCGCGGTGCGGGGGTCGGCCTTGATGGCCTCGCAGGCCTTGAAGCCGTCCATGGAGGGCATGACCACATCCATGATCACGAGGTCCGGCGGGTTCTCCCGCATCCGGTCCAGGGCCTCCTGGCCGTTCACCGCCGAGAGGAGGCGGTGCCCCAGGGGCTGGAGCTGGGCCTCCAGCTGACGGCGCTGCAGGGCGTTGTCCTCCACCATCAGGATCGTCTGGGGGGACTGGGTCGCGGGCAAGCGGGCTCCTTCACTCCTCTTACGAGGTTAAAGGCCCCATCGGTTGGGATCAACCACGGGTTGATTCCGGGCGCAAGGGAAACCAGGGATCCGCGCGGGACGTCCGGCGCCGCCTCAGGTACAATGGCCGGTTCGAGGTTCCGCGTTGACCGATCCCAGGCACATCCGCAATTTCTCCATCGTCGCCCACATCGACCACGGCAAGTCCACCCTGGCGGACCGCCTGCTCGAGCTGACGAAGACGGTGGCCCACCGGGACATGCAGGCCCAGATCCTCGACGACATGGACCTGGAGCGGGAGCGCGGCATCACCATCAAGGCCCACGCGGTGACCTTGAAGTACCCCGCCCTGGACGGGAACACCTACACCCTGAACCTCATCGACACCCCGGGACACGTGGACTTCACCTACGAGGTGAGTCGCAGCCTCGCCGCCTGCGAGGGGGCCATCCTGGTGGTGGACGCCACCCAGGGCGTGGAGGCCCAGACCCTGGCCAACACCTACCTGGCCCTGGAGAACGGCCTGGAGGTGTTCCCCGTCCTCAACAAGACGGACCTCCCGAGCGCGGACCCGGCCCGGGTGCTGGAGCAGATCGACACCGTCATCGGCCTGGTGGACACGGCGCACGCCGTGAACGTCAGCGCCAAGACCGGCGACAACTGCGACCTGGTCCTGGAGCAGATCGTCAAGTGCATCCCGCCGCCCCAGGGCGATCCCGACGCGCCGCTGCAGGCCCTGGTCTTCGACTGCTACTACGACCCCTACCGGGGCATCGTGAGCCTCATCCGGGTGATGAACGGCCGGGTCCGGCAGGGCGACCAGATCCGCTTCATGAGCAACGGCTCCGAGTACCGCGTGGACGAGATCGGCATCTTCGATCCCAAGATGGACAAGCAGCCCGAGATGAGCGTGGGCGAGGTGGGCTACCTGGTGGCCAGTGTCAAGCAGCTCGCGGATGTCAAGGTGGGGGACACCATCACCCACGCCGTGACGAACACCACCAAGCCGGCCTCGGAGATGCTGAAGGGCTTCAAGGAGATCCAGCCCGTGGTCTTCGCGGGCATCTTCCCCACCTCCAGCGACGACTTCGAAGACCTGCGCAACGCCATGGAGAAGCTGCGCCTGAACGACAGCAGCTTCACCTACGAGCCGGAGACCTCCACGGCCCTGGGCTTCGGCCTGCGCTGCGGCTTCCTCGGCCTGCTGCACATGGAGATCGTCCAGGAGCGCCTGGAGCGCGAGTTCGACCTGGACCTCATCACCACGGCCCCCAGCGTGCGCTACCACGTGCACCTCACGGACGGCACCGAGGTCGCCGTGGACAACCCCTCGAAGCTGCCGCCCCTCCAGAAGATCGCGAAGATCGAGGAGCCCATCATCGAGGCCACCATCCTCACCCGCACGGACTTCGTGGGCGGCCTGCTCAAGCTCTGCGAGGAGCGCCGGGGCATCCAGCAGAAGCTGGAGTACGTCTCCACGGACCGCGTGATGCTCGTCTACGAGCTGCCCCTGAACGAGGTGGTGCTGGACTTCTACGACAAGCTGAAGTCCATCTCCAAGGGCTACGCCAGCTTCGACTACCACATGAAGCACTACACGGAATCGGACCTGGTGAAGATGGACATCCTGGTGAACGGCGACCCCGTGGACGCCCTCTCCATCCTGGTGCATCGCGCCAAGAGTCAGACCCTGGGCCTGGCCCTCTGCCAGCGCATGAAGGAAGTGATCCCGCAGCAGATGTTCGACGTGGCCATCCAGGCCGCCATCGGCAGCAAGATCATCGCCCGCACCAACGTGAAGGCCCGCCGCAAGGACGTGCTCGCCAAGTGCTACGGCGGCGACGTCAGCCGCAAGAAGAAGCTCCTCAACAAGCAGAAGGAAGGCAAGAAGCGGATGAAGGCCATCGGCAACGTGGAGATCCCCCAGGAGGCCTTCCTGGCGATCCTCAAGGTCGAGAGCTAGCCGAGGCGATCGTCGTCCTTGATCTCGCCGGACTCGATGAGGTTGGCCAGGAGGCGCTGCAACTCGTCCTGGCCGATGACGCCTCGGCGCTGGAAGAGCCGGATGAGGCCCAACACCAGGGTCCGGGTATGGTAGCTCTCCAGCCGGCGGGTCACCTCTCCCAGGGTCCGGCTGTGGATCAGGTCCGGGTTGGCGGGCGGGGCGGGGGGCTTGGCCGGGGCGGGATCGAAGAAGCCGAAGGGATCGATGTGGATCGGCTGGGTGGGCATTCCCGGGCTGTCGAAGAAGGGGTCGGGCGGGAAGGCCGCGGGCCGGGACGGCGGTGGCGCAGGGATGGGCACCGGCAGCGGCTCGATGGCGAAGGGCATGGGCAGGGCGTCATCGGGGAGCGGCTCCGCGCCCAGCTCGATGGTGAGGGCCGAGGGGGCCGGGGTGTCGAGCCGGCGGTAGAGGTCCGCGATGGCCTTGCGGAGGGCGCTGTGGGAGGCCACGACCGGCTCGATGTGGAGTCCGGAGGCGAACCGGGCGCTGTCGATGGCATTCAGGTCCGAGGGGTCGGACATGGCCAGCACCAGGGACTTGGGTTCCTTGATGGCCACGGGCAGGACGGTGAACTGTTCGGCCAGCCGATGGGGGATGAGCCTGAGGATCTCCGGGGGGACCTCCGCCGTCCGGACATCCATGCGCGGCACACCGGTCTGGTGGCTGAGGAAGTCCATGAGGACCTCCTCCGTGATGTAGCCCAGGGCCACCAGGTTGCTGCCCAGCCGCCCCCGGGCGATCTTCTGGTGGGTGATGGCGCTCTGCAGCTGGGCGGGGGTGATCAGGCCCGCTTCCACGAGCATTTCCCCCAGCCGCTTGATCGGTTGTTGCATGAGACGCGCCTTCAGGACACCTGGACACTTCGGCGAAGATCAGCTCCAAGTTAACTTATAGGCAGGCATATTCGCCAGCGGGGAGGGACGATGGTTTCCGATGGCCCGGTGGAGGCATCCGAAACGCTGTGGCGGACGGCCCTGCACGATTTCAACAACCTGCTGGCGGGCATCCAGGGGGTGCTGGACCTCAGCGACCCGGCGGAACCCCTCAGCCCGCGGAACCGGCTGCGCCTGGAAGCCACCCTGGAGGAGGGCCGGAACCTGGTGGCCATGTCGCGGGCCCTGGCCCTGGGGCGGATCCCGGATGCGGGGCAGCTGCCCTGGCCCGAATGGCGGGAGGGGCTCCTCCGGCGGCTGGAGCCCCTGTCCGTGCTCTTCAAGTGCCCCGTGGAGGTGGTGCTGGCCGAGTCCGGCGACGGGCGGCCCTGGCCAGCGCCCCTGCTGCAGGACTGGGCGGTGGCCCTCAGCCGGCAGATCCTCCCCTGGGTGGCGCCGGGCGCCCTCCGGATCGAGGCCGAGGTCGCCCCCGAAGGCTGGCGCCTCCGCTGGCCGGACGCGCCGCCCATCCCGCCGGCCCTGCTGCCGGTGCCCCCGGAGGACGCGGCGCGCAACCTCACGTCCCTGTGGCTCCGCAGCATGGGGGAACGCCTGGGCCTGACCCTGGAAGCGCGGGAGGGCACCCTGGTGGCCCTCCTCCCGAAGGACTGACCATGCGCGTGCTGATCGTGGAGGACCAGGCCCGGACCGCCCAGGAACTGCGGTCGGGGCTGGCCGCGGCAGGTCTGGAGGCCCTGGTGGTGGCCTCGGGGGAGGAGGCGCTCCCCCTCGCCGGCAGCGGCGTCTTCGATGCGCTGGTGGTGGATGTCATGCTGCCGGGCCTGTCGGGCCTGGAGGTCGTGAAGGCCCTGCGGGGCGCCGGCAATCCCGTTCCCGTGATCTTCCTCTCCGCCAAGGGGAACCTGGAGGACCGCCTGCGGGGCCTGGAGGCCGGCGGGGACGACTACCTGGCCAAGCCCTACAGCATCCTCGAGGTGGTGGCGCGCCTGCGGAGCATCGTCCGGCGGGTGCAGCCGGTCCAGTCGCCGACCCGCATCCAGGTGGCGGACCTGGTCTGGGACCGCACGCACCGGAGCATCCTGCGCTCCGGCCACCGCATCGACCTCACCCCCAAGGAGTACACCCTGATGGCCCTCCTGCTGGAGAACGCCGGCCAGGTGGTGGCCCGCAGCCAGCTGGTGAAGACCGTGTGGGGCCTGGAAGGCGCCGTGGACGCCAACGCCGTCGATGTGCAGATCCTGCGCCTGCGACGGAAGGTGGACGATCCCTTTCCCGTGAAGCTCATCCACACCCTCCGGGGCGTGGGCCTCGTGCTGGAGCCCCGTGAGCCGGCCTAGCGGCAGCATCCTCCGCAAGCTCCAGCTCGCCTTCGCGCTGTCGGCGACGCTGCTGGCGGGGCTCATGGCCGTCTTCATGGACCGGGCCCTCCACCGCTCCCTGGAGGCCGAGGATGCCCTGGTGATGGAGGGCCAGGCCCGGGCCATGCTCCAGCGGCTGGCCGCGGGGGACACCGGGCCGGAAGCCGGGGGCAGGCCCGTGCTGGAGAAGGCCGAATGGCGGGTGCTCGACCGGGAGGGCCGGGTCCTCGGGCAGAGCGCCTTCATGGCGGGCCTGCCGTCCCTGGCCGTGCCCCCGCCGGGGGCCCCCGCCCAGGAGGTGGAGGCGGCGGATGGCCGGGTCTTCTCGGTCCTGGCGCGTCCCTGGCGCGCCGGGGGAGGCGAGTCCGGCGGGACGCTCTTCCTGGCCATGGACCGCAGCCACGAGCAGGCCCTGACCGCCCACTTCCGGCGCACCCTGGGCCTGGCCGTGGGGCTGGCGGCCCTGGTGGCGGCCCTGGTGGCCCGGTGGGTGGCCGCCTGGGGCCTCGCCCCCCTGGCCCGCATCGTCCGCGAGGCCGGAACCATCGACGACCGCCACCTGGACCGGCGCCTGGAGGCCGGGCAGTTCCCGGGGGAGCTGCGGGCCCTGGTGGACACCCTGAATGCGGCCCTGGCGCGGCTCCAGGCGGCCTTCGAGCGCACGGACCGGCTGGGGGCGGAGCTGGCCCACGAGCTCCGGACGCCCCTCCAGAACCTCCGCAGCACCCTGGAGAACCTGGCCCTGGCACCGGGCAGCAGCGAGGCCCAGCGGAGCGCCCTGGGCGGCTTGCTGGAGGAGTGCGACCGCATGGCCGCCCTCATCGACCAGATCCTCTTCCTGGCCCGGGCGGAGGGGGGCCCTGGCCGCCTGGCCCGGGAGCCCATCGACGTGCCGGGGCTGCTGGAAGAGGTCCGCGGCTTCTTCGAGGCCTCGGCCGAGGAGGCGGGCGTGGCCCTCCAGGCGGCGGCAGCCCCGGGCGTCCTGGCGGGCGACCGGCTGCTCCTCACCCGCGCCCTCCACAACCTCGTGGCGAACGCCCTGCGGCATACCGCTGCCGGGGGGCGGGTGGTGCTGGGCGCGGACACGGCGCCGGGCGCCACGGCCCTCTGGGTGGAGGACACGGGTTCGGGCATCGCCCCGGAATGGGTCCCGCGCCTGGGCCGGCCCTTCACCCGCCCCCCCGAACCCCGACCCGAAGGCGGCCTGGGCCTGGGCCTGGCGATCGTGGCCCGCATCGCCGCCATGCTGGACGGCACCATGGACATCCAGAGCCGGGTGGGCCAGGGCACGAGGGTGACCCTGCGGATCCCCAACCTGACCTGATGTTCATGTTGATGTAAGTTTGACGTCATGTTCTTCTGGGGGCTCGCGCTGGAGGAACCATGCGGTGCCCCTCGACCCTGGCCCTGATCCCCTGCCTGCTCGTGGCGGGTGTGGCCCCGACCCTGCGGGCCCAGTCAGCCGACCAGCCGAAGCCCGCCGGCGCCGCCACGGTGGAGGTGACCGCCACCCGCTTCCCCGAGGATCCGGTCAAGGTGCCGGCCTCCATCACCGTGCTCACCGGCAGGGACCTGGCGGACCGCGGCGCCACGGACCTGCGCAGCGCCCTGGCCCTGGCGGCGGGCATCAACATCGCGCCCGGCGGCGACGGCGGGCCGGCCTCCAGCATCCCCGAGTTCTGGGGCCTCAAGGAGTTCGACGCCTTCCTCCTGGTGGTGGATGGCGTGCCCTGGGGCGGGGCCTTCAATCCGGCCCTCAGCACCCTGGACCTGGAGAACGTGGAGCGCATCGAGATCCAGCGGGGCGCGGCACCCGTGATGTACGGCGCCACCTCCTTCGTCGGCGTCATCCAGGTGATCCACCGGCACCCGGCGGACACGGAAGGATCGGTCCGGCTGTCCGGAGGCAGCCACGGCAGCGGCGGCGCCGCCGTGACCCTGCGCCTGCCCCGCTGGTCGAAGGTGGAGTCCAGCCTCACGGCCGACGTGGCCAAGCAGGGCTACGACGACCCCCGCACGGCGTTCAAGCGGGGCCACGTCCTGTGGCGGAACCGGGCGGAGCTCGGCGCCGGGATCCTCCGCTTCGACCTCGACGCCGCGGCCGTGGACCAGAAGCCCGCCAGTCCCCATCCCCGGGTGGGCAAGGTCCTCACCACGGACGTGCCCCTGGATGCGAACCACAACCCCGACGGCGCCTACCTCAACGACCGGCGGGCCACCTTCACCCTGGGCTGGGACCAGCAGGCCGGCGCGGCCCTGTGGTCCACGATCCTCTCCACGTCCCGGTCGCGCCAGGACCTGTTCCGGGGCTTCCTGGTGGATGTGGTCACGACGGATCCCAACGCCCACGGCTACCGGGAGCGGATCGAGACCACGGACCTCTACTTCGACACGCACCTGGCCTGGACCGACCTGCCGGGCCTCAAGCTGGTGGCGGGCTTCGACCACCTCCATGGCGCCGGCACGGGCCGGGGCGGGGACTTCGACTACGTCGTGAACCTGGATGGCTCCAACGCGCCCGGCAGCGGCGCCCTGCCGCCGGCCGCCGACATCCGCATCGACGACCGCCGGGACTTCTCGGGCCTCTACGGCTTCGCCGAGTGGTCGCCCATGTCCCGCCTGGTGGTGGAGGGCGGCCTGCGCCTGAACCGCACAGAGGAGACCCGCCGGGCCTTCACCCTCGACTTCGCCAGCGCCACCCTGGACGGGGGTCAGGACCGCCGGACCGTGACGCGCCTCTCCGGCAGCGCCGGGCTCACCTGGACCGCCTGGCAGTCCGGCGCGGACCGCGTGAACCTCTTCGCCAGCTACCGGAACACCTACAAGCCCGGCGCCATCGACTTCGGCCTGGACAGCACGCCCGGGATCCTGAAGCCCGAGACCGCCGAGAGCTACGACCTGGGCGCGAAGTCGCGGCTGCTGGACGGTCGGCTCGACCTCGAGCTGAGCACCTTCCTCATGGACTTCAGCAACCTGGTGGTCTCCCAGAGCCTGGGGGGGCTGCCAGTGCTCGTGAACGCAGGCACGGAGCGCTTCCAGGGCATGGAACTGAGCGCCGACTGGCGGCTCCGGACCGACTGGTCCCTGCACGGCGCGTACAGCTACCACGACAGCCGATTCCGGGACTACGTCCAGGACTTCGGGGGCACGGCCACCCAGCTCGCCGGCAAGCGCCTGGAGATGTCGCCCTACCACCTGGGCGCCCTGGGCCTCCTCTACGCCCCGGCCCGAGGGTTCACGGGCTCCCTGGAGGCCCGGTACACCGGCGGGATCTTCATGGACAAGCGAAACCGGGCCCCCTATGGCGGCTACACCACCCTGGCCGCCGGCCTGGGCTACCGCGCCGCCCGCTGGGAGGTCCGCGTGAAGGGCGACAACCTCAGAGACCGCCGCGACCCCGTGGCCGAGAGCGAGATGGGCGACGCCCAGTACTACCTGCTCCCCGGCCGGCGGGTGACCGCCACCGTCAGCTACCGGTTCTGACACCTGCCGCTTCCGGTAAACTCAAAGGTTTGGACGGACCGATGAAGTTCCACATCCTCGCGACCCTGTGGGTCGCGGAGCGGAGTCCGGGGGACTCCGCAAGGCGGGGCCCCACAGGAAGCGAATCACGATGGAGCAGGTGAAGGACCGATGAAGTTCCACATCCAGACCTGGGGCTGCCAGATGAACGACCACGACGGCGAGAAGCTGTCGGGGCTGCTGTCGGCCGAGGGGTTCGAGGCGGTGGCGGAGGCCGGGGACGCGGACCTGGTGCTGCTGAACACCTGCTCCATCCGCGAGAAGGCGGTCCACAAGGTCTATTCCGAGCTGGGCCGGCTGCGGGAGGAGAAGCAGCGCCGGCCCCTGCTGGTGGGCGTCACGGGCTGCCTGGCCCAGCAGGAGCAGGCCGCCCTCTTCAAGCGGGCGCCCCACATCGACTTCGTGCTGGGGACCATGGCCCTCCGCCAGCTGCCCCGGCTGGTGGCGGAGGCCCAGGCCGGCAGGGGCCGGGTCATCGACACCGGCGAGTACCCGGACAACCACCTCTTCCCGCCCCAGGTGGCACGTCGGCGCGACACGGCCAAGGCCCTGGTGACGATCATCGAGGGCTGCAACCACGCCTGCACCTACTGCATTGTACCCACCACCCGCGGCACCGAGCGCAGCCGGCCCTTCGCGGATGTGGTGGCCGAGGTGCGGGGCCTCGTCGAAGCCGGCTACCGCGAGGTGGAGCTGCTGGGCCAGAACGTGAACAGCTACGCCGGCGGCTGCACCTTCGCCGAGCTGCTGGCGCGGGTGGCCGAGGTGGACGGCCTCGAGTGGCTCCGCTTCACCACCAGCCACCCCATGAACTTCACGCGGGACCTGGCGCGGGAGCTGGTGACGAACCCGAAGGTCGCGCCCTTCCTCCACCTGCCCCTGCAGAGCGGCAGCGACCGCATCCTCAAGCGCATGCTCCGCGAGTACACCATCGACCAGTACCTGGAGCGCCTGGGCTACCTGGGGGAAGGCCGGTCCCGCCTGGCCCTCAGCACGGACTTCATCGTGGGCTTCCCCGGCGAGACGGATGAGGACTTCGAGGCCACGATGCAGGTGCTGGAGACGGTCCAGTTCGACGCCTCCTTCAGCTTCATCTACTCGCCCCGGCCCGGCACGCCCTCCCTGCGCCTGAAGGACGACCTGCCCATGCCCGTGAAGTCCGAGCGGTTGGCCCGCCTCCAGCAGCGCCAGGCGGAGTTGACCCTGGCCAGCAACCGCCGCTTCGTGGGCCGGGAGATCCCCGTGCGCATCGAGAGCCGGACGGCCACCGAGCAGGGCTGGTGGCTGGCCCGCAGCGGCGAGTGGAAGACCATCCACCTGGCTGCCGGACCGGGCCGCGAGCTGCCCTTCGGCGAGCTGGTGCAGGCCCGCATCACCCAGGCCAGCCCCCACTTCCTGGGCGCGGAGCTGGTGTAGCCCCTACTCCGGTTTGAGGGTGTAGCGCCAGCTCCGGGTCTCGCCGGGGGCCAGGGTCACGAGGCCGGGCTTGGTGGTGAACTCGCCATCCCAGTCGGCGGGGCTGGCGAAGCCCTGCCAGGGCTCGAGGCAGAGGAAGGAAGGGCCGGGTTCCGGCTTGGCCCAGAGGCCCAGGTGGGGGAAGCCCTCCCAGGCCACCTCGAGGGCGGGCCCGCCCCTGGCTTCGAAGCGGAGCGACCGGCTGCGGACGCGGTCGAGGATGAGGGCGTCGTCGGCGAAGAGCCCCTCGTGAAGGTCCAGGATCCGGCCCCGCACCGGCGTGGGCCGCGGGTCGGGGGCGAGCAGGCCCCGAGCGTCCAGGCGGCGGATGGGATCCGGTTCGTCCTCCGCGAACACCACCCGGTGGGTGGCCTTCGGGAGGCCCGGCGCCAGGGGCCAGCGGAAGGCGGGATGGCCGCCCAGGCTGGCGGGCAGGGGGACCTCGCCGGGGTTCGTCAGGGCCAGCTCCGTGTGGAGGGCCCCGGCCTCGAGGCGGTAGCCCACCCGCAGGCGGAAGGCGAAGGGATAGGCGGCGAGGGTGTCGGCATCCTCTGCCAGTTCCAGGGCGCAGCTGGCCGGGGTGCGCCCGCTCCAGGCGAAGGTGCGGTCCCGGGCGAAGCCGTGCTTGGGCAGGGGGAAGTCCCGGCCGCCATGCTGCAGGGTGTCGGCCTTCAGGCCGCCCACGATGGGGAAGAGCAGGGGGGCCCGGCGCGGCCAGAGGGGGCCGCCATCCCAGAGGAGATCCGTGCCCCGGTGGCGGAGGGTCCGCAGTTCCGCGCCCGCGGCCGAGACCTCGGCCTCCAGTTCCCCCAGGCGCATCCGATGGCTGTCCATGCCTCCAGCATAGGGTGCCTCCCCCCTGGCTTCCCCGCGGCCTCGCCGGGGTGGGGTCGGGCACTCTCAGGGTTCCGCCGGTGACATCTGTGCTAGATTGGCCCCCTCCCCCCTGGTCAGGCCATTCCGGAGCCAGCCATGCACTTCACGGCGGACGTCATCGCGGCCACCCTCCACGCCCCTGCGGCGAACGTGGAGAAGCACTGGCCCCTGGTGGCCGGGGCCCTGGCAGCTCTCCAGATCGACGATCCGGCCACCGAGGTCGCGGCCATCGCCACCATCGGCACCGAGGGCTACACCTTCGCCCCCGAGCGGGAGGCCGGCAGCGAGGGCTACTTCCGGCGGGTGTACGAGTTCAAGCGGTCCCTGGGGAACACCGAATCCGGGGACGGCGCCAAGTACTGCGGGCGGGGCTTCATCCCCATCCTGGGGCGCTCCGAGTACGCCCAGTACGGCAAGCTCATCGGCGCCGACCTCCTGGCGGATCCCGATCTGGCCCTGGACCCCGGCCACGCGGCAAAGATCCTAGCCTATGCCTTCATGCTGAAGGAGGTCCCCAAGACCGCCGCCGCGGACGACTGGGTGAAGGTGCGGCGCCTGGTCAACGGGAACCTGGATGGCTGGAAGCGCTTCAGCAGCATCGTCACGGCCCTGCTCAAGCTGCTGCCCGAGCAGGGGTGAACCCGCCGGAGGCTGGTGCTCCCGCCCGGATTCGAACCGGGACGCCGTTGCCGGCAGCGGATTTTAAGTCCGCGGCGTCTGCCATTCCGCCACGGGAGCGCCCTCCCAGCCTAACGGGAGGGCCCGGCGCTGTGGTAGCTTCCTCGCGGAGGGAACCCGTGCGAGGCGTCCTGGCGGTCCTGCTGCTCGTTCCGGTCCTCCCGGTCCGGGCGGAGGATCGTGACCTGAAGCGCTTCTACGAGGCCCGGTGCGCCGTCTGCCACGGCGCGGACGGCACGGGGCGAGGGCCGGGCGGAATCCGCCTGGGACCGGCCAGCTTCGCGGACCCGAAGACCTTCGGCACCGCCTCCGACGGGGACCTGGCACGGGCCATCCGCCAGGGCAGCGGGGCCATGCCCGCTTTCGGGTTCGTCCTGGACGACGGGGAGGCCCGGCGGATGGTACGGGAGGTGATCCGCCCCATGGGTCCGAGGAAACATCGCTGACCGGCCCTTGCGCGCCGCCGTTCTGGAGGCATGTTGGAACGTCCGCTTTCCGGGAGGTGCCGTGGGCATGCGTACCCTTCTCCCCCTGCTGTGCGTCACGGGCCTCATGGCCCAGGCTCCGGCCCGGTCCGTGGACGATCTGCGGGCCTTCTTCCAGCAGAACTGCGTGAAGTGCCACGGGGTCGACGGTTCCGCCCTGGGTCCGGACGGGAAGAAGCTCAGGGGCTTCGATTTCACCGACGCGACCAAGGCGGCGGACCTGAACGACGCGAAGATGGTCCGGACCATCCAGAAGGGGATCTTCTTCGGCTGGATCATGCCTTCCTTCAAGGGGGAACTCAGCGAGGCGGACGCGGAGCTCATGGTCAAGGAGGTCCTGCGCAAGGCCCAGAAGGGGAAGCCCATCGCGCGGTAGCATGAGGGGATGCCCGGCGACGCCCCCGACCTTTCCGACCACCCCCTGATGAAGCACCTGAACGCCCCCCAGCGGGAGGCGGTCTGCCATGCCCATGGCCCGCTGCTCATCCTGGCGGGTGCCGGCTCGGGGAAGACCACGGTCATCACCCGCCGCATCGCCTGGCTCATCGAGGAGGAGGGCGTCCATCCCGGCTCCATCCTGGCCATGACGTTCACCAACAAGGCGGCGGAGGAGATGCGCGACCGCGTGCAGCGGCTCGTCTCGGTGCCCCTCGAGCAGCTGTGGGTCAGCACCTTCCACAGCTTCTGCACCCGCATCCTGCGCCGGGAGGGCGACCGCACGCCCGTGGGCCGGGACTTCGTCATCTTCGATCCCTCCGACCAGAAGAGCCTCATGAAGCAGGTCCTGGCCGAACTCCACCTGCCCGAGAAGCAGTTCCATCCCCGGAAGGTGCTGGAGGTGATCTCGGACTTCAAGAACCGCTGCCTGCTCCCGGAGGAGGCGCGGGAGGAGGCGCTGGATCCCTGGACGCGGAAGGTCCTGGAGGCCTACGACCTCTACCAGAAGGGCCTGCGCAGCCACCGGGCCTGCGACTTCGACGACCTGCTGCTCTACACGGAGCGCCTCTTCCGCGAGCCCGCCCTCCAGACGGCCTACGGCGACCGCTTCAAGTTCATCCTCGTGGACGAGTACCAGGACACCAACCGGGCCCAGTACCTGCTCGTGCAGCACCTCGCGCGGCGACACCACAACCTCTGCGTGGTGGGCGACGAGGACCAGTCCATCTACGGCTGGCGTGGCGCGGACATCCGCAACATCCTGGACTTCCAGCGGGACTTCCCGGAGGCGGTGCAGATCAAGCTGGAGCAGAACTACCGCAGCACCCAGCGCATCCTCGACGCCGCCAGCTCGGTCATCGCCAACAACTCCCAGCGCCTGGGCAAGACGCTGTGGAGCGACCTGGGCCACGGCGAATCCATCGTCTTCAAGCTGACGGACGAGGGGCGCCTGGAGGCGGAGTGGGTGGTGCAGCGCATCCTGGAACTCCGCGCCACGGATGCGGAGGCCAAGGTGGCCGTGCTCTACCGGGCCAACTGGCAGTCCCGGCAGCTGGAAGAGGCCCTGCGCGCCAGGAACCTGCCCTACCGGCTCGTGGGCGGCGTGAAGTTCTACGAGCGCCAGGAGGTGAAGGACCTGATCTCCTACCTGCGCCTGGTGTCGAACCCCTTCGACCTGGTGAGCTTCCGCCGCTGCGTGAACGCCCCCAGCCGGGGCGTGGGGCCCACCACCCTCGCGAAGATCGAGGGGGCCATCCCCGAGGGCGGGACGGCCCTGGAGGGCCTGGCGGACCTGCTCCGCCGGGGCGAACTGAAGGGCCGCGCCCAGCGCGAGATGGGGCGCTTCCTGGAGCTCTTCCGCCGGGCCGCGGGGGAGCGCGAGGCCCAGGGCCTGGCGGGCCTGGTGCGGTGGGTGCTCCAGGAGAGCGGCTACCTGCAGAGCCTGGAGGACGAGGGCACCCTGGAGGCCGAGGGCCGCATCCGCAACCTGGAGGAGTTCCTCAGCGCGGCGGCGGAGGCGGAATCCCTCGGGGTGCGGCTGTCGGAGTTCCTCGACCGCATCACCCTGGCCGCGGACGCGGACCAGGTGGAGGAGAGCGCCCACCTCAGCCTCATGACCATCCACTGCGCCAAGGGGCTGGAGTTCCCCTACGTCTTCGTGGTGGGCATGGAAGAGGACGTCTTCCCGAACCGCAACGCCCGGGAGACGCCCGAGGGCCTGGAGGAGGAGCGCCGCCTCTTCTATGTGGCCATCACCCGCGCCCAGCGCCGCCTCACGCTCACGGCCGCCCGCCGCCGGCGCATCATGGGCACGGAGATGCTGGGGATGCCCAGCCGCTTCCTGCGGGAGATCCCCGCCGAGGCCCTGCAGGCCCCCATCCGGTGGGGCACGGAGCTGTACCAGGCCGGCGAGGGCGTGCGGCCCGGCAGCTCCTTCACGCGGGGCGCCGGCGGGGCCTCCGTCGCCACCGAGCTCCAGCGCATCCGGGGCTTCTTCGACCGGGTGCGGGCGCAGGCGGAGGAGCCTGCCGATCCCAGCGGCCACCGCGACGAGCAACCGGAGCCTGAACCGGAATCCCGCCCGGCGGCCGGGGCCTGGCCCGGCGGCACCCGCGTCCGCAGCCCCCGGTTCGGGCGGGGCATCATCGTCGCCAGCTCCGGAAGCGGGGATGGGCTGACCTACACCGTGCGCTTCGCGGAGGCTGGGGAGAAGCGGATCGTGGCCCGCTTCGGCATGCTCGAGAAGGAAGGCTGAAGCGGGCCTGGCCCCCTCACAGCAGGTCCAGCAGGGCGTCCTCCGGCGAGGGGAACCGGAAGGGGAAGTCCAGGGCCTCGGCCTTCCCGGGATGCACGTAGGCGCCCCGCAGGAGCAGGTCGCGTCCCATCTCGCCCAGGGCCAGGCGGAGGCCCGCCGCGGCGAGGAAGCCCGGGATGGGCAGGAGGGGGCGATGGAGCCGCTTGGCCACCAGGCTCAGGAAGACCGCCTGGGAGACGGGTTCGGGGGCCGTGGCATTGAAGGGGCCCTCCCAGGCCGGATTCCGGGCGGCCTCCAGCAGCATCGCCACCAGGTCGTGGAGGTGGATCCAGCTGAGCCCCTGCCGGCCGTGACCCAACCGGCTGCCGGCGAACAGCCGAACGGGCAGGGCCATCTTGGGCAGGGCGCCGCCGCGCCGGGCCAGCACCACGCCGATGCGGGCGATCGCCACGCGCACGCCCAGGTCCCGGGCGGGCAGGGCGGCGGCCTCCCAGGCCCGGCAGACGTCGGGCAGGAAGCCCGTTCCGGCCGGAGCGAGCTCGCTGAGGGGGGTGTCGTCGTCGGTCGTCCCGTAGTAGCCGATGGCGGAGGCGTTCACGAGCACGGTGGGGCGCCGGGCGCAGGTCCGGAGGCCCTCGACCAGGTCCTCGGTGGGGCCGACGCGGCTCTCGAGGAGGGCCTTCCTGCGCCGGGCGCTCCACCGCCGGTCCGCGATGCCCTCGCCGGCCAGGTTGAAGACGGCGCCTGCGCCCTCCAGGACTTCGGCGGGGTTCTCCCACCCGTTTGCCGTCGCGCCCGTGGGGAGCACCGCCGAAGCCGGGCGGCGCGTGAGGACCACGACCTCGGTGCCCTGGGCCAGCAGGGCCTTCACGAGGGCCCGGCCCACCAGGCCGGTGCCTCCGGCCACCACCGCGCGCTGCAAGGGCTGTTCGGCCATGGCGGACTCCGTTCCTGCTGCAAGCATAGGCCTTCCCGGTGGCCCGTCCGGTGGGGAAACGCGGGTTGTCCAGGACCGGGTACCATGGACCCTGGCCTTGAGCCCCGCCGGGCTCCCACCGCCGAGGATCCCGTGCGCTACCTGCTCGCCAACCTGCCGCTGAATCTGGGAGAGGAGGCGCTGGACCTGGCGGTGCCGCTGGCCCACGCCCTGGGCGGGCGGGCCGGGGACTACCGGGCCGTGGCCCTGGAGCGGCGCAGCCTGGACGCCCGGCACAAGGGGGCCATCCGCTTCCTGGTGTCCCTCAGCTTCGAGACGGAACGGCCGCTCGCACTCGGCCTCCTTCCCGGCGGCCTGAAGCTGGACCCGGCGCCGGAGGCGGCGCCCTACGCCGTGCCGCCCGTGACCCGGAAGCCCCGGGTGGTGGTCGTGGGCTCTGGCCCGGCGGGGACCTTCTGCGCCCTGCGGCTGCTGGACTACGGGCTCGAACCCGTCGTCCTGGAGCGGGGGCCGGCCATGGGCGAGCGGGTGAAGGCCATCTCCGGCCTCTGGAAGGATGCGGTGCTGGATCCCGAGGCCAATGCCCAGTTCGGCGAGGGCGGCGCGGGCACCTTCAGCGACGGCAAGCTCACCACCCGCATCGGGCACCCCGCCACCCGCTACGTGCTGGACACCTTCGTGCGCTTCGGCGCGAACCCGAGGATCCTCTACCTGGCCAAGCCCCATGTGGGCACCGATGTCATCCGCCGCTGCGCCGTCCTCATCCGGAAGGACGCCGAGGCCCGGGGGGCGCGGTACCGGTTCCGGGCCCGCCTGGCGGACGTGCGCTTCGACGAGCGGGGCCGGGTGCGGGCCGCGGTGCTCGAAGGCGGTGAGGAGATCCCCTGCGAGGCGCTGGTGCTCGCGCCGGGCCACAGCGCCCGGGACACCTTCGAGATGCTGCACCGCCACGGGGTGGCCATGCGCCAGAAGCCCTTCGCCATGGGCGTCCGGGTGGAACATCCCCAGGACCTGGTGGACCGGGCCCAGTACGGCCCCAGCGCCGGCCATCCCTCCCTGCCCGCCGCGGACTACAAGCTGGTCTGCAACTTCGGCCTGAACCGCGCCGCCTACAGCTTCTGCATGTGCCCGGGCGGGGAGGTGATCCAGTGCGCCAGCGAGCCCGGCGGCGTGGTGGTGAACGGCATGAGCAACGAGAAGCGGGATTCGGGTTTCGCGAACTCCGGCCTCGTGGCGAAGGTGAACACGGCGGATTTCGGCAGCGACCACCCCCTGGCGGGCATGCACTTCCAGCGAACCTGGGAGCAGGCGGCCTTCCGGGCCGCGGGGGAGACCTACGGCGCCCCGGCCATGGCCGTGCAGGACTTCCTCAGGAACCGGGCGACGGGACGCCTTCCCCGCACCAGCTTCAGGCCCTTCGCCGTGGCCGCGGACCTGCGCACCTGCCTGCCGGGCTTCGTGCAGGAGCAGCTGGCGGGCGCCCTGCCGGTCTTCGACCGGAAGCTCCACGGCTTCGCCAGCCGCGAGGCCATCCTGCTGGCCATCGAGAGCCGCACCAGCAGCCCCATCCAGCTCCTGCGGGGCGAGGACGGCCAGTCCGTGTCCCATCCCGGCCTCTACCCCTGCGGCGAGGGCGCCGGCTTCGCCGGGGGCATCACCTCGGCGGCCGTGGACGGCATCCGCGTGGCCGAGTGGATCGCCCGGTCCGCCGGGGCCGAGGTGTTCCAGCCCTTCGAGAAGCAGGTGCGGGCCGGGGATCTGGCGAACGAGTACTAGACGGAGGGCCCGGCCTGCTCAGGCACCTCGAGGATCCGCCAGCCCTCCCCGAACTGCTCCAGGAAGCAGAGGGAATAGCAGCGGAAGAACACCGAGATGGGCAGGAGGGCCACGGAACTCAGGTAGGGGAGGAGGGCCACGCAGCAGGTGAGGCAGATGATGGCGATGGCCAGGAGGGCCGCGGGGATCCAGAGGACGAGGGTCATCAGGTAGAAGCCGAGGAACTGCCAGCCGTGTCCCGGCAGGAGCTCCTGCCGCAGGACGCCCCAGGCCACCGGGAGGTCCAGGTCTCGGCGGTACATGATGGGCACCACGAAATCCTTCAGCAGCAGGCTCACGGCCAGGAGCGCGAGCAGTCCGAGCAGCAGGATGCCGCCCACCAGTAGCAGCGGGAGGAACGCGGAGCGGCCGAAGGCCTGGGCCCGGAAGGCGGGCAGGACCACGAGGAACCCCGCCCCGACGACGACCGCGAGGAAGCCCAGCGTGACCAGGATGAGCACGAGCCGGAAGCGGAACACCTGGTTGCCTCGGTCCCGGAAGCGGTCCCAGGGTTCCACCACCGCCGCCCGGTCGCGGGCCACGCCGTCGAGGAACATGAAGGCGCCCCGGCTGGCCAGCCACTGGAAGAGCACCCCCAGCCCCAGGAGGAAGACCACCAGGAGGGCGCCGAGGAGGATCACCAGGGGCAGGTGCGCGCCCGCCCATTCCGCCAGGTGGCCCTCCCGGGCCAGGCGGGTGCGGTCGAAGGCCTGGTTGTAGTTCAACGAGCCCCCTCCGCCCAGGTGGGCGAGGAAGGCGCAGAAGCCCAGGACGAACCACTTCCCCAGGGAGAAGGGCTGGAAGAGGATGCGCTTCGTGTGGTCCAGGGCGGGCTGGATGGGACAGGTGATGGAGATCATGGCCCCCATCATCGGCCTTGGGTGTCCCGCAGGGAAGTCGGCTATCGTGGGCCACGTGCCGAAAAGGTGCGACATCCGTCCCGGAGGAACCATGTTCGAATCCGCGGAGCTCGGCCACAGGATCCCGAAGGAGGACTGGGACCGGGAGGTTCCGGTCCTGCGCGAGGCGCTGCTGGACGCCCAGTACGACCTGGCCGGGGCGAAGGGCTTCCCCGTGATCCTGCTGGTGGCTGGGGTGGACGGCTCGGGGAAGAGCGAAACGGTGAACACCCTCAACGAGTGGATGGACCCCCGCCACATCCAGACCCTCGGCCTGGACAAGCCCTCCGACGAGGAGCTGGAACGGCCCCACATGTGGCGGTACTGGCGCATGCTGCCGCCCAAGGGGAAGATCGGCATCTTCGACGGGTCCTGGTACACCTGGCCCATCCTGGAGCGGGCCCACGGCCGGACGAAGACCTCCGAACTGGACCAGGACATGGCCCGGGTGGCGCGCTTCGAGCAGATGCTCATCAACGAGGGCGCCCTGGTGCTGAAGTTCTGGATGCACCTGAGCAAGGACGCCCAGCGCAAGCGGCTCAAGGGTCTGGAGAAGGACCCCAAGACCCGGTGGCGGGTGACCGATCGGGACTGGAGGCACTTCGACATGTACGACACCTTCCGCCAGGTTTCGGAGCGGGCCCTGCGCGCCACCAGTACGGCCGAGGCGCCCTGGATCGTGGTGGAGGCGACCGACCCCCGGTACCAGCGGCTCACCGTCGGGAAGGTGCTGCTGGAGCGCCTGCGGGCGCGGCTGGACATGCCGGCGCCGAAGCCGGTGGTGATGCCGCCCGCCCCGCGGGTGGCCATCGACCAGGTGAACGTGCTCAAGGCCCTGGACCTGACCCAGCGCCTGGACAAGAAGGACTACGAGGAGGCCCTCCTGGAGCTCCAGGGACGCCTGAACCTCCTGACCCGCCACCGGAACTTCCGGAAGCATTCCGTGGTGCTGGTCTTCGAGGGGGTCGACGCCGCCGGCAAGGGCGGGGGCATCCGGCGCATCACCCAGGCCCTGGACGCGCGGACCTACCGCATCCATCCCGTCGCGGCCCCCACGGAGGAGGAGCGGGCCCAGCCCTACCTGTGGCGCTTCTGGCGGAACCTGCCCCGGCGGGGCAAGGTGGCCATCTTCGACCGCAGCTGGTACGGCCGGGTGCTGGTGGAACGGGTGGAGGGCTTCTGCTCCGAGGCCGACTGGCAGCGCGCCTACAGCGAGATCAACGACTTCGAGGACCAGGTCGTGCGGAGCCGCAGCATCATGGTGAAGTTCTGGCTGTCCATCAGCCAGGAGGAGCAGCTGCGCCGGTTCCAGGAACGCCAGGACACCCCCTTCAAGCGTTTCAAGATCACCGAGGAGGACTGGCGCAATCGCGAGAAGTGGCCCGCCTACGAGACCGCCATCTGCGACATGCTGGACCGCACCAGCACCGAGATCGCCCCCTGGACCCTGGTGGAGAGCGAGGACAAGCATTTCGGACGGATCAAGATGCTGAGGACGCTGTGCCGGCGGCTGGAGGAGGAGCTGTAGGGCGTCAGATGCCGCGCTCCTTGCCGAAGACCCGGTCGAGCACCAGGCCGGCGGTCTCCTCGATGCTGCGGCCGGTCACGTCGATGACGGGCCAGCGGCGGTGGTGCTTGAACACCCCGTCGGCATAGGCCAGCTCCTCCAGGATGTGCCCCATGTCGCTGTAGGTGTCCGCCGTGCCGGTGGCACCCAGGCGCTTCAGGCGGTAGGCGCGGATCTCCTGGAGGCGGTCCGCCTGGATGGTGAGGCCCACGATGCGGCCCTGGGGGATGTGGTCGAGTTCGGGCGGCAGGGGCACGCCGGGCACCAGGGGCACGTTCATGACCTTGTGCCCCTCCATGGCGAGGTACATGGAGAGGGGTGTCTTGCTGGTGCGGCTGATGCCCACCAGCACGATGTCGGCGTCCACCAGGCCGGTCATGTCGGCGCCGTCGTCGAAGCGGAGGGCGAACTCGATGGCCTCGATGCGCCGGAAGTACTTGTCGCCCACCGCGTGGAAGCTGCCCGGCCGCTCCTCGGGCCGCTCGCGCAGGTAGAGGGCCAGCGTGTCCAGCAGGTTGCCGAAGAGGTCCACCTGGGTGAGCCGCAGCTCCGCGCAGCGGTCCGCCAGGTAGAAGCGCAGCTCCCGGGACACCGTGGTGTGGACGATGACGGCGCGCTTCTCGGTGGCCGATTCCAGCACCCGGTCCAGGTCCTCCTGGGTCCGCACGTTCTGGAACCGGCGCACCAGGGCCGACGCCTCGCCCTTCGAGAACTGGGTGAGCGCCGCCTGGACGGTGCGGAGGGCGGTCTCGCCGGAGCCGCCGGACACCACGTAGATGGGTTGCCTGTCCATCTCCCTAGCCTACCCCTCGGGCATACTCTTGGGACGATGCACTTCTCCCCGCACACCGTCGCCCAGCTGGCCATGGCCCTGCCCCTGGCGGTGATGGTCCTCGGCCTGGTGCTCGTCGTGGCGCGCTGGATCCGCCTCCGCCGGAGTGTCCCCGGCGATCCGGGGGCGGTGCTGCTGGGCGCGGTGTCCAGCAGCCTGCGGGAGCGGGGCGAGCTGGCGGCCTCCCTGGGCGAGCTGCGCACGGTGCAGGAGCGCCTCGTGGACGCCCTCCCCTTCGGCCTGCTCTGGGTGGACCAGCGCCAGCGCCTGGCGGCCCTCAACCGGCGGGGCCAGGAGCTGCTCGGGGTGAAGGCGGGGGTGGTGGGCCTGGAGGCGGCCTTCGTCCTCGAGCCCTTCCCCTGGCTGCTGGAGGCCCTGGACCGGGAGCCGGGCCCCCCCTGGCGCTGCGCAGGCGCGGGCCGGCGCTGGCGGATCCGCCGCATCGAGGCTCCGGACCGGATCGGCGCCCTGGTGCAGTTCGAGGATGTGACGGAAGTGGAGCAGGAGGCCCGGCGGGTCCAGCTGCGCGAGCGGTTTGCGGAGCTGGGCGAGATGACCGCAGGCGTGGCCCACCAGCTCAAGAACGGGCTGGCGGTGTTGAAGGGCCACGGCCAGCTGCTGAAGCGGCAGGGCCACGCCGAGGCCGCCGAGGCGCTGCTGTCGGAGACGGAGGACCTGGAAGGGCTGGTCCAGCGGTTCCTCCAGTGGGCCCGGCCCCTGGAACCTGCCCTGCAGCCGCTGCGCCTCGAGGAGGCGGCGGGCCAGGCCCTGGCGGAGCTGAAGCGCCGCCCCGCGAGCCAGGGCCGGCAGCTGCTCCTGGAGGGCCAGGGCGGGGCCGAGGCTGATCCGCAGCTGCTGCACCAGGCCCTGGTGAACCTGCTGGAGAACGCCTGCCAGGCCACTCCGCTGAGCGGCCGGGTGCGGGTGCGCGTGGGCGAGGGGCGCCTGGAGATCCTGGACGAGGGGCCGGGGCTGGGCGAGGACACGGCCGTGCGCATGCTGCGTCCCTTCGAGAGTGGCCGGCCCGAAGGTACGGGCCTGGGGCTGCCCCTGGCCCTCAAGTGGCTGAATGCCCAGGGTGCCGACCTGAGGCTGGAGCCCCGGTCCGAGGGCGGAACCCGCACGGAGATCCGCTGGTAGGCTGGTTCCATGCGAGTGGCCCTGCTCCAGCTCAACGCGCGCCTCGGGGATGCCGAGGCCAACGGCCGCGCCCTGGAGGCTGCCTATGCCGCCGCCGTGGCCGCCGGCGCCGACTTGGTGCTGGCGCCGGAGCTGGCCATTCCGGGCTACCTGGCGGAGGATCGGCTCTGGGAAACCGGCCTGCGGCGGCGGGTGGAGGCGGAATCCCACCGGCTCGCCGGCCTGAGCGGGGCCGTCCCCCTGGTCTTCGGTACGGCCCGGCCCGCGCCCTCGGGGCGGCTCTGGAACGAGCTCTGGTGGTGCGAGCAGGGCGCCCTGAGGCAGGTCATCCGCAAGCGCGTGCTGCCCAGCTACGACGTCTTCGACGAGGCCCGGTACTTCGAACCCGATCCCGCGCCCCAGCCCCTGGTCGCCTTCCGCGGCGAGCGCCTCGGACTGTCCATCTGCGAGGACCTGTGGGCCGACGCCGAGCTCGGCAACGCCCCGGTCCGCTACGGACTGGATCCCATCGCCGAGCTCGTGGCCGCCGGGGCCACCCTCATCCTCAACGCCAGCGCCAGTCCCAGCGCCCTCGGGAGCTACCTGCCACCCGGCCGCACCGCGCCCTGGGCGATCCCCTCGAAGGATGACCAGCGGCGCCGCCTGATCCCGGGCCTGGCGCGGAAGCATGGCGTGCCCGTGGCCTACGCCAGCCGCGCCGGGGCGGAGAGCTGGCTCCTCTTCGACGGCGGCTCGGGATTGGCCCTGCCCGACGGGCGCTGGCAGGGCAGCGCGCCCTTCCAGGAGGGAATGATCCTGGTGGATACGGCCTCCGGGGGCGGTGCCTGGAACAGCTGCGGGGACGGCGCCTGGCTCCGCCGGGCCCTGGTGACCGGCCTGCGCGACAACCTGGCCAAGCAGGGCCTGGAGGGCCTGGTGCTGGGCCTCTCCGGCGGCATCGACAGCGCCGTCTGCGCCGCCCTCGCAGTGGAGGCCCTGGGCCCGGACCGGGTGATGGGCGTGGCCATGCCCACCCGGTTCAGCAGCGGTGAGAGCTCGGCCCTGGCGGAGGCCCAGGCCCGGGAACTGGGCATGCGGTTCCTGGCGCTGGATGCGGATGCGCCCTTCGCCGGGTTCGCCGAGGCCCTCGGGAAGGCCCTGCCGGGCCGGACCTTCGGCCTCACGGACGAGAACCTGCAGAGCCGGTCCCGGGGGGCGCTCGTCATGGCCCTCACCACGGAGCCGGAGGTGCAGCGGCGGCTCGGCACGGACCGCATCGCGGTCCTCACCACCGGCAACAAGAGCGAGGCGGCCACGGGCTACTTCACCCTCTACGGCGATGGCATCGGCGCCTTCGCCCCCCTGGGCGACTGCCTGAAGGCCCGCGTGTATGCCGTGGCGCGGGAACTGGGCGCCGCCGTGCCGCGCGCCGTCCTGGACCGCCCCCCCACCGCGGAGCTCCGGCCGGGGCAGACGGACGAGGCCAGCCTGCTGCCCTATGTCCAGCTGGATGCGATCCTCGGCGCGGCCGTGGAGGCCCAGCGACCCGAGGAGGGCCTCGCCGACGACCTGGCCCTGCTGCTGGAGGGCCCGGACCTGGAGGAGGCCCGGGCGGCCCTGCCGAGGATTCTCGGCCTGCTGCGCCGGACTGAGTTCAAGCGCCGCCAGCTTCCCTTCGCCTTCAAGGTGAGCCCGAAGGCCTTCGGGGCAGGGCGCCGCATCCCCCTCACCGCCGTTTGAAAAGCCGCACCACCGCGCTATCCTGGCGGTTCGTGCCGGCGTGGCGAAACTGGTAGACGCGCTAGACTCAAAATCTTGTTAGGCAACCCCTAGTGCCGGTTCGAGTCCGGCCGCCGGCACCAGTCGTCGGGCCCCGAGAGGGGCCCGACGCCTGGGCGGTCGGTCTGAGGTCACGGATGGTGCGCCGACGGCCTTCCTGCGAGACCCGCCTGGCTGTCAGGCCCGGTGCGGGCAGACGCGGGCGCCGCCGGCCCCGCGGCGGGCGTCGGCGTCCGATCGCCGGCACCCGTCTTCGGGCTCCGTGGGGGCTTCTTCCGCGCAGGCGGATCGACGGTCCCGGGAAGGGGCTCGACCTTCTGCTTGTCCAGGAATCCCGGAAGGATGGCATGGGAGAGGCCGTTCCCGATGAGCTTGCGGATGGCCTCCCACTCGTTGGTTTTGGGATCGCTGGTCGAACCGGAAATGCGGGTCACCGTGGCCACGGCCTTGCTGGATCGGTTCTTGAAGAGGCTCGCCAGCATTTGCAGCACGTGCATTTCCACGCGCTTTCCGAAGGGCTTCCCTTGATCCTTCTGGCGGTCGTAGATCTTCAGGTTCTTCAGCAGGGGCTTGATGTAGCCCTCCACCCGGCTGTTCTTCACGGTGATTTCGGTGTACACCGAGAACAGGCCCTCGGCCACATCCACCCCGGCGTAGGCGAGCAGGAACGCGTTGAGGTCGGGCAGGCGGGCATCATCCAGTTTGAGCCGGACATCAAAGTCCGCGGGGCTGGCGGTCAACCGGCTCCCGCCGGAGACCACGGTGGTTCCGTGGCCCATGAAGGTCCCATGGCCATGGAACCTGGATCTCCCCGGGCCGGCCTGGTTGCTCAGGTTTTCCAGGTCCAGGTCCACATCCGACATGAACAAGCGGTACGGGGGGGTGGTGGCCTCGTTCACGAAGCCGATCTGGCTGTGCGTCAGCTTCAGGAGGTCCACCTGAAGGAGCAGGCTGGGCGCGTTGCGGACCTTCTTGGCCAGCTTGACGGCCTGCCTCCCATGTTCCCATTCGATCGCCTTGGTGGCGCGGCTGGTCACGTAATCCACGCGCAGGTGTTCGAAGCGGACGTCGCGGAGATGGGCTTTCTGGGCTTCGGGGGTGTACTCCATGGACCCGTTCACGGAAAGGAACCCGCCTCTGGTCCTCAGCTGGAAGTCCTGGGCAAGGGGATCGAGGCGATCCAAGGGAACCTGGACCAGGTGGATCTCCCCTCGGGCGGCGAGGTAGGGTTCGCGAAGGAAATCCGCCGCTCCCTTGAAACTGACCCGCCCCGTGTCGAAGAGCACCCCTTCCAGGGTCACGGGAGATGGGAAGGTATCCCTGGCCGCGGCGATGTTGCGCACATTCCTGGCCACCATGGAGACCTTCGTGAGCTGGAGCGGTCTGCCGGTGGTGTCGCCGGAAAGGTAGAGGAGAGAGCCATCCAGGACTTCCACCCGGTCCAGCTTGATGGGATAGACGGATTCCACGGCGCGTTGCCAACCCCGATCCTTCAGGCTCACGTGGCTGTTGGCCTCCTCCTTGAGCTGGTCCAGGTTGATGTGCAGCGCGGGACGCAGGATGGTCAGGTCCCCGGCCACCTTGAGGCGAAGCAGCTCATGGAACACCAGGGAGAACTCCAGGGCGCCGAAATCCGCGACGGGCGGATCCGGGTGGGAGTTCTGCACCAGGACCAGGTTGTCCAGGTCGAAGGCCAACTTCCAGATGTGGGGGCGCGCCCGGCCGATGCGGACCGTATAGCCGTTCAGCTTCGAATTCATGGTCCGCTCGGCCCACCTGCGCATGGGGCTCGCGAGCAGGGCATCCAGCATCCACAGGACCACCACGAGGGACCCGGCCAGGCCCGAAAGGATCGCCTTGCCGGGATTGGCCCGGCAGACCTTCAAGAACCGCCTCCACCGCCCCGGGGGGGCGGCTCCTGGAAGAGGGTCTCCCGGGCCCTCCGGAGGGAATGGTTCGAGCGTTTCCATGACCGTGTCTGATGCGATTCCCGTGATCAGGAGGCCGAGGCGTCCGGGGAGGAGCGGGGCTGAAGCCTCACCTCCACGGCCGCCGCGGGCTCAAGCACCCGGAAGGTGAAGGATTCCGTGAAATACAGCTCGACCTCCCGGGTGTCGTGCCGTTGGTAGCCGATGGTCAGGTCCTGGCCGACGGTCATCTCGAAATCGCCCCCCCGGCGCGAGAGCACAGCCCCGCCCTCAAGGGCCGGACTCCAATGGATGCCGCCGGAGAAGAGGACCTCGACCCGCTTACGTAGCGGGTAGGCCCCTGGATCTCCAGCCATCAGCCACGCGTAGGGTTCCGTGCCCAGGACCAGGGCGAACGGACCCCCGATCTCAGCCTCCTGGATGGCGAGCAGGGCCCTTTCGAGGGATTCGGTGAACCTGCCCCGGTCGGGGCTGAGGGGCACCGGCGGATGGCTGGGGCCCTCAAGCATGCCCTGGATGCCGGCCCCATCGAATCCCCGGTAGAGGGCCGTCTCTTCGAAGATCGCCACCCTTCTCGCGGCCTCGGTCAGGCCATGCAGATCCGGGTTCTTCGCACCGCGCGCGACATCATCCAGTTCCCAGATCCCCAGGGTGAAGGGCACCCGGATCTCGAGGAGCGGGAGGACCTTGTGCAGTCCCCAGGCCACTCCGCCCTTTGTCTCCCCGGATCCGACGTCCAGCCTCCCGAGGTTCACCGCGGCGAACTGCCAGCCATGGGGGCCGCAGAAGTCCACCAGTTTCCGTCCCGAGAGGTTCCCCTTCAGGATCCGTGAGCTCTGGCGTTCGATCTCCCTCCAGGCTTCGTCTGTGATGGGCGCCATGTCGCGCCGGAGGATGTCTGTCATGGCCGTATCTCCTGGGCGGAGCGCCCGTTCATTTCAGGTTTCCCAATCCCAGGCCGCTGCCAGGCGCCGCCGGAGGTCCGGCCCCGGCAGCCACCTCGGTCAGGGCCCCTGACGCGAAGATGAATTTCCGCATCTGGGTGTCGAATTCAGGCATGGCCCGGCGGAGCCACTCGAGCAGCATCGCCGCGTGCTCCATCTCGTCGTTGCGGTTGTGGATCAGGATGGCCTTGATGGACGCGTCCTCCGACACATCCGCTCGCTGGTGGTAGTTGTCGATGGCCTCCAGCTCTTCCTGGAGGCTGGCCAGCGCCCGATGGAGGTCGAGCGCCCCGGCCGAGAGGCCCGCTTCGATGAGTCCGCCGTTCATGTAAGGTCGCCTTCCCCGCCACCGGCATTCAGGACGCCGAACCGCCTGGATACTTCGCTCCACTTGATGTTTTCGAGGAAGGCGTTGATGTAGTCAGGGCGCCTGATGCCGTAATCCACCATGAAGGCGTGCTCCCAGCTGTCCAGCACCAGGAGCAGGTCCTGCTCGATCGGCAGGCCGAGATGGTGCTCGGCCACGAAATAGGTGTGGAGCCTGCCGTCCCGGCGGTTGCGGGTCAGCAGCGCCCAGCCGGGGCCACACAGGGCGGCCGCCTTGAGATCGGCCAGCACCTGGTCCTTGCCGCCCTGGGCCTCCAGGGCATGCTGAATCCCCGGGCTGAGGGCCGCATCGGCCCCGAGGTTCTCGAAGTAGCGCTCGTGGAGGAAGGTGCCGTTGAAGGCCACGGCTTCCCGGCGCTTCAGTTCGCTGTATTCGTTGAAGGAATAGTTGGGTTTGGCATTGCTCGTGAGGGTAAGCTTCTCCTCGATCTCATTGAGCTTGGCCAGATAGCCCTTGTAGAGGGTGAAGTGCAGGTCCAGCTGGCTGTCGCTGAACCCCTTCAAGGTTCCGCCCTTCAGGTACTCGTAGTTCTTGGGTTCGTACGCCATGAATTCCCCCGCAAAGGTTCCACATGGCGCAGTCCATCTGATGACGGGGCACCTGGGCCCATCAGCAGGCATCTTTTGAACCAAAACAATAAGCCAAATTGATAGAATTTTTACATAATATCGCTGGTCTGGATTGGGTGGATCATCCCATCAAGTTGAAATGCAGCCTCGGTCAGATCGAAGGGCTGCGTCGACCCGGATCCCGCCTATGAACCGGATCGGGAAGGCCCCGTCGGGCCCGGCCCTGATCCAGGGGAAGCGGCACCGACTTCACTTGATCGGGAGGTCCATAAAGTCTACATTGGCCTGGAGGGTGTTGAATAATAAGGTGATTCGGTGGTAGCCAATGGACTCGGCCCGGGTCCTTCTGTGATGCTGAAAGTTTGTCCCCGAAAGGATCCGACGTGATGGATGTGGTCTGGAGTACGCGGTACAACACAGGCATCCAGCTCATCGACGAGCAGCACAAGGAACTCTTCTCCACCGTGAACGAGCTTCGGACGTCGGTCCAGGCGGGAGCCGACCGGCAGGTGATCGAGCACCTCCTGGACTCCCTCCTGAGAGCCTCGGCCCGGCATTTCGCCTCGGAGGAGAGGTTCATGGGCGAGCATGGCTATCCGGACCTGGCCCAGCATGTGGCGGAGCATGCCGCCATGCTGACCAGCCTGAAGGAACTCCAGGCCAAGTTCCTTGAGAGCCACCACAGCATGGCCATGATGGTGCCCACCTTCATGGAAGGCTGGTTCAAGCATCACATCAGCGACGGGGACTTCGGGTTCGTGACCTTCCTGAAGGCCCGGGGCCTGGTCTGACCCGGGGTAGCCACCTGCTCCCCGTCGACCACGGTCGGGTAACGGGCCTGTATCGATCAGGTTACTTCTGCCGCCCGAAAAAGGAGCTTGAGAGGCACCCCGCCTTTGGGAATGCTTGTGTATTCCCAGGAACCGGTCGCAATTGCGGGGATCCTCCCGCCCGGTCGATACGCCATCCCCCCATGGCTTAGGAGCATCCATGAACCGACGCTGGACAACCCTCTTCCTGACAGGCCTCGCCTGCGCCACGGTGGCGCAGGCCCAGACCTCCTCCACTGCCGGCGCGGTGAGGGGCGTCATCAAGAGCAAGGCGGGCCAGGCCCAGGCCGGGGCCTCCGTGGTGCTCCGCAACCTGGACACGGGCCTCACCCGCACCGCCGTGACGAATGCCGCCGGCGAGTACCAGATCGGCCTGCTGCCGGTCGGCGCCTACGAGCTCACCATCACCGCCCAGGGCATGCGGGCCGTCAAGGATGCCAACATCCACGTGGTCCTCGGCCAGAGCAGCGTGGCCAACTTCAACCTGGACAAGGCGGAAGCGGCCGCCACGGTGGAGATCGTCTCGTCCTCCCAGACCCTCGACACCACCCAGGTGAACACCATCACCTCCGTGGACGAGAAGCTGGTGGAATCCATCCCCCTCAACGGCCGCGACTTCACCAACCTGGTGAACCTGACGCCCGGAACGACCTACGACCCCGACAACAACCGCGTGGCCGTTGAAGGCGCCCGCGGCATCCAGAACAACCTCACGATCGACGGCGCCTCCTACCAGTCGAACTTCTTCGGCGAGCAGCGCGGGTCCACGCGCATCCCCTTCGCCTTCGGCGCGGACACCATCAAGGAACTGCAGATCATCACCAACGCCTTCGACGCCCAGTACGGCAACGCCGCGGGCGCGGTGATCAACGCCGTCACCAAGACCGGCACCAACGAATTCTCCGGCACGGCGCTCTACCAGGTCCGCCCGCAGTCCCTGGTCGCCAAGATCCGGCCCGTGCCCTACGATCCCCGCGGCACCGTCAACACCGACAAGGCCGAGACGAAGAACTTCACCCAGACCCAGTTCAACGTGAACGTGGGCGGGCCCATCATCAAGGACAAGCTGTTCTTCTTCGTGGGCGTGGAGACCTACAAGTACAAGGAGGACTTCACCCCCGACTTCGCCATCTCCAGCAGCGGGGGCAACAGCCTGGCCAACTTCAACACCTTCCTGGGGACCTTCGGGAACCTGGTGATGGGCAACGACGGGCGCACCCTCGCCCAGGAAGGCGGCCGCACCTACACCAACGACCGCACGAACACCGTGTACTTCGGCCGCCTGGACTGGACCATCAACGAGAACCACCGGGCCACCCTGCGGGTGAACGCCCAGGACTGGAAGTCCGAGAACGGCACCACCTCCTTCACCAGCTCCTTCGCCCCCACCACCGGGCAGACCCAGCAGGGCCTCGAGAAGAACAGCGGCATCTCCTGGGTGGTGGAGCTGAACAGCCTCCTCGGCCCCAACCTGGTGAACGAGGCCCGCATCCAGCGCGCCATCGAGCGCCGCCCCCGCTACGCCAACAGCACCGCGTCTCCTGAGTTCCAGGTGAACGGCGGCTTCACGGCCGGCCAGAACAACTTCCTGCCCAACGGCCTCGACGAGTACACCTGGCAGGTCATCGACAACCTCACCTGGAACCAGGGCGACTGGACCGTCAAGGGCGGCGTCGACCTCCAGTGGTTCGACTTCAAGAACACCTTCTTCCGCTATCAGAACGGCTCCATCCAGTTCGGCAACTACAGCGTGGCGAACCGCTGGGCCACCGGGACCGTGGCCACCGCGGACAGCCTCACCTACGTGGGCGCCTTCAGCAACTACGGCGGCGCGATCTCCTACTCCTCCAAGCTGCTCGCGGGCTACGTGCAGGGCCAGTACCAGGGCCTCCTGGACCGGCGCCTCATGCTGAGCCTTGGCCTCCGGACCACCCGCGAGGTGCAGCCCGACAATCCGCGGCCGAACCCCCAGTTCGCGGGTCTCGACCAGGCCAACAGCAGCACCTCGACCGATCCGCGTTTCGGGTTCACCTATGACCTGACCGGGCAGGGCAAGACCCTCCTGCGCGGCGGCTACGGCTGGTTCTCCAGCCCCAACCCCAGCCTCACCGTGTCCAACACGATGAACAGCAACGGGAACACCACCTCGACCTACTTCATCAACAACGGCGCCACGACCAACACCCTCTTCAATTCCGGCCTGCTGTCCTACGCGAACCTCGTGTCCGGAACCACGCTGAACCGGCTGGATCCCGCGCTCCTCTCCACCCTGGCCTCCACGGCCGGGAAGCAGGGCCAGGTCTGGGACCCCCGCAACAAGATGACCGTGGCGAAGCGGACCTCCCTCGGGCTCGAGCACACCTACGACAGCGGCTACACGGTGGGCGTGCAGGGGGTGTATGCCAAGTTCGAGAACCTCCAGTACTTCGTGAACATCAACCTGAACCAGGTGGGTGCCCCGGCCGGGTCCTACTACAACGACGGCTACGCCCTGCCGGACGTCAACCGGTTCAGCACCACCGGTCGGCCCAACAAGGCCATGGTCGCCGGCCGGCTCATGGACTTCACCGGGTTCGGCAACGTGTTCCTGAGCAAGAACGACGGCGACGGCTCCTACCAGGCCCTGATCCTCACCTTGTCCAAGCGGTCCGATGCCGGGTGGGGCTTCACCTCCAACCTGACCTGGTCCAAAACCCGGGACAACAACTCCAACGAGCGGACCACCGCCAGCAGCACCGCCGACTCCAACGTGAACAACCCGGCGGATCCCCTGGCGACCACCTCCTGGAGCGACAACGACCGCCGCTGGCGGGTGGTCTTCGCGGGCTACTTCCCCATCTACTGGGGCATCCAGGGCTCCGTGAACTACAGCTACACCACCGGACGGCCCTACAGCGCCATCGCCACCGCCGACGTCAACGGGGACGGCGGCCGCAACGACTACCTGCCCGGAACGGAGCGCAACGGCTTCCGCCAGCCCTCCATGCGGACCCTCGACCTGCGCCTGACCCGGGACTTCAAGCTCACCCGCCGGTTCGACGTCGAGACCTTCATCGATGTCTTCAACCTCCCCAACTGGGCCAACCAGCGCACCACCATCACCGGTGGCCAGCCCACCACGGATTTCGGCTACATCAACCTCCCGGACCGCAACACCCGCGAGGTCCAGCTGGGCGTCCGCGCCCGGTTCTAGCGCCACCCCGTTCCAGGAAGCAGGCCCCGCATCGCGGGGCCTGTTTCTTTATCGGATTGCCGCTGGGACCCGGCCATGCCCCCGGGGCAGGCCGGGCGGGGCCTGGATCGCGCTCCGGACCCGAAACGGGCGCGGGAGGCGCCGCCGGGCCCAGCCATGGGAAAGGCCCCGCCGGAGCGGGGCCTTCAGGTGGCGTGCCGATGGGCCCGGGTTCAGATCCTGAAGCGGGCGACGATGGCGTTGAGCTGCTCGGCGAGGTGGCTGAGCTCGTCCACGGTGCGGGTGGACTCCTTGATGGTGGCGGCCATCTCTTCCATGGCGGCGGCGTTCTGCTCGGCGATGCCCGTCAGGTTGCCCATGGCGTCCACCACCCGCTGGCTGTCCTGGCTCTGGGCCTGGCTCTGCTCGCCGATGGTCTTCATCCGCTCCGCGGAGGCCGTGATGGCCGCCTGGATGCTCTGCAGGGCCTCGCCGGCGGTGTTCACCATCTTGGTGCCGTCGCCGATGGCGCGATCGGAGGTCTGGATGAGGGCCGTGATCTCCTTCGCCGCGGTGGCGCTGCGTTCTGCCAGCTTGCGCACCTCCTCGGCCACCACCGCGAAGCCCTTGCCATGCTCGCCGGCCTTGGCGGCCTCGATGGCGGCGTTCAGGGAGAGCAGGTTCGTCTGGTTGGCGATCTCGGTGATCACCGTGAGGATGTTGCCGATCTGCTTCGAGTTCTGGTTGATGGCCTGCATGCCGGAGACGGCGCCACCCACGGCGGTGCCGCCCTTGGCGGCGGCCTGCTGGGCCTGGTCGAAGACCTTGAGGGCGTCGGTCACATTGGAGAACACCACATTGGACGCACCGGCGATGGTCTGGACACTGCCGGTCGTGGTGTTGACGCTGCCCTTCTGGGTCTCCGCGGCCTGGGCGATGCTCTGGGCGGTGCTGTGCATCTCGGACATGCCCGCCGACATCTGCAGGGACCCCGAGGCGATGTTTGTGGAGATGGCCATCACCTGCTGCACGATCCCGTGGATGTTCTCCACGAACCGGTTGAAGTGGCCGGCCAGCTGGGCGATCTCGTCAGTCCCGTGCACATCGAGGCGCGCCGTCAGGTCGCCCTCGCCCTCGGAGATGTCCCGCATGCGCTTCTGGATGTTCTCGAGGGGTTTCACGATGGCATTGCCCAGCAGCCAGGCGGCGACGAAGCCCAGGGCGACCATGAACACCCCGAGGAGGGCCATGCCCGCCAGCGCGGCGATCTGGTCCTGGCGCAGCTTGTCGTGGTTCACCAGGAGCACCAGGTAGGACTTCACGGGAGCCCCGTCGATCTTCACGAGGGAACCCACCACCAGGTAGCCCTTGGCGTCCAGGAAGAGGTTCTCCTTGCTCATGTCCTTGCCGGCGGCCGCGGCCATGAAGGCATCGGCGATGGCACTGGCATCCGCCTCGGCCTTGGCCTTGGACTTCGCCATGATCTTCGTGGCCTTGGTCGCGGGATCGGAGGTCACCACCAGCGCCTGGGTGATGTCGGCATCGTTCTTCAGGGCCTCCAGACCGCGCTCGACCAGGCCCGTGTCCTCGAACTGGACGCCGGACTGGACGTTGTCCGCCACCAGGGAGGCCAGGCTGCTGGCCTTCAGCCTCAGGCCCGAGTTGAGGGCCGAGTCCAGGCGCCAGACGGAGAAGATCGTGGCCGAACCGCCCAGCACCACCGCCAGGGCGAGGATGGAGTAGAGCAGCTTCTTTCGGATGTTGAGGTTGTTCCAGAATGCCATGGCCGCCCCTGAGGAAAACGTGATGCCCATGGCATCGGAAGGGGAGGTGGCGAGGTTGAATTTCAGCCTGGATCGGATTCTTACCGGAGGGTCACCACGGTGGCGCCGGCTCCTCCCTGGTTCTGGGGAGCATCCTCCACCCGGGAGATGCCCGGATGGCCCCGCAGGGCCTCGCGGACCGCCGCCTTCAGCCGGCCGGTGCCGTGGCCGTGGACGATGCGGATGACGCGGCGGCCGGCTGCCAGGGCCTCCTCGACAAAGCGGTAGATCTCGCTGTCCACATCGTCGCTGGCCCGTCCGATGAGGTTGATCTCCGATTCGATGTCCAGCGCCTCGGCCCGCACCCGGACCTTTCCGGAGGCCCGGGGGGCGGCCTCCCGGGCGCCGATGGCCTCGAGCTCCCCCACCCGGCATTCCAGGCGCCGGCCCTGGAGGGTCTCCAGGGTGACCCGGTCCCCCTTGAGGGCCAGGACCTTCCCCTCCACACCCAGGCCCCGGTGCCGGGCATGGCCCCCCTCCCGGACCTGGGGGACCTCCTCCGCGCCCGGCCGGGGGCGCCTGGGGCCCAGTTCGGCCTCCGCGATGCGGGTCAGCTGCTTCACCCGCTCGTGGGCCTCGGTGCCCAGGCGGTCGGCGTTCGCCTGGGCCTTCTGCCGGTCCTTCAGCTCCCTGACCAGGCGCTTGCCCTCGTGGTCCAGGAAGTCCAGCACCCGCGCCACCTTCTCCCGGGATTCCCGCTGGAAGGCTTCGCGTTCGGTCCAGAGCTTCTCCTCCCGCTGCCGGAGGATCTCCCGGTCCTTCTCGATGGCCGCCTCCCGCTGGCGGAGGACCTCCGCCTCCTCCTGGATCCGCACCCGCTCCGCCTCGAGTTGCCGCAGGAAGTCCCGCCAGTCCTGCTCCCGCCGGCCCAGCACCTTCTCGGCGTGCTCGAGCAGCGGCGCGGGGAGGCCCAGCTTGGCGGCGATCGTCAGGGCCCGGCTCTGGCCCGGCTGGCCCACCAGCAGGCGGTAGGTGGGGGCGAGGCGATCCTCGTCGAACTGCACGGAGGCGTTCTGGAACCGGACGTGGCGGAGGGCCCACTGGCTGATCTCGCCGAGGTGGGTGGAGCAGAGGATCCAGCACCGGCGCCGGGAGAGCGTCTGCAGGAGGGCGATGCCGAGGGCGGCGCCCTCCTTGGGATCCGTGCCCGTACCCAGTTCGTCCAGCAGCACCAGCCCGCCATCATGGACGTTTTTCAGGATGTCCTTCAGGTGCAGGATATGGCTGCTGAAGGTCGAGAGGCTTCCGGTGATGGTCTGGTGATCGCCGATGTCCGCGTGGAGGCTGGGCAGGGCGGGGAAGCTGGACCCCTCCCGGGCGGGTACGGCGCAGCCGCAGGCCGCCAGGGCCGTGAGCAGGCCGACGGTCTTCAGCACGACGGTCTTGCCGCCGGTGTTGGAGCCGGAGATGACGAGCCCGGGCTTCTCCGCCTCCAGCACCAGGTTCAGCGGCACCACGGGGTGGGGCAGGGGCTCCAGGCCCAGGACCTCGCGCACGGCGGGCAGCAGCAGGGGATGCCGGGCCTCCAGCAGGCACAGGCGGCCCCGCTTGGGATCGGCTTCGAGATCCGGGAGGCGGCCGTCGCAGAGGGCGGCCCAGCGCAGGAGGGCCAGGGCCTGGTCCGCTTGGGCCTGGAGGTCGCGCCAGCGGGTGAAATCCTCCCGGCGGGCCCGGAGCTCGGCCAGCAGATCCCGGAGGAAGGCCTGCACGGCCTGGGTGTAGTCCCGGTCCGCTTCCACGAAGGCATTGTTGAGGGGCACGGCATCCATGGGCTCGATGAAGACCGTCGCGCCGCTGCCGCTGCGGTCCAGCACCAGGCCCGGCACCAGGCTCCGGCGCTCCTGGCGCACGGGCAGGCAGAGGCGGCCATTGCGCTCCACCACCAGGGGGTCCGAGAAGGCCTCCGGGCCTCCCCGGAGCAGCTTCTGGAGCTTGTTCTGCACGGCCTGCAGGGCGGCCTGGCGCTGCCGGTGGAGCTCGGCCAGGCCCGGAATCCGCAGGGGATCCAGCTGGCCGTCCGCGGTGAAGGCCTTCGCGAGACGGTCCGCCACCGGCGAAGGGTCCGGCAGCAGCGCGGCCGTCACCTGGAGCCGGTCGATGCCCAGGTGGACGCCGGCCGGCGCGGGGCGGGCCTCCGGCCAGGCCAGGCCGGAGAGGCTCCTCAGCAGCACGGCCAGGGCCCGCAGGCCATCCCGCAGCTGCCGCCAGTGGTCCGGCTGCAGCCATCCCGCGGGATCCAGGAGCTCCTCCAGGGCCTCGTCCAGGGCCTGGACCGGCAGGAGATCCGGGGACTGGGCCCATAGGTCCTGCAGCTCGAGCTGGTGCAGGCGCCGGAGTCCGGCCCGGCCGTCCCAGGGATGCATGCTCCCCAGGGCGGTGCGGGCCTCGGCCGTGCGCGCGCCCGCCTGGATGAGACGCACCGCTTCGGGGAATTCGAGAGCCTGGAGTTCGGGGGTCATGGAAGGGTGGAGTCCTCGGGCTTCGATCGTCAGCCTCCAGTAAAACAAAAGGCCCGCTCGCGCGGGCCTTTTCACGCGGCGCGCGAGCGCTGCGGGATCAACCGAGCATGCGGCGCTCCTGCGCGAGGCGCTTCAGCGTCTTCTTGCGGGCGGCGAGCATCTTCCGCTTGCGCTTGGCGCTGGGCTTCTCGTAGTGCTGGCGCTTCTTCAGCTCGCTGAGGATGCCGGACTTCTCGCACTTCCGCTTGAAGCGGCGAAGGGCGAACTCGAACGTTTCGTCTTCTTTGACCTTGACCAAAGGCATAGGGATGCACCTCCTTCCGCAGGGGATTCGCCACCGCCACCGGAGACCGGGACGGGACCAGGGAACGAGTCTACACCGGAAACCCTCGCAGAGCGAGGCTGAATCGGCGGCCTGGGCATTGGACCGGGTCGCGGCCTGCCGTTACCCTGGTTCTCCCCGCCTCTGGATCCCCCATGCCCCGCCCCCTCCTGCTGATCGTGGACGGCGAGTCCCTCCGGACTCCGGGGCTGGTCTCCGCCATGGAGGGGGACGGCTGGACGGTGCAGTGGGTGCGGGCTTCGGAGGCCCCCGCCTTCGAATCCGCGGGGCTGGTTCCCGACCTGCTGCTGCTGGACTCGGCCACGCCCGAGGAGGCCGGCTACGACTTCGCGCGCCGCCTCCGGGTGCGCAAACCGGACCTGCCGGTGCTGGTGCTCACGGAAGGCTCCACCTCCGGCGGCGTGAACCGCAAGGGGGTGGGAGTCCAGGGTTTCCTGGAGCGCACCCAGCCCGAGCTGGAGCTGGCCGCGGCGCTCCGGCGATTCCGTCCCGGCACCTCCCACCTCAGCAGCGAGGACATCTTCGGGGACCTGCTCGCCGACCTCGATGGCGCGCCGGCCCCCCCTCGCGATCCCTTCGCCCTCTACGAAGCCCTGCCCTCCCCGCCGGCCCCCCACGGTGCGGCCCCACCGCCGCCGCCGGCCCCCCAGACGCCCCTCAGCACCGAGGACATCTTCGGCGACGTGCTGCAGGAGGTGGAGGCCCTCTCCCGGGCCACCCCGGAGCGTGGGCGGCTGCCCCAGGCGCCCGTCCGCCTCGTGGCCCCCGTGCCCATGTCCACCGCCCCGGTGTCGGAAACGGCCGCGCCCGAGGCGCTGGGCCCTTCGGACTTCACGCTCAGCGGCATCTCCGGGGTGAACGATCCCTTCTCCTGGGAAGCCTCCCGCGAGGGCGGAGGCGCGCCCGCCGGGACGCCTCCGCCGGGGCTCCCCCCGTCCGGCGTCGCCGGGCACCCGGAGGTGCTGGAGGAATACGGGAACTACTACCTCCTCGAGAAGATCGCCGTGGGCGGCATGGCGGAGCTCTTCAAGGCCCAGCAGCGGGGCGTGCAGGGCTTCCAGAAGATCGTGGCCATCAAGCGCATCCTGCCGCACTTCAGCGACAACGAGGATTTCGTCACGATGTTCATCGACGAGGCCAAGCTGGCGGCCCAGCTGACCCATCCGAACATCGTGCAGATCTTCGACCTGGGCAAGGCGGGCAGCTCCTACTACATCGCCATGGAGTACGTGAACGGCCGGGACCTCCGGACGCTGCTGAAGAAGGTGCGGGAGTACCGGCTGCCCTTCCCGGAGCAGGTGGCGGCCTTCGTCACCATGAAGGTGGCCTCCGCCCTGGACTACGCCCACCGCAAGCGGGGCTTCGACGACCGGGAGCTGAAGCTGGTCCACCGGGACATCAGCCCCCAGAACATCCTCCTCTCCACGGACGGGGCGGTGAAGCTCGTGGACTTCGGCATCGCCAAGGCCGCCAGCAAGGCCAGCCACACGGTGGCGGGCGCCCTGAAGGGCAAGCTGCTCTACATGAGCCCCGAGCAGGCCACCGGCCAGCCCCTGGACAACCGGTCGGACCTGTATTCCCTGGGGCTCGTGCTCTTCGAGCTGCTCACCGGGGAGCGCTGCTTCCAGGCGGATTCCGAGCTCGGCGTGCTGGAGAAGGTGCGCCTGGGCCGGATCGCGGACCTGCACACCCTGAACCCGGGGGTGTCCCGGGACATGGTGGCCATCGTCAGCCGGGCCCTGCAGAAGGGCGTGGACCACCGCTATCCCTCGGCCCGCTTCATGGAGCGCGACCTGCGGGACTTCCTCCAGCGCCAGGGTGCCCCCATCACCGAGCACGACGTGGCGGAGTACATGGAGGCCCTGCTGGTGGGTCCGAAGGAACGCCTGGAGGAACTGCTGGCGGCCCGCTTCCCCCAGGTGGCCAGCCTCAGCAGCGGCTCCTATCGGGTGCCCGCAGGGCGATCCGGGGAGACCACGACCACCGCCCGGACGCGTGCCGACACGGCGCCGGGCCTCGAAGCCGCCCCCGAGGGGCCGGTCGCCCCGCCGCAGCCGCGCCCGCGCTGGCTGCTCCCGGTGATCCTCGTTCTCACCGTCCTGCTGGTGACGCTCCTCTGGATCGCCGCCCGGAGCTGATCCCCAGCACAAACGATTCAGGATAGACTCGGCTTTCGCGTCCCCCCGTCCCCATTCCCGCAATCCGGAGTTCCCCATGGATCTGAGCCAGGACCAGCACGCCTTCTACGAGACCACCCGCGAGCGCTGCCGCCAGGAAGTGGAGCAGATCAACAACACCATCGCCTCCGAGGTGCAGCGGGTGAAGGACCTCCTCACCAGCCTGAGCAACCGGAAGACCGCCGTCCTCCAGATGTACGGGGCCGCCTGCGAGGTGCTGGGCGTGGAGAACGACCTGGCCGAAGAGTCCGGGATCGATATCGAGTTCTAAGCGACCGCCGGGTGGCGTAAGACGCTCCGGGGGAGCGTCTGGAGCCGGGACCCGGCGAGGAGCTTATGCCACACGACCGCCGGGGCGAAGCCTAGACGGGTGGCGAGGGGCGCTGCCGCGCAGCGCTCCGAGCTGGGCCCCCGTCAGGTTGAGCATCGCGCCCAGGTCGGCCCCTGCCCTGAACGGATCGAGGGGCGCTGCCGCGCAGCGCTCCGAGCCGGGCCCCCGTCAGGTTGAGCATCGCGCCCAGGTCGGCCCCTGCCCTGAACGGATCGAGGGGCGCTGCCGCGCAGCGCTCCCGGCCGGGCCCCGCCTAGCGCTTGAGGTTGAGCATCGGCGCCGCGCACTTCCGGCAGTTGGAGAGGTGCGGCGGGTTCTTCTCCCCACAGTGGCTGCAGACCTGGATACGGGCCTGCTTCCGGCGCCACAGGCGCAGGTAGAGGACACCCAGGAGGATCACCAGCAGGAGCCCCTTCTGCCAGCCCTGCAGCACGATGCCTGTGGGGCTCCAGGGCTTCTCGGGCTTGGCGGGCTGCTCCTGCAGGCTGACGGCGGGCTGTCGGACGCTCATGGCTCGGAACCTTCTTCGGGGGATTCGGGCACGATCTCCATGGCGCCTTCCCCGAAGAGCCCGTCCTCGGGCAGCGGCGGCTCCAGGGCGGCCAGGGCCTCGACCTCCAGGCGACCTTCCCCGAAGTCGCCGAGCTGGGGCAGGTCGTGGAGGCTCTTGAGGCCGAAGTGCAGGAGGAAGGCCTGGGTGGTGGCGTACATCATGGGCCGGCCCACCACCGGCTTGCGGCCGGCGGGCGTGATGAGCTGGCGCTCCATGAGGCTCTTCACCTGGTTGGCGCTGCTGGTGACGCCGCGGATGGCGTTCAGCTCCGTGATGGTGACGGGCTGGCGGTAGGCGATGATGGCCAGGGTCTCGATCTGGGCCGGCGTGAGCTTCCCGCTGCGGGTGACGGTCACCAGCTTGGCGACCATGTCCTTGTAGACGGGGCTGGTGGCCATGCGCCAGCCGCCGCCGACCTCCAGCAGCCGCAGGCCGCTGGCGCCCTGCAGGCGCTCCTGGAGCTTCTCGATGCCCTGCTGGAGCGCCCCGTCGCCAAGGCCCGTCAGCTCCCGCAGGCGGGCCAGGTCCAGCACCTCGCCCGCCGCCGTGAAGAGCGCCTCCAGGGCGCCCGGCAGGTCGCCGCCCTCGTCCCAGAGGGGATCCTGGTGGAAGATCTCCGTGTCGTTCACCGGTACGCCCCCAGCCGCTGACCCACCTTCACCTCGCCCCCGGTGCGGACGGGAGCCCAGTCCTCCGCCCTCGGTCCCCCCACCAGCAGTACCACCGTAGACCCGAACTCGAAGGTGCCCAGGTCCTCGCCCGGCGTGCAGGGCAGCATCGCCACGGGGAAGCCGCCGTCCTTCGGCAGGGGCTTCCCGCCGAGCCAGCGGGGATCGATGACCACGCCACCCACATGCGTGGCGCCCACCAGCACAGCCGCCACCTCCAGGCCCTCGTCGGCGCCGGTGCCCAGGGCGGTCCAGGTGGCGCGGCGGTTGCGCTCGTAGAGGCGGGCCACGGCGCCGGTGCTGGCGTCGTTCACGGGCCACAGCTCGCCCTCCACGCGGGAGACCGCGGTGACGCGGCCCTCCAGGGGGACGTGGATGCGGTGGTAGTCCTTGGGCGCCAGGTAGAGGGTGAGGTAGTGGCCGCCCTCGAAGCGCCGGGCGCCGGGATCGTGCTTCAGCAGCTCCGTGATGCGGTAGGGAAGCCCCTTGGCCTGGATCGCGGTGTCCCGTTCGATCCGTCCGCAGGCGATGATCCGGGCATCCACGGGGCTGTTCACGAAGCCCGGAACGGGGGCCTCCTGGGGCCGGAGGCCGGGCTTCAGACGTCGGGTGAAGAGGGCCTGCAGGCTGGGATACCGCTCGAGGGGGTACTCCGCCTCGGCCATGTCCAGGTGGTAGGCCCGGGCGAAGCGGCCCAGCAGGGGCGCCCGCCAGGCGCGGGGCAGGTCGCGCTCGGCCGCCCATCCCACCACGGCCGAGCCCAGCCGCTTGGGATAGAAACCGAGCAGGCGCAGGGTCAGGGGTCCCGGTGTGCGCAGCAGCACGTAGGCCGCCCAGAGGAGGGCAAGGGCCAGCGCGGCGCGCGCAGGGGTGGGCCAGTCGAAGGGCATCCCGCCAGGATAACCCGGCTTCCGCTTCCGCCGGAGCGCCGTCCGGGCCACCATGCCTCCATGGGCACGCCCTCGCTCCCGGTCCTCTCCGCCGCCTGGGCAGGGTACGGCCTGCTCCATTCCCTGCTGGCCAGCCACCCCGTGAAGCGCTGGGTCGCGGCCCGCTGGCCCCGCCTCATGCCGGCCTACCGGCTGCTCTACAACCTGGTGGCCCTGGTCGCCCTGGTCCCCTTCGTCCTGTGGCTGCGGGGGGACCCGGGTCCCTTCCTCTGGCGCTGGACCGGGCCCTGGCGCTGGGTGGCCGATGGCCTGGGCCTGGCAGCCCTGGCTGGGCTCCTGCTGCCGGGGAGCCCCTACGACACGGCCCTCTTCCTGGGGTGGCGCTCCTGGCGCGAGCGCCGGATGGATGCCGGGGACGGCGAGCCCTTCTGTATCGGGTTCCTCCACCGCTTTGTGCGCCACCCCTGGTACGCCCTGTCGCTGGTGCTGCTGTGGACTCGCGACATGACGGCCCTCCGCCTGGTCTCGGTCCTGTGGATCACGGCCTATTTTGTCGTCGGGTCCCGGCTGGAGGAGCGGAAGCTCCTGGCCCTCCACGGCGAGCGCTACCACCGCTACCGGGCCCGGGTGGCGGGTCTGGTGCCCCTCCCCTGGAAGACCCTGAGCCGGGCCGAGGCCCGGGACCTGGAGGCCTGATGCGCTGGACCCGCCGGACGCCCCGCGAGGCCCGCCGCATGCCCTGGAAGAACGGCGGCGGGACCACCCTGGAACTGGCCGTGGAGCCGGCGGGCGCCACGCTGGAGACGGGCTTCGCCTGGCGCCTCAGCAGCGCCGAGGTGGCCGTCTCCGGGCCCTTCTCGGCGTTCCCGGGAATCGAACGGACCCTCCTCCTGATCGCCGGCGACGGCTTCCGCCTGGACTTCGGCGGGCACGGCACCGTGACCCTGGACCGATCCCTCGAGCCGGTCCGCTTCTCCGGCGACTGGCCCGCCGGGGCCATCCTGCTCGGCGGGCCCTGCGTGGACTTCAATCTCATGGCCGATCCCGCCCGCTGCCGGACCCGGCTGGAGGTCCAGCGGCTGGAGAACTCCCGGCGCCTCTCCTTGGATGCGGCCACCGTCCTGGTGTTCGCGGCCCGGGGCGTCGTCTCGGTGCCCGCCCTGGACCTGCACCTGGGCCAGGGTCACCTCCTCCGGGTTGACGGGGGGGCAGGGGACCTGGCCCTCGTGCCGGGCTACGGAGGTGGGACCGCGGTGATCGTGGTCAGGATCGACTAGCGTCCCACCACCAGGATCCGGAAGCTGTCCGGCACCATGGCCGGCCGCTGCCGGGGCGCACCGGGCGCCGGCACGGGCGCCGGCTGGAACTCGGCCGTGGGCAGGTAGAGGCGGTGGGTGGCCTCGTCCAGGGCCATGGTGCGGGCGCCCCGCTGGGTGGGGGCCTGCTCCAGCACGGTGTAGGCGTCCGGGGAATCCTGGCGCACCACGGTGAGGGTGCCTTCGCCGTTGGAACTGTAGGCCGTTCCGGTCCCGGGGTCGAAGGCCGCCGCGTCGGCACCGGCCCCGATGGCGGGGGTGGCCACCACCTTGCCGCTGTCGGCGTCCATGACGGCCATCAGGCGGTTGCGGCCCACGATGAAGAGGCGGCGGTGGCGCCGGTCCATGGCCATGCCCGAGGGCTCCTCCACCGGCGCGAGGGGCCAGGTATGGAGCACCTTCAGCGTCTGGGCGTCGAGGACGGCGACCTCGGAGGCGTCCTCCAGGTTCACGAAGATCCGCCCCTTGCCGTCCGCGACGGCGAACTCGGGCTTGTGGCCCAGGGGGATGCTGCCCACCACCGTCCCCTTCTCCGCGTCGTAGGCCGTGATGTCCTTCCCCTGGCCGTTGAAGGAGAAGACGCGGCGGGTGAAGGGATCGTAGAGGATGGCGTCCGGTCCGGCCCCCGTGGCTTTCATGCGGCCCAGCACCTCCAAGGTGGAGGGGCGGAAGATGGTCACGGACTGGCTGCGGCCGTTGCTGGTGAAGCCGCGGTCCAGGTCCGGAGCAAGGGCCACGCCATGGACGCCCTCGGTGCCGGGGATCGTGCCGACCACCTTGCCGTCCAGATCCAGGACCATCACCCGGTCGAAGCGCGGCACGTAGAGGCGGTGGCGGGCGCTGTCCAGGGTGACGTAGTCCCAGCCGCCGGGCCCGCCCACGGGCAGGGTCTTGAGGACGTGCAGGCCCTGGGCCGGGGCTGGCGCCGTGGCAAGGAGGAGAAGGGAGGCGAGGCTTGCGAGGGGCATCCGCATGGGGTTCTCCTACAGTGAGATTGAGACTATCACCTGGCGAGGTATCCAGGGGCTGTCCGTGGTAGCGTGGTCCACCACATCCCCCCAAGGAGGCGCGCATGAGGAAGGGCATCCTTTCTTCGTTGCTGGCGTTCGGCCTGGCGCTGCAGGGCCAGTCGCCCGTCAAGATCGGCATCATCAACTGCCTCACGGGCACCCAGGCGCCCATCGGCGAGTACATGAGCAACGGCTACAAGCTGGCCCTGGAGGACCTCAAAAAGCAGGGGATCCCGGTGCAGCTGGTCATCGAGGACGACACGGGCAAGCCCCAGGTGTCCATGTCCGCCATGGAGAAGCTTGTGACCCGCGACCAGGTGGCGGCGGTGGTGGGCCCCTACAGCAGCGCCTGCGCCAGCGCCGCGTCCAAGCTGGCGGAGAAGTACCGGGTGCCGCTCCTGGTGCCGGTGGCCTCCAAGGAGGAGATCACCCGGCAGAACCTGAAGTACGTCTACCGCCTCAGCGCCACCACGGAGGACTACGCCTCCATCCTCATCTCCATGGCCCAGAAGCTGGGCAAGCCCAGGACCATGGCCATCCTGAACGAGAACACCGACTTCGGCACCTCGGGTGCCAAGTCCGCCAAGGCCTACGCGGGCCAGGTGGGCATCCAGGTGGTGGCGGAGGAGGCCTACGCCGCCGGCTCCCCCGACTACCGCTCCACCTTGGCCAAGATCAAGGCCAAGAACCCCGACCTGGTCTTCATGGTGTCCTACGTGGCGGACGGCATCCTGCTCATGCGTCAGGCCCGGGAGGTGGGCCTCGCGCCCCAGGCCTTCCTGGGCGCGGGCGCAGGTTTCGCCTCTTCGGAATTCGCCCGGGAGAAGGCGATCTCCAATGACGTGTTCTCCAGCACCCAGTGGACCCCCGATGTGAACTGGCCCGGCGCCAAGGACTTCGCCAAGCGGTACAAGGCGGCCTTCGGCAAGGACGAGGTGCCCTACCACGCGGCCAACGCCTACGCCTCGCTGATGGTCATGGCCGAGGCCGCGGCCAAGGTCGGCGGCGACCGCGAGAAGCTGCGGGCGGCCCTGGACGGCGGGAAGTGGAACGGCATCATGGGCGAGGTCCAGTTCGTCGACTACAGCGGCTACACCAACCAGAACCACCACCAGATGCTGGTGGAGCAGATCCAGGACGGGAAGCACGAGACGGTCTGGCCGCCCCAGTACGCCATCAAGAAGCCGCACTACCCCTTCAAGTGGAAGTGAGGATCTGCTGATTCCCCGGCGAAGCGCCCCGCACGGGGCGCTTCGCGTCACCGGCGGGTCCATGGCATCGTGGAGGCCATGCAGATATGGTCGACGCTCACGGTCATGGCCGCGGCCTTCGCCGCGGGCACCATCAACGCCATCGCCGGTGGCGGCACGCTGATCTCCTTCCCGTCCCTCATGGGCATCGGCCTCACGGGCCAGCAGGCCAACGTGACGAGCACCCTGGCCCTCTGGCCCGGCTCCATCGGCGGATTCCTGGGCCACCGCAAGGACCTGGAGGGTACCCGGGCCTTCGCCCTGCGCCTCGTGCCGCCCTCGCTGCTCGGGGGGCTCACGGGCGCCTGGCTCATGCTGGTCACGCCCCAGTCCGTCTTCGACAAGCTGATCCCCTGGCTCATCCTGGCGGCCACGGTGCTCCTGGCGGCCAACGATCCCGTGGGCCGCTTCCTCAAGAGGGTCGGCGGCCACGAGCGCACCACGGGCTGGTGGATCGGCGCCATCGCCTTCCAGTTCGTCGTGGGCGTCTACGGCGGCTACTTCGGCGCGGGCATCGGCATCCTGATGCTGGCGGCCCTGAGCCTGCTGGGGCTCACGGACATCCACCAGATGAACGGCCTCAAGAACTTCCTGGCCCTCTCCATCAACGGCATCGCCATCTTCGCCTTCGTGGGCATGGAGTTCCTCCGCCACCCCGGCAACGTCGTGTGGCACCTCGTCCTGCTCATGGCCCTCTCGGCCATGGGCGGGGGATTCTTCGGCGCCCACATGGCCCACCGGGTCGGCCGGAAGACCGTCCGGATCGCGGTGGTGAGCATCGGATTCGCCCTGGCGGCCTGGTACTTCTACAAGCACTACGCCGCCTGAGCACCGGCTCGGCCTTCGCCCTTGGCCGGAACCCAGGCCCATGCTAGCCTTTCTGTTCCCCGCGCCCGCGCGGAGCCCCGGAGAGTTGTCCGAGTGGCCGAAGGAGCACGATTGGAAATCGTGTAACGGTCAAAAGCCGTTCGAGGGTTCGAATCCCTCACTCTCCGCCACATTGAAGCCGCCGCAGGGCGGCTTCTTTCATGCGCGCGGCGAGCGGGGGATTCGAAGTCACAGAAAGGCCGGCAGGTAGGCGCAGGCCCGGACAGCCTTTGATGGGCTGTCCGGGCCGTGAAGCGCCGTGCCAGCCTTTCGTGCGGCCGGAAGGGACGCCCGAAGGGTGGCCCTGGAGGGAATCCCTCACGCTCCGCCCCATGGAAGCGCGGCGAGGGGGGAATCGAAGTCACGGAAAGGCCGGCAGGGCGGATCTCACCTGCTGATCCGCAGGCGGCGCCCTATCCTGGGGCATGCCCAAGAACCCGTCGGATCCGACAATCCCGGCCCAACCGGAATCGCGGGGCCTCACCTGTGCCTGGAGCTGTGGCGGATACTGCCCGGCCTGCCAAGCCCAGGGGATGCGCGCCCTCCAGGCGGATCTCCCAGGCCGGGCCGAAGCGGACCCGTCACGGACGCGTCAGGCGTGAGGGATGATCCGTGCCGCGGCGGGGTAACCTCCCTTGTGCCACCCCTGCTCCAGCAGCTCCCGCTGGATGGTCTCGGCAATCTGGTGGGCGGCCTCGGAGCCCCGGGCGTCGCCAGCGAGGTGCCGGTCCTGCTCGACCCGCCGGGCAATGGTGAGGCAGGTCTGCACGGTGGTCTTCTCGATCACCCTGGTCGGCGGCTGGGTCCTGACGTTCCCGGGCGGCATGGCTCCTCCGGTGGTTATCAAGGGGCCTGCCGGTCTGGCAGGCGTCTCTGACGGTTGGATGCCTCGAACGCTGGAATGGTTCACGCCGGGGGTTCCGCTACACTCTCGGTTGCTTCAGGAGGCGCCCATGTCCCGTACCGGCCTGATCCTTTCCCTGATGGTGCTGGCTTTGCCCTTGGGGGCCGTGCCGAAGCCCAGGGCGAAGGCGCCCGTGAAGGTGACGACGCCCAGCGGCCTGAAGTACCAGGACCTGGTGGTGGGAACCGGGCCCATGCCGATGCGCGGCCAGGCCTGTGTGGTGCACTACACAGGCTGGCTCGAGGCGCGGGGAGACCGGAAGGGCAGGAAGTTCGACAGCTCCCTGGATCGCGGGGAGCCCCTCACCATCCCGATCGGCATCGGCCGGGTCATCAAGGGGTGGGACGAGGGTGTGGCCTCCATGCGGGTGGGGGGCAAGCGCATGCTCTACATCCCTGCGGACCTGGGCTATGGGGCCCGCGGGGCGGGGGAGGACATTCCGCCCCACGCCCGCCTGATCTTCGAAGTGGAGCTGCTCGGGGTGAAGTAGGCCGCCCCCAGCCCCGGCCCCCCTGGATCCTCCACCTTGCCGTGGATGGCGCAGCCCTGTCCCTGAGGGCGAGTTAAATCAATTTGGGCACAACGGCTAGGATCGTATTAAAAAATATTAGATAAAATTGGGAAATTGCGATGGATGGATGTATCTTTCTCGTCTGAATCCCCTGGCCGTGCCAAGCGGAGGCATCCATGTCCACCCCACAAGGTCGAGTCCCCCATCCCCGGCCGCATCCCGGGACCGCCCCTGGGCGGCTCGGCAGGCAGGAAAGCGGATGGATCAGGCTCGGGCTCATCGGGTCCCTGATGCTCCTCCTCAGCGCCTGTGCGGCTCCTGGCATGAAGCTGAACGTGAAGCCGGGGCGGCATGACACCACCATGCAGATGGACGGCCTCAACATCACGCTGCGGTCCCTGGGCACCGAGGTCCTGAAACCCCAGCAGCCCCGCGACCTCGACCCGACGGACGCCGAGCTCCTGCTGAACGACAAGATCCCTGCCTACCGCATCGGCCCCCAGGATGTCCTGCTCGTGACGGTCTGGGATCACCCTGAGATCACCCTCCCCCTGGGCCAGTTCCGGCAGGATGCGGCTTCCGGGATCATCGTGGACGAGAACGGGCAGATCTACTTCCCGCACGTGGGGACCTTCAAGGTGGCGGGGATGACCACCTCGCAGGTGCGTGATGCCCTCACCTCCCGTCTCACCAGGGTGCTCCAGAACCCCCAGATCGACGTGAAGGTCCTCGCCTACCGCTCCCAGAAGGTCTATGTGGGCGGGGAGGTGAAGAACCCCGCCGTCTACAACGTCACCGATGTCCCCTTCACGCTGGCCGAGGCCATCAATCGGGCCGGCGGCTTCCTGCCCACGGCGGATGACAGCCGGCTGCTCCTCACCCGCGGGAATCATGTCTGGCGCTTGAACTTCCAGGCGCTGCTCGCCTCCGGGAACCGCGTCGGCCAGATCCTCCTGAAGGATGGCGACTCGCTCCAGGTGCCCAACAGCCTGGAACACCCCGTCTACATGATGGGTGAGCTGGTCCGGCCCGGCAGCCTCCCCCTGATCCATGGCAACCTCTCCCTGGCCCAGGCCATCTCCGAGACGGGAGGGATCGCGGGCACGAGCGCCGACGCGCGTTCCATCTACGTGATCCGGCAGGCCGGCGCGGCCAATGCCGTGAACGTCTACCACCTGGATTCCCGCAATCCGACCGCCATGGTCCTGGCGGACCGGTTCCCCCTCCATCCAAGGGACATCGTCTACGTGGATGCCGGGACCCTCGTCCGCTTCAGCCGGGTCATGGGCCTGCTGGTACCCACGGTCACGGCCGTCACCTCGACGGCCATCGCGGTGGGGGAGACGGACTATTTCATCAACCGGGTGAAGTGATCCTCCCATCCGGTGCCGGGCGCCCTCCTGCCGCCTCTCCCGAACCTCTTCAGGCCAACCCCTTGATATCGACGCCCACCATCCGCTCCGTTCTCGTCCTCTGTGAGGCGAACCATTGCCGCGCCCCCATCGCCGAAGGACTCCTGCGCGCGGCCCTTGGGCCGTCCGTCCGGGTCGCCTCGGCCGGGTTGAACGCCCTCGTGGACATGCCTCCGGATCCTGAAGGTGTGCGGATCATGCGGGAAGAGGGGCATGACATCTCCGGGCACCGGGGTCGCCAGTTCACGCCGGATCTTGCCCGCGAGGTGGACCTCATCCTGGTGATGGATTCCCGGCAGAAGGAGTGGTGCACGCAGCTGGCTCCGAGCGCCCGGGGGCGGATCTTCCTCCTGGGACATTGGCTGTCCACTCCGCCACAGGACATCGCGGATCCGTTCTGCCAGGGCCCGGACGTTTTCCGTCAGATCTACAAGGACATTCAACGATCGGTGTCGGCCTGGGTGCCGCATCTCCTTTCCGAGCAAAGGCTGGCATGACTTCATCGCTCCCTCCCTCCCTGCGACCCGTCCAGCTGAGCGGTACCGGAACCTTCTCGAGGCCGAAGGGGGGCTTCGATGAACTCCGCGAGATCGACCTCCGCGAATGGCTGATGGGCCTGTGGAGTGGCCGCTACCTTCTGCTGATCAGTCTGCTGGTCTTTACCGGGCTGGGCGTGTTCTACATCTGGTGGAGCACTCCGATCTACCAGGCCGAAGCCCTGCTCCAGATCGTTCCGCCGAAGTCGACGCGGGATTCCGATGCCGCCTACACCCGCATGGAGAACCTGTTCTCCGCCCCATCCGATGCCTCCACCGAGATCGAGATCCTCGGCAGCAACCTGGTGCTCGGCCGGACCGTGGAGGCCCTGGGCCTTGATCTCGTGGCGAAGCCGGTGCTGTTCCCGGTCATCGGGGATGCGCTGGAACGGGGGAAGGCGGATGCACCCCGGATCCAGGTGGACACGTTCGTGGTCCCGGAGGCCATGCGGGGACTGGCCTTCCAGATCGTCGCCCTGCCTGGCGGGGCCTTTGCCTGGAAGAGCCCCGAAGAGGTCCCTGCCCTGGGCGGCAAGCCCGGGGCCACCTTCCCGAAGGACAGCGTGCTTGCCTCGGGCCGGCCCGGTGAACTCCTGGCGGCCACTTTCGGCGGCGAGACGCTGAAGCTGGAGGTCAGCCAGTTGTCGGCCAAGCCCGGCCAGGTGTTCAAGCTCGTCCGCCGCCCCCTCCTGGACGCCATCACGGATGTCCGGAACGACCTGGAGGCCGCCGAGAAGGGGGCCACCCAGCCCGGGAAGTCCACGAACCTCCTGGCCCTCACCTTCCGTTACCCGAACCCGATCGTGGCCGAGCAGATCCTCAACGACATCATGAACCAGTACATCCGCCAGAACATGGAGCGGAAGAGCGGGGAGATCGCCCGCACCCTGGACCTGCTCCAGAAGCAGATCCCGGAGGTGCATGCCCGGCTCGCCCTGGCAGAGAACCAGCTGAACCGGTTCCGCGCCCAGACGGGCTCGGTGGACATCCCGAGGGAGGCCGACCTCGCCCTCCAGCAGAGCACCAGCCTCGCAGCCCAGATCTCGGCCCTGAGGCAGAAGAAGCAGGATCTGCTCCGGATCTACCAGGAGAACTCGGATGTCGTGTCGACCCTGAACGCCCAGATCGCCAAGCTGGAAAGCGAGTCGGCCGGCGTGAACCAGAAGGTCCGGTCCCTGCCGCTCAACCAGCAGGAGCTGGTGCGCCTCTCCCGGGACGTCCAGGTGAACACCGACCTCTACACCGCCCTCCTGAACAACATCCAGCAGCTCCAGATCACCCGGGTCGCCGAGACGAACAATACCCGCGTGGTCGACGCGGCCCTGGCCGGGCTGAAGCCCATCAAGCCCAAGAAGGAGATGCTGCTGGCTGTCTTCATCATCCTGGGGCTCTTCGTGGGTGTCGGCCTCGCCATGCTGCGCCGGGCGCTCCAGCAGGGGGTGGAGGATCACCGGATCATCGAAACCAAGCTGGGGCTGCCGGTCTTCGTGACGATCCCCCACAGCAAGGCCCAGGAGGAACACTACCGGGCCATCCGGGAAAGCCGTTCCGGCAGGCACCTCCTCGCCCTCCACAACCCGGATGACCTCGCCATCGAGAGCCTCCGGAGCCTGCGGACCATGCTCAACTTCACCATGGGCGACACACCCAACCGGGCCATCATGATCACGGGGCCCTCCCCGAAGGTCGGGAAGTCCTTCCTCAGCGGCAACTTCGCGGTGGTCCTTGCCCAGACCGGCGCCCAGGTGCTCGTCGTGGATGCCGACATGCGCAAGGGTAACCTTCACAAGTATTTCGGTCTTGGGAACCGGCTGGGTGGCCTCTCCGAAGTCATCGCGGGCCTGTCCACCTGGAAGTCCGTGATCCACAAGACCGAGGTTCCGGGCCTTCACATGATGAGCACGGGCGAGATTCCCAGGAACCCCACGGAGCTGCTCATGTCCCCGGGGTTCGCGAACTTCGTTTCAGACGTGACCAAGGAGTACGACTTCGTGGTCATCGATGCCCCCCCGATCCTGCCCGTGACCGATGCCACCATCATCGGGTCCAAGGTCGGGACCGTCCTCCTGGTGGCCAAGTCCAGGAAGCACACCCTGGATGAACTCCGGGCCTGCCAGAGCCGCATCCAGTCCGCCGGCATCCCGCTCAAGGGTTGCGTGTTCAATGACATGCTCCCGACCGGATTGGGATACTACGACCGGCACTACCTCTACGCCTACCACTACAAGTACGGCCGCGCCGACAACACCTGAAGGGCTTCGGAACCACAGCCTGGCGGGTCTCCCCGGGGGATCCGCCCGGCGGTTCCGGATCAGACGCTGCTTCGGGTCGAACCGCGGTGCCTCAGGAAGTGGAAGACCGTCAGGTCGAGGGTGGGCTGGATGACCGCCAGCCAGATGCCGCCATAGACGAAGGACAGGACGATCTTGATCCAGTTGGGGTAGGCCGGGATGCTGCTCTGGAACAGCCAGACGGGGAGGATCGAGAGGGAGATGCAGGAGAGGAAGGTGATGTAGAACGTGGTCCGGAAGGTGCGCTTGCTGACGCCCAGGAGCCTCTCGCACTCGGCGAGGTCCTGGTTCCGGCTCACCCGGAAATAGGCCTGGTAGCCCGCCAGGATCGTATGCCCCGGCATCCCTGAGGCCTGGCCCAGCAGGTTGTCGATGCCCGCCAGCTCGAGGGGGTTCGAGAACTGGATGGCGGTCCCCTCCGGATCGCTCCTGACCACGGTGCCCTCAGCCAGGATGCGCTTGACCCCCTCGGGACCTGTGACGGGAATGGCCAACCGGAACTTCCGGCCCACGGGGAGAGGGGAGGCCGACTTCAGCAGGACGCCCCCCATTCCGAGGTTGATGGCCATGGCATAGGCCACCATCCGCCCCATGGAAACCACCTTCACCTTCTGGCTGAAGGGGATGCGCTCGAAGGTGCGCTTGTCGGAAGGTTCAGTCATGGTACGTCCCCACGGGTTGATGATAAGTCGCCGGTGGACATTTGCAAGGAATGGGATAAAATAGGTTCGATCAAGGCCTACCCCCTTCGCACCGAACTCCTGTACTGTCGAACAAGGGGCTCCCATGCATGCTGGGAGTATTCAAGTCCGCCTTCTGGGCATCCTGGTCATCGGGGTGGTCACTTCCCTGATCGCCTGCAGCGGAGGTGCCGCCGCCCCCACCTCCGCCCCGGCACAGTCGGTGTCGGGGGGCATCGCCGTGGCCGTGAACCCCAGTTCCAGCCGCATCGGCCCGGGCGACACCCTCTCCCTCACGGCCACGGTCACGGGCACCACCGACACCTCGGTGACCTGGAGCGTGGACGGGTTCCAGGATGGGAATGCCACCGTGGGCACCCTCACGGGAAGCGGCAGCACCGTCACCTACACCGCCCCGGCCGCGGCCGGCACGCACAGCGTCACGGCCACGAGCAACGCGGATTCCACGAAGAAGGCCTCGGCCGCCATCACGATCCAGGCCGGGGTCCTGGTCACCGTGACCCCCGGGAGCGCCACCCTCAACAGCGCGGCCACTCTGACGCTGACGGCGGCGGTCACGGGTACCACCAACACGGCGGTCACCTGGACGGTGGATGGCGTGCCGAACGGCAGCACCACCGTGGGTGCCCTCGCAGTGACCGGGAATTCGGCCGTCTACACCGCGCCCCTGGCCTCGGGCGCCCATACCGTCACCGCGACCAGCGTGGCGGACCCGACCCAATCCGGCTCCTCCACCCTCACCGTCCAGGCCGCCACCACGAGCGTCACCGGAGTGATCGTGGCGCCGAACGGAGTGTTGGGGAATCCGGGGACGCTGGCGGCGCCGACGACGCTGGAGGGCGCGCGGACGATCATCCAGAACGCGAGCCGGACGAGCCCCGGGGTGCTGCGTGTGCTCCTGCGGGGAGGCATCTACCCGCGTAGCAGTTCCTTCACCCTCGGATCGGCGGATTCCGGATCGGCGGCGAACCCCGTCGAGTGGGACGCCTA
>NZ_BSDD01000006.1 GCF_030268065.1 Geothrix rubra
ACCAGGGGAACGCGCCGGAGTGCTTCAAGTGCCATGCGGCGGGTGCGAATTCGGACCTGAAGCCGGCCACGCCGGCCCCCGCCGGGACGGCCCCCGGTTGCTTCAACAACACGATGTGCCACGGGACCAACATCACCGGGCCCATCGCGGCCGGGACGAAGATCGGACCGGCCACGAACTGAGGTGGAGGTGAAGAACTTGCCAAATCCGAATGTGAGCCCTGAAAGCAGATAGCCACTCAAGCAGCAACCAAAACACCCACAAGGAGGACATCACATGCAGTTCACTCCCCTCAAGAGACTCGGCGGGCTGGTCTTTGCCGCCGCGGTCACCTTCGCCCTGGTCGGGTGCAAGGGTGATACCGGCCCAGCCGGCACCAACGGCACCAACGGCACCAACGGGACGAACGGGACCAACGGAACCAACGCAGTCATCACGGTTAACGCGGCGGCCCTGACGCCGGACCAGTGGTCCCAGCTGACGCTGAAGGGCCAGGTCACGAGCGTGACCATGGGCGGGAAGCCCGTCGTGAACTTCACCGTCACCGACGGCAACGGCACCCCCGTCCAGGGGCTGGGCTTCACCTCCCAGTCCAGCACCGCGCTCGCCCCCGGCCTCGCCAACATGGCGTTCACGGTGGCCAAGCTGGTGCCCGGGACCAACGGCAGCCCCAGCAAGTGGGTGAACTACATCGTGACGACGATGCCCACGACCACGGCCGCCGCGGCCCCGACCCGTCCTAGCACGGACAACACGGGCACGCTGGTGGACCATGGTGACGGCACCTACACCTACACCTTCTACCGCGACATCACCCAGGCCCAGGCCTTCCTGGACGCCGCCACCTACACCGGCAGCAACGTCCGCACCGATCTCGGCGACGTGAGCTACCAGCCCACCCTGACCCACCGCGTGGTGGTTCAGATCGGCGGCAACGCCCGTGGCACCAGCACCAACACCCCCGACGGCTCCAACAGCGGCGTGACGGGTGCCCCGATCAAGACCCCCGCCAACATCATCTACGACTTCATCCCCTCCACCGGCAAGCCGGTGGCCGCCACGGACACGCAGCGCCAGGTCACCGCCATCGGAACCTGCAACAACTGCCATTCCAAGCTGGCCTTCCACGGCGGGAACCGAATTGACACGCAGTACTGCGTGATGTGCCACAACGACCAGCGGAAGTTCGGCCGCGCCGCGGCCACGGTGGACGCCTCCGGCAACTTCACCAGCACCACCTACAAGTTCGCGGATGGCTCGGCCGCCGGCGATTTCCCTGTGATGGTCCACAAGATCCACATGGGCGAGGAGCTGACGAAGCTGAACTACAACTACGCCAACGTCCTGTTCAACGAGGTCACCTACCCGCAGGACCAGCGGAACTGCACGATGTGCCACACGGCCACCAACACGGCCACCCCGCAGGGCGATGCCTGGATGAACAACCCCAGCCGCCTGGCCTGCGGCGCCTGCCATGACCAGGTGGACTTCGCCAATGGCGTGAACCACGCGGTCATGCTCGACGACAAGAACTGCACCGGCTGCCATGCCCCCAACGGCATCCAGCTGGCCCACACCCCCGTCGTTCCCCCTGATGTCACGGGCTACGTCCCGGGTTCCCACACCAACGGTTCCGCCATCGCCGCCTACGCCAACCAGCTTCCGGCCGGCGCGCACCGCGTGACATGGGACCTCAAGAGCTTCACGATCGACGCCACCTCGCACCCGGTGTTCGTCTTCCGCTTCCTCGAAGATGGCGCCCGCAAGGACTTCAACACCTACGCGGCCGGCGCCATGGGTTTCTGGGACAACTACGTGGGTTCCCCCTCGTTCTATGTGGCGATGGGCACCACCCAGGACGGCATCACCGCTCCTGCTGATTGGAACACGACCGCGAGTGTGAACCTCTACCGCGTGTGGAACGGGTCCGTGACCACGGCCACCCTGTCCGCCCCGGATTCCAACGGCTACTACACCCTGACGATGACTGGAACCACCGTTCCCGCTGGCGCCACCATGGTCACCGGAGGCATCGGCTACACCTACGGCTACGGCCCCACGGCCATGCCGCTGACCCAGACCAACGTTCCGGGCTATTCCTATGACCCCGTGACCTACATCGGTGGCATCACGGTTCCTGCCCCGAATGTGAACAAGCTCGCGACCGGCTACACGGCCCGCCGCGCCATCGTCACCAACCAGAAGTGCAATGACTGCCACGCGGTGCTGGGCATCTTCACGGCCAAGGTCTACCACGCCGGCGAGCGCAACGATGCGCCGACCTGCACCTTCTGCCATAACGTCAACCGCGTCAACAGCGGCTGGGGTGTCAACATCAAGGATGCCGTCCACGCCATCCACGCCGGCGGCATGCGCGACAACAAGTACTCCTGGGAAGCCACGGCCGGTGACAAGTACTGGAACATCACCTACCCGGCCGTCCAGAACGACTGCGAAGCCTGCCACGTGCCCGGCTCGTACGACTTCAGCAACAGCACCAATGCGGCGGCGATCCCGAACCTGCTCTGGACCACCGTGACGACGGGAACCCCCGCCGCCACCGCCTACTCGATCCAGACCGGCAATGAGACCGTGCTCTCCACTGACAGCGTGATCTCGCCCTTCATCGACCCGGCGAATCCGAACCATGTGGCCAACGCTCTGCCGCTGGGCACCAGCTATGGCACCGGCTACAGCTTCAGCCTGGCCACGGGCACGCCCACCCAGGCGGCCGGCACCACGCTGGTCAACTCGCCGATCACCTCGGCCTGCTCCAGCTGCCACGACAGCAAGATCTCCATCGCCCACATGCAGGGCAACGGCGGCGCCTACTACGAGCCCCGCAGCACCGCCCTCAACAAGGTGGAGCAGTGCCTGATCTGCCATGGCGCCGGCAAGACCGCCGACATCAAGGCCATGCACATGAACTTCTAGCAGCCTGACATCCGGAGCGCGGTCCGCCGCGCCACCGGGTACGAACGGAACGGCCCGGGGGCTTCGCCTCCGGGCCGTTCGCTTGGTGCCCCTCGTCAATCGCCGGGCATGGTTGAATGGGGCCGGTGGGGAAAGCCCAGGAACGGACGGTTCCCTGCCGAATCGAGGAGTCCTTCCCATGATGAGAATCGCCCTGACGCTGACCTTCCTGCTGGCCGGTGGCGTCGGCCTGCATGGCCAGGGAGAATCCCCGGCCCCGAAGCCGGGAACCACGAAGGGGCCGGCCGCCAAGTCGAAGGCCGCCGAGGCCCGGAAGCAGTCCCGCATGAAGGCCAAGGTCGCGGCCGACGCCAAGCGGCTCGACCTCAACACCGCCACCAAGGCCCAGCTGGAGAAGCTGCCGGGGGTCACGCCGGCCTACGCGGACCAGATCATTGCCCATCGCCCCTACCTCACCAACGAGCACCTGGTCATCAACAAGGCTGTGCCCGAGAGCGTCTACTTCTCCATCCGGAGCCTGGTCACCGCCCGTCCGCCCAAGGCGGCCAAGCCGGCGAAATAGGCCGTCGCGACAACCATCACAACCCGCCAGGCCTCGCCCGGCGGGGGCCGGGATTCCGATAGGGTGGGGGGTGTCCCGGAGCCTCCCCTTGTCCTCCCTCCCCGTGTTCGACCCCCGGCAGATCCAGTCCCTCCTCGACCTGGGGGCGGAGCCGGCGCTGGTGCAGGAACTGGTGGATCTCCTGGAGGCGGATGTACCCGCGCGGCTGGAGGCCCTCGGCCAGGCCCTGGCGGAGGGGGACGCCCTCCGGGTCCTAGAGGAAGCCCATCACCTGAAGGGCTCCCTCGGCAACATGGGCCTCCAGCGCTTCGCGGACCTGGCCCGCAGGGTCGAGGAGGGGGCCCGGTCGGGGGCGCTCCCCGGGACCGCCCCCCTGGTGGCGGCGATGCCCGAGGCCTATCGGGAGGGCCTGGCGGCCCTCAAGGCGGCCTTTCCGGACTGACCTACCAGACGAGGCGTTCGTCCTGGCCCAGCAGGGAGAGGCGGGGGTCTCCCAGGGCCTGGAGTTGGGGCAGCATGGTCGCCCGGTCCCCGGGGGTGAGGTGGTAGATCCGCACGGGCACCGGCCGGTGCAGCTTCTTCAGCTCGGCGCCGAGCTTGGCAGGCGTGAGGTGCTTGGAAGCCTCCGCCAGCCAGGCCTGCTCGTTGGGAAAGCTGGCCTCGGCGATGACCAGCCGGAGGTTCTCCGTGGCATTCGCGACCTCCCAGATCCGATCGGTCTCGGCGGTGTCGCTGGTGAAGACGAAGGCATCCTTCCCGTCATCCACCTTATAGCCCACGCAGGGGACGAGGTGGTTCACCCGGATGGGGGTGATGCGCAACCCGCACACCTCGTAGGTGTGCTCGGGTTCGATCTCCGTGTAGCGGATGGTGGGATCGTTGGGGCTGGGGATCACGCTGAAGTCGGGCCACAGCTCGTCGTTGAAGAGATGGCGCCGCAGCACGTCCAGGGTCTCCGGAAGCGCGTGGATCTCCACCGGTTCCTGGGTGTGCCCGAAGATGTTCTTCGTGAAGAAGGGCAGGGTGCAGATGTGGTCCAGGTGGGAGTGGCTGATGAAGACATGGCGGATCCGCACCTGCTCCGCCACCGTGAGGGCGGGCGTGATGGAGCCCGCATCGATGGCCACACAGCCGTTAATGAGCAGCCCCGTCAGGCGCTCCCCGTCGGCCTCGCCCCCGCTGCAGCCCAGCACCCTGAGTTCCATCGTCCCTCGGAAGTTGAGCCATCATAACGGAAGTGAAAAAAAGAGGCACCCGAGCGGGTGCCTCTTCCGGGGACGAATTGCGGATCAGAACCGGATGCCGCCGTAGACGCCGACCTGGAGCTTGGGGGCCAGGGACTTCAGGATGTCCTCGGAGCCCAGGGAGTCGTTGTAGTCCTTCTTCGTGAGGGGGGCCGCCACCTCGATGCCGATGAAGGGCTTCACCAGCGGGGAAGGGAAGGCGTAGCCGGCGTTCACCCGGGCCCAGGGACGGCCATAGGTGGTGCTCAGGCCAGGGGTCGACAGCTTCTCGGAGCGGTACTCCACCCCGGCGCCTACGGCCACCAGGGCCTTGAAGTTGAACATGGCGCCCACGCCCCAGTACTCCTGCCCCAGCTGGGTCGAAGAGGTGACGCCGTTCACCTGCACATCCGTGTCGACCTTGGGCTGATAGACGGCCGTGACCTGGAAGAGGGCCGGGCCCAGATCGACGAGGGCATAGCCGAAGCGACCCGCCACCACCGTCTTGTCCTGGGGCTCGACCTTCATGAGGCCGATCTCGGTGATGCTGGGGTACTGCTGGCGGGAGACGTTCAGCCCCACTTCGAAGCTCTGGGCGGCGAGAGGGGCCACGAGGATCAGGGGCAGGAGCAGCTTCTTCATGGGGATCTCCAGACAGGCGGCTTCAACCCATCCTAGTCGAATTGGAGGCGGCCCGTCTCCCTCAGACCGGCCCATCGGCCCCAGGGTTGACCCTTCAGAACCGGATGCCGCCGTAGATGCCCACCTGGAACTGGGGGGCCAGGGCCTCGGAGAGCTCGCTGTAGCCGCCGCTGTTGTCCTTCCTGGACAGCGGGGCGGCCACCTCGAGGGCGAAGAAGGGGCTCACGATGGGGGTGGGGATGCTGAACCCGACGTTCACCCGGGCCCAGGGCCGGCCGAAGGTGGTGTCCCCGCTCCCGGCGATGGGGCTGGTGGTGCGGTACGTGAGCTTCTCCGAGCGGTACTCCACGCCCGCGCCCAGGTTCACCAGGAACTTCCAGTTCACCATGGCGCCCACGGCCCAGTACTGGTTCTCCAGTTCACCGACCTTGGTGCCCCCGGCCTTGAGGTCGCCGGTGGTCCGGTTGTGCCAGGTGGCGTTGAGCTGGAGGGCGGCGAGCTTCAGGTCCACGAGGTCCACGCCCCCCCGGATCGCGAAGCCCGTGGGGCTCACGGCGTCGTACTCCTGGCCGGTGCCGAAGGTGGCGACCTGGGCCTTGCCCACCTGCTTGTCGAGGAGCACGCCCACCTCCCCCCCCGCCAGAAGCGGCAGGGCGGTCAGCATCGGGATGAAGAGCGTCCTACCTCGCATCACGGCCTCCAGGGGGGATAAACGCAGAGATGCTGCATGATCGGTCCGTGGAGAGGGCGGGTCAACCTCCGGAAGGACTAGATGTTGCTACCCTCTAACCTCATGCGGGCCACCTTGCGCTACCTGCTCCTGGACGATTTCGACCCGGACACCGGGGAGCTCGCCCTGCGCGTGGCTTTCCAGCCCGGGGCCGAGTCCGGGCCCGAGCTGCTGCGGGTCCGTCTGCACCTGGGGCGGTCCGGGAATCCCCTCGATCCGCTGTCCCGGGAGCTCCGGACCCACGTCCAGATGCCGGTGCCCCCGCTCTGGGAGCAGGGCCTGAAGACCATCATCCACGCGGTGGAGGACGAGCTGGCGGGCCCGGAGGGCCGGAACCCCCTCCGGTACCTCTGGGTCCGGACCCAGGTGCTCCACCCCACGGATCCCGCCCGCTGCACCCCGAGCCATGCCGTGTCCCGCCAGGTGGAGATCCTGCGGGACTGGGCCCACCGCCTGGACCAGGATGGCCAGCCCCTGCGCACGGCGGAGTTCCTGGACCGGCTGCTGCTGCTCGCCCCCCGGGACCAGGCCAGCCTCTCCTACCTGGCCTCCTTCTTCCGCTCCCAGGGCATGGCCGAGGAGATGGCCTCCGTGGCCGAACGGTGGCTCAAGGTGGAACCCGGCAGTGCCGAGGCCCGGCTCCGGCAGGGCGAGGCCCTGCTGCGCCTGGGCCGCGCCCAGGAGGCCCGGGCGACCTTCGAGGCGGTGCTGAAGGCGCATCCCGTCCATCTCCTGGCCCACCTGGGCATGGCCCAGGCCCTGGGCCTGCTAGGGGGCAACCCCTTCCCCCACCTGGATGCGGCTCAGGAACTGGATCCCACCGCCACCGCCTCCGTGCTGCGGGAGACCTTCGATTACCGCCTGCTGGCCCCCCCCGGGGGCGAACAGTGCTACGGGCTGGAGGAACTCCCGGGCCTCCTGGGCGTTTCCGGCGCGGAGATCCAGGACTTCGTCCAGTACCTGGGCCTGCCCCAGACGGGCCCCGGTGGCGAGGTGCGGGAATCCGAGCTGGCCCGCTGGGCCGGGATCATGAACCGCTACGCCCTGCTGCCGGGCGGCCTGCACTGGACCGCGCCCACGCCCCGGCGCCTGCCCGAACTGGCCTGACCCCGGGCTTCCCTGAGAAGATGGGGCTCCGAGGTCCCGCATGGCCGTGCTGCTCCAGACCGATCTGCCCTTTCCGATCTTCCGCCGGGGGAAGGTGCGGGACGTGTACGACCTGGGGGATCGCCTGCTCATCGTGGCGACGGACCGCATCAGCGCCTTCGACTGCGTGATGCCCGAGGGCATCCCCGACAAGGGCCGCATCCTCACGGCCGTGGCCAGCTTCTGGTTCTCGGCGACGGAGGACCTGGTGCCCAACCACTTCCGGGGCAGCGCCTCCTGGCCCGCGGACCTGCTGCCCTACCGGGAAGGGCTCGAGGGCCGGGCGGTCATTGTCGAGAAGACCCGCCCCCTGCCCGTGGAGTGCGTGGTGCGCGGCTACCTGGCCGGCAGCGGCTGGAAGGAGTACCAGGCCGGCGGGGCCGTCTGCGGGGTGGCCCTGCCGCCGGGACTCCGGCTCGCGGACCGGCTGCCGGAGCCCATCTTCACGCCCGCCACCAAGGCGGAATCGGGCCATGACGAGAACATCCCCTTCGAGCGCATGGCCGAGATCGTGGGCGCCGACCTGGCGGCGCGGCTGCGGGACCTGAGCCTCGCCCTCTACCGCCGGGGGGCGGAGCTGGCCGCGCGGCGCGGGATCCTGCTCGCGGACACCAAGTTCGAGTTCGGGCTGAGCCAGGAGGGCGAGGTGCTCCTCATCGACGAGGCCCTCACGCCCGACAGCAGCCGCTACTGGCTGGCGGACGGCTGGCAGCCCGGCCGCAACCCGCCCAGCCTGGACAAGCAGTTCCTGCGCGACTACCTGGAGCGGCTGGAGGACTGGGACAAGCAGCCTCCCGCGCCGCACCTGCCGGTGGAGATCGTGGACGGCATCCGCGCCCGCTACCTGGACCTGGCCACCCGTTTCGGCGTCACGGTCTAGGCCCCGCCGCCTCCCCGACGATCGCCCAGCGGATGCGGGCGGGATCGAGCCAGCGCCCCAGGGCGCCGTTCAGGGCCCCAGGGGTTGCCGCCCCCACGGCCCAGGACCGGGGCGCGAGGCCATCCGCCTCCTGGAGGTCCCCGTCCAGCATGGCCTCGGGGTGCAGGGGCCGGACCCGCTGGGCCTCCGCCCAGGCCGTGCGGGCGCGGTCCAGGTCCGCCGCGGTGAAGCCGCGCCCGGCCAGGGCCGCCAGCCGATCCCGGAGGGCCGCCAGGGCGGCATCCGCCTGCTGGCCCGGGGCCCGGAGGGTGAACCGGAGGGTTCCGCCGGGCGAGTCGGGGGCGAGCAGGTCGGCCAGGCGCGGGTCGTTCCGCAGCAGCAGCAGGACCAGGTCCCGGAGGGACGGATCCAGATCCGCCGGCGGAGGGACGGCCGCCTCGACGCGCAGGGGCTCGCCCGGAGCCGGGATCCGCACGGGGGGGGGCGCGGCGGGGGCCGCGGGGACCGGCGGCTCCGGGGCGAGGGGCGCCCCGGTCCAGGTGCCCAGGCTGAGGAGGACGAGGGCCTTCGCCTGCTCCAGACCCAGGTCCCCCTCCAGGACGAGCAGGGCCCGCTCCGGGCGCAGCACCCGCCGGAGGAACGTCTCCAGGTCCGCGAAGGTGAGCTGGCCCAGCCCCTGTTCCGTGGCCGGGGGCGGCCCGTCCAGGCCCAGGGCGGTTCGCAGCCTGGCGTCCGGCGAGGCCAGCGCCGCCTCCTGGTCCCGCCAGCAGGCCAGGCGTTCCGGTTCGAGGGTGGCGGGATCCAGCACCGGGCGGAGGACCCGGTTCGCGAGGAGGCCCAGGGCCCGGTCCTGGTCCCGGCTCCGGGAGACCAGCTCCCAGGTGAGGGCCCCGGCGGAGAGGGTCCGCGTGAGCCGGATCCCGCCCTCGTCCAGGGCCCGGTCGAAGGCCGCAGGGCTGAGCTGGCCGGCCTCCCCCCGGTCCATCATCCGGAGGGCGAGGTCCGCCAGCCCTTCCTTGCCAGGAGGCAGGTCGCCGGGCCGCAGGGCCAGCCGCAGGCGGGCCCGGAACAGGAGGCGGCCCTGGTCCTCCCGGAGCATGACCCGGAGCCCTCCGGGGAGGGTGAAGGTCCGGGGAGGCGCCTGGGCCGCAAGGCGGGGCGCTCCGGTCAGGAGGAGGACGGCCGCCAGGGCCATCGGCCGGGAGGGCCTCATTTCGCGACCGGGGGGAGCTGGGCCGTCAGCAGCTTGAGGGTGCGTCGGCGCTCCTCCAGGGGCAGCATGCGGAGCTGGCGGAGGCCCTCCGCCACCAGCCGCTCCCGCTGGCCGGGGTCCTCGATGCGGCGGGCCGCGAGGGTTCGGAGCGTCTGGGCCATCTCGGCCTCCAGGGGATCCTGTCCCGCCAGGAAGGCGGGCTCGATGAGGGCGGTGGTGCGATGGGCGGGCTGGAGCCAGGTCTGGACCGCGGCCTGAACCGCCTCGGGCTCCAGGGTCCGGAGCCGCTGGGCTTCGGAGTAGAAGGACCGCCAGTCGCCGGATTCCGTCCAGGCCCGACCGAGGGCGCGGGCCAGGCGGCCAGGGGTGTCCTCGGCCAAGAGCTGTTCGGTGTCCAGCTCCGCCTCGGCCCGCTCCCACTCCTCGGGGCTGAGGGCCTCCTGCTGGAAACGGAGGAGCTCCGAGTGGAGGGCGCCCTCCAGCTCGGCCAGGCTGTGGCCCTCCGCGGGCCAGAGGTCGATGGTCAGCAGGCCCGGCTCCCGGGCACCGGGTTCGTCCATCCGGATCGCCACCCGGGTGGCGAGGCCCTTCTGCTGGACGAGCCGGACCGCCAGCCGCCCCGTGCGGCCACCGTCGAGGAGCTGGGCGGCCATCCGGAGGGCCAGGTGGTCCGGCTGGTTCCGGGCCGGGATCCGCCAGCCCACCAGCAGGCGCGAGGTCCCCCCAAGGGCCGCCTGGATGCGCCGGTCGCCCAGGTCGGAACGGAGGCCGGGGAGGACGGGGTCCTCGGCGGCCTCCGGGGCGGGCAGGGCACCCAGGGTGCGCGTGAGGATCGGGAGGGCGGTCTCCACGCCCACGCCCCCCACGAGCACGATGGTGAGGCGGTCCGGACCGCAGGCCCGGCGCGCGTAGGCCCGCAGGTCGGACCACCGGATGGCCTCGAGGCCGGGGATGTGGTCCACCAGGTTCCGTCCGTAGGGATGCCCCGGCAGGGCGGCGCCGCGGAGCAGCGCGAGCCCCTGGTCCTGGCCCGACCGGAGGTCCGCGATGAGCGCGGTCCGGGCCTCGAAGAACCGGCTGAGCTGGAGGCGCGCCAGACGGCGCGTCTCGGTGCGGGCCCAGAGCTCCAGATCCGCCACCGGCAGTTCCGTATCCGCCACCAGGGCATCGGCCTCGGCGGCGGCGGACTGCCGGCCTCCCGCGCGGGCGTAGACATCCGAGAGAGGTTCGGAGGACTGGAGGGCCGCGACCCGCTGCTGCAGGGCCTGGAGACCCGCCTCCAGGCCGGCGGCCTGGGAGGGGGCCGACGGATCCGCCTTGAGGCGGAGGCGCTCCAGGCGGAGGGATTCCTGCAGGCCCTCCTCCTGCTTCAGCAGGGCCTCCAGGGGCGTGGCGGCATCCCCATCCGGCACATCCTCCGGCCAGGTGTGCCCGTAGAGGGCCCGGGCCAGCAGGTCCGTGGCGCCCGCCAGGTTGGTCGGCTCCTCGGTCCGCCCGCCCCGGAACACCAGGGTGGCATGGAAGGCGGGCAGGCCCGGGCGTTCCACCACCAGCAGCCGGGCCCCGTTGGGCAGGCGCCGCTCCTGGACCTCGGCTGCACCGGGGGTCTGGCCCCGGAGGGGCGCCAGGACGAGGAGGGCGAGGAGCGGGGCGAGGGGACGCATGGCCCCCCCAGGGTAGCCGTTTCCGGAAGCCCTCAGCGGATGCGGATGGAGCCGTTGGTGGTCTCCAGGCGGATCTGCTGGGTCCTGCCGGGCACCTTCAGGTGGGCGCTGTGCTTCGAGGTCTCGATGGACTGGGCGCCGGGGACGCTGATGTCCAGGGACCCGTTGGCGTTCTCCGCCAGGATGTCCCCGGTGGCCTTGCCCAGGTCCACCTCGATGCTGCCGTTGGTGGTCTCCAGGTGGATGCCCTCCCCCCAGCCGTCCAGGTTGCGGGCCCGGATGGACCCATTGGTGGTCTCCATGCGGATGCCGCCGGCGATGTCCGCGAGGAGGATGCGGCCGTTGGTGGTCCCGCCCTTGATGCGGGCGAACAGCTGGGAGGCGTCGATGGTGCCATTGGTGGTGTCGGTCTCGACCTCGCCCTTCACGTTCCGCACGACGATGCCGCCGTTGGTGGCCTCACAGCGGGCGTAGCCCTCGAGGTTCTCGGCCTGGACATTGCCGTTGGTGGTCCGGAAGTAGCCGAGCACCTTCCGCGGGACCTGCAGGACCATCTCGCAGCGGGGACTGATGTAGAACCCGAAACTCCAGGAGGGCTGCTGGAAGACGGCCTCGATGTCGAGGTCCGCGCCCTTGTGCTGGACCACCAGCTCCACCCGGCGCTTCCCGCTGTCGCGGATGGTGGCGGTGAGCTGCACCTGCTCCCGGTCCCAGCCGGTGACGTAGATGGCGCCATTGCGGTTCTTCACCCAGAGCTTGGACCCGTAGGCCAGGGGCTCGGTGCGGGTCTCGGTGCGGCCATCGGAGGGCACGTCCACGCCGAAGGAGGGGGCCGGAGGCGCCGGCGGAGCCGGGGGCGGGGGCGGCGGGGGAGGTGCCTGGGCCAGCAGGGCACTGCCGACCAGCAACAGGGGCAACAGGCGACGGCGGGCGTTCATGGGCCACTCCGATGGGAAGAAAGATCCAGGGCGGGCCTGGGATGCCAAGTACACGCTCAAAGGGGAAAGCCGTTTAGTTATACCCTGGAAGGTCCCTGGAGCCATCCATGTCCGTCTACATCCTGTCCGCGACCCGCACCGCCGTCGGTTCCTTCGGGGGCGCCCTCAAGCCCCTCAACGCCGTCCAGCTGGGCGCCCTGGCGCTGACCGAGGCCATGGCCCGGGCGGGGGTGGCCCCGGGCCAGATCGGCGACGTGGTCCTGGGGAACGTCCTCCAGGCCGGCAGCGGCCAGAACGTGGCCCGCCTGGCGGCCCTCAAGGCGGGCCTGCCCCACGCCGTGCCCGCCCACACCCCGAACCAGGTGTGCGGCTCGGGCCTCAAGGCCGTGGCCCTGGGCGCGCAGTCCATCCAGATGGGGGATGCCGACCTGGTGCTGGCCGGCGGCACCGAGAGCATGTCCAACGCCCCCTACCTGCTGCCCAGCGCCCGCTGGGGCGCCCGCATGGGCCACGCCCAGCTCCTGGACAGCATGATCCAGGACGGCCTCTGGTGCGGCCACGGGGACACCCACATGGGCATCACCGCGGAGAACGTGGCCGCCAAGCACGGGATCACCCGCGAGGCCCAGGACGCCTTCGCCCTCCAGAGCCAGACGAAGGCCACCGCCGCCCAGGCCGCCGGCGCCTTCGACCGCGAGGTCTTCACCGTGACCCTGGCCGGCAAGAAGGGCGACGTGGCCTTCAACCGGGACGAGTACATCAAGACCGACGCCTCCGCCGAGGGCCTGGCCAAGCTCAGGCCCGCGTTCCGGAAGGACGGCACCGTGACCGCCGGCAACGCCAGCGGCATCAACGATGGCGCCGCCGCGCTGGTGCTGGCGGCCGAAACCGCCACGAAGGCCCACAGGCCCATCGCCCGCATCCTCGGGTTCGCCCAGGCCGGCGTGGATCCCGCGCTCATGGGCCTGGGGCCCGTCCCCGCCATCCGGAAGCTGCTGCAGAAGACCGGCGTGAAGCTGGCCGACATCGACCTCTTCGAGCTGAACGAGGCCTTTGCCGCTCAGAGCCTGGGCGTGCTGGCGGAGCTGTCGGAGATCGACCCCGCGAAGGTGAACCTGCGCGGCGGGGCCATCGCCCTGGGCCATCCCATCGGCGCCAGCGGCACCCGCATCCTCGTCACCCTGCTGCACCTGCTCCAGGACCAGGACAAGAAGCTCGGCCTCGCCGCCCTCTGCGTCGGCGGCGGCCAGGGGGTGGCCATGCTGGTGGAAAGGATCTAAAGACGGAACCGCGAAGGACGCGAATGGGCGCGAATAGGAAGTGGCATTCATTCGCGTCCATTCGCGAAATTCGCGGTTAAATTTTTTCATGATCACCCTCACCCACGTCGGCAAGCAGTACGACCGCATCCACACGGCCCTGGCGGACGTGAGCTTCGCCATCGAGCCGGGCGAGTTCGTCTTCCTCACGGGACCCAGCGGCGCGGGGAAGTCCACGCTGCTGAAGCTGCTCTTCCGGGAGCAGGTGCCGAGCAGCGGCGAGATCCAGATGGCGGGGCACCGCCTGGCCTCCATGCCCGAGAAGGAGATTCCGCAGCTGCGGCGCAAGCTGGGCGTGGTGTTCCAGGACTTCAAGCTGATCCGCAGCCGCACCATCTTCGAGAACGTGTCCTTCGTCCTGAAGGTGCTGGGCGTCAGCGCGGCGGAACAGAAGCAGCGCACCTTCCGGGCCCTGAAGATGGTGGGCCTCCAGCACAAGCTCAGCAGCTTCCCCCTGCAGCTCTCCGGCGGCGAGCAGCAGCGCGTGGCCATCGCCCGGGCCCTGGTGAACGATCCGCTGGTGCTGCTGGCGGACGAGCCCACGGGCAACCTCGATCCCGACCTGGCCCAGGAGATCATGGCCCTCTTCGAGCGCATCAACGGCCAGGGCACCACGGTGCTGGTGGCCACCCACGACCGCAGCCTCATCCAGCGCATGCGCAAGCGCGTCATCGGCCTCGACCACGGCCGCATCGCCTTCGACCAGCCCGCGCCCACGAGCCTCGTGACGGTGTGATGGAAGTTGGCAGTGGGCGGTAGGCGGTTGGCAGTAGGCTGAAGGACCGCACGCCGCCAACCGCCATCTGCCCACTGCCAACTGCCACCTGCCCACTCCAGAACCGGATCCCCATGGCCCAGCCCCTCACCGATGCCCGCTTCGTCACCTCCGCCTCCGATGTGCGGACGCTGGGCGTGTGCCACGCGGAGGTGGCCTTCGTGGGGCGCAGCAACGTGGGGAAGTCCTCCCTGCTGAACGCCCTGGCCAACCAGAAGCAGCTGGCGCGGGTGTCGAAGACGCCGGGTCGCACGCGGCTCATCAACGTGTTCCTCACGGGGCCTGACCGCTGGATCGTCGATCTTCCGGGCTACGGGTTCGCCACGGGGCCCGCCGCGGAGCGGGCCACCTGGCAGCGGATGGTCGAGGGCTACCTCACGGGCCGGGCCACCCTGCGCATGGTCTTCGTGCTGGTGGATGCGGAGGTGGGTCCCACGAAGCTGGACCACCAGATGATCGAGTGGCTGCGCGCCGAGGGGCTGCCCCATCGCATCGTGGCCACCAAGGCCGATCAGGTGAAGCCCAGCCGGGCCCTCAAGCAGCGCAAGGACGTGGCCGCGGACCTGGGCCTGCACAGCGCCGACATTGCCTGGGTCAGCGCCGCCAAGGGGAGCGGCATCGCGGAGCTCCGGCGCGAGGTGGCGGACCTGCTGGGGCTATAGCGCCTCCACCTTGCCACCCCGCCACACCATGAACGCGCCCTCGTGGGCCCAGGGCAGGGCGATGCCGTTGGCCTCCACCTCGTGGGTGTGGAAGTGGCCGGTGAGGAAGGTCGTTCCGGGGTGGGCCGCGGCGGCGGCCCGGAAGGCTGCCCGGGGAAAGGCCAGCCTGTAGGCGGCATTCGTGGTCCTCATCTTCCGCTCGAGCCAGGAGGACACGCGCCGGGCCAGGCGGGCGGGCATGAGTCGGAACAGCAGCCACAGGGGCCCGGAGCGGGACACGAGGTGCCACAGGCGGTACTGCCGGTCGGCCGTGTTGATGAGGTCGCCGTGCTCCCAGGCGAGGGCTTCCCCCTCCAGCCGGCCACCCATCCCTTCGCCCAGGAGGTCCAAACGGTCGGCATGGCGGTCGAGGAAGTACTCGCGGTTCCCCAGCCAGAGGCCCACCCAGCGCCCCGCCGCGCGCCGCGCGTCCACCCAGGCGAGGAAGGCCCGCTGGGTTTCGGTCTCCAGGCCGGGCAGGCCCACCCACACATCGAAGACGTCCCCCAGGAACAGCCAGTCGGCCTCCGGATGGGCCGTGGTGGCGGCCTCCAGCCCGGTCAGGGCACGGCCCCAGTGGGGGTCGGCCACGAGGACGAGGTCGCGGTCGGGGTGGGGGCGGGCCGGTGTGCCGCGCCGCCACCCGCTCCAGCCGAGCCGCCGCGTGAACACGAGGGGCAGGTAGGCCACCGCCAGGGCCAGTGCGGCGCCCAGGGTGTCCGCGGCCCAGTCCAGCCCGTCACAGTCGCGTCCGGGCACGAAGCGCTGGTGCCACTCGTCCGTGGCGCCGTAGAGGGCCACCAGGGCCACCACGGCGAGGTGGCGCTTGTACATGGGCAGTCCCGGCGAACTGGTGCGCAGGGCCAGGTCCAGGGTCAGGGCCAGCAGCCCGAAGACGGTGGCGTGGGCCAGCTTGTCCAGGGGAGGGGGAAGCTCGAGCCCACCGGGGTAGTGGGACTGGGCGCTCAGCCAGAAGATGGCCGCCGCCGCGGCGAGGGGGAGGAGCCAGGAGGGACGGAAGCGCATGAACCATCGAACCACAGGCCGCGGCCCATGGGCAGATCGTACCCACCGAATGCTTAACAACAATTAACTTGATCGCCCCAGATGGACGCCGATCATCGGGCTTGGAGATGCCATGCGCCTGTCCCCCCACGACCTCCAGATCCTCGACCTCGCCGCCATCAGCCCCGAGGGGAGGATCGGGTTCGGGCTCTCCGAGGAGGGGACCCTCCAGTTCCTGCCCGCCGGTCGCCCAGCCCCCGTGCCGGCGGGAGACGCGCTCCCCAGGCTGGACGACCTGGGCTACCTGCGTCGCGAAGTGAACCGCTCCTACGTCCTGACGCCCGAAGGCTGGGACGCCGTGAGGGAGGCGAGGCAGGGCCACTGAACCGGCCTGCCGGCGCGCCATCCGTGATTCCGATTCCCCTCGGAACATGAAGAAGGCCCGGCGGGTGCCGGGCCTCGTCTGGTAGTCCCAAGGGGAATCCCTCCGCGTCACCCCTGCACCTGCGCTTCCGGGGTGACGCTCCGGCCGCACGGCTGGCTGCGCACGGGCCTCCGCCTGCGGCGGACCCCGCCGGACAGCCCCCCGGGCTGCCCGGCGCTGGCCCTGCCTGCGCGCCATCCGTGATTCCGATCCCCCTCGGAACATGAAGAAGGCCCGGCAGGTGCCGGGCCTCGTCTGGTAGTCCCAAGGGGAATCGAACCCCTGTTTACGCCGTGAGAGGGCGTCGTCCTAACCGCTAGACGATGGGACCGCGAACCGAGTTTTGATTGGTTGGGGAGGAAGGACTCGAACCCTCACCTGACAGAACCAGAATCTGTTGTCCTACCATTAGACCACTCCCCAACGAGTGGAAGAATCAATGTAACAGGTACACGTCAAAAGACAAGGGGGGTTCCTCCCATGTAGGGTGGGGATCACTCGGCAGAGGGGCTTCCATGGCGGATCCAATCAAACTGGCCTACTTCATGGCGGTGAAGGAAGGGGCGAGCTATCTCGGCGGTCTGCTGGTGACGGACCCCTCGGGCATCCCCCTGGATTTCCGTTACACGGAGCCCATCACCCCCACGCGCCTGCAGAGCATCCTCTACGGGAAATCGCTGGAGCCGCACCTCAAGGAGGAGGTCATCCAGAAGACCCTCCTGAAGGAACTGAAGGCCGCGCCGGACCTCTTCATCCTCAGCGCCACCGAGCTGGCCGGCGGCTGGTCGGGGGATCCGCGGTTCCCCGCCCTGGCGGTGCAGAAGAGCCAGGAGCAGCCCCTGGCCAGGCCGGGGGACGCGTTCCGCGCGGGTCCGCGGGAGCTGTTGCTGCAGGTGGCCGAGGGGGCTGCGCCGTTGCGGGTGATCTTCGCGTCTTCGGTGGAGGCCGCCGCGCAGGAGCAGGCCGTGCAGAAACTGCTGGAGGCCGGCTACCACATGGACCTCACCGAGCCCCTGGAGCGGGTCGCGGCGGCGCTCCAGAGCCTCGTCGTGAAGGAAGGCTGATGCTGGGCAAGGTCCGGGATGCCGTGACCGACGCAGCGGAAACCCTGCGGCGGTTGTTCTCGGATCCCCCCGTCAGGGGCGTCCAGGCCGGACGGTTCGACGCCCAGGCCCGTGGCGGGGTGGCCCCTGCGGCGGCGGCGCGATCCGGCCTGGAGCCCCTGGCCGCCGCAGGCGCCGCCATGCCGCCCCTGGTCGAAGCCGCAAGGCTCCGGGAACTCGAACCTTTCCAGGCCCGTCTCCGTTCCGAGGAGGGCTGGGCCCGATGGGGGGCCGAGGCCACCGTGCTGAGGATGGCGCCGCTGGTCCCGGGGGTGGCGGACCGCGTGGCCGTGCCGCCGCTGCCGGCGCGGGCCGAGGTCCGTGGTCGGCACGATCCGCTGGCCCGGCCCGCCACGCGCCGGTCCGCGGAGCCGCTCCCCTCCCCGGCCTCCCGCCGGGTGGAGCCGGCCCTCGCCGGAGGGGGCTCCCGCCAGGGCCTGGAGGCCCTGCTCCAGCTCGCCGTGCCGGTGCAGGGGGAGGATATCCAGCGGCTGCCGAAGGGCCTCTGGATGCGCTACAGCCTCCAGATGGTGCGGGCCACGGGGGAGAACGTGCGGAACCTGGAAGTACTGGGGCTCTACCACCTGCCGCGGAAGGGGGTGGCGGACCTGCGGCACGACGCGCGGCGGGGACGTATCCTGGTGCGCCTGGAGTCGGAGGCCGTGAAGGCCCCCCGCGTTCCCTTCATCCTGGCCCGCCGGAAGGACGACGGCGCGCTGCTCAGCTGCTACCTGGAGGAACCGTGAATTCCAAGGGCGCCCGCAAGCCCACCGCCGCCTCCCTGCCGGCCACCTTCCCGGAGATGCCCACCGTGGTGCGGACGAAGGTCGAAGGCGAGGCGCCGTCGGAGGTCTCCGGCTGGGCGCTGGTGGCCTACGCGGGGGCCTCGCTGGGCCGGATCTTCCCCCTGGCCATGGGGGAGACCCTCATCGGCCGGGCGCCGAACGTGGCGGTGGCGCTCCTGGACAGCGAGGTCAGCCGCACCCATGCCCGCCTCCTGCTCGAGTCCGGGCCGGGGGGGACGCACCTCCACCTGGAGGACCTGGGATCCACCAACGGCACCCGTGTGAACGGGGAGACCCTGCATGGAACCGTCGAGCTGAAGTCCGGCGACCGGCTGGGCATCGGCACCCACGTCCTGAAGCTGGTGGCCATGGATCCCCTGGAACGGGCCTTCCACGAGACCCTGCTGGACCTCAGCACCAAGGATCCCCTCACGGGTCTCGCCAACCGGGGGAAGGCCCTCGCGGAATTCCAGAACCGCTTCGGCCTCAGCCTCCGGTACGACCGCCCGCTCTCGGTGGTGATGTGCGACCTCGACCATTTCAAGCGCATCAACGACACCTACGGCCACGGGGCGGGGGACTTCGTGCTCCAGGCCTTCGGGGAACGGGTGCGGGCCAACCTCCGGGAGGCGGACCTGGCGGGCCGCATCGGGGGCGAGGAGTTCCTGATGGTCCTGCCCGAGACCGACCTGGGAGGCGGGCGCCAGTTCGCCGAGCGCCTGCGGAAGGCGGTGGCGGCCCAGGCGGTGAACCTGCCCACGGGACCCCTCGAGGTGACCTGCAGCCTGGGCGTGGCCGAGCGGCTGGGGTCCGACATGGATCCCGGCCAGCTGCTGGCCCGGGTCGACGCCGCCCTCTACCTGGCCAAGACCGGGGGGCGGAACCGGGTCTGCGTCCACGCGCTTCTCGCCTAGGTCGAGGTAGACTCCAAGGGTCCATGCCCCTCGACCCGAACCTCTCCGAGACCACCGCCTGGGATCCGGCCACCCGCGCCGCGGGGGAGATCCCGTCCGAGCCGGGCGGCGGGGAGCGCGAGTGGGCCCTCATCCGCTACGTGGGCCATCCCCTGGGGGAGCTGGTGCCGCTGCCCGCGGCGGGGCTCACCATCGGACGCTCCCAGGAGAACCTGCTCTGGCTGGACGAACCCGAAGTGAGCCGGCGCCATGCCCGGCTCGACGTGGCCCCGGGGGGTGGGGCCGTGGAGCTCCGCGACCTGGGCTCCACCAACGGGCTCTTCGTGAATGGCCGCAAGGTGGAGGCCCTCCAAGGGCCGGCGGTCCTGGTCCATGGCGACGTGCTCCGCGTGGGCAGCCACGCCTTCAAGCTCAAGCGGCTCGATGCCCTGGAGCGCCGGTACCACGAGGCCGTCGTGGCGCAGACCACGGTGGATCCCCTCACGGGCGTCAACAACCGCGCCACGGTGCTGCACCAGCTGGAGAAGCACTGGGACCTGGCGCGCCGCCACCGCCGGCCCCTGTCCCTCATCCTCGCCGACCTGGACCACTTCAAGCGCATCAACGACACCTTCGGCCATGCCGCCGGGGACCAGGTGCTGCGCGTCTTCGGGGGCCTCCTGGCCGGCCGGCTGCGCGGCTCGGACCATGTGGGCCGGCTGGGCGGCGAGGAGTTCCTCATGGTGCTGCCCGAAACCACGGCGGCCATGGCCCTGAGCCTGGCGGAGGAGCTGCGCCGGAACCTGGAGCGGGAGCCGGTGGAGGTCCTGGGCCGTCCCCTGCTTCCCACCTGCAGCTTGGGCGTGGCGGAGCTGAAGCCGGGCGATCCGGACGGCGGGGCCCTGCTGGCGCGGGCCGACGCGGCGCTCTACCGGGCCAAGTCCGGGGGCCGGAACCGCAGCATCCTGGCCCCATGAACGCCCTCAGGCCCCCGGCGCAGATCGGCAGCGTCCGCCTCCGGGAGCCCCTGGGCGAGGGCGGCATGGCCCTGGTCTTCCGGGGTGAGGATCGCTTCCGCCCGGAGGTCCAGTCCGCCGTGAAGCTCCTCCGGCCTGAGGTCCATGCCGACGAGATGCTGGTCCGGCGCTTCCTGCGGGAGGGCGAGGTGCTCACCCGCCTTTCGCATCCGCACCTGGTGGAGGTCTACGCCTACGGCCGCAGCGGCGCCTGGCCCTACCTGGTCATGGAGCTGCTGCCGGGCGGCAGCGTGAAGGCCTGCCGGGGCGAGGCCCCGGCCCGGCTCGTCCGCCGCCTCGTGCCGACCTGCGGTGCCCTGCAGGTGGCCCATGCGGCGGGCGTGGTGCATCGGGACCTCAAGCCCTCCAACCTGCTCTTCGCCGCGGACGGACGGCTGAAGGTGACGGATTTCGGCGTCTGCTTCTGGGAGGGGGCCGAAGGCCGCACCCGGGCCACCCGCAGCCAGATGGTGGTGGGGACGCTGGGCTACATGGCCCCGGAGCAGCATGGCGATCCGCGCCGCGTGGATGGCCGCTGCGACGTGTACGCCCTGGGCGCCATCCTCTACGAATTCACCACAGGCCAGGCCTACGCCCAGGTCCAGCTGCCCCCGGCCGCGGCGCGACCGGGCTTCCCCCCGCGGCTGGCCGGGCTGATCCTGCGCTGCCTCCAGCCGGATCCCGCCCGGCGGACACCGGACATGGCCACGCTCGGACAGGAGCTGTCGGACTGGCTGGAGAGCGCCGAGGCCGCGGGCTGGGGCGAGGAGCCCCTTCCGGGCTATCGATTGGAGGACCGCGAGACCGCCACCGTCGCCGCGCCGCGCCGGGACGAGGGGCCGGAGGTCCGGCTGGCGCCCTACCTGGATGCCCTGGGCACCGGGCCCGTGGGCGTGCGCCGGGCCGCCGCGGAGGGGCTTCGGGCTGCCGCCCGGCCGGGCGACGGTCCCTGGCTCCTGGCGGCCCTCGGGGCCGCGCCGGAGGGCGCCCGCTTCGCCCTGGCCCTGGCCCTGGGGGACGTGGGCGAGGCCGGGGCCCTGGCGGCCCTGCTGGCCCTGCTGCCGGATCCCTTCGCCCAGCGGGAGGCCGCCGAGGCCGCCGCCGCCCTGGCCCTGCGGTCCGACCGCGCCGCCGAGGCCCTGGCCGCCCTGCGGGAGCCGGGACTGGGCGCCCCCTGGCGATGGGCGCCCCGGGCAACCCTGGGCGATGGGGCCTGGGTCGAGGCCCTCCGCGCCGCCTGGCCGGGCCTCAATGCCCCTTTGCGGCTGCAGGCCCTGGAAGCCGCCCGCCGCCTGCCGGAGGACCTCCGCGCGGCGGTCAAGGCCTTCACCCCCGGAGCCAGCGGCACGCTCCGGGCCCTCTGGGACGATCTCTGACGGAGCCCGACATGACGAACCCCATGCCCGCCTTCACCGCCCTCGCCGTCCGGGTCGAGGACCACATCGCCCAGGTCCACCTGGACCGCCCCGACAAGGCCAACGCCCTGAACGAGGCCCTGTGGCAGGAGCTGCGCACGGTCATGGCCTGGGCCGACGCCACACACGAGGTGCGGGTGGTGGTGCTGGCGGGGCACGGGAAGCACTTCTGCTCGGGCATCGACCTGGCCATGCTCATGGGCGTGCAGCAGGCCATCAAGGACGAGTGCCCGGGCCGCACCAACGAGAACCTCCGCCGCGCCATCCTCGACCTGCAGGACTGCCTCACCAGCCTGGAGCGCTGCCGCAAGCCCGTGCTGGCCGCCATCCACGGCGCCTGCGTGGGCGGCGGGCTGGATCTCGTGGCGGCGGCGGACCTGCGCTACTGCTCCGCGGAAGCCCACTTCTCCATCAAGGAGATCGAGCTCGGCATGGTGGCGGACGTGGGCACCCTCCAGCGGTTGCCGAAGCTGGTGGCGCCGGGCCTCGTGCGCGAATGGGCCTACACGGGCCGGAAGATCCTGGCCGAGGAGGCCCGGGCCTGCGGGCTGGTGAACCGCGTGTTCGACACGCCCGAAGCCCTGGCGGCCGGCGTGCTGGAGCTGGCGCGGACCATCGCGGCCCGCTCCCCCCTCTCCATCCGCGGCACCAAGGAGATGCTGAACCACGCCCGGGACCACAGCGTGGCCGACGGCCTGGCCCACATCGCCACCTGGAACGCCGCCATGCTGGTGTCCCAGGACATCCAGGCGGCGATGATGGCCAGCATGAGCCGACAGACGCCGGAATTCCGGGACTGAAGGGCGGGGGTCAGCGGGCCAGGAGGGACTGGAGCTCCGCCTTCAGGCGCTCGGCGGCCCGCACCTGGGCGGGTGTGGGGGCGACATCCGCCTGCTGGGTGAGCACGAGCAGGGTGCCCAGCTGGCCGTTGAGGGCCTTCAGCTTGTCCACGGGGATGAACCGGCCGGCCGTGCCCTGGGCCACCGCCCGGTGGCTCAGGGCCATGGCGGCCGCGAGGGTCCGGCCCAGGTCGTACTGCCGGGCCAGATCGGCGGCCGGGGTCGTGACGCGGGGATCCATGCGGACCAGGAGGGGCTGCTCGGAGACCTTCCCGTCCACCGTGAGGCGCACCCGGTAGTCGCCGGGGGGCACCAGGACCCCCTGGGGTTCCAGGGGCGTGTCCTCCGGCTCGGCGGCCATGGTGGGCTCGTGGCGGAAGGCGGGCGGGGCGGCCAGGCGCAGGTCCCACACGAAGCGGTGCATGCCGGCGGCGGCAGGCAGGGCCTGGGGCGGCCGGATCCAGAAGGACGGGACGTTCAGGGTCGTGGGATCGACGGCCTTGGGCCGGTCCTGGCTGTCGAAGGTGCGCAGGACCTCGCCCTGGGCGTCGAGGATCTCCAGCCGGACCTCCTTCGCGGGGGCCTTCAGCCAGAAGTCCAGCAGGGCGCCGTCCGGGGGGTTCTCGCCCGCGGGCTCCTCCGGCGGCAGGGGCGTGTCGGTGTTCAGGCTGGCGCGCCAGCGCAGGGCCGCCTGGGGCCGGAAGAGGTGGACCGGAGCGGCGGCCAGGTCCGGGGTCAGCTCGCGGAGGGGCGCCACGTCGTCGAGGATCCAGAAGGAGCGGCCGTGTGTGGCCACCACGAGGTCGTCGTCATGCACCACCAGATCGCGGATGGAGGTGGCGGGCAGGTTCCGCCGGAGGGACTGCCAGTGCTCCCCGGCGTCGAAGCTCACGTAGACCGACTGCTCGGTGCCGGCGTAGAGCAGGCCAGGCCGCACGGGATCCTCGCGCACGACGTTGACGGGCCCGTCGGCCGGCAGGCCGGCCACGACCTCCTGCCAGGTGGCCCCGCCGTCGCGGGTGCGCAGGAGGTGCGGGCGCAGGTCGTCCAGGCGGAGGGCGTTCACGGCCGCGTAGCAGGTGCTCGGGTCGAAGCGGGAGGCTTCCAGGCCTGCGATCTTGCTCCAGGGGGGCAGGCCCTTCGGCGTCACGTCCCGCCAGCTCTTGCCGCCGTCGCGGGTGACGTGGATGAGGCCGTCGTCCGTGCCGGCCCAGATCAGGTTCCCGTCCTTCGGCGAAGGCGCCAGGGCGTAGATGACCCCGCGCCGGCCGATCTTCGCCGCCGGCGTGCCCGCGTAGGTGCCCACGCAGGGGGGGGTGGGCAGGTCCGTGCGGGAGAGGTCCGGGCTGAGGACGTCCCAGGTCTGCCCGCCGTCGGTGGTCTTGAAGAGCACGTTGCCGGCCAGGTAGAGCGTATGCGGATCCACCGGCGAGAACATCAGGGGCATGGTGCGCAGGAAGCGCCAGCCGCCCTGGCGCAGCGGATCGGGGGAGACGTCCACGGTCTGCCCCGTGCGCCGGTCGAAGCGGGTGGCCTTGCCGCCGTAGATCAGGTCGGGGTGCAGGGGATCGGGCGCCACGTAGCCGTATTCCTCCACCCCCACGGGGTGCCAGTCGCGGAAGGTGATGGCGCCGCTGTCGCCGCGGCTGCGGATGCCCACGGACCCGCTCTCCTGCTGCCCGCCGTACACGCGGTAGGGGAACTGGCGGTCTGTGGCCACATGGTAGAACTGCGCCGTGGGCTGGTTGTACCAGCTGCTCCAGGTCTTCCCGCCATTCACCGTGAGCGTGGCGCCCTGGTCGGCGCCCAGGAGGATCTGCTGCGGGTCCTTCGGGTTGATCCAGATGCTGTGGTAGTCGTCCCCGCCGGGCGCGCCCTTGAGGGCCGTCCAGGTGCGTCCGCCGTCCGTGGAGCGGTAGGTGGAGGTGTTGGCGGCGTAGACCAGGTCCGGGTTCCGGGGGTCCACGCGGATCTCCGCGAAGTCGTCGCCCCGGCCGGAGACACGGCGTTCGGCGTTCACGCGGGTCCAGGTCCCGCCGCCGTCCTCGGAGCGGTAGGTGCCCCGGCCTTCCCGGGCCTCCACCTGGGCGTAGAGGCGGGAGGGCCGGCTGGGGGCCACGGCGAAGCCGATGCGGCCCAGGCCCTGGGCGGCGCCGGGCAGCCCCTTGCCGAGGGGGCGCCAGGTGGTGCCGCCGTCCGTGGACTTGTAGAGTCCGCTGCCGCCGCCGCTGAACTCGCCGTCCTCCCAGGGGGCCTGGCGGGCGGCCCAGAGGGCGGCGTACAGGGTGTTCGGGTTGGAGGGATCGAAGGCCAGGGCCACGGCGCCCGTGTCCGCGTCCTTGAAGAGGACCTTCTGGAAGGTGCGCCCGCCATCCAGGCTGCGGAACACGCCCCGCTCGGCGTTCGGGCCGTAGGGGTGGCCCAGCGCGGCCACGAAGAGGCGGTCGGGGTTCTTCGGGTCCACGAGGATCGCCGGGATCTGCTGGGCGTCCCGCAGGCCGAGGTGGGTCCAGGTCCGGCCGGCGTCCGTGGACTTGTAGATCCCGTTGCCCACGCTCAGGTCGGGGCGCTGGAGGCCCTCGCCGCTGCCGGCGTAGATCACGTCCGGGTTCGAGGGGGCCACGGCCAAGGCGCCGATGGAGCCCGTGGGCTGGCCGTCGAAGATGGGGGTCCAGGTCCGGCCGAAGTCCGTGCTCCTCCAGATGCCGCCGTTGTTGGGCGCCATGTAGAAGAGGCCCAGACGGTCCGGAACCCCCTCGGCGGCCACCGTACGCCCCCCCCGGAAGGGGCCGATGCAGCGCCAGCGCAGGCCCTGGAGCAGGGCGGGGTCGGCGGGCTGGGCCAGGGCCGGGGTCAGCAGCAGGGCGGCGAGCAGGGAGGGGCGGATCGGCACGGGGGCTCCGGGAGGGTCCTCCACCCTAGCCGGGGTCGGGGCCCGGATAAACCTCCTACGAAAACAGCCGTAGCCCCCCAAGGCTCTCTGACAACCAGGAGGATTCCATGTCCCTCAACCGGTCCCTGACCCGGCCGCTCGCGGCCCTCGCCCTTGCCCTGGCGCCCCTCGCGGCCCAGTCCGTGGTCATCCAACCCGCCAAGGCGGAGAAGGCCACGGAGACCCGCACGGTCCCGTTGGCCGCCGGCAGCACCCTCCGGGTGCACAACCTCAACGGCCATATCCGGGTGGAGGCCTGGGATCGGGCCGAGGTGCAGTTCACCGGCGAGTTCAAGCCCAGCAGCGAAGGCGAGCAGGTGAAGGTGGTCCTGGAACCCGCCTCCGGCGGATTGGACATCCGGGGCGAATATCCCAAGCACGACGGCTGGGGCTCCTACCGCGGGCCCCAGTGCCAGATGACCCTCAAGGTGCCCCGGGAGGTCCGTCCCACCCTGGACACCGTCAACGGCGAGATCAGCCTCACGGGCACCCGCGGGGAGGCCGCCCTCACCACCGTGAACGGGGCGGTCCGTGCCTCTGGCCTGGACGCGGCCCTCAAGGCGAAGACGGTGAACGGGACCGTCACGCTGGACCAGGTATCCGGGCCCCTGGACCTGGGGACGGTGAATGGCGCGATCAAGGGCTCGGGCCTGGACGGGAAGGGCGGGGGCATCAAGGCCGAGGCGGTGAACGGGGCCATCCACCTGCAGCTCGCGGGCCTCAAGGGGCGGCTGAAGGCCTCCACCATGAACGGGGACATCTCCTTCAGCGCCAAGGGCGCGGAGCAGGTGGAGATCAAGAAGCACCGGGTCAGTGCGGTCTTCCCCGGGTCGGACCAGGTCATCGAGGTGAGCACCGTGAACGGGGGCATCCGCCTGGACTAGACGGACGCCGTGACAATTGTCGGGGGCCGGCGATGCCGGCCCCCGTTGCGTTTGAGGCGGATCCGGACCCCCGCGGCTGTGACAAACATCAATTTAGGATTGACTGGTCCTAATACTATTCCATCCTTTCCTGGCACGAGGCTGGAGCCTCGGCTGCCCCCCCGGATGCCCCATGAGCGGAACGCGCCCCATCGTCCTGTTGAGTGTGCTGGCCAGCGTGCTGGTGGGGGTCTTCGTCGGCTCGGGGAGCTACACCTTCGTCTCGGCCCACGGCACGGCCTATCTCTCCAACGATCCGAAGGCCTGCGTGAACTGCCATGTCATGCGCGAGGAGTATGACGGCTGGCAGAAGGGCCCCCACCACGCCGTGGCCGTGTGCAACGACTGCCACCTGCCGCACGACAACGTCGTCCACAAGCTCTTCGTGAAGGCCAGCAACGGCTACCACCACTCGAAGGCCTTCACGGCCCAGGATTTCCAGGAGCCCATCCGCATCAAGCCGGGCAACGCCGCGGTCCTGGAGGCCAACTGCATCCGCTGCCATGGCGAGCTGGTGGACGAGATCACCGCCCACGGGACCCTGGGCATGCCCACGGATCCGACCCGGAAGGCGGATCTCTACGGCTGCGTCCAGTGCCACCAGGATGTGGGCCACGGGCCCACCCGCTGATTCCCGATTCCCCTGAAGTTCCGATCCCACGCCGGAGGAGGTCCCCGATGACCGACAACCCCACCCCCTTCTTCTCCCGTCCGCCCGTGCGGCTGGGCCTGGTCGCCGCGGGCGCGGCCGTGGCCACCGTGCTCGTGATGGCGCTCTACGCCAACATCGCCGCCCGCAAGGCGGAGGCACGCCAGACCAGCTTCCGGGTGGTGGACCTCGACGAGAAGACCGTCGACCCGGCCGTCTGGGGCAAGAACTTCCCCCGCCAGTACGACGGCTACCTGAAGACCGCCGAGAAGTACAGCACCAAGTACGGCGGCGCCGGCAGCGAGGCCTTCCCCGAGAGCAAGCTGAAGGAGGATCCGCGCCTGCCGGTGATCTTCGACGGCTATGCCTTCGCCATCGACTACAACAAGCGCCGCGGCCACGCCTACATGCTCAACGACCAGAACATGAGCAAGCGCGTGACCGAGCGGCCCCAGCCCGGCTCCTGCCTCCACTGCCACACCTCCAACACGGTGCTCTACCGCCAGGAGGGCCTCAAGTTGGGGGCGCCCGGCACCCTCGACGAGCCCTTCACCAGCGAAGACGGCCAGGCGCAGCTCATGAAGGGCTTCGAGGCCGTCTGCAAGCTGCCCTACGCCGAGGCCGCCAAGCTGGCCAAGCACCCCATGGCCTGCATCGACTGCCACGACCCGAAGACCATGCAGCTGCGGGTGACCAAACCCGGGTTCATCCGCGGCATCGCCGCCCTGGCCCAGAGCGCGGAACCCGTGCCGCACCTGCCCTCCATCGAGACCTGGCGCAAGGGCGACCGCAAGGCCGCCTACGACCCGAACGCCCTGGCCTCCCGCCAGGAGATGCGGTCCATGGTCTGCGGCCAGTGCCACGTGGAGTACTACTGCGGTCCCAAGACCACCCTCTTCTTCCCTTGGAACAACGGCCTGAAGGTGGAGCAGGAGGAGGCGACCTATGACAGCACCAAGTTCCCCGACGGCCACCGCTTCTTCGACTGGAAGCACCCCCGCACCGGCGCCGAGGTGCTGAAGGCCCAGCATCCGGAGTTCGAGATGTGGAGCCAGGGCATCCACGCCCGCTCCGGCGTCTCCTGCGCGGACTGCCACATGCCCTACGAGCGCGAGGGCGCCATCAAGATCAGCAACCACCAGGTGCGCAGCCCCCTCCTCGACGTCAGCCGCTCCTGCCAGACCTGCCACCGCTTCCCCGAGGCCGAGCTGAAGGCCCGCGTCGAGGCCATCCAGGACCGCACGAAGGCCCTGCTTGATCGCGGGGAGGATGCCGTGGTGGCCCTCATCAACGACATCCAGAAGGCCAAGCAGGGCGGCCTGGACGAGGCGAAGCTGCAGCCCGTGCTGGAACTCCAGCGCAAGGCCCAGTGGCGGGTGGACTACATCAACGCCGAGAACTCCATGGGCTTCCATGCCCCCCAGGAGGCGGCCCGCATCCTGGGCGAGGCCATCGACTTCGCCCGCCAGGGCCAGCTCGCCCTGCGGGACCTGCAGGAAGGCAAGGTGGCCGGGAAGTAGGCCGCTTCGAACGGGCGGGGAGGGGCGGCTTCGGCCGCCCCTTCGCCTGTCGCGGGAAAGGCTTGACGGATCCGGCCCGATTCCCGAGCCTGGAGCCCGAATCCACCCATCCTGGAGGCCCCTGTGGAGAAGCTCCCCCTCGCTCCGGCCCTGCTTCGCCTCATCTCGGAAGGCCGCTTCTTCAAAGTCGTCTTCGCCTGGCTGCTGCGCCTGGGGGCCCTGGGCGCCGTGCTGGCGGGCGTCTGGCTCTCCATCGGCCTCTGGAAGGATGGCGGGTCCACCACCCAGGCGGTCTTCGCCCAGCTGGTGTTCCAGATCGCCCTGGCGGCGGCCTTCTACCTGGCGGCCCACCTGGCCTGGCTGCGGGCCCAGGACGTGGCGGCCATGCCGCAGGTGGGCGGCGACGTCATCCTGCCCCTGGCCCGGCTCATCATGCGCCTGGGCGGGGAGATCTATGCGAGCCTCCTGGCGGTGCTGAGCGCCGGCGGGGCCTTCCTGATCTGGATCAGCGCCGGGGACGCCCAGAGCGGACTGGCGGGACTGGGCCCCCTGCTTCCTCTGGCCAGCGGCGAGCCCTTCCCGGCCGGCCTCAGCCTCCTGGCCGCAGGCCTCGCCTCCGCGGCCCTCGGCCTCCTGGGCGCCTACACGGCTTCCGAGGTCCTGGCGCTCCTCTGCGCCATCGAGCGCAACACCCGGGCAGGCGCCTAGGCGACCTTTGGGGTGTTAAATGATGTTAAGTCTTGGGGGCCGTTGCAGGCCTGTGACAATCGGCCTCCGTTCGGATCCAGGGTTTGGGAGGAGCCCCCTCCCATGACCCGATACAGCCTGGTTTTCCTGGATCCATCGACCGGCCGGCTGACCGAACTGCCCTGGCGTTTCGAGCGCCGGGAAGAGGCCGCCTCCAAGGCCGCCGAGCTGGCCCGGGCCCATCCGGACCGGTCCTACGCCGTGAGGATCCTCCCCGCCGCCTGAGCGGATCGGGGCGCTACCGGTACCGCGCGGCCATGTCCTTGAGGGTGGCGGCGAGGTGGCCGCGCAGCGCCTTCGGCTCGAGCACCTCGGCCTCGGCGCCGAACTGCAGGATGATCCGGGTGGGTCCGTTCAGCTCCGTGGCCAGGAAGCTCAAGATCACGCCGCCCTTGTCCTTCAGCACCTCCACCGAGGGCAGGGCGGGGGGGGCGTCCTGGAGGGCCCGGGGCCAGTGGGTGCCGCCCACCCGCACCCGGATGCGGAAGGGGGCCCCGGGGCTGAACCAGCCGCCGATCTGGTAGTCCCGGGCCTGCTCCAGGGGCCCCTTGTCGGTGACCAGGCCCCGCTTCGGCAGGGCCTTCGCCCCCAGGATGCGGGCCAGGCGGAAGTGCCGGGGTTCCTGCTTGGCGGGATCCCAGGCCAGGAGGAAGGCGCCGCCCGAGAAGACATCGTGGGTGAGGGTGAAGGGCACCACGGTGCGCGTGGTCGTTCGGCCCGAGGCGGCCTGGTACGCCAGCTCCAGCTCCCGAGGGCCCTCCGGATGGCCGAGGGCCAGCAGCACCTGGGTGAGCATCCGCGTGTCCAGGGCCTGCTGGTCGTCGGCGCCGCCGCGCACGCAGACGTGGGTCTGCAGCGCCCGGAAGAGGTCCCGGTCCCGGTTGCTGAGGTGGCTGTCGGCCAGGGCCCGCAGGCTCTCCAGCTGGTCGAACCACAGCTCGGTGGCGGTGCCCTCCAGGGTCATGAGGGCCACTTCCAGCGCCATGCGGGCGTGGGGGGTGATCTTGCTGTCCCAGTCCGGGGCCTTCTCCAGGGTGAAGTGGATGAGGGCCGGACGGCCGCTGCGGGCCTTGCCGAAGCGGGCGCCCTGGTCCTCCAGGAGGGCGATGGCGCGGTCCACCGTGCGCAGGGCGGTACCGCCCAGGACGCGGGCCAGGCCCTCCTTGGTGATGCCGCGCTCGCCGGCGTCGCGCACGGCCTCCAGCACGGCCTGGAGCCGCTCGGGCTTCACCAGGCCGCCGCCGTCGGGCCGGGGGGATTCGAGCATCCTGCGGGACGACCTGCGGACCATGGCGACCTCCCGGCCCCATCATTCGCCAGGCACTGTCCAATGGGAAGGGGGAATCGGGATCAGTCCCAGAAGCCGCGGAAGGGGACAGGGTCCCATTCAGGTGGGGGCGCCTCCCGGCCGCCCAGGAGGCGCCGCCAGCCGCTGGGCCGGGAGGCTTCCTCCCGGCCCAGCATCGCGTGGCTTCCCCCGAAGAGGGCGCTCCACAGGGCGGCGCGGACCTCGGTCCCGCCGAGGCGGTCCAGGGGCAGGCGAACGGCGGTCTCGTGGTCCCAGCCCAGGCGCCGGTTCAGGCGCTCGAGGCGGAAGAGCACCGCGCCCTGATCCAGGCCGCCATGGAAGGGGGTCGTCCCGATCACCACCTGTTCCCGCCCGTGGTAGGGGCCTCGGCCCGCCTCGGCGTTGAACAGGGGGCCGCCGAGCGCCGCCGCGGGCACCCGCGCCCCCGTGGCCTCCCAGGCCAGGCCCGAGGTGGCGGCGGCGAGCTCGGCGATCCAGTCCCAGGGGGTGCCGGTGTCCGAGAACTGGACGGCAGGCGGTTCCCCGTCGCCCAGGAGTCCGAGCGCCACGCCTTCCACCCGGTTCCGCAGCTGGGCGTAGGTGAGCGTGCCCCAGTCCGGGGCCGTGAGGGCCGGCCGCTCCTGGAGGCGGGCGGCGCGCTGGATGAGGAGCTCGCGGAGGGTGGAGGCCATGGCCGGCCAGTATCGCAAGACGAGGGGTCAAGGCCAAGCCGACGGACCTTCACCTGACAGGAACGTGAAAAATCATCCCCCCGGATCAACCCTCCGGATCGGATCCCGGTCCCAGGAAGCATCCCGTTCCGTCCCTTTCCGGAGCCCTGCTCCCTTGGAGGCCTGCATGCGTCTCACGCCACGTTCCCTGACCCTCCTGGCCCTGCCTGCGGGGCTCACCGCCCTGGCCCTGCTCACGGCCTGCGGCGGCAGCAGCTCCACCAGCGCGTCGTCCGGCACGTCCACCACGCCCACGGGCACCGCCTCGATCATCCTGACGGATGCGCCGTCGGACCAGTGGTCGGCGGTGGACGTGGTGGTCACGAAGATCACCCTGGTGAACAAGGCCGACCACACCAAGGAGGTGGTGGCCTTCCAGGGCAGCACGGCCAAGATCAACCTGGTGGACCTGGACAGCGTGGGCGAGCTCCTGGCCACGGCCCAGATCCCCGAGGGCACCTATGACGCGGTGCGGGTCAGCATCGATCCCAGCAGCGTCACGCTGGTCAAGAGCGACGGCACCGTCATCCCCTCCAGCCAGGTGAAGGTGGTGGGCGGCACGAACGTGTGGGTGCCCCTCAGCTCCGACCTCGTGGTGACCCAGGGCAGCAGCAATGCCCTCCAGCTGGACTTCGACCTGTCGCACCCGCTGTTCCTGGTGCAGCTGCCGGACGGCAGCTGGGTGATGAACCTCCAGATCCACCACAAGCCCAACGCCAACGGCATGATGGGCATGGCCCAGATGATGTTCCGGGCCCGCAAGGGCACGGTGGCCTCCGTGGGGACCTCCAGCTTCGTGCTGCACACGGACAGCGGCAACGACCTCACGGTGAACGTGGACAACGGGGCGAAGTTCATCGACGTGGACGCCCACGCCGCGGGTTCCTTTGCGGGTCTGGCTGCCGGGAAGAACGCCCTGGTCACCCTCCGCATGCAGGCGGATGGCAGCCTCTGGGCGGTGCGCGTGTGGTACTCCACCACGGCGCTGCCCCAGTGGACCCCTGAGGGCCATGTCTATGGCGTGGATCGCACCAACAACTGGATCGCCGTGAGCACCGACACTGGCGCCCCCCGTCGGATCTACGTGGACAGCGACACGGCCTTCACCTTCCGCACCGCCCTGAGCCTGGGCACGGGCCCCGCGGCCCTGGCCGACATCTGGGGCGGGTTCAAGGTCCAGGTGGAGGTGAAGGATCCCCTGCAGGCCCAGCTCCATGCCGCTTCCGTGAACGTGCAGCGGGCCGTGGACGGCGGCCGGATCACCGCCGCCGACACCAGCTCCTTCACCTACACCAACCCCTTCTTCGGCCTGAGCCGAACCTACGCCTACGCCAACGGGTTCGACTGGTGGTACCTGGGCCTGCCCGGGACGACCTACGCGGACACCGGGGCCTTCGCCGCGGCAGTCACCGGTGCCGGGGACGTACGGGTGCAGGGCCTGAGCGACCTCACCTGGAACACCACCACCTCGGCCTGGGATGCCGCCAACGCGATCTTCCTGCCCGTGCCCCTGCCCATCGGCGCCATCAGCACGTCCTACAATGGTGGCCAGCTGGGCTTCACCTTCACCAACTCCAGCGCCGCGACGCAGACCCTCACCGTGGGCCTGAACACCACCACTGGCCTGCAGCCTGCGGTGGTGGAGGTCCACAACCAGGCCGGAGTCATCACCGTGACGCCTCTGGATGCGAGCACCTGGAGCGCCAAGCTGGTGGCCCCCACGCCTGCCAAGGTGGCCGTGGTGCCCAAGCCCGATGGCACCTTCGCCGCCTACGCCGTGGCGATCTTCACCGGATTCTGACCAGCGGACCCGTTCCGCGACCTGCAAGCGGCGCCCACCGGGCGCCGCTTGTCCGTGTTGAAACACATTGATCGGGAACCCGCCCCCCGCCTGCGCGCATTGGAGGAGGCAACCCCCTCCTGCTGGTTCCGGAATCCGGAGTCCGAGCCGGATCCGATCCCTGTGCCCTTCCGCGAGGACCCATGCCCCGACCCCCCCGTCCGGCCGCGAGGCCACTCCGCCGGTGCGCCAGGATGACCCTGGCCGCCCTGCTCCTCGCAGGCCTGGGAATCCACGCACGCGCCGGCGCGCCGATCCAGGCCCCGCCCCTCGTCGCCCGGACGCTGGACGGCAAGCCCTTCAACCTCGCGGGATTGAAGGGGAAGGTGGTCCTCCTGGACTTCTGGGCCTCCTGGTGCGTCCCCTGCCGCAGGAGCCTGCCGGCCATCGACGGGCTCCAGTCCCGGTTCGGCGAAGGGACGTTCCAGGCGGTGGGGGTGGCCCTGGACACTGACCAGGGCGCGATCTACGACTTCCTCGACCAGACGCCCGTGCACTTCACCATCGTGCCGGATCCCTCGGGCCACCGTGCGGAGGCCTTCGGGGTGGTGGCCATGCCCACCAGCTTCCTCATCGATGCCGAGGGACGCATCGTCGCCCGGTTCGAGGGCGGCGAGCACCTGAAGGAGGAGGCAGACGCCATCGCCGCCCTCATCCGGACCGGGGAGAGCGCACCCGCGGCGGGCTACCGCGTGGCGCCGGGACTGGAGGCCAAGGGCGGCCTGAAGGCCTGGCAGCGGGGCCACCTGGCCGATCCCATCATGAACCTGGACGGCGACCGCCTGACGAGTGTGCTGCGGGAGCACATCCAGGCCAGCAAGGAGGGCGCCGCGGGTACCGGTGGCGCCGCAGGAGGCGGCTGTGGCTGCAACTAGGACCCTCCGCCGCCGCGAGGTGCGCGTCCTGCCGGGGATGCCCTGGCTCGTGGCGGGCCTCGGCCTCCTCGGGGGCCGCCCGCTCCAGGCCCAGTCCTCCGTGGAGCTGCGGTACCTGTTCTACGGCGAGTCCGATGGCCGCACGCAGGTCCAGAACCCGAACCTCCTCCTGCACCAGGAACTCGGCCCATCGCTCGGCCAGTTCGACCTCCTGCTCTCCCACGACGCCATCTCCGGGGCCTCGCCCAGCGGCGCCTACCCGACCCTGGACGTGACCACGACCACCTCGGCCTCGGGCACGAGCGCCACCAACGCCGCGGGAAAGATCCCCATGGTGCCCTACACGGACGAGCGGAACGGCCAGGACTTCAGCTACAGCCGGCGGATCGGCGCGCACCTGCCCACCCTCGACCTCTCGCACTCCGTGGAGAAGGACTACCTCGCCCGGGGCTTCGGCCTCTCCGATGCCTGGACCATGGCGGACGGCCGCGGGACGCTGCACTACGGGCTCTCCTGGGCCGACGACACGGTGGCGCCGGTGACCCAGACCCAGCGCTTCGCCAAGAAGACCCGGGGCTACGCCCTGGGCTGGACCTGGGTGCTGGGCCAGGACGACCTGGTGGATGTCTCCGCCAGCCGCATGGAGCTGAGTGGATACCTGGACGAACCCTACCTCGTGGTGCCCGTGGGGACCGGCACCGTCCGGGACCACCGTCCCGACACCCGCACCCGGGATGCCCTCTTCCTGAAGTACGGCCACTACTTCGACGACTGGGACGGCGCCCTCAAGACCACGTACCGCTTCTACCGCGACGACTGGGGCCTCCGGGCACACACGCTCGACCTCACCTACGACCAGCACCTGGACGGCGGCTGGGTCCTCTCGCCGCGGCTGCGGCTCTACAGCCAGAACGCGGCCGACTTCTACGGGGCCTCCTTCGCCGCCCCGCAGCCCTACGCCTCCGCCGACTACCGCCTGTCGGCCTTCCACAGCGTCCTGCTGGGCTGCTCCGTCTCCACGGATCTCCTGCCGGGGCTGACCCTCAGCCTGGGCGGGACCTACCAGATCCAGCAGGGCCAGGACCCGATCCTGCCGCTGGCGGGGGGGACCCTGGGAACCGCCTCGGCCGCCTTTTCCGGGCCCTCCGTCTCCGCCGCGGACGTGAACACCACCACCTTCACCGTGGGGCTGAAGTGGCAGTACTGACGGCTCCGGAGGCGCGCGTCCTCTACACCACGCGGTTCCCCCTCATGGGCGGCGAGGCCCTGATCCGCTTCGCCGACGACCGGGGCCCGGCCCGGGCCGAGCGGGCCGCCCGGGCGGCCGTGGCGGAGGCGCGCCGCATCGAGGCGAAGTACTCCCGCTACCGGGCCCAGAGCGTGGTCTCGGAGATCAACCGGGAAGCCGGTCGCGGGCCGGTGGTCATCGACGCCGAGACGGAGCATCTGATCCAGTCCGCGCTGGAGCTGTGGAGGGCCACCGGCGGCCGCTTCGACCCCACGGTGGGCGCGCTGCGCCGGGTGTGGGACTTCAAGGCGGCCCGGGTGCCCTCCGCCGCGGAGGTGGCGGCCCTCCTGCCCCTGGTGGAGGCCCGGGCCGTGGAACTCCGGCACGGCACCGTCGCGCTGGGGCGGCCGGGCATGGAACTGGACCTGGGCGGCGTGGGCAAGGAATACGCCGCGGACCGGGTGGCCGAGCGGCTGCTGGAGGAGGGCGTGGCCTCGGCGGTCATCAACTTCCTGGGCGATGTGCGGACCCTGGGCCGGCGCGGGGACGGCCGCCCGTGGCGCGTGGGCGTGCAGGATCCCCGCGACCGGGGCCGCTGTCGGCTGGTGGTCCGGGTCGGGGCCGAGGCGGGCGTGGCCACCTCCGGTGACTACGAGCGGGGCTTCATCGAGGATGGCGTCCGCTACCACCACCTCCTGGACGCCACCACCGGCTGGCCGGCGCGGGGCCTTGCCTCCGTGACGGTCGTCGCCCCCACCGCCTTCGATGCGGGCCGGCTGGCCACGGCCGCCTTCCTGCTGGGACCCACGGCGGGGCTGGACCTGCTGGAGGGCGCGACGGGCGTGGAAGCTGCCATGATCACCGAGGCGGGCGACCTGCTCGCCACCTCGGGCCTGGGCGCCATCGCGGACCTGGCCGGGTAGGAGGGTCCCATGGATCGCCGGATCATCCCGCTGCTGGCCCTGCTCTCCCTCCACGCCTGGGCCTTCGACCCGGCCGTGGATGTGGCCCTCGCAGCCGTTCCCGGGGGCCTCCGGGTGTCGGTGCCTTCAGGAGCCCACCTCAAGCAGCGCACGTTCAAGGTGATTCTCGCCTCGCCCCGGGGACGGTTGGCCGTGGGGCCGCTGCCGCCCCCTTCGGGTCGCGACGAGGCCGGGGACCCGGTCTGGCGCGGCGTGGTGCTCATCCCGCTCGAGGGGCACGGGCTTCCGGATCCCGTGCCCCTGGCTGTCACCTATCAGCCCTGCACCGAGGGGCCGGCGGGTGTCTGCTACCTGCCCCAGCACCGGACGGTGATGGCCCGGGCGGCGGACCTGGAGCCGGGGCCGCGCCCGCCCGCCAAGGCGCGGTGAGCGGCCCGGGGGATTCCTCCTAGGCCTCGTCGGCGCTGGGCCCGTAGAGGGCGGGCACGGGCACGTCGAGCATCCGCAGGTAGCCGGCCAGCTGGGCCCGATGGTGGATGAGGTGGTTCATCACGAAGCTGCGATACACCGCGATGCGGGGCATGGCGAGCAGCGTCTCGCCCTGGTTCTTGAGGGTCCAGACCACCTGGAGGTCCGCGTCGGGGGCCTTGGCGAGGGCCGCCAGCGCCCCCTCGACCCCGGCGTCCAGGGTGTGGAGCAGGCCTTCGACGGTGCTGCTGGGCTTCGGCTGCCGGGCCTGGGTCTCGGGCAGGCCGAGGTCCAGCTCCGTGAGGGTCAGGGTGCTGACGGTCCAACCCGGGATGCTGGCCAGGTGGTTGGCCAGGTCGCCCAGAGTGAAGGACTTGGGATGGGGACGGTAGTCGAACCGGTCCGTGGGGAGGCGCTCGATCACGCGGCGGAGGCCCGCCATCTCGTGCTCGAACTCGGGGATGAGGGTCTTGGCGATGGCCATGCGGGCTCCTTGTGAAGAGAGGGATAGCATGGCCCCTGATCCTGACAGCGTGGTGTCAGGAGGGTTCAGATCCTCGCCTTCCCGGTCCGGACCATGCCCAGGTAGTCCTCGAGGCCGCGTCCGGGGACGGCCTCGAAGGGGTCGAGGAGCTCGACCCCGCGGATCCGGTCCACCCGGAAGGTGCGGAGGGCCTCGCGCAGCTCGCACCAGGCCGCCAGGTGCCAGCGGTAGCCCCAGAAGATGACGCCCAGGGGCTGGAGCACCCGGTCCGTGGCGGTGCCGTCCGCCCGGATGTAGGCCACCCGCACCCGGCGCTGTTCCCGCAGCCCCTGGCGCAGCTCCCCGAGGAAGCGGGCGGTCTCGGGCGGCACATGGTGATCCGGGACGAGGAAGGGGAGGTCCGTGAGCGCCTTCCTCCGGCCCGGGGGCAGGACGCCCTCCACCTTCCGCACCAGGCTCTCGGCGGCCTCCCGCAGCGAAGGGTCCCCCCAGGCGGCCACGATGCGCGCGCCCAGGAGCAGCGCCTCGCCCTCGTCCGCGTTGAACATGAAGGGCGGCAGATCAAAGTGGCGGGGCAGGCTGTACCCCACGCCGGCCTCGCTCTCGATGGGCACGCCGGAGGCCATCAGGTCGGCGATGTCGCGGTAGAGGGTGCGCGCGCTGATGCCGAGCTCCTTCGCCAGGCGGGCCGCCGTGCTGATGCGGTCCCTCCGCAGGAGCTGCACGATCTGGAACAGGCGATCGGCTCGACGCACCGCGCACGCTCCCCCTCAGGCCACGCCGATGATCGCCCCCACGTTGAAGCTGGGGTGCCGGTCCATGAGGGGCCGGGGCGGGGGGATGCAGACGAGGTCGCGGAAGCCGGCGTGGTCCAGGGCCGCCATCCAGGCTTCCGGGGTGAGGAAGCCGTGGACCGGTCGCCAGCGCGGGTCCAGTTCCACGTCCGTGAAGCTGCGCAGGAAGGAGAAGACGAATTCGAGGTAGATGGGGTGGCCGAGGGAGGGTTTCATGCACTCCCCAAGCACCAGGCGGCCGCCGGGTTTCAGGCGGGACCGGAGCTCCCGCAGGACGGCCTCCAGGTTCCGGGCGACGTGGACCACGTTGATGGCCACGATGGCATCAAGGCCGGCGGGTTCGATCCCCTGCTCGTCCATGGACCGGTTCAGGTCCAGGGGGCGGAAGCGGAGGGGGAGCCCGGGCGCGGCGGCCCCGAGATCCCGCTGGGCCCGCCGGAGGAAGGCCGGGGCCACGTCCGTGAAGACGTACTCCGCGATGCGGCCGAGCCAGCCTTCCTCCGCGCCGCGCTGGGCCAGCAGCCGGGCGAAGGAACCCACGCCCCCGCCCAGCTCCAGCACGCGGCTCCCCGCGGGAAGCCCCTCCCGCAGCGCCAGGAGGGCCAGCAGGTTGTTGGGGTAGTACACGGGGTTGTCGTTGCGGAAGTAGGCGAGCCAGAGGGGGAAGAGCGCCAGGTCGAAGAGCAGGCCATCGCCCGGCCTCCCCTCCGTGAAGAAGGGCGGGATATGGGTGCGCACGCCGTCCAGCAGGTCGAAATTGGCACCGTGGCCGGGCGCGGCGGCCTCGGCCGCGGCCCGGATCCCCGCCAGGTCGAGGGTGGGCGAGTCTTCGAGGAAGTAGCGGCCATCCCGGAGCTCCAGCAGGCCCTCCTGGGCGAGGAAGGGGAGCATCCAGGCCAGGGGGACCCGCGCCTGGGCGGGCAGCCCGGCGCAGAGGCCGTCCAGGGTGGTCCCGGCCCGGAGGGCGGCCTCCCACCCCAGGTCGAGCAGCAGGGACAGGGCGGTGCCTGCGGTGTAGAGCTCAGAGGCCCGGTGCAGCAGGAGGAAGGGACGGTCCAGGACCGCCGCGATCTCGGGGCCGTGGGGGCCCAGCAGGCCCGGATCCGGCGGCGTCCCGAGGCTGCCCGGGATCTGGGCCGGCCCGAGGTCCATCAGTCCATCATTTCACTGATGCTGCGGCCCCCGTGGATGCGCAGGATGGCGTCCCCGAAGAGCGCGGCGGTGGACAGCACGCGGAGGCTGGGCAGGCCCTTGGCCCGCTCGGGCGGGATGGGGATGCTGTCGGTCACCACCAGCTCGTCCAGGTCCGCCGAATTGAGGGTCTCGATGGCGCTGCCGGAGAGGACGGGATGGGTGACGCCCACGCGCACGGTGCGGGCGCCGAACTCGCGCAGGATCCGGGCAGCCTCCTTGATGGAGCCGCCGGTGGCGATCTCGTCGTCGTAGATGATGGCGTCCTTCCCCTTCACGTCGCCGATGAGGGCCACGCTCTGGGCCTTCTCCGAGTCGTCGAAGCGGCGCTTGTCGATGATCGCCATGGGCACGGACAGCCGCTTGGCGAAGTGGCCCGCGAACTTGGCCGCGCCGGCGTCCGTGGCCACCACCACAGCATTGGAGAGGTCCTTCGTCCGGAAGTAGTTGGTGAGGATGGGCGTGGCCAGCAGCTGGTCTGCGGGCTTCCGGAAGAAGCCCAGGATCTGCGGGGCGTGCAGGGTCATGGTGAGCACCCGGTCGGCGCCGGCGGTCTCCAGCAGGTCGGCCACCAGGCGCGCCGTGATGGAGATGCGCGCCTCGTCCTTCTTGTCGCTGCGTGCGTAGGGGAAGTAGGGCAGGACGGCCGTGATCCGCGCCGCGCTGGCGAACTTCAGCGCGTCGATGAGGATCAGCAGCTCCAGCAGGTTGTCGCTGACCGGCGGGCAGGAGGTCTGGATGACGAAGACGTCCGATTCGCGGACGTTCTCCTCCACCTTCACCTTGATGTTCTCGTTGGAGAAGCGGGTGATCTTCAGCTTGCCCAGGGGCATGCCCATGTGGGTGGCGATGCCCTTCGCCAGGTCCGGGTGGCTGCTCCCGGAAAACACCTTCATCTCGCCGAACATGCTCGCCCCTGTCGCATCGTCGGTTCCAGTCTAAGGGATTCCAGCCGGGCCGTCCCGCGGTTCTCCCCGCGGCGGGAGCGGCCCCGCGCCGGATGGCCCCTGGATGCTGCGGTAACTGAGTCTGTATCACATGGATATCCGTTTTTCCGTTCCCCGGGACCTGGACTACGATGGCAGTCAGCCAGCGGCCGAGAGAGAGTGCGCCCACCGCTTCCCGCCCTGCGGAGGTCCCATGCGCCTGAACGAGCCGGTCACCCAGCGCGAGGTGTCGTTCGATCCGGAGGAGGTCCTGATCTCCAAGACGGATCTCCGCGGCGTGATCACCTACGCCAACGAAGCCTTCATCCAGGTCAGCGGCTACGGCCCCGGCGAGCTGCTGGGCCAGCCCCACAACCTCCTGCGCCACCCGGACATGCCCCAGGAGCCCTTCCGCGACCTCTGGGCCACCATCCAGGCGGGCCGTCCCTGGACGGGCATCATCAAGAACCGGTGCAAGAACGGCGACCACTACTGGGTGTTCGCGGACGTCACGCCGATCCGCGAATCCGGCCGCGTGGTCGGCTACATGTCCACGCGCAGCCGGCCGGACCCGAAGGATCGCGCGGAGGCGGAAGCCCGGTACGCCCGGCTGGCGAGAGGCGCGGATGTCGGGCCCGACCTGGCGGAACGCCTCGGGGGCGTCGCCCTGGCCACGCGGTTCAGGGTGATCTTCCTGGTGCAGGTCCTGGGCGGACTGGGCTGCCTTCTGTACGCGGGGCTCACGCGGGAGGTGGACGTCCTCCTCGCCGGCCTGCTCTGGCTGGCCACCGCCGCCATCGTCCAGGTCGAATCCAGGCGCATGGTGCGGAACCTCGGCTCGCTCACCCAGGCGATGGAGAGCTGCGACCTGAGGGTGCAGCTTCCCGTGAGGGGGGCGCTGGAACTCCGCAGCATGGCCCATGCCTTCAACGTCCTCAACGGCCGTTTCCGGAGGGTGATCCGCGACCTCGCGCGCATCTCCCGCACCATGGTGGGCCAGAACGCCGCGCTATCCAGCGCGACGGAGGAACTGTCGATGAGCCTGCGGTCCATGGCGGAGAACAGCCGCAGCCAGGGGGCCGCGGGCGAGGTCATGGCTTCCGGCGTCACGCAGCTTGCCGCGAGCGTGTCCGAGATCGCCTCCAGCGCGCGCCTCGTGGAGCAGCAGGCCAGCGAATCGGACCAGACCGCCGCGGAGGAGGAACGGGCCGGGGAGGACCTGTCCGTGGCCATGCAGGGCATCCGGGCCTCCACGAGCCAGATGGGGAAGGCCGTCACGGTGATCGGGGAGATCGCGCGGCAGACCAACCTCCTCAGCCTGAACGCGGCCATCGAGGCGGCGAAGGCGGGGCACCAGGGCGCGGGCTTCGCGGTGGTGGCCGAGGAGGTCCGGAAGCTGGCGGAGCGATCTGCCGAGGCGGCGCGGGAGATCACTGGGCTCATCGCGGTCTGCAACCAGACCGTGGATCGCGGCGGTGAGCTGGTGGGCGTGGCTGTGGGGGTCGGGCGCAAGGGACACCTCCTCGCGGATCGCCTGCTGGGCATGTCCCACGAGATCGAGCACGCCACCGAGGAGCAGACCAGCGCCAGCCTGGAGGTGGCGCAGCAGGTGGAATCCATCCGCCGGGCCCTGGAGTCCCACGTCCATGCCTCCGAGGAGATGAGTTCCGCCTCGCGGGAGATCGCCCGCATCACGATGGAGGCCCAGGCCATCTCCCAGCGCCTGGCCGATACGGTGAACCAGTTCCAGGTCTAGACCCGGCCCCCGCCGACCCGCTCGATGCGGGCCCCGACGCCCTGGAGCTTCCGTTCCAGGCCCGCGTAGCCGCGGTCGAGGTGAATCGTTCGCCGGTGCCCGGAGGGCAGGGCCGCCTGACTCGATGTCAGGTGGCCCAGGCGGGCGATCCTGCCACCAAGACCCTGCCTCCGCCGACGCGCTCGATGCGGGCCCCGACGCCCTGGAGCTTCCGCTCCAGGCCCGCGTAGCCACGGTCGAGGTGAATCGTTCGCCGGTGCCCGGAGGGCAGGGCCGCCTGACTCGATGTCAGGTGGCCCAGGTGGGCGATCCTGCCACCTAGACCCTGCCTCCGCCGACGCGCTCGATGCGGGCCCCGACGCCCTGGAGCTTCCGCTCCAGGCCCGCGTAGCCACGGTCGAGGTGGTAGATGCGGTCCACCACGGTCTCGCCCCGGGCCACGAGGCCGGCGATGACGAGGGCGGCGCTGGCGCGGAGATCCGTGGCCATGACGGTGCAGCCCGTGAGCTCCGCCGGGCCAGCCACGATGGCCGTGTGCCCGTCCGTGCGGAGGTTGGCGCCCAGGCGCTCCAGCTCCATGGCGTGCTGGAAGCGGTTCTCGAAGATGCCCTCGTTGATGACGCTGATGCCGGAGGCCTGGGTCATCACCGCCATGGCCTGGGCCTGCAGGTCCGTGGGGAAGCCGGGGAAGGGCTGGGTGCTGATGTCCTTGGAGTGCAGCTTCTGGCCGCACTCGCGCTGGATGCGGAGCTGCCGGCCCTCCTGGGATTCGCGCTCGGTGAGGACGCAGCCGGCCCGCTCCAGCAGGTCCAGCAGGGAGCGCAGGTGGTCCGGCTCGCAGCGGTCCAGCACCACGTCGCCGCAGGCCGCGGCCACGGCGCAGAGGTAGGTGCCGGCCTCGATGCGGTCCGGAATCACCGCGTGGGCGCAGCCGTGCAGGCCCGCCACGCCCGTGACCGTGAGCGTGCCCGTGCCGATGCCCTCGATCCGGGCGCCCATCTCCACGAGCAGCTGGGCCAGGTCCCCGATCTCGGGCTCCTGGGCGGCGTTGCGGAGCACCGTGGTGCCCTCCGCCAGGGTGGCGGCCATGAGGATGTTCTCCGTGGCCCCGACGCTGACCTTCTCAAAGGTGTGGTCGATGGCCCTCAGGCGGCCCTTCACCGAGGCGTGGATGTAGCCGTGACTGATCTCGATCACGGCGCCCATGCGCTCCAGGGCCTCCAGGTGGAGGTTCACGGGCCGCGCGCCGATGGCGCAGCCGCCGGGCAGGCTCACGGTGGCCTTGCCGAAGCGGGCGAGCAGGGGCCCCAGCACGAGGATGGAGGCGCGCATGGTCTTCACCAGCTCGTAGGGGGCCTTGGGATCCTCGCTGCCCGCGCAGGCCAGCCGGGCGGTCAACTCGAAGCCCTCGCCCTCGGCATCCAGGGTGGCCTCCGTGCCCAGGGCCTGCAGCACCTTCACCATGGTGCGGATGTCCGCCACCGCCGGCAGGTTGGACAGCACCACGGGATCCGCCGTCAGCAGGGCCGCCGCGAGGCAGGGCAGGGCCGCGTTCTTGGCACCCGACACACGGATGCGGCCCCGCAGGGGCTGGCCACCTTGGATCACCAGTCGGTCCATCGAATCTCCAGGCCTCCAGCGTAGCCCATCCGTTCCCAGGGCTTCCGGTTCCGGGGGAGGGGCCTCCGCGGAGGCCGCCGTGGAGCGAGGAGCCCCCGGTGGGGCCTGAATCCATCCAAGCCCGCAGTTCCGCTGGCGCATCCCCCGGGATGAAGCCAGGATTGGATGCATGAAATCATCAGCAGATACAAGACTGATGATGGTTAAAAAGATGTAATCAGATGTGGGCATCCAGGGAGCTTCCTTGGGCGGAATTCGAAGGTCTGGGGTCTGCCAGCTGCTCGGTCTGGTGGCTGTGGTCCTGCCCCTCCGGGCCGCCAATCCCGTCAGGCCCTGGAACGCCCTGGAGGCCCGGAAGGCCACCATCGGGAAGATCACGGTGGAGATCGGCGACGTCTTCGACCTCTCCAAGCCGGCCGAGAACACCTGGGTCGGACGGACGGCCAACCACCTCCACTCGTCCACGCGGGAGCAGGTCATCCGGAGGGTGCTCCTCTTCGCGGAGGGGGATCGGGTGCGGGCCCGGCGCATCTACGAGACGACCCGGCTCCTGCGGGCCCTCCCCTTCGTGCGGGACGCGAGCATCGATCCGGTGCTCCAGCCGGACGGGACCGTGGTGGCCCTGGTCCGGGTCCGGGACGCCTGGACCACCCAGGTGAACGTGGGCTATTCGCAGGTGGGAGGCCAGGCCTCCACGAACTTCGGGGTCGATGAACGGAACTTCCTGGGGACGGGCAAGAGCGTGGCCTTCGATCTGTCGAAGGATTCCGAGCGCAGCACCTGGGGGCTCGCCTACGGGGATCCCCAGCTCTTCGGAAGCCGGTGGACCCTCGCCGCCCACACCCAGTACCTCACCGATGGCTACGTGCGCAGCATCCAGCTGGAACGGCCCTTCTTCGCCCTCGACACCCCATGGTCCACCGGGGTGGTCCTGTCGCAGAGCCACTCCAGCCTCAGCCTCTACGATCAGGGGGTCCAGATCTTCCATGTCCCCTTCATCCAGAATGAAGTGCGCCTGACCGGGGAGCTGCTCCTCGGCGCCTCCGGGGACCGGGTCTGGCGGGGGGGCCTGCTCCTGAAGCGGGAGGACACCAGCTACGGGGTCATCACCCAGACCGGTCCCCCCGGGGCCCTGACGGCGCCCCTGCTTGCCAGCCGGCGCCTCCGGGGGGTGGCCCTCACGTTCTCCACCCAGAAGGACGCCTTCGACACCTTCGTGGACCTGCAGGGCACGGACAGTCCGGAGGACTACAACCTGGCCTGGATCGGGAAGCTGGAACTGGGGGTCTACAGCCGTTCGCTGGGCTCCACCCTGGCTGCCCCCTTTTTCCGGATCCAGACCGGGAGTGGATGGTCCCGTTCCAGCGATGACCTCACGCTCCTGGCCGCCTCCTGGGAGGGGCGGAACCCCCCGGGGGGGCTCGAGGACAGCCGCCTGTCCCTCTCCCTCACGAAGTACCGCAAGCTGACCGAGAAGCAGATCCTGGCGGGCCTGGTGGCCGTGGACCACGCCCGCCGTCCGGATCCCGAGCACTGGTACTACATCGGGGGCGACCAGGGCCTGAGGGGATATCCCAACCAGGTCCACCCCGGGGATGCCCGGTGGACAGCCTCCTTCGACTACCGGCTCCTGACGGATCAGCGGTGGTGGGGAATCGTGAGGATGGGGTACAGCGCCTTCGTGGACCTGGGGGCCATCCGCCGGCTGGATGGACAGGGCTGGTCCAGGACCTATGCCGATGTGGGCGTCGGGCTCCGGCTGGGGAACCTCAAGAGCTCCGTGGGCCGGGTCATCCTCCTGAGCGTGGCCGTGCCCCTGAATCGCGAGCCCTACCAGGCCCGCTGGCAGTTCACGGTCGGCAACGCCATGCGCTTCTGACGGGACCCGGAGGGCGCCGCCGGTTTCAGAGGAGGCGGCCCTGCATCGCCTGGCTGGGAACCGGTCCCCAGATCCGCCCGTCCTGGCTGTCGGGGCGGTTGTCGCCCAGGACCAGGTAGCCCTCGCCGCAGGCCTGCCGACCCGCGCCTCCGCGCTCGGGGTGGACCACCCAGGGCTCGTCCAGGGTGTGCCCGTCCACGCGGAGGTCCGGCCCGTCCCAGGTCACGGTCTCGCCCGGCAGGCCCAGCACGCGCTTGACGGCCTCGCCCTCGGGGCCGGCCACCACCCAGACCTCGCCCCGGCGGGGCGCGGGGCAGGCCCAGGCCCGCAGGACCCAGCGCAGGTCGCCGCTGTGCAGGGTGGGCTCCATGCTGTGGCCCGCCACGCGGACGGGATGGACCACGGCCAGGGGCGAGAGGGTCAGGGCCAGGGCGGCGACGGGGATCCAGGGCTTCATGGTCACGCCCCTAGGGTGCGGGCGGAGGGGGCATCGTTCCCGGTCAGGGCCGCACGGCCAGCCGCCGGCCCTGGCCGTCCGTGAGGGCCACTTCCTTGAGGCCGGCCGGGGGCGGCGCGAAGGGGGCGAGTTCGGCGGCGAGCCTCCGGGCCAGGGCCAGGGGGCCGTCCAGGCCCAGGTCGGAGAGGAGGCGGCCCTGCAGGGGCGCCAGGGCCCGATCGAGGGCGGCCTCCAGGTCGCGGAAGTCCACCACCACGTCGAAGCCATCCAGCCCCTGCCGTTCCGCCACGACCTCCACGGTGTAGTCGTGCCCTTCCCACCGCTCGGCGCTCCGGAACACCACCGACAGGGGGCGGGTCACGGCGGCTTCGAAGTGGAATTCGGGGGTGCCCAAGGCTGACTCCGGGTCGGGCCTTCAGTTTGTCATGGCCACGGCTACACTGTCCGTTCGAGCACGGCATACCTGACAAACGGGTGAATGAAATCCAGCGGACGGCCCCGCGCCGCCCCTGGCGTCACTGGATGCATCTGGGAGGGACCATTCCATGCAGGCCCTGGAAATCGCACTGTTCTGGATCATGACGCTGGGCGCCGGCGCGTTCTTCGTGTGGACCATGCGGAAGCGGCTGGCCACGCTGAAGGCGGGGCTCCCGGACAACCGCTTCGACCGGACCGGCGAGCGCCTCAAGGGCGTGTTCACCCTGGTCTTCGGACAGAAGCGGCTGCTGCGGGACCCGTACGCGGGCCTCTACCACGTCCTGATCTTCTACGGCTTCTGCGTCCTGTCCCTGCGCTCCATCGGCCTCGTCTTCGAGGGGCTCTTCCCGGTCTTCCACATGACCGAGGCCCTCGGCCGCTTCGGCCTCGGCTACCAGGCCACGAAGGACATCTTCGAGGTGCTGGTGCTGGTGGGGCTGGCCATGTCCGCCTTCCGGCGCCTGGTCCTGAAGCCCTGGCGGCTGGAGAACTCCGCGGACGCCTGGCTCACCCTGAGCCTCATCGGCGGCCTCATGGTCACGGACCTGCTGGCCGACGGCGCCTACATCGCCCTGAACCATCCCGCCTGGGCGGCCTGGTCCCCGGCCGGCACCTTGGTGGCCGGCTGGCTGGGCGGCATGAGCCCCTTCGGGCAGCTGGCCCTCTTCAAGGCCATGTGGTGGCTGCACCTGGCCCTCCTCTACGGCTTCGGCAACTTCCTGCCCTACTCCAAGCACTTCCACGTCTTCACGTCGCTCTTCAACATCTACTTCCGCGAGCTGGAGCCCAACAAGAACCTGAAGCCCATGGACCTGGAGGCCGAGCACTTCGGCATCAACCGGATCCAGGACTTCACCTGGAAGCAGATGCTGGACTTCTACACCTGCGTGGAGTGCGGCCGCTGCCTGGAGAACTGCCCCACCACGCTCACCGGCAAGCCCCTCCGGCCCAAGGACTTCGGCACCGACCTCCGCGACTACCTGAAGGCCACGCCCCTGGAGCAGATGGGCCAGGATCAGCCCGTGCCGGAGGGCCGCAAGCTCATCGGCGGTCCCGTGCCCGAGGGCGCCGTGTGGAAGCGGGACGAGGAGCATGCCCCCTGGAGCAAGGAGCAGCTGGAGGGCTGGATCAGCCAGGACACCATCTGGGCCTGCACCAGCTGCGGCTACTGCGAGTGGGCCTGCCCCCTGCAGATCAGCTTCGTGGACAAGCTCGTGGGCATGCGCCGCTACCTCACGCTGGAGGAGAGCGACTTCCCGGCCGAGGCCCAGACCGCCTTCAAGGGCATGGAGCGCCAGGGCAACCCCTGGAACCTGCCCCAGGCCGACCGCGCCAAGTGGGCCGAGGGCCTCGAGGTGCCCACGGTGGAGGAGAAGCCGGATGCCGAGTACCTGTTCTGGGTTGGCTGCGCGGGTTCGTACGACGCCGCGGGCCAGCGGGTCTCCAAGTCCCTCGTGAAGCTGCTGAAGGCGGCCGATGTCTCCTTCGCCATCCTCGGCACCGAGGAGTCCTGCACCTGCGAATCCGCCCGGCGCCTGGGCAACGAGTACCTCTACCAGTCGGCCACCGAGGCCAACATCGAGACCCTCAAGGGCCACGGCGTGAAGAAGGTCGTCACCAACTGCCCCCACTGCCTCAACACCCTGAAGAACGAGTACCCGGCCTTCGGGGGCGATTTCGAGGTGGTGCACGGCACCGAGCTGGTGGCGAAGCTGATCTCCGACGGCAAGGTGAAGCTGGAGCAGACCGTGGACGTGGACCTCACCTACCACGACCCCTGCTACCTCAGCCGCATCAACGGCCAGGTGGAGGCCCCCCGCGCCATCCTGGACGCCATCCCCGGCGTGAAGCTCACCGAGATGGAGAAGCACGGCGAGGCCACCATGTGCTGCGGCGCCGGCGGCGGCCGCTTCTGGCTGGAGGAGCACCTGGGCAAGCGGGTGAACCACGAGCGCTTCGAGCAGGCCCTGGAGACCAAGGCGAACACCATCGCCGTGGGCTGCCCCTTCTGCAACGTCATGCTGAACAACGCCGCCGGCGAGACCGGCCACGAGGGCGTCGCCACCACGGACATCCTCGAGCTGGCGGCCAAGGCCCTGAAGTAGCCTGGGACCTGGAATCGCGAAGGGGGCGCCCCGGCGTCCCCTTCGTGCGATCGGGGCAGGTCAGTGGCGGTCGGCGATCGCCTGGATGGCCTTCACGAACCTGCGGGCGGCCCCGGTGTCGAAGGGCGGCTTGCCGGCGTCGGTGAGCGCCTTGGTGGCCGCGTTGTAGTCCCGCATGGCCGCATCCAGGTCCTGCATGTCCTGGTGGGTGAAGGTGGAACCCTTGGCCGCCAGGTCGGCGAACGCCTTGTTCGCGGCCGGGTGCTCCTCCCTGGGGAGGGCCAGGAGCACGGCGGGCTCCATGCTCCGCACCAGGCCGACCGACAGGCCGAAGGCCACGCCCCTGACGCCGTGGGAGGTGTCCACCTGGATGCCCCTGGCGGCCAGGTCGGCCTTCACCTGACGGACCTTGCGGACGAAGAGGATCCCGGCGATCGCGAGGACCACGGCGAGGAACAGCAGGAAACCGCCGCAGCCGATGAGCCCCCATTTCAGGGCGGGGTTCATGGCCGGCTTCGGAGCCGGAGGCTGGCCTTGGTTCATGGAGGCTCCAGGCTGGGGCCCCCCAGCCTGCCACAGGGCCGGCACGTTGTCCAAAGGCCCCCGGACCGCCTACCGGCTGAACAGGTTCTTCATGACGTACATGGCCATCATGGGATTGGCGGCCAGGCGGCGCTTGAGGTAGTGGATGGCGTACTGCCACTCCTCGGCGAAGGGCACGTAGAGGCGCATCACATGGCCCTTCTTGACGAGCTCCTGCTGGAGCGCCGTCCGGGGCACGCCCAGGAGCATCTGGAACTCGAACTTCCCGGTGGGGACGCCCCGCTGCTCCAGGTAGGCCAGGCAGCGCCGCACCAGGGACTCCTCGTGGGTGGCGATCTCGGGGTAGTGGCCGTGGTCCAGCAGCAGGCCCACGTGCTCGAAGAGCTTCTCCTTCATCGCCGGCTTCTCCTGGAGGGCGATGTCGGCGGGCTCCTTGTAGATGCCGATGCAGATGCGGACCTTGCAGGGCTTGGCGTGCAGGTTCCTGATGTCCTCCGTCGTGCGGAAGAGGCGGCTCTGGAGCACGATGCCCACGTTGTCGAACTCGTCGCGGAGCTTCCGGAAGATCCGGAGGGTCGCGTCGGTGAAGGTGTGGTCCTCCATGTCCACGGTGATGTGCAGGCCGTGGGGCGCGGCGGCGGCCACCACGCGGTGGAGGTTGGCGTAGGCGTAGTCCTCGCTCTCGTTCATGCCCAGCTGGGTGGGCTTGAGGCTGATGGAGGCATAGGGGCGGTCCTTCAGGGCCTCGATCATGCGGAAGTAGATGGCCACCGTGGCCTCCACGTCCTCGCGCTTGAAGACCTCCTCGCCCAGCAGGTCCACGGTCGAGTAGAGCCCCAGGTCCTTCTTGAGCTGGTCCGCCTTGGCCACGCCCACCGCCAGGCTCTTCCCGGCGACGTAGGGCGCGGCGACGAACCGCACGAGCGGGGCGGGCATCAGGTCGATGAGGGTGCGCTTGAGATCCATGGGGGCTCCTTCCCGGCCCTCGTTCCGGCCGGGAAGATGTACCATATCGCAAGGCATCCGGCCCCGCCGGCGCCGGACCGGGAATTGGGATGCGGGTCACAGGGCCCGGCCTTCCGGCAAAAGCCTTGCCCCGCGTGGGCCGGCTTGCGAAATACTGAGCTACAGGTGTCCCCATGCCCCTCGATCCGCGCCTTCTCGAGATCCTCTGCTGTCCGGCCTGCCACGGTGACCTGGTGGAGCGGGTGGACGGGCTCCACTGCCAGGGCTGCGGGCTGCTCTATCCCATCGAGGACGGGATCCCGGTGATGCTGGTGGATCAGGCGAAGAGGGTGGGCCAGTGAGGCTGGACCGTTCGCAGGCCGAGACCCTCCTCCGCCGCATGGAGGGCCGCAAGGTGGCCGTCCTGGGCGACGTGATGCTGGACGAGTACCTCTTCGGCGAGGTGAACCGCATCTCCCCCGAGGCGCCCGTGCCCATCGTGCGGGTGGTGCGTGAGCAGGCCGTGCTGGGCGGCGCGGCCAACGTGGCAGCCAACCTCAAGGCCCTGGGCGCCGAGCCCCTGCTCATGGGCACCCTCCAGAAGGACGCCGCCGGGGACCGCCTGCTGGGCCTCCTGGGCCGCCTGGGCATCTCCATCTCCGGCCTGGTGCTGGACCCCTCCCGTCCCACCATCATCAAGACCCGCGTGGTGGGCCAGCAGCAGCAGATGCTGCGCATCGACCGCGAGGAGGCCGGTCCACCGGAGGCCGCGGTGCTGCTGGGGCTGCGGGAACGCCTCGCCCGGGCGGTGGAGGAGGCCTCGGCCCTGATCGTCTCCGACTACGCCAAGGGGGTGGTCTGCGAGCCGGTGATGGCGACGGTGCGCGAGCTCTGCGCGGCCCGGGACATCCCCTGGATCGTGGATCCCAAGCCCGCCCACAAGGCCCTCTACCGCGGCGCCACGCTCATGACGCCCAACACCAAGGAGGCCTCGGAGCTGGCCCAGCGCCCGGCCAGGAGCGACGCCGAGGCCGCGGAGGCGGGCCGCGCCATCCTGGCGGAGCTGGGGCTGAAGGGCCTGCTGGTCACCCGCAGCGAGCGGGGCATGGCCCTCTTCGCGCCGGGCGGTGACCACGGCGCCCCCTGGATGATCCCCACGGAGGCCCGGGAGGTCTTCGACGTGAGCGGCGCGGGCGACACCGTCATCGCCGCCTTCAGCGCGGCCGTGGCCTCCGGCGCCGACTGGCGCGAGGCCGCCATGCTGGCCAACGCCGCCGCCGGCGTGGTGGTCGCCAAGGTCGGCACCGCCACCGTCACCCCTGCGGAGCTCCTCACCCACTACCACGAGCAGGAGGCGAACTGACCTCCGGCCGGGCCCCGGGGATTCCACCGGGCTGGGGCGGATCGCCCCCCCGTCAGGTCAGTCGCGCAGCTCGATGGCGAGCAGGAAGCGGTCGCCCTTGGAGAGGCGCTCCTTCACCTGGGTGAAGTTCAGGTCGAAGGTCTCGGTGTCGCCGGGCTTCACGGTGCCGAGCTTGGTGCCGCCCGAAGCCACGCCCAGCAGGTTGCCGTCCTTGTCCAGCACGGCCACGGCGAAGCCGGGCACCTTGGGGTACTTCCCGGTGTTGGTGACCTCCACCTGGGCGCGGGTGCCGAACTCGGCGCCCTTGAAGATGTTGAAGAAGCCGGGCTCCACCTTCCGCCGGTTGAAGAAGATGCTCGTGACCTTCAGGCCGTCCAGGTTGACCGTCATGGGGAGGGTGCGGTCCCAGATGAAGGGGAAGCTCCCGCTGTAGAAGGAGAGGGGCTGGGCGGACGCTTCGGGCGCGGCGGCGGGGGCCGAAGCGGGCACTGGGGGAGGCGCCTGCGGGAGCGCCAGGAGCGCGGCGAGGATCAGGGGCTGCATGTCAGTTCTTCCCTCCGAACAGGCCGCCGAACAGGCTCTTCTTCGCGGAGCCGGGATCCCCGGCCGTCGGGAAGGCCTCGCCCATGGATGCCGCGGGCACCGAGGTCCGTTCCCGGCGCAGGCGGTCGAAGACCGGCCGCAGGCCGGGGACCTTGTAGGCTTCGAGCCAGTGCTCGCTGAACTGGCGCGCCACCAGATGCCCCTCCAGGATGCGTCCCTCCTCCACCCACTGCGTGAGCTGGGACATGGTCAGGCCCGGGTAGATCTCCTCGCCGATCTTCAGGCGGAGGAGTTCGGCCTCCGGCGTGCCGGGGACAGGCGCCACCGGGAGGGGCAGGGGGCCCGAGGAGAGCGTCTGGGCCGCAGCCAGGGCCCGGGTGGTGTCCGCCACGGGGCTCTGGCTCTGGGGCGCGGCCTCCAGCAGGTCGCCGGCCCGGAGGGCCACGGTGGGTTCCGACGCGCCGGCGGGGGCGGGGACCGCGTCCGAGGCCATGGCGGCCATCACCTCGTCCCGGGTGAACCGCACGGTCGACCCGGAGGCCGGCATGGCCAGGGGCGAAGCCGGGGGCGCCGGGGTTTCGGCCACCTCCGGCAGCGGCGAGGGTGGCGTGGGATGGGTGCCGCCCAGGGTCTGTTCCAGGGCGGAGAGGGTGGCTTCCAGGTCCATGGGGGAGGGCTGCTTGGGGCCCTTGGCCTCCCCGGCCATGGTGGCCACGTCGCCGAAGAGCTTCTCGATGGCGTCGCGGGCGGAGGTGTAGCCGGACAGGGTGGATTCCGTGATCTCGGGGGGCAGGGGCGGCAGGGCCGGGGCCTCGGGCTTCGCCTCGGGCAGGGCCTCCGGGGTCTCCACCAGCGTCTTCTCCAGGATCTCGGATTCAGCACCCTCCAGATCGCCCAGGGTGAGGGAGGGCGCCTCGAAGGCCTCCGGGGCGGCAGCGGCTTCGGCTTCCGGAGCCGCGGCCAGGAGCCGCTGGACCACGTCGCCGATGGGGAACACACCCTGGCAGGAGACACAGCGTGCGCGGCGGAGCGAAGGCTTCAGTCGCTCCGGCCGCAGGCGGTATCGGGTGGAGCAGCTCGGGCAATGGATCGCTTCGGCCACCTGGAACTCCTGGAATTTCACGAAGCATAACACCGGATAGCGCCAAGGTATGCTCGGAGGTCGGGAGGTCCGGTGCCGGGCGTGTTCATCACCATCGAGGGCGTGGAGGGCTCGGGGAAGTCCACCCAGCTGCTGCGGCTCTCGGAGCGCCTCCGCCACCTGGGCGTGCCCCTGGTGGTCAGCAAGGAGCCCGGTGGCACGGCCCTGGGAAGGGAACTGCGCCGCCTGCTGCTGGAGCCCCACCCCAGCGGGGAGGCCTGGTGCCCCGAGGCGGAACTGCTGCTCTTCTACGCGGACCGGGCCCAGCACCTGCACGCGCTGATCCGCCCCAGCCTGGAGGCCGGGAAGGTGGTGCTGGTGGACCGCTTCGAGGACTCCACCCGGGCCTACCAGGGCGCCAGCGGCGTCCCGGACTCTGCCCTCGACCGCCTGAGCGAGCTGGTATTGCGCCGGCTCCGGCCCCACCTCACGGTGCTGCTGGACATGGACCCGGAGACCAGCCTCCAGCGGGTGGAGGTCCGCAACCTGGCCTACGGGGCGGAATTCGCGGAGACGCGCTTCGACCAGGCCGCCCTGGACTTCCACCGCCGCGTGCGGGCCCGCTTCCTGGCCGTGGCCCAGGCCGAGCCCAACCGGGTGGCCGTGGTGCCTGCGCGCGACCCCGTCGACCAAGTGGAGGCCGCCATCTGGGTGCGCGTGTCGGCGCTGCTCCGCAGCGCCGGGTTCGCGGTGGACTGATGTTCGCGCCCGCCCTCCAGGGCCACCGGCCCATCCGCGAGCGCCTCCTGGCGCGGCTCCAGGCCGGGCGCATCCGCGGTTCGCTCCTCTTCGCCGGCCCCGAGGGCATCGGCAAGCGCCGCGTGGCCCTGGAGCTGGCCCAGCGGGAGATCTGCTTCCGCCGCACGGCCTGCGGGGCCTGCGAGGGCTGCCGCCTGTTCGAGGGGGACGACCTGCCCTACGAGCTGCCCAACCTCCTGCGGATCACGCCGGAGGGCAAGGCGGGCGTCATCCGCATCGACCAGATCCGCGAGGGCCTGGATTCGGCCAACCAGCCCCGCTTCAGCCGCGGGGTCATCGAGTGGGCCTCCCTGGCGCCACCGCCCAACTGCCACCGGTGGATCCTGGTGGAGGAGGCCCACCGGCTGAACGAATCCAGCGCCAACATCCTCCTCAAGACGCTGGAGGAACCGCCCCAGGACACCCACTTCATCCTGGTGACCCACCGGCCCGAGGCCGTCCTGCAGACCATCCGCAGCCGGTGCGAGCGGATCCCCTTCGCGCCGCTTGCCGGCCCGGAGGCCTGGGAGGTGGCCCTCCGGCACGGGTGGACGGACACCGACCGGGCCCGCTGGTCCGCCCTGGGCGAGGGCAGCCTGCGTTTCCTCGAAGAGGACGTCTTCCGCCGGGCCGAGGCCCAGGTGGAGGCCTGGCTGGCCCTGCTGGGCGGGGCCGCCTTCTCGGAGGCCGCGGGGCCCCTGCTGCCCGAGAAGGACGGGGGCGTGGCCCAGGGCGAGCAGCTCCGCCAGCCCCTGGAGCTGCTGCTGCGCCTGCTGGCGGACCTGGCCCGGATCCGCGCCGGGGCCCCGCCTGCCCTGGCCCCCTGGGGGGAGCGGCTCGCCGCCCTCGCCGCCGGTCCCCTGGATCCGCGCCCTGGACAGGAGGCGGCCCTGGAGGCCCTGCGCCACCTGCCCCGCAACCTCAGCCCCGAGCCCCTGCTGCGGGAAGTGGCGCTGGCCCTGCGGACGGCCTGAACCGGCTGTCGTGACCCCCATCACGGGGGCCGAGCCTAGAATGGATTCAGGAGAAAAAACTCCTGAACCGGAGGCCGCCATGTCCGAACCCCTCTATGGCCATGACCTGCTGAGGCTGCTGGTGGCGCGCGGCGGGGCCTGCAGCCTGGAGCAGCTCCGGGCGGATGCCGTGGGCGCCTACGGCTCCGAGGCCACCTTCTGCAACTGCCACGGCGACACCTTCGACCTGGAAGGCGTGCTGGGCTTCCTCGCCCGGAAGGGCAAGCTTGACCTGACCGACGGCCAGGTGCGGATGGGTCCCGCGCCCGCCTGCCAGCACTGAGGTCGCCAGTCGGTCTTGGTGCCCGGGGATGTTGCTAGGATCTCCGTGACCGCACCTCGCCCCTGGACCTCGTGAGCGCCACCCGGAACACCTCCCCTCCGACATCCTCCCACCGCTCCTTCCTGATCCGGCTGGGCGTGGGCATCGCCCTGCTCGACCTGTGCGTCCTCTTCATGGCCATGGCGTCCCTCCGCCAGAGCCTCCGCAGCCACCGGGAGCGGGCCATCGCCACGGCGCAGAACCTGGTGCAGGTCCTCGACCACTACGTGGGGGACACCATCGGCAAGGCCGATCTCGCCCTGTGGGCCGTGAAGGACGAAGTCGAGCGCACAGGCGGGGCCCCCCGCGACCTCGACGGCTTCCTCCGGCGGCAGCACGAGCGCGTCCCTGGGCTGCTGGCCCTCCGCACCACCGACGCCCGGGGGGTGGTCGTTCACGGCAGCGGGGAGGGGGCGGGCCAGGTGGTGAGCCTCGCGGATCGCGAGCATTTCCTCCGGCTCCGGGACGACCCGGATGCGGGCCTGGTGATCTCGAAACCCCTGCTGGGCCGGCTCACGGGAAGCTGGGTGATCGTCGCGGCCCGGCGCCTGGAGGGGCCGGGCCGCCGGTTCGCGGGCATGGCCCTGGCGGTGATCTCCCTGGACCAGTTCCAGCGGGCCTTCTCCGCCCTGGATGTGGGCCCGCACGGTTCCGTGGCCCTGCGGGACCTGGACCTGGGGCTCATCGCCCGGTACCCCGAGGCCGGAAGCGCGGGCACCGCCGTGGGGCAGAAGGTCGTGTCCCAGGCGTTCCGGGACTTCGCGAAGTCGGGACAGCGGGTCGGGATCTACCGGACCACCACGCCCTTCGACCAGGTCCAGCGCACGTTCGCCATCCGTCGGGTCGAGGGCCTGCCCTACTTCATCCTGGTGGGTGTGGCCGATCGGGACTACCTGGCCGGCTGGCGGTGGGAGGTGGCCCAGGAAAGCCTGGAGGTGGCGCTGATCTGGGGGCTGACCCTGCTGGGGTTCGCGCTCATCCGCCGCACCTGGCTGCGGCAGCAGGGCGTCCGGGTGGAACTCGAACGCCTGCTCGCCGAGGTGAAGACGCTCGGCGGCATGCTGCCCATCTGCAGCCACTGCAAGAAGATCCGTGACGACAAGGGCTACTGGAACCAGATCGAGGCCTACCTCAACGAGCACACCGACGCCGAATTCACCCATGGCATCTGCCCGGACTGCGCCCGGGAGGTCTTCCCGCACACCTCCGGGAAGAACACGGTGATCTAGCCTCCGCGCGGATCCCCGCGGACAATGGACCCATCGGGAGGCTCCATGCAGCTGCTGCGCATCAACCACCTGGGCATCGCGGCGCCGGGCCTGGACGAGGCTGTGGCCCGCATGGCTCGGCTTTTCGGGATGGCCGCGGACCACCTGGAGGAGGTGCCGGACCAGAAGGTGAAGACGGCCTTCTTCCCTGTGGGCGAGAGCACCCTGGAATTCCTGGAGAGCACGGATCCGGAGGGCCCCATCGGGAAGTTCCTGGCCAAGCGCGGCCCGGGCCTCCACCACGTCTGCTTCGAGGTGGACGACATCGACGCGATGGTGGCCCACCTCGTGGCCCAGGGCGTGCGCATGATCGACGCCCAGCCCCGGCCCGGGGCCCACGGCTGCCGCGTGGCCTTCATCCACCCGGCCGAGACCGGCGGCGTGCTGATGGAGCTGAGCCAGGGGGGGTAGACCTTGAACCGCGCCTTCATCAAGGATCCGGATGACGCGGGACGTCCGGAAGACGTGCCGGAGCGGCCGCAGAGCCCCCACCCCAACTACGTGACGCCAACGGGGCACCGCCAGCTGCAGGCCCTCGTCGCCGGGCTCGCCGCGCAGCGGGACCGTCTGGTCGAGCAGGGGAAGCTCGCGAATCCGCAGGAGCTCGCCCTGGTCCAGCGGGACCTGCGCCACTACGAGACGCGCCTGGCACGGGCCATCCCCGTGGATCCCCGGGGCAGGCCCGGGGACCGGGTCCACTTCGGGGCCGTGGTGGAGGTCTGCGACGAGACCGGCCAGGCTGGGACCTACCAGATCGTCGGGGAGGACGAGGCCGATCCCGCCCACGGCAAGATCAGCTGGGTTTCGCCCCTGGCGGAGGCGCTGTTGAACGCCGAGCCGGGCGAGGAGGTGGTCTGGCGCCGGCCGGCCGGCACCACGCGGCTGGAAATCCTCGCGATCCGCCCCGGCCCGGCGGAATGAGGGGGGGCCGGTCCTAGCCGGCGGCCCGGCGGGCCAGCAGCTCCCGCTGGGCCGCGCCGTTCGCAATGCGTTGGTAGGACGGGACCATGTCCTCGGTGACGAGTTCGAGCATGATGCGGTTTTCCACCCAGAACTCGTAGAGCTCGAAGAGGCGCACCTGGGGATTCGGACCCCGCCAGAAATGGCGAGTCCGCCAGCCCTCACGGGCGCCGATGCGCGCGATGGTGGCCCGGTCCACGGGGACCGAGACCAGGGCATGGAAGGGGACAGCCAAGGGGGCACTGCGCTGGGCGGCCTCCCCCATGCCGTCGCCCGCGCCGGGCACCAGGACGGTGGTTTCAGGGTAGACCTCGATGCCAGTGCCGAAGGCATCCTCGGCATAGGCCACCCAGGCGCCCGGGATCGGGCCGATGAAGGGACCGGCGTAGCCTCCGATCAGCTCGGCGAGGACCCGGGCGACGTGCTCCGGATCCCGGGCGGGAATCGAGATGTGATGGATCATCCTGCACCCCATTGGTCAGTTGACATGACCAATATGGTCAGGTAGACTTACCAAATGTCAAGCGCGAATCCCGCCCCGTCCCCCCGGCGCCGGGGACAACCGGACGCGACGCCGCTCCTCGGCGCGCTGCTCCGGTTGGCCCACCAGGCCATGAGCCAGGAGCTGGCCCGCTGGCTGGTCGAATCGGGCTACGTCGACCTGCAGCCCGCCCACAGCGCGGCCATCCAGGCCCTGTGGACGGAGCCCGGAGGGGCGCGGCTGACCACCCTGGCACGCAAGGCCCGCATGACGAAGCAGTCGATGGGCGCGCTCGTCGAGCACCTGGGCCGGGCGGGCTACGTCGAGCGTGTCGAGGATCCCGAGGACCGCCGGGCCTCGCTCGTGCGCCTCACCGCGCGGGGCCAGGCCTACACCAGGGAGGTTCGCGCCTTCGTCCGGCGCGTCGAGGCCGACTGGGCGAAGCGGGTGGGCGCCCAGCGCATGCGGGACCTGCGCGAAACCCTGGCGCTGCTGGTGGCCGAGCAGGCCTGAGGCGCGTCTCGGCGGGCGCTGGTCGCGGCTACCCCACCCACCCCAGGTAGCCCAACCAGATCGCCCGGCCGAAGAAGACGACGACGGGGGTGGCGAGGGCCAGGAAGCAGCCGAAGGGCAGCATGGTCTGCGATCCGGTGCGGCGGATCAGCATGAGGGGCAGCCCCACGGCGGCCCCCAGGGCCGCGCCGAGGAAGAGGATCCCCAGCATGGGGCCCCAGCCCCAGAAGGCGCCCAGCCAGGCCAGCATCTTGAAGTCGCCCATGCCCAGGCCGTCGGTCTTGCGGATCCACCTGTAGACGAGGTTCAGGAGGGCGGGGCCGCCGTAGCCGATGGCCAGGCCGATCAGGCTGCCCTTCCAGGTGAGGGCCTCGCTGAAGCTCGGCCAGGCGGGGGCGGGCTGGAGGCCGTTGTGCCAGAGGCTCGCGGAAATGAGGTCCGTGAGCCCGTGGGGTCCCATAACCACCACGGAACGCTCCGCCAGGAGGGCCTGGGGCAGGGTGAAGAGCACGCCGAGGGCCATGAGCGGGAACTGGAGGACATCCGGCAGGATCATCTCCGTGAGGTCCGTGAAGAAGAGCACCAGCAGGGCGAAGGCGCAGAGCACCCCCTTCAGCCAGACCAGGGTGCCGAAGGGGAGGATCCAGTGGGCCCCGCCGAGGATGAGCCCGCCCAGCAGCTCCACCAGGGGGTAGCGGACGGGGATCCGCCAGCCGCAGGCGGCGCACTTCCCCCGCAGCCAGAGCCAGCCGAGCAGGGGCACGTTGTGCCAGGGCTTGATGGCCGCGTGGCAGGAGGGGCAGTGGCTTCCCCGGGTGACGACGTTGCGTTCCGCCGGATCCTCCTGGGGGAGCCGGTGGATCAGCACGTTGCAGAAGGAGCCCGCCGCCAGGCCGAAGGGGGCCAGGAGCAGGCTGAGGGTCCAGGGGGGCAGGTCCAGGAAGGCCATGGGACCACGATACCGGGAGCTTCCCGGCCTTTCGCGGCAGAATGGAGGTGACGCCCTGGAGGCCCCGTGTTCCGTAGCCTGATCCTGTGCAGCACCCTGGCCCTGGCGGCCCAGCAGCCGCCCGCCCCCCCGGCCCAGGCGGCCGCCCCGGCCCCCGCGCCGGAGCCCGCCCCGAAGGTCCACCCCCGGGTCCGGATCGATACCAGCTACGGCCCCATCGTGGTGGAGCTGGATCCCGAGGCGGCCCCGGCCACCGTGGCGAACTTCCTCCAGTACGTGAAGGACGGCTTCTACAAGGGCACCATCTTCCACCGGGTCATCCAGGGCTTCATGATCCAGGGCGGGGGACTGACGGAATCCCTGGACGAGAAGCCCACCCGGGGCGCGGTCACCAACGAGGCCCCCCAGGCCTTCAAGGCCGGCCTGAAGAACACCCGCGGCACCCTCGCCATGGCCCGAACGGACAACCCCCAGAGCGCCTCCTCCCAGTTCTACATCAACACCGTGGACAACCCCGCCCTGGACTTCCGCGACTACACCCCGGAGGGCTACGGCTACTGCGTGTTCGGCCGCGTGGTGTCCGGCATGGACGTGGTGGACAAGATCGAGAAGGTGCATACCGAATGGCGCAAGGGGCAGTCCGGTGTGCCCCAGTTCCCGGTGTTCATCAAGGGGGCCACGCTCCTGCCCCCGCAGTAGCCGTGCCGCCACGCCCGCTTCTCCGGCCCCTCCTGGTCTGGATCCTCGGGGCCCTGGCCCTGGCCCTGGCGGTCCTGACCTGCTTCCTGCTGGCCCCCTTCCTGGGCGGGCCGGGGGCCTTCTGGGCTGTGGCCCCCGGCTACATCCGGGGCACGGCGGCGGCCTTCGGCATCCGGCGGCGCCTGGAGGGCTGGGAGTCCCTGCCGGAGGACCTCCGGTCCGGCGCCCGGGCCGCGGTGTTCATCGGCAACCACACCTCCCAGTTCGACCCGCCCCTGCTCATCTCCACCCTGCCCAGCCGCCCGGTCTTCGTGGCCAAGAAGGAGCTGGCCCGGGTGCCCTTCCTGGGCTGGGTGATCTGGCTGGCGGACTTCATTTTCATCGATCGCGACCGGCGCGAGTCCGCCCTCCGCAGCCTCGCGGCCGCGGCCCGGCGCATCCACGACGGGCAGAGCCTCGCGGCCTTCCCCGAGGGCACGCGGAGCGCCACGGGCGGGCTGCTGCCCTTCAAGAAGGGCGTCTTCGCCCTGGCCTTCGAGGCCGGCGTCCCCGTCGTGCCCCTGGCCATCCACGGCGGCCGGGAGATCCTGCCCCGGGGCACCTGGCGCGTCCGGGGCGGGACCTACCGCATCACCGTCGGCACGCCGCTGGAGACGGGGGCGTTCCCGGATGCCGAGGCCCTGCGGCAGGCGGCCGAGGCGGCCGTCCGCCGATTGCTGGAGGCTGGCGCCCTCAGTTGATGATCTTGATGGGCGGGGGCGGGCCCTGGGGCCGCTCGCGCTCCTTGGGGATGAAGATGCCGCCCAGGATCGAGGCGACGACGCTGGCCACCAGGGCGCCGAAGAAGCCGGCCCAGAAGCCGGAGACGCTGAAGGCGAGGCCCAGCCGGGACGAGAGCGTGCCCGCCAGCCAGAACACCAGGCCGTTGATGACCAGGCTGAAGCAGCCGAAGGAGCAGACCATGGGCACCAGGGCCACGAAGCGGAGCAGGGCCCCCACCGAGGCGTTGAGCAGGCCCAGGATCACGGCCACGGCGAGGAGGTCCACGAAGGCGCCGTGGCGGATGCCCGGAACCACGGCCGACGCCACCAGCAGGCCGAGGGCGGAGAAGAGGAAGCGGAGCAGGGTCTTGATCATGTCAGGGCATCCCGTCCTTCTCGTTGGCCTGGGTGATGACGCTGCCGGGGGGGACGCTGCGGGTGAGCCAGACGTTGCCGCCGATGGCGCTGCCCTTGCCGAGGGTGATGCGGCCCAGCACGGTGGCGTTGGAGTAGACGATGACGTCGTCCTCCACCACGGGATGGCGGGGGATGCCCTTGACGGGGTGCCCTTCCGCATCGAGGGGGAAGCTCTTGGCGCCCAGGGTCACGCCCTGGTAGAGCCGGACGTTGCGGCCGATGACGCAGGTCTCGCCGATGACGACGCCGGTGCCGTGGTCGATGAAGAACCGCTCGCCGATCTGCGCGCCGGGGTGGATGTCGATGCCCGTGAGGCTGTGGGCGTGCTCGGTGATCATGCGGGGCAGCAGGGGCACGCCCAGCTTCAGCAGCTCGTGGGCCAGGCGCTGGCTGGTGATGGCCAGCAGGCCGGGGTAGCTGAAGAGCACCTCGTCGGGGCTGGTGGCGGCGGGATCGCCTTCGAAGCCCGCCTGGATGTCCGTGGCCAGCAGGCGGCGCACTTCGGGGAGGCGGGCCAGGAAGGCGCCGGCCAGGGCCAGGGCGCGGTCCGCGCAGGCGCCGCAGGCGGGATCCGAGGCCATGAGGCCGCGCTCGATCTGCTCGGCCAGGCCATGCAGCACCCGGTCCAGGCGGGCGCCCAGGTGATAGCGGAGGGTGTCGGCCTTGAGCTCGGAGGCGCCGAAGTAGCCCGGGAAGAGCAGCGCCCGCAGCTCCTCCACGAGGCCCGCCAGGGCCGTGCGCGAGGGGAACTCGCGGCGGCCCAGGGGCATCTCCGTGAGGGCCGTCGAGGCCTCGGCCAGGGCCTCCACGACGGCGTGGAGATCGGGGGAGGGGGCGGGTTCATTCGGCATGGGAGTGAGGATACTCCCGGGCCGGGTCAGTAGGTCCAGCTCAGGCTGCAGCCGGTCTCCCTGGCCAGGCGTTCCGCCAGGTTGGGGTCGTGCTTCAGGCGCAGGTCGCGGCCGGCGCGCACGCGGGCCACGAGGCCCTCCTTCGAGCGGTATTCGAAGGTGACCGGGAGCTCGCCCCTGTGGTCGGCGAGGAGGGCGCCCAGGCGGGGCGGGCACTCGCCCACGGGCAGGCGCACGAGGACGCCGGTGAAGCCCCGGCCCTGGAAGCCCTCCAGGGGCTCGAGCTGGGTGGCGAACAGCTTCACCACCAGCTGCTCGTCCTCCTCCTCCGCATCGGGATTGCCGTTGCCGCCCCCGTTCGCGGTGATGGTCTCCACCCGCAGCTCGCCGGTGATGCGCAGCATGGACTCGGGCAGGGCCAGGTGGCCGTACTGCTCGAAGGGGCGGCGGTTGGCCTTCTTGGTGAGGGGATCCCACTTGCTGGCCATGAGCAGGACCTCCATCTTGCCGGTCAGGTCCTCCACCTGGAGGATGGCCCAGGGCTCGCCCTTCTGGTTGGTCTTGAAGGCCACGCTGGTGACCATGACGCCCACCGCCACCTCGTCGCGGTCCCGCAGGCGGCCGGCGGTGGCGTCCTCCAGCACCTTGGCGATGGAGCCGTGGGTGTGCACCTGCAGGGCGTCGGCGAACTCCTCCAGGGGATGGCCGCTGACGAAGAGGCCCAGCACCTCGCGCTCGGCCTTGAGGCGCTCCTTGCGGTCCCAGGGCTCGATGTCCTCGGGCACCCGCCAGTCCTCGCTGAGGCTGGCCATCTCCGCGTCGTCGAAGAGGCTGGTGAGGCCCAGGTCCGTGCCGCCGCCGCGGGAGGCGGCGGAGAGGGCGTCCGGCAGGCCCTCCAGCAGGGCGCGGCGGTTGGGCTCCAGGCTGTCGAAGGCCCCGGCCTTGATGAGGCATTCCCAGACCTTCCGGTTGGCCTTCTGCAGGTCGGTGCTCTTCATGGCATGGAAGAGATCCTTGAAGCGACCCTCGGCCTTCCGGGCCTCCAGGATGGCCTCCAGGGCGGCGTCGCCCAGCCCCTTCACGGCCGCGAAGCCGAAGCGGATCTGGCGGTCGCCGGTCACGGTGAAGTCGAGGCCGGAATCGTTGATGTCGGGGCCCAGCACCTCGATGCCGCGGTCCCGGCAGTTCTGCACGTACTTGGCCACGTCGTCCGTGCGGCCCGACTTGGTGGAGAGCAGGCCGGCCATGAACTCCACGGGGTAGTTGGCCTTGAGGTAGGCCGTCTCGTAGGCCACCAGGGCGTAGGCGGCGCTGTGGCTCTTGTTGAAGCCGTAGCCCGCGAAGTACTCGATGAGGTCGAACAGCTCGGAGACCTTGGCCTTGTCGTAGCCGCGGTCGGCGCCCCGGGCGATGAAGGTGTCCTTCTCCTTGGCCATCTTGGCCTTGTCCTTCTTGCCCATGGCGCGGCGCAGCATGTCCGCCTCGCCCAGGGAGTAGCCCGCCACCAGGCTGGCGATCTGCATCACCTGCTCCTGGTAGAGGATCACGCCGTAGGTGGGGGCGAGGATGGGCTCCAGCTGGGGGAAGAGGTAGGTCACCGGCTCGCGGCCGTGGCGGCGCTCCACGTAGGTGGTGCCCATGCCCGCGCCGAGGGGGCCGGGGCGGAAGAGGGCGTTCAGGGCGATGAGGTCGTCGAAGCGGTCCGGCCCCAGCTGGCGGAGGAGCTGCTTCATGCCGCCGGACTCGAACTGGAAGACGCCGTCCGTGTCGCCGGCGGAGAAGAGGTCGAAGGTCTTCCTGTCGTCGAAGGTGCGGATGGCGGCCATGTCCGCCGGCGCGCCGCGCCGCAGGGCGATGACGCCCTGGATCTTGGCGATCTGGGTGAGGGTCTCCAGGCCGAGGAAGTCCATCTTCAGCAGGCCCGCCCGCTCGGCCTCGGTCATGGTGTACTGCACCATCACCGTGTTGTCCTTGTCCTTCGAGAGGGGCGCGAACTGGGTGAGGTCGTCCGGGGCGATGATGACGCCGGCGGCGTGGACGCCGGTGTTGCGGGCCAGGCCCTCCAGGCGGGCGGAAATGTCGAGGATGTTCTTCACCTCGGGATCGCTCTCGTAGAGCTCCCGCAGCTTGTCGCTCTTCTCCAGGGCCTCGCCCACGGTGATGGGCTTGCCGGGCTCCTGGGGCACCAGCTTGGTGAGGTTGTTGGCGAAGGCGAAATCCTTCTCGAAGACCCGCGCCACGTCCTTGATCACGGCCTTGGTCTTGAGCTGGTTGATGGTGACGATGTTGCTGACGCGGTCCTGGCCGTACTTCTCGGTGACGTAGTCGATCACCTTCTGGCGGCCGTCGCGGCAGAAGTCGATGTCCACGTCGGGCATGGAGATGCGCTCGGGGTTGAGGAACCGCTCGAACAGCAGGTCGTACTGCATGGGGTCGATGTCCGTGATCCGCATGGACCAGGCGACGATGCTGCCTGCGGCGGAACCGCGACCCGGCCCCACGGGCACGCCCATCTCCCGGGCCTTGCGGATGAAGTCCCAGACCAGGAGGAAGTAGCCCGGGAAGCCCATCTTCAGCACGGTGTCGAGCTCGAAGGCCAGCCGCTCGCGGTACTTCTCCTCGGCGTGCTTGAGCTGGCCCCTCTGCCAGAGGGGTCGGCACTCGGCGACGCGGGCCTCGAAGGTCTCCTTCGCCACATGGACGAAGTAGGACTCCAGGTCGAAGCCCGAGGGCACTGGGAAGTTGGGCGTGACCGGTTTGCGCGTGATGGGGAAGTGGTCCACCTTGGCGGCGATCTCCAGGGTGCGCTCCAGGTACTCCGGGTGGTCCGGGAACACCGCGCGCATCTCCTCGGGGGTCTTCACGAAGAACTGGTCCGTGGAGAACCGCATGCGGCGCTCCTTGGCCTTGGTGGTCTTGGTGCCGATGCAGAGCAGGGTGTCGTGGAGGTCCGAGTCCTCGTGGTTGAGGTAGTGGGCATCGTTGGTGGCCACCAGGGGGATGCCCAGCTTCGCGGCCAGCGCCTGCTGGAAGGGGATGATCTCCTTCTCCTTGTCGAAGCCTTGGTCCTGGATCTCCAGGTAGAAGTCCTCGCCGAAGAGGTCGCGGAAGTCCCGGGCCACGCGCTCCGCCTGGTCCAGCCGGTTCTGCAGGATGCGGGCCTGCACCTCGCCGCCCAGGCAGGCCGACAGCGCGATGAGCCCCTCGCTGTGCTCGCGGAGGAGGTCCTTGTCGATGCGGGGCTTGTAGTAGAAGCCCTCGGTGAAGCCCTTGGAGACCAGCTTGCTCAGGTTCGCGAAGCCCGCGGGGTTCTTGGCCAGCAGCACCAGGTGGTAGCCGGCGTCCCGGGAGCCGCTGGGATCCACGCAGTCCTCCAGGCCCTCCTCGCCCGTGGTGTTCCTCGCCTCGAGCTTGCGGTCGAAGCGGGTCTTGGGGGCCACGTACACCTCGCAGCCCAGGATGGGCTTGACCGCCCAGGTCCCGCCCTCGTCCTTCGTCTTCTCGCAGGCGTCGAAGAGCTTCATCATCCCGTACATGTTCCCGTGGTCCGTCACCGCCACGGCAGGCATGCCCGAGGCCTGGCACTTCTTCACGAGATCGGGGATGCGGGTCAGGCCGTCGAGGAGGGAGTACTCGGTGTGCAGGTGCAGATGGGCGAAGCTCATGGGCCCATTGTGGGGCGGGGCGGGGTCTGGCGGGCAAGTGCCGCGCGATCATCCCGATGCGAAGGCCGGGCGGGCGGGGCGCCGGGTCAGGCCTGGCCCAGGAGCCCCTGGAGCGCGGCCCGCAGGCCGGATTCCGTGAGGGGCGGCTCCACCCGGGCGTGGGGGCCCTCCGTCTGGGGCCCGCCCACCTGGATCCACCGGGCCCGGCGGCGCAGCAGGTCGTCCTCGCGCCAGACGGCGAGGATGCTGGGCTCCCGCGCCCAGACCAGGACGCTCGGGTAGGGCCCCTCCCGCGGGGGGACGGTGCCCCAGACTTCGATGTCCGCGCCCCAGCCGCGCAGCCAGGCCTCCACCCGGGCGGCCTCCACGGTGCCGTCCACGCCGATGGCCACGGTCCAGCCGGCCAGGAACCCACCCAGGCCCGGCCGCGTCTCCTCGTCCCGCTCCACCCAGCCCAGGCGATGGCCGCCGGGCAGGGGGTGGCTCCGCAGGCGGTAGGGCGTGCCGTCCTGGGCCACCAGGCGGTCCTCGGCGTCGGTGGCCCGCACGCGCTCGGCCCAGCCTGATCCGAAGAGGGCCTCCATGGGCTCCGAAGGACGATCCGTGCGGAAGGGGCCGCCGGGGACGAGGTCCTCCCAGGCGTCGGCCTCCGCTTCGGCCAGGATGAGCCGCTCGCGCAGCGACTCGGTGACGAGCCACTGCCAGGAGGTGCCGATGGCCATGGCCAGGATGAGCATGCTGAAGCCGGAGAGGCGGATCTTCAGGTTGAAGAGGCTCTCGGCCGCGATCTCCACCACCACCGGCAGGGCCACGCCCAGGAAGCCCAGGAAGAGCCGCCGGCCCATGGGATCGCCCTCGAGGCGGGCCTTCAGGGTGGCCCAGATCAGGGCGCCGCAGCCCACCAGGTAGGTGATGTCGGCCGCATGGTGGAGGGGCGGGTCCAGGGGGTGGAGGGGCGGCAGGGCCAGGTTGCGGAAGAAGTTGGGGATCATGCCCAGGGCGATCCAGAGGGGGAAGCGCGGGGAGAGGTGCCGGGGGAAGAGGCGCACCACCGCCAGGCAGAGGGCGATGAACCCGAAGCAGACCAGCAGGCTCTGGGCCCGCTCCAGGGTGTCGAGGCGCAGGGCCGCGTCCGCCTCCATGGCCAGGGCCCCGTGGCGGAGGCCCACCAGCAGGCAGGTGACGGAGAGCCAGCCCATCATGCGGTCCCGTCGCGCCAGGGCGTCCGCCCCGTAGGCGACGGTCAGGGCGAAGAGGGCCCCGGCCTGCAGGGCGTCGAGAAGGGTCCAGTCCAGGAGCTGCATGCGGAACCGTCCGGCTGGTGGGAGGATGGGAAGTCCGTCCAGCCTAATCCAAACCGGTCCGAGCTCGTAGCCGCAAACATCCTGGAGCCCCCTGTGATCGCCTTCGAGAACCTGGAAGTGCGCTACGCCGCTGCCGCGGCGCCCGCCCTGAAGGGCCTGACCCTGTCCCTCGACCGGGGCATCGTGGGGCTCCTCGGCCCCAACGGCGCCGGCAAGTCCACCCTGCTGAAGGCGCTGCTGGGCCTCCTCCGGCCCTCGGCCGGGGGGGGCACCGTCCTCGGCATCCCCCTCGGGGCGCCGGAATCGGCCCGGCTGCGCGGACGCATCGGCTACATGCCCGAGTACGACGCCCTCATCGAGGACGCCACGGCCTACGAGCAGGTGGCCTTCTGGGGCGAACTCTCCGGCCTCGCGCCCGAAGCCGCCCGCGACCGGGCCCACGAGGTGCTCTACTTCGTGGGCCTGGACGAGGCCCGGTACCGCCCGGTGAGCGGCTACTCCACGGGGATGCGCCAGCGGGTGAAGCTGGCCCAGGCCCTGGTCCACAGCCCCGAGCTGGTCTTCCTGGACGAGCCCACCAACGGCCTGGACCCCGACGGCCGCCGCCGGATGCTGGACCTGGTGCTGCGGGTCCACGCGGAGCTGGGGACGGGCGTCATCCTGGCCTCCCACCTGCTGGGCGATGTGGAGCGCGTGGCCGACCAGCTGGTGATCCTCGACCAGGGCCAGATCAAGGCCGCGGGCTCCATGGCCGGCCTGCGGCGGGCCCTGGCCCGGCGGGTGGAGCTGCGCTTCCTGGACCCCCTGGACGCGGCCCAGGAGGCGGCCCTGGCGGAGCTGGGGGCCGTGCTGGAGAGCCGGAACGGCCTCTACGACCTGGAGCTGGCCGAGGCGGATCCCCCGGCGGTGTTCCGGTGGGCGGAGGCGATGGGGGCCACCCTGATCCAGCTCACCCCACGCCACGACCGCCTGGACGAGGTCCTCCTGCGGGCCCTCCATCCCGCCACCGCCACGACGGGAGCCTGAGCCATGCCCATCTACGCCCCCACGCTGCCCCCGGCGCCGGACCTCAATCAGGGCCAGCCGCCGGCCCTGGTGCTCATGCGGTTCGACCTGGCCCGGCTCTGGCGCCAGAAGATCGGGCGCTTCTTCGGCTTCGCCTTCCTGATGGTGCTGATCGTGAAGCTCACCGTCATCTACGTGAAGTACCTCCTGGACACCAACGCGGCCCTGCGGCCCATGCAGGACTTCGCCAAGGCCGTGCTGTCCCAGGGCGCCGAGTTCCAGGCGGGGCTGCTGGACCCCGCGAGCTACCTGCTGTGGTTCCTCGTGGCCCTGGTGGGCGGGGGCCTCGTGGCCCGCGACACGCTCTACCGGGTGCGCCCCCTGATGTACGCCCACCCCGTCTCGCCGCGGGACTACCTGGTGGCCAAGCTGGGCTTCGCCAGCGCGCTGCCCTTCGCGGTGCTCCTGCCCTTCGTCCTCCTGCCCTGGGCCATGTCCCTGATGGTGGCGGGACTCCACGGCCCCGTCTGGCCCACGGCGCCGCTCCGGCTCCTGCCGGCGGTGGCGGTGCTCTCGCTCCTCATGGGGGCCATGGCCGTGGGGGCCTCCGCCATGGCCGCCACGCCGCGGGCGGGCGTGGGCTGGGTGCTGGGCCTGGTGCTGGGGACCTCGGCCCTGGCCTCCCTGGTCCAGGGGCTCACGGGCTTCGTCGGGGCCCAGGCCCTGAATCCCGTGCTGCTGGCCCAGACCTGGCCGCAGCTGTTCGTGGGGATGGACCGGCCCTTCATGGGCTGGTTCCCCGCCGCACTCGGCACCGCCTTCCACATCGGCCTCTGGACCTTCGTGGCCGCGCGCCGGACCCTTCCCTCGGAGGCGGTGATCTGATGATTTCCCTCGACCGCGCCTCCCTCCGCTACGGCCCCATCCTGGGCCTGAGCCCCACCACCTTCGAGCTGCCGGACGGTGGCGGCATCACGGGCCTGCTGGGGCCCAACGGCGCCGGCAAGTCCTCCCTCCTTCAGCTGCTCTCGGGCCTGCTGCCGCCGTCGGGCGGCGAGGTGCGAGTCTTCGGCCAGGCTCCCTTCCGCAATCCCGCCGTGCTGGCGCGCCTGGGCCTCGTGCCGGAAGGCGACCGCCTGCCCTCGGGGCTCCGCGCCGACCGCTGGCTGCGGATGATGGGCGAGCTGTCGGGTCTCTCCGGCGAGGCGCTGAAGGCCGCCCAGGCCCGCGCCCTCGAGACCGTGGGCATGGCCGACCGGGCCCACCTCACCTTCGCCCGCATGTCCAAGGGCATGCGCCAGCGCATCCGCCTGGCCCAGGCCCTCCTGCACGGCCCCGAGCTGCTGATCCTGGACGAGCCCTTCAACGGCCTGGACCCCGAGGCCCGCCTGGGCCTCATGGACCTGCTCCGGCGCCTGGCGGGAGAAGGGGTCCGGGTGCTGGTCTCCAGCCACATCCTGTCCGAGATCGCCCAGCTCACGGACCGCATCCTCCTGCTCTTCCGCGGGCGCCTGCTCGCGGAGGGCACCGTGACGGAGATCCGCCAGCTGCTGGATCGCCACCCGGTGGAACTGCGGCTCACGGGCGAACCCCTGGACCTGGCGCGCTGGGCGGTGGAGCAGCCGGAACTGGCGGCCCTCCGCATGGAGGAGGGCGCCGTCGTCCTCTCCGTGCGGTCGCCCCGGGACATCCTGCCCCGGCTGCAGCAGGCCGCCGCCGCCGGGCGGATCCCCCTCCGGGCCCTCGATCCCCTGGACCTCAACCTCGATGCCGTCTTCCAGTACCTCACCAAGGATCACGCCTAATGCTCTCCGGGGGTTCCTCGCTGCGCGAACACCCCCGGGCCCCCCGCCCGGGCCAGGCGGAGCCTGTCCCGGGCAAGTAACTGTTTGAGGCCCTACGAGGAACCCATGAGCCAAGCCGCCCCGTCCCCCCTCGCGACGCTCCGCGCCACGGCCTTCGGCTACGCTCCGCGCCTCCTCCAGGGTCGCGGCTGGGCCGTGGCCGCCCTCGTGGCCGTGCCGGTCGGCATCAGCCTGGGCGTCTTCACCTTCAGCCGCCTCCAGGGGCTCGACTCGGATCCGGCCGAGGCCCTGCGGATCTTCCACGACGGCCTCGTGAAGATGATGCTGCCCATCATGGCGCTCGTGGCGGCGCCGGCGGGCATCCGCGAGGACCTGGAGCAGCGCACCCTGCCGCTCCTCCTGGTGCGTCCCGCGGCCGTGTGGGCCTACCCCCTGGGCAAGGGCCTGCCCTGGTTCCTCTGGGGCGCGGCCTGGCTGGTGCTCGGCGCCCTCGGCCTGCAGGTGGTGGGCGGGGATCCCTCCCTCCTGCTCGGGCGCATCGGCGCCCTGGTGGGGGCCTGGTGGGGCGAACTGGCCCTCATGACCCTCGTCGGCCTGCTCTTCAAGCGGGGCACGCTCTGGGGCGCCCTCTACTTCTTCCTGTGGGAGCCGCTGCTGCGGATCTTCCCGCCCTTCCTCCAGCGGCTCACCTTCACGCACTACATCGAGAGCCTGGCCGGCAGCCGCGCTGCCGAGGTGAAGACCCACGAGCTGCTGGCTCAGGAGCAGGTGACGACCCATCCCGCCGTGGCGATCCTCGTGCTGGTCGCCTTCGGCGCCCTCTGCTGGGCCCTGGCGGGCTGGAAGCTGCACCGGACGCCCATCGGGCTCGCGGGGAGCGAGGCGGAAGGCTGATCCGCCCCGCCCCCCCACCGGCCCCTCAGGGGACGAGGATCAGCGCCCCCCGCGTGGCCCGGGACTCCAGCAAGGCGTGGGCGCGACCCGCCTCCCGCAGGGGGAGCCGATCGTGGACGTGCGGCCGGACCTTCCCGTCGGCGTGGGCCTGGAACAGGTCCGCGGCGGCGGCGCGCAGGTCCGCGGGACTGGCGATGTGGTGGAAGATGCTGGGCCGCTGGAAGGCCAGCGAACCCCGGCGCCCCAGGTCCGCGGCGTCCACAGGGGGCACGGGGCCGCTGCTGCGGCCGTACGAGGCCAGCAGCCCGAAGGGGGCCAGGCTGGCCAGGGAGGCGGTGAAGGTGTCCTGGCCCACGGAATCGAATACCGTGCCCGCCCCCACGCCGTCCGAGAGATGGCGGACCTCCGCGGCGAGGCCGTCGTAGGCGCCGCCGCGGGGTACGACCACCGTGGCCTGGGCGCCTTCCGCCGCGACCATGCTCGCCTTCTCCGGGTCGCTCACCACGCCGATGACCTTCGCCCCCTCCCGGGCCAGCCAGCGGGTGAGGAGCAGCCCCACGCCCCCGGCCGCGGCGTGGACCAGGGCCCAGGGGCCACGGTCGGCCCGCCACACGCGACGGACGAGCATGTGGGCGGTCAGCCCCTTGAAGAGCAGGGCGGCGGCGTCCTCGTCGGACAGGCTGTCGGGAAGGGGGATCAGCCGGTCCGCCGGATGGTTGCGCGCTTCGGCGTAGGCACCCGTGGGACCGTCCACGTAGCCCACCCGCTGGCCCATCCGGAGGCCTGTCACGCCCGCTCCCAGCGCCTCCACCACCCCGGCGGCCTCGAAGCCCGGAACGGCAGGCAGGGGCACCGGATAGGCCCCGCTGCGGTGGTAGACATCGATGTAGTTGACGCCGATGGCCCGGTGGCGGATCCGGGCCTCGCCGGGCCCGGGGTCGGGAAGCGGCGCCTCCACCCATGCGAGCACCTCGGGGCCCCCGGTGGCCTGGATCTGGATCTGATGGTTCACGGCTGCCTCCAGTTGTTTGAAATTTATCAAACAATGCATCCATGGTGGCCCGGCCGCGGGGGGCGTCAAGCAAATTGTTAGATAATTGCCTAACTATTTGACTCCTTGGACCTGCGCTGCCATCTTCGGACCATGCGAGTCGTCCAGCAGCCCGAGCGCGACCAGTTCGACCTGGCGGCGGTGCTCTACGCGCTGAGCGACCCCACGCGGCTGGAGCTGGTCCGGCGCCTGGCCCAGGATGGGGAGCGCGCCTGCGGGACCTTCGACGTCTGCGCCACCAAGGCCACCCTCAGCCACCACTTCAAGGTGCTCCGGGAGGCCGGGCTGATCCACACCCGCGCGGAGGGCGTCTACCGCTTCATCAGCCTGCGGAGGAGGGACCTGGACGCGCGGTTCCCCGGGCTCCTCAAGGCGGTTCTCAAGGCGGCCGGAGCCCCTGGGCGATAGACTGGCGGGATGGATGCAACCTTCCGCACCGTCACGTCCGAGGGCACCGAGATCCTGGTGGAGACCCTGCCGCAGGTGCGCAGCTGCGCGCTGGGGTTCTGGGTGCGCCGGGGTTCGCGCCACGAGGGCGCCGCGGAGGAGGGCCTGGCCCACTTCCTCGAGCACACAGTCTTCAAGGGCACCGAGCACTTCCCCACGCCGGACGAGCTGGCCGCGGCCACGGACCGGCTGGGGGGCCACGTGGACGCCTTCACGGGCAAGGAGGTGGCCTGCTTCTACGGCAAGGTGCTGGCGGACCAGCTGCCGGACCTGGTCCGCCTGCTGGGGGACCTGGTCACCACGCCCCGTTTCGATCCGGAGGAGCTGGCCCGGGAGCGGAGCGTCATCCTGGAGGAGATCGCCCAGAGCGAGGACCAGCCGGACGACTGGGTGAGCGAACTGTTCTACGGGCGCTTCTGGGAGGGCTCGCCCCTGGCCCATCCCATCCTGGGTCGGCCCGAGCAGGTGGCCACCTATGGCCCCGCGGAGGCTCGGGCCTTCTTCGAGGCCACCTACCGGCCCGAGAACCTGGTGATCACCGCCGCGGGGGCCCTCGAGCCCGAGCCGCTGATGGCGCTCCTGCGCCCGGTCCTGGACCGGCTCCCGCGGGGGACGGCCCACGGCGCAGGCGGCCCCAGCACCCCCCGGCCGTTCCTCCTGAACGTCCCGCGCAAGGACCTGCAGCAGGTGAACCTGGTGCTGGGATTCCCGGCGCCTTCGCACCAGAGCGCCGACCGCGCCGCGGCCAACCTCCTGAGCCACGTGCTGGGCGGCGGGGCCGCCTCGCGGCTCTTCCTGGAGCTGCGCGAGCGCCGGGGCCTCTGCTACCAGGTGGGCAGCTACCTGAGCCCCTACGCCGACACGGGGGCCCTGCAGATCGCCGCCAGCTGCGCCGCGGCCCAGGCCCGCGAGCTGGTGCAGCGGGCCATGGCCGAGTGCGCCCGGGTGCGGGAGCGCGGCGTGGAGGCCGACGAGCTTGACCGCGCGAAGCTGCAGGCCCGAACCAGCCTGGTCTTCAGCCAGGAATCCAGCAGCAGCCGCATGTTCAGCCTGGCCCACCAGGCCATCCACCAGGGCCGCCTGCAGAGCCTGGACGACCAGATGGCGGAGATCGAGGCCGTCACCCTCGCGGACCTGGCGCGGGTGGCCCGCGAGCTGCTCGAGCCTGGCCGCATCGGTCTCAGCGCCCTCGGCACCCGCAGGGGCGGGGAGATCCGACCGAAGGACCTGGTGGCCTGAGTCAGAGGGCCCGGGCCATCCGGCGCACGGCTTCGGCCAGCTCGCGCTCGTCCAAAGCGGAGAACCCGAGACGGAGGTTGGGCCTCGGGCGGTCCTGGAAGTCGAAGCGGCGGCCGGTGTAGAGGCCGACGCCCGCCTCCCGCGCCCGCGTCGCCCAGGCCTCAATGTCGATGGCAGGATCCACGGACAGCCAGAGGCTCATGCCGCCCGCCGGGAGGTCGAAGGCCACCGCCCCGCCCAGGTGGCGGCGGAGGGCCTCGGCCAGGACCTCGCGCCGGGCCTCGTAGGTCCGGCGCATCTTCCGGGCGTGGCGCTGGAGGAGCCCGTCCTCCAGCAGCTCCGCCACGGCCCGCTGGAGGACGGGGTCCCCCTGACCGTCCGTGGTGGCCCTGCGGGCCGCCAGGGCCTGGACGAGGGCCTGCGGGCCGGAGACGAAGCCGAGGCGGAGGCCCGGCGCCAGGATCTTCGACAGGGTCCCCAGGTAGACCACCACGCCCGCCGGGTCCTCCCCGGCGAGGGGCAGCACGGGCCGGCCCTCGAAGTGGAATTCGTTGTCGTAGTCGTCCTCCAGGAGGGCGATCCGGTGGCTCGCCGCCAGTTCCAGGAGGCGCAGGCGGCGCGCCGCGCCCATGGTTACGGTGGTGGGGAACTGGTGGTGGGGGGTGAGGTAGGCGGCGCGGAGGGGACCCTTCGCCAGGGCCTCCGCCAGCGCCTCCACGCGCAGGCCCGCCGCGTCCACCGGCACGGGCACCAGCTCGGCCCCCGCGGCCCGCAGGGTGGCCCAGGCCGCGGGGTAGCCGGGATCCTCCACGGCCACGCGGTCCCCGGGGCGGATGAGGGTGCGGGCCACCAGATCCAGGGCCCCCTGGCTGCCCCCGGCCACCATCAGGCGGTCCGCGGAGACGGCCAGACCCCGCATCTCGGAGAGGAGCCGGGCCAGGGCGGCGCGGAGGCGGGGCTCGCCGCCGGGATCGCCGTAGCCCAGCAGTTCCGGGTGGCCCAGGGCCCGGCGGTAGGCCCGGGCGAGCAGCTCCGCGGGTACGAGGCGGAGGTCCGGCACCCCGCCGCCGAAATCCAGCCCTCCCTGGCCTGGGCGGAGGCGGGTGGGGGTGGGCGATGCCAGGTCGTAGCCTGGCCCTGTCCCGGTCCGGGCCCTTCCCGGCGGGGGCTCCGGCAGGCCCGGGGCCACCCGCGTGCTGCGTCGCTCGGAGACGATCCAGCCTTCGGCCTCCAGCTCCCGGTAGGCGGCCAGCACGGTATTGCGGTGGACGCCCAGGGTCGCAGCCAGGGTCCGGGAGCCGGGCAGGGCGTCCCCGGGGCGCAGCCGGCCCCGGCGGATGTCGCGCCGGACGGCCTGGGCGATCTGCTGGAAGACCGGCTGGTGGGCCGTTCCGGACTGCAGGGCGATGGGGAAGGTCCAGGGGCGCATGGTCTAGTTGTAATGACAGAAATGGATCTTTTCAATGGGCCATCTTCCCCGAATCCTGGCAGCGGCCCCGTTGGCCGCCGGAGTCCCCATGCGCACCTCCAAACCCCACCCCGAACTCGCCCCCAAGGGTTACCAGGGCTTCCTCCAGGTCGTCGGATACCTTCGCGCCTCGGGCCTGGAATCCGGTCTCCTCCACCTGATCGAAGTCCGGGCCTCCCAGCTGAACGGCTGCGCCTTCTGCATGGACATGCATGCCACCGCGGCCCAGGAGGGCGGCGAGTCCCAGCGGCGGCTGAACCTCCTCGCCGCCTGGCGCGAAGCGCCGCTGTTCACCCCCCGCGAGCGGGCCGCCCTGGCCTGGACCGAGGCGCTCACGGAACTGGGGCGCCACGCCGTGGACGATGCGCTCCACGCGGCCACCCGGCAGCACTTCTCCGAGCAGGAGCTGGTGGACCTGACCTACGCCATCGCCCTCATCAACGCCTGGAACCGCCTGGGCGTGGCCCTGCAGCCGGACCTGCCCGGGGTGTCCGCATGAGCGCCCCGGCCATCGCCTACCGCCAGGACCGGACGCCCGCCCTCGAGGCCATCCGGGCGCTCTACGCCGCCGCGCCCCTGCGGCGGCCCATCCACGACCCGGCGCGCATCCGGCGGATGTTCGAGGGCTCCAACGTGGTGATCTCCGCCTACGACGGGGAGCGCCTCGTGGGACTGCTGCGCGGATGGACCGACTTCGCCTTCGACGGGTACGTCTGCGACCTGGCCGTCCACCCCGCCTACCAGAAGGCCGGGGTCGGGAGGGCGCTCCTGGACCGGGCCCTGGCCCTCGGCGAGGGCGTCCAGTGGGTGCTGCTGGCCTCCCCCATCGCGAAGGACTACTACGCCCACGTGGGCTGGGAGAAGGTGGAGAACGGCTGGAAGCTGAGCCGGGACGGATGGAATCCCGGATCCATGGAGGCCTACCAGGCCCAGCATGCGGAGCTGGCGGCGAAGGCGTGAGGCAGCCTTCGACCTACTTGGGGGGCATGGCAGTTCCCCAGTAGCAATCCCGGAACAGGGGATGGAGATCCTTGTGGGCCGCCATGGAGGCCATCTGCTCGACGGACTGGGTGGTCAGGAACTTCCAACGGAAGTTCGCGAGCAGGGACTTCATGAACACGGCGAAGGTCTTGTCGCCCATTTCCTTATGCAACGTTGCGAGTAACAGCCCCCCCTTCTCGTAGAGCAGGAAGGTGCGGGCCAGGTAGGAGCCCCGCGGGTCATTCAGCCAGCGCAGGCGGTTGGCGAAGGGGATGGGAGATTCCCCAGCATAGGGCGCGGAATCGTTCCGCCACCGGCTCAGCAGGCCCTCGTAGGCGGAGTTGCCCTGGTTCTTCATGCTTCGGATGGCCAGCAGGGAGGCATAATTGGCGAAGGATTCCGTGATCCACTGTTCCTCGTAGGAGGGCATCTTAACCAAGTGCCCAAAATACTGGTGGGCGATCTCGTGGGCGAACCGCTGGTTGATGCCCTTGATGAAGAACTGGCTGATGAAGTCGGTGTGGCTGTTGAAGGCCTCGTTAGTAATGATCATCATCCCGGGCGGTGCCTGGCCGAAGCCCCAGGAATTCACCTGGATAATGTTGAATTCCGGGAAGGGGAACGTTTCCAGGATCGACTCGTAGTAGCGGATGGTCTGCCGGGCCAGGTTGAGGAGCTGCTCCTGGCGACCCCCGAGGTCGGCGTAGGTCGCGATCCGTACGGTGAGCCCATCCTTGGTCTCCTCCTTGAGGGTGTAGGCCCCTGCGAAGGCGGAGAAGAACTGGACAGGCTTGTCGATGCGGACCTCGAGCAGATTCTCACCGCCCTTCACCTCGCGGCGGACCGTGGTGCCGCAGGCGATCGGGACATCGTCCTTGGGTGTGCGAAAGGTTGCGTGGACGGTGTAAGACTGTCCCGAGAGATCGGGCTGCGGGAACCAGGGAGCAACGCCGAGCTCCCAGTAGTTGTCGCCATTGGGGTGGAGAAGGATCTGCCCGCCATATTCAAAGGTCAGGTCGAAGGGATGGCCGGCCGGTTGCGGTTGGGCCAGGGCCACGAGGATGCGGTCGTGCCGGTGGACGAATGGAAGCTCGCGGCCCTGCCCATCCAGCACGCGCCTGACCTGATATACGCCGCGCTTGAAGGCCGGATCCAAGGTGCTGTACAGGTTTAGGGGCACCACCCTCAGGTTGTCGACACTGGCAACCAGAGTCTCCTTGACCCACAGGTCAGCCTGGCTCTTTCCGGCGTGCAGATCGATGTCGACATGGGTGAGGTTCACGGCGGCCGTCATAGGTGCCTCCCAGGACCAGCCGATGGGCTGCTCCGAGATCACCACCCGGCGGAGCCCGTTGTAGAACGTCGGCTGGTAGGGATCACCGACCATGACGAGCTGCTCCAGCATGGAATAGCCGGGGTCGTAGCTGTAGACGAAGGGCGCGTCCACTCCGGAGGCCTCCACGCGGACGGTGGGTTGCTGGGGCGCATCGGCCAAAGCCACGGCGAAGTCCTGGCCGCGGTCGCCGAGGCCATCCCGGTTGAAGAAGGCCCACTCCCGCTCGAAGTCCTTCACGGGAACTGCTCCCAGAGGCCCCTGGGGTGGCACAGGTTCCGTCCCGGCAAACCAGACCGTGAATCCGGTGAGGGCCTCGGTCAGGATCAGGCCGCCATCCGATTCAGCAAGGATGGCCTTCGAGTTGGTCTTGGTGAGGTTGTGGCCGTGATTAGACCGGAGGACGGCCCACTCCTTCGGGGAAGTCGCGGTATAGAGGAGGGATCCCCCGCCGTGGAAGTAGTAGCCCACGAGGCGGTTCTGGGACATCAATGGTGTGACGGTGCCCGTGGCGGCGACCAGCACCAGGTTCCCGACCTTGAACTGCCAGTTGCGGACCTCGGTCGCGGACCCGAATTGCGGCTGTCGGCTGTAGAGGTCCGCATGCTGGATCAGCGGGAACGTACCCTCGACGGGGCCGGTGGCCTGGAGTGCCAGTACGGCGGCAAGAAGGAAATATCCAAGTCTGAACATGAAGCGACTTCCCATCATGAAGGGTTCTGCCAAGGGTGGAGGATTCCCCACTCTACCGGATTCCCCGGCGAGATGGGATCGGGAGGGGCAACGGTACACTGGCTCCGATGACGAATCCCTCCCCCATGCCCTGGGATCGCCCCGCGCCGGAGCGCGCGGGACTGCCCTCGGCCTGGTCCCTGCTGCCGGAGGACCTGGCGGCCCTGGGCTGCCCGGGCAGCGCCCTGGAGACCTTCCGGCGCCTGCACCGCCCCTGGACCTGGGAGGACGGGGCGCCGCGGCTGGGGCCCGCCATCCGGCGCTGGCTGGAGGGCGTGGCCGACCTGCGCCTGCCGGGGATCGCCGAGCGCCAGGCCTCGGGGGACGGGTCCACCAAGCTGGCGCTGGAACTCTCCGATGGGAAGCGCATCGAGGCTGTCCACATGCCCCGGAAGGTGCGGAATCCCCGCGTCACCTACTGCATCTCCAGCCAGGTGGGCTGCGCCATGGGCTGCACCTTCTGCGCCACCGGAAGCATGGGCATCCTGCGCAACCTGCAGCCCGGCGAGATCCTGGGCCAGGTGATGACCCTCATGCGGGACCTGGGGCCGGAGCGGGGGCACGACCTGACGCTGGTCTTCATGGGCATGGGCGAGCCCCTCCACAACCTGGACCACCTGCACCGGGCCCTCCGCCTGCTCTGTCACCCCGCGGGCCTGGGCCTCTCGGCCCGGCGCATCACCGTGAGCACCTCGGGCCTGGTGTCGGGCATCGAGCGGCTGGCGGGGATGGAACCCCGGCCCCTGCTCGCCCTCAGCCTCAACGCCACCACGGACGGGGCCCGCAGCCGCACCATGCCCGTGAACCGGGTCTGGAACCTGGCCCGCCTGCGCCAGGCCCTCGACGCCTGGGGCCTGAAGCGCGGGGAGAAGTTCACCTTCGAGTACGTCCTGCTGGCGGGCGAGAACGACACGGAGGAGGACGCCGAGCGCCTGGCCGCCTGGCTGGGGGACCTGCGCCACCACCACAACCTGAACCTCATCCCCATGAACGAGCACGGCGCCAGCGCCTTCCGCGAGCCCGGCGAGGACCGCGTGCAGGCCTTCTCCGACTGGCTGAAGGCGCGCGGCTGCTTCGTCACCGTCCGCCGCAGCCGTGGCCGCGACGTCCAGGGCGCCTGCGGCCAGCTGGTGAAGGAGAAGTAGCTGTACGCCTGAAAGGCGGAACACAGCGTTCCGCTTTTATCTTTGCCCCGACCCATCCGCCCGTTGAATGATGGATCATGCGCATCCCGGTCCACCAGCTCCCCCACGGCCTCGGCCTCGACCTGCCGGCCTATGCCACGGCCCACGCGGCGGGCATGGACCTGCGGGCGGCGATCCCGGAGGGCGAGACCTGGGAGCTGGCGCCGGGCCGGCGGCGGCTGGTGCCTACGGGGCTGGTGATGGCCATCCCCCCCGGCTTCGAGGGCCAGGTGCGGCCCCGCTCCGGCCTGGCGCTGAAACATGGGGTCACGGTGCTGAACGCCCCGGGCACCATCGACGCGGACTACCGGGGCGAGGTGCAGGTGCTCCTGGTGAATCACGGCGAAGAGCCCTTCCTCCTGCGCCGGGGGGAGCGCATCGCCCAGTTGCTGGTGGCCCCCGTCGCCGCCTGGATCTGGGTGCCCGAGCCCAGCGTGGAACTCCTGGGCGACACCGATCGAGGCGGCGGCGGCTACGGGTCCACCGGCCGATGACAGAAGCGCCCGGCCGGGGCCGGGCGCTTCGTCTTCACGACCAGCTCAGTAGCCGGCCTTCTTGGGGTAGGCGGGCCGGGGCGTCGCCTTCACGGGATGCTTGACCAGGGAGGCCTCCACTTCCTGGATGGCCCGGTCGAGCTGGGGATCCTTGCCCTGGGCGAGCTGGGCGGGGTCGTCCATCACCTCGATGTCGGGATCCACGCCGTGGCCCTCGACGATCCACTTCCCCTCCTTCGAATAGATGCCGAAGGTGGGCACGGTGACCGCGCCGCCGTCGATGAGGCCGGGGGCGCCGCTGATGCCGATGAGGCCGCCCCAGGTGCGCCGGCCGATGAGGGGGCCGAGGCCCGCCTGGCGGAAGTACATGGGGAAGGCGTCGCCGCCGGAGCCGCTCCAGCCGTTGATGAGCATGGCCAGGGGTCCGTCGTGGGCCACAGGGGGCCACTGCCAGTTCATGCCGTCCCGCACGCCCCAGTAGTTCAGGACCTTCCGGCCCAGGAGCTCGATGAAGCGGTCGGGGATCTGGCCGCCGCTGTTGAAGCGCTCGTCGATGACCAGGCCGGGCTTGGTCCACTGGCCGCGGAACTGGCGGACGAGGTCGTCCTGGCCGCCGATGCCCGTGTCGGGCACGTAGACGTAGCCGACCTTCCCGCCGGTGGCCTTGTCCACGTACCGGCGCTGGGCCTCCACCCAGTCCAGGTAGCGGAGCCGCGCCTCGCTGGGCACGGTGTCCACCTGGATGTCGTGGGCGCCCTCCAGGGTGGGCTTGTCGTTCACGGTGAGGAGCACGGTCTTGCCGGCCAGGCCCGCGAAGGCGGCCCAGGGGTCGGTCTTCGGATCCAGCGGGACGCGGTTCACGGCCAGGAGGTAGTCGCCCTCCTTCACCTTCAGGCCGGCCTGGGCCAGGGGGGCCTTGGCCTGGGTGTCCCACTCGGCGCCCCGGAGGATGCGCTTGATGCGGAAGGCCCCGTTCTCCAGGGAGAAGTCGGCGCCCAGCAGGCCCACGCCCAGCCTCGGCCCGGTCTCGAGGTCGCCGCCGCTCCGGTAGCTGTGGGAGGAGTTCAGCTCGGAGATCAGCTCGCCGATGACGAAGTTCACGTCTTCCCGGGTGACGCAGGCGTCCAGCAGCTTCCCGTAGCGTTCATGCATGGCCTTCCAGTCCACGCCGTGCATGCCGGGATCGTAGAATAGGTCGCGCTCCTGGCGCCAGGCGTCGTCGAAGATCTGCCGCCATTCGGCCCGGGGATCGACCTGCATCATCAGCTCGCCGGTGGGGAGCTTCTTGTCCATCTTCTGGTCGGGTTTCAGGTCCACAATGGCGAAGTCGGCCTTCTTGTTCACGAGGACCTTGCTGCCGTCGGCGGAGACGGTGGCCCCGTCCACATCCGGCAGGACGGTCTTCTCCTCGCGCTCCTTCAGGTCGTAGGTGTAGAGGGGGGTCTTCGCCTCGCCGCCCATGGTCATCTGGGCCGCCCGGCGGTAGACCACCTTGCCCTTCACGGCCGCCAGGTCCGCATAGTAGCCCGGTGCCGGGGGCAGCAGCACCATCCGCTCCTCCATCCCGTCCAGGTCGATGTCCACGGCCTTGGGCGTCTCCTGCTTGGCTTCGCCCTTGCCGTTCCCGTTCTTGGTGTCGCCCTCCTTCTTCTCCTCCTTGGCCTTCTCGTCCTTGGCGGCGTCGGCGTCGTTGCGGGACGCCAGCGGGGAGGCCACGTCCTTGCGGAGCGGCAGGGCCGCCAGCTTCGACGTGGCGGAGTACACCCAGGTGTTGTCCAGGTCGCTGTAGGTGGGGCTGAAGTGCTGGCCGGTGGTGAGGAAGAGGTAGTTGCCCTCGGGATCGAAAGTCACGTCCCCGGCGTCGTAGAAGGGCGAGGTCACCTCGTGCCGCTTCCCCTCCTTCGTGTCGTAGAGTACGACCACGCTGTTGCGGTTCTCGGTGTCGCGGACGTAGGTGAACCAGCGGCTGTCGGCGGACCAGCTGACGCGGAAGCCCTCCAGGTTGCCCTCGTACATGAACAGGCCCTTGTCCACCGCGGCGACCTTCCCCGTGGCCACGTCGCAGAGGTTGATGCGCATGGCCTGGTCGGCGAAGACCACGTGCTTGCCGTCGGGGGACCAGGTGATGTGGTAGCGGAAGCCGGGGCCCATGTGGGTGACCTGGCGCTCGGTGCCGGAGCCGTCGGCGGGGCGGACCCACAGCTCGTACTCGCCGCTGCGGTCGCTGAAGTAGGCCAGTTCCCTGCCGTCGGGCGACAGGGCCGGGAAGCGCTCGCCCACGCCCGGGGTGCGGGTCAGGTCGAGGACGTAGCCGCGCTCGCCGGGCACGGAGAAGAGGTCGCCCCGGGCCTCGAAGACCGCCCGCTTGCCCTGGGGGGACAGGGTGACGTTGCGGATCAGCCTGGAGGCGTTCTCCTCGCGGGGCTTGAGGGTGGCCATGTCCGTGGCGACCTCGACCTTCACCTCCACGAGCTTCTCCGAGGGGAGCTCCACCCGGTACAGCCGCCCGCCGGCCTCCAGGACGATGTCCGAGGGCCCGATGGCGGGGAAGTGGACGTCGTATTCCTTGAAGAAGGTGACCTGCTTGAAGGCGCCGGTCTTCAGGTCGTAGGACCAGAGGTTGTTGCGCTTGTTGGCGTCCCGGTCGGACAGGAAGTAGAGGGTGTCCCCGTGCCACATGGGCTGGGCGTCGTTGGAGCCGCCCTCGGCGTGGGGCAGGCGGCGGGCGGTCTTCTGCTCCAGGTCGAAGAACCAGATCTCGGAGGCCATGCCGCCCCGGTAGCGCTTCCAGGTGCGGAAGTCCGTGGAGATGGGCTGGTAGGCCAGGGTCTTCCCGTCCGGGGAGAGGGCGCCGAACTCGCCGTAGGGCATGGGCAGGACCGTCGGCAGGCCCCCCTGGGCGGGGACCTCGAACAGGCGGTTGAAGCGGTCCCGGCCCGAGAGCATGCCGGAGGCGAAGAGCAGGGACTTGCCGTCCGGGGTCCAGTCGAGCACCCGGTCGGGCATGGGGTGGTGGGTGATGCGGGTCGGCACGCCGCCGTCCACCGGCATGACGTAGATGTCCTGGTTGCCGTCGTAGTCGGCGCTGAAGGCGAGGGACCGGCCATCCGGGGAGAACCGGGCGAAGGTCTCCTCCCCCTTGGGGGTGGACAGCCGGTTGGCCAGGCCGCCGGTCTTGGGCACCACCCAGATGTCGCCCGCGTAGGTGAAGGCGATCTGGCTGGCGGAGACATCGGGGTAGCGCATGAGCCGGGCATCGATCTCGGCCTGGGCCGAGGAGGCCAGGACCAGGGCGCAGGCCAGGGAGGTGAGGAGGCGCATCGAATACTCCAGGTGAGGGTGGGGAGAATCCAGGCTACGCCGGAGGGGCCGGGAAGGTTGAGCCCGGCCCCGGGGCGGGGCGGTAGAATGGAGCTCCTGCCGGCCGGCTCCGGGTCATCCCTCGGGGCGGCGGAGTTCGTGGGGTGAGTCATGGGACGCACGGCGTGGATCCAGACGGGAATGGCGATGCCGGTCCTCCTGGCCCTGGCGGCCTGCCGGCCCCCGCAGCCGGCCCTGCCGCCACCGCCGCCCCTGTCCCTGAGCCTCCAGCCCGCGGAGGCCACGGTGACGGCGGGTCACGACCTCCAGTTCGGCCACCGGATCACCAGCGGAAGCGGCACGGGCGTGGATTGGCGGGTGCTGGAACCCGGCGGTGGCACCGTGGACGCCCTGGGCCGCTACCAGGCCCCTGGCCGGGCCGGCGTCTTCACCGTGGAGGCCCGGCCCCAGGCCGATCCGGCCCGCGCCGTGCGGGCCCGGGTGACGGTGGTGCCGGCGCCGGTCGGGACCATCTCGGCGCCCTCCACGGTGGCCCCGGAGGCCACGGGGCTCCGGGCCGGCGTGCCGGTGCAGCCGGGCTGCCGCTTCGCGTGGACCCTCACGGGCGGCACCCTCCTCTCCGGGGCGGATACGGACACCGTCACCTTCCTCGCCGGCGAGGGCCCCAGCCTGGTCCTGGCCTGCCGGATCACCAACGCCGCCGGGGACAGCCTCCGCTCCTCCGTGGAGATCCCGGTGGCCCGGCCCCTCGCCCTCCACATCGGACCGGCCAAGGCCACCCTCACCGTGGGCCAGTCCATGAGGTTCGGCTACACCCTGGAAGGGAACGGCGGCTCCGAGGTGATCTGGAGCGTGGATTCCCCCGGGGGCGGCACCGTCGATCCCGCGGGCACCTACCACGCCCCGGCACGGCCCGGGACCTACACGCTGCAGGTGGCCTCCCGGGTCCACCCGGAGGCCACGGACCGGGCCCAGGTGCGGGTCGTGGCCGCGCCGAAGGCCGGCATCACGGCGCCGGACGCGGTGAAGGCCGGGGCCGCGGGGCTGGTGGCCCGGGTCCCGGAACAGCCCGGGGCCAGGTATGCCTGGGAGCTCCAGGGCGGCACCGCCACGGCCGGGACGCAGGGCCCGGTCCTCACCTTCGCCGCCGGGGACGGGCCCACCCTGACCCTGCGCTGCACCGTCACCAACGCGGCCGGGGACACCGCCTCCGGCACCCTGCAGATCCCCGTCACCCGCTGACCAGCCGGGGCCCGGCCAGACGTGGAGGCTCCAGGACTCCTATCCATATCCATCCTGGATACAGGGCTTTACGGAAGCGCTCCCTGAGGGATCGGGTCGCGGTCAGTCCCGCACCCAGTGGCAGGTGTAGCCGCCGGGGTGCTTGAGGAGGTAGTCCTGGTGGTAGTCCTCGGCCTTCCACCAGGGGCCCGCGGGAACGATCTCCGTGACGACGGGGCGGGGCCACTTGCCGCTGGCATCCACCTCCGCCTTCACCCGCTCGGCGGTGCGGCGCTGGGCCTCGTCGTGGTAGAAGATCGCGCTGCGGTAGGAGGTGCCCAGGTCGTTGCCCTGGCGGTTCAGGGTGGTGGGGTCGTGCATGCGGAAGAAGAAGCGCAGCAGGGCCTCGAAGCTGGTCTTCGTCGGGTCGAAGCGGATGAGCACGGCCTCGGCATGGCCCGCGTGGTGCTCGTACGTGGCGTTCGCCACGCTGCCGCCGGTGTAGCCCACCTCCGTGGCGATCACGCCGGGCTGCTGGCGCAGGAGGTCCTGCATGCCCCAGAAACAGCCGCCGGCCAGGGTGGCGATCTCCTCTTTCGGGGCGGGCTTCGGCGCCGCCGCGGCCCGCCCGAAGAGGGGCAGGAACCGGCCCAGGCCCTCCTTCTCCAGGTCGTCCACGGGCACGAAGCGCAGGGCGGCGGAGTTGATGCAGTAGCGCAGCCCGCCCCGGTCCCGGGGACCGTCATCGAAGACGTGGCCCAGGTGGGAATCCGCCTGCTTCGAGCGCACCTCGGTGCGGACGATGCCGTGGGAGAGGTCCCGCTTCTCGACGACCTCCTCCGCCGCCAGGGGCTTCGTGAAGCTGGGCCAGCCGCAGCCGGAGTCGAACTTGTCCTTCGAGGAGAACAGGGGCTCGCCGCTGACGACATCGACGTAAATGCCCTCGCGGTGGTCGTTCCAGTACTCGTTGCGGAAGGGCGGCTCGGTGCCGGCCTCCTGGGTCACGTGGAACTGCTCCGGCGTGAGCCGCTGCCTGAGGGCGTCCTGGCTGGGTTTCCGGGTGTCGTTCAAGGGAGCCTCGTTGGTCGGTGGGTTCGTGCCGGAGCGGGTGGCGTGGACGCCGGCCAGCACCATCCCGATGCCCGCCAGCGTCACGAGGAGGGTGGTCCCCCATTTCATGCCCACGTTCATGGTACAGGTCCCCCCCGCGGACTTGGATGCCGGCCGAGGACCGGGTGGTACAGCCGGCTCTGAATCCCCCTGGAACGGCTCAGTGTCCGCCTTCTCCGGCGAGCTTCCGGGCCAGGTCGCCCACGACGGCCTTGGCGTCGCCGAAGAGCATGAAGGTCTTGTCCAGGAAGTAGAGCTCGTTGTCGATGCCGGCGAAGCCGGGGTTCTTGGAGCGCTTGATGGCATAGACGGTGCGGGCTTTGTCTGCGTCGATGATGGGCATGCCGTAGATGGGGCTGGTCTTGTCCGTACGGGCGGCAGGGTTCACGACATCGTTGGCCCCGATGATGAGGGCCACGTCCGCCTGGGGCATGTCGCCGTTGATCTCGTCCATCTCCACCAGGTCGTCGTAGGGGATCTCGGCCTCGGCCAGCAGGACGTTCATGTGGCCCGGCATGCGGCCCGCCACCGGATGGATGGCGAACTTCACCGTGATGCCCCGCTTCTTCAGCAGGTCGTAGAGCTCGCGCACCTTGTGCTGGGCCTGGGCCACCGCCATGCCGTAGCCCGGGACGATGACCACGAGGCTGGCCTGTTCCATGATCTGGGCCGCGCTCTCGGTCGTGTCGGCCTTGTAGACCTTCTCCTCCCCGCCCTCGGCCTTCTGCTGGGCCTGGCCGAAGGCGCCGAACAGCACGTTGGTGAAGGACCGGTTCATGGCCTTGCACATGATGATCGAGAGGATGAGGCCCGAGCTGCCGTCCAGGGCCCCGGCGGTGATGAGCAGCTTGTTGTTCAGCACGAAGCCCATGGCCACGGCGGACAGGCCCGCGTAGGAGTTCAGGATGGAGATGACCGTGGGCATGTCCGCCCCGCCGATGGGGATGATGAGCAGCACGCCGAAGGCCAGGGAGAGCAGGACGATGAGCCCGAAGGCCAGGGGTCCCCAGGCCGCGAGGGGATTCAGGACCAGGGCCACGCCCAGGCCCAGGGCGACCGCGAACAGGAGGAGGTTGACCAGGTTCTGGAAGGGGTAGGTCACCGGCCGCTGGGGGATCCAGGCCACCTCCTGCAGCTTCCCGGCGGCCAGCAGCGAGCCCGTGAAGGTGAGGAAGCCCAGGAGGATCTCGGCCACGAGGGCCACGACGATGAAGGGGGCCAGGGCCTCGGCATTGCGCTGCCCGTAGTAGAGGAAGTACTTCGCGGTGCCCACGAGGCCCGCGGCCAGGCCGCCGAAGGCGTGGGAGAGGGCCGTCCGCTGGGGGACAGCCGTGAGGGGCACCAGGGCCAGCGGGTAGCCGATGGCTGAGCCGAGCACGAACGCCCCGAGAATCCACCAGTAGTGGGTGCCGCCCGTGGCGGCCACGCCCGCCAGGGTGCCGGCCACGGCGAGCAGCATGGCGGCGACGCCCGAGAAGACGCCCTTGCGGGCCGTCTCGGGATCACTCATCCACCGCAGCGAGAGGATGAAGAGGGCCGTGGAGACCAGGTACAGGAGCTGGACGAGGGTCTCGGCGCTCATCTGGAGGCCCCTCCATTCACGTCCCGTTTCTTGAACATCTTCAGCATCCGGTCCGTGATGAAGAAGCCGCTGACGATGTTCGTGGTGGAGCAGACGATGGCCACGAGGCCCAGGACCGTGATGAAGGTCGGGGCCTCCTTTCCGGCAGACACGATGATGGCGCCCACCACGGCGATGGCCGAGATGGCGTTGGTGAGGCTCATGAGCGGCGTATGCAGCAGGCGCGACACCCGCTGGATGACCATGATCCCGATGAAGGTCGCCAGCATGAAGACGAACAGGGCGCCCATGAGGTCGAGCTGCCCGTGCCCGCCGCCCGCGGGGTGGGGCGGTCCCTGGACCGCGGTGGTAGGTGTCCCTTCGCGCACGTCGTCCTCCTTCCGATCAGGCCTGGAGCGCCTTCAGGGTGGGCCCGTGGAGGACCTTTCCCTCGTGGGTGATCGCGCAGCCCTTCTGGAGGTCGTCGTCCCAGTCGAGCCGGAACGCCTTCCCGTCCTTGTCCCAGAAGGCCATGACGAAATTCAGCAGGTTCTTCGAGAACAGGGTGCTGGCGGCGCGGGGCACGGTGGCGGGCAGGTTCGTGGGCGCGAGGATGGTGACGCCGCCGGTCTCCACCCGCTCGCCCGGCTTCGAGAGGACGCAGTTCCCGCCGCCGTCGGCCCCCAGGTCCACGATCACCGAGCCGGGCTTCATGGCCCGCACGGTGGCCTCGTCCAGCAGCTTCGGGGCCACCACGCCGCCGATGAGGGCCGTGGTGATGACCACGTCCACCTGCGCGCAGTGCTCGGCCAGCAGCTTGGCCTGCCGGGCCTTATCCTCTGCGGAGAGCTCGGCCGCGTACCCGCCGCCGGCCTGGGCGCTCTGGGCCAGCTCGATGCCCACGTACTTGCCGCCCACGGATTCGATCTGCTCCTTCACCTCGGGCCGCACGTCCGTGGCGGTGACGGCCGCGCCGAGGCGCTTGGCGGTGGCGATGGCCTGGAGGCCCGCCACGCCCGCCCCGATGACGAAGACCTTGGCGGGGAGGGTGGTGCCGGCCGCGGTCATGAACATGGGGAAGTAGGCGGGGAACTCCACGGCGGCCAGGAGGACGCCCTTGTACCCGGTGATGTTCGCCTGGCTGGAGAGGGTGTCCATGGCCTGGGCGCGGGTGGTGCGGGGGATGCAGTCGGTGGAGAAGGCGGTGACGCCCCGCGCCGCCAGGCGCTTCATCGCGTCGAGGTTCCGCGTGGGGAAGAGCGAGGCCAGGAGCAGGGCCCCGGGCTTCAGCAGGTCGGCCTCGTGGGTCCCGTCCGGCCGGGCCTGCGGGGCCTGCACCTTCAGCACGAAGCCGGCCTCCCCGAGCAGGGCCGTGGCGTCCGCGACGATCCGGGCGCCGGCCGCCTCGTAGGCTGCGTCGGGAAACCCCGCCGCAACGCCGGCGCCGGCCTCGAGGGCCACCTCCGCCCCCGCCTGCACGAGCTTCCGGCAGGCGTCGGGGTCCAGGGCGACGCGCCGCTCACCCCCCCTCGTCTCCTTCGGAACAGCGATCTTCATGGTCCCCTCACGATCTCCGGCTCCGGCTGGGCCGGCTCCGGGCGGGTCACTCGTGGAATGGTCTCCAACGTGGCATGGCCGGTCTGCAGGTGTGCCGACACGATACACCGGCTCGGGGGGGCCCGCGCTACCCTTCGTGGATGACGGATGGTGCCGCTCCCCCGGTCCCCCCCTCCCCGGCCCGGGGCCGGGGCGTGGGCCTGCTGCTGGTGGCGGCCTCCGGCCTCTGCTTCGGGATACTGCCCATCTTCAACCGGCAGGCGGCGGCCCTCGGTCTCGGCGTGCCCACCTTCCTGGCGGTGCGCTTCCTCGTGGCCGGGGGCGCCCTCTGGGCCTGGCTGGCGCTGCGGGGGCCGCGGGCCCGCCTGCGGGGCGGACAGGTGGCCGGGTTCGCGGGGATGGGTCTCCTCTACGTGGTGGAGAGCGGCCTCTACTTCGCCAGTTCCCGCCGCATCCCTGTGGCCCTCACGGCCCTCCTGCTCTACCTCTACCCGGTGCTGGTCGCCCTCTGGGAGTGGCTGGCGGGGCGCCACCGCCTGGAGGGGCGGGACCGCGTGGCCCTGGCGGCCTCCCTCCTGGGCACGGCCCTGGCCGTGGGTTCGCCGGGGCGGGGCACGGATGCCCTGGGCCTCGCCATGGGGCTGGCCACGGCCTTCGGGTACACGGCCTACATGCTGCTGGGGGCCCGCCTGCAGAAGGGGGTGCCGGCGCTGGTGGCCAGCGCCTGGATCATGGGCACGGCGGGCGTCCTGTATCTCGCCCTGGCCCTGGCCGCCCACCGCTGGGAGCCCGTCCTGGCCCTGAAGGCCTGGAAACCGCTCCTGGGCCTGGCCGTGGTGGGGACGCTGCTGCCCATCCCCATGCTGTTGGCGGGCATGGCCCGCATCGGCGCGGCGCGGGCCTCGGTGGTGAGCACCCTCGAACCCCTCGGCGCCTGCCTCTTCGGGGCCCTCTTCCTGGGGGAGCTGCTGCGGCCCTGGCAGTGGCTGGGGGCGGCCCTCATCCTGGGCGCGGTGGTGCTGCTCTCGGCCGAACGCTCGGCGGAGGAGCCCCTGGCCGAGCGCTGACTACCGCCGCCGCGTGCGGGGCGCGGCGGGCACCGGCGGCAGGGGGATGGTCACCTCCGCCTCCGGGTCCCGGCGGGTGCCGAGGAAGCGGCGGGTCGCCACGGATTCCAGCAGGGCCTCGAAGCCGTCGGCGGGCAGGGGACGACCCAGGAGGAAGCCCTGGAGGCAGTCGCAGCCCAGCAGCTCCAGCATGTCGCGCTGGCCCTCGGTCTCCACGCCCTCGGCCACCACGGTGAGCTTCAGGCTGTGGGCCAGCTGGATGACGGCCCGGACGATGTGTTCCGACGACATCTCCGGCGGCTCGGCCTGGAGGGCCGCGATGAAGGTCTGGTCCAGCTTCAGGGTGGTGATGGGCAGGCGCTGGAGGTAGCCCAGGGAGCTGTAGCCCGTCCCGAAGTCGTCGATGGCGATGCGCGTGCCGATCTCCCGCAGGCGATGCAGGGGTTCCACGTCCTCGTGGCCCTGGCGCATGACCAGGCTCTCGGTGAGCTCCAGCTCCAGCCGCTCGGCGGCCAGGCCCGAGTCCTCCAGGGCCTTCACCACGCAGGTGTCCCAGTCGCCGTGGGCGAACTGGAGGGCCGAGACATTCACGGCGAGGAGGAGGGGATCCGGGGTCGAGGCCTGCCAGAGGGCCATCTGGCGGCAGGATTCCCGCAGGGCCCATTCGCCGATGGGCAGGATGAGGCGGTTCTCCTCGGCCAGGGGGATGAATTTCACGGGGGGCACAGGCCCCAGGAGGGGATGGTTCCAGCGCAGGAGGGCCTCGGCCCCGGCCAGCCGGCCGTCCATGAAGAACTGGGGCTGGTAGTACATCTGCAGCTCGCCGTTGCGGAGGGCATCCCGCAGGCACTGCTCCAGCTCCTGGCGCTCCAGGGAGTTCTGGCTGAGGGTGGCGGTGAAGCACTCGATCCGGTCGCCGCCCCGTTCCTTGGCGCGGTACATGGCGGATTCGGCGTGGACCTGCAAGGACTCGGCATCCAGGCCGTCCGAGGGGAAGGCGCATACCCCGATGCTGGCGCTGAGGTTCACCTCGCGGGCGCCGGCGAGGAAGGGCGGCTGGAGGGCCTCCAGCAGCTTCTGGGCGGCCCGGGTGGCGCCCAGGGCGTCCTTCAGTTCCGGCAGCAGCACCATGAAGCGGTCGCCGCCCATGCAGGCGAGGGTGTCCTCCTGGCGGAGGGTGCCCTGCAGCCGTCGCGCCACCTGGCGCAGCACCTCGTCCCCGCCGCCATGGCCCAGCAGTTCGTTGACGCGCTTGAAGCGGTCCAGGTCGAGGTGGAGGACGCCCACGGACCCGCGGTGCCGGTGGGCCTGGAGCAGGGCCTGGGTCAGCCGATCGGAGAAGCGGCGGTGGTTGGGCAGGCCCGTGAGGGCGTCCAGCTGATTGAGGTCCGAGAGCCTCCGTTCCAGCTCGGCGATCCGTCCTTCCGCCTTCCGCAGCCGACCCTCCGCATCGAGGCGGTGGATCTCGCGCAGGAAGCCCTTGAGGTTCGGCCCTTGGGGGTTCGGCAATTCGGCTCCGGGATTCTGCAGCCAGGGTAAACCCCCCGGAGGAAACCGGCCAGTCGGAACGGCACCGTGGCATGCTCATCACCAGGAGGTCCCCATGGCCGGGCGCTTCGAAGAGCACGTCGCCACCGCCATCCTCGGCATGGACACCCTCTGGGGTGGGGATGTCATGAACCCCTCCGGGCTGGGCCGCTTCATCGCCGATTCCTGGTTCTCGGACGCCCCCCTTCCCGCCGCCTACACCCACCCGGCCGCGGCCCGGCTGCGGGAGACCGGTGGCGTGTCCGCGAAGGCCCCGGACCGGGCGGCCCTCGAGGCCTACCTCGGGGATGTGGATGTGCGCGGCGCCATCGCCGCCCTGGCCGAGGACGCGCAGGGTATGCCGGGTCTGCGGAGCCGCTATGTGGCGGGCCTCGCCCTCAGCTTCGAGGTGATGTGGGACCTGGCCATGGAGCTGCTGGGGAAGGGCGAGCCCGTGCCCTACGAACGCTGCGTGCGGGCCTCCACGGGCCTACCGCCCTCCCCCTCGCGGCCCGAGGAGAAGCGCCGGGCGGTGCGGGAGCTGCTGGCCGAAGCCGGTCACCCCTCCACCGGCGAGGCGGACCTCCTGGCCGCGGTGGACACCTGGCGGGCCCTCCGCCGCGTGCCCATGGCGTCCGTCCGTTCCGTGGGCGCGGCCTACATCGCCCGCTACGCGGCCCTGGCCGAGCGGCACCTGCGGCCCCACCTGCCGGCGGAGCTGCGGGACGTGCCCATGGACAACATCGAATTCCTGCCCATCAAGGACGCCTGGTTCTCCGGCTCCATGAACTACCTGGGCCGGGCCCGCCGCCCCGACGGCCGGCCGGAGTACGAGGCCACCTACGAGATCAACGCCTCGCTCGAGATCACCGTGCCGGAGTTCGAGCAGCTGGTGACCCACGAGGTGGTGCCCGGCCACGTGACCACCTTCGCGTTCCTGCAGGACCGGTACTGGCGGGGGCGGGTGGGCTTCGAGGCCTCCGTGCTCACCATGAACACCCGTGCCGCCACCCTCTTCGAGGGCATCGCCAACAACGCCATCCTCATCGCCCACGGCGTCACCCGCGTGGACCAGGTGCCCGACCCGGACCTGCGCCTCGGCCTCCTCCTGGCGCTGCTCCAGGACGACGCGAAGAACCAGGCCTCGTACCTCCTCTGGCACGACGGCCTCCCCGAGGCCGAGGTCGCCGCCGCCCTGCGCCCCGACTTCCTCGTGTCGGAGGAGCGCGCCGCCAAGTTCGCAGGCCCCTGGGGGAGGCACCCCCTCATGGGCCGCATGTACCTGCCCTGCTACCGCGCAGGCACGGACCTCGTGGCCCGCCTCCTGCGCACCCACGCGCCCGAGCGCCTGCTGCCCGCCCTGTACGGCTGCGCCGGCCTCGTGGATGCCACCACCATCGAGGACGCCCTGGCGGGGGAGGCCGGGTGAAAACGGACCCTAGTAGAAGACCAGGCTTCCGTTCCTCAGCTTGTGCACCAGCACATCCAGCGGGATGAAGAAGATGCGCAGGGCCCGGTGGTACCGACGACGGTCACCCCTCGACCGGAGCGCGCGCCGTTCCGTGCCGGTCTGCCGGCTGTAGTTGAGGGGATCCTGCCAGGTACGTCGGTCCATCGTCCCTCCGCTCCTTCCCGGAAATATAGGCTGAAGGGGAGGCAGTGCCGAGGAAAAAGGAGCGCGGGCCGGAGGCGGGGGACCCGGGGGTGCGCCCGGCCGGGGTCAGGCTGGGCAGCCTTCGGGACAGGCCCGCCGTGGCCCCCCCAGCAGGCGGAGCGCGTGGGCCGTCACCTCGCGGGGGCCGATCGATTGCAAAGCCCAGCAGCCCCAGTCGCATTTCTCCTCGTACCCCCGGTCGGGCTGGAAGCGGCAGCCGACGCAGGGCTGGCGCGGCACGATGAACGCATTCGAGGTCATCGAGTAGTAGGCTTCCGGGATCTGCTGGGCCTGCAGCACGAGGGTCGGCGTGCCGAGGAGGCCACCGACGTGGGCCAGGCCGCTGTCCCCGGAGATGATCAGGGCGGCGTGGCGGCAGACATTGGCGACCCACGCCGGTGCCTGGCCCCAGAAGTAGTCCACACCCAGCACCTTGCACCGCTCGGGCTGGCCCGGCGCGTCGAGGGCGATGACGTTGAAGCCGGCCGCGGTGAGGTCCCGGGCCACCAGGCGCCAGTTGTGGGCCTCCCAGGTGCGGTTGATCCGCGTCGCGAACGGGGCGAGGACCACATAGGGGCCGGGCAGGTCCGGCGGGACCGTGAAGAGGCGGAGGTTGAGCGGGGGCTTCACGGGCTCGACGCCCAGCTTGCGGGCGTACCACTGCTTCGGATCGTGTCCCCCCCGGAGCTTCTCCCGGTAGTCGGATTCCGTGTCCCCGAGCTGCAGGCTTCCGGCCGGGGGCGGGTGGTGGGCCGCGGGCATGACCTGCAGGCCGGGGATATCGATGAGCTGCATCCACCCGAAGTGGTCCCGCAGGTACAACGCGATGGGCGGGCGATCCAGGGCCAGCGAGAACCCGTTGAGCCCGTACAGCGAGCACAGCAGGTCCCCGATGCCCAGTTCGAGCTGGACCACGTGATGGACACAGGCCGGCGCGACCCCTTCGTTCACGGGGAACCGCCGGGCCTAGGCGAAGGTGGTGCCGTTCCAGACCAGGTTCACCAGCGGCGCGAAGACGCTGTTGACCACGACGTCAGGCCGGTAGAGCAGGCTGAGCTCATCGCCGAGCCGGGTGGTGCCCGGGACGAGTCCCGTGACGTTGGTGAGGCGTGCCCACCCCCGGTCGCCGCTGCTCACCGGCAGGGGCAGGGGCGAGGCCGGGTAGAAGCCGGCCTGGGCCAGGATGGGGGCCACGGAAACGAAGGTCGCACCGGCGAGGGGGGTCGTGGTGCAGGTGGTGGCGGTGCAGGCCAGGGCATCGTAGTTGCCCGGGGGGACCGCCACGCTGCCGGGATTGAGCACGTTGGCCGCGATCACGAAGGGCGTGGCGGAACCGGTCGGCCGGATCAGCGCCAGCGCGTCCGTGGCCGGGGCGACCAGAGCCGCGGAGGTTGCCAGGGTGAGGGTACGTCCCAGGTAGTAGAGGACATCCGTGGGGGCCGTGACGCCGGGCGCGGCGGGGGGCAGGGAGATCACCGGCTGGCCCTGGATGGGCAGGAGGGCCCCCAGGTTGTGGAGGGCCTTCAGGGCCGCCTGCACGGCCGACTGGAAATCGCTCCGGACCAGGAAGGTCAGGGGCAGGCTCGCCTGTGCCGGGCCGGCCGGGCGGTCGTTCGGGAGCTGCACCATGGCCAGGGGCTGCAGGTTGCTGACCCAGCCCAGGGGCTGGGCCGGGCCGGCGACGCCGAGGATGCCCGCCAGGGCCTGCTGCCGCATGGTCGTTTCGTGGAGCGTGGCCAGCAGGTTGAGATAGCCGCCGATCTCGGTGATGTTCCGGGGCGGCGGAACGCGCGAGCCGATGACATCCCCCTCCAGCGCCAGGCGCCGCAGCAGGATGTTCTGGGCCTCCATGGCGTCGGGCGAGGTGGCGTTCTGGAGGACCCCCATCAGGGACTGCACCACCTGCGCGGTGAGGGCGGGATCCACGTAGTAGGGCAGGTTGCTGGGGGCCGAACTGCCTCCGCCCCCCGGCAGCAGGGTGCCCACGCCGAAGCCGGCCCCGGTGCCCGCGGAGCCGCCGGGACCCGTCTGCCCGCCGGGCACGGTCCCGGTCCCGGTCGGCACTGTCCCGCCGCTGGACCCGGACCCGGACCCGGAACCAGACCCGGCTCCGCTCCCTGCTCCGGACCCGGCTCCGGACCCGGCTCCGCTCCCGGCCCCCGTTCCGCTTCCAGTGCCCGCGCCGGTTCCAGAACCGGTTCCTGCGCCCGTTCCGGACCCGGCACCGGTCCCTGAACCTGCTCCAGTCCCGGTTCCGGTGCCAGTCCCGGTTCCGGCCCCAGTCCCTGTTCCGGTCCCGGTTCCAGTTCCGGTTCCGGTCCCGGTTCCAGTTCCGGTTCCGGAGCCGCTGCCGGTCCCACTTCCGCTGCCCGATCCCATGCTGCCTCCTGCGGTGTAGGTGAACTGGTCCGCGGGCGTCGTCGCGGACTGGCCGCCCGGCGTGAAGACCGTGACATCGACGACACCGGTGCCCGTGGGGGCGGTGGCCGTGATGGTGGTGTCGTTCACCACGGTCATGGCGGGCACATTCGTGACGCCGAACCCCACGTCGGTGGCCCCGGTGAAGTTCAGTCCGGTGAGGGTCACGGAGGTGCCCGGGGGGCCGCTGGTGGGGCTGATGGCGCTCACCACCGGCGCCGCCGGCGTGTAGGTGTACTGGGCCGCGAGGACGCTGGGGGAGCTGCCCTGGGGCGTCGTCACGGTGACATCGACGGCGCCGCTGCCCGCCGGGACGATCACACCGATCTGCGAGTCGCCGTACACCTGGAAGTTGCCGGCCGACACGTCGATGGTTCCGAAGGTCACGCCCGTGGCGCCCGTGAACCCGGTGCCGTAGATGTTGACGACGTTGTCCCCGGTGGGCGGTCCGGCATTCGGTTGGAGGCTGGTGATGGAGGGAGTGGCCATGGGGCGTCTCGCGGAGGGGAGGAGGGGGGACGAAGGCCTGCCTGGCACTGGGGTGCGGAGGTTCGCGGGACTAGCTTCCCGAGCCCGAGCCGGAGGTGCTCCCTGAGGCGCTGCCGGAACCGGACCCGCTCCCGGATCCGGACCCGGAGCCGCTGCCGGAGCCCTTGCCGGTACCGGACCCGGTGCCGGAGGCTGGGGTCTGGGTGGCGACCTGGGTGTTGGCGTTGTTTCCGAGCGGCGGCTGGCTGGAGTTCCGCACCGACGAGGCCGCGGAGGATCCCGCCGTGCTGTTGCCGTACATGGCGCCCACGATGTTGCCGACGGTGGCCACCGCCTGGGACGTCAGGTCCTTGGTCGTGTTCAGGGCGTCCTGGCGCGCGGCATTGGCCAGGGTCTGGCCGTTCTGGATGAGCGGGGCCAGCTGGGCGGCTCCGGTCAAGGAGGTGCTGAAGTCCTGCTGGGAGGCTGCGGCCTGTCCCATGGACTGGAGCAGGCTGGTGTTCGGCGTGGGGGCCGTGATCAGGTTGTTGATGAGCGGCGGCAGGTTGGTCAGGGAATTCGGCGCCGTGACGCCCGTGGTGAGGGGCGGGGTCGTGGTGGGGACCTGGACCATGCCGATGCCGGGCGCGGTGTCCGGGGGCGAATCCTGCCAGTTCCAGAACCGCGTGAGGTCGATCTTCTCGGCGGAAGAGCAGTGGCCCAGGACCGCCTCGCCGAGGACGCCGCGGGTGGGCAGGGCGATGGTCGAATGCGGGGGCACGAAGCTGGCCTGCTGGTAGGCCAGGAGCGCCTGCTGCAGCTTGGCCGGATCCAGGCCCATCCCCTCCGCCACGTCCTGCGGGATGATGAAGGGCATGATCAGCGAGTTGCCGAACACGCCGAGCACCTTGTTCTGCACGCAGTTCAGCAGGGGCACCAGCTGGCTGGCGTCCTGGATGCCGCCGCTCGGCACGCCGATGGTGTAGCCGTCGAGCAGGATGGCCCGCTCCTCCGCGGTCATGGACAGCCACACGGCCTTCGAATACAGGGTGGTGTTGCGGACGATGTGGTGGATGGACCGCTCGATCTCGAGGATCTCGTGGTACCGCAGCACCGGAGCGATCTGGATCGCCGGGAGGGGGAACGGCTGCGGCGGGAGCACCGTGTTCGAGAGGGGATCGTTCGCATAGGTCTCGTGGGGCTGGGCGGGCAGGACGTTCCCGCCGCTGTCCAGCTCCTCGATGGCGGCGTAGAAGTAGCTCACCTGGGGGCCCCCCAGGCTGGATTCCAGGTCGTTCGACATCAGCGTGACCGTCGATCGGTGCACGGCGTCGGCGCCCATGGCCGCCTGCATGGCCGAGGCCTCCCAGGTGGCATTCCCGCCGAAGATGGACTGCAGATTGGCCAGCGCCTGCAGCTCCGCCGACCAGAGGGTGTAGCTCACGGTCCTGAAGGCGCGGGTGATCTCGAACCCGATGATGTCGGACCGGTTGAGGGAGGGCAGCAGCGCCAGGCTTCCCTGGAGGGTGCTGCTGGAGGTCTGCCGCTGGCTGAGCAGCCACGCCAGCAGGTCCTCGCGGGAGGTGAAGGTGTCGGGGGGGATCGCCGGAGGCTGCCCTGAGGCGGATGGGGAGAGCTGGACCGGGCCCACCCGGGTGTTCCGCCGGGTGACCGCCGACACCGATACGGTCTCGCAGGAGAGGAAGGAACCGGTGATCCGGAACTGGATGACATCCTCGGCCACGCCGTTCTCGCCTTCGACCATCGCGGACGGATCGGCGACGAACTGGCTGAGCAGGGTCAGGCCGTGGCCGTACCGGCGGGGCACGGCCGCCTGGAGCACATCCAGGTGCTTGATGATGGCGGCGTAGCGGTCCAGCACGGCCTGCCGGGTGGCGGGAACGGTGGCCTCCGTGAGCACCAGCGGCTGCCCCGGCGGCATGAATCGGACGATCTGCATCGGCACCAGGCAGGTCAGCGTGAGGCCGTCGATGCCGGTGGTGACGTCGTACATCCGCAGCACTTCCCAGTACTGCATGGTCAGGGCATGGGCGTGGTTGTGGTTGCTGATGGTCTTCGTGGTGACCCCCATGCTTTCGCTCGAGGAGGCCAGCCGCATGCCGGTGCGGTTGGCGGTACGACGGGCATTGGCCTGGTTCTCGGCCGCCGAGTGGGTGGTCTGCGAGGCCTGCTGGGTCGTGTCGCGCTGGCCCTGCAGCCATTGGCTGGAACTGCCGGACGAACTGGAGGAGCCGCCCCCGCCGGAGAGGAGGATGATGCTGCCTCCCCAGCTCGAGCTGGAGCTGTCGGTCTGGAATTGGCTGCCGCCGCTGGCGGCCTCCTTGAACGCGGAATCGAAGGTGGCATGGGTCGAGGTGTCGGCGAGGGCGACCTGCGTCATCGCCTCCTCCTCCGAGAAGAACTCGGTCTCGAACACCGTGGACGTGTCCCGCCGCTCGAAGACGGCCACCTGCTGCTGCTCCCCCGGCGCGAGGGGCAGGGAATAGACCAGGTCGCCGAGGCCGAGGCCCATGAAGTTCCACCGTTGCGACATCCACAGCACGTAGCCCAGGCCCAGGGAGGCGGCCATGGGCACGGTCTCGTCCGCGGTGAAGGTCCCGCTGGTGTCCAGGCCGGCGATCTGGTCCCGGAAGCCGTCGACCGAGAGGGGCTGCTCGACGGGCACGCGGTCGATGTACGTCGTCGTGGTCGTCGTGCCGCCGCCTCCCATGGCCGCGCCCTTGGCCTGGGTCGCGTAGATGGTCAGGGGCAGGAAGTTCCGGTCCCCGAGGGGAAACCGCTCGACTTCGTTGACGATGCTCATTCTGGGTTCGACCAGACGGAAGAAGACGCCCCAGGGAAAGGAGTCGACCGTCCTGCTGGCGGCAAAGGACTGGGAGCAGACGCTGCCCTGCTCGCCGATCTGGACGCTCGGGAGGTTCGAGGGCGGCGGGGCGGGGGCCGGCGCACCGGGGGCGGTCGAGGGGGCCAGGGCGGCCAGGGCCGCGAGGATGCTCACCGGCAGCGGCTGGATGGCCTGGCTCAGCAGGACGACGCCGATGACGCCGTTGGCCGCGATCTGGGCGGCGGGGATGGTCACCTGGGCGTTGCTGTTCGCCCCATGCACCACGAGGGACAGTCCCGCCGTGGGCAGGGTCGCGCCGGCCGGCAGGGGGAGGGTGAACCCCCCGTCATCCCGGGTGAGCACACTGGCGACCGGGCCGTTCGCGCCCACGCTCTGGGGGTCGAACTGGATCTGGACGCGGGCCGCGGCGGAGCCGTCGGGCTGGTGCAGGGCCCCGATCAGGGCCTGCGGCAAGGTCGGCACCTGGAGCTCCTTGAGGATCTGCCCGAGGCTGGCCTTGATCTGGGACATGCCGAGGTAGACCCGGCTCACCGCCTGGGTGCGCAGGGGCTGCAGGGCGGCACCCAGGGCCGTGCCGCGGTCGCCGAACGGGTCCAAGCTCAGCGGGATGCGCTGGCGGTTGATGGCCGGGGCGATCGTGGCGGCAGGGATCGCCGCCCCTGCGGCGGCCGGTCGGATCGGCTGGCCAGCCGGGACACCGCTCGGGTTCTGGGGATCTTGTGCCATGACCGCCTCCCTTTGTCTTCGGACCTGCCCGGTGGGTCCCGTGCCTTCCCGTGCTTGCGAAATCGCGAACCAGCCACCTTGGTGCAGCATAAAATCAAAAACACAAAAACAGACTGAAAAACAAGAACAGCGGATGTTATAAAACGGCAAAAAATCGGTGTCAACAATTTAATATCAGGGCCGCTAGCTCCCGTCCTGACAGGCATTTGCCCCGGCGGATCCGGACGCCCCGGGCCCGCCCCGGCCCCCGGTCCCATCTCCCGGCTCCGTCCCAGGAGACGGTCTGGCAGGATGCTCCCGGGGGCCTGGCGACGGTGGAACGGATGGACCTGATCTCGGGCATGGGCCTCCCCGGCGGCCGGGCGGTCCTCGCCTACCTGGGCGGCGGTGCGGCCATGCTCTGGGTGCTGGCCCGGGCCCGGCGCTCCTTCTGGCTGATCTCCCTCCTGGCGCTGCCCGGGACCCTCTGCCACGAGCTCTGCCACTGGACCGTGGGCCGCCTGCTCAATGGCCGTCCCGTCCGCTTCACGGTGGTCCCGCGGCGCGAAGGGCGCGGCTTCGTGCTGGGGGCGGTGGCCTTCTCGAATGTGCGTTGGTACAACGCCTTCTTCATCGGGCTGGCGCCCCTCCTGCTGCTTCCCGGGGCCTACGGCCTCTTCCTCTGGCGCCTGGGGCACGCCGGCGCCTTCGGATGGCCTGAGCTGGGGCTGGTGTTCCTCCTGGCCAACCTGGTCTTCGCGGCCGTCCCGTCCGGCCAGGATCTCCGCCTCGCCGCCCGGTCCCCGTTCGGCTGGCTGCTCCTGGCCGGGGCGCTGGCCTGGGGGTGGGGGCGCCTGACGCGGAAGGGGGCACCGGCTGGCATGGATCGCGGCGGGCCCGCCGCTTCCGGTCGCTGGACCGCGGGGAGGGTCAGGGGGCTCCGGCCCGGATGCATTCCTTCGCGCGCGGAGTCATGGCGCGGCTGACCAGCAGTTCCACCTTGGGCGCCACCATCACCTTGATGCGGCCCACCGAGGCGGGGCGGATGCCCTTGACCATCTTGGGGCGGAGCAGCAGGTGGCGCTGGATCCGCAGCAGGCCGTCCTCCGGAAAGGCCTGCTCGACCTCCGCGAGCGCGGCCCAGCGCGTCAGGTAGCGGTTCTGGCCCCGGCAGGCCCACACGCGATCGTTCTCCAGCTCGAAGTGGGTGACGAGGTCCAGCTCCATGTAGATCTCGCCATCCCCGGCCCGGATGGGGAAACGGACAGGCGGCGGCAGGAGGGTCTTGAGCTCGGAGGGGCTGAGGGGGCGGACCAGGCGATCCCGGAGGCGCTGCAGGCACTTCTCGAGCCGGTCTTCGAACACGGGCTTCAGCAGGTAGTCCACCGCCGCGAGTTCGAAGGCGCGGACGGCATAGGAGGAGAAGGCCGTCACGAAGACCACGGGCGGTCCGTCGGGGACCTCGGCCAGCACCTCCATCCCGCTGAGGCCGGGCATCTGGATGTCCAGGAAGATGACATCCACCGGCTCCGGGTCCTTCAGCCAGTGGAGAAGGGACACGCCGTCCCCGAGCTCGCCGACCACCTCGCATTCGGCTTCCTTGAGGAGGCGGGAGAGGCGCTCCCGCGCCAGCGGCTCGTCATCGACGACCAGGGTTCTCAACGGTTTCATGCCAGCATTCTACTTGGGTCGCCTCCAGCCGGATGCAGGCGAGGGTGCCCTGGCCCGAAGGGCCGATGGTCAGGGTGGCATCCGAGCCGAAGTGGAGGGAGAGCCGGGACCGCAGGTTCTTGACGCCGATGCCGCCGCCCGCCACGGCCTCCTTGAAGGGCATTCCGGAATTCCAGACCTCCAGGAGGACGGCTCCCCCCTCGAGCCGGGCCCGCAGCACCAGGTCCCCACCGGGCACGCTCGGCGCGATCCCGTGCTTGATGGCATTCTCCACCAGCGGCTGGAGGAGGAGGGGCGGGACCTCGAAGGCATCCAGGGCCGGGTCCCACTCCCAGGTGACCCTCAGCCGCGGGCCCAGGCGGATGGCCTCCAGGGCCAGGTAATCCGCCACGACCTTCCGCTCCTCCCGGAGGGGCAGGCGCACATGCTCCGAGGCCTGGAGGAGGTTGCGCAGGAGGTCGGAGAGGTGCCGGATGGCCCGCTCGGCGGCCTTGGCGTCCTTGTGGACGAGCTCCGCCAACCCGTTCAGTGCATTGAACAGCACATGGGGGTGGATCTGGCTCTGGAGCAGCCGGTTCTTGGCGATCTGGGCCTCGGCTTCGGAGGCCTCCCGGCGCTCCTCGGAGTGGGCCCGGGCCGCGATCAATCCACCGACGATCATCATGCCGGGGCCCACCAGCGAGGTGTAGAGGTTGATGACCTTGCCCAGGCTGAAGTGCACGCCCCCCTTGGCCAGGAGCCAGCCGTCGAAGAGGGGGAGCAGGACCGCAGCCGTTTCACAGGTGACCAGCGAGAGGACGAATCCAAGGATGAACCGCCAGGGCGGGGCCATCCGCCTGGGCAGGATCCAGGGCAGGGGGGCCAGGAACGCGAAGGCGCCGATGTGGGTGAGGGGCGCCGACAACGCACTGGCCCACCACCAGGGGGCGTCGAGGCGGTGGGCCGCCCAGAGCCCGTAGGCCAGGAATCCGACCCACAGGAGGTAGGTGACACCCATGACGCGCCAGTTCCTGGCCAGGGGGAACCAGGCCTTCCACGGGTCGGATTGTTCGAAGATCGCATCGCTCCAGGTCTCGGCTGCCTCCAAGGGGCGGTCAGTCGAGCGTCGTGAAGGACGTGGTGAGGGAGGGTTCCCAGCGCTCACCGGGGCGCCTCGGATCCTGGCCCTGGGTGGGGGCCGGGACGGCCCGGTTCAGCGCCGCGCTCATGCTGCTGGACTGCTGGATGGATTCCTTCCGGAAGGTGAGGCTGGTGTTCATGGGAGCTCCCAGGTAGCGCCTCGGGGCGCAACCCAGGTTTTGAACCCTGAGGGGACGGGGACCAACCGCTTTCCATGAACGGTATGTAAGCACACCTTCAACCGTTGGGCCCTCACGGCACCACCATTCGGGGATTCCGGCCCCTGCTGGATCAGGGGATGCTCTCCTGGAACGAACCCTCGAGAAAGCGCCCGGTACATGCCGCCTTCACCCTCCTGCCAAGCCGCTGGATTTTTCGTCCTCCGCAGCCCGGCCCTGCCGCTGGATGCGCTCCGCCCCCGAGCTTCCGCGCCAGCGGCGGGAGACGGCGACCTGGAGCGGGATCGGCGCACGCTGCTCGAATGCCTCCGGACGCGGGCGCGGCAGGCCGGCGTCCGGGAGGCCCTCGCCCTGGCCTCGCCGGATCTCGCGGGACGGGTGGGGGCCTGGCTGGACGGCGCGCTGGAGGGCGCCGACGCCCGCGGGGTGGAGCGGTCCCTCCTGAAATACCTGAGCCGCATGAGCCATCGCGCCACGCCTTTCGGCCTCTTCGCGGCCGTTTCCACAGGCACGTGGGGGGTGGCCAGCCGCCTCGAGGTGGGCCCGTGGCTCGACTGCCGCAAGGCGGTGCGGCTGGACTGGGGCGTCCTGGAGCGCCTGGTGGACCACCTGGAGCGGGACCCCGCCCTCCGGTCCGGGCTGGCCTTCCGCCCCAACACGAGCCTCCATGCCTTCGGGGGCTGGTATCGGTACCTGGAGCGCCGGGAGCAGGCCGGGCACGGGCGGACCTACCACCTGGAGGCCGTGGAGGCCACGCCCCACCTCGACTTCGTGCTCGGGCAGGCCGAGGCGGAGCTCCCCCTCGAGGAACTGGCGGTCCGCCTGGCCCGCCATGCCGGCGTGGCCCCGGCCGCCGCCCGCATGTTCCTCGACCGGGTCGTCGAGGCCCAGGTGCTCTGCAGCGCCCTTCACCCGCCCCTCACCAGTCCCGACCCGGTGGGCCATGTGGCGGCCCTGCTGCGGGCCCGCGCGGCCACGGCCCCCGCCGCCGCGCCGCTGGCCGCCCTGGGTTCGCAGCTGGAAGCCCTGCAGGGGGCGCCCCTCGGCTCGCATCCGGAGGGCTACCGCGCCCAGGTGCCGGCCCTGGAGCACCTGGAGATCCCCTCCGGCACCCGGGACGTGCTGCAGGTCGATCTCTACCGGCCCGCGCCGGAGCTGACGCTGTCGGACCGGGTCCGGCGGGCCCTCGAGGAGGGGGCCGAGACCCTCCGGCGCCTGACGCAGCCCCCGGTCGAAGGGCCCCTGGACCGGTTCCGGACGGCCTTCACCGCGCGGTACGAGGCACGGTGGATGCCGCTCCTGGACGTGCTCGACGAGGAGAGCGGGATCGGCTTCGACGGGGCGCCGCCCATGGACGAGCCCCTGCTGGAGGGCCTGCCCCTCCAGCGCCCGGTCCCACCCCGGGGGCTGACGCCGCGGGACCACTACCTGATGGCCCGGCTGTCCGCGTGGCAGGGCGGGCGGGTCTGGGAGCTGGGGGCCGAGGATCTCGAGGCGCTGGCGAACCCGGATCCTCCGCCCTTCCCGTCCTCCTTTGCCGCCCTGGCCTGCCTGGCGGCCCCGGATCCGGCAGCCCTGGACCGGGGGGCGTTCCAGTTCTGGATGGAGCATTACTCGGGGCCCACGGCGGCGCGGTGGCTCGGGCGGTTCGCCGCCGGCGACCCCGGCCTGGAGGAGGCGCTCCGGCACCACCTGCGGAAGGAGGAGGCCGCGCGCCCCGAGGCGGTGTTCGCCGAGGTGGTGCATGTGCCCGAGGGCCGCATGGGCAATGTGCTGGCCCGGCCCGCCCTCCGGGACTACGAGATCCCCTTCCTCGCCGCTTCAGGGGTGTCCGAGGAGCGGACCCTCCCGCCGTCGGATCTCCTGGTGACGGTGCGGGGCGGCCGGGTGTGGCTGGCCTCGGCCCGGCTCGGGCGGGAGGTGGTTCCCCGCCTCTCCTCGGCGCACAATTTCCAGCGCGGGCCCGCCGTCTACCGGTTCCTGGCGCACCTGCAGGACCAGGACGGCCGCCCGGGCGGCTGGTCCTGGGGGGCCCTCGCGGACCAGCCCTTCCTCCCGCGGGTCGTCCGCGGGCGGCACGTCCTCTGCCGGGCCCGCTGGCGGGTGGAGGCCCGCGAGCTGAAGGAGGCCCAGGCGGATGCCGGCCAGGGCGCCTGGGGGGCCCTCCAGGCCCTGCGGGCCCGCCGGGGGCTGCCCCGCTTCGTCCAGCTGACCGATGCGGATCACAGCCTGCGGGTGGACCTGGACCAGGTCCTCGGGGTGGAGACGCTGCACCAGCTCGTGGCGAACCGGCCCGCCTTCACCCTCACGGAAGGCTTCCCGGACCCCGACCAGGCCCTGGTCAGCTCGCCGGAGGGACGGTTCGCCCACGAACTGGTCATCCCCTTCGAGGCCGCCCCCGGGACCCGACCGGGAGGCCGCCCGCTTCCGCCGCGGTTCCCGGAGCCCGACGCACGGGCCTTCGCGCCGGGCTCGGAATGGCTCTACCTGAAGCTCTACTGCGGACCGGCCACCGCGGACCGCCTCCTGGTCGAGCTCGATCCCCTGCTCCGGGCCACCGGGGCGGAGGGGCTCTGGGACCGCTGGCACTTCCTGCGCTACCGCGATCCGGAGCCCCACCTGCGCCTCCGCTTCCACGGCCTCCCGGACCGGCTCCTGGCGGGCCTGCTGCCCCGGATCCACGGCCACCTGGAGGGGCCCCTGGCCCAGGGGCTCCTCTGGAAATGGCAGGTGGACACCTTCGCGCCTGAGCTGGAACGCTACGGCGGCCCGCTGGGCTTCGCGCTGGCCGAGGCGTGGTTCCACGACGACAGCCAGCGGACCCTGGACCGGCTGGTGGCCGGCTTCCCGCCGGAGGCCCGCTGGCGGGCGGGGCTCCGGGACACGGATGCGATCTGGGCGGCCCTGGGGCTCGACCTTCCGGCCCGGAACGCCCTGGCCCTGGCCACCCGCGAGGCGTTCCGAAAGGAGTTCGGGGATACGGGAACGGGAAGCGCCCAGGCGGGAGCCAGGTTCAGGGGCCTGCGCCGGGAGCTGGAGGCGGACTTCCCCCAGCCCTCCGGGCCGCCTCCCCGGGAATTCCAGCGCCTGGCCCGGCTCCGGGAAGCCTTCGACCAGGGCCTGGTGCCGGCGGACCGGGCCACGGTCGCAGGGAGCCTGGCGCACATGCACCTCAACCGCCTGCTCCGGGCGAATCCCCGGGAGCACGAGTGGGTCCTCATGGAATTCCTGACCCGCCTCTACGGATCGCGCCTCGCCCGCCCCCCGGAGGCCTGAGGGCCGCCAGGCGGCGGCATCGGGATCCCCCCGCCTGCATCATCCGTTCGGACAGGAAAAACCACCGTTCGGGGGAAGAATCCGGCCGGATCCCGGGAAAGGCCTAGGCTTCGCTCCATGCAGGGTTCATGGGGAGGCTCTTTTGTTGACGGCGGGCCCAGGCACAGGAGAAGGCATGCCTGATGAATTGATGAGCCACGAGGCCGACGGCCAGGAACTCGTTCATGTCGATCAGATCCATGATTTGCGGGACTGGGCCATCTACTTCAGCGTCTCCAAGGAGAAGCTCAAGGCGGCGGTGGCCGCCGTGGGTCCCCGGGTCGAGGACGTACGGCGCTACCTCGGAAAGTAGGAGGGCGGCATGAGGCGCTACGGCGATCCCGCAGGCGATTCCCGCATCCGGGCGTTCGAATTCAGCGCGGACGGCATCACCGTCGAATTCCAGGATGGGGCCATCTACCGGTATGACCACGCGAACACCGGGCTGGCGAACATCCAGCAAATGAAGCAGCTGGCCCTGAGCGGCAAGGGGCTGAACCGGTACATCGACCGCTACGCCCGAAGGAACTACGCCCTGCGGCTCCGCTAGCCACACCGGGACCGGGGGGCCTGCGTCCTACTCCACGCCGGCTCCCGGGGCGGGTCCCGCCTGCTGGCGCAGCCTGGCCATGTCCCGGGTCGGGGCGCTGCCGAAGTAGCGCCCGTACTCGCGCGAGAACTGGGAGGGGCTCAGGTACCCCACCCGGCGGCCCGCGGTCCCCGCATCAAGCATCGTCATCAGCATGAGGCGCCGGGCCTCCTGGAGCCGGAGGGCCTTCTGGTACTGCAGGGGGCTCATGGACGTGATGGCCTTGAAGTGCTGGTGGAAGGAGGAGGGGCTCATGTGGGCCAGGGTGGCCAGCCGCTCGACATCCAGGGGCTGGTCGAAGTGGCCCTGCACCCAGGCCACGGCCTGGGCCACCCGCTGGATCCGGCTCTCCGCCTGGCCGATGAGGGCGACCCGCGGCCCCAGGGGGCTCCGCAGGAGGCGGAGGATGATCTCGTCGAGCACGAGCGGGGCCAGCAGCTCCGCCTCTCCCGGTCGCCCCATGAGATCCATGAGCTGCACCATGGCGTTCATGACCCCGGCGTCAGCCCGGTCCACGCAGATGGCCCGGCCCGCCAGCCCCTTGGGCAGGCCATGGGGGAAGACCTTCGGGGCGAGCGCCGCGATCCGGGCCGGATCGAGGTCCACCCGCAGGCCGAGGAAGGGGGCGGCTGCGCTGGCCGCCGTCACCTGGGCCGCGATGGGGACGTCCACGGAGTAGACCAGCATGCGCGAGGCGTCGTACTCGAACAGGTCCCCCCCCAGCAGCACCCGCTTCACCCCCTGGGCCACGACGCAGAGCGACGGGCGGAGCACCCCGTGCGCCAGTTCCCGGTGGACGCGGGAGGTCCGGGTGACATGCACCCCGGGCACCCGCAGGTCGAAGCTGCCGTCGCTGGGGGCATGGGCCCTGAGCAGGTCGGCGAGCCTGGCCAGGTCGGGGGCGGGCCCGTCCGGGGCCGCGGCGCGAGGGGAGCTGGGATCCTGGGTCATGGCACGTCCGGTGGACTGTCGCATGCTGGGGTCTTCCTGGCTCAGCGGCCCACCAGCTTCTGGAGATGTTCCGGGTAGCGGGCCCCCTGCAGCTCGACCTTCGACGTGGCCGCCTCGATGCTGGCGAGGTCTTCCGCTGTGAGGGCCAGGGCCGCGGCCCCGAGGTTCTCCTCCAGGCGGTGGAGCTTGGTGGTGCCCGGGATGGGCACGATCCAGGGCTTCCGGGCCAGCAGCCAGGCCAGGGCGAGCTGGGCGGGTGTGGCGCCCTTCTGGGTGGCCAGGGTGCGCAGCACCTCCACCAGGGCGAAGTTCGCCTTGCGGGCCTCGGGGGTGAACCGGGGCACGACCTGGCGGAAGTCGGTGGGGTCGAAGGTGGTGGTCTCGTCGATCTTCCCGGTGAGGAAGCCCTTGCCGAGCGGACTGAAGGGCACGAAACCGATGCCGAGCTCCTCGAGGGTGGGGATGACTTCCACCTCCGGCTCGCGCCAGAAGAGGGAGTATTCGCTCTGGAGGGCTGCCACCGGCTGGACGGCGTGGGCCCGGCGGATGGTCTTCACGCCGGCCTCGGACAGCCCGAAGTGCTTCACCTTTCCGGCGGCGATCAGCTCTCTCACCGCGCCGGCCACGTCCTCGATGGGCACCTCGGGGTCTACCCGGTGCTGGTAGAAGAGGTCGATGGCGTCGACCCGGAGGCGCTTCAGGGAGGCCTCGGCCACGGCCCTGATGCGCTCGGGCCGGCTGTTCAGGCCGCCCGGGTTCTGGCCCGTGACCTGGTCGATGGCAAAGCCGAACTTCGTGGCGAGGACGACTTGGCCCTTGAAGGGGGCCAGGGCCTCGCCGACCACCGCCTCGTTCGTCCAGGGCCCGTAGACCTCCGCCGTGTCGAAGAAGGTGACGCCCCGCTCCACGGCGGCGCGGATGAGGGCGATGGCCTCCGCCTTGTCCACGGCGGGGCCGAGGCCGAAGCTCAGGCCCATGCAGCCGAGGCCGAGGGCGGAGACTTCGAGTCCATGGGTTCCGAGGGTGCGCGTCTGCATGGTCGGGCTCCTTGATGAAGTATGGCGGGGTCAGGGGCTGGGAATGGCCGGCCGGGTTTCCGGCGCAGCCCCGTCCAAGCAGCGGCGCGCGACGGCATCCCCCGGCTTGAAACGGGTCGCCTGCGGCCCCACGGACCCCACGCGGCCGACGATCTCGTGGCCTGAAACGTTCGTGGGCCTGTCTGTTTCTCCCGGGTGATGACGAAGGCGATCCTCCCGGGTGCTCCGAAGGGCGGGCGATCGGGAAGCGGGTGTCCCGCTCCGGTTGGGGTCTTCCAGGGCGGCCGATGGAGGAGGTGGGTGGCCGTGGGAAGGTGCGCTCGGAAGGTCCCGCCGGGAAGCCGGGACCTCCCGGGGGCAGGAAGAAGTCTAGGCGTCCCGGCTCCCCCGGGCTTGCCTGGAACTCCGAACGTTTAGCCGGATCCTCCAACCCGCCCCGGTGGGGGCAGGGCGGATCCCAGCGCTGGCAACAGGGGTCCGGGCAGGGCCTTCGGGGTCGCCACCCGACTCCGGGCCCGATCCAGGCGTGGACTTCGGAACGCTCCCGGCGGGGCGCAAGTTCCTCACAAATAAAGGGAAACGGCCGGTCGGCGGGATTTCACCGTCAAATCCAATTTTTGAGTTTTCTGGACGTTTCTTGTTGTAATGAAGAACGGCCGTCCCCGGAGACCCCCATGCCAAATATCGCCTCGGTGCTCAAGGAAGAGATCCTCCGTCTGGCGCGCAAGGAGGTCAAATCGGAAACGGAGGCGTTGAAGAAGGCCTCCGCCCACTACCGTTCCGAGATCGCCGCGCTCAAACGGCGGGTCACCGCGCTGGAATCCCAACTCGGCCGACTCTCGAAGAAAGCCTCGAAGGCCGGGGCGGAAGAGGGCCCCTCCGCGGGTCCTTCCGGCGCGCGGTTCAGCGCCAAGGGCTTTGCGTCCCGCCGGCAGCGGCTCGGGCTCTCGGCCGCGGACATGGGGGCCCTTCTCGGGATCTCCGCCCAGACCGTCTACAACTGGGAGAGCGGGAAGACCCGCCCCCGCCCCCAGCAGCTCGAAGCCTGGGTCGCGGCCCGGGGCCTGGGGAAACGGCGCATCAAGGCCCAGCTCGAAGCCATGGCCGGCAGGACCGAATAGCCACCCCACCCGGGCCCAGGGGTGCCTTGGGAGGAAGGCCGAACGGAATCATTTCGGCCGTGGGTTCCCCTGGCCACCCACGACCCGGATCGAGGGCGAGGAGCCGGGACGGGTTTTCTGCACCGTTTCTACACGGATGACCCAGGATGGCCCGGAAGGAAGAGTGCAAAAAGAAACCCACTGATAAATCAGTGGGTCTGCTGGTAGGGCTAACGGGATTCGAACCCGTGTTATCGCTGTGAAAGGCGACAGAATGGCATGATCTGACACGCATAGACTCATATTAAAGAAAATCGAACATCAAAAAAAACAATTACTTACGCAATGTGATGCCTGACGGTGTCTGCGCGTGTCAGAAGCGATTTGCAGGATATTTTGGAGAAAAGGGGTGTCAGACTGGTCCCGTAACGGAGCCAAAAATGGCGCAACGGAAACGCCTCGCCAAGATCGACAGCCCCACGGCACGCGCGACCCTGGAACCCCGCAAGACGCCCTACTGGCGGCCCCTCTCGCTGGGCCGGGCCATCGGCTACGCCAAGGGCAAGCGGGGCGGATCCTGGGTGGCCATGGCGCACATCAAGCAGGCGAAACCCGCACGACGCCAGATGGTGCTGGGCGTGGCCGACGACCAGCTCCCCGCCGACGGCCTGCAGGTGCTCAGCTACGACCAGGCCTTCAAGAAAGCGCTCACCTGGTTCGAGGACGAACTCCGCCGAGCCAAGGGGCTGGATGTCCCCACAGGCCCCTTCACCATTGCAGACGCATGCAAGGACTACCTCGCCGATTTCGAGCTGCGCTCCAAGAAGTCGCTCCAGAGCACGCGGGCCACCATCCAGGCCCACATCCTCCCGAGGCTGGGGAAGATCGAAGTGAACGACCTCTCATCCACACGCATCGAGAAGTGGCTGGCGGAGCTCGTGTCGCTCCCCCCGCGGGTCCGGACTCGGAAGGGCGCACCCCAGCAGTACAAGGAACCCAGGAACGACGAGGAGTCCAGGCGACGGCGCATGTGCACCTGCAACCGCGTCTACACGATCCTGAAGGCGATCCTCAACCGGGCCTACCAGCGAGGTCATGCGTCCAGCGACAGGGCCTGGAAGGCCGTGAAAGCCTTCCGGAAGGTGGAGTCGGCGCGCATCAACCATTTGGAGCCTGTCGATCAGATCCGCTTGGTAAACGCTTGCCCGCCCGGGTTGAAGGAACTGGTTCAGGCAGCCCTGTTGACTGGGGCGAGGTACGGGGAATTGGCGCGGTTCCAAGTTCGCGATTTCAGTCGATCCTCCCAATCCTTATTTGTCGAGTACGCCAAATCCATGAAACCGAGACATATCCCCTTGACCGAAGAAGGGATGGCCTTTTTCGAAGCTTTGACTGCCGGGCGGAAGGGAAATGAGCCCCTCTTGGTCAAAGCCAACGGGGAGCCCTGGGGCAAGAACCACCATGTTCGGGTTCTGGAGGAAGTCTTCGAACAGGCCAAGATCCGGCCGGTGTTGACCTTTCACGAACTCCGGCACACCTATGCGGTCACGCTGCTTAGGGCCGGGGTGGATCTTCCGGCTGTGGCCAAGCTCCTCGGGCATGCCGACACCCGGATGGTGGAGAAGCATTACGGGCACTTCACGCCGGATTGGGCGGCCAGTGTGCTCAGGGACAAGGTGAAACGGCTCGGGATTGCGGGTGGCGAGAAGTTAGCCAGCCTGAAGATTCAGGGAGCATGATTTGTTGCTTCTGTGCGACATGGGAATGTGGCATCCGCCAGGGATGTCGCGAACCTATTCCCATATTTTTTCCGGGCAGTCCTTTGCTCGCTGAGTTGATAGGCCAAGAGGGCTAAGAAGATTATGGCTCTCGGGAATCCACACCTGCTGTGGGTTTTCTTGTTTTCAAGATCAGGATGTTGCGACGCCTCAGGGAGGTATCCCAGTGCGGGATTACGAGGGCAGACACCTGGCTCCGCGCATATCCTGTGGTGGATTTTGATTATCTAATTTGTATATCTGGGGTTGTTCTCCGTTGATAGACTTCCCTGAGATCGAGCCGCCTGGAGGTGGTTCGGTCAATGCTGAATTCGAAGACCTCTATTTGAAATTCAGGCAGGTCGAGGTCTGCCATCTTCACAAGATAGGTGAAGTTGCTGTAGAGCGTCACAAGGGCGAACACGGTTGGATGAGAATAGCCAAGCACAACTGTGTGGCCATCACTTGGCATGAAGGCGCTAGGTCCGTACGGAAACGATTGGACGAAGCGGGTATCCACTGTGACATCCTCAGAGCCTTGAAGCGGTTCATGAACGATCTCGTTCCCTCGGATGTACTCCCGTAGGGGGGTGAACTCCGGCTGGAGTACATATTCAGCTCCTTTACACACCGCGAGGAGGTTGTATGCAATCTTGGCAATCGCCCTGTGATTCTCGTCTGGGCAAACTTGAACCTCGACGGCAACAACTCCTGGTGGAGCCGGTTCAACCTTCAATTGGCTCCCCTGGACTTGTGTGTAGATTTGCGACCAAACACGAGTGAGTACAGCAATGAACTCTTCGCCCTCGGCCTGGCTCGCGGCTCGGATATACAGGTCCTTATGCCGGTGAAGGACAATGCGAGGGTCCTTGGACTTGATTGGGTCTCCGACCTTAATAAAGACCTTATTGATGGCCCCGTTTCCGATTTTCTTATCGACCAAAGAAATCAGTACTCGCATCTCATCGGGATCACTTCCTGCAAACGCAATCCGAGGAGGTACCGGCTCGGGTTCCTTTTCGAGGCGGATCTGGGGGAGAATCTCGACTTTCATTCGGTTGGTAATGCGAACATCCTCCCAGCGCCCTTCCGGTGAGACACGAAGGTTGTCACCCCCCAAGTAGGCCGGGAAGGATTCGGGCAAGGCGTTGCCGACCCTTGCTAGGGAGAATATCGAACTCTCCGCAAGACGTTGGTCAATGGTTGAGAAGCCTGTATTACAGTCCTTGCAAACAAGGTTTGTGATGAGGTTCCCCCCGAGGGACTTTTGAACGACATGTTCCTCGGAAGGGGAGCGGTGGTTGCCGCAGTAAATGCAAAGGATTTGCTCCATTTTCTTCGTGTCGGAGCGTTTCATTCTGGCCTCCAGCGGTGAGATTCCTAGCTCCGCGGTTTAGGATTCTCGCCCCATTTCCAGTGGGGCAGGGAGGTCCTATACTTGGCCCTCTCCGTGTGGTTGGTGTGCCAGTGGGTTGGGCCCCTGAGCATCAAGGTCCCATCTGATACGCCAAGCTCGCCATTCACCTTCGCTTAATCGGTAGCGAACGATATTGCCTTCGTGGAGGCCATTGAGTTCGGTTTGGACGACGGCATAGAACCGTATGCGGTCATCCTGGGCCACCCCGTTGGCGAAACGCTGGAGCAGTTCTTGGGCCTGAGGCGGGGACATGGCTTCCTTAACGATCTGCTGAACGGCCTGTCGGAGGATCTCTCGGTAACGAAGTCGGAAGGGGTCCGGCTCTCCAAGAGCCTGCTGAACCACCTGGTATTCCTTGCAGGATCGTTCGTAGGCCCAGATGAAGACGTCGCGGAGCAGCTCGATCCGATTGAGTTCGTAGATGGCCAGGATCCCGTCGGTATAAGCGTCTCCAGGGACACCCGCAAAGGAGATGGGGCAGAGGTTTTCACGGATGAATGGAATGTTCGCCGCCAGCCGCGAAGTCCGCTTGTTCACATCGATGAAGGGCTGAAGATAGGGAATGTGGACCAGGGCGAAGAATGCCTGCTCGAAGGGGTCCTGGATTTCTTGGGCGGTGTAAAGGAACTGCCGGAAACATTCCTCAATGAGGCTGGGTACTTCCATGGGGCGATAGGCCGTCCCCAATACGCCCACAGCCCCTACGCGCAACCGGCCGCTGTCTGCTGGATCGCCTAAGAGATTCTCGGAAAGCAAGGCATGCAGGTTCCGAAGAGTGTGGAGGTTGAAGCTGATCTGTTCCGCCTGCTCGACTAGGTACTCGATGGCCGCCTTGTGGTTCAGGATCATTTGGGTTTCTTTGATATCCTTCCCCTCGGCCTGTTGGCCTGCCCGTACGAGCTGGGCTGTATCCAATAACGAGTAGGTGTTCCCCTCCAGGCGGCTTGAGTTGAAGGACAGATCGATCAGGAGGCGTTCCAGGATCTGGCGGGCGTAGGTTCCGGCCTTCGGCTCGATCACCCGGGGTTGACCTAGGCTCTGCAGGTGGATTCTGGTCTTCTCCGACAGGTAGAAACTCTGGTTGGGGCGGTAGGCCTCTAGGAACTCTCGTTGGTATCCGATTGGGGTGCGAAGAGATAGAGGTTTTCGGATGTCCTCCCGCAGGATCGCTGATGCAGCAGAGAGCGGCGGGTAATCTTCTGGGATTGGTCTCGCGGGGGCGGGGGCTTGGGGTAGGGGGATAGCCAGGTAATAGCGTGCGCCCCTGGTCACCCCTTCCATCCGCAGCTGCTTGGCTTTGACTAGCGTGCTTAGGAGTTTTTGAGCTTTTCGGCGTTTTCCTGCCAAATCAGGCAGGTTCAACACATCCTTAAGCGCAAGGCCATTCTGAGCCCCGGCTGCCGCTTCGAGGATGCTCTGGATTAGGGGATCTTGGGTGAGGGGTGTCATGAATTGCACCAATTGATCCCAGTATTGTGCCGAATTGAACCTGGTCAAGGTGTAATTTGATGCTGTGACTAAAAGATGTTAAGTCGGTTAACTTCGGATTGAACCGGGCCTTGGGAATAATGGGGGTGCAATTCTATTGGGATGGCCAAGATTGCACCAACGGCACAAAGGAGGGGGTGCGTGTCTATTCCCCTCCACCCCCAGGTGTATGTCTTCGCCGCTCCCGGCAAGCCTCAAGACGGCCCCCTAAAGGGACCCCCGACTTGAGGCCGCTACGCTTTGCCGGAATCGGCGAAGACAAAAGGGGGGCTGCCATGAGGGGAATGGGTAGGTTTGGAAATCCTGCAAACCCCTGAAACCACCGTCTTCTTGGTCGGCCGAAGGGAAGGTTTTTCACCCAGCTTTTTTCAAATGGGCAATCTAGGAAGAAGGAGTGGGCCCATGATCACCTTCGATCCCCAAGACGAACGGAGGCCTGCGCTTCGCCTGGAGCGAACAGGTCGTGATGGCGATGAGGGCACGGCGAAACGGAAGCCCGAGCATCAACCGGAACAGCCCCAGGAAGCCCTGGGCAACGCCTTGTCTGAGATCTCTGTGTGCCAAGCATCAGTTCCACCAGCACCTAAATAGCCTCTCGGGCCAACTCCCGCACTCACTCACTTCTCTGCTCGGGTTCACCTGGTAAAGAAAGCACCGGGCAAGGAGGGGGACTCTCCTGAAGCTGCAGGTGGTCACCGTGGGCAGGAGAGGTTCGTTCAGCCGTGAATGCTGTTCACGATTCGTGAACAGGGACTGCTCCTGAACAAGGAGCCCGGACGTCCGTGGGCCAATATTCGGGAGGGATTAAGAAACGGGGCCACCCACGATCGCGAGTGACCCAGTTCTGCAAGATTGGGTCATCGCTGAGAAAGTTTGAGTCAGCGAGAGCCCTCGCAGGCACTACATCTGGTTGGCTGTGTAGCGTTTCGTAAGCTGGTCGTGTAGGCCGTGCGGGCGATCGAAAGATCGAACCCTCTGGGTGGCAAGTTCGGCGTGGCGCGTGACTGTGGCGCCCGATGGGCGAAGCCCTGTCTTTCGACAGTTTGGCGATGGTGCATTCGCGTGGCGCGATGCGGTGAACAGAACAGGAGATGCAACATGAACGAACGAAGAATCCGATCAGCACTGGTTTCCGGAGATGCCAGAACCGTGGTGCATGCCCGGATCGGGGCGGATCGATGCGAGGTCCTGGATGAGCTGGCCAAGCGCCAAGGCGTGTCCCAGACCCAGGCGCTTCGAAACCTGCTGGACGATGCGCGGGAGCGGATGGCCGAGGAGAATTTCGGGCCGAGGCTTGATGCCCTCGCACGAACTCTGACTGGCGTCGTCGAGCAGCAGGCCCGCCACGCGACCAGGATCGAGGCCGTGGTGGCCATCATCCGCAAGGTGGAGGAGGGCCAGGCCGAGCGGGAGGCCCAGATCCTCCAGACGCTGGCGGTGCTGACGAGCCTTGCCCAGCACATCTACGCCTACCTGATGGGTGTGGTGGAGTCGAGCCCACGGGCGGCGGACATCACGGCCTCGGGAAAAGCGAAGCTCCAGACCCTCCGTGGAGAGGGCTGAGATGGCCATCATCAAGCCCGGCTTCCGGCCGGGATTCCGGGGGCGCACATCCCCTCCCAGCCTGGGTCGGCGTGCATACTACCTGGCGGCCCAGCAAGGCCGGGATTCGGCGCGTCTCCTGGGCATGGAGGGGCAGGAGCTCACCCCAACCCAGGGCATCGAAGCCATGGGCGGGGAGATGGCGCCGTACCACGAGATCATCGTGGCGCCCTCCGAAGCGGAGTGCCGGACGATCCTCGAGCGGAATCCCTCCAATCCTTCGAGGGCGGCGGAGGAGGCTGGCCAGCGCCTAGTCAGGGCCTATGCCAAGGGGCGCCCTTACCTCCTCGCCATCCACGAGCAGGATGGGCGCTTCCACTTCCACATCGCCGTTCGCGGGAGCATGCCCGAGCAAGCCCTGGGGCGCCACGGATCCATGCAGAAACATTGGGATCGGGAGATCTTCGGGGACGAACTACTGATCCAGGACTGGGAGGCCCACCAACGGTTCAGGGCGGAGAAGGTCCGGCTCCAGGAGGTCATTCGGGAACAGAAGGAAAACGAACGCCAGCGCCGGGAGGCCGTGAAGCGGGCCGAACCCGGACGCAAGGCCGAGGCCGCCCGGCCCTTCGAGCGGAAGACTCGGCTGCTCATCGAGCGGCGCTTCCTGACGGAGACGGCCGCGCTGCGGGCCCGCTACGAGTCCCGGGAGATGTCCGGCAGCCCACGGCACCAGGCGGAGCTGGAACAGGTGGCGCATCGGCGCACCGGGGCCCTGCGTCGGCTGGAGAGGCGTGAGACCTCCCGGGAGCTTGGCGTGGCCAAGGCCCGTCTGAGTAGGGCCGTGGACCGGGGCGGCCGCGTGGTGCAGCGCGGGACTCGGGCGGAGGGCCGTGTGGGACGCATGGCCCTGGACAAGGCCGTGAAGGAACTCGGGGTCCCTGCCCCTTTCCGGAAAGTGAGCCGTGCGGGCTTGGTGTTGGCTCAGGAGGCGGCCCAAGCCACACTGCGGGCTTCCCTGGAAGCGGCCAAGGCCGCTGCCAGGAGCGGAGTCCACGTGGGCCAGGCCTCCGTGAAGCTGGCCACAGGCCTGGCTGCGGCTTTGCCGACCGCCGGGGCCTCTCTGAAGGTGGCAAGTAACGAGGCAGGCCGGGATCTGGCACAGGCAGGCAAGGAGCTGGGCCAGGGGGCCACCCGCGCCGGAGTCGAACTGGGCAAAGGGGCTGGCCACGCCGTGGCTGCAAGCGGCCGGGAGCTGCTGCCCCAGGAGGTCCAGGCGGGCGTCCAGATGGCCGCAACATCAGCCCGGACGGCTACCGGTGCCACCAAGGATCTCCTCACACTCTCTCCCCTCTCGCTGGGCAGAACCTTGGCGGGAGGAGCTACGGACCTGGGCGCCACGGCGGCTCGGAGCGCTGGCCTGACAGCCAACCTCCCCGAGCCGGTACGCCGGGCCCTGCAAGTGATTGGATGGCTTCCCATCGTGGGGAGCGTCTCGAAGGTTGCCGAGATGGCTGCTGAAACTACGCAAACCGTTGCTAATGCCGCATCTCGCGGAGTGGAGATAGACCGATGAATCACCTGATCCTCAACCTGCTTCGTGCCTGGGAGGCGTTCGGGGCAATCACCTCTGCATTCCTGGGGCTCCTTGGTCTGCTCTGGTGCGGCCTGCGTTGGGCCTGGGTAGAACGGGAGCGCCCACTGATCCTTCTACGGGATCGTTTCCACTGGTTCACCCGGTGGTTGCTTTTGCACCGCCGTTCTCCGAAAACCCTTCCAATCAGTGCGGGGCTGCTCGCCCTGGGCCTGGGTATGTCGTGGGCCGTGGAGAAGGAGTCCTTCGTACGTGGGGTGTTCCAGAACGGCCCACTTTTCCTGGGAGCCCAGGCGGCACTGGTGATCCTGGCGCTGGTGCTCTGGATCACCTGGAACCGCGAGCCAAGGTATGTGAAAGCGGGCGAGGGACGCGCGGATGCCCGTTTCCGCGACGTGTCCGAGGAATGGGGTGCCCGCGTCATCGAGGGCGGAACCACCCACACCGACAAGCGCCCCATTGCGGAGCTGCTGGTATACCGCAGTCCCTCGCGTTTTGCACACCGCGTCGTGACGGAAGGCCAGCACAGGGGCTGCCACCTCACCCTGGTGTCCTTCCGCTGGGGCATCCTCTCCGGACACGTCTTCGTGGTGGGGCCGCAGGGCTCGGGCAAGACCGCCAGCCTCTACGCGCCGCTCATGCACTCGTCTCTGGTGCCATGGGTGTATCAGGACTCAAAAGCCGAGCTCCCCTTCCGCGACGTGTTTCCAGATCGGCCCGTGTTCGGGCTAGATGTGCGCGGCCACGCCACCCGAAGCGGTGTCTGGAATCCCCTTGAGGAGATCCGGTCCGCGGAGGACTTCGATCTCCTGGTGGACTACATATTCCCCAAGAACCCGAAGGACCCCAACGGCTGGGTCCGGGACATGGCCCGAGTGATCTTCGGGGCAGTGCTGCGTTCGAAGCGCTGGGAGAGCATCCAGCAGATCGCCCTCGCGCTCCGGGAGACACGCCTGGAACCCTTCCTGGCGATGCTTGACCCCATCTACCTGGACACGATGAAGGAACCCAAGAGCCAGGTGCCCGTGCTCCAGGATCTCGTGGTGACCCTGAGCCGCTGGGAAACTGTGCGCGTTCGCAGCATCACCGAAGGGCGCAGCACCGTCACCCTGGACGACTTCATCGCCCGGGGCGGGTACATCATGAACTGCGAGGACAGCGACGCGCTGAAAGGCCCCGTGCATGTGTTCTGGGCCATGCTGTTGGGGCGCTTGCGCAACCGACCTGAGGGCGCATCGAAGATCCTCCTTCTGCTGGACGAGTTCGGCGATTGCGGACGGATCAACAACATCCAGCGGGCCCTCGTGCTGCTGCGATCCAAGGGCGTCTCCATCGTGGCGGGCATCCAGAACCTGGGACTGCTCCAGGATGTGTATCCCCAGGACTGGAAGGCCGTCATGGAGGGCTTCGGTACGCGCATCTGGCTGGCCCGGAACCTGGAAGATGAGCTGCGGGAGCGGCTCTCCAAGGCCCTGGGGAAGTTCACCCGCCGCGTTCCTCCCGCCAACATGAACGCCAAGGAGACGGAGAAGGAGGCCGACCTCATGCCCCTGGATGCCTGGGGCCACTGGTCCGAACTGCGGGTGGCCCTGGGGCGCCTGCATGGCTTCACTTACTGGTTCCCCGTGCCCATTGAGATCCCGCGCACGCCCCTGGGCGAGGTGCTGCCTGGTGGCGATCCCTGGGCGGATTCCGAGGCGGAAGCCAAGGCCGCAGCTCAGGATGCAATGAAGGCAGTGGAACTATCCGATTGGTGCATCCAGATGCCCTCTGCGCCGCAGATTCGGGTCTCAGATCCAGAACCGCCAACTACCCCTGACATGGTCCCCGAGGAGGATTGGCTGTGAACCGGCAACATCAGCTTTCCCGAGGCGACAGGATGATCGAAGTGGGCTTGGCCTGCCGGCAGGGATGGTCGGTCATTGTCCAGGACCTCCTGGCAGAAGGCCTCAATGACGAGGAAATTGCCACGCTGCTGAGGCAGCGGAACGCATGGGTAGAGGAAGCCCATGAGATGAAAGCTGAGGGCTATCCCTACGACGAAATCGTGTTCCACCTGACAACCTTGAAGGCGTCCTGGGATGACGTGGGACGAGCACTCATGGCGGTTGGCATTTCACCGGCGGACACGCTGAGAGTTGTATTCCCTTGCACAGATGGATACGACCACTGGCCTTTGGTTCGAGCAGCGCTCCTGGATGGACCTGAGAATGCAGATTACGGTGAGGCCCGGGGCGTGCTGGAGTTCTACCTTCTGTCCGAGGAGGAGATCCTCGGGGCGCTGGATTTGGAGGTCCTCCAACGCGAACAACTCATTCACCGACTGGAGTTGCGGGATTAAGGTCGGGGACTCAAGTGGGGTATTGGAGGCTGCGGCTTGGCCTTAATCTATGGCCGCTGAATCCTCGCGTAGCCGCCGAAATGCCTCTGATGCCATCCACGTAGACACAATCTTCTGGAATGGCAGATCATTCATGTAACGCACGAATATTTCTTCATTCTGATCTAGACGCTCGACGAACAGAGTTTCTAACAGGCTTTTGAATACGAGTTCGAACTTGTCTCCCGGGTTGACAGCAGCCGCCTGACGCAAGCCGTCGTCGGCCATCGCCGCTTCGACAATCTGGTCGAAGAAGAGCTGATCCGCCTGGTTGAAGTCGGTCCCGAAGCGCTCGTTCACAAGATCAATAAGCTGGGATAGCGGCACCGACTGTGGTCGGATTACGCCACTGCCAATCTCCGTCGGTCCTTCGAGGCGCCGAGCTTCTCCGCCCTGCAGCGAGATTGATCCCTCGCTGATCTTCTGCAGGCGGTAATAGTCGAGCCGCACATCGTTGTCGAACTCATAGGCCGGGCCGCTTTTACGGCGCGGCAGCTTAGCCACAAGGTGGCGGAGAAACACGTACAACCGTTCGAGGTCGGAGTCTTGGTACGGGATCACTTGGCTTAGGAAGCTATAGATGTTTAGAAACGCTTGTAGCTTGCCGTGCAATAGTTCCGCTTCTTCCTCATTGTCCGATTGGCGTAAGGTGAAGCGTGACACCGCTTGGTCGAGGGCCGCATTCATACCCTGGTGATCCATCGCGCTTTGCCGCTGTTTAGGCTTGAAGTATACGAGACAGAACCGCTCGACCTCTTCATCAAGGTAGATCCCCGACGCGTCAAGCTCGCCCTTGATCGCATACATACGTGCAGGGTCGGCTTGCTCGCCCATCTCTGCGCCTTCGTAGTAGACCTTGAAGGCCTCACGGATCTCCTCACGGTCATTTACGAAGTCGAGAACGAAGGTGTCTTCCTTTAGTGGATGAGTCCTGTTCAGGCGCGATAGCGTCTGAACGGCTTGGATGCCCGCAAGTCGCTTATCCACGAACATCGTGTGTAGCAGCGGCTGGTCGAACCCGGTTTGGTATTTCTCCGCAACGAGCAACACTTGGTATTCTTGGGACGCGAACTTCGCGGGCAACTCTTTCTCAGAGATGCCTTGGTTCATGACTACTTCGGTGTAGGTGATTCCGGCGAGCTTATCGTCTTGCACCGTTCCCGAAAAAGCCACAAGCGACTTTATGGCGTAGCCCTTCTTCTGGATGTACTCATCAAAACTCTGCTTGTAGCGCACCGCTTCCAAGCGTGAGCCCGTCACTACCATTGCTTTGGCACGGCCACCAATCTTGTGCTGGGTGACGGCCTGGAAGTGCTCGACCATCACCTCAGTCTTTTGAGCGATGTTATGCGGATGCAGCTTCATGAAGCGCGCTAATGCCTGGGCTGCCTTTTTGCGTTCGACGTTGGGGTCGCCCTCGCAGGCCTTAAGTAGCTTGTAGTAGGTCGCGTAGCTCGTGTAGTGTTTAAGCACGTCGAGAATGAACTGCTCCTCAATAGCTTGCCGCATTGTGTAACGGTGCGCGGGCTGCCCATCGCGGCCAAACACGGCAAACGTCTTGTGCTTGGGTGTGGCTGTAAAGGCGAAAAAGCTCAGGTTCGACTGACGGCCGCGCTTGGCCATGCTGCGGAAGAGCTCCTCCATATTTTCGCGGCCTTCTTCGATCGCGCGTTTCTTCGCTTCGGTTCTAAGGACTTCGCCGCCGAGTACTTCCTTAAGGTCGGTTGCCGTCTCACCGCCCTGTGAGCTGTGGGCTTCGTCGATAATCACGGCACAACGACGGGTGGCCAGCGTACCCGTGCCGCTCTCGCCCCGCTCCTCGGCCAGCTTGAGCAACTGCTGTGAGACGAATGGGAACTTTTGCAGTGTCGTGATGATCACTGGCACCGCGTTCTCCAACGCTTCAGCCAGCTGCCTTGAGCTCTCATCGATCCGCTGTACGACACCGCGTTTGTGCTCGAATTGGTAGATCGTGTCTTGAAGCTGCTGGTCGAGCACCACGCGGTCAGTCACCACGATGACACTGTCAAAAACGCGTTGGTTGGCGGCGTTATGGAGGGACGCGAGCCGGTGAGTCAGCCAGCCGATAGTATTGCTTTTGCCGCTGCCCGCCGAGTGCTCGACGAGGTAGTTGCACCCAACACCCTCACCCCGCGCAGCCTCCACCAGCAGGCGTACCGATTGAAGCTGGTGGTACCGAGGAAAGATCATCGACTCTGTCTTGACCTTGCGACCTTGGTCGTCTCGCTTCTCGTCGATTTGCAGATGGATGAAGCGAGCAAGCAGGTCGAGCAGGCTATCTCTCTCCAGCACCTCTTCCCAGAGGTAGGCTGTGCGGTAGGTTCGCCCAGCCGGATCGGGCGGATTGCCGGCGCCGCCGAAACAACCCTTATTAAAGGGTAGGAAGTGCGTCGCCGCACCCGCTAGGCGGGTGGTCATCAGCACTGACTCGGTATCCGCGGCGAAGTGCACCAGTGTGCGTCGCTTGAACTCGAAGATCGGTTCCCGTGGGTCGCGGTCCTGCTTGTACTGATTGCGTGCATCCTCGACCCACTGACCTGTGAGCGGATTCTTCAATTCCACCGTGACGATAGGGATCCCATTCAGGCTCAGCGTCACATCGAGAGACTTCTCGGAGCGCGGGGAATAATGAAGTTGCCGGGTCAACCCTAGTCGGTTGGCGGCGTAACGTGCTTCCAGTTCCGGGTTCAGCTCGTGCGCGGCCTTAAAGAACGCCGCGTGGAGCGTCCGCCCGTAGCACTTGAAGCCGTGGCGAAGGGTCGCGAGTGCACCGTTCTGATCCATCCATTTGCACAGATCGCTAAGAATCTGCTCTCCGGTCTTCTCTCCGTGCAGCGCCTCAAGCCTGCCCCACTCCCTCGGCTGGGTCTCGCGAATGAAGGCGAGCACCGTTTCGGGGAAAATCGCGCGCTCGCGGTCAAAGCCATCACGTGCGATTGGCAAGTAACCATTCTGGATTAGATGGGATTCAATGACCGTCTCGAAGGCTCCCTCGGAATGACGACCATGGTTCATACCGGCATCCTTGCGAGCTTCTGCTCAAGCCACCACATGGCAACAGGGCTGTAGGGCGTGATCTCGTTATTACCGGCAATGAACTTGTCACGTTGCTGCATAACTCGATCTCGGGGTACAGGGCCCCCGATTTGCGCCTTCTCGCGCCTCCACCATTCCAGCACCGCATCGAGGATGCGCTTTCGATTGTTCTTCAGAAACTGGAGATTTAAGTTCAATACTTGGTCAAGCTGATCATTAAACACGGCTTCATTCGAGCGGATCGAGCCATCCAATTCGTATCGGAGGCGAGTCTCGATGTGGTGCGTCCCCTCTGCAGGATTCCACTGGAGATCACTGTCACCCTTCCGAGTGTCACAGTGCTGGAGATGCCATGGTTGCCCCTCACCACCAAGACAGGCACTGAGCAGATTCCGGTAGTTTAGCTGCTCACTCGGGTGGCGGGATTGACATCGCCAGTGCTCGATCTTCATGGCAGTCGACTCGTTGTAGACTCGGCCCATGCAATAGCAGCAGAGGCCACGTTGTTCGGTAACTAGGGCTCTCCGAAGGTCATCTTTCGCATCATAGTTGTCATAGTCGCAGTGCGGTGTTTGGCGATGCGCCGTCAAGCTCACCGGTGCAGGACCCTTGACGATCCGCCTCACTGTTCGCCCTCCATGAATTCGAGGAGGGTCCTGATCCGAGTGACCTCGGGATCATCCTCACCGATCTTCCTGATAAGTTGGAGTAGTAGATTTCGGGCACTTCCATACCGCTGATTTCCAATAGCCTTCGAGATCTGAGAGAGCAGCTCGTCAATCTCGTGCGCTCGCTGGTTGGTGTCCATGATCTCTTCGAGCACACGGCTCGAATCCACCCCAAACGAGTGAGTTGGCGAGTAAACCTTACCATCGGCGATTATCTGTATCCGGCCATGCTCGACCTCCCCAATGACCTGTGGTGAATGTGTTGTCGCGATAAATTGGCAGCGAGGAAACGTCGCAGTCAAATTGCGAACGATCTGCCTCTGCCATTTGGGGTGCAGATGCAAGTCGATCTCATCGATAAGTACCACTGCATCCCCGTCAGCCAGCGGATCTGCGAGCGATGGGTTAGCCTGCGACAAGCGCCGCGCGAGGTCCAATACCAAGGCCAGCACACCTCGCTCGCCATCTGATAGCTGGGAAACGTCAAGCGTAATCCCGCCTTTGCTGATTACGAGCGGCGATGCGCTCTCTTCCCCGGGTCGAAGGTTGGCGTAACTTGGCAGAAATCGTGTAATTGCGGATTGCAAAACCTCAAGGTGTCGCATCGCTGCTACACGTTCGCCGCCGAGTACTTTCTGGACACGCATCCAAGCCCCAAATTGCGCCACGTACATCGGTCGAGGAGCTAGTGCCTCCGCGTAGGCGGCCAATCTATCCCCTGCTGCCCTCGAATTCGACGTGCTCGCATTGGATGCCACGGAACGATTGGTTGAATAATAGATGCAATTTGGGGCAATCGCTGTCGATCTCGCGGCCTTTTTGAGATTGGCTAGAGACGGCACGTATGCATCGGAGTCCGATACTCCGTGTGATCCCTCAAGTTCACGGAGTAGCGTTCTTGCTCTGTCAGCCAGCCGTTCGGAGTTCAGGATCTCGCGTCGAAGGTGGTCAAGATTCTCGGTGTCATCTGCGGCAAAGCTCTGGCGCCACTGACGCCGGGTAAATCGAAATTCGTCGTGGCCGATGGCCAGGGAGAGTTCGGCATCCAGGAAGGGTAAGCCCGTTCGAATATCATCGACGGTAAATGTCATCGCCTTGGCGCGCGACTCAGTAATCGAAGGTAAAATTCTCGAGGCACAGATGCGTAGGGCGTCCAAAATCGTACTCTTGCCTACACCGTTGACACCGACGATGAGGTTGAATCCAGGCTGGAAGCGAAACTCGGCTGTCTCGATCGCTCGCAGGTTAGCCAGTTTGAGCGAGGTAAATCTCACGTCATGGCCTCCAGGTTGATTTGGCCTGTTACGGCCGCGGCGATTAGTGCAGCTCGGCGTTCCTTGAGCAAATTTATCGTACGTTCGGTCGCCCCTCGGAGTTGGTCAAGCCGCGCATTGCTATCATCAATGTATTTGACGATGGCAAGTTGCTCCTCGATTGGGGGAACACACACCTCGAGGCGCCCAAGAGCTTCCGTTTCCATCTTCCGTGTGCCATGTGCAGCGGAGTCGACGAGAGACACAAGGTGGGATTCCAGGCCCCAGAAGAAGTTGCGCAGAAAGTGCGGAGCGAGTGACGGGCGACAACGCAACGCCTTCATGTCCTGGTTAATTGTGACTTGCCGAGTAGTCGTGGCCGTCGGAAAACTATGCACGAGGATCATCCCGCGCACGACGATTAGTACTACGATTGGGTCGATTAAGCGAAGCGCACTACCCTTGAGCGCCTCGAGTGACACGTGATCCTCGGTGTCCGTAATCTCCTCTTTTTTCATGTCTTTGGGGGATACCCAAGGAATGTCGCCGTCCCAGAGTTCCGGCTTTCCCGTGTTTGGGGTGGCACCACCGAAGATATCGACGAGAAAGCGTAGTGGAACCAATTTCCAATGTGCCGGAATCTCACCGAGCCAGGGGAGGCCGGATTCGCTTAGAGGAACGTGGGAGTCGAGGCCGCGAGTGACAGCGCGGGTGATAAGGCCTCGACGCTTCTCGGCCAACAGCCCGAGCACCCGCTCCTTCGCCGCCACCATCGCATCTAGCCGGGCCGTCTCGCGGTCGAGGTAGGAGGCGATGGCACGTTGTTCACAGGTAGGTGGATAAGGGACCCTTAAATTGAAGTACGCTTCGGTATCGAGATTCTGAATTCCAGTGGTCTGCTTTATGGCTGGTACGTTGAAGTGACCTGAATACAAGGTCGCATGAACATAGGTCCAGTATCGCGGCCACATTCCTGTGGCGATAGGCAAGCGTCCAATGAAATTAGAGCAAACGGCAGCGAAGGTGTGGCTGAATTCAACAACACATCCGACTGGTTGGTTGTCACCACCACCCGATTTTTCGATCAGCAAATCACCCGGTCTGAGGAGACGACGGCCCCGCTCTTTTGCCTCGATTGCGCGAAGTGTCGGTGGTGCATCGACTACCGTATAGCGGTTCCGGTCAAAGTCGGCAACACGAACACAAATCAGATCGTCTATCCCGTTTGGTTCGTTGCCCCACGTTCCCCCAATTAATCCAGAGACGGACCATTTGATCCGATTCACTGACCAGTGAACGGGCGTAGGCATCGGCCAATCAAGCGTACTCGGGGTCCCTTGCTGGCGATCGGCTGTGGTCACTCCGTCACCTCCCGCAGCAGCCGCAGAATCTCTTCCTCTGCCTGCTTCAGCTCGGCGTCAATCTCCTCCAAAGGACGCGGCGGCGTGTAATTGTAAAAGTGGCGATTGAAATTGATCTCGTAACCAATCTTGTCCTTGGTTCGGTCCATCCAAGCGTCAGGTACATGTGGACGCACCTCACGCTCAAAATATGTTTGGATATCGTCCTTGAGTGGCACGTTCTCAAAGTCACGAAGATCGGCATCCGGCTCATAGCCGTTGTCCAGGCCCTCCTTAGAAACCGGTTCGGCCTCTGGGTCCTTCTGCGCGAAAACGCTTCGGAAGAGAATTTTTTCTTGTTTTTTCCAATTTGATTTACGCTTGTGTAGCAGGTTCTCGATACGGCCCCACACAACGTTCCAGTCACTCTGGGGTTCACGGCCCAGCGCCGTGTCGATGGCTTGCACGTCATCGAGTAGATGCGGGCAAGCGTCGAGGAAGCGGGCCTTGTCATCTAGGGTCATCTGGTAACGCAGGCGAAGGGGGCGTTCAACGGTTACACGGGTGTAGCCGAAGTCAGCGTTGTCGAAAATTTTGGAGGTTTTGTCATCCTCCTGTCGACCGTATTGCTTAACGATTTCTGCGATTTGATCGTTGTTGATGTGTCGACGCTTGTCGCCAAGGCTGCGCTTGTTATCTTCGCTACCACCAGCGGTCCATACGTCGCGCGAATCCAGGAGCTGAACCTTACCTTTGCGGCGCCTTTCTTTTCGGTTAGTTACGATCCAAACGTAGGTGCCTATGCCGGTGTTGTAGAACATTTGCTCGGGTAGAGCGATGACGGCCTCGAGCCAATCGTTCTCGATGATCCACTTTCGGATTTCGCTCTCCCCCGAGCCTGCGCCGCCCGTGAAAAGCGGTGAGCCGCTAAATACGATGGCGAGACGTGAGCCGTGCTTTTGTTCCTCCGGGCGTAGTGGCTCGAACTTAGCGATCATATGCTGCAGGAAGAGCAGTGAGCCGTCGTTTACACGGGGTAGCCCAGCGCCGAAGCGGCCGTTGAATCCGCGCTTGTTACACTCCTGTTGAATCTCTCTTTGCTGCTTCTTCCAATCCACGCCGAAGGGCGGATTGGTAAGGAAGTAGTCGAAAGTTTCATTTTCGAACTTATCTTCGGTGAAGCTGTCTCCGAAGCGTACGTTGTTGCCAGCACCGTTATGGTCCACTTGCTTCATCAGCATGTCTGAGGCAGCTGTGGCAAAGGCGCGCTTGTTGTAATCCTGCCCGTAGACGTAGAGCTTCGCCGCACTATGATGCTCGCGAAGATAATTTTGTGCCTCGGCCAGCATGCCGCCGGTGCCGCATGCAGGGTCGAGTAGCTTGCGCACGGTGCCCGGCATGGCGAGTAGCTTGTCGTCGTGGATGAACAGGATACTCACCATCAGCCTGATAACCTCGCGTGGCGTGAAATGGTCACCCGCAGTCTCGTTAGCCAGTTCGTTAAAGCGTCGGATGAGGTGCTCGAAGATCAGCCCCATCTGCTCGTTCGGCACCGTGCCCGGGTGCAAATCCACGTCGCAGAACTTGGAGACTACGAGGTAGAGGATGCCTGCCTCGCGCATCCGCTCGATCTCATTCTCGAACTCAAAAAAGTCGAAGATGTCACGCACATTCTTCGAGAAGCCCTTGATATAGCTGACCAGGTGCTTCTCGATGTTATCCGGGTCCCCCTTGAGCTTCTCAAAGTCGAGCGGTGAATGGTTGTGGAAGCGCTGGCTTGCGGTGCTGTTTAAGTGGGTGTCTAGCGCGTCGCCTTCGAGCTTTCCGCCCTTGCGTCGTTCGTACTCTGCCAAAACCTTTGTCTTGGTAGGTGCTAGCACGCAGTCGAACCGACGGAGCACAGTCATGGGAAGCATGACTCGCTCGTACTGTGGGGGCCGGTAAGGCCCACGCAGGAGGTCAGCGATCTGCCAGATCAGGTTCGAGAAGTAGTTGTGATCAGGCATCGCTCAGGCCACTCCTGTTAGGTATTGGTATCTCACGGTACCCTCGATTGACGCGAGTGAGGTCACTCATAGAACGCATGTCGGCTCAGGCTGGCGAGGTCTAATCCTCAAGATTGGGCCAGAGAGCATTCAACCAGCTGAGCGGCAGTTTGCCTGACGGCTCTCTGTGGCTCGCTCCACCTATTGGTTGGCAGAGGATGTATTCCTTGTTTGTTATTCTCTCGGGCTGGCTGGCATTGGGAAGTTCGAGGTGGAAAGGACATGAGCTGGAGATCGGCCTGGCCGTCATGTCTGGAAAGGGTGGACTCCGCAGACCCGGCGGGAGGTTGGCATGAGAGAATTACCTCAGGATGGAAGTGGGGCGGCAGGCAAGGGATCTCTGCGATAGATTGATCGTAGAAACAGATTTATATGGAGAGAGCTTTTCTCTTACCTGAGTTGTCTGAATGAATCGGGAATGACACCAGGGCAGGAGTAGTTCCCGACGCAACTTGGGAAAGGCCCTCCCAGAGATGGTGGGTCAGGGGAAACCTCAGACATTTCTGGGCTACATCCTATGCAGACGGTAGAGGATGCTAATTTATTTTATGTGCCCGTAAGTGTTGAAATTTTTTAGGCATGATTTCTTAAGCTTACTGGGCCCGCCTGCTTAGGCAGAGTGCGGGCCCAAGCTTAATGTAAATGGATCGAAATGTCAAGAAAAACGTAAGTGTTGAAAACGGGTTGGTAGGAGTCCCTGGCTGGCTTGATTTGGGCCAGGCCAAGCCCTACCGTGTCACTGTTCCGCTGATCGTTCCGTAGCTGGGTGCGAACAGAGGTGCAATCAAGTGATTAGGAGTATTGGACAATAGTTTCGCCATGAACCTGATTAGAAGGCTGTCTGGCAGGACGTGATCTCACGGTCGCCTCCGTCGCTGGATCGCATTGGGGCAATTTCCTGCCAAAGCGGGCCCATTGGGGTCCAGCCGGAGGCTTACTTGATCGACGGTGATTATCCAGCCCCGAGGTATTGCCGTCATATCTGGAGGCCATAATGGCCATCACCCCGCACGAGCGTCCCACCCTGTGGCTCTTCCTTCCTGACGGGAAGATCCCTCCCGGAAAGAGGTTGTACCTCTTCCTCGCGGACGACAGCCACACCATCGGCCGACCGATTCAGAAGCCCCGCCCGGGGTGGGTCGGCGATCTGGTCCCGATCGCCGAGGTCATTCCTACGCCGGCTGGGCCCCTCCGGGCCTACTCCCGCGAGGAGTTTTGTCGGTTGACCGGGATGAGCCTCCGCACCTTTGGGCGCGAATGGAAATCGGGTCGCCTGGTCGCCCGCAAGATCGGTGGGAGGACCGTTGTGACCTTCGAGGATGCGATGGCCTATCTCCGTGGGCTCGCCCGCGCCAATGCCGAGGATGTTCTCCTGATCTCTGAGGAGATGCCGCTCGACGAGGCCTGCTGATGGCGCCCTGTCCCATCTGTGGTCATGAGGACGTGATCTTCAGCGGCAAGCCGAAGTTCGAGGTGGAGGGCCGGCCCACGGCCCTCTGCCCCCACGCGGAGGCCCATGCCCGCGCAGGGAAGGCCTGTGCTTCCGTGCGGTACTTCGCGGATACGGGCGAGCTACTGGCTCCGGCCTCCCATCGCCCGTGGGAGATCCTTTATGCCGTAGGGGTGGCCATGGGGGTGGATGAGGAGGGGCGCCGCTTCGGCGCCCCCTTCCTTCACGACCACTGCGGAATCCGCGGCCTGAGGAAGGCTGAGGCGCAGGCCTTGTCCGCAGATCCACAGGTGGCGTCGCATCTTCCCAAGCTGAAGGCGATGGACCAGGCTGAGCGGGAAGGGTGGCCGGTGCTGATGGCGCCGCTCTTTGACGACCGGGGCCTCTGCGGCCTGGAGATCCGGATGTTCGCCCCTCCGTCCTCGCCCAGGCCGGGCGAAGCGCACCACCAGGAGGGTGGGCGCTTGATCCGAACGGTCGGTGCTCGGGGGCTCTATCTCACGGAGCCCCAGTCCAGCCCCCGAGCGGTGGTGGTCTTTGAAGGCATCTGGGATTGCGTGGCCGCCGGGTGGGACGCCTTCGAGCGGGATTCGAGGGAATTCACGTTCGCCGGGGTCACGGCGAACACCTCGTCCTCCCTCATCCGGGCGGCCCTTCGGACCTACTTTCCGGGCGTCCCGGTCGTGGTCATCGGAGACCGGGACCGGGCCGGAATCCAGGCCATGTCCAGACTGCGCAAGGCCTTCCCGGCGGCCGTGCTCCAGGGCGTAGGGACCTCGGACCAGGGCTGGCCGAAGGACTATCGGGAAGCGGATCCCGAGGCACGATGGCAGGGGCTGCTCACGGGGGTGGAGGCCGGGCTAGAGGAGTGGGAGCGGCGGAAGTTGGACGCGGACCCCGACGGCCGCCCGACCATCCTGGTTCGCCCCCCAGAGCACGAGGTCGTGGCCCAGGCATGGAAGGCTGTGTCGGGTCGAGGCGAAGTGTTCCGGCGGGGGGACCGTCTGGTGCATGTGGTCCACGGCACCGGGGAGAAGCAAGGCAAGGTCCGGATCCCATCTGGGAACCCGATGGTGGTGGAGGCCTCGCAGTACTGGCTCCGCGAGCACCTGAGCAGGGTTGCCAAGTTCCAGAGGTTGTCTGCGGAAGGCCAGGTTGCCGATGTCATGGTCCCGGACTGGCTGCCGCATGTCCTGCTCGCTTCTGCTCCCACGGCAGATATTGAAGCCCTCAGGGCCCTTGTCGAGACTCCCGTCTTCCTCGGATCGGGGGCCATCCTCTCCGAGGAAGGGCTGGACGAGGATTCCGGCCTCTACCTGATCGAGCGGGGAGGGAAGCTCGAGGTCCCGGAAGCCCCGGATCTCCGGGCAGCCCAGCGAGCTGCCGAGCGGCTGCTCGAGGTGGTGGCGGACTTCCCCTTCGCTTCGGAGCCGCACCCGGATGCGTACCGGGCGGCCTGGCTGGCCCTGATCCTGACCGGGTTCGCGCGGTATGGCATCCCAGGGCCGATCCCGTTCGTGGCGCTGGATGCGAGCGTGCCGTCGTCCGGGAAGAACCTCCTGGCTGATGTCGCTTCCCTTATCGTTCAAGGTCGGACCGTGGCCCTCGCATCGGCGCCGAAGGATGGGGTGGAGCTCCAGAAGATTCTCCTGGCCACCCTGAGGCAGGGGCACCGGATGTTCTTCCTGGATGAGGTGCCGAACCCCTTCGGATCCCGGGAATGGAATGGGCTGGTGACCGCCTATCCCGACTACCAGGGGCGTCTGCTGGGACTGAGCACCATGCTCGAGGTGCCGCAACTGACGCTGTGGATGGTGGCCGGGAACAATCTGACGCTGGCCCCCGAAGTGTCCAGGCGGTGCCTCCGGATTCGCCTCGAGCCGATGGTGGAGCATCCGGAGAATCGCAGCGGCTTCCAGCACCCGAATCTCCGGGCCTACGTGAGGGAGCACCAGGCGGAATTGGCCGCCGCGGCCTTGACCATCCTCAGGGCCTACCATCTGGCCGGGTGCCCGGATCCTGGGCTTCCCACCTGGGGCTCGTTCGAGGCCTGGTCGGATCTGGTGCGCAATGCGGTCTGCTGGGCCACCGGATGGGATTGCGATACGCGCATGGTGCTTGCGGATCACGCGGACCTGACGCGGGGAGATTGGCGCGTGTCCCTGGGGATCCTGCGGTCCGAGTTCAGCACACGCGCCTTCACGGCCGACCAGGTGCTGGCATGGTGCGAGCGGGGCGAGGGCGCGGCGAGCGAGCTTCGCGCGGCCTTGGACGGCCTGCACGCCAATCCCAAGGGGCTTTGCGGCCGGAGCCTGGGCTGGATCTTCCGGCGCCACGAGAAGGTCGTGGTGGACGGGTATTACCTGGCCAGGCACCCGGGAAGGCACAATGGCTCGACATCCTGGGTTCTCCACCCGGTCGAGGCTAGGGACCGATTCGCCGCGGCTTCCTGAATCCAGGGAATTCGGGGGTTTCAGAGCTTTCCTCGACGCCCTACCGGCAAGTCCTTGACCCCCTGATGGGCCGCCAGCGTTGGCGTTCCTCGGGGGGTCGAACTCTGTACCCGGATGCAGATCCGCGTCTCCGGGCGGGTGGATTAGTGTCGGAACGGGTCGAGACGTGCTTTGCAGGAAATTTTGGAGAAGTTGGCCCTGTCGAAATTTGGACGCCGATAAAAAACAAGAGCCTCCTAGATTTCTCTAAGAGGCTTTTGGTAGGGCTAACGGGATTCGAACCCGTGTTACCGCCGTGAAAGGGCGGTGTCCTGACCCCTAGACGATAGCCCCATGGGGTGGAACTGGTGGGCCCAGCAGGACTCGAACCTGCGACCAACGGCTTAAAAGGCCGCTGCTCTACCGACTGAGCTATAGGCCCGTGCCGGTGGCTCCAGGTGGTGCGCCGGGGGGCGCGCTGCCTGAAACGGCAGGAGGATCAGTGTGCCTGTGAACCGCAGGCCGGTCAACCCAGCAGGGTCTCGAGGAAGGTGCCGGGGTAGACGCAGCCTTCGGTGCGGTCGGGGCCGGTGCTGAGGTAGGCGATGGGGACTTCCACGGCCTCGGACAGGGCCTCCAGGTAGGCCTGGGCCTGGGGAGGAAGCTGCCGGTGGTCGGTGAAGCCGCGGGTGCTGGCCCAGCCCTTGAAGCGCTTGACCTCGGGCTTGAGGTCCGCCCACTCGGCGGCGCAGCTGGGCAGGCGGGTGGTGACGCCGCCCTCGCCGGTGCGGTAGCCCACGACGAGACCCACCTCGTCCAGGCCGTCGAGGACGTCCAGCTTCATGATGGCCAGGCCGTCCACGCCGTTGGTGCGGCAGGCATGGGCGGTGATGGGGGCGTCGAACCAGCCGCAGCGGCGGGGGCGGCCGGTGGTGGTGCCGAATTCCCGGCCGGCTTCCCGCAGGCGGTCGCCGGTGGCGTCCAGCAGCTCGGCGGGGAAGGGGCCGGCGCCGACGCGGGTGGTGTAGGCCTTGGCGATGCCGAGCACCTTGTCCAGGGCCTTGGGCGGCAGCCCGGTGCCCGTGAAGAGGCCCCCCAGGCTGCAGCTGCTGGAGGTGACGTAGGGGTAGGTGCCGTGGTCGATGTCGAGCAGGGTGGCCTGGGCGCCCTCGAAGAGGATGCTGTCGCCCCGTTCCCAGGCGGCCAGCAGGTGGCCCTGGGCGTCCCCGATGAAGGGCAGGAAGGGCTCGGCGGTCTTCAGGGCGCCGTCCACGATGGCCTGGAGGGTGGGGAGCCCTTCGCGGTCGCCGAGACGCAGGCGCACTTCCTCGAAGCCGGGGCGGATGCGGTCGGCCAGGACCTCCGGGTGGCGGAGGTCGCCCAGGCGGATGCCCATGCGGGAGGCCTTCATCTCGTAGGCGGGCCCGATGCCGCGGCCGGTGGTGCCGATCTTGGAGCCCAGCTTGTCGGCGCGGGCCTCGCGCCAGAGGTCCAGGGCGATGTGGTGGGGCAGGATGAGGTGGGCCTTGTCGGACAGGAGCAGGCGGCCGGCGAGGTCGAAGCCCCGGGCCTTGAGGCGGTCCAGCTCCTGCTGGAAGACCTCCAGGTTCAGCACCACGCCGTTGCCGACCACGAGGAAGCAGCCCGGGTGGAGGGCGCCGCTGGGCACCTGGTGCAGGGCGATGCTCTGGCCGTCCACCACCACGGTGTGGCCGGCGTTGTTGCCGCCCTGGAACCGGACGACCTGGCGGAACCGGGGGCTGAGCAGGTCCACGACCTTGCCCTTGCCCTCGTCGCCCCACTGGAGGCCCAGGATCGCCAGATTGGTCCTCGCCTGGCTCATGTTCGCGTCCTCCCGGCCCTCCAGAATACCGGCGCGGGCGGCTTATTCCCAGCTCAAACCCGGACGGGACACGGGGACGGGATGGCGCTACCCTGTTGGACCGGCCTGGACCATCCCGGCTCCGGAGCCGTTAATGACCCGGAAGGGTGTCCCGTGTTCGAGAAGTTCACCGAAAAAGCCCGCCGTGTGATGTTCTTCGCCCGCTACGAGGCGAGCCAGTTCGGGGCGGAGAGCATCCAGAGCGGCCACCTGCTCCTGGGCCTCCTCCGGGAGTCGGAGAAGACCAGCACCCAGCTGCTGGAGCGCATGGGCGTCCAGGTGAGCACCTTGCGGGAGCGCCTCGTGGCGGCCCTCACGCCCAAGGACAAGAAGATCACCCCCAGCAGCACCAGCATCGACATCCCCATGGAGGAGGAGGTCAAGCGCATCCTCCAGCACGCCACGGCCGAGAGCGCCAAGCTCAACCACAAGCACGTGGGGGCCGAGCACCTGCTGCTGGGGATGCTGAAGGAGGAGACCTGCCTGGCGGGCCGCCTGCTGAAGGAGGCCGGGGCCGACCTGATCGCCGCCAAGGAGATCCTCCTGGAGAGCACCAAGGAGGAGAAGATCGCCAAGAAGAAGAAGGAGCACCCGCTCCTCTCCGAATTCGCCCGGAACCTCTCCGAGATGGCCGAGCGGGGCATCTTCGACAACCTCATCGGCCGGGAGCAGGAGGTCGAGCGGATCGTCCAGATCCTCAGCCGGCGCCGGAAGAACAACCCCATCCTCCTGGGCGAGGCGGGGGTGGGCAAGACCGCCATCGTGGAGGGCCTGGCCCAGAAGATCCACGAGGGGGCGGTGCCGCCCAGCCTGCAGGACAAGCGCATCTACGCCCTGGACCTCAGCCTGGTGGTGGCGGGCACCAAGTACCGCGGCCAGTTCGAGGAGCGCCTGAAGTCCATCATCGCCGAGGCCAGCAAGGATCCCAGCGTCGTGCTCTTCATCGACGAGATCCACAGCCTCATCGGCACGGGCGCGGCCGAAGGCAGCCTGGACGCCGCCAACATCCTGAAGCCGGCCCTCAGCCGGGGCGAGATCCAGTGCATCGGCGCGACGACGCACAAGGAATACGCCAAGTACATCGACAAGGACCGCAGCCTGGTGCGCCGCTTCCAGCCCGTCACGGTGAACCCCCCGGACGAGACGGAGAGCCTCCGCATCCTGGAGGGCATCCGCAGCCGCTACGAGCTGTTCCACCGGGTGCGCTACGCCGCCAAGACCATGGAGGCCTCGGTCTACCTGTCCAACCGCTACATCACGGACCGCTTCCTGCCGGACAAGGCCATCGACCTCCTGGACGAGGCTGGTGCCCGGGTCAAGCTGCGCGTGGGGCCCGGCGGCGGGGGCGGCGAGGCCCTGCAGGCAGAGGAGGAGCTGCACCGCGTCATCAACGAGATGAACGAGGCGGTGCTGAGCCGGGATTTCGAGAAGGCCGTCCTGCTGCGCCAGAAGGAGCTGCAGCTCCGCGAGGAGATCCAGAAGGACCGCACCGAGCTGTCGGACGAGGACTATGCCCGCTTCCCCGAGGTCACCGAGCAGGACATCGAGGAGGTCGTGGCCAGCTGGACCGGGATCCCCGTGACCGCCCTCAAGGGGGACGAGAAGGCGAACCTCGTGAACATGGAGGGCCGCCTCAACGAGCGCGTCATCGGCCAGCCCGAGGCCGTGAGCGCCGTGGCCCGGGCCGTCCGCCGCGCCCGGACGGGCCTCAAGAACCCCAACCGGCCCATGGGCTCCTTCCTCTTCCTGGGCCCCACGGGCGTGGGCAAGACCGAGCTGGCCAAGACCCTGGCGGCCTTCCTCTTCGGCGACCCCAAGAAGATGATCCGCTTCGACATGTCCGAGTACATGGAGAAGCACGAAGTCTCCAAGCTGCTCGGGGCCCCTCCGGGGTACGTGGGCTACGAGGAGGGGGGCATGCTCACGGACCGCATCCGCCGGAACCCGTACTGCGTCCTGCTCTTCGACGAGATCGAGAAGGCCCATCCCGACCTGATCAACATCCTGCTGCAGATCTTTGACGACGGTCAGGCTTCGGACGCCTTCGGGAACCTGGTGGACTTCAAGAACACCATCATCATCATGACGTCCAATGTGGGCAGCCGTGAGCTGTTGTCGGAGAAGAACCTCGGCTTCGTCGAGCAGGACGGCCGTCCCGACGCCAAGGCCGGCGACGCCATGAAGGTCCTCAAGCGGACCTTCCCCCCGGAGTTCCTGAACCGCATCGACGAGATCGTCGTGTTCAACCGCCTGGGGGACGAGGAGCTGCGCAAGATCGTCCGCCTGCTGGTGGAGGATCTGAACGTCACCCTGCTGAAGCACAAGCTCACCGTGACCCTCACGGACGCCGCCTGCGACCACCTGGTGAAGACCACCCTCCGCGACCGCGCCTACGGGGCCCGGCCGCTGCGGCGGGCCATCCAGAAGCTGGTGGAGGACCCCCTGGCCGAGCTGATGGTGGGCCAGGAAACCGTGCCCTCCGGCCTGGTGAACTTCGATCTGGTGGACGGGCACCTCGTCCCCACCCTGTCTGAATCCGGAACCGTGGCCCCTGGCCAGGAAGCCCATCTGGTCGGAGTGCCTGAATGACGCAGCTGAACAGCGACCGGAACCGGGTCCGGCCCCGGTGGCGGAGGGGCCTGCTGCCCCTTCTTCTCGTGGCGGGATGCGCCTTCCCCCTCGCGGCCCAGGACCTGGAGCCGATCGTCAAGATCGAAGTCGTGGGGGCCCAGAAGCAGACCCCGGAGACGGTGATCTTCAAGTCGGGCCTGAAGGTGGGCGAGGATGTCCGCGACGTGGACTTCACCGCGGTCCTGGAAAAGCTATGGAAGACCGGCTCCTTCGACGACATCAAGCTCGAGCTGGAGAATGCCGACGGCGGCAAGAAGCTGGTGATCCGCATCAAGGAACGGCCCCTGATCAAGGAGATCGACTACCGCGGGGGCACGGAGATCGGCATCACCTCCATCAAGGACAAGATCAAGGAGAAGAAGCTCACCATCAACCCCGACACGGTCTACGATCCCGACGCGGCGCGGAAGATCAAGAACCAGATCGTGGACATGGCGGGCGAGAAGGGTTTCCGCAACCCGGTGGTGGACGTGACCCTGGAGCCCATGGGCCCCGGCGTCGCCCGCCTGGTCTTCGACATCAAGGAAGGCGGCAAGGCCCGCATCTACACCATCAAGTTCCGGGGGAACAAGGTCTTCACCAGCTCGCACCTCCGGAGCGTGATGGAGAAGACCCGCCAGCACTGGATGTTCAGCTGGATGACGACGCACGACCTGCTGGTGGACAAGAACCTCGACGAGGACCTCGACAACATCAAGAAGGCCTACTGGAAGATGGGCTACAAGGACGTCTTCGTGGGCAAGCCCACCATCGAGGTGGAGGACCGCACCACCGCCAAGCAGAAAAAGAAGAACGAGAAGCGCCTCAAGGAGGCCAAGTCCCCGAAGTACGACCTGCGGGCCACGCTCACCATCCCCATCATGGAGGGCGAGAAGTACTACGAGGGCACCTTCAAGGAGGAGGGTGGCAAGCTCTTCCGGCCTGACTTCTACCGGGGGAAGTACGCCGAGGTGAAGCGGGACAACAGGTCCTTCCTCCGGAAGTTCTTCAACATCAAACCGAGCCTCGAGGACCCCAAGCCCGACGCCAAGCCCGTGCCCTTCGACCTGGACGCGGTGAACCAGACCGTGGACAAGCTGAAGGAGGCCTACAGCGACCAGGCCTACATCCTCTTCCGGGCCGAGAAGAAGTTCGACATCCGGGAGGAGAAGGGCCTGAAGTTCGTGGACACCACCCTCAAGCTGGACGAGGGCGAGCCCTACACGGTGCGGCGCATCGAGTTCGAGGGGAACACCACCACCAAGGACAAGGTGCTCCGCCGCAGCATGCTGATGCGGGAGGGCGATCCCTTCCGGACCAACATGTTCAAGGACTCCCTGCTGTCCATCAGCCAGCTGAGCTTCTTCGACGTGAAGACCTCCGAGCCCAAGGTGGACCTGGTGCTGGACAAGCCGCAGGTGGACATCGTCGTGCGCGGCGAGGAGGCCGGCGTCAACGAGCTGCTCTTCCAGGGCGGCTACGGCTCCCTGTTCGGATTCTCCCTGGGCGTGAGCTTCTCGACGCGGAACCTGGGCGGCGGCGGCGAGACCCTGTCCGTCAGCTACAACGGCGGAAAGTTCGCCAAGAGCATCTCCGTGGGGTTCACGGAGCCCTTCGTCTTCGACCTCCCGTATTCCTTCTCCACCTCGGTCTCCAACGGCACCGCGGACTACGACGCCTCCCGCGTGGGCATCGCCAACGCCTACAAGCAGTTCACCCGGAGCCTGGGCGTGTCCGTGGGCGCCCGCCTGAGCAACTGGATACCGGACCGGCCCTGGGCCTTCTTCACCACCTACTCGGCAGGCTACAACTTCTCCCTCATCCGCATCGAGGGCGGGCGCAACTACTACTTCCGGGACATCAGCAACCAGCTGACCTCGACCTTCAGCCAGAGCCTGACCTACAGCACCGTCAACCACCAGTTCAAGCCGACGGCAGGCACCCGCCTGGGGTTCAGCCTGGAGTACGGCGGCTGGCAGTTCGGGGGCGACCGCCCGTTCCTCCGGGCCACCTGGGACTTCGCCAAGTTCGCCAATGTCGCCGACCGCCACATCTTCGGCATGAACGCCAGCTACGGCTACCTGCAGAACCTGGGCGTGGAAGACCTCCCGATCTACAACATGTACCGCCCGGGCGGCGAGAACAGCATCCGCGGCTACCGCTACGGACAGGTGGGCTCCATCCTGCTCGACAACAACGGCTACGCCGTGGTGGTCGGCGGCAACAAGCAGTTCGTGGCCAACTTCGAGTACCAGTTCAAGGTCGCCGAGCAGTTCCGGCTGGTGGCCTTCTACGACATGGGCAACGCCTGGGCGCCGGGCACCAAGATCTTCAGCCACGAGAACATCAGCTACCGGGACATCTACACCGGCAACTACCTCACCTACACCAACCCGACCCTGCTGCGCTCGGCGGGCCTGGAGTTCCGGTTCTTCCTGCCCATCAGCCCCGCGCCCCTGCGCCTGATCTGGTCGCGCAAGCTGAACCCCTATCCCTTCGACACCGACGGCCGGAACGATTTCCAGTTCTCCATCGGGACCACCTTCTGAGCCGACCGCTTCTGGGCTGCGGGGGGGAACGCCCCGCGCTAGAATGGCCTTTTCCCCCTGGAGTCATCCCATGCGCCGTCTGATCGCCCCCCTCGTGGCCGCCGCCCTCTGCCTGCCCCTCGCGGCGCAGGAGTCCCCGGCCCCCCGCTTCGCCTTCTTCAGCATCAACCAGCTGGTCCGCTCCTCCAAGAAGGCCGCGGCCGTGTTCTCCGAGCTGGAGATCACCGGCAAGAACCTGCAGGAGAAGCTCCAGGCCAAGGGCGCCGAGCTGCAGAGCCTCCAGCAGCAGATCAACTCCCCCAGCATCGATCCCGCCAAGCGCGAGGAACTCCAGAAGAAGTACCGCGACCTGGAGTTCGACGCCAAGAAGATGCAGGAGGACAGCCAGCAGGAGTACCAGAAGGTCGAGAAGAAGGTGGGCGACCAGATCACCCTCATGGCCAAGCCCATCGTCGAGCAGCTGGCCCAGGAGCAGCACCTCCAGCTCATCTTCTCGGACCAGGCCGTGCAGGTGCTCTCCTGGGCCGACCAGACCTGGCTGAAGACCTTCACGGAGGAGGTCGCCAAGCGCCTGGACGCCGCCCCGGACGCCCCTGCCGCCAAGCCCGCCCCCAAGCCGGCGCCCACCCCCAAGAAGAAGTAGGACCGGCGCTCCGGCGCCCGCCCTGCCCATGAGCCCCGCCCGCAGGCTGCTGCTCCTGCTCACCGGGATCAACCTGGTGAACTACCTGGACCGCTACGTGGTGGCGGCCATCCTGGAGCCCCTCGGGCGGGAGCTGCGTCTGTCCGACGCCCAGCTGGGCCGCCTGACCTTCGTGTTCATCGCGGTGTACATGTGCGCCGCGCCGGTCTTCGGCTACCTGGCGGACCGCTTCCACCGCCCCCGCCTCGTCGCCGGGGGCGTGGCCCTGTGGAGCCTCGCCACCCTGGGCGCGGCCTTCGTCCATTCCTATCCGGCCCTGCTGGTGACGCGCTCCCTCGTGGGCGTGGGGGAGGCCGCCTACGCCAGCCTGGGCCCGGCCATGCTGGCGGATGGTTTCCCCGAGGCCGACCGGGCCCGGACCTTCACCTGGTTCTACCTGGCCATCCCCGTGGGCTCCGCCTTCGGCTACGGCCTGGGCGGCCTGGTGGCGGGGGTCTGGGGCTGGCGGGCCTCCTTCCTCGTGGCGGGTCTCCCGGGGCTGCTCCTGGCCGTCTGGATGGCCTTCCAGTCCGATCCCCAGCGCGGGTTGATGGATGCCGCCCCGGATGCCGATGCCGCCCTGCCGTACCTGAAGCGCCTGCGGCATGTCTTCCTCAACCGGATCTGGCTCGCCTGCACCGCCAGCTACGTGGCCTACACCTTCGCCATGGGCGGCCTCAGCACCTGGGGACCGACCCTCCTCCAGCGCCGCTTCGCGGTCTCCACGGCCCGGGCGGGCGTGGTCTTCGGGGCCCTGGCGGTGGTGACGGGCATCCTCGGCACCTTCCTCGGCGGCTACCTGACCGACCGGTGGCAGCGCCGCTGGCCCGATGCGGGCGTGATCCTCTCGGGCCTCACCCTGGTGGCCGCGGCTCCCCCTGTGGCCTGGGCCCTGGCGACGGGCCGGCTGCAGGCCGCCTACGCCCTGTTCTTCGTGGCCATGTTCCTGCTCTTCGTGAACACGAGCCCCGTGAACGCCCTCACCGTGAGCTGCCTCCCCGCCAGTGTCCGGGCCACGGGCGTGGCGGTGAACGTGCTCCTCATCCACCTCCTGGGGGATGCCATCAGCCCCGAGCTGGTGGGCCAGCGGGCGGACACCCTCCACGCCCTGGGCGCCGCCAGCGGGGACGCCCTCGCCCGGGGCATGGGGCTGGTGATCCCGGCCATCCTGCTCAGCGGCGTGGCCCTCTGGTGGGCCCGCCGCGGGCGACCGGCCGAGGGCTGAGGTGGCCGGCGGGAGAGGCGCGGCGCGGCCCCTGGCCCGGCTCCTGGCCGGCAGCTGGTTCCGCTCCCTGCGTCGGGAAGGGCCCGCGATCCCCCCCGGGCCCGTCCTCCTCCTGCTGAACCATCCGAACGGCCTCCTGGACCCCCTGGCCGTCGAGGCGCTCCTGGAGCCCGCCCCGGGCTGGCTGGCCAAGGCGACCCTCTGGCGCATCCTGCCCCTCCGGCCCTTCCTGGCGATGTTCAAGGCCATCCCCGTGACGCGGCCCAAGGACGGCGGCGCCACGGCCGAGTCCATCGGGGAGAGCTTCCGGCGGGTCCACCAGGTCCTGGCGGGGGGCGGGTCCGTGGCCCTGTTCCCGGAGGGGATCAGCCACACCGGCGCCGACCTGGCGCCCCTCAAGACCGGCGCGGCGCGCATCGCCTTGTCGAGCCCCGTCCCGCCGCGCCTGGTCCCCGCGGGACTGGTCTATGGCGACCGGGCCCTCTTCCGGCACAGCGCCCTGCTCCGGACCGGCCCCGAGATCCCCTGGGGGGACCTGCGGCCCCGGGGGACGGACCCGGAGGCGGTGCTGGAACTCACGGCGCGGATCCGGGCCGCGCTCCTGCCCCTCACCCTCCACGGGCCCGAGGCCGGTGTGCTGGCCCTCGCCCAGGAGGTGGCCTGGCTGCTGGCGGAGGCACCGGGCAGCCGGGCGGACCTGGAGGCCCTGCGCCGACGGGTGAAGGTGCTGCTGCCCCGGCTGGAGGCGATGGCGGCCGAGGAGCGGACGGCGCTCCAGGCCGAGGTCCAGGCCGCCCGCGACTGGCTCCGCGACCACGGCGTCCGGCCGGACCAGGTGGGCCATCCCTATCCCTGGGAGGAGGTCCGCCATTGGCTGCCCCGGGCGGCGCTCAGGCTCGCCGTCGGCGTCTTCCTGCTGCCAGCCGCCCTCCTCTTCTGGCCGCCCTACCGGCTGGTGGGCTGGGTGGCGGCACGGGCCACGGACGAACTGGACGTCACGGCCACCCTCAAGCTGCTGGGGGGCGTCCTCCTGTTCCCCCCCTGGACCCTCGTGCTCGCCCTCGGGGCGGGCCACTGGCTGGGCTGGGCCGGGGCCGGGCTGATCCTGCTGGCGGCCCTGCTCGCCTTCCTGTCCCTGCCCCTGGGTGAGCGACTGGCCGAGGACCTGCAGGCCGTGCGAGGCTTCCTCCGCCGCCGGGACGGGGCCGTGCCGCACCTGCTCGAGGCCCGGCGGCGGCTGCTGGCGGCGTTCCCGGAACTGGGAATGTGAAAGGGCGGGGCCGGAGCCCCGCCCTTTCATGGCATCGTGCGTCGATCAGTGGCCGAGAACGGTGATCTGTTCCGGGGCCTGGAAGATCATGGGCTGCGGCAGGGCCGCGGGGGTCACGATCGGGAGCGCGGCACTCTGCTGGGTGGGATCCACCACCAGCCCCGTGCCCAGCCAGTAGACCAGCTGGCGCTGAGCCAGGGTGATGGCCACCGGGTTGGCCGGGTTGATCAGGAAGGCGTGCGCGATGCCCGTCTGATCGAACTGGAAGTAGCCTTCCGTCGGGGCGCTGGCCGGCAGCGAGGTCGCGGCCGCAGTGACCTTCGGCGTGGGGCCGGGGTTCAGGCTGAACATGAAGGGCGTGCCCACGACTCCGGACGCGTGGGCGGTGGAGATGGAACCACCGACCAGGTAGGCGCCGCCGGCGGTGTAGGCCAGCTGGGAGAAGTTGGGGCCGATGGCCGCCGCGGCCGTGGTGCCCAGGACCGCACGGCCACCCAGGGCATTGGCGAAGTAGCGGGTCTGGGCATTGGGAATGACCAGGTCGCCGTTGGTGGCCGTCCCGGTCGTGGCATCGAAGGCCGTGGAGGTGGCCTCCTGCATCACGACCCGTCCCGAGAGGCGGCTGGGGAGCCCTGGCGCGAGGGGGCTGGTGAGGGTGGCCGGGTCCATGGGATCCAGAATGGTCTGGGTGACCAGGAAGAACTGGTGATAGGTGGGGGTGTTCTGCGCGATGCCGGCGGCCGCCAGGCCAGCGGTGACCGACGGCGCGAAGGCGGGGCTGGTCTGGCCCAGGTAGGCGTATCGGCCGCCGGGGTTGTTGAAGAAGCCCTTCATGTCGTTGTTGAGGGTGGCCTGGGTGTAGGGATAGCCGGTGGTGCTCAGGGTCGTGTTGGAGGCCAGGTAGCCGGCACCGGCGATGGCCCCCTGGCTCACGCCCACGAACTTGATGTTGCTCGGGGAGGTGGTGATGTCAGGCGTGCTGGCGGCCAGGCCGTTGGCGGCCAGCGCGGTGCTGAGACCGCCGGTCTTGAGGACGAATTCCAGGCGGTTGAGGTTCACGACGCACTGCTGGAAATTGGTCCGCAGGGCGAGGGGGGCGCCGATGGCCATGAAGTCCTGCCCCCACTGGGTGCCGCTGGTGTGCGTGGGGACGGCGTTCTGGCCGTGGAGCGGCAGGTCGATGGCGATGAGGGCATAGCCCTGGGCCGTGAGGGTGCCGGCCAGGGCGATGACCGTCTCCTTCTGGGAGGTGATGCCGTGCTGGTAGATGACGACGGGATAGCCGTTGGCCGGACGGGGCACGGTGACGGGGTCGGGCGCGATGTAGACGAAGTTCACGTTCCGGTCCGTGTGGTAGAACCCGGTGAGCTTCCCGGTTCCGTCACGGAAGGCCTGGGCGACGCCGGCGGCCGGGTTGTAGGCCGGGAATCCGCCCGAGGTGGCCCCGGTCAGGTCCATGGTGGCGGCATTGGCCGCGACCACCACGGGATCCACGTTCAGGTCACCGCTGGCGAAGGTCCCCAGGGCCACGAGTCCCACGCTGGCGGGAGCCGCGGTGGCGGATCCCACGACGGCCGTCCAGTAGGCGTCCGGGGTGGGGAGGGGGGACGTGGCACCTTTCACCATGAGGGTGGAGGGCCCGAAGCCGGACACGGCGTTGGACCAGGTCTTGCCGCTCAGGCCACCGAGGGTGGCCCCGGCGGCGAAGGCGCGCAGCTCGGCTTCGACGGGCACGCGGGTGGTCGGGGCCCCGACCGGATCCGGGAGGATGAACCCGGCGCCGGTGGTGATGAAGCGGGCCAGGACGGAGATGTCGGCCCGGCTGGTGATCGTGGTGGTGGCGGAGGCGGCGATGGCGTCGTCCATCACCTTCGCGTAGCCGGAGAGGAGGATGTTGCTCCCGCTGGTGACGTTCGCCCGGATGGGTTCGAGGGCGGCGAGGGCACCGGTGAGGGGCACCGTGGACTTCAGCGCCTCGAAGTAGGGCGTGGCGGAGATGGCGCCGCCGGTGGCTGCATCCTTCACCCGGTTCGTGACCACATAGGCATACCGGGTGCCGGGCAGCAGCGGGAAGTTCGGGTAGAGGAAGAGGTCGGTCCCGCCGGCCGCGTACTGGTAGGTGAACATCCCGGAGATGTCGGCGAAGCCGAGCGGGCTGTTCTCGGTTCCCGCGGCATCCGGCGTCAGCTGGAAGACCTTGATGTTCGCCGCCGTGACGGTGCTGGGGGTCACCGGGCCGGCGAACCGGATGTAGATGGGCGCGTTCAGGCCGGAGACGGCGTTGGTGCCTCCCATCTCGTGGAGATTGACGTAGGCCAGGGCCTCAGGCGGCGTCATGGGCTTGTTCGGAGCCCGGCCGGCGAGCGGATCCGGGGCCGTCGCCGTGGCCAGGATGTTCGGGAGCGGCACGACGCTGTTCGCGGGATCGAACAGCACGGTGTTGGCGCTGGGCGTCGACGAGGTGACGGGGACGGGGGCGTTGGAATCGCCGCCGCCGCTGCAGCCGAGGGCGAGCGCCAAGGGCAGGCCCAGAAGCACCAGGCTCAAGGATCGACGCATGGATAGACCTCCAAGATGGGGGGGAAGAAGGCAGGGGGGATGAGTTCCAAGACGATAGGACCGTCCCGGGGGGAATTCCAGGGAAAAGGAAGGGGCCCCGTCCGGGGCCCCTTTGGCGATGAACCGGGTATCTATTCGGTGACCGCGAAGACCACCTTGTCGTTCTTGAAGCGGGCCGGGGTCAGCAGATCGATGGTGGCGGTCTGCTTGTCCTCGCTGATGGTCAGCTTGTAGTGCTGGTCCTTCAGGTAGGAGCCGGGCACGACGTTGACCTTGCCGATCTTCTTGAGGCCCACTTCCGAGGCCTTGATGGTGATCGTGTGGCCCGAGCGCAGGTCGAGGCTCTGGGTGAAGACCTCGTCCCGCCAGTTCTTGCCGGCGCGGTCCTTGGCGAAGATGGGGATCTCGATGATGCCCTCTTGCTTGAGCTTGTCCCGGTCCCCCACGAGGTAGTGGATGGAGTTCAGGGAGGCCAGCTGGGTGGCGTTGTCGGCCTGGAGCTTGGTGCGCTCCTCGATGAGGTTGGCCCGCTCGGTCTGGAGACCGGCGATCTCCTCCTCGATCTTCTGCTTCTGGTTCTGGAGGTCCTGCACGTCCTCCTGGAGCTTCTCGCTCTGGGCCACGGCCTCGTCGCGCTCACCCTCGATCTTCTCGCGCTCCTGGCGCACCAGCTCGTTGGGGGTGATCTTGGCCCTGCCCTGGGCGACCCAGGTGCCGTACACGCCGTTGGCGTAGAAGTGGTAGACCTCGAAGCCCGGGGCCATCTTCTCCATGATGTTGACGCGGCTCACCAGCTTCTTGGCCTCGGCCTCGGAGAGTCCCTTCTTGCGCAGGAACCGGATGGCCATGCCGTAGTGGCTGTCCCCGGGTCGGGCGATGTCGGGCTTGGGCAGCTCGGCCTTCAGCTTGGCCAGCTTCCCGTTGAGGTCCTTGATCTCCTTGTCCTTGTCCAGCACTTCCTGGAGCAGCGCCTGGTAGGAGCTGTTCTTCTCGTTCTTGATCCGCTCTTCCAGGGCCTTCTTCTGCTCGTCGGTGAGCTGGAGGGTCTCGGTGTTGGGCTTGATGTCGTTCACGCCGGCCTGGGCCAGGCGCTTCTGCTGCTCGGCGCCTTCCTGGCTGAGCTGCTGGCTGGTCTTGTCGGCCTCGGCGGCCTTCTGGGTGAGCTCGCGGATCTGCGGGTCCTCCCGCTTGCAGGCGGGCATCACCAGCAGGAAGGATGCCGTCATCAGGGACAGCATCAGGGACGATCGACCGAATCGGATCATGGGCTCCTCCACGGGGGTGTGATGCTCGGAAACTAGAAGGGGAACTCCCCACCTTAGACCTCAAGCCTAGGGCTTGGCAAGGATTCCGGCGTCATCCGAAAGGTCTAGGAATCCTTAGGGCTGCTATACTTCTCGGCTCCTCCGAGGCCTCCGGGGGATCGCGCCGGGAGTCCAGCATGGCCAAGCAGGGTCATCACCTCTTCACGTCCGAAAGCGTCACCGAGGGCCATCCCGACAAGATGGCCGACCAGATCTCCGATGCGGTCCTCGACGCCGCCCTCAAGGACGACTCGCGCAGCCGCGTGGCCTGCGAGACCCTCCTGACGACCGGCCTGGTGCTGGTGGCCGGCGAGATCACCACCGATACCTACATCCCGGTGGCCCAGCTGGTGCGAGACGTGGTCCGCGACATCGGCTACGACCACCACGACAAGGGCTTCGACTTCAACACCTGCGCCGTGATGACCACCATCGACCGCCAGAGCCCGGACATCGCCATGGGCGTGGACACCGGCGGGGCGGGCGACCAGGGCCTGATGTTCGGCTACGCCTGCCGCGAGACGCCGGAGCTGATGCCCGCACCCATCCACTACGCGCACGCGCTCACCCGGAAGCTCGCGGAGGTCCGCAAGAATGGCCAGCTCCCCTGGCTTCGGCCCGACGGGAAGTCCCAGATCACCGTGGAGTTCGACGGGGACCGGGTGCGCCGCATCCACACCGTCGTGATCTCCACCCAGCACGACGAGCACATCACCAACGCCACCATCCGGGACAGCGTCATCAAGCAGGTGATCGAGGCCTCCCTGCCGGCGGAGCTGCTGGACGCGGAGACCATCTACCACGTGAACCCCACCGGGCGCTTCGTGGTGGGCGGGCCCATGGGCGACACGGGCCTCACGGGCCGGAAGATCATCGTGGACACCTACGGGGGCAGCGGCCACCACGGCGGCGGCGCCTTCTCGGGGAAGGACCCGAGCAAGGTGGACCGCAGCGCGGCCTACATGGGCCGCTACATCGCGAAGAACATCGTGGCCGCAGGCCTGGCGGACCGCTGCGAGATCCAGCTGGCCTACGCCATCGGCGTGGCGGAGCCCGTGTCTATCGCCGTGGACACCTTCGGCACGGGCCAGGTGTCGGACGAGGCCATCGTAAGGGCTGTCCGGGAAGTCTTCAGCTGCACGCCCCGGGCCATGATCGAGGCCCTGGACCTGCGCCGCCCCATCTACCGCGCCACGGCGGCCTACGGCCACTTCGGCCGCGACCACTTCAGCTGGGAGAAGACGGACAAGGTCGAGGCGCTGCGCCGGGCGGCGAGGTAGGCCGCCGGCGGCCGCGACCCCTCCAGCTGGGAGAAGACGGACACCATCCGACCGCAGCAAAGCGGAGGGAGGATAGGGCCGCGCGGGCGAAGACCGTGCGGGGGCGCAGCCCTGAGGACCAGAGGTCCGAGCCAGGGTCGAGGCGCTGCGCCGGGCGGCTCGGTAGGCCACCGGCGGCCGCGACCCCTCCAGCTGGGAGAAGACGGACACCATCCGACCGCAGCGCAGCGGAGGGAGGATAGGGCCGCGCGGGCGAAGACCGTGCGGGGGCGCAGCCCCGAGGACCAGAGGTCCGAGCCAGGGTCGAGGCGCTGCGCCGGGCGGCGAGGTAGCCGCCCTTCGCCGGTAGCCGGAAGGCTCTACTCGGCGGCCTCCACGCGGTTCCGGCCGCCCTCCTTCGCGCGGTAGAGGGCCTCGTCGGCGTACTTGAGGAGGTCCTCGGCGCTGGGGACTTCGCCCTGGCCGTCCCGGGCGGCCACGCCCATGCTGGCGGTCTTGCGGATGGTCACGCCGTCGTGGGTGTGGTCCAGCTCCGCGAACTTCTGGCGGAGGGTATCGGCCACCAGGACGGCGGCGGCGAGGTCGGTGTGGGGCAGCACCAGGGTCAACTCCTCGCCCCCGTACCGGGCCGCCAGGTCCGTGGTGCGCACCCCGGCCTTGAGCATCCGGCCGATGCCGCGCAGCACCTCGTCGCCCATGGCATGGCCGTAGGTGTCGTTCACCTGCTTGAAGTGGTCGATGTCGATCATCACCACCGAGAGCGGGGTCTTGTAGCGCCGCGCCCGCTGGACCTCCTGGTCCAGCTTGGTCATGAGGTGCCGGCGGTTGGCGAGGCCCGTGAGGGCGTCGGTCACGGAGAGCGCCTCCAGCTGGGCGTTCTTCTCCCGCAGCTCGTCCTGGAGCAGCTTCAGCTTGGTGTGGATGCGCACCCGGGCCAGCAGCTCCTTCTCGTGGAAGGGCTTCGTGACGTAGTCGGAGGCCCCGCGCTCCAGGATCTCGGCCTTGCGGTCGAGGTCATCCTCGGCGGTGAGGATGATGACGGGGATCTGCTCCAGCTCCTTGCGGCTGGCCTTCAGGCCCAGGAACTTGAGGCCGTCGAAGCCGGGCATCACCAGGTCGCAGAGGACCACGTCCGGGGGCTGCTCCATGATCATCTTGAAGGCGGTGAGGCCGTCCCCGGCTTCCATGAAGTGGGTGAAGATCCCGTCCTTCATGAGCACGGCCTTGATCTCGGCGCGGATCATGGTGTTGTCGTCGACGATGAGGATGCGGCCGGCCATCTCAGACTCCCTCGCTGGCGATGTGGACCCGGCGGACCCAGTCGGTCCAGGCGGCAGGGTCCAGGGGGCCCGGCTGCGACGGCGGCAGATGGCGGCGCAGGCCGCGGCTGCGGCCCAGGGCGGGGGCGGCGAGGGCCGCGGGCAGGGCCTCGGCGGCCTCCGCGCAGGCCCGGGTGCCCTCGGCGGTCTGGCAGACCAGCAGCCAGTCGTGGCCGGCCTCCAGGCTGAGGCGCACCCGGTCGGACCAGGTCCAGTCGGCGCAGCCGCCCATCTCCAGATCGTCCGGCAGGAAGCGGCCCGCCACGCCCCAGGGGTTGGCTGCCACGGAGCCCCGGTGCAGGCTGGCGGGCAGGTTCCCGGAGGCCGGCGTGCGGAGGTGGGCCACCATCACCAGGCGGTCCGCGTGGGCCAGGGGCACGAAGGCCGAGGCGTTGCGGTCCACCCGGCCGGCGTCGGCCAGCTCCGGCAGCCCCTTGTGGCTGTCCAGCGCCGTGCCCCCGAGGCCCGGGAAGTGCTTGAGGCAGCCCCGGACGCCGGTGCCCTCCAGGCCGTGGAGGAAGGCCCCCACGGCGGCGGCGGCCTCGGCGGGATCGGCGCTGGCGGCCCGATCGCCGATGCCGGCCTCGGGGTGGCCGTCCCACAGGTCGAGCACCGGGGCGAAATCCACGTTGAAGCCCAGGAGCCGGAGGCCCTCGCCCCAGAGGCGGCCCCAGTGCCCGCAGGCGGGAGCGCCGCCGCGGGTCCAGATGTGCCGCAGGGGCGGCGTATCGCCCACCCAGGGGCGGAGGCGGCTCACGGGGCCGCCCTCCTGGTCCAGGGCCACGGCCAGCGGGAGCTCGTCACCGAACCGGGCCTGGAGCCCGTCGATGAGGGCCTTGCAGCGCCCGGGGCCGCGGGCGGGATCCGGGTCCAGGTTGCGCGCGAAGAGGATGATCCCCCCCGGCGCGAAGTCGAGATCGGCGGCGGAGGCATCGAGGCCCCTGAAGCCAGTCCAGAGAAGCTGCCGGGCGGAAGTCATGCCTTACCTTACCCGCAGGGCCAGCTCCAGGTGGCGCACCAGCAGCTGGAAGGAGGGGTCGGTGGGCGAGAAGGCGGAACGGTCGATGAAGCCGAGGTAGAGCCAGGCGGTGCCGCCTAGGGGGATGCCGTGCTCCTCCAGGTAGCCCAGGCCCGGGCGCGGTCTCGGGGGGCCGGGCAGGCGGGCGGGCAGGGGGCGGGGCCCCCGCTGCACCAGGCAGACCGGGCCGTCGCCGTCCCCCTGGTAGCAGGCCAGGCCGTCGGGGGACCAGCGGGCCTCGATGCGATCGAGGAAGGGGCCCAGCGCCGCCGGGAGGGCGTCGGCATCCTGGGCGCGGGCGGTGAGGTCGCAGAGCTCCAGGGCCTCGCGCTGGACCTCCCGCAGCTCCCGGGTGCGCGCGTAGATCCGGGCCTCCAGCTCCTCCCGGTAGGCGGCCAGCTTCTTCAGGAGCCGGGCGTGGTCCAGGGCGCGGTCGAGCACCACCTCGATCTCCGCCATCTGGAAGGGCTTCTGGATCAGGTCGTAGGCGCCCTGCTTGAGGGCCTGGATGCTGTTGTCCAGGGTGGCGAAGCCGGTCACGAGGACGCAGAGGGTCTCGGGGAACCGCTGGCGGATGGCGGACAGGAGGTCGAGCCCCGAGGCCCCGCCGGGCATGTTGAGATCGGTGACCACCACCGAGAATTCCCGCTGGGCCATGCGCTCCAGGGCCCCCTCGGCGCTGCTGGAGGCCTCGATGGTGTACCCGCGCTTCGCCAGGGCCTCTCCGAGGGTCTCCCGGACGACGGGGTCGTCATCCACGAGGAGGACGCACTCGGGGATCACGGGTTGCCCCAGGGACGGCTGGCGATGCGCTCGTAGATCCGGGCCTCGATGAAGATGCGCAGGATCTCGGGATCCAGCAGGTTCACCGAGGCCTCCTGCTCCAGGATCTCGAGGCTGCGCTCCACGCTCACCGCCGCCTTGTAGGGCCGGTCGGCCGCGGCGAGGGCGTCGAAGACATCCGAGACGGCCATGAGCTTGCTCTGCACCGGGATCTCCGGATCCTTGAGCTGCCGCGGATAGCCCATGCCGTTGAGCCGCTCGTGATGGGCGTAGGCGATGTCCGGGACGCCGGCCAGCTCGCTGGTCCAGGGGATCTGGCGGAGGAAGCGGTAGGTGTGGGTCACGTGGCTCTGGATCTCCTCCCGCTCCTGGGCGGAGAGGCTGCCCTTGCGGATGCGGAGGAGGTCCAGGTCCTCGGGCTCGATGAGGGGACGGTCCGGTCCGGTCCAATGCTGGTAGCTGAGCCCCGCCACCTGGTCCAGTTCCTGGGCGGCGTCCTGGGGCAGCACCGTGGGCTCGTTGCAGCGGCGGATCAGCTCCAGGAGGTGCCGGGCCTCCTCCTCCTGCTGGCGGGTGAGGTCCTTCATCCTGTCGGGGTCGAAGGGGATGCCCCGGCTCCAGGCGTCGAGCATCCGGTCCCGCATGGCCTCGAGGGTGCGCTGGTGCAGCCGCTGGAAGATGCTCTCCAGGCGCTCGCCTTCGATCTTCTTGGCCTTGACCAGCACCTGCTCCCGCACGCCCACCTTGCCGAAGTCGTGGAGCAGGCTGGCGTACCGGATCTCGCGGATCTGGATGGGCGTGAAATGCTGGCCGCCGTAGGGGCCGTTGGGGGTCTCGTTGATGGCCTCGGCCAGGCCCACGGTGAGATCGGCCACGCGGCTGGAGTGGCCGGAGGTGCTGGGGTCGCGGGCCTCGATGGCGGTCACGGAGGCGTTCACGAAGCCCTCGAAGAGCCGCTCGATGTCGTTCTTCAGGCCCAGGATCTCCTGGGTGCGGGCCTCCACCATGCGCTCCAGGTTCTTCTGGTACTCCTCGTTCTCCTGGCGCAGGCGGTAGTGGTCCAGGGCCCGCTCCAGGCTGGCCTCGATCTCCGCGAGCTTGAAGGGCTTCTGGATGAAGTCGTAGGCGCCCCGCTTGAGGGCCTGGATGGCCGCCTCGGTGGTGGCGTAGCCCGTCATGAGGATGCCCATGGTGCGGGGATCCTCGTCGTGGATGGCCCGCAGGAGCTCCAGCCCCGACAGGCCGCCGGGCATGTTCAGGTCCGTGAAGACCACGGGGAAGTGCTTCTCCCGGACCCGGTCCAGGGCCTGGTTGCCGCCCTGGGCGCCTTCCGCGCCGTAGCCCTGGTCCGCCAGGGCCTCCACCAGCAGCTCACGGAGGTCCGCTTCGTCGTCCACGATGAGGATGGGGATGGGAGGGGTCAACGGCACAGCAGCTCCACAGGCACCCACCTTCATCGGCCGGGGCCCGGCTGAAGGCAAGTTTCAGCCCCCCTCCCCAGGCGGGGCCGGGGGTTATTGGACGGCCTGGGCCTCCACCGCCAGCTCCCCGTCGCGGAGGAGCAGCCGGGCGAGCCCCCCGGGCCGGAGCTCGCCCTTCAGGACCAGGCGGGACAGGGGGTTGACCACCACCTGCTGGACGAGGCGCTTGAGGGGCCGGGCGCCGAGCTGGGGGTCGGTCCCCGCCTCGGCCAGCCAGGCGAGCGCCTCCTCCGGCACCTCGAGCTCCAGCCGCTGGGACCGGAGGAGCTCCTGGACCCGCTTCATCTGGATCCGCGCCACGGCCACCATGTCCGCCTGGCCCAGGGGGTGGAAGACCACCACCTCGTCCAGGCGGTTCAGGAACTCGGGGCGGAAGTGGCCGTGCAGGGCCGCCTGGACCGCCGCCTGGGCCCGGTCGGGGTCGCCCCCGGCCTCGAAGATGGCCTGGCTCCCCAGGTTGGAGGTCATCAGCACCACGGCGTTGCGGAAGCTCACGGTGCGCCCGTGGCCGTCCGTGAGCCGGCCGTCCTCCAGCACCTGCAGGAACAGGTCGAAGATCCGCGGGTGGGCCTTCTCCATCTCGTCGAGGAGGATCACGGCGTAGGGGCGCCGGCGGATGGCCTCCGTGAGCCGGCCGCCCTCCTCGTAGCCCACATAGCCGGGGGCCGAGCCGATGAGCCGGGTGGCGTCCGCCTCGTGGGTGAACTCGCTCATGTCGATGCGGATCATGGCCGCCTCGTCGTCGAAGAGGAACTCCGCCAGGGCCCGGGCCACCTCGGTCTTGCCCACGCCCGTGGGCCCCAGGAAGAGGAAGCTGCCGATGGGGCGCTTGGGATCCCCCAGGCCGGCGCGGTTGCGGCGGAGGGCGTCGCTGATGGCCGTCAGGGCCGGGTCCTGGCCCACCACGCGCTCCCGGAGGCGATCCTCCATGTGAAGCAGCTTCTGGACCTCGCCTTCCATCAGCCGGCTCACGGGGATCCCCGTCCAGCGGCTCACCACGGCCGCCACGTCGGGCTCGGCCACCTCCAGGCGGAGCATGGCGCGCTCGCTGGGGTTGGCGGCCGCGAGTTGCTTCTCGAGGGCCGGGATCTCCCCGTACTCCAGGCGGGAGGCCCGCTCGTACTCGCCCCGCGTCTTGGCCTGGTCGAGCTCGATGCGCAGGTCGTCCAGCTTCTTCTGGAGGGTCCGGGCCCCCTCGATGACCTTCTTCTCGTTCTCCCACTGGGCGCGCAGGCGGCCCAGCTCCTCGTTCAGTTCGGCCAGCTCCTTCTCGAGGTCCGCCAGGCGGGCGCGGCTGGCGGCGTCCTTCTCCTTGGTGAGGGAATGCCGCTCCAGCTGCAGCTGCATCTCCCGGCGCTCGCGGACGTCGATCTCCGTGGGCCGGCTGTCGATCTGCATGCGCACGGCGCTGGCGGCCTCGTCCATGAGGTCCACGGCCTTGTCCGGCAGGAAGCGGTCGGCGATGTAGCGCTGGCTGAGCTGGGCGGCGGCCACGAGGGCGGCGTCCTGGATGCGCACGCCGTGGTGCAGCTCGTACCGCTCCTTCAGGCCCCGCAGGATGGAGATGGCGTCCTCCACGGAGGGCTCCTCGACCATCACGGGCTGGAAGCGCCGCTCGAGGGCGGCGTCCTTCTCGATGTGCTTGCGGTACTCGTCCAGGGTGGTGGCGCCGATGCAGCGCAGCTCGCCCCGGGCGAGGGCGGGCTTCAGCAGGTTGGCGGCGTCCATGCCCCCGGAGACGGCCCCGGCGCCCACCAGCAGGTGCAGCTCGTCGATGAAGAGCACCACCTGGCCCTCGGCCTTCTCCACCTCCTGGATGACGCCCTTGAGGCGCTCCTCGAACTGGCCCCGGTACTGGGTGCCGGCCACGAGGGCGCCCATGTCCAGGCCCATGACCCGCAGGCCCTTCAGGCTCTCGGGGACGTCGTTGCGGGCGATGCGCTGGGCCAGGCCCTCCACGATGGCGGTCTTGCCCACGCCCGGCTCGCCGATGAGCACGGGGTTGTTCTTGGTGCGCCGGGAAAGCACCTGCAGCACCCGGCGGATCTCCTCGTCGCGGCCGATGACGGGGTCCAGCTTCCCGGCCTCCGCCTGGGCCGTGAAGTCCTTGGCGTACTTCTCCAGGCTTGCGAACCGCTCCTCGGCCTTCTCGTCCTCCACCCTCGAGCCCTTGCGGACCTCGCGGATGGCGGCCTCCAGCTTCTTCCGGTCCAGGCCGAAGCGGTCGAGCACCTTGCGGGCATCCGTGTGGGCGTTGGCGAAGGCCAGCAGGAGCGCGTCCGTGGCCAGGAAGCGGTCCCCCAGGCCCCGGCCCGTGTCGCTGGCCACCTCCAGGAAGCGGCGGAAGCCGGCCCCGACCTGGGGCTCGGCCCCCCCCACGGCCCGGGGGAGCGCGGCCACCAGGTCCTCGGCGGCGTCCAGGAGCCCCTGCGGGGATTCCGGGGCCAGTCCGGCCCGCTCCAGGAGGGGGCGCAGCCCGGCCTCAGGGGCCAGCAGGGCCAGGAACAGGTGCTGGGGCAGCAGCTCCGGATGCTGGTCCGCCAAGGCCCGTTCGCGGGCGGCCACCAGGGCGTCGTTGGCTTTCTGGGTGAAGGGGAGGAGGGACATGGCACACCTCGGATCCAGGATGATTCAAATATGATGTGAATGCACTAAAATTTTCTTCAAAAATTTTAGATATCAAACTGAGGTATGGATTCCGATCAGGAGACCTTGACGGAGGCTGATGGTAGACCTATTTTCTGAGAAGGTTAATTAACCGGAAGGTTTCATGGCCGCCACGGACCCCCTCAACGCCACCTTCGCCGCCCTGTCGGACCCCACCCGCCGGGCCATCCTCGTCCGGCTGTCCGCCGGGGAGGCCACGGTCAAGGCCCTCGCCGAGCCCTTCGACATGAGCCTCCCGGCCATCTCCAAGCACCTCCGGGTGCTGGAGCGGGCGGGCCTGGTGACCCGGGGGCGGAATGCCCAGTGGCGTCCCTGCCGCCTGGAGGCGGGGCCCCTCCAGGAGGCCTCCGCCTGGCTCGGGCAGTACCGCGCGTTCTGGGAGGCCCGCCTGGACCGCCTGGAGACCTACCTGCGCGAACTCCAATCTCAGGACCGCCCCGACGGGCCATCGCGGCCCTGAAACCGCGGTTCCCTCGCCATCCCACCCACCGGGCCCACGCCCTTCCCGGAGCCACGCCATGCGCGTACCGACCGAACTCCTCCTGAACCGCCTCCTCGACGCCCCGCGGGAGCGCGTCTTCGAGGCCTGGACCGATCCGGCGCACCTGCAGAAGTGGTGGGGTCCGGAGGCCTTCTGCAATCCGCGCTGCGAGTGGGAATCGCGGGCGGGCGGCGGGATCCACGTGGACATGCGCGGGCCCGACGGCACCGTGTACCCCATGGGCGGCGAGGTGGTGGAGGTGGTGCCTCCGGAGCGGATCGTCTTCCTGACCCGCGCCCTGGATGCCGCGGGCGAGGCCCTATTCGAGTCCCGGAACGTGGTGACCCTCTCGGAGGAGGGCGCGAGGACGCGCCTCAGGCTGCAGGTCATCGTCTCGAAGATCCGGCCCGAGGCGGCGCGCCATCTGGCCGGCATGGAGCAAGGCTGGGCCCAGAGCCTCCTGCGCCTGGACGCCCTGGTGTGGGAGCCCCTCTCCGATCGCGAGCTCGTGGCCCAGCGCTGGGTGCCCGCCACCCCGGCCCAGGTGCAGGCCGCCTGGACGGATCCCCGGCGCCTGGCCCGCTTCTGGGGTCCACACGGCTTCCGCACCACCTCCGAGGTCTGCGAGCCTCGGCCCGGCGGCGCCTGGCGCTTCGTGATGCACGGGCCGGACGGCAAGGACTACCCGAACGAGTGCGCCTTCGTCGAAGTGGGGGAGGACCGGATCGTCATCGACCATGTCTCGGCGCCCCGGTTCCGCATCACGGTGACGTTCACGGCCGAAGGCGCGGGAACCCGGGTCGTCTTCCGCCAGGCCTTCGAGGATGCCGCCACCTGCCGGCTGATCGCCAAGTTCGCGCTGCAGGGCAACGAGGAGAACCTGGACCGCCTGGCCGCGGAGGTGGCGGGCTGAGGTCCGCCCGACACTTCAAGCCAGGCCCCTCCGCGCGGCTTCGCGCCGCAGCGCGGGGTTGAGCCGGAGGGCCGTCGCCGCCCGGGCCCGGGCCTCGTCGGGCCGGCCGGTCCTCCTCAGGCGCTCGGCGTCCAGGAGCTGGGCCCAGCCGTCCCAGGGCCGGGCCGCGGCGGCCGCCCGGAGGGCCGCTGCGGCGCCGCGATCCAGGGGCAGCCTCAGCTCCCGGGTGGCCTCCAGGGCCAGGGCCCCCCAGGCGACCTGGAGGTTGAGGTTGCGGGGGGCGGCGGCCACCGCCTGCGCCTGGAGCGCCAGGGCCTGCCGGGCCAGGCTGGTGTCGCGGGTGGCCCGGGCGCTGAGCAGGTGCTCGCGGGCACTGGCCGCCAGGGCCTCGGCCTGGCCGGGCCGGCTGGCGAGGGCCCCCCCGATCGCCTTCCGGGCCTCGGCCAGATCGGTCGTGGCCCCGCGGCCCTGATCCAGGTCCACGGCGGCGCGATCCAGCAGGGTCGTGGCCAGGCCCAGCTGGGCCTGGAGGGAAGAGGGCTGGAGGGCCAGGCCCTTCCGGTGGCAGCGGAGGGCCTCCGCCAGCGCCAGACGGGGATCGGCGCCGGTCCAGGCCTGGTACTGGGCCAGGGTCTGGTAGGCCGCACCCTCGCTGAAATCGTGGCCGACCCAGGGGCGGAGGGCGGAGGCGGTCTCCAGGAGGTCGGCGGCGGCGCTGACTTCGACGGCGGGGTCCCTGCCGGTCTGGAGCAGGCGCTCGCCTCGCAGGGCGTGGAGGTTCCCGAGGGCATCCAGGAGGTAGTCGTGGAGGCGCGGCTGCTGGAGCGCCCTCTGGAGCCCGGTTTCCGCCCGCGCCAGGAAGGGTTCGGGATCCCGGCCACGGGCCATCTCCCGCTCCGCCCGGTTGCGCAGCACGGTCGCCCAGTTCACCCAGAGGGCCGCCTCCGAGGGCCGCAGCTTCAGGGCGGCCTCGGCATCCGAGGCGGCGGCATCCAGCTCGGCGCTGGGATCCTCGCCACGGTTCAGGAGGTGGGTGGCCCAGCGCCGGTGGATGGCCGTGCTGAAGCTGCGGGCCCGCCAGCTGTCGGGATCAACCGCCAGCGCTTCCTGGACGGGCTGGAGGGCCCAGTCGCGGTCCGCAGAGGTGGCCTGCCCCTGGTCCAGCTTCAGGCCCAGGAGCACGAAGCGGCGCTGGGCCTCCTCCACCAGGGGTTCCGGGGCGCTGCGGGCGCGATCCTGGGCGGCCATGAGGCTGGCGCCTTCGAGCGCCAGCTGGGCCAGGGCCTCCTCCCGCCTGCCGGCGGCGAGGAGGTCCATCGCCATCTCCTTGCGGGTCTCGGCCTCCAGCAGCCAGGGCTCCGGAAACCAGGGCTGGCGGGCCTGGGCCTCCCCGGCCTTCTGCAGCGCCTCCGCGAAACGCCCCTGGACGAGGGCGAGCAGGCCCTCGGCGTAGGCCGAGCCCTCCAGGCTGCGCCCCTTCGCCTCCCGCAGGAGGGCCAGGGCGGGGCCGCGGAGCGTGGGTTCCAGGTCCCGGCGGCGCTCCTCGAGGGCCTGGCCGTGCAGGCCTTCGAGTTCCGTCACGTAGAGGCGCGCCAGGGTGGTGCCGAGGGCCTGGGCGGCGTCGGGGTCCCTGGGCGCGGCCTTCCGGGCGGCCTCGAGCTGGGTCCGGGCCTTCTCCAGATCGCCGAGTGCGAGGTAGCCGCGGCCGAGGGCCAGCCGGGCGGGGCCCTGCGCCCAGCGTCCCTGCCGCTCGGTCTCCGCCTGGAGGCGGGCGAGCTCCGCCCGCAGGTCCCGCAGCTCGCGGCTCGCATCATGCCGGGGCAGGCTGCGCACCTGGAAGATGCGGCTGTCGAGGCGTTCCACCTCCTGGGCCAACTGCTGGGCGAAGCGCACCTGGGAGCGGGCCAGGAGGGTGGAGGAGAGCCCGTAGGCCGCCGCCAGGAGGAGGAAGGCGAGGAGGGCGGCCACCAGGCGGTTCTTGCGGAGGAGCTTGCCCGAGCGGTAGGCCAGCGAGGGCCGCCGCGCGAGGATCGGATCGCCATCGAGGAACCGGCGGAGGTCCTCCCCGAAGGCCCGCGCGGAGTCGTAGCGCCGCGCGGGGTCCTTCTCCAGGGCCTTGAGGATGATGGTCTGGAGATCCCGCGGCACTTCCGGGGCGAGCCGGGCGGGCGGCACGGGCTCGTCCTCCGCGATGCTGCGCAGGAGGGCCAGCGGCGTCTCGCCGCGGAAGGGCGGCACGCCGGTGAGGCACTCGTAGAGCAGGGTGCCGAGGGCGTACACGTCCGAGCGCCGGTCCACCTTGTCCGCGCGGCCCAGGGCCTGCTCGGGGCTCAGGTACATGGGCGTGCCCATGATGGCGTGGGTATGGGTGCGCGACGCGCTGTCGAGGTCCCGGGCCACCCCGAAGTCCATGAGGTAGGGGTGCCACCCCCCCTCCTCCTTCTGCAGCATCACATTGCCGGGCTTCACGTCCCGGTGCACGATGCCGGCGCGATGGCAGGCATGCAGGGCCTCGGCGGTCTGGAGGAGGATCTCCACCTTGGCCCGGAGATCCAGCCGGTCGCGGGCCTCGCGCAGGGTCGGCCCGTCCACGAACGGCATGACGAGGTAGGGATGGCCATGGGCCTCGCCGGCCTCGAAGATGTGGCAGACGTTCGGGTGTTCCACCTGGGCCTGGGCCCGGGCCTCCTGGAGGAACCGCTCCGTGTCTTCCGGCTCCAGGCGCTTGAGGAACTTGAGGGCCACGGTCCGCTGCAACTGGCGGTCGAAGGCCCGGTAGACCACACCCATGCCGCCCTCGCCGACGACCTCCAGGGCCTCATAGCGGCCGCCTTCGCGCAGGGGGAAGCGGGCCAGCAGCTCTTCGCGGCCCAGGCCGGGCGCCGGAGCGCCGGAATCCCGGCCGGAACCGTCGGCACGCCAGTAGCCTGTGGCCTCGTCGCCCGGGTCAGGGTGCGCCGCGGTCCAGTCCGCCCCCGTCCCCCGGGAGCCGGAGGGTGGGGTCGGAGGGTCCTGGATGGGGTCGGCCATGGGGATGGCCCCCAGGATAGTCGCCCCCGGTGCGCAGGCCATGGGCGATCCGGCCCGGCCAGGCCGAGGGGTTACCGGGCGCCCGCAGGGACGATGCCGGCCCGGACGGCGACCTCCTCCGCCAGGGCGAGGCTGGCGGTGAGACCGGGGGACTCGATGCCGTAGAGGTTCACCAGGCCCGGGATGCTATGCACGTCGGTCGCCTGGAGGAGGAAATCCGGCGCCGGTTCGGCCGGGCCGTGGATCTTCGGCCGGATGCCGGCGTAGGCGGGCTGCAGCGATCCGTCCGGCAGGCCCGGCCAATACTTCCGGACCTCGGCGTAGAAGCCGTCGGCCCGGCGGGGATCCACGTCGTAGGTCTCACGCTCGATCCACTCCACGTCCGGGCCGAAGCGCGCCTGGCCCGCCAGGTCCAGGGTGAGGTGCACGCCCAGGGCGCCTTGGCTGGGGATGGGGTACACCAGCCGCGAGAAGGGCGCCTTCCCGGAGAGGCCGTAGTAGTTGCCCTTGGAGAGGAACTGCGGCGGGACCGTTTCCGGCGGCAGGCCCTCGAGGCCCCGGGCCACCCGCTGGGCGCCCAGGCCCGCCGCGTTGAAGACCCGCTCCGCCAGCACCGTCATGGGCTCCCCGCCGCCCACCCGCACCTCGATCCCCGACCCCGTGACCCGTCCGCCCGTCACGGGGCTCCGCAGCACCACCGTGGCGCCGTGGGCTTCGGCGTCCAGGGCCAGGGCCCGCATGAGGCCGTGGCTGTCCACGATGCCCGTGGTGGGCGAGTGGAGGGCCGCCGCGCAGCGCAGCTCCGGCTCCAGCCCATGCACCGCATCGGCCTCCAGCCAGTCCAGGCTCACGCCGTTGGCCGCGGCCCGGGCCTGCAGGTCCCGCAGGGCGTCCAGCTGGTCCGCCTGGGCCACGATGAGCTTGCCAAGCCGCCGACAGGCCACGCCGTGGGCCTCGCAGAAGGCGTACAGCAGGCGGTTGCCGGCCACGCAGGTCCGGGCCTTGATCGATCCCGCGGGGTAGTAGATCCCCGCGTGGACCACCTCGCTGTTGCGGGAGCTGATGCCCGTGCCGATGCGGTCCTCCGCCTCCAGCACCAGCACCTCCTGGCCGGCCCGCGCCAGGGTCCGCGCCAGCGCCAGGCCCACCACCCCGGCCCCGATGACGACGCACTGGACCCGTTCCATGACGGCCTCCCGGGGGATTATGGCCCGGCAGGCCTGTGACGGTTTCAATGATCTCCACGAAGGGCACGGAGGGGAGAGACGAGGGCACGAAGATAGCCGCCGGCCCCGCGGGAGGCGAGCCGCCTTCGTGCGTCCGCTGGGCGGCCTGGTGTCCTTCCGGGAGGGCGTGCTCTATTTCGTGGATTCAGCCCACCCTCGGCCCCGCCGCCGCCACCTCCGGGGCGACCTCCGCCTCGAACTTCTTGAAGTTCTCGATGAAGCGGGCGGCGAGGGAGCGGTAGCGGGCCTCGTACTGGGCCCGGTCGGGCCAGCTCTCGGCGGGGTACATCACGCCGTCGGGCACGTCGGGGCAGTGCTTGGGCACGTCGAAGCCGAAGACGGGATCCCGGTAGCACGCGGCGCCGTCCAGTTTCCCCTCCAGGGCGGCGTTCAGCAGGGCGCGGGTGTGCTTGATGCTGATGCGCTTGCCCACGCCGTAGGGGCCGCCGGTCCAGCCGGTGTTCACCAGCCAGCAGGTGGCGCCATGGCGCAGCATCTTGCGGCGCAGCAGCTCGGCGTAGACCGCCGGGTGGTGGACCATGAAGGGCCCGCCGAAGCAGGGGCTGAAGGTGATCTCCGGCTCCCGACCCAGGCCCGCCTCGGTGCCGGCGAGCTTCGAGGTGTAGCCGCTGATGAAGTGGTAGAGGGCCTGTTCGGGGCTCAGGCGCGCCAGGGGGGGCATGACGCCGCTGGCATCGCAGGTGAGCAGCACGATGTGTTTCGGGTGCGGGCCCATCTTGGACAGGACGGCGTTCTCGATGAAATCCAGGGGATAGCTGGCGCGGGTGTTTTCGGTTCTGGCGTCGCTGTCGAGGTCGATGCGCCGGGAGGCGGGATCGTAGACCACGTTCTCCAGGATGGTGCCGAAGCGGCGGGTGCAGGCGTGGATCTGGGGCTCGGCCTGGGCGTTCAGGCCGATGACCTTGGCGTAGCAGCCGTCCTCGATGTTGAAGACGCCGTTGTCGCTCCAGCCGTGCTCGTCGTCGCCGATGAGGCCCCGGGTGGGATCGGCGGAGAGGGTGGTCTTGCCCGTGCCTGAGAGGCCGAAGAAGAGGGCCGAGGTGCCGTCCTTGCCCACGTTGGCGCTGCAGTGCATGGAGAGCACGCCCTGCAGCGGCAGCAGGTGGTTCATGACCGTGAAGACGGACTTCTTGATCTCTCCGGCGTAGGCCGTGTTGCCGATGAGGCAGAGCTTCTGGTCGAAGTTGAGGGCGATGGTGGTGGGCCCGGGCGTCTGGTCGATGGAGGGCGTGGCCTGGAAGCCGGGAATGGCGAGGATCGTGAACTCCGGCACGAAGCGCTTGTACTCCTCCGTGGAGGCGGGCTTGATGAACATGTTCCGGGCGAAGGCGGAGTGCCAGGCCAGCTCCGTGACGATGCGGACGGGCAGGCGGTAGTCGGGGTCGGCGCCGCCGTAGCAGTCCTGCACGAACAGGTCGCGGCCCTGGAGGTAGCCCTGGAGGCGGGCGAAGAGGGCGTCGAAGGTGTCGGGGGCCATGGGCCGGTTGTAGGGCCCCCACCAGACCTTGGCCTCGCTGGTGCCCTCGCGGACGATGGCCTTGTCGGCGGCGGCCCGGCCCGTGTGCTGGCCCGTGTCGGCGAGGAGGGGCCCCTGGTGGCTGATGCGGGCCTCGCCCCGGAAGATGACCTCCTCGTAGAGGGCCTCCGTGGGCAGGTTCCAGTAGACCTTCCGCAGGTTCGAGAGGCCCAGCTGGGCCAAGCCGTAGTCGGCCTTGAGGACCGCGGCCTGGTCCTCGGCGGGCGTCTTGAGGTTCAACAGATTGTTAGGCATGCCCAACTCCGGGGGGAAGGCTTCACCGCCAAGGCGCCAAGGCCGCCAAGGAAAACCCTTGCCTTGCGAGATCTCTTCTTGGCGCGCTTGGCGTCTTGGCGGTGGATCATTTCTTTCATCACATCCAATCCCGGACGAGCTTGCGGTCGCCCAGGTAGATCTCGTTGGCGCTGGTGGGATCCAGGGCCCACTTCATGCGCGCCACGGCCTCCTGCAGCTCCTTCACCGTCCCGGCGAAGGAGAGGCGCAGGTGGCCCTCCATGCCGAACTCCTTCCCGGGCACCGTCACGACGAGGGCCTTCTTCAGGAGGAAGTTGGACAGCTCCACGGAGTTGTTGGAGTAGGCCCGGAAGTCCACCAGGGCGTAGAAGGTGCCCTCGGGCTTGCGGAGCTTCACGCCGTTGAAGGTGCGCAGCTCCTGCATCAGCACGTCGCGGTTGTTCTGGATGGTGAGCCGCAGGCTCTCCACCACGTTCTGCACGCCAACCAGGGCGCCCTCGGCCGCCACCTGCATGGCGGGGCTCACGCAGCTGGTGGTCTGGGCCTGCACGTTGGTCATCACGCGGACCAGCTCCCTCGGCGCGATGGTCCAGCCCACGCGGAAGCCGGTCATGCCGTAGAGCTTGGCCACGCCGTTCACGATGATGAGCTTCGTGGACTCGCTGTCCGCCCGGGTGAAGGCGGTGCCGGGCTTCGGGCGCAGGCCGTCGAAGACCAGCTTCTGGTAGATGTCGTCGAGGATGAGGTAGATGCCCTTCGTCTCGCAGAACTCCACCATCCGGCCCACGAAGTCGTCGCTGTACACGGCCCCGCTGGGGTTGTTGGGGCTGTTGAGGATGATGGCCTTGGTGTTCGAGCCCACGGCCCGGACCACCTCCTCGAAGCGGGGGTGGAAGCCGCCGTCCTCGGGCGTGACGATCACCGGGATGGCCTGGCACATCCGGATGATCTCGGGGTAGCTCACCCAGTACGGAGCCAGCACCACGACCTCGTCCTGGGGGTTGCACAGGGTGAAGAGGATGTTGAAGAGGCACTGCTTCGCGCCGTCGGAGGCGATGACGTTCTCGGGGGATACCAGGCGGTCGTAGGTCTCCTCGGTGTACCGGATGATGGCCTTCTTCAGGGAGGGCAGCCCGTCGGTGGGCGTGTACTTCACGTCCCCGGAGGTGAGCCGCGCCGCGCCCTGGAGGATGGCGTTGATGGGGGCCTTGTTCTTGGGCTCCCCGATGCCCAGGTTGATGACCGGCTCCCCCTTCTCCCGGAGGATGCGGGCCTCCTCGTTGAGCCGGAGGGTGGGCGATTCGGCGATGGAACGGGCAAGTTGGCTGAGGCTCATGGCACGTCCTGGAATGACTGGGGCTTGGGAAGGCCTTATTCTGGTCCCTTCCCGCGCCAAATACCAAGCGCCCGTGCCACCCGCCAGGATTCCAGTCTCATGTCCACGCCCATGATGCAGCAGATCGCCGGTCTCAAGCGCGAGGCCGGGGACGCGGTGCTGCTCACGCGGATGGGGGACTTCTACGAGATCCTGGGGGAGGACGCCGTCCGCGCCGCGCCCGTGCTGGAGATCGCCCTGACCCTGCGGGGCAAGGGGACGGACTCCGAGACGCCGATGTGCGGGGTGCCCCACTTCGCCCTCGATTCGTACCTCCCGAAGCTGCTGGCGGCGGGCTTCTCCGCGGCCATCGCCGAGCCCACCGCGAAGGCGGAGGAGGTGAAGGGCCTGCTGCCCCGCGCCATCAAGCGCATCATCACCCCCGGCACCTGGCTGGACGACGATGCCCGCTGGCTTTGCGCCCTCCATCGTTCGGGCGCTGCCTGGGGCCTGGCCCTCCTCCAGCTGGCCTCCGGTGCCCTGCGGGTGCTGCCCGGCGAGGGCGAGGAGGCCCTGCGGGCCACCCTGGAACGGATCACCCCCCAGGAGCTGATCCTGGCCGAGGGCGCGGCGGACGTGCCGGACCTGGAGGCCGCCCGCACCCGGCTGCCCGCCTGGCGCTTCGAGGCCACCCGCGCCCGCCAGCAGGTGCTGGCCTTCTTCGGCTGGCAGCATCTGGAGGGCGTGGGCCTCGATCCCCATCCGGCTGCCGTGGGCGCCCTGGCGGCCCTGCTGGACCACGTGGAAGCCACCCAGAAGGGCCGCCCCGCGCATCTCCAGGGCGTCAACCTGGAGCTGGGCGCCTCCGGGCCCCTGCTGGACGCCACCAGCGCCCGGCACCTGGAAGTCTTCGCCAACGGGCTGGACGGGGGCAAGGCGGGCACCCTCGCCGCCCTGCTGGACCAGTGCCGCACCCGCATGGGCTCGCGGCTGCTGAAGGCCTGGCTGGAGCAGCCCCTGCGGGACCGCGCCGCCCTGGAGCGCCGTTGGGCCCAGGTGGCCTGGCTCACGGAGGACCGCCGCCGCGGGCCCCTCCAGACGCTCCTGTCGCGCGTGCCCGACCTGGACCGGCTCCTGGGCCGCGTGGCCCTGGGGCTGGCCGCGCCGCCGGAACTCGCGCAGCTCCGCGAGGGCCTGGCCGTCCTCCAGAAGCTGCCCGAGCTCCTGAAGGACGAGGGCTGGGCCCCCGAAGTGGCGGACCTGGGCCTGTGGCCCGCGGAGACGCCCCTCTGCGGGCCCCTGCTGGCCGAGCTGCAGCGCTGCCTGGCGGAGGCGCCGCCCCTGGACCTGGAGAAGGGCGGGGCCATCCGCGACGGGGTGGACGCCGAACTCGACGAGGTGCGCCGCCTGGCCCGGGACGCCAAGCAGGTGATGCTGGAGCTGGAGGAGGAGGAGCGCCGGGCCAGCGGCATCCAGAGCCTGAAGATCAAGTACAACCGGGTGTTCGGCTACTACTTCGAGATCACGAAGGCCAACCTGGGCGCGGTGCCGGCCCATTTCCTCCGCAAGCAGACCCTGGCCAACGCCGAGCGCTTCACCACCGAGAAGCTGGTGGCCTTCGAGCAGCGGCTGCTGAGCGCCGAGGGCGACCAGGTGCGGCTGGAGACGGCCCAGTTCCAGCGGCTCCTGGCGCTCGTGCTGGAGGCCCGCGCCGACCTCACGGCCCTGGCCCGTGCCACGGCCGCCCTGGACCTGCTGGCTGCCCTGGCGGAGCGGGCGCGCCTCTCGGGCTGGACGCGGCCCGAGCTGGGCGAGGAGCGGGACCTGGTGCTGGTCTCGGCCCGCCACCCCATGCTGGAGTCCCGGCTGGGCCGCGAGTGCATCCCCAACGACCTGACCTTCACCGCGGCCCAGCCCATGGCCGTGGTGACGGGCCCGAACATGGGCGGGAAGTCCACGTTCCTGCGCACGGCGGCCCTTCTGGTGGTGCTGGCCCAGACGGGCTCCTTCGTGCCCGCGGAGCTCATGCGCTTCGGGCTGGTGGATCGCATCTTCACCCGCATCGGCGCCTCGGACCAGCTGGCCCGGGGCCAGTCCACCTTCATGGTGGAGATGACGGAAACGGCGCGGATCCTCAACCAGGCCACCTCCGCCAGCCTCGTCATCCTCGACGAGATCGGCCGCGGCACCTCCACCCGCGACGGCCTCGCCCTGGCGGAGGCCATCGCCGAGGCCCTGCGCGACCTCAAGGGCGGGGCTCCCCGGACGCTCTTCGCCACCCACTACTTCGAGATGACGAAGCTGGCCGACGATGCCCGCGTGCAGAACCTCCACGTGGAGGTGCAGGAGTGGGAGGAGCAGCTGCACTTCCTCCACCGCGTGGCGCCGGGCCCGGCGGACCGCAGCTACGGCATCCAGGTGGCCCGGCTGGCGGGCCTGCCCCGGCGCGTGATCCAGCGGGCCCAGCGCCTGCTGGCCCAGGCCCCCGAGGCGCCGCCGAAGGCCCCCACGCCCCTGCAGCCGGTCCTGCCCCTCTTCGAGCCCGAGCCCGATCCCCTCCGCACCGAACTGGAGGCCCTGGACCTCAGCCGCATGACGCCCCTGGAGGCGCTGAACTGGCTGGCGATGCGGCAGGGGCGGGGCTAGTCCACGACTCCCAGGCTGTGGAGCTCGGCCCTCAGCGCCTCCGGGCCGGTGTAGGTGATCCCCCGCATCCCGGCGGCGCGAGCGCCCTCGACGTTCCCGGGAAGGTCGTCGATGAAGACGCAGGCTTCCGGCGGCAGGGCTAGTTTCGCCAGGGCGTCCGCGTAGATCTTCGGGTCGGGCTTCATGGCCCCCACCTCGTAGGAGAGGGTCACCGCGTCGAAGAGGGGGAACACCGCCGTGGGGCGGATGCCGTGCTCGAAGTGCCAGGGGTTGGTGTTGGAAAGCAGCCCCAGGCGGTAGCGGGGCTTCAGCGTTCGGACCAGTCGCCAGACGGGCTCGATGGGCGTGAAGATCTCCGAGAAGGCCCGGACGAAGGCGGCCTCCGGGAAGGCGTGGCCGCAGAGCGTGGACAGGCCGGCCAGGAAGGCCGCGGAACCGATCTCGCCGGATTCGTAGGCCCGGGGCAGGTCCGACCCTTCGATCCGCCGGGCCAGCGTCTCGGGCGGCAGTCCGCAGAGGGGGGCCAGGCCCGCCAGGATCCGGCGGTTGTCGAAGGTGCAGAGGACGTTGCCGAAATCGAAGATCACGGCCTCGAGGGCGGGTCCGCGGGGGGCTGGGGCGGTCGGGGGCATCCTGGCGTCCTCCACTTCAATGTCTCGCATTCCCGGGCGGCCGGCGTAGACTTCCGCCATGCCCCTGCCCCTGAGCAAGCGCCGTCTGCGTGCCGCGTGGATCGTGGCCGTGGCGGTGGACGCCATCCAGATCCCCGTGGAGGCCACCGGGCTCCTGGGCTGGATCGTGGGCGCGGGCCTGGACGTGGTGACCATGGCCGTCCTCTGGGCCCTGGTGGGGTTCCACTGGGCCTTCCTGCCGTCCTTCCTCACGGAATGGATCCCCTACCTCGACTACGCCCCCCTCTGGACCCTGGCGGTGCTCATCGCCACCCGGGGCCGGGGGCAGGATTCCATGCCCGCACCCACCCTTCCACCCCACCCCTGAAGGAGGTCCCCCATGCAGGTGAACGTCGGAAGTGCCGACAAGGCTGTGCGCATCGTGATCGGGCTGGCGCTGCTCAGCCTGCTCTTCCTGCTGGAGGGCAAGGCCCGCTGGTTCGGCCTCATCGGCATCGTGCCCCTGCTGACGGCCTTCACGGGCTTCTGCCCGCTCTACAGCCTGTTGGGCGTGAACACCTGCCCCAGGAAGTAGGGCCTCAGTCCACCGCGGCGCCCCGGAACTCGTCCTGGTTGTGCCGGGTCTGCTCCTCCATGAGGAGCTGGGAGAGCTCCTTCTTGAGGGCGTTGAACTCGGCGGAGGCCACGTCCCGGGGGCGGGGCAGGGTGATGCGGAGGTCCCGCTTGACGGTGCCGGGGCGGTAGGTCATCACCACCGTCCGGTCCGCCAGATAGAGGGACTCCTCGATGCTGTGGGTGACGAAGAGGATGGTCTTCTTCAGCTCCATCCACAGCCGCAGCACCTCGTCCTGGAGGTTGCGCCGGGTGAGGGCATCCAGGGCGCCGAAGGGCTCATCCATGAGCATGATGGGCGAATCCAGGGCCAGCACCCGGGCGATGGCCACGCGCTGGCGCATGCCGCCGCTGAGGTCCTTGGGGTGGCGCTTCCGGAAGTCGTGGAGGTGGAGCAGGGTGAGCAGCTGGTCCACCTTCTCCCGGATGGCGGCCTTGGGCTGGCCCTTGATCTGCAGCCCGAAGGCGATGTTCTGCTCCACCGTCATCCAGGGGAACAGGGCGTATTCCTGGAAGACCATGCCGCGGTCGGGCCCGGGCTCGGTCACGGGGGCCCCCAGGATGTCGATGGTCCCGCCGGTGGGCAGGGAGAAGCCCGCCACGGCGTTCAGGAGGGTGGACTTGCCGCAGCCGGAGGGGCCCAGCAGGCAGACGAACTCGCCGGGGGCGATCTCCAGGTCGATGTCCTTGAGGGCCGCCACCTCCTGGCCGCCGGTGCGGAAGACCTTCTGGACGCCGCGGATGGAGATGTGGCTGGATCCGTTCGGGACGCCCATCAGCTCTGCTCCAGGCCGCGGTGCCAGCGCAGCAGGCGGGCGCTGAGGCGGCTCATGACGGTGTCGATGGCGAGGCCCAGGAGGCCGATGGTGAACATGCCCGCGATGATCTTGTCGGACCAGAGGTACTCGCGGGCCTCCAGGATGCGGTAGCCCAGGCCATTGTTCACGGCGATCATCTCGGACACGATCACCACGATGAAGGCCGTGCCCATGCCGATGCGGGCCCCCGTGAAGATGTAGGGCGTGGCCGCGGGGAGGATGATGCGCGTGAACTGCGTGAACCGCCCCGCGCCCAGGTTCCGGCCCACCCGCAGGTAGATGCTGTCCACGTTCTGCACCCCCGTCACCGTGTTCATCAGCACCGGGAAGAAGGCCCCGATGCTGATGAGGAAGATGGCCGGGGGGTTGCCCAGGCCGAACCAGAGGATCGAGAGCGGGATGTAGGCGATGGGCGGGATGGGCCGGAGCACCTGGATGAGGGGGTTGAAGAGCCCGTTCACCAGCTTGCTGTAGCCCATGGCCAGGCCCAGGGGCAGGGCCAGGCCCGCGCCGATGAAGAAGCCCACCAGCACCCGGTACAGGCTCCCCATGGCGTCCTGGGGCAGCTCGCCGGAAAGGAGCCAGCGCCAGTACGGGCCCTGGGCCGGGTCGAAGGGATCGAGCGGGCGCAGGTAGGCCCACCAGCGGGTGAGCACCTGCATGGGGGAGGGCAGGATGGTGGCGTTCACCCAGCCCTTGGAGGACAGCAGCTGCCAGAAGGCGATGGCCGCCAGGGGGACGAGGATGCCGGACAGGGCCTTCCAGAGCTTCTGGGGCATGGACTACTTGACCCCCAGGTCCTTCTTGGCCTGGGCCAGGAGGTCCAGCTTCACCCAGTCCGCGGCCTTGGGCGGGGCGGCCATGCGGCCCACGCCGTACTGGGACATGAGGTCCGTGGTGACCTGCACATGGGCCAGGGTGATGTCGTAGGTGAAGGGGGAGTTGCTGATGGCGTCCCGGTAGTCCTCGGAGGAGATCTGGTTCTTGAAGAGGTTCTCGCGGACGTACTTCTCCGCGAAGGCGGGCTCGTCGATGAACTTCTTGGTGGCCTCCACGAAGCACTTCATGAAGCGCAGGGCCACGTCGCGGCGCTCCCGGTAGAGCTTCTCCGTGATGACCAGGGCGCGCTCGGGCTCGCCCATGGGCGTGTCGTAGGGCTTCATGAGCTCCACGCCGAACTTGCGGTTGATGGCCTGGGAGGCGTAGGGCTCGGACTGGCACATGGCGTCGATGTTCCTGGCCATCAGGGCCTGGTTCAGGTCGGCGAAGGGCAGGTAGAGCACCAGCACGTCCTTGCCCGGCCGGTCGGACCAGGTGAGCTTGTGCTGGGCCAGCTCGGCCAGGAGGAGCAGCTCCTGGGCCCCGCCCCGGGCCACGCCCACCTTCTTGCCCTTCAGATCCTCGATCCGCTTGATGCCCAGGTCGGGGCGCACCACGATGCGGGCGCCGCCCTTGGCGAAGCCGGCCACCACATAGATCGGGACGCCCTGGGCCCGGCCCGCGATGGCCGCATCCAGGGCCGCGGCGCTCGCGTCGATCTCGCCCGCCACGATGGCCGGATTGATGTCGATGCCCTTGGGGAACATGCGCTCCTGGATCTTCAGGTGGTACTTCGGGGCGATCTCCTTCATGTAGGACACCGCGCCGTAGTGGGCGAACTTCAGGTTGCCCAGGCGCACCAGGTCCTGGGCCGCCAGCGCCAGCGCCGACAGGAAGAACAGCGAGAGAAGGGCTTTCGCGCGCATGTTGGACTCCGGGGAGATGGAAGCCATTCTAGGCCCAGTCTCCCCGGGGGGTTCCCGGCAATGTCCGCCCTGCAGTGGGCTGGAATGTGTCTCAGCGCCGGCGCGCCACGAGCAGGTACTCCCGCCCCGCGCGACGGGGGTGGCTCCGCGTGGCCTCGGCCAGGTGCAGCACCTCGAAGCGGGGCTCCGCGAGCCGCCGCAGGTCATCCCTGGGGATCGCATGGGGCGGGCCGGGCCGTCCCTGCACGTCGTGGAAGGCCACGGCCAGCCACAGGCCGCCGGGGCGCAGGTGGCCCGCGCAGGCCTCGGCATAGGCCGGCCGCCGGTCGGGGTCCATGGCCACCAGGCAGGTGTGGTCGAAGATCGCGTCCCAGGGCCCCAGGGCCGTGGTGAACCAGTCCTCCTGCGCCCAGCGCACGGCGTCGCCGTAGCGGGCCCGGGCCCCCTGGACCGCCAGCGGCGCGAAATCGAGGCCCGTGACCTCGAAGCCGAGGGCCGCCAGGGCCGCGGCGTCGTGGCCGTAGCCGCAGCCCGGCACCACCACCGAGGCCCCGGGGGCGAGGCCGGAGGCGGCCGCCAGCGCCAGCGCCTCCGCCAGGACGGGCGTGGCCTTGGCCATGTCCCATTCGGGCCGCGCGCCGGCCTCGTAGTGGCGGTTCCAGTGGTCGGGATGGGAGGTCATGGCTCCAGCATGCCGCAATCGGCCCCCCCCCCCTCAGAGACCCTCGATTGCCTCCGCTCCCACGAAGGTCGCCAGTCGCGCCAGGGCGTCCTCCAGGCCCCGCTTCCGGGCTTTCGTGGCCTTGATGCCGGGCTCCCACCAGAGGCCCTTCACCTCCAGGAGGTTCCGGTCGCGGTGGGCCTTGGCGTCCAGGCGGCCCACCAGGCGCTCGCCTTCCAGGATGGGCAGCACGTAGTACCCGTACTGGCGCCTCGGCTCGGGCACGAAGGCCTCGAAGCGGTAGTCGAAGCCGAAGCGGCGCAGGGCCCGGGCGCGGTCCCGCAGGATGGGGTCGAAGGGGCAGAGCAGCCGCGTGCGCTCCGGGGCCTCGGGCAGCCGCTGCAGCCGGGCCTCCCAGTCGGCCAGGGCGAAGGCGGGACGTACGGCACCGTCGGCATCCTCCACCTCCACCGGGACGATGCGGCCCGCCTTCGCGGCCGCCAGGCACCAGGCCCGGGCCTCCGGGGCCTCGACGCTTTCCCAGAAGTCCGCCAGCTCCTTCGGGGTGAACACCCAGAGCCGCTCCGCCGCCGCGGCGCAGGCCCATTCGAGGTGGGCGGCGGGCTCGGGACAGGGCAGGGCATGGTGCTCCGGGAACACGCGCTCCGTGAGGTCGTAGAGCTTCTGGAAGCCCTCGCGCCGGGGGATGGCCAGCTCGCCCGCGCGCCAGAGGAAGTCCAGGGCCGCCTTCTGGGGCTTCCAGCCCCACCAGGGCCCGCGCTTCTCCGGATGCTCGAAGTCGGAGGACTTCAACGGGCCCTCGCGCTCGATGCGGGCCTTCACGTCCGCCACCACCCGCTCTGCGTCCGTGCCGCGGAAGTGGTGCTGCCACCAGGCGTGGGCGTGGATGCGCGCGCGGTCACGCGCGAAGCGCGGCTTCCAGTGGGCGAACCAGGCCGTGGGGATGGCCGAGGCGTCGTGGGTGAAGGCCTCGAAGAGGCTGCGCTGCTCCTCCAGGAGCCTCCTGAGGTGCTCCGGCCGGTAGCCGTCCAGGCGGCTGAAGAGCGTGAGGTCGTGGGCCCGGGCCAGCACGTTGATGGTGTCCACCTGCACGAAGCCCAGCCGCTCGACGAGGGCCTGCAGCGAGGGCCCCGTCACCCGCCGGGACGGATCCGCCAGGAGGCCCTGCGCCCCCAGCAGCAGGCGGGCGGCGTCAGGGGCGGCAAGGAGGGGGAGGGGGCGGGCCATGGCCTCCAGGCTACAGCCGGAAGCGCTGGACCAGCACCCGGAGCCCGTCGGCGACCTTGGACAGGTCCTCCGCGGTCCGGGTGATCTCGGTGACGGTGGCGGCCAGCTCCTGGGTGGCGGCGGCGTTCTCGTCGAGCCGCCCCCGGGTCTGGTCCATGAGGGCGCCCACCTCCCGGCCCGTGGTCTCCTGCTCCCGGCTGAGGCCGGCCACGTCCTTCACCTGCTCGGCCACCTCCCCGATGCGCGTCTGGATCGAATCCAGCCGCTGGAGGGTGTTCGCCACGCTCTCGATGCCCCGGGACACCGCCTGCTCCGTCAGGTCGGTGAGCCCCCGGATCTCGGCGGCGGCCGCGGCGCTGCGCTCGGCCAGCTTGCGCACCTCCTCCGCGACCACGGCGAACCCCTTGCCCTGGGCGCCGGCCTTCGCCGCCTCGATGGCCGCGTTCAGGCTCAGGAGGTTGGTCTGCCGGGCGATCTCCTGGATCACCTGCACCGCCTGGAGGATCCGGACGGTGGCCTCCCGGATGGCCTCCATGCCGCCTTCGGATTCCTTCCCCGCCCGGGCCCCGTCCTCCGTGTCCCGGGCGGCGTCGCGGGTCCTCGCCTGGGAGGCGAGGGCGTTCTGGTCCAGCTGCCGGATGCTCTCTCCAAGGCGTCCCAGGGCCTCCTGCACCCCGGTGCCCGCCTGGCGGAGGTCCTCGCCGACCCGGGCCGTGTCCTCCACGGTGTGGTGGATCTGCTCGGCGCTGGCGGCCAGCTGCGTGGCCCCGGAGGCCACGGCCTGGGAGGCCGATTCCACCTCCCGCAGGGCGCCGTTCAGGCGCTCGACCATGCCGTTGAAGGTCCGCGCCAGCGCGCCGATCTCGTCCCCGTCCCCCGTCTCGGCCCGTGCGGTGAAGTCCCCTTCCGCCACGCGGGTGAGGGAGCCGCCCAGGTCCGCGAGGGGATGCAGGATGACCCGGCGGACGACGACGACGAGGATCACTCCCATCAGCACCAGGGTGGCGAGACCCACCGCGATGGCCGACCCCTGGAACCGGCGTTCCTGCTGGACGATCCCGGCGGTGGAGCGGGAGATGCCGAACACCGCCACGAAGTCGCCGACCTTCCGCCCCTCGAGGGCCGTGACGCCCAGGGCCTGGTGGCAGGTCTGGCAGCCTTCCTGGAGGCGGCCCGGGGTCACCACGTACCTCCATGCCGCGCCATCCGGCCCCGTATAGCTCCCCGTGTAGCTGTCGAGCCCAGGCTGGGCCTGGAAGGCCTGGACGGCGGCCCGTTCGATCTGCCCCTCCGGGCCCGGGGACAGCTGGTCCAGGAGCACCCGGTGGTAGGTCATCCCCTCCTTCCGGCAGTAGGCCTCGGCCTCCCAGTGCAGCATGTACCGGGAATTGGTGCCGATGGCCCGCAGGTTGTCCTCGAAGTCCCGCTGGGTCCGGTCCGTCTGGGCCCGGCCCACCAGCAGGGTGAGCCCGCCGAACAGCGCCACGAGGGTGAGGCCCACCGGCAGGAAGAACTTGAGGGTCAGGCTTCGGTTTCGCACGGGCGCTCCTGGGCGGGCACCCATGTATCGACAGGAGGGGGTTGTGAAATTAATTGCACGACCAATAGGTCATTTGATTGTCGGCCACAACCTCGCAAGGTGTTGGTTTATCAGATCCTGGCCGCCAGCTCGGCCCCCTGGCGGATGGCGCGCTGGGCGTCCAGCTCGGTGGCCAGGTCGGCGCCGCCGATGAGGTGGACCGGGCGGTCCAGGACCCGCAGGGGCTCCACCAGCTCCCGCTGGGAGAGCTGGCCCGAGCAGTTGATGACGTGGTCCACGGCCAGGCAGCGGGGCTCGGCGCCCTCGCCCTCGCGGATCCACAGCCCGTCGTCGTCGATGCGGACATAGGTCACGCCGCCGAGCATCTTCACCTTGAGGGCCTTCAGGCTGGCGCGGTGGATCCAGCCGGTGGTCCTGCCCAGGTTCGCGCCCATGCGGTCGGTCTTGCGCTGGAGGAGGAACACCTGCCGGGCGGGCTTCGGCGGCTCGGGCCGCTCGAGCAGGCCCCCCCGGTGCGCGTGGGCGCCGTCCACGCCCCAGGCCTGCAGGTACCGGGTGGTGTCCGGACCGTGGTCGCCTTCCACCAGGAACTCCGCCACGTCGAAGCCGATGCCCCCGGCGCCGATGATGGCCACCTTCTCGCCCGCCTTCCGGCGGCCCAGCAGCAGGTCGGGGTACGAGATGACCTTGGGATGGCCGATGCCGGGGATCTCCGGCTGGCGGGGCACCACGCCCGTGGCCAGGACGATCTCGTCGAAGTCCGCCAGGAGCTCCAGGGTGGCCCGCTCGCCCAGGCGCACCGTCACGCCGGCCTGCGCCAGGCGCCGGCCGAAGTAGCGCAGGGTCTCGTAGAACTCCTCCTTGCCGGGCACCCGCTTGGCGATGTTGAGCTGGCCGCCCAGTTCCGAAGCGGCCTCGAAGAGGGTGACCAGGTGGCCCCGCTCCGCCGCGTGGCTGGCGAAGCTCAGCCCGGCGGCGCCGCCGCCGACCACGGCGAGGCGCTTGGGCGCCACGGTGGGCTCGAAGGTCAGCTCCGTCTCGTAGCAGGCCCGGGGATTCACCAGGCAGGTGCAGCGCTTCTGCCGGAAGACCATGTCCAGGCAGCCCTGGTTGCAGGCGATGCAGGTGTTGATGTCGAGGGCCCGGTCCTCCTCGGCCTTCTTCACGAACTCGGCATCGGCCAGCAGGGGCCGGGCCATGCTCACCATGTCGGCGCAGCCCGAGGCGAGGATCTCCTCGGCCACCTCCGGCGTGTTGATGCGGTTGGTGGTGATGAGGGGGATGCCCACCTCGCCCTTCAGCCGCTTCGTCACCCAGGCGTAGGCCCCCCGGGGCACCATGGCGGCGATGGTGGGGACCCGGGCCTCGTGCCAGCCGATGCCCGTGTTGAGGATCGTGGCCCCGGCGGCCTCGAGGGCCTTGGCGAGCTGGACCACCTCCTCCCAGCTGCTGCCGTCGGGCACGAGGTCCAGCATGGAGAGCCGGAAGATCACGATGAAGTCCGGGCCCACGGCGGCGCGGACGGCCTTCACCACCTCCAGGGGGAAGCGCATGCGGTTCGCGTACTCGCCGCCCCAGGCGTCCGTCCGGCGGTTGGTGCGGGTCGCGATGAACTGGTTGATGAGGTAGCCCTCGCTGCCCATGATCTCCACGCCGTCGTAGCCCGCCTTCCGGGCCAGGGCCGCGCAGGCGGCGTAGTCGCGGATGGTCCTGCGGATGCCGCGCTCCGAGAGGGCCGAGGGCTTGAACGGGGTGATGGGGCTCTTGAGGGCCGTGGGGGCGACGCTCAGGGGGTGGTAGCTGTACCGCCCGCCGTGGAGGATCTGCAGGGCGATCTTCCCGCCCGCCTGGTGGACGGCCTCCGTGACCACGCGGTGCCTGCGCACCTGCCAGGGCCAGGAGAGCTGGGCGCCGAAGGGCGTGAGCCGGCCCCGCAGGTTGGGTGCGATGCCGCCGGTGACGATGAGCCCCACGCCCCCCCGGGCCCGCTCGGCGTAGAAGGCGGCCATCTTGGCGAAGCCGTCCTTGGCCTCCTCCAGGTTCGTGTGCATGGAGCCCATGAGCACGCGGTTGCGGAGGGTGGTGAAGCCCAGGTCGAGGGGTTCGAGCAGGTGCGGATAGGCCACGGGCGCTCCGGAGGATGCCCGGTCAGTGTAGGGCCAAGACCGGCCTACCCTGCGTCAGGGCTCCGTCTTCTCCACGACCAGGGTCATGCGCGTGACCACGGCGGCGATGGCGCCCACCGCCGCGAAGACCGGCAGCAGCGCGGCGCCCACCAGGCCCAGGGTGAGGGGGATCTCGATGAGGGTCTTCCCCTCCTCGTTCTTCAGGGTGATCCGCCGGATGTTGCCCTGGTGGATCAGCTCTTTGATTTTGTCGAGGACCTTGCCACCCTCGAGCTTGAACTCCTCGGTGCGCGTGCGGTCACCGTCCATGGCTCCTCCTGTGCTTGAGGGTTACGGCCCGGGCCCGGGGCGGCTTACGCCTTGGATTCCCGCCGGCGCAGGGCCACCTCGGGGAACATCTCCTGGGCGCAGTCGGGGCAGATGCCGTGGGAGAAGTCGGCCTCGGAGCGCTCGGTGATGTACTGCTCCAGCTGGTTCCAGTAGCCCCGGTCGTCCCGGATCTTCTTGCAGTGGGCGCAGATGGGGAGCAGGCCGGAGAGCTGCTTCACGTTGCCCAGGGCCTCGGACAGCTCCTCGTTCCGGGTGCGCAGTTCCCGGGTGCGCTGCGCCACGATGGCCTCCAGCTCGGCCTTGCTGCGGGCCAGGGCCGCCAGCCGGAGCCGGAAGATGCCGTACATGCCGGTGAGGGCCGCCAGGATCGCCAGGGTGGCGGCCCACCAGCGCTTCCACCAGGGGGACAGCACGGTGAAATCGAGGCCCTCGGCGGGCCCGAAGGCGCCGTCGCCGTTGGCGGCCCGCACCTCGAACCGGTAGCGGCCCCCCGGCAGGGCCGGATAGCGGACCGTGCGGCCCTCCGCCTCGTGCCAGTCCTCCTCGAGTCCCTGCAGGCGCACCTGGAACCGCAGGGCACGCTCGTTCACGAAGGAGGGGGCGGCGAAGTGGAACTCCAGGGTGGCCTCGCGGGAGGGCACGGGGCCCAGGCCCTCGAAGGGAGGGGCCAGCCGCCGGGCGCCGCGGACCACCTGCAGGATGCGGGCCTCGGGCGGGTCGATGGGCGCCTGGGGGCCCCCGGCGTCGTAGCGCACCAGGCCGTTGGCGGTGCCCACCCAGATGTCGCCACCCTCGGCCAGGAGGGAGAGGATCGCGCAGTCCTCGCTGGCCATGCCCTCGTCCCGGCCCAGGTGCACGGGCGGGTCCAGCCGGTCCAGGCCCTGGTCCGTGCTCACCCAGGTATGGCCGAGCCGGTCCACCTGGACGGCGTAGATGAGGTTGGTGCGGAGCCCGTGCCCCTTGGTCCGCTGCTCGAGGATCCTGAGGTGCCCGTTCTCCAGGCGCACCCGGGTGAGGCCGTGGGGCTCCTGGTAGTGGATCCAGGCGCTGCCGTCCGGGAGGAAGGCCGCCCCGTACACGGTGAAGGTCTGGAGGCCGTCGCGGTTCGTGAAGAAGCGCCACCGGCCTTCCGGCTCCCGCACGAGGAGTCCGGCCGTGGTGCCCACCCAGAGCCGGCCCTGCGGATCCTCGCTGAACTGGTAGGCCCCCAGGCTGCCGAGGCCCGCCACGGCCGGACCGGCCTCCTGCACCAGCCGCCGCCGCGCCGGATCCCAGCGGAGGACGCCGTGGCGGGTGCTCCCCAGCCACAGGCGTCCCTCGCGGTCCTGGAAGACGGTGTTCACTTCCCGGCCGAGGTCCCCCAGCGGGGCCACCTCCGCCTGGTGCTGGCCGGGCTTCAGCCAGAGCGTGGGCCCGACGGTGGTGACCATCCAGAGGGTGCCCGCCCGGTCCTCGGTCAGGGCCTTGATGCGCCGTCCCCCGGTGCCCGGGATGACCTCGAGGCCCTCCGGCCCGAGGCGCGCCGCCCCGCCGTCCGTGGCGACGAGGAGCCGCCCCTGCCGATCGTGGGTGATGAACCAGACGACCTCGCCGAAGGCGCCGTGGGACAGCGTGTAGTTCCGCACCCGGCCCTGGCCCTGGAGGCGGGCCAGGGCGGGTCCGAGGACCCACAGGGTCCCCTCCCGGTCCCTGAAGACCGTGCGGACCCAGCGGAAGGGGAGGCCCACGGCGGCATCCAGGTACTCCGACCGGTCCCCCATGAGGTGGAGGGCCCCGTCCTGGGTGGGCAGCCACAGGGATCCGTCGCGGTCCAGGAAGGGGGTCCCGCTGGTGGTGAGGGCGGCCTTGAGCCGTCGGGACTCGTCCTGGAACCGGGCTCCCCCGGGGGGCAGCATGAACAGCCGGAGACCCGCGCCCGCCCAGAGCCGCCCCTCGCCATCCTCGGCCACCAGGCTGACGCCCCCGGCCGACAGCCCGTCGGCCGGGCCCCAGCGGCGGATGGAGCCGTCGGGGTAGAAGGCCTGGATGCCCTCGGGGCCGGCCAGGTACAGGGCGCCGCTGTGCGATCCCTCCGCGAGGGACCCGGCGCTCCCCTGCATCGGCTCGGGCAGGGGCTTGAAGTGCACGCCGCCCTCCTGGCGGTAGCGCCCCTTCCGGGTGGCGACCCAGATGCGGCCCTGGCGGTCCTGGGCGATGAAGGTGGGGACGGTGCCCACGGGCTCCGTCCCGAAGACCGCCGGTTCGAAGCGGCCGTTCCGGAAACGGACCAGCCCGCGCAGGGTGCCCACCCAGACGCCGCCTTCCGGGTCCGGCAGGATGCGGGAGACGTAGGCGGAGGGGAGGCCGTCCTCCAGGCTCCAGTGGCGGCACTGGCCCCCCTCGTAGCGGAGCAGGCCGTTCTCCGTCCCCAGCCAGAGGAACCCGTCCCGGTCCTGGGTCAGGCAGAGCACCGCCCCGGAGGGCAGGCCCTGCTCAGGGCCGAGGATGGCGAAGGGACGCCGCCCCCCGGCCTGGGCGGGGAGGGGGAGTGCCGCCAGCGCGGCCATCAGGAGCGGCAACAGCCATCGCGTCGAGCACATCTTCCAGACCAGCATACCCGTCTCATCGGCAGGGGATGGCCGGGCCCCCAGGAGTGGACGGGTCGGGTCCCGGTCCATTGCTGCCTAGTCGGGTTTTCCCCGGGGGGTTCAGGCCGGCACGGACTCTGCCGATGCGGAATCCAGGCATCTTGACTGTGTTTACATCGACCGGCTATCCAGGGGAAGGTCCACCCCGCCCCGCGCCCACCCACGAAACCTTCGCAGGAAGCCCCTTGGCGATGCCCTACCCCTCCCTTCCCGGTTCCTCCGTCCCCCGCCGACGCGGGGGTCGCCCGTGAACAACCTCCAGGGTCTCATCCAGAGCATCAGCCTTTCGGACGTGGTCCAGCTGCTCCACATGAACCGCAAGACCGGGGTCCTGCGCCTCCAGAACGGCCGCTTCAGCGGGGCGCTGCACGTGAGCAGCGGCGAGGTGGTGCACGCGGAGGCGGGCCAGACCATCGGCGAGCTGGCGGCCTTCGAGCTCCTGACCTGGGACCGGGGCGAATTCGAGTTCGCCACGGGCCCCGTCAAGCCCGTGGGCAGCATCCGCCGCTCGGTGCCCGACCTGCTCATGGAGTCCGCGCGCACCCTGGACACCCGGCGCCGCCTGAAGGGCTACTTCCCCACGCTGGATGCGGTGCCCTGGACCTTCCTGCCCGAACCCGCCCTCACCTCCGGCCTGAACCTGTCGTCCGAGGCCCGGAAGGCGATCCCCCACTTCGACGGCTACCACGACTTCTACCAGGTGATGGCCGCCACCCAGCTGAACGAGGTGGCGGTGCTGGAAGCGGCCTTCGCGCTCCTGGAGGCGGACCGCCTCAAGACCTTCGAACCCTCGGTGCCCCTCACCATCAGCCCCCTGAAGGCGCGGCTCTTCAGCAAGGCCGATCATGTGGAGGTGGGTGTCATCCACGAGTCGCGCTGGCGGGGGCTCCAGCCCTACAGCCACGGCCTCATCTCCCAGGTGCGGATCCAGTGGCGCGGCGGGGTGGCCCACGAGGCGGTGCGGTTCAATGCCGATCTGGCCGACGGGGTGATCGCCGTGCCGGAGGCCTTCCTGCAGAGCTGGGGCATCGGCCAGGGCGCGCTCGTGATGGTCCGTCCCGCCCGCTGAATCCCCGCGAATCCTCCCTTCCACCCCTTCCGGAGCAGGCCATGGCCCACACGATCGCCGATCTCTTCTACGAGGCCTGTGCCTTCCAGTCCGCCGACGCCCTGGCCTTCCGGCGGGGCAGCACCTATGTGCCCATCTCCCACAAGGAGCTGCAGGCCCGGGTGGAGCGCCTGGCCCTGGCCCTGGAGGCGCGCGGCCTGAAGGCGGGCGAGCCCGTCGCCCTGATCTGCGAGAACCGGCCGGAGTGGGCCGTGGTGGACTACGCCTGCGCCATCTCCGGCCTGCCCACGGTGCCGCTCTATCCCACCCTGAACGCCCCCCAGTCGGCCTTCATCCTCAAGCATGCGGAGACCCGCATCGTCTTCTGCTCCACGCCGGAGCAGGCCCGGAAGGCCCTCACCGCCAGGGGGGCCGACAGCGCCCTGGCCACGGTGGTCCAGATGGACGGCATCCCGGTGGATCCGGCCGTGGTCCCCTTCGCCACCCTCATGGCGGAGGGCGAGGCCCTGGAGGCGCGGCGGCCGGAGGTGCGGGCCTGGGCCCGCCAGCGGAAGCCCGAGGACCTCCTGACCCTCATCTACACCTCCGGCACCACCGGCGATCCCAAGGGGGCCATGCTCACCCACGGGAACCTCGTCTCCAACGTGGAGCGCACCCTGGAGCTCATCCAGATGAAGCGGGGGGACCGCTGCCTGTCCTTCCTCCCCCTCTCCCACATCCTGGAGCGCATGGCCGGGCACTATTCCATGATGCGCATCGGCGCCAGCATCTACTACGCGGAGAGCATCGCCACGGTGGGGGACGACCTCCAGGCCACCAAGCCCACCCTCATCATCAGCGTGCCCCGCATCTACGAGAAGATCTACGCCCGGGTCCGCGAGGGCGTGGCCTCCAGCAGCTTCCTCAAGCGGTTCATCTTCCACTGGGCCATGTGGGCCGGGGAGATGTCCGTGCCCTACCTGTACGAGAAGCGGAACATCCCCCTCTGGATCCAGTTCCAGCTCTGGTGGAGCCGGCACCTGGTCTTCCACAAGATCCTGGCGAAGACCGGCGGGAACATCCGCTTCGCCATCAGCGGGGGCGCGCCGCTCTCGCCCAAGGTCATGGCCTTCTTCTGGGCCATCGGCCTCCCCATCACCGAGGGCTACGGCCTCACGGAGACCAGCCCCGTCATCTCCTTCAACCGCTTCGGCGAGGTGGCCCCCGGCAAGGTGGGCCGCCCCATCTACGACACCTGGCAGGGCCGCCCCTACGTCAAGATCGCGCCGGACGGCGAGATCCTCTGCCAGGGGCCGAACGTGATGAAGGGCTACTGGAAGAACCCCGAGGCCACGGCCGAGGCCTTCGACGCCGACGGGTACTTCCGCACCGGGGACATCGGCGAGCTCGACGCCCGCGGCCTGCTGAAGATCACGGACCGCAAGAAGGAGATCATCGTCACCAGCGGCGGCAAGAAGGTCGCGCCCCAGCCCATCGAGGAGCTCCTCAAGACCGACAAGTTCATCACCCAGGCGGTCCTGCTCGGCGACCGGCGCAACTTCATCTCCGCGCTCATCATCCCCAACTTCGACAGCCTCTACCGCTGGGCGCACCAGCACAAGATCGCCTACAGCAGCAGCCGCGACCTGGTGGCGCGACCCGAGACGGTCCAGATGCTCATGGAGCGGGTGGAGCTCATCAACCAGCACCTCTCCAACTTCGAGCGCGTGAAGAAGATCGCCGTGCTGGACCACGAGCTGAGCCTGGAGACCGGCCAGCTCACCCCCAGCCTCAAGGTGAAGCGCCGCGTGGTGAACGAGATGTACGCCACCCTCATCGAGTCGCTCTACAAGGAGGCCTGATCCCGGGCGTTCAGGCCCCCGAGGGGCCCTTCAGCTCGACGACATTGCCTTCCGGATCCTGCAGGTACACCGAGGGCCCCCGGCCCTCGGCCCCGTAGTTGTCGTGGACCTCGCTCAGCGCCACCCCGTGGGCGGCGAAGCGGGCCCGCAGGGCGGCTTCGTCGAAGGGCTCGATCCGCAGGCAGAGGTGGTCCAGGTTCCGGCCCTCGGAGCCCGGGGCCGCCCCACCGGGGGCTCCCAGCTTTCCGGAGACGGAGATGAGGTCGAGCATGGAGCGCCCGGCCCGCAGATGGACGAGGCCCAGCTCCGGTACCTCCCGGTCCAGGCCGAGGCCGAGGACGCGGGTGTAGAAGTCGGTCATGGCCGCCAGGTCGTTGGCGCGGAGGACGGCGTGGTCGAGGGCGAGGATGTGCATGGCCGGCGGATCCCTGTCGATTCCGCCAGGATATCCGGGCCGCGGCTCGGGGTTCCGGTCAGAACCGGAGGCCGGCGTAGATCCCGATCTGGTTCTTGGGCGCCAGGCTCTTGAGGAGGTCGGCGGTGCTGCCGAACTCGTTGCTCTTGGAAACCAGCGGGAAGTCCGCTTCCAGGCCCATGAAGGGCTTGACGCCCGGCGTGGGGAAGGCGTACCCGAGGGTGAGCCGCGCCCAGGGGCGGTTGTAGGTGGTGCTGTCCGTGGTCTCCTTGAGCGACTCCGAGCGGAACTCCACGCCCAGGCCCACGGCCACCACGGCCTTGAAGTTGAACATCACGCCGGCGGACCAGTGGCTCTCCTTCAGGTCTCCTTCGCCGATGGGCGCGCCGCCGAGCGATCCCTTGAGCCGGGTGCTGGTCTCCGGCTGGTAGCCGGCGGTGACCTGGAACAGGGCGGGGCCCAGGTCCACCAGCGAGTAGCCGAGGCGGAGGCCCCAGACGGTCTTGGTGTCGGCCTCGACCTGCAGGGTGCCGCCCGGCACCACGTCGGTGTGGGCCGACGCATAGGCCTGCCGTCCTGCGAAGACGCCCACTTCGACGTCCTGGGCGGCCACCGGCAGGGCCAGCAGGAAGCCGAGCGCCATTACGGTCTTTTTCATGGTTGCCTCCATGGTTTTCTAAAGAGAAGACGGAGGCATGCTGCGCCGACACCGGGGCGGCGTCAAGGGATCCTTCCGCTCAGCGGCCCTCCACCCGCCAGAGGGCCAGCTCGTCGCCCGCCTTGGGGACGGGCAGGAGGCCGTTCTCCACGGCGCCGTCGTCGCTCTCGGGCTCGCAGAGGTAGGCCGCCACGGCGGCCAGGGGCTGGTCCATGGGCACCAGGGACCAGCCGGGGGGCACCGGGCGCGGGCCCCGGCGCCAGGAGACGGCCAGCTCGCCCACGGCGGCGGCCTCCAGGATGGCCCGGCCGCCCTCGGAGCCCAGGGACTCCACCACGGGCACGGCCACCTCGAAGGTGCCCAGGGCCTCGCGCAGGGTGAGGCCGTGCAGCCGCAGGTGGGCCGCCACCGGGGGCGGCACCAGGTAGGCCTCGGGGCGCTCCACCACCGTGGTGCCCACGAAGCGGGCGAAGTGGGGGAGGGTGACGGCCGAGGGCGCCCCCTCCAGGGTGCGGGGCGTCCGGGTGAGGATCTCCACGGGCCGTTCGCACACGTCCAGGCGGTAGCGCACGGCCATGCGGTCCCGCGGCGTGCGGCTCTCCGCCACGGTCTGCAGCACCTCGTCCCGGTGGGCCGCCACGTGCCGGAACGTCTCCAGCATGAAGGCGTAGGCCGTGCGCACCCGCTCCGAGAAGGGGATGTACGAGTAGCACTCCAGCAGCAGGTCCATGCGGCTGGTGAGGCCCCGGTAGTTGCTGCCGAAGCGGGGATGGTGCGGGTAGGTCATCCAGCCCTCGCGCACGGCCGAGGCGGGGTCCGCCTCGCCGTCGGCGTCCAGCACCCGCTCGTCCTCCACGAAGTTGCCGTACCAGCCCGCGTCGAGGCCGTGGTTGGCCTTGAGGGCGGCGGTGACGGGGGGGAGCAGGCGCTCCCGCATGTAGCGGACGGGTTCGCCCCGGCCCGTCTCCTCCGTGTGGGGGATGTCGTAGGTCATGGAGAAGCGGTGCACCGAGCCGTTGGTGGCGTGGTTGTCGAGGGTGAGGTCCGGCTCCCAGGCCTGGCAGACGCGGGTCTGCAGGAGGCGCATCTCCAGTCCCTGCATCCGCAGGTAGTCGCGGTTCAGGTTGATCTTCGATCCGTTCTCCCGGGTGCCCACACCGCTGTCCGGGCCCAGCTGGCCCGAGAGTTTGGGCAGGTGCAGCCGGCGGTTGCCGGGGTCGATGGCGTCATTGCCGTCGGGGTTGAAGAGGGGCACCACCACCAGGGTCATGGCCGAGAGGATCTGGTCCGCGTCGAGGCCGGGCTTCCCGTCCAGCAGGTCGCGCACGAGCATGAGGCAGCCCTCCTTGCCCTCCACCTCCCCCGCGTGGATGCCGCTGATGACCAGCACCACGGGCAGGTCCAGGCTCCGGGCCTCGGCCGGCGTCTTCGCGCCGCGGGCGGAGAGCACCAGCAGGGGCAGCTCGCGGCCCTGGGGGCTCACGCCGAAGGTCTCCACGTGCAGGCGGCGGTCGCCCCTGGCCTGCAGCCCGGCCACGAAGGCCATCACGTCCGCGTGGCGGCTGGTCTCCTCGTAGCGGGTGGCCTCGGCGCGGGTGAGCAGGGGCATGGGACCTCCAGGCGGGAGGGGCATTGTCCCACGGGCCCGGTCAGCGGAACTCGGCGCCGGTGAGCTCGGCCCGGAAGAATTCGCCTTCGCGTTCGAAGCGTTCCGTGCCGGACCACCAGCCCACGCGGACGCGGGTGGGGATGGTGAGGCCCTGGAAGGTGCCCTCGGCCTCCATCACGCCCCCGAAGGGGACTTCTCCGAAGGGCCCGCCACCGGGGTTCCCCCAGCGCGCCAGGCGCACCTCCTGCAGGCGGCCATCGGCATCCGGGGTCAGATCCAGGTCGCCTGGTTCCCCGTCCACCCTCACCCGGGCCCGCAGTCCGGCATCCGCCTCCGTCCAGGTCACCGCCGGATCCGCCAGGAGGGAGGGCAGCCAGATGGTCTCGGCCCGCAGGCGGCCGCGGGCGGAGCGCGTGATGTCGGCGCCCTCGGCCCGCAGGAAGGGGATCAGGCCGAAGAGGGCCCAGCGCATGGTGCCCCGGCCGTCCAGCAGGCGGTCGGAGCCGCGGATGGGCAGGCCCTTCATCCGGACGCGGGCCGCCCACACCATGCCCCGGTCGCGGACGATGACCTGGTCCGCCTCGAAGGGGTGCCAGTCCCCCAGCCGGATCGTGCCGGTCATCGCCAGGCGCACGGCCCGGGCCAGCGGGGCCCCCGGGGCCAGGGCGTGGCCCAGGAGGCGCTGCGCGCCGGCCGGCAGGCCCGCCAGCAGCGCCGGGTCGAAGCGCTCCACGGCCGCCGGCGCCTCGCGCCACAGATCGTCAGGGCTGATGGGCTTCGGCATGGCCCCTCCCGCCGGGGTTCAGGTGATGCGCTTCAGGACCTGCCGTCCCATGTGGGAGAGGTGGAGGCGGCCCGGACCGGTCTCGCGGACGAGGTCGTGGCGCTCAAGCCAGGCGACGTCGGCCTCGGTGGCGCCGGCCTTCAGGAGGTGCTCCCGCGCCACGTCGGGGTGGTGGGAGGCCACCATCTTCAGGAGCCGGAGCTGGAGGGGGGAGATGGCATCGGTCATGGCTGGCTCTGGTGGCGCCGGTAGCTGGGGCGGTGCAGGTCGCTGATCTGGACGGTGACGTTGAGCCGCATCCCCTCGGCGCTGCGGGGAAAGGCCCGGACCAGCACCGGCAGCAGGGCGTCGCTGAGGGCGGCCTTCACGGCGTCGCTGCGGCCATCCATCACCTGCACGTCGAGGGTGACGAAGGCGCGATCCGGCGCGCCATCGGCCACGCGGAAGATCCCATGGCGGATCACGCGGCTCTTGATGTCCGCCTCGGCGAAGAGGCCCGTGGCCACCAGGGTGTGGTGGAGCTCGGCCAGCAGGTCGGGCCAGTCCGGCTCGTCCAGCAGGTTGTCCGAGGCTTCCAGGATGCAGTGGGGCATGGGGCACCGCCGTGCCCCCAGTCTACCGCCGGGACGCGGGCTTCCGCGCGACGATGCGCTTCCCCTCGGCCTTCCAGTACCCGCCTTCCTCCGCAAAGCAGACGTTCTCCAGGTCCGCCACGCGGTCCTGCAGATGGGCCTGGGCGTCGGCGACGGCCTGGTTGTACGCGGCCGGCGCGATCTCCTTCAGGCAGAAATCCAGGAACACGCCGGCGCCCAGGTCCCCCAGGCTCACGCCGTACTCCTCGGCCACGAACCGGCGGATGGATTCCCGCAGGCGCTGCTCGGTGTCGGGGGAGAGCCGGATGTCCATGGGGCCTCAGGGGTGCCTGTCGTCGTCGGTCGCATCCCCGCCCGGGTCCCCGGCCTTCGGCTTCGCGAAGCGCTGGGCCCGGAGGTGGAAGTCGTCGGTGAAGGTGCGGCGCACGGGCGGGGGCGGGGTGGCCTCGACCGCGATCCGGATGCGGCGCAGGCGCCAGAGGGCCCAGCCCACGGGCAGGAGCAGGAGGAAGGGGTACTCCAACAGCACCCGCAGGGGCGTCAGGCGGAACTGGTTGGGGCGCAGGCCGTCGGCCACGTAGTTGTCCAGCACCCAGATCTCGTCGCCGGGCGCCAGCTCGGCGGCCTCGGCCTTGAGCATCGTCAGCTCCCGGTCCCGGTCGCCCTCCTTCACCGTCACGAGGTCCGCGATCTGGCTCTGGGGATCGCGGTCCACCCGCACCACCCGCACGTGGGCGGCACCCGGCCCCTGCCAGCGGCAGAAGGGGTTCATGGCCAGCAGGAAGACCTGCACCAGCCCCACCCAGACCACGGCCAGCACCACCCCCCAGAGCGCCACCAGGGCGCTCCAGCGGACAGCGGGACGGGCGAAGATGGACATGTCCGCAGTATCCCAGCTTCAGGGCCTTCCGGCGGCACTCCCGATGCGCCCCAGGAAGTCCCGGAGGGCCTGGGCGGCGGCGTCGGGCCGCGTCTGCAGCAGCCAGTGGGGGCCCTGGAGGCGGGCCGCGTCCAGGCCGGGCAGGTGGGCCTTCAGGTGCCGGACGGCGGCGAGGGGCACCAGGCGGTCGTGGGCGGCCACCAGGGCCAGGACGGGCACCTGGATGCGCGCCAGCAGCGCCGTCTGGTCCACGTCGATCACGGCCAGCAGGCGGTCGCGGAGGGTGGCCTTGGGTACGGCCGGCAGCACGCGCCGCACCCGGTCCATCAGGGGCCCCGTGGCCCAGCGGCCCAGCAGCAGGAAGCGGACGGCTCCCACGGGCAGCCGCAGGGGGGGCAGCAGCCGCAGCAGGGGTGCCGTCCAGGCCAGGCCCGGCCGCGGGTTCCGGGCGAAGGTCCCGCAGAGCACCAGGGCCCGGAGGCCCTCGGGCCGCTCCGCCGCCAGGGCCAGGGCCACGGGGCCCGAGAAGGATTCCCCCAGCAGCACGTAGGGCCGGTCCTGGGGCAGGAGCGTCCGGGCATGGTGGATGCACGCGGCGTAGGACACCAGGGCCTCGGGGTAGCGCACCACCCGCGCCTCGAAGTCCGGGACGGCCGCCAGGAAGGGCTCGAACATCACGCCCGTCCCATCCAGTCCGGGCAGCAGGACCAGCAGCGGGCGTTCCTCGGGGGGCAGGGACATGGCCCAGTATCCCAGGTCGGGAGGCGGGTAGAGTGGACGCTCTCCCCGGGAGCCCCATGGCCTCCTCCCCCCGCCGCCCGTCCCTCGGCCGCGACGTTCGCCTGCTCTTCCTGACGCGGATCGTGCGGATGGCCGCCTACGGCTTCCTCTCCGTGGTGCTGGCCCTCTACCTGGCCGGGCTGGGCTTCAGCGAGGGGCGCATCGGCCTGCTGCTCTCGCTCACGCTGGCGGGGGACGCCCTCGTGTCGCTGGGGATCACCCTCCATGCCGATCGCCTGGGCCGGCGACGGATGCTCCTGGCCGGCGCGGCCCTCATGGTGGGCGCGGGGGTGCCCTTCGTCCTCAGCCGGAGCTTCGGGGTGCTGCTCGTGGCGGCCACCCTCGGCGTCGTCAGCCCCTCGGGCAATGAAGTGGGTCCCTTCCTGGCCCTGGAGCAGGCGGCCCTGGCCCAGGTGCTGCCGGAGGCGCGCCGCACGGCCGTCTTCGCCTGGTACCACCTCGCGGGTTCCTTCGCCACGGCCCTCGGCGCCCTGGCCGGTGGCTGGGCGGCCCAGGCCCTCCAGGGCGCGGGATGGACCCCGGTGGCCAGCTACCGGGCCGTGGTGGCCGCCTACGCGGCGGCCGGATTCCTCCTGGCGCTGCTGTTCCTCCGGCTGGGCCGGGCTGTCGAGGCGCCGCAGCCGGTGGCCCCCGGGCGCTGGGGCCTGCACGGGTCGAAGGCGGTGGTGCTGCGCCTCTCCGCCCTGTTCTCCCTGGACGCCTTCGCGGGGGGCTTCGTCATCCAGAGCATCCTGGCCTACTGGCTGCACCTGCGCTTCGGCGTGTCCCCGGGGGCCCTGGGCTCCATCTTCTTCGCCGCCAACCTCCTGGCGGGCCTCTCCTCCCTCTACGCCGTGCGGCTGGCGGCCCGCATCGGCTACATCCGCACCATGGTCTTCACGCACATCCCCTCGAACGTGCTGCTCATCCTGGTGCCCCTGATGCCCAGCCTGGCCCTGGCCGTGGCGATGCTGCTGCTGCGTTTCAGCATCTCCCAGATGGACGTGCCCACGCGCCAGGCCTACACCATGGCCGTGGTGGCCCCGGAGGAACGCTCCGCGGCCGCCGGGATCACCGGCATCGCCCGCACCACGGGCGCCGCCCTGTCCCCGGGGCTGGCGGGACCCCTGCTGGCGGTGCCCGCCCTCCTCGGGGTGCCCTTCTTCCTCGCGGGTGGTTTGAAGATCCTCTACGACCTGCTGCTCTATCGCAGCTTCAAGGCCGCCGACCTGGGGGCCTCCGCCGCGGGGGAGCAGGATCGGCGGTGAGTGCCGGTCGGCCTACATGGCCACGAGCTTCGGCTTCACCAGGCGCTCGAAATCCTTGTAGGACATGCGGATCAGCTCGGTGTGGGTGCCGGCGTTGAAGGCGATCTCGGGATCGGCGGCCAGGTGCGGATCCACGAAGACCTCCAGGCCGTAGAGGTTGCCGAAGGGCGGCATGGCCCCCACCTCGCAGCCCGGGAAGTCGGCGGTGAACTCGCGCTCGTTGGTGAGCTCGATGGTGGTGGCCCCCGTTGACCGGCGCAACCGCTCCAGGTCCACCTTCCGGTCCGCGGGGAGGACGGCCAGGGCCGGCCGGCCGTCCAGGTTCACGACCACCGTCTTGGCCATCTCCTTCCCGGGGATGTGGGCGGCGCCCGCCACGGAGGTGGCGGTGAAGGCCAGGGGGTGCGGGATCACGATGTGCGAAACCCCGTTGGCTTTGAGGAATTCCTTCACGTTGGCCACGGTCATGGCGGCCTCCTTGGGTTGAACGCGCCCCAAGGATGGGTCCGTGCCGGGGCCGGTGCCACCGGGCCGGGCCTTGGAATAAACGGATGGCGTCGAACTAGTTGATGTACCAGAAGCTGCCGTCCGACACGCAGATGATCGTCCAGTAGCTGTAGGCGAACGTCACGGAGGGGGTGGGGGCGAAGGTCGTGGCGCTGGTGGTGCCGGTTCCGTCCTGGATCATCCCGCTGGCGGTGCCCAGCGTGAAGTGGTTGCCCCCGGCCATCACGTAGATCATCCGGCCCGCGTTGGCGGTGGGGTCCGGGAGGGTGACGGTCGGCGTGCCCGTGCTCGTCACGACGATCATCCGGTCGCTGGCGCCCACGGTGTAGGAGCCTCCGGACACCACATGCACGGCCGTGGGTCCCGAGGACCCCTGGGGGATGGTGAAGTTCAGCACCGCGGCGCTGGCGGTGCCGGAGTTGGTCACCGATGCGGAGGAGCCGGCTGCGCCGGTGGTGGTGGTGCCCACCGTCACCGTGGCCGCTGTGCCGGCCGGTCCCTGCGCGCCGGTGGCCCCCGTCGCGCCCGTGGGTCCGGTCGCCCCCGTGGCGCCCGTCGCCCCCTGGGGACCCGTGGCCCCCGTGGGCCCCGCCGGGCCCGTGGCGCCCCGGGCCGCCAGCAGGGCCCAGGTGGTGCCCGATCCGGCGACATCCAGGGCCGGGTCCACGTTGAGGTTGGCCGCGAGGGCGATGTAGCTCGCGCCCCCCTCGGAGACGGTGTCCCCGACGGTGTAGGCGGTGCTGCCGCTCCAGGCCCCCCGGAAGGAGACCGGCGGGCCCTGCGGCCCCGTGGGGCCCTGGAGCCCCTGCAGTCCCTGGGGCCCGGTGGCGCCGGTGGCCCCCGCGGGGCCCGCCAGGCCCTGGATGCCCGGGATGCCCTGGATCCCCTGGAGGCCCTGCGGACCCTGGGCGCCCTGGAGCGCGAGCACCGCCCAATGCCCACCCGAGCCGGCCACGTCGGCCGCCGGATCGAGGGCGGTGTTGGCCGTCAGCGCGACGTAGGAGGATCCGTTCTCGGACACCGCGTCCCCGAGGGCGTACGGGGCGCTGCTGCTCCAGGCGCCCTTGAAGCTGGTGGGCGGCCCGGCCGGGCCCTGGGGGCCGGTGGCACCGGTGGCCCCCGTCGGTCCCGTGGCGCCCGGGAGGCCCATGGGACCCTGGGGTCCCGTGGCCCCGGTCGCGCCGGTGGGACCGATGGGCCCCTGCGGACCGGCAGGGCCGGGCGCGCCGGCCACGGTGGCGGGCGACCAGGCGGAGCCGTTGTAGACCAGGGACTGGCCCGCGGCGGGGGCGGTGGTGGTGTCCAGGGGCACGCCATTGAGGCG
>NZ_BSDD01000007.1 GCF_030268065.1 Geothrix rubra
TGGACCTGGTGCACGCCCGGACGGCGATGTCCCTGCGCCTGAAGGACCACGCACGGGCCTCGAAATCGGCTGCGAAGGCCATGGCCAACGTCATCCAAGCCCTGGATGCACAGATCAGGGCCCTGGAATCCGAGGTCCGGAAACATCTCCGTGCCCATGAGGCGTTGGCGGAACAGGCTGATCGCCTGGATTCCGTCATCGGCGTAGGACTCCTCACAGCCGTCACCGTCATGACGGAACTGGGCGATCTGCGCCGCTTTGCCCGCAGCCGCCAGCTCACGGCCTTTGCCGGGATGAGCCCGAGGCGCAAGGAGAGTGGAACCTCCGTCCATGGCAGGCCCCGGCTGTGCAAGCAGGGGAGCGCAAGGGTGCGGGCCGCCCTGTACCTGGCCGCCAGCGCCGCCGTCCGGTTCAACCCGGACATGAAAGCCCTCTACGACCGCCTGCTCGCCCAGGGCAAGGTGAAGCGCGTGGCCCTGGGCGCCGTCATGCGCAAGCTCCTCGTCCTCATGCGGGCCGTGCTCAAGGCCGACCGTGACTGGGTTCCCGAAGCTCAGGCCCTCCGCTGATGGGAGGTTCCAGAACCTGCATTTCCTTCACAGCGGCGCCCCAGGCCCTAGCCGGGAGGGGCGCAAAGCAGAGCGGGCCGCGAAAGGCGTGCCGGTGACCTTCCGGGCGCGCCTTTCGCGACCTTGCACCCCTCTCGGCGAGCCGACCCTGCCCGCGCGAAGGAATGGCACCGTGGTACCTTGACGGTGAACTGACAACCTCTCTCATCTTCCTGCTTCCCCGGCTTCGCTCAGCGCCTCGGTGCAGGCGGGGCCGGTTAGCTTCATTCGTTAGGTGCCAGCCATTCCCCTCATGACCTTCCACTTCGCTCAAACCCTGAACCAAGCCAAGTCCATCTCTGGTAATGAAATCGCATTCATTTTGGTAGTCTCTGTCTTCTGTCTTATCGGCATCTACTATGGTGGTTGGATGTTTTTTCGCCCCAACAAGTATTTAGAAGACAAAGAGAACTATCTCGAATGGGCTTTATTTGGTGGCTTCAAGAATATTGCGCCACGTCAACGAAGAATCGCGCGCCTATGGCTTTGGAAGAAGCGGAACCCACCAGACCAAAGGCGGAATACTCAGATCATTGGTGGCTTCGTGCTGGCCTCGAGTGTCTTGGTTGAACTTCTGCTTCTGAAATTGGTCCTGTTCGACAAAGTACTCCAATAGGTATGCCCATGCGCCTAACCCCTAGCTCAACTCGGACCCCGCCTGTATTGTCTTCCCCTCTTTCTCTTGTTCCGTCTTCCTCGGCTCCGCTCAGCGCCTCGGCGCAGGCGGGGCCGGTGAGCTTCTTTCGTTAGGCCACTGGATTGCCATTGAGGAGACTCTGCTTTGGGTGCAGCATTCTGGATTCGTCGATTCTTCCTCGTCTGGGTTTTCGCCGCCCTCATCATTGGCGGTGCCCAGGCTCTTAAGGGTCACTCCCTGAAATATGCAATGGTTCAGGGCCTTCTCTGGGCCACTGTTTCCGCAATGGTCTTCACGGTCTCCCGCTTCTTCCGATCCCGGCACGGCCAGCATTGCGCCATGTGCAAGGACACACCGGAAATGCAGCCCCATCATCACGAGCCAACGGCCTAACCCTCCGCTCAGCTCGGCCCCAACCGCCCCTGCCTTCCACCCGCGCTCAGGTTCCCGGTTCCCCGACTCCGCTCGTCATCTCGGTGCAGGCGCGGCCGGTCGGCCACATCCGCCAGGCGAATTCCCGGATAGGGATCCCCACTTCAGCCGCCTTTCCAAGGAGATGCAAATGGTCAAGGTAGGCCTTCTTCTTCGTCTTGAAGCGAAACCGGGCAAGGAGGCTGACGTTGCTGATTTCCTCACCAAGGCCCTTCCCCTGATCCTCGCTGAAGCGGACACCACCGCGTGGTTCGGCCTTCAGGTGGGCCCCAGCACCTTCGGGATTTTCGACGCATTCCCGCATGAAGCGGGCCGGGACGCCCACATCACGGGGAAGGTCGCCGATCTTCTCAGAGCAACCTGGACTGACATGCTTTCATGCCCACCCATAATCGAAAAAGCCTCCATCCTTGCCGCCAAGCTGCCTGAATCATGACTGACCGCCTGGCCTCCCGCTCCACCATGACCCGAACCACGGCACGCACCTTCTGCCTTCTGCTGGCCGGTCTGGGTGTCCTCTCCCTTCTTGCCGCCCCAACCAGAACCTGGCCTCGGTTCCCATTTCCCCTCGGTGCCGTCCTGCTCGGGACGGCGGGATGGCTCCGCAGGATCCGCAGGTCCCGGTCGCAAGGGCCCATCTCAAGGCCACATTCAAGTGAGGTGCTCCCATGAAGCGAGTCGTCGGGATCGGTGGGATCTTCTTTAAGGCGCGTGATCCAGAAGCGCTCCGGGCCTGGTACAAGGCTCACCTCGGCATCGACGTCCAGGACTGGGGCGGCACGACGTTCCCCTGGGACCGGCCTGACGGGATGACGGTCTGGAGCATCTTCCCGGGTTCCTCCGAGGCCTTCGCGCCAAGCAGCTCTTCATTCATGGTGAATTACGTGGTCGAAGACCTTCAGGCGGTCCTAGCGGTCCTCCGGTCTGAAGGATGTGAGGTCGACTCCAATGTCGATGAATCCGATTTCGGGACCTTCGGTTGGGTCATGGATCCCGAGGGGAACCGGATTGAACTGTGGCAACCTCCAGAGTCCCCCGCCTCCTGAATCAAGGCGACGTCCGGAGGTAACAATCGGCGAGCGCACCCATCGGAACGGTGGAACCTTCCGGAAGGGGCTGGATGCCGGCACCCCAGCGCCACCGACGCCCTGCGTTCACCCCACCCGATGCTCCCAAGATCGCACCCTCATCCTCTTCTCGAAGCCCGTCCGCCTTGCCTTCGTTCAGCGCCTCGGTGCGGCGAGAATGATCCCATCCATTCGTCCGATCCTTCCACGGAGGTGCCTGCCATGAAGCGCTACCTTGATAAGGCCTCAGCCCTCACCCTCGCCCTGACCTTGGTGCTGTTTGTCGTCGCCCTCTTCGCGAAGGGGTTCACCCATGACCTCCTGCTTGAAGCAGGGGTGTTCCTGGTGTCGATCAAACTGGTCCTGGCTGGCTACAAGAACGAGCAGGGAACCCGCCTCCTGCTTGACCGCCTGGATCGCATCGACCACCAGCTGGGACAGCTGACGGATCGGGAATCGGCCGGCCAGGCTCCCACGCCGCGCTCCTGAATTCCGCACGCCCCGATTCAAGTCGGACCGCCCCGGCCTGCCTTCCGTCCAGGCCACGGCGCAGGCGGGACAGATCGGCCTTCTTCGTCAGGCCTGGCCGACCATCAACAGGCTCAAGGGCCCCACCCTATTTTTTCTTCTTGGCCGGGAAGAGCGCAGGTTTCGCCAGCGGTTCGGCGAGCTTGCCGCCCAGCTCCGCTCCGCGGTGGGTGGCTCCGTGGATCACGGCAGGCTTGGCTTTCTTCGGTTTCTTGTCGTTCGACATGGCGTTTCTTTCCGGGCGCCGGCAAAGGTGCACCGGGCTCCAGGTCCATCATGGTCCCAATTCCTGTCGGCACCCGGTATTTCGCCTGGAAGGCCTTCCCGCGCCACCGTTCCAGGTCGGACGGAGCCGGCGCGGGCCGGCTCCGCCCCGTCTCCGCCTGCGTTCAGCGCAGGGCCTCGTAGGCATTCACCCGGCCGTGGCCCGAGTAGGGATCGGCGCCGGGCTTGAGGATGTCGTCGGCGCTCTGCTGGATGCGCCGCTTCAGCTCGGCCGGGGCCATCCGGCCGTACTTCCCCACGATCAGCGCGGCCACGCCGGAGACGTGGGGGGCCGCCATGGAGGTGCCGGCCGCGAAGTAGAAGAGCCAGGGCCCGGCGCTGGCCTCCTTGCCCCCGGGGCTGAGCACCATGTCGTAGACGTAGCTCGCACCGGGATAGACGAAGTCGCCGCCCGGCGCAGCCACGTTCACCACCGACTGGCCGAAGTTGGTGTACGAGGCTGGCCGGTCGAAGTCGGCCAGGCCGTAGGGGCCCGTGGCGGCCACCGCCATGCCATTGCCGGACTGGGCCGGGATGGACCAGAGGCGGCTGTTGAGGTTCACGCCTTCGTTGCCCGCCGAGATGACGCAGAGCGAGCCCGCCGCCGTGGCATGGGTGATGGCGCGGTTGAGGGCCGCGATCAGGGGGCCCGATCCGCCGCCGCCCGCATTCATGCGGTCGAAGGTGGCGCCCAGGCTCATGTTGATGACATCGGCCTGCACGTCGGGCCCGGAGGCGTACAGGAGCCCGGAGATCAGCCAGGAGAAGGAGCCGCTCCCGTTGGTGCTGCGCAGCACCTTCACCGCCACGATCTCGGCTTGCGGGGCCACGCCCTGGGAGCCCCGGTTGTTGATGGGCGCGGCGATGATGCCGGCCACGTGGGTGCCGTGGTTGAACCCGAGGACCACCGGGTCGACGCCGGTCTCGGTGGGGACGAAGGAGCGGCTGAGGGTCAGGTTCACGTTGGGGCCGATGTCGGGATGCTGGGTGTAGATGCCGGCATCGAGCACCGCCACCCGGGCCCGCTTCACCCCCCAGCCCAGGTCGCCATTGGCCGCGGTCTGGTCCGCATGAATCTGGCGCATGTTCCACTGGTACGCCCAGAGGGGCTCGCTGTTGACGCCGGTGGCCTCCAGGTCGGAAGCCTGGACCACCGTGGCATGCACATCGGGGATCCACGGCACTTCGATGTCCTCGGCGGCCTGCTGCACCCGCGCATCCGCGGTGACGAGGGCCAGGAAATCCGGGTTGGCGGAAGTCGCCAGCACCACGCCGATCTGCGGGAGGCGGCCCGTGACCGTTCCGCCCGCGGCGGCCATCAGGTCGTCCAGGTCGGCGCTGGCGGGGCCCTGGCCCTTGGCGAGGATCAGGTAGGGGCGGGGGGTCCCGGCGGCGAGGACGAGGCCGCCCCCCAGGACCAGGGCCAGGAAAAGGTTGGAATACCGGGACATGGTTCATCTCCTGCTAGGACCGTCGGCCGGGCGGCGGTCGGGTTGGGTGAGACAGGGACTCATGTAAAAAAACGATGTCTGGTATCTAAATCATGGTCTTTTCGACAAGCCTGTCAACAACAGGTTTCCCGGGAGCCCGGGGTCGCCGGGCTCCGAGGGCCGGAGCAGGTCCGCCCTGCCCTCAGCTCACGTCGGCGAGGCGCAGCCGGGCCTGCTCCCGGCGGAGCCAGTCCATCTGGCGCTCACTGAGGCCCTGGGCCAACGCGCGGTCGGCGGCCTCGCGGCAGCGCAGGAGGAGGGCGCGGTCCCGCACGAGGTCCGCCACCTGGAACTGGGGGAGGCCCGCCTGGCGCACGCCGAAGAACTCGCCGGGGCCGCGCAGCTCGAGATCCTTCTGGGCGATGCGGAAGCCGTCCTGGGTCTCCACCAGGGTCTGCAGGCGTTCCGTCTCCGAGCCGCTGATCATGTGGAAGTGGCTGCGGTGGGCACCACGGCCCACGCGGCCCCGCAGCTGGTGGAGCTGGCTGAGGCCGAAGCGCTCGGCGTGGTCCACCACCATCACCGTGGCGTTGGGCACGTCCACGCCCACCTCGATCACGGTGGTGGCCAGCAGGATCTTCGACGCGCCGGCCACGAAGCGCCCCATGCGGGCGGCCATCTCGTCGGCCTTCAGGCGCCCGTGGACGACCTCGATGGGCTCGTCGGGGAAGATGCCGCGCAGGAGGGCCTCCATGGCCTGGATGTCCCGCAGCTGCACCTTGCCCTCGTCGGAGGGGTCGATGCTCGGGCTCACCACGAAGGCCTGCCGGCCCTCCGCCAGCTCCCGGCGCACCAGCTCCCAGGCCCGCTCTGCGGACTCCGGGCGGTGCAGCTTCGTGGTGATGGGCTGGCGGCCCGGGGGCAGCTCGTCCAGCACGCTCTGGTCCAGGTCGCCGAAGACCGCCAGGGCCAGCGACCGGGGGATGGGCGTGGCGCTCATGACCAGCCAGTGGGGGTCGCCGCCCTTCTCCTTGAGGGCCTCGCGCTGCTTCACCCCGAAGCGGTGCTGCTCGTCCACCACCACCAGCTGCAGCCGGTGGAAGGCCACGGACTCCTGGAAAAGGGCGTGGGTGCCCACCACGTAGCGGGCCTCGCCGGAGGCGATGCGGGCCAGGGCCGCGCGCTTCTCGGCGGCCTTCATGCCCCCCAGCAGCAGCTGCATGGCGCCGGCTTCGGGCCCCAGCAGGCGCTGGAAGCTGGCGGCGTGCTGGCGGGCCAGCACCTCCGTGGGCACCAGCAGGGCCCCCTGCCCGCCCGTCTCCGCCACCATGGCCAGCGACAGGAACGCCACGAGGGTCTTGCCGCTGCCCACGTCGCCCTGGAGGAGGCGGTTCATCACGCGGCCGGAGGTGACGTCGTCCACGATCTCCTTGAAGGCCCGCCGCTGGGCCCCCGTGAGCTTGAAGGGCAGGTAGGCCTTCAGCCGCTCCCGCAGCTCGGGCGAGGTGGGCACCACCAGGCCCCGGCGCTTCAGCCGTCCGGCCCGGCGCAGGGCCACGCCCAGGGCGAAGGCGAAGAGCTCCTCCGCCGCCAGGCGCCGGTGGGCGGGCGTGCTGCCCGACTCCAGGGCGCGGGCGTCGCTCTCGTCCGGGGGCTCGTGGAGCAGGCGCAGGGCGGTGAGGGTGTCCGGCAGGTCCTTGGACAGGTCCAGGGGCAGCCATTCCTCCGGGGGATGGGCGCGGCCCAGGGCCTCGGTCACCAGGCGCTGCCGCACCCGGCCCGTGAGCGGGCCCAGCTTGCGGTAGAGGGGCAGGAAGCGCCGCACCCAGGGCGTCTCCTCCTCGCGGCCCATGAGCTCGAACTGGGGCGAGCGCAGCTCCAGGCCCTGGCGGCCCATCGTGAGCGGGCCGAAGGCCAGCAGCCGGTCACCCACCTTCAGCGTCCGTCCCAGGTAGGGCTGGTTGAACCAGAGGAGGCGCAGGGTGCCGGTGTCGTCCGCCAGCAGGACCTCCGTGAGGGCCATGTGCTGGACCCGCGTGGTGCTCTGGCGCAGGTCCTGGATCGTCCCCAGGACGGTGACCACCCCGCCTTCGGGCGCCTCGAAGCCCCGCAGCTCCAGGCTGTCCAGGGTCCGCAGGCTGCCCCGGTCCACGTAGCGGTAGGGCAGGCTCCAGAGCAGGTCGCGCAGGGTGTCGAGGCCCGCCTCCTGCAGGGCCGCCGCCCGCGCGGGGCCCAGGCCCCGGAGGACAGTGACCTTGGTGCTGAGCGGGAGGGGCGCGAGGGACATGCCCTTCCAGGCTAGCCGAGGCGGCGGCTCCTCAGGCCCGGGTCCGCAGCCATTCCGCCAGTTCCACGTGCCCCTTGCCTTCGGCCAGATCCGCCGCGGTCCGGCCGTCGTCCGTCCGGAGGGTGCCCTCGGCCCCCCGGAAGAGCAGCAGCTCCGCCAGGGCCTTGGAACCCCGCTCGGCGGCCGCGTGCAGGGCGGTGTACCCGCCGGTCTGGGCGGCGTCCACCTCCAGGTGGTGGGGCAGCAGCAGCCGGGCCAGCGCCAGGGCCGCGGCCTCGTCCGGCGTGGCCAGGGCGGCGTGCAGGGGGCGCAGGCGGGCCGCGGTGGCCTCGACTTCCAGGGGCACGTCCCGGTCCAGCAGCCAGGCCGCCGCCTCGACCTGGCCGAAATAGCAGGCCAGGTGCAGGGCCGTGAAGCCGTCCGCGGCCGGCTCGGCCAGATCCGCGCCCGCAGCCGTCAGCTCGGCCAGGCGCTCCGTGCGGCCCAGGGCCGCCGCCTCGTGGAGGGTCAGTTCGGCCCCCGCGGCGCGGCGCTCCGCCTCGACGGGGTCATGGCGGTACAGGGCCGCCAGGATCGGCGTGGGCGCGTCCATCTGGCGGGATCCGGGGGGAGGCGGGACCATGGGTTCACCCGGGAGGGGTCCCCAGCATAGCCCCGCCGCCGCCCCGGGGGCAGCCCCGGAATGGAACGGCCTCAGATCCCCCGGTCGCCGCCGCAGCCGCAGCAGTCGAAGGCGGGTTCGGAGACCTGGGCCTGGTCCAGGGCCAGGGACAGGTCGGCGATGAGGTCGTCCACGTCCTCGAGGCCGACGCTGACGCGGATCATGTTCTCGGTGATGCCGGCGTGGAGCTTCTCGGCGGGCGTCATGTCGGAGTGGGTCATGCTGCTGGGGTGCTGGATGAGGCTCTCCACGCCGCCCAGGCTCACGGCCAGCTTCATGTGGCGGATGGCGTTGAGCACCCGGAAGGCCTCCGCCTCGCCCCCCTTCACCTTGAAGGTGATGATGCTGCCGGTGCCCGTGCACTGCTTCTTCCAGAGCTCGAGCTGGCGCTCGCCCATCTGGGGCAGGCCCGGGTACGAGAGGTCCTGGACCGCGGGATGGGTCAGCAGGAAGTCCACCAGCTTCTGGGCGTTCTCCTGCTGCTTCTCCATCCGCACCTGCAGGGTGGCCAGGGAGCGGTGGATGAGCCAGGCGGTGTCCGGGTCCGCGATGGAACCCAGGATGGTGCGGAAGACCTTCACCTGGCCCATGAGGGCCTTGGAGCCCATGGTGAAGCCCGCGACCAGGTCCGAGTGGCCGCCGAAGAACTTGGTGGCGGAGTAGATCACGAGGTCGGCGCCCAGCTTGAGGGGGCTGCAGAAGATGGGACCCATGAAGGTGTTGTCCACCATCACCAGGATCTTCCGGTCGGGGGTGGCATGGCGGTCCGCGACCGCGCGGGCGGCGGCGATGTCCGAGAGCACGATGGTCGGGTTGGCGGGGCTCTCCAGGTAGATGGCCTTCACGGTGGGATCGCCCGCGACCAGGGCCTCCAGCTCCGCCTGGGTGCCGCCGGCCGGGAAGGGCCGGGTCTTGATGCCGAAGAGGGGCAGCATGTGGCGGAAGAGGTACTCGGTGCCACCGTAGACCGGATCGGCGAAGAGCAGCGTGTCCCCGGGGCGCAGGAAGGCCAGGCAGGTGCTGCTGATGGCCCCCATGCCGGAGCCGAAGAGGGCGGCGTCCTCCGCCTGGTCCCAGCTCCGGGCCTTGTCCTCCAGGATCTCGCTGTTGGGGTTGTTCACCCGGGTGTAGATGAGCGCCGGGCTCTCGCCGGCCTTCATGGGGGAGAGGCCGTAGGCGATCTCGAAGGCCCGCTTCCCCTCCTCCGCGTTCTTGAAGAGGAAGGTCGAGGTGCGGAAGACCGGGGGCACCGCCGCGCCCTCCGACCGCTGGGGGTCGTACCCCCGGGAGAAGATCTCGGTCTGGGGCTTCACGGGCGACTGGGACACGGGAACCTCCTGGCGGGCCTGACGGCCCTGGCCTGAAGGTAGGATCGGGAAGGTTCCGGAACCACCGAATCCTGTTCGATTTGATGCTGTTCAATCGGATCTTCAACGAATCTGTGATGCCATTTAAATAAATTTATCGAATAAGATTCACAAGGCCCTGGGAATCCCGAGGCAGGGGGCGCGGAGCATGAAGACACTGGATCAGGTCGACGGCGCCCTGCTAGAGCTCCTCCAGAAGGACGCCCGCCTCTCCAACAAGGAGCTGGCCGCCCGCGTGGGCCTGGCGCCCTCCTCCTGCCTGGCCCGCATCCAGCGCCTGAAGGCCGAGGGCGTCCTGCGGGGGGCCCATGCCGAGGTGGATCCCGCGGCCCTGGGCATCGGCCTCCAGGCCCTCATCGCCGTGCAGCTCCGCCAGCACAGCCGGGCCCAGGTGAAGGCCTTCTGGAAGCACGTGCTGGCCCTGCCGGAGGTGCTCGCGGTCCACCACGTGGCCGGGGCGGCGGACTTCCAGGTGCACGTGGCGGTGCGGGACGCCCACCACCTGCGGGACCTGGCCCTGGACGCCTTCACCACCCGTCCGGAGGTGGCCCACATCCAGACCAGCCTCATCTTCGAGTGGGTGCGGAAGCCGGGGCTGCCGAACTACCGCGGCTGACCGCCTACACCCCGAACTGCCGAAGGTGGTGGTCCAGGTGCTTGTACATCAGGCGGCCCCACTGGTCGCCGCTGAGGCGACCGAAGAAGACATGGGGGACCTGGGCGGCCCGGGCGGGGCCCCGCTGCACGAAGCGGTCGATGAGGTGGGCCAGCCGGCGCATCTCGGCCTCGAAGTCCCGCGGCTCGGCCACCACGAAGAGGGGACTGGTGGGGGCGTTCCTCCGGAAGGGCCGGTCGCCCAGGACGAGGGGCCGGATGAGGGGCGAGACCAGGCGGCCCAGGAAGGCCTGCCGCACGGGCCGGTCCGTGGTGGCCGCCTCGAGCCCCTTCGCGCAGTGGGCCAGCATCTGCGCGGCATCCATCCGCCCCCACAGCCGCGGGCCCCCGGGATGCAGCTCGGCGAACCGGCACCGCACGGCGTCGCAGTCGGGGGGATGGAACAGGGACATCATGGACCTCGCTCCGCGGGGGATCCTCCAAGTCTAGCGCCTACCGCCCCGCCGCCAGCGCGGCCCACTGGGCGGCGACATTCGGCTGGCCGCACCGCATGGCCAGGGCGGCCGCCCGGCCCGGCAGGCCGGACCAGGGGTGCCGGGTCCAGGCATCCCGCACGAGGTTGTCCGCCGTGCCGGTCTCGCCCAGATGCAGCAGGGCCTCCACCAGCGGTTCCAGCGTGCCCCGCCAGGAGTCGCCGGTCTCGGTGTCCTCCTGCACCCGGCCGTTGATCTCCAGCCGCACCGTGGAGAGGCCCCAGGCGGCTTCCTGGAGCTGGGCCCGCTCCACCTGGGGCAGCAGCAGGTCCCGGATGCCCTGCCAGTCCCGGCGCCGACGGGCGTCCTTCACGTAGGCTTCCCGCACCGCCTCGGGCGGCCAGGCCGCGGGCGGCAGGGTGGGCGAGGGCACCAGGCTGTCCAGCAGGGGGCGAATCGGCTTGCCGCCGAAGGTGGCGGTGAGCCCCAGCCAGATCTCCCAGAGGCTCCAGGAGGTGGGCTGCCGGCCCAGGGCGCGCTCCACCTCGGGCACGGCGGCCCGGCAGGCCGCCTGCATGAGGGGACTGTGCCGCGCGGCCTCCCCGGGAATGAGCGCCCCGTTCCGGAGCTCGTCCCAGTCCCCGTTGCGGAAGCTCCGATCGAGGAGGTCCGCCAGCTCACCCCAGATGGCCTGGTCCTCCTCCGGCGCCAGCTGTTCCGCCGGCCTGGCCTCCTCCTGGCCCTCGTCCCGCTCCCGCGCCTCGGCCTGGGCCTCCGGGTCACGGCGGGCCCGCCCCAGGTCGAATCCCTCGTCCGCCGAACGGAGGGGATACGGCTTGGCCCCGAAGCGCAGGTCCGTCCTCCGGGTGGACCGGTCCCGCAGCAGGTAGAGCAGGTCCTCCAGGGCCCCCAGGTGGTCCGGGTGGGTGCGGAGGAAGTCGCGGAGGATCTGGGGCCGGGAGCGCAGCCCCCCGGCCTGGGCCGCCTGGACGAGGGCCCCGGCCTCGGGCGGGGTGCCGCCGCCGGCCACCAGGCGCCCGCCTTCGCCGAAGATCACCCACTGGGGCCGGGGACCCGCCTGGTGACGCTGCTGGAGCAGGGCCGACACCTCGGCGGCCCGGGCGCCGTAGTAGGCCACGGGGATCTCCAGGTCGATCCAATCCGGGGCCGCCGTGAGCGCATCCACCCTGGCCTTCCATTCCCCCCGGGGCCCGTCCGCCACCACCAGCAGCCCGGAGGAGAGCTGGCCGAGGCGCCGCTCCAGCAGCTGGGCCGTGGGCCCGAAGGAGGCGGCCGGCTGGGCCGGGGCCCCGACGCAGCCGAGGACCAGGATCGAACCGACGACGAGGCGCATGCGACCCCCAGGGACCCCCGCCAGCATAGCCCCGGTGGCGGCCTAGGGGCGGGCCAGCGCCCGGTCGGCGCGGTGCCCGAGGTCCCCGCTCCCCTGGGAGTTGGCGAGGTTCTTGGCGAGGGCCCCGAGCAGGGCCGTCTGCGCGGTGGCCGGCAGGACCGGCTGGAGCTCGTCGGCGGCCACCACGGCGAGGACCTGGTGGGTGTGGTTGAACGAGGGATCGTTCCGGGAGGCGGCCTCGGCCAGGGCCGACAGCACGGCGTCGCCCTGCCCTGCCTGCGCCAGGGCCTGGGCCAGCCCCATGGCCTCGGGCACTTCCGCGTCGAGCACCGCGTCCAGCAGGGCCTCCGGGGTGGCCGGCCCGGCCGGGGGGCGGGGACGCACGCGGTCCTCCGCCTCGTCCGTGGGGAAGAGGTTCACCAGGGCCGCCGCCTGGGCCCAGAGACGGGCGTCCGCCCCGCCGGTCCGGCCCAGGGTGGCGAGGTAGGTGAAGGTCCAGGCGGTCTTGCCCTCCAGGTCCCGCCGCGCGTCCAGCACCTTCTCCGAGGCCGCCAGCACCAGGGCCGTGCGCAGCTCCGCGAGGGGGAGGCCCGCCTTCACCCGCCCCGCAAGACGGTCCAGCAGCTCCACCAGGCCCAGGTCGCAGACCTCGCGGACGAGGGCCTCCAGCCCGGCGGCCTGCGACGGCACGTCGCCGTCGGCCAGGGCCGGCGCCACGCCCTCCAGGCGGGCCGCGGCACGGCGGTGCCAGAAGGTGTCCTCCGGCGCGGCCGCCAGCCAGGCGGCGAGGCCGAGGAGGCGGCGGCCCGTGGCCCGCGGCTGGTCGAGGAGGGCCACCAGGTCGCCCAGGTGGTCCGCCAGCACGGCCTTGTGGCCCACGTTGGCCATGTCCGGCGCCACCAGAAGGCCGAGACGGCGGAAGTCCTCCGGCGTCGGCGCCTCGAAGCCCTGGGCTTCCGCGTAGGCGAGGCCCGGCCGGCGGGCGCGGAGGAAGTCCTCCAGGTTGCGCCAGCTCCCGCTGCCCGCGGCGGCCTTCAGGGGCGCGGCCCGCCGCCCCTCGTGGGCCGCCATGTGAAGCTGGACGGCCAGCAGGCGGTGGAAGCTCGGGTCCGCCAGCCGCGGCCGCAGCCGGAGGACGGACCGCAGGCCCAGGATCCCGTGGGGCACGTGGGGCTGGTAGGCCTCCCAGTCGATCAGAGGGACGAGCGCCTTCACCGCCTCGCGCACGCCGTCCCGGAGGCCATCGGGCTCCCCGATCCGCGCGGCGAAGGCCGCGAAGAAGCCCTCGGTGGGCCGCTCGATCTCAGACTGCCAACGCTCGATCACCGACATGGGACCACCTGGGAACGACTACACCATGAAGTCAGGCGTCCAGGGGCAGGTCCCAGGCCTGGGCCACGATCCGGGCCCAGTGGTGGGCCCACGCCCGGGTCCAGACGAGGCCGCCCTCCTTCATGTCGGCGGCGAGGAGCCGTTCCCGGAGGCCCGCCCGCAGCGGCTCCGCGACGGGGCCGAGGGCCTCCTCCGCCAGGGCCAGGAGGGCGGCGCGGGCCTCGCGCGCCTGATCGTGGTGGGCGAGGTAGCCCGCGGCCTCGGGAGAGGGGGCCGCCGCCCGCAGGCGCTGCCAGGCCTCGAAGGCGGCGCGGGCCCGGGGATCCTGGGCCAGGGGCGGCTTCACGCGCTCCCAGCCCAGCCCCGCGTCCAGGGCGGGACCCGCGCGGAGGACGGCCTCCCGCAGCTTCACCGCCTTGGCCACATCGCGATCCAGGTGCTTGAGGGCCACGAAGGTGCGGGGCTTGGCCTTCCCCTCGCGCCGGTCGAAGAAAGCGTTGAGGGCGGAGACCACCAGGTCCATGGGCACGCCGGCGGCCTCCCAGGCCAGCACCTGGCGGTAGTCGTCGGTGCTGAGCAGGCCGGCCCGGCCCCAGGCCCGGAAGGCCCACTCCTGCTCCAGCCAGTCCTTCTCCTCGCGGGTGTAGGCCATCAGGGCTTGGCGGGCTGGGCCGGGGGTTCGGGGAACAGCCAGGTGCCGTCCTTCAGCTGCAGGGCGCCGTTCCTCCAGCCCAGCACCTCGTCGGCGAAGATCCGGGCCCGGGCGAAGCCCCGCAGGCGGAAGGTGCCCGAGGCCAGGGGCCGGCCCTTCCGGTCCCAGACGTCCAGGTGCCAGGCCGTTCCCGACAGGTGGGTGATCTGCACGAAGGCCGCCCCGTCCCCCTCGCCCGCCCACTGGGCGCCCGCGGGCAGGGAAGCCGGTTTCGTCGGAATCCGGGAACAGCCCACCAGCGCCACCACGACCAGCCCCGCCGCCCACCGTCCGTTCCGCATGTCATCACTCCTGAATCTCATTTTAGTCTGAGGCGTCTAGACTGGTGGTGGGGGGGAGATGGTCCTGATCCGCGAACAGATCCGCTACAAGAGCCGCAAGGAGATCGAGAAGCTGCGGGAGGCCGGCCGGCTGGCCGCCAACGCGCTGCGGCTGGCCGCGCGCGCCGCGAAGCCGGGGGTGAGCCTGCTGGAGCTCGACAAGGTGGCCGAGGACTACATCCGCAAGCAGGGGGCCAGGCCCAGCTTCAAGGGCTACCACGGCTTCCCGGCCACCCTGTGCACCTCCGTGAACGACAAGGTGGTGCACGGCATCCCGTCGAAGTACGTGCTCCAGGAGGGCGACATCATCGCCATCGACTGCGGGGCGAAGCTGGACGGCTACCACGGCGACACCTGCCTCACCGTGGGGGTGGGCAGGATCAGCGACGAGGCCCGGATGCTCATCCAGACCGCCCAGCTGGCCATGTTCCTGGGCATCGAGCACTGCCGGCCCGGCGTGCGCCTCGGCGACATGGCCACGGCCGTGCAGTCCTTCGCGGAGGAGCGGGGCTACTCCGTGGTCCGGGAGTACATCGGCCACGGCATCGGCCGCGACCTGCACGAGGATCCCCAGGTGGTCTTCGCCGAGCAGCGCCCCGGCACGGGCTTCCGCATGGAGCCCGGCATGACCATCACCATCGAGCCCATCCTCAACACCGGCAGCCACAAGTGCCTGGTGGAACCCGACGGCTGGACCGTCCGCACCCGGGACGGCGGCCTCTCTGCCCAGTTCGAGCACGACATCGCCATCACCAAGGACGGCCCGGAGATCCTCAGCCTCCCGGACAAGGAGTTCGAGCTGGAGGACGGGCTGTAGTCAGCCTTCGGCTGGCAGCTGGCGGTAGAGGTCCCGGCGGTGGACCTGCATGAACGGGGTGGGATCCGTGACGGGTGTCCAGCCCAGCTTGGCGTAGAGCCCGTGGGCATCGCGGGTGGCCAGCAGGAGCCGGCGCATGCCCCGGACCTCGGGATGGTTCATCAGGGCGCGGATCATGGCCACGGACAGCCCCCGTCCGCGGTGCTCCTCCAGGACGAACACGTCGGCCAGGTAGGCGAAGGTGGTGCGGTCCGTGGCCATCCGCGCGTAGCCGACCTGCGTCCCCCCGGGGCCGAAGACCCCCACGCAGAGGCTGTGGCGGGCGGCCTGCTCCACCACCTCCCGGGGGATGCCCGGGGACCAGTAGCTCTGCGCCAGGTAGCGGTGGATGACGTCGAACTGGAATTCCCGGGCGTCGAGCGAGATCCGGTAGCCGCCGGGCACCGGTGGCAGCACGGGGAACTCCCGCGGAACCTCCGGCGGGGCGGCGTTGTCGAGCCCCTCGGCCCAGCGGCGGACGGATTCGGGCAGGTGGGGGGACGGCGCCTCGTGGCCCAGGGGCTGGAGCACCTCGGCCGTGGGCACGTTGCCCTCGCGCCCCCGGAAGAGGGCCCGCACCACGCCTTCCGCCGCCAGCTCGCCCTCCTGGAGGAAGCGCTGCTCCAGGAAGAACCACTTCCCGTCCCAGCCCAGGAGCCGGGTATGCAGCTCGTAGCCCGCGAAGGGCGCCAGGCTCCGGCGGTAGCGCATGGTGAGGCCCCCCACCAGGGGCTTCCACCGGTTGCGCAGCATGGCGCGGCCCAGGCCGGTCCGGAAGCTGAGGTCGAAGCGGCCCAGGTCCATGACGCTCAGGAACCGCCCGTTGTTCATGTGGAGGTTCACGTCCAGGTCGTTGGGCCAGACCCGGAACCGGAGGACCGAGGTCCCCAGGGGATCCAGCGGAGGGCGGCCCTTGAGGGTGAGGCCTTTCCAGAGCAGGCGGGCGAGCAGGGTCATGCCTCCCAGGCTACCTTAGTGGCATGGTCCTCACGATGACGGCCCCCGCCAAGCTGAACCGCTTCCTCGCCGTGCTGGGCCGGCGGGCGGATGGGTACCACGACCTGGAACTGGTGACCACGGTGCTGGAGGACGTGCCGGACCTCGCGGACACCCTCTCGGCCGAACCCGCGGCCGAGCTCTCCCTGTCGATCACCGGTCCCACGGGCCAGGGGCTGGTGGCCGACGAATCCAACCTGGTGATCCGCGCCTGGCGCCTGCTGGAGGATGCCGCCCGCCGGACCCTGCCGGCCGCCCTCCGCCTGGAGAAGCGCATCCCCCACGGCGCCGGCCTCGGCGGTGGCAGCAGCGATGCGGCCGCGGCCCTGCGGCTGGGGAACCGGCTCTTCGACCTGGGCCTGGACGACGGCGTCCTGCTGGCCCTGGCCGGCCGCCTGGGAAGCGACGTGCCGCTCTTCCTCCTCGGCGGCACGGTGCTGGGCCTGGGCCGGGGCGAGCGGGTCTTCCCCCTGCGGCCCATCCCCCTGGAACCGATCCTGCTCGTCCATCCCGGGCTGCACGTCTCCACCCCGAGCGTCTACCGGGCGATCCAGGACGTGGGCTACCCCTTCCCCGAGGCCCTGGCGTCCCAGGCCGAGGGGGCGGCCCCCCCCTGGCGGAACGACCTGACCGGCGCGGCCCTCTGGGTCTGCCCGCCCCTGGCGGAGGTGCGGGATGCCCTGCGCGAGGCGGGTGGCGAGCCCCTGCTCTGCGGTTCCGGCAGCTGCTGGGCGGCACGCTTCGGCCGCGCCGGGGACCGGGACGCCGCCGGGGCGCGCCTGGCGGCGGGCCATCCGGACTGGCGGACCTGGCGCGTCTGAAGGGCGCCTGTCGCGACAAGGGAGACCCGCCCGCGCACCAGGAGTAGGATGAACCCCTCCTCGCGGGAGGTCGGACCGTGGCTGAGGGCCAGGCAAGGCCGGACCTGAAGGTGCTGGTGGTGCTGGGCCACCCCCGCCGGGACAGCCTCTGCGGCGCCCTGGCGGCGTCCTACGCCGAGGGCGCCCGGGCCGCGGGCCTGACCGTCCAGCGGCTCGACCTGGCGGACCTGACCTTCGACCTCTCGGTGCGCACGCCCTCGCCCCGGGACCAGGTCCTGGAGCCGGACCTCCGGCGCGCCCAGGCCCTCGTCCACTGGGCGGACCACCTGGTCTTCGTCTATCCGGCCTGGTGGGGCACCCTGCCGGCCCTGCTCAAGGGCTTCCTCGACCGCGTGCTCGCGCCGGGCTTCGCCTTCGAGCTGGACGAGGGGACGCCCGGGACCTGGCGGAAGCTGCTCGCGGGACGATCCGCCGAGCTGCTGGTGACCATGGACACGCCGGCGTGGGTCTACCGGTGGATCTACCGCCAGCCCGGACACCAGGCCATGCGGCGGGCGACGCTGGCCTTCTGCGGCGTGGCCCCGACCTTCGCCGCCACCTTCGGCCCCGTGGCCGGTTCCACGCCCCTGGCGCGCCAGCGCTGGCTGGCCGCGGCGCGGGGGGCGGCGGTCCGGCTGCCCGTGCGACTCCGCCGGTCCCGGTGGCGCGGGCGGGCGGTCGCCTGGCTCCGGATCCTCCGCCTGCAGTTCTACCCCATGACCTGGGTCGCCTACACCGTAGGCGCCCTCGAGGCCTGGCGCCGGTCGGGCGCCTTCTCCCTCCGGATCTACGGGCTCGGCTACCTGTGCGTCTTCCTGGCGGAGGTCCTGACCGTGCTGGGGAACGAATGGTTCGACCGGGACACGGACCGCCTCAACCGGAATGCGGGCCCCTTCAACGGGGGCTCGCGGGTCCTCGTCGACGGTGGCCTGGGGCCCGGGAGCGTCCGGCGGGTGATGGCCGGGCTCGCCCTGCTGCTGGCCTCGGCCCTCTCCGTCCTGGCCTGGGCCCTGCCTGGCCCGGCCCGCCCGGAGGTCCTGGTGGTGGTGGCGCTGGCCGTGCTGGCGCTGGGCTACACCGTGCCGCCCCTCCGGCTGGTCTACCGGGGCTTCGGCGAGCTGGACGTGGCCCTCACCCACAGCTTCGCGGTGATCCTCTGCGGGGCCCTCCTCCAGTCCGGCGCCTGGTGGGATTCCCGGGCCTGGCTCCTCGGCGTCCCCCTGTTCTTCGCCACCCTCGCCGCCATCACGCTCTCGGCGATTCCGGACCACGATGCCGACAAGGCCGTCTCCAAGCGGACCCTGGCCGTGCTCCTGGGGCCGCGGGGCGCCGCAAGGGCCGCCATGGGGTTCATCGCGGCCGCGGCCGCCTCGGGGGTGGCCTGGCATTGGTCCGGACTCTACGCGGGGCCGGGTGGCTATGCCGCGTTCCTGGCCCTTCTCCATGGGGCGGTGCTGCTCCGGGCCGTCCGCGGCTACCTCCGGCGCGGGGCGCCCTGCGCCCGGATCGACGGGATCCTGGCCCTCGCGCTGACCTTCCTCCTGTGGTTCGGCCTCATTCCGCTGGCGCGTCTCCTCTGAGCCCGGACGCCCCGCCAGCCGCACCCCCTGTGCCCACAGGCGCCTACGATCCGGGCATGATGGTAGCTCCTGAGGTGCCCATGTCCGAACCCGCCCTTCGCATCCGCGGCCTGCGCAAGGCCTTCCCCAAGGTGGTGGCCGTGGCAGGGGTGGACCTGGAGGTGGCCCGCGGCGAAGTGTTCGGCCTGCTGGGCCCCAACGGCGCCGGCAAGACCACCACGCTGGAGATGATCGAGGGCCTCACGGTCCCCGACGCAGGGGAGATCGAGGTGCTGGGGCGCACCTGGGCCCGGGAGGGCCGGGAGATCCGTTCCCGCATCGGCGTGCAGCTCCAGAGCACGAGCCTCTTCAACAGGATCACCGTCCGGGAGGCCCTGGACCTCTACGGCACCTACTACCCGAAGGCCCGCACCACGGCCGACCTGCTGGATCTGGTGCAGCTCAACGACAAGGCCGACGCCTACCACGTCACCCTCAGCGGCGGCCAGCAGCAGCGGCTCGCGCTGGCCCTGGCCCTCGTGAACGATCCGGAGCTGGTCTTCCTCGACGAGCCCACCACGGGCCTCGACCCCCAGGCCCGGCGGAGCCTCTGGGACGTGGTGCGCCGCATGAAGGCCGAGGGCCGCACGGTGCTGCTGACCACCCACTACATGGAGGAGGCCGAGGCGCTCTGCGACCGGCTGGCCATCATGGACCACGGCCAGGTGATCGCCGCGGGGACGCCGGCCTCCCTCATCGCCCAGCTGGCCATCCCCAGCGTGGTGGAGCTGACCTTCGACGGCGAGGCGCCGGACCCCGCGGCCTTCGCCGTCCGCCTGGGCGAGCCCGTGGAACGCCGGGCGGATCTCTGGGAGATCCCCACCCGGGACCCCAAGGCCACGCTCCCGCGCCTCCTCGAGACGGCCGAAGCCGCCGGCGTGCCCTACCAGCAGGTCCATGTCCGCCGCGCCACCCTCGAGGACGTGTTCCTGCACCAGACCGGCCGGTCCCTCCGCGACTGACGTCCCCCTCCCTTCGCACCTCCCGGTGGAGTCCCCCGCATGCTCATGATGATCTGGCGCCAGTTCGTGATGGAGTGGAAGCTCTACCTCCGGGACAAGGGGGCGATGTTCTGGACCTTCGCCTTCCCGGTGGCGATGCTGCTGGGCTTCGGCATCATCTTCCGGGGCGGGGGCGGGCCGAAGCTGACCGTCGTCTACGTCCAGCCCGCCGCCCAGAGCACCCGCGACGCGGCCCTGCTGAAGGCCATGGACGAGGTGCAGCTGAAGGTCCTGTCCCTGGCGCCGGGGGAGGCGGCGGGCCGCTGGGGCCGGGGCGAGACGGCCGCCGAGGTGCTGCCGGACGGGGACGGCTACCGCATCCGGCTCAACAGCTACCTCATGGCCCAGGGGGGCCCGACGGCGGGGCTCGTGAACCAGGCCTGGCTGCTGGCCCAGGCGCGCCTGAACGGCTCGCCGGAACCCGGGCGGATCCCCTTGAGCGTGGAGAGCCCGGGGGGCAAGAAGGCCTCGAACTACGCGGCCTTCCTCCTGCCGGGCCTCCTGGGCCTCAACCTCCTGAGCATCGGACTCTTCAGCGTGGGCATGGTGAACGTCTCGTACCGGGAGAAGGGCAAGTTCCGGCGCCTGGCGGTGACGCCCCTGCCCAAGTGGGTGTTCCTCATGGGCCAGGTGCTCCAGCGGCTCACGATCTCCCTGGCCCAGGCGGTGGTCCTCCTCGTGGTGGGGTGGCTGGCTTTCGGCATCCGCAACCAGGGGTCCTACCTCGATCTGGTGGTGGTGATGACCCTCGGGACGGCCTGCTTCATGTCCTTCGGCTTCGCCCTCAGCGGGTTCGCGGAGACCTCGGAGACCTACGCGGCCATCGCCAACGTGTTCTTCTTCCCCCTCATGCTCCTCAGCGGCGTCTACTTCACCCTGGACTCCGCCCCGCACTGGCTCCAGCAGTCGGTGGCCTTCCTGCCCCTCTCCCCCTTCCTGAGCACCCTCCGGGCCGTGTTCAACGACGGCGCGGGGCTGGCCGGCCACGGCCTCGGCCTGCTGGTGGTGGCCGCCTGGGCGCTCGGCACCTTCCTCATTGCCGTCCGTCGGTTCCGCTGGAACTGACAGGATTCCGGTTCCATCCCCCACCTGCCGATGGATGGACATGGCGGACCCCGTCCCCCTTCCCGGCGATCCGAACGCCCCCCTCGGTCCGGACCCGTCCCGACAGGCCCGGGAGGCCACCTTCCGCATCGCCGAGGCGGCCCTGGCGGCCACGGACCTGGACCAGCTCTTCGCCTCGGTGCATGAGATCGTCCGCGGCCTCATGCCGGCCGACAACTTCTACATCGCCCTCCACGAACCGGACCAGGGGCTCGTCTCCTTCCCCTACTGGGTCGACCAGATGGAGCCCGCCCAGCCCACCCGGACGTTCGGCCGGGGGCTGACGGAATACGTGCTCAGGACCGGCACGCCGCAGCTGGTGGACGAGGTCCGGCTGGTCCGCCTCCGGCTGGAAGGCGAGATCGATCGGGTCGGCCCCGAGGCCCTGGCCTGGCTCGGCGTGCCGCTCGCGGGGAGCCGGGGGACCTTCGGCGTGCTGGTGGTCCAGAGCTACGGCGGCGGCCACCCCTATGGCCCGGCGGAGCGCGACCTCCTCACCTTCGTCTCCGGCCAGGTGGCCATGGCCATCGAGCGCAAGCGGGCGGAGACGGCCTACCGGCTCACCCGGGCCGCCATCGACCACGCGCGGGAGAGCGTGTTCGGCCTCCAGGAGGACGGCCGCCTCATCTTCGTGAACCAGGCCGCCTGCGACGGCCTGGGCTACACCCGGGACGAGCTGCTCGCCCTGCGGATCATGGACATCGATCCCCGCCTGGACGAGGCCGCCTGGGCCCGGATCTGGCGGGAGGGGCACCAGGGCCAGGGTCTCCTCATCGAGACGACCCAGCGGCGGAAGGACGGCACCTTCCGCCCCGTGGAGGTCTCGCGCAACTTCTTCGTCTTCGAGGGGCGCGAGGTCCTCTTCGCCAACGTCCGGGACATCAGCGAGCGGCAGGCGGCGGAATCCGCCCTGAGGTTCAGCGAGGAGAAGTTCTCCAGGGCCTTCCATGCCAGCCCGGATGCCATCAACATCACCCGGGTCAGCGACGGCACCTACCTGGATGTCAGCGAGGGCTTCACCCGCCTGCTGGGCTGGACGCGCGAGGAGGCGGTGGGACGCAGCGCCCTGGACATGGGCATCTGGGCGGAGCCCTCGGACCGGGAGCGCATGGTGGCCCTCCTCCGCGAGCGCGGCGAGTTCACGAACTTCGAGGCGCCCTTCCGCGGCAGGGACGGCCAGGTCATCATCGGCCTCATGTCCGGCAAGCGCATGGAGGTGGAGGGCGAGCCCTGCCTCCTGACCTTCACCCGGGACATCACCGAGCGGAAGCAGGCCGAGGCGGTCCTCCGCGCCACGGAGCGGCGCCTCTGGACCGTGATGAAGAACTCCCAGGCGGTCATCTTCCAGCTGGACCCGGAAGGCCGGTTCCTGCTCTCGGAGGGACGCGGCCTGGAGGTCCTGGGCCTCAGCCCCGGGCAGGTGGTGGGCCAATCGGCCTTCGACCTCTACCGCGACGACCCGGCTCTGGAGGACCAGCTCAAGCGCGCCCTCGCGGGACAGGGGTCGCGGGAACTGACCCGGGCCGCGGGCCGGATCTTCGACAACGTCCTGACCCCGGTCTTCGACGACGACGGCCGCCTGGACAGCGTCATCGGCATCGCCACGGACGTGACGGAGCAGCAGACGACCCAGGCCGCCCTCCTGGCGGAGCGGAGCCTCTTCGTGGGCGGCCCGGTGATGGTGGTGAAGTGGCGTGCCACCGAAGGCTGGCCGGTGGACTACATCTCCCCGAACATCAAGTCCATCCTGGGCTTCGATCCAGGGGACCTGACCAGCGGGCGCATCTCCTATGATTCCCTCGTGCATCCCGAGGACCTGGTCGCGAACCGGCAGGCTTCGGCAGCCTTCAAGGCGAAGGGGCTCACCCACTACGAGCAGCACTACCGGATCCGCACAGCCTCCGGGGAATACCGCTGGTTCTACGATTTCACGGCGATCGTTCCGGGACCGGACGCCACCCCCGCCTACTACCTGGGCTACCTGCTGGATCTCACCGACCGGCGCCAGGCCGAGGAGGCCGTCCGCCAGGCCCAGAAGCTGGAGAGCCTCGGCGTCCTGGCCGGCGGCATCGCCCACGATTTCAACAACCTCCTGACCGCCGTGCTGGGGAACCTCAACCTGGCCCAGATGTCGCTGGCGAAGGGGAACCCCGCCGAGCCCTACCTGGAGAACATGGAGCGCGGCATCCTCCGGGCCGCGGAGCTGACCAAGCAGATGCTGGCCTACTCCGGGCGCGGCCACTTCATCGTCCAGTTCCAGAACCTGAACCAGGTCGTCCAGGAGTTCACCCACCTCCTGGAGGTCTCGATCTCCAAGAAGGTGGCCCTCCACTTCGACCTCGACCCGGATCTGCCTCCCATCGAGGCCGACGCCGCCCAGATCCAGCAGGTGGTCCTGAACCTGGTCACCAACGCCGCGGACGCCATCGGCGACCGCGAGGGCAGCATCCGCATCCGCACGGGCCTGGAACGGCTGGAGGGGGACCCGCTCCTGGCGGCCGCCCTGCCCGGCCAGGACCTCCCCGCCGGAGCCTACGTGGTGCTGGAGGTGGAGGACACCGGCTGCGGCATGAACCGGGAGGTGCTGGACCGCATCTTCGACCCCTTCTTCACCACCAAGACCACGGGCCGGGGCCTCGGGCTCTCCGCCCTGCTCGGCATCCTCAGGGGCCACAACGCCGGCCTCCGGATCGCCAGCGAGCCCGGCCGCGGATCCAGCTTCCAGCTGTATTTCCCGGCGGCGTCGAACCGCCTCCCCGCGCCAACCGCGGCGACGGCCGAGGCCGGTCCAAGGAGGCTGCGGGGCCGGGTGCTGGTGGTGGACGACGAGGAGCTGATCCTCGAAACCACGGCCATGGCCCTGTCGGCCATCGGGTTCGAGGTGGAGAAGGCCCGGGATGGCCTGGAGGCCGTGGCGCGGGTGGAAGCGGGCCGGGAGGGGCTGGACCTGGTGCTCATGGACCTGACCATGCCCCGGATGGACGGTCGCGAAGCCTTGCTGGCCATCCACCGCCTGGCCCCGGACCTGCCTGTCATCCTCAGCAGCGGATACAACGAGCAGGATTCGCTGCAGGCCTTCGACGGGGAGGGGCCCGCCGCCTTCCTCCAGAAGCCCTACCAGGTCCAGGAGCTCCGCCGGGTGCTCCAGGGTGTGCTGGGGAAGGCCTAGGAACCTCAGCGTCCGGGCTACACTGGGGCCCTGGAGCGCACACGCATGATTGATTCCCACCGGGCCCGCCTTGCGATCTTCTTCACGGTGTTCATGGACCTGCTGGGGTTCGGCATCGTCATCCCGATCCTCCCGCTCTACGCCAAGGCCATCGCCGACCATCCCAGCCCCTGGATGGCCCAGGTGGACCGCTTCCTCGGGCTCGGCGGCGCCGGCACGACCCCCGGCGCCTTCTGGGCGGGCGTGGCCTTCCTGGCCTTCAGCCTCATGCAGTTCATCGCCACGCCCATCCTGGGCCGCGTCTCGGACCTGGTGGGCCGCAAGCCCGTGCTCTGGATCAGCCTGATCGGCACCGCCGTGGGCTACGTCATGCTGGCCCTCACCAGCCGCTTCGAGTGGGTGCTGGCGGCCCGCGTCCTGGACGGCATCACCGGCGGCAACATCTCCGTGGCCCAGGCGGCCATGGCCGACAGCTCGAAACCGGAGGAGCGCTCCAAGGTGATGGGCATGATCGGCGCCGCCTTCGGCCTCGGCTTCGTGCTCGGCCCGGCCCTGGCGGGCGTCCTCAGCGGCAGCGCCATGGGCCTGCGGATGCTGGCGACCCACGGCTGGCATCTGCCCTTCTTCGTGGCGGCGGGCCTCTCCCTGCTGGCCTCCCTCATGGTGATCTTCTGGATGCCCGAGACCCTCACGGACGAGGTCCGGAGCCGGGCCAAGACCGAGGAGAGCCGGGGCCATGCGCTGATCCAGGCCATGAAGCGCCCGGGCATGACCCAGATCATGGCCATCGCCCTCCTCGCCATGGCGGGCTTCTCCATGATGGAGGGAACCTTCGCCCTGCTGGCCCATGCCCGCTTCGACTTCCACCAGCGGGAGGTCGGCTACCTCTTCGCCTACATCGGGATCCTCATCGTGCTCTACCAGGGCGGCCTCGTGCGCATGGTGGCCAAGCGGATCCCCGAGCGCGTCGCCCTCTGGGCGGGCCTGCTCCTGATGGCCCTGTCCCTGCCCTTCCTGCCGACGGCGCCCTGGAAGTGGCCCTTCCTCCTCGTCCTGATCCCCATGGCCTGGGGCAGCGGCATGAACACCACGGCCACCTCCGCGCTCGCCAGCCGGCTCACGCCCGCGGAGGACCAGGGCGGCCTCTTCGGCACCATGAACGCCATGACGGGCCTGGGCCGCATCGTGGGCCCCCTGGCCGGCACCTTCGTCTTCGCCCGGTGGGGCGGCCACGCCACCTACCTGGCCTCCGCCGGCGTGGTGGTCGTGGCCCTCCTGCTCGCCTTCACCCTGCCCCGCAAGGAGCCTGCATGATCCGCCTGGACGGACAGTCCCTCACCGCGCCCCTCCTGGCCCGCATCGCGGCCGGCGAGGGGGTCTCGCTCGACGAGGGGGCCCTGGCGATGGTGGCCGAGAACCGCGCCGTGGTGGACCGCATCGTGGCCGAAGCCCGCACGGTGTACGGCATCAACACCGGCTTCGGGCAGTTCGCCACGGTGGTGATCCCCCCCGACCAGCTCCAGCAGCTGCAGCTCAACCTGGTGCGCAGCCACGCCGCCGGCGTGGGCGAGCCCCTGCCGAAGGACCAGACCCGGGCCCTCATGGCCGCCCGCATCAACTGCCTGCTGAAGGCCCACAGCGGCATCCGGCCCGAGCCCATCCGCCTGCTGGCGGACTGCCTGAACCGCGACGTCGTCCCCGTGGTGCCCAGCCAGGGCAGCGTGGGCGCCAGCGGCGACCTGGCCCCCCTGGCCCACATGGCGCTGCTCCTGGTGGGCGAGGGCCTGGCCTGGGGACCGGCGGGTCTCGTGCCCGGCGGCGCCGCCCTCGCGGAGGCCGGCCTCGCGCCCGTGGTGCTGCAGGCCAAGGAGGGCCTGGCGCTCATCAACGGCACCCAGCTCATCACCGCCCTGGGCAACCTCGCCGTGGCCCGCCTTCAGCGGCTGATCCCCCTCTCCGACGAGATCGCCGCCCTCAGCCTGGAGGCCCTGCGCGGCACCCGGGCCGCCTTCGACCCCCGCATCCACGCGGCCCGGCCCCACCCCGGGCAGATCGCCGTGGCGGACCACATGCGGGAGATCCTGGGCGCGACCAGCGCCATCGCCGAGAGCCACAAGGACTGCCACCGCGTGCAGGACGCCTACAGCCTGCGCTGCATCCCCCAGGTCCACGGCGTCACGCGGGACGCCCTGGCCTTCGCGGGCGCCATCCTGGAGCGGGAGCTGAACGCCGCCACGGACAACCCGATGATCTTCACGGACACGCAGGAATCGCGCTCCGGCGGCAACTTCCACGGCCAGTACCCGGCCTTCGCCTGCGACGTGCTGGCCATCGCCGCCGCCGATCTCGCCAGCATCTCCGAGCGCCGCCAGGAGCGCCTCGTGAACCCCGCCACCAGCGACCTGCCCGCCTTCCTCACCGCCAACGGGGGCCTGGAGTCCGGCTTCATGATGGCCCACGTCACCAGCGCGGCCCTCGTCTCCGAGTTGAAGGGCCTGGCCCAGCCCGCCTGCGTGGACACCATCCCCACCAGCGCCGGCAAGGAGGACCACGTGAGCATGGGCCCCATCGCCGCCCGCAAGCTGCTGCGCGCCGTGGACGGCCTGGAGCAGGTGCTGGCCATCGAGGCCCGCATGGCCCTCGAGGGCGTGCGGCTCGTGGGCCTGGCCCCGGCCGCGGGCCTGGACGCCCTGCGGGGGCGCCTGTCGGCAGCCTGCGCCCCCTGGACCGACCGGCCCATGTTCGAGGAGATCCAGGCCACCTTCCGCGCCCTGCGGGACCACCAGGAGGCCACGGCATGACACCGCCCGTCCCCTGGCGCGCCGCCTGCGAGAAGGCCCTCCGGACCTTCTCCGACGCGGATGCCATCCGCCTGTGGGGCATCGGGCACGAAGTGGAGGGCACCTACCGGCCCATCTTCAACTACCGGTTCGAGCACACCTACGCCGCCGTGCTGCTGGCCCGGTGGCTGGCCCCCGCCACGGGCGCCGATCTGGAAGTCGTGGAGTGTGCGGCCTGGCTGCACGACGTGGCCAAGCGGCTGCGGGATCCGGGCTCGAAGGACACCCACGCGCAGGACGCCTCGGCCCAAGTGGAGGAGATCCTCGCGGACACCGACTTCCCCAAGGCGAAGATCCCCGCGGTGCGCCACGCCATCGAGCGGCACGTGGGCCTGCGGCTCACGAAGCGGCTGGAGCCCCTGGAGACCGCCTGCCTGTGGGACTGCGACAAGCTCAGCAAGATCGGGGCGGCCAGCCTCATCCATTTCGGCTGCATCAGCGGGGCCTTCCAGCCCATCACCACGGCGGAGATCCTGCACCGGGGCGAGGCGTGGATCCCCCTGGCCCGCGGCATCGTGGATTCCCTGAACACGGACCCCGCCCGGGAGGAGGGGCGTCGGCGCCTGGCCTTCCTGGAGGCCCACTACGCCCAGCTCCGCCGGGAATGGTCCGACCCCGCGGAGGTGACGCCCCCATGAGCGGCTTCCTCGAACTCTCCCAGGGCATGGCCATGGCCCTCAAGTCGCTGCAGATGTACACGGCGGCGCACCCCCGCACCCAGGAGGCCGTGGCCGCCTCCCACGCCCAGCTGACCGCCCTCCTGGCCGGCCAGGAGCGGATGCAGTTCGTGGCCAGCGCCGGCCGGGCCTTCGTGGACGGACAGGTGCTGGAGGTCCGCTCCCCCCAGCTCACGTCGCTGATCCGGCAGGTCTCGGAGCGGGGCCTGAACGGCTTCCGGTTCGAGCGGGGCGTCACCGCCGGGGAATACCTGGCCTTCCTCCAGGTGCTCATCCTCAAGCCCCAGCGGATCGAGGAGCAGGGGGGCTTCGAAGCCCTGCTGGCCGCCGAGGGCGTGCAGCACATCAAGGTCTCCCAGACCCGCTACGAGGAAGTGCGCGAGGGCGACGGCGAGGCGGCGGCGGCGCGCGAGACCCGCGCCCCGGCCTTCGATGCCGCCCCGGCGCCGCCCCCTCCCTCGCCCACCCCCTCGCCCGACAGCCTGGTGAAGGTCATCCGGGAGGCGCTGATGGCCGCCCTGGGCGCCGGGGACCGGCCTTCCGGCAGCGGCGAGGCCGGGGGGCTGCAGGCCCTCCTGCCCGCGGACCTGAGCGGCCTCGGCCCCCTGGGCTACCAGCTGGGCCTGGGCGAGGGGATGCCCACGCCGGTGCAGCTGGCGACCCTGCGCCAGGTGCTCATGAGCCTGTCGCCGGAGATGCAGCTGGGCCTGCTGGCGGGCCTGGCCACCCTGCCCCCCCATCCCGAAGGCCTGGCCCTCGGCGTGCGGGCCCTGGCCGGTGAGATGCTCGCGGTGGCCACCAGCTCCATGCTCGGGAAGGGCGCGACCTGGACCCAGCTCCGGGGCCCCCTGCAGGAGATCCTGCGGCCCCTGCCCGACCGCGAGGCCCTGGTGCGCGCCCTGGCGGTCCACCTCCGGTCCATGGGCCAGGACGCCTCGCAGGTGGGGAACCTGCTGAGGCACCTCGACTGGGAGCACCTCAGCCTGGAGGCCCGGCTCCTGAAGGTGCTGGAGGAGGGTCACCTCTTCGAGCTCAGCCACGAGCAGCGGCTGGCCTTCCTGCGGGAGCTGCTGGACCTCCGCCGCTTCGACGAGTTCCTCCGGGTCCAGGACATCCTGCTGGAGGTGCTGCGCTCCGATCTGGTGGAGCTGCGCCTCAAGGCCGTGCAGACCCTGGCCGGCATCGCCCGCTGGGCGGCGGATCCCGGCCTGCCCTTCGAGATCGAGGGTCCCCTGGCCGAGGCCCTGCGCGCCCACTTCGCCTGGGAGTCGGATCCCCCGGTCCACCGCTGGAACGCCGAGGCGCTGGAGGCGCTGCTGGCGGCCCTGGTGCAGCGGGGCGACCTGGTGCATGCCCTCGCGGACCTCTCGGAGCTCCAGGGCCTCTGCGAGTTCCAGGAGGAGCAGGCGGCCTGGCGCAACGATGCCCTGGCCCGGCTCCAGGCGAGCCTGGCCCGCCCCGCCCTGCTGGAGGCCGCGGCCGGGCAGATCTTCCTGCGGGAGCGCGACCAGCTGGCGGCGGAGGTGTACCCCTACTTCCAGGCCCTCGGCGAACCCATGGCCCTGCACCTCATCGGACGCCTGGGCGGCGAGCAGGACCGCACCCGGCGCGGCCGGCTGGTGGAGGCCGTCCGGAGCCTCGGTCCCGCCGCCATCCCGCCCCTGCTGGAGGCCCTGGGCTCGCCGGCCTGGTATCTCGTCCGCAACGCCCTCACCCTGCTGGGGGACCTGGGCGATGCCGGCAGCCTCCCCCCCATCGTGCCCCTGCTGCGGCATCCCGAGCCCCGGGTGCGCCGCACGGCGGTGCGGGCCCTCTGGAAGCTCGGCGGCCCGGCGGCCGAGCCCCACCTGCTGGCCCGGCTGCGGGACACCGATCCCGAGACGCTCCAGGAAGTCCTCTTCGTCCTGGGCCAGATGCGCTCGGAGACGGCCCTGGCCCCCCTCTCCGAGATGGCCCAGGACCGGCGGACCCCCGAACGCACGCGCCTCCAGATGCTGGACGCACTGGCCCACATCGGCTCCCCGAAATCCATCCCGGTCCTCGTGGAGCTGCTGCGCCGCAAGGGGTTCTTCGGCAGCGCCGAGCCCCTGTCCGTGCGCCTCGCCGCGGCCCGGGCCCTGGGGGCCCTGCCCGACCCCGGGGCCCGGGCCCAGCTGCAGAAGATCCTGGACTCGGAACCGAAGGGGGAGGACCGGGACGCCCTCCACCGCACGGTGACGCCATGACCCTGCCCGCCGCCCATCCCGACCCGCGGGAGCTGATGGTGGCCTTCGAGGCCTTCACGGCGGCCTCCCAGCAGCTCCAGGCCCGCTACGAGGCGCTCCAGGGCCAGCTGGGCCAGCTCCAGGGCGAGCTGCAGACGGTGCTCGAGGCGGTCCCCTTCGCCATCTGGGTGCTGGCCGAGGACGGCTCCCTCCGCTTCACCAACCGTCCCGAGGGCCTGGAGGGCACGTTCCTGGAGGGGCCGGCCCCCTGGGAAGCCGGCAGCCCGGCGGGCCTCCGGCGCTTCCAGACCGCCGGCGGGCGGGAGCTGATCTTCGAGGAGGAGCGGCGCGCCGTGCCCCGGGGCGGCACCATCGTCACCCTCCGCGACGTCACCGAGGCCGTGTTCCGCGCCCAGCAGGAATCCCGCGAGGATCGCCTGGCCGCCATGGGCCGGATGGCCGCGGAGCTGGCCCACGAGATCCGCAACCCCCTCGGCAGCCTGGCCCTCTTCTCCGGCATGCTCGTGGAGGACCTGGCCGGCCAGGAGGGCCCCCTCGAACTCGCCCGCAAAATGCAGGAGGGTGTGGGGCGGCTGAACCGGCTGGTGGGCAACACCCTGTCCTTCAGCCGGGACCTCCAGCCCCGGCGCGAAGCCGTCCCCCTGCGGGGGTTCTGGGAGGAGGCCCTGCGTTCCGCCACCCTGGCCGAGAGCGTGCCCTGGGAGAACCGCATCCCCGAGGGCGCGGCCTGGGAGGGGGATCCCGACCTGCTGCGCCAGGTGGCCCAGAACCTCATCCAGAATGCCAACCGGGCCCTGGAGGAGATTCCGAGCCCCCGGGTGGTCCTCGCCGCCGCCGAGGAGGAGGTGGAGGGCCGCCGCTGCTGGCACCTGACCCTGGCGGACAACGGCTGCGGCATCCCCGCCGAGGCGCTGTCCCGGGTCTTCGATCCCTTCTTCAGCACCTTCGGCGGCGGCACGGGCCTGGGCCTGGCGGTGTGCCACCGCATCATGGTGGCGCATGGCGGCCTGCTCTTCCTGGAGAGCCAGGAGGGGCGCGGCACCACCGTGCACCTGAGGCTGGGGGCCGCGCCGAGGTCGTGACGGAAGTCACAAACCATGAGAGCATGGAGGTTTCGCGGAGCCGTCCCATGTCCCTCGTGCACCTCAACCCCGGCAAGCAGGCTCCCGAAGTGGTCAACGCCATCGTCGAGATCCCCACCGGCTCGAGGATCAAGTACGAGATCGACCACCACACCGGCCTCGTCCACGTGGACCGGGTGCTCTTCTCCCCCTTCCACTACCCGGCGGAGTACGGCTTCATCCCCGGCACCCTGGCGGAGGACGGCGATCCGGCGGACATCCTCATCCTCATCAACGGCGCCACCTACCCCGGTGTGGTGATCCGGAGCCGGCCCATCGGCCTGCTCCGGATGCGCGACGAGAACGGCCTCGATTCGAAGGTCCTCGCCGTCGCCACGGACGATCCCACCTACGCCCACGTCACCTCCCGGCGCGACCTCCCGCCCCACTTCCTCCTGGAGGTGGAGCATTTCTTCCTCACCTACAAGGATCTCGAGCGGAAGACCGTCGAGAGCGACGGCTGGGGCGGGAAGGACGAGGCCCAGGCCTTCATCCGGAAGTCCATCGAGGCCTTCAACAAGCAGAAGAAGTAGGCCCTCCATGGCACGGAACGCCGAGGCCACCGGCCTCGTCTGCTTCGACCTGGACGGCACCCTGGTGGATCCCCTGCTCGGCGTCCAGAACTGCCTGCGCAAGACCTGCGAGGCCTTCGGCCTGCCCATGCCGCCGGAGGCCACGGTCCGCGACTGGATCGGCTTCGGCATGCGGGAATCCCTGTCGAGCCTGAAGGGACTGGAGGAACCGGCGCGGCTGGAGGCGGCCCTGGACTTCTACTGGGAGCGCTACCGCGAGGACGGCGTCTTCGAGCACGAGCTGTACCCCGGCGTCTTCCACCTGCTCCACCGCCTCAAGCGGCAGGGCCACCGCATCTACATCGTGTCCGCCAAGCCCAGCCAGTTCGCCCGCCGCATCGCCTACCAGTTCGACCTGAACCTCATCTTCGACGACATCTTCGGCAGCACGCTGAAAGGGAAGTGGCAGCCCAAGACCGAGGTGCTGGCGGGCCTGGCCCGGCAGGGCACCATCTGGGCCGGCGGCGTCTTCATCGGCGACCGGGGCGTGGACATGGAGGGCGCCCGGCGCCACGGCCTGGAGGCCATCGGCGTGGGCTGGGGCTACGGCAGCCGGGCGGAACTCGAAGGGGCGGGGGCCGACCAGATTTTCGACACGGTGCCGGAGCTGGACGCCTGGCTGAGGGTGCGCTTCCCCCAACCGGAGATCCACGACGCCTTCACGCGCTCGGAATAGCGCGGGGTCAACGGCCTGCGGTGGCCCAGCGGGTGCCCGGCGGGGGGTCGAACCGGAAGGTGGCCGGCGAGGGGGTGGGCGGCACCCGGGGATCCACCAGTTCCAGCCGCTGCCGGGCGCCGGTGGGATCGGTCCAGGTCAGGGCCTTGAGAAGGCCGTTCCGGCCCTCGACGTGCACCTCGGGCAGGCCGGGCTCCCGGGGGACGAGGCGGACCCCCTCGCCGGGCAGCGCCTCGGGGCGGAACAGGAGGCCGATGCGGGCCGGCTCGAGGAGGAGACCCAGGAGGGGGAAGTCCCGCACGGCCTGGATCAGGTCCATCCGCTGGGCCGTACGGGTGTCGGGGTCGTACTGCACGAGCTCCCGCCCGTCGGCCAGCACGCGCAGGCCAGAGGCGTAGTCCACCCGGAGCCGTCCGCCCCGGGCCAGGACCAGGGTCCCGGTCTGGCTGAGCTTGCCGAAGACCGCGCTGTCGCTCTCCTGGGTGAACCGGGCCGCCAGGGCCGGCTTCCGGGGCAGCTCCCGCCACCAGGCGGGCAGCGCCGCGGCGCACGGCAGGGCCGTCAGCAGGACCAGGGCGGACCGGCGCACCTCAGGACCGCTTCAGCTCGACGGAGAGCTTGGCCGTGGCGCCCTTCGCGGGCACGGGCCGGTGGACCTGGCCCTCGGCCACCACCTCGCCCCGGGCCCGGAGCTGCACCACCACCTCCAGTTCCTGGCCCTCCAGGTCGGCCGGCACCTCCAGGCGCAGCACCGAGGGCGCACCGGAGCGGCCCACGAGGGTGAGCTCGCCCAGCAGGGAGCTGAGGGCCTCCTTCGCATCGGGGCCCTTCGACTTGGGGGCGGGCTTGCGGGCCTCCACCTTGAGGCCCGCCAGGGCCGCCAGGGGATCGGCCTTGGGCCGGTGGGCGGGTTTCGCCTCCGGCACCACGGGCTCCAGGGGGGGAATGGGCGCCACCACGACCGCCGACGGCTCGGCGGCGACTGCCTCGGCGGGTTCGGCGGGGGCCGCTTCGGGCGCGGGCACCTCGTCGAAGGTCGGCAGCTCGCGGGTCTCCAGGGCCGCCGCGAGCTCCGGGGAGGCCTCCGCCACCACGGCCCCCTCGGGCGGCTCCGGTAGCACCGGGGCCTCGATGAAGAAGCTGTCGTCGTCGTCATCCTCGTCCGCCAGCGGCCCCGGCGGCAGCTCCGCCCCGGAGGCGGCCCGGGGGGCCTCCATGTCCAGGAGGTCGGTCACGGAGGGCAGGTCGGAGAGGGTGAGGGCCTCCACGCTGGGCCTGGGCGCCGGGGGGGGCGGGACGACGGGCGCCGGGGCCGGGGCCTCCGGGGCGGCCTGGCCCTCGCCGAGCACGTGGGTCTTGATGTGGGACAGGGCCAGCCGGGTGATGCCGCGGAGGGTCTCGAAGACCCCCGAGCCGTCCGAGGCCACGGACTGGAAGCTGGGCACGCCCCGGGTGTTGAAGATCGACTCGAGCTCCTCCACCGGCACCACGTTCTTCAGGTCCCGCTTGTTCCACTGGTAGACCAGCGGCAGGTCATCGATCTGGAGGCCGAGCTCCCTCAGGTTCTCGGCGAGGTTCTGATAGCTCTCGCGGCAGGCGTCCAGCATGGCGGTCTGGCTGTCCACCACGAAGACGATGCCGTCCACCCCCTTGAGCACGAGCTTGCGGGTGCTGTTGTAGAACACCTGGCCCGGCACCGTGTAGAGCTGGAGCTTGGTCTTGAATCCGCCCACCATGCCCACGTCCATGGGCAGCAGGTCGAAGAAGAGCGTGCGGTCCGTCTCGGTGTTGAGGCTGACCATCTCGCCGCGGGCCTTCTGGCTCGTCTTGCCGTAGATGGTGTTGAGGTTGGTGGTCTTCCCGCACAGACCCGGGCCGTAGTAGACGATCTTCGCCGTCATCTGCCGCGTGGCGTGATTGAAGAAAACCATCCTTGAGTCCTCGTTTCGGGGATGAGAAAGCATAGCCCGGGCCGAAGCCCGGGCTCAACCTAAGTTCCCGTTGTTAAGAAGAATTAAGGGAGGGTCTTCAGGGCGGCCAGCACTTCCTGGGCGTGGCCGGCGGGATTCACGCCCTGGAACACCTTGCGGATGACACCCGCCCGGTCCACGAGGAAGGTGGTGCGCTTGGCCCACCCGAGCACGGGCATGCGCACGCCGTAGGCGTCGATGATCCGGTGGTCCGCATCCGCCACGAGCCGGAAGGGGAGGTGGAACTTCTCCGCGAAGGCCTTGTGGCTCGCGACATCATCGGCGCTCACGCCCAGGATCACGGCCCCGGTGGCCTGGATGGCGGCGTAGCCGTCCCGGAAGCTGCAGGCCTCCGTGGTGCAGCCGGGGGTCTCGTCCTTGGGGTAGAAGTAGAGCACCACGGGCTTGCCCTTGAAGTCGGCCAGGGCGACGGGATGCCCGTCCTGGTCGAGGGACTGGAAGGCGGGGGCGGGCTGGCCCACCACGGGCATGGCCGCCCGGGCGCTGCCGGCCAGCAGGGTGAGGATGGACACGAGGGTTCCTTTCAGGAGTGGGCGCATGGGCCTCCTTTCGCTCAAAGGCGAGGATTCGCCATACTCGATCAGATGCCGCGGAAGGTCCATCCGGTTCGCGGAATCGCAGGAGCGGACGTGACGACACGGCTGGCGGTGATCCCCGGGGACGGCATCGGCCCGGAGGTGGTGGCGGAGGTCCTCCCCGTACTGGACTGGGTCCGCGACCGGGGACGGGACCTGGCCTGGGACCGCCATCCCTGGGGCGCCGAGCGCTACCTCGCCACCGGCGAGATCCTCCCCGAGACGGCCTTCGAGACCCTCCGCGACGGCACGGACGGCATCCTCTTCGGGGCGGTGGGCGATCCGCGGGTGCCGGACGGCCGCCACGCGGAGGGCATCCTGCTGCGGCTCCGCCGGGACCTGGAACTCGCCGTGAACAGCCGGCCCTGCCGTCCCCTCCTCGAAGCCCACGTCCCCCTCAAGGACGTGCCCGCAGGCCAGGTGTGGATCGAGGTCTTCCGCGAGAACACGGAGGGCCCCTACTGCCTGAAGGGCGTCTCGGAGCCCGGCCGGGCCACGGACTTCGCCGAGCACTCGGAGCCGGCGGTTCGGCGCCTGCTGGAAGCCGCCTTCGCCCGGGCCGCGGAACGGGGCTGCGCCCTGACCGTGGCCCACAAGGCCAACGTCCTGAAGCACGGGCACGGGCTCTGGCTGCGCGTGTTCGAGGCGATCCGCGCCAGCCATCCGTCGGTGCCGGCCCGGGGGATGCATGCGGACGCCCTGCTCTGCGCCCTGGTGCAGGACCCTCGCCCCTTCGGCGTCATCGCCGCGGACAACTACCTGGGCGACCTCATCAGCGACCTGCTGGCGGCCTTCCAGGGGGGCATGGGCGTGGCGCCCTCCCTGAGCTGGGCCCCGCACCGACCGTACCGCTGCTCGGCCCTGGCCGAACCCGTGCATGGCTCCGCGCCCGACCTGGTCGGTCGGGACCTCGCGAACCCCACGGGCATGTTCCTCAGCACCGCCCTGCTCTTCCGTCACCTGGGCTGGGCGCCGGAGGCGCAGGCCCTCGAGCAGGCCGTGACGGTGGCCCTGCAGGGAGGCGCCGCCACGCCCGATCTCGGGGGCACCCTGGGCACCCGCGCCATGGGCGCGGCCATCCGGAGCCGCCTGACGGCCTGATCCGCCGAGCTCCCGAGCTCAGCAGCTCCGCATCACGCCGATGAGGAGGCCCTGGATCTCGACCCGATGGGGAGGGTAGACCCTCGGCTTGAGGTCGGGGTTGTGGGGGACCAGCCAGACACCCTTGGCATCCCGCCGGAATTCCTTGAGGGTGACCTCCTCGCCATCGAGGAGGGCCACCACCCGGTCTCCGTTGCGGTATTCGCCCTTCCGCTGGAGGACGACCAGGTCCCCGTCCAGGATGGCATCGTCCACCATGGAATCCCCCCGCACCCGCAGCACGAAGATCTCATCCCGCTGGCGGTGGATGCTGTTGGGCACCTCGATGGGCAGGGCACGGCTCTCCGGGAGGAGCGGGGTCCCGGCGGCCACGTCGCCGCAGAAGGGGATCAGGCGCATGGCGGGTGCCCGCAGCGCCGGGGGGTTCGCTTCGGCCCGATCCATGGCCTCGCCCACCGGCTCTCCGGCGATGGCCGTGGACACCACCAGGTTGTTGCCCTTGCCATGGCTCCGGACGAGGAAGCCCTTGTCCATGAGGTGCTGGACATGCTTGTGGATGGTCGAGACCGCGCTGGACCCCACGCCCTTGGCGATCTCCGAGAGGGTGGGGCTGCGGCCCTCCTCCTGGAGGAAGGTCCGGATGAAGTTGAGGACGGCCTGCTGCCGCTTGGTGAGATCGCTGGCTTTCATGGAATTCAAGGTAGGACCCGCCCCGGACGGGGTCAATCCCTTTTTTTTCGCTTTATTTCAGATCCGCGAACACCTCCCGGGAAAACCCCTCAATAGAACCCTCACCCCGCCTCTGGCATACTGGCGGATGGCCTTGAGGGTCAAGCATTTGCGCCCTCCACGTCCTCTTTCCGCCCTCCTCGACGTGCGCGTCCTGATGAGAAAGGAGTCCCCATGACTGCCGCCCTAGCCTCCCCTGCCGTGACCGGAGGGGCGAAAACCCGGATCAATGATTTTTCCATCCAGGTGGCCACGGTCAATGGATCGGGCTCCCAGACGGCGAACACCGTGCTGCTCCGCGCCATCTTCCAGATGGGCGTGTTCGTGAGCGGGAAGAACCTCTTCCCCTCCAACATCGCGGGACTGCCCACCTGGTTCACGATCCGGGCGAGCGCGAAGGGCTACGTGGCCCGCAAGGCCACGAACGAGATGCTCATCCTCATGAACCCGGAGACGGCCAAGGAGGACATCGCCAAGGCCGACCCCGGCGCCCTCGTGATCTATGACGAGCCCCTGCAGCTGGACAAGCTCCGTGCGGACCTCACCTGCTTCCCCGTGCCCTTCCAGAAGCTGGTCACCGCCTCCTGCCCCGAGCCCAAGCTGCACAAGCTGGTGAAGAACATGATCTACGTCGGCGTGGCCGCGCGGATCCTGGGCGTGGACATGGAGGAGGCCAAGAAGGCCATCGCCAAGCAGCTCAAGGGCAAGGCCAAGGCCGTGGAGCTCAACCAGAACGCCGCCCTGGCGGGCTACGACTGGGCCATGGAGAACCTGCCCGACCAGGACCACATCCGGGTCGTGCGCGACAACAAGACCCAGGGCCTGATCATCGTGGACGGCAACGAGGCCTGCGCCCTCGGCGCCATGTTCGCCGGCGTCACCGTGGTGGGCTGGTATCCCATCACCCCCGCCTCCAGCCTCGTCGAGACCTTCATCGAATACGCCGAGGAGTACCGCAAGGATCCCAAGACCGGCAAGTCGAACGTCGCCATCGTGCAGATGGAGGACGAGCTGGCCTCGGCCGGCGTGGTGCTGGCCGCCGGCTGGGCGGGCGCCCGGTCCATGACCTCCACGGCGGGCCCCGGCATCTCCCTCATGAGCGAGTTCATCGGCCTGGGCTACTACGTCGAGGCCCCCGGCGTCTTCTTCAACGTGGCGCGCACCGGCCCCAGCACCGGCCTGCCCACCCGCACCCAGCAGTCCGACATCGAGATGTGCGCCAAGGCCAGCCACGGCGACACGCTGCACATCAACCTCTACCCCGGGAACATGGAGGAGTGCTTCCAGTTCTCCTACGACGCCTTCGACCTGGCCGAGCGCTTCCAGACCCCGATCTTCGTGGTGACGGACCTCGACCTCGGCATGCAGAACTGGTCCTCCAAGCCCTTCACCTACCCCGACAAGCCCTTCGACCGCGGCAAGGTCCTCAACCAGCAGCAGCTGGCGGAGATCAAGGACTGGGGCCGCTACAAGGACGTCGACGGGGACGGCATCTGCTACCGCACCCTGCCCGGGACCCCCGGCGGCAAGGGCGCCTACTTCACCCGCGGCTCGGGCCACAACGACTACGCCCTCTATTCCGAGAAGCCCGAGGACTACGTCTCCGTCGTGAACCGCCTCCGGAAGAAGTACGAGACCGCCAAGTCCTACGTGCCGGGACCAGTCTTCCGGAACCTCGGCTCCGACAAGGGCATCCTGGCCTTCGGCTCCAGCGATCCGGCGGTGGTCGAGGCCCAGGACACCCTCGCCGAGCAGGGCGTGAAGACCGACTACCTCCGGCTGCGGGCCCTGCCCTTCACCGCCGAGGTGGATGCCTTCGTGAAGGCGAAGCAGGTGGTCTACGTGGTCGAGCAGAACCGGGATGGCCAGATGGCCAACCTGCTCCGCGAGTTCTATCCGGAGCACGCCACCAAGTTCAAGAACGTCCTGCACTACGACGGCCTCGCCATCGACGCGAAGTGCATCGTGGACCAGATCACCGCCTTCGAGCAGAAGTAGAGAGGAGCCTGACATGTCCACTGCCACCCCTTCCGCTCCCACCAACCGCCTCGGCATGACCAAGCAGGACTACGTGGGCTCCAAGTCCACCCTCTGCGCCGGCTGCGGTCATGACAGCATCACCGGCCAGATCATCAACGCCGCCTTCGAGTCCAGCATCGAGGGCTACCGGGTCGCCAAGTATTCCGGCATCGGCTGCTCCTCCAAGACCCCGGCCTACTTCCTGAACCAGGGCTGGGGCTTCAACAGCGTGCACGGCCGCATGCCCGCCATCGCCACCGGCGCCTCCCTGGCCAACCGCAGCCTCATCAACATCGGCGTCTCCGGCGACGGCGATTCCATGTCCATCGGCATGGGCCAGTTCGTCCATGCGGTCCGGCGCAATGTCCCGATGATCTACATCATCGAGGACAACGGCGTCTACGGCCTCACCAAGGGCCAGTTCTCCGCCACCGCGGACAAGGGCTCCCACCTCAAGTCCGGGGCCGTGAACAACCTTCCCCCCATCGACCCCTGCACCCTGGCCATCGAGCTGGGCTGCGGCTTCGTGGCCCGCTCCTTCTCCGGCAACCCCAAGCAGCTGAACGCCATCCTCAAGGCCGCCTTCGCCTACGAAGGCACCTCGGTGATCGACATCATCAGCCCCTGTGTCACCTTCAACAACCACGACGCCTCGACGCGCTCCTACAAGCACGTCAAGGACCACGATTTCCCCCTCCACGACCTGGGCTTCATCCAGTATTCGGAGGTCGAGGACGTGGAGATCGCCGCCGGCGAGACGGAGATCGTCACCTTCCCCGACGGCTCCAAGGTGGCCATCAAGGCCATCCACGAAGGCTATGACCCCACGGACCGCTTCTCGGCCAGCAAGGCCATCCACGAGTCCATGCATAAGGGCGAGTTCCTCACGGGCCTGCTCTACATCAACCCCCAGAACGCACCCCTGCCCGAGGTGCTGAACCTCGTGGACGAGCCTCTGGTCAGCCTGCCCGAGTCCGCCGTGAAGCCCGGCCCCGAGGTGCTGGCCGCCATCATGGAAACGCTGAAGTAGGTCCAGGGATCCCCCGGAACGGCCGCCCGGCAGGGCGGCCGTCCGCGTACCCTGCGCATTGACGGACGGCAGGGCCACGCTACACTGGAGCTTCGTGGGCCTGTAGCTCAGCTGGGAGAGCGCCGCGTTCGCAATGCGGAGGTCGTCAGTTCGATCCTGATCAGGTCCACCAGTCACAAAACGGGCGGCGCCGGCCGCCCGTTTTGTATGCTGGAGGGATGATCGGACGCCTGCGCGGGGAACTCATCCAGAAGCTGCCGAACCTGGCGCTCGTCGAATGCGGCGGGGTCGGCTACGCGGCGGCCATCAGCCTGTCCACCTACGGCCTGCTGGCCGAGCCGGGGGCCGAGGTCATCCTCCACACGGAACTGCTGGTGCGGGAGAACGAGCTCTCCCTGCTGGGGTTCGCCACGGCCCAGGAGCGGGAGCTCTACCGGCTGCTGGTCAAGGTGGACGGCGTGGGGCCCAAACTCGCCCTGGCGGCCCTGGGCGCCCTGCCCCTGGAGGATCTGGTGCTGGCGATCCGCACCCGCGACGTGAAGGCCCTCACCCGCATCCCGGGCGTCGGGAAGAAGACGGCGGAGAAGCTGTGCTTCGAGCTGTCCGAGAAGATGGGCGGGATCTCCGGCCTCTCCGGGCTGGGCGGCTCGGGGGCTGCGGGCGATCCGTGGGAATCCGATCTCAGGTCCGCCCTCACGAACCTGGGTTTCAAGGAGGAGATGGTCCTGCCGGTGGTGGCGGAGCTGCGGGACGAGAAGCCGCCCCTGGCAGAGGCCATCCGCCGTTCCCTGAAGGCGCTGCAGCGATGAGCACGCGCATCCTCGCCACCTCCGCCCTCGTGGGCCCGGCCCTGGCCGACCTCGGTACCCGCTTCCCGGACCTCCGCATCGCCCCGTTCCGTTCCCCCGAATGGACCGCCGCCCTGCCGGACGCCGAGGCTCTGGTCGTCCTGCTCTCCGAACCCCTCGCCGAGGCCGATCTCGCCGCCGCGCCCCGCCTCCGCGCCATCGGCACCTACTCCGTGGGCGTGAACCACCTGCCCCTGGCGGCCTGCCAGACGCGGGGCATCACGGTGGTGAACACACCCGGCGTGCTCACGGATGCGACCGCGGATCTCGCCCTGGCCCTGCTCCTGGCGGTCACCCGCCGGGTGGCCGAGGGCGAGGCCCTCGTGCGCTCCGGGGCCTGGACCGGCTGGGCGCCCGACCAGCTGCTCGGGCCCGGCCTCGCCGGCAAGGCCTGCGGCATCCTCGGCAGCGGCCCCATCGGCCGGGCCTTCGCCCGCCGGGTCTGGGCCCTGGGCATGACGCCCCGCTTCTGGGACCGGGACGGGTCCGGCGGGTCCGTGGACTTCGGCCCGGACCGCGCGCCGCGTCTCGCCCTCCCGGACCTCCTGCCCCAGAGCGCCGTGCTGTCCCTCCACTGCCCGCTCACGGAGCAGACCCGCGGCCTCCTGGACCGGCCGGCCCTGGAGCGGCTCCCCGCCGGCGCCGTGGTCATCAACACCGCACGGGGCGGCATCCTCGACGAATCCGCCGCCATGGCGCTCCTCGGCTCCGGCCACCTGGGCGGCGTGGGGCTCGATGTCTATGCGGGCGAGCCGGCGGTGGATCCGCGCTGGTTCGGGACGCCCCGCACCGTGCTGCTCCCGCACCTCGGATCCGCGACGGTGGAGACCCGCGAGGCCATGGCGAAGCTGCTCTGCGACGGCCTCGCGGCGGCACTGGCCGCCCCCCGGTGATAAGCTGTAGCCCCACCGCGAGGACTCCCATGGCACGCCCCTGGCTCAAGCTGCTCGATCCCGGGCTGACCGCCCTGAAGGAGAGGGCGGGTACCGCCTTCGAGGAGCGCCTTGGCCTGGCCCGCGCCCTCAACGGGCGCGGACGCCACGCGGAGGCCAAGGAGATCCTGGAGGGCCTCCTGGCGGAGGACCGCGCCCACGGCGAAGCCTGGTTCGAGCGGCTCCTCTGCCACGGCGACCACGCGCCGGAGGAGGAGGGCCTGGAACTCCTCGCCCAGCTCGAATCCCTGCGGGACGAGTCCCCCAAGGACAGCGCCCACCTGCGGAACCTCGGCTACCTCCGGCTCCTGCTGCAGGATCCCGATGGCGCCGAGCTCTCCCTCCAGCAGTCCCTGGCCCTCCAGGGGCAGGATGCGAAGGCCCTGGAGCTGATGGGCCTCCTGCACCTGCACCGCGGGCAGGCGCCCGAGGCCAAGGCCTGGCTGCTGAAGGCCCTGAGCCTCCAGCCGAAGGATCCCCGCACCCTCCGCCTGCTGGCCATCGCCCTGGAGCAGATGGGCGACTGGACCGGCGCCGAGGCGCAGCTCCTGGCGGCCCTGAAGGCCGACGAGTGCTACTACTGGGGCTGGCACGCCCTCGGCGAGCAGCTGCTCAAGCGCGGCGACCTGGAGGAGGGCCTCCGGTGCATCCAGAAGGCCCGGAGCCTCCACATCGGTGATCCCGCCAGCTACTTCATCCTCGCCGAGATCTTCAGCGAACAGGGGCATCTGGAACTGGCCCAGGGCCAGCTCCACACGCTCATGCTGCTGGCCCCCCCCGCGCCCGTGCTGGCCGAGGCCCAGGCCCTGCTCGGCGAACTGAAGCGCGACATGGGTGACCGCGATGGCGCCGTCTCCTACTTCAGCCTCGCCACCGAGACCGATCCCGACGCCGCCAATCCCTGGGCCGCCCTGGGCGACATGGCCCGGGAGGAGAACCGCTGGGAGGACGCCCTGCGCTGCTACCGCGAGGCCCTCATGCGCGAGCCCGACGCCTCGGACCTCCAGGTCCAGCTCGGGTACGCCCTGCTCGAATCCAAGCAGAGCACCGCGGCCGAGCAGGCCTTCCTCCAGGCCCTGGAGCTGGATCCCGGGGAGTACAGCGCCTACCTCGGCCTGTCCGAGATCTACCGCTTCGCCAACCGCCGCGAGGACCAGATGAGCATGGTGGACCAGGCCATGGCCCTGGCGCCCCAGGACGCCGATGTCTGGAATGCCAAGGGGGTGGCCCTGGAAGTGACGGAGCGCTGGAAGGAAGCCACGGAGGCCTACGAGAAGGCCCTGACCCTGGAGCACCACCACCGCAAGGCCGCCAACAACCTGGGATTCGTGCTGGAGAAGCGCATGAACCACGGGGAGCCGGAACTGCGCGGCCGGGCCGTGGAGGCCTGGAAGCAGCGCCTCCTCATTTGCCGCGACGAAGGTCAGAGCCTCAAGATGGCGACCGACCACCTGGCCCAGCTGGGCATCCACGAGGACACCCTCCGGGAGTGGCTCCGGAATGAACGCCTCGTGCCGGATGTCGAGGTCTGATGTCACAGCCGCGTCACCCCCATGTTTCAGGGGAGTTACGGGTTTCCTGACACCCGGTGTGGAAAAGCCTGTGGATTTTCCTCCGGACTGGGGCCTAAATCCAGTGAGTAGATGAATTTCCCAGGCATACTGCACACGAGAATAGGCATATCAAATCAAATATTTTCAACATTTAAATAGATTATTCACGAGTCTTATTTGAAGGCGTCGCCGGCCGGGGTTTTCCACATTTTCCGCTTTCTTTCGCATTGACACGCGAAAAGGCCTTGGACACCGGCAAAGCAGGGGCGAAAGGCCCTCCCGGGGGACCTTCCCGTCACACCAGTTCGGCGGCTTCCTTCAGCTGGACGCTGACCAGCCGGGAGCAGCCCGCCTCCTCCATGGTCACGCCGTAGAGGGTGTCCGCGGCCACCATGGTGGGCTTCTGGTGCGTGATGACGATGAACTGGGTGTCGGCCTTCATCTTCTGCACCAGGGCGGCGAACCGGCCGACGTTGGCCTCGTCCAGGGGGGCGTCCACCTCGTCCAGCACGCAGAAGGGGCTGGGCTTGAAGTGGAAGATGGCGAAGAGGAGGGAGATGGCCGTGAGGGCCTTCTCGCCGCCGCTGAGGAGGGTGAGGGCCTTGGCCGTCTTGCCGGGGGGCTGGGCGGTGATCTCGATGCCGCATTCCAGGAGGCTCTTCGGGTCCTCCAGGCTCAGGTGGGCGCTGCCCCCGCCGAAGGTCTCGCGGAAGACTTCCGAGAACCGGGCGTTCACGAAGTCGAAGGCCTCCCGGAACCGTTCCTCGCTGGTGGCGTTGATCTCCTGGATGGTGGACTCCAGGTTGCCGATGGCGGAGGTGACGTCCGCCCGCTGCTCGTTCATGAAGGCCAGGCGGGTCTCCGCCTCCTCCAGCTCCTGGATGGCCAGGGGGTTCACGCCGCCCAGCTCCAGCCGCTTCCCCTGCAGCTCGTTCAGCCGGGTCTGGTGGACGATCTCGCCCTCGGCCCAGGCCTCCCGCTCCGCCTCGCTGATGCCCGCCAGGAAGGTGGGGATGTCGGTGCCCAGGGCCAGCTCGACTTCCTTGGCCAGGGCCTCCTGGCTGCCCTGCACCTGGGCCCCGTGGAGCAGCACCTCCTGGTGCTGGGCCCGGGCGTTCTCCAGGGCCTCCTGCAGCTCGCGGGCGGACCGTTCGTGGACCCGCAGGGTCTCCGCGTCCAGCTCCAGCTTCGGCTGGGCCTCCCGGGCCTCGGCCTGGACGGTCTCCCGCTGCGAGAGGAGGGACTGGCTCTCGCCTTCCAGCTCTTCCAGCCGGTGGCGGCAGCCCTCGGCCCGGGTGGCCAGCTCCTGCATCTCCCCTTCCTGCCGCTGGCGCTCGGCCTCCAGGTCGAAGCGACCCCGCTGGGCCAGCTGGAGGTGCCGCTCGTGGCCATCCCGTTCGGCCCAGGCCGCGTCCCTGGCGCGGGCGGCCTCCAGCCGGTGCTCCCGCACCTCGTCCAGCCGCTGCCGGGCCTCACGGACCCGCCCCTCGGCCTCCTGGATGGCGGCCTCCAGCGCGGCGTCCACCGCCTCCTCGGGATGCTCGTCCAGCTCCCGCAGCAGCCCCTGCAGGCGCTTGATCTCGCCCTCGATCTGGGTCCAGAGGGCATCCGCCCGCTCGCTGGCGGCGCGGATCTCCTGGAGCTGGGCCTCGGCCGAAGTCTTCTGGCCCCGCAGGCCCTCGGCCCGGGCCCGGGTGGTCCGCAGGTCGTCCTCGATCTCCTTCAGACGCTCCCGGGCCTCGCGGGCCTCATCACCGCCCTTCCCCCGGCGGGACTCCAGCTCCTCCAGGCGGTCCAGCAGGGCCTCCCGCGTGGCACGGGCCTCCTCCTGCTCGGCGCGGAGCTTCAGCGGCGAGGCCGCGGGCGCGGAGACGCCCAGCTGCACGGGGCCGAAGGGCAGGCGCACGAAGGCGGGCGAGACGAAGGCGAGATCCGCATGGGCCTGGGCGAGGGCCGGCAGGTCGGCGTCCGCACAGCGGAAGGCCCGGTCGAGGAGACCGCCCAGGGGGCGCTCGGTCCCCGACCAGCGGAGGCGGTCGCGGAGGGGCTCGCATCCAACAGGAACCGCGGGCGCCTCCCCGGCGCCCTCCAGGGCGAGGAGGAGGTGGCCGGGGGCCTCGGCGGCCCGGCCCAGGAGGCCTGCATCCGCGGCCAGGGCCTCCAGCCAGGAGCCCAGGAGGCGCTCCACATCGCCCCGTACGGACTCGTCCACGGTGAGCTGCTCGACCAGCGGACGGGCCCGGAGCCCCTGCTGCCGGAGCCATTCCAGGCCCGACTGCATCCCCGCATCGCCGAAGCTGCGGGACAGCGAGTCGGAGATCTGCCGCAGGCGGCGTTCCGCCGCGTCCAGCTCGGCCTCGGCCCGGTGGTGGTCCTGGGCCAGGATGCGCTGGGCTTCTTCCAGGGACTCGGCCCGGCGGCGCTGCACCTGGGCCGCCTCCTCGCCCTGCTCCAGCTGCTCGAGGATGCCCTCCAGGCTGCGCGACACCTGGGCCGCCTCCTCCTGGAGCCCCTCGAGGCGGGGCGCCCGGATGGACTCTTCGTGGTTCAGGGCATCCAGGCGGCCCTCCAGCTGGGCGATCTGGCTGTGGAAGGCCAGGCGCTGCTTCTGGCGGGCCTGGGCCTCCTGCTGGGATTCGGCCTTCCGCTGCCGGTGGGCGTGCAGTTCGGCCTCCTCGTGCCGCAGGCCTCCCTGGGCCAGGGCGGCGGCCTCCTCCACCTTCGCCAGGTCCGCCTCCCGGTCGGCCAGGACAGCCGAGGCGGCCTGCAGCTGGGCCTCGAGGGCCTGGAAGGCATCGCCGGATTCCGCCAGCCGGGCCGCCAGGCCCTGCAGATGCTCCTCGAGCCGGGTCCGCTGCTCGAGGGCCTCCCGGCGGCGATCCTCCTGGAAGCCCCGCTCCTGGTCCGCCAGCTGCAGACGCTGGTCGAGGGCCAGGAGCGCGCTGGCCCGGCGCGACTGGGCCTGCTGCTGCTCGTCCACTGACAGGCGCAGGGCCTCCACCTCGGAGGCCTTCTCCGAGACCTGGGCCGTGAGTTCCGCCACCCGGCGCTCGGCGGCGTCCAGCTGGTCGAGGATGCGCTGCTTGGCGGCCTCCAGCTCCACCGCCTTGCCGGCCAGCAGGACACGCTGGGCGGCCTTGATCTGGGCATCCAGCTCCTGGGCCTTCCGGGCCCGGGCGGCCTGGCGCCGCAGGGAGTCCATCTGCTTGTTCAGCTCGAAGAGGATGTCGTCGAGGCGCTGCAGGTTGCCCTTCGTCTCCTCCAGCCGCTTCTCGGCGTCGGCGCGGCGGAGCTTGTAGCGGGTGATGCCGGCGGCCTCCTCCAGCAGGAGGCGCCGGTCCTTGGGCTTGCTGCTGAGGATGAGGTCGATCTGCCCCTGCTGGATGAAGCTGTAGGCCCGGGTGCCCATGCCCGTGTCCAGCAGCAGGTCCTGCACGTCCTTCAGCCGGGCCTCCCGGCCATTGATGCGGTATTCGCTGCCGGAGTCGCGGTAGAGGCGCCGGGCGATGGTCACCTCGCGGGTGGCCCCGGGCAGGGCCGGGTCGGGCATCTCCAGGACCAGCTTCACCTCCGCGAGGCCCATGGACCGCCGGGTGGCGGTGCCCGCGAAGATGACATCGGCCATCTCGGAACCTCGGAGCATGGAGGGGCGCTGCTCCCCCAGGACCCAGGCCAGGCTGTCCGAGATGTTGGACTTCCCGCAGCCGTTGGGCCCCACCACCGCCGTCATGCCGCCCGGGAAGCTCAGCTTCTGGGCCTCGGCGAAGGATTTGAATCCGTGGAGTTCGAGGGAGATCAGGCGCACGCGGTCAGCGCTCCAGGGGAAAACGGCGGGAACATCTCCCCCCATCATTCCACACCAACCGTGACGCCCGTCCCCTTGGGAATCGGACCGAAGCCCGGTAGACTCGTCACTTCCCCTGGCCTGGAGTTCGCGTGCATCCCTTTTCCAAGACGAGGCCCCGACCGGCCATGGCCCTGAACCGGTCCGCGGGGTGCCCCGGACGGGGGAGCGACCGGTGAGGCTGCCCTTCCTCCAGACCCAGGACCCCTCCCTCCTCTGGGTGGAGGGACACCGCATCCAGGCGGGCGCCCACCAGCGCCCCCTCTCCGGCCTGCCCACGGAGGACCAGCTCGCCCAGGCCCTGGCCGCCCTGCCCGCCGGACCCACCCGCTGGGTGGTGGACGATCTCTGGGTCCCCTCGGTGCTCCTCCGGGACCTTCCGGAGCTGCCCCGGGGCGCGGAGGCCCAGGAGGCCTTCTTCCGATGGCGCTTCGGGCAGACCCTGGCCCTGGAGGAGCCCCACGCGGTCCAGTCGATCCTCGTCGAGTCTGGCACCTGGCTGGCCGCGGGCATCCGGGAGGACCTCCGGGAGACCTGGATCCAGCTCAGCCTGCGCCTGGACCGCGGCATGCGGGCCCTGACCCCCCGCTGGCTGCACCTCTACAACCAGCTGGCCCCGGGATTCGACCTGCCCGGGATGCTGCTCTCGCTGAGCCCTGCCGGCGGAGACCGCTACGCCGGCACCCTCGTCGCCTGGGGGCGCACCCTCTGCCTGGTCCGGCAGTGGTCGGAACCCCTCTCCCCCGATGGCTGGAACGAGGAGCGGATCGCGCCCAGCGCCGCCTTCCTCCAGCGGGAGGCCCGCACACCCCAGCAGATGCTGGTGTGGGGCGCGCGGACCTGGCCCGAGGGCACGGTGCCCGTGCGCTGCCTGGATGACCGGGCCCCCGCCGGGGAGGTGCGCTGATGGCCGTTCCCGTCCTCGGCCTCAACCTCGCGCCCCACCCGAGCCTCTGGCGCCAGCAGCACAAGACCCTGGGCTGGACCGCCCTGGCGGCCGGTTCCCTCTTCCTCATGGGCGCCCTTGGCTTCTCCTGGCGGGCCTACTACCAGGCCCGGCGGGCCGGCCGGGACGCCGTGAGCCTCACCGAGGAGGCCCGGCGGGTCGCCCGGCGGGAGCAGGAGATCCAGGGCACCCTCCAGGACATCGATGCCACCAAGGAGCAGGCCCGCTGGAAGCTGGCGGAACGGATCCTCCAGGAGCGCAGCCTCCCATGGTCCCGGCTCACCACGGAGCTGGAGCGCTGCATGGTGCCGGACATGCGCCTGCGGACCGTGCAGCGGGTGCGGGGCGCAGAGCAGCAGGTGGTGATGAAGCTCAAAGGCGAGGCCCGCACCGCCGCCGCCGAGAGCGACTTCATCGGCGCCCTGCGGAAGGCCCCCGTGTTCGACCAGGTGATCCTGGAGCGCGAGGCCGAGCGGCCGGGCGGCGGCTGGGACTTCGAGCTGACCCTCCCGGTGGTGGCCATCCCGCCCCCCTTCCAGCAGTCGGCCCCCACCCCCGTGAGGAAGGGCGCCGCGACGGCCCCGTCCTCGCCGGCGCCCGCCCCGGCAGCCCCCGCGCCGCGCCCGCTTCCGGTCGTCCCGCCCCAGGGCCCCGCCGCAGTCGGGAGACCCGGCCCGGCCCCGGTCCTCCAGGCCCCGACCCCCGAGACCATCCAGACCCGCCCCGTGCCCATGCCCCGCCGGCGGGTGGGCCGACCGCGGCAGAACCCGCGCGACGACCGGAGCCCCGAATGAGCGCTTCCCTCCGCGCCAGCCGCATCCGTCTCGCCGCCGGTGGCCTCGGACTGGCCCTGGGCCTTGCCGTCACCGTGTTCGTGCTGCCCGACGCCTCCCAGCAGCTCACCCAGAAGCGCCGCGCCAAGCAGGAAGCGGAACAGGCCCGCAACAAGCAGGCCCAGCAGCTCGCGGACCTCCAGCAGCTCTCCGAGCGCATCCGCCGCGGGCGGGAGACCCTCGCCAGCCTGGAGGCCCACCTTCCGAAGGGGTCCACGGGCGAGCTCCAGTGGGACCTCAGCAAGACCCTGCACAAGCTGGCCGACAAGAACGGGTTGCGTCTCCAGACCGTGAAGTACGGTCAGGCCAGCCGGGAGGGGACGAAGGGATCGGGCCTCGAATCCATCGAGGTGGAATTCGTCGCCGTAGGCCTCTACGCCAACCACAAGGCCTTCATGCTGGATCTGGAGGGCTCGGGCCTTCCCTTCGCCGTGCGCGACGGCCGCCTGGAGGAGAGCCCCGAGGGAGCCCGCCTGGACATCGTCCTCCGGGCCTTCCGCAAGGCCGGCACCCAGGAGCGGGAGGACGAGTCATGAGCCCGGCGACCCGCCCCTTCGACGCCAAGGCGATGCTGCAGGAGCTCCGCGGCAACCGGAAGACCCAGGCGGCCCTCGCGGCCTTCGTCCTCGTCATGGCCTACATCCTGTGGCCCGAGGCCCCACGGGCCCGCCGCAGCGGACCGGATCGCGGCGCCGGCAGCATGGACCCCCGCCAGCTGCAGGGCCTGCGCAAGCTCCCGGACCTCGCCAGCCTGGACAAGGCGGGCGAGCTGCCCCGCGATGCGAAGGTCCAGCGGGACCTCTTCCTCTTCGAGGCCCCGCCCCCGCCGCCGGCCGCCAAGGTGAAGGCGCCCCCGCCGCCCCCGCCGCCCACCCCGGAACAGCTGGCCGCCCAGAAACTGGCCCAGGAGAAGGCCGCCGAGTACGCAGGACGTCCCCAGAACCTCCGCTACCTGGGCTTCTTCAAGGGCAGCCCCGCCGGCCTCGTCGGCGCCTTCATGAAGGGCGAGGAGCCCGTGACCCTGGTCCAGGGGACGGTGCTCAGCGACCGCTGGAAGCTGGTCTCCGTGCTCGACACCAAGGCCGAATTCCAGAACACCAAGTACCCGGACCTGCGGATGGTGCTCGAGGCGCGCGAAGCCTCCGGCGGCCCCGTCACCAACCAGTTCTGATCCGAAGGATGATTCCGATGCAGACCCCCTCCTTCGCCTTCGCCCGCCGCCTCCTCCTGGTGACCGCCGCCCTGGCCCTCGGCCTGGGCTGCGCCCTGCACAAGGCCAACCAGGCCTACGACGAGGGCCGCTACGACGATGCCGTCGTGGCCTACCGCCACGTGCTCCAGTCCGATCCCTCCAACGTCAAGGCGCGCATCGGCATCCGCCGGGCCTCCCAGCAGGCCGCGGAGGGCCACCTCGCCCTCGCCCGCGAGGCCGAACACCGGGGCATGGACGGCAACGTGGAATCCGAAGTGCGCAAGGCCCTGGTGCTGGATCCCGACAACCAGATCGCCCAGGACTGGCTCATCCGCATCCGCGAAAAGGCGGCGAAGGCCAAGGAGGAGGCGGACGCCACCGACAACATCGAGCTCATGAAGGCGAAGGCGGATGCCGAGAACCCACTGCAGCTGAACCCGCGCAGCCTCGATGGCATCGACCTGAACTTCAGCCGGCGAACCAGCCTGCGCGAGATCTTCGGGACCCTGAGCCGCGCCACGGGCGTGAACATCATCCTCCACAGCTCCTTCCAGGATGCGAGCGTGTCCATCGACCTTCGGGGGCTGCCCTTCCAGAAGGTGCTCGACACCCTGATGCTGCAGAACGACCTGTTCTACAAGGTGATCGACAAGAACACCATCATGGTCTTCAAGTCCACGCCCCAGAACCGGGAGCAGTACGAGAACCAGATCCTGAAGACCTACTACCTGTCGAACGCCGAGCCCGATCCCATCCGCTCCATCCTCACCACCCTCAATCCGCAGCTCCGGGTGTTCACCGACAAGCGCATCAACGCGATCATCGTGAAGGCCAAGCCCACCGAGCTGTCCATCGTGGACCAGGTGATCCGCACCCTCGACAAGCCCAAGGCCGAGGTCATGGTCTACCTGGAGCTGATGGAGGTGACCGAGAACAGCCTGGAGCAGGTGGGCCTGCTGCCGGTCATCAACGCCACCGACACCACGGGGGTCTACCGCATCGGCGCCACCACCGTGAACAACACCACGGGCATGAACACCAACTCCGGCCTGACGAACATCAAGCGGGCCGACATCCGCGTGCTGTTCCCCAACCTCGCCCTCGATGCCCTGAAGAGCAACGGCGACGCCCGCCTGGTGGCCAGCCCCAACATCCGCGTCCTCTCCGGCGAGTCGGGCGAGATCAACATCGGCGAGAAGATCTCCACCACCCAGAGCCAGCTCTCCCTGCCCACCACCGGCACCACCGGCACCACGGCCAGCGCCTCGTCCCTGCTCGGCGGCGTGGGCCAGACCTCCTTCTCCTACGAGGACGTGGGCGTGAAGATCAAGGTCGAGCCCCGCGTCAACAACGACGGCGACATCACGCTGAAGATCGACACCAAGGTCACGACCCTGAAGTCGGGCTCCACCCCGGGCCGGCCCGACCTGGGCAGCCGCGAGATCAAGACCTCGGCCCGGCTGCGGGACGGCGAGACCGCCATCTTCGGCGGCCTCCTGAAGGACGAGGAGCAGAAGAGCCTCCAGGGCATCTGGGGCCTGACGGACGTGCCCATCCTGGGCCGCCTCCTGGGGAACTCCCGGAAGAACAAGGCCAAGACCGACGTCATCCTCACCATCCGCACGGTGCTGGTCCGCAAGCCGGTGATGACCGAGCAGGACATGGCCCCCTTCAATCCCGATGACGCCACCTCCCGCAGCGGCCCCTTCGCCCCGAAGGCCAAGGCCGCCGTCCTGGGCAACGGCGCCCCCAAGCCCGCCACCCAGCCGCAGGCCCCCGGCCAGCCCGCCCCCCAGCCGCAGGTCTCCGCCCAGCCCCCCGCGCCGACCACCCCGCCGGACGCCATCCAGGACAAGAAGGCCCCCGCCCCCGGCGAGGACCTGCGCCCGCCCACGGCCTCGGACCTGGTGTTCTTCATGTCCCCGGTGGCCGCCGAGATCCACCCCAAGGAGCACGTCCAGATCTCGCTGACCGTGAGCGGAGGCAAGGGCCTGGCCTCGGGCTCCCTCGACCTCCGCATCCCGCCGGGCCTCCGCCTCGTCTCGGTCACCCCCGGCGAGTTCATCACCAACGAGGGCGGCACCTTCGAGCAGAACCCGGGGAAGGACGGCGCCCTGCGGATCGTGTTCAAGCGCAACCCCGCCGGCATCGACAGCGGCCTCTTCGCGACCCTCGAGCTGGAGGGCCTCACGGCCGGCAACGCACCCGTGCTCATCCAGGGTGGCCAGTTCATGGCCGGGAACAATCCGATCACGGGCCGCTGGTCCAACGCCCTGGTGACCGTGCAGTGATGCGCCGGAGGAACGGGTTCACCCTCCTCGAGCTGGTCGTCACGGCCACGGTCCTCCTCATCCTTGCTTCCGTCACCGTCCCCCTGGTGAAGAACGGCCTGAAGCGCCAGAAGGAGATCGAGCTCCGGCGCGATCTGCGGGAGATGCGCACGGCCATCGACGCCTACAAGCGGGACGCGGAGCAGCAGAAGATCAAGGCCCCCGCCCCGGAGGCGAACTTCTACCCCGAAAGCCTGGAGATGCTGGTGGAGGGCGTGCCCGCCGCCGGGACCGGCACCTCCACCCGCAAGATCCGCTACCTGCGGCGGATCCCCGTGGATCCCTTCACCGGGAAGCCGGAGTGGGGCCTCCGGAACTCCAACGACGACGCCAACAGCACGAGCTGGGGCGGGGGCCATGTCTATGACGTGTACAGCCTCGCCCCCGGCACCGGCATGAACGGCATCCCCTACCACGAGTGGTGAATTCGCCGATTGCATGTCCCCCCGGACCGCGCTAGGATTGGGGTTCGGCATGGCCGGAACCCGCGGGAACCGGACAGCTCTTTCAAGCGGATATGGCGGAATTGGTAGACGCGCTAGTTTCAGGTACTAGTGTTCACAAGACGTGGGGGTTCGAGTCCCTCTATCCGCACCATTCGACATGCGCCCCGGAAGGGGCGCGTGGAGAATAGGGCCGAACGCGACCGAAGGGCGCGTTGCGGTCCGCAGGCTGAGCACCAGCGAAGCCAAGGATGACGGCCAGCGGCCGTCACCACGACGAAGCTTGGGTAGTCCATAGCGCGGGTTGACAAGGGCATCCGGCCCCCTCCGGAATCGACCTCCCAGGCGGCACGGGGCTGCGGGGCAGGGTGACGGGCGATCCCCCGAAAAGGAGCCTCCCATGGCCCTCAACGTGGAACAGAAGAAGATCATCATCGACGACTTCAAGCAGCACGAGTCGGATACCGGCTCGCCCGAGGTCCAGGTGGCGCTGCTCACCAAGCGCATCAACGACCTCACGGAGCACTTCAAGACCCACGCGAAGGACTACCACAGCCGCCGCGGCCTCATGATCATGGTGGGCCAGCGCCGCCGCCTGCTCGACTACCTCAAGAAGAAGAGCAAGGAGCGCTACGCCGCCCTGATCGATCGCCTCGGCCTGCGTCGCTAGGCCTCCCAGGTCCCCGAAAACGCCCGCATCCGCGGGCGTTTTTCGTTATGTTCAAGAGATGGACCTGACGCCCCTGCCCAGTCCGGAGCATCCGAATCCGTACACCACCACCGAACGGCGGCCCATCTACGACTCGCCGTGGATCCGCGTCCGCGAGGACCGGTTCCGCCACCGCCGCGGCGCCGAGGGGCGCTACGCCGTCTGCGGGTTCCACCGCACCGCCTGCGGCGTGCTGGCCCTGGACGAGGCCGACCGGGTGGTGCTCGTGGGCCAGTGGCGCTACCCCCTGGAGCTCTACTCCTGGGAGATCCCCGAGGGCGGCGGCGAACCGCACGAGAGCCCCTTCGAAGCCGTGCGGCGCGAACTGGCGGAGGAGGCCGGTCTCCAGGCCCGGGTCTGGGAGCCGCTCTGCTTCTTCCACCCCAGCAATTCCTCCACGGAGGAGGAGTCCTTCCTGTTCCTGGCCACGGGCCTCTCGACCGCCGAGGGCCATCATCCCGAGGACGACGAGGAGCTCGTGCTGCACCGCGAGCCCTTCGGCCAGTGCCTCCAGCGGGTCCTTTCGGGCGAAATCACCGACAGCCTCACGGCCATGGCCCTCCTGGCCCTGCAGGCCCGCCGCGGCGGCGTGGCCGCGGCCCTCGACCCCGCGCTCGCCGAGCGGTTCTTCCAGCGGCCGGACGAGCACCCTTCCGCCGGCCGCAGCCGCTGGCAGAACCTGGGTGCGCCATGATCCTCTCCCTGCACCCCGAGACCCCCCAGCTGCGCCACCTGGAGCGCATCGCCGAGATCCTCCGCCGGGACGGCGTCATCGCCTATCCCACCGACACCCTGTTCGGGCTGGGCTGCCTCGCCTCCCGGAAGAAGGCCGTGGACCGCATCCTCCAGATCAAGGGCCGGGACCCGAAGAAGCCCATGTCCATCCTCTGCGCCGACATGGAGATGCTCTGCCGCTACACGCGGCACCTGGACACGCCGACCTTCCGGCTGCTGAAGCAGATGCTCCCGGGCCCCTACACCGCCCTCCTGCCCGCCAGCCGGGAGGTGCCCCGCTACCTCCAGAACAAGCAGGTGGTGGGCCTGCGGATCCCCGACCACCCCTTCTGCCTGGACCTGACGAAGCTCCTGGGCGAGCCCATCATCACCACCAGCGCCAACCTCTCCGGCCAGCCCACCCTCAACACCGCCTGGGAGCTGGAGGAGGAGCTGGGCCATGCCCTTGATCTGGTGGTGGACTGCGGCCAACCCCTGGGCATCGGCAGCACCATCGTGGATCTCACAGGCGAGGAGCCGGTCCTCGTGCGGGAAGGCGCCGGCCCCTGGCCGGTCTGATCACTTCCCGGCGGCCAGGGTCCGGGCCTTCTTCAGGAGGGCCTGGTAGCCCTCTTCCGTGAGCACGCCATCGCGGCGGAGGGCTTCCAGCCGGTCCAGGGTGGCCGGCAGGTCCAGGGCCGGCCGCACGGGCGGCGGCGGTGACGCTGGGGTGCGGTCCGCCTCGGCCAGCCGGCGTCCGAGGCCGACGCACCAGGGGGCGTAGCGGGCCATCACCTCGCGCTCGCCGTCGCCGGCGAGGGTCTGGTGGAAGGCCGCCAGCAGGTCCCCGGAGACCGCATCCACCAGCTTCAGGTCCAGGCTCAGGCTCGCGACGCCCGAGAACATCGCATCCCGGGCCTCCGCCGCGGCATCCACCACCCTGCCCAGCACCAGCACATCCCCCTCCGTCCGCGAGACCCGGGCGATCCCGCCGAGCCCCTGGTCCAGGCCCTGGGCCAGCGTCGCCAGGAACTCGCCCTTCCGGTCCTCGACGAAGGCGCGGTCGTCCCGGCCACGACTCCGCCCGAGCCAGGCCGGCGCCTCCCAGGGCTGGATCCGCAGGGTGCGGCCACGGAGGGCCAGCCCAGGCTTCACCCACTCGAAGGCCTGGTGGGGGAGGCTCCTGAACTGGGCCGCCGGCCCGAACCAGGCGGGATCGAGCAGGCCTCCATCCAGGGTCTGGGCCGCCAGGAGGGCGGGCAGGAAGCAGAGAAGGGCGGCGGGTCGCATCAGCACTCCGGCAGGTTGACGGGGAAGTCCAGGGGGACTTCGGGCACGTGGGTGGCGAGGCCGCCCCGGGCGGTCTCCTTGTACTTGCTCTTCATGTCGGCGCCAGTATCCCGCATGGTCCGGATCACCTTGTCGAGGCTCACGAAGTGGCGGCCGTCGCCCCGCAGGGCCATGCGGGCCGCGTTGATGGCCTTCACCGCGGCCATGGCGTTGCGCTCGATGCAGGGCACCTGCACCAGCCCGCCGATGGGATCGCAGGTGAGGCCCAGGTTGTGCTCCATGCCGATCTCCGCGGCGTTCTCCACCTGGTCCGGCGTGCCCCCCATCACCTCGGCCAGGGCCCCGGCCGCCATGGAGCAGGCCACGCCCACCTCCCCCTGGCAGCCCACCTCGGCCCCGCTGATGGAGGCGTTCTCCTTGTAGAGGGCGCCGATGGCCCCGGCCGTGAGGAGGAAGCGCACCACGCCGTCATCCGATGCCCCCGGCACGAAGCGGCGGTAGTAGTGCAGCACGGCCGGGACGATGCCCGCCGCGCCATTGGTCGGCGCCGTCACCACGCGGCCACCCGCGGCGTTCTCCTCGTTCACCGCCAGGGCGTAGAGGCTCACGAAGTCCATGGCGGTGAGGGGATCCCGGTAGCCGGCCTCCGGCGCGGCCATCAGCTGCCGGTGGAGACCCGGGGCCCGGCGGGGCACCTGCAAGCCGCCCGGGAGGATCCCCTCCGTCGCGCAGCCCCGGGAGACGCAGGCCTGCATCACGGCCCAGATCCCGAGCAGTCCCTCCCGCACCTCCGCCTCGGGGCGCCAGGCGCACTCGTTCCGGAGGGCCACGGCGCTCACGCTGAGCCCGTGGGCGCGGCAGAGACCCAGGAGCTCCCCGCCGCTCCGGAACGGGAACGGGGGGTCCGTGCGCGGCGCCCCGGTCCGGGTCGCGCCCTCCTCCACCACGAAACCGCCCCCCACGGAGTAGTAGGTCCGGGACCCGAGCGTTGCCCCGGCGCCGTCCAGCGCCGTGAAGCGCAGGGCGTTCGGGTGGAAGGGGAGGCTCTTGTGCAGCAGGAGCAGGTGCTCCGCCTCCCGGTAGGCCACCTCGTGCCGACGGAGCAGCGGGAGGCGGCCGGAGGCGCGGATCCCGGCCACCAGGCCCTCCACGCCCTCCACATCCACCGCTTCGGGGGTTTCACCCATCAGGCCCAGGAGCACCGCCTTGTCGCTGCCGTGACCCCGGCCCGTGGCGCCCAGGCTGCCGAAGAGTTCGGCCCTCACCGCCGCGGCGGCCCCAATCCGCCCCTCCGCCTCCAGGGCCAGGACGAACGCCCGCGCCGCCCGCATGGGCCCCACCGTGTGGGAGGAGCTCGGGCCGATGCCGATGCGGAAGAGATCGAAGACAGAGAGGGTCATGGCCATGCCGCCTTCATTGTCCCTGAAACTGCGTCACTGGAACGGCCACGGACATGGGAAAAAGAATGACGAGCACAAGATCATCTTTGGAATATATTCTCCGGAGAACCCCGTCTTCGGCCTCCAACCGCCCATGCACATCTGTCGGCCGGGGCATCCGCATGAAGGCCGAAGACCCCCCCCTGACATCGCCTCGTCCCACGGGGGCTCGCGACCCAAGGAGTGATCAGCACCTACCAGGAAGGGTCTCCCATCATGTGCGGCATCGCAGGTCTCCTTGCTGGGGCGGGTTCAACCCCGTCGGAGGATCTGCTGCTGGCCATGGCCGGGGAGCTGGGGCACCGGGGACCCGATGGCGTGGGGCTGTACCTCGATGCCGGCCTCGGCCTGGTGAACACGCGTCTCTCCATCGTCGATCTGGCGGGGGGGGACCAGCCCATCGGAAACGAGGACGGGCGCTGCTGGGTGGTCCAGAACGGCGAGATCTACAACCATCCGGAACTGCGGCGGGAACTCGAGGCCTTGGGGCATCGCTTCCGCACCGACTCCGACACGGAGGTCATCGTCCATGCCTACGAGGCCTGGGACCTGGCCTGCCTCGACCGCTTCAATGGCCCCTTCGCCTTCGCCCTCTGGGACCGGCAGGCGCGGACCCTCTTCCTGGCCAGGGACCGGTTCGGGGTGCGCCCCCTCTTCCTGGCCCGGTTCGGCCCCGATTTCGTCTTCGCCTCCGAGGCGAAGGCGATCCTGCGGCATCCGCGTGCGCGGCGGGAGCTGGACCCCCTGAGCCTGGTGGACACCTTCACGCTCTGGGCGCCCCTGCCCGATTGCACCGCCTTCCCCGGGATCCGGGAGCTGCCGCCGGGCCACTGGCTCCGGATCGGCCCCGATGGCCGCCAGGAGGAGCGCTGCTGGTGGGAGCTCCGTTTCCGGCCTCCCGGGGGGCCGCCCCCGGCCTCCGAGGAGGAGAAGGCCGAGGAACTGGCCTGGCTCCTGGAGGACGCCACCCGGCTGCGCCTGCGGGCCGATGTCCCCGTGGCCGCCTACGTGAGCGGGGGCCTCGATTCTTCGGCCATCGCTGCCCTGGCCCGGAAGGCGGGCGGCGCCCGTCTGCAGGGGTTCGGCATCGGATTCACGGATCCGCGTTTCGACGAGTCCCCCTACCAGGACCGCATCGCCGGGGCTCTGGGGGTGGAGCTGAACCGCATCTCCATCTCGCCCCCCGACATCGCGGCGCTGTTCCCGGAGGTGGTCTCCCTGGCGGAGAAGCCCCTCCTCCGCACCGCCCCGGCGCCGATGCTGGCCCTGGCCGCCCTCGTCCACGAGCACGGGTTCAAGGTCGTCCTCACGGGGGAAGGCGCCGACGAGCTCTTCGCGGGCTACGACCTGTTCCGGGAATCCCAGATCCGGCGGTTCTGGGCCAGGGAGCCCGGATCCACGCGCCGCCCCAGCCTCTTCGAACGCATCTACCCCTGGCTCACACGGAGCGTCTCGAGCGCCCCCGGCTTCACGCGCCAGTTCTTCGGCCAGGGGATGCTGGACGCGGAGGATCCGCTCTACAGCCATCGCATCCGGTTCGGGACCACCTCCCGGCTGCTCCGCTTCCTCGACCCGGCGCTGCTCCATGCCATCGCGCCCGGGAAGATGCCCACGGAGCGCCTGCGCGCGCGTCTGCCCGGGGATTTCGGGACCTTCAGCGACCTGGGCAAGGCCCAGTACCTGGAGATCATCACCTTCCTCCAGGGCTACCTGCTCCACAGCCAGGGAGACCGGATGCTCATGGGCCGCTCCGTGGAGGGGCGCTTCCCCTTCCTGGACCATCGCATCGCCGAGTTCGCGGCCGCCCTCCCCGATGCCATGCGCCTCCGGGGCCTCCGCGACAAGCGTGTCCTGCGCAAGGCCATGGCCCCCCTGCTCCCGCCGGATGTCGTCTCCCGTCCCAAGCGGCCGTACCGGGCCCCGATCCTCGGTGCCTTCCTGGGGCCGGGAGCTCCGGAATACGTGGCCGACCTGCTCGAGCCGGCCCGCCTGGCCGAGACGGGCGTCTTCTCGGGCCGTTCGGTGGGGCTGCTCCGGGACAAGTGCCGCCGGAGCCGGGAGGACGAGGTCAGCGAAATGGACGAGATGGCCTTCGTGGGGATCCTCTCCATCCAGCTCCTGCATGAACGCATGGTGAAGTCGCCCCGCCTGGCCGCCCTCCCCGAGGTCACGCGCCGCGTCGTCGGCGACCGACTCGTGGCCCACGGCCCCTTCCAGGAGGTCTTGTGATGGCCAGGCATCACCACCGGCTGGTCCAGGATGGCCTCTACGAATCCGCCCGCCTGGCCGGTCGCAAGGAGGCCCTCGTCACCGAAGGGGCGCGCCTCAGCTTCGTGGAGCTGCTCGACCGCGCCCAGCGCCTGGCCCGGGCCCTCCGGGACCGGGGGCTGGAGCCCGGGGATCGCGTGGCGATCTTCATGGACAACGGGGTGGACGCGGTCGTCTCCATCTATGCGACCTGGATCGCAGGCGGCGTGGTGATGGTGGTGAATCCCCAGACCAAGGCCCGGAAGCTGGCCTACCTCCTGGCCGACAGCGGCGCGCGCTTCCTGCTGTCCCAGTCGAAGCTGCATCGCGTGGTCCTGCCGGCGCTGGAGGAGCTCCAGCCAAGCCCACGCCCCTTCCTGGTGGTGTCGGACGGGGACCCCAGGCGCGGCGACACCACCTTCGAGACCCTGCTGCCCGGCACCGGGGGCGACCCGGGGGATCCGGGGACCGTGGCGACGGATCTCGCGGCGCTCATCTACACCTCAGGCAGCACCGGCGAGCCCAAGGGGGTGATGGTCACCCACCAGAACGTCACCTTCACCCTCGGCAGCCTCCTCGAATACCTGCGCCTCGGCAGCGACGAGCGCATCCTCAACCTCCTGCCGCTGGCCTTCGACTACGGCCTCTACCAGCTGCTGATGGCCGTGCGGCTGGGCGCAACCCTCGTCCTCGAGCCGGGGTTCGAATACCCCGCCGTCATCGAGCAGCGGATCCGGGAGGAAGCGGTCACCGTGTTCCCGGGCGTCCCCACGGTCTTCACTTCCCTGCTGGCCCGGGCCAGAGAGGACAAACCCGGTTTCCCCTCCGTCCGCGCCGTGACGAACACCGCGGCCGCCCTCGCCCCCGACCTGGTGCCCGGCCTCCAGCGCCTGTTCCCGAACGCGCTCATCTTCCGGATGTACGGGCTCACGGAGTGCAAGCGGGTGTGCTACCTCGAGCCGGAGGAGCTGGCCGCCCGGCCCGAATCCGTGGGCAAGGCCATCCCGGGCACCCAGGTCTTCCTCCGGGATCCCCAGGGCCGTTCCCTGGGGCCCGGCGAGACCGGCATCCTGCACGTGCGCGGGCCCCATGTGATGGTGGGCTACTGGAACCAGCCCGAGAAGACGGCGGAGATGCTGCGTTCCGGGCGCCATCCCGGGGACCGCGTACTGTGCACCCACGACCTCTTCCGCATGGACGGGGAGGGCTACCTGTATTTCGTGGGACGCAGTGACGACATCATCAAGTCCCGCGGGGAGAAGGTCAGCCCCGTGGAAGTGGAGAATGTCCTGCACGGCATCCCCGGCGTCCGGGATGCCGCCGTGGTCGGCGTTCCGGACCCGGCCCTGGGGGAGGCGATCCGGGCCTACGTCTCGCTGGCCCCGGGTTCCCGGATCGGGGAACGGGAGATCCGCCGGGCCTGCCAGGCGCGGCTGGAAGGATTCATGGTCCCCCAGGAGATCGTGCTCCTCCCCGAACTCCCCCGGACGGACACCGGCAAGATCCGGAAGCTGGATCTCCTGGGCGCGCGCCGTCCAGACCCTTCCCCGCCACCCCACACCCCAGCAGGATCGGAGGCCCCATGAACCCCGTCGAGCAGCAGCTCCGGACCTTCATCACGGAGAACTTCTTCGTCGAGGACGGGGATCTCCGGGGGGAGATCTCCCTCACCCGCTCGGGCATCATCGATTCCACGGGCGTCATGGAGATCCTTCTCTTCCTCGAGGAGCGGTTCGGGATCAGCGTGCCGGACGACGAGATCACGCCCGAGAACCTCGACACCCTCGACAACCTGGTCCGGTACGTGAGCCAGGCGGAGAACCGGGTGTCTGCATGAAGGCGCCCGGTGCAGCCTTCGCGGAGGACCTGGTCGACTTCGATCGCGCAGCCGCGGTGGAGCGCATCACCTCGACCCTCCGCGATCAGGTCACGAAACGGCTCCACCGCCGGGGCGTCGTGCTGGGCCTGAGCGGCGGCATCGACAGCACCGTCTGCGCGGCGCTGGCGGCGCGCGCCCTGGGGCCGGACCGGGTCCTGGGGCTCCTGATGCCCGAGAGCCACTCGGCCGAGGAAAGCACCCCGCTCGGGCAGCTCGCCGCGGACCACCTCGGCATCCCCACCCTGATCGAGGACATCACTCCCGTCCTGGAGGCCCTGGGGTGCTACCGGCGGCAGGAGGCCGCGATCCGTCGGGTGCTCCCGGGCTACGGAGAGGGCTGGCGTTCGAAGATCGTGCTCCCCAGCGTGGTGGACAGCGACAGCTACCGGCTGTTCACGCTGGTGGCCCAGTCCCCGGAAGGGGAGTCGTTCCGTGTCCGCCTCACGCCGACCGCCTACCTGGAACTGGTCGCGGCGACCAACTTCAAGCAGCGCGTCCGGAAGATGCTCGAGTACCACCACGCCGACCGCCTCGTGTACGCGGTGCTCGGCACCCCCAACCGCCTGGAGTACGACCAGGGCTTCTTCGTCAAGAACGGGGATGGCGCCGCCGACCTCAAGCCCATCGCGCACCTCTACAAGACCCAGGTCTATGCGCTGGCGGAGCATCTCGACCTTCCCCGCGCGATCCGCGACCGTCCCCCGACGACCGACACCTATTCCCTGCCCCAGAGCCAGGAGGAATTCTACTTCTCGCTCCCCTACGGGCTCATGGACCGGTGCCTCTGGGCGCACGACCGGGGGCTCACGCCCGCCGAAACGGCAGTCGGGACGGGCCTCTCGGAGGACCAGGTGGGCCGCGTCTTCGCCGACATCGAGGCCAAGCGGCGGGCCACGCGCTACCAGCACGCGCGTCCCCTGTTGGTCGAGGAAGGGGTCGAGGTCGATGCCTGATCCCGGCGCATGCCAGACCCTTCCGTCCGATCCCGCGGGCCTCGCCAAGCGCTTCGGCACGGCCCCGGAGGACACGGGCGGCATCACCTTCCGCCGGGCCGCCGTGGCGGACGGGGACCAGATCGCCCGCCTGCATCACCTCTGCTCCCAGCAACAGCCCGGCGGGTTCATGCACAGGCTGGGCCGGCCGTTCTTCCGCGCCTACTACCGCATCCTCCTGCCTGACCCCAACACCATCGTCCTCTCCGCCATGGACGCCTCCGGGCGCATCCTCGGATTCGTGGCCGGCTGCGGCGATGCCCAGGCCGAGATGGATAGGCTGCGCCAACGGAGGCTCACCCTGCTCCTGTCCTGCCTCCCGCGGCTCCTGCGGAGACCCGCGCTCGTCCATGATCTCTACGCCCGGATCAGGTGCCTCGAGGGCGCCCAGCTTGATGCCTGGGGTGGGCTCAGCGGATCGCGCATCTCCTTCTGGTGCTGGGACCCGGAATCGTCCGCCTCGAGGCTGTCGACGGTCCTGCTGCAGCACTTCCTTCAGTACCTGAAGGCGAGGGGCATCAAGACCGTGCGCTTCGAGGTGGACCGGATCAACCGGAAGGTCGAGATCACCCACCGGCTCATGGGGGCGAGAACCGTGCGGACGGTCCAGGCCCCGGACGGGAGGGAGCGGCTCGTGATGGAGCACATCCTGAACTGAGCGTGCCTTCCGGCAGGGCCGGGAAGGCTCCCCCACGCCCCGCGAAGGCGGGGCCCCGGAAGGATTGCGGAGACCGGAAGGCTCGTATATGTTGTATTGCGATGCATACACCTGTTCCCACAAAAATCCCCGGATCCCCCGCCCGCCTCATCCTGGCGGCACTCCTGGCCTGCATCTCCCTCCTCGCCGGTCCCGCCCCGGAAGCTGGGGGAAGGCGCCTGCTCCATCCCTTCAGGACCGATCAGCCCCCTGTCCTGGACGGCAGGCTCGACGACCCCGTCTGGCAGCACGCGAGCTCCGTCACCGGGTTCCAGACCTTCATCCCGGAGTTCGGCCACCCCCAGCAGGAGAAGACGGTCGCCTACATGGCCTACGACCGGGACAACCTGTACTTCGCCTTCCGGTGCTTCGATCCCCATCCGGAGAAGATCAAGGCCTCGGTCGCCAAGCGCGACGACATGGTGCGGGATGATTTCATCTGCATCAACCTGGACACCTTCGACGACCAGCAGTCCCTCTATGCCTTCTACGTGAATCCCCTCGGCATCCAGGGCGACAGCCGGTTCGCCAGCGGCAAGGAGGATTTCAGCGTCGACCTGGTGTGGGACAGCGCCGGGCGCATCGATGCGGAAGGCTACGCCGTGGAGGTCCGCATCCCCCTCAAGAGCATCCGGTACAACCAGGGGGACAAGGTGCGCATGTCCGTCTTCTTCGAGCGCTGCATCAGCCGGCGCCAGGAACACGGCTCCTACCCGGCCATGGATGCCGCCAGGGGCTACGCCTTCCTCCCCCAGATGGCGCCCATGGAATTCGTCGGACTGGCCCGGCCGACGATCCTGGAGCTGCTCCCCTCCTTCACCTACTCCCAGAAGCACCTCCGCCAGAACGGGGCCTTCGTGAAGGAGCCCGACACGCGGGACTGGGGCCTGACCGCCAAGTACGGTCTCACCCCCAGCCTCATCCTGGATGCGACCCTCAATCCGGATTTCTCCCAGGTGGAGGCGGACGCGGGGCAGATCGATGCGAACCTCCGCTACGGCCTCTATTTCCCGGAGAAGCGCCCCTTCTTCCTCGAGGGCAGCGAGACCTTCAATGTCGGCGCCACGTCCACCGGCGCCCTCCAGACCGTCGTCCACACCCGCACCATCCAGGATCCCAAGGCCGGCTTCAAGCTCACGGGCAAGGTGGGCGCCGAGAACACCCTGGCCGCCCTCTACGCCACCGACGCGCCGCTTCCCCCTCCGGATGCCGGACCGGATGCCCCCCGCCCCCCCGACGCCCGCTTCACGATCCTGCGGTACAAGCGGACCACCACGGAGGACGGCTACCTCGGCGCCTTCTTCACCGAGCGGGCCCAGGACACGCGGGTCAATCGCGTGGCCGGTCCGGACGGCCAGATCCGCCTCAGCCCCTCCGGGATGCTGAGCTTCCACGCCTTCGGGTCCTCCACCCGGCAGGGACCAGACCTGGAGAGCCTGGATGGGCACGCCCTCGGCCTCGAGTACCTCTACGACACGAGCCGGCTGGGGATCAGCGCGGCCGCCCACGAGGTCTCCCAGCACTTCGAGAACGACACGGGCTACCTCACGCGCACGGGGCTGGCCAGCGGGAGCCTGTCCGTGACGCCGAAGGTCTATCCCGCCTCGTCATGGCTCCGGCGCGTGGACTGGAACGGCACCGTCTCTGTCCTCGAGGACGAACCGAGCGGACTCCTGGAACATGACCATTCCATCGGCGTGACGGGCATCCTGCAGGGCAACGCCGCCCTCTCCCTCGCCCTCCACGACGCCACGGAGGTCTTCCTCGGCCAGCGGTTCCGGACCGACGGATTCAACCTGTCCGCCCGGGACCAGTTCACGAAGGCCTTCTCGCTTCAGGCGACCTACCGCCAGGGCAAGGCCATCCGGTACACCGCCGATCCCTTCCAGGGGACCGGCTCCCAGGCCAGCGCCTCCGCCATCTGCCAGCCCACCGAGAACCTCAACCTGGAGCTGGACTGGAGCCACGCGGACCTGTTCCGGGAGGACACCGGCGCGAAGGTGTACGACTACCACATCTACCGCAGCCGGCTCACCTACCAGGTGAACGCCAGCCTCTACTTCCGCGGGATCGTCGAGTACAACGCCTTCCACCGGCAGCTCCTGGCCGATCTCCTCGCCGCGTACACCTACATTCCGGGCACGGTGGTCTACCTGGGCTACGGTTCCCTCTACAAGCAGCAAGCCTGGCAGGACGGGGTCTACCGCGACGCCCGGGGCTTCCTGGAGATGCAGCGGGGCCTGTTCTTCAAGGCCTCGTACCTCTGGAGGAGGTGAACTCCGGTGCCGGACCCGACTCAGTCCACCCGGTAATGGCAGCCCCGGCTCTCCGGATTCTGGAGGGCGGCGTTGAGGATGAGGCGGGCGCAGATGATGCCGCTGCGCAGATCCAGCAGCTCCCTGCTGAGGCTGGCCTCGTGGTAGAAGCGCTCCGTGCGGTGCTGGAGGTACTCCAGGTCGGCCCGGGCGCGCTGGAGGCGGGCGCCCGTCCGCACGATGCCGGCGTAGTTCCACAGGGTGCTGCGGATGAGGCCCCAATCCTGGTCGATGAGGAGCGGATCCGTCTCCTGGGGATCCTCCGGCGTGCGCCAGGGAGCCAGGTCACCGGCATCGGGCAGCGACAGCCCTGGAAGTTCGCGGACGGCCGCCTCCGCCCCCCGGAAGCCCCAGACCAGGCCCTCCAGGAGGCTGGTGGAGGCCAGGCGGTTCGCCCCGTGCAGGCCCGTGCAGGCCACCTCGCCGGCGGCGTAGAGGCCCGGCAGGCTCGTGCGACCCTCCAGGTCCACGAGGACACCGCCGCAGAAGTAGTGGGCGGCGGGCACCACGGGGATCGGCTGCCGGAGGGGATCCAGGCCCTCGGCGCGGCAGGCCGCCAGCACCGTGGGGAAATGGGAGTCCAGGTCCAGCCTCGCGGCCACCGGGGCCAGGTCCAGGAACACGCAGGGCTCGCCGCTGGCCGCCATCTCCTGGAAGATGGCCCGGCTCACCACGTCGCGGGGGGCGAGTTCCATCTGCTCCGGGGCGTACCGCGCCATGAACCGCTCGCCCTTGCGGTTGACGAGGTGGGCGCCTTCGCCGCGCAGGGCCTCGGTCAGCAGGGTCCGTGGCTTGCCCGGCACATACAGGGTCGTGGGGTGGAACTGCAGGTACTCGCAGTTCACGATGCGCGCGCTGGCCCGGTAGGCGGCGGCGAGGCCGTCGCCCGTGGCCCCCGGCGGGTTCGTGGTGTGCAGGTAGAGGTAGCCCAGGCCGCCAGTGGCCAGCAGGGTGCGCTTCGCGAGCTGCCCCTCCACGGCGCCCGTGGCCGGATCGAAGAGGTAGGCGCCGTGCACCTGGATCGGCTCGTACACCCGCACGGGGCTGAGGCAGTGGTGGGGGCTGGTGATGAGGTCCACCAGGCAGAGGTTCTCCCGCACCTGGATGCCGGGGTGGTTGCGGACCGCCTCGCTGAGGGCGGTCTGGATGGCCAGGCCCGTGGCGTCCTTGGCGTGGTAGATCCGCCGGGCGCTGTGGGCGGCCTCGGCGGTGGGATCGGGCGAGCCGTCCGTCCCCAGGTCGAAGGGCACACCCAGGCGTTCCCAGAGGAAGCTCCGGCAGAGCCGGGGACCCTCCTCCGCCAGGAGCCGCACCGCCTCGTGCCGGCAGAGCCCCGCCCCGGCGGCTTCGATGTCGGAGGCCAGCAGGGCCGGCGAATCGCCCTCCTCCTCCGGAGGCAGGCCGATGATGCCGCCCTGGGCCCAGGCCGTGTTGCTGGCGCCCAGGTCGTCCTTCGCCACCAGCACCACCGAGGCGCCCAGATCGGCGGCCCGAAGCGCCGCGGAGCAACCGGCGATGCCCGCCCCCAGCACCAGAAGGTCGGTCGTCCCGTTCATCGCAGCTCCCAGGTGGGGCGGTCCAGCGCCCAGAGATCCGTCAGGTCCCCCCCGCCGGTGGCGAGGCGGGCCCGCTCCAGCCGCCGGGCCGTGAGGTCCAGGGCCGCCTCGGCCCGGACCTCGCCCCAGGGGGTGGCGACGAGGCCGCCGCAGGGCGCCAGGCGGGCCAGGGCGTCCTCCCAGACCGCCCGCATCCCCGGGAGGTTGTGCAGCTGCAGGTGGTGATGGCCCGCCGCCATCAGGATGAGTCCCTGGAGGCTGTCCCTGAGCTCGCCCGAGGCCAGGTCCCACAGCGGTTCCAGGGCATCGTGGCACTCGTAGAAGAGCCCGTGGTTGAAGAGGGAGACGCCGCAGGCCAGGGGATAGCGGTCGTCCAGCGGCAGGGGCGTGAGGGCCGCCAACTGCCAACCGCAGCGCAGGCTCACCAGGGGTCCCCAGGCACCCCAGGCGGCCGCGGGCCGCCAGCCTCGGGGACCCGCCTCCGCCGTGTCGGCCCAGGCTTCGCGGTGGGTCCGCCAGGCGGCCCCGGGATCGAAGATCCCCAGGGGCGCCAGCAGGCGCGCGGCGTGCGCGAGCAGATCCTCCTCGGGCAGGCCGTCGGGGTGGGCCTGCCGCAACCGCGGGGCGCCCAGGATGGTGGGCCACACCAGGGCCTCCCGGGCGCGCGGATCGGCCAGGGCGGCCTCCATCCGTGTCCGGAGCACCCCCTGGATCTCCAGCGGGAGGATGGGCTGGCGCTGCCAGAAGGGCGTCCGGTTGCAGTCGTCGCTCACGATTCCATCCGCAGGGTGAGGGCCAGACCGCCCCGGTCGTTCGCCGCGGCGCCCTCCCAGGTGCAGCCGGGGATGCGTCCCTTCAGCACCGCCGCGGGATCGCCCGCCTGGTGCTCCAGGATCCAGCGGGCCACCAGGCCCCGGTAGCGCTTGGAGAAGTGGGTGATGGCCCGGCCGCGGGAGTCGAGGATCTCGAGGGTGTGGCGGGGCCGCGGCCACCCCTTCAGGAGGGCGGCGTGCTCCTCGGGCAGCAGCTCCCAGACGGGGCCCTCGGGCAGGGCCGCCAGGGGCCGCGCCAGCCGGTCCCGCCAGTGGGACTTGAGGCCCGGGAGGCCCGTCAGCTTGAGCTTGTAGGAGGGCACCGGGTCGTCGCCCCGCACCAGGCCCCGCAGGCTGGAGAGGATGTAGACCTGGGCCCACCGGTCCCGGGGGAGTCCCAGGGGATCCAGGGCCTGGAAGGCCACGCCGGTGTAGCGCTCCAGGGCCGGCAGCAGCGGGACCCGCCCCGTCAGGCCGAGGGCCTCGGACCGGGCCCGCTCGAGGAGATCGTCCTTCACCTCGAAGGCCCGCTTCTGGGCGAGGGGGGTGCCGGTGCGGACCAGCTCCTCCAGCCGCTCCCGGACCCAGGCCTGGGCCGCCGACTCCTTCAGCCGGCCCGGCTGGCCGCCGGGGGATTTCCCCTCGGAGGGGGCGAGCAGGATGAGGGGCCGGGGGGCGGACATGGACGGGAAGACCTCGAATCCTCAAGGATAGCGCCCCGTCGGCCGGGGGACCGACGGGCCCTTGAGGACGGGCACCGACCGGCCGATAAGGTTGCGGGAGGGTGCCATGGACATTTCCAGCGCTGGGGCCCTGGCCGCGTTCACCTACCAGACCTTCCTCAGGACCGGCACCCCGGCCCAGGCGCTGCAGCAGGCCTTCGCGGCGGCCTCCACGGCAGGCGCGCAGACGGCCCAGCTCGCCGGGGGCGGATCCGACGCCACGCTGCTGGACCTGTCCACCCAGGCGCCCACGAGCCTCGCCACCTACCAGGTGGCCAGCCAGGCCGGGCTGGGGGCCAGCGCCATCCAGTCCCTCCTGGCCGCGTCGCCCAGCGCCGACATGCTCCTCGCCGCGGGCATGAACGCCGGGTCCCAGGCCTTCCCCGTGGCGGATCCGAACACCACCGCCGCCTGGAGCGTGTTCCAGTACACCCTGGCCCAGCAATCGGGCCCAACCACCGCCAACGCCTACGTCCAGCAGGCCGCCGCCACCGCCCAGGGGGCCGGGAGCCTGAACCTCCTGGCCTGAATCAGGCGTCGGCGAGCCAGGCCTCCAGGCTGATCAGGCGGAAGCCCCTCCAGAGGTCGCGCAACCGGTCACCGTGGCCCCGGAGCCCCGCCCCGTGGGCGAAACGATGGCCGAAGCTCGCCCCGGGAAGCGCCGGCTGGCCCTCGTCCAGCTCCCAGGGATGGAGCACCAGCGGGGTGCCCGCGTCCGCGAGGGCCAGGTCCTCCAGGGCGCGGCGCAGGAGGCCGAAGGGCAGCACCCGCAGGCCCCAGCCCCAGAGCGGACTGCGCACCGGGCCGGACCACAGGACCGGCGGCGGCAGCTCCCAGAGCCCGCCCGGCAGCCGGTGGGCCCTGGTCGGCCGCCGGGGATCTCCCAGGAGCGCCAGGGGAGCCCGGCTGGAATCGTAGGCGAATCCGAGCTCCGCCAGCTCCTCCCACCAGTCCTCCGCGGGACCGCGCAGGCTCCATTCCGGGGCCCGGTAGCCCACCACCGCCCGGCCCGAGAGGTCCTCGAGCAGGGCCTTGCCATCGCGCAGGGCGGCGCGGAAGGCGGGGCGGTCCAGCTCGAAGGCGCGGCGGTGGGTCAGGCCGTGGAGGCCCACCTGGTGCCCCCGGGCCACGATGCGGCGGAGCAGGTCCGGGTGGCGTCGGGCCTGGTCCCCCAGGCAGAACCAGGTGGCCGTGGCGCCCAGCTCCGCGCAGAGCCCCAGGGCCAGGTCCGTGGCCAGGGGCAGCCGGCAGGCGTACCGGTCCAGGGCCTCGGGCGCGTCGTAGGGCGGGCAGCAGAGCTGGAACCAGTCCTCCCAGTCCAGGGACAGGGGCAGCCGCGGCCGGTTCAGGTGAAGTTCCGCTCGGAGAGGCTGATGAACTCCAGGGAGAAGTCGTCCAGTTCCGTCTGGATCTGCTTCAGCTGGCCCTGGAAGAAGTTGTAGGCCATGAGGGCGGGGATGGCGGCCACCAGGCCGATGGCCGTGGCCACCAGGGCCTCGGAGATGCCGGGCGCCACCGTGGCGAGGTTGGCGTTGCCCGTGGCCCCGATGCCGCGGAAGGCATCGATGATGCCCCACACGGTGCCGAAGAGGCCGATGAAGGGGCTCACGGCGGCCACGGTGGCGAGGATGCCGAGGTTGCGTTCCAGGCGGCCCATCTCCACCACGCTGGCCCGCTGGAGGCTGCGCTCCACCGCCTCCATGCTGCGGAGCTGGGGTTTGCCGTCGGAGCCCAGGTGCCGAAGCTGGTAGGTGACCTCGCCGTAGCCCGCCACGAAGAGGCCCACCAGCGGACTGAGGGCGAACTTCTCCACCTGCTGCTTCAGCTCCCGCCAGTCCGTGGCCCGCTTGAAGGCCCCGCGGAACTGCTCGGAGACGGTGCGGCTGCGGTGGTAGAGGAGGGACTTGCGGAGGATGATCATCCAGCTCAGCAGCGAGAAGCAGGCCAGGATCAGCAGCACCGTCTTGGAGACCGCCCCCGCGTGGAGCATCACCTCCAGCAGGTTCACCTCGTTGCCCGTGGGCGCCGCCAGCATCGCCATGCCGCCTCCATGTGGGGCCATCATAGCAAGCGCCCCAGGTACGGCTACACTGGGCCTTTGCGTTGAGGTCTCCCATGCAGGTGATGGTCATCGGATCGGGATATGTCGGCCTCGTGGCCGCCGCCTGCTTCGCCGAGGCGGGCCACCGTGTCCTCGGGGTGGACGTGGACGCCGCCAAGGTGGAGGCCCTCCGCGGCGGGCACTCGCCCATCTATGAGCCGGGCCTCGACGAGCTGCTGACGAAGTACCTGGCCTCGGGCACCCTCCGTTTCAGCACGGACCTGAAGGAGGGCGTGGCGGAGGCCGATGCCGCCTTCATCTGCGTGGGCACGCCCCAGAGCGAGGACGGCAGCGCCGACATGAAGTATGTGCTGGCAGTGGCCGGGCAGATCGGCGACGCCATGGCCCTGCGGGCCAAGGACGCCAAGCCCCTGATCGTGGTGGACAAGAGCACCGTGCCCGTGGGCACGGCGGCCCGGGTGCATGCGGAGATCGCCAGCCACACCGATCGCGCCTTCGAGGTGGTGAGCAATCCGGAATTCCTGCGCGAGGGCTCCGCCATCGGCGACTTCCTCGAGCCCGACCGGGTGGTCATCGGCTGCCGGTCCGATCACGCGGAACGGGTGATGAAGGCCCTCTACCAGCCCTTCCTCGACCGCAGCGGCGGCAAGTGGTTCCGCATGGATCCCCCCAGCGCCGAGCTGACCAAGTACGCCGCCAACGCCATGCTTGCCCTGCGCATCAGCTTCATCAACGAGATCGCCAACCTGGCCGAGTCCGTGGGCGCAGACGTGGACCACGTGAAGACGGCCATCGGCGCAGACCACCGCATCGGCCCCGCCTTCCTGAATCCGGGGCCCGGCTTCGGCGGCTCCTGCTTCCCGAAGGACCTGCAGGCCCTGCTGAAGGTCGGAAGGGAGCATGGGCAGCCGATGATGACGCTGTCGGCCACCGTCGAAGCCAACCGCCACCAGAAGCAGGTGCTCCTCCGCAAGGTGAAGGCCGCCTTCGGCGTGACCCCCGGCGTTCCCGCGCCCCTGAAGGGTCGGCGCTTCGCCCTCTGGGGCCTTGCCTTCAAGGCCGAGACCGACGACATCCGGGAGAGCATGGCCCTGGAGCTCATCGACGGCCTGGTGAACCTGGGCGCCGAGGTGGTGGTGCATGATTTCGCGGCCATGGAGGCCGTGCGGGCGAAGATCGGCGACCGGGTCCGCTACGCCAGGACCCCCCTCGAGGCCTGCGAAGGGGCGGACGCCCTCCTCATCGCCACGGAATGGGCCCAGTACCGCCAGGCCGACCTGGCCGCCGTCGCCAAAGCCCTCAAGGCGCGCCGCATCTTCGACGGCCGGAACCTCTTCCGGCCAGAAGCCATGGAACAGGGGGGATGGACCTACCATTCCCTCGGCCGCAGGCCCGTGGAGGGGAAATGACCAGGATCCGCCTCGAGGACATCGCCCATGCCCGCAGCGGGGACAAGGGGGACGGCTCCAATGTGGGCATCATCGCCTACACGGAGGCCGGCTACCGGTTCCTGCTCCAGGAGCTGACGGTGGCCCGTGTCAAAGATCACTTTTCAAGCATATGCCTAGGTAGCGTTGAACGCTTCGAGGTACCTAACCTCAAGGCCCTCAACTTCATCCTGCACGACTCCCTGGGAGGCGGTGGGAGCGAGAGCGTCAAAACCGACGCCCAGGGCAAGACCCACGGGCAGGCGCTGCTTAGAATGGAACTGGACCTGCCCGCGGATGTCCCGCTGACCGGCCTGAACCCCTGAACCCCGGCCATTCCTCTCTCAACGGAGCACCCTCATGGGCAATCTCGGAATCACGGAAATCCTGCTGATCGGCGTCGCGCTGCTGATCTTCTTCGGCCCCTCCCGCCTGCCGGAACTCGGCAAGAGCCTGGGCAAGGGCATCCAGGAGTTCAAGAAGGCCAGCCGTGAGCTGACGGACTCCGTGAAGGAGGACGTGACGTCCTCCGACAAGGACAAGAAGTAGGGCCCCAGACCCGGAACACGGCCGGCCTCCCTCGGGAGGCCGGTCCCTTTCTACCGCGGGGACCATGGCGATTCCGGCTACGCCGCCCAACAAGATGAGCTTCTGGGAGCACCTGCAGGAGCTGCGGGTGCGGCTCGTGCGCTCCCTGCTCATCGTGGCCGGGGGCTTCGCCCTCACGTACGCCTTCCGCTTCAGGATCTGGGACTGGGCGCAGCGGCCCTTCCTCGAGGCCATGTCGCGCCAGGTGGGCAAGCCCATCGCGGAGCTGCAGCCCTGGGCCTTCACGAGCCTCACGGAACCCTTCTTCTCCCTGATGCGGCTGAGCCTCTGGGCCGCCGCCGTGCTCTGCGCGCCGCTCCTCTTCTACCAGCTCTGGGCCTTCATCCGGCCCGGCCTCCTGCCCAAGGAGCGCAAGCTGGTCATCCCCTTCGTGTTCGTCACCTCCGCGTGCTTCCTGGCCGGAGCCGCCTTCGCCTACTACAGCGCCTTCAAGTTCCTGGGGGACATCCTGTTCCAGGAGGCCAAGAGCGCCGGCCTGCGGGCGAACCTGAGCGTGGACACCTACCTGGACATCTTCATCTCCACGGTGCTCATGACGGGCGTGATGTTCGAGCTGCCTGTCCTGTTCTACTTCCTCGCCCGGTTCAGGCTCGTCACGGCGAAGTGGATGCTGAAGTACTGGCGCCACGCCACCATCGCCATCCTCATCTTCAGCGCCTTCTTCACGCCGGGCGACGTGGTGGTGACCACGATCTTCTTCAGCGTGGTGCTCCTCGGCCTCTACTTCGTGTCCGTGGTCGTGGCCTGGCTGGCCGAGCCGAAGACCCCGAGGGACTGAGCCCGCCTCAGGCGAGCCGCGCGAGGTCCTCGAGGCAGGCCTCGACCGAGCGGTTGGGTTCCGGGTCCCCCCCCAGGCGGATCCGGGCCGCCGCATCGGCCATGAAGCCCCGGCAGCGGGCCTCGAGCCGATCCGCGAGATCCTCACCCTGGGTTTCCACCACCGCGCGGCCCTCCGCGGCCAAGGCCCGGGCGTTCATGAGCTGATGCCCGCCGGCGCTCGTCGGCAAGGGGACGAGGATGGCCCCTCTTCCCGCTGCCTTCAGTTCCGCGCAGGTGCTCGCGCCGGCCCGGCTCACCAGGAGGCTGGCGGCCTCCATGGCCTCGTCCACGCGCTCCAGGAAGGGCACAAGGGTGTGGCGGGCATGGCGCGGCCGGTCCTTCAGCCGTTCGAAGTCGCCCGCCCCGGCCTGGTGGAGGATCTCCCAGTCGGGGAAGGCCTCCAGCAGTGGCGAGGCGATCGCCATCAGGGACTCGTTCAGGGCCCGGGCGCCGCCGCTGCCGCCCAGGACCAACAGCCGGAAGGGGGGCCGGTGCTCCGCGAGGGGCCGGAAGTCCCGCAGGAAGGCCGTCCGCACCGGCGTGCCCACGGCCAGGCAATCCGCGCCCGCGAGGTGCCCGCGGACGGCCTCCATGCCGCACCAGACACGCCGGGCCTTCGGCGCGACCAGCTTCACCAGGGCCCCCGGCGCGGCATTGCTCTCGTGCAGGAAGAACGGGATCTCCAGGCTCCGTGCGGCGAGCAGCGCGGGGGCCGCGGCATAGCCTCCGGTGCCGATCACAACCCAGGGCCGCTGCTCACGCCACTGCCGCTTGAGCAGGCCGACCGCCCGCCACAGCTTCCACGCGGACCGGGCGGCCCGGAAGGGGGAACGGCCCAGGAAGCCCTCCACGTCGAGGAGCAGGTGGGGCCAGGGGCCGCCGGGAAGACGCCGGGCCTCGATGCCGCGCTGGGCGCCGACGAAGACCACCTTCCGTTCCGGCCACCGCGCGTGGGCGCCCTCGGCGAGCGCCACGGCCGGGAAGAAGTGCCCGCCGGTGCCTCCGCCGGTGAGGACCAGGGACTGGGCAAAGTCGGGCATGGACATGGGACCAGCCTATCGGAGAGCCCACCGGGAACCCAGGGGGCCTGCAGGACGATGGAAGGTCATCCGGAACCTACCCGAAGTCGGAAAACGCAGGAATGGCGCCGGTGTGCATAATGACTGTGGTGGTCGTCAGACCGCCATCCAGGTAGACTGATCGGTTCAGTCCGGGACCCCGATCGGGGTCATGTCCAGGGAGCATCCATGAAGATCCTCGTCGCCCTCAAGCAGGTCCCCGACACGGAGACCAAGATCAAGGTTGCCGCCGACGGCCGGTCCCTGGACCCCGCGGACGTCAAGTGGATCACCGGTCCCTACGACGAGTACGCCCTGGAGGAGGCCATCCGCATCAAGGAGGCCAAGGGCGCCGAGGTGGTGGCCCTCTCCGTGGGTGGCGACACCGCCAAGGAGGTGCTCCGCAATGCCCTGGCCCTGGGCGCCGACAGCGCCGTGCTCCTCAAGGGCGACGGCCAGGGGGATGCCCTCGCCGTGGCCCAGATGATCGCGACCTACGCGAAGGACAAGGGCTTCGACCTGATCCTCTGCGGCAACAAGGGCATCGGCGGCGACAACGCCGCCATGGGCCCCATGCTCGCCGAGCTGCTGGGCGTGGCCCAGGCCAACGTCGTCGTGAAGCTGGAGCTGGGCGAGGGGACCTTCCGCGCCGAGCGCGAGATCGAGGGCGGCTCCGAGATGGTCGAGGGCTCGCTGCCCGCCGTCATCACGGCCCAGAAAGGTCTCAACGAGCCCCGCTACGCCAGCCTCAAGGGAATCATGGCTGCCAAGAAGAAGACCATCGAGGAGCTGGAGGCCGCCGCCGCCCCGGCCGTGGCGGTGGTGAGCGCCCTGGCCCTGCCGCCCGAGCGCCCCGCCGGCCGCCGCCTGGAGGGCGAGCCCGCCGCCCAGGCCCAGGCCCTGCTCCAGGCCCTCAAGGACGAAGCCAAGGTCTTCTAGCCATCCCTTCCCGCGACCGAATCCGATTCGAAAGGACCACCCATGATTCTCGTGTTCTGTGAACTGAAGGATGGCCAGATCCGCAAGCCCAGCGCCGAAGCCCTGAGCGAGGGCCGCCGTCTGGCGGACGCCTCCGGCAAGAAGCTCGGCGCCCTCTTCGCCGGCGCCTCCTGCGCCGGCTCCGCCGAGGCCGCCAAGTACGGCGCGGACGTGATCCTCACCGCCGAGGGCGCCTCCCTGGCCTCCTACTCCAGCGACGCCTTCGCCCAGCTGGTGGCCGACGCCGTGAAGGCCAAGGGCGCCACCGTGCTGCTCGCCGCCGCCACCGCCATGGGCAAGGACGTGGCGCCCCGCGCCGCGGCGCGCATGGGCGCCGGCTACGCCTCCGACGTCACCGGCCTCGCCATGGTGGACGGCAAGCTCCAGGCCGTGCGTCCCGTCTACGCCGGCAAGGCCTTCGCCACCACCACCTTCACCAGCGCCGTCCAGGTCGCCACCACCCGCCCCAACGTCTTCGCCCTGGCGGAGAAGGCCGGCGCGGGCGCGGCGGAAGCCCTGGCCGCCCCGGCCGGGAGCTTCAAGTCCATCGTGAAGGAGATCCTCGCCAAGGCCGGCGGCAAGGTGGACCTCACCGAGGCCAACGTGATCGTCTCCGGCGGCCGCGGGATGAAGGACGGCGCCAACTTCAAGATCCTCGAGGACCTGGCCGACGCCCTGGGCGGCGTGGTGGGCGCCTCCCGCGCGGCCGTGGACGCGGGCTGGGGCCTCCCCCACAGCATGCAGGTGGGCCAGACCGGCAAGGTCGTGAGCCCCACCCTCTACATCGCCTGCGGCATCAGCGGCGCCATCCAGCACATCGCCGGCATGAGCGGCTCGAAGTTCATCGTCGCCATCAACAAGGACCCCGAGGCGCCCATCTTCAAGCTGGCCAGCTACGGGATCGTCGGCGACCTCTTCGAGGTGGTTCCCGAGCTCACCAAGGCCGCCCAGGCCATGGGCATCGGCAAGGGCTGATCCCCCGATCCCTTGCCCCGTCCGCGCCCGGCGAAAGCCGGGCGCTGTCGTTCAGGCTGCGCCTCCGGCTTGCCTTCACGAACGGGGCTACGTCTCCACCGATCGGACGGCGCCCCGCGCCGTCCTCCTGCTCCCCGGCTGCACCGGATCGCAGCGGTGGAGCCTCCGTCGGCGACCTGTTCGAAGTGGTGCCGGAGCTCACCAAGGCCGCCCAGGCCATGGGCATCGGCAAGGGCTGATCCCCCGATCCCTTGCCCCGTCCGCGCCCGGCGAATGCCGGGCGCGCTCGTTCAGGCTGGGTCTATACGGGCTCGAAGCCTTCGTCCCGGAGGAAGTCCCGGGCGTCCTCCGGATCGCCGAAGCGGGCGATGACGTCGTCACCTTCGCGGGCGTCGCCATCGAGCGCGTCGAGGGGGTTGCGCTCGCGGATCACGCAGGCCCCGCCGATCTCGTCCAGGCCGAACTGGACCAGTTCCCGGACAGCTCCGTGCTCATCCTGCCAGAGCTCCACGTGCAGATCGGTGGGCATGGATCCTCCCGTCCGCGCCGGAATGGGCTTCCACAGCGCCTGGCGCCCGGGGCGCTGCGGTGTAAGGTTAGGTCCGCTCGAAGAAGAGCACCACCATGCCGAACCCCACGCGGTCGCCGTGCTTCAGCTCCCGGGGCTCGCTGGGCTGGATCCGCTCGCCCCGGATGAAGGTGCCGTTGGCCACGCCGGGCTCCTCCAGCAGGAAGTAGCGGCCGTGCTCGCAGAGGATGCGGGCGTGCCGGCGGGACACGCTGAGGTTGTGGTCCTCGTCGGTCAGGTCGATGTCCGGATGCACGCCCGTGGTGGGGTCGAAGCGCCCGATGAGGGAACCATGGGACAGGATGGGGTAGGGCTTGCCGCTCAGGACGGAGACCAGGTTCGCCACGGGACCGGTGCTGGGCTTGGCCGCCTTGCTGGCGTCCAGGTTCTCCACCCGGTCCCCCAGTTCCCGGTGCCGCTGGGCGAGGCGCTGCATCATCTTCACGGACACTTCCGGGTTCTGCCGGATCATGCGCATGAAGGTGCCCCGGTTGATGGCGATGAGGTCCGAGTCCTCCAGGGCCAGGGCCGTGTGCTGGCGCGGCAGGGCCTCCAGGAGGCTGCCTTCGCCGAAGAAGTCCCCCTTCCCCAGCTCCTCGAGCCAATCGCCCTTGGGCTCCTCTGAGACGTAGAGCCGCACCTTCCCCGAGAGGATGATGTACATCTGCTGGGCCATCTCCCCTTTCCGGAAGATGACCTCCCCCTCGCGGAAGCGAAGCTTGCTCTGATCAATGAAGCTGGGTTCGGCCATGGATGTCCCAGGGTGTGCCTAACTCTACCCCAGCCCGCGCCCGGGATGGAACCTCACCATTCCAAGGTGTTTCCAAGCACCCTCGCCACCAGGCCCTCCAGCAGCCGGGCCTCGCCGGCGGAAAACCCGTCCGGGTGGGGCGAATCCAGGTCCAGCACGGCCCGGAGCCGCCCCCCCGCCGACACCGGGATCACCAGTTCGCTGCGGGTGGCATCGTCACAGGCGATGTGCCCCGGGAAGGCCTGGACGTCCGGCACGAGCTGGGTCGCTTCCGTGCGGGCGCAGGCTCCGCAGACGCCGCGGGCGAAGGGGATGCGCAGGCACCCCATGCCGCCCTGGTAGGGGCCCACGGCCAGCAGGTCCTCTCCGATCCGCCGGTAGAAGCCGCACCAGTTGGCCTGGACGAGGGTCTCCCAGAGGAGGCAGGCGAGGGTGGCCTGGACCGCCACCGGATCCGTCTCGCCGGCCACGGCCGCCTCGATCTGGGGCAGGGCCGCCTCCAGCCGCGCAACCCGCTCCGGCTCGGGGAGCAGCGTCCCCCGCGCCACCTTCGCCAGCAGAATGCCCTCGCTCACGGCCCCTCCGTTATGCTCTTGCCATGTCCATTCTGCGCTACCTTGCGGCCCCGCTGGCCCCGTTCTACGGGCTGGCGGTGCGGGCGCGCAACCGCAGCTTCGACCGCCATCCGGAACGGATCGCGCGGGTCGGGGTCCCCGTGGTGTCCGTGGGCAACCTGAGCACGGGGGGCACGGGGAAGACGCCCCTGACCCTCTTCCTGGCCGAGGGCCTGGAGGCTGCGGGCTGGCCCAGCGCGGTGGTGTCGCGGGGCTACGGCGGACGGCGGGACGTGGATCCCATGAGCGTGGAGGCCGGCTCGGATCCCCGCCAGACCGGGGACGAGCCCCTGCTCATGGCCCGGCGGCTGGGAGCCGGACGGGTGGTCGTGGGCCGCCGACGGCACGCCGCGGCCCTGCGGGCCCTGGCCCAGCGGCCCGGCCTCCGCTGCCTCCTGCTGGACGACGGTTTCCAGCACCGGGCCCTGCACCGGGACCTGGACCTGCTGCTGCTGGACGGTGTCCGGCGCTGGGGCGACGGCCGGATGCTGCCCCTGGGGGACCTCCGCGAGCCTGCCGGGTGCGCCGCCCGGGCCCACGCCCTGGTGGTCACCCGCGCCGCCCGGGTGCAGGATCGCGGGGTGATCGAGGCCTGGTGGAGCCGGCACGGCTCCGGCGGCCCCATCTTCTGGACGGATTTCGTGCTCACGGGGCTCCGGCGCTGGGACACCGGGGAACGCCGGGACCTCCCCCTGGCGGAGCTCGGCCCGGCCTTCGCCTGGTGCGGGCTGGGCCACCCCCAGGCCTTCTACGCCGATCTCCTGGTGGCCGGCCAGTCCTGGACGGGCACCCAGTCCTTCCCCGACCACCGCGGCCCCTCGCCCGGAGACCTGCGGCGGCTGCAGGACCGTGCCCGCGCGGAAGGCGCCGGATGGCTGGTCTGCACGGAGAAGGATGCCGTGAAGCTGGGACCGGCCCACGCCAGGGCCCTGGACCTGCCCTTGCTGGTGGCCGAGCAGGGCATCGCCGGCGGGGAGGAGCTGCTGGCCTGGGTCCGCGGGCGCCTCGAATCCATGGCTCCGGCCCGGGCCTGAGCAGCCCCCATTCCTCTCACCAGACTGGAAGGAATCGGTGCCTTCCCGGGGCCAGACAAGGGGGGTAAGCTTTCGGCCACCCTTCCACTCCATCTGTCTGAACCTCTTCCGGAGGATCCGATGAAGCACCACCTCCTTTTCAGCACCCTGCTGACCGCGGCCCTCGGCCTCCAGGCCCAGGGGACGGTCAAGATCGCCCTGACCGGCCCCTTCACCGGCGGCTCCGCGCCCATGGGCACCTCCATGCGCGACGGGGCCAAGCTCGCCATCGCCGAGATCAACGCCGCCGGCGGGATCCAGGTGGGCGGCAAGAAGATGAAGATCGAGGCCATCGAGCGCGATGACGAGGCCAAGAACGAGCGCGGCGCCCTCATCGCCCAGGAGCTGGCCTCCATGGGCGACCTGGCCGGCGTCATCGGCACCGTGAACACCGGCGTCTGCATGTCCGGCGACCGCTACTTCCAGGAGAAGGGCATCACGAAGATCATCACCCCCGCCGCCGGCTCCGCCTCCATGACCCAGTGGAGCAAGGCCGGCGTGAAGGATCTCTCCATCTTCCGGTTCGCCGCGGACGACGCCATCCAGTCCTCCATGGTGGTGGAGGAGGCCATCCGCCGCGGCTACACGAAGGTGGGACTGCTCTTCGACTCCACCAACTACGGCGTCTCCGGCCGCGACGACCTCATGAACCAGATCAAGCTGCAGGGCGGCAAGCTCCAGGTGGTGGCCCAGGAGAAGTTCAACATCGGGGACAAGGACATGACCGCGCAGCTGCTCCGCTGCAAGCTCGGCGGCGCCCAGGCGATCCTCATCTGGGGCATCGGCCCCGAGCTGGCGGCCGTGGCCAACGGCATGGCGAAGATCGGCATGAAGGCCCCCCTCATCGGCGGCTGGACCCTATCCATGTCGAACTTCATCGACAACGCCGGCAGGAACGGCAACGGCACCATGATGCCGGAGACCTTCATCGAGGACCCCATCACCCCGAAGGCCAAGGCCTTCATCGACGGCTACCACCGCACCTTCAATGTGGGCCGCATCCCCTCGCCTGTCTCCGCCGCCCAGGGCTATGACGCCGTCTACATCTTCGCCGCCGCCGTGAAGCAGGCCAAGAGCACGGACACGCACAAGATCAAGGCCGCCCTCGAGGACCTCAAGGAGCCGGTGAAGGGCGTCATCGCCACCTGGCACCACCCCTTCAGCAAGTGGAATCCCGCCGACGAGCGCACCCACGAGGCCTTCCACCGCCAGCAGGTGGTCATGGGCATGGTCCAGGACGGCCGCGTGGTGTTCGCCAACGCCGCCGAGAAGGCCCAGCTCGTCAAGGCCGCCGGCAAGTAGCGGTCCGTCCCGCCAGGGGGGGCTCCGGCCCCCCTTTCCCCCTCCCTGCGCGAAGGGTCCTGCATGAATGCCCTGATCATCGGCCAGCTGGCCGTGAGCGGCGCCCTGATGGGGCTCGTCTACGCCCTCATCGCCTACGGCTTCCAGCTCACGTACGCCACCAGCAAGAGCATCAACTTCGGCCAGGGCGAGCTGGTGATGGTCTCGGCCTTCTTCAGCCTCACCCTGCTGGATCTGGGCGTCCCCTACGCGCTCATGGTGCCCGGCGGCCTGATCTTCGGAGCCCTGCTCGGGCTGCTCGTCGAGCGCACCGGCGTGCGGCTGGCCCTGGAGGAGAAGAGCGAGGGCTGGGTCCTCCTCACCATCATCCTCGGCCTCTTCTTCTTCTCCGCGGCGGAGAACATCTGGGGGCGGGACGACCGGCCCTTCCCCACCCCCCTCTCGCAGAACCCGGTCCAGGTGTTCGGCATCGACATCACGCGCATGGAGATCTCCGTCGCCGTGGGGGTCTTCGCCATCATGGGGCTCATCGAGCTCTTCAAGCGGCGCACCCTCCTGGGCAAGGCCTTCGAGGCCGTCTCCGCGGACCGGGACGCCGCGGAGCTGATGGGCATCTCCGCCACCCGCACCGTCATGCTCTCCTACGGCCTCTCCGGCGCCGTGGCGGCGTTGGCCGGCATCCTCGTCTCGCCCATCACCACCGTGGGGCCCACCATGGCCTCGGCGATGATCCTGAAGGCCTTCTCCGTGGCCGTCGTCGCCGGGCTGGACTCGGGCTTCGGCGTCGTGCTCATCGGCATGATCCTCGGGGCCCTGGAGGGACTGGCGAGCTTCTACATTGGCAGCGGCTGGCGCGAGGCGCCAGGACTGGTGCTGCTCATCCTCGCCCTTGCGGTGCGCCCCACCGGGGTGTTCGGCAAGGCCGGCATCCGGAAGGTGTGATCCCGTGAAGCGCCTCCTCCTCATCCACGGCGCCGAGCTCGCGGTCTTCGCGCTGCTGGCGGCGGTGCCCCTCGCCGTTGCCAACCCCTACGCCCTGGGGCTGCTGACCCTGCTGGCCATCTACGGCATCCTCCTCATCGGCCTGGACGTAACCGTGGGCTACCTGGGCCAGATCAACCTGGGGCACGTCGCCTTCCTGGGCCTCGGCGCCTACGCGGCGGGCATCTGCCTCACCCGCTTCGGCCTGGGCCTGTTTCCCGCGCTGGGCGTCGCCACGGGGGTGGGGATCCTCCTGGGCGGCCTCCTGGCCCTCCCGGCCCTCCGCCTGGAGGGGCCCCAGTTCGCCCTGGCGACCCTCAGCTTCACCGCCCTCAGCTTCACCTTCCTTAACGAGATGGAGAGCCTCACCGGCGGCGCCCAGGGCCTGAGCCTCACCCGGCCTCCCCTGTTCGGCCACGACCTCACGCCCCGGGCCTTCTTCTGGCTCTGCACGGTGCTGCTGGCGTTCGTGTGGCTCACCATGCGGAACCTGCTCCATTCCCAGTGGGGGCGGGCCTTCGAGGCCCTCCGGGACAGCGCCATCGCCACGGATGCCATGGGCATCGGCGCCTACCGCCACAAGGTGGCGGCCTTTGCCCTGGGCTCGGGCCTGGGCGGCCTGGCCGGCGGCCTCTACGCCTTCAACTTCCAGTACCTGCAGCCCCAGAGCTTCGTCTACGACCTGATGGTCATCCTCCTGCTCGGGGTGGTCCTGGGCGGCCGGAAGAGCCTGTGGGGCGCCTTCGTGGGGGCCTCCATCGTGGTGCTCCTGCCGAACCTCCTCTCCAACCGGCACGTGTTCCTGGCCGTCTCCGGCCTCGGGTTCCTGCTGGCGCTCGGCTCGGGTGCGCGGGGCCTGGTCCGGAAGACCACCCGCCCCTTCCAGGCCCTGGCGCCCGTCGTGGCCATGGGCCTCCTCGTGGTCGGCGGCCTGCTGGTGAAGAACACCGAGGACTGGCGCAAGGCCATCTTCGCCCTGATGCTCTTCTCCGTGGTGGTGGGCCTCCCTGAGGGCCTCATGGGCTTTGCCGCACGGGCCCTCACCCGGCTCTTCCGGGTGGCGCCCTCCCCCCTGCCGGCCCCGTCTCCGCTCGACGACGTGCTCCCCCTGCGGGTCGCGGACGGTTCCGCCTTCCTGGAGCTGGAGGACCTGAAGCGCCACTTCGGGGGGGTGAAGGCGGTGGATGGGCTCTCCATGACCGTCCGCTCGGGCCAGATCCACGGCCTCATCGGGCCCAACGGGTCCGGCAAGAGCACCGCCGTGAACGTCATCTCCGGCCTCTATCCGCCCACCTCGGGCCGGATGCGCCTGCGGGGGCGGCCCCTCGGCACCGGGAGCCTCTACCGGGCGGCCCAGTCGGGGCTGGCCCGCACCTTCCAGAACCTCCAGCTCTTCGGGGAGCTGACGGCCCTCGAGAACGTCATGGTGGCCCTCAAGGGCGTCTACCGGAGCCCGATCCCCCTCGTGCTCCTCGGCCTGGCGAAGGGCGAGGAGCGTCGCGCCCGGGCCGATGGCCTGGCCCTGCTGGACCTGCTCGGCCTGAAGGACCAGGCCCGCACCCGCGCGAAGGACCTCACTTACGGCGACCAGCGCTTCCTGGAGATCGCCCGGGCCCTGGCCCGGAAGCCGGACCTCCTGATCCTGGACGAACCCGCCGCGGGCCTGGCCCATCCGGACGTGCAGCGGCTCATCCAGACCATCCGGCGCATCCACCAGCGGGGCATCGCCATGATCCTCATCGAGCACCACATGGATGTGGTGAGCGAGCTCTGCACCCTCGTCACCGTCCTCGACGGCGGGCGGGTCATCGCCGAGGGCTCGCCGGACGAGGTGAAGCGCCACCCCAAGGTGGTGGAGGCGTACCTGGGCCAGGCCGGCCCCGGGGATGCCGCCTCCGAGCCCGCGTGAAGGAGGACCGGATGCTGCTGGTGGAAGACCTGCACGCGGGCTACGGCACGAGCGAGGTGCTGACGGGCCTCTCCCTCGAGGTGAGGGCGGGCACCGTCGTCGCCCTCATCGGGGCCAACGGGGCCGGCAAGACCACCACCATGCGGGCCGTCTCCGGCGCCCTCCGGCCCAGCCGGGGCCGGGTGGTGCTGGATGGCCGGGACGTCCAGGGCCTGGACGCCTCGCGCATCGCGCGGCTGGGCCTCGCCCACGCCCCCGAGGGCCGGAAGGTCTTCGGGCCCCTCACGGTGGAGGACAACCTGCTCCTGGGAGCCTACGCCCGCCTGCCCCGGTTCTTCGGCTTCCGGCGACGCGCCAAGAGCGACCTCGATCGCATCTACGAGCTGTTCCCCCGCCTCCGGGAGCGGGCCCGCCAGACCGCCGGCACCCTCTCCGGCGGCGAGCAGCAGATGCTGGCCATCGGCCGGGCCCTCATGGCCAACCCCAAGGTCATGCTCCTCGACGAACCCTCCATGGGCCTCGCCCCCGTCATCGTCCAGGAGGTCTTCCGCACCATCCGGCAGCTCAAGGAAGCCGGGATCACCCTCCTCCTCGTCGAGCAGTTCGCCCGCAGCGCCCTGGAAGTGGCCGACTACGCCTACGTCATGGAACGCGGCCGCATCGCCGTCCACGGCACCCCCGCCGAGCTCCACCGCGACGAGCGCGTGCTGTCCGCCTACCTGGGCTGAAGGCGCGGCTGCTGGCGATTCAGCGACTTCAATCCCCGCGTCCTGCTTGGAAATGGGCGATGGGGATTCCTCCGCGGCCCTCCGGGCCGCTCCGGCCGCGCGAATCGCTGGCACGCCGCTGATCCGCTGCGACAGCCCCCCGGGCTGCCGCAGCGGGCGGCACCATCCGACTGCAGCGCAGCGGAAGGAGGATAGGACGGCCTCGCCATCAGCGAGGCCGCCCAGAGGGTGAGGGCCGGAGGCCCGAGTCAGCCCGCCAGCGATTCTGCGACTTCAATCCCCGCGTCCTGCTTGGAAATGGGCGATGGGGATTCCTCCGCGGCCCTCCGGGCCGCTCCGGCCGCGCGAATCGCTGGCACGCCGCTTGATCCGGAGGAACAGCCCCCCGGGCTGTCCCTCCGAGCGGCACCATCCGACCGCAGCGCAGCGGAAGGAGGATAGGACGGCCTCGCCATCAGCGAGGCCGCCCAGAGGGTGAGGGCCGGAGGCCCGAGTCAGCCTGCCAGCGATTCTGCGACTTCAATCCCCGCCTTTACATCCTCCAAACGAGAAGACCCGCCATCGGCGGGTCTTCTCGTTTGGAGCGGGCGATGGGGATTGAACCCACGACATCAAGCTTGGGAAGCTTGCGTTCTACCACTGAACTACGCCCGCGCGGAGCGACAGTCTAACGCAGGTGGCGACGGGGGGCTACCCCCTCCCCTGGGCCTTGCCCTCGACCAGCCGCTTGGCCTCGCGGCGCAGGATCTCGGGCACGTTGCGGTCCTTCACCAGCAGCTTCATGTCGGACTCCAGGAGCCGCTTGAAGTGGGTCATGGCGATGGGCAGGGGGGTGCGGGGGTTCATCACCAGGTTCTTGGTGATGGTGTACTTCTTCATCCATTCCCGGGTGTTCGAGATGATCCGGAGCACCTCCTCGTTCACCGTGCGCATCTGGGCGATATAGGCGATCTCGCCCTCGGTGATGCGGCCGTTCCGGATGACGTTCACCTGGATGAGGCGGTTGGCTTCGCGGATGAGGATGGTGCGCTCCTCCTTCCCGCCCTTGAGGGCCAGGATGATCTTCTGGTTGGTGCGGAGCCGCGCGATGCGCTGGGTGAGGGTGAGGTTGATCTCGTTGCCCTCCTCGTCCAGCAGCGGCTTCTGGGCCAGCAGGCGGCGCTCCGCGGCCAGCTCCTCGCTCTCCGCCTCGGCCTCCTCCTCCTCGCGGGTCTTCTCCTTGGGCAAGGGCAGCTCGGCCCAGGCCCGGTCCAGGTGCCCCGCCTCCACCTCGTCGATGATCTCCAGGCGCTCCTGCTTCACCTCCTCGGGCACCAGGCGGAGCACCTCGAAGCGGAACTCGTTCACGCGCCGCTTGATGACGTACTCGCCTTCGGGGTGCTCCTCGAGCAGGTCCAGGATGCGGGGCCGCTGCATCCACAGCACCTGGTTGTTGAGCACGATCTCCAGCACGCTCCCGGGCATGGAGGGGATGGAGGCCTCGACGATCTCCGCCGTCAGGGCGGGGTTCAGGAGGGCCGCCTCGAGCAGGGCCGGCTCCTTGCGATGGCAGAGGATGATCTGCAGGCCGGACGGGGGGTCCACCGGCGTGAGCACCACGCCCGCGAGCACCGACTCGGGCAGGGCCTCCAGGGCCCCGATGGCCCGGTCCGCGTAGGGCGTCTCCTTCAGGATGGCGTGGGCGAGGGCGGCCAGCAGGTCCGGTGCCGGGACGGGGAGGGCGCCCCCCGCCAGGGCCATGGCCATGGGTTCGGGGAGCTGCCCCTGGATGAAACGGTCGACGATCGGATGCATGCTCACTCGGACTCGGGTTCCCCGACATGCGGGGGGACAGGGGTGCGCGGAAGGGGATCGGGCGCCGGCTTCAGCCAATGGCCCTGGGCGTCGAAGCGCCCGGTCCAGGCGGCACCCACGTTCACGCCATTCTGGATGCGGACGCCCGCCACCTCGACCCCCACCACGCCGGCGTTGTCGAGGCTGAGGGTGAAGGGGCCCCTCACCCGCAGGCGCCAGGGCTCGGACACCCGCAGGGTGTGCTGGAGGTGGGTGCCGTCCTCCCCTTCGATGCGGGCCTCGCAGGTGTCCATGCCCCGCAGGCTCACGAGGATCCCCTGCTCGTTGATGGGCGCCTCCGGCAGCAGCTCGCCGAGCACCGGATAGGGCCCGGCCGCGGGCGGCGGGGGCGGCGGCAGGGGCGACCGGGTGAAGCCCGTGAGGAAGCTGGGTGCGGACTTCCGGCCCAGGCTGGGCCCGGGCACCACCAGCCACAGCACCAGCGCGACGGAAGCCAGCGTCAGCAGGCCCATGACGACCCGTTCCAGGCGCTCCTGGCGCGGATCCGGCGGAACCAGCTCCACCGACCCCGGGACCACCTGGAAGGCCCCGGTGTGGAGGTCCAGGTCCACGTCCAGGCGGTCGGCGATCTGGCGGGCCAGGGGCCGGGCCCGCCCGGGCGGCAGGCTGTCCCAGTCGTCGGACTCCATGGATTCCAGGCAGCGCAGGGAGAGCTTCAGCTCGTGGGCGAGGGCCTCCCGGGAGAGCCCCTTGGCCACCCGCGCCTCCCGGAGGAGCTGCCCCACGGTCTCGTCGTGCCTCATCCGGTCCAGCCCACGGGAAGGTCCTTCAGCATCCGGCCCAGCTGCTCCCGCCGCTCGCTGCGGCTCAGCCGCCGCTCGTCCAGCTGGCCGCGGTGCGCCATGGTGTCCGTCAGGCAGGCCTGCAGATCATCCGGCGTGACGAAGTCCCGGTCCGCCAGCCAGGCCTCGGCCTGGGCCAGCCCCAGCCAGTGCTTCGCCGCACGGGTGGAGCAGAAGCCGCCGTCGGAGCGGATGCGCGCCACCACCCGCTCGGCGTAGTCCAGCACGGGGTCCGAGAGCCGCACGGTCTTCACGGCGGCCCGGGCCTGGCGCCAGCCTTCCAGGTCCAGGGCCGGGCCCAGGGTGTCCAGGCGGTCCAGGCCCGCCTCGCCCTTCAGCACGCGACGCTCGGCGGCGGGGTCCGGGTGCCCCAGATGCAGGGCGCAGGAGAAGCGGTCGAGCTGGCTCTCCGGCAGCGGGAAGGTGCCGGCGTGGTCCAGCGGATTCTGGGTGGCGATGACGAAGAAGGGATCCGGCAGCCGGTGGGTGCTGCGGTCCAGGGTGGCCTGCCCCTCCACCATCACCTCGAGCATGGCGCTCTGGGTCTTGGGCCCGATGCGGTTCAGCTCGTCCAGGAGGAGGACATTGCAGAAGACGGGGCCGGGCTGGAAGCGGAAGGACTGGGTCTGCGCGTCCCAGAGGTGCATGCCCAGCAGGTCGGAGGGAAGCAGGTCGTTGGTGCCCTGCACGCGCTGGAAGCTGCCCCCGAGGATCCGGGAGAGGCCCTTGGCGAGCGTCGTCTTCCCCACGCCCGGGAGGTCCTCCAGCAGGACGTGGCCGCCCGCCAGCAGGGCCGCGAGGCTGCGGCGCACCTGGGGCCCCTTGCCCACCACCACGGACTCGAGGGCCGCAAGGCCCGCGCGCACCGCGGGACGGAGCACCTCCTGTCCGCGCTGGGGGGGAGGGACGAGGACCGGCGGAGCCTGGGTCATGGGGCCTTCTTCGGCATGGGCCATCCTTCATCTTCCAGGGGGATTCCATGATCCCGCAAGCGCTGGGCCAGCGCACGGGGGGTGAGGCCGAGCCCTTCCGCCGCCCGGGGGAGCTCCCCCCCGGCCTCGCGCAGGGCCCGGGCCAGGAGCTGGGCCTCGGCCTCCCGTCCCAGGGCCTTCAGCATGGCCTCCAGGGAACCCCGGTCCGGCCAGGCCAGGCACATGGGCACCGCCTCGCCCAGGCGGAGATCGGGGAAGTGGCGGATGGCGTGGCCCTCCGCGAAGAGCAGGGTCCGCCCGGCGAGCACCTCCAGCTCGCGCACATTGCCCGGCCAGCGGTGCTCGAGGAGGGCCCGCTCGGCCCCGTGCTCCAGCCAGGGCGTGGGCCGGCCCTCCCGGGCCGCCGCCCACTCGAGGAAGTGGCGCACCAGGGGCAGCAGGTCCTCCCGCCGCTCCCGGAGGGGCGGCACCCGCAAGGCCAGGGCCCCCAGGCGCTGGGCCAGCCCATCGGGCAGGGGCACGCCCTCGGGGGCCCCGGCCATCCAGTGCAGACCCCGGCCCAGGGGCGTGTCCATGGCCTGGGCCAGGGCCGGCACCGCTTCGGCCCGGAGGTGTTCCAGCCCCGCCAGGTAGAGGCTTCCCCCCTGGAGGAGCCGCAGGGTGGTGGGATCGGGCCCCTCCGGCCCCAGGGTGGCGGCGGCCAGGACGAGGTAGGGCGCCGCGGGGTGGCGCAGCAGGTGCAGGCGCCGGGCCGCCCGGCCCTTCCCCGCCCCGCGCTCGCCCCGGAACAGCACGGGATGGTCGGACTCCGAGGCCCTGCGCAGGGCCTCGTCCAGGGCCAGCATGGCGGGACTGAAGGCGATCCACGGCTCCGCCGGATTGGGCGGCGGCGCGCCCACCAGGGCCCGGAGCCGGTCCAGCAGGGCCAGGAAGGCGTCGAGGTCGAAGGGCTTGGGCAGGAAGTCGTCCGCCCCCAGCTTCATGGCCTCCACGATGTCCTTCGGCTCCCCGAAGGCCGACATCAGGACCACCCGCAGCCCCGGCTGGAGCCGCCGGGCGCGGCGGATGAGCTCCAGCCCGTTCATGCCCGGCAGCCGCAGGTCCGTCACCAGCACCTGGGCCGGCCGCTCCGCCAGCGCCGCCAGCGCCTCCTGCGGGTCCGCCACGGCCCGCACGGACCACACGGAGCCTTCCAGCGCCCGCGCCAGCAGGCGGCGGAAACTGTCCTTGTCCTCGACCAGCAGGAGGTCCATGGGTAGACGCTATCAGGTCCCGGCGCCGCCGCAGCCTTCGATGAACCACCGGCTCTGGGCCCCGGCCTGGGCTTCGAAGAGCGTGGCGCCCTCCACCAGCGCCAGGCCCGCCTCCCGGGCCCAGTCGGCGAAGATCGTGTCCTCCTTGTAGATCCACTCCACGGCCCAGCGGGCGCTGGGGCGGGCGGCCTCCAGGAGCTCGGGGAACGGGATCGCATCCTCCGCGGCCATGCCCAGGCTGGTGGCCTGGACGATGCCCACGGGGCCGAAGGCCGCCACCTGTCGCGGCGCCAGGGGGGCCCGCCGGCCCGCCTGCAGGACCGCCCGGCCAGTGGCCGCCAGCACCGCCACCGTGGTCCGGGCCACGCCCCCCTCGCCGAGCACCAGCACCGGCCCCGGGGCCAGGTTGGACAGCGCCTGTCCGAAGGCCTCCGCATCGGTGTTGGCCCCCTGCCAGGGCTGCCCAGGGGCCCGTCGCCACAGCGTGTTGAGGGGACCGGCAAGGCCCAGGGCCTCCGGCAGCGTCTCCTTCAGGGGAGCCGTGATGCTGAGGCCCAGCACCTCCAGGGCCTCCAGGGCCTCCACGGCCTCCTCCGCGTCGGCGCAGGCCAGGGGCAGGTAGAGGAGGTCCTTGAAGGCCCGCTGGAACCGCGCGTTGTGGAAGGCCGGCCCCCTCGAATGCAGGACGGGCTCTCCCATGACGCCGCAGAGGCCGTGGCCCGGATGGAGCCGGGCGCAGCGCCAGGCCTTCAGGGTGGCCAGGGGCAGCTGCCCCGGCGCCGCCGGAGTTCCGTCGTCCGGGGCCGCATAGGTGAACGCCCCGCCCCAGGCGGCCTGGAGGGCGCGGCTGGGAATGCCCTTCGGCCCCATGAGGAAGGCGGACAGCCGCAGCCCGCGGTCCCGGGCCCAGGCCAGGGGGCCCCGCAGGCGGGCATTGTCGGCCAGCCGCCCGGCCCGGCCGACCCACTTCCAGGCGTCGCCCGCCGGCAGGTCCCGCAGGCGCGCCTCCAGGTCGAAGACACCTTCGCCCACATGCACCGAGCGCAGGACCCGCACATGCGTCAGGGCCGCCTGCAGGTCCGGGGGCACCGGCAGGTCCCACTCGAGGTCCAGCCACTGGGGCCGCCCCGGCAGGGCCCGCAGGAGGTGGGCCAGGCGCCCGGCCTCGTCCCCGTCCGGCCACCGGCCCCCTTCGGAGGCGCGCCGGCAGGTCACCAGGCAGCGCCGCTTCAGGGCCGCCACCAGGGCTTCGGGGTCCTCCTCCGGGAAGAGGTCCAGGCGCACCTCGGGCAGGGCGTCCTCCGGCAGCCGCTTCGCGCAGGCCAGGGCCTCCGCCCAGGTGGGGTGGCTGAGGGTGACGAGGTGGAAAGGGAGCGGCAGCATGGCGTCAGCTGGGCCGGATGGCCCCGGACTGGAAGGGACCCCCGCCCCCCTGTCCCGCCTCCACCCGGGCCTGGAGCCGGCGCGCGGCCTTCCCGCTCAGGCGGATGAGGCGCCCCTCCCGGCCCAGGCGGAACTCCGCGAACCGGAACGCGGCCCAGGTGCCGGGATCCAGCGCCTTCACGAGGCGCACCTCCGCCCAGGGGATGGAGGCCGGGCCGCGCCACCAGGCCGCCTGGAACGGGAAGGGCTGCTTGAGGTGGAGGCACCTCCGCCCGAACTTCATGGACATGGGGGTATGGCCCCGGAGGCCGCCGAAGCGCACCTGCTGCCAGCCCAGGTTCTCCTCGATGGGATCCTGGGGATCCGCCGGGAAGTCAGCGTAGAGGGCGGGAATGCCCATGAGCCGGCTGGTGAGGGCGTTCAGCAGCGGGAAGAGCACCAGGAACAGGACCAGTCCGATCCAGGGTCCGGCGGATGGCGGCGGAGCGCCCCGGGTGAGCAGCAGGAAGGCCATCAGGGCGCCCCTTTCTTCTTCGCCGCCTGCCAGGCGGCTTCCATCTGGTCGAGGTCGCGCGCCTCCCAGCCGCCGGCGGCCCGGGCGTCGTCCTCCACGTGCGCGAAGCGGGCGCGGAACCGCAGCATCTGCCGCCGCAGGGCGACGTCCGGATCCACGCCCTTCTTGCGGGCCCACTGCATGAGGCTGAACAGCACGTCGCCGAACTCCTCCTCCACCCGGATGGGGTCGGATTCCGCCTGCAGCTCGGCCACCTCCTCCTTCACCTTGTCGAGCACGCCCTCCAGATCGGGCCACTCGAAGCCCACCTTGGCGCAGCGGCGGCCGATCTCCAGGGCCTCCTCCAGGGGGGAGAGCGAGGCGGGGATGCCCTCCAGCAGGCGCGGTTCCTCCCCGTGGAGGCCCTTCTCCTCCCGCTTGATGGCGGCCCAGTTCGTGAGCACCTCCTCGGCGCCCGCCACCGCCACCTCCGCGAAGACATGGGGGTGGCGGCGCACCAGTTTCGCCACGATGCCGGCCTCTACGTCGTGGAGGTCCCAGGCGCCCCGGTCCGCCGCCAGCTGGGCGTGGAAGGCGATCTGCAGCCAGAGGTCGCCCAGCTCCTCGCAGAGGTGGGCCTCCCGGCCCGCGTCTCCCGGCACGTGGGCCGCCAGCGCGTCCAGCACTTCCGCGGCCTCCTCGCGCAGGTAGCGGGCCAGGCTCTGGTGGTCCTGCTTCAGGTCCCAGGGGCAGCCCGTCTCCGGCTTGCGGAGCGCGGCCATCACGGCGCGGAGGGTGGTCGGCTTCATGCCTCCAGGGTACCGCGAAGCGCTTCCAGGATGGCCTTCGCCAGCTCCGTGAGCGAGGGGTCCCGGGCGCCCATGACGAGGATGAGATCGCCGGGCCTGGCTTCGGCCGCCAGGCGGGCCACCAGCCCCTCCCGCGTCGGCGCCACCTCGGCGGCCACGCCCCGGGCCACGAGGTCGGCCACCACGTCGGCGCTGCTGATGTCCCGGGTGACGGTGCCGCCCGCGTAGAAGACCTTCAGGAACCAGAGCCGGTCCCGCGGAGCCAGCTCGGCGGTGAAGGCGTCCACGAAGTCGGCCCGGAGGAACTTCAGCGGCCCGAAGCCGTGGGGCTGGAAGACCGCCAGCACCCGGCCGTCCGCGGCCGTGCGGAGGTGCGCCGTCCGCAGCGAGGCCGCCACCTTGGCGGGGTTGTGGCCGAAGTCGTCCACCACGGTGATGCCGCCCCGGGTGCCCAGTACCTGGAAGCGCCGGGCCACGCCCCGGAACCCGGCCAGGGGCGCCGCCATGGCCGCCAGGGGCACGCCCAGGGCCCGGCAGGCGGCGATCGCCGCCAGGGCGTTCTCCACGTTGTGGCGCCCGGGAACCGCCAGGCGGAACGGGACCCCGCCCACCCGGAAGGAGGAGCCCTCGGGATCGAGGACCAGGTCCTCCGCCCGCAGGGAGGCCTCCGGGCCGAGGCCCACGACCTCGGCGCCACCCGCGAACGCCCGCAGGTTCTCGGCCTCGCCCACCACGCAGGCCTCGCGGATCTGGGCGCGGAAGGCGCGGAACAGCTCCGCCACCACCTCCACGTCCTTGTGGTCCTTCTGCAGGTTGAGGAGGACGCCCACGGCCGGGTGGTAGCGCACCACGGACCCGTCGCTCTCGTCGGCCTCGATCACCAGCAGGTCCGAGCCCCCGGCCCAGGCATTGCCCCAGAGGCCCTCCGCCTGCAGGGAGGCCAGCTCGCCGCCGGTGATGACCGAGGGGTCGCGTCCCGCGCCGCGCAGGATCTCGAAGGCCATGGCCACGGTGCTGGACTTGCCGCTGGTGCCCGTGATGGCCACCGTGCGGTGCCGCGCCACCAGGTGGGCCAGCAGCTCCGACCGGTGCAGCACGGGCACGCCCCGACGGCGGGCCTCGGCCACGTCCGGCACCTCCACTTCCACCGCCGTGGACACCACCAGCCCCGCACAGTCGCCCGCCAGGCCCGAGCCGTCCTGGAGGTGGAGCGCCACGCCCAGGGCCTCCAGCTGCCGCCGCGCCTCCGGGCGCTGGCCCCGGTCGAAGCTGCGGTCGCTCCCGCTGGCCCGGCCGCCCTTCATGGCCACGAACTGGGCCAGGGCGCTCATGCCGCTGCCCGCCACTCCGGCGAAGTGGAGACGACCCAGGCCGAGGCCCGCCCCCAGCGGTTCGGCGGCGATGAGCACCGGATCGCCCTCGGCCACGCGATCGAAGAGCGCCGCCACGTCGGCGTTGGCGAGCCGCACGCAGCCGTGGGAGCGCGGCCGGCCCAGGTCCCGCTCCCGGTTCGTGCCGTGCAGGTAGATGAACCGGGCGAGGGAGTCCCGCCCGGAGCCCCGGTTCCAGCCCTCCTCCAGGCCGTCGAGGGTGAGCACGCGGGTGAGGATGAGGTCGTCCTCCCGGTCCTCGCCCCGCCAGACCTCGCCCGTGGCCACGCGGCTGCGGAAGACGGTGCCGGGCGCCGCGCCCGCGCCGATGCGGTCGTGGATCCGGTGCCAGCCCGTGGGCGTGCGGAAGGAATTCTCCTCGCAGCCCAGGCCGTTCTGGGCCGTGGACACCCCCGCCTCGAAGGCCAGGCGCCCGTCCTCCAGCAGGCCCAGCCGCTGCCGCGCCGGATCCACCACCAGCACCCTGCCCCGCGGATCCAGGTCGGGCGCGCCGGGACGGACGAGGCCCGCCAGCAGGAGGGCACGGTAGCGGGCGGCGAGGACGGGGTCCACCGTCAGGCCCCCACGATCCGCCCCGCCAGGGCGCTGGCGGCGACGGTGGCGGGGCTGGCCAGCCACACCTGCCCGGGGCCGCTGCGGCCGGGGAAGTTCCGGTTGATGGCGCTCACCGTCACCTGGTCAGGCCGGGTGGAGACGCCGGGGCCCGCATTGATGCAGGCGCCGCAGGAGCTGCCCAGCACCACGGCCCCCACGGCCTCGAAGGCCGCGATCCAGCCCTGCGCCGCGGCGTGCCGGCGCACGTCCTCGCTGCCGCACTGCACGTAGAAGGCCACGCCCTCGGGAACCCGCTGGCCGCGGGCCGCCGCCTCCTTCACCACCTCGTAGGCCCGGCGCAGGTCCTCCCGCTTGCCACCGGTGCAGCTGCCCAGGTAGGCGATGTCGATGCGCACGGCCTCTCCCAGGTCAGCCAGGGCCACGCCGTTCCCGGGATCGCCGGGGCGGGCCAGCATCGGCCCCAGGGCCCGACAGTCCACGTCGAGGGTGTGGGCGTACTCGGCCCCGTCGTCGCCGCGCATCCAGGGTTCCAGGGCGATCTCCACGCCCCGGCGCTCGCGGATGAAGCGCACCGTCTCCGCGTCGGGCGCCACCAGGCCCGTGAAGCCGCCGATCTCCGCGGCCATGTTCGTGAGGGTGGCCCGTTCGTCCGTGTCCAGGTCCGCCAGGGCCTCGCCCTGGTACTCCACCACGTGGGCGAGGGCGCCGCCCTCCCGGATGAGGGGCTGGGCGAGGAGGTGCAGCACCAGGTCCTTGGCGGAGACGCCGGGACGCAGGCGGCCGTTCAGGCGCACCCGCAGCGTGGGCGGCACGGTGACGCGGACGTCGCCGGTCACCCAGGCGGCGGCGATGTCCGTGGTGCCCACGCCGAAGGCCAGGCAGCCCAGGGCCCCGGCATGGGGCGTGTGGGAATCCGTGCCCACCACCAGCTGGCCCGGCAGGACGTACCGCTCCGCCATCACCGCATGGCAGATGCCCTCGCTGCCCGAGCCGTCCGGCAATTCCCCGTGCAGGCGGATGCCGTGGCGGGCGCAGAAGGCCTCCTGGGCCGGTTTCAGGCGCTGGGCCACGTCCAGCAGGCCCTGGGCCCGGTGCTCCGCCCGCATGCTGTGGTGCAGGAAGGTGAGGTGGTCGCGGAAGGCCAGGATGGTGCCGGGATCCCGCAGCGCCACCTCCGGGCCCAGGGCCTTCTCGAGGAAGCTGGCGGCCATGGGCGTCACGTAGTCGTGGGAGAACCGCCAGTCCGCCTTCACGAACAGGCCGTCGCCGGGCGCCACCGCGGGCAACCCCGAGCGGCCGGCCGCCGCGTCCACCACGGCATGCCGGGCCAGCAGCTTCTCCGCGTAGGTCATGGGCCGCGGCCCGGGGTCCGGCAGCGGTGGCTGCTCCTCGCCCCGCAGGCGGGCGGCGTTGTAGGCGAAGAGGCCGCCGTGGCGCACGAGGCCGGCCGTGATGGGATCCAGGCCGTCCGTGAACTCGGCCAGGGGGATGGCCTCGCCGGCGCGGATCCGGGCCACCAGGCCAAGGTCGGTGCTCGTGAGCAGGCCCAGGTTCTGGCAGTTCTGGCGGTAGATCCGCTCGAAGCTCTCGGCGATCACCAGCCGGAGGCCCGCGCACCACTCGGCGTACGGACTCGCCTCGCGGCTGCTGCCCTTGCCGCGCCGCTTCCCCGCCACGCTCACGGCGAAGCCGCCGGCCTTCACGGAGCCCGCCTTCACGGGAAAGCGCTCGCCGCACTTCAGGCCCAGGTATGGGAACTCGCCCAGGGTCTCGTCGTAGTGGTAGCAGATCCAGGCCGGCGTGATCTCGTCGGTGCTGACCTGGTCCCGCAGGGGCAGCGCCTCCGGCAGCGCCAGGTCCCCGCCCTCCAGCTGGCGGCGCACCTTGTCCGGGTCCTCGGAGAGGAACAGCACGCGTCCAGGGAAGGCGATCCGGTCCGGCAGCATCCTTCCAGGATACGGTCCCGGCCGAGGTTCAGATCACCCCAAGGAGAGGCCAAGGATCTCCACGAAGGACACGAAGGGCAAAACAAGAGCACGAAGGCTTGTTGGATCAACCCTGTACGCCTTCGTACTCTTCGTGCGCCCGAAGGGCGTCTTCGTGCCCTTCGTGGAGAACTTTCTCCTGGAGGCCCGGCCTCAGATCCGCCGCATGGGCCCGAGCATCTTCTCGGGGTTCAGCATGTCGCGGATCTGGTCCTCGGTGAGCAGGCCGCGCTCCCGCACCAGTTCCACGATGCCGCGGTTGGTGCGCAGGGCCTCGGCGGCCAGGTCGGTGCAGACGTCGTAGCCCAGGTAGGGGTTCAGGGCCGTCACCACGCCGATGCTGTGCTCCACGCCCAGGCGGCAGCGCTCCTCGTTGGCGGTGATGCCGCGGACGCAGTTGTGGCGGAGGGTGTGGGCGGCGTTCTTGAAGAGCTTGATGCTCTCCAGGATGGCGAGGCCGATGACGGGCTCCATGACGTTGAGCTGCAGCTGCCCGGCCTCGGCGGCCATGGTCACGGTGAGGTCGTTGCCGATGACCCGGAAGCAGACCTGGTTCACCACCTCGGGGATCACCGGGTTCACCTTGCCGGGCATGATGCTGCTGCCGGGCTGCATGGGGGGCAGGTTGATCTCGTGCAGGCCGCAGCGGGGGCCGCTGCTGAGCAGGCGCAGGTCGTTGCAGATCTTGCTGAGCTTGATGGCCAGGCTCTTCATGCCGGCGCTGTAGATCACGAAGGGCTGGGTGTCCTGGGTGGCCTCGATGAGGTTGGTGGCCAGGCGGATGGGCATGCCCGTGATCTGGACCAGGTGCACCACGCAGCGCTCCGGGTAGTCCTCGGGGGCGTTCAGCCCCGTGCCGATGGCGGTGCCGCCCATGTTCACGGTCAGCAGGAGGACGCTCATCTGCTTGAGGGCCTCGATCTCGTTCTCCAGGCTGGCGGCCCAAGCGCCGAATTCCTGGCCCAGGGTCATGGGCACGGCGTCCTGCAGCTGGGTGCGGCCCATCTTGATGATGTGGCGGAACTCCGCGGCCTTGGCGCGCAGGTCCGCCACCAGCCCGCCCATCTCGGCCACGAGGTCGCGGTTGGCCAGGGCCATGGCCAGCTTCAGGGCGGAGGGATAGGCGTCGTTGGTGCTCTGGCTGCAGTTGACGTGGTTGTGGGGATCGCAGAACTCGTACTCGCCCTTGCGGTGGCCCAGGATCTCCAGGCTCCGGTTGGCGATCACCTCGTTGGCGTTCATGTTGGTGGAGGTGCCCGCCCCGCCCTGGAACACGTCGAGGGGGAACTGGTGGTGCAGCTTGCCCTCGATGAGCTCCTCGCAGGCCCCGGTGATGCCCCGCAGGATCTCGTCGGTCAGCAGGCCGCAGTCCCGGTTCGCGCGGGCCGCGGCGAGCTTCACCATGGCGTTGGCCTTGATGAGCTCGGGGTAGTGGTAGAGGGGCACCCCGGAGATGTGGAAGTTGTCGATGGCCCGGGCGGTCTGCACGCCGTAGTAGGCCTCCGCGGGGACGGCCCGCTCGCCGATGAGGTCGTGCTCGATGCGGACATCCGAATTCAGGGTCGCGTTCTTGCTCATGGGGGGACTCCGTGGCGCCGGCCCGCGTCGGGCTCCGCGCGGCCTCCAGTCTTGCAGAAGTCCCCGGGATCGCGTGTGGCCCGGGTCACGACCGCCGGGGTTTCCCGGCCTTCGGAGCCGCCTGGGCCTGCACCTTCCGCAGGGGCTCCCCCAGGGCCTCCGCCGCCCGCCGGGCGTCCTCGAACTCCGGCTGGACCACCGTGGCCCCGGGCCAGCGGCCCTCCTTCACGGCCACGGGCTGGCCCTGGACATCCGCTGTCGAGAAGGACCGCTCGGCCTCGAGGCGCTGCAGGGGCCACCAGCGCAGGCCGAGGGTGGGAAGCTCGGCCGTCAGGACCGCCGTCACGGCCTCCAGGCGGGGCCCGGGCAGCACGGCGCCCAGCACCCAGCCGCTGCGGCCCTTCTTGAAGGTGGCCGGGACCACCCACACGTCCAGGGCCCCCGCCTCCAGGGCCCGGGCCTGGGCGTGGGCCACCTGCTGGGGCGTGGCGTCGTCCAGGTTGGTCTCCAGCTGCACCAGGTCCGGCGCCGCCTCGGGGATCCGGCCCAGCACGAAGCGGCAGGCGGCGGGCGTATGGGGGAAGTCGTAGCTGCCCGTGGCGAAGACGGAACGGGCGGGGATGAACCGGGCCGGGGCGTGCCGGACCGTGGCCAGCTGGGCCGCGAGGGCGGCCCCGGTGGGCGTCGTCAGCTCCTTGTCCACGGGGGCCACGCCGGGCGTGAGCTCGAAGCCGTCCAGCAGGTTCAGGGCGGCGGGGGCGGGGATGGGGAACATCCCGTGGGCCATGCGCGTGTGGCCCTTCCCCACGGCCACGGGGCCCACCCAGACCTCGGGCTCCCCCAGGAGCACCCAGCCTGCGGCGGCCAGCACCACGTCGGCGATGGAGTCCTGCAGCCCCACCTCGTGGAAGTGGACCTCCGCCAGGGGGATGCCGTGCACCCGGGCCTCGGCCTGCCCCAGCTTCTCGAAGGCGCCCCGGGCCGTCGCCCCGATGCGGGCCGGCAGGTGCGTCTGGAGGAGGGCGTCCACCTCCCGCCAGGTGAAGCCGTGGACGTGGCCCTGGGGCCGGGCCGTGCGGCGGCGGACGAGGCGGCGCGCCCCGGGGGCCGGGAGCTCCAGGTGGGGCGTGCCGCCGCGGTCCACCTCGCCGTGGATGAGCACGCTGGCCCGGGTGGCCTGCAGGCCGCAACGCATCACCGATTCCACCCGCAGGTCCAGTTCGGGGAACGGGAGCTGGCGCAGGATGGCTCGTAGCTCCGCCTCCGGCACGCCGAGGCCCAGGAAGCCCCCGATCCAGATGTCGCCGGAGAGGCCGCTGAAGGGATCCACCCAGAGGTGCGTCACAGGAACTCCTGGAATGCGGAGGCCCCCGCGAAGGGGGCCTCCAGGATGCCCGGAATCAGGGTCAGTCCTTGTCTTCCTCGGCCTTGAGCTTGGCCTCCTGGGCGTCCAGGTGGGCCATCAGGCGCTCGGCCACGGCCTCGTCCTCGAGGGGGGTGAACATGTCGTCCTTCACCTCGAAGATCTCCAGGGAGAGGCCGGCCTCGGGATCGGCGGTGCCTTCCTCCTGGGCCTGCAACTCGGCCAGGGGCGCGAGGATGGCGAAGCGGCGGCCTTCGAAGTCCAGCTCCTCGAGGATGGCGAACTCCTCCTTCTCGCCGTTCTCGTCTTCCAGCTCGACGACTTCGATCTCGAAGGACTCGTCATGGTCGTGGTCGTGGTTGCAGTCCGGTCCGTGTTCGTGACCCTCGTGAGCCATGGGCTCCTCCTCGCGCAAGGGACCAGAGTACGATCGAACCGGAGGGGCATCCAGGACTTAATTCTCCAGTCGCGCCTCACCCGGGCCGGTCACCACGGCCACCACGGTCCGGCGGGAACCGGGGGCCTCGAGGCGCACGTGGTCCCCCAGGCCGCCCCGGCTCCGGGCCACGGTGTCCAGGGAGACGGTCAGGACGTCCGAGGTGGCCGTGAGCCGAACCTTGTCCCCGGACTGCACCAGGGGGATGGGCTCCAGGTCCGACCGGGTCAGGATGCGTCCTTCGGCCAGGGGGCCCCGAAGCCGCTGGCCGGGCGGCAGTTCCGACAGGGCGCCCTCCGGGGGCACCCCGTCGAAGGGCGTGGCCTCCAGCTGGTCCATGCTCAGCTCGGTCTTCCGGGCCAGGTCCTGCTTCGCCCTGAGCACCTGGCCCACCCAGGCGCCCTCCAGGTCCACCCGGACCATGGCCGCCCGCTGGTCGTCCACCTTGACGGCCACCACCACGAAGAAGCGGCCCACGGGATCGCGCTTGCTCAGGTGCGAGGCCTCGAAGCCGAGCTTCCCGGGCGGCAGCAGGGGCAGGCGCGGGGGCTGCACGAGGTGGAAGCGGTAGGTGCCGCCGGCGTCCGCGGCCGTCTTCTTCGCGAAGGCCAGGGCCGTGTCCACCAGCTGCTCCACCGAGGCCGGGGCGGCCGTCGGCGCGGCGGCTGCGGCGGGCGCCGGGGCCTGGCCCCAGGCCAGGGCCGCGGTCAGGAGGAGGGGCAGGACGCGCACGGGATCACCGCTTCAGCTGGTTGAGCAGGCTCAGCATGTTGTCCACGGTCTGGATGGTCTTCGAGTTCGCCTCGTAGGCCCGCTGGCCGATGATCATGTTCACCATCTCCTCGGCCACGTCGACGTTGGAGACCTCCAGGAAGCCCTGGTTGATGGTGCCGATGCCGTCTGTGCCGGGGTTGCCGTCGATGGCGTCGCCGCTGGCCAGGGTGGGCTGCACCAGGTTGTGGCCGATCTGGTTCAGGCCGGCGGGGTTGATGAAGTGGGACAGGGTGATCTGCCCGATCTGCTGGGGCTGGGTCTGGCCCGGCTGGGTGACGGTGACCGTGCCGTCCGAGGCCACCGTGACGCTGAGGGCGTCCTGGGGGACGGTGATCTGGGGATCCAGCATGTAGCCCGCCGCGTTCACCAGGGTGCCGTTCTGGTCCGTGGAGAAGCTGCCGTCCCGGGTGTAGCCCAGGGTGCCGTCGGGCATGGTCACCCGGAAGAACCCGTCGCCCTCGATGGCCAGGTCGAAGCGGTTGCCCGTCTGCTTCAGGTTGCCCGTGCTGTAGTCGCGGACGACGCTCTGCAGCTTGGCGCCGTGGCCCAGCTGGATGCCCGCGGGCAGCGTGGTGTTGGTGCTGGAGCTGGTGCCCGCCAGGTTCACCGTCTGGTAGAGCAGGTCCTGGAACTCCGCGCGGCCCTTCTTGAAGCCGGTGGTGTTCACGTTGGCGAGGTTGTTGGAGATGGCGTCCATGTTGTACTGCTGGACCGCCATGCCGGCCGCGGCCGACCACATCGCGCGCATCATGGGGGACTCCTTCGGGAACGGGGTGGGGGGCTACTTGCTGATGGCGACGTCGTTGATGGAGCGGGAATCCAGGTCGTAGCTGATGGTGGAGGCCACCTTCTGGCTGATCTCGAACAGCCGGTTCAGGCGGATCATCTCGACCATGGCCGAGGCCGTGTCCACGCCGCTCTCCTCCACGTGGCCCTGGGCCACGGTGGCCTTGACCGGGGCCGTGGCCTGGCCCGCGGGATCGAAGCGCAGGTTCCCGGTCCGCTTCAGGGCGCCGGGCTTCTCGAAGGCCGTGAGGGCGATCTGGCCCAGGGCCTGCCCGCCCTGGCTCACGGAGCCGTCGGCGGCGATGGTGACATTCCCCTGCTTGGGGTCGACCTTGATGGGTTGGCCATTTTTGCCCAGCACCGGAGACCCGTCCTCCGCCTGGATCTGGCCGTCCACGCCCATCTGGAACCGGCCGTCCCGGGTGACCCGGTCCCCGTCGGCGGTCCGGACGGTGAAGAAGCCGTTGCCCTCGACGGCCAGGTCCAGGGGGCGGGCCGTGGCCCGGAGGGCGCCCTGCTTGAAGACCACGCCGGTCTCGCCGAACACGACGCCGTCGTTCACGTAGGGGGTGAGGGGCAGGCCACGCCCGCTGGCGCCGGCCTTGTTGAAGACGGCGAAGAAGGGCTGGTCGGGCTTGTAGCCCACGGTGGCCGCGTTGGCCAGGTTGTTCGCCACCACGTCCAGCTGGAAGGACCTGGCCTTCAGGCTGCCGGCGGCGACGTAGTATCCGGGATCCATTGGGCACCTCTCGCCCAGCGAGCGCTGGGGACGGAGGGATCACCGCCAAAGGGATGCCAAAAAAAAATCGGTCCCCCGCGGGGGACCGATCCGATCGAACGGGTGAGGTCAGATCTTGGTGACGTGGGTCGCCTGGGGGCCCTTCTGCCCCTGGGCCACCTGGAACTCCACGCGCTGGTTCTCGTCCAGGGAGCGGAAGCCCGTGGACTCGATGGCGGAGTGATGGACGAACAGATCCGCACCGCCGTCATCGGGGGTGATGAATCCGAAACCCTTTTCGGCGTTGAACCACTTGACGGTTCCCTTGGCCATGTTGCCTACCTATGTACTATTCCTGGAATGGGATGCATTGTTCCTTCCAGGCGAGGCAGCAACGCGGGTGATTTGTCCGCACGACTGGCGGGCAGGTTTCAGTATAGGGGAACCCTGGCCAGGATTTTCAAAAAATCGATTGGCCTCAAAAATAGCTCCGGGCCCCCACGAACGCCCTCCGGTAGTAGGCCTCGTCCAGCCGGTCCTCGCAGATGGTCCGGCCGTGGCTGGGGGCGTGGATGAAGGTGCCGCGTCCCAGGTAGAGGGCCACGTGGGTGATGCGCCGGCCGCCCCCCGTGGCGAAGAAGAGGAGGTCCCCCGGCCGGGCCTCGTCCAGGTCCACCGGGTGGCCCGCCTGGTACTGGTCCGCCGAGGACCGGGGCAGCCGCAGGCCGTTCAGCCGGTAGACGGCCCCCGTGAGCCCGCTGCAGTCGAAGCCCTTCTCCGTGGTGCCCCCGAAGAGGTAGGGCACGCCGAGGTAGCCCTTGGCCGTGTCCACCAGGCTGGCCCGCAGGCCCCGCTCGTCCGTGGGCCGGGCCGCCTCCGGGCCCAGCCCCGGCGCCCCCGTCTCGGGCGCCACCACCCAGTAGGCCTCGATCACCCCGGCGGCCTTCAGGCGCTCGCCCCGCTCCCGGGCCTGGGCCCTGGTAGCGAAGTCGCCGAAGCGCACCCGGTAGAACCCGTCGCGGGAGCCGTAGTAGGTGGCCTCCAGGCCCTGGGCCTGCAGGGCGGCGGCGAAGCGCGCCGCGTTCTCCACCTTGGCGAAGGCCCCCGCCTGCAGGGTGTAGCCCAGCCGCGCGAGAGGTGCGGCCGGCCGCGCCCGCGGCGCCTCGGGCACGGGCCGCGGCGCCCGCCCGCAGGCCGCCAGCAGGAGCAGGGCCGCCGCGGGGGGAGCCCAGCCCAGGTGCCGGCGGTCGCGGAGCGACACGGGCCGCCTAGAACGTCTTCAGGATCGCCTCACGCCGGGCCTGGTACTCCGCCTCGGTGATGAGGTTCTCGTCCCGGAGCTTCTTGAGGGCCCGGAGCCGCTCGGTCTGGGCCTCGTAGAAGGCCGCGTCCCGGGGGCCGGCGGCGGCGGGCGTCAGGGCCGCGGCCGGCGCGGCGGGCTGGGGCGCGGGCGCCGCCGCCGGGGCCGGAACTGGAGCCGCGGGCGCCGCCGGGGGCACGGCCAGGGGCAGGGCCAGCCAGTCCCCGCGGAGGCGGGTGGCGCCGGGGGCCTCGAGGCTCACCTGGGCGGCGGCCATGCGCGAGCCGTAGGTGAAGGAGGGCTGGGCGCCCTCCACGAGGTAGCGGTCCATGAAGTCCTGCCGGGTGTCGTGGACGAGGAGGTTCAGGGCGCCGTCCTTCACGAAGAGCCGGGCCGTGACGCCCTGGGCCGCGGCCATGAGGCCACCCCCCCGCCGGGCGGTGCTGAGGAGGACGAGGTCCTCGTCCGGCTTTGCCAGGGCGAAGGCCTCGCCCAGGATCTTGGCCAGCACCGGCACCTCGTCCTTCACGAAGAGGGGGGTGTCCTTCCCGTCCGCCGAGAACCGCACCGAGGCCAGGGCCGCCGCGAGGGTCTCCTTCGCCAGGCGCACGGGCTGGTCGTTGGCGGGCGCACCGGCCTCGGCAGGGACCCGCTTCACCCAGGTGAAGTTCGCGGGCTGCCACCGCCACTGGCCCGGATCCCCGGCCAGGACCGGCAGGGCCGCCAGGGCCCATCCCATCGTCCGAAACATCCCGTTGATCCTCGGCATGGCGTCCCCCGCGGGTATCAGGTGGTGGAAAGGGTTCCCGGAGAGCTTACCCCCAACCGCGGCGGCTACACTGGCAGTCCCATCCCCCAGGAGTCCGACCATGCGCCGAACGGTGGCTTCCCTTCTCTGCCTCAGCGTGTCGCTGGTGGCCGGCGCCCCCGACCGGGACGCCCGGGTGGCCGCCGCCGCCGAGGCCCTGCGGCCCACCCTGGTGGCGGAGCGCCGGGACTTCCACGAGCATCCCGAGCTCTCCAACCGCGAGGTCCGCACCGCCAAGGTGGTGGCCGAGCGGCTGCGGGCCCTGGGCCTGGAGGTCCACACCGGCATCGCCCGCCACGGCGTGGTGGCCCTGCTCAGGGGCGGGAAGCCCGGCCCCGTGGTGGCCTACCGCGCCGACATGGACGCCCTGCCCATCCCCGAGACCCACGACGTGCCCTACCGGTCGCTGAACCCCGGCGTCATGCACGCCTGCGGCCACGACGCCCACACCACCATCGGCCTGGGCGTGGCCGCCGTGCTGGCGGGGATGCGCGACCGCCTGCCCGGCACGGTGAAGTTCCTCTTCCAGCCCGCGGAGGAGGGCGCGCCGGAGGGCGAGGAGGGCGGCGCGGCCCTCATGGTGAAGGAGGGCGTGCTGGAGCAGCCGGCCCCCGCCGCCATCTTCGGCCTGCACGTCACCAACGCCTACCCCGCGGGGACGATGGCGCTGATCCCCGGCGCCATGCTGGCCTCCGTGGACACCTGGTCGGCCGTGATCCACGGGAAGATGTCCCACGGCGGCGCCGCGCCCCACAAGGGCATCGACGCCATCTACGTCGCGGCCCAGGCCATCGAGGCCCTCCAGTCCATCCGCAGCCGCCGCGTGGATCCCCTCGAGCCCCTGGTGCTCAGCGTGGGCACCATCCAGGGCGGCGTGCGGGAGAACGTCATCGCCGACAAGGTGGTGATGACCGGCACCCTGCGCACCCTCAGCCCCGAGGTGCGGGCCCAGGCCAAAGCCCTCATGCAGACGCTGCTGGAGGGCGTGGCCCGGACGAACGGCGCCACCGCCGAGCTGGCCTTCCAGGCCAACGCCGCCTACCCCGCCACCGTGAACGACCCCGCCCTGGTGGCCGCCACCCAGCCCACCCTGCGCCGCCTCCTGGGCGCCCGCCTCGTCACCGACGCCCGCCCCGTCATGGGCGCCGAGGACTTCTCCTTCTACCAGCAGCGCATCCCCGGCGCCTACCTGTGGCTGGGCGTCACCAACCCCGCCCGCGGCATCACCGCCGGCGTCCACACCGCCGACTTCGACCTCGACGAAGAAGCCCTCGTCGTGGGCGTGCGCACCATGAGCGGCGTGCTGCTCGACTACCTGGAGCGGGGGGCTGCGAAGCCCTGAGGCGCATCACGGGAAAGCAACCACCGATTCACCGCAGAGAACGCAGAGCGCGCAGAGAAAAGCGGAAGGGCGAAAGAGGGAACACCGATGGACACCGATAAAAGCTGATGAACACCGATCAGGCTTTAAGGGATCATTGATGTATGCAATTCAACTCGATTGACGTAGAAATTCGACCGGCGCCCTGGCAGCATCGGCACGTCATCTCGGGCTTCGGCTTCCATCTGGCATCACCAATCCCTGGAGCATGTCACCGTATTTTGTCTTCCCGAAATACGTCTGATCTTTGTTAGGGCTCATTTCAAAGGTGGATCCCTTGGCCGACAACATCATTTCCTACATTGAGATGTGTCAAAGAGAAGGCGCCAGCCTTCAAAGAGGCATGAACTTTGGGCTAGGAGGGAATCATTCCGTAATTTTGATGTCCATTCGCCCGAATGCACCCTACCAAGATCGAATTGAAGAAGATGGCACTGTTTTGATCTATGAAGGTCACGATCAACCTAGAAAAGTTGGCATCACAGATCCAAAAAGCCTAGATCAACTCGGGAATCTTCCATCTGGTAGGCCAACCGAGAATGGCAAGTTCAGGCAAGCCGCCTTGGCTTACAAGAATGGTTCTCGGCAGGCTGAGCGTGTCAGGGTGTATGAGAAAATCAAAGATGGCATCTGGTCATACAACGGTGTGTTCCATCTCGTCGATGCCTGGGTTCAGTCCGATGGGAAGCGGGAGGTATTTCGATTTCGACTTATCGCCATCGAGGGTGATGAGGACTTCTCAATTCCTGCTCTCACGAATTTTGATCGGCGAAGAATTATTCCTTCGAGCGTCAAGCTCCAGGTATGGCAGCGTGACAAGGGGCGCTGCACAGAATGTGGCGCCACCGATGAGCTGCATTTTGATCATATTCTCCCGTTTTCAAAGGGCGGTACTTCACTGACTGCCGAGAATGTTCAGCTCCTTTGTGCTCGGCATAATCTTGCAAAAAGCTCAAAAATCCAATGAGCGTTCACTCCGCCGCAGGAGGGCCGTATGAACCAATGGATGGTCTTCATCGCAATCAACGCGCTGTTCGCGGCTCTCTGCATCCCGCTCATTCGCAGGGAAGTCCCGATCAATTCCATCTACGGGTTCAGGCTTCCCGCGGCCATGAAAAGCGAAGAGGCCTGGTATCGGGTGAATTCATTCGGCGGCAAGATCCTGGCGGTCACGTCCTGCCTGAGCATCGCCGGCCTGGTCGCCCTCCGGATTGCCGGTCAAAAGGATTCTCACCTCTACCTGTCTGTGTTCGTCCTGCCCATTGTGTTCACCGTGGTCGCCACCCTGGCCTATGCAAACCGGCAGACCTAACCTTGCCTTCCACTCAACCCCACCCGTCGCCTCGGTACAGCCATGTCGGCTTAATCCCGTTCACGTTTGATCATCTTTTTTCGGTGTTCATCAGCTTTGATCGGTGTTCATCGGTGTTCCGCTTTTCCAGGTTTTGACGCCCACCGTGCCTTTTGAATGCCCCCGGACCCGGAGACGCCCATGCGAAGGCTCAGGATCATCGAACACATCTCGCTGGACGGGGTGATCCAGCACTCGGCGGATGAGGATGGCTTCCCGTACAGCGACTGGACGGGGCCCTACCGGACGCCCGAGGGCCGGGAGGCGATGCTTGCGGCCTATGGGGGGAGCTTCGACCTGCTGCTGGGGCGCCGCACCTACGACCTCTGGTCGGGGTTCTGGCCGAAGGCGCCGGGCAGTCCCATGGCGGACGCCCTCAATGCGGCCACCAAGTACGTCGCCACCCACCGCCCGGAGAGCCTGGCCTGGGGTCCCTTCGAGGGCCTGGGGCCGGACCCCCTCGGACGCCTCCGGCAGCTCAAGGCGCAGGACGGCCCGGACCTCATCCTCTCGGGCAGCTCCACGCTGACCTCCCCGCTGCTCGACCAGGGGCTCGCGGAGGAGGTCCTGTTGGCCGTCTATCCGGTCCTGCTGGGCACGGGGAAGCGCCTCTTCGCGGAGGGCACCCCGCCCCGCGCCTTCGAGCTCGTCCGCACGCAGGCCCTGCCCTCCGGCATCCTCCTCACGACCTACCGGGCCGCCGGGGCGCTGAAGCACGGATAAAGCCCCATCCCGGACCCGCGGCCCCACCCGCCCGGCCTTTCGCGAGGACCCCATGACCCCTCGGGACATCTCGAAGCTGCTGTTCACGACCGTCTACCCGCTCTATGTGCAGAAGGCCGAGCGCAAGGGGCGGACCCGGGAGGAGGTTGACGCCGTCATCTGCTGGCTGACGGGCTACGACCGCGAGCAGCTCGCCCATCACGCCCGCGTGGCCATCGATTTCCAGGCCTTCTTCGACCAGGCCCCCCGGATCCACCCGAACAGCGCCCAGGTCAAGGGCACCGTCTGCGGGGTCCGGGTCGAGGACATCTCCGATCCCCTCACGCAGAAGGTCCGGGTCCTCGACAAGCTCATCGACGAGCTTGCCAAGGGCAAGGCCATGGACAAAATTCTACGTCGTTGACGCGCAGGCTGCGGCCTGGCCCTTCGCCCCCCCGCCTGGCTCGAATCCCGTCCGCGCGGCCTGCTGTTTGCCTTCCATGTCCCGGTCTGGCGGTTCCGACCTTCGCTTCCGGCAGGCGTTCCCACCCGAGGGTCCATGCCCATCACCTACACCATCGATGTCGAGGCGGGAACCCTCCTGGTGACCTGGCGCGGGGAGGTCTCGCTCCAGGAACTGGCGCGCCATTGGGACACCTTGCTGAAGGATGACGCCTTCCATGACATCGCACGCGCCATCACGGATTTAAGGGAATCCACGTTCGCATTCTCGAATACTGAATTCTGGAGAACCATCGATCATCACTACCGAGACGTCATCGAACATAAGCCTTTAAAAGTCGCCATTCTTGTGGCCAACGAGGAGCATGAAAAATACGCCGGAATCTGGACGACCCTCGTTCCCAAGACCGTCACCGTGGGCCTGTTCTATGACCCCACCCAAGCCTCGGCGTGGCTCCAGAGCGACCCGGATGCCGAGCCGGTGGAATGAGCTGGCCATCGCTCCCCGGTAACCGTCGCACCTGACCCCATGCGCTCTCCGTGTCCCGCGTTCCCGAGGCCGCTCCCTGCTTCGGGGCAGGCGGTCCCGCCAGCTTCCTTCCTTCGGCCCCGCCATGCTTCCTGAACCCTGCGCGATCGTCGGCGCCCTCATCGGCTCGCTGGGCGGGTGCTACTACCTGGCCGAGACGCTCGTGGGCCGGGCCCAGCCCAACCGCATCACGTGGCTGCTGTGGGGGCTCTTCCCCATGGTCATCTTCGTGGCCCAGCGGGCGCAGGGGGTCGCGGAAGTGTCGTGGGCGTCCTTCGTGGCGGGCCTGACGCCGCTGCTGGTCGTCGCGGCCTCCTTCTTCAACCGGAAGGCCTACTGGAAGAGCGAACCCCGCGACTACGGCCTGATGGCGGCGGCGGTCCTGGGCCTCCTCCTGTGGGCCCTCACCGACGAGCCCAACCTGGCCCTGCTCTTCTCGCTGCTGGCCGATGGGCTGGCCAGCGTCCCCACCCTCCTCAAGGCGTACCGCCACCCTCGGTCCGAGAGCTGGGTGGCCTACGCGGTCAGCGCCGCCGGTTTCGGGATCAGCCTCCTGTCCGTCCAGGCCCACACCTTCGAGGCCACCGCGTTCGTGGCCTACCTGTTCCTCCTCAACGGCACCCTCGCGGCCCTAGCCTCGCGGGGACGAAGGCCCCGACCGGCCACCGGCGTCGTTCCCTGAACCCGGCCCCCGCCCGTCCCACCTCCCTCTTTCCTTCATCCTTCTTCATCGGTGTTCATCAGCTTTTATCGGTGTCCATCGGTGTTCCGCCTTCCAGGCCCCTGACCCTCACAGCACCTCCAGCACGGGCAGCTTGTCCTGGAGGGTGGTGCGGCCCCGCACGGGCACGACGTCGCCGACGCGGAAGGGGCGCTGCCGGCGCTTGAGGACGGGGGGGAAGGCGACGGCTTCGGCGAGGCCGGTCTCGTCCTCGAAGGTGACGAACTGCATGCGCTGGCCCTGCTCGGTGGCGACGTCCTTGTCGGCCACCACCAGCGCCCAGAAGCGGAGGTCGCGGCCGGGCCTCTCGCCCGCGCCGGCCTTGGCCACATCCGCCGCGCGGTCGGGGCCGCCGCCCCGGCGCACGCGGGCGAGGGCGGCGGGGTGGAGCTCCAGGGTGAGGTCCATCGTCGCCATCTCCAGGTCGGCGCGGTCGAAGGGGTCCGTGGGCCGGGGGCGCACGCCGGCGGGGACGCCGCCCAGCCGCGCCCACATGAGGCGGGTGCGGTCGCCGTCCGGGGACCAGCGATCGAAGGCCCCGGCGGCGCAGAGGGCCTCGGCGGTGGTCACGGAGAGGGCCGTGCGGCCCAGCAGGTCGTCCAGGTCCGCGAAGGGGCCGTGCCGTTCGCGCTCCTCCAGCAGGGCGCGCACCTCCGCCTCCCGGGCCCCCTTCACCTGCAGGAGGCCCACGCGGACGGCCTGCTCGCCCTCGGCGGTGAAGGCCCAGGCCGAGGCGTTGGCGTCGGGGCCCCGCACCACCAGCCGGTGGCGGCGGGCGTCGCCCAGGTAGGCGATGGCCGGGTAGTAGCCGCCCTGGTTGGTGATGACGGAGGCGAAGAACAGGGCAGGATGGTGGGCCTTGATCCAGGCGCTCTCGAAGCTCACCTGGGCGTAGCTGGCCGAATGCGGCTTGCAGAAGGAGTAGCCCGTGAAGGTGCGGATCATGTCCCAGGCCTCCTCCACGGTGGCGGGCCGCACGCCGCGCTCGGCGCAGCCCCGGCGGAACCGTGCCTCGAAGAGGGGCAGCTTCGCCTCGCAGTCGGGCTTGCCCAGCAGCTTGCGGAGCTGGTCGGCGTCGTGGTGGCTCCAGCCCGCCAGGGCCACGCAGACCTTGATGACGTCCTCCTGGTACACCAGCACGCCGAAGCTCTCCGACAGCAGCTCGTTGAACACGGGGTCGCCGGGCTCCCAGGCCTCCTCGCCCCGGCTGCGCTTCACGTAGCGGTCCACCCAGCGGTAGGCCGCCGGGCGGATGAGGCTGGAGTGGATCACCAGGGTCTCGAAGTCCCCCTTCCCCACCCGCTGCTGGAGCTGGCGTGTGGCGGGGCTCTCCACGTAGAAGACGCCGATGCTGTCGCCCCGGGCCAGCAGGTCCCGGGTGGCGGGGTCGTTCCGGGCATGGGTGCCGGGATCGCCCGGCACGCGGTCCCCCAGCACGGCGTAGGCGTCGCGGATGACCGCCAGGCTGCGGTTCCCCAGCAGGTCGATCTTCACCAGGCCGTAGTTCTCCACGCCATCCTTGTCCCAGGTGGTGGTGGACACGCCCTCCTTGGCGGGCGCGGGCTGGAAGGCCGCGTGTTCCCAGAAGGGGCCGGGCGTCACGACGGTGCCCCCGGGGTGCACGGAGAACTGGTGGAAGTGCCCCGTCAGGGCCGCGGCCTGGCGCAGGATCACGTCCCAGGCGGGGTTCTCCGCCGCCCGGTCCAGGCCGCCCTCCCAGCCGCGGACGAACCGGGCCAGCTGCTTGAGCTCGCTGTCGGGCCGCCCATGGGCCTGGGCCACAGCCCGCAGGGCGCCCTTGGGCTTGAAGAAGGCGTGGTTGGCCACCATGGCCACCCGGTCGCGGCCGTAGCGCGCGAAGACCGACTGGATGACGGCGTCGCGCTCGTCCCAGGCGAAGTCGATGTCCATGTCCGGCGGATCCTTGCGCTCCTTCGTGAGGAAGCGCTCGAACATGAGGTTCGTGGCCACGGGATCCACGTTGCTGAGGCCCAGGGCGTAGCTCACCAGGGAGGCCGCGCCGCTGCCCCGGCCGCAGATGCGGGGTGTCGCGCCCTGGGCGGCCCGGACGATGTCCTGCACCAGCAGGAAGTAGCGGGCGAAGCCCTTGTAGGCGATGAGGTCCAGCTCCTGTTCCATGCGGGCCAGCACCGCACCGTCCGCCTTCGGGAACCGCGCGGCCACGCCCGCCCGCACCCGCTCACGCAGGAGGGCATCCAGATCCGCGCCCTCCCGGCCCAGGGGATCCGGCAGCACCCAGCCGCCCCAGTGGAGGGACCAGCCGGCCACCTGCTCCAGCACCGCGGCGGTGGCCTTCGCCACGGCGGGCTCGCAGAAGGGGAAGCGGGCCTCCCAGTCGCCGCGCGGCACGGCGGCCTCCGCGGGATCCCACAGGGCCTCCGTGCGGATGAGGGTGGCCTGCGCCGCGACGGCCCGCTTGAGGCGGTGCATCTCCAGGCCCTCGGCCGTGCGGAAGCGCAGCACCTGCGGCGCCGCCACGGGCAGGCCCGCGCCCAGGGCCTTCCGGGCCTCCCGGGCCCGGCGGGGATGGCCCAGCAGGGCACCGTAGAGGCCCTCCCGCAGGAGCGCGTCCAGGCCCGCGAGGTCCTCCGCCAGCAGCACGCAGCCGCCCGGCGGCTCGGGCTCGCCCAGGCCGGGGATGACGAGGTCGGGGCGCTCCCGGTGGGCCTGGGCCGACAGCAGGCGGTTCAGGGCCGCGTAGCCCGCATCGCTGACGGGCAGCGCGCCGTAGCCGTGCCCGCGCCACGCGAACCGCGCCCCCAGGTGCAGGCGGAAGCCCACCCAGTCCGGATCCGGCGGCAGGCCCTCCAGCTCCCGGGCCTGGTGGATCCACGCCAGCTCCGCCCGCAGCTTCGGATAGCCCGCCACCCCCCGGTCCCAGCAGACCAGGTCCCGGTAGCCCAGGGCCCGCGCCAGGCGCAGCAGCTGCCGCGCCGGATAGACGCCTTCACCCACACTGAAATCGGAGACGCCGAGGGCGAACATGGGGCATGCCAGAGGGGAAAGGAGCTCCACGAGATGTCCGTTCGTCTCGGTATCGGCTCCGCCGATGCCGAGAGGGGCACGAAGAAGCACACGAAGGACACCAAGCGTGATTCGTGCCCTTGTTCGTTGCTTCGTGTCCTTCGTGGATGGCTTTTGGGATGGAGATGTAGGATCAGGGCTGCCAGTCGCGGGGCAGGCCGCAGGCGTCGAGGACGGCGTGGAGGTAGGGCGTGCCGATGCGCAGGGCGCCCCGTTCCGCGAGGCTCACCAGGGCCTGGGAGCGGCCCATCCGTTCGGCGAGCTGGGCCTGGGTGAGGCCGGCCTGGCGGCGGGCGGCGCGCAGGCGCGGGGCCAGGGCCTTCGCCCGGGCGTCTGCCGCGGGGACAGGGCGGCCCTCCAGGAGCGCCTGGACCGACAGATCCTCGTCCAGGCGCGGCCAGTGGATGCCCGTGCCCCGCCCCGTCAAGCGCCAGTCCGCCAGGTCCGCGGCGAAGGCCCCCGCCAGCCGGGGGAAGAAGGCCAGCGGGCAGGCCAGCTCCCGGCCGTCCTGGAGCTGGACCACCAGGCGCCCCCGCTCGAACCAGAGGTGCGCGGCGCGGGGACCGTCAGGGTCCGACATGGACATGGGGTGGCTCACGGGGCTCATGGCTGTAGAAGGAGAACCGGAAGGGCCCTTCCCGGTGGAGGGTGGGGGTCATGGGGCCCTCCTGGATATTAGGCTTTTATTACGCTGTTTCAAGGTGCCCTCCCCGCCCCACCCACCCCGGCAGCACCGCCTGGTCGGGGAAGCGGCGGCGGAGCCTCGCCAGGGCGGGCTCGAGGCGGTCGAGCTTCGCGTTCCGGGGATCCTCGAAGAGGGCCCGCTCGCGGCCCAGGCCCCAGGCCAGGCGCAGCTCCACCTCGCGCACCAGCAGGCGCCGGGTGGCGCCCGCGAGGAAGGCCTGCTGGATGCGGCGGGCCAGCACCAGGGGCGGGGAAGTGAGATCCTCCGGCCCGGCGCGCCAGGCGTGGGGCTCCCCGTCCACGTCCCACCACCGCAGCACCAGCGTGCGCGGGTGGCGGGGGTCGGACCAGAGCCGGTCCAGGCAGCGCACGGCCAGGCCCACCTCCTCCGGCAGGCGGGGGGGCTGCAGGCGCCAGCCGTGGCGGGCGTGGCCGGGGCGCTCCGTGAGCAGGGGGAGGCGCGGCCGGTCCTCGCCGCGGACCCGGGCCCGCAGGTCCGGCGCCAGCTTCGGATTCGTCAGCTCCGCCAGCACGGGCAGGGGCACGGGCTGGAGGTCGCCGAAGGCGCGCAGGCCCAGGCGGCGGAAGCGCTCCTGCAGGCGCGGGGCCAGATCCGGCAGGCGGCGCAGCGGCTGGGGGGCCAGGAAGGCGGCCTCGGCGCCCTCCGCCACCCGCTCCAGGTGCCGCTCCCCGTGGGCGGCGAGCTGGGCGGCGGTGGCGCTCAGGGACAGGCCGCCGTGGCTCTCCCAGCCGTTCCGCGCCGCCAGCTCCCGGCGCATGCGCTCGGCCGTGTCCGCCAGGGGCCCGAAGAGCCGCTGGGTGCCCTGGAGCTCCACCAGGGCCTCCCCCAGGCGCAGGAGCTGGCCCTGGGGCGTCCAGGCCTGGAGGAAGGTGCCCAGCTCCGCCTGCGCCTCCCACCAGACCTGGGGCGAGGGATCCAGCACCCGCAGCCCCCGGGCGGTGCGGAGGGCCTGGTCCATGGGCATGCCCGGCACCAGCCCCTCGGCCCGGCCCAGCCGGTTCACGAACCAGAGGCTGGGCGTGCGGGGCTGCTCGGCGCTCAGGAAGGCCAGGGGCCGGTCCCGCAGGGCCCCGTCCCGGCTGCAGGCCAGCTGGAACGGCAGTTCGGGGACCCACATCGCCAGCACCGGAACCTCCAGGGGGATCCAAGTATGGCGAAAAATTAGCGAAAATCAAGGCCGCCCCGTTTCCAGCCCACCGAACCTTTCGGCGCGGTCCTGCGTTAATGCTCCTTAGGCACCCCCTGCCCTGGAGCGTCGAAACCCCAATGGAGCCCACCCCCCTGCTGGCCCTGGTCCGGAGCGGCGACGAGCTGGCCTGGGAGGCCTTCGTCCGCCGCTTCCAGGGGCGCGTCTTCGGGCTGGCCTACCACTACACGGCGCAGGCCGAGGACGCCCGGGACCTCGCCCAGGAGGTCTTCATCCGGATCTACCAGAACCTGGCCCTGGTCCCCGACGAGGACGGCTGCCTGCCCTGGATCCTCCGCATCACCCGCAACGCCTGCATCGACCACCTGCGGCGGGGGAAGGCCCGGCCGCCCCTCTGGGACCTCTCCGCGGACGAGCTGTTCGACCTCCGGTCTCCGGACCAGAGTCCTGAAGAGGCCCACCTGGAGGCAGTCCGGAAGACGATGGTGCACCGTGCGCTGCAGGAGCTCACGGACCTCAACCGGGAGATCATCCTGCTCAAGGAGATCCAGGGCCTGGGGCTGGAGGAGATCGCCGCCCTCCTGGACGTGCCGGTGGGGACGGTGAAGTCGCGCTCCAGCCGGGCCCGCCTGGAGCTGGCCCAGAAGCTCGCCGCCGCGGGCATGGGAGGCTGAGATGGACACGCGCCCCCGGGATCCGGAAGCCCTGACCCAGGCCATCCTGGCGCGCACCTCGGGGGCGCCCTGCCGGCGCGTCGAGGCCCTGGCCTGCGACTTCGTGGACGGCGGCCTGGACGGCGCGCAGGCGGACCTGCTGCGGGGGCACCTGGCGCACTGCGCCGCGTGCTCGGCGCTCGTGCGCGCCCTGGCGGAGAGCGGGAGGCTCCTGCCCGCCCTGGCCGAGGCGGATCCGGGCCCCTGGTTCACCCAGCGGGTCCTGCGGAGCACCTCGAGGCGGCCCGCCGCACGCGGGACCGATGCGCGCGCGGCCTGGCGGAGGCTCCTGCACCGCCCCCGGATCGCGCTGGAGGCGGCCTACCTGGGCGCGGTGGCCGGAATGATGGGCCTGTACGCCCCGGTGCCCTGGCACAGCCTGGTGCCTCCCGCCCAGGTCTGGACGGCGCCCCTCCAGGGTCCCGCGCAGCGCCTGACGCGGGTGGTGGTGCGGACGGAGCGGCACACGGCCGCCGCGCTGCGCCGGACCTTCCGGCCCCTCAGGGAGACCGCTCCGGCCGGACTCTGGCGGCGGGCCGTCGCCAAGGTGCGCGGCTGGCTGAAGCGGATCGAGGCGGCCCTGAAACAGGCGAACCCCTGAATGCCCCGCTGCGTCTTTCCCTCAGGCACGTGAACCCACGAACCCACCTTCCGAACAGGAGCCAGACATGACCTCCCCCCAAGACTTCGAGCAGGCCCCGCAGGGATCCCCGCGGCCCGCGCCCTATCTCCCCTCTCCGGGCGCACGGCCCGACTACTACCGGGATCCCCGCTACAAGTCCCCGCTGGTGGCGACCGTCCTCTCCCTCATGCCGGGCGTGGGGCAGGTCTACCTGGGGTACACCCAGCTGGGGTTCATCCACGGGACGACGGCCGCGGCGCTGGTCTGCCTCATGTCCACCAACCAGCTGGGCCAGCTCGAGCCGATGGTGGGCATCTTCATGGCGTTCTTCTGGCTCTACAACCTGGTGGATGCCCACCGCCGCGCCGTGCTCCTGAACGAGGCCAGCGCCCGCCTGGAGCGCCCCCGCCTGCCGGATGGCCGCGAGGCGATGTCGGCCGGAGGCCGCCTGGCCGCGGGCGGGCTCCTGATCGCCGCGGGCACGCTCAGCCTCCTCCACCTGCGCTTCGGCGTCTCCATGGCCTGGATCGGCCGCTGGTGGCCCGCCGGGCTCGTCCTGCTGGGCCTCTACCTGGTGATCCGCGCCCTCAGGGACCGCGCCGCGCAGACGAACGCCGCCGACTGACCTCCCGCCGGGAACGGCTTCCCGCCAGCGGATCTCCCGGGACGAGCCGTCCCGCCCTCCCTCCCCCTGCCCTTTCCGCGGCCCCCCGGCCGCCCAGGAGTGCCATGCCCGCCCGCACCATCCTCTCCCTCCTCCTCGCGCCCGTCTGCGCGCTCGTGGCCCAGGCGCCGCCTCCGGCCCCCCTCGATGCCGCCGGCCGGAAGGCCATCCTCGAGACCCTGGCCCTGAAGCTGAAGACCACCTATGTCTTCCCCGAGGTCGCCGGGAAGCTGGCGGCGGCCCTGCAGGCCAAGGCCGCCGCCGGGGGCTACGACGGCGCCGCCACCACCCGGGCCTTCGCGGAGGCCCTCAGCCGGGATCTCCGCGAACTCGGGAACGATGGCCACTTCCGGGTGATCGTGGATCCCCGCTTCAAGGACGAGGACGGCACGAGCGCGCTCCCCACCCGGGAGGAGATCGCCCGCGGCCGCCAGGAGGCCGCCAGCATGGCCTTCGGCCTCGAGAAGCTGGACCGGCTCCCTGGCAACGTCGGGTACCTGGAGATCCGCGGCTTCGGCCCCCCGGAATTCGTGGGCGCCGCCTACGCCCAGGCCCTCTCCCTGCTGGCGGGAAGCGGGGCCGTGATCATCGACCTGCGACGGAACAACGGGGGCAGGCCTGAGAGCGTGGCGCGCCTGATGAGCCATTTCTTCCCCGAAGGCGACAGCCGCCATCTCAACGACATCTACGACCGCCCCTCGGGCAGCACCCAGCAGTTCTGGACGGACCCCTCCGTGGGACCGCGCTTCACGGGCCCGGTGTATGTGCTCACCTCCCGCCGCACCTTTTCCGGCGGCGAGGAGTGCGCCTACGACTTCCAGACCCAGAAGCGCGGCACGCTGGTGGGCGAGACCACCGGCGGAGGCTCCAACCCCGTCAGCCCCATGTCCCTGGGGCGGGGCCTCGTCCTCTTCAATCCCACGGCCCGCAGCATCAATCCCGTCACGAAGACCAACTGGGAGCATGTGGGCGTGAAGCCCGACCTGGCCGTGCCCGCCGCCGATGCGCTGAAGACGGCCTATGCCGCCGCGCTCAAAGGCATCCTCCAGAGGGAGCAGGATCCTGATGAACGCCGGGGCCTGGAGGCCATCCTGGCCCGGGTGGAAAGGGGGGAGCCGGAGACGCCGAGCTACGCCCCCCGCCGGTGAGGGCCCAGGGGCGGGAGCTGGCTCAGGGCTCCATCTGGAACCGGTGGGTGCACTCGACCCAGCTCTCCGACCCGTCCTTGTAGCGCTCCCGCTTCCAGATGGGCACGCGCTGCTTGATCTCGTCCATGATCCAGGCGGCGGCCTGGAAGCTCTCGGCGCGGTGGGCGCTGCTGGCGGCCACGACGACGGCGGCCTCGGTGAGGGGCACGACGCCGATGCGGTGGTGGATGGCGCAGCGGGTGAGGCCGTAGCGCTCGATGGCCCGCTCCCGCAGGAGGCCCAGCTCCTTCTCGGCCATGGGCACGTAGGCCTCGTAGGCCAGTTCCAGCACCGGCCGGCCTTCGTGGTGGTCCCGGGCCCGGCCCTCGAAGAGCACCAGGGCCCCGGCGTGGGGGTCCTCCATGACACTTCGTAAAGCCATCGCGTCCAGGGGCCCGTCCAGCACCGCCACCCAGGGAATCATGCCTGCCTCCCGTGCAACCCCAACCCTACACTGGATCGATTGTGAGGTTGACCATGTCCCATTCCGTCCACGTCGATCCGAACGCTGTCTTCGACACCCTGGGCCGCCACATGCTGGTGGACGGCTTCCACTTGGTGATGGACCTGGAGAAGTCCCACGGATCCTGGATCGTGGATGCCCGGAACGGCCAGAAGTACCTCGACTTCTACACCTTCTTCGCCACGACGCCCCTGGGCCACAACCACCCCCGCCTGGTGGAGCCGGCCTTCCAGGCCCGGCTGGGCTCCATCGCCGTCAACAAGCCGGCCAACTCGGACATCTACACCACGGCCTTCGCCGAGTGGGTGGAGGCCTTCGGGTCCCAGGCCGTGCCCGACACCCTGCCCCACCTCTTCTGGATCGACGGGGGCTCCCTGGCGGTGGAGAACGCCCTCAAGGCCGCCTTCGACTGGAAGGTCCGCAAGAACCTGGCCGCGGGCAAGGGCGAGAAGGGCTCGAAGGTCATCCACTTCCGCGAGGCCTTCCACGGCCGCAGCGGCTACACCCTGAGCCTCACCAACACGGCCGATCCCCGGAAGTACCAGTACTTCCCCAAGTTCGACTGGCCGCGGATCCCCAACCCCAAGATCGAGTTCCCCCAGGACGCCGCGAACGTGGCGAAGGCCGAGGCCGCCGAGGCGGAGGCCGTCGCGGCCATCGAGGCCGCCGTGGCCGCGAACCCCGATGACATCGCCTGCCTCATCGTCGAGCCCATCCAGGGCGAGGGCGGCGACAACCACTTCCGCGGCGAGTTCCTCCGCAAGCTCCGCGTGTTGGCGGATCGCCATGAGTTCCTGCTCATCTTCGACGAAGTGCAAACCGGCTTCGGCGCCACGGGCAAGTGGTGGGCGCACCAGTGGTTCGACGTCCAGCCCGACATCATCAGCTTCGGCAAGAAGACCCAGGTCTGCGGCATCGCCGCCGGCCGCCGCCTGGACGAGGTGGACAGCGTCTTCAAGGTGCCCAGCCGCATCAACAGCACCTGGGGCGGCAACCTGGTGGACATGGTGCGGGGCACCCGCATCCTCGAGGTGATCCAGGAGGAGAACCTCCTGGCGCACGGCGTGAAGCAGGGCGAGCGCCTCCTGAAGGGCCTCCAGGAGATCCACCGCGACTTCCCGGAGTTCACCGCGAACCCCCGCGGACGGGGCCTCTTCTGCGCCCTGGACATCGCCACGCCGGAGCTGCGCAACGCCGTGGTGGCCAAGGGCCACGACCTGGGCATGATGATCCTCTCCACGGGCGTGAAGGGGCTGCGGTTCCGGCCGGCCCTGAACCTCACCACCGAGGACCTGGACCTCGGCGTGGAGCTGCTCCGCACGTCCGTGGCCGAGGTGGCCAGCACCGCCCCCGCGACGGTGGGATGAGCCTCCGGCCGCGGGTCGAGCTCTACTGCGACGGCGCCTGCCTGGGCAATCCCGGCCCGGGCGGCTGGGGCTACCTGCTGCGCGTCCGCGCGTCCGCGGGCGACAGGGAGAAGGAGGCCGCCGGCGCCGAGCCGGAGACCACCAACAACCGCATGGAGCTGAGCGCCGCCATCCGCGGGCTGGAGGCCCTCACCCAGCCCTGCCTGGTGGAGCTCTTCAGCGACAGCCAGTACGTCGTGAAGGGCATCCAGGCCTGGCTTAAGGACTGGAAGCGCCGGGACTGGAAGAAGGCCGACGGCAAGCCCGTCCTCAACGCGGACCTGTGGCAGGCCCTGGACGCCCAGCTGGCGCGGCACCAGGTGGAGGCCCGCTGGGTGCGGGGCCACGCCGGCCATCCCGAGAACGAGCGGGTGGACCGCCTCGCGAACGAGGCGGCCCGCTCGATCTGACTCCAGGCCGGCCGGCTAGCGCTGGCGCGGGAAGCGGTAGAGGATCTCCACCCAGGCCCGGACGGGCTTGCCGTCGCGGGTGGCGGGGGCGAAGGTGGACTTGTTCGCGGCCTCGATGGCGGCGTCGTCGAAGCCGTAGGGACCCGGGATGCCCTGCTTCACCATGACCTTCAGGGGCTGGCCCTGTTCGCCCACGAAGACCCGCAGGTGGACGTCATGCTCCTGGTTGGCTTCCCACCGCATCTGCTTGGCCCGGAGGGGGAACAGCGGGGCGACCTGGTTCACCACGCGGGCCGGCTGTTCCACGACGGGGGCTGACGGGGCCGCCTGGGGCGCCGCGGGCATGGGCCCGGGGGCCGCGGGCTTGGGGGCCTCCTGCATGGGCACGGCCTTGGGGATCTCGGGAACGGGTGCGGCGGGCGGCGGCGGCGGCGGCGGCGCGGCCTGGGCCACGGCGGCAGCCCGGGCCTCGGCGGCCTTCTTCTGCTCGGCCAGCTGCCGCTGCTGCTCATCGGCCTGCTGCCGCTGGCGGTCGAGGTCGGCCTTGCGCTGCTGGGCCTCCTCCAGCTGCTTCTGCAGCTTGGCCTTCTCCTCGGCGGACTTGGTCTCGGAGAGCTGCTTCTGGATGTCGGCGGTCTTCTGGGCCTCGGCCTGGGCCTTGGCATTCAGGTCCGCCTGCTGCTGCTCGAGCTGGACCTTCAGCAGCTGGAGGTCGGCCATCTGCTTCTGGAGGGCCGGGTCGACCTTGGGACGACCGAAGAGGATGTAGCCGAGGCCCAGGACCACCACGGCGGCGATGCCCCCGAGGATGAGCACCGTCTTGTTCTTCTTGTTCTCCTGCTCCTCGGCATGGCCGTCGATGTGTTCCACGCGGGTGGCGCCGCTCCGCAGGCTCTCGCCGGCGGCGGTGTAGGCGAGGTAGTTGTCCCCCTGCTCCGCCTTCATGGCCGACGCGTCGCGGTCGTTCTCCTCCCGGAAGAGGGTGTGCATGAAGAAGGCCATGTTGAAGGTGGTGGGGCTGTATTCGCCATCGTAGAGCACCCGCTCCAGCTCGGCGCTGAAGGCGTCCACGGTGGGGAAGGGCTGGCGGCCGAGCATCAGCCGGCCCAGGAAGGCCCGGATCTCGGCCGGCAGGGGGGCCTCCTCCTGGGCGGCCTTGAGGGTTGCCCGGTCGAGGGTTCCCTGGAGGTCCCCGCCCACGGGGATGCGCTCGAAGGTGAGCAGCTCGTAGAGCAGGGCACCCAGGGCGAAGAGGTCCTGCTGCAGGGGATCGCTCTCGGGGCCCTGGAGGTAGGCCGCCAGCTTCTGCTTCGCCATGGGGGCCTTGGCCAGCATGCTCTTGGCGACGGCGGCGAAGGGGGCGTCGACGATCTGGGTGGCGCCCTCGAAGCTCACCCACACGCTGTGGGGGCTCAGGATGCCGTGGTTCACGCCCTTGGCCTGCATCTGCACGATGCCCTGGGCCACGCCCTGGATCACCGTCAGCGCGTGGTCCACGCCGAAGGGGATCTGCTCCACCTTGGCCTTCTCGATGAGCTGGGCCAGGGTGCGGCCGGGCACGTAGTCCCAGGCCACGTGGGGGCTCTTGCCACCCTCCAGCCGGTAGCCCATCCCGAAGATGCGGGCCCCGCCCAGGAGGGGCACCACGCGCCCGGCCTCCGGCAGCCGAGTGTTCATCCCCGCCTGGAACAGCTCCTCGGAGAAGGTCCGCACCAGCACATGCCGGTCGAAGGTGCTGCCCGCGATCACCACGCCCCGGTGGATGCTGCCGAGGGGGTCCCCGGACAATTCCGAGGCCAGCAGGTAGGACCCGAGGCGCGTGTAGGTGCCCATGTCTGACTCCAATGGATTGCTTGGAAAGATAACGGGAAAGCCGAGATTCGCCTAGCCCATCGGCGCGTCAGGGCGGGAACATGATTCACGGCGCCTGCGGAAGCTCCCACTGGTCCCCCGCCGCCCGCCAGGCCAGGATCCAGAGGTTGGCGGTGGCATAGACGGCATTGGAGAAGGAGAGCTGGAGCTGGGCGTAGGGCACGGACAGTTCATCCCAGGGGCCGATGCGCTTGCCCGTGGCGGCGTCGAAGTGTTCCAGGAGGAGCTGGTTCCGCGCCTGCTTGGTGGCCATGAACCGCTTCAGCGCAGGCTCCGGCTCCAGGCTGCCCCGCACGGCCCAGAAGGGCTCCTGGGTCACCACCAGGTGGGGGAGCTGCTCATCCGCGTAGCCCTCGAAGTCCTCCCGCAGGGGGCTGAGACCCTGGACCGCCGAGGGGTCCAGGAGGAGCTGCACCTGGTGGGCCAGCACGCCCAGCTCCCGGACGATGTCGTCGGGGCCGCGCCGTTCGTCGCTCAGCCGGAGCACGGTGCGGAATTCCGCGGCCACGGCCTCCGCCGTGGGGGGCTCGTCGTTGGCCACGCCGCGGGCCCCGTCCAGGAGCGCCTGGGGATGGGCCCTGAGGAAGGCCGCCATCCGCTTCGGGATGAGCCGCAGGGCCTTGGCCGTCTGGGCTTCGTGCATGCGGGGGGACCAGGCCGCCAGGGGGGCGGAGGCCAGGAGAAGGGCCACCAGGCTGCGGTTCATGGGACCTCGTGGGAGACGGGGGTCTCGTGCAGGGGATCCAGGGGGATGCCCAGGGCCCGGAGGCGGTGGAGCAGCGTGGTCCGGCGCATGCCGAGGCGGCGGGCGGACTCGCTCTTGTTCCAGCCCGTGCCCTGGAGCGCCTCCAGGATCAGGTGCCGCTCCAGGTCCTCCAGGAAGCGGCCCAGGTCCCGGTGCTGGGGCAGGCTGGGGAAGGCCACCGAAGGCACCACGCCGGCCACCGAGGCCGGCAGATCCTGGAGCAGGAGCCGCTCGGGATCGGAGCCCAGGGCCATGGCCCGCTCCACCGCGTTCTCCAGCTCGCGCACGTTGCCCGGCCAGCCGTAGGCCTCCAGGGCCTGCAGGGCGGCGGGCTCCACCTGCTTGAGGGGCAGGCCCAGCTCCCGGGCGAACTTGCGGATGAAGTGGGCCACCAGCACGGGGATGTCGTCCGGATGCTCCTTCAGGGGCTGGAGCTGGATGGGGATCACGTTCAGGCGGTAGTAGAGATCCTCCCGGAACCGGCGCTGGGCCACCAGGGCGCCCAGGTCCTCGTTGGTGGCCGCCAGCAGGCGGAAGTCCGCCTTCACGGTGCGCGTGGACCCCAGGGGCGTGAACTCCCGCTCCTGGATGACCCGCAGCAGCTTCACCTGGAGGCTGAGGGGCATGGTGCCGATCTCGTCCAGGAACAGGGTGCCCCCCTCGGCCTGCTGGAAGCGGCCGGGTCGGTCCGTGCGCGCGTCCGTGTAGGCGCCCCGCACATGGCCGAAGAGCTCGTCCTCCAGCAGCGTCTCGGGGATCGCTCCGCAGTGGATGGGCACGAAGGGCCCGTGGGCCCGGGGGCTCCACTGGTGGATGGCGCGGGCGGCCAGCTCCTTGCCCGTGCCCGAGGGACCCGTGATGAGCACCGTGGAGGGCGAGGGGGCCACCCGCCGCAGCAGCGTCTGGAGGTTCTCCCAGGCGGCGGAACGGCCCACCATCTGCGGCCCGGAGGTCTGGCCCTGGATCTGCTCCCGGAGGCGCTTGTTCTCCTGGTTCAGCTGGGACTTCTCGATGGCCCGCAGCAGCGTGTGCTCCAGCTCCTCGGTCCGGAACGGCTTGGGCACGTAGTCGTAGATGCCCATCTTCATGGCCTGGAGGGCCGTCTCCACCGACGTCGAGCCGGAGAGCACCACGACCACCGTGTCCGGCTTGGCCACGGCCTGCCGCGCCAGTTCCAGGCCGCTGAGGTCCGGCAGCATGAGGTCCACCACCGCCAGGTCGAAGTGTTCGCTGCGCAGGCACTGGGCCGCGCGAAGGCCGGAACCGGTCCCCACGACCTCGTGCCCGTGCCGGGACAGCAGGGTGCCCACCACTTCCAGGATGGTGGGATCGTCGTCCACCAGCAGGGCACGGGCCGGGTTCATGCCTGTCAGGGTCCCCCGGCCCGGAGGCCCCTGTCAAGGTTTGGACAGCCCGGATAGACTCCTTTGATGCTCTCCAGATCTGCTTTGTGGCAGCGCCTGTCCGGGGCGCCCCTTTGGCCCCTCGCCTGGGCCCTGGCCGCGGCCTGCACCCTGCCCTGGCTCCTCCCGGAGCGCTGGGACGGCCGGGTGGCGTTCCCCTGGCTGATCCTGGGCTGGATCGGCCTGGCCCTCTGCCTCCTGCGGGTCCGCTCCCGCCGCTGGGCTGTGGTGCCCCTCGCGGCGATCCTCATGGCGATCACCTTCCTGGGCCTCCAGCGGCAGGCCCGCTGGGAAACCGCCCTCCCCACCGGCTTCCAGGCCGTGGAGGGGCGCATCGACGCGCCCTGGACCCTCCAGGGCGAACGCCTCGGCACCCGCCTGGCGGTGGCCTCGCCCGCCAGCCTCCGGGGCCTGGCCCTGCCCCTGACGGTCCCGGCGGACGGCGAGCAGGCGCCGCCCGCGCCGGGCACGCCGGTGCGGTTGCGCGCGGAGCTGCGCTCCGTCGCCCCGGCCCCGGTGTTCCTGGCGGAGCGGCCCCTCTGGCGGGCCCGCAGCGACGAGGCCCCCCGCCGCATCCACCTCGCCTCCGCCCAGCTGCTGGAACCGCTCGGACCCCCGGCCCCCTCGCCCCTGCTGCGCCTCCAGGTCTTCGTCCGGCGCCGCTTCGAGGCCCTGCCCCTGGACCCCACGGCGAAGGACCTCTGGGGCGCCCTGGCCCTGGGCATCCCGCCCGCCGACGAATCGCACTTCAGCGTGTTCGCGGAGAGCGGCACCATCCACATCCTGGTGGTCTCGGGGCTCCAGGTCACCCTCGTGATGGTGGCCGTGGAGGCCCTCCTGCGCCGCCTGCGGCTGCGCGGGGCCTCGGCCGGATCCATTGCCGCGGGCCTGCTCTACTGCGGCCTGGTGGGCTTCTCCGCCCCCGTGTGGCGGGGCCTCTTCATGGGCGTGGCCTGGGCCCTGGGCCGCACCAGCGGCTGGAAGCTGCCGCCGGTGGCGGGGCTGCACCTGGCCCTGCTCCTCTGGCTGCTGGGCCACCCGGCCGCCGGGGTCGAGCCCGGCTTCCTGCTCGCCTGGTGGGCCCTCCTGGGCCTGCTCTGGGGCGCCGAGCCCCTGGCGGGCCTGGTGGCCCCGCTCCTGGGCCGCCTGGCCCTGCCCTTCGCCCGGCTGGCGGCCCCCTGGCTTTCGACCCTGCCTCTGCTGGCCCTGCTGCACGGCGGGGCGCCGCGCTGGGGCATCCTCGCCAACCTGCTGGTGCTGCCCCTGGTGGCGTTCCTCACGCCCGTCTGCCTCCTGCTGATCCTGGTGCCCCTGCCCGGCCTCACCCCGGCCGCCGCGGCCGTCCTCACCTGGATGGGCGATCGCCTCGTGCCCGCTCTCACCGGCATCGCGCCGCTGGCCACGGGGATCCTCTGGCCCTGGCTCGCCCTGGCCCTGGGCTGGCTCCTCCTCGCCCACCGCCAGGCCCTTCACCGGCGCAGCCGCGCCCTGACGGTGGCCCTGGTGGCCGGTTCACTGGTCCTCCTGGGCACCCGGGGCACCGGTCAGGCCCCCACCACCCTCAGCCTGGAGGCCGTGGACGTGGGCCAGGGGGACGGCCTGCTCCTGCGGGTGCCCGGGGGCGACGCCACCGTGGTGGACACGGGGCCCCTGCCCTGGAGCGGGCGCCGGCTGGTCCGCGTCCTCAGCCGCCGGGGCGTGCGGGAACCGATCCACCTGGTGATCACCCACGCCCACGGGGACCACGCGGGCGGCTGGTCCACCCTGGCCCGGCTCTGGCCCCTGGCCTCCACGGGCGTGCCCGCCACCGCCGACGAGGACGACCCCTGGGCGCCCTACGCCCCGGCCCGGTACGAGGCCCAGGGCCTGCTCCGCGGGGACGCCTGGACGCGGGGTCCGGCGGCCTTCAGCGTCCGCTGGCCGCCGAGGCCCTTCGCCCTGCCCGATCCCAACATGGTGTCCCTCGTGCTCCGGGTGCGCTGGCAGGACCGGGAGCTGTGGCTGATGGGCGACGCCCTGGCGCCCCAGGAACGGGATCTCATGGATCTTGGCGATCCTGGCCTGGCGCCCCACCGGCTGCTGAAGGTGGGCCACCACGGCAGCCGCAACGCCTCGGATCCCGCCTGGATCGCCGCCCTGGATCCCGAGCTCGCGATCATTCCCGCCGGGCTGCGGAACCGCTTCGAGCATCCGCACCGGGAGACGCTCGCCGGACTGGCCGCCCATGGGCTCCAGCCCTGGGTCACGGGCCTCTGCGGCGGCGTGCGCGTGGAGGCGGTCGCAGGCGGGTGGGCCCTCACCACCGGCGACGGACGCCGGGCCTTCACGGCCGTTCGAGGAATCCCGTCCCCCTGAGGGCGGCGATGAGCCGCAGGCTGCCCTCGGCATGGTTGGCCTTCCACTGGGCCTGGGCCTCCGGCCCCACGTCGTTCACGACCACCAGGGCCGCCCCGAAGGGCACGCCGGCGGCCTCGCAGGCCGCGAAGACCCCCGTCAGCTCCAGGTGCTCCACCGGGGCGATGGCCGCCAGGGCCCTCGCCCCCTCTAGGGTGCGGGTGATGGCGGGGGGCACGGCCACGGTCCGGCCCGGCAGCGGCCCCTCCAGGGTGGCGGTCCAGCGGGTGCGCTCGGGGGCGGGCCGGTAGGCGCCGCCGCGGACTTCCTCCAGGGAGGTCGCGATGGCCTCCGTGGCCCACAGGCACTCGAAGAGCCCCAGCCGCTCGTCGTAGCGCCCGCAGGTGCCCAGGAAGACCACGGCCTCCGGCCGGCGCTCCGCCAGGAGCCGCGCGGTCGTGGCCGCGGCGGTCAGCGCCCCCACGCCCGTGCAGGCCGTCTCCCAGCCGTGCGGCGGCGCCTCGGCCAGGGGACCGAGTTCAGGCGGGAAGGCGGCGAGGAGGAGGCCCATGCGCCATGGTCCCGCAGCGGGGATCAGGCGTCGAGGTGGGACAGGGCCCAGGCCGCCACCGGGATCGAGAGACCGTTGCCCAGCAGCCTGTAGCGGGCCTCCCGGGACACCTCGGGCGGAAAGCGGAAGCCCTCCGGCAGGCCCAGGAGCCGCGCCACCTCGGCCGGCGAGAAACGGCGGACACCCAGGGTCGAACGCAGGAAGGAGCCGCTCCCCACGAAGCGCTGGCCGTAGCCGCCGATGAAGCAGGTGCTGCGGCAATCTTCGGCGGTGACGAAGTCCATCCCGTGGCGGTGCCGGGCCAGCGCGGCTTCAGGCAGGTAGAGGGTCCCGTCCTCCTCCGCATCCAGGCATTCGGCGATCCGGCGCGGCGGCAGGTCCGGAAGGGGCCGAGCCGCCAGGGGCCTCCGCGAGGCCACCACGAACACCCGGGGCCGCTGGTTGGGCAGCCCGAAGCGGCTGGGGCAGGCCTGCAGCTCCAGGCGGTGAAGCCCGTGGGCCCGCAGGCGCTCCAGCAGGAGGGCATGGGCGTCCGAGCCCAGGAAGCCGCCCACGTTCTCCAGCACCAGCCGCTCCGGCGGCGCTTCGCGGAAAAGGTCCATGAGGTGGCGGAAGGCCCGGCTGCGCCGGTCGGCCAGCCCGCCGTGGTTGCCCATGCGGCAGAAGGGCTGGCAGGGTGGGCTCAGGAGCCACGTATCGGCGCCGTGGGCGGCCAGCTGCTGGAGCGGGATCGTGGCCAGCTCCCGGGGCTTCGGCTGATCCCCGTGGTTCAGCGCGTAGGTGGCATTGGCCGCCTCGCTGACGTCGTAGGCCGCCGCCACGGCACCCCGGTTCCCGAGGGCCAGCCGCCACCCCCCCAGGCCCGAGAACAGCTCCAGGACGCGCATCAGCCGCAGCCGCCTCCGCACCCGCCGCAGCCGACGAGGGAGACGGTGGTCCCCCGGGCGAGGGTGCGGCCTTCGAGGAAGAGGCGAAGGGCCATGGCCAGCCCTGCGGCGGGGCCCGCCCAGGGAACCACCAGGCCCAGGAGGCCTCCCGCGAGGGCGAGGGCCGCGAGTTCGACCATCGCACGGAGGCGCGCGACGTCGAGATCCAGCGACGGATGCCGGCCCACCAGGCGCCGCTTCGCGAGCCAGAGGGCCAGGAATCCGAGGGTGGCGCCCGCGGCCAGGCCGGACCCCGTGAGGCTCGGCCGGACCGAGCGCCCCTCGGTCCAGGCCAGCACGGAGGCGATGGCCAGGCCCAGGGCCAGCAGGCGGAGGAGGTGGCTGATGGCGCGGAGGGTGCGGCGCTCGCGGTCGAGGCCACGGTTCCCGAAGCCCTCGCGGATGCGCTGCCACAGGTGGAGCGAAGGCGGCACCTGCAGCAGGCAGGCGGCCCCCAGCCCCCAGGCCGCCGGGGCCTCGGCCTGGACCCCGAGGCCGATGGCCGCAGCGCCGGCGACGAGGCCGAAACCGGCCGCGAAGAGGGCCAGCGGGGAGGCGAGGGGCGGTGCGTCCGTCATCGGGTCAGCTTGCGGTACTTGATGCGGTGGGGATCGAAGGGCTTGAGGCCCAGGACGTCCTTCCGGTACTGCTCGTACTCGGTGTAGTTGCCGTCGAAGAATTCCACCTTCGAATCGCCCTCGAAGGCCAGGATGTGGGTGGCCAGGCGGTCCAGGAACCAGCGGTCGTGGCTCACCACCACGGCGCTGCCGGCGAAGGCCTCGATGGCCTCCTCCAGGGCCCGCATGGTGTTCACGTCCAGGTCGTTCGTGGGCTCGTCGAAGAAGAGCAGGTTGGATTCACTCTTGAGGGTGAGGGCCAGGTTCAGCCTGTTCTGCTGCCCGCCGCTCAGCTCGCGCACCTTCTTCTGCTGGGCGTCGCCGGAGAAGCCGAAGCGGCTGAGCCAGGCCCGGGCGTTCACGAGCTTGCCGCCCAGCTCGATCTGCTCATAGCCGCCCGACACCGCCTCGAACACGCTCTTGTCCGGGTCCAGGCCGGCGCGGAGCTGGTCCACGTAGGCCATCTTCACGGTCTCGCCCAGGCGGATCGTCCCGGCATCCGGCGTCTCCTGGCCCGTGAGCAGGCGCAGCAGCGTGGACTTGCCGGCACCGTTGGGGCCGATGACGCCGAGGATGCCGCCCCTGGGGATGGCGAAGGTCAGGTTCTCGAAGAGGACGCGGTCGCCGTAGGCCTTGGTCACGCCCGTCAGCTCGGCCACGAGGTCGCCGAGGCGCGGGCCGCTGGGGATGTAGATCTCCAGCTCCTGCTCCTTCTGCCGGCCCTCCTCGCCCGCCAGCCGCTCGTAGTTGGCGATGCGGGCCTTGCTCTTGGTGTGCTGGCCCTTGGGCGACATGCGGATCCAATCGAGCTCGCGCTCCAGGGTCTTCTGCCGCTTCTGGTCGGACTTCTCCTCACGGGCCAGCCGTCCCTGCTTCTGCTCCAGCCAGCTCGAGTAGTTGCCCTTCCAGGGGATGCCCTCGCCGCGGTCCAGCTCCAGGATCCACTCCGCCACGTGATCCAGGAAATAGCGGTCGTGGGTGACGGCGATGACCGTGCCGGCATAGTCCTGGAGGTGCTTCTCCAACCACGCCACGGTCTCGGCATCGAGATGGTTCGTGGGCTCGTCCAGCAGGAGGATGTCGGGCTTCTGGAGCAGGAGGCGGCAGAGGGCCACACGCCGCCGCTCGCCGCCGGAGAGGACGCCGATCTTCGTCTCCGGATCGGGGCAGCGGAGGGCGTCCATGGCCTGCTCCAGCTGCGTGTCCAGGTCCCAGCAGTCGTGGGCGTCGATCTTCTCCTGCAGCTCGCCCTGCCGGGCCAGCAGCGCATCCATGTCGGCGTCGGGATCGGCGAACCGCTCGGCGATCTCGTTGTATTCCTTCAGCCACGCCACCTTCTCGGCGGCGCCCTCCTCCACCACTTCGCGGACGGTCTTAGCCTCGTCGAGCTTCGGTTCCTGGTCGAGGATGCCCGTGGTGTAGCCCTTGCTCAGCACGGCCTCGCCGTTGAAGTCCGGGTCCACGCCGGCCATGATGCGCAGCACGGTGCTCTTGCCGGATCCGTTGAGGCCCAGCACGCCGATCTTCGCCCCATAGAAGTAGCTGAGGGAGATGTCCTTGATGACGGGCTTGTTGTTGTAGATCTTGCTGACCCGCATCATCGAGTAGATGATCTCAGGCTGCTCGCTGGAGGTCTTGGCCATGGCGGGTTCCGACAAAAAGGCCGCGCGGGGCGCGGCCTTTCCAGGATACCCGAGTCCCGGGGCCTATCCGAGCGCCGCCTGGGCCGCCGCCAGGGTGGCGATGGGCACGCGGTAGGGCGAGCAGCTCACGTAGTCGAGGCCCACCTTGTGGAAGAAGACCACGCTGCGGGGGTCGCCGCCGTGCTCGCCGCAGACGCCCAGCTTGATGCCGGGGCGGGCGGCGCGCCCCTTCTCGCAGGAGATCCGCACCAGCTCGCCGATGCCCTCCTGGTCCAGGCTCTGGAAGGGATCGTCCTCCAGGATCTTCTTCCCGACGTACTCGGGCAGGAAGCTGCCGGCATCATCCCGGCTGAAGCCGAACCCCATCTGGGTGAGGTCGTTGGTGCCGAAGCTGAAGAACTCGGCTTCCTCGGCGATGCGGTCGGAGGTGATGGCCGCCCGGGGGATCTCGATCATGGTGCCGATGGGGCAGCTGAAGGCCGCGCCCCGCTCCTGGTTCACCTGGGCGATCTCGTCGAGCATCTCGACCTTGGTGAAGGCCAGTTCCCGCACGGTGCCGATGAGGGGCACCATGATCTCGGGCACGGCCTTCACGCCCTTCGCGGCCACGTTGAGGGCGGCTTCCGCGATGGCGCGGGTCTGCATGCGGATGAGCTCGGGGTAGGTGATGCCCAGGCGGCAGCCGCGGTGGCCCATCATGGGGTTGAACTCATGAAGCTGGGCCACGCGCCGCTGGACGGTGGCCAGGTCCACGCCCAGCACCTGGGCCATCTCCTTCTGGCCGGCCTCGTCCTGGGGCAGGAACTCGTGGAGCGGGGGATCCAGCAGGCGGATGTTCACGGGCAGCCCGTCCATGGCCGTGAAGATGCCCTCGAAGTCCTCCCGCTGCATGGGGAGCAGCTTGGCCAGGGCCTTCTTCCGGCCTTCGGTGTCCGTGGCCAGGATCATCTCCCGCACCGAGAGGATGCGGTCGCCCTCGAAGAACATGTGCTCGGTGCGGCAGAGGCCGATGCCCTGGGCCCCGAAGGCCCGGGCCACGGCGGCATCGTGGGGCGTGTCCGCGTTGGTGCGCACCTTGAGCCGCTTGGCTTCCCGGCTCCAGGCCATGATCTTCTCGAAGCGGCGGTAGAGCTCGCTGTCGGCGGCCTTCATGCGGCCGTCCACCAGCACCTGGTTCACTTCGGATGGATGGGCGCTCAGCCGGCCCGCGAAGACCTCGCCCGTGGAGCCGTCAATGGAGATCCAGTCCTGGCCGGCCTTGAGCTCATGCTCCCCGACGCGCACCAGGGCCTTCGCCTGGTCGATCTGGATGGCCGAGGCACCGCAGACGCAGGGCTTCCCCATGCCGCGGGCCACCACGGCCGCGTGGCTGGTCATGCCACCCCGGGCCGTGAGGATGCCCTGGGAGGCCACCATGCCCGAGATGTCCTCGGGACTGGTCTCCACCCGGACGAGCACCACCGGGCCTTCCTGCCCCATGCGCTCGGCGTCCTCGGCCGTCAGGGCGATGCGCCCCGTGGCCGCGCCGGGACCCGCGTTCAAGCCCTTCGTGAGGAGCTGGCCCTCCTTGCGCAGCCGTTCCTTCTCCTTGGGATCGAACACCGGGGCCAGGAGCTGGGAGAGGCTGTCGGCGTCGATGCGCTTCAGGGCGACATGGCTGTCGATGAGCCCCTCGTCCACCAGGTCGATGGCGATGCGGATGCCGGCCATGGCCGTGCGCTTCCCGTTGCGGGTCTGCAGCAGGAACAGCTTCCCCCGTTCGATGGTGAATTCGATGTCCTGCATGTCCTTGAAGTGGGTCTCGAGCCGCTTGCAGGTGGCGTCCAGCTCGGCGAAGGCCTCGGGCATGGCCTCCTCGAGGCTCTTGAGCCCGGTGCCCTCCGCCTGGCGGCGCGTGATGGGCTGGGGGGTGCGGATGCCCGCCACCACGTCCTCGCCCTGGGCGTTGATCAGGTACTCACCGTAGAACAGCTTCTCGCCCGTAGCCGGGTCGCGCGTGAAGGCCACGCCCGTCCCGCAATCGTCGCCCATGTTGCCGAAGACCATGCTCTGCACGTTCACCGCGGTGCCCCAGTCGTCCGAGAACCGGTGCAGCCGGCGGTAGGTGATGGCCCGGGGCGTGTTCCAGCTCTCGAACACGGCGCGGATGGCCCCCCAGAGCTGATCCATCGGATCCTGCGGGAAGGCCTTCCCGGTCTCCTCGTGCACGATGTCCTTGAAGGCCGTCACGAGGACCTTCCAATCCTCGGCCGAGAGGTCCGTGTCCTGGTGCTTGCCCAGGCGCTCCTTGGCGCGCTCCAGCTCGGCCTCGAAGAGGGCGTGCTCCACTCCGAGCACCACGTTGCTGTACATCGTGATGAAGCGGCGGTAGGAGTCCCAGGCGAAACGGGGATTGCCGCTGGCGGCCACCAGGGCCCCGACGGTGGTGTCGTTGAGTCCGAGGTTCAGCACCGTGTCCATCATGCCCGGCATGGACACCCGCGCACCGGAGCGCACGGAGAGCAGCAGGGGGTTCGGGCCGGCCCCGAAGGTGCAGGCACGGACGCCTTCCAGCCACCGGAGCGCCTGGAGCACTTCCGCCTTCAGCGGTTCGGCGAGCTGGCGGCCGTTCGCATAATAGGCGCCGCACTGCTCGGTGGTCAGGGTGAAGCCCGGGGGCACCGGAATCCCGAGGCCAGCCATCTCGGCCAGGTTGCAGCCTTTACCGCCCAGCAGATCGCGCATCGCGGCGCTGCCCTCGTTGCGGTTCCCCCCGAAGGTGTAAACACCTTTGCCCATCGATATCCTCCACGCGGAACCCCCAGTGTATCCGGAGGCGTACGCGAAAATCCCCCGCCATTGCGGGGGACCGGACAGAAAAATCGGGCCATCCATGAGGGATGGCCCGATTGTGAATTAACGTCGCAGCGACCTACTTTTCCACTCCTGTGGGGAGCAGTATCATCGGCCCTCCGGGTCTTAACTGCCGTGTTCGGGATGGGAACGGGTGTGACCCCCGGGG
>NZ_BSDD01000008.1 GCF_030268065.1 Geothrix rubra
GTCCTGCGCAGTTGAGGCTGCGGGGAGCCAGGGAGACCTGGGGGCGTCTTTGAAAACCGGATAGGGAGATAGGAAGCCTTTGAGGATTTTCCGTATTGTCTTAGGACGGTGCGGGGGATCGAGATAAACGACCAGAACATTGGCCCGAGGGGCGAGAGTCCCGAGGGTGAAGAGTTCAGGAATGAAACTTGAGAGTTTGATCCTGGCTCAGAATGAACGCTGGCGGCGTGCCTAACACATGCAAGTCGGATGTGCCGCAAGGTGCATGGCAGACGGGTGAGTAACGCGTGGGGAATCTACCTTTTTGTGGGGAATAACGCTCCGAAAGGAGTGGTAATACCGCATGAGACCGTGAGCTGGGATGCTGGCGGTGAAACCTGGGGACCGCAAGGCCTGGGGCAAAAAGAGGATCCTGCGTCTGATTAGCTAGTTGGCGGGGTAATGGCCCACCAAGGCGACGATCAGTAGCCGGCCTGAGAGGGTGATCGGCCACACTGGAACTGAGACACGGTCCAGACTCCTACGGGAGGCAGCAGTGGGGAATTTTGCGCAATGGACGAGAGTCTGACGCAGCAACGCCGCGTGGGTGATGAAGGTCTTCGGACTGTAAAACCCTGTCGTCAGGGACGAAGGTGGCAGCGTTAATAGCGTTGTTACTTGACGGTACCTGGAGAGGAAGCCCCGGCTAACTCTGTGCCAGCAGCCGCGGTAATACAGAGGGGGCAAGCGTTATTCGGAATTATTGGGCGTAAAGGGCGCGTAGGCGGTTTTTTAAGTCAGATGTGTAATCCCCGGGCTCAACCTGGGAACTGCATCTGAGACTGGAAGGCTAGAGTACTGGAGAGGGTGGTGGAATTCCTCGTGTAGCGGTGAAATGCGTAGAGATGAGGAGGAACACCAGTGGCGAAGGCGGCCACCTGGACAGTAACTGACGCTGAGGCGCGAAAGTGTGGGTAGCAAACAGGATTAGATACCCTGGTAGTCCACGCTGTAAACGATGAACACTTGGTGTGGTGGGAGTTGACCCCTGCCGTGCCGGAGCTAACGCGTTAAGTGTTCCGCCTGGGGAGTACGGTCGCAAGGCTGAAACTCAAAGGAATTGACGGGGGCCCGCACAAGCGGTGGAGCATGTGGTTTAATTCGACGCAACGCGAAGAACCTTACCTGGGCTTGAACTGCAGTGGACCGGTGCAGAGATGTGCCTTTTCGCAAGAACTGCTGCAGAGGTGCTGCATGGCTGTCGTCAGCTCGTGTCGTGAGATGTTGGGTTAAGTCCCGCAACGAGCGCAACCCTTACCCGTAGTTGCCAGCGCGTCAAGGCGGGAACTCTACGGGGACTGCCCGGGTTAACCGGGAGGAAGGTGGGGATGATGTCAAGTCCTCATGGCCCTTATGTCCAGGGCTACACACGTGCTACAATGGGCGATACAAACCGTTGCAAAGTCGCGAGATGGAGCTAATCGGAGAAAGTCGTCCTCAGTTCGGATTGCAGTCTGCAACTCGACTGCATGAAGGTGGAATCGCTAGTAATCGTGTATCAGAATGATACGGTGAATACGTTCCCGGGCCTTGTACACACCGCCCGTCACATCACGAAAGCCGGGAGCACTTGAAGAGGCTGTGGTAACCGAAAGGGGCTAGGTCTCAATGGTGAACTTGGTGATTGGGGTGAAGTCGTAACAAGGTAGCTGTAGGAGAACCTGTGGCTGGATCACCTCCTTTCTAAGGAGCGCCGTCTTTAGGGATGGCACAAAGGTCAACGCTTCCTATTGGTAGTACCTATCCGGTTTTTAAAGGCGCCCGAGGCGTCTTTGACGAGCGTGCCTGGGCACAGAGGGATCTGGGGCCCGTAGCTCAGCTGGGAGAGCGCCTGGTTTGCATCCAGGAGGTCCAGTCTCCGCAAGCGAAAGCGAGCGGGAGCGATGCGAGAGCATCGCGATAGACTGGAATCGACCGACCGGCGGAGTGAGGAGCCTGAGACGATTGGGCCCGTAGCTCAGCTGGGAGAGCGCCTGGTTTGCATCCAGGAGGTCGTCGGTTCGATCCCGGTCGGGTCCACCATCGCCTGCTGGGAGCACGAACTTGGGGCCTATAGCTCAGTCTGGTTAGAGCGCACGCCTGATAAGCGTGAGGTCGGTGGTTCGAATCCACCTAGGCCCACCAGACTTGAAGTGCTGCGAGGCTAGCGTTTTCGGAGAAAACGCGTAGAGCGCAGCGGGCCAGGCCGGGCAGAGCCCGAGACTGGAACGCGGAGCGAGCCGAGCAGCCGGACAACTGGGCACGCGATTGAGTTGAGTTGAGACCTTTCGAGGTTTGAATCCAGCTCAAGGGTTGGAAGAAGAAGCATCTTTGACAGCGGAATAAGGAAATAGAGAAGGGTGATCCATCGCGTTCAAGGGACGCGGTGGGCTTAAGGCGAGGCAAGTTTAGCGAAATGAATACTCTCGTGGGTCTGAAGTCAGTGTAATTCATTGATGGAAGGCCAAGTTACGAAGGGTTGACGGTGGATGCCTTGGCTGATGGCTGCGATGAAGGACGTGGTAAGCTGCGAAAAGGCTCGGGGAGTTGCACGCGAACGGTGATCCGGGCATGTCCGAATGGGGAAACCCGGCTGGGTGAAAGCTCAGTCATGGTGCTGCTGAATTCATAGGCGGGACCAAGCGAACCTGGGGAAGTGAACCATCTCAGTACCCAGAGGAAGAGAAAACAACAGTGATTCCGGGAGTAGCGGCGAGCGAAACCGGAAGAGCCCAAACCTCCTACGTGTAAGCGGCAGGCGTTGCGTAGGGGGGGTCGTGGGACCTACAGGCTGGAGCTGCCCTCCAGCACAGAGTTACAAAACCGACGGTTAGCGGAACGGCATGGAAAGGCCGGCGATACAGGGTGATAGCCCCTTATGCGAAAGCCGATCGGACTCTGAGTGGTGTTCCCAAGTATGTCGGGGCACGAGAAACCTTGACAGAATTTGCCGCGACCATGCGGTAAGGCTAAATAAGTCCATCAGACCGATAGTGAACCAGTACCGTGAGGGAAAGGCGAAAAGAACCCCGATGAGGGGAGTGAAATAGAACCTGAAACCGTCAATCTACAAGCAGTGGAACCCCTATGGTTTACCAGGGGAACCGCGTGCCTTTTGCATAATGAGCCGGCTAGTTATTCTCAGTGGCGAGGCGAAGCCGAAGAGGCGAAGCCGAAGGGAAACCGAGTCTGAACAGGGCGACAGTCGCTGGGAATAGACGCGAAACGGGATGATCTATCCTTGACCAGGATGAAGTCCGGGTGACACCGGATGGAGGTCCGAACCAGTGTGGGTTGAAAACCGCTTGGATGAGTTGAGGATAGGGGTGAAAGGCCAATCAAATTCCGTGATAGCTCGTTCTCCCCGAAATAGCTTTAGGGCTAGCGTCGGATGTTTCGTCGTGCAGGTAGAGACCTGAATGGACTAGGGGGCTTACCAGCTTACTGAATCCAACCAATCTTCGAATGGCACGCCGTGAAGTCCGGCAGTCAGACTGCGGGTGATAAGATCCGTAGTCGAGAGGGAAAGAACCCAGATCGCCAGCTAAGGTCCCAAAATACATGCTAAGTGGAAAAGGATGTGGATGTGCTTAGACAGCCAGGAGGTTAGCTTAGAAGCAGCTATCCTTTAAAGAAAGCGTAATAGCTCACTGGTCAAGCGGGTCTGTGCCGACAATTCAACGGGGCTAAAGCATGTTACCGAAGCTGCGAACGTAAGTGGTAGGGGAGCATTCCCTAGGTCTGTGAAGGTTGACCGTAAGGACAGCTGGAGACATGGGAAGAGACTCTGTCGGCATAAGTAGCGTAAAGACGGGCGAGAACCCCGTCCGCCGTAAGACTAAGGTTTCCAACGCAAGGTCAATCCGCGTTGGGTTAGTCGGACCCTAAGCTGAGGCCGAAAGGCGTAGGCGATGGAAAGCTGGTCAATATTCCAGCACCATGAGCATCTCGTTCGTACGATGCAGGGACGCAGGAAGGTAGGGACGCAGGGCTATGGAATGTCCTGCGAAAGGATCCAAGGGTGGTGCTTAGGGAAGTCCGGGCGCCACGAGCCCAAGGTTTCTGACGAAAAGTCCTGATCCTACACTGCCGAGAAAAGCTGCTAAGGAGAGGTGCTTGTGTCCGTACCGCAAACCGACACAGGTAGTCGAGGAGAGAATCCTCAGGCGTTTGAGAGAACTCTGCTGAAGGAACTCGGCAAATTAACCCCGTAACTTCGGGAGAAGGGGTACCCCGGTAGGGTTCATAGCCCGAGGGGGTGGCACATAAATGTCCCAGGCGACTGTTTAACAAAAACACAGGTCTCTGCAAACTCCAAAGAGGAGGTATAGGGGCTGACGCCTGCCCGGTGCCGGAAGGTCAAGAGGAGCGGTCAGCGCAAGCGAAGCTGCGAATTTAAGCCCCGGTGAACGGCGGCCGTAACTATAACGGTCCTAAGGTAGCGAAATTCCTTGTCGGGTAAGTTCCGACCTGCACGAATGGCGTAACGATCTGGGAACTGTCTCCAGCAGAGACTCAGCGAACTTGTAGCACCGGTGAAGATGCCGGTTACCCGCACTTAGACGGAAAGACCCCGTGCACCTTTACTACACCTTGACATTGAGGTTGGCGTTGGACTGTGCAGGATAGGTGGGAGGCTATGAAACTGGCTCGTTAGGGTCGGTGGAGCCGACGTTGAGATACCACCCTGTTTAACGCTGATCTCTAACTCGCACCCGTGATCCGGGTGGAAGACAATGTCAGGCGGGTAGTTTGACTGGGGCGGTCGCCTCCTAAAGCGTAACGGAGGCGTGCGAAGGTTCCCTCAGGCTGTTTGGAAATCAGCCGAAGAGCGCAATAGTATAAGGGAGCTTGACTGCGAGTCAGACACGACGAGCAGGTGCGAAAGCAGGCTATAGTGATCCGGTGGTCCCGAATGGAAGGGCCATCGCTCAACGGATAAAAGGTACGCCGGGGATAACAGGCTGATCTTGCCCAAGAGTTCATATCGACGGCAAGGTTTGGCACCTCGATGTCGACTCATCGCATCCTGGGGCTGAAGCAGGTCCCAAGGGTTCGGCTGTTCGCCGATCAATAGCGGTACGTGAGTTGGGTTCAGAACGTCGCGAGACAGTTCGGTCCCTATCTAGTGTGGGCGCAGGAGATTTGAGAGGACCTGTCCTTAGTACGAGAGGACCGGGATGGACTGACCTCTGGTGTTCCAGTTGTGCCTCCAGGTGCAATGCTGGGTAGCTATGTCGGGAAGTGAGAAGCGCTGAAAGCATCTAAGCGCGAAACACCCCTCAAGATGAGATCTCCCTATGAGACCCGTGGTAGACCACCACGTTGATAGGCCGCATGTGCAAGGCTCGTAAGGGCTTCAGCTGAGCGGTACTAATCGGTCCATCGACTTGACCTTTCATCAATCAATTACATGAATACCCACGACGCGCCAAAGGCGCCTCGCCCAATCCCTTCTCAATCCTTCTCCCCTTCGTCGCGGCTTTACCCCGGGGGTCACACCCGTTCCCATCCCGAACACGGCAGTTAAGACCCGGAGGGCCGATGATACTGCTCCCCACAGGAGTGGAAAAGTAGGTCGCTGCGACGTTAATTCACAATCGGGCCATCCCTCATGGATGGCCCGAT
>NZ_BSDD01000009.1 GCF_030268065.1 Geothrix rubra
TGAACGGAATCGGCACCATCCCCCCGTTTGAAACACGGACCTCCTTCCGGCCGTCAGATCCATCTGATGATCGAAAGGCGCCGGACGTGGAGAACATACAAGAGCGGAAGGCAATGCAGGCGGGGTCCGACTTGAGCGAGGGGTTAGGCCACGAATCGAGTAGTTTGCACTAGCAGCCCTCGCTGCCGAAGACATGGAAGGTGTTGGAACTTGATCCGATTGTAATGGTGATATCGCCCTCGTATAGGGTGGCTTCATCTCCAACTGCGGTTATCCGGTACTTTAGGACGGCCTTCAATTTTCCATCGGAACACACTTCTTCGAATGAATCCCCGATGGTTGAGTCACGCCGTACTTTGGCGGAGAAACTCTCTCTAATAGTAGTAAGCCTGTGTAGCCTGCCATTGACCCGAATCAGCCATTTCCCTGTGACCTTGTCGACGGCCAACACTTGAGAAGCTCCCGAGCCTGTCCTTGGCGGGGTGGTGGTAAAGCAGAGTTCGGTAAATTCTTCGGCTTCACCCTTTCGTAGTGAGTCGAGTCTAATCCCGGTTTGTGCCATCACAATCGAGACGACCGACGCAGCCATGAAAAGGGAATGCCATTTGCGCATCGAGTGGCCTAACGGAATGAGCTAACCGGCCGCGCCTGCACCGAGGCGCTGAACGAAGCCGAGAAAGCGGAATGAAGAGAAAGAGCGGGAGACAATGCAGGCGGGGTCCGAGTTGAGCTAGGGGTTAGGCCGAACGGGAGCTTCATTGGTTTGTTGTATCACGTAAAAAGTTTGATTAACGGGCGAAGAATTGAATCATAGTCAGCAGGAACACACACTTCGATCATTTCGGTTTCAACCACGCTGTCACCTTGAGAAGTTACAGCGCCGAACCCAATCATGTCTCGGCTCCAGAAATTTATATATGCAATCAAATTGTCTCGTTCGAGTTCGACCTCTTCAAGATCGCCAAAGTCACCATCGGAGAAAGAACGCAGGCGGACTATTACGTCCCCATGTAAACGTGCCTTCACGTTGTTCTGAAACCAGGCTAATCCGAGGCTGTGATTGAGTTCCATTGGGTGAGGCCTAACGAAGGAAGCTAACCGGCCCCGCCTGCACCGAGGCGACTAGCGGAGCCGAGGAAGCGGAATGTTGAGAGGGGGCGAATGGCAATGCAGGCGGGGTCCGAGTTGAGCGGAGGGTTAGGCAACCAGGTACCGCCCGCAGGTTGGGCAGTTCTTTAGCTCGAAAGTGATGCGGGTATTGCAGCTGGGACATTTGCCAGCAGGCGTAGGTGCTTCCTCTTCCTCAGTGACGGGCACAACCTCTGAGTCACCAGCCAACACCCCAAACAAGCCTTTCAGCAAAAGGAAAAGGCCGAACACAACTGGGCCCCAAGCTACCAAGTAGGGCCCACCACCGCCATTTGACGCAAAACTATAGGTGAGAATGGTGACGAACAGGCCACCAAAAAACCATATGGATCCGCGCCGCAGATCAACCTGAGATTTGGTTCGAATTTTTGCCATGCCTAGACTCCATGTGGAATCGACTTTCTGTGAAAACGAGTGATGGGCTGGTGGCCTAACGAAAGAAGCTAACCGGCCCCGCCGCGGCTGAAAGGCTGAGTGGAGCGGTTAGACGGAATTGCCAGGGAGGAAGGACCCGGCCGCTTGCGGCGGGGTCCGAGTTGAGCGGAGGGTTAGGCGCTTGGACGTGACTTTGCAGTTAGAAAACGCTGAATGAAGTCTGCAACGATTGATGAAGCAAGAATACCCGCGCCAGACCAAGGAATGATGCACACGAATTGCCACGCGGCGTATTCGTCGGAATGAGTGACCCCAGACCAGACGGGCAGCCAGTACAAGCAATAGGAGAGTAGAACTGGAACACCGCATAGAAAGCCCCACCGAATTTGGGAGGGCCGAATCCAAGAGGTGCCAAAGGCGATTAATGCAGAGCTGCCTGCAACGACGAAGATGCCTTGGAAAAAGGACATCGACTCGATGAGTTTTGCCAGATGCATTGGAAGCGCCTAACGAAACAGGCTAACCGGCCCCGCCTGCACCGAGGCGCCGAGCGAAGCCGAGGAAGCGGGACGAAGAGAAAGAGCGGAAGACAATGCAGGCGGGGTCCGAGTTGAGCGAGGGGTTAGGGCGCGGGTTTGACCGACGGGGTAGAGGCAGGAGGAGTTGGTTTTGGCCAGTGGTCTTTGATAGTGAAATAAAATGAAAGAATGGTTATGGCAGCCGTGATCAGCACCCAGATCCAATGCTCGGTAATAAATTCAATCAGAATCTTCGGGTGCAACCCATGGGACTCTAACCAAGTGGCATTCGTCTTCAGGCTTTTTTGAAGAGTGCGCTCGAATAAGTTTGCAAAGATATCTACTTTTCTGAGTGTAGAAAGATGTAATTTTACATACTCACCATTATTGAATGCAGCAGCCTCTTGTTCACCATTGAGAAAATCCTTGTCGGTGATGTGATTCATTTTGACGATGCTCTCAAGTCGCGGATGGCCGGTATATTTACGTCCATAAATACTCACAAGGGCTCTTGCTAGATCGAATTTTCGCTCTTCTGGCAAAGATACGCTTGGATTACCCCCGAGAACTTTAAACCGGTGTTCAATCGCTTGGAATCCATAGTTTATATCTCTCATATTCCAATGAACCCAGGTGAGCCCAATATGTTTGCATAGGTAGTCAAAGAACTCGGAAAGCATTTCCTTTTCGAGTGAATCGTAATGATTTGAAATTTCGGAGATTGGAATTGCCCTAAGTTCTGCTGTCTTATGAATGGAAAAGGAATCGGTTTGAGCTGAAGTTAGATTCCGTACCGCAATGGATGTAATTCTCGGAGTGGAGCCGTCTGGGCGATCATAAAAACTCTCGCAAGAATAGTGAATGAATACAGCCGAGTTGTTTGAGTCATCAAATGCCTGGAGCCGTTGAAGAGTCTCTTTGCGCTTTTTGTATCGACGAAGTTCTTCGCCCATAGAAATCTCCAGAATGTTGAGCCCTAACGAATGAAGCTAACCGGCCCCGCCTGCACCGAGGCGCTGAGCGAAGCCGAGGAAGACGGAGGAAGAGAAAGAGCGGAAGACAATGCAGGCGGGGTCTGAGTTGAGCGGAGGGTTAGGCTGGGCGAGAACGGATGAACATGGCCTATTGAGCATTTGGGTTGACTGACAATTGATAGTACTTATCGCCGCCGATTTTGATGCCTGTTCGTTTTCCAATCGGCGGGCATGCCTCAATGCTGACCTCTTCTTCTTGGGAGTTGGCCTGGATGACCTTCACTGATTTACCACCATCGATAGACCAACCATTACGCGCTTGGGGATTCCAGACGACCGAACCGCCATGCAACTCAATACGGTGAGTGATGACTAGGAAAAGCACTCCATTTTTTATTCTGTAGGTGCCGTGCAGAGACAAGATTCGCTTGGTCTCATCGTACTGGGAGAGCTCGAACGAAAATTTACCGTTACTGAAGAATCGATAGCAATTCAGGCGTGCATCTGAGGTTTCTGGTGATCCTTCTTGCCAGTACCCAGCAATCGACCTAGGCAAGGTAGGGGCAGACCCTTGCCCAGCCAAAGGCAGAGCAAGCGACATGGTGGCGACCAGGAAAAAGCTTCTCATGTAGCTCTTCATGGATGGCACAGCCTAACGAATGGGGCTAACCGGCCACGCCTGCACCGAGACGGTGAACGGAGCCGAGGAAGCAGGGAGATGAGAGTGGGCGGAAGACAATGCAGGCGGGGTCCGAGTTGAGCTAGGGGTTAGGCATCCAGGCAACGGCTGAATCATTTTGGTACCTCATCGAATTGGACATTCTTGAGGTAACGGATCCTTAGTAGCCCTTCCCCAATATAGGCAGTGCCATGCTCGCCAGGTTTTGGTAATGCCGCGGACCGAAAACCACCAATGACAACTTCTTCTGAAGTTCCAGTGCCACTCATTACTTGAAAGACAACCTCTGGGCCTTTGAGCCCTGCCAAGAATGATGCACGACCAGAAGAAATCACCTGAACTGGGAATTGCTGTGGAGCCGATATGTCTCCATATAGGTTGGTGACCAACATCAGGCAAACTATAGGACTAATTAAGAGGCTCGGATAATAGATTGCCCTGGACAAAAAACTCGGTCGCATTTTGCCCCGGGCGTAAGCACCAATTAGGACGGAAATAACAAAGATAGCAATCGGAAGGTAGTTCATCCATGAAGGTAAGAAATGACAATTAACCCCGATATGTAGTGCTACGAAGAAGGAAGCAAAATCAGCGAATGGACCCCATGAGGGAGATTCAAATCTCCCATTGTCGTCGAGCATTGGATTTGTAGATTCGAGCATAGGGATGCCTAACGAATGAAGCTAACCGGCCCCGCCTGCGCCGAGGCGACGAGCGGAGCCGAGGAAGCGGGTGGATGAGAGAGGTTGTCAGTTCACCGTCAAGGTACCACGTTGCCATTCCTTCGCGCGGGCAGGGTCGGCTCGCCGGGAGGGGTGCAAGGTCGCGAAAGGCGCGCCCGGAAGGTCACCGACACGCCTTTCGCGGCCCGCTCTGCTTTGC
>NZ_BSDD01000010.1 GCF_030268065.1 Geothrix rubra
GGAGGCCGGGCTCACGGAGACCGCGACGGGGGCTTGGACCGCGACCGTCGCGGAGGCGCTCTTGCTGGTGTCCGCCACGCTCGTGGCCGTGACAGCATGGCTCCCCGCCGCCGAAGGCGCGGTGTAGGTGACGGTGTTTCCGGTCCCGGTGATCGTTCCCACGGTGGCGCTGCCGCCCGCGAGGCCGTCCACCGTCCAGGTGACGGCCGTGTTGGTCGAACCCGAGACCGTGGCGGTGAGGGAGACGGCCCCGCCGGTCATCAGGGAGGTGGAGGAGGGACTCACGGAAACAGAGACCGCCACCGGAGCGGGGGCCGGGGCCTGGACCGTGACCACCGAGGAGGCGCTCTTGCTGGTATCCGCCACGCTCGTGGCCATGACCGTGTGCGTGCCGGCGGCAGAGGGCGCCGTGTAGGTGGCGGTGGTGCCCGTGCCCGTGAGCGTGCCCACGGTGCCGTTGCCTCCGACGACGCCGTCCACGGTCCAGGTGACGCCCGTGGTGTTGGTCCCCGTCACGGTGGCCGTGAAGGCGAGGCTGGCGGCGCTGGCGATGGTCGTGGCACCGGGACTCAGGGACACCGCGACCCTGGGCTTGACCTTGACCAGCGTTGAACTCTTCTTGGAGGTATCCGCTGTGCTCGTGGCCGTGATGGTATAGGTTCCGGAGGTGGTGGGGGCCGTATAGGCGACCGTGGTCCCACTGCCGCTGATGGTGCCGACCGTGGCATCCCCGTTCACGACATCATTCACGGCCCAGACCACGCCCGTGTTGGAGGAGCCGACGACCTGGGCGGTGACGGGCACCGTGTCGCCGGAAGTGATGTCGGTGGGTGGGTTGACCAGGGAGATGCTCAGGGTCCCGACGGACGTCGTACCCTGGCTGCCGCCGGCGCTGCTGCTTCCGCTTCCGCCACAGGCAACCTGGATCAGCATTCCCGCAATGGCCAAACCCTGCAGCGTGGTGATGAGCCTTGACGTTCGCAATGGAGCCTCCGCATGCCGGTAAGGGCAAGCGGGGTGCCATGGAAATTCGGCTCAACCACAAGATGCAAACATTGATATATATATTTTTACAAAATACACCCAGACCTCCGGTAAGTCCCGGATTCTGGGATCTGGATCCGAATTCCAGAATCCGGATGGTTCAGGACCGCAGGCTCTTGAGCTTCTGGTAGAGGGTGCTGCGGGGGATCCCGAGCCGCTTGGCGGCCCGGTCCACATGGCCGCCCTCCTCCTGGAGGACCTGGCTGATGTGGTGCCGTTCGAGCTCCTTCAGCGTCAGGCTGGACAGGGGCTCCTGGCTCTGACCCTGGGGACTGGCGGCGAAATCCAGGTCCGCCGCCTCCAGCTCGGGTGAGCGGGCACCCATCAGGGCCCGCTCCAGGACGTTCCGCAGCTCACGGATGTTCCCGGGCCAGGAATGGTCCTGCAGTTTGGTCAAGGCGCTGGCGGAGAGGCGCATCGGCTCGCGCCCGCATTCGCCGGTGAGGCGGTCCAGGATGCGCTGGGCGAACGTCGGGATATCCTCGGCGCGCTCCCGCAGGGGGGGCACGAAGATCTGGATGGCGCTGATGCGATAGAAGAGGTCCGAGCGGAACCGCTGCTCCTGCACGAGCCGGTCCAGCTGCTGGTGGGTGGCTGCAACCAGTCGGAAATCCACCTTCTGGTCCTGGACCGCCCCCAGCCGCCGGAACCGCTTCTCCTCCAAGGCCTTGAGGATCCTCGGCTGGATCTGCACGTCCATGTCGCCGATCTCGTCCAGGAAGACGGTGCCGCGGTTCGCCGCTTCCAGCAGGCCGACCTTGGCGCTGACCGCGCCCGTGAAGGCCCCTTTCTCGTGGCCGAAGAGTTCGGTCTCCAGGAATTCCCGGGTGAACCCGCCGCAGTTGAGCTCCAGCATGGGTTCCGAGGCCCTGGAGCTGTGGCGGTGCAGCCACCGGGCCAGTTCGCTCTTGCCGGTGCCCGTCTCGCCCCGGATAAGGATGGGGCTCTCAGTGGCGGCCGCCAGCCGCGACTGCTCCTCCAGGCGGCGGATCGCGGCGCTCTGGCCGATGAATGGATCGACGGCCCGCTGGGGCTGCTCGAGGGAATCCCGGGCCAGCTGCTTCCGCCGGTTCCGCTGGTTTTCCAGGGCCCTCTGGATCACCACCAGGAGGGCGGGCAGGTCCAGCGGCTTCACGAGGAACTGCTCGGCTCCCAGCTGGATGGCGCGCACGGCCAGCTCGATCCGCGCATGGGCCGTGAGGAGGACGATGGGCACCCCGGGGTCGATGGCCTTGAGCCGTGGCAGCAGATCGATGGCGTTCCCATCCGGGAGGGAGTAGTCCAGGGTGACCGCATCGTAGACGTCCGCCCGGTACCGCGCCTCGGCCTCGGCGCAGGTGGCCGCCTCGTCGACGCTGAAACCATGGAGTTCCAGGAAATCCCGGATGGCGAACAGGATGGTTTCATCATCATCCACGACCAGAATCTTCGCTTTCGCCATGGAGCCCTCAAGGTCGGCCGGCTGAACGCAAAGGATAGGGCAAGCTGGCTGGCAGCATGAACTGGATCCTCACCCCGCCCTCGGGCCCCGGGCAGGCGGTGAGGCTGCCCCCGTGATACTCGAAGACCCGCCGGGCCACCGGAAGGGTCAGACGACCCAGACCGGACGTCCGGAAGTAGAAGGGCTCGAACAGGCGGGCGAGATCCACGTTCTTCATCCTGGTGCTGGAGCCGTCCAGGTGCCCGCAGATGTCGACCCGCTCGCCCTCCGAGCGCACCTCGACCTGGAGGATCACCCGGCCTCCCGGCTCCTCCTGCTTCAGCATGAAATGGATGAGATGGGTGAAGGCGGCGCGGAGGCCCTGCTCATCGGCCATGATGGCCGGCAGGACTCCCTCGATCTTGCATTGGAGCTCCAGGTTGCCCTCGCGCGCCACCGCCGCTTCATAGGTGGCGACCCCCTTCAGGAGGGCATCCAGCTCGGTCTCCAGCCAGGAATACCGCTGGGGATCCCCGTAGTCTCTCAACTCGTCGATGAAGGCGTTCATCCGGTCAAGGCTCTTCCGGATGGTGGCTCCGTACCTGCTGACATCCTCCATGCCGGCGAATCGCGCTTCGAAGGCATCGAGGTTCGCGGAGATCCCAAAGACAAAGCTTCCCAGCTCGTGCACGAGGCCCGGAACGAAGGAGGTGGCGGCCGGCGCCCGAGGCGTGGCACGGGTCTCCAGCTGGTGACGTCCCGCCGCCAGGATGGATTGGACATGCCCGACCACCAACCTGAGCCCCGCCCGATGGTCCGGGGTAAGCGCGTGGGGAGTTGGCGACAGCACGTACAGGTCGCCGATGCCGCGGCCGTACTCGTCCTGCAGGGGCAGGGTCTCCATCGCCAGGAGCGCCCCCTCCTGGTCCGGGAGGATCCAGAAGGGGTGACCAGGGGCGCCCCCCGCCAGGGTCCATTCCAGGGCCGCCATCTGCCCGGGCGCGAGCCCGCTGCTGCTCAGGTACCAGACTCCGGTCTCGTCCCGCAACGCCAGGGCCACCTGGGTTCCCGTGAAGGCGGCGGCGAGAAGCAGCCAATCCTTCAGCAGGCGTTCGATCGCGGGATCGGCGAGGCCGAACCGGTGCGGGCACGCGGGGAGGAGCGGATTCGGGATCGGAGCGTTCGGATTCAACGGCGGTTACCCCCGGAACCCGGCGCGCGTGATGCCGGGGTTGCCAATTGGAACTGGGAGGGAAAGACCTGGAGGAGGCCCCCGAAGGAAACACGCCTCCGTCCGGGTGAAGCAGGGGAGCTAGTGTTGGATGCCCATCTGGGAGACATCGATGCCGGGGAAGCCGGGGATGCTGAACATGGGGCTGGAGGCCTTGAGGGTGAAGTTCAGGTTGGCGGGATCCGTAAA
>NZ_BSDD01000011.1 GCF_030268065.1 Geothrix rubra
GGAACGCGCCGGAGTGCTTCAAGTGCCATGCGGCGGGTGCGAATTCGGACCTGAAGCCGGCCACGCCGGCCCCCGCCGGGACGGCCCCCGGTTGCTTCAACAACACGATGTGCCACGGGACCAACATCACGCCGGTGGCAGGCGCCGGCGCCAGCATCCCCGTCGGGATGAACTGAGCCAGGAGGTGCCGAGGCCCATGACCGATTCCCCCACCCCCGAGTACTGAATTCCTGACGTTTTTCGCAACCAAAACTCCAAAGGAGGACTTCAAATGCAGGCAATTCCCATCAAGCGACTCGGCGGGCTCGTCCTGGCCGCCGCGGTCACCTTCGCCCTGGTCGGGTGCAAGGGTGATACCGGCCCGGCCGGCATCAACGGCACCAACGGCACCAACGGGACGAACGGGACCAACGGAACCAACGCGGTCATCACGGTGAACGCGGCGGCTCTGACGCCGGACCAGTGGTCGCAGCTCTCCCTGAAGGGGAGCGTGACCAGCGTGACCATGGGCGGGAAGCCCGTCGTGAACTTCACCGTCACCGACGGCAACGGCACCCCCGTCCAGGGGCTGGGCTTCACCTCCCAGTCCAGCACCGCGCTCGCCCCCGGCCTCGCCAACATGGCGTTCTCGATCGACAAGCTGGTGCCCGGGACCAACGGCAGCCCCAGCAAGTGGGTCAGCTACATCGTGACCTCCATGCCCACGACGACCAAGGCCTCGGCTCCGAGCGTCCCGACGACGGACAGCACGGGCACGCTGGTGGACCATGGTGACGGCACCTACACCTACACCTTCTACCGGGACATCACCCAGGCCCAGGCCTTCCTGGACGCCGCCACCTACACCGGCAACAACGTCCGTGCGGACCTCGGCGACGTGAGCTACCAGCCCGCCCTGCTCCACCGCATCGGCATCCAGGTGGGTGGCTCGGCCCGGGGCACCGGCCGGAACACCCCCGACGGGTCGACCAGCACCACCGCCGCGGTGAACGTGAAGACCCCGGCGAACATCCTGTACGACTTCTACCCCGCCACGGGCCAGCCTGCCGCGGCCAACGATCCCCAGGATCGCCGCATCGTGGACATGGCGTCCTGCAACACCTGCCACACCAAGCTCTCCTGGCACGGCGGCAACCGCGTGGATATCAACTTCTGCGTGATGTGCCACAACGACCAGCTGAAGTACGGCAATGCCGAGGCCACCACCACGGCCACGGGCTACACCGGTGAGACCCGCAAGATCCAGGGCATGAGCGTTGGCGACATGCCGGCCTTCGTCCACCGGATCCACATGGGCGAGCACCTGACCCTGACCGGTTACGCCTTCTCCGACATCAACCCCTTCGATGCCCGGTATCCCCAGGATCTCCGGAACTGCACGAAGTGCCACACCTCGTCCATCAGCACCACCACCCAGGGCGACAACTGGATGAACGTGCCGAGCCGGCTCGCCTGCGGCGCCTGCCATGACGCCATCGACTGGGCCAGCGGCACGAACCACACCGGCGGCCCCCAGCTCGACGACAAGAACTGCACCGGGTGCCACGGCGCCACGGGCATCCAGCTCGTCCACACCCCGACGGTGGCCGGCAACCCTGCCTTCGCCACCGGTGGCTACACCAACGGCGCGGCCATTGCGGACTACCGGAACAACCTGCCCGCGGGTGCCATCAATGTCACCTGGGACCTCCAGAGCGTCAGCCTGAATGCCAGCAGCCAGCCGGTGTTCGTGTTCCGCTTCCTCCAGAACGGGCAGCGCGCCGACTTCAACGTGTTCGGCAGCGGCAAGACCGAGCTGTGGGACAACTTCGTGGGCGGCCCGAGCGTCTACCTGGCCTTTGCGGTCCCCCAGGACGGGATCAACACGCCTGCGGACTGGAACGCCACGGTCAGCACCTACGTCAAGAAGGTGTGGAACGGCACCGCCACCGGGACCTCCGCCGGCACCCTGTCGGGCCCGGATTCCAACGGCTACTACACCCTGACCATGACGGGCGTGACCATTCCGGCCAACGCCACCATGCTCACGGGCGGCATCGGCTTCACCTACAACAAGAACTCCCAGCCGATCACCCAGACCAACGTCCCGGGCTTCCCCTACGACACCACGACGATGCTGGGCGGCCTGAGCGTGCCTCCGCCCAACGTCACGAAGGTGGCCACGGGCAGCACCGCCCGCCGTGCGATCGTCAGCAGCCAGAAGTGCAACAGCTGCCATGCGGTCCTGGGTGTCTTCACCGATGCTGCCTACCACGCCGGCGAGCGCAACACCGCCGAGAACTGCACCTTCTGCCACAACGCCAACTACGTGGGCGACCACGGCACCGATGGCTGGGCGGTCAATGAGAAGGACTTCATCCACGCCCTGCATGCCGCGCCCGTGCGCAACAACATGTTCTCCTGGCAGGCGGCTGGCGGCGCCGACTACTGGAACACCACCTGGCCCGGCGCCGAGCGGTCCAACATGCTGAACAACTGCGAAATCTGCCACGTGGCCGGTTCGTACGACTTCAGCAACGCGACCAACGCCGCAGCGGTTCCCAATCTCCTCTGGAGCACCACGGCCACGGGGGCGACGCCCACCACCACGGTCACCTTCGTCACCGGCAGCGAGACGATCCCGACCGGCTACACGGTGGTCTCGCCCTTCGTCACCCCGGGCGTGAACTACGGAGCGGCCTTCAAGTACACCGCTTCCGCGACCGGCGGCACCATCGCCCCCGCCGCGAACACCACCCTGGTGAACTCGCCGATCGCCTCCGCCTGCTTCGGCTGCCACGACAGTGCCACCGACATCGCCCACTTCCAGGGCAATGGCGGCGCCATCTACGAGGCCCGCAGCACGGCCCTGGCCAAGGTCGAGCAGTGCCTGATCTGCCATGGCACCGGCAAGATCGCCGACATCAAGGCGATGCACATGAACTTCTAGCCGTCAGGGCCGGGGCGCGGTTTCCGCGCCCCGGCCTTCTTCAGATTGCTTCAGGTCCAGCAGGGACCCGGGTGCGCTTCCCGCATCTGGGTCCTTCCTCTGTCTGGACCCATGCCGCAAGAGTTGTGGCCGCCTATTCCCTTCTCGGGCAGAGGGTTACAGGGCCAGCGGGGAGGCCAGGACGAGACGGAGTCTTAATTTGTTACATCAGTGTCATAAATCACAATGCGGCCCTGGATGCAGATAAGAAAAAACAAGAAAAAGATAAACCGAAGTATTTTTTTTACGCATTGTGAATGAGCCAAAATTCTTCAAAAAGGCATAGTTACAAAACCAAAATCAATGTCACGGACATGTACTGATTCCAATCCTTTAAGGTTATAGGCCCATGTAGGGAATTTCCATTTTTACCCTCGAGGTGAGCTAACTTTGGCGGCAGGTTCCGAGAGGTTGAGGTGAAGGGATCTCGAGGGAGCAAGCGGGTGGTACGGGGAAGGATTTTGGAGAGGGAAGAGAGATGAGGGGAGAGATGAGGAGACGA
>NZ_BSDD01000012.1 GCF_030268065.1 Geothrix rubra
GTGATGTTGGTCCCGTGGCACATCGTGTTGTTGAAGCAACCGGGGGCCGTCCCGGCGGGGGCCGGCGTGGCCGGCTTCAGGTCCGAATTCGCACCCGCCGCATGGCACTTGAAGCACTCCGGCGCGTTCCCCTGGTCCGTCTGCACATGCGTCGGCTCCGCCAGGGTCGTGCTCACCCACGGCTTGTCCGGGTGCGGCGCCTTCGTGTGGCACGACTTGCACGACGGCGTGATCCCCACCGGATTGTCGTAGCTCGATCCGTGGCACTTCGCGCAGTGCGCGAATCCCGCCATCGCCGTCGGATCAGAACTCGGCGCCAGCTGCGCCCCCAGCCGACCGTGCTGGCTCGGATCGCCCCAGCCCGCCGGGTGCCACGGCCCGTTCGCATGGCACGTGAAACAACTCACCTTCGCGATCCCGCCCGACGTCGCCGGATCCGACGTCGAACCATGGCACGAGGTGCACTGGCTCGGGTTCTTCACGAACTCCGCCCAGTGGTTCTGGATCCATCCCGCCGGGTGCTGTCCCGTCGATGCGTTGAACTGGGGCGCGTTCGCCGCGCTTCCCGAGCATCCCCACACCAGCAGGGACACCACCGCCGCGAAGCACGCGCCGAGCATCTGTGTCGCTTTGTTCATCGGAATTCCCTTTCGAGGCTCGCTCTCGTCCCTACTGGTGGCAGGTCCTGCACTTGTCGTTGTTCGCCCGACCATGGCACTGGAAACAGCTGGACGGATCCGCCTTCCCCTCGAACCGGTGCAGCGTCATGTAGTCCCCACGGTGCGGCGACATCCGGTCCGGGCGGTCCCCCAGCTTCGTCGCCGGCTTCATCACCACCTTCCCCCCGTGGCAGTCCGAACAGAACGACGGCGCGTGGCACACCGCGCACGAATTCGCATCCTGACCCGCCAGGAACCGGTGGTCCCTCACGAACGCCTCCGTGTGGTCGAACGCCCCATACGGCTTCAGGCTCCCCTTCATCACCTCGTCCCCGTGGCACTCCGAACACACCGGACGCCCCGTCCCCAGCTCCTGCGGATGCGTCGCCGCGAAACTGCTCTCCGGCGACACCACCCCGCACGCCGTCAGCAGCCCCAGTCCCAGCGCGATCGCGAATACCCTGATCATCATCTTCCGGGCCATCAGCGGCCTCCTTTCTTGGCCATGCCGAATCGATACTCCGCCCTCAGCAGCCCCTTCGCTTCGTTCTTCGCCAGCGCCGTCTTCCCGTAACCCAGGTCCCCCGACACCTTCAGCGACGGCATCACCTGGTACCCCAGCGACGCCACCACCTCATACAGCCAGGCCTGCCCGTTCAGGTTCGGATTCGTCTTGTCCTGATACTTCTGCACGATCGCGTCCGCGCTCGCCGTCACCTTCTCCGTCCCATACATCGCCCACGCCCGCGCCTCCGTGTGCGTCAGGCTGTACGACGGATGCATCGGATCCACCACCACTTCCCTCGTCGCGTTCACCCGGTGCGCCCCGAATCCCGTCAGGAACTTCTCCGCCGGCACCCAGCGCACCTCGCCTCCGAACTGCGTCGTGTCACCGTACGTCTCGCGGTGCGTGTGCCGGTAGTCCCCCACCACCTGCAGGCTCGACGGCGCTCCCCAGCTCACGTTCGCCCCGTACCCCCGGAACTTGTCGTTGTCGTCCTGCCTGAACAGCGACGGCAGCGTCGTCCCCGCGAAATACGCGAAGTAGTTCCGCTCCGCGAAATTCCCCGTCACCGCGAACTGCCCCGGCAGCTTCACCCGCACCGTGTAGTCGTGCTCCGCGATGTCCGAAGGCTTCTCCTGACCCGCCGGCGTCGCCGGATGCGACGCCAGGTCGAAAATCGTCCGACCGCTGAAATCGATCGCCGTCGTCGGCATCAGGTGGATGTCCGCACCCATCTGCTTCCGCGTGTAGTCCACCGGCTGCGGGATCGTCAGGTCCTTCGCCGGCTTCGTCCCGTCCTGCAGGAACGACAACCCGAACTCACCCATCCGCTTCATCCGCCAGGACAACCGCGTCCCGAAAATGAAATCCCGCTGATACGAATAGTCCTTCGACGCCATCGGATCGTCCGGGCGATACAGCACCGGCTTGCCCCCGAACGCCGAAATCGCGAACCCGCCCCGCAGATCCGTCCGCGCGCTCACGCCGTCCACCTGCTCGAACCCGCCGCCCTGGTTGATCGCGAACCGCCCCGCCTTCACCTCCGCGTTCGCTCGGTCGAACCGGTAGTCCAGATACCCGTACGTCAGCTCCCCGTCCGCCTTCCCCCCCGAGGCCTTCACATACCCCAGGTCGCTCGTCCCCCACCCGTACAGGTGCAGCGACAGGTTGTCCGTCCCCAGCTTCGTCGCGTCGATCCCCAGGAACTGCGTCGCCGGCGTGTAGGTCTTCGTGTCGAATCCCGGCACCTCCGACTTCCATACCTGCGCCATCGTCGTCCCGTAGACGCTCACCTCCTGACCCCACGCCAGTCCTGCCACCAGGCTGGCCACCAGCACTCCGATCCCTCGTCTCCTCATCTCTCCCCTCATCTCTCTTCCCTCTCCAAAATCCTTCCCCGTACCACCCGCTTGCTCCCTCGAGATCCCTTCACCTCAACCTCTCGGAACCTGCCGCCAAAGTTAGCTCACCTCGAGG
>NZ_BSDD01000013.1 GCF_030268065.1 Geothrix rubra
AGAGCGGAAGAACGGAAAGCCAGGGCAAGCGGGAAGTGACGGAGATGGAATGACCCACTCTAGCGCGACGGGACCTTGGGGAAGTCATACCAGAAGCGGATTTGGCCGAGCCCGCCCACGTCGGCCTAACGAATGAAGCTAACCGGCCTCGCCTGCACCGAGGCGCTGAGCGGAGCCGAGGAAGCAGGAAGTTGAGAGAGAGCGGCGGGCAATGCAGGCGGGGTCCGAGTTGAGCGGAGGGTTAGGCCTGCCGATTTGCATAGACCAGAGTGGCGACACTGGTGAACACAATGGGAAAGACGAACACGGACAGGTAGAGGTGAGTGTCATTTTGACCGGCAATCCTGAGGGTGACCAAGCCGGCGATGCTGAGGCAGGACGTGATTGCCAGGACCTTGCCGCCGAATGAATTCACCCGGTACCAGGCTTCTTCACTTTTCATGGCAACAGGGAACCTGAACCCGTAGATGGAATTGATAGGGACTTCTCTGCGAATGAGCGGGATGCAGAGAGCCGCGAACAGCGCGTTGATTGCGATGAAGATAATCCATTGGTTCACATGTTCCTCCCACGGAGGCCTAACGGATGACGGTAACCGGCCCAACCGCAGCCGGACGATGGAAGGGGAACGGAAGTCCCAACCAGGACGGGAGAGCGGAAGACAAGGGCGGTTGGGTCCGAGTTGAGCGTGAGGTTAGGCCGAGACGCCAGTTCTGCCGTGACATGAACCAGGGCGACGGGATAACCAAGCGGAGATTTGAAAGAGCAGCCTTGGGCTTGCCACCATGAGTACACGCCCGCCACCAAACCCCAAGCAGAACGGCCGAACAGGCGGATTGGGGGGCCGAATGGATATCAGACAGGCCTGGTTTTCGAGGCCTAACGAATGAAGCTAACCGGCCCCGCCTGCACCGAGGCGATGAGCGGAGCCGAGGAAGCGGGAACAAGAGAAGGAGCGGAAGACAATGCAGGCGGGGTCCGAGTTGAGCGGAGGGTTAGGCGCGTGAATTTACATACCTGCTAGGAATTGGCCAAAGTCATGTTCAGACCCGGCCAAATCATAAGAGGCCTGTAAGACCACGGCTGGATTTTTGAAGTCGCGGAGGCGGAGGGAGAGTTGGCCTTTGCCCTGCGAGGCGGATTTCACGAGATTCAGGAGGAGATTTGGTGAGCCTATTCTGAGGGCACTGAAATTGAACCCGTCTTTTGGCTGACTCACATACCCACCTGCAGGACAGAACGAGAATCGGGCGGGTGTTGGCGTTCCAATGGTTTCCAGTGTTAGTAACTCGCCAGAAGCTTGGCTATCTGGACTTTCAAAATCATCAAAGGTGAACCCCTTGATTGTAGAAACTGAGTCGATGACAAGATCGAAGGACCAATAGACCTTGGGCCCGGTAGACCGCACGAATCTGATCTGAGAGGTTCTTACGCCACTTGGGGTTGAAATTGGGCCCATGAACTCAATGATCCGCGCCCCTTGTGAGTTGACGTGGTAGGACCAATGTGAAGAAGTCTGGGCGCTGGCTATCGTGGCCACTAAGGCTAGGAAGCACGATTGAAGATTTGTTGATTTCATGCGGCTCTCGTATTGAGCAATGCCAGCGCCTAACGGATGACGGTAACCGGCCCAACCGCAGCCGGACGATGGAAGGGGAACGGAAGTCCCAACCAGGACGGGAGAGCGGAAGACAAGGGCGGTTGGGTCCGAGTTGAGCGTGAGGTTAGGCCGAGACGCCAGTTCTGCCGTGACATGAACCAGGGCGACGGGAAAACTAAGCGGAGATTGGAAAGAGCAGCCTTGGGCTTGCCACCATGAGTACACGCCCGCCACCAAACCCCAAGCAGAACGGCCGAACAGGCGGATTGGGGAGCCGAATGGAATTGAGACAGGCCTGGTCTTCGAGGCCTAACGAAAGAAGCTAACCGGCCCCGCCTGCATCGAGGCGCTGAGCGGAGCCGAGGAAGCGAGAGGTTGAGAGAGAGCAAAAGGCAATGCAGGCGGGGTCCGAGTTGAGCGGAGGGTTAGGCCGACCGTTTCTGTGTGCTAGAACTTTTCGCAACCCGAGATGAAGTCATGAGCATTTTTGGCTTGAGTTGGATAATTGGGATACTTCGACATGATGTCATTAAGTTGATAGGTGTGGAATAGTGTGTTGAGGTCACTTGCTGTTTTTAGATCGAATGATCGCGACTTTATGTCAAGTGAATATAGGACTTCCTGTGCATGTTGCCTCTCGACATCTGGAAGCTGAGAGAGGATTTGAGCCTTCTTGGCCGTGATCGATATGATCACGTCGTGCGACAAGGCCTGGACATATAAGACCTCCCGCTGATGCCGTGATTTGGAAGAAACCACCTTTGCCCAAACCAGAAGAATGCTCGTCGAGAGGACAGCCCCTGTCAGTAAACCAAAGAGGAACGATTTCTTGGGGCTCATCGGCGGCCTAACGAATGAAGCTAACCGGCCCCGCCTGCACCGGGACGCAGAACGAAGCCGAGAAAGCGAGATGTTGAGAAAGAGCGCCGGGCACAGTAGGCGGGGTCCGAGTTGAGCGGAGGGTTAGGCGAGCTGTGCAAAAAGCCATGGTTCACCGTTGACTATGTTCAAAAGCATAGAGAATAACCTTGAGCCCCTTCGGATTATCTTTGAACGCCAAGATGTACTGATTTCGCAGAGAGATGATTCCCGCATCATCTAACTCGGATTTTACCGCCCCAATGTCATCTACATGAGGTTCGAACAGAATCCAATGAGAAGCCACAAGATCTGGGTGAAGGAATAAGTGAAAAGAATCCTCACTCAGTCCTTCACCAACCGCACCATCACCGAATTTTGATAGACCAAAGATGGCTGTAATGGCTTCTGGTTCACCTGCAACAGCTAGCTCAACAATCTGCTTTTGGATGTCCCAAAAGTTGATGGAAAACGGGACGGATGGGATTTGAATCTCGCCAGTCTCTGCCCAGGGAGCGAGATTGAGTGTGGAAGCAATTCTTGAGTATTTTTCGAACTGACCCTGGCTCTTGGGGAGAGCCTTGAGGAAGGTTTGGCGATTTCTATCTGGCGCTTTCTTGTATAGAAGGAAGGCAGCAAAGAGCCTCTTTTCGAAATCCTTGCTTCTTTCTGCATCTATCCGGAGATGGCCGAATCGGCCTTTCGCATAATCAGAAAGGCAGTGCTTTGCACCCACACTAGCGAGAGTTTCCTGCACCCCTGAATTTGGCGTGGCCTGTGTCAAGGCTATGGCGAAAATCGGGATGGCCAGAAGGATCATCAGTCGCCTAACGAATGAAGCTAACCGGCCCCGCCTGCACCGAGGCGATGAACGGAGCCGAGGAAGCGGGAAGTTGAGAGTGAGCGAAAGGCAATGCAGGCGGGGTCCGAGTTGAGCTAAGGGTTAGGCCGCTCATTTAGTGAATTCGGATTTGAGAGCCTGGCCGGTTTCGGGGTCGAATGTACAGAGAAAACCAGCGCAGTTATAGACCTGGAGTGGGCTTGTGGACATGACCTGATTGAAGAAGCTACCGCGACCACCTATTGGATTCTCTGCAATCCATAGCAATTCTCCGTCTTGTGAGTAAGCCATGAGATTACGCACAGGGTTTTCAACGGGTACATCGACCTGCCGAAGGACGAACACTCTCTCACCCACCTGGGTTGTCGAGATGGTTTCGAACGGGAATCTCATGGAGCGACCTAACGAATGAAGCTAACCGGCCCCGCCTGTGCCGAGGCGCTGAACGGAGCCGAGAAAGCGGAGCGATGAGAGAGAGCGGAAGGCAATGCAGGCGGGGTCCGAGTTGAGCGAGAGGTTAGGCAGGCCAG
>NZ_BSDD01000014.1 GCF_030268065.1 Geothrix rubra
CCTCCGGCGTGCCACGGGAAGGGGGATGGGCTGAATCTCTCTCTCGGCGATTATTTCAGCGCCATGAACGGAATCGGCACCATCCCCCCGTTTGAAACACGGACCTCCTTCCGGCCGTCAGATCCATCTGATGATCGAAAGGGGCCGGACGTGGAGAACATACAAGAGCGGGGGACAAAGCAGGCTGGGTCCGAGTTGAGCGCCAGGTTAGGCCGAACGCCGACCGATGGATGAACCGAGGCCATGAGACGGGCACGTTAGGCGGAGGTGGGCGGGTGAGGCCACCATGCCGGACCTACCGGCCCAAGCGCTGAGAATGGAAAAGAGCGGAAGATTGAAAAACCAGGACCAGCGGGAAGTGACGGAGATGGAATGACCCACTCTAGCGCGACGGGACCTCGGGGAAGTCATACCAGAAGCGGATTTGGCCGAGCCCGCCCACGTCGGCCTAACGAATGAAGCTAACCGGCCCCGCCTGCACCGGGACGCAGAACGAAGCCGAGAAAGCGAGATGAAGAGAAAGAGCGGAAGGCAATGCAGGCGGGGTCCGAGTTGAGCGGAGGGTTAGGCCGAGCCGTTGACGGACAGTTTGGTGAAGGTTTTCTTTTCAATTGAGTATGTGATTTTCCAGAAGGAATCTCCACCATCTTGAACGTCGATCGGTTTAAACCTCAATTCAGGCCTGCCCGCCAAGATGGATTCGTCAAACGCATTGATGAACAGGAATGTTTTGCCGCTGTTCCGCGCACAGGCCACCTGGAACCTGTACTTATAAAATTTCTTAAACATGCTGGGTTGATTGACACGAATAAACTCTGGAAGCTGTTGTTGCACTTTGAGAAGAACGGAATCTGAAGGCTGAACGAGGTCGAGATTGTTGCCAATCCCTGCATCAAACATGCTGCATAGGGATTTCCCTGCATCACCCACGAGGACCGTAATGTGATCCTTCGGAATTGTGTAAAGCGAAGCTGAAGAGCTTGGCTTGCAGCCGAATGCCCAGACAACCAGCAGTGGGAGGCATAGCTTGCGAATCACGGGCGGCCTAACGAACAAAGCTAACCGGCCCCGCCTGCACCGAGGCGACGAGCGGAGCCGAGGAAGCGAGAAGTTGAGAGAGAGCGGCGGACAATGCAGGCGGGGTCCGAGTTGAGCTAACGGTTAGGCCGATCACTTGGTGGTTTGGTGCGCGAGAGCAGCCCCGTCCTCGAGCCCTTGTCGCCATACCTTGTACATGGCTATCGAAGCAATGATGGCCACAAGACAAACAATTAACCAAAGTCGAGTGGACTTCTTTGATGAGGATGGATCGCTTGCATTACTCATTCAGCACCTCATGGAGTGGGTTTTGCGGGAGGCCTAACGAATGAAGCTAACCGGCCCCGCCTGCACCGAGGCGATGAGCGGAGCCGAGAAAGCGAGAAGTTGAGAGAGAGCGGCAGGCAATGCAGGCGGGGTCCGAGTTGAGCGGAGGGTTAGGCGCATCAGGGAAGGAACTCAACCCAGGTTTGGCGCACTTCTTTCAATTCTTGGTGCCCAGGACTGGCCACTTTGAACTCTATGGTAATGCCACGCCAAATACACGGGAGGCCATTCAGCCGGTCGAGATGACTGTGCCTGGTGATGTTGTATTCAGGACCTTCGAATGTGGTTGTGCCACCATCAGAAACGACCATCACTTGTTTGCAGAAAATGGGCTGTTGGTGAGAATTGATTAAATCAATGTCGGTTTGCGCCTTTGTGAATAGCTCTAGTTTATTTTTATCGATTTTCTTTCTGGCTTCGTCACCTAGAACAAAGAACGGGAACTGTGTTTCAGGTTTATGGCGCCCGAATGATTCATACACATCCTTAAGTTCGTGAACTTTCGTTTCGTGCTTGCATCCAATCGTTAGCACGCAGAAACCAAGGAAGAGAGGCTGGATTGGAATTCTCATTGGGATGCGCCTAACGAACGAAGCTAACCGGCCCGGCCTGCACCGAGGCGCAGAACGGAGCCGAGGAAGCGAGTGGATGAGAGAGAGCGGGGGACAAAGCAGGCTGGGTCCGAGTTGAGCGCCAGGTTAGGCCGAACGCCGACCGC
>NZ_BSDD01000015.1 GCF_030268065.1 Geothrix rubra
CAGGTCGGTGTCGGGCGTGAGGGCCACGCCGTTGATCACCAGGTGGAGCCTGAGGTTGGGGGTGCCCAGGAGGGAGGCCGGGATGGCGGGCATGCCCGTGCCGCCCAGCTCCACGGCGTAGAGGCCGTTGACCACGGAGACGTCCTGGGGCCCAGAGTTCCACAGTTCGCTGCCCTGGGCGTCGAGGATGGAGAAGGTGAAGCTGCGGGTGCCGGTGACCGGCAGGCCGGCCTCCGTGAGGCGGCCCTGGGTGGCCACCGCGGGGCTGGGCGGGGCGACGGCGGCGGCCCCCTGGGCGTGCAGGCCCGTGGCCAGTCCGATCAGCGTCAGGGTCAGGAGGGTGGGTCGAATGGGCATGGGCGCTCGCAGGGTTGGCATCCGGCTTCTCGGGTGTCGGGTGGTCGCGGAGGGGGGGCGAAGCCTCCCGGCGGGAGTGGGGGGGCGTCGGTGGCTGGCTAGTTGGTATGGATGGGCACGGCGGCCCTCAGGTCAGGCAGGGCGAAGGTGGTGATCCCGTCTCCGCCGTAGGTGGTGCCCAGGATGGAGAACAGGGCCGTGTTCGATGAAATGGACAGGAGCTGTCCATTGCAGAAGGCCCAGCCATCCGGGGCGAAGTTCCCCGCGAACAGCTTGATCTCGCCCAGGTACGGCCCCGTCGCGCTGCCGCTGCCGCCCCTGGGTGGGAAGATCCCCGTCATCGCGATGATGTAGGAGAGGCCCACGGTCTTGACCGAGCCCGTCTGGATCTCGCCGAGGAGGACGTTCGTGATGGCCGGGGCCACGGGGCCGGTGGCCCCCTGCGGTCCCGTGGCTCCGGTGGGGCCGATGGGACCCTGCGGGCCGGCCACGCCCTGGAGGCCCTGGATGCCCTGCGGGCCGGTGGCGCCCTGGGGTCCAGTGGCGCCGGTCGCACCGGTCGGGCCCGGGACGCCCTGGGGCCCGGTGGCTCCGGTCGCGCCGGTGGCGCCCTGGGGACCGGTGGCCCCGGCGGGGCCGACGAGGCTGGTGCCCGTGGCGGGCCAGGCGCCGGCGGTGAGGGCGCCCTTGGGCCCGTAGAGGACGCTGGCGGCGGTGTCGAGGTAGAAGTCCCCGTCCGCGCCCAGGGCCGCCGCGGGGGCCCCGGTGCCGTTGAGGAGGGTCCGGCCGCCGGGGCCCGTCAGGCCCTGGGGGCCCGCGGGGCCGGTGGCGCCGACAGGGCCCTGGGGACCGGCGATGCCGGGCAGGCCGATGGGGCCCTGGGGTCCCGTGGCCCCGGTCGCGCCGGTGGGACCGATGGGCCCCTGCGGACCGGCAGGGCCGGGCGCGCCGGCCACGGTGGCGGGCGACCAGGCGGAGCCGTTGTAGACCAGGGACTGGCCCGCGG
>NZ_BSDD01000016.1 GCF_030268065.1 Geothrix rubra
GACTGGTTGACCGATCCGCCCGTGACCGCACGGCTCGCCAGCGTCCCCAGGCTCGCCTTGTAGGGCGTCAGGTCCACCACGTAGATCATCGACCGCGCCGACGCGTCCAGCCGGGACCAGTTCGGGTCCGTGCCGTCCACGAGGTGCGCCGAGGAACCGCTCAGCACCACCCCGCCGACCAGCCGCGGCGTCTCGTTGGGATAGGCGTCCCACTCGACGGGGTTCGCCGCCGATCCGGAATCCGCCGATCCGAGGGTGAAGGAACTGCTACGCGGGTAGATGCCTCCCCGCAGGAGCACACGCAGCACCCCGGGGCTCGTCCGGCTCGCGTTCTGGATGATCGTCCGCGCGCCCTCCAGCGTCGTCGGCGCCGCCAGCGTCCCCGGATTCCCCAACACTCCGTTCGGCGCCACGATCACTCCGGTCGGGACGGCGACCGTCTGGACGGTGACCGCCGAGGAGGCACTCTTCGTCCCATCGGCGGCGCTGACGGCCGTGATGGTGTGGGTGCCCGCCACGGTGGGAGCCGTGTAGACGGCCGAATTCCCGGTCACCGCGAGCGTACCCACGGTGGTGTTGCCGTTCGCCACGCCATCCACGGTCCAGGTGACCGCCGTGTTGGTCGCACCTGAGACGGTGGCCGTCAGGGAGAGGGTCGCGGAGACGTTCACCGTGGCGGAGGCCGGGCTCAGGGTCACGGAGACCGGAGCCGGAGCCAGCACATTGATGGCACTGGAGGCCGTCGCAGCCGGACTGGCGGCGCTGGTGGCGACCACGGTGTGGGTGCCCGAGGTCGAAGGCGCGGTGTAGGTGACGGTGTTCCCGGAACCCGAGATCGTTCCCGCCGTGGCGTTGCCGTTCGTCACGCCGTCCACCGTCCAGGTGACCGCCGTGTTCGTGGTGCCCGAGACCGAGGCCGTGAGGGAGACGGTGCTGCCCGTATTGAGGCTGGCGGAGGCCGGGCTCACGGAGACCGAGACGGGGGCCTGGACCGCGACCGACGCGGAGGCGCTCTTGCTGGTGTCCGCCACGCTCGTGGCCTTGACAGCATGGCTCCCCGCCGCCGAAGGCGCGGTGTAGGTGACGGTGTTCCCGGTCCCGGTGATCGTTCCCACGGTGGCGCTGCCGCCCGCGAGGCCGTCCACCGTCCAGGTGACCGCCGTGTTGGTCGAACCCGAGACCGTGGCCGTGAGGGACACGGTGCC
>NZ_BSDD01000017.1 GCF_030268065.1 Geothrix rubra
CCCAACGAGACGCCGCGGCTGGTCGGCGGGGTGGTGCTGAGCGGTTCCTCGGCGCACCTCGTGGACGGCACGGACCCGAACTGGTCCCGGCTGGACGCGTCGGCGCGGTCGATGATCTACGTGGTGGACCTGACGCCCTACAAGGCGAGCCTGGGGACGCTGGCGAGCCGTGCGGTCACGGGCGGATCGGTCAACCAGTCGATGGAGGTGTTCGTGGACGGCGCGCCCCTGACGCTGGCGCGCTATCCCAAGGCCGTGGACCGGACGACGGTGAACCTGGCGCCCCAGACGACCATCCACGTCAGCGGGACGCTGACGCCCGACGTGACGGGGGACTACACCTACAAGGGTGTGGACAGCCAGGGACGGCCGTACTACCAGCTGTCGAAGAACGGGGACGTGTGGTCCATCGCCGGGTCCGCGACGGCGCCGGACTGGCACCTCTCGAACCGGAAGGACCTGGGGGGGACGGGGAGCCCGCTGGCCACCTGGGGGACGTGGGAGACCTTCAACGGCCCGGCGGGGAATTTCGATCCGCTCTCCGGCGCCTCGGGCAAGGCCTTCCTGGCCCCGGCGGACGGATCGGCCCCGCTGCCCGGGTTCATGCTGATCCGGGGCACGAACGGGAGCACGACGATCACGGCGCCGGATTCCCACATGAGCCGGTGGCGGGCCTCGGAGGCGATGTATTACGGGCTGGGCTACTACAGCTGGTCGGGGAGCCACACGGGGATGACGGCCATCGATCCGGTGAACGGGGTCCTGACGCTGAACAGCACGCCGACCTATGGGCTGCGGCCCGGCCAGCCGTTCTTTGTCTACAACCTGCTGGAGGAGCTCACGGCGCCGGGGGACTACTTCATCGACCGGACCAACGCGCGGCTCTACCTGCGCCCCATCGGGGACGTGCCGCCGACGGAGATCCTGCTGTCGACGCTGCAGACGCCGGTGGTGCAGATGTCGGGATGCCAGCAGGTGACGTGGCAGGGAGTGACGTTCGAGGCGGCGAAGGACCGGCTGGTGTCGGCGACGAGCTGCGTGTCGGTGGCGTTCAGGAACTGCACGTTCCGGAACGCGGGAGGGTATGGGCTCTACCTGAACGGGACGTCGAACCTGGTGGAGGCCTGTGATTTCAGGCAGCTGGGGCAGGGGGGCGTGTCGGTGAGCGGCGGGAGCCGTGCGACGCTGACGCCGAGCGGGACGGTGGTGGAGAACAGCGAGTTCCAGTATTACGGGCGGCTGTTCTGGACGTACATGCCGGGGATCAACATCGATGCGAACAGCATGGGGATCACGGTGCAGCACAACGAGATCCACCATTCGCCGCACGCGGCGATCCTCTACGGGGGGAACGGGATCACGATCAGGTACAACGTGATCCACGATGCGACGCAGTGGACGAACGACGCGGGCGTGATCTACACGACGGGTCGGGACTGGGGGAACCAGGGGAACCTGATCCAGTTCAACCTGATCCGGAACTGCGGGAGCCCGCTGGGGACGTTCCTGTCGGGGATCTACATCGACGG